>CAWCUL010000001.1:0-1621986 GCA_963798725.1 uncultured Actinomycetes bacterium
CCTCACCGCCTTCACGGACGGCACACTGCTCGATTCGAACAGCCCCAGCGAGCTCGGGGCGGGCGACCCCGAGCGGCTGTGGCGGCCCGCCCGCCAACAGCCTCGACGGCGCAGGCGATGGGTTCAGATCAAACGTCCACTTCGCCATGGACGGCAGCCGGGTCGCCGTGCTCCTCCTCAACGGCAGAACGCCCGGCGACACCGACTTCGCGCGCTCCGCAGCAGCCAATCTCTACTGTGCCGGCTAACGACCGCGTTTGGAACCTGGCCCGCCGAACGAGACGCCGCGTGTGCGAGCGTTCGGGAATGACGCCTGACGCTTGGCGACGCGGGTGATAGCGTCGCGGCTGTGCGTGTCGAGCAGGTCGACTTCATCTCGATCCCGACGCGCGATGTCGAGCGCAGCATCGCCTGGTACCGCGACGTTCTTGGTCTGCCGGAGAGCGATGTGTCCGAGGGCGAAGTGGATACATCGAACGTCACGCTGAGTTTCTGGAGCCGGAGCGCGAAGACTTGCCGTTCGTGGCGAACACAGCCGGATTTGCAGTACGCGTGGCGGACGTCGCCGAGGCTCGGGCGGAGCTCGAAACCAAGGGCGTGGAGTTCGTCGCCGAGACGCGGGACACTGGCGTCTGCCACTTTGCGGCCTGCCGTGATCCGGACGGCAACACCGTGATCCTCCACCGTCGTTACGCGCCGAGAACCCCTCGCCAGAGGATGTGAGCGCGGCCTGGGCGAGAGTGCAGGAATGTTCCTCGAGGAAGCTGAGGGCTAATGCGTGCTCGAGCCGACTTCGTCGAGGTACTCGATCCGCACGGATTCCATGTCGATTCCGTCAGCCTCCATGGCAGCTTTAGTCGCCGGGTGCGTCCAAAGCCCCTCGGCCGCGCCCCGAGAGTGAAAGGTTTCTTCGATGATGATCACGTTTGGGTCGTCCTGGCCGCGCCAGAGACGCCAGCTCCTGATCTGGTCGGCGAACATCTCGAGAGCCTTGTCGTAGCCGGGACGCCATGCCTCGAAGTCCGCGACGCGGCAGGTGCAGAGGACTGTGGTCACTTCGTGCCTCCAGGTCGGTCGTCCGAGTCTACGACGGTGGACAAACGACCGGGAGCCTGCGATGCGCGAGTGTGCGGGAGTGTCTCCTGAGACACCCGGGCGCGATCGGCCGGTGACGTTTCAGACAGCAGACGCCAACGCTTGTCGAGTCGATCCTCCTTCACTTGAACCAGCGTGCGGGGGAATGTCAGCCGGCCTGGTGGGCGGCGTCGGTGTTCGCGAACGGTGGCGGACCGAGGATCTCGATGCCGTGCTTCTGGTTCGATGCCCCGATGCGGTCGTAGTCGGGCTCGGGTGCGTTGCGGAGGTCTTTGTGGGTGGCGGGTTCGCCGCCGTCGCGGAAGTAGCGGTCGTGCGTGCCGGGGGTGTTCAGAACGAGGAACCGAGCGACGTCCGAGGAGGCGACGAATGCGTGCGGGACGCCCTGCGTCAGCGAGATCGTGTCGCCGGGCCGGGCTGGGTGTTCTGAGCCGTCGACGAAGAAGAGCAGCTCGCCCTCGAGGATGTAGAAGGTCTCGTCGCTGGGATCGCAGTGCAGCGGAGTCGCCCGGCCGCGCAGAACCGAGACTTCGACGAGCGAGAACTTGCCGTCGCTCCAGTCGCCGGGGTGCTTGATCGTCTGGTGGGCTCCGGCAAACCAGAGGGTCTCGCCTTCTCCCGCTGCGACGCTCCGATACGGCAGGTGGTTCACAACCGGCTCCTTCGTAGGATTCCAGTACCATAACGGAATGCCCGTCCCATATGAACAGACCGGCCGCGTCCAGCAGAAGGCGCGCACGGTGGACGCCCTGATCAGAGCGACGCGAACGCTGCTGGCCAGCGGGCTCACGCCCACGGTCGAACAGGCGGCCGCCGAAGCATCCGTGTCGCGTACGACTGCCTACCGCTACTTCTCAACCCAACAGGCGCTGCTTCTCGCCGCCTACCCCGAGATCGGCCGGGAATCACTCCTCGGCGACGATCCGCCGCCTGACATCGGTGCTCGCTTCGCGATCGTCTTCGCCGAGATGGCACGCCAGGTCACCGAGAACGGAGCGCCGCTGCGAGCGATGCTCCAGCTCTCGCTCGAGTCCCCAGGAAAGCGCGGGCAGCTACTGCTCCGCCGCGGACGCCGACGGACGTGGATAGCAGATGCCCTGGCCCCACTCCGCGATCGCATGGCAGAGAGCGAGTTCGACCGCCTCGTCCTCGCCCTCGCTGTCGCCACCGGGATCGAGGCGTTCGTCTGGCTCACCGACATCGCACGACTCACACCAGATAAAGCACTCGACATCATGCGGTTCTCGGCACAGACCTTGCTCGACACAGCCCAAGCCTGACGAGGCCAGCTTGCCCTGGGCCAGCGTTCCGGAATGACCCCTGAGCGACTAAGACGAAAAGGCCGACGCGTACTGAAACCGACCTGCGACAGGCTCTGTGTACGAGGTGAGAGGTCGGGCTTGGAAGGCATCTCCCCATTCCGGCTCCGGAGGCATCACCCCGAACTCCTTGGCCGGACGGAACCCGAAGCGGCTGTAGTACTGCGGCGCGCCGAGCAGAACGATCAACGGCACGCCCGCGGCATCAGCAGCGGCGAGAAGCGCCTCCATCAGAGCGCTCCCGATGCCGGTTCCTTGATGATCCGGAACGACGCCAATCGGCCCCACGGCAACAACTGGGTAGGTGGCGACGGTCGCCTGGCTCGCCGTAACGTGGCCGACGACCCCGCCGTCGGTTAGTGCCGTGAACGAGAACTCGGGAATGGCGTCGCCCGCCTGCCACAGCGCCTCGAACAGACCGACCTCCGGCGGGACGGAACCAGGGTTCTGCGGCCCCCGAAAACGCGGCCGCTGAAAAGCCTCGGCGTAGACGTGCCGAATCGCCTCGTAATCGTCGGCCTGCTGTTCCCTGACGATCACGGGCTCATCCTCCCAACGCATGCAGTCCCTCGCTTGCGCCAGTGTTCGGGAATGTCCCCCGAGGACTACGTCGAACGGCTCGACCCCCAGGGCAGGTGCGACCAGTACGACGGCCGTTCTCGCCTGAACCGCTCCGCTGTCGCATACACCTCACCCGGATCGGATGTCTCCCTCTCCACGCTCGCGCCGTAGCGCGCCGCGAGCTCGGACACGGGATACCGCACGTCCGGGAGTAGATGTGCGCCGACCATCAGGATCACGGCCGGCCCATCGCTACCTCCGACGAACGCGTGCTCCGTCATACCTTCACCGTGAGTTCCGACGAGGCGCGCTTCCTGCTCGTGGTCGAGCCGGCCGGGTTCGAGAACTTCCTGCTCGCACTCTCCGAGCCCGCCCAGTCGCCCACGCTCCCACCGGCCGACGCCGAACCACCTGCGCTCGACGCGATGGTGGCGGCTGCAGCAACCTTCGGGGCTCGAGATCCTCGGGCCCCCCGGAATCCCAAGCTGAACGCCTCGAGGTGATCGGCCGAAGCGAGGGCGTGACATCGCGCTCGCTTCGGCCGTAACGCACCGACAGCCTCATGCCGTGAAGTGGGGAGCACCGTGACGTGCGCCAGCGCCTCGCCTGATCGCTCCGAGGGGCTGCAGCTCACGAGGTGAACGTGCCGGCCGATGATCCCGGCCCGCGTGTTCGCGTCGTCTTCGCACAGGAGCTCCCAAATGGCTCGAAACCGCATAACCACTGCGCTCACCGCAGATCTTTGTTCGCCTCCTGGTCGAACCACATGGCGAACAGCGTGAGCTGGGTTCCCGAGACGAGGAGGAGGGCGACGAGCACGACGGTGGCGGTCGTGATCTCGTTGCCCCAGAAGATGCGCGAGGCGGCCACGATCACGCCGAGCACGAGGCCGACCACCGTCATCAGGACGCCGAGCGTGTAGAAGAACACGAGCGGATGGAAGTCGCGGATCACGTACTTCTGCGTCATCCGCCACCAGAAGCCCTTGAACAGGAGCCACGCGATCCTCGGCGCGACGTGGCCGATGCGGATTCCCGATTGCTCTCCCACGCCGTAGATCGGTCTCGAGGGGATGTCACGCACCCGCGCGCTCTGCACGTTCAGGTGCACGAGCATGTCGTTCGGGAATCCGTAGCGGCGATACAGGCGCTCGAGGTCGAGCTGCCGCAGGGCGCCGAGCGAGAGTGCCGTGTAGCCGGCCTGCGAGTCCGCGACGTGCCAGTAGCCCGACGCGATCTTCGTCAGCAGGGAGAGCACCGCGTTGCCGAGGTAGCGCGCGCGAGGTATCAGCTCCCACGCCTCACCGCTCACGAGCCGGTTCGCCTTGGCGTAGTCCACCTCCCCACGCGCCACCGGCAGAACGAGCTCCTCGAGCTCCGAGGGATCCATCTGGTTGTCGGCCGCCATCACGCACGTGACGTCCACGCCGAGCTCGCGGCACCGTGCGTAGCCGGTGGCGATCGCGCCCCCGACCCCCTGGTTCTGCTCGTGCCGGATCACCTCGAGCCGCTCGTCGCCGCTCGCCCGCGCGCGCTCCGACGTGCCGTCTGCCGAATGGTCGTCGACGACGACGACGACGTCGACGAAGTCGGGGATGCCGCGGATCGTGTCCGCGACGAGCTGCTCCTCGTCGAAGGCGGGGACGACGACCGCGACGCGCTTGCCCTCGACCACGACCGGGTCAGGCGGTCGTCGCGGCCCTGCGCTCGATCCAGGGATCGGCGAGGATCGCGGCGAGCGCGCCGAGGAGGAGGCCGATCAGCCCGCCGACGAGGGCGGCGTTGCGACGGCTCGTCGCGGAGGTCTTCT
Source organism: uncultured Actinomycetes bacterium (assembly GCA_963798725.1). Classification (GTDB taxonomy): domain Bacteria; phylum Actinomycetota; class Thermoleophilia; order Gaiellales; family Gaiellaceae; genus Gaiella. Next base: position 4,785 of record CAWCUL010000001.1, read on the forward strand.
TCGCCACCGCAGGGAGGACGACGTGGCTCCGCTCGACGTTCTCGGCGAGCGAGAGGAACTGGCGGGCGGCGAACAGGTCCTGGGACACGGCCGCTCGGCGCTGCTCGGCGTTGTTGATCGTGGCGTTGGAGTTCGTCGAGACGAGGAGCTTCTCGGCGAGGGAGAGGCTCGGGTCGGCGAGCGCGAGGTTCTGCTGCTGGGTCGCGGTATTGATGCGCTTGCCGATGTCCTCGATCTGCTGCTCGTCGTTCGCTATCTGCGTCTCGAGCTGGTCGATCTTGTGCTCGACGTACGGCGAGATCTGCGCGACCACCGTCCCGGAGAGCGAGGTGGCCGCCTTCTCGGCCTTCGCCCTCGTCGGCGCCTGTACCTGAATCGTCACGAGCGGCGACAGGTTGCGTGGTGCGCCGGTCGTCGTCACGGACGACGAGGTGACCTTGCCACGGAGCTGCGGGGTACGCATCCCCGCCGCGCGGGCAGCCTTCTCGAGCGCCGCCTCGGAGCGGATCGTCTCGCTCACGGTGTTCGGGTTCGTGGCGAGGCTCTGGATCTGGCCGCCGCCGCCGGGGGCGAACGGCTGACCGAGGTAGAGCAGCGACTCTGCCTCGTAGACCTGGCCGCTTCCCACCGAGACGAGAACGCCGAGAATCGCGCCGACGACGAGCCCACCGACGGGCAGCCACCAGCGGGCCGAGATCCGCGTCCAGGCCGACCGTAGGTCGACCTCGCGCTCCGCGTCGAGATCGACGACGTCTGTCCGCCGCTCGTCGCTCACGGCGCCGCGACCCTAGCAGCGACCCAGGCCCACTGTGCCCGCAGCCCGTCGGCGAGCGCCGTCTGCGGCGCCCAGGCGAGCTCGCGCTCGGCTTTCGTCACGTCGGCCCGGGTGCGGCGGACGTCACCGGCCGCAGCCGCGTGTCGCTCCACGACGAGCTCGCGCCCTGCGATCTCCTCGGCGAGAGCGAGCACGTCGCTCATCCGGGCCTCGTCCCCCCCACCGACGTTGTAGAGCTCACCCGAGCGGCCGCGCTCCATCGCCGAGACCGTGGCGGCGACGGCGTCGTCGACGAACGTGAAGCTGCGCGAGGCCGATCCGTCGCCGAACAGGCGGAACGCCGTTCCTTCGGCGAGTGCCTCGAGAAGCGGTGTGAACGCCATGTCGGGGCGCTGCCTGGGCCCGTAGACCGTGAAGTAGCGGACGCCGACCGCGTCGAGCCCCATCGTGCGCGCGTGCGCGTAGGCGAGCTGCTCGGCGCAGAGCTTCGTGACGCCGTACGGGGAGATCGGCCGGGGAACGGCGTCCTCGCGGGTCGGATAGCTCTCCGCGTCGCCGTAGACGGAGGACGAGGAGGCGAACACGACGCGCAGGCCGTGACGCCCGGCCGCCTCGAACAGCCGTCCGCTCGCCTGGACGTTCCGCTGGACGTAGTCCTCGAACCCGGGGCCGAAGCTCGACCGCACGCCCGGTTGGCCGGCGAGATGGAAGATGCCGTCGAGCCCGTCGAGCACCGCGTCGAGACTCGGCGGTCACGAGGTCGAACTCGAGCACCTCGACGTCCCTCGCGTTCTCGCGCTTGCGCGCCGGGTCGTAGTAGTCGGTGAACGAGTCGAGCCCGGTGACTCGTGGCCCGCGGCCGTGAGGGCCTCCGACAGGTGTGACCCGATGAACCCTGGCGGCTCCCGTGACGAGATAGCGCATCGCTACGCGCGCCCCGGGTCGGCGGCAAGGGGGATGGCGTCCTCCGGCGAGCGGCGCGAGCACGCCGGCCGCGTCCTCGACGAGGCAGATGTCGGAGAAGAAGCGCGTCATCACGACCCCTTCGCGGAACACGCCGAGGCGGGGCTCCGGCCGCTCGCCGCGCGCGAGCGCGAGCGCGAGCTCCGGGTAACGGCTGCCGGCGGCGAGCGGCAGGGGGAACGCGCCTCCGAACCGGGGGTTCACGTCGGTCACGGGAAGCGTCCCGTCCGGCTCGCGAAAGCACTGGATGTTGGCAGGTCCGACGATCCCGATCGTCTCGGCGACCATCGCGCCGTGCTCGACGAGCTCCCTGTCGGCGAGCGAGCGCCCCTTGATCGACTCGCCGCCCTTCGACTGGATCATCGAGCGGGGGATCGCGTTGAGACAGCGTCCCCTCGAGGTCGCAGAAGACGTCGATCGAGAACTCCTCGCCCAGGCAGCGCTCCTGCACCATCGAGTCGACGGGCGTCGTGCCCAGGTGGAACGCGAGCTGCTCCGGATCGTCGGCGCGGTAGATGTGGCGTGAGCCGAACCCCTCGCGCACCTTGACGAGCAGCGGGTAGCGCGGATCAGCGGGGAGGTCGGTGGGCAGCCAGGTGCGCGGGCTCGCGATGCCGTTGGTCTCGAAGAACACGTGGGCCAGGTACTTGTCGCCCATCTTCCGGCACACCTCGGGGGCCGGTGCGAGCACCAGCGCGGGCCGGAGCTGATCGCGGGCGGCCGAGACGATCTCCTGGTCGAGGTCGGTGAGCGGGACCACGAGCCGGACATCGTGCTCGGCAGACGAGCGCGGCGAGGGCGGGGACGTAGCCGTCGTCGTCGACACGCGGCACCAGAGCGTGGCGGTCGGCGTGGTAGAGCGCCGGTGCGAGCGGGTCCAGGTCGGCCGCCACGGTCGTCGCCCCGGCCCGGCCGAAGGCGGTGACGATGTCGACGCGCTGCCCCGCGCAGGTGAAGAGGACGGCCGTCACGACGGGAGAGCGTAGCGGCGGCTGTTCACAGGACGAGGAACGGAAGCTCTGCCGCGACGAGCGCCGCCACGGCGACCGCGACCGAGACGGCCCACCAGCGCCCCGCCGGACGGCCGGCATCGATCACGAACGCGGCTCCGACAGCGGCCACGGGCAGGACCGACAAAAGATAGGTCCCCTTGATCGTGTCCCCGTCGGTGGACGGGTAGCGCACGGCGAAAGCGACGTACGCTGTGAGAACCGCCAGCGCGGCGAGCGGAAGCACGGCCAGTGCTGCGCTGCGCCGCGCGATGGCGAGGAAGCCCAGCGCCGCGAGCCCGGCGAGGGCGAGGAGCGTCGGCAGGACTCCCAGATACGACTGCCTCACCCGCGCGGAGACGACGCCGTCGTCGAGGAGCTGTCCCGGCGCGGGCGGCGGGGAGGTGTCCCACGTGAGCGCCCAGTCGCCCCACCAGTCCGCGTAGAGATGGGGCACGAGCTCGTTGCGGAAGTCCGGCGCGACAGGGCTCCGGAACACCGCGAGCGCGTGCGGGCCGAGGTAGAACGAGGCCGGACGGCGATCGAGGACGGACGTCGAGGGCGCGTCGCGGTTGAACGCCAGTGCGCTCCCGTGCGCGACCTGCTCGTTCACGAGCCACGGACCGACGAGGAGAGAGGAGACGAGGACCAGAGCGAGCGCCGGTCCCCAGCGGCTGTGACGCCATGCATCGAGCACGAGGACGAGGACGACGGCGGCGAGGACGGCGAGACCCCAGGCGCGGGTCAGCGCGCCGAGGCCGAGCAGCGCGCCCGCGCCTGCCCCCGCGAGGAGCGTCGGCCGGCCCCCGGCCAGGGCGCGCACGGCGACGAGGAGGCCTCCCGCGGCAAGCGCGGTCGCGAGCGTCTCGGGGTGATACATCGCCGAGGCGCGGACGAGGGCCGGTGACGACGCCGTGAAGACGAGCGCCAGAAGATGGAGCCCGCGGCGCTCGGGCCACAGCGTGCGCGCGAGGAGGAGGGTGAGGACGCAGATTGCGAGACCGGCCGCGGCCGCGAGCAGCTGCCCCGGACGCTGGACGGGGTCGAGGCCGGTCGCCGAGGCGAGCCGGCGGAGCCCGCCGGCCAGCGCGAACCAGAGTGGAGGCGTGTGCCAGACCCCTGTCTCGACGACGCCGGGCAGACGCAGGTCGGATGAGACAACGGTCGCATAGAGGTCGTCGGCGAACGCGTCGTAGCCGCGCAGCCAGTCGAACCGCCATGCGTTCCAGGTGAGCAAGGTCGCCTGGGCGGCGAGCAGTGCGCCGACCGTGACCCGGTACGTGCGAAGCGACATCTCGCCTAGTACTCGCACGCGGTCGCGATGCGCTGCTGCGACGGCGTGGGCGCCCGGTGCCACAGGCGCACGTACCGGCCCCGGACCTCGACCAGCGCCTCCGCGACTCCGCCGGACGAGACGTATGCGGCACCGAGCCGCTCGGCTTCGCCGCGGCTCGTGACGATCGCGATCGTGAGGCGGTTTCCCTCCACGTACGTCGTGAGCGTCCCGCCGCTGGCGGTGGCGCCGACGGCGTCGTCCACGGTGTCCTCGACGCGGAGCGCCTCCTCTTGCTCGAAACACCGCCGCGTGAGGTCGAGCACCGTCGGATCGTCGTGCGCGATCGACCAGGCCGCACCGATCGTGAGCTGGGAGCCGACGACGAGCGTGGCGACGGCGAGCCCGAGGCGGGCCGCGCGGGCGTCGGTCAGCGGTCGGAGCGCCAACCCCCGCTCGTGCCCCTGTACGTGCCGCCGAAGAGAGAGAACGGCGTGCGAGCGAGGATCCGCAGGTCGAGGACAGCCGAGCGGTTCTCGACGTACCAGAGGTCGAGCTCGATCCGCTCCGCCCAGGCGAGGGCGGCGCGACCGTTGATCTGCGCCCAACCGGTGATGCCTGGGCGAACATCGAGCCGGTGGCGCTGGCGCTCGTCGTAGCGGTCGACCTGGTAGCGGAGCGTCGGGCGGGGCCCGATCACGGACATGTCGCCGCGGACGACGTTCCAGAGTTGCGGCAGCTCGTCGACCGAGGTCCGGCGGAGGAGGCGACCGACCCGCGTGATCCTGGGGTCGCCCGCGTCGATCGCGTAGCCCGCGCCCGTGTGCTCTGCGCCGACGCTCATCGAGCGGAGCTTGATCAGGTCGAAGTCGACTCCGTCCTTGCCCACGCGCGTCTGGCGGTAGAGGGCCGGGCCGCCGTCGTCGAGCTTGATCGCGACCGCGGCCACTGCGAGGAGCGGGCTCGTCAGCACGATGCCGAGGCCGGCGAGCACGACGTCGACTGCGCGGTTCACGCCCTCACCGCGTTCCCTCCGCCGCCTCCCACGTCGCCGGCACACCACGGTGGAGGTAGTTCCAGAGCGCCTGGAGGGTCGCGAACGAGACGTAGACGTAGTAGCGGGCGATCGGCACGCGCGCAGCGAATGCCGCGAGGAGCGCTGCCTGCCCCAGGACGACGAGGAGATAGGGCCAGCCGGCCGTTGCGAGCGCGACGCTCGACCCGAGGAGGACGACGTGGAGCAGACCGCTCGCGTAGCGAAGCACGCGATGGGAGACGATCGAGACGAGGTACCCGGCCGGGAGGCCCCTGAGCATCGAGCCTCGCAGCGTGATCTCCCAGCAGTGCTCGAACATCCGCACCTTGCGCGCGTACTCCGCCTCGTTCGTGGGAGTGGGCCGCTCGAAGGCCTGCGCCGCCGGCTGGTAGACGGCCCGACGCCCGGTCTGGACCATCCGGTACGGCAACGAGAGGTCGTGGCCCCAGCGCGGGTCGACCTCGACGTAGTCGTCCCGCTCGAGCGCGTAGATCGCTCCGTTCCCGCCCGTGACCGAGCCGAGCCGCGACTCCTGCTCGCGGAGCCAGAGCTCGTACCGCCAGTAGAGGCCCTCGCGATTGGCGCCCTCGGGATCTCCGAGCCGGAGCTGACCGCACACGTACGCGACCTCGGGGTCTGCCAGGTCCGCAACGAGCCTGCGCAGCGCGTCCGGCGCCCACGTCGCGTTCGCGTCCGAGAACGCGACGACCTCGCCGGAGGTCTCCTCGACCGCACGGTCCTGAGCGGCGACCTTGCCGCCCCGCGGGCAGTCGAGCAGGCGGACACGGGAGTCCCGCGCGGCGAGCTCCTCGACGATCGCGTTCGTCCGGTCCTGCGACGCGTCGGAGGCCACCACGAGCTCGAGCCGCTCGGCCGGGTAGTCGAGCGCGAGCAGGTTCTCGAGCCGGCGCTCGATCACCGACTCCTCGTCGTGGGCGGCGACGATCACCGACACGGCGGGCTCCCAGGTCGGGTCGCTGGCGATCGGCCGCCGGCGAAAGCGAGCCGCCGCTCCCGCGGCGAGGGGGTAGCCCGCGTGCGTCCACGCGAGCGCGCCGAGCGAGCCCCAGAAGAGCGCCTTCAGCACCATCACGCGAGCATGACCAGTCGCCGCACTCGGCGCAACGGTACCCCGCTCCGCGGACCGGGCTTGCCGGACGAGGACGCGAGCGCGTCCCGACGGCGGCTTCGTCCCGGGCGGCGCCGCCCGCGCTTCCCGCTACCCTCGCCGCAATGGGCGGCCAGACGAGCGCCAGACCGATCCGCGTGCTTCGCGTGATCGCGCGCCTGAACGTCGGAGGCCCCGCCCTCCACGTCACGTACCTCGCGCAGGGGCTCGCCGAGCGCGGCTACGAGACCACGCTGGTCGCCGGAGACGTTGCACCCGGAGAGGCTTCGATGGCCTTCGTGGCCGAGCAGGCGGGCGTCGACGTCGTCTCGCTCCCCGGCCTCTCCCGTGAGCTGTCCCCGCTGCGCGACCCGCTCGCCGCTCTCCGGCTCGCGCTCGTCATCCGCCGGGTACGACCCGACGTGATCCACACGCACACGGCCAAGGCCGGCGCGGTGGGTCGTGTTGCGGCGCTGCTTTCGGGGAGGCGACGCCCGATCGTCGTGCACACGTTCCACGGACACGTCCTGCGCGGCTACTTCGGCGCCGCCCGGACGCTCCTCTTCCATGGGATCGAGGCGGTGCTCGCGCGGGTCTCCGACCGGCTCATCGCGGTGAGCCCAGAGGTGCGCGACGAGCTCGTCTCGCTCCGCGTCGCGCCGGCACGCAAGTTCACGGTCGTGCGCCTCGGGATCGAGCTCGAGCCGCGTGTCCGCTTCGACGGCGATCCCGCCGAGGTGAGGCGCAGGCACGGGATCGGCGCGGAGAAGTTCGTCGTCGGCTGGTTCGGTCGGATGACGGCGGTCAAGCGGACGGACGACCTGCTCACCATGCTCGCCGGGCTCCGCGAGCGCGGCATCGACGCCCTCCTCCTGCTCGTCGGGGACGGGGACGACCGCGGTGAGCTCGAGCAGCGCGCGCACGATCTCGGTCTCGCGCGCTCGTGCCTGTTTCTCGGCTACCAGCAGGACGTGGCGCCGTGGTACGCGGTCTGCGACGCGGTCGTGCTCACGTCGGCGAGCGAGGGCACGCCGGTCACGATCATCGAGGCACTGGCCGCGGGACGCCCGGTCGTCGCGACCAACGTCGGTGGAGTGCCCGACATCGTCGACGAAGGCGAGACCGGGTTCCTCGTCCGTCCGCGCGACACGCACGCGCTGGCCGAGAGGCTCGAGATCATCGCGCGCGACCCGAAGCGCCGTGCGGCGATGGGCGCCATGGGCAGGGAGCGAGTCCTCGGCCGCTACGCCGTCGGGCGCCTGGTCGACGACATCGACGAGCTCTACCGCGACCTGCTCGGCTCCCGCTCGGCCGCGACTCCGGTCAAGAGCCGCCGGTAGCGAGCGAACGCCACCTCGCGGTCCGCCTCCCGCTCGACCCAAGCCCGGCCCGCCGCGCCCATCCCCTCGAGGGAGATCCGACCTTCGACGATGTCGCGCAGCAGACCGGCGAGGATCTCGGGCCTGCCGGGGGCGGTTACCAGACCGCAGCCCGACTCACGGACGATCCGCACCGTCTCCGACTCCTCGTCGGCAGCCACGAGCGTGGGCCGCGCCGCGGCGAGGATCCCGTACATGCGGCTCGGGACGACGAACCCCGCGAGACCGGAGGCGAGGCCGACGTAGTGGAGGTCGGCGGTCGCGAGCGACAGGGGAAGAGCCTCGCGCGGCTGGTAGCCGAGGAACCTGACCGTGCCGGTGACCTCGAGGCGCTGCGCGAGCCTCGTCAGCTCACGGTGCCGGGCCCCGAACCCGACGATCACGATCCGCAGGCGCTCGAGGTCACGCAGGAACGTCGCGGCCCTGATCAGGGTGTCGAGGTCCTGGGCGTGCCCCACGTTGCCCGAGTGCATCACGACGAACGCGTCGTCGAGCCCGTGCTCCCGCGACCACGGATTTTTGCGGGGCTGCGGCGTGATCGCGGTCGTGTCGACCCAGTTCGGGATCACGTCGACCCGTCCCGCGCCCTTCGCCTCGAGCCGGCGCTTCATCGTGTCCCCGATGGCGACGACGTGGTCGGCGCGGCGGAGATAGAGGCCGACGAGCTGGCGCAGGACCTCGATCGCAAGCCGGTTGTCGAGCCGGTCGACGCGCTCCGCGATCTCGGGGAAGACGTCCTGGCTGATCACGAGGAGCGGCGCCCCGAAGCGACGTGCGATCAGGAGCCCGATGTCGCCCACGACCGGAGGGTCGGTCATGCAGAGCACGATGTCCGGCGCCTCCCCGCGAAGCGCCGTTCGCACGGTCTCGACGAGATAGCTGCAGTAGTTCGCCGCCCTGAGATGGAGCTGGGAGCGATCGTAGGTCGTGGAGCGGACGCGCAGGATCCTGACGCCGTTGTACGTCTCGTCCGCCGGCAGGTCTTCGTGTCCTCGAACCTGGCCCGTGACGACCGTCACCTCGAAGTCCGTCGTCAACGCCTCGCAGAGCTGCGAAAGGAGCTGCGCAGTCGCCTCGACCCCGGGCCAGTAGTACTGGTTGAGGACGAGCAGCCGCGGCTTGCGGACGGCGTCGTTCACGCCCGCACGGTAGACGAGCCGTTCGACGGGCGAGACCGGGAGTAGTGTGCGCCGATGGACGGGCGGCCGCTCGAGATTCTCCTCGCGACGCCCGCGTACTGGCCGGCACACGCCTTCGGCGGCCCCGTGGTCGCATCCCGCGAGCTGGTCGGGAGGATGGTCGAGCGCGGCCACCGCGTCACGGTGCTCACGACGACCCTCGTCGACGTCACCCGGCGCCCGGCGTCGCGCTCCCACGTCGAGCTCGTCGACGGCGCGACCGTGGTGTACCTCGGCACACCGCTTCGCTACCGCTGGATGGGCGTCACCCCGACCCTGCCCGCCCGACTCCGCCGCATGCGGCCCGACGTGGTGCACGTGGCGGGGCTCCGCGACCCCGTCACGACCGTGACCGCGGCGTGGTGCCGGGCGCGGCGGGTCCCGTACGTCTTCGAGCCGCTCGGCATGCTTCGCCCCCGGTTGCGCAAGGTCGGTCTCAAGCGGGCCTTCGACGCGACGCTTGCGCGCGGAGTTCCGCAGGCCGCCGCAGCCGTCGTTGTCGTCTCCGAGCTCGAAGCAGCCGATGCCGTCGCGGCCGGGGTGAGACGCGATCGTGTGGTCGTCCGCGGGCTCGGCTTCCCCGACCCCGACCACCTACCGCGCGCGACGGGTGAGCTCCGGCGGTCGCTCGACATCGGCCTCGACGAACCGCTGCTCCTGTACGTGGGGCGGATCGCCGACGGAAAGGGAATCGACCATCTGCTCGAGGCCGGGCGCCGCCGCACCGAGGCGCATGTCGTGTTGATCGGCCCCGACGACCGGCACGGGACGATGGGGCTCGTCGAAAGGGCACGACTCGACCCCGCGACGGCGGGGCGGATCCACGTGCTCCCGCCGACCACCGGGCCACCCCTCGCCCAGTACCGCGAGGCGACGGTGTTCGTCCTCGCCTCGGCGGGGGACAGCTTCGGGATCGTCGCTGCCGAGGCGGCCGCGGCGGGGACGCCGGTGGTCGTCACCGATCGCTGCGGCGTCGCCGGCTTCTTCCGTGACGGCGAGGCGCTCGTGGTGCCCGACGAGCGCGAGGCGGTGATCTCGGCGATCGAACGGCTCCTCGACGAGCCCGGGTTGCGGACCGCGCTCGCGACCGGCGGCCCCGCTGCGGCGCGGCGCAATTCGTGGGAGCACATCGCGGACGTGCAGGAGGAGGTCTACCGTGCAGCGGCCTCGCGCACCGCGTCGACGAAGGCCTGGACGCTCGAGTCGTAGTCGAAGCGCCCGATGAGCTCGCGCGATCGACGCGCCATCGCCTCGCGGAGCGAAGGGTCGGCTGCGAGCCGTGCGAGCGCGCGGGCGGCCGCCTCGGCGTCGCCGGCAGGGACGAGCAGGCCGTTCTCGCCGTTCTCGAGCAGGTCGGGCGCCGCACCGACGCTCTCCGAGAGGACGAGCGGCAGCCCGCTCGCCATCGCCTCGTTCGCGACCACGCCCCACGGCTCGCTCGTCGACAGAAGCGCGAACACGTCTGCCGCAACGTAGACCTCGGGGAGGCGCTCGGGCGCCACGTGACCGAGGAGCACGAGGCGCACACCTGCCTCACGGGCCTCTTCCGGCAGTCGCTCACGCTCGGGCCCCTCGCCCGCGACCACGAGCAGGAGCTCGGGCACTCCGGCCGCTGCCGCGGCGTGCACGAGCGTCGAGAGGCCCTTCTCCGGGGCGAGCCGCGCGACCGAGAGAACGACCACGTCGCCCGCGTCTGCCCCGAGCGTCGCGCGCAGCGCGTCCCGCCGCCCGGCGAGCGAATCGGCGCGAGCGACCCACGCCGCGACGTCGACCGTGTTCGCAAAGACCCGGATCCGTTCGGGCACGGCGCCTCGGGCGACGAGCGATGCGCGCGAACGCGTCCCGAGAGCGAGGGCTCCTGACGCGCCGCGGACGAGGCGTGGCACGACCGCCCCTTTCACCGCTCGCCGCCACCCGGGGCGCGGATCGTCGTCGTGACTCGAGACGAGCAGGAGGTACGGAACGTGCCGGCGCCGTGCCCAGACGATCGCCGCCTGCGACGCGAACGTGCTCCAGCCCGTCGCGACGACGACCTCCGGGCGCTCGGTACGAAGGAGGCGCCAGATCCCCGGCGTGACGGGGTAGTCGTGGCGCAGGAGACGGCGGACGCCCGGGAGCCGAAGTCCGCGCAGCACGATCGCCCGATGTGCCACCGGCACCTCCCAACCACGGCGCGCGACGGTGCGGGCCGCGTAGGCGACCGTTAGATCTACCTCGGGCCGCGCGGAAACCCGGTCGAGCAGGGGAGCCCGGTACGGCGTCGGCTCGGGCGACACGAGCACGACGCGCGTCGGAGAGCCGGCCGGCGCTGCGAGATCCGCGAGGCGGGCCGTCGCCGAGGCTGCGTCGCGTCGCTCGAGCCGCCGCGCGCGCGCACGGCCGACTGCGAACCGCGGCACGAGCAGCGGGTCGACCCGTAGTGCGGCGCCGAGCGCCCCGCCGCGCGCGAGCCTCCTGGCCGCGATCGTGCGAACCGCACCGGATCCGTGGCGACGCCCGAAGGCATCGAGCAGGGCGAGGAATGCCGCGACCGCCTCCTCGCGACGGGCCACGATCGGCTCCCCGAACCCCAGCTGCCAGGCGCGCTCGGCCTCGTCGAGGCTGAGCTCCGGGGCGATCTCGGCGATCGCGCGCCGGGCGACGTCGAGCTGCAGCTGTCGCTGGAGCGCCGCGCGACGCTTCGACGACTGGCCGTGGTGGACGCGGCGGAGCACGAGCGCGTCGGCGAGGTTGTCCCCATCGGCCCATCCGAGCAGGCGCACCCACAGGTCGTAGTCCTGGCTCACTGCGAACGACTCGTCGTAGCGCAGGGCGCGCCGTTCGAGCTCCTCGCGGTCGAGCAGTACGGTCGGGTGGTAGAACGGCGCGCCGAAAAGGGCCTGCCAGTGGACTGCCGCGGAGCCGATGGGGGCCGCATGCCTGGCCCCCGGTCTGCCGTGCTCGTCGATCTCGAGCACGGCCGAGCCGAGGACCGCCAGACCCGGCCGAGCCCGAATCGCTGCGACCTGGACCTCGAGGCGCTCACGCATCGCGACATCGTCGGCGTCGAGCCTTGCGACGTACCGTCCCCGCGCGTGGTCGAGCCCGATGTTGAGCGACGCCGCCAGCCCGCGGTGCTCGTCGTTCGTGAGCACGACGAGACGCGGGTCGTCGACCGCGGCGACGATCTCCGCTGTTCGGTCGCTCGAGTGGTCGTCGACGACGATCAGCTCGAGGTCGGTGAGCGACTGGTCGAGAATGCTGCGCACCGCGAGCCCGAGTGTGCTCTCGGCGTCGCGCGCGGCGACGAGAACGCTGACGAGCGGCGCGCCGGGCGGGGGAGTCGGGCCGTCGCTCGACACGGCGATAGCCTCTCACGCGTGGACGCCCTTCCCACGATCGAGCTCGTGGTCGCGACGATCGGACGGCCCGACGAGCTCGGCCGGCTGCTCGACTCACTCGGGCGACAGACGCACCCCACGGCGCACATCTACGTCGTCGACCAGAGCGAGAGCGACGAGGTCGCCGCGCTCGTCGAGCGGAGAGGGTCGGAGCTACCGCTCGAGCGGCTGCGGAGCGAGCGCGGGCTGTCACGGGCCCGCAACACCGCCCTCGCCCGGCTCACGGGTGATTTGATCGCATTTCCGGACGACGACTGCACCTATCCCGACGACCTGCTCGAGCGGGTCGCGCGCACCTTCGCGCAGAGACCCGACCTCGGCCTCCTGACAGGGCGTACCGCCGCCGCAGACGGAGGCATGTCGGCGCGCTGGCACCCTGCCGGGAGCGTGCGCCTCCCCGATGTGTGGCACGCGGGAAACTCCGCCTCGATGTTCGTTCGGCGGGACGTCCTCGCACGCGTCGGGCCCTTCGACGAGCACCTGGGGCTCGGGTCCGGCACTCCCTGGTCGTCGGGCGAGGACGTCGACCTCCTCGTCCGGGCGCTCCGAGGAGGCGTGCGAGTCGAGCACGAGCCGTCCCTCGTCGTCACGCACGCCCTCCGCGATCCCGGCCCCGAGGAGCGGGCGGGGCTCGGTGCCCGCGACGGAGGCAGCGTGGGCTTCGTGCTCGGGCGGCACCGGCTGGGACTCGCCGTCACAACGCGGATGCTCCTCCGGCCGTTCGGCGGCGCGGGGATCGCACTCGCCCGAGGCGACACCGCGACGGCGCGCTTTCACGTGGAGACGTGGCGGGGGCGGCTGCGCGGCTACCGCGCGGGCCGGCGCGCGCGCTCCAGCTCCTCGAACAGCTCGGTGTGACGGGCGAGCCAGTCGGCGAGGGCGAAGCGCTCCACCGCGCGTCGCCTGGCAGCCGCGCCCAGCCGCTCGCGTGAGGCGAGGGCGGCTGTCACCGCCCGCGCCATCTCGGCTGCGGTCGGCGGCTCGTCCCGCTCGAGCCCGTCCGGGTGCGGAACGCCGATGCCTGCCTCGCTGCCGACGAGCTCGACCGTGCCGCCGCTTGCCGGATACACGACCGGGAGGCCGCTGGCCATCGCCTCCAGAACGACGTTCGGACACGGGTCGTTCACCTTCGTGTGCAGCAGAACGTGGGCGGAGCGATAGAGCCCCGGTGCCTCACGCTGGGCATAGCGCCCGGTGAACCGGACGCGGCCGGCGAGGCCGAGCCTCTCGACGAGCGGCTCGGACGGCGTCGTGACCCGGCCCGTCACGACGAGCTGTGCCCCAGGGTGGGTCTTTACGACCTCGGCCAGCGTCTCGACGGCGAGCTCCAGGCGGTACGCGCTCGTCTGGTCGCCCGCCCGAAGGAGGATCGGGCCGTCCTCGGGTGGGCTCCCGGGTGTGAAGCGATCGATATCGACCGCGTTCGGGAGCACCTCCCAGGGGGCTTGCGGCTCGCCGAGATAGACGTCGGCGGACCGCTTGCAGAACACGCTCTGGTACAGAACGTGCGAAGCCCCTTGCAGAGCCAGACGAAGCGGGCGGTTGACCTCCTCGACCCGGTCTCCCGCCCAGCCCGGGTAGCCGACGCCGTCCTGGTTGACGATCACCGGGATGCGACGGCGGCGCGCCAGCGCAAGGAGTGGGCGGAGGTCACGTGGGAGCGCGCTCGACCCGAGGTAGAGGATCGTGAAGTCGGTTCGCCGGTTCGGGTAGCGCTCGGCGAGCTTCTGGAACTTCGACGTGCCTCCTGCCACCGGATCCCCCGGGCCCGGGACGTCGTCCCAGCCGTAGAAGACGCGGATGCCCGGGTGGTCGCGAAGCGGCAGCACGAGTCGGGCCCAGCGCTGCGCCGCACGCGCATAGCGGGCCGGCCTCGTCACCGTCGGGCAAGCGCGTCGAGGACAGGCGCCCAGAGCGGGTCGAGGAGCTCGAGCGCATTGTCGGCTGCGACCTCGTGGCCGACCCGCGTCATCGCGTCGATCGCCACGCCGCCGTCACGCACGCGTATCAGTCCGTCCGTCAGAGCTTCGACGTCGCCGACGTCCGCGAGCAGCACCGCTCCTTCGCCGAGCTCGGGCACCTGACCGACCCGCGTCGAGACGAGCGGGACACCGCTCGCCATCGCCTCGAGCGCCGCCTTCGGCCCGCCTTCCTGGCGCGACGCGATCAGGTAGGCGTCGAGGGCGCGATACGCGCGGCCGAGCTCCGCCCGCGAGCCGGCGACGGCGTGCAGGTACGGAATCCCGAGGCGGTCGAGACCGGAGCGGACGAAGCCGCGCGCCGGCCCAGTCAGGAGCACGTGGAGCTCGGGGGCAGAGCCGTAGAGGCGGGAAAGCACCTCGAGCAGGACATCCGGCCCCTTCACGAGCTTCGGCTCGAGCCCCTCCCCCCAGCCGACTCCGTCCTTCTGGAACGACCCGACCACGAATGCGTCCAGCGGCAGCCCGAGCGCGTCGCGGGCCTCGGCACGACCCGCGGGCCCGCGCTCGGGGAACGACTCGAGGTCGATCCCGATCGGTACCCGGTGCACGCGCTCCTCGCGGACCCCCGCCTCGAGCACGAGCTCTCGCATCTCCGTCGTGCGTCACCTGGACAGCCGAGAACCGCTCTGGTGCACCGCGCAGCGCCTCGAACGCTCGGTCGAACTCGGGGTGGCCGGCCGTCCCGGGTCTGCCGTGGAGCCAGGCGACTCCCAGGGCGTGCGTCGACTCGAGCCACGGCCGTTCGAGCGCTGCGAAGCGGCTCGTGTGGAAGACGCCCTGACCGCCCGTGAATCGCGCCCACCTCGCCGGGCCGAGGCGAAAGCCGAGCCGCCCGGCGGCGGCGGCGATGTGACGCGCATCCTCGTCCACCGACCAGCCGCCTCCGTCGCCCACGACGAACAGCCGCGAGCGCGGCGCCCAGCCGAGGGTGCCGAGGCGCAGCGCACCGTGGACGGCGGCCCGTGCCGGCGGCGTCGCGAGCCGGCGTGCTCGCACCGCGGCGCTCACGCCCGCAAGACCTCGAGGTAACGGTCGGCCACCCCGGCGAGGGTCGGGGCGGCGATCGCCGCCGTGCGGGCCTCGATCTCCGCAGCAAGCCGTTCGACCGCGGCGGTGACGTCGTCCGGCCCGTCGAAGCCGATCCCCGCCTCTCCGACGAGCTCTGCGTTCGAGCCGCTCCTCACGAACGCTGCGGGCAGTCCGCAGGCAAGCGCCTCGAGCAGCGCGTTCGAGCAGGCCTCGTGACGGCTGGCGGTGACGTACAGGTCCGAGCTGCGCAGGATTTCGGCAACCATCGCCGACCGAACGGGCGGCACGAGCCGCGCGTGGCGGAGCTCGACGGGGGCACGGCCGACGTACGTCAGCTCGAAGCGGTCGCGGTCGAGCTCCTCGTCGAGCCGCGCGAGCTCGGCCGCGCCCTTGTTCGGGTTGGTCGACCAGCCCGTCGCGACCACTCGAATCCTTCGTCCGGCGAGCGGCTCACGCCGCTCCGGCGGGTGGAACACCGCCGGATCTGCCGCGTTCGGGATCACGACCGGCCCGGCGAGCTCCAGGCCGAGCTCGCGGTGGCGGTCGAGGCTGTAGACCGACTGGAAGATCGTCGCGTCGGCGAACGCGGCATTGATCGCCGCAATCCGTGCATCCGTGCCGTCGTCGAAGCCGCGGTACGCGCCGATCGGACCGTCGACACGGTGCACCATGCGCACGCCGGCACATGCGAAGCGCCGAAATCGGTGCTCGTCGAACGTCACGGAGTTGAAGAGGCACGCGCGCGTCTCCCGTGAGAGCCGGTTCTCCTCGATTCCGAGCCCACGGCGCCGCAGCTCGCCGACGAGGCCGCGAAGGAACTGATGACCGCCTCCGGTGGGCGCGGCGACGGACGTGTTGAACACCGCGAGATCGGCTCTCCCGGAACGTCTCGTGCGCACGTCGACCTCGGTCCGCACGCGCGCGGCGACGAAGCGCCCGGCCCGGCGCGCATGGACGATCGCAGCCCGCGGCTTCGTCCTGATCGCCGTTCCCATGACGGCCCGTACGGTAGAGCACACGCACGCTGCCCCCGCTACGCTCAGGCGGTGCATCAGCGCCGGACGAAGTTCGCCTCCCGGGTGGCCCACGCCGCGAACGCCATCGAGCGCAGGGGCGTGCGCGCGACCTACATGCTCCACGACAAGCTGCTCGCGAACCGGGACGCACGGCACCGGTACGAGCGTGACGGCGGCAGCCTCGAGGACACCCAGGCCGAGCTGCTCGAGCGGTTGCGGCGCGACGGTTTCGCGACGATTCCGGTCGCGGAGCTCGTGGGCGAAGAGCGCTGGCACGAGCTCGCCGCTGCGGGAGACGCATTCGTCGCGGAGAGCGAGGAGGGCCTGCGCCGCGAGGCGGCAGGCGAGGAGAGCGGGCTCCGACGCACCGCGGCCAAGGACTTCGTGATCCGCAAGAACGCCTGGGGCGCCGACCTCTCGGATGGCGACCCCTGGCTCCAGGCGTGCCTCGCTCCCGCCTTCCTCGATCTGGCGAACGCGTACCTCGGGCTCTGGTCGAAGCTCGAGTACGTCGATCTCTGGTACACGCCACCGACCGCGGCCGAGGATCGTCGCGCCTCGCAGCGCTGGCACCGAGACTTCAACGACCGCCTGCTTCTCAAGGCATTCCTCTATCTCCTCGACGTCGACGAGGAGGCCGGGCCGTTCGAGTACGTCCCGGGCAGCTTCCCCGGCGGCCCGCTCGGCGACCTCTGGCCGTGGGCGCCGGGCGGGAACGAGTCGTATCCCCCCGCCGAGGAGTTCGACCGCCGCCTGGCCGAGGCGCGGATCGAGACGTTCGCGGCGCCGCGCGGGACCCTGATCCTCTGCAACACGGCGGGCTTTCACCGCGGCGGCTTCGCCCGATCGAAGCCGAGGGCGCTCGCGACGTGGACGTACGCGTCGCCCGCCGCCCTGAAGGCGCTCTCGGAGCGGAACTACGCGTTCACCGGCGACGCCTCGGCGCTCTCGCCGGCGGCGCGCTTTGCGACGGACTAGACGCGGGGCGCTCACGCAGGGCCGAAGGGAGCTTGTGTTGAATCAACACAAGCATCCCTCGCTCTCGAGCCTCTAGAGCTCCACCACGTCCCACTCGAGCAGCGGACGGA
The DNA here is from genome assembly GCA_963798725.1 of uncultured Actinomycetes bacterium. GTDB lineage: Bacteria > Actinomycetota > Thermoleophilia > Gaiellales > Gaiellaceae > Gaiella. The sequence goes on from CAWCUL010000001.1 coordinate 21,981, forward strand.
CGACGCCGCGCACCTGACCCGTGTAGAGGCCACGCGCAGAGTCCCCCTCGCCCGGGTCCTGCACGTGGAACGAGACCGCGCTCCGCTCCTGCGCGTGGTGGTGGAGCCTCGGCGCGGCAAGGGACACGAGCTCTACGTCGACCGCGGTGAGGCCCTCGTTGAGCAGGTTGCCCGGGATCCAGGCGGTCGAGCGGTACACGCCGGCGGGCGTCGGCTCGTGCCAGCGCTCGTCGGTGTCCATCGCGTTGAAGGCGATGTCGCCCTGCCGGTCGACGAGCTTGAACTTGGGGATGACGGCCGTGTCGGAGCCGAGCGCCCTGAACGTGATCTCGATCCCGATCGGACGGCGGACGTCCGCGGCATCGAGCGGGAGCCCGTGCTCGTCCACCACGCGCGCGCCGAGGATGCGGGCCACCGCGTCCCCCGGCGCGGTGACGTCGTCGGGCCACTCCCGGACCGAGCCCGCGCCGAGGCCCGACTGGAGGTACCGCGCGACCACGTCGGTGCTGTCCCCGTCGAGGACGACCGAGCCGCCCTCGAGCAGGATCGCGCGATCGCAGAGCTGGGCGATCGTCTGCATGTTGTGCGAGACGAAGACGACCGTCCTGCCAGACTCGCCCATGTCCTCCATCCGCCCCAGGCAGCGTCGCTGGAACTCGGCGTCGCCGACGGCGAGCACCTCGTCGACGAGCAGGATCTCGGGCTCGAGGAAGGCCGCGACCGAGAAGGCGAGCCTCACGTACATGCCGCTCGAATACCGCTTCACGGGCGTGTCGATGAACCGCGAGACCCCGGAGAACTCGACGATGTCGTCGTACTTCCTGGCGATCTCGCGGCGGCGCATTCCGAGGATCGCGCCGTTCAGGTACACGTTCTCGCTGCCGGTCAGCTCGGGGTGAAAGCCGGTCCCGACCTCGAGCAGGCTGCCGATCCGGCCCCGGATGGTCGCGGTTCCGGAGGTCGGAGCGGTGATCCGCGTGAGCACCCGGAGAAGCGTGGACTTGCCCGCGCCGTTCCGGCCGATGAGCCCGAGGACCTCGCCCTCGGCGAGGTCGAACGACACGTCGCGGAGCGCCCAGATGTGCTCCTTCCCGTGGCGCTGCCGCCGGCCCACGCGGCCGGCCGTCCGGGTCAACGAGTCCCGCAGGGTCCCGTATCCGGCGCGCAGCTCGCCGATCCGGTAGCGCTTGGACAGTGCGTCGGCGGTGATCGCGGCGCTCGTCATCAGATCGTGTCGGCGAAACGGGGCTCGGAGGAGCGGAAGTACGTCAGGCCCGCCAGGAACAGCACCACGGCAACCGCGACGCCGACGCAGACCTGTCCCCACTGCGGCTCGGTCGCGCCGAGCACCGCCCAGCGCCACCCCGAGATCACGGCCGTCATCGGGTTCAGAGAGAGGATCCACTGCCACTTCTCCGGCGTCTTGTCGAGCGCGAACGGAACCCCGGAGAGCAGCGGCAGCACCTGCATGAACACCGGGATCGCGTACGGGACGTCGCGGTAGCGCACGTTGACGGCCGAGAGCCAGAGAGAGCAGCCGAGTGCGGTGAGGGCGGCGAGGAGCACGAACCCGACTCCCGCGAGCACGGCGACGCCGTCCGGAAACGCGCTGTATACGGCCATGAGCACCACGAGCACCACGCATCCGAGCGCGAGATCCACGAGCGGGACGAACACGGTCGCGCCGGGGAGCAGCAGCCGCGGGAAGTAGACCTTCGTGACGAGGTTGACGTTCGACACGAGCGAGGTGGCGCCCGTGGTCAACGCCGAGGCGAAGTACATCCAGGGCAGGAGGCCGGCGAACACGAACACCGGATAATCGATCCCACCCGACGGGAACTTCGCGAAGCGGCCGAAGACGATGGTGTAGACGGCCGCGATCAGGGCAGGCTGGAAGATCGCCCAGGCGGCGCCGATGAACGACTGCTTGTAGCGAACCTTGAGGTCGCGCCAGACGAGGATGCCGAGCAGCTCGCGGTACGCCCACAGCTCACGGAGCTCGAGGCGCGGCCAGCGCGTCGCCGGCCGGACCACCGTCACGCGCTCGACACGCTCCTCGCGCGGCCCTGCGTCGGCGGCCTCTTGGCCCGCGACGGGCGGCGGGTGGAGGTCGGTGGACAACCGGGGCATCGTACCCGCCTCGTCAGGCGGCTCTCCCGCCGCGGCGCCCGCCGAGTCCCGCGACGGCCGCGACGACGAAGGCCGGGTACACGGGCAGCACGAACTCCGGAGCCGGCAGCTGCGAGACCGCGTGGACGAGCACGATCGCGAACGCCAGGCCGACGAGCGCGAGGATCCACGCCGTGCCGCGCGGCCGCCGGACGGCGAGCCCGACCGCCGCGAGCGCGAGCCAGAACACCGGAGTCGGGAACCGTCGCGAGACGCCGTTGAGCCGCTCCGCGAGGCGCTCGTTGCCGTTCCGGAGCGGAAGCTCGCTGTTCCAGGCTCCCACCCTGTCTGTCAGCTCGACGTACCGGCGCTGGAGCGCGGGGTCTCGATAGACGGCCGACGGGTCGTCGAGCACGCAGCGCCGGAAGTCGTCGGTCGGGCACCAGACCATCCCCATCTGCACCGCGGGCAGGAGGGGCGAGAGCGACCCAGGGCTCGGCATCGGCCTGCCGTTCGCCGACTCGGTCGTCGGGGAGGGCGGCGGATAGCCGGTCACCCGCCTCACGGGGGCCCGGGTGCCGCGCTGGCGCATGAACGTCCAGATGTTCTCGGCCGTGCCTCCGAGCACGAGCCCCGGCTTCGCCCGCGCAGCCTCGAGCGCCGCGTCGAACAGCACCTGGTAGTCGTCGTCGCGACCGAAGACCCGGTCGGAGAGCGTGATAAGCCGGATCACCTCGAAGTTCGAGCCGCCCTGCAGGTACGTGTCGAGGTCGACGTCCAGGGCGCGGAAGCGAGGGAGCGTGAGAACGTGCCGCTCGATCGCGTCGCCGAGCCGACGCGAGGCGGGGCCGTTGTCCGGGTCGATCGCGCGATCGTCCAGGAAGACACGGAAGAACGGGACCCACACCTTGCCGCCGCGCGCGACGGTCGCGTCGTCGTAGCGCACCCAGTTGTGCACCGCCCACCCCGCGAGGGGGAGCACCATCCCGGCGACCAGGGCGGCCGCGGCGAAGCCGCGGAACCGCCAGGGCCAGGGAACGAGCAGCGGCAGCGCGACCGCGACCACGAGCACCTGGCTCGCGGGGCGCGTCAGCGTCAGCACGGCGATCCCGAACCCGAGCCACGCGAAGCGACGGAGCGACGGGCGCCGCAGCGTACGGACGACGCCGAGGGACCAGAGCGCAAAGCCCGTGGCGAAGATCGCATCGCTGGAGGCCTGGTGGAAGAGTCCCGCGTAACCCGTGAAGCAGAGGAGGAGCAGCGCGGTGACCACCGCGACGCCCCGGCCGAACGTGGCGGCGACCGCGGTCCATGCCACCACCGAGACGACGAACAGCAGGCCGAACACACCGACGAGAGCGTGGACGCCGAAGAGCTGCATGGGAGCGCCCAGCACGATCGGCGCCACGGGCGTCCGGAAGACCATCAGGTCGGAGAACACCGGCTTGCCGTCGAAGAGCGACAGGTAGTAGAAGAGGTAGTCCCACATGTCCCTGCCGCGGGCCATCGGCCATGCGATCTCCTCGACGGCGAACACGAGGGCGGCGGCGGCGGCGAGCACCACGATCCCGGTCGGTCGTCCGACGAGGGACGTGGCCCACCTCCACGCGCCGCGGATCGCGCTCATCCCGGCTCTTCGAGGCCCGTGGCGATCGCCTCGACCACACGCTCGGCGGCGTGCCCGTCGACCTCGCCGACCACCTCCCGCACTACGCGCACTCTCTCCGCGGCACGCGCGTCCGGGTGGGCTAGCGCCTCGTCGATGCCCTGCGCGACGTCGTCGAACGAGCGCGCCTCGAAGTAGGCGCCCGAGGCGCGCAGGACGCGATAGTGCTCGCCGACCACGCTCTTCTCCGCCCACCACTCACCCGGCGGAGCGCCCTCGTCGTAGAGGACGCAGACGCACGGCCGGTCGTTGACGAGCGCGTCCAGCAGGATCGTGCCGGCATTCGCGACCACGCACGCCGCGTGCCGGAGAATCGTGGCCAGCTCGTCGAGATCGGTGTAGCTCGCCTCCTGCACGTGGATGCCCTCGATGCCGAGCGCCGAGGCGAACCGGGTGCGCCACTCGGTGTCGCGCGGGTGGGGCCTGAAGAGCAGCGAGAAGCGCGTCCGTGCGCCCGACTCCGTCCACCACCGGGCAAGGCGCTCGACGAACGCACCCTCGTACGGCATGTTCGTGGGCGTGTTCCCCATCACGACGACCAGCGGCAGCGCGGGATCGAGCCCGTAACGGCGAAGAAGCGCGTCGAACGCCTCCCGCGGGTGCGGCCTCCCGAAGACGTCCGTCTGCGGCCAGCCGGTGACGACGATCCTGGCCGGATCGATGTGATGGTGGCGCACGAGATCCTCCTGCATCGCCGCGTTCTGCACCACGTACCGGTCGAGGAAAGCGGGGATCACGCCCTTGCCGACCGTGTGGTCCCAGCTCGCGACGTTCGCCACGACGGGAAGCTCGAGCCGCCGGGCGGCCGCGAGAACCGGGATTGCGCTGTGGTGCTGGAGGTTCGCGAACACGAGCCCGGTGCTCTCCGAGCGCATCCGGGCGAGGAGTGCCGCGGGGACATGACGGCGCGCGCTGAACGTCCACCGCTCGAGCAAAGCGTCGATCGAGGCTGTACGCGGAAGCGGCCCGACGCGGGCGGAGTCGAGGAACCAGTTGCGGTGGCCGGGCTCCATCCGGTCGGCGTGGAACCCCTCGCGGAGGTTGAGGCGAACGGCGGTCGGGTAGTAGCCGATCCAGCCGTCGAGGTGGCGATCGGCGGCCCGCGCCCACCGCTCGGCGCCATGCACGCGGACGGGCATCACCTCCTCCCTGGCGATCCGCGTGATGCCGGCGAGCCGGTCGCCCCATTGGTCGAGGAGCCCGCCGTAGGAGATGTCCAGCAGCGTCAGACGCCCGCCGAGCCGATCGTGGAGACCCGAGACGACACCGCATTCCACGAGCACACGCGTCGAGATCGGCTCGATGAAGACCAGCCAGGCGCGGTCGGCGGCCACGGGTGCGAGCGCTACCGGGCCGCGGGACGACGGACGAGCCGGCCGACGCGGTCGGCGACCGAGGCTCCGTCCAGCGAGTGATGGCGCAGAGCCTCGCCGGGGGAGCCGCCCGCGGGCCAGCCCTCGACCCCGAGCACGGTGAGATGTGGGCGCCTGGACGTCTCCGAGGCGGCGAACGCGTGCGCGAGAGTCGTCCCGAGGCCCCCGACCGGTGCGTGGTCCTCGAGCACGACGATCTCGTCGAACACCTCGGTGAGAGGATCGAGCCAGGCCGGGTCGACGCGGCCGAGCCAGGGCATCGCGACCACCTGCGCCCCGATCCCGCGCTCGGCGAGGAGCTCGGCGGCGACGAGCGCCTCGTGCAGCATGACAGGCCCGTACGAGAGGACGAGCACGTCCGGGCCTTCTCGGAGCACGGTTCCACGGCCGGGAGCGACCCGGACGTCGCCGAGGTCGATCGCGCGGGGGGACGGCCCGATCGCGAGACGCAGCGCCACGCTCTCTTCGGCATCCTCGACCGCCCAGCGCAGGAGCGCGCGCGTCTCGGCTGCGTTCGCGGGATGGACGACCGTGACGTTGGGGAGCGCCGCGAGGAGCGACGAGTCGCGGATCGACTGGTGCGACTTGCCCGGTCCGGCCGGGATCAACCCTGCGTAATGGAGCGCGTAGACGACCTTTGTCCCCTCGCTCGCCTGGTTGTAGATCTGCTCGTTCGCCCGCGAGGCGAGAAAGCTCGCGAACGAGCTCACCACCGGAAGGAGGCCATGCCGCGCCAGACCGGCGGCCATCGAGACCATGTCCTGCTCGGCGATCCCGTTCTCGACGAACCGCTCGGGAAGCGCGTCCTCGACGGCGCGTACGCGGCAGTCGGAGGAGAGGTCGGCATCGAGCACGACGACGTGCTCGTGCTCGCGGGCGAGCGCGAGAAGCTCGTCCCCGAACGCGGCGGAGACGTACTCGGCCTCGTCGCGCATTCGCGAGGCGCTGCCCGATCCGCTCTCGGGCTCCCCCTGGAGGCTGCCCTGCTCGGACGGGGCCGCTGAGGGCGGCGTCTGCTCGAGCTCGAGCGGCGGGAGCTCGAGTGCGTCTAGGCCCGCGGCGATCCGCTGCTCGAGCTCCGCCCGGGCACGCGCGTACGCGTCGTCGTCGGGCGCGCCCGCGTGCCAGCGATACGTGCCGCCGCCCTCCTCGAGCGCGACCGGATGCTCCATGAACGACACGCCCTTCCCCTTGATCGTGTCGGCGACGAGCACCTTCGGCACGTCGTCGGGGACGGCGCGGAACCCCTCGAAGACCCGACGCAGCGCGCCATGGTCGTGACCCGAGCATCGCTCGACGTGCCAGCCGAAGGCGCGTAGCTTCGCCTCGAGGTCGCCGAGCGCGAGAATCTCCTCCGTCGGCTTGTCGGACTGCAGCTCGTTCCGGTCGACGATCGCCCACAGTCGCCCGACCCCTTGGTGCGTAGCCGCCTGCAGCGCCTCCCAGTTCTGCCCTTCCTGGAGCTCGCCGTCACCGGTGAGCACCACGACCACTCCGCCGCGACCCAGCCGCCGTTTCGCCCAGGCGATCCCACGCCCCTTGGAGAGCCCCATCCCGAGCGAGCCCGAGCTCGCCTCGATTCCGGGCGTCGAGACGTCCGGGTGCCCGTCGAGGCCGCCGTGACGGCGAAGGCGCATGAGCTTCTCCGAAGGGATCGTCCCGAGCGCGTGGAGGACGGCGTAGAGCCCCGGGACGTCGTGGCCCTTGGACGAGAAGAAGACGTCGCGATCCGGGTCGCCGAAGCCAAGCCTCCGCGTGTTCAGCGTCTCGAACATGAGGTGCGCCATCAGGTCGAGCGAGCTGAAGCTCGAGCCGAGATGCCCGGAGCCGGCGCACTTCACCGCCACGAGTGCGTTCAGCCGGCACATGTCGGCTGCGAGGGCGAGCCGCTCGTCGCTGCGGTCGGCACCGTCGACGACGCGCCGGATCGCCGCGGCCGGTGCGAGCGCGAGGTCGATCATCGAGCGGGAACCGTAGCGCCCTGCTCGGCACGCGCGCCCACGAGGCCGATGGCGGCGAGCACGACGAACGCCGGAACGACGGGGACGGCGAACTCGGCGACGGCGTAGATCGCAGCCGCGTCCAGCAGGATCACGAGGAGCGCCGCGGCGGCGAGCACGAGCGCGACGAGGGAGCCTCGCGGTCGCCGCACGCCGACGGCCGCGAGGCCGACGAGGAGCCAGAGCGCTGCCCGCGGCCACACCTTGGAGGCACGGCTGACCTGCCGCGTCAGCGTCGCGTCGCCCTCGTACGGCGGGACGTGCTCGCCGACGCGGGAGATGTCACGCTGCAGCGTCGCATACCGGGCGGCGTCGGCGGGGTCGCGAAAGACCGGCCAGTGGGTCCCGTCGGCGCGCCAGACCTCCGTCACCCGCTGGTCCGGCGTCGTGTAGTAGAAGCCCTGGTTCGCCGCCGGGATCAGCTCGCCGTCCTCGTCGTCGTCCGCAGGACCGGTGCCTCCCGTCGGCGACGCACTCGGTTCGGGGGCGGCTGCCACCGGCGGCAGCTCGTAGAAGAACGGCTGCCACAGGAGACGGCCCACCGTCGATGCAACACCGGAGAGATAGGCGCCCGGGTGCGCCCGGATCGACTCGAGCGCGACGCTTCGAAGCGTCGCGTAGTCGCTGTCCCACCCCCACGTCCGGTCGGACAGGTTCAGCACGTCCTCGAACATGCGGTCGCTGGCGCGGGAGAGGAACGTGTCGAGGTCGATTCCACGGGAGCGGTAGGGCTCGCGCGGGAGGATGTCCCGTTCCACCGCGTCCGCGAGTCGACGGGATGCGTCTCCGTTCGCAGGATCGACGAGATGGTCCGTCGTGAGCACGCGGAAGAACGGCAGGTATGCCTCGCTCCCGCGCGCGACCGTGTAGTCGTGGTAGCGAGCGCCGTTGTTCACCGTCCAGGCGGCGAGGACGACGACGGCCGGCACGAGCGTCGCCGCGACGAGCCACCCTCGGGCACGCCAGCCGAGCGGCAGGGCGAGTGGGACGAGCGCCGTGAGGAGCAGCACCTGGTTCCCCGGGCGGGTGAGCGCCAGCACGGCGACTCCCAGCCCGACGAGGGCGAATCTCACGCGTGTGGGGCTTTCCACTGCTCGCGCGACGAGCAGCGCCCAGAGGGCAAACCCCGCTGCGAAGATCGCGTCGCTCGCCAGGCGATGGAAGAGGAGGACGTATCCCGGGTAGACGATGAGCGCAGCGGCGGCGAGCAGCGCGGCCCGCGGCCCCGCCCGACGCGCCACCGCGGCCCAGGCGACGATCGACCCGGCGTAGAGCACGGCGAACCATGCCTGGGTCACCCACGGGCCGAGCACGTCGAGCGGGCCGATCCCGACGATCGGCGCGACCGGCGTCCGGTAGAGCATCGTCATCGGCAGCACCGAGTGCCATTCGTCGAGCTGCACCCACGTGGCGACATAGGTCGGGAAGTCCCGTCCACGGACGAGCGGCAGACCGATGCTGACGAGCCCGTAGACGAGGAGCCCGAGGCCGAAGAGGGCTGCCGCGCCGCGCCGCGTCCCCGCGAGCGCCTCGAGCCTCTTCAACGTTGCGGCTCGACCCGCTGTGGAGCGACGACGTCCGCCAGCTCGCGGTCGCCGAGCTCGTCGGTCTTGCGGCAGAGGAACAGGGCCTCGCTCGAGCCGGGGCGGTAGTCCGTGAAGCGGGTCACTTCGCGCCATCCGGTCCACGCAAGCTCGATCCGCAGGGCGTCGACGGTGGGGATCATCTTCGCCTTGCCGACCCCTGCCTGCCAGCGCACGCGAAGCGCGGCGTCGGGGCGCGGATCGACGGTGGTCTCGAGCAGCATCTCGCCCCCCGGCCTCGTGACCCGGTTGAGCATCGAGAGCAGCGGCAGATGGAACGCGCTGTGGTAGAGGACACCGAGGAAGAACACGCAGTCGAAGGGCTCGAGCGCGCGCAGCCCCTCCGCCGCGCGGAGATCGCCGAACACCCAGCGATGGGGCGCCTCGAGCTGGTGCTCCCACTCCTCGTGCAGGTGGCGGTCGGCTTCGAAGTCCGAGAACACGAGCTCGGACGGGTGCAGCCGCTCGTCTATCCAGAGGGAGTGCACGCCGTACTTCGGGCCCACCTCGAGCAGGCGCTTCCCGTCCCAGGCGCGGTCGCCGAGGACGTCCTCGAGACCCTCGAGCGTGAGCGTGAGGTCGGCGACGTCGGCCGCGCGCGTGGTCGGCCGCTTGTCACGGATCGGACGCGTGTCCTCCACGTACGTCGTGTGGAGCCCGAGTTGCTCGCGGTACTCGACGTGCGGGACGTACGTCGCGAGCTTCAGCCGTTCGGCGCTCCAGTCGACCGCGCGTCGCCCCGACCGCCAGGCCGTGGCCCGCACGGAGGCGGGAAGCCTCACGGTTCGACCTCATGCGCCGCCACGACGGGAGAACGGTACTCGACCCGCTGGCGGGACCACCGGCGGAGTCGGCCGCCGACGGACGGTGTCTGACACCGAATCTCGTCAAGTCGTCCCCGAAAGACATGCCCTCCTCGCAGGGGGCGCGACGAAGGACGCCCGATCCGACCGGCATCGCGGCTGTGGAGCGATTGACACAGAATCGGCACTGTTTGCCCTTGACACAAAACGGTGTCTGACACCGCCCACGCCCGGCGCCCCCGCCGGCGTCCCGAAGGGAGGCGCCTCTACGCCACGGGGTGCGCCCGAAGCACGTCCTCGCGGACGTCGCAGCCCCAACCCGGCCCCGGTGGGACGGCGACCTCGCCGGCGTCGATCTGCGGAACGGCGGTGGTCAGCTCTTCGCGCCACGGCACGTCGTCGACGTCCACCTCGAGCAGACGGACGTTCGGGATCGTCGCGCACCACTGTGCGGCGATGAACGTCGCGAGGTGGCTGTAGTAGTTGTGCGGAGCGCAGGCGACCTCGTGCGTCTCCGCCAGCGCCGCGATCTTGAGGGACTGGGCGAACCCGTTCCAGATCACGTCCACCGACGCCACGTCCAGCGCCCCCGTCTCGAGGTACGGCCGAAAGCCCCGGAGGCCGTAGAGGTTCTCGCCGGAGCAGAGCGGAATGGGTGAGCGCCGCCGCGCGTGCGCAAGAGCCGCTGCGTCGTAGGAGTCGACCTCGAGCCAGGCTAGATCGAAGGGCTCGAGCGCGCGGGCGACGCGCACGATCCCCTCGGTTGTGAGATTGAAGTTGAGGTCGACGATCGGCTGGGCCTTCCCGCCGGTCCCTTCGCGGAACGCGTCGAGCAGGCGGGTCAACGTCTCGATCAGCTCCGGCGTCGGGTTCCGGTCGGTGCCGCCGTCCCGCCCGAAGCCCGGCATCAGGACGCGCGGCTCGTCGCCCGGGACGACGATGTTCGTCTTGAACATGCGGTACCCGCGTTCCACGACCTCGCGCCCGAGTTCTGTGACCGCCTCGTACGAGCCGAGCTTCGGCGTCCCCGTCACCTCCCACGCGCGGGCCCGTGTGGTGCCGCAATGGGACCAGTACAGCGGGACCGTCTCCCGGGTCGGGCCGCCGTACAGCTCGTATACCGGGACGCCGAGCGCCTTTCCCTTCAGGTCGAGCAGCGCGTTCTCGATTCCGCCGATCGCCTTCTGCACGATCGAGCCGGGGCTCTGGCGCGTCCGGCGGTAGAGGTCCCAGTGGATCGCCTCGACGGCGCTCGGGTCCTTTCCGAGAACGAGCGGGGCGAGGTCCTGCACCACACCGGCGAGCCCGGTCGGCGACCCGTGGGAGTCGGTGACCTCCGACCAGCCGACGAGCCCGTCGTCCGCCGTCGCCTTGACGAAGAGCCAAGGGCGCCAACCGGCGTCGCACGAGAGCGTCTCGAGCGCGGAGAGCTTCACGGCCGGACCGGGTGGGAACGCCGGGGCGTTGGGGGACGGCGGTCGGACGGCACTGCAGTACCCGGCCGGTCGTGCCGAGGTCGCCGATCAGCCATCCGCGGCAGGATACGGCTCGCGTTCGACGACGGGAAGCTGAGCACGGCCCGTGGCGACGAGCTCCTCGGCTCGCGCGAAGTCGTCCTCGTCGTCGATGTTCAGGCCCTCGTAGCCGTGGGTGAGAAACGGGGCAAGCATGCGTCCCTCGCGCGTCCCTGTCGCCCCGACGACACGCGTCCACGCGATCTCGAGCGCGCTGTTCTGTGCGTACACGGGCGGAAGCGCCTGGTACTGACCGGCGTGCCAGGCAATGTCGAGGTGCGACTGGTCGAGAAGCGGTCGCATCAGCCTCCCGACCTCGTCGAGCACCCACATCTTTCCCGGGTGCTGCTTGACGAGCTCGACCGCGCGAACCGAGTCGGCCTCCGGCGTCGCGAGAAGCTGGTCGAGCCCGCGGCGGATCACGTCGGGACCGCGGAACGGATTCGTCGCACGTACGATCGCGAACAGGTCGTAGTGCTCCCCGAGCCGGGGAAGGGTCCAGGCGATCCACTCGATGTCCGGCGAGGTCGAGGTCGCGTACTCGTCCGGTCGCAGGAACGGAACGTCCGCCCCGTACCACCGTGCGACCTGCGCGATCTGCTCGCTGTCCGTGGAGACCACGATTCGCTCGCAGACCTGCGACTGCCGGGCCGTCTCGATCGCGTACGCGAGCAGAGGATGTCCAGCGAGACGGCGCACGTTCTTGTCCGGCACTCGTTCGGAGCCGGAGCGTGCGCCGATCAGCGCTATCACGCTCGGCATCGAGCCTCCTCGAGAAGCTTCGCGAGCACCGGCGTCGCGACGGCGAGTCGTTCGCCTGCGCGCACAACCGAACCGGTGATCGCGTCCAGCTCCGTCGGCCCGCCGGCTGCCGCGTCCCGTGCCGCCGACGTCGTGGATTCGGGCGGCATCGCCCCGATCTTCGCCCACTGGTCGGAGGCCGTGAGCCGAACGCCGTCAGCCGCCGCGACTGCGACCGACTCGTCGAGTGCCGCGAGGATTCGCTCCCGCCATGCCGGATCGTCACGGAGCTCGCCCACTGGACGCCCCGACGTGATGGTGGCCGCCGCGAGCACGGCGAGGCGCGCCGCCTTCTCCCACAGCACGTCGCCTTCGCGATCGCCGACGATCACCTCGATCGCCCGACCCTCGAGGGGCGCGAGCGCGGCGACGAGGGTCTCGTGGTCGAGATCGCGCGACGCTGCAGAGATCCTCGCCGGCGCATGCGTCACCTGAACGACGACCCCCGGCTCGGGCGACCACGCCGACAGGCTGCCGACCGCCGCGGCGACGACGGGGGTCTCCCGCCCCGGAAAGAGCCGCACCCTGAGCCGCTCGACGTGCTCGAGGCCGTTGACGAGCGGCAGGACGACGGCGTTCGCCAGCGCGTCCGCTGCGATGCGATCGAGGGCGCTTTCGAGGTCGTAGGCTTTCACCGCCACGACGAGGAGCGACACGGGCCGCTCGAGCCGCTCGACCGCATCCGGGTGGACGACGGTTACGTCGTCGCCCTGCCTCAGCGTCAGCCCGCGCTCGCGGATCGCCGCGACCGTCCGCTCCGTGCCGACGCACACCGCACCCGTCCGCGCGGCGAGCATCCCTCCGACGCCCCCGACACCGAGGACGGCGACTGGCGCCCGGCTCACGAGACGGGCTCGTCGGTCGACGACGGTGTCAGACACCGTTTTGTGTCAAGCGCAAACTGTGCCAACTTCGTGCCAATCGTTCCACAGCCGGGGAGCGGCAGGGTTATGCGGGTTCCGCGAGTCCGGCGTCGGGCGCCCTGCTCGACAGGACGCCGGACGCGCCCCGGCGGACACGGCCCGCAGGGACGTTCGGTGTCAGACACCGGCGTTCGCCCCTCACACGCGCTGGGGGTCGTGGACGAGGTTCACGTACCGGGTCTCGGAGTAGACGTCGAGCGCCTCGACGCCTGCCTCTTTCCAGCCGGTGCCGGACTGTTTTACGCCGCCGAAGCCCATGTGCGGCTCGCTCCCGTGCGTCCCCGCGTTGACGACGACGACGCCGGCCGTCACCCGCTCGGCGAACACCATCGCGCGATGGACGCTCGCCGTGTGGATCGCCGCCGTGAGGCCGTAGGGCGAGTCGTTGACGAGCGAGACCGCGTCGTCGAGACCTCCCACCCGATAGAGGGCCGCGACCGGGCCGAAAAGCTCCTCGCACGAGAGCGGCGCGTCCGGCGCGACGCCCTCGACGAGCGTCGGCGACACGTGCCAACCGGCCTCGCCGACACGCTCTCCGCCCCTGAGCACGGTCGCCCCATCGTCACGGGCGCGCGCGACCGCAGCGAGGATCCGCTCCATGCTCGCCCGGCTGACCACCGGCCCGACGTCCGCGAGCGCGTCCACGCCGGCGACGAGCCTCTCACGAAACTCCTCGTAGACCGCGTCGAAGACGACGACCCGGCTGGCGGCGGCGCATCGCTGGCCGGCGTTCGAGAACGCGGATGCGAGCGTCCACTCGACCGCGCGATCGAGATCGGCGTCGTCGCAGACGACGAGCGCGTTCTTGCCACCCAGCTCCAAGCACGTCTTCGCGAGCCGCCGCCCAGCGGCCTCGGCGACCAGCCGGCCGGTCGAGGCGGAGCCCGTGAAGCTGACGAGATCGACCCGCTTGTCCTCGACGAGCGGCGTGCCCGCCTCCGCTCCGAGCCCCTGCAGGACGTTCAACACGCCGGCCGGCAACCCGGCCTCGAGGCAGAGCCCTCCGAGCCACCACGCAGAGAGCGGCGCGTGCTCGGAGGGCTTCAGGACCGACGCATTGCCGCAGACGATCGACGGAAACGCCTTCCACGCGACATTCGGAAGCGGGGTGTTGAACGAGATCAGAAGGGCTGCCACCCCGACGGGACGACGCAGCGTGAGCACGGTGCGATGCGGCATCGACGAGGTCGTGGTGCGCCCGTACGAACGGCGCCCCTCGCCCGCGACGAAGAAGCCCATCTCGATCGCCGCGTCGGTCTCGCCGCGCGCGAGGGCGAGGGACTTGCCGGTCTCGGCTGCGACGAGCTCGCTCGCCTCCTCGCGACGCTCGCGCAGGAGCTCGACGATCCCCCGCACGACGTCGCCCCGCTCGACCGGCGTGCGCGCCGCCCATTCCGGCTGCGCCTCGCATGCGGCCGTGACGGCGGCGTCCGCATCCGCCGCGCTCGACCGAGCGACGCGACAGAGCGGGGCACCGTCCGCCGGACGCGACTTCTCGAACCATCTCCCGTCCAACGACGGCCTGTCCTCGCCGGCGACGAGGTTCGGCGCTTCGGCCGATATCACCAGGCGGACCAGCCGCCGTCGACGACCAGGTTCGTGCCCGTCACGTAGGACGACGCATCCGAAGCGAGGAACACGACCGCGCCGACCGCCTCGGAAGCGTCCATCAGCCGTCCGAGAGGCGAGCGCGCCGCGAACGCCTCGGCGAACTGCGCCGGCTGCTCGTTCTCGATCCCGTGGGGAGTCAGCGTGTTGACCCGGACGCCGGTCCGACCCCAGTACGTGGCGAGGTAGCGCGTGAGGTTCGTCAGCGCGGACTTCGAGATCGAGTAGGCGACCGGCTTGAAGAACGTCTCGCCCGCCTCGCGCCGGAAGTCGTAGAGGCCCTGGTCGGGTGAGAGCAGGCCGTACACCGAGCCGACGTTGACGATCGATCCCCGGCCGGCGCGGGCCATCGCCCCGCCGAACACCTGACAGGGGACGACGACGCCGAGCACGTTCACGTGGACGACGCGCGCGAGCGCGTCGAGCGGGACGTCCTCGAACGGGCCGACCTCCGAGGCCGGGGCGTCGGGCGGCGCGTCGATCGCCGCCGCGTTGACGAGCAGGTGCGGTACGCCCCAGTCCGCCTCGACGAGCGCGAGCGCCGCCTCGACCGCCCCGCGGTCGGTCACGTCGCACGCATGCGTGCGGATCGCGCCCTCGTCGAGCCCGGTACGAAGGCCGGCCGCGCCGGGCCGCGGATCGGTGGAGAGATCGAGGATCGCGACGCGCATCCCGCGTGCGGCGAGCGCGGATGCGAGCTCTGCCCCGAGCTGACCCATCCCGCCGGTCACGACGGCGGCGCGCCCGGCGAGGTCGAACAGCGGGTCGCTCACGGGGCGATCCTAGATCCGGCCGCGTCCACCGGCCGGATCAAGGCGTCGACCGCCGGCGTGCCGCGATCGGAACGCGCCGACGCACGTTGCCACATGCCCCGGGCGAGCATCGGCGCAATGACGGCGAGCCCGAGCACGAGCGAGAAGACGACGCGGTCGGCAGAGGTGTCCAGGAGCCAGTCGATCGGAGCCCCGTCCGCGTAGTACACGCCGACGAGAGCGACAAAGGACACAGCGCCCCAGATGGCGACGAAGGCGACCTCCCACCAAAGTCGTGCGACGCACGCGGCGACGATGGCGACGATCACGGCGGCCGAAGCGAGGGGCCAGGAAGAGACGCTCTCCTCCAGCAGCCGCCACGCCGCCGAGGGGACGCGCCCCGCGGCATCGAGCATGGCCGAAGGACGGTAGAGCGTGGCACGGTCGATGTTCGTCGCTCCCGGCCCGTTGAGTCGGTCGACCACGGCCCAAGCGGCCGGCATGAGCAGCACGGCAGCCGCGAACGCGAGCGCGGAGCCGAGCGCGCGCCCGAAGCCGCGTGCTGTCGCGAGCGCGGCCACGAGCGCGGCGAGCGCGAACACGAGGCCCTCGGCCTTGGTCGAAGCCGCCGCGGCGAAGAACACCGCCGCGAGCACGAGCGTCGCCCCGGACCCCCGGGAGAGCCACACGAGCACGCACACGAGCCCCAGAGCGGTGAAGGCGGCAACGCTCGAGTCCGCATAGTTGCCCGAGCCGTTGTCGATCAGCGGCGCCGACCCGGTCAGCGCGAGCGCGACGAGAGCGGCGAGTCCAGGGCTCACGACGAGCCGGAGCACCGCCCACACGCCCCAGCCGAAGGCGATCAGCACGGCGGCCGGCTCGATGTCGATCAGCGACGGATCGAATCGGCCGATCGCATGCGCCGAGAGCGCCTCCAGGCTCGGCATCAGGATCGGATATTCCTCGTGTTGCATGGAATAGGCGGCTTCCCTGAAGACCGGTCCCCAGACATCGCCCTCGACGAAGAGCGCGTGTGCCTTCGGCGCCCAGATCGCCCACCCGTCCCACGCATCGAGATCCGTCGCCGCGTAGAGGCGGACGATCGAGACCGACAGGACAGCGAGCCCGGCGAGAGCGGCGAGCTCGACCACCCGACCGGCTGTCGCCGGCCTCGGGACGGCGAGCGAGCCTGTCCCGGGCCGCCGACCCCGAAGCACAGGCCAAGCGAGGACGACCCCGCACGTTGCGATGGTGGACGCGGAGATCAGCTCGACGTCGACGCCGGCCATCGCGCCGAAACTCGCGGCGAGACCGCAGACCGCCAGTCCCACGGCAGGTGAGAGCCCGAGAATGGTCGGAAGCCAACGCCGCCGGAGGGGTATCCCGGCGATCACCGTCACCACGGCGCCCGCGACGCCGAACGCGGCATTGAGCGCGACGAGGCGGACGACGTCGCTCATCGGCGCCGGCGCCCCAGCCACACGTCGCCGGCGGAATCGACCTTCTCGAACGCACGACGTACCTCACGCGACGGCTCGCCGAACACGACCACGACATCGGCATCTCTGCGATCGTCGACGGCGAGCGCGGGGTACAGCATGGACAGGGCCAGGAGCCGATCGAACGCTGCGTCGTCGATGCTCAGGTCCGGAGGGAGGACCAGGGCGAATCGGTCGTCCGCCTGCAACATCGCCCGGAACCGGCGCAGCACGACGCCGACGTCGATCGCCGCGTCCGCGGGGCGCAGCCTCGACGCGAGCGCAGCATCCCGCCGGCTTGCGAGATCGCCGATGCGCGCGCCCGCGGCGCCCGCACCGAGCAGGATCACGAGGGCGAACGCAAGCGCGAGCGCGACCGCCACCGCCTGGGTCGGCGACACCGAGCGAACGACCTGCCCGAGGTTGCGGTGCGCCGGCTGCATGGTCGCGCCGACGGTAGCGCGTCGGAGTGTCGGCGGCACCCTCGCCCGTTCCGCCCAGCCGTCGACAGCCTCGTCCGGGTCGGTTGGCGGCGATGCTAGAACCGGCGCATGCGGGTCCGTGTCGGCCTCCTCGTATGCCTCGGGATCGTCTCGCTGGCGGTCGTCTGGGGAGTCGAGCCGCGCTTCCACCATTCGTTCCCATCGATGGTCGACGACTGGAGCGGAATAGAGGAGGCGCCGTCGCAGCTACACGGCATCGTCCGGCTCGGCAGCCCGGAGCCCGGGCGCTACCGACCCGGGTTCGTCGTGTGGAACGAGCTGCAGTGGTACACGCTCGGCGCGCCGGCGAGTTTCCTCGGCCCGAAGGTCTGGGAGGCTTTGCGCATCGCAGTCGTCATCCTCGGTGTGACGCTGCTGGCGCTCCTGCTGGCGGAGGCGGGGTACCGGAGGATCGAGGGGCGGGATCCCCGCTGGCTGCTCGTTGCCGGCGTACCGCTGGCGGCAATCACGGCTCCGTCGCTCGTCATCGACCTGGCCCGGTACGCGCCGCAGGAGATCCTCCTGGTCGGCTCCATGGGGCTCGGCGCCGCCCTGCTCGTCCGCTGCCTCGACGCTCTCCTCGATCGACCCCAGCCGGGGGTCGTGGTCGGTGCAACGGCAGCCGCCGGGCTTCTCTTCTGGTGGTTCGGGGTGCTCCAGAAGGAGACGTCACTGTGCGTCCTCCTGCTCGCCCCGTTTCTCTGGCCGACGATTGCGGGTCAGCGACCCCGGTGGGACACGCTGGCTCGACGGAGACGCATAGCGGTCGGACTGCTCGCGGGTGGGATCCTGCTGCCGTACCTTCCTCTCGGGTTCCGAACGGCGCAGCTGTGGCTTGCGGGGGTACGGCCCTACCCTGAGGCGACGGCCGCGAAGAGCTTCGTCGACCGGTTCTCGGATCAGCTGAGCGGAGCCGGGTTCGCGCTCGGCTCCGATCTCCCGACGATCATCGCCGTGGCAGCGTTCGTGGTGGTTGCGTCGAGCGTCTTCGGCCGGGGGACGGACTGGCTCTCCATCGGGCTCCTGGTAGTCGCGCTCGCGTTCCTCGTCGCGGCCGCTGGAACCGGCGTCGTCGTGAGTCGCTACTACTTCCCGGCCATCGTGCTCGCGGCGCTCGCCCTCGTCCGCAGCGTTATCCCGCTCGGCACTGCGGCCGTCCTCGTGACGGGCGCCGTCCTCGTCGTGGGTGGCGCCTGGCAGGTACGGGACAGCCGTGGCTGGACGAAGGATTGGGTAGACGAGCAGCGCGCGCAGGAGGCATCGTGCGTGAGGCCGCTGCGCGCGCCGCCGGGGGATGCCCGGTCAGCGTGACCGGCCTCAACGTCGAGTACGTCCAGGCATTGCCCGTCCTGATGCCGCTGGCGCACGAGGAGCCACGCGACTGTCACGCCCGGCGAGCATTTCGTCGTCGTGCTGGACTTCGGGGCGCCGGGCGACGAGACACCGCCGACCGATCCCGTGCTCTCGGCCTGCGCACCGGAGGCGAAGCCGGACTGGAGCTCGTATCTCGGGAAGATCTTTCGCTGCACCAGCTGACGGACGAGGTCGGCGCGGGGGGCGTAGCCGTCTCAGGGCGCTGCGGCCGCCGGTCGATCCCGTTGGGTGCCGGTGTCTTTCACCCATCCCCCGGCGACGTCGCCCGCCAGGATCGTCTCGTCCTCCGCGAGAGCACGCGCCAGCCGAAGGCCGAGGACGCTCCGCGAGCGCATAGGGCGGCAGGCCACCGTCGGCGGGAGATTTCGCGACGAGGTCGCCGTCGGCGAGCACGTGCCCCTCGGCGAGCGGCCGCGCTGCGACGAGCTGCTTCCCCATCTTCCGGAGGGGCTGCTCCTCGCTCGGCAGCGGCCGCTTGACGCCGTCGCCGATCGCGGCCGGCACGCGACGCAGGTCGCGGACGAGCTTGCGCATGCCCTCGGGCATCAGCGAGAACGCGTGGTCGGTGCCCTTTGCGGCATGGGAGAGCGTGAAGTGCTTCTCGATCACGCGCGCCCCGAGCATGTAGGCGACCGGTGCCATCGCGATCCCGTCCTGGTGGTCGGAGAGCCCCACGACGAGCTCGGGATATCGCTCGCGCAGCGTCGTGATCGCGCCGAGGTTCAGCTCCTCGACGGCGGCCGGGTACGCGGCCGTGCACTGGAGCAGGCAGAGCGTTCCACCGGCCTCGACGACCGCCTCGACGGCGCGATCGACGTCCTCGATGGTGGCGCCGCCCGTCGAGACGACGAGCGGCTTGCCGAACGCCGCGACGTGCCGAAGGAGCGGCGTGTTCGTGAGGTCGCCCGAGGCGATCTTGAAGGCCGGGACGTCGAGCTCGGCGAGCAGATCGGCGCTCGACTCGTCGAAGGCGGTGGCGAACAAGACGAGCCCGAGCTCCCGTGCGCAGGCCTGCAGCTCGACGTACGCGGCGCGATCGAGCTCGAGCGCCTCGCGGTGCGCTCCGTACGTCGCTCCGAAGCTGTTCTCGTTGTCGTACGGGCTTTCGTAGAGCTCCCGGGTGTAGAGGCGGCGGTTTTCGCGCTTCTGGAGCTTGACCGCGTCGACGCCGCACTGCTTGGCGGCGGCGAACAGCTCCTGCGCCTTCTCGACGCTGCCCTGGTGGTTGTTGCCGATCTCGGCGATCACGAAGCACGTGGTGTCGTCGGCAATCCGCCTGCCGTCGATTAGGAGCTCACGCACACGTCCTCCCGGGGTCGCGATCGCGGGGATGGTATCGGCCGGCAGCCGTATGATCCTCGCCTCGGATGGGCCTGGCGCTCCTCGTCGTCGCGACGCTCGGCGTCATCGCCACCGCGACGCTCCTCCTCTCGACCCTCCGGCTCCGCTCGCCGGTCTCGTTCACCCTCGGGGTGTTCACCGCGGCCTGGGCGCTCGTCGTCTTCGAGACCATGCTGCTCAGCCTCGCCCGCTCCTGGACGAGAGGCTGGATGCTCGCCGTGATCGCCGCCGGGCTCAGCCTCTCCTTCGCGGTCTGGCACGCGACCGGACGCCCCCGGCCCCCCACGTACCGCCCCGCCCTCAACGCGACACGAGAAGCGCTCCGCGACCCGCTCCTCGCGATCTTCGCGGCGGCGCTCTTGCTCGCCTACGCATACCTCGCAGTCGTGGCGCTCGCGATCCCCCCGATGGACCCCGACGTGCTCGCCTACCACCTGCCGCGCATCGTCCTCTGGATCCAGCAGCACGCTGTCGCTGCGATCCCCGACTCTCCGGGCCCGAACCTCGACGCGAACCCACCGGCCGCCGAGATCGCCCAGGGCCTCGGCCCTCTCTTCGCCGTCTCCGACCGCTACGCGTCGCTTTTCCAACTCGTCTGCGCTCCAGCCGCCGCGGTTGCGGTCGCGGGGATCGCGCGCCGCCTCGGCCTGACCCCCTCCGGCTCCGTCTTCGGCGGTCTCGTCTTCGCCTCGTTTCCGATCGTCGCCCTCCAGGCACCGACGGCAGCAAACGACCTGGCGACGGCCACGGCGCTCATCCTCGCCGCGTACTTCGGGCTCGGCCGGCCGTGGGGAGAGCTCGGGCTGATGGCCCTCGCCGTCGCCCTTGCGCTGAGCACGAAGGTCTCGGGGATCCTCGCGCTGCCGGCAGTCGGTCTCTTCCTCGTGCTCGCCCTCCCGGCGCGACGGCTCAGCCGTGTGGGCGCGGCGGCGATCGCCGGCGGTGCACTCGGGTGCTGGTGGTACGCCGCAAACCTCGCGCGTACGGGATCCTGGGACGGCGGACTCGCGAGCGAGTACGACCAGGTGCCATCTCATGCCCCTGCCGACGTCCTGCTGCGGCTCTGCCGCTATCTCCTGCAGACGATCGACCTCGGAGGGGTCGTCGGGCGCGACCGTCTGGTGTTTCCGATCGTCGCTGCCGCCCTGGTCTGCGCGGCGCTCGTCGCCAGACGTCGCGGACGGCCCGGGACAAGGCTCGCCCTCGCCGGGTTGCTCGTCGCCGTCACGCCGTGGCTCGTCGCCGCCGGTCACCAGGCTGCCGCGCGCGCGATCGCACACGGGTGGCTCGCGGTCGGACGGGACGACGTTCTCTCCGACATTCCACTCTCCGCGGCGGCGCGCCCTTCGCCCGGCGAGGCGTGGTTCGGGCCCGCGCTCGTCCTCCTGTGGATCGCGACGCTCGCCGTCCTGTGGCGCCGGCCGAGGGAAGTCCGTGGGGGTCCCGTGCTCGGCGCGCTCGCCGCCGCGCCGGCGCTCCTCTACCTGACGAACTCCGCGGCGTTCGTCTGGGACCCTGGACGTGGTCGTTTCTTCATCCTGGCCGCCGCCCTCGCTGCCGCCGCCTTCGGGATCGTGCTCAGGATTCGCGCGGTCGCCTGGGCCACGATGTCGATCGCGGTGCTCGCGCTCGGCCTTTCGCTCCTCCACTTCCGTGCCCGTCCGGCCGGAATCACGCTGTTCGAGCCGATCCGGGAGGCGACGATGTGGGCCGCTCCACGCTGGCAGGTCAACAGCGCGTTCTCCGCCGACGTGCCGGCGATCGTCAGGACCCAGCGACTCGGCGAGCGGGCACTGCGGGCCGCCGACACGCTTGCGGTTCGCGCCGGGCCGTTCACGCCGGTGTACATCGTGTTCGGAACAGGGCCGTGGCACAGGGTGCTCTTCGTGGAGCCGGACGGGGTCATTCCCCCGGACGCCGACCATCTCGTGGTGTTCGGCTCGACCGCGGACGTCGACACTCGGGCGTGGCGGCGGGTGCCGGGGCCGACGACGTGGAGGCTCTACCGTCGGATCTCCGCCCCGACCGGCTGATGGGCGCGGTCCTCCTTCTCGCCGCGACGCTCGGCGTGCTCGCCACCGCCGGGCTCCTCGTCTCGTGCCTGCGACTCCGCTCGCCGGTCTCGTTCACCCTCGGAGTGTTCACCGTCGCCTGGGCGCTCGTCGTCTGCGAGACGATGCTCCTCAGCCTCGTCCGCTCCTGGACGAGAGGCTGGATGCTCACCGCGATCGCCGCCGGGCTCGCTCTCTCGCTCGCGATCTGGCACGCGACGGGGCGGGCGAAGCCGCCGGCGTTCCGCCCCGCCCTCAACGCGATACGAGAGGCGCTTCGAGACCCCGTGCTCGCGCTCCTCGCCGTCGCCAACGCGATCGCCGGCGTCTACGTCGTCGTGATCGCGCTCGCGATCCCGCCGTTCGACATCGACGTGATGGCGTATCACCTGCCGCGCATCGTCCTCTGGATCCAGCAGCACGCCGTCGGCGCGATCCCGAACGCGCCGGGCTCCAACCTCGACGCGAACCCGCCGAGCACCGAGATCGCGCAGGGGCTGACGATGCTGGTCGCGCAGACCGACCGGTACGCGGCGCTCTTCCAGGTCGCGTGCCTTCCCGTGGGCGCGCTCGCGGTTGCGGGCATCTCCCGGCGGATCGGCCTGGACCTCAGGGCGGCGCTTTTCGGGGCTCTTCTCTACGCCGCGTTTCCGATCGTGGCGCTGCAGGCGCCCACGGCGCTCAACGACCTTGCGGTCGCGACCGCGCTCGCGGTCGCCTGCCGCCTGGCGCTCGGGGAGTCGCGCGCCGAGCTGGCGCTCTGCGCGGTCGCAGTCGCGCTCGCGCTCACCGCGAAGATCTCGGGCATCCTCGGCCTGCCGAGCGTCGCGTTGCTCGCGCTCGTCGCGGTCCCGTCCGGGCGACGGCTCCGCGTCGCGGCAGCCGGGGTCGCCGGGTGCCTGATCGGCTCGTCGTGGTACGTCTACAACCTCGTCCGCACGGGCGCGTGGGACGGGCACCTCGGCTCCGACTACAGCCAGACCCCCTCGCACGCGCCCGACGAGATCCTCTTGCGGCTCGAGCGTTACGGGCTCCAGACGCTCGATCTCGCCGGCGTCGTGGGGCGCGACCACTTCGTGTTCCCCGTCGTCGCATGCCTCCTTGTCGGGGCCGCAGCTGTCGTCGCCCGGAGGTCGGGCCCGCGGAGGGCAGCAGGGCTCGCCGCCGCAGCCGCGGTCGTCGCGGTCACGCCCTGGCTGATCGACGGCGCACACGTCGTCGCCGTGCGCGCCGTCGCGCGGTCGTGGATCGCGGTCGGGCGGGCGGGGCTGATCGGTGACTTCCCGATGCACGCCGAGGCGCGGCCGTTCCCGGGCGAGACGTGGTTTGGCCCGACGTTCGCGATCGTGCTGGTGGCGGCGGTGATCGTCGTGCTTGGCCGAACGAGCGGACGACGGCGCTTTGTCCTGCTGACGGCGCTCGTTCTCTCCCCCGGCCTCCTCTACCTCGTCAACGCAGGTGCGTTCGTCTACGACGGAGCGCGGGGGCGCTTCTTCGTGATCGCCGGCGCGCTCGCCGCCACGGGGCTCGGCGTCGTCCTTCGTGTTCGACCGATCGCGTGGGCGACCGCGACGATCTCCGTGCTGACGCTGGCGCTGTCGTTCGTCCACTACCACGCTCGGCCCCTCGGGATTCGCCTGTTCGAGCCGCTCGCGGAGTCGACCGCCTGGGGCGAGCCGCGCTGGCGCGTGCAGACCTCCCTCGCCCCGTCGCGGGAGGCGTCCAGAAGCGCCCGTCTCCTCGAGGAGTCGATCCCGCACCGGACGGTGGTCGCGGTGGAGGCCGGGCGGTTCGTCCTCCTCTATCCCTTGATGGGCTCCGGCCCCTGGCGCACGATCCGCCTCGTGCGGCCCGGCGGCCCCATTCCGCCGGATGCCCGCTATCTCGCGCTCGAGCCCGATGCGGAGACGGGGTCGCCGGGGGCCGGGTGGCGCAGGGTGCAGGGCGTCACGAGCTGGCGCCTCTACGAGCGCGTGCCGGCCGGGTAGGGGCGCGGACCGCAGCCGTATCATCGCGCGCGATGGGCCTCGCGGCGCTTGCGCTCGGGACTGCGGGCGTCGGGATCTCGGCGGCGGCGCTGGGCGCCTGCCTCCGGTTGGGCTCGCCCGTCTCGTTCGTGCTCGCGTGCTTCGTTTTGGGGTGGGCGCTCGTGATCGCCCAGACGCTCCTGCTCAGCCTGTTCGGCGCGTGGACGGCGGGATGGATGCTCGGCCTCATCGGCCTGACGGCGGCCGCCTCGCTCGCTGCGTGGCAGCGCCTCGGGCGTCCACCTGTCCCCTCCGTGCGGCCGACGCTCCGAGCAGCGTTCGCCGAGCTTCACGATCCTCCGCTCGCCGTGCTCGCCACCGCCGTCGGGTTGGCGTGGGCCTACCTCGCGGTGGTGGGATTCGCGATCCCGCCGATGGACTGGGACACTCTGATGTACCACCTGCCGCGCATCGTGTTCTGGATGAAGCAGGGCGGGATCGGGGCGATCCCGAACGCAGGCACGAGCCTCGTCGCGCACCCGCCGGGCGCCGAGATCGTGCAGGGGACGACCATGCTCCTCTCTGGCGGTGATCGCTGGACCTGGCTCCTGCAGTGGGTCGCGGGTGGGGCCGCCGGGCTCGGGGCCGCGGGTGTCGCGCGCAGGATCGGGGTCGACCGGCGCGGAGCCGTGTTCGCCGCACTCGTCTTCATGACGTTCCCGGTCGTCGCGGTCCAGGCCTCGACCGCCTACAACGACGTCGCCGTGGCCGCCGTTCTCGTCGCAGCGTGCTACTTCGCGCTCGGGCGGACGAAAAGGGAGCTCGCGCTCGCGAGCGTGGCGCTCGCCGTAGCGCTCACCACCAAGATCTCCGCGATCCTCGGGCTGCCGGCGCTCGTGCTCTTCGTGCTCGTCGCGGCGCCGAGGGACCGGCTCCGGCCTCTTGCAGTCGCCGGGCTGGCCGGCTGCCTTGCGGGCTCGAGCTGGTACGTCTGGAACCTCGCCCGCACGGGCGCCTGGGACGGCGGGCTCGCCACCGAGTTCGACCAGACGCCGTCCCGCGCCCCGCTCGACATCCTGCTGCGCGCACAGCGTTACGCGGTGGACTCGCTCGACCTCTCAGGCGTCGTCGGCCGCGACCGCTGGCTGTTCCCTCTCGCCGGCGCTGCCCTGCTGCTGGGCAGCCTCCTCCTCGCCCGACGCGGCAGGCCGTGGCTCGCGCCCGTCTCCGCCGGGGTCGTGCTTGCCCTGACCCCGTGGCTCGTCGACGGCGCCCACGACGTCGTCGTCCGCGCGTTCGCGCGCGGCTGGATCGCGATCGGCAAGTCCGACGTGATCGGCTTCCTCCCCGGCACCGTGGCGACGAGGGCGTCGCCGCCCGAGGCGTGGTTCGGCCCGGTGCTCGTCCCGCTCGCGCTGGCGGCGGTGGTCGTCGTAGCCCGCCGAGGGCGAGCGCGGCCGTCGCGAGCCGTCGTCTTCACCGCGTGCATCGGCGTGCCCGCCGCGCTTCTCCTGACGAACAGCGCGGCATTTGCCTGGCAGGACCAGCGTGGGCGGTTCTTCGTGTTCGGCGCCGCGCTCGCGGCTGCCGGATTCGGCATCCTGGCGAGCAGCGCTGCGGCCAGGTGGGCCGGCGCAACCGCCGGGGCGCTCACGCTCGCGCTCGTGATCGTCCACTTCACGCTTCGCCCGCTCGGGGTCGAGCTGCTCGAGCCTCGAACCGAGCCGGCGCTCTGGAGCGCTCCTCGCTGGGAGACGGAGAGCGCGTTCTCGCGCGACTCGCCCGAGGTCGGCGAGGCTCTCCGGCGGGTCGCCGAGGAGATTCCCCTGGACACCACGATCGCGCTGGGCCGGGTGGTGCAGGCTCCGTACTACCCGCTGCTGGGGTCCGGGCCGTGGCGCCGCCCGCTCTTCATCCCAGCGGATGGCCGCGTACCGGCGGAGGCGTCGTACGTCGCGCTTCCGGTCGGCGCACCCCACGTGGACCTGCCCCCGTCCGAATGGCAGCTGCTTCCGGGCACGGGGACCGGCGCGGCGTGGACGGTGTACCGGCGCGTCTCGAGCGCGACGTCGGGCTGACGACGGCGGTCAAGGTGCCGCGGCCCGCCTCCGGCCGAGCCTGATCGCGCCGCGGCGGACGAGCAACGCGCCGCCGATCAGCGTGGTCGGGACGAACCACGTTGCGTGGAGGAGGATCGAGAACGCGAGCGCGTCCTCGCGCCCAACTCCGATCACCGCCAGCGACTCCACGCCCAGCCACTGGTAGGTGCCGACGAACCCGGGCGACGAGGGCACGGCGACGCCGAGGTTCACGATCGCAGCGACGAAGACGACGTCCAGCGCGTCGAGGTGGATCCCGAGCGCGTGCGCGACGGTCAGCGCGGCCACTGCCCAGATCGCCCAGGCGACGATGCTGAGCCCGCCGGCTTCGAGGATGCGGGTGCGCCCGAGCGGCTCGGCCAGCCCCTCGAGGGTGTCGCGTGCGATCCGGCGGACGAGGCCCCGGCTGCGCCTCTCGCGATGGTGCCGCCGGGTGTACAGCCGTGCGAAGCCGAGAGCGATCGCGAGGACGGCCACCAGGATCACCGCCCCCGCAGAGACACGCACGAGCCACCCTCCCTCGCCGGCGACGGTCGGCAGCGACACGGCGAGGAAGAGCACGAGCGTGACGAGGTCGAAGCCGCGGTCGAACACGACGGTTGCGAACGCCCGGCCGGACGACAGCCCGGACGCAACGGCGAGCCAGCGGGCCCGCAGGATGTCGCCCAGCCTTCCTGGGAGCACGTTGTTGCACGCGACTCCGCTCACGACGTACTCGGCATACCCCGAGAGCGGCGGAGGCTTCACGCGGGCGATCGCCGCCCAGCGCGCCGCCTGGACGACGTACACGAGCAGCATCAGGCAGACGGCCGCCGCAACGTCGAGCGGATCGGCCGTCGCCAGCGTCTCACGGACGGCGGCGAGGTCGGTGTTCCGGACCGCGAGCCAGAGCAGCAGCGCGCTCACGGGTGTCCCCACGGCGAGCGCGACCAGCATCGCCCGGCGGTCCGATCGCGTGGACGGCGTCACGAAGGTCGTGTTCTACCTGACCGATCGACCGCGCTCCGGCGGGATCGCTGTACTACCGGCCGTGGGCATCCTCGCCGTCCTCGCGGGCCTCTGCCTCGTCGCCGTCGCCGCTGCGGTCCCCGCCTCGATCGTCGCCCGCGAATCGGTTGTCGCGTTTCTCCTCGCACTCTGGGTCTTCGGGTTTGCGCTCGTCGTCGGGGTCTCGCTGCTCCTCTCGCTCGCACACTGGCTCACGCGGGTCGGCCTGCTTGCGGCGTTCACGGCGGTGTGCCTCGCCTCGCTCGCCCACGCAGCGGTGCACGGGGTGAGGCCGCCGCCGTTCTCGTTCGCCCTTCGGTCGGCGCAGGAAACGCTTCGCGACCCCGTGCTCGCGATCCTCGCGGCCACCGGCCTGGCCGCATATGCGTACGCGACGCTGCTCGCGGTCCTGACCGCGCCGAACGAAGACGACGCGGTCGCCTACCACCTCCTTCGCGCAGCGTTCTGGAAGCAGGATCATGCAATCGGCTGGATCGCAGGCCCGGTCGACGCGCGCGCGAACGTCTCGCCCCCTGTCGCCGAGATCGGCGTCGCGGTCTCCATGGTGCTGAACCAGGGCGAGCGCTTCGTCGCGCTTGCCCAGCTCCTCGCCGTTCCCGCCTGCGCGCTCGCGGCCTATGGGCTCGCGCGCCGGATCGGGCTCGACCGGCGTGCTGCGGCCTTCGGCGGCTTGTGCGTTCCGCTGCTCCCGCTCGTCCTGCTTCAGTCGTCGACCGCGATGAACGACCTCGTTCCGGCGGCGTTCGCCGGGGCAGCCGCGTACTTCGCGCTTCGCGATCGCGCCGCCGACATCCTCGTAGCGGGGCTCGCAGTCGCCCTGATGCTCGGCACGAAGACCGCCGGGTTGCTGCTTCTACCGGCGCTCGCGCTCGTGGTGACGCTCGGTCAACCGGTTCGCCGCTGGGCGCTCTGCGCCGGAGTCGGCCTGGCCGGCATCCTGGCCGGCTCGGCGTGGTATCTGGTCGACCAGCACGAGACCGGCTCGCTCACAGGAGGGCTCGCAGACGCTCAGGGTGCGAGCGACGGGCTCGACCTCGTCGCGCCGGCGGCGCGGTTCGTTCGCTACCTGACGACCGCGGTCGAGGTCTCCGGCGCGGTCGGAGCGGATCGGCTCCTCTACGTCCTCGTGGGCGGCGTGCTCGTCGTGGCGGGGCTCGCAGCCCATCGACGAAGCCTCGGCGTCGCGGGGCTCCTCGTCGGCGCCGTTCCGCTCCTGCTTCCCGTCCGTCGCATGCTCGACGAGGGCTACCGGCGGTTCTTCTGGAAGATCGGGCGTCACGACCTCTTCGGCCTGGACAACGGCGACAACCGCGACACGATCGCCTCGACCGCATACACGTGGTACGGCCCGGTCGGGTTGCTCCTATCCGCTGCTGCGTTGGCGCTCGTGATCCGCGAGGTGCGGCGCAGGTCGCTGCCCCCCGTCGCCGTCGCCATTGCGCTCGCACCCCTCGTCTCGCTCGCGACGATGGCGCTCGTGCTCGCGTGGAACGGGGTCTACGGACGGTTGATCATGGGCGCGATCGTGATCGGAGCGGCGGCCTGGGGCGTGCTCTACCGCTTCCGGGCCGTGTCGATCGCGGTCGCGGCCGTCTCCGCCGTTCTCGCGCTCACGTCGCTCGTCTGGTCGAACCAGAAGCCTCTCGGGGTGCGCCTCCTGGAGCCCGCACGGGCGGAGTCGGCGTGGACGGCGAAGCGATGGGAGCTCCAGGAGTTCGTCGACGGCACGGCCCCGTTCCTCGGGCTCGTCGAGACGACCGTGCCCGCCGACGCGCGGATCGCCGTCGCCACCGGGCTTCCGCCGTACACGTTCTTCGGCTCGCACCTGACGCGAGAGGTGCACCTGGTCGAGCCGGGGACGACGAACGTGCCCGGGGACTGGCTGGTGCTCACCGCGGGAACGCCGCCCACCTGCCCGACCTCCTGGGAGCCCTCCGGCCACGCCGACGGGTATGCCCTGTGGAGGCGCACCGGGCCTGACTGCACCACGGACGCAGGATGATCGGACGCCGCGCACAGATCCTCGTCACCGTTGCTGCTATGGCAGCCCTCGTCGTGACGGTCGTCGTCTCGTGGTCGGTGTGGCCCGCCGACCAGGCGCGCGCATGGGACATACCCGTGTATGCGCGCTACGGCGAGCGCATCACCGCAGGTGAAGTGCCCTATAGGGACTTCTCTCTCGAGTATCCCCCCGGAGCGCTACCGGCCTTCGTGATCCCGGCGCTCGACGTGGTGTCCGGGACGCCGACGGGACCGAGGGTCTGGGAGCCGGAGGACGCCGTCAACGAGGACGCCTGGAGCTACGCCCATGCCTTCGCCGCCCTGATGACCCTGCTCGGGTGGATCGCGCTCGCAGCGACGAGCCTGTCCCTGGCGCGCCTCCGCCGGCCGCTCGTCCACTGGCTGGTCGCGCTCGGGGCGATCGTCGTCTCGCCGATCCTGCTCGGCGCGCTCGTCACCACGCGCTACGACCTCCTGCCGGCGGCGCTCGTGGCCGTGGCGGTCGCAGCCGTCCTGTCGCGGCGACATGCGGTTGGCGGCCTGGCGCTGGGGCTTGCGGCTGCGGCGAAGCTCTTTCCACTCGCGCTGGTACCGCTCTTCGTCGCGCACGCCTGGCGCGGCGAAGGCCGCAATGCGGCGCTCCGCTCGGTCGCTGGGATCGGCGCCGGTCTCGTGCTCGCGATCGCCCCGTTCGCGATCGTCTCGCCGTCGGGGCTCTCGGACGCGCTGCGAGCCCAGGCCGGTCGGGGCCTCCAGGCGGAGAGCACGCCTGCGGTCGCGCTCGTTGCCGTGTCGAGGGGGCTCTGGAAGGCCGGCGTCCTCCACGACCTTCCGCTCCGGATCGACGAGGGCGAGCCGGGCGGCCTCGTGACGGCCGAGATCGAGGGAGGAGGCGCCGGCGCGATCGCCGCGCTCTCGACGCTGATCGTCGCGCTCGTGCTCGTCGGCGTCTGGATTGCAGCAGCGCGGCGGCCCACGTCGGGAGACGAGCTGGTGCGCTCGACGGCGATCGTGGTGACGGCGATCGTCGCTCTCGGCCAGGTGCTCTCGCCGCAGTTCCTCATCTGGCTTCTGCCGCTCGTGCCGCTCGTCGCCGGCCGGCGCGGGCTCGCCGCGACCGGGCTCCTCGCAACGGCGCTCGCGACGACGCACGCCTGGTTCCCCTCCGTGTACCGGCACTACGTGAACAACCTCGACGCGACCTCGACTGCAGTGCTGCTCGCCCGCAACGTCCTGCTCGTCGCGCTTTTCCTGGTGCTCGCGTGGCCATCCCGGTCCCGACGAGCTGACGGTGGTCGGTAGTGGACATCCTCCTCGTGGCGCTCGCCGCGGGAGCCGTCGCCTGCACGGCGGGCGTGCCTGCGGCCGCGCTCGCTGGTCGGTCCGTCGCGGCGTTTGCGCTTGCCGTCTGGCTCTTCGCGTGGGTCGAGGTCGCCGTCGTCGCGCTCGGGCTTTCGCTCTTCGACGCGTTCGAGCGCGGGCCCGTGCTGGCCGTGTACGCGGTGTTGCTCGTCGCGGCGCTCGCGGCCGGGCGCCGGGCACACGTCGGCCTCCCGCCGCTCCGGCGTGCAGCGGAGGCATTCCGCGACGCCCTCCGCGACCCCGTGCTCGCGGTTCTCGCGGGCACCGGCGCCGCCGCGTACGCCTATGTCGTGGCGCTCGGGATCTTCGTCGCCCCGAACGAGGACGACGCTCTCGCCTACCACCTCCTCCGCGCGGCGCTCTGGCGGCAGGACCACGCGGTCGGCTGGCTCGGTGCGCTCGTCGACAGCCGGGCGAACGTGTTCCCGCCGCTCGCGGAGCTCGGTGTGTCGACGACGATGGTGGTGGGCGGCAGCGAGCGTCTCGTCGCCGTCCCGCAGCTCGTTGCGCTCCCCGCCGCCGCGGTCGCCGCGTACGCCCTCGGACGCCGCATCGGCCTCGGCGTCCGGCCCGCGCTCTTCGGCGCCCTTTGCCTGTTCCTCTTGCCGTTCCCGCTGCTCCAGTCGCAGACGGCCCTCAACGACGTCGTCCTGATGGGGCTGACGGGCGCCGCCGCGGTGTTCGCGCTCGGCATGCGCAGGATGGACGTCGGGCTCTGCGGCGTCGCGATCGCGTTGATGGTGGGCACCAAGACGCCTGCGTTCCTCGTGCTTCCGGCGCTCGTGCTGGTCGTTCTCCTCGCACAGACGCGCCGGCGGTTGCTCGTCTTCGGAGCCGCCGGTGCGGTCGCGATCGCGGCGGGCTCGGCGTGGTACCTCCTCTCCGTCCACCACACCGGCACCGCGTCGGGGGGGCTGGCCGAGGACAACGTCCCGCACGATCGCCTCGACGTCGTCGACATGACCGGCCGTTTCCTCCGGTACCTACTCTCGTCGCTCGAGCTCCCTGCGGCGATCGGGGCCGACCGTCTGCTGTATCCCCTCGCCGGCGCGATCCTTGCCGCGATCGGCCTCGGCCTGGGGCGGCGAGCACTTGCGACGGGCGGGGCGATCGTCGCGTGCGCTGCGCTCCTGCTCCCGCTGGCCCGTGTGTCGGATCGCGTGTGGCGCAAGGGCTGGGACGTGCTCGGGCGACCGGCGATCGGGCGACTCGACTATCCGCTCGATCCTCCGTACGCGCGCTACGTCGGTCCCGTGGGGCTGCTCCTGGTCGTCGTCTCGACCGTCCTCGGCATCCGGCTGCTCCGACGGAAGGCGCTCCCGAACGTGGCGGGCGCCCTCCTCGCGGCCCCGTTCGTCTCGATGCTCGCCCTCGCCGTCCTGATCGGCTACTCGATCGACAACCCTCGTCTCGTCCTGGGAGGGGTCGTGCTCGCCGCCGGGACCTGGGGCCTGGCCTACCGGATCCGTGCCGTTGCGGTCGCGGCGGCGGCGCTCTCCATCGTCGTCGTCGCGACGGCGCTCGTCTGGTATCCGAAGAAGCCGGCCGGGCTCCGCCTGCTCGAGCCGACGCACGAGCAGTCCGCCTGGACGCGGCCCCGCTGGGTGCTCCAGGAGACCGTGGGCGGCACCGCGCCGTTCCTCGAGCTCGTCGCCGAGACCGTCCCGGGCTCGGCGCGGATCGCCGTGACGTCCGGGATCGACCCGTACACGTTCTTCGGCCCGCGGCTGCGCCGACACGTCGAGCCGGTACCGAGCGGTGCGGTCCACGTCGACGGCGACTGGCTCGTCGTCGCTGCGCGGGACGCACCCGCGTGCCCCTCCGCGTGGAGGGCCGTCTCCGGTCCGACCGGCCAGCCATGGGCTCTGCTCCGCCGCATCGGCCCTGACTGCCCGTCGAGGTAGCGATACTCCCCCGGTGCTGCTCCTGGCGTTCGCGCTCGCCCTCGCCGGCACGGCGGGAATCGCGCTCCTCTCGCTCACCCGCCCCACATCCGCCGTCCAGACGCTCCTCGGCGGCGCCGTCGTCGGTGCGGCCGTGGTCGTGGCCGTATCGCTCCTGCTCTCTGCGATCGGGCGCTTCGAGCGCTGGTGGCTCCTCGCATCGCTCGCGATCGCCGCCGGCGCGGCGCTCGCGGCCGCGCGAGGTCGCGGCTCCGCGCCCGTCCTCCGGCGCAAGGTCGCCGTCGCGGCACTTCGGCCGGCGCCCGTGGCCGTCCTGGCTGCGGTCGTCGTCTGTGAGCTGGCCTACGTCGTGGCGCTCGCGTTCTTCACTCCCCAGAACGACGGCGACGCGATCCACTACCACCTGACGCGCGCCGCGCTCTGGCGCCAGGACGACGGCATCGGGATCATCGACGGGACCGCCGACGTACGGATGAACGCGTTTCCGCCGAACGCCGAGATCCTCAGCGCGTTCACGATGGTCGCGTCGGGCACCGCCCGTTACGTCGGCCTCGTCCAGCTGGCGGCGGCGCTCGTAACCGCGCTCGCCGTGGCCGGGATCGCGCGCCGGATCGGCTTCGATCGTCCCGCCGCGGCCTATCGGAGGTCTGCTGTTCCTGGCGCTCCCGATCGTCGCGCTCCAGGCCTCGACGGCGCTCAACGACGTGGTGGTCGCCGCGCTCGTCGCCACGGCGGCCTACTTCCTGCTCGGGAAGACTCGTGGAGACGCCGCCGTCGCCGCGGTCGCCGTCGCGCTGCTCGTCGGCACGAAGGTGACCGGGCTGATCGCCCTGCCCGGGCTCGTGCTTCTCGTGCTCCTTGCCCACACCGGCGCGTCGAGGCGACGCGGCCTCCTCGGGCTCGGCCTCGGGGTGCTCGTCGGCGCGTACTGGTACGTGGTCAACCTGTGGCGGACCGGCGACCTCTTCGGCGGGTTTCCGGACGACCAGCGCGGTGGGCTCGACCCGATCATGTGGCTCGGCCGCTTCGACAGGCTGCTCCTCGACGCTCTCGAGCTTCCCGGCGCGGTCGGGCGCGACCGCCTGCTGTATGCGGCGGCGGCGCTGATCGTGCTGGGCGTCGGGCTTGCCGTTGCGCGAACCGGCCGCGGACGGTGGACCGCGGGGGTCGCGGCGGCATTGGCGCTCCTGCCCTTCCTCGTCCTCCCCGTGCGGGACGGGCTGGTCCACGTCCACCAGAAGGCGTGGTTCGAGCTCGGCCGGCCCGGCATCGGTGACCTCGACCCGGGACGTGACGGGACGAAGGCCGGAACGCTCTTCACGTGGTACGGGCCGGTCGGCGCGCTTCTCGTGCTCGCGGTGGCCGTGGTCGTCGTCCGGCGGGTTCGGCGCGGCACGCTTCCCAGGGTTGCGGTGCTGCTCGCGGCCGCCCCGGTGCTCTGGATCGCCGGCGTGGCCGTAGCCGTGACGTACTTCGAGTGGAACGGCCGGTTCGCGATGGGCGGCTTTGCGCTCGCGACAGCGACCTGGGGACTGCTGCTCGAGGCCCGGGCTGCCGCGTGGGCGGCCGTCGCGGTCTCGGCAGTGACGGTGGGGCTGACGCTCGTCCACTACGACGAGAAGCCGTCGGGTCTGCAGCTCCTGGAGGCCTCCGATGCCCGCTCGGTCTGGAGCATGCCGCGCTGGGAGGTGCAGGGGATCGTCCCCGCGCTCGGAACGCTGATCCGGCGCACGGACGAGGAGATCCCCGCCGGAAGCACGATCGCCGTCTGGCCGAGCCCGTTCCCCGAGGAGGGCGGGCGCGGGATCCAGCTGCTCCCGTTCCCGCTCTTCGGAACGGATCTCGAGCGCAGGATCGTGTACGCGCGGGACGCCCGCTCGGCGGAGAGCGATGGTGCGGAGTGGCTGATCCTGCCCGACGACCGGCTCACGCACTGCAGCGAGGGCTGGCGGCGCGCGTTCGCGGCGCCGCCGCGCTGGATCGTCTTCGAGCGCGATCCAGAGGCTCGATGCTCGCGCTGATCGTCGCGGTCGGGCTCGTCCTGACGGCGGCCGCCTGTCTCACCGCGCTCGGTCGGCCCCGAGGCGCCGCCGCGTTCGTGCTCGGCGTGTACCTGCTCGGGGCGGCGGAGATCGTCTCGGTCTCCGTTGTCCTCTCGCTGGGTGACCGGTACACGAGGTCCGGGCTCCTCGCCGGAACGGCTCTCGTCGCCGCGGCGGCGGCCGGGCTCGCCGCCTGGCGCCGCCCTCCCGTGCCGTCACTGCCCGTCCGGGCCGGCTGGCGCCTGCTCCGCTCGGATGCCGTCCTCGCGACGCTCGCGGTGGTGGTGACCGCAGCGCTCGCGTACGAGCTTGCCCTCGCGCTGTTCGTGCCGATGAACGACGGGGACGGTCTCCAGTACCACCTGACGCGCGCCGCGCTCTGGCGCCAGCAACATGCGATCGGATACGTCCCGGGAGCCGAGGACCTGCGCATCAACGCATTCCCGCCCGGGGCCGAGATCCTCACGGCGTTCACGATGACCCTGTCGGCGAGCGTGCGCTACGTCGCGCTCGTCCAGTACGTCGCGATGCTCGGGTGCTCGGTCTCGGTGTTCGGCATCGCCCGGCGCATCGGGCTCTCTCCGCGCCACGCCGCATTCGGTGCGCTTCTCTTCCTCACCCTGCCGATCGTCGCGCTGCAGGCATCGACCTCGTTCAACGACATCGTCGTCGCCTCGTGGGCGGCGGTCGCCGCGTTCGCGCTGCTCGGGCGCTCGCGGCTCGACGTCGTCCTCTGCGGGCTCGCCGGGGCGCTGCTCGTCGCCACGAAGGTGACGGGGCTTTTCGCTCTGCCCGTGCTGGTCGCGCTCGCACTCGTCGCACGTCCCCGGCGCACGAGGGGCCTCGTCGCGCTGGCCGCGGGCTGCGTGGCCGGGTGCGGCTGGTACCTCGTCAACGCGATCGAGACCGGTGACCCACTCGGCGACTTTCCCGCGCACGAGCGCGGCAGCAAGGATCTGCCGTCGATCCTCGCGCGCACGATGCGCCAGCTGCTCGACACGATCGGGCTGCCCGGTGCGGTCGGCCGGGACGCCTGGTTGTTCGTCGTCGTCGCCCTCGCCGTGCTCGCAGCGGGGCTCGTCGCCGCCCGCCGCGGACGGTGGAGCGTGCGCGCGGCGGTGCTCGCCGCGGCCCTGACGGCGGCTCCGCTGCTGCTCTTTCCCGTCGAGCGCGTGCTCGTCCACGGGTACCAGAAGTGGTGGTACACGCTCGGCCGCCCCGACCTCGGCGGAATCGACCCCGGCCGGGACCTCACCCGCGCGGGCGTGATGTTCACCTGGTACGGACCGGTCGGGCTGCTGCTGACGCTCGCCGCCGCCGCCGTGGTGGTGCGTCTCCTGCGCCGGGGAGCGTCCTCGGCGGTGGCCCTGGTGCTGGTGACCTCACCGCTGCCGTGGATCGTCGCTCTGTCGATCGCCGTGACGTACTTCGAGTGGAACGGACGCTTCACGATGGGCGCGTTCGCCCTCGCCGCGGCGACCTGGGGGCTCCTGCTCGACATGCGCGCCGTTGCCTGGGCCGCCGCCGCCGTGGGCGCTCTCACGCTCGCTCTCACGCTCGTCCACTTCGACGAGAAGCCGTCCGGGCTTCGCCTGCTCGAGGGCACCGGCCGCCGCTCGGTGTGGACGACCCCGCGCTGGGAGCTCCAGTCGACCGGCGCCGGCCACGGGGAGCTGATCAGGTTCGCGGACGCGCACATTCCCGACGGCGCCCGTGTCGCGATCTGGCCGAGCCCGACCCCGTCGGGAGGTGCCTACGGCACGCCGCCGCCGTTCGTGTTCCTCGGCCGCCACCCTGCCATCACGCGCACGGTGGTCTTCGCGCGCTCCCCCCAGAGCGCGGCGGCCGATGGCGCCGGCTGGGCGATCCTGCCCGTCCGATTCGCCGAAGCCTGCGCGCCCGGGTGGGAGACCGCGTTCACCACGGCGGACGCCTGGACGATTCTCAGGCGGGACCCCGGGGTGACCTGCACGTGAGCGGCGCCCTGCTCGTGCTCGCGGGGCTCGTTGCTCTCGCGGCGACGGGCTGGCTGGCCACGGTCGCTCTCGGGGTTCCAGGCCTGGTGGGCCGAACGCTCGGCGCGTTCGTCGTCGGGTTCGCCTGGCTGGTCGTGCTCTCCCTCGTCCTGTCGGCCCCCGGGTGGCTCTCGCGCTGGCCACTGGGCGGCGGCCTCGTCCTCGGAGTCGCCGGTGCCGCAGCGGGGTGGCATCTCGCCGGGCGCCCTCCGGCCCGCGCGACAGGGGTGCGCGGCGCCTTCCGGGAGGTTGCGGGCGACGCGGCGGTCCTCCTCCTGCTCGTCGTCGTTCTTCTCGAGGTCGCCTACGTGCTCGCGTTCACGCTCGTGATCCCGCAGTCCGACTGGGACTCGCTGCTCTATCACCTGCCCCGCGCAGCGGCCTGGGTGCAGCAGGGCGGCGTCGGCTGGATCTCGGGAACGGTGGATCCACGCCTGAACGGCTTTCCGATCCACGCCGAGGTCGCGACGGCCGCGACCATGCTGCTCGGCGGGTCGGATCGATACGTCGGGCTCGTCCAGCTCGTCTCGCTCCTCGTCACGATCGTGGCCGTCTACGGCATCGGGCGGCGACTCGGACTGACTTTGCGGCAGGCGGCGTTCGGCGGGCTCGTCTTCGCGACGTTCACGGTCGTCGCGCTCCAGGCGACGAGCGCGCTCAACGACCTCGTCGTCGCGGCGCCAATAGCGGCCGCCGTATACCTCGCGTTGGGTCGGACGCGGGCGGAGCTCGCGCTCTCGGCCGTGGGCATCGCGCTCGCCGTCGGCGTGAAGCTCACAGCTGTCCTCGCCGCGCCC
The DNA here is from genome assembly GCA_963798725.1 of uncultured Actinomycetes bacterium. GTDB lineage: Bacteria > Actinomycetota > Thermoleophilia > Gaiellales > Gaiellaceae > Gaiella. The sequence goes on from CAWCUL010000001.1 coordinate 59,034, forward strand.
CTCGCCCTGCTCGTCGTGCTCGTCGCCACGACGCGGGGGCGCAGAGCGGCGGTCGCCGGCGCCTGGATCGTAGGGGGGCTCGCCGGCTCGTACTGGTACGTCCTCGCACGCATCCGAACGGGCTCGTTCGACGGTGGCGTCGCCGACTTCCAGAACCAGGTGCCCGAGCGCTCGTTCGTCCCGACGCTCGAGCGCATCGAGAGCTACCTGCTCTCGTTCCTGGACGCCCCGGGCGTGGCGCGGGCCGACCGGTGGCTGTTTCCGCTCGTCGGGATTGCGCTGGCGGCTGCGGCACTCTCGGCGGCGCTCCGCGGCAGGCGAGCCGTGGGCTTCGCCGTCGCCGCTGCCGTCGTCGCCGCCGCTCCGATCGCCGTCTATGCACTGCATGCAGCGGCGTCGGCGCTCTTCGCGAGGAGCATCGAGGCGCTCGGGCGCCCTGACGAGGCAGACGAGCTGGATCGGAGGATCACGTCGCTCGCCGACACCATGCGCTCCTGGTACGGCCTTGCGTTCCTGCTCCTCGCCCTCACGACCCCGCCACTCGTCGTGCGGGGCGTGCGGAGAGGGACGCTGAGCAGAGGGGCGGTCCCGGCGGCTCTCGCGCCGCTCCTGTTCGTGCCGCTGTTCGCGCTCGCGGTCGTCGAGGACTCGATCCGCGGGCGTTTCTTCGTCCTCCCGGTCGCGCTCGCCTCCGCGACATTCGGCCTGGCGCTCACCCGACGTTGGCTTGCCTGGGCGACGGTATGCATCGCTTCGCTCACGGCGCTCCTGTCGTTCGTCCACTTCGACGACCGGCCGGCCGGAATCCGGCTCATCGCGTCCCGCACCCAACCGGCGCTGTGGAGCTCGCCACGCTGGCAGGCGCTCGGCGCACATCACAGAAACGGGCGGGACGACGCGCGCGCGTTTCGCGTGCTCCAGGAGCTCGTGCCGGCCGACACCGTGCTGGCGTACTCGGTCGGCCCGAACGAGTACATCTACCCCGCGTACGACCCCCACCTGCGCCGCCGGGTCGTGCTCGTCCCCACGGGTGACCGTGCCCCGGCCGCCGCCGAGTGGGCGATGGTCGGGCCGGGAGGCGCGGCTCAGGGGTGCGCAGGCGCATGGCAGGAGGTCGCGGCGCCGGCCCCCGGATGGCGCCTCAGCCGTCGCGTGGAGCCGGACGGGGCGTGTTCGACGACGACTCCTCTCTGACGGCTCCTTGCGGACGCCGTCCCGACGGTCGGGCAAGATGCCCGCTGTGCCGGGCGACCTGACGATCCTGATGCCGGTCTTCAACGAGCTGCACACCGTCGAGGCGGCAATCGACGACGCGCTCACCGCCGAGCTTCCCGTGCAGGGCCGCCAGCTCGTGCTCGTCGACGACGGCTCGACAGACGGCACCCGCGAGCTGCTCCGCAACAAGACCTGGCCCGAGAACGTCGTCGTCGTCGAGCACGAACGGAACCGCGGCAAGGGCGCGGCGCTTCAGACCGGGCTCCGCCACGCGACCGGCGAGTGGGCGGCGATCCTCGACGCCGATCTCGAGTACCGCGCCGCCGATCTCGGGCCGCTGCTCGAGCCGCTGCTCTCGGGCGACGCCCGCGTCGTCTTCGGCACCCGCTCGTGGTCGAGCCATGCCGCATTCAGCTTCTGGTACGTCGTGGGCAACAAGGGCGTCACGCTCGCGACCAACGTGATCTACAACTGCTGGATCTCGGACGTGATGACCTGCCACAAGGCGATGAGCACGGAGCTTTTCCGCTCGCTCCGTCTTCGCGAGAGGGGATTCGCGATCGAGCCGGAGATCGCCGCGCGGGTGCTTCGCGCGGGCGAGCGAATCTACGAGGTTCCGATCACGTACAAGGCGCGATCACGTGAGGAGGGCAAGAAGCTCACGACGCTCGACGGCCTCAGGGTGCTGAAGACGCTCGTTCGCTGCCGGTTCGACTGACGGCGTCGGCGTACACCTCGCCGACCGCCGTGGCGAACGCCCGGGGGCTCGTCGCGAGCCGTGCGCGCTCACGTGCCGCGCCGCCGAGCGACGAACGGAGCGCGGAATCCGCGAGCAGTCGCTCGAGCCCGTCACGCAACGCCGCCGGATTGCCCGGCGGGACGAGGATGCCCGTGACGCCGTCCTCCACGGCGTCCACGAGACCGCCGACCGCCGTCGCGACGACCGGACGCCCGTAGGCCATCGCCTCCCGCGCGACCATGCCGTAGCCCTCGCGGAGCGACGGGACCACGACGACTGCCGCCTGCTCGTAGTACGGCCCCACCTCGTGGGGCGCCACGAAGCCGAGCGCCTCGGGGAAAAGCGACCGGAGCGGGCCGTCCCCCACCACGACGGTCGACATCCCGCGTGACGCCTCCGCGAGTACGCGCACGCCCTTCTCCTCCGAGAGACGGCCGACGTAGAGGACGTGCGGCGGCTCCTCCGGCTCGCCGACCGCCGCCGGGACCGCGACGGCGTTCGGGATCACGCGCACGTCTCTGGCACCGAGGGCGCGTGCGTCCTCTGCGAGCGCAGTCGACGCGCAGACGACGATCCGCGCTCGTCGCACGAGCGGTCGGGCGAGTCGGCGTGCCCGCGCGGCCAGCACGGCGTCGGAGCCCCAGAGTTGCAGCACGACCGGCTTGCGAACCGCGAGAGCGGGCAGCACCGACGGGAGCCAGTGTGCGTGGACGACGTCCGCGCCGCGGCTCGCGCGCCGTGCCGCCCGCGCGAACGCCAGTAGGAACAAGGGCACGAGGAGCACCTTCCAGGGCGACCGTCGCAGGTTGTTCGGGATCCCGTCGCCATAGGCGATCCCGAAGTGCCTGAAGCTCGCCGGCGAAACGACGCGAACGTCGATCCCGCCTGCTCGCAACGCCTCGACTCCGTCCCGGACGAACGAGCCCGAGACGTCGTCGGAGTCGCGCGGATATGACGTCGTCAGGACGGCCGCCCTCACCCGGGGCGCCCCCGCAACCCGGCCGCGAAGACCGGAGGCGCCGCGATCACGAGCAGCGCGAGCACGTAGAAGTAGTAGAACGAGATCGTGAGGTAGAACGCGTTCGAGGCGAGCGTCGAGACGAGCGCGGCCGTGAGACCCCACCCGAGTGGCCGCACCCTGGCCGCGAGCGGATCGCCGAGGTCCCCGAGTGCACGTCCGATCCGGCGCGTCGCTCCTGCCCTGCGGAACAGGTAGACGATGAACGTCGCGAACACGAGCGCTCCGACGAGGCCGGTCTCCACGAACAACGCCACGTAGAAGGAGTGCGGCCCGAAGTTCGTCCTTCCCGTGACGAACTCGTAGTAGACGGAGAACGTGTTGAGCCCGAGCCCGAACAGCGGGTGCTGCGAGAGCACGTCGGGGATGAAGTCGTACACGGCGAAGTGCGTCGATGCCGCCTGGCCCTCTGTCGAGACGCGCGTGCGGAGGACCTGCTCGAAGAAGTCGGCCCGCCGCGCGACGAAGGCGAGCACCGCGAGCAGGGCCACGGCGAGAGGAACGAGGAAGCGAGCGGTCAGGAGATGTCGCCGGTAGGGGACCGCGAGCACGAGCAGGCCGCACCCGAGCCCGAGCATGCCGCTCCGCGAGAGCGTCCCGAGCTCGACGACGAGCATGAACGCGAGCAGCACCATGAGCGGCGTCCGGTAACGATGCCCTCGCTCGAGCCGGAGGTAGAGCGGCAGGAGGAGCACGAGCGCGGCGGCAAGCTCGATGCCGAGGTGGTTGGGATCACCGGTGAGGGCATTGATCCGGTAGACGTCCTGACCCCCGATCGCGCCGTAGACGTTGATCCTGCTCGCTCCGCCCGTGATCTGCTGGAGCCACGCCGCGTCGAGGTTCCCGCCCGTCCCCTCCGCGACTGCGAGCTGCGCGATGCCGTAGGCCGCGTTGGCCGCCACCCCCGCGACGAATGCGCCGAGGGTCAGCCAGTAGAACCGCGCGCCTCGCCGCGCCACGAGCGCGATTCCCGTGACGAGGAAGCCGAAGTGGAGCACCACCTTGACCATGCCCTTCCCCCACTGCGCGAGCGACTCGGCCGTCTCGAGGTTGAAGAACCCGATCAGGTAGACGACCAGGAATGCGGCGCAGAACAGGAGCGTGACCATCGCCGAGCGTGTCAGGCGCCCGTCGAGCCGCTCGAGCCGGTAGACGGCGAAGGCACAGAGGAAGAGCGCCGTGACGACGTCCGAGAGCGCGAGCGTTCCGGCCACCTCCCACTGCAGCTTGGCGAACGTGACCGTGAAGGCCGTCGCGAAGAACAGCCCCTCGACGACGGGCGCGCGCGCCGCGGCGACACGCGGCCGGTCGAGGGCGATGGTCGCCACGACGCCGAATCGTATGCGTCTGCTCTCAGCCCGGCGGCGCGGTCTCGAGCCATGCCTCGAGGCCGGCCCCGTGGGCCTCGCCGACCGAGCTCGACCCCTGCGCGTAGTCGTCGATCCCGTCGTAGAGCACCTCCCATCTTCCGCAGGCGTCGCGCCGGACCTCCGCGTCGACGTAGCCGACCCCGGCGACCTTCGCACGGAGCTCCTCGGCCGCAGCCGGCGTCGCGCGTCTGCCGAAGACGAGGTCGAGCTCCTCGGTCGTTCCCTGAGGCGCGATCCGGACGCAGTCCTCGGGCGAGGGGAAATGGGGCGCTCCGCCCGCGAGCACAGCGGCGGGGTAGACGATGAGCGGAGCCACGACGATGGCCGCCGCGAGCCGACGTGCGGCGGCCGGGTTCACGACTCGACCTCGGACCCTCTGCCGCGCCAGGCGGACTCCAGGAGCAGCGGCGCGAGGCTCGCTCCGAGCAGCACGACCGCCCCCGTATAGCGCACGATCGGGTTGACGGCTTCGTCCGCGGTGATGGGCAGGTCGGGGAACGAGAACGTGACCCAAGCGCCACCGACGAAGACGAGAGCCAGCAGGCCGCCGGAGAAGCAGGCAAGGAGCCGGTCGCCCGCGGCGAGCGACACCGCGACGGCGATCAGCGCGACGACGGGCACGATCGACCACAGCGTGGTGTCGAAGAGCACGTCGAGCGAGAGCCGCAACGCGTCCGCGGCGCGCCCGGCGGAGCCCTCGAGCCCGCGCCCGGGCGGCGCCTCCCCACCGATCCCGAGGTGCTCGTACCAGATTCGCCACGGAACGGCGAGCACGAGGACGACCGCGGCCGACCCGAGCACGGGCCGGAGCGAGCGGCGCCGTCCGCCGGCGGCGAGGAGCGCCAGGAGAAACGCGCACGCCGCGAAGTAGAGGCCCTCCCGCTTCGTCAGCGTCGCGCCGGCGAGCAGCGTCGTCGCGACGGCGAGCCGCCAGCCACGTGCGTCGCGCACCCAGAGCGCCAGGAGCACGGCCGCGACGACGAACAGCGCATCGACGAGCATGTCGGCCTGCGGCGCGAGGAGCCGCTCACCGAACCGCGGTACCACGAGAGCGAGCAAGAGAGGCGGCCACAGGAGCCAGGGCCGCGCGTGACGATGGAGACAGCCTGCGATCGCGGCAACGGCCCCGACGAGGAGGAACCAGTACTGGAGGTGGAGCGTGACGATGTCGGCCGAGCCCATGGCATGGAACGCGGCGGCGTCGAGAATCGGAACGAGCGGCGGGTACGACGGGCCTGCCGCCGTCGTGAACACCTGGTGGTCGAGGTCGCCGAAGAGATAGATCGCCTTCGCCTTCGGCACCCAGAACGCCCACGCGTCGTACGCCTGGAGGCTCTGCAACCGCGCCGAGCGGAAGAATGCCTCGAGCAGCAGGCCCGTCAGCGCGACCCCCGCGGCGGTCACGAGAAGCACCGCGGTCGGCGTGGAGGGCCGCGGGCCGACGCGCGGTGCGGGCATCCCGCGGACGCGGCCGAGCGCGACCCCGGCTGCTACGAGCGCCGCGAGCGAGAGGACGATGGCCGCGCCGCCGAACGGGATGCCGACGACGAGGAGCTCCGTCCAGATGATCCCGAAGGCCGCGACACCGAGCAGGTAGGCGAGCCCCGCCAGCCGCACGAGCTCGGACCAGGAGCGGAAGCCGCGCAACGACCACAGGAGCGATTCCCCGACGCCCAGGTACGCGGCGTTGAGCAGCGTGAGGGCCAGGATCGCCCTGACGGTCACGGGGGCATCTCGAGGATCGCGAGGCCCTGCTCAGAGTCGTCCCAGACCGCCTTTGCATCGGGATACGCGCTCCGGTCGCAGTTCAGGCACACGATCCAGCGGGCGCCCGCGGCCGGCCGGCGGGGAAGCAGGAAGTAGCGCATGTAGGTGTCGACGATCCCCGGCGTGGTGAGCTCCGGCCAGCCGTCGAGCGGCTCGCCGACGGAGACCGTGAACGTGCCGTCGGGCGGGATCCGGCCGCGGGCCTCGATTGCGACCGACTGGTCGGGAAGCACCGAGCTTCCAGCGCCGAGCTGGAGGTCGAGGAGGTCGAGTCCGGCGTTCGCGCGCGCAGTCTCGTTCGCATCGGCGAACGACTGCGGATAGCGGACGACGAGCGCTGCGAGCGTCAGGGCTACGCACGAGCAGACGACCAGACGACGCAATCCCGGAGATCGATCGCGAACCACGCGCAGGTGGGCGAGGACCCGCACGACTCGATGGTAGGTGAGGCGGCGGGGGCCGATCCTGCCCCCGCTCCAATCGCTCGTCGGAGCGTCAGGGCTCGGGGCCGGCCCTGCGGCCGGTCCAGACACCTGCCAGGAGCAGCGGGACGAGGCACGAGATCGCGATCACCGTGCCCGCGGTGAGCCGCACGATCGGGTTCACCGCCTCGTCCGCGGTCACGCCGATCTCGGGGAAGACCACCGAGGTCGAGGCGCCCGCCAGCGTGAGCAGGACGACGAGCACGGAGGCGAAGAAGGCGAGCGAGCGGCTCCCCCAGAGGACCGCGAGAACGACTGCGGCCACCCCCACCGTCGGAACCACCGACCAGAGCCGGGTGTCCGAGAGCACGTCCACAGCGAGCCGGAGGGAGTCGATCGTGTGCCGCGAGAACGTGTCGCCGAGGCCGCGCGTGTCGAGCTCCCCCGCGATTCCGTCGGCGCGGTACCACACCCGCCAGGGGACCGTGACGGCGAAAACGCTGAGGCCGACCAGGGCGAGCCGCGGCCAGGCAGTTCGCCACGCGGGCGCGGCCGCGACGCCCCCGGAGACGAGGATGCACATTGCGAGGACGAGCCCCTCCTGCTTCACGAGCGCGGCGGCGCAGAGGAGGATCGTGACCGCGTGGAGCCGCCACGATCTTCGGTCGCCGAGCCACAACGCCACGAGAACGGCCGAGACGACGAGGAGATAGTCGAGAGGGAGGTCGGCCTGTGCGGCGAGGACGTGCGAGCGCATGCGCGGGAGGACGAGCATCAGCACGAGTGAGGGCCAGAGGATCCAGGGCGGAACGCGACGCGCGAGCAGACCCGCCGCGGCCGCCACGAACCCGAGCGTGAAGAGCCAGTACTGCACGTGGAGCGTCACGGCATCGGCGCCGCCCATCGCGTGGAAAGCCGTCGCGTCGAGAATCGGGATCACCGGTGGGTACGAAGGGTGCGGCACAGCCGCGAACACCTGGTCGTCGAGCGCGTGGAAGAAGTAGACAGCCTTGCCTCTCGTCACCCAGAACGCCCAGCCGTCGAACGAGAACAGCCCGAGGAGCCTCGCGGCCCGGAATAGCGCCGCGAGGTAGACGACGAGCAGGCCGACCCCTACGCTCATCGCGATCGCCGTTCGCGTGAGCCGGAGCCGGGGCCGCCGGATCCGGAACCCACGTGCCGCGCCGACACGGACGCCGGCGGCGATGACGAGCACGGCCGTGACGAGGATCGTCAACGTGCCGAACGGCACGCCGACGACGAGGAGCAGCGTCCAGAGCACGCCCAGCGACGCCAGCCCGAGGAGATAGGCGAGCCCGAGCAGTCGAAGCGACCAGCCTCGGAGCGCGAACAGAACCGAGGCGCCGACGCACAGGTACACCCCATGGAGCACCGCGAGCCCGGCCAGAGCGCGTGCTGTCATTCGGCGCGCTCGAGCAACGAGATGCCGTCGTCGCCGGTCCAGACGGTCTCGAAGCCGGGGTGCTCCGTCGGATCGCAGGCGTAGCAGAGCACCCACGGCGCCGCCGGGTCCTCCCGCCGAGGCAGCAGGAAGTAGCGGGCGAACCACGGGGTGAACTCGGCGGTGAGGTCTGTCCACCCGTCGACGGGGGCGCCCATCGACACCGAGTACGTTCCGTCCTCGGGGATCCGGGCGCGCGCCTCGTACAGACCGCCCTGGTCGGCGACGACCGAGTTCCCTCCTGCGAACTCGCGGTCCTCGTAGGAGAGCGCAGCGTTCCTCGAAGCCTCGTCGTCGGCCTGGCGCAGAGCCTCCGGATACTGGGCGGCGAGCGCGGCGAGGAGCACGCCGATGCACGCGAGCACGCCGAGACGCCGTGTTCCGTCGGGCCACTCGAGGAGGCCGCGGAGGTGGTCGCCGCAGGTCAACCCGCCGATCCTATGACCCTTCCTGCCGTCAGGTCACGGTGAGACGACGTCCGCGAGGACGCCTGCCATCTCCTCGACGCGAGCCCGACGCGATAGTCGGTCGCGCCATTCCTGCGACAGCTCGACGTCCGGGAGGCCTCCGTCGAGCCAGCCGGCGTGGAGCTGTTCGAGCGCCGACCTGATCGCAGCCGGGTCGTCCGGTGACACGACGAGGCCCGCGCCGGTCTCCTCGATCAGCCTCGCCGCCGCACCGTCCGGAGGCACCGCCGCGAGCAGCGGCCGCCCGACCGCGACGTATTCGAAGACCTTCCCCGAGAGCACGCCCCGGCCTCGCCCGTCGGCCTCGGGGATGAGGAGGAGCAGCGCCTCGGAGTCGCGCTGGAGCGCGAGCGAGACCGTCCTCGGCGCATAGGGAAGGATCTCGAGCCGGTCGCCGAGACCGAGACCCTCGGCCCATTCGCGGTCGGCCGGTCGGAAGTCGCCGAGAAACCGAGCGACGACGTCGAGCCCGGAGTCGTGGAGCGCCTGCAGGAAGGGCCGCGGGTCGCGCCGGCCGAAGAAGCTTCCCGTATGCGTGATCCGGAACCTGCCCGACGGGTGACGCTCGAGACCGGCGACGTCGTCGAAGTCGCAGCCGTTCGCGATCGTGACGACCTTTCCGCGCGGCCGAAGCGCCCGCGCCTCGTCCGCGATGGCATCCGAGACGCAGGTGATCGCGTCCGCCCGTGCGGCGACCAGACGAGCGACCCGCCGGTGCAGGGACGACTTGGCCCTGGTCGCCGCGGTATCGGAGCGGCGGTGCGCGTGGGCGACGAGCGAGTCCCGCAGATCCGCGACCCACCGCGCGCCGGTCGCACGCGCGATCGCCGACGCGATCAGATGTGTCGACGGCGGCGGAGACGTCGAGATCACGACGTCGATCTCGTGCTCGCGCACGATCCGGATCCCGGCCGGGATCGCAGTCAACGCCCACGTTGCGTTCTCGTCCGGCACGACGAGGCGGCGGAGCTGGAGCCGGGCGACCGTGGCGACCCGCTCGACACCCCTCGTCCCGGCGAGCTGCTCCGACGGCTTGCCGCCGCCGACGCCGAAGTAGCGCGCTCGGTGCACCCAGGCCTGCGACGGCACGCGCAGCCCGTCGTCGCGATGGAGCCAGCGCGGATCGTTCGGCGCGAGCACGTGCGTCTCGACGCCGAGGGCGGGTAGGTACTGCGCGAGCTTGAGCGGCCGCTGCACGCCGCCGCCGCCCGCAGGCGGGAAGTAGAAGCTGATCAGGAGAACCTTCACGCCCGCGCGATCGTACTGGCGACCTCTCGTACAGCGGCCACGGACATCACCGGGCGGCAGGCGATCGATTTCGTGACCGCGGCCGCGGAGATTGCCGGCCACGACCTGGTCCGCGGCCCTCGCGCCTTCGACGGTAGGGCGGCCGCTGGGGTCAGAGCCGGTAGAGCACCCACCTTCCGTCCCGATGCACGACGGGAAGGTCGAGCGCGAGCTGCGGAAAGCGCTCGCTGTCGACGACGATCCACGTCGCGCCGCAGGCGCGCGGGATCGCGAGGTCCGCGGTTTGGACGAAGCGGCGGAAGTCCTCGACGCGCGCCCGCGGGTGGTTGGCCACCGTGTCCGCGACGTGGCCGGGCGGGGCGACGCAGACGCGGATCGGCGCGACGGCGGCGAGCCGGTAGCTGGCCTCGGGGTCCGCATAGACGACCGCCCCGACAGGGATGTCGTCGCGCACCGACTCGATCAACCCCGCCGAGAGCGGGCTCGGGCGCCGCGCCTCCGAGGGAGTCCAGTGGGTGAGGCCGTGCGCGTACGTCGGGAGGAGCAGGAGCACCGACGCGAGCGCGGCGGTACGCTCGAGCGATGGACGGCGGCGGAAGCCGACGGCAAGTGCGGCGACCGCGCCCCCGACCGCGACCCACGTTGCCCAGGCCGGCCCACCGTGCTCGAGCGTGTAGCCGAAGTCACCGGGGTAGAGGAGCTGGAACGCGATTCCCGCGGCGAGCGCGACCGGCGCGACGATCGGCCCGATCAGCCGGGCGAGGACGCCGATCCCACCCGCAAGCGCGAACGGGAGCGGGAGGAACCCGGCGAGCCGCCGCGACTGCGAGAGCGAGACGAGGTCGGAGAACGGCGTGAAGATCCAGGGCACGAGGCAGACGACGAAGACCGCGAGCGCGCCCCCGACGACGTAGGCGGCCCAACGCCTTCGTGACGCGAGCCCGGCCAGCGGCAGGAGCACGAGCGCCGCGACCGCGACAGCCCCGGTGCGGCCCATCAGCTCCGGCGCGATCGAGAACCGATCGGTCGTGCCCGCGAGCTGGCCCGCGTACTGATCGAACCCGCGCGTCCGCTCGGCCGCGTCCGGGCTCACCGACGCCGTGTCGCCGATCACCGGCAGGAGCCAGGCGAAGAACAGTGCCGGCGGCACGACGAGCGCCGCGAGGGCGAGCCCGCCGGCACGCGCATCACGTCGTTCCCAGAGCCAGCGCACGGCCAGGAAGCCCGCGAAGGGAATCCAGAGGAACAGGGCGTAGGTCGGGTGCACGGCGGCCAGCACGAGCGACGCCGCGGCACAGCAGGCGAGTCGCGCCCGAGTCGGAGAGCGCGTCGCCTCGACGGCGAGCGCGAGCGCAGCTGGGACGAGCAGCTGGCGCGACGCCGTGGCGGGGAGCGCGAGCGACGTGAACGCGCCGCCGTGTGAGGGAGCCATCGCCACGAGCGCGATCCCGGCGGCGGCGGCCGTGACTGCCGGGACGACGCGCCGAAAGAGGGCCCACCCCGCCTCGTAGGCGACCACCGCGACGATTGGCGCCAGCACGGTCGGGCCGTGCAGGACGACGTCGACTGGGTCGGCGCCCGAAACCTTCGCGACGAGCGCGAGGACGCCGTGCCAGAGCGGGAAGGCGTAGCCCGGGTGGAGGCCGCCGTCTCGGAACTCGTCCATGCTGCCGAGCGACAGGTCGCCGAACGCGAGGAGCTTCTGCACCCGGGCGAGGTGGAAGAAACCGTCCCCGCCGATGTGCCCGGCGACGTGCCAGAGGAGGAGCCCGAGGAGCGCCCCCGCGGCGAAGACGCCAACGCGTACGCGCGAAGGGCGCTTGTGTTGATTCAACACAAGCTCGTTGCGCCGACCGCGCCGGGCAAACGGGAGCGCGACGGCACCCGCCGCGAGGACGAGGACGAGCGTCAGGGTCAGCGACGCGGAGACGAGGAACGTCACCGCCAGCGCGCCGAACACGAGCGCGAGCGCCCACGCGAGCGTCGCCGAGAAGCTGCGGATGCCCAACGCCCGTGCGACAACGGCGCCGGGGGCGAGCACGACGGCGAAGCCGAAGGCGAGCTGCGCGAGAAGCCAGACGGAGCTCACCGCTGCCGGAGCCGCTCCGTCACCCGGCGAGGAGCGTCTCGACGTCGCCCGAGCCCAGCCAGGTGGCGGTCTCCCGATAGAGCCGCGCGCGCGCGCCGCGATGGAGCCGGCCGCGCGCGCGCAGGGAGGCGCGCAGCATGCGCCGGGCGCGCTCGGCCTCCCCGGGGTTGCCGTGCAGCGAGAGGTAGAGCAGCTGGCTCCGGACGTTCTCGCGGAAGAGGCGGCCGCCGTGGGACGCGCCGCCGATGTGGACGCATCGCGCCGCCGGGGTGAAGACCACGCTCCAGCCACTCTCGGCCGCGCGGCGCATCCAGTCGACCTCTTCGCTGAAGAGGAAGTAGCGCTCGTCGAACGGGCCTACGTCCTCGTACGCGGTGCGCCGCAGGAGGAAGCATGCGCCCATCACCCACTCCACCGTGCGCTCGCTCGCGTGGTCGAATCCGGCGCCGTAGAACGCGTTCAGCGCGCGCGAGCGAGGCGCGAGCTTGCGCAGGTAGAGGTACTCGGTCGAGAGCCGCCAGAGCGTCGGGAAGCCGCGTACCGACCGCTGGAGCGACCCGTCGCCGTTCAGGAGGCGGGGCCCGATCGCGCCGGCTCGAGGGTGACGGTCGGCCGTCTCGACCAGGGCGGCAAGCGCTCCGGCCTCGAGCCACGCGTCGGCGTTGAGAAGGAGGACGTGCTCCGACCCGGCGAGCCCGATGCCGCGGTTCCAGCCTGCCGCGAGCCCGAGGTTCTCGGACTCGATGACCCGCACAGCGGGGTAGAGCTCGCGCACGACGTCGGGCGTGCCGTCGGTCGAGCCGTTGTCGACCACCAGCGTGTCGATCCCGGCGACGCTGTCGAGGCACCGTTCGATCCAGGGGAGCGCGTCATACGTGACGACGACGCACGTCACGCGCCCGCCGGCGTCAGCCATGCTCCAACCGCGGCCGCGAGCCTCCGCGGAAGCCCTCCCAGAGCAGGATCGCCGCTCCGGGAAGGGCCAGCGTGGCCGTGACGAGGAAGAAGAGGAAGCCCGCCGCGAAGGCCTGGTCGGCCGGGACGCCGACGCTCCCGAGAAAGCTCACGAAGAACGCCTCCCGGACCGCGAACCCGTTGAGCGTGAACGGGATCAGCAGGACGAGGAAGAAGAGCGGGCCCATCACGTAGTAGATGCGCGGGCCGAGCTCGATTCCCACCGCCCTGGCGGCGGCCCAGATCGCGAGCACGCGCACGGCCTGGAGCACGGTCGTGAAGACGAAGACGTCGACGAGCAACCGCACGTGCCCTCGAAAGTGGTGGACGCCGTCGTAGAACGCGCGCATCGGCCGGTCGAGGCGGAGGCGCCGCAGCAGCGGCTGCGTGCGTACGAGCAGCGGTCGCGCGGAGCGCGCGAAGAAGAGAAACGTGAGCACGAGCGTCCCGGCCACGAACAGCCCCTCGAGCCACAGGTAGGCACCGACGTCGTAGGTGCCGAGTGCGAGCACGAAGCCGATACCGCCGAGCAGCACGGTGGCGCCTCCGCCGAGCCCACGCTCGAGCAACACGATGGCCGTGATGTCCACGGTGCGGCCGACATGGCGGCGTTTGGTCTCGTAGACGCGCATCGCATCGCCGCCGATCGACGTGGGCAAGAGCTGACCGGCGGTGTACGCGACGAAGTAGGCGCGGGTCAGCCACGCGAAGCTGTCGTCCATCCCCTGCGCCCGCATCAGCCATTGCCAGCGCAGCGCCATGAACGGCACGGTGCCGAGCATGATCCCGGCCGCGAGCGCGAACCACCAGGGATTCGCGTCGAGGAGCGTGTCGACCGTCTGGCCGAGATCGATCTTCCAGACGAGGTAGCCGACGGCGAGGGCCGTGAGCGCGACCGTCAGCGCGATGCGGATGGAGCGTCTCATGCCGTGAGCGCGGCGTGCACGCGGCGAACGGCCTCGACCGCATCGAGGACGTCCCCGTCCGTGTGCGCCGGGGAGAGCGGCAGCGACAGCACCTCGGCGCCGGCGCGTTCCGCGATGGGAAGCGACGGCTGGCGCGGGTACCGCTCCCGGAACCACGTGAGGCGGTGGACGGGGAGGAAGTGAATGCTGGTGGCGATCAATTCGTCCGCGAGGGCGCTCGCGTACTCGTCTCGGGTGCCGCCCGCACGTGCCGGATCGATCCTGACGACGTAGAGGTGCTGCGCGTGGGTGTCTCGAGGATCTCTCGCGAGCGCCGTGATCCCGTCGAGCTCATCCAGCCCGTCGTCGTAGAGCGCCACGTGCCGCGCCCTGATCGCGGAATGGAGCTCGAGCTTGTCGAGCTGGGCGAGCGCGATCGCGGCGAGCACGTCGGACAGGTTCGCCTTGAACCCCGCCGTCACCTGGTCGTACGTGCCGCCGTCGCCCCGGCGCGTGAGCCGCATCTCCCGGATCCGCCCCGCGACATCGTCGCGCGAGGTCGCGACGAGCCCGCCCTCGCCCGCCGCGAGGTTCTTCGTCGCGTAGAGGGAGAAGCAGGTCGCATCGGAGATCCCTCCGACCTTTCTCCCGCGATAGCGGCTCTCGAGCGCGTGCGCGGCATCCTCGACCACGGGCAGGCCGAGAGCGTGGATCGCGTCGAGGTCGCACGGCTGCCCGGCGAGGTGAACGGGCAGGATTGCCTTCGTCCTCTCCGTGACGAGTGCGGCGAGCAGTGTGGCGTCGAGGGTGAGATCGTCCGCGCGGACGTCGCAGAACACCGGGGTCGCGCCGGCATGCTCGATCACGTTCGCCGTCGCCGGCCACGTGATCGGCGACGTGATCACCTCGTCCCCGGGCCCAACGCCGAGCGCGAGCAGCGCGAGATGCATCGCCGCCGTGCCGGAGCTGACGGCGAGCACATGCGGCACCTCGAGGTATGCGGCGAGCCGCTGCTCGAGGAGGGCCGTGCGCGGGCCCGTCGTCAGCCAGCCGGAGCGGAGCACCTCGGCGACCGCGGCGACCTCCTCCTCGCCGACGGCGGGCGGCTGGAAGCCGAGCCGGGTGTCACGTCGCGTTCGCATCGACCCGGAAGCGTACGGCGTCCGCCGCACGGCGAGCACGCTCGAGCGCGGTGTCGCGGTCGGGGCCTGCCGCCAGGATCGCCCCCGCCCGGTCGGCGCCGCGCCGTAGCGGGCCGAAGACATGGCCCTCCCGGCGGTAGACACGCACCCACGCGACCCCGTCGACGTTCTCGGCTTCCTCGACGCCTTCGACCCGGAGGAGCGTCCCCACCGGCGGAACGAGAAACACGATCGCCGCACCGCCGGCCGCAGAGTCGCGCGCCGCGGGCCGAGCGTGCAAGAGTGTGTTGCAAGCTCGGCCCAGCGCCGCGTCGATCGCGAGCCCGTTCAGGTCGATGCCGGTGGCGGCACGGCAGAGCTCGGCGTCGTGACCGCCGCCGAGCCGCGCGGCGACCTCCATCACGACCGGCCCCACCCCTGAGAGGCGAAGCTGGACGTACGACGGGCCGTTCGCGATGCCGAGCGCCTCGACCGCCCGGCGCGCAGTCTCCACGGCCGCCGCCGTGTCGTGACCGGAGGGCCATACGTGGGCGAGCGCGACCCCGAAGGCCGGGGGCTCGGCGGTGACCCTGTCCGTGACGGTCAGCGCGGTGAAGCGGCCGTCGACCGAGAACGCGTTCACGGTCACCTCCGGCCCCTCGACGAGCTCCTGGACGAGTGCGACGCCCGAACGGGACGCGGCCACCGCCGCCGCGATCGCCGGGCCGAGCTCCGCGGCCGTCCGGACGAGCTCGAGCCCCCGCTGTCCCTGCCGGTCGGGCGCCTTCACGACGCAGGGCAGCGGGACCCCCGGCCGGCCGGGGTCGAGAGCCGCGGCGTACGGAACTGCCGCCGCGGCGAATGCCTCGCGCTGGCGGGTCTTCGACGTCGCGAGCGCCGCCGTACGCGCGTCGATCGGGTGCGCGAGACCGAGGCGCTGCGCAACCCGGGCCGCGATCCCGACCGGCCAATCGGCTCCCGGCGAGACGATCCCGTCGACGCGGCGCGCGCGCGCGAGGCGGTCGACGGCATGCTCGTCCTCCGACGACAGCACGGCGCGCTCGTCCGCGAATGCGAAGCCCGGCGCGACCGGGTCGCGGTCGACCGCGATCACGTCGAGGTCGCCGCGCGCCCGAGCGGCCTCGAGCAGGCCGAGCTGGGCGGCCCCCGCCCCTAGGACGAGGAGACGTGGACGCGTCCGAGGACGCCTCGCCACCAGGCCTCGTTCTCGCGATACCAGGCGATCGTGCGCTCCAGGCCGTCCTCGAACCCGATCGAGGCCCGCCAACCCGTCAACTGCGCGAGCTTCGCGGTCGACCCGATATGCCGTTCGACCTGGCCCGGACGCTGCTCGACGTGCGTGACCGTGCCGCAGGGGTCGCCGACGGCCTCCAGCACGAGCGCGGCGATCTCGCGAACCGAGATGTCGACTCCGGTGGCGACGTTGACCACCTCCCCGGAGACACGCTCGCGCGGCGCTGCGATCAGAGCCTCGATCGCGGCGGCGGTGTCGTCCACGTGGAGCCAGTCGCGGGTCGCCGTCCCGTCCCCGTGGACCGTGAGCGGCTCGCCGCAGAGCGCCTGCGTGACGAAGCGCGGCACGAGCTTCTCCGGATGCTGGCGCGGCCCGTACGTGTTGAACGGCCGGACGATCACCACCGGGAGTCCGTAGGTCGCGTGGTAGGCGTATGCGAGCCGATCGCCTCCCGCCTTCGTCGCGGCGTAGGGGCTGCGCGGCTCGAGGGCATGCTGCTCGTCCATCGGAGCGCTCCTCGCCGTCCCGTAGACCTCGCTCGAGGAGACGAGCAGGAACCGCTCGACGGGCGTCTCGCGGATCGCGTCGAGCAGAACCTGCGTCCCCACGACGTTCGTGGTCACGAATTCCGCAGCACCGTCCCTGATCGACTTCTCGACGTGCGACTCGGCCGCAGCGTTCACGATCACGTCGACGTCCGCGACAACCTCGCGGACGAGGCCCGCGTCCCGGACGTCCCCGTGGACGAAAGCAAGTCGCGGATGGCTCATCACGTCGGCGAGGTTCTCGAGGTTTCCCGCGTAGGTCAGCGCATCGAGGGAGACCACGTCGTGGACGGTGTGCTCGAGCAGGTGCCGGATGAGGTTGGAGGGGATGAACCCCGCGCCGCCCGTGACGAGCACGCGCGTCATCCGAGGGCCGCCGTGCCCGACCTGCCGCGTCGGCGGCGCGGGGAGCTCAAAGCTCCCGCTCCACCACGTACAGAGGATGGTGCTCCACGACGCGTTGGATTCTGCCGAGGTACTCCCCGACGAGGGCGAGGATGAAGCCCTGCACCCCGAGGACCGCGACGACCAGTGCTCCGAGAAGGAGCGGGCCCGGGAAGTCGCCCTCGGAGATCCAGTAGGCGAGCCCGTAGACACCGAGCGCCGTCGACGCCAGCGAGCAGAGGACGCCGAGGACGATGCCTGCGGTCTGTATCGGCCGCGGCCAGAAGCCTGCGAGCACGTGGAGCGCGAGCCGGGTCAGCCTCAGCGGCGTGTACCGGGACGCGCCAGCGCGGGGCGCATGACCGACGTCGACCTCGACCACCGTCGCGCCGCCGGACAGGACGAGCGCCTTCGTGAACCTCTGCCGCCCGATCGCACCGAGCATGGGCTCCACGGCGGACAGGCGGTACGCATTGAACGCGCAGCCGAAGTCCGAGACCGCAACTCCGGTGAATCGGCGCAGCATCCCGTTGATGAGCCTCGACGGCAGCGTCCTTCCCCACGAGTCGTGCCGCGCGGCGCGACGCCCGCTCGCGACGTCGTAGCCGGCCTCGACGGCCTCGACGAGGGCGGGGATGTCCTCCGGCAGGTTCTGGAGGTCACCGTCCATCGTCACGACGATCGCCCCGCGCGCGCGGGAGAGGCCGGCGTGCATCGCGGGGTGCTGCCCTGCGTTTCGCTTGAGGCGGACGGCACGAACGTATGGGTTCTCGGCATGGAATCGCTCGAGGGCTGCGAACGTGCCGTCACTTGAGCCGTCGTCGATGTAGAGCACCTCGTACCTCCGTCCGAGCGCCCGGAGCGTCGAGATGAGGCGCATGTGGAGCTCGTCGAGCGTCGCCGCCTCGTCGAAGAGCGTGACCACGACGGAGAGCTCCGGGCACGCATCGTCCTCGGCCGCGCCGTCTGGCGCGCTCAGGGTCTCCGGCCGGGACATGGCTGTGTCGGAGCGTACCCCGCCGGCCGTGCTGCCGTGCCCGGCGTTCTGTTCACTCGCTGCCGCCGAAGGCGCCGAAGCGGGCCTGACGGCAAGCGGACCGGTGCCCTCGTGAGGGCCGGCCTGCGCACCTCAGAACAGCCTCGGCGACGGCCTCCGTTCGTGGCCGCCGTAGGAGGCCGGGCCGGGTCCCATGTGGTTGTCTACATCGTGTGGACGTCCATACTCCTCGCACGCTCGACGAGGCTCTGCGGCTGAAGGCGGAACTGCCCGACGCGCGCTTCGTCCAGGGCGGCACGGACCTGATGGTCGAGCTCAACTTCGGGCACTCGCGCCCGCCCGCGCTCGTCAATCTCGCAGAGCTCGACGAGCTCCGCGGATGGTCACGCGAGGGCGACGGGCTGCGGCTCGGGGCGGGGCTGACGTACACCCAGGCGATGGGCGCGGAGCTCGCTGCTCTCTCGCCGGCGCTCGCCGAGGCGTCGAGAACGGTCGGCTCGCCCCAGATCCGGAATCGCGGGACGATCGGCGGGAACCTCGGCACCGCGTCGCCGGCGGGCGATGCGCTGCCCCCGCTCCTGGTCGAGGGCGCGGGCGTCGAGATCGCGAGCGTTCGCGGCGTCCGCACGATGCCGCTCGAGGACTTCCTGCTCGGCGTCAAGCGGAACGCGCTCGCACCCGACGAGCTCGTGACGGCGGTGCGGCTCGCGCCGAGTGGCGGGCCGCAGACGTTCATGAAGGTCGGGCCTCGCAACGCCATGGTGATCGCGATCTGCTCGCTCGCCGTCGTGGTCGACCCGGAGGCGGGCGAGGTGCGCGCTGCGCTCGGGTCCGCCGCGGTGACCGTGAAGCGTGTCACCGTGCCTCTCTCCGATGCTTCCGCTCTTCCCGAGCGCGTCGCGGAGGCGGCAAGCCCGATCGACGACGTTCGCGCGACCGCGGCATATCGCAGCCACGCGCTCCGCGTCCTCGCCTCACGCGCGCTCGAGAGGTGCCTGCGCTCGTGAGCACTCACGTCACGCTCACGGTCAACGGCGAGCGTCGCGAGGCCGACCTCTGGGGCGGCGAGAGCCTGCTTGCGATGCTCCGCGACACGCTCGAGCTTCCGGGCTCGAAGAACGCCTGCGAGCAGGGCGAGTGCGGGTCGTGCTCGGTCCTGCTCGACGGCGAGCTCGTCTGCTCCTGCCTCGTCCTCGCAGCCCAGGCCGACGGCCACGCCGTGGTGACGGTCGAGGGCCTTGCCGTCGGGGACGAGCTGACCACGGTGCAGCGGGCGTTCGTCGAGGCGGGCGCCGTGCAGTGCGGGTTCTGCACTCCGGGGCTGGTCGTCGCGGTCACCGACCTCCTCGCACGCGTCCCCCAGCCCGAGGACGACGAGATTCGCGAGGCCCTTTCGGGCAACCTCTGCCGTTGCACCGGCTACGCGAAGATCTTCGACGCCGTGCGGCTCGCTGCGGGGACGCGATGAGCGTCACTACCCCGCGCGAGCCCGCCCTGCGTGCCGGCAAGGTCGGCGAGCGCCTGCTTCGCGACGACGCCGTGCCGAAGGTGATGGGAGCCTTCGACTACTCGAGCGACCTCTCTGCGCCCGGGATGCTGTGGGGCGACACGCTGCGGAGCCCGCACGCGCACGCCCGGATCGTCTCGATCGACGTCACCCGGGCGCTGTCGCTTCAGGGCGTGCACGCCGTCCTGACCCACGCCGACGTCCCCGGGCGCAAGTTCTACGGGCTCGAGTTCCCCGACCAGCCCGTGCTCGCGGCCGATCGCGTGCGCTACGTCGGTGAGCCGGTGGCGGTCGTCGCCGCGGACCATCCCGAGCAGGCGCGACTGGCGGTGGAGGCGATCGCCGTCGAGTACGAGGCCCTCGAAGAGGTGGTCGACATGGAGCGAGCGCTCGAGCAGGAGCCGCTCCATCCCGACCGTCCGACGATGGGTCACGGGTACCGCGACGATCCCCGCCCGAACGTCGTTCGCCACCTCGTGATCCGTCACGGCGACCCGGACGCCCCGGGCGACGTCGTCGTCGAAGGCGTGTACGAGGTCGGCATCCAGGACCAGGCGTTTCTCGGGCCCGAGTCGGGCCTTGCGGTGCCCGACGGCGAAGGCGGGGTCGACATCCACGTCGCGACCCAATGGCTCCATGTCGATCGCGACCAGGTGGCTCCCTGCCTGGCGCTCGACCCGGAGCAGGTGCGCATCCATCTCGCCGGGGTCGGGGGCGCGTTCGGCGGCCGCGAGGACCTCTCGATGCAGATCCACGGCGCCCTCCTCGCCCTCCATACCGGCCGGGCCGTGAAGATGAGCTACGACCGCGCGGAGTCGTTCACCGGCCACGTGCACCGCCATCCCGCGCGCATCTGGTGCGAGCATCGCGCGACCCAGGCGGGGCGCATCACCTGCGTCCGCATGCGCATCCTGCTCGACGGCGGCGCCTATGCCTCGAGCTCGACCGCCGTCGCATCGAACGCGGCCTCGTTCGCCATCGGGCCCTACCGGGTCGACAACGCCCTTCTCGAGGCCACCGCGGTCTACACCAACAACCCTCCGTGCGGCGCTATGCGCGGTTTCGGCGCGGTGCAGACCTGCTTCGCCGCCGAGGCGCAGATCGACCGGCTCGCGGCGGCACTCGGGATCGACCCCGTGGAGCTGCGGCTCTTGAACGCGCTCGAGCCGGGTGACACGCTCCCCACGGGCCAGGTGGTGACGGGGTCGCTGCCTACGCGCGAGGTGATCCGCCGGGCTGCTGCGCTGCCCCTGCCGGACGACGAGGCGCTTCCGCGCGATCCGCTCCGCCTTCCGGGTGGCGCCGGAAACACGACTCGGGGCGAGGGTGTGCGCCGCGGTGTCGGCTTTGCGCTCGGGTTCAAGAACATCTGCTACTCGGAGGGCTTCGACGACTTCTGCTCGGCGAGGGTCGTGCTCCGCGCCGATGGCAGCGCGGTCGTCCACTCGGCGGCGGCGGAGGTCGGACAGGGTGTCGTCGGCGTCATCCTGCAGGTCGCGCGCACCGAGCTCGGCACGGAGCACGTGACGCTCGCGCCGAGCGCAACAGCCTCGGTCGGCTCGGCGGGCTCCGCGTCGGCGTCGCGCATGACGTGGATGGCCGCGGGGGCGGTGAGGGACGCGTGCCGGGCGGCGCTCGAGGAGCGCGAACGGGCAGGCGGCGGCGAGGTCGACGTCGAGCGCGTCTACCGGCATCCGAGGACGACGCCGCTCGACCCCGAGACCGGGCAGATCACCGGCGAGCGCGCACACGTCGCGCTCGCCGTGGCTGCGATGCGGGTGGTCGCCGAGGTTGACGTCGAGCTCGGACTGACCCGGGTCGTCTGGGTGGGAACCGCTCAGGACGTTGGCCGAGCCGTGAACCCGCTCGCGGTCGAGGGCCAGATCGAGGGCGGGACCGCGCAGGGGCTCGGGCTCGCGCTGATGGAGGAGCTGGTGACGCGCGACGGCGCGATCCTCAACGCGAGCTTCACCGACTACCTGATTCCGACGGCGCTCGACATGCCGCCCGTGACCATCGAGCTCGTCGAGGAGCCGGAGCCGGACGCGCCGTACGGCGCAAAGGGGGTCGGCGAGCCACCGACCGTCGTCTCGACCGCCGCGATCCTCTCAGCCCTGCGGAGCGCAACCGGCCGCCCGCTCACCCGCGTTCCGGTTCGCCCGGACGACATCTGCCTCTAGAGGCGTTTGCCTCGCCGGCACGTGCCGAGACTGATCGTCATGGCCGGTCTACCCGGCACGGGGAAGAGTACGGTCGCGGACGGTCTGGCGCGTGCGATCGGTTCACCCATCGTGTCCGTCGACCCCATCGAGGCCGCGCTTTGGCGGGCCGGCATCGACCGTAACCAACCGACAGGGCTCGCTGCCTATCTCGTCGCCGAGGCGGTCGCCGCTGCTTCTCTTGAGATGAATCAGACTGTGATCGTGGACGCCGTCAACGCGGTCGAGCCGGCGCGAGAGCAGTGGCGCATTCTCGCCGCGCGCCACCGTGTGCAACTGCGACTGATCGAGACAGTCTGCTCGGATGAGAGGCTGCACCGGGCTCGTCTGGAGCAACGACGCCGAGAAATCGAGGGGTTCCGCGAACCGACCTGGAACGACGTCCTGCGCCGGCAGGAGGAGATGGAGCCGTGGTCCGACGAGCGACTCATCCTCGACACGGTCGCACCGCTCGAGGAGTGCGTCGCCGCTGCGCTCGACTATGTCGGCGTCGCGTAGCGAGCTAGGCTGCCGGCCACGCGATCGACCTCGTCCTCGCTCATCGTCCCCGCGAACGGCAGCGCGAGCGCCCGGGCGAATGCCCTGTCGGCGCCGGGGAACGACCCCCGCTCGCGGTACGCGCCGAGCGTGTTGACCGCGTACGTGCCGATCTGCGCCTCGATCCCCTCCGCCCGTAGCCCGGAAAGCGCCTCGTCGCGCCGGTCGAGCGTGACGACGTACGCCTGCCAGCCGTGACGATCCCCCTCGGCGACGCCGGGCACGCCGACGAGGTGCGAGAGCCGCTCCGTGTACCAGCCCGCAACCCGCTCGCGAGCGGCGAGCAACGCGTCGAGACGCTCGAGCTGCGGCACACCGAGCGCGCAGAGCACGTCGGCGAGCCGGTAGTTGAGCCCGGGTGCGGGGACGTCGACGCCGTCCCCGACCGCGATCCCGTGGTGGCGGAGCCGCCGGATCGACGCCGCGAGAGCTGCCTCGTCCGTCGTGACCGCACCTCCTTCCCCCGTCGTCACGATCTTCCGCGGATGGAACGAGAAGCACGCCATCAGCCCGAGCGCACCGCAGGGAGTGCCGCGGTAGCGCGCCCCGAGCGCGCCCGCCGCATCCTCGACGAGCGGAACGTCCTGCGGCACTGCGGTCTGCAGCTCCTCCCACTCGACCGGCCTGCCGAAGAGGTGCACGGCGAAAACCGCCCGCGTTCGCGGCGTCAAGGCCCGGGCGACGAGCTCCGGTCGGACGAGGAACGTCTCCGGATCGACGTCCACGAGCACCGCGCGGCCCCCGCAGAGCTCGACCGCGTTCGCCGTCGCCGGAAACGTGTACGCGGGCACGATCACCTCGTCGCCCGGGCCGATCCCGAGCGCGAGCATCGCGAGGTGGAGCGCGGCGGTCCCGGAGGAGACGGCAACGGCGTCCGCCGTGCCGACCGCGGCCGCGACGGCCCGCTCGAAGGTGTCCACCCAGGGGCCCATCGTGAGCTGGCCGCTCGCAAGAACGCTCGACACGGCTTCGAGCTCGGCGGCGCCGACGTCGGGCCGTGCGAGGCGAATCGGATCGGCAGTTCCCGCCTCTTCCGCCGGGCGAGACCGGACTCCGCCTCCGCTCGACTCCACTCCCGTCACGCGGGCGCGCCGAGTCTGGCGCGATACCAGGCGACCGTCCGCTCCAGCCCCTCGTCCAGCTCGACGGCGGCCTCGAAGCCCAGCAGCGTTCGCGCCTTCTCGACGTTCGGGATCCGCAGCTCGACGTCGGTGTACCGGAGCGGGACGAAGCGGATCTCGCCGGCACAGCCCGTGATCCGCTTGATCCGCGTCGCGAGGTCGTAGATCGTCACGGCCGAGCGGGCGTTGCCGACGTTGAAGCTCTCCCCGACCGCGGACGGATGCTCGAGCGCGAGCAGCACCGCGTCCACCATGTCGTCGACGTAGCACCACGCGCGGATCTGCGAGCCGTCTCCGTGGATCTCGAGATCCTGCCCCGCCAGCGCCACCTCGATGAACGCCCTGATCGCGCCGCCCCCGATCTGACCGGGGCCGTAGATGTTGAACGGGCGAACGGAGACGCACGGCAGGCCGAGCTCGGAGTGATACGCGTGCGCCATGTGCTCGCCCGCGAGCTTCGAGACCGCGTAGGTCCAGCGCGCCTCGCCGACCGAGCCGATGGTCGTGACGTGGGCTTCCTGGACGTTGAACGCGTACTGCCCGAACACCTCGCTCGTGGAGAACTCGACGATCCGCTCGACCGTGTCCGTCGTCTCGAGGGCGGCTTCGAGCACGTTGTAGGTCCCGATCACGTTCACCCGCATCGTCCGCACCGGGCTCGTGAGCACCGTGTCGACGCCCGCGATCCCCGCCGCGTGGACGATATGAGTGCATCCCGCGAAGAGCTCCGTCAGGCGCGCTGGGTCGAGGACGTCGCCCTCCGCGAACAGGAAGTTCGGGTGCGCCTCGAGATCCGTGCCCGAGAGCGCGTTCCGATGGAGATTGTCGACCGCGATCACCTCGTTCTCGTCCACGAGGCGCCCGGCGAGCGTGGTGCCGATGAAGCCGGCGCCGCCGGTGATCACGATGCGCTTGCCCGTCAACGGCACGCCGGGATCGTAGTCGAGCGGGCTTCCGGTGCTCCCGGACTCCAGGTCGCATGCGCCACGCCGGACACCGGGACCGAAGACGAGCCGACCTGTTCCCCCCGGACACCTCCGCACCGGACATGGCTTCGCCGCGAGTCTCGGGCCGCCGACCTCCTCCCCACGGCCCGAGCCTATCGTGACAACGCCGACGAGTGGGTGACGGGACCGTGTCGACGTCGTGCCGAGGGATCCCTAGCATCGGGGCGTGCCCGCTGTGCTCCTCACGCGCGAGGCTCGCCACGGACGGGTCGACGTCTCCCGACACCGCATGCCCGAGGGCCTCGTCGTCGCCACCCGCCGCGGCGTTGCGCGCGACTTCGGCGGCCGACGGCCGGCAGCCCCCGACGCCGCCGCGGAATCGCCCTCATGACCTGCGCCTTCACGCTCGAGCACTACCGCGAGATCCTGCAGGCGGCGCACAGAGGCGGCTACCGCTTCGCGCGGTTCGGTGAGCCGCCGGCCCGCGGGGACCTCCTCATCCGCCACGACGTCGACCTCTCCCTCGACGCGGCGCTCGAGATGGCCGAGCTCGAGGCGGAGGAAAGCGCGCCTGCGACGTACCTCCTCATGACCCGGTCCGTGTTCTACAACCTCGCCTCGCGCGAGGGCGACGCTGCGATCGCGCGGCTGAGAGAGCTGGGCCACGCCGTCGGCCTCCACGCCGTGTACCCGGACTCGACCCTCGACGAGCGCTTCGACTCGGTGCTCGCGTGGCACAACCCCGAGCCGGCGTACATGACGGCGCCCGTCCCCGGCGCGGTCAATGCGATGGAGGAGACGTACTTCGACCCGTCCACCTACCGGTCCGACTCGAACCAGCGGTGGCGTTCCGGCTGCCCCCACGAGGAGCTCCCGGCAGGCGTCTTCCCGTGGCTTCAGATGCTGATCCATCCGGAGATCTGGGTCTACCCGGGCTCGACCATGGGGCACACGATGCGCGCCATGCTCGATGCCCAGCGCGAGCGCCGGCTCCGCCTGCTCGGCGAGGACCGGATCGACCTCTCGTGAGCGAGATACGGGCCGCCCGCCTCGGCGTGTCGGACGCCGCCCGGCGCCCGACTGCCCGTATCCTCGCCGCTCGTGTCGGGTAAACGCGCGCTCCGCGTCGTCCACTGCCCTGTCAACACTGCCGGGGTGCCCTGGGCGAACGTGCGCGCTCTCCGTCGGCGCGGGATCGACGCCTCGCTCGTCGTCTTCAACCGCTACCCGCTGCACCCGGAGGCAGACCGCTCCCTCGACCTCGGCACCGGATTCCTCCGCCGCCAGGCCACCCAGTGGCGTGCGCTTGCAGGGCTGCTCCCACGTACAGACGTGTTCCATTTCATGTTCGGTCTCACCCTCGTCCCCCAGTCGCTCCAGTTCCCGCTGCTTCGGGCATTCGGGAAGAGGTCGGTCATGCACTACCTGGGCACCGACATCCGCGGCAAGACACGGGACGAGCTCGAGGCTGGGAAGAAGGCCGGCGCGGAGATCGTGGGCAGCTACGACGCCATCCGGTGGGTCCCCGGGGCGACGGTGATCCCACCCGGAATCGATCTCGACGAGATCGCCCCGAGCCTGCCCCGCGACCGAAGGCGCCCGGTCGTCGTCCACGCACCCTCGTCGCGCCGGCGCAAGGGAACCGAGCACATCGTTGCGGCCTGCGCGGGGCTGGACCTCGACCTGCGGATCGTCGAGGGCCTGAGACATGACGAGGCGCTCGAGCTCTACCGGGACGCCGACATCGTGGTCGATCAGCTCAACGCCGGCTGGTACGGGCTCCTCGCGATCGAGTGCATGGCGCTCGGCAAGCCCGTGCTCACCTTCCTCCGCGACGATGGCCGAGAGCTCACCGAGGCGGCCTACGGGAGCACGGTGCCGCTCGTGAACGTGACCGCCGAGACGCTTCGGCCGCGCCTTGCCGAGCTCGTCGAGGCCGGGCCGGCCGAGTGGCGCCGCCTCGGCGAGGCGTCGCGTGCGTACGTGGAGGCGGTGCACGACATCGAGGGCGTCGCAGACGCGCTCGTCGAGCTCTACGAGACGCTCGAGCGATGAGTGAGGCAGGCGCCACCGGGAGCCTCGGCTCCCAGCTCGGCCGTCTCGGCCGCCACTCGCTCATCTACGGGATCGGCGGGCTCGTCTCGCGGATCGTCGCCGTCCTCCTCCTGCCCGTCTACACGCACTACCTCACACCGGGCGATTACGGGAAGATCGAGACGCTGCTCGCGCTCACGACCGTGCTCGGGATCATCTGCCTGGCCGGCATCTCGAGCGCGTTCTTCCGGTTCTACTTCGACGCGGACGACGACGCGGGCCGGAAAACGGTGCTGCGCACGTCGTTCTGGTTCACGATGAGCGCGGCGACGCTGGGGCTGATTCTCCTCATCGCGTTCGCAGAGCCTCTGTCGGAGCTTCTGTTCGGGAGCTCCGATGCGGCAAGCCTCGTCCGTGCGTCCGGGGTCGCGCTCTGGGCAACGGTCAACTACGGGCAACTCACGTCGCTGTTCCGCGTCGAGGAGCGGTCTGTTGCGTTCGTGTGCGCGAGCCTCGCGAACGTCTTCGTCACGATCGGTGTCACCCTCGTCCTCGTCGTCTCGCTCGACAAGGGCCCCCTCGGCGTCATCGTCGGGAACTTCAGCGGCACCCTGGTCGTGTATCTCGCGTTGCTCGGCTACCGCCGCGAGCAACTCGGCCTCGAGTTCGACCGCGGGCTCCTCCGTGAGATGAACCGCTTTGGCGTGCCCCTCGTCCCGACTGCGCTCTTCCTGTGGGTGACGAACTTCAGTGACCGATTCTTCCTCGTCAAGCTCGCCGACGTCGCGGAGGCGGGGTTGTACTCGGTCGGCGTGCGCATCGCGTCGGCGATGGTGCTCCTCCTGACCGCCTTCCGGATGGCCTGGCCGGCGTTCGCGTACTCGATCCGGAGCGAGGACGACGCCAAGCGCACCTATGCCTTCGTGCTGACGTACCTGACGGTCGTCACGGCATGGTTGGCACTCGCGCTGACGCTGTTCTCGCCGTGGCTCGTCGACCTGCTGGCCGCCGACCGGTTCGCGGAATCCTCGCGTGTCGTGGGTCCCCTCGCCTTCGCCGCGGTCGCGTTCGGTGCGTACATCGTGATCGCGATCGGGATCGGCCGGGCCCGGAGGACACAGTTCAACTGGGTCGTGACGGGAGCGGCTGCAGTCGTCGACGTCGTGCTCAACCTCACGCTGATTCCGCGGCACGGGATGATGGGCGCCGCGATCGCCACGCTGGCGGCGTACGCGACGATGGCCGTCGCGATGGCCTGGTGGGCGCAGCGGATCTACCCCGTTCCGTACCAGTGGCGCCGCGTCGCCACCGCCTGGGTCGGCGCGATCGGCCTCACCGTTCTCGGGAAGGGGATCGGCGGCGGCATCGCGGTCCCGATCGCGCTGACGCTCGCCTACCCGCTCGCGCTCGCGCTGCTCGGCTTCACAGGGCCCGAGGAGCGCCGTCGCCTCGGCCGGCTCGTGCCTCGCTAGCGCACGAGCGCTTGTGTTGACTCAACACAAGCGTGGTCGGCGCGCACGCCGTCAGCCGAGCGTCTGCTGGAGCAGGAACGCGTTGAGGCCGATGATCAGCACCGCTATCACGGCTGCGGCGACGGTCGTCGAGCGACGGTTGACGAGAGCGCCCATCAACGACCGGTCCCGGCAGAACCAGAGCAGCGGGATCAACGCGAACGGAATGCCGAACGACAGCACGACCTGACTCAGGACGAGTGCGCGCGAGGCATCGATGCCCACCGCGATGATCAGGAGCGCCGGCGCCATCGTGATCGCACGGCGAAGGAAGAGCGGGATCCTCCTTCGGACGAAGCCCTGCATCACCACCTGACCCGCCAGCGTTCCGACGCTCGAGGAGGAAAGCCCGGACGCCAGCAGCGCGACGCCGAAGAGCAGGTTCGCGTGGTGGCCCAGGTGGACATCCAGCTGGTCCGCGACCTGAACCAGATCGTCGCCGACCTCGGTCAGCCCGCGCGTGTGGAACACGGCTGCGGCGATCACGAGCATGCTCATGTTGACGATGCCCGCGATCCCCATCGCGACGATCACGTCGATCAGCTCGAACCTGAAGATCCGGCGCTTTTCGTCTTCGCTCGCGCCGACCACGCGATGCTGCGTGAGTGCCGAGTGCAGGTAGATCACATGCGGCATCACGGTCGCGCCGAGGATCCCGACGGCGAGCAGGACGCTCTCGGAGCCCTCGAAGCCCGGGATGAACCCGCGGGCGACGTCGGCGGGATCGGGATCGGCGAGGAAGACCTGCGCGGCGAACGCCACCACGATCACGCCGATGAAGACGGCGATCACCGCCTCGAGCCGTCGGAAGCCACGCGCCTGAAGGGCGAGGATCGCGAACGCCGCCGCGCTCGTGATCAACGCTGCCGGGAACAGCGGGATGCCGAAGAGGATGTTGAGCCCGATCGCGGCGCCGATGAACTCCGCCAGGTCGGTCGCCATCGCGATGAACTCGGCCTGGATCCAGAGCAGCACGCTGGTGCGGCGCGAGAACCGCTCGCGGCAGACCTCCGGCAGGTTCATTCCGGTGGCGATCCCGAGCTTCGCGCTCATGGACTGGATCACCATCCCCATCAGGTTGGCCGCGAGGATCACCCAGAGGAGCAGGTAGCCGAACTGTGCGCCGCCGGCCATGTTCGTCGCGAAGTTGCCGGGGTCGACGTACGCAACGGACGCGACGAATGCCGGTCCGAGGAAGGGCCAGAGACCGCGCAACCCACGGCGGCGGCGCGCGAGCGACTCCTGCGCGGCGTCGAAGACCCGCGCTTCTCCCGGGAGGACGTCGTCGAGAGGATGGACCGGCGCGGAGCGATCGTGCTCGGTCGTCTTTGCGTCCGTCGGCGACGGTTCACGCCCGCCGCGCATCACCCGGCCGGCAGCACGTGCGGCCGCGCTGCCGCGAAGCGCGTCATCGCGCAGACCGGCCGCCGGCGGGTGAGTTTAGGCACGTCTAAAACTCTATCCGAAATTCTTTAGGGATGTCTAAATCTCGGCGCGTCATGTTTGGGGACGGGTCGTGGGGGTCATGCCCCGGGGAGACCGAGGAAGGGAATGCCCATGACCTGTGACGTCTGTGGCAACGACTACGACAAGGTGCTCGAGATCTCCTATCTCGGCGGGTCATACCGCTTCGACAGCTTCGAGTGTGCGATTCACGCGCTCGCGCCGATCTGCGGGCACTGCGGCTGCCGGGTGATCGGCCACGGAGTAGAAGCCGGGGACACCGTCTTTTGCTGCGCGCACTGCGCGACGACGGACGGGGTGCGCGGCATGGCGGATCGGGCATGAGCGGCGGTCAAACAGCCGAGAAGCTCCTCGTCCTCATGCTCGACGAGAATCCCGACCTGGCCGGCCTGCGGGAGGAGCTCGGACGCCGGGAGGACGCCCGCGTACGGCTCGTGGTGCCCGCGCAGGTCGGGCTCCTCGACTGGTACGCGACCGACGAGGACGGGGCCCGTGAACAGGCCGAGTCCCGGGCGCGCGACGGACAGCGCGCAATCGCACGAGTGGCCGAAGCCGAGGCGGCGGCGGGAGATCTCGATCCGGTGCTGTCCGTCCAGGACGCGCTCAGCGAGTTTCCAGCCGATCGGATCCTGATCGTGGGCGAGAGCGACGCAGCACTGGAGTCGTCTCTCCGACGCTTCAACCTGCCGATCGCCCGTCTCGACCAGGGGCCGGAGCAAGCCGCGAGCTCCGAGGAGGAGCTTCGCGAGAAGGGCCGCGCCATCATGAGCGGCCGAAGCGACACCACGCCGTTCATGGTGTTCGGCGGCACGATTTTCGTGCTCGGCGCGTTCGTCGCGACGGGGCTGGTGCTGGCGGCACTGGTGCTCTGGGTCTTCTGACGCGCGCCTAGCCGGGCGAGCAGCGCGAGGGCGGCAGGCCGACGAAGCGCAGTGTGCCGCGGCAGAGACCGAGCGCCGCGCGGCGGCGTACCGTTGACGTCGCGAGCGCGCGGTCCTCGGTCGGGTTCGTCATGAACCCGAGCTCGACGAGGATCACGGGCACGTCCGACCAGTTGAATCCTGTGTAGTCGGAACGCTCCTGGATCCCGCGATCCGGGAACCCGAGCTCGCGGACGAGCTCCCGCTGGACGAGCATGGCGGCCCGTCGGCTCGAGCGGTAGACGTCGTCGGTCCAGCCTCGATGCAACGCCGGCGTGAGGGTGTGGGTGCCGCGCGCGTCGCTCGCGGCGGCGCCGTCGGCGTGAACGCGAAGGAAGAGCGCAGCGCGGGCGCCGTTGGCGATCCCAGCGCGCGCGACGTTCCCCATGCTCCTGCCGGCTGTCTCGGTCCGCGTCATCACGACCCGGACGCCGGCACGCCGAAGGAGCGTCCGCAGGCGGAGGGACACCGCGAGCGTCAGGTCGGGCTCGGCGATCCCCGTCACGACACCGTGCGTGCCGCCACCGTCCTTGATCTTTCGGGTGGCCGAACCGGGCCCGATCGGCTCCGTGACGAGATTGGCAAGGCGGTCGTGCCCGGGATCGACCACGACCACGGGGGCCGCTGCCGACGACGGCCGCGCTGCCGGTCTCGTGCCCGGCGCCGAGGCCGGGAGCACCAACGCACCCGCGAGCGCCGCCGGCAGGGCGCCAAAGAGCGCAAGTTGCACCTTGTAACGTGCCACCGGGCGCGCGGCCGTCACTGCGGCGGGACGCGGGAGCGCATCCACCCGAACGTGACGAGCGCGCCGGGGACGAAGAGGCACGCCGCGGCGACGATGAAGACCTTCGCCGCGGTCGAGTCGAGGTCGACGGCGAGCCCGGCGACCATGCAGAGCCCGCCGAGCACGCACAGAGTCGCGCCGATCACCCCGATCCGCATCGTCCGAGGCTAGCGCGCCCGTGCCTGCCGGCCCGTGCTCAGGCGACGACGCGGTAGACCTGGAACACCTCGGCATACTCGCGGTTGACGTTCGTCCCGTGGACGCGGGCGAGGTT
The DNA here is from genome assembly GCA_963798725.1 of uncultured Actinomycetes bacterium. Lineage (GTDB taxonomy): Bacteria > Actinomycetota > Thermoleophilia > Gaiellales > Gaiellaceae > Gaiella. Next base: position 90,310 of record CAWCUL010000001.1, read on the forward strand.
CCAGATGTATTCCTCGTTGGCGTAGCGGCGGTGCTGCTGGGAGGCGTAGCAGCGCACCGCGGCGACCTTGCGCTCGACGTGACTGCGCTCGAGCGAGAGATAGGCGCCGTAGGAGAAGTCGAAGTTGTTCCACGGCACCTCGTACCCGAGGAGCGTGGTCCGCTTGAAAGCCCGGAGACCCTCCTGCGCGATCGTCTGGTGGTCCTGGTGGACGTCGTGGTGCGAGGGCTGGAAGACGACGTCGGGGCGCCATTCCTCCCAGAGCGCGACCAGCAGCTCGAGGATCTCCTGGCGCGAGTCGGGGAACGTCCGCACGTCGAAGTCGTGCACGGTGAGATGGCTCTCTGGAATGCCGAGCTCGGCTGTCGCCTCGCGCACCTCCCGGGCCAGCGTGTCGGGCGGAAAGCCCTCGGGCAGAGAGCGCGTCGCGATCGAGAACGCGACATAGCGCACCTCGCAGCCGGCCTCGACGAGGCGCGCCATGGTGCCGCCGCACCCGAACTCCCCGTCGTCGGTGTGGGGGGCGAGGACGAGCGCTCGTTGCCACGCCGTGAGCACGGCGCGAGTCTAGTGCGAGACGCTCGGCGCCGGCTCTGGCGGCATCGCGGGTGCTGCCGAGGCTCCGGGGGCGGGAGGCGGCTGGGGCTTCTTCGGCACCCGGGCGGTGAGCCCGACGAGGCCGAGGAGCGCCCAGGTCATCGGATCTTCGAAGAAGTCCGCGTAGAACAGGCTGTGCACCCCGATGGCGACGAGCAGGACGCCGGTGGCCAGCGAGACCCGTGACGTGAACCCGCGGCCGAGCCCCCGCAGCGTCGCGAGCAGCGCGGCCGCCACCAGCCAGGCGACCAGCCCGAGCCCTACGAGCCCCTGCTCGGCCGCGACCGTCACCGCGGTGGTGTGGGACGCGACTCGCTTCGGGTCGCTTCCCTGAATTCCCAGCCGTCGGGCATATTCGTGCGAGAAGCCCCCCACGCCGGTCCCGAGCAGGGGATGGTCGAGTGAGATGCGGATGCCCTGGCCGACGAGGTTCGCGCGGCCGGAGGTGATCCGGTTGACACCGGACCGCGACTTGCCGACGAGGTCGTGGCGGACCTGCGGGACGGCGAGCACGACCAGCAAGGTCGCGGCCCCGAGCGCGACGAGCGCGAGCGTCGTCCTGCGGCCCCACGCGACGGCCACCGCGACGACGATCCCTGCAGCGAGGGCGACGAAGCTCGACTGGGAGAACGAGATCAGGAGGCCGAGCCACGTCGCGACGACGACGACGTAGAGCCCGACGACGCGCCGGCCGCGCACGCCTCCGAGCAGGATCCCGGAGAGCGAGGCGAGCACCGCGACGGTGAGATACCGGCCGTAGACGGACGGATCCCAGAACACGGAGTTGACGCGGAAGAACGGCGCGTACGCGTTGAAGACCTTCACGCTGGGGTTCCAGAACACGTCTCGCGTGAGCCACTGATATCCGCCAACGGCGGCGTAGACGAGCGCAGTCGCCACGAGGCCGCCCCAGAGCCACGTCAGCCAGCGCCCGCGCCAGGGAAGCCGCGCGAACCCGATCGCGACGAGCCCGAAGGGAAGGACGAAGGCAGCGAGGAAGATCGACCCGCGCCGCACGTCGTCGGTCCAGACCATCGAGACGCCGGTCCACGCGACGAACGCGGCGAGCGGCAGAGCCACCGGGCCGAGCTCGCGCGACCGTGTGTCCCCTTTCACGATTGCCCACCCGATCGAGAGCGCGAGCCCGCCCACGACGGCGTACAGCGGCACCAGGAGGTTCACCGTGTCGCTGCCGATGTCGACCGGGATCCGAAGCGGGATGCACGCGAGAGCGGCGAATGCGAGGAGGTACGGCCACCTGTCGAGGAGCCACGCGAAGGCGAGCGACAGGACGAGCCCACCGACGGCGGCGACTACGAGCCGCGACGTGTCGACATCCGGGAGCAGGTATAGCCCGACCGCGCCGAGCGCACCACCCCACGCCATGAGCCCGGCGAGACGCGGCCACCGGCCTTCCGCGACGAGCACCACGGCCAGCCCGAGGCAGCCTGCGACACCGCCGAGCTGCGCGACGACGCTCATGCTCGCGCCGGGGAAGCGGTCGTCCCCGCCAGACTGACGCGTCCCCCGCGGCCGCCGGATGCGTGCAGCCTCACCGGCGCGACTCCCGTACGACGATCGCCACCCGGCGGACGTGGCCGTTCGCCTCGACGCGCAGCGTGTAGCGCCCGGGCTCGAGCGGAGCACGGAGCTTCAGGGTGCCCGGCCGCGCCGTGCCCGATCGCCCGCCGAGCCGCCACCGAAGCGTGCGGGCCTGGGAGAGCGCGAGGATCGCAAAGCGCGCCCCGGGCGCAGTCACGACTCTGTTCCGGCCGAGCGCGAGGAAGCGGATGCGCACGGTCCGCGAGCCCGATCGTGCGCCGAGGTTGCCGGCGACGTCCCGTGCGACCAGCCGCAGCGTGTACACCCCTTCGGGAAGAGGCTCGCCGCCCACCACGCCCGTCCATCGCATGCCGCCGCGGGGTCTCGACCCGAGCTTGCGGATCGCGCGCGTCCCTCCGACGTAGAGCTCCACGACGGCGCGTTCGCTGATGCGGTAGCGGATGACGGCCCGGTCGGAGCGTCCGTCGCCGTCGGGGGAGATCACGAGCGGGCGGGCCGTGAACGACACGACGCGCGGCGGCGTCACGTCGACGTGGATCGGATTCGGCATCACGATCGTCCGGCGCTGCCGTGCGAGGTGGACGCGAGGTCGGTACGACCCTTCCTCGACGACGTGCCCCGAGCGATCGAGGCCGTCCCACACGTACGAGACCGCGCGGCGCCCCTGGGGGCGATCGCGTGCGAGCTCGCTCACGACGTTGCCGCCCGAGTCCACGATCTCCACCGTCACCCTGTCCGCCGTCCGCAGACCGAACGTGATCGACGCCGTGTCCGTGGTGCAGTCGCACGTGGGCGAGAAGAGCTTGTCGACGTGCGGCGCGACGATCGGGTTCCGCGTGAGCTTGAGCTTCTCGGTGACGACGAACGCGGCCGAGGTCGCAACGAGCAGGGCCGCGACGAGCGCGGCTGGGGCAAGCCTCGTAGCCACTCACGGCGATTGTAGGGTGCGACGATCCCGACCCGGGCCGCAGGCACACTGGGGTCGTCCCGCAGCGGACGGGACCGGGCCCCAGCATGCGCCGGCGACTCCTTCTCATCCTTGCGGCAGCGATCGTCCTCGCGACGGGGGGCGTGCTCGCCGTGCTCCTCACGCGCGAGCTTCCGTCCGGCACGCTCGAGACGAACGTCACGGACGTCACGATCGTCGCGCCCACGACGGCACCGCCCGTCCGCCCTCGGCCGCCGGCACCGCCCTCGCCGAAGGTCGACCGTCGCTGCTGGACGATGTTCGGCGGCGGACCGCGGCGCGACCTTGCCCGTCCCGCGATCCGGCTCGGGATTCCGGTGCGCAAGCCGATCTGGGCGCGCGGTCTGAAGGGATACATCGAGTACCCGCCCAGCTACTGCGACGGCGTCCTCTACGTGAACACGTTCCGCGGCGACACGTGGGCGATCGAGGCGGCGACGGGAAAGGTCGTGTGGCGCAAGCTGAGCAATGCGCCGAAGCCGTCCACGCCGGCGATCGCCGGTGACAAGCTGATCGTCTCCTCGAAGGACGGCACGGTCACGGCGCTGACCAGGCGGAGCGGCAAGGAGGTCTGGCAGCTGCGCACGAACGCCAAGGTCGAGTCCTCCGCAGCGGTCGCCGGCAAGACGGCGTACTTCGGCGCGACGGACGGACGCCTGTTCGCCGTCGATGTCGACACCGGGCGCGTCCGGTGGGCCTTCGACACGGGCGGGCGGATCAACGCGAGCCCTTCGCTGGCCGACGGCCGCGTGTGCATCACGACGTATGCCGGCTCGATCTTCTGCCTGCGCCAGCACGACGGCGAGAAGCTATGGAGCACCTATGTCAAGCGCGACGCATTCCGCTACGAGAGCTTCTATGCGAGCCCCTCGACGGACGGTGAGCGCCTCTACACGATCGCGCGCTCCGGCAAGATCGTCGCACTGGACGCGACGGACGGGCGCGTGCTCTGGACGGACTCTGTCGATTCTCTCGGGTACTCGACCCCGGCCGTCGGGAGCGACAGGATCTTCGTGGGCGACTTCGACGGCGGGTTGCGCGCCTACCGCAAGACCGATGGACGGCTCCTCTGGCGCGCCCATGTCGGCGGGCGCATCCTCGGGCCGCCCGTTCTCGTCGGCGACCTCGTGTTCTTCTCGACCCTCGAGACCGAGACGTACGCGGCGCGCGCCTCCGACGGCAAGATCGTGTGGCACTACGGCCTCGGGAAGTACTCCCCCGGGATCGCGACCGAGCGGGCGTACTACTTCTCGCTGAACGGCATCCTCGTCGCCTTCCGCGGCCGAGACGGACCTCGTTGAGACGCCGTCTACCCGAGCGTCGCGTGGCGGCGTCGCCAGAGCGGCGAGCGCTGGACGACCGAGCCGACACCGCGCCACGCACCCGTCTGCAGCCGGTAGGCGGCGAGCTTCACGGGCGCGCTGCCGCGTAATTCGACCTCGTACCCGAGCTCCGCGAGCAGGTCGCCGGCAACCTTCTCGAACCTCCGCCGTTCCTTCGCGTTCATCTGGGTGCGCCAGTCCCGCACACCGCGCGTGGGCGGCTCCTGCAGCCGCCGCTGGTGAGGCTTGCGGGCGGAGTCGGTCTGACCGACGTACTCGAGCATCCCGTCGTCGAACTCGAGGCCCGCGAACGCGCACAGCCGCCGGAGCTCGTCGGCCGGGCGTGTGACGAGTGACTCGTAACGCAGCTCGCGGTAGCGGGCGGGGCCCACACGATCGCCGAGCCGCCGGGCAGCCCGCACCTCCGTCGCCCACTGGCGCGCGAAACCCTCTGCGTCGCGCGGGTGACCCCAACCCCGGGTGACGATCCCTCCGGGCATAGCGAGGAACGAGAGCGCGGCATCGCGGCCGTCCCTGATCAGATGGACGTACGAAGCGGTGGGGAAGAGCCGCTCGAGGAGCCCGAGGTACTGCATGTAGAGCGGGGTCTTGTCGCCCCACCGTCGCTTTCCGCGCTCGGCGGCGTAGGCCTGGAAGATCGCGCCGATCGCCTCACCGCTCGACATGCCGGGCCTGAGAAACGGGTGCACCGACGCCGGCTCGAGCCGCCACTCGCGGAGGGCCGGCAGTCGGGGCAGGTCGTCGGCGAACGCGGCCGGGTCGACGGGCTTGGGATGGAGGCGCGCCAGCAAGGGCACGAAGTACGACTCGTCAGGGACGGCAAGCGCAGGGTTGCGGTCGAGCATCACACGCAGGAGCGTGGTTCCCGAGCGTCGCACGCCGAGGACGAAGAGCGGTGGCGGCTTTGCCGTCGACACTGCGCCGAGTCTAGGTCGCATGCGATACTTCACTTTGTGAAGCGAAGCGTCCGCACCGTCGATCCCTATCGCGACACCCACGTCGTCGACGAGCGGGGCCCTCGGGCCAACCAGGCCGTCATCGGCGCCGTCTCCCTCGTCGCGGTCGTCACCGGCTGGTGGTGGCTCTTCGGCGTCCTGGCCCTCCAGTTGGCGCTCGGCCTGACTTTCGGCCGACGCTGGTGCCTCGCCTGCGTCGCGTACTTCGAGCTGATCCAGCCCCGCCTCGGCGAGGGACGCCTCGAGGACTCGCGGCCTCCGCGGTTCGCGAACATCGTGGGCCTCACGGTGCTGGGCGCCGCCACGGCGGCGTCGGCGGCCGGTCTCGAGACGCTCGGCTCCGCTCTGGGGCTCCTCGTTGCCGTCCTGGCACTGCTCGCGGCCGCGACCGGCTTCTGCGCAGGCTGCACCGCGTACAGAGTCGGATACCGCCTCACGGGCCGCAGGTTCGTCTCCTGCCCGCTCCCGCCGGGCCCGGCCTAGCGCGTCAGGGCAGCTCGGCAGCCGACGCGGAGCCACGCGCCGCGAGCCAGCGCGCGGCTTGCACGAGCGCGGCCGCCGCACCCATCGCGGCGCCCGCGATCAGGATCGTGTCCGCGCCGGGGGGATCGATGAGCTTGACGCCCGCGAGCGTCAGCGTCGCCGCGAGCGCAACCCGGAGCGCGCGGTCGGGCAGGGCCACGGTGAGGCGCCCGCCGATCAAGACGCCGGGCACCGATCCGATCAGGAGCCACCCCATTGCGCCAAGGTCGACGTGGCCGATCGCGAGCTGACCCGCCCCCGCGACCGCGAGCAGCACGGCCGCATGGAAGATGTCCGTTCCGACGATCTTCGCCGCCGTCAGCGGGAACGCGATCAGCATCACGAGGCTGAAGAGGGTTCCGCTCCCGACCGAGGTGAGGCCGACCACGAAGCCGCCCACGACCCCGGTCGAGACCGCGATCAGCCGATCCCGGGGACGAAGGATGAACGGCAGGTCGGCGGGGGCGGTGTGGATGTACGCCTTCACGAGGAACGCCACGCCGCAGAAGACGAGCGCGATCCCGAGGATCAGCTTCGCCGAGTCCTCGTAGCCGTCCCCGTACTCGCGTTTCAGCCACCACGACAGCGCCACTCCGAGGATCGAGAAGGGCGCGGAGCCGAGCAGCATCCACGCGGTGAGCCGGGCGTGCACGTGGCCGAGGCGCCGATGCTGGACCGCCCCGAACGACTTGAAGATCGCGCCGTGCACGATGTCCGTGCCGATCGCGACCGAAGGCTGGAAGCCGAAGAGGAGCACGAGCAGGGGCGTCATGAGCGACCCGCCGCCCATTCCGGTCGCGCCGACGAGCAACCCGATCAGGAGCCCCGCGAGTGAGAGCTTCCAGTCCAGGTCACAGCTCCCTTCGGGAGCAGCCTTTAGGCCGGTGGTGCTGGGTCATCCTGCTGCTCCCGTGACGCCGAGAGGAGGACCTCGACCATCGTGTCTCCGCGGAGCCCGAGCCGCAGCGTCTCGAGCGCGATCACCTCGTCGGGCGGGATGTTCCCGAGGTTGACGTTCGGCCCGAAATGCTTGACGAACCACGCTTCCGACGCCTTGGTGGGCGCCTCGAACAGCACGTCGTCGATCGAGACCTCATGGGCGATCTCGTCGATCAGGCCTGTGCGCATGTCGCCGTCGGAGCGAAAGATCCCCGCCGTACCGCCCTCCCGACCCTCGGTGATGACCTTCCAGGCGCCGGCGGCGAGCTCCTCCTTGATCCACTCGACCCACTGGTACGGCGCGTACACGACGTCCGAGTCCTTCGAGCCGACCTCGGAGAGCACGGTGAAGTCGTCCGCGAACTCGGAAATCAGCTCGAGCTTCCGCGCGCGAGGGATCTCGAACGTGCCGTCGGAGATCTCCACGTGCGAGAACCGGTGCTCGCCGAGCCACCGCTTGAACCCGTCGACGCGGCCTCGTGCGTATGCCGCCTCGAACAACGTCCCACCGCAGACCACCGGGGTCTCGAACGAGCGGTACAGCGCGATCTTCTTCTCGAGGTTGTTCGTGACGTAGCTCGTTCCCCAGCCGAGCTTGACGATGTCGACGAACTCTCCCGCGGTGTCGAACAATCCCTCGATGTCGCGCAGGTTGAGACCCTTGTCCATGACATGGGTGATGCCGACGTCGCGCGGCTTGCCGGGACGCGTCGGGAGACCGAGGAATCCGTCGTCGGAGCGCGTCATGGCGTCGTTCCGCCGCGCGTTCGGGGGTCAGAGTCGCTCATAGAGCTCCTCCAGCCTCTTCCTCGCACGGTCCTGCACGTCCCGGTAGAGGGAGCCGCCGTGAGCGTCGATCCCGACGGTCAAGGGCCCGAAGTCCTTCACGCGGAATCGCCACAGGCACTCGGGCATGAGCTCCTCCCAGGCGACCTCCTCGATCTCCTCGATCTGGGTCGTCTCGAGCGCCGCTGCTCCTCCGACGATCGCGAAGTAGACCATCCCGAGCCTCTGCATCGGCTCGATCGCCTCGTCCGGGAAGCCGCCCTTGCCGCAGATCGCGCGGACGCCGTAGCGTGAGCCGAGCCCCTCGGTGAAACGCACCATCCGCGCGCTCGTCGTCGTGCCGATACAGACCTTCTCGTAGCGCCCGTCCTCGAGCTTCCGCACGCCCGGCGCCGTGTGCAGGAGGAACGCCCCGCGGAGGTCCATCGGAGGATCGACGCCCTGGTCGAAGATCCGGATCTGCGTGCGGTCGCGGATCCCGATGATGTGGCCCTGCACGAGCACCTCGTCGCCCGCGCGGAGCTTCGAGATCTCCGCCGGGTCCTCGACCGGGAAGGTCACCTCGTGCACCGCCATCAGACGCCCGCCCCGACCGCCGCCGCTCCGGGCGCCGCAGAGCCATACGCGCGCAAGCCCCCACCCAGGGAGGGGAAGCCTCCCTCCGCCCTCGACTGCGATCGTACCGTCCCCGCGGCCGCACGACTGTGCCGATTGTGAGCCAATTCGTCCACAGCGGATGTCGTTCGAGCCATCTCAGAACTCCCGGTCGAAGTCGACGCTTCCATCGGACGCAATGTGGGCGGACGCGCGGCGCGCCGCCCAGCACTGGTAGTTCACGGCTACCGGATTCAGAGTCATGTGGGTGTCCGCGTGCTCGATGTGACACTGGAGCACAGTCACGTCGCCGCCGAGCCCCATCGGGCCGATTCCGGTCTCGTTCAGAAGCGCATACAGCTCGTCCTCGAGCTGTGCGACGAGGGGGTCGGGATTGCGCGAGCCGACCGGCCGCGCGATCGCCTCCTTCGCGAGATGCATCGCGAAGTCGGCCGAGCCCCCGATCCCGATCCCGACGATGCCTGGTGGGCACGGCTTGCCGCCCGCCCCGACGATCGACTCGAGCACGAACTTCTTGATCCCCGTGACGCCGTCGGCCGGAACGAGCATCTTGAGGAACGTCATGTTCTCGGAGCCGGAGCCCTTCGGCACGCACTTCACGTCGAGGCCGTCCCAGTCGGAGACGAAATCCCAGTGCACGATCGGCACCCGGTAGCCGATGTTCGGACCGGTGTTCTCCCTCGTGAGCGTGTGGACGGTGTTCGAGCGGAGGGGATGGTCGAGCGTCGCCTGCGCGGTGCCGGCCTTGAGCCCGGCGTAGATGCGCGCCGGATGCAGCGGGAACCTCTCCCCGACCCGGCAGTAGTAGACCGCGATCCCGGTGTCCTGACAGACGAGGTTCTTCTCCTCGTCCGCGATCTCGACGTTCCGCGTGATGGTCTCGAGCACGCGGATACCGGTCACCGAGGTCTCTCGATCGCGGGCCGCGGCGAGGGCGTCCCGTAGATCCTGCGGGATGTCCTTCAGCGCCCAGACGTACAGGTGGGCGGCCGCCTCGCGGACCGCGTCCTCGAGGCTCAGTGCCGTCGTCCCGCTCATGCCGCAGCCCTCGTCAACGCTTCGCCCTCTCGCATGCGGCCTTTCCCGCGCGACGTCCGAACACCACGCATTCCAGAAGGCTGTTGCCCATCATGCGGTTCCGGCCGTGGGTGCCGCCCGCGATCTCGCCGCAGGCGAAGACGCCCTCGAGGGTGGTCTCGGCGCTCGGGCCGATGACGAGGCCGCCGTTTTGGTAGTGGAGCACGGGATACGTGAGGATCCGTTCCGCCAGGGGATCGATACCCGAGCCACGGTAGCGGCGCAACATGTAGGGGAGGGACACATTCGCGTCCGCCTCCGGGATCCTGGTCGTGTCGAGCCACACCGCCGGGCGGCCGTCGTCGGTGGCAACGCCGCGGCCAGCCTCGACCTCTTCGAAGATCGCCTGCGAGACCTCGTCCCGTGGGCCGAGTGAGTCGGTGAACTCCTCGCCTTCGGCGTTCAGGAGCACCGCGCCGTAGGAACGCGTCGTCTCCGGGATCGAATAGCCCTGCATCGTCGGCGGCCAGGCGCCACCGTTCGGGTGGTACTGGAGCGCATCGAGGTCGCGCGTCTCGGCTCCCGCGTCCTGAGCGATGCGCGTCGTCTCACCGGTCGCGTTCGGATGGTTGGTGGACAGCTCCCCGCGAAGACCCGCCTCCGCGTAGCAGCGCCCCCCGGACGCGAGCACGACCGCCCCCGCGTCGACCGCGACGGCCCCGGCGGGCGTCGCGAACGAGGCACGCCATCCGCCGTTCGCCGGCTCGAGCGTCTCGAGGCGGTGATGGGCCAACGTCGCGCCGTCGCTCACCTCGTAGCGTTCGCGCAGCGCCTTCGTGATCGCGTGGCCCGTGCGATCGCCGACCTGTAGAAGGCGCCGGCGGGACGCGCCGCCGCACCGTGCGAGGCGATATCCGCCGTTCTCCCGCGTGAAGCCGCAGCCCATCTCCTCGAGCCACGCGATCGCAGCACGCGCCTCGGACGTGAGGATGTCGACGAGCACGGGATCGGCGGTGCCGTGCGACGAGCGGAGCACGTCCTCGGCGTGGAGCTCGGGCGAATCATCGTCGCCGAACGACGCCTGGATCCCGCCCTGGGCCTTCGACGAGTTGTTCGCCTGCAGGCTGGTCTTGGTCGCGACTCCGACCCGTGCGCCGGCCTGCCCTGCGGAGACGGCAGCCGCGAGCCCCGCGGCGCCGCTGCCGATCACGAGCACGTCGATGGAGGCACCCGTCGGCACGCGCGGAGTGTACCGAAATCCCGGCCGCACTAATGAGAGTCATTAGACCGGCTTATGAAAACGGGGAGCCGATAGACTCCCGCCATGCTGACGCTCGCCGACGTGATGCGCACGGAGCCGATCGAGGTTGCCCCGGAGGACACCCTCGGCGAGGTTGCCGAGAGGATGAGCGCGGTCAACGTCGGCGCAGTGGTCGTAAAGGACTACGGCCGTCTGATCGGGATCCTGACAGAGCGCGACATGCTCAAGGCGATGGCTGCGCGGGTGCACACGAGCGAGGCCCGCGTGCGCCAGTGGATGACCGAGGATCCGATCACGGTGCCCGCCGAGACGGATGTCGAGGAGGCCGCGCAGATCATGCTCGAGCACGGCTTCCGCCATCTTCCCGTCGTCGACGAGGCCGGTCGGGTCGCGGGAATCGCGAGTCTCCGCCGCGTCGTCGCCGCACGCAAGGCACCCGCGAACAACCCCGCCTGAGCCGTCCGGCCGGGCGGCGGCGTCGCGCCGGCGTTTCGCGGTTTCCGAGCCGCAGGACGAGCCTCGGGCCCACGCACGTCCTAGGTGCCCCCTGCCGGCGGACAACGTACGCCCGTGCGGCCGAAGCGCCGTGCCTCTGTGGACGAATCGGCACAAAACCGGCACGAACGACCCTTGCGCTTCTCGCATCGGTTGCTTAACTTGGCAACACGCATCGTTCGTGATGCCGATCGAGAGGAGGAGACACATGTTCACCGAGCTCACCGAGGAGCTGCTCGACCTCGAGGCGAGCGACAAGGGGTACGGCGGCGCGCTCTATGCCAACACGGATCCCGGTGGGAGCTGCTGTAGCGGCTGCACCGCCCTCTGCATCATCATCTGCACCGTCAACTGTCACATCTGTTGGTGAGGCAGCTCGTGGATCCGGACGCCGGGGCCGCAGGCGTCAGCAGCCGAAAGCTGCCGCTGCTCGCGCCGTGGTGGCGTCTCCTCGACGACGGAGATCGGATGATGTTCGAGCACGCCGGACGGGTCGTCGAGCTTCGTGGACGAGCCGTCCGGGCGCTGCTCCCCGCCCTCCTGCCGCTGCTCGACGGCACCCACGCTCCGGCTGACATCGTGGGCCTGCTCGGGGCGGCGGCGGAGCCGTCGGTGCGGAACGCGCTCGGGGTCCTCGACGCGAAGGGCCTCCTCACGGAAGGGCCGGGTGTCGAGGGCGATGCCGCCGCGGAATACGTCGCCGCGGCATGCAGCGGCATCAGCCCCTTCGAGGCGAGCGCGAAGGTTGCGGGATCGCGGGCGTTCGTCCACGGGACGTCCACGACGGCGGCGGAGATCGCCCGCCTGCTGGAGGCCTCCGGCGTCACGGTGACGAGAAGCCGCACGGAAGTGCACGACGCTCCCGGGCTCGAGCTGGTCGTCTCCGCCCCGACACCATCGGAGACGGATGCCCTCCCCGCCGTGAACGCTGAGCGGCTGGCGGACGGGACCCCATGGCTCGTCGTCGCCCCCTATGACGGGCGGATGACGATGGTCGGCCCCCTCTACGTACCGGGTCAGACCGCCTGCCACGCGTGCTTCCTGGTGCGCAGGGGAGCGACGTCCGGATACGAGACCGACTTTTCCTTGCTCGAGTCGCGACCGGTGGCGGCCGCGATGCCGGAGGCGGGTGCAGTGATCGCAGCAGGGCTGGCGACCCTCGTCGCGCTGCGATGGCTCGGCGCGAAAGACCCGACCTTGCCGGGCGTCGGATATGCGTTCGAGGCGAACGGCGTCCCGACACTCACCCGCCATCGTGTCCTTCGGGTCCCGCGGTGCACGGCGTGCGGCCCGGGTGGTCCTCCACCCAACCCCTGGTTCAAGGAGCTAGCGGTCAACGATGCAAGACACACCGTTCACGCCGGTCGCTGACGCGCTCGTGCGGCTCGACGACGCGGTGACGCCTCTCGCAGGCATCGTGCGGGAGCTGTCCCCGGCCATGTGGGCGGCGGACGAGCCGCGCCTCCACTCCTTCGCGTGTGCGCTCGCGAGCTCCGCCAACACGACCGGGCACGCGACCACGGAGCACTCGGGCTCGGCCCACGTGGAGCCCGAACGAGCCAGAGCTGCCTCCATCGGGGAGGCCGTCGAACGGTATTCGGCGACGTACGTACCGGACAGCCTCATCGTCGGTCGGGCGCGCGAGCTGGACGACGAGGCGGTCGCTCCCGAGTCGTTCGCGCTCTTCCACGATCGCCAGCACGTGGACGGCTTTCCGTTCGTGAGGTTCTCGGACTCGACCCGCCTCTCCTGGACGACGGGGATCTCGCTCGCTGACGGCCGGCCGATCCTGCTTCCGGCTCAGCTCGTGTACCTGGGCTCGATCCAGGACAAAGAGCCGCCTATCGGCTATCCGACCAGCAACGGCCTCGCGTGCGGCCCCACCTTCGTCGAGGCGGTCCTCGCGGGCCTGTTCGAGCTCGTCGAGCGCGACGCGATGATGATCGTCTGGTCGAACCGGCTCTCCCTGCCACGGCTCTGCTGGAGGGGCGACTCCGACCTCGGACGCGTCGACTCACGCTCGTTCGCCCCGAGCGCGCTCCGATACACGACGATCGACACGAGCGCGTTCTTCGGCATCCCCGCGACGATCGGTGTCGTGCACGGCGCACCGGGCGAGCTCGCCGCGCTTGCGATCGGCGCGGGGTGCGGACGAACGGTCGCCGATGCATGGAGAACCTCCCTCGCCGAGGGGTTCAGCATCCTTCGCTGGCTCCGCGGCATCTTGCACGAGCGGCCGCATGTCGATCTCGCAGGGCCGGAGGACGTTCGATCGCTCGAGGAGCACATGCTCTTCTTCGCGACACCCGAGCGTGCGACGAGGCGCGGCGTTCCTCGAAGCCTCGCGGTGAGGAGCGCGACGCCGCCGAGGTCCCGGCGCTCACGGGTGGAACCCCTCGTGAAGTCGTCGCCGATGTCGTCGGACGGCTCGCCGAGCACGGCGTCTCCGCATACGCGGTCGACGTGACGTCGCCCGACGTCGAGGAGCTGGGCCTGAAGGTGGCCCGCGTCGTCGCACCGGAGCTCTGCGCGCTCGACGTGTTCGGCGCAGCCCCGTACCGCGGGGGCGTGCGGCGCTACCACGCCGCCTTCGAGGCCGGTCTGGTCGGGCGACCCTTGACGTACGACGAGCTCAACCCACTTCCTCATCCGTTCCCTTGACCTCGCCGGAGCCGCAGACGGTGGGGTACGCGAGCTGGGTCTACGGATCCGGACCGGCGGTCGCCGATCCCGCCGAGGAGCTCCACGAGGCGTCCCGCCTGCATCCGAACGTGGTCGACGCAGAGGTCACGGGGGGACCGCTCCTCCAGCGCAGCGCGGACATGCGCGCCAGCGCGCGCCGTGCGGTCCTGCGCCGCACCGGGCTGGACACGGTCGGGCTCCCGCGGACGGCGTTGTCCGACGCCCGTCTGACCGATGTCGTTCCCGCGCGACGCTCCATCCGGAGCTACGGCGGCGACCCGATCTCGCTCGAAGAGCTATCGACGCTGCTCGGGGCTGCGTACGGCGTTACCGGCTCCCTCGGCACGCAGCTCCTTCGGGCAGTGCCCTCCGGAGGGGCGCTCTATCCGCTCGAGCTCTACGTCGCCGCCGTCAAAGTGCACGGTCTCGAGCGCGCGCTCTACCACTTCGATCCGCTCCGGAACGCCCTCGAGCGCCACCGGGCGCTGCAGGTCGACGAGCTCGCAGGCCTGACGCCGTACGACGAGCTCGTCGTGCCATGTGCGGCCCTGACCGCGATCTCCGCGGTGTTCTGGCGCTCGCGCTTCAAGTACGGGACGCGGGCGTACCGCTTTGCTCTGCTCGAGGCAGGCCACGTCGCCCAGAACTACCTTCTCACGGCCACTGCGCTCGGGCTTGCGTCGTGCCCGGTCGGAGGATTCTTCGACCGGAGGGTCGACGCCCTGCTCGGGATCGACGGTCTCTACGAGTCGTCCCTCTACCTTCTGCCCGTGGGGAGGTCGGAGACATGACCTTCTTCCGCCTCCTTTCGTGGACGGCGACCGCAGTGGTCGCCGCAGCGCTCGCGCCCACGCTCGACCCTTGGCTCGACCTCGACGGCATGTACCTGCCGGTCGGGATGGCGGCGGGTGCGGCACTCTTTGCCGTGCTCGGCCGGTGTCGCATCTCGCCCCGGTCGATCGGATCGATCCCACGAGCGCGTGTCGTGGCCCGGGTCGTCGTCCTGACCGTCAGGGCGGCGCAGGAGGAGGCGGTCTGGCGGGCGCTCGTCCTCGGGCTGCTCGCAGGCCCCGTGGGCCGCGCCGGCGCGCTCGCCGGCAGCACCGTGCTGTTCGCCGCGACCCACGTCCGGCGTCAAGGACGTCGCGCCGTCGTGCACCTCGCAACGGGCGGCGTGTTCGGGCTCGCGTATGTCTCAACGGGGCGGCTCGGCGCGGCGATCGGCGCGCACACGTCGTACAACGTGCTGATCGGCATCGGGCTGCTGACCCGTTCGGACATGTCCGTAACGGCCACTAGCCGGACCCCCCCGGGGGTCGTACGATCGCCGGAGGGGTCCTCTCGACCCCGACCAGCGAACGCGCCGCGCGCCCCAGTGCCTCTTCCGACAGTCGCCAGCCTCGAAGCGGTGTCGAAGTCATTCGGGCCGGTGCGCGCCCTCGACTGCTTCGATCTCGAGCTGCACCCCGGTGAGATCCTCGGTCTTCTCGGCCCCAACGGGGCCGGCAAATCGACGGCGATCTCGCTGCTACTCGGTCTGCGGAGACCCGACTCGGGTCGGTCGCTCCTGTTCGGGCGGGACCCGCGCGAGCCGGTCGCACGCCGGCGTATCGGGGTCGTGCCCCAGGAGATCAGCCTTCCACCGGTGCTCCGCGTGGGCGAGCTCGTCGATCTCGTCCGCGCGCACTTCGCCGACCCGGTTCCGAGCGACGAGCTGCTCCCGCGATTCGACCTCGCCGAAGTCGCGGGCAAGCAGATCGGCGGCCTCTCGGTGGGACAGCGACGACGTCTCGCCGTGGCGGCTGCTCTCGCAGGGCGGCCGACAGCGCTCTTTCTCGACGAGCCCACCGCGGCGATCGACGCCAGCGGACGGCGGGTGCTCTGGGACGAGCTCTCGACGTTCGTCGCTGCCGGTGGCGCCGTCCTGCTGACGACCCAGCAGCTCGAGGAGGCGGAGCGTTACGCAACGCGTCTCGTCGTCATCTCGCGCGGCCGCGTAGTGGGCGAGGGAACCGTGGCCGACGTCCGGGCGCGCGTCGGCAGAACGCGGATCAGCCTGCGCGCCGATCGGCTGCCACCTCTGCCGCCCTCAGCCGCGGTCTCGTCGACGCTCGACAGGCACGTCGTCTACGTCGACGACCCCGAGGCGTTCATCGCCGAGCTGGTGCGCTCGGAGATCTCCTACGGGGAGCTCGAGGTCGCCCGGCCGACCCTCGAGGATGCCTTCGTCTCGCTCACGGGGGCGGAGGAATGAGATTGGTGCTGGCACATGCGCACGCAGAGACGGTTCAGCTCCTGCGCATTCCGATGTACGCACTGTCGACGCTTGCGTTTCCGTTCTTCGGCCTCCTGCTCTTCGGACACCAGCTCGTCCGGGACGAGCCGGAGCGCTTGCTCGCCGGCTTCGCCGCCGCGTCCGTGCTCGCGATCTCCTTCTTTCAGTTCGGCGTGGGGATCGCCGCCGACCGGCTCTACCAGTGGGAGGCCTACCTCCGGACGTTGCCCGCCGGCCCGGCGACTCGGCTCTTCGGCCGCGTCGTCTCTGCGCTGTGCTTCTCGGCAGTCGCGGTCACGATCGTCTGTGTGACGAGCGTGGCAGCCTACGACGCGCGCCCGGCCGCGTGGCGCGTCGCCGTGCTCGCCGTCGCACTACTCACGGGCGCCGTGCCGTTCGCTTTCCTCGGCCTCGCGATGGGTTACTGGCTGCCGCCCCGCGCCGCGCTGCCCGTGGCGAACCTGCTGTTCCTCCCGCTCGCCGTCGGCGGCTTCCTCTGGGCTCGCCCGCCCGACGACCTATCCAGAGGCGCCGACCTGGCGTCGCAGGCGCTGCCGACGCGAAGCTGGGCCGAGGTGCTCGATCCGATCGCGACGGGCGAGGGCACGGTGCCGTGGCTGCATGCCGTCGCCCTCGCCGGGTGGACGCTGGTCTTCGGAGCGCTTGCCCTGTGGGGCTACAGGCGAGACGAGGGAGAGCGCTTCTCCTAGCACGTGTCGGTTCGGCTCACCACACGGCGCGAAGGAGCCCTGCAACGTCCACGACGGTCGCGGGCCGCGGGTTGACCTGCGCGCCCGGCCTCGCCACGATCGCGGCCGCGAGATCGCCCAGATCGTCGTCGGGAACACCCAGGTCGCGCAGGCGACCGAAGCCGCCGAGCGCTGCGAGCTCGGCGATTCGCTCCGGCGCGTCGTCCGTCCCGAGCGCGGTTGCGAGCCGCTCGACCGCTTCCGGTACGACCGCGGCGTTGAATCGAAGCGCCACCGGTAGGCAGACGGCGTTCGCCGCCCCCTGCGGGATGCCGTACCGGCCGCCGATCCCCTGCGCCATCGCGTGCGCGAGGCAGACTCCGGATTCGGCGAGGGCGAGCGCGGCGCGATGGGCCCCCTCGAGCAGCCGCGAACGCCCGTAGATCCCGTGCGGTCGCTCGACGACCAGGGGGAGCGCGTGGCCGATCGCGGTGGCTCCCGTGTCGGCGTGTCGCGGAGCGCGGCGCTTCGCCTCCGGGTGGTAGTACGCCTCGGCGCAGTGCGCAAGCGCGTTCATCGACGTGCCGACCGTTGCCTCGAGAGGCAGCCCGAGCGTCAGCTCGGGGTCGTAGATCGCCGCGATCGGCGTCGCACGCTCGTCACGGCCTCCTCCCTTTCGCCCCAGGCCGAGCATGACCCCGAAGTACGGCGTCCACTCGGCTCCCGCATACGTCGTCGGCACCGCCACCACACGAAGTAGCGGCTCGTATCCGTCGTCGGCGAGCTCTGCGACGACCGCCTTGCACGTGTCGATCGTGCTCCCGCCGCCGAGGCCGATGAGGCCGTCGGCGCGGAGCGTCCGTGCGAGCGACGCCGCCTCGTGGACGGTGTCGACCGGCACGTGGGGCCGAACGCCCTCGTAGACGCCGACCACCGGCAGCTTGCCGGCCGTGCCGGCGCCGCGTCGGGTCGAGACGAGCATGGGCCGGCCGATCTCCGCCTCGGCGCACACGGAACCGATCTCGGAAAGCGAGCCCGCCCCGTAGCGCGTGATCCGAAGTGGCCGCACCTCTGCTTCGCTCATCCCAGGTCCTCTAGCTCGTCGGTCGACAATCGACCTGACGTCCGCGGCCGGCCCGGACCACGTAGGGCGGACCGGCCGGGTACGGCACCGCGCGGACCCTGCGGGCCGTGCCAGGACGGGAACATCCGGCGGCCCGTTCGGGTCGCCATACGGCTCGGGTGAGCTGCCGCTCAACCATCGAGCACCGCAGACGGGAGAGCCTCCCGCGTGCGTGCGTGCTCGACGAAGGAGTCCGCGACGCGCGACGACATCCGGCCGGTGCTCCGGGCGAGCGAGACCTCGCGACGCGCGTCCATCCCCGCGATGCGCGCCTCCGCGAGCGCACCCGAAGCGAGGTCGGCCTCGATGGCGGCTCGGGAGATGAACGTCACCCCATAGCCCGCCAGCACCGCGCTTCGGGCGGATTCCTGGAGGCCGAGCTCGAGCCGGACGTCGAGGTCCCGCAGCCGCAGCCCGAGGCCACGCAGCTCGTCTTCGACCACGCGGCGCACACCCGCCCCCTGCTGCATCACGATCAGCGTCTCGGATGCGAGCTCGTGCACGTCGAGGTCGTCGCGGCCCGCGAGACGATGTCCGGGAGGACACGCGAGCACGATCTCGTCGTACGCGAACGGCTCGTAGCGGACCCCGCGGTGCCGCGGCGCAGCACCGACGATCCCGAGCTCGAGCCGCCGTTCGGCGACGAGCTCGACGACCGTGCTCGTGTCGTGGACCTCGAGCGCGACACGCACGCCGGGATGCAGGCGCTGGAACTCACACAAAAGGAGAGGCACGACGATCGCAGCCGGACCCGTCGAGGCGCCGATCGAGAGCGCGCCCGCGAGCTCGCCCTCGGCCTCGGCCGCGACCTCGTCCAGGAGCTGCGCCTCCAGCCCCAGCAGTCGCTGCGCGCCCCGGTACAGGCGCGTGCCGGCCTCGGTCGGCTCGACCCGGCGACCCGAGCGATCCAGGAGCTGCGTGCCGAGGCGCTTCTCGAGCGCGCGCACCTGCAGGGAAACGGCCGGCTGCGTGACGCCGAGGGCCTCGGCAGCCTGCGAGAACGAGCGTCGCTCGACCACCGCGCAGAATGCGGCTAGCTGACGCGTATCCATAAGCAGACCTTATCGGACTGCCAACGTCCTCCGCGACGACCCGTATGCCGCGAGGATACGAGCCATGCGCGTCTGGATCGACGTCACGAATTCTCCGCAGGTCCTGTTCTTCCGGCCGCTCGTCGCGCTCCTCGAGGAACGCGGCCACACGGTTACGGTCACCGCCAGGGAGTTTGCACAGACCCTCGAGCTGCTCGAGGACGCGGGGATCGCGCATTCGGTCGTCGGCCCTCCCCACGGGGGCGCGTCGCGCATCGGAAAGGCGCACGTCATGGCAATGCGCCTCCGTACGCTGCGCCGATTTGCGGCGCCGCGCGGGTTCCACGTCGCGCTCTCGCATGCCGCACACGAGCTGCCGCTCGTCTCACGATCGCTCGGCATCCCCTCGGCATACGCGTTCGACTACGAGTTCGCGCTCGCCCAGCACGGGCTCGGCTGCCGCGCGGCGACGCGCGTCGTGGTCCCGGACGCGATCCCGCAGCCGAGGCTCGACAGGCTCGGCGCGGCGCCTCGGAAGCTCCGCCGCTACCCGGGGATCGAGGAGGAGTACTACCTCCACGGCTTCACTCCGGAGGACGCCGTCATCGACGCGCTCGGCGTCGACCGCGGGCGCGTGTTGATCGTCGTGCGAACGCCGCCCGAGGTGTCGCTCTACCACCGCCACGGAAGCCCTCTCTTCGCCGCCGTCCTCGACCGGCTGGGCTCGGATCCGGCGGTGCACGTCGTGGTGCTTCCACGGACGTCGGAGCAACGAGCCCACATCGTCCGCCGCCGCCTTCCGTCGCTGATCGTGCCCGATCGCGCCGTCGACGCGCCCAGCCTGGTCGCCCTCGCAGACCTGGTCGTCTCGGCCGGTGGAACGATGAACCGAGAAGCTGTGGCGCTCGGCACCCCTGTGTACACGACGTTCGCGGGCCGGCTCGGCGCGGTCGACGAGCGGCTCGTAGAGGAAGGGAGGCTGCGCCCGCTCGTCTCGGCCGACGAGCTCGTCCTCGAGCGAAAGGGGACGCGCCCTCGACCGGCGGCCGGACGCGACCCCGCGCTGCTCCTCGACCTGCTGCTGTCGGCGCTCGAGGGCGCCTAGAACGCGTGGTCGTGGTCGAGGCGTGTCACGAATCCGCCCCCACCGCCGAACAGACAGTGGTCGACGTTCAGCACACGCCCGTCCGGGGCCCCGAGCGGGCCTGTCACGTTCCGCGGATCGCGCCCCAGCACGGAAGCGATCGGCGTGTGCCCGTGGACAATCCTCGTTCCGCCGAACGTCGCCAGCAGCGCGTCGACGCACGCGGGGTCGCCGAGCCGCATCCGGTCGCAGAGAATCTCGAGTAGCTCGTCGAGCCCCGCCGGGTCCGGGTCTCGGAGCATCGCCGCGGTGCCGCTGTTGACCTCCTCGACCGTACGGCCGAGGCCGAGGTACGCGTCGGTGTCGGCATGGATGAGGAGCCAGTCGCCCTCCCGGGCGACAGCCGGCAGGCCCGCGATCCACCCGACGTGCTCGGGAGTGAGCGCACCGAGATCGCTGGACATGCCTCCGTTGGCCCTCCACGCTCCGGCGAACGTCATGCCGGTGGGGCCGAGCGGCGTGTCGCCGAGGCTGTGCGCGGCGAGCAGGAACGCCTCGTGGTTTCCGAGGAGACAACGGACGTTCCCCGCACTCTCGCGCTCGAGCCGCCTGACGAGGTCGACGGCCCCGATGCCGTCCGGGCCGCGATCGACGAGATCCCCGAGGAACCACACGATCACGTCGGCGCCGCTCCACCGCTCCGCGGCATCCACGAGACCGGCGTCGCGCAGGAGGCGCACCAGCACGTCACGGTAGCCGTGGACGTCGCCCACGACGAACACCGGGGGCTGCATTGGCTACCCGACCGGCTCGGACTCGGTCGCCCCCGAGCGGGAGTGCCTCGGCATGCCCACGAGGCCGTTCAGCGCCCCGACGAGCTCGAGAGTCTCACCGTCCGAGACGAGCCGCTCGAGCCTGGCGAGCTCACCCTCGAGCCAGTGCACGTCGATCGGCGGATGGGTGATCAGGGCGATCTTCGGATGCTGGCTCGGGGAGACGATCTCGCCGTCCCCCACGAGCTCCTCGTGGAGCTTCTCGCCCGGCGCCGGGCCGATGAACTCGATCTCGATGTCGGCTCCCGGCTCCTTCCCCGAAAGTCGGATCATGTTCTCGGCCAGGTCGACGATCCGTACGGGCTCCCCCATATCGAGCACGTAGACCTGGCCGCGCCCGCCGATCGCCCCTGCCTGCACGACGAGCTGCACGGCCTCCGGGATCGTCATGAAGAAGCGGGTCATCTCCGCATGGGTCACCGTGACAGGTCCCCCGCGCGCGATCTGCCGCCGGAAGATCGGGATCACGGATCCCGACGAGCCGAGGACGTTGCCGAAGCGCACAGCCACGAATCGCGTCTCGACGCCTTCGCGGTTCCCCCACGCCTCGACGATCCACTCCGCGAGCGCCTTGGACTGCCCCATCACGGTCTTCGGGTTCGCCGCCTTGTCGGTCGAGACCAGGACGAAACGCGTGGCGCCGTACTCCACCGCTACGTCGGCGAGCATGCGTGTGCCGAGCGTGTTGTTCCGCACCGCCTCGAGCGGGTTCGCCTCCATCATCGCGACGTGCTTGTACGCGGCTGCGTGGAAGACGACGCTCGGACGGTACTTGTCGAAGACCTGACGCAGCTTGGCGCCGTCCTTTACGTCACCGACGACCGCGGCGGCCGCCCTGAACCCACGCTCGCGGACGAGCTCCCGCTCGATCTCGAAGAGGGCCGGCTCCGCGTTGTCGAGCAGCACGAGCTTGGCGGGGTCGATCCGTGCGATCTGGCGGCAGAGCTCGGACCCGATCGAGCCGCCCGCGCCCGTGACGAGCACGATCTCACCGGTCAGGTAGTCCGAGACGGACGCGAGATCGATCTCGACGGGCTCGCGCCCGAGGACGTCCTCGACCTCGACAGGGCGAAGCTGGCGCGCCAGGTCGACATCGCCGGAAACGAGCTCCGCAATGCTTGGCAGGGTCTTCACCGGCACCTGGAGGGCGCGTGCGCTCTCGACGATCCGTCGGCGCAGCTCCCCGGAGGCCGTCGGGATCGCGATCAGGAGCTCGTCGGGGCGCCTGTCCCGCACGATGTGGTCCAGATCCGGGACAGTGCCGAGGACGCGCACCCCGTGCAGGCGCAGGTTGCGCTTGCGCGGGTCGTCGTCGACCAGCCCGATCGGCGAGTACCCGAGCGCCGGGTTGCGCTGCATCTCCTTCACGACGAGCTGACCTGCGTCGCCGGCGCCGACGATGATCACGTCCTTGCCGCGGGTGACGATCCGACCGGGAAGCGGCCGCTCGATGATCGTTCGCGCGAGCAGGCGTGAGCCCGCGACGAGCGCGAGACACACGAGCAGGTCGATGAACCACACGCCGCGCGGCACCGCCACCCGATGGATGTCGAAGAGCGTGAAGACGAGGAAGACCGCGACCGAGCCGAGCACGACGCCTCGCGCAGCCGCCCACATGTCCCGCGTCGAGACGTACCGCCACCAGCGGTTGTAGAACCCCGACAGCGCGAACACCGGGAGCTTGAGCGCGACGACGAGCAGCACTATCGACCAGTCGAGGTAGCGGTCGTAGTACACCGGCTGCCCTTCGTCGAAGCGGAGGTTCCATGCAAGCCACCACGCGCCCGCGACGAGCGCCGCATCGACCAGAACCTGCCAGATCGAATGCTTCGTGACGGGGCTGCGCACGACTTCGGCCCCGGCTCAGACGGCGACGCCGACGGCCGCCCGCACCGTCGCGACGACCCGCTCCTGCTGCTCGGCGTCGATCCCACCCCACATCGGCAACGCGAGGTTCTCGGCGGCGGCGCGCTCGGTCTCGGGGAGCGAGCCCGGCGCATAGCCGAGGAAGGCCATTGCGGGCTGGAGGTGCAGCGGCGTCACGTAGTACGCTGCGCACGCGATCCCGGCCTCCCGGAGCGCAGCCGTGATCCTCTCCCGCTCCTGGGTTCGGACGACGTACATGTGGTAGACGTGGCCCGGCCCGTCGACCGGCAGCTCGACCGCGTCGCCGAGGCCGAGCTCGGCGTACCGGGCTGCCGCTTCCCGACGAGCGGCGTTCCATCCGCCGAGGTGCGGCAGGAACACACGGAGCGCGGCGGCCTGGATCGCGTCGAGCCGCGAGTTCGCGCCGATCAGGTCGAAGGTCTGCTTGTCCCGCGAGCCGTGAAAGCGCAGCTTGCGAACCGTGTCCGCGACGCCGTCGTCGGTGCATGCCACGAGCCCGCCGTCACCGAGCGCGAACAGGTTCTTCGTCGGAAAGAAGCTGAACGTCGAGCAGACGCCGGTCGTCGCGATGCCGTCCGCGCCGAACGCCTGGGCAGCGTCCTCGAGCAGCGGAAGCCCGAGCTCCGCCAGCTCGGCGAGCGCCGCCGGCCGGCCGAACAGGTGCACCGGCACGATTGCCTTCGTACGTTCTCCGATCCGGGCGGCGACGTCCTTCGGGTCGAGGTTGAGCGTGACCGGATCGATGTCGCAGAAGACGGGCGTCGCGCCGACGCGCGCGATCGCCTCCGCAGTGGCGTAGAACGTGAACGCCGGGCAGATCACCTCGTCACCGCGCCCGACCCCCATCGCCTCCAGCGCCAGGACGAGAGCATCGGTGCCGTTCGCGACCCCGATCGACTGGGGCACGCCGAGGTACGCGGCGGCCTCCCGCTCGAACGCCTCGACCTCGGGACCGAAGATGAAGCGCCCCGACTCCAGCACCGCCGCGAAGCGCTCCTTGAGCTCCGGGACGAGCGGCGCGTACTGCGCCTTGACGTCGACGAGCGGGATCACGACCGACCGAGTGTACCGGCGTCGGTGGCGACCTCCGGCCGCCACCGACCACTAGATAGCTTCGTTTGCAGGGTTTCTCCGCCGCCTCGCGAGCCGCCATGCGATCGCCACGACCACGGCGACAACGGCTGCGGCGACGACGTACTCGACATAGTGGAACGACTCGTCGACCTGCTCCCAGCTCGCCCCCGCAGCCCAGCCGGCTCCGGCGAACCCGAAGCACCAGATTGCCGACCCGAGGAGCGTCAGCCAGACGTAGGGGACGAACCGCGCCCTGAAGACTCCCGCCGGAACCGAGATGAACGAGCGCATCACGGGCGTGAGGCGCCCGAGGAGCACGGCCCACCCCTCCCAGCGGTCGAACCAGAGTTCGGCCCGCTCCAGCTTCTCGGGGCTCAGGTGGAGCCAGCGTCCATGTCGCTCGAGCCAGGGCCTCCCAAGTCGGTCCCCCGCAATCCATCCGAGGATCGCCCCGACGAGATACCCGAGCGTCCCGGCCGTCGCGATCGCAAGGTACGCCGGTAGGCCGCTGTCCAGCTCGTGGCCGAAGAGCACGACCGACTGGCCGGCGAACGCGCCCGCCGCGAGCGCGCCCGCGTAGACCATCACGAGCTCGCTGGCCGCGGGAAAGACCGCGTCGATCGCCATCAGGACGAAGACCGCATAGAGCCCGTGGTTCCCGATGAGGTCGGTTACCGCGTCGGTGATTCCGTTGAGCGCGGCGACGGGCATCGCCGCGGAAGGCTACCCGCGGCCGGGCGGGACGACCTTGCGGAGGGTGACGGGCGCGGAAAGCTCGGAGCGGCCGACGTCACTCGCGGCGACGACCCTGATCGTCAGCGCACCGGCGACGCGCTTGCCGTTCTTCGCCAGTGCGTCCCAGGTGATCTCGTGGTCGCCCGCCTCGAGCGTGCCGGACGGAGCGAGGCCGCCCCGCACGACCTTCCCGGTCTCATCGAGGACCGAGACCGCGACGCGGGCCGGTCGCGCGAGCCGCCACGAGATCGCGAGCGGTCTTCCGCCGGGCGGGACCGCCCACCGCCGCGGGACCTTCAGGAAGCCGAGCGTGTCGTCGAGAACGAACGACCGGGTGATCGACGAGGAGCGGCCGAGATCGTCGGCGGCATCGACCTCGAGCGTCCACGTCCCGACGGCCGCGGGCGAGGCCGCGGAGGACGCCGGCCCGGCCGCCGGAAACGCAACGGGGTACGCGCCCGGTTCTCGTTCGGCAGGCGGGAAGGCGGTCGTCGACCCGTCGGGCGCGCGGAGGGTGGCCCTGACCGTGGCCGGAACGAAGATCCGGTACTGGAGATCGGGCGTGTCGTCGACGCCGTCGCCGTTCGGTGACACGAGCGGCGGCGGGTCGGGCGCGAACACGCCGTGGTAGAGCAGCATGAGCGCCGTCGAGATCCTGCGTTCGGCCCCGTCGGAGGGACGGTTGAGCAGGGTGCCGTCGAACGCCATGGTGGTCGACCCGCCGCTGTCGAGCGCCATCCCGGTCACCGCGCCGAGGCGGACGAGCGCCTGCGCGAGCTCGAAGTTCGTCAGCCCGACGCTGTATCCGGGCTGCCGGCCGTCGACCGCGACGAGCACGATGCCGCCGTTCGCGAGCTGGCCCACCGCGCTGCGCGGCGCCCTCGGTGAGAGCTGACCGGTCGTGAACCCCTCTCCTGCCCTGAACACCGGGGCGCCGTCCCGGACGATCTGAGGCCCGCCCCCGACGGCGGCCACGATGCCCGGCCAGTCGGGCCTGAGCCCGAGCGTGATCGTGAGGTAGGTCCCGACAGGCGCCTCGGAGCGAAGTGCCGCGGCCGACGCGCCGCGGGCAAGGAGCACGGCGCCGCCCGGCGGTATCGGCACGGCGGCGGAGCCCGACCGCAGCTCCTGGACGGGCGCCTGCAGGCCGATCGACGGCACGGCTTCCGGGAACGGGAACAGGACCGCCGCCGAGCTGCCCTTTATCGGAGGCGTCGAGGGGCCGTACGCGGACGTGTAGAGCGCCGCGGCGCCGACCCTCGGCGCGCGGTTCAAGGCGCCGAGCGGGCGGGCCCGCACACCCGCGCTCCACGTCCCCGTGAACCCGATCTTGCGGATGTCGAGCGTCCCGTCGGTCGTGATTCCTGCGCTCGCGCGATTTGCGTTGGGGGCGCTCAGAAGCTCGCCGTCGTCCATCACGATCCCGGATGGTCGCCCGGTCGCGAGCGCGAAATAGTCCCCGTTGATCCCGGCCGTCGCCGCGGTCGAGGCGAGCCGGCGCTGCATGGACGTCAGCGTCTCCCGGCCGACGATCGTGCCGTTCGAGACGACGGGCTCGAGCGTCGTCAGCCCGCCGGGGCGCGGGGCGCGGAGGATGTTGATCGCGACCGGCCCGTGGGGCGTGAACTGCACCCCGGTCTCGTAGGTCACGCCGGGCCAGAGCTCGCGCGGCGCCGCGCCCGCCGGCGGCGCGAGAAGCACGGCTGCGGCGAGCGAGGCGACGAGGATGGCGGAGAGGCGGCGCATCGACCCCGCTCGAAACTACCCGACCCCCGCAGCGAATCCTGCCGTCCTCACCGTTTCCGTACAACGGGGGATGGCGAAGCCCACCCCCCGTTGTACAGGGACGTGGGCTCTGCCCGCGTCCCCAGAAAGCTCGAGTCCACAACGGACGCGGGCGAAGCCCACGTCGGGGCTAGAAGACGCGCACCTCGCGGTAGAGCGTGTCGCGCTGCACCGGGGTCTTGCCGACCGCCCGGATCAGGTGCACGAGCTCGTCGATCGACGTGCAATACGTCGTGCCGGCCGCGGAGACGACGTTCTCCTCCATCATCACGGAGCCCATGTCGTCGGCGCCGAAGCCGAGTGCGACCTGGCCGATCTTCATCCCCTGCGTCACCCACGACGACTGGATGTGCGGGACGTTGTCGAGGTAGATGCGGGACACGGCCTGCGTGAGGAGGTAGTCGAAGCTCGTCGGCATGGTGTCGCGGGGCACGAGCGCCCCGAGGCGGTTGCCGTCGTCCTGGAACGTCCAAGAGATGAAGGCGCGAAACCCCCCGGTCTGGTCCTGCAGCTCCCGGATCCTGCGCATGTGCTCCACGCGCTCGGCCACCGTCTCGACGTGCCCGTACATCATCGTCGCGGTGGTCGACATGCCGAGCCGGTGCGCGTCGCGCATCACGCCGAGCCACTCGTCCGAGGTGGTCTTCTTCGGCGCGATGATCTGCCGCACCCGGTCGACGAGGATCTCGCCGCCGCCTCCGGGAAGAGAGTCGAGCCCGGCGTCGCGTAGGCGCGAGAGCGTCTCGGGGACGGTCAGCTTGGACCGGCGCGCGATGTGCTGCACCTCGGGCGGCGAGAGGGCGTGGAGGTGGATCGGGTAGCGCGCCTTGATCGACGAGAACAGGTCGACGTAATAGTCGATGCCGAGGTCGGGATGGTGCCCGCCCTGCATCAGGAGCCCGGTGCCGCCGATCGCGAGGGTCTCCTCGATCTTCTTGAAGATCACCGGCTTCGGAAGCACGTACGCCTCCCGCATGTCTCCCGGGGAGCGGTAGAAGGCGCAGAAGTCGCAATCCGTGACACAGACGTTCGTGTAGTTGAGGTTCCGGTCAACGATGAACGTGATTCGCGACGGGTCGTGCTTGCGGTTGCGAACCTCGTTTGCGACACGGCCGACGGCGACGAGGTCCCGGCTGACGAGGAGTGCCGAGGCGTCGTCGTCGGTCAGCCGCTCGCCGTCGAGCACACGCTCGAGGATCTCGGAAACGGTGGGGGAGTCAGCGAGGGTCGTCATGCCGTCTCGTGCTCCCGAGGCCCGGACTCCGAGACCGAAGTCTCGCGCTCCCGGGTCGACGCTGACGTGTCGAGGGCGGAGGGGACAGTGCTCTGCACGGCCCCGGAAGCCATCGGCGCGTCAGCGGCGGCAGGCGGCGGCGGAGCCGGGCCCCGCCCGGCGGAAGCCGACGCCGGCCGGGCCTCCGAGACCTGCCCGTCGTCTTCGAGGAAGCGGAGCTCGGGAACCTGCGCCAGCTCGCCGACGTCGCGGGCCATCTCGAGGAACGTGTAGAGGCCAGCTCTCTCGCGCGGGCCGAAGCTGTAGCGAAGCTTCTCGAAGTAGCGGGCGAGGAAGCCGGGCGGGTAGCCGTAGCGGGCACTCGCCTCGTGGGCGAGTCGCTCGGGCTCCGAGCGGGCCAGCCTCACCGAGGCCACGAGCGCCTCCTGGAGGCCCATGAGCCCCTCGACGACGGGCTCCGGTGCCGCCCAGACCGCGAACACCATCGGCAGGCCGGTGCGCTCGAGCCACAGCCTTCCGAGATCGTGGTGCGGGGTCGGGTCCTCGAACGCGCTCTGGAGCGCGGCGTCGCCGATCAGGAGCTTCGCGTCGGCGTCCGGCCATGCCTCGAGAGGCACGAGCTCCGCCCGCGGAAGCAGCACCTTCGTGAGCACCACGGACGTCGCGCTCTCAGGGGTCACCGCGACCGAGTGCACGCGACCGAGCGGAAGCCGCGTCACGAGCTGAATCGAGTCCACCGCCCCCTCGGACGAGACGCAGAGCCGGGGAAGCAGCCGAAGATGCGACGCGTTCCGCGCATAGGCGATCGACGAGATCGGGGCGATGTCGATCTCGCCCGCCACGAGCATGCGGTTGAGCTCGGTCGGGACGCCGGTGATCTCCTCCACGTCGAGCGTCAGCCGGTGGAACACGGGCGCCATGTTCACGTACGAGATCCGACCGAGCCTGATCATGGTGTGTCCGTGGCTAGACGGGCCAACGTCGCAGCTCGTTGTAGAGCGTGTCCCGCTGCACGGGTATCCGCCCGGCTTCGCGGACGAACCGGGCGAGCTCGCCGAGCTGCTGCTCGGTGCCGGCGGTGGCGCCCGCCGCCTGGAAGATCGCCTCGCGCATCACCGTGCCCTGCACGTCGTTCGCGCCGAAGTGGAGCGCGACCTGGGCCATCGGCATGCCCATCATGATCCAGTACGCCTTGATGTTCGGGACGTTGTCGAGCATCAGCCGCGCGAACGCGAGCATCTTCAGATCGTCGGTGCCCGTCGTGTGGCGCCAGCCACGGCGCTCGAACACGGTGTTCTCGGGATGGAAGGCAAGCGGGATGAACGCGAGGAAGCCTCCGGTCCGGTCCTGTTGCTCGCGCAGCCGGAGAATGTGGTCGACCCGCTCCTCGTAGGTCTCCACATGCCCGTAGAGCATCGTGCAGTGGGTCGGGATGCCCATCTGGTGGGCCGTGTCGTGGACGTGGAACCAGATGTCCGGATGCTCCTTGCCCGGCGCTATCAGGGCGCGCACCCGATCCGCAAAGATCTCGGCTCCGCCACCCGGGAGCGACCCGAGCCCGGCGTCCTTCAGCTCGCGCAGCACCTCCTCGTGCGTGAGCCCGGAGAGCGTCGTCATGTGGTGGATCTCCGAGGCCGTGTAGCACTTCAAGTGCACGTCCGGGAGCGCCGTCGACAGCGCGCGGATGGTGTCCACGTAGAAGTCGAACCCGATGTGCGGGTTCTCGCCGTTCACCATGTGGATCTCGGTGAAGCCGGTGCGCGCGTGCTGCTCTGCCGCGTCGGTGACGAGCTCGTCCGCGGTGATCGTGTACGCCTGCTCCTGCTTGCGCGTCGCCGCGAATGCGCAGAACTTGCATTTCACGCGACAGACGTTCGTCTGGTTGAGGTAGAGGTTCTGGACGAAGAAGACCTCGTCGGTCCCGCCGCGGAGCCTGCGTGCCGCGTCCGCGAGCTCGCCCAGCATGAGGAGATCGTCCGACTCGAGGATGGCGAGCCCGTCCTCGAGGTCGAGGCGCCGACCAGCCTCGATCTTCTCCCGGATGGGCGCGAGCGTGGATGTGCGGTCGAGGAGTGCCATGTCGGGTCAGTGGTCGCGCTCGAGGACGGCGTCCACGAGTGCCTCGAGCTCCTCCCGGCGGACGGCGCCGTTCAGGCCTGCTCGTGCCCTCCTAGCGTAGTCGAGGGCCGTCTCCCGGGAGCGCTCGAGCGCGCCGCTCGCAGCGACGCGCACGAGAGCGCCTTCGAGCGGGCCACCGGCGAGCGCCCGCCGGACGACCTCGTCCTCGCGCGCCGCGAGCAGGAGCGGAAGGGTCGGCGTCCCGTCGCGTAGGTCGGTACCTGGGACCTTGCCGGTCTCGATTGTCTCCCCGGAGCAGTCCAACAGGTCGTCCACGATCTGGAACGCGATCCCGAGGAGGCGGCCGAACTCGGAGCTGCCGCCGCCGAGAACGCACGCGGCCTCGAACAGCGAGCCCGTCTTGAGCGCGCAGCGCTCGAGGTACGCGTCGACGCTCGTGTCGGGATCGTGGCGCTGCATCCGCTGGAGCGCCTCTCCGCGCGCAAGCTTGAGCGATGCGTCGGCGAGCGCCTCGACGTGGGCCAGCGAGCCGCTCGCCGCGAGCGTCGCGAACGCCCGGGCGAACAGATGGTCGCCCGTGGCCTTCGCCGCGAACGGGCCGTGCGCAGTCCAGGCGGCCGCGCGGCCCCGCCTGAGCCGCGCCTCGTCGACGATGTCGTCGTGGACGAGCGACGCCATGTGGACGAGCTCTACGGCTACGCCTTCCGTCACGGGGGGCGCCGCCCCCGGAGGCATGCAGAGAAACGTGAGCGCGGGCCGGAGGCGCTTGCCTCCCGCGGCGAGCGCGTCCGACCCGACGGCGGCGACCGTGCCCGCATGCTCCTCGACGACCGTTGTGAGCCGGTCCTCCACCGCTTCGAGGTAGGCAGCCAGGCCCTCCACCTCTCTCATGGCCGCGATCGAGCTCATCCGGCGCCCGGCTCCGGGGCCTCGCCGCGGGCAATTCCAGAGTGGAGCGCGACGATCGAGCCGCCGAGGAGACGGAACCGCACCTGCTCGAAGCCCGTTCGCTCGAGGAGCGCGGCCAGCTCTTCGGCGCCGGGGAAGCGCCGCACGCTCGCCGGGAGATAGGTGTACGCGCGACCGCCCGGCAGGACCTTGCCGAGCAGCGGCACGATCCGGTCGAACCACAGCGAGAAGAACGGCCGCAGAAAGCCCCGCGGGTGGGTGATCTCCAGGATCGCGAGCCTCCCACCCGGTCCCAGGACCCGCCGCAGCTCCGCCAGCGCGGCGTCGAGGTCCGCGACGTTGCGCACGCCGAACCCGACGGTCGCGGAGTCGAACGAGGAGTCTTCGAACGGGAGCGCGAGCAGGTCGCCCTCCACCCACGTGATCGTGGCCGACTTGCGGCGAGCCCGCTCGAGCATGCGCGGAGAGAAGTCGAGCCCGGTGACGATGCCTCCCTCGCGCTCGGCGGCGACCGCGAGGTCGCCGGTGCCGCAGCACGCGTCGAGCACCCGGTGGCCCGGCTGGACGACCGCCTCGACTGTCAGCCTCCGCCAGGACCGGTCGAGCCCGGCGGTCATGACGTGGTTCATCGTGTCGTAGACCGGCGCGATCCGGTCGAACATGCCGCGGACGTCGTCCGAGGCGAGAGAGCCAGTCTCATGCGTCACGCGAGCACTCCGGG
Source organism: uncultured Actinomycetes bacterium (assembly GCA_963798725.1). Lineage (GTDB taxonomy): Bacteria > Actinomycetota > Thermoleophilia > Gaiellales > Gaiellaceae > Gaiella. The sequence continues at coordinate 121,512 of CAWCUL010000001.1, forward strand.
AGTGAGGGGAGCTTGTAACACGATGTTACAAAGTCACTCGCCCCAACGCCGGACAAGGGCGTTGTCGAGCCCGAGCTGGTCGAGGCAGCGCGCGACGACGAAGTCGACGAGGTCCTGCACCGTGTCGGCGCCGTGGTAGAAGCCCGGCGCGGCAAACAGGATCACGGCACCGGCGTCGTTCAGCGTTGCCAGGCCGCGGAGATGGATGGAGGAGAGCGGCGTCTCCCTCGGAACCAGCACCAGCTTGCGGCGCTCCTTGAGCGCGACCGATGCCGCGCGGTGCACGAGGTTCTGCATCGCGCCGGAGGCCAGCGTCCCGACGGTCGACATCGAGCACGGGCACACGACATAGGCGTCGATTTTCGCCGAGCCGCTCGCGTATGGGCTCTTCCAGTCCTGCGCGTCGTAGACCGTCACCTGCGCGCCCGGCTCCCCGACGAAACGCGCCAGCACGTCGTCGCGGGGTAGCGACGCGTCGCGGTAGAGCTCGGTTGCGAGTACCTCGATCCCCGCCGCCGAGGCGCAGAGCCCGACCTCCGCGCCCGATCCCACGAGCCCGTCCAGAATGCCCTTCGCGTACGGCGCGCCGGACGCGCCCGTGATCCCGAGGAAGACGTTCATCGGGATGGAGCGTAACGGGGCGCTTCGCCCGACCGGACAAGGACGCGAGGTCTTCTGGCACTTCGCCGCAGGCGAGGTGCCTAGCCGCCGCCGCGGGAGGCGTCCAGGAACGTGGCGATCTTGGTCAGGTTCTCGTCCCCGAGATAGGCGTACGACGTCATCACGTTGTTGCCGTACTGCGCGGGGTTCGAGATGTACGACTTGAAGAAGTCGACGCCGCGGCCCGAGGCGCCGATCGCGGAGAGGTTGGGCGCGCCGAGCTGCCCGGCGCCCTCGCCGAGGTAGGTGTGGCAGTTGAGGCAGCCGGACTGCGCGAACAGCGTCGCGCCCGCGACGGCCGTCGCGTTGTCCGTGAACCCCTGCGTCTCCGCCCACTCCTGCGGCTTCCCGGCCGCGATCAGCTCCGAGCCGAGGGCTTCCTTCGCCGTGGCGCCCTTCCAAGTGAGGACGCCCATCGAGATCACGACGAGGATCGCGGCCACCATCGCCACCGGCCGCCTGCTGACACGGCGCTCGGGACGGCGGTCGTAGAACGGCAGCCCGACCAGGAGGATCAGCAGGATCGTCGGGAATGCCGACCGTTCCGAGCACGACCGACTCGGGCCACTTGAAGATCCGCAGGAGGTAGAACAGGAAGTAGAAGAACCAGTCGGGCCGCGGGACGAAGGCGATCGTCCCCGGGTCCGCTTTGTCGGAGTACCAGGGCCCGAGAATCCCTGCGTCGGTGCCGTCGGCGGTGAAATACCAGACGCACGCGAGCCCGATGATCACGGCAACGACGACGAGCGACATGATCGAGTCGTGCAGGATCGCGTAGGGAAAGAAGCTCTTCCCCTCGCGTTCGACGTCCTCCTTGTAGCGCTTGAACTCGGCGCGGTTGCGCTCCTTGAGCGGCGTGCCCATCAGCGCCCGTCCTCGGCTGCGGGCTCATGGATCAAGCCTTCGCGGGCGGCGTCCGCCCCGTCCCTCTCACGCCCGGCCGCGGTCTTCGACCATGGCGGCGAGGTCACGCCGAGGCGTACGACGAGATACAGGTGCAGGCCGATCAACGCGAAGATCGCCCCCGGGAGCACGAGCATGTGCAACGCGTAGAACTTCGGCAGGGTGTCCGGTCCGATGTTGAGGCCGCCCTGGAGGAACTGCGCGAGGAACGGCCCCACGAATGGACCCGTCGCGTTGATGTTGATCCCGACCGCCGTCGCCCAGTAGGCGGTGTTGTCCCACGGCAGCAGATAGCCGGTGAAGCCCTCGGCCATCCCCGATACGAGGATCAGGACACCGATGATCCAGTTGAGCTCGCGCGGGTACTTGTAGGCGCCGAACAGGAACGTGCGGGCCATGTGGAAGAACAGCAGGATGATGAAGACGCTCGCGCCCCATTTGTGCATCCCACGCACGAGCCAGCCGAGCGTCAGGTTCTCGGTGATGTTCACGACCGAGCTGTACGCGTTCTCCGGGTCCGGCTTGTAGTACATCGCGAGCACGACGCCCGTGATCGCCTGGGCGAGAAACGCCGTCAGCGCGGCCGCGCCGAGCGTCTGCGCCCAGCTGATGTCGTGCGGCACTTTCCGGAACAGGAACCACTTCGTGTACCCGACCAGGCCGGAGCGCTCCTCGGTCCAGTCGAGCGGGTAGAGCGCAACCGTCTCGAGCTGCTTCCGCTTCCCGGTCTTCGTCGCCATCCGCTAGCCCCTGCTTCCCGGTGTCGGGATCGGGTACAGGAACCGCTCGACGCCGTCGACGTGGACGCCGGGATATGCCTTGTAGTACTTCGAGATGCGCGCGGACGCTCCCGCGCCCTCGACGTTCCCCACGCTGAACACGCGGCCGAGGATCAGGTCGCCGTCCTTGATCGAGAACTCGAAACGGTCGAGCGAGCGGACAGGCGGCCCGGCGATCCGATTGCCCTCGGAGTTGTAGAGGCCGCCGTGGCAGGGGCAGCCGAAGCTCGCCGCGAGGACGGGGCGGAGCTCGACCCCGTTGACGTCCTGCTTCGCGCTCTCGTCGATCGGCCCGTTCGGCTGGACGGGGCAGCCGAGATGGACGCAGCGGCTGTAGATGGTCGTGAAGCTCGGGACGCCGTCGTCCGTGCGCCCGTTGTTCCTGATGAAGGCCGTGCGCCGCGACACCTCGCCCTGCTCGGGGTCCTCGAGAAACGTGGCGATCACGAACGTGCCCTCGGGGAAGTTCGTGATCGGCCCGAGGTTGACGTCGTTCGTCTGGATGCCTGCGCCGTCGAACGACGGCAGGACTGCGAAGCCGAGCGCGGGGAGCGTCAGGCCGGCGCCGATCAGCCCGCCGACGCCGACCGTCGCGAGCGTGAGGAACGTCGCGCGGTCGACCGGCGCGTCGAGGTCTGCCTCGGTGATCGCCCGCTGCTGCGTGGACGTCGCAGTCGCCGAAGAGGCCGCGGCGGCCGCGCGTCGGGGAGAGGCGACGTCGCGGACCCAGAGAAACCCGAAGACGACGGCGATCAGTGCGCCGACGACCAGGACGGGCACGCTGACGATGAGCCCGACGAGCACGCAGGCGACACCGATGGCGAAACCGATCGGCCAGAGGCTCGGCGTCGGCAGTTGCTGCGTGTCGTGCTCGTCGTTCACTCGCTCGCCCCGTCCTCCCAGCCTCGATTCAACAGACCGCGCCCCGTGACTGTCAACGCCCTACGCTCGGTGACGACCTTGCCCGGCACGTCCCGCGCCATTCTGCACGGTTCCGCGGTCGGCGTGCGCGGGTAACCCGAGCTCGCGCCACCGGGCGTCGACCCGCAAGCGAATCTCATCCGTCATCTCGATCTCCGAGGGCCAGGGACGCGTTCCCTCGTCGGGCCCTTTGGTCGTCGCGTCGAAGCCGACCTTGCCGCCGTAGCTGGGCAGCACCGCGGCGTGGTCGAGCTGGTCGAGAGGCCCTTCGGTCAGCACGAGGTCTCGCTTCGGGTCGACGTTCGCGCACACCTGGAAGAAGACCTGCTCGTAGTCGTGGACGTCGACGTGCCCGTCGACGACCACCACGGACTTCGCGAGCGAAAGCAGACCGAGGCCCCAGATCGCATGCATGACCTTGCGGGCATGACCCGGGAAGCGCTTCCGGATCGACACGATCACGCAGTTGTGGAACGCGCCGGCCGTGGGGAGGTCGTAGTCCACGATCTCGGGCACGCTCATGCGGATCGCCGGCAGGAAGATCCGCTCGGTTGCCTTCGCGAGCCACTCGTCCTCCGCGGGGGGCTTGCCGACCACGATCGACGGGTAGATCGCCTCCCTCCGCATGGTGAGCGCCGAGATCCTGAAGAGCGGAAACTCCTCCGGGGGCGTGTAGTAGCCGGTGTGATCGCCGAACGGCCCCTCGAGACCTCGGTCGGCCGCGTCGACCCACCCCTCGAGCACGATCTCGGCGTTCGCGGGCACCTCGAGGTCGACGGTCTTGCAGCGCACCATCTGCACCGCGGAGCCCTTCAGGAAACCCGCGACCATCAGCTCGCCGACGTGCTTCGGAAGCGGCGCGCTCGCGGAGTAGGCCGTGACGGGGTCGAGCCCGAGCGCGACCGCGACCGGGATCCGGCCGTCCGGTGCGGCAAGAAGATCGGCCCTGCCGTCCTTGTGAACCTGCCAGTGCATGAACGTCGAGCGGCGGTCGACCTTCTGCATCCGGTACATGCCCACGTTCCGGACACCTGTCTCGCGATCCTGGGTTATCACGGCGGGCAACGTGATGAACGGCGCAGGGTCGAGCGGCCAGCAGCGCATGATCGGGAGCAGGTCGAGGTCGACCTCGTCGCCGGTGAGCACGACCTCCTGGCAGGGCGCCTTCGAGACGGTCTTCGGCGCGGAGTCGGCTATCGACTTGAGCGTCCCGAGCTTCCGCACCTTCTCGACGAGACCCTGGGGCGGGGAGAGCTCGAGCACCTCCTCCAGCCTCGCGGCGACGTCGTCGAGACGCTCGACGCCGAACGCCAGGCACATGCGCCGCTCCGTGCCGAACTGGTTGATCAGGAGCGGCAGCCTGGAGCCCTTGACGTTCTCGAACAGGAGCGCCGGCCCGGCAGACTTGACGACGCGGTCGGTGATCTCGGTGATCTCGAGGTCGGGGTCGACCTCCGCCTTCACGCGGACGAGCTCACCTTCCCGTTCGAGAAGAACGATCCACTCGCGGAGGTCCTTCGCAGGCGACGCCATGGCGCGGTCAGTCTATGGCCGCGCCGATCTCCGAAGGCCTACAACGGGCGGTTGAGCCGCGCCTGCCTTCGTCTCGCGCCGAGGTAGTGCGTCAGCTCGCCGAGGCCGATGACCGCGAGGAAGATGAGCCCGACCACCAGCATCGAGAGGACGACGCTCTTCCCTTCCGAGGCGGCGTCGGCCAGGAACCAGAGCGCTCCGACCATCTAGATCGTCGAGCAGTGATCGGCGTGACGTCCGGGGGCGTCCCGGACCGAGCAGGGTGCACCGGCGGCGGCCGGCACCTGGCAGCGTCCGGGACGCTCTCCGGTTCGCGCGAAATGCGGGTCGACCATCTCTGGCGATGCTATAGCAGCCGGACGTCGTGCGCCGCGAGCGCCGCATCGACCGCCGAGTCGCCCGCGCAGGCGCGCGCGACGCTCTGGAGCGGGCCTGCGTCACGTCGCTCGCGGAGCGCGGCCCGTGCCTCGTCGAGCCCGCCCTCGCCGAGGCGAGCGGCGGTCGCAGCCCACGCGGCGCCGTCTCCGTCCAGGTCGTCCGCCCGCGCCTGCGTGCACAGGGCCAGCAGGTCGGCGAGGTCGCCCACGGCGGCGGTCGAGCCCGTCTCCGCGACGAGCACGAGCCCCTGCGCCAGCAGCGCATCGCCGAGCAGCAGTGAGACGTCTTCGTCCGGCGGGTCGAAGAGGCGCGGCCGCCCGTAGTGCAGGAGATAGCCCTCGTAGATCGTCTCGAGGCCGAGCGCGAGCCGCGGGTCGCCGACGAGGGGCGAGAACACCGGCTCGTGCTCGCGGGTCTCGGCGGGCCGCAGCGCGTCCGCCCAGAGCGTGCTCTCCGCCGCCGCCCGGGAGGCAATCTCGTCGAAGATCTGTTCGCGAGCGGGATCCCGCTCGCGCGAGATCCCAGCGCCGGATCCCGGCGTGCGGCCCGGCAGAGCCGCCTCGCCGCCGCGATCCTGTCCCGCCGACGTCACGACGCCGCGGCGTTCGCGAAGAAGGCCTCCACCGCCGCGACGGTCCGATCGACGTCGTCGTCCGTGTGCGCGGTCGAGGGGAACAGGCATTCGAACTGCGACGGCGGCAGATACACGCCCGCGGAGAGCAGGTGACGGAAGAGGGCGCCGAAGCGCTCCACGTCGCTCGCGGCCGCATCCTCGTGATTCACGACGGGCCCATCGCGACAGAAGAGGGTCAGCATGGCACCGACGCGCTGGACGGTGCCGAACGGCGCGAGTCCCTCCTCGAGCCGCGCGCCGAGCCGCTCGAGCTCGTCGTACACCGAGTCGTCCTGCAGGCGACGCAGGACGGAGAGCCCGGCCGCGGTGGCAAGTGGGTTGCCGGAGAGCGTGCCGGCCTGGTAGACGGCGCCGCTCGGCGCGAGGCGCTCCATGATCTCGGCGCGGCCCCCGAAGGCGGCCGCCGGAAGGCCACCGCCCACGATCTTGCCCAGGATCGTGAGGTCGGGGGTGATCCCGTAGCGCTCCTGAGCGCCGCCACGTCCCACCCGGAAGCCCGTCATCACCTCGTCGAAGACGAGGAGCGCGCCGGTCGCGTCCGCGAGCGAGCGCAGCGCCTCGAGAAAGCCGGGGGCCGGAGGGACGCAGCCCATGTTGCCGGCGACCGGCTCGACCAGGATCGCGGCGAGCCCCTCGCCGAAGCGCGCGCAGGCCTCGGCGACGCCGTCGACGTCGTTGAACGTGCAGACGATCGTGTCCGCGGTGACACCGGTCGGCACCCCCGGGGTCGAGGGGATCCCGAGCGTCATCATCCCCGAGCCGGCGTCCGCGAGCAGCGCGTCGACGTGGCCGTGGTAGCAGCCGGTGAACTTGAGCACGCGGTCGCGGCTCGTCGCCCCCCGTGCGAGGCGGAGAGCGCTCATCGACGCCTCGGTGCCCGAGCTCACGAGGCGCACCATCTCGATCGACGGAACCGCGTCGACGATCTCGGCCGCGAGCTCCACCTCGGCCTCGGTGGGGGCACCGAACGTCGTCCCGCGGCCGGCCGCCTCCTGGACCGCCGCGACGGTCTCGGGGTCGGCGTGCCCGAAGATCAGCGGGCCCCACGACTGCACCCAGTCGACGTACCGGTTTCCCTCGACGTCCTCGACCGTGGCTCCCGCGCCACGGCGCAGGAACACGGGCTCGTCGAGACCCACCGCCCGCATCGCGCGCACCGGCGAGCTCACCCCTCCCGGGATGAGACTCGTCGCGCGACGCCAGAGCTCCGTCCGCTCGGTCAGAGCCACGCGGCGAGGTCCTTCGCCCAGTACGTGACGATCGTCCCGGCGCCCGCGCGCTTGATAGCCGTGAGGGACTCGAGCGCCGCGCGTCGCTCCTCGAGGTGCCCGGCGTCCGCAGCCGCCCTGACCATCGCGTACTCGCCCGAGACCTGGTAGGCCCACACCGGGCAGTCGAACCGCTCGCGTACCGCCCTGATCACGTCGAGGTACGGCAACGCCGGCTTCACGATCAGGACGTCCGCGCCCTCGTCGAGGTCGAGGTCGCATTCGCGAAGCGCTTCGCGGCCGTTCGCAGGATCCATCTGGTAGCCGCGGCGGTCCCCGAAGGCAGGTGTCGACTCGGCCACTTCGCGGAACGGCCCGTAGAAGGCCGACGCGTACTTCGCTGCGTACGACACGATCGGTGTGTCGGGGAGCGCCGCTCGAATCGCCCCGACGCGCCCGTCCATCATGTCGCTCGGGCACACGGCGTCGGCGCCCGCCTCGACATGGCTGACCGCCGCCCGGGCGAGGAGCTCGAGCGTCTCGTCGTTCGCGACGGTGTCGCCGTCCAGCACTCCGCAGTGACCGTGCTCCGTGTACTCGCACAGGCAAACGTCGGTCAGGAGCGTCAGCCCGGGGACCGCGGCGCGGAGCGACCGTAGGGCACGCTGCACGATCCCGTCCTCGTCCCATGCGCCTGACCCGACGGCGTCCTTCTCCTCCGGGACCCCGAACAGGAGCACGGCCCGGACACCGGCGCCCACCAGCTCGTGCGCCTCCTCGACGAGCCGGTCGACGGAGCGCTGCGCGATCGCGGGCAGGCCGTCGACCGGCCGCACCACGCCCTCGCCGGGACACGCGAAGAGCGGCATCACGACGTCGTCGAGTGAAAGCGAGGTCTCGCGCACGAGCGCGCGGAGCGTGTCCGTCCTCCGCAGGCGCCGGAGTCGGGTCGCAGGGAAGCTCACGGCAGGAAAGGGTACGTCACGGCGTCAGCCGGGGCCGTGCATCCGCCGCGGCGGCTCGAGCCCGACCTCGAGCGGGACGGGCTCCTCCGGAGCGTCCTCCCACGGCTCGAGCTCGACGCGCTCGTGGAAGAACTCCCAGATCGCGCGACCCGCGGCCATCGTCGGAAGCGCGACGAGGACACCCGGGATCCCGTACAGCTCCCCGCCTGCGAGCAGACCGAAGATCACGAGCAACGGGTGCAGTCGAAGCGCGCTCGCCATCACGTTCGGCACGACCACGTGCCCTTCGATCTGGTAGATGAAGACGAAGAGCGCCGCGACCCACAGAACGCCGACTGGGTCGACGATCAGCGCGTAGATGGCCGGAGGGACCGCCGAGAGCCAGGGGCCGATGTACGGGATCACCTCGACGAACGCGGTCCAGACCCCGAACAGGAGCGCGTAGCGGTCGGCACCGTCGACGAGGCCGGTCTTGCCGAGGATCCACATGCCGATCCCCGCGCTCGCACCGATCACGACCGAGAGGATCACCTGGCCCCGTACGTAGCCCCAGAGCGCCCGCTCGATCCGGTGGGTCAGCGAGAGGCCGCCGTGGGGAGGGAAGCGGCGGTCGATCAGCTCCTCGAGCCGCGGCATGTCGAGCAGCATGTAGATCGTGATCACGACCACGAGGACGACAGAGAAGACGAGGAGAATCACCGACACGGCGGCACCCTGGGCGAACGAGATGGCGTCCTGGGCATATCCCGAGATCTCCCCCGCCCCGATGGACTGGGTGAGATCGTCGAGCTGGCGCTCGATCCGGACTCCCTCGAGCCCATGGTCGTCCAGCCACGCCTGCAGCCGGTCGACGTCGACCTCCACTCCGGTCTGCCCTGTCGCGGAGTTCTCCTCGGTCAGGTACGTGTCGATCCTGTCGGCCGCGGTGCGCGTCTCCGAGACGACGACGGTGCCGAGCGCGGCGAGAAGCGCGATGAACGCGGTCGCGAAGACGACCGAGACGATCGCCACGGCGACGCCGCGCGGAAGCCGGAGACGGGTGAGGTCGCGGACGAGTGGATTCAGCGTGAACGCGATCACCGCAGCGGTGAGGAAAAGGAAGAGAACGTGGCCGAGCGGCCTCGCGAGCTGGAACGTGACGAGGAGCAGCACCGGCAGGCCGACGAGCTGAACCCAGCGTGGGATCTGGATCCTCGGAGGCTCGCTCATGGGGGCGATCGTAACCCCACCCCCGGGTCCGGAACCGAGCCCGCCGTGAAGCCGGCGCCCGAGTGCGCTACCGTGCCATTCGATGGCCTCGCCGCGCTCCCGGCAAGCCGCCCGTCTCCGTGAACGCAGGCGCCGCTCGCAACGACGCGCGCGCCGGCTCGTGATCGCGTCGGCGCTCGCCCTCCTGGGCATCGTGGTGCTGCTCTTGACGGCGTTCGGCTCCGGAGCCTCGCCGACCGCCCCGGAGCCGACGACGCTCGCCGCGGCGCCCGCCGTGAGCAACGCGGCAGTCCGCCCGACGCCGCAGGCGCTCGCGACCATCGGCAACCTCGGGATCCAGCTGCCCGTCGCCGCGGCGTCGCTGACCGCGATCGGCTTTCACGGCGCCAACGACGGGTCGCTAACGCTGCAGCCGGTCGGCCGCCAGGCGAACGAGGGCCTGCTCGCCCGACTGTGGAGGCATATCGCCGGCGCAACGCGCGACTGGCCGCGTTGGTTCCAGCTCGACGGCGACACCCCGGGGACGAACGTGCTCGATGTCGGCACGCCGCCGGGAACCGACGTCTACGCGCCGGTGGCCGGGTCGGTCGTCGCGGTCACGAACGTCGTGATCGGCGGCAGGCACGTCGGCAGCCGCATCGACCTGAGGCCGACGCGGGCCCCCTCCGTGATGGTCTCCGTGACGAACGTGAAGCCCGATCCGGCGATCGCCGTCGGCACGCCTGTCCTCGCTGCGACGTCGAAGCTCGGGACGGCCGTGCACATCGCTGCCGTCGAGCGCCAGGCGCTCGCGCAGCACACCTCGGGCGACGGCAACAACGTCGCGATCGCCGCCTATCCGTCACCCGGATCGCTTCCGTAGAGAGGCACGGCAGTGCGCATCCTGTTCGTCGGCGACGTGGTCGGCCGGCCCGGCCGCGACGCGATCGACGGCCTCCTGCCGGGCCTTCGCGAGCTGCACGACGTGGACGTCTGCGTCGTCAACGGCGAGAACGTCGCGAATGGGACGGGGATCACGCCGAGGCTCGCCGAGCGGATTCTCGCCGCCGGCGCCGACGCGATCACGCTCGGAAATCACACCTGGCGGCGCGAGGAGATCGGCCCCTACCTGGAGTCGTCGCACGCAGTCGTCCGACCCGCGAACTTCCAGGAGTCGGCTCCCGGCCGCGGCCTCGCGATCGTCGAGGCGCGCGACGGCACGAGAGTCGCCGTGATCAACGTCCTCGGCTCGCTCTTCCTCGAGCCCGCCCACAGCATGTGGGAGATCGTCGACCCACTGGTCGAGGAGGCCCTGCAGGCAACGCCGGTCCTGCTCGTCGACGTCCACGCCGAGGCGACGAGCGAGAAGGTCGCTCTCGCCTCGTGGCTCGACGGTCGTGCCACCGCAGTGCTGGGAACGCACACCCACGTCCAGACCTCCGACGCGCGAATCCTCCCGGGCGGCACGGCCGCGATCACCGACGCTGGCATGACCGGCCCGCACGACTCCGTGATCGGCGTCGAGACAAGACTTGCGGTGAGGCGGATGCGGACGGGCATGCCGGTCCGCTTCGAGACCGCCTCGTCCGGCATCCGGCTCGAGGGTGCGCTCGTCACGTGCGATCCGGCGACCGGGAGGGCGAGCGCGATCGAGCCGCTTCGGGTTCCGTGGACGGCCACGTGAGGAGCGCGAGCAGGGCGAGCAGGGTGACGCCGCGGGCGAGAACGAGCCACGACGCGACCGGGTCGAACTCCCTCACGAGCTCCCAGTAGCGAGCCGGGAACCACAGAGCGGTCAAGACGCAGGCGAGCGCGGTCAGCGCGATCTCGGCGCGATGCAGCCTTCCGCCGACGAGCGGGACGAGGAGCACGAGCCAGACGAGGAACTGCGGTGAGAGCACCTTGCTCAGCGCGACGAACGCCACGACGGCGGCCGCTGCGTACCGGACGAGGCGCTCGGTGGTCGCGGGCCCTCGCGCGAAGCCGATCCAGACGAGCGCGACGGCGACGACCTGCGCCACGCCCTGGACCACGGCGAGCGCATCGGCCGCGGATCCGGTCAGGTTCTGCGAGCCGCTTCCTGACGCCCACCCGAGGCCGACACCGGCCGCATGGTGCAGAACGAGGAGCGCGCCTGCCCCGACGCTCTCGATCTGGAGCGGGCGGCCGAGCTGGCGGCCCAGCGAGTCCAGCACGCCGTCGGGCGCGAGCACGAAGAACGGCGCGTACACGAGCACGACGGGCGCGGAGGCGATGACCAGGGTGAGCGCGAGCTCCCGGCGGCCACCCGTTCGCCACGCACGCACCGCGAGGAGGGGCACGATCACCGCGGGGTAGAGCTTGACCGCCGCGCCGACACCGACCGCGAGCGCCGCGGCCCTGTCGCGGCACGCCGCGATGAGCGCGAGCGCTGCGGCCACGAGAGCCGCGGGGACGAGGTCGAACCGGGTCAGGATCACGCCGCCGAGCGCGAGCGGCACGAGCGCGGCGAACGCCAGCGCGAGGCCGCGGTCGCGAGCGGGTCTTCCCTGCCGGCGGAGGGCGATGTCGAGGAAGAGCACGCCGAGCACGCCGACGAGCGCCATCTCGGCAACGAAGACCGCCCGGTACGCCTGGAGCGATCCCGTCACGAGCGCGGGAAGCACGAGCGCCGGCAGGGCGCCTGGCGGGTACTCGAACGAGAAGTCGCGATACGGGACGAGCCCGCTTGCGACCCGCTCGCCGTACACCTGGTAGAGCGCGATGTCCGTGACGGCATCACCGACGAGCTGCCACGCCACGGTTACGCCGACCGCGCAGACGACGAACACGGCCCCGGCGGTCGCGGCACCGGACGGACGAAGGGTCACGCCTGCATCGCCGGTTCCGGCTCGCCGCGCGGGACGAAGAGGGCGAGGAGCACGAACGGCAGTACCCAGGGCAGATACAGGTAGAACCAGTGCGTCAACGACAGCTCCACCGCCAGGAGCACTGCCGCCGTGAGCGCCGCGAGCTCGAGCGGGCCCTTCGTCCGCGGAACGACCGCGACGACACCGGCGAGCACGATCGCGCCGACCTGGACCGCAGTCTGCAGCGAGGCGAGGTCGGGGATCCCGCGCGCGTGATACTGACCCCACCCCCAGATCGAGAACGGCGAGTCCCTGTCGAGCTGGAACCCGATCGTCCGCTCCCAGAACGTCTCGATCGCATGGGCGAGCGACGGCTCGAACAGGAGGATCGAGAACGCGGCGAGCGTCGCCACCGCAAACCCGCCCAGGAACCGGACAGCCTGCCGGGGTGAGAGGCCGGCTGGATACGTGAGCCACAGGGGCACGACCGCGAGCGCAGCGAACTTCGTCCAGCCGGAGAGCGCCGTCGTGACCCCACGCGCCGTAGGGGAGGACGCGAGCCAGAAGCCCCAGACGAGCGAGGCCGGCATGATCGCGTCGTTCGTGTTCGTGAGCAGCGCGTACGTGGTGAATGGATAGGCGGCCCAGCCGAACGCGAGGAGGACGCCGAGCCGTGCGCCGCCGAGGCGCCGCCCGACGAGCAGCAGACCGACGAGCACGAGCAGGTCGAACGCGATAGAGGTCGCGTGTGCCGCCGGAAGCGCGTCCCACCGCCCGCTCCAGCCGAAGGCGAGGACCGCGGGTACGTACGCGAGATAGGCAACCGGGCCGTACGTGTCGCCCTGCGGATTCGCAGACTCGCAACGCCCGTCGGTCTGGATCCGGTCACGGATCTCGCCGTCCGAGGCGACGGGCCCGCAGGCCCTTCCCTCCTCCACGGGCATCGCGCCGTACGGCGCCCGGCCGTGAAGGATCCTGTCCGCGCCGATCACACCCGCGTAGCCGACGTCGATCACGGTGTGCGACTCGTCGACGTCGAGCCCGATCCGGAAGCCGACGAGGAAGAGGGTCGCGGCGGCGAGCGCCCAGACGGGCCACCGCGATACGGCTTCAGCCGGCCGCGCGCGCCGTCGGAAGCCGATCCACGCGGTCCGAACGAGCAGGTAGACGAGCGGCACGGTGGCGAGCGCGGCGCCGCGCAGCACCTCGCCACGGTTGAAGAATGCGAGCGAAATCCCGAACGAGAGAAGCAGCAGCAGGTCCAGCGTCGTCATCGAGAGCACGCGCCGCGGGTCGACGAGCCCGAGGAGGAACAGTGCCGACAGGCCCAACCAGATGGGCCAGGAGGTCAGGAGCTTCCCACCGAAGGCGCCGGGGCGTCCGCGCGCCATCTTCCATGCGACCTGCGGCCCGGTCCAGGCCTCCTGCACCTCGCCCGAGTCGGTGACGACGCCGGTTGCGACCTCTCCTGCGTCGCCCGACCAGACGTGAACGGTCCAGGTCCGCCGCTTCGGGTCGAACGAGGCGTCCGTGCTCGGTCCCGATGGGTAGCGGTCGAGCCACCGCGCGACCTTCGGATACGCGAGGAACACGTGCATGGCGCTCGCCTCGGTCAGGCTCGGCGGGGTGTTCTCGAGCGCGGGTCGCGGCTGGGCCAGCCGCCCGTTCGTGCCGATGGGCCCCGGCGACGGGGGAGGCGAGGCGGCCGCGGCCCGTCCGGTCAGGCAGAGCGTCGTGAGCGCGATGAGCGCCGCGCAGGCCACGATCCCGCGTACGCGCGGCGCGGCGGGTCGGTCATGCACCGCGCGGGCGGAACGACCACAGCTTGTTGCCGACGAAGTTGACCGGCGTGACGACGGCGATCGCGATCGCCTGCGCCACGACCTCGCCGAGGCCCGCCTCCACGAGTAGATGGAGAACGAGAAGGTTGGCGCCCAGAGCGAGCGCGGACACCACGAGGAAACGGACCCCCTGCATGACGACGGGGCCGCGGTGGTGGCGGAAGGTCCAGAGGCGATTCCACGTGTAGTTGTTCGTCACCGCGACGACGAACGAGCCGATCGCGGCCAGCACGTAGTGGAGGTCCAGCCCGCGGAGGAGGAGCGTGTAGACGACGAGGTTCACGACGTACCCGCTCGCCCCGACGAGACAGAACTTGACGAGCTCCTCCCAGTTCGCCCGGCTCCGAAGCGCCGCGTCGACCCGACCTCTCGGCACAGGCTCGCCCGTGATCGCGGTTCCCTCGTCCATCTGCGCCGCGCGAGCGTAGCGGCACCGGCGGCGAGCGGCCCGCCTGGATGCTACGAGCTCGCCCCGACGAGGGGGACGAAGCGACAGGTGAGGGACGCTGTCTCGACGGGGCCGTCCTCGGACCGGACGAGGCGCACGAGCCGCTGGCCCGAGGCTCGTCCGAGCGGCAGTACCAGCCGACCACCCGGTGCGAGCTGCGCGTACAGCGGCGGCGGGACGTCCTCGCTGGCAGCGGCGACCGCTATCGCATCGAACGGCGCCCGGTCGGGGACCCCGAGCCTGCCGTCCCCGACCCGGGTCTCGACGGCCTCGTGACCGGTCCGATCGAGCGCCTCGCGCGCCTGCGCGGCGAGAGACGGGACGACCTCGATCGACACCACGCTCGAGGCGATCTCGTCGAGCACGGCGGCGGCGTAGCCGGAGCCGGTGCCGACGTCCAGCACGTGCTCGGAACCGTCGAGCGAGAGGAGCTCGCACATCGCCGCGACGATGTAGGGCTGAGAGATCGTCTGGCCCGCGGCGATAGGGAGCGCTGCGTCGTCGTAGGCGTGGTCGACGAGCTCCGCTGGGACGAACGCCTCGCGCGGCACGCGCCCCATGGCCGTGAGCACGCGCTCGTCTTCGATCCCGCGGGCTCGCAGCTGGCGCGTCACCATCCGCCGGCGGGCGCGCTCGCCGTCGGCGGTCACGCCGCGCGGCGAAGCGCGTAGGGCGGCGCCTCGATCCCGAAGTGCGAGAGGACGAGCGGCGCAATGTCGACCACGCTCGGCGGGGTGCCGGCGCCGAGGCCTACGGCCAGCACCGGGACGAGGGAGTCACCCGCCTCGAGTGAGCCGTGCGAGCCGCCCCCTCCGTGGTGCCGTCCGCCGAGGTCCTCGAACTCCCAGCCGGCGGCCGCCGAGACGAGGACGTCACCGGCGTTGGGGCAGGCGAGCGCAGCAACGACCCTGGCAACGGCATCGGGCTGATCGAGCACGCCGGGGTCGCCGTCGAGCTCGAGCCCGGTCTCGTGCGCGCGTACCCGAAGCTCGGCCCCGTCGCGCCGCGCCACCGCGGCTTCGTCCTCGCGAAACGCTACGACGCCGGCCGAGGGCTCCGCGTCGAAGCGCTCGGCCAGGCGGCGCGCTGGAGGCGCATCTGGCCCGAGGCGATAGACCTGTGCGGCACGGTTGGACGCCGTGACGAGCGTGTCCGGCTCGTTCCGAAGCGGCTCGGCAGCCCGCGCGACGTGCCGGACGGCGGTCTGACCGTGGTCGGACATCACGATCAGCGCGTATCGCTCCAGGAACGACTCGAGCCCTCCCGCAGCTCGAACGAGGCCGCCGATGGCATCGTCGCAGCGCCCGAGCACCGCCGGCGCCCCGTCGGGCCCGGCAGCGTGAGATGCGTAGTCGTAGTCGGAGAGGTAGAAGAGGAGGAAGTCGAAGCGGTCGCGGGTCACGAGCCAGCGCCCGACCGCAGCCGCGTACGCGTCCACCGAGCCTCGCGCCCGGTTGCGGAACGAGAGTGGCGCGCCGGTCCGTTCCGCACGGAACAGGTTGTAGAAGAAGAACTGCTCGGGCCCCCGGACCGAGCCGAGGAAAGGAACGGCGGCGCGATGGAGCGTCCGCCCGCGGTACGCGGTGAAGTTGACGGCGGCGGTCTTGCACCCTTCGTCGGCGAGCGCCTCGAACAGCGTCGTGGCGCCCCGCCCGAGATGCTCCGCGTTCATGCCGACGAGGGTGTCCCGCAGCGTCCGCCCGAGCCCCGCCGCCCGGGCGGCGCCGAACGAGGAGCCGTATTCGACGATCCTGCGCTCTCCACGGTGCCACCACACGAGGTGCGGGATCTCGTGCACGTCCGGGTGCGCCCCCGTCGCGATCGAGGAGAGGCAGACCGGCGTGAGCGACGGGAAGGTCGTGACGGCCCGACCGAGCGTGCCGTGCTCCGCGAGCGTCGCGAGGGTCGGCATCGAGCCGTCCTCGAGCGCGGCCTCGAGCGTGTGCGGCGTGAGCCCGTCGATCACGACGAGGACGAGCTTCGAGCCCCTGAGCGCGGTCACGTCACTTGGCGAGCGAGCGCAGCCCCGCATGGCGCGCCGGCTCCTGTCGGGCGCGGCGCACGGCGACTGCGGGGACCACGACTGCCATCACGTACCCGACAGCGGGGATCAGCGCCAGCATGGCGACGGCGATCGCGCTGCTGCCGATCAGAAAGGCCGTTGCGCCCGGCGTCGCTCCTCGCCGCAGGGCGCCGCGCGCGATCAGAGAAGCGGACACGGCGCCGAGCAACGCGCCGAGCAGCGCTCCTGGAAGGCCGATCCATCCCTTCACGACCAGTCCCGCAAGAACGCCGACCAGCAGGGCTCCTGCCGTCGACGCGACGAGCCCGTATCTCCAGCCGGCGAGCACGCCGGCGAGCAGCAACCCGACGGCGAGGCCCAACCCGACCGTGATCCCGATCTCGTACCAGTCTCCCACGAGGGGAATTGTAGGGACGGCCGGGCGCTCGCCCGTCAATCCGCCCGGAGACGGTCGATCACGTCGAGACAGAACGCGGCCGCGCGAAGTCCGTCGACGACCCGGTGGTCGAAGGTGACCGAGACGTTCCCCATCGGGCGGATCACGATCTCGCCGTCGCGGACGACCGCCCGATCGGCGATTCGATGGAGACCGAGAATCGCGACCTCGGGGTGGTTGACGAGCGGCGTCACAAGGATTCCACCGAGCTTGCCGGCGCTCGTCACGGTGAACGTGGAGCCGCGCAGCTCCTCGGCCGACAACGACCCGGAGCGCGCGCCGTCCGCCAGACGGCGCACCTCGTCGGCGATCTCGTCCACGGAGAGGCGGTCACACCGGCGCACAACGGGGACGACGAGCCCGTCGCCGGTCTGCACGGCGATCCCGACGTCCACGCGATCGAGCAGGACGATCTCGTCCCCCTCCAGCCGGGCGTTGAGCTCCGGGTACGTGGCGAGGGCGGCGGCGGACGCGTGGATCGCGAGCGGCACGATCCGGGCAAGGTCGACGTCGCCGAAGTCGCATTCCTCGACGAACGTAACCGCGGGGATCTCGCGATGCGCGCGGGCGACCTGCTCCGCGATGGCACGACGCACGCCCCGCACCGGGACGCGCGTCCCCTCGCTCGCGTCGGCGGCGGCCGACCGAACGTCGCTCTCCACGATGCGGCCGGCGGGCCCTGTTCCCGCGAGCCCCGCGAGTGGGACGCGAAGCTCCTTCGCGAGCCGTCGCACGGCAGGCGTCGCGCGGACGGCCTCGACCGGGTCCGACGGCACCACGACGACGAGCGGCTCCCCCGCCCGCCGGCCGGCGGGCGCGTCGAGTGCCTCGACCGCGTGAAGCAGCTGCTCTCCCTCCTCCCCGATCACGACCAGCACCGCGCCGACGGGGGCGACCTCTCCTTCCCCCACGAGCACCTTCAGCACGCTGCCCGTGCGCGGGGAGGGGATCTCGACCGTGGTCTTGTCGGTCTGGACCTCGACGAGCGGCTGGTCCTCGTCGATGCGGTCCCCCTCTGCGACGAGCCAGCGCGCGATCTCCGCTTCGGTCAGCCCTTCGCCGAGGTCGGGAAGCCGGAACTCGTACGCCACGGGCGGAGCGTAGTCGGGAACAAGAGGCTCGATGTGGATGAGGGGCGCGGTTGTATCTGAACCGAGGTCTTAGAAGGCGAGGACGCGCCGCGCCGCGTCGACGACCCGCTCGACCGACGGCATGTACCAGTCCTCGAGCTGCCAGTACGGGTAGGGGACGTCGTAGCCCGTGACGCGGAGCACCGGCCCGTGAAGATCGAGGATCGCACGCTCGGCCAGGAGGGCCGCGATCTCGGAGGCGAAGCCGCACGTCCGCGGCGCCTCCTGCACGACGACGCACCGACCGGTGCGTCCGACCGCGGCGAGCAGCCCGTCCTCGTCGAGCGGCTTCAGCGTGCGCAGGTCCAGCACCTCGATGGAAGCCTCCTGCTCGAGCGTTCCGGCCGCGCGTTCGCAGACGGCGACCATCGCGCCCCAGGCGACCAGCGTCAGGTCCGTCCCGGCCCGTGCCACGCGTGCCTTCCCGAGCTCGACGACATATTCGCCGTCGGGCACTTGCCCACGCGCGGTGCGGTAGACGAGCTTCGGCTCGAGCACCACGACCGGGTCCGGATCGCGGATCGCGGCGGCGAGAAGTCCCTTCGCGTCGGCCGGAGTGGCGGGGACGGCGAGCTTCACGCCCGGGGTGTGCACGTAGTACGTCTCGGGCGAGTCGTCGTGCAGCTCTGGCGCCCGGACACCGCCCCCGTACGGCATCCGGATCACGAGGGGAAACGCCATCGCGCCGCCGGTGCGCCAACGGTAACGGCCGACGTGCGTGATGAGCTGATCGAGGCACGGGTAGGAAAAGGCGTCGTACTGCATCTCGACGACGGGACGCCAACCGGCCATGCAGAGGCCGACCGCAGCCCCGAGGATCCCGGCCTCCGAGAGCGGCGTGTCGACACACCGGTCGGCGCCGAAGCGGTCGAGGAGGCCCGCAGTCGCGCGGAAGACGCCGCCGAGCCGCCCGACGTCTTCCCCGAGCACCATCACGGAGTCGTCCCGTGCAAGCTCGACGTGCAGCGCGTCGTTGACCGCCTCGACGAGCAGGAGCTCGCGGGTTCCCAGTGCCGCCGTGGTCATCGCCCGTGCACCCGCAGCAGCTCGTCGAGGTCGCGCGCGAGCGCGCCGGGCGGTTCCGCATACGCGTGCGCGAATACGAGCTCGGGGTCGCCGGGGGGCTCTGCCTCGGCGGTGGCAATCCCCTCCCGCATCGTCGTGAGCGCTTCCTCACGGACGGCGGATGCGCCCGCGTCGTCCAGCAAGCCGAGACGCCTCAGATAGCCCTCGTACAGCGCGACGCAGTCACGTCCACGATCTGCCTCGACCCGCCCCTCGTCGACGTACAGGCTCGGGTCGTCCGCCGTCGCGTGAGGGGCCGAGCGATACGTCACGGCCTCGACGAACGTCGGGCCTCCTCCCGCACGGGCCCGAGCGGCCGACTCCCGAACGGCCTCGTAGACCGCCAGCACGTCGTGGCCGTCGACGCGCAGGGCCGGCATCCCGTACCCGACGGCCTTGTCCGAGAGCCGCTCGGCGGCGGTCTGGGCCTCGAGCGGAGTCGAGATCGCCCACTGGTTGTTGTTGCACAGGAGCACGAGCGGCGCCTTCACGACCGCGGCGAGGTTCGCTCCCTCGTGGAACGCGCCCTCGGAGGTGGCACCGTCGCCGAAGAGCACGGCGGTGACCGCGTCGGACCCCTTGAGCCGCAGGCCCCACGCCATCCCGGCCGCATGCGGCACTTGCGACGCGATCGGGACGCAGATCGAGGCGACGTTCACGTCTTCGGGGTTCCACCACCCGGACGGATGCCCACGCCACCACTGGAGAACTGTGGCCGCGGGAAGGCCACGGAGCAGGCCGATCGCCGAGTCGCGATAGCTCGGGAAGATCCAGTCGCGCTGCTCGAGCGCATGCGCGGCCCCTACCTGGATCGCCTCGTGCCCGCGGAAGATCGCGTAGGTGCCGATACGGCCCTGGCTGTGATACACGACGGAGCGCTCGTCGTACGTGCGCATGAGGACCAGCGACCGGTGGAGCGCGAGCAGCGCCTCGTCGTCGAGGTCGTCGAGGCGGCGGTCATCCTCGCCTTCCGCGCCGAGAACGCGGCTCAGTCCCTGCTCGACGAGCGGCACGTCCGTCACCATAGAAGTGAAACAGCGTTACCCTTTTGCTGTCAAGGGCTCGCTGGTCACTTCGGGCCGCGTCCGCACAGCCCCTGGGGCCGAGGCCGCACACGGGCGACGGGGCCGGACGGTGTCAGACACCGTCCGACCGGCCTGACGCCACCGCGGGCGCAGAGTGCGCTTGGAGCGTCTCGATCGGGGCGACGGAACGGGATGCTCGCACGGCTCCGTGCCTGTGGAGCGATTGGCACACAGTTGGCACGGTTTCCCCTTGACGAAGAACGGTGTCTGACACCGTTCGCGGGCGCGGCACCCTCGCCGTTCGGCGCGATCCTGCGACACTGCGGCTCGATGGATGCGCCGTCGAGCTTCCAGGTCGAGCCCATCCGGGCTGCGCGGACGTTCGAGGCCGCGATCGAGCGCCTCACCGAGGCCGTCGAGCGCGCGGGGCTACGGACCGGAGACAGGCTGCCCAACGAGGCGGTGCTCGCCGCCCAGCTGGCGATCTCGAAGCCGACGCTCCGCCAGGCCCTCCGCGTGCTCGAGCTCTCGGGCCTGGTCGAGGTGCGCCGTGGAAAGTCCGGCGGGATCTTCGTGGCGACCGATCTCGTCCCGGCGGTCGCGCTCTTCTCCGCCGTCAAGCTCGAGGAGAACTCTGCGATCGACACGCTTCGCGCGCGCCGTGTGCTCGAGCGGGCGGTCGCCGTCGAGGCGATGCGCTGTGCGACCGTTGCGGACTTCGCTGCGCTCGAGCGGACGATCGAGCTCCTCGAGCGCCACCTCGGCGAGCGCCCCAGCGTGATGCGGGCCGACGCCATGTTCCACCGGGCGCTCGCGCGCGCCTGCCGGAACGAGACGATCCAGGCCGCGATGCAGGGCGTCGCCCGGGGGCTCTCTCCGATCAGGGACGCGTACTCCGGCGGGATGGCCACGGATCGCCAGACCCTCGACGTCCACCGCCGGCAGCTCGACGCGATGCGCCGCAGAAAGCTGGATGTGCTCGAGACGGTGCTCGACGAGCACTTCCGCATGCTCGAGACCCAGTTCGCGAAGGGCATCGGGCACCGCTGGTCGGAGCTCTTCGGCGCCCGTGCGCGCCGACCGTCCTGACTCCGAGTCCCCTAGAGGGATATCGAATGACTCTGGCCCGAATGCGACGCCGGCGATCGTCCCGGCGCGGCCGCCCGCGTAGCTACGCGGACGAAACGAGCGCGGTCACGACCCGGCGTTCGGCCTCGAAGACCGCATGCTCCACGTCCCCGAGGTCCTCGCCGTCCACCTGGAGCGGCAACGGCCGGTCGCAGCGGACGACGATCCTGTCGACGTCGTGCAGCACGAGAAGCCGTTCGCCCGCTTCTGCACCGCGAAGCGCCGAGCCGAGCAAACCGGGGAGGTCTCGAACGCGCACCTCGGAGGGTGCGACCAGATCGAGCCCGAGGTCGAACGACGCGCCGCGCGCGATGCGGAGCCCGAGCCGGCCGAGATACGTGTACGGGTCGCAGTTCGCGACGAGCACGAAGGCCGCGCGACCGGCGCCCTCGACCTCGAGCACGGGCGGGAACCGCCCGCGCCGTGAGCCGACGAGGCCGGCCGCGACGCGGAGAAAGGCGAGATCGCCGGGCCGCCTTCCGTCGGGCCTCCGCCCGAGCCGGTCGACGCCGCGCACGAGCTCTGCGTCGAGCCCGATGCCGGCGCTGAACGAGAAGCGCCGTCCGTTCACGCGCCCGAGCCCGATCGCGCGGGTCGCTCCTCCGGAGAGGAGACGCGCGGCAGCGACAGGGTCGCGCCCGAGCCCGAGCGCGCGCGAGAGCACGTTCGTGCCACCGCCGGGCAGAAAGCCGAGCGGCACGGTGCCGGCGACGCCGTTCAGCACCTCGTTGAACGTGCCGTCTCCCGAGAGGACGTAGATCGCGTCGGCGTCCGCCTCGCGCTCGCGGACGAGCGACGTCGCGTCCCCGCGAGCCTCTGTCCGTAGGACCTCGACACCCGAAGGGAGCTCCGCGACCACCCGCTCGACGAGGTCGGCCGTCACGCGGCTTGCCTGCGGATTGACGATCAGGACCGCGCCCACGCGAGCCGAACCCTACGCCTGCCGGGTCGCGTAACCCCGCAGGCCGTCGAGGAGGATCGCGCAGAAGCGGTCGCCGAGGGCATCCGTATCGGCCCCGGGACGCAGCCACGTGTACGCCCAGTTCGCCGCCGAGAGGACGAGGAGCACTGCGTCCTCGATGTCCACGTCCGCCCGGAGAGCCCCACGCTCGGACGCCTCCCGCAAGAGCTCGTGCCAGCGCTCCTCGTAGCGGCGGCGCTCGGTGCGAAACGCTGCGCGCCCGGGCTCCTCGAGGAAGCGCCACTCGCGGGTGAACACGGTGGCCGCGTCGACCTGGGCCGAGACGACGGCGAGATGAGCGCGTAGCGCGAGCCGGATCCGTTCGAGCGGCGCAGCGTCCTCAGAGACTCCGTCGAGCGCGGTGTGGAACGCCGCCGCACCCTCGCGCGTCACCGCGACCAGAAGCTCCTGCTTCGACTCCGTCAGCGAGTAGAGCGACCCTTTCTGGACGCCCATCGCCTCGGCGAGGTCGGCCATCGACGTGCCGTGGTAGCCCCGCTCGGCGAACAGGCGGGTGGCGACGGCGACGAGCTCGTCCCGCCTGGTGGCCATCCACCGATGCTACCGGTCGTTCGGTAGCATGGAGACATGGACGAGCGCACGGAGGTCTTCCTCGAGCACGTCCAGGGCGGCGGTGCCGTCGAGACGGGTGACTGGATGCCCGACGAGTATCGCGCGCGCCTGACGAAGTTCGTCGAGATGCACGCGAACTCCGAGCTGATGGGCGTCCTCCCCGAGCGAGACTGGATCCTGCGCGCGCCGACACTGCAGCGGAAGCTCGCCCTGACCGCGAAGATCCAGGACGAGGTCGGTCACGCACAGCTCCTGTATCGCGTCGTCGAGGACCTGGGCAAGCCGCGCGCCGCATGCCTGGACGATCTGATCGAGGGGCGCTCGAAGTTCCACAACGTCTTTCACTACCCGACGCGCACGTGGGGCGACGTCGGGGTGATCGCGTGGCTCGTCGACGCCGCCGCGATCATCTCGCAGAAAGCGCTCCTCAAGTGCTCCTACGCGCCGTACGCGCGGGTGATGCGAAAGATCTGCTGGGAGGAGTCGTTCCACATCCTCCACGGGCGGGACGTCATCCTGACGCTCGTCACGGGCACGGACGGCCAGCGCGAGCTCGTCCAGGAAGCGATCGACCGCTGGTGGGAGCCGCTCATGATGTTCCACGGCAACCCGATCCCCGCCGACGACGACCCGATGGTGCAGTGGAGGATCAAGAGCCAGGCGAACGAGGACGCGCGCCAGCAGTTCCTGGAGGGGTACGTCCCGCAGGTGTGGGAGCTCGGGCTGACGCTCCCCGATCCAGAGCTGCGACGCGGCGACGATGGGATCTGGCGGTACACCGAGCCCGACTGGGACACGCTGATGGCCGTCGTGTCGGGTCACGGCCCGGCCTCGGCGGAGCGGCTCGCGTTCCGGCGTCTCTCGCGCGGCGAGGTCGACTGGGTCTCTCGCGCGGTGCTCGCCGAGGCGGCGTGATCTTCGAGGTGTTCCGGCGCGAGCGCGAGGGCGCCGCGATGCAGCACGCAGGGTCGGTCGCTGCACCCGACGAGCGCTTCGCCGAGATCTACGCGCGCGAGCAGTACGGCCGCCGCGGCGAGTCCCAGGCGCTTTGGCTCGTCCCACGACAGGCGATCGGGGAGATCGGCGAGTTCGTCGACGAGTTCGACCTCAAGTACCGCCGCGTCGACGGCTACTCGATCAAGGAGCGGTTGCGCGAGGCACGAGCGGCCGCAGGAGGCGCCGCGAGCCCGGGCGTCGCAGCTTCCGAGGGCGATCGATGACGACGAGCGATCGCGTCGACCTGCTGCTGTCCGTCGCCGACGACGAGCTGATTCTCGGCTGGCGAAACTCGGAGTGGACCGGGATCGCACCGTTCCTCGAGGAGGACGTCGCGTTCTCGTCGATCGCGCAGAACGAGATCGGGCACGCGCGGGCGCTCTACGAGCTCGCCGCCCGCGAGCTCGGCACCGACGCCGACGCGCTCGCATTCGACCGGCCGGCGGACGAGTACCGCTCCGCCCCGCTCGTGGAGCTGCGCCGGCTCGAGTGGGCGCGGACGATCGGACGACACTGGCTCTACGAGACCGCGGATGAGATCAGGCTCGAGGCGCTCAAGGCCTCCGGCGACCCGGAGATCGCGGGCATCGCGGCGAAGATCGACCGCGAGGAGGTCTACCACCGGATCCACGCGCAGATGTGGATCGACCGGCTCCTCGCCTCCACCGACGGCCGCCCGCGCCTGGACGAGGCGCTCGACGAGCTGTGGCCGTACGCGCTCGGCGTGCTCGACCAGGAGCTACGTCCCGAGCTCGTCCACCGCGCAGAGGAGAAGCTCGGTCGCACGATGCCCGCGGTCGAGCCCGTGTCGCGCGGCCGCCACGAGGCGGAGCTCGCCGAGCTGCTGCAGGAGATGACGATCGTGCGCCGCTCGGCTCCAGCGGGGGCGCGCTGGTGAGCGGCGCAAGTTCCAGATTGCAACTTGCGCCCGAGGACGTCTGGCGCGCGCTCGGGGAGATCCCGGACCCGGAGATTCCCGTGATCTCCATCGTCGAGCTCGGAGTGGTGAAGGACGTCAGCGTCGCCGAAGATCGCGTTCACGTCGACTTCACGCCGACCTTCATGGGCTGCCCGGCCCTCGAGACGATGCGCGCGCAGATGGAGGACGCGATCCGCGGCCTCGGCGCCGAGCCCCACGTCGACGTCGTGCTGGACGACTCCTGGTCGACCGACAGGATCAGCCCCGCCGGGCGCGAGAAGCTCCGCGCCGCCGGCTTCGCTCCTCCCGCGCCGCGAAGCGCCGGAACACCGACGCTGATCCAGCTCGAGCGCGGCCCGTTCCGCTGCCCGTGGTGCGACTCGACCGACACCCGGCTCGAGAATGTCTTCGGCCCCACCCCGTGTCGCTCGCTGCGCTACTGCAACGCCTGCCGCCAGCCGTTCGAGCAGTTCAAGACGATCTAGAGGAAGCCCTACGTCTTCCTCGCGACGAACACGAGGAACTCGTCGTCGGTCGTGGCCGGGAGGTCGTTGTGGTCGCCCTGGACCTCTACGTTCGCGAACCCTGCCCGCTCGAGCATGAGCACGACCTCGTGCCTGAAGTAGAGGCCGATGGTCAGGTCGTGATCCTCCTCCGCATCGAGCGTTCCGTCGCGCCAGCGCTCGGCATGGATCGCGTATGTCACACGTTGGGCCAGCGGGTCGAGCGCGACGACCCGCGAGCGGAGCGCGTACTCGGCCCCATCGGATGCGAGTCGTCGGTCGCGGGGCGGCTCGGACGCCTCGGGCAGCGTCGAGCGTCCCTCACTCGTCCAGAGCCCCCACTGCCCGGGGTCGGCGTACGGCGCCTCGATATCGAGCAGCAGCGTCCCGTCCGGCTCGAGCAGGTCGTGCAGGCGACTGAGTGCCTCGGCGTCCTGCTCGCGGGTGCTTCCGAGGCCGAAGGCGCCGCAGACGAAGATCGTCCGGTACCGGCGCGGCAGCTCGAGCGCGTGCATGGGCTGCACGGAGAGACTCGGGGACAGCCCTTCGCGCGCCGCCTTCGTCCTGCAGTGCTCGATCATGTCGGCCGAGACGTCGCAACCGTCGACGTCGAGCCCCGCCCGGAGATACGGGATCAGCAGACGACCGGCTCCGCAGGCGACGTCGAGCGCCGGCTGGCCGTCGCGCTCGACGTACCGCTGGAAGTACGGGATCTCGTGCGGTCGGAAGTCGTCGTTGAACTCGGACCACCAGGTGGCCACCAACCCGTAGTGCCAGGTCTGCGGATCGCCTGACTTCGTCTCCTCGCCGCTCATCGAGCATCACAGGCTATGCCCTGAGACACCCGGCGTGACGGCGACGCGAGGAATCTCCAGACGCCCGACGCCCGAAGAAGTGCGCCGGCATGCCTGCGTGTCCGCCCGGAGCTCGCGGCAGCGTCGGAGCAGGCGTCGGGTAGCCTGGGCACGTGCGGGTCGAGATCTTCTACTGCCCGGTCTGAAGCGGTTACGACCGCCGGGCCGCGAGTCTCGCGGCCGTGCTGAACGGGCAGGGGCACGACGCGGACGCGCTCGAGGGCGACAAGAGCCAGTACGACATCGTCGCAGACGGGAAGCTCGTGTTCTCGAAGCAGCAGGAGGGCCGCTTCCCCGAGGAAGACGAGATCGTCTCGGCGCTCGCGCGGCTCCAGCCCTAGCGAAGCAGGAAGCCCTCTCCGAGCGGATCGTCCGGCTGGAGCTCGAACTGGGCACGCCCGGTCCGGTACGCGGAGCCTTCGACCTCGGTGACGACCGCGGGGCCGCCGGCGACCTCGGTCTCGCCGACAACGCGCCCCCTGAACTCGGAGCCGACGATCGAGAGATGCCGCAGCTCCGCGCCACGCGGAAGGCGTCCCTGCGCGTCGAGAAGCGCGAGGCGCGCCGACGTTCCCGACCCACAGGGCGAGCGATCGACCTCCCCGTCCGCGAACACCGTCACGTTCCGCTGTGCGAACGGTTGCTCGCCCTCCTCTTGCCAGAAGATCACGCCGTACACGTCGCGGAGCTCCGGTTCCACCGGGTGGACGATGTCGTGGGCGGCGTCGAGCGCGGCCCTGATCTCCCGCCCGAGCGCGATCAGCCGGGGCAGCTCGGCCGGCTCGACGCGCTCCTCGAGTGCGGCGTAGAACGCGCCCCCGAACGCGACGTCCACCGTTCGACCCGCCGCCTCCACGCCCTCTGCCCAGACGAACGCGGGCACGTTGCGGAAGCGCACGGAGCGCACTCGGCCCCCCTTCACGTCAGCCCACGTCTCGAGCCGCCCCGACGGAACGTCGACCACGACCCGGTTGAGGCCCTCGCGCCGCTCCACGACGCCCTCGTCGAGCGCCCACGTGACGAGCGCGATCGTCCCGTGGCCGCACGCGGTCGAGTAGCCCTCGTTGTGAAAGAACACGACGCCGAGCTCGGCGTCCTCGTCGTTCGGCGGGACGACGTGGCAGCCGTACATGTCCGCGTGGCCGCGCGGCTCGAAGACGAGGAGCCGCCGGACGTGGTCGAGCCGCTCCCGCGCGTAGCGCCTCCGCTCGAGAATCGTCGTGCCCTCGAGCGGCTGCACCCCTGCAGTGACGATCCGGAAGGGCTCGCCCGCCGTATGGTAGTCGACCGTCTCGACCCGCAAGGGGTCAGTCGTCGGAGAAACTCGGGTACCGCCCTGTCAGGAGCTCCACGTATGCGGCGGTCTGGGCGTGGTACCGGATGCAGTACACGAGCAGGTCGCGCATGCCTCGGTTCATTCCACCCGTCACGAGCGCGTAGAACCACGCGAGGATCGCGACGACCGAAGCGACGATCTGGAGCACATACAGGACGATGAACGCCGGAATCGCGAGCAGGAGCCGGAAGAAGATCGTCAGCCGGCTCTGGTCCGTCGCCGGAGCAACCTCGACATCGACGGGATAGCCCGGCTCGCCAGTGAACCCGGGATACGGATCCGCGGCAATCAGCCAGTACGCGCCCACGTGGGTGTAGTAGCGGAGGTACGCGGCCATGAAGCCGTGCAGCGCATCCGGCACGCGTCCGAGCACGAGCCCGGCGAACCACGCGACGATCACTACGAAGTAGACGGCGATCCCCCAGATCGTCAGCCAGATGAGATGCGGGATGACGAGGAGGAGACGGAAGAACACCGTCAGCCTGCTCCGCCTCAGGTCGTCGGTGACGACGAGGTGGATCGGATGCCGTATGGGGAGGTCGAGCGCCGGCAGGTCAGGGTGCGTCTCGGACATCGAAGGCTCCTTCGGTCAGGTGCCGGTGAACTGCGGTGCGCGTTTCTGCAGGAACGCCTCGACTCCTTCCCCGAAGTCCGCGGTTTCCGTCGATGCCTGCTGGAGCTCTGCCTCGAGCGCGAGCTGCGCGTCGAGGGCCGATGCGAACGCGTGCTCGAAGAGCTGCTTCGTCCGGCCGATCGCGAGCGTCGGCCGAGCGGCCCATTCCGCGGCGAGCTCCGCGACGCGCGCCTCGAAGGCCTCTGCCGGGATCACCTCCGAGACGAGGCCCCACTCGAGAGCCTCCCCCGCCGAGAGCCGCGTGTTCGCGCTCATCCACTCGAATGCGCGCGCGAAGCCGAGCAGCCGGTGGATGAACCAGGTCCCCCCGGCGTCGGGGACGAGGCCGATGCCGACAAAGCCCGGCACGAAGGTTGCCGCATCCGCCGCGACCCGCAGGTCGCACGCGCAAGCGAACGACAGGCCGGCGCCGGCGGCCGGGCCGTTCACGGCCGCGATCACGGGCTTCTCGAGCGCGCGCACGAGCCGGACGTTCGGGTGATAGGTCTGCTCGAGCGCGTCCCGGATCGACTCCGAGACCGCGCCGAACTCCTTCAGGTCCTGCCCGGCGCAGAAACCCTTTCCGGCGCCGGTGATCACGACGCAGCGGACCGCTGAGTCCTGGGCCTCGCTCAGCGCCTCGTGGAGCGCCGCGTGGAGCTCGCGGTTGAACGCGTTGTAGACCTCGGGCCGGTTGAACGTAATCGTGAGGACCGATCCCGTCACGACTCGTGAGCACCTCGTCGGCCATCGGGGGGAATCTAGCTAGGGGAGGTGGGCTTTGCCCGAGTCCCCAGAGCCGCACGGGTACGAGGGACGCGGGCACAGCCCACGTCCCAACACAAGACCGGACGCCGCTTCAGCCGAGTCCCCATAGCCACACAGACACCAGGACGCGGGCACAGCCCACGTCCCAACACAACACGGGACGTGGCTTCAGCCGCGTCCCCAAAACCCACAGCCGGTCAGCCACGCAGGCGCGGCCCACGTCCCGGCCGCAGAAGCCCCGAGCTCTACCGGGAGCGTCGCGACTCGAGAAAGCCGCGCACGGCGCCCTGCGTCTCGTCGGAGAGCATCGAGAGCGCAAGCCAGTCGCGGGCGTGGCCGACGGTCTGGTGCCAGGCGAGATCGCGCCAGACGTTGAGGTGATGCTTCGCGTACCGGGTCGCGTCCGGCAGCTTGCGCGCGAGGCTCTCGACCCAGCCGTCGACGACGGCGTCGAGCTCCGCCTCGGGGACGGCGCGGTTCACGAGCCCCCACTCCGCTGCCCGCGCCGCCGGGATCTCGTCGCAGAGGAGGATGATCTCGCGTGCGCGCCTGTCGCCCACGAGCAGCGAGAGCCACTGGGTCGCGCCACCGGCCGGGACCGAGCCGTGCTCGAGCCCGACGTGCCGGATGAACGCGTCGTCGACCATCACCGCGAGGTCGCAGGCGAGCTGCAGCTCGTTGCCGCCGCCGACGGCGATCCCGTTGATCCGAGCGATCGTCGGCTTGCCGAGCTCGCGCAGGCGGTCGTGCATGTCCTTGAACGCGCCGAACCACTTCCAGTACTCCCCGGGCCGGCCGAGATAGTCGACATCCCAGCTCGCCAGATCCGCGCCGGAGCAGAACGCGCGGCCGGTACCGGTGACGACCACCGCCCGCACGTCGTCGTCCCACGACGCGTCCTCGCAGGCGCGCGCGATCTCCCGCAACATGCGGAAGTCGAAGGCGTTCAGGACGTCGGGCCGGTTCAGGCGAATCGTGGCGCGCGGCGGGGCCTTCTCGTACACGATCGTCTCGAAGCCGAGCTCGTCCGGATCCGAGGGGCGGGGATGCGTCGGCTCGCTCACGACGCAGCCTCTGCGAAATGCACGTTGACGAACACACGGATCACCGACGCCTCCTTCCGCTCGGGAGTGCGTGAGCGTATAGCGTCGGAAACGTGAGCGGCGGAACGGGACTGGCAGCGGCGCTCGCCCTCGCCGCTGGACTGGCCGGCTCCGTCCAGGCGGCGGTCATGGGGCGTTTCGGCGAGCGGATCGGCACGGTCGAGGCGCTCGCCTGGGCCACGCTCCTCTCGGTTGTGATCGCAATGGCCGCGCTCGTCGTCGTCCGGCGCGGCTTCGGCTCCCTCGGGGATGCGTGGTCGGCGCCGAAGTGGCTCTGGCTCGGCGCGGCGCTCGGGACGTTCATCGTGTTCACGATCACCCTCGTGTCGCCGCAAATCGGGACCGCGGCGACGATCGGGCTGCTCGTCGCGGGCCAGCTCGCCGCCGGCGCGGTTATCGACCGCTACGGCCTGTTCGGCTTCGAGCGGATCCCGATCGACTTCTCGCGCGCGGTCGGGCTCGCGCTGCTCGCCGCCGGCGCCGCGCTCACGCTCAGGCGGTGACGCCCAGGGCGTGGACGGCGCTCTGGGCCGTCTATCTGATCTGGGGGTCGACCTACCTCGGCATCAAGGTCGCGGGGGACACGATCCCGTCGTTCTTCGCCGTGTCGACGAGATTCCTGATCGCGGGCGGGATCATGGCCGCGATCGTCGTCGCGCGACGCGGGCACCGTGCGCTCCGCGTCCGCAGACGCGAGCTGGCGGCCGCGGCGCTGATCGGTCTCTTGCTGCCGGGAGCGAACGGCATCCTCTTCCTGGCCGAGCGCACGGTGCCGACCGGGCTCGCATCTCTGATCGTCGCGTCGGTGCCCCTTCTCGTTGTGGTGCTGCGCCTGGCGGGCGGTGACCGCCCGCCGCCGCTCGCGGTCGCAGGCGTCCTGGCAGGCTTTCTCGGGGTGGCCGTGCTCTTCCATCCGGAGGGCGGAGCGACCTGGTGGGGCATCGGTCTCGTCGGCCTCTCCGCGTTCGCGTGGGCGCTCGGCTCGTTCCTCTCGGGGCGAATCCCTCTTCCGGAGGACGCGTTCGTGGCGACCACGTACGAGATGCTCGCCGGCGGGTTGCTGTTCCTCCCGGTCGGCCTGGCCGCGCATCCCGATCCGCGCTCGTTCTCGGGCGCGTCGCTCGCAGCGTTCGCATACCTCGTCGTCGTCGGCTCCGTGATCGGCTACACCGCCTACGTCTGGCTGCTCCATCACGTCCCGTTGGGAACAGTCTCGACGTACGCGTACGTCAATCCCGTCGTTGCGATCGCGCTCGGCGTGCTGTTCCTGGACGAGACCCTGTCCGCCCGCATCGCGGTTGGCGCGGCGATCGTGCTCGGCTCGGTGGCGATCGTCGTCCGGCGGGAATCGGAAGCCGCGGTCGAGCCCTTCGCCGAGTAGACGCTATTCGACCCAGTCGACCGTGACGGAGCCAGGGAACGTCCCGAGCTCCTCGCCGCGCCGAAGGAGCTCCGCCACGGCTGTCCGTCCTTCGTCTCCGTAGTCGCGCGTGAGCTCGTTGACGTACATCGAGACGAAGCGGTCGGCCACGGCGGAGTCGATGCCACGCCCGAACTGGAGCGCGTAGTCGAGTGCCTCCGCCCGGTTCTCGAGCCCGCAGGCGATCGCTTCGCGCAGCACCGACGAGAGATCGCGCGGCCGCTCCACGTCGCGTCGGGCGACGTTGACGCCGAGCGGCAGCGGCAACCCGGTCTCGAGCAGCCACCACTCGCCGAGGTCGAGCGCCTTCTCGAGACCCAGCTCGGAGAACGTCAGCTGCCCCTCGTGGATCAAGAGACCCGCCTCGGCGCGCCCACGTGCAACCTCGTCGGGGATCTGCTCGAACGGGAGCTCACGGTACGGAAACTCGCCGAGCACGAGGCGGAGCACGAGGAACGCGGTGGTCATCGCGCCGGGGACGACGATCTCGCGTCCCCGAAGATCGTCGAGCGAGACGCTGTCCCGCGTGACCACGATCGGGCCGTACCCCGAGCCGATCGAGGCGCCGTGCGGGAGAAGCGCGTAGTCCTCCTGCACGAACGGATAGGCGGCGAGCGAGATCGCGGTGACCTCGAGGCGCGCCGCGCGTGCCCACTGGTTCAGGGTCTCGATGTCAGCGAGGACCTGCTCGAAGCGAAAACCTCTGGTGTCGACCAGATCCGTCGTCAGCGCCCAGTACATGAACGCGTCGTCGGGGTCGGGACTGTGGCCCACTCGGACGTCCACGAGCAGCCGACGCTAGCAGGGTCGCGAAGACTCTTGTCGCGCGAACCGCCCGTACACTCGCGCCGTGACCCGGGCGAGGCGGAAGGTCGTTTCACGATGAAGCCTGGTGCCACGGAGACGCTCCGGTCGGCGCGATACTCCCTGGCCAGTCGCGGCCACGTGCGCCTCGTGGACGCATTTCCCGTTCCCCTGTCGCGCCGACGGACGCACCCCGTCGACGAGGCCTCACCGTGAAGCGACCTCTCACCGACGCGATCCAGGACTACCTACGCGAGATCTACAAGCTCGGCGTCGCCGGCGACCGCGTGTCGACCACCGGCCTCGCCCGCGGCATGGGGGTCTCTCCGGCCTCGGCAAGCGCCATGGTGAAGAAGCTCGCGGCGCTCTCTCTGGTCGTCCATGCTCCGTATCGCGGCGTCTCGCTGACTCCGGAGGGAGAGCGGGTCGCCCTCGAGGTGATCCGGCACCATCGCCTGCTCGAGCTCTATCTGGCGGAGACCCTCGGGATCGACGTCGACGAGGTGCATGCAGAGGCAGACCGCATGGAGCACGTTCTCTCGGAGGAGCTCGAGGCCAGGATCGACGAGGCCCTCGGGTTTCCGACGCACGATCCGCACGGCGACCCGATCCCCGACGCGAACCTCGAGTGGCCGGCCCCGGGGCACGGGCGGGAGTGAGCCGAAACGCCCTGGGCTACGATGAGGTCGGTGGCGCTCAAGGACGTCTTCTCGTTTCTCTTCCAGCGCACGACGGCCGAGGAGCGCGTTGCGCAGTACGTGATCCGCGAGCATGCCCGCGGCCGGCCGCTGGCCGAGGTGCTCGAGGACAAGTACGTGGTCAACCGTCTCCAGAGCCCGCAACAGCGCGCGCGTCTGCTCGACCGGCCCGAGGTGATCCACGCCGTCGGGAACGAGACGGCCGAGGCGGCGAAGGCCGGCGTCGGCGAGCCGTCCTAGAGGCTTGCGCGGAGGAAGCGCTCGACCACGTCGAGCGCGACCGCGACGTCCGCCTCCTGCACGGACTCACGCGGATCGTGGCTGATTCCGCCGGCGCAGCGGACGAACAGCATCGCGGCCGGACAGACGCGACAAAGCTCGGCCGCGTCATGGCCTGCCCCGCTGACGAGCGTCGTCACCGGATGGCCCGCTGCCTCGATCGCGCCCTCGAGCCGGCGCCGCAGGTCTGGTGCCAGCTCGACCGCGGCCGTGTCGTACCGCAGCGTCCACGACACGTCGACGCCGCGCGCTGCGGCGATCCGCTCGGCCTCCGCTCGGACGGCGCCGGCCGCCCCCGCGCGCACAGCGTCTACCGCGTGGCGCGCCTCCAGCAGCATCCGCACCTCGCCTGGAACGACGTTGCCCACCCCCGGGGAGACCGACAGGGCGCCGACCGTCGCAACGAGACCGTCCGTGCTCCGCCCGACGCGCTCCGCTGCGAGCACGATCTCGGCCGCGGCGGTGAGCGCGTCGCGCCGAGCGGCCATCGGCAACGTGCCGGCGTGGCCGGCTTCACCCCGGACGACGACGCGGACGCGCGTCTGGCCCGCGATCGCGGAGACGACACCGACGGGAATGCCCTCGCGCTCGAGGACCGGCCCCTGCTCGATGTGCACCTCGAGATAGCCGGCGAGCTGCGGGGCCGGCGAGCCGACCGCCGCTTCGGGATCACCGCCCGCTTCGACGATCGCCTCGGCAAGCGTGACCCCGTCCGCATCGACGAGATCGAACCACTCGCGTTCGAAGCCGCCGGTGTAGGCGGCCGAGCCGAGGTACGAGGTTCCGAAACGACCGCCTTCCTCGTCGGCGAACGCGACGACCTCCACGGGCACCGAGGGTCGCGTACCGTCGACCGCCAGACGCTCGACGGCCGCGAGCGCGACGAGGATTCCGAGTGGGCCGTCGTAACGCCCGGCGTTCGGGACGGTGTCGAGGTGCGAGCCGAGGACGAATGGCGGCGCGTCGCCTCGCATGCTGCCGATCACGTTGCCGACAGCGTCGCGCCGCACGCTCAAGCCGGCGTCCTCCATCCATTCCGCGACGCAGTCGGAGGCTCGCGCCATGGCGGGTGTCGCGAAGTGACGCACGAGCCGGTCGGGCTCCTCGCTGATCGCGCCGAGCTCGTTCGCGCGCGCGAGCACGTCGGCTGCAGTGCCCCTCACGACGCAGGACGATAACGTCCGCCACCATGAGAACGCTCTACGCCAACGGCTGGGTCGTGACGATGGACGACTCCGGCACCGAGCATCGGGACGGCTGGGTGCTCGTGGAGGAGGAGACGATCGCGACCGTTGGCTCGGGTCCGGAGCCGGGGGTGGAGAGCGGGCACCGGAGGGTGGACGTGAACGGGGCGGTGATCACCCCCGGCCTCGTGAACACGCATCACCACCTCTACCAGACCCTGACGCGCGCCAGGGCGCAGGAGGCCGATCTCTTCACATGGCTCCGCGAGCTGTATCCGGTCTGGGCGGGACTCGACGCGGAGGCGGAGTACGCCGCGGCCCGGACCGGGCTCGCCGAGCTCGCCCTCTCCGGCTGCACGACCGCGTTCGACCATCACTACGTGTTCCCGCGCGGCCGCGATGGGATCGTGGAGGCAGAGGTGCGCGCGGCCCGCGAGCTGGGCGTCCGCATCGTCGCCTCGCGCGGCTCGATGGACCTCGGCGCCTCGGACGGGGGGCTGCCTCCGGACGAGCTCGTCGAGGAGATCGACGACGTGCTCGCCGAGACGCAGCGGCTTCACGATGCGCTGCACGAGCCTGGCCCCGGGGCGCGGGTGCAGATCGCCGTCGCGCCCTGCTCGCCTTTCTCCGTCACGGGCAGGTTGATGGAGGAATCGGCTGACCTCGCGAGGCGGCTCGGTCTCCCGCTGCACACGCATCTCGCCGAGACGCTGGAGGAGGAGGCGTACTGCCAGAGCCTCTACGGCTGCAGTCCCGTCGAGTACCTCGATCGCCTCGGCTGGCTCGCGAAGGACGTCTGGTGCGCCCACTGCGTCCACCTTTCCGACTCCGAGATCGCCCGTTTCGCCGAGCACGGCACAGGCGTCGCGCACTGCCCGACGTCGAACCTGAGGCTCGGAGCCGGCGTTGCGCCAGCCCGCGCTCTCGTCGACGCGGGCGTTCGCCTGGGCCTCGGCGTGGACGGCTCCGCCTCGAACGAGCGCGGTGACCTCTTCGGCGAGGCCAGGCAGGCTTTGCTCGTCGCGCGCGGGCGCGGCGGCGCCGATGCGATGTCGGCCCGCGATGTGCTGCGGCTCGCGACGCGTGGCGGCGCCTCGGTGCTCGGCCGCGACGACATCGGTTCCCTCGCGCCCGGGATGCAGGCCGACCTCGCGATCTGGCGGACGGACGGGCTCGAGCTCGGAGGCGCCGACGATCTCGTCACGGGGCTCGTCCTCTCGGGCCCGCACCGCGTCGACCACCTCGTGGTCGGCGGCGAGGACGTCGTGCTCGACGGCGGGCTGGTGAACGCGGACGAGGCCGAGATCGCGCGCGAGCACCGCGTGCAGGCGCAGAGGCTCGCGTGAGCTGCTCGCTCTCCACGCACGTGCTCGATACGGGGGTGGGAAGACCCGCGGCAGGCGTCGTCGTGGAGCTGCGCCGGGGCAGCGAGCTCGCGGGCTCCGCGGAGACGGATGCAGACGGTCGGGCGCGGCTGGCGGACGCGCTCGAGCCCGGCGTGTACACGATCGCGTTCTCGCCGCCTTCGCCGTTCTTCCGCCGCGTCGAGCTCGAGGTGGCGCTCGAGGAGGGGCACTACCACGTTCCGCTCCTCGTCTCCCCGTACGGATGCGCCACGTACCGGGGCAGCTGAGCGGATGTCGGACGAGCCCGCTTCGCACCGCCCGAGGAAGGGCGACCCGTTGCGGCCGGAGGCCGGCCCGGGCGGCCGGGAGGCCAGATCAGGTGTGCCGGATCGCGACGCCGAGGAGGGGGATCGTGGGGAAACCAAGGGTTCCCCCACGCTCGAGGAGCTGGCGGAGCTCTTCGAGGGACGAACCCGCTTCGTCGAGCGGCTCGCGCACGAGCGCGACCCGCTCGTCCGCGCGCGCACGCTCGTCCACGAGCTCCCCGCGGACGAGAAGCGGGAGGCCCTCGACGCGCACCCGGCGATCGGCCAGCGCACGGGCCTGTCGGCGCGCTCGGCGGCGGAGCAGGGGACGGACGCCGATCCGGACGTGCTCGCCGAGCTCGCGCGCCTGAACGCCGAGTACGAGGCGCGCCACGGGTTCAGGTTCTGCGTCTTCGTGAACGGCCGGCCTAAGCGCGAGATCCTCGATGTGCTCCGTGCGCGCGTCGACAACCCGACCGACGCGGAGCTCGAGACCGCGCTCGACGAGCTGGTATCGATCGCCGAGGACCGCTGGCAGCGCGGATGACGCCCCTCCTGCCGCTCGCGATCTCGGACGCGCTGCGCGACTGGCTCGACCTGTCCCTGCGCTGGCTGCACGTGATCGCGGCGATGGCGTGGATCGGCACCTCGTTCTACTTCGTGCTCCTCGACCAGTCGCTCCGCGCCCCGAAGGCCGCGACGGACGCCGAAGCCGGTGTCGGCGGCGAGCTCTGGGAGGTGCACGGCGGCGGCTTCTACCACGTACAGAAGTACGTGGTGGCGCCGCCGCGGCTGCCCGATCATCTCGCGTGGTTCAAGTGGGAGGCCTACACCACGTGGCTCTCGGGCTTCGCGCTCATGATCGTCCTGTACTACCTCGAGGCGTCGGCGACGCTCGTGAAGCCCGGGACCGACCTCGACCCCTGGCTCGCGGTGGTGATCTCGATCGCGCTCCTCGCCGCGGCGTGGGTCGCGTACGACGTCCTCAACCGGCTCGTCTCGGACGGCCGCGTCCTCTGGCCGGTGCTGTTCGTGCTGGTCGCGCTCGCGGCGTGGGGCTCGTCGCAGCTCTTCGCGCCGCGGGCGGCATGGCTGCAGGTCGGGGCGATGATCGGAACGGTGATGGCTGCGAACGTGTTCGTGAACATCATCCCCGCTCACTGGGAGCTGATCCGCGCAAAGGAGGCGGGGCGCGATCCGGATCCCGCGCCGGCGATCCAGGCGAAGCAGCGCTCGGTCCACAACAACTACCTCACGTTGCCGGTGCTTCTCACGATGCTCGCCGCGCACTTTCCGTTCGCTTATGGCGCCGACCACGCTTGGCTCGTGCTGGTGGGGCTGATGCTGATCGGAGCCTGGGCGCGGCTCTTCTACAACCTCCGGCATGCGG
The DNA here is from genome assembly GCA_963798725.1 of uncultured Actinomycetes bacterium. Lineage (GTDB taxonomy): Bacteria > Actinomycetota > Thermoleophilia > Gaiellales > Gaiellaceae > Gaiella. Next base: position 158,657 of record CAWCUL010000001.1, read on the forward strand.
GTCGCACGCACTGGTGGATGCTGGCCGTGGGCGCTCTGGCGTTCGTCGCGCTCGCAGTCGTCGTGGACCGATCCGGCGACGACGCGGTCACCGCGGCTGGGCCTGCGGACGTCGCGCTGGGAAAGACGGTCTTCGCGTCGGCCGGCTGTGCCGGCTGCCACACGCTCGCAGACGCCGGGGCGACAGGGACGGTCGGACCGAGCCTCGACGCTGCGAGGCCGTCGGCATCTCTCGTCGCGGACCGCGTGACGAACGGCCTCGGGGTGATGCCCTCGTTCGCCGGCACGCTGTCGACCAGCGAGATCGCGGCCGTCGCTCTGTACGTCTCCAGCGCGGCAGCGGGGTAGAGGCCGGACGGCTAGGTTTTCGCAGTGCTCCGGATCACCGCGGGCGGGTTCGAGTTCTCGGCGCGCCTCGAGGAGGAGACGGCGCCCCGGACGGTCGCGGCATTCAGGCGCCTGCTGCCGCTCGAGTCGCGGATCATCCACGTCCGCTGGAGCGGCGAGGCGGGCTGGATCCCGTTCGGAGAGCTCGACCTCGGGATCGGCCCGGAAAACGCCACGTGCTACCCGGTCCCTGGCGAGATCGTGCTCTATCCGGGAGGCGTCTCCGAGACCGAGATCCTCCTCGCCTACGGCTACGTCAGCTTCGCGTCGAAGGCGGGCCCGCTTGCGGGGAACCACTTCGCGACGATCGTGCAGGGAGGCGAGCGGCTGCGTGAGCTCGGCAGGAAGTTCCTCTGGGAAGGCGCCCAGGAGATTCGGTTTGTAGAAGAGTCGGCGCAGCCGCCTCTACCGCAAACGGACGGCTCGTAGAAGCGTCGGCGCAGCCGGCTCTTCTACGAGCGGGACGTGGCTTCAGCCGCGTTCCCCGACGCCGTCGTCTCCGGGGACGCGGGCAGAGCCCACGTCCCAAGCCACCGCCCACCCCGGCGCCCCGCCCGTCCCGCCGCGGCCCGCAGATTCCAAAGAGGGACGTGGCTTCAGCCGCGTCCCCAGAAACCACAGGATCGAGCCCCGCCGGGACGCGGGCAGAGCCCGCGTCCCGGCTACAGCTCTACCCCGACGCGACGCTCCCGCGCGCGGCGCACGACCTCGTGGCCGATCGCGACATCCCAGGGAGCGATCCCGTTCGACTTGAACACGACGATGTCGTCATCCGACTGACGACCGGGCAGCTCGCCCGCGACGACCGTGTGCAGCTCCTGCACCTCCAGCCAGTCGAGCTGACCCGCCGCGATCGGCTCGATCAGGTCGCCGGACTCGAGCTTTGCGTCTTCGAGAGAGTCGCAGCAGACGAGGGTCGCCCGTGCGATCACCTGGGAGTCGAGCTCTCGTGCGCGTGGGTCGTTGGCGCCGATCGCGCAGACGAGCGTCCCGTCGCCGAGCCAGTCTCCCCGCAGGACGGGATCCGTCGACGTGGTCGCGGTGACGACGACGTCGCAGGCGCCGGCCTCGGCCGGGGTCTCGGCGACCTCCACACCGTGCTCGGCGGCGAACGACTCCGCCCTCTCTGTCGTCCGGCTCGAGACCACGACCCTCTCGATCGAGGGGAGAGCCGCGCGGATCGCCTCGAGCTGCGCTCCTGCCTGCCACCCCGCGCCGATCAGACCGAGGCTCGACGCGTCGGTCCGAGCGAGATGCTTTGCGGCGACTCCGCTTGCCGCACCCGTTCGCACCCGGCCGAGCCGGTCGGCCGCGATCATCGCGGTCAGCGAGCCATCCGCGAGATCGAAGAGGCAGACGACGAACGTGAGCTCGCCGCCGACGACCGTGTAGCTCTTGAGCCCGGCGACGCCGAGAGCGCGGTCGGCCGCGGCCATCACGGCGAAGTACCCCCCGTCGACTGCGAAGCGCCGCCTCGGCATCAGCTCGACCTGCCCGGCGGCGATCCGCCGGAAGCACTCCTCTATCACCGGTACGGCCTCGCCGGGCGTGACGAGCGACGCCACGTCGTCTTCGGTCAGCCAGAGAGGCACCTCCCGATGCTACTTCGCAACGAAGCTGATGCGGCCCGAGGTCTCGAGGACACCCCAGCGGACCTCGGCGAGCGAGGCGATGCCGTGCATGCGCGCCGCCTCCTGCACGTCCTCGACCGTCAGGCGCTCGCGACGCAGGCTCTGCTCGATCACGTGCCCGTCGCGCACGACGACGATCGGCTCGCCTTCGAGGATCGGCCGCAACCGTCGGAACCGAAACGAGACATACGAGACCCCGACCGACAGCAACGCCAAGGTCCCGGTCGCGAGGAAAGCGCCCGTGACGGACATGTCCGACTGGAGCACTCCCTGCGTGATCAGGTCTCCGAGCACGACGAGCAGTAGGAGATCGAAGGGCTGGAGCTGAGAGAGCTCGCGACGGCCGATTGCCCGCATCAAGACGAACACGAACGCGAAGACGACGACGGCTCGCAGGACGATGTCCATCAGGGCAGCACGGTCACGGTGCGGTCGACAGAGGCGATCGTGCGGTCACGGTCGGCAAGCGCGACGTCCTGTGAACGCCTGCCCACATTGGTCGGGTTGACCTGGAACTGGAGGTACACGACCAGGCGCTGACCCGGCTCGAGCCGGCCGAAGTCGAGCGCGAGCCGCCCGTCACGGCTCTCCTCGGAGACGGGAGAAGGCTCGATCGTGTTGACGCTCATCTGGTCGAGCCAGCCGTCGTCGAGCACGAGCGTCGCGTGCTCGAGGCGTCTCCTGGCCTCGACGGTGAACCGCCCCTCGAACAGGAGGCCGCCTCGAAGGGTCGTCGGCGCCTCGACGCGGAGCGACGCGGCAGGCGCGTCGGCGACGCTCGTCCGGGGACGCTGCCCCAGGAGGCCTGCGAAGGCGACAACGAGCAATGCGACCAGGGCCAGGAGCACCATGCGACGAAACCAGACGACGCGCGAGAGAGGCTCGAGGTGGCGCTCGAGCAAGATGCCGTCGGGCGGTGTGGACATGCGGGGAGGTTCTGGCACACCGCTGCAGTTCCTCTCGAGGGGTCGGCGCCGGGCAGCCTCCCCGCTACACTTCTGCTCCCCCGCGCCCGTAGCTCAGGGGATAGAGCGCTGCCCTGCGGAGGCAGAGGTCGCACGTTCGAATCGTGCCGGGCGCATGTGGCAGCACCGCGATCGAGGGCCTGCGGTGAACCTGGGGCTCTCCCGCGCGAGGCTCACTCGGACAGAACGGGCGTCCCGGGTGGCGGAAGGTTCGGGCACCCGTCTCAGAGCATGCGGACGGCTCGGCCGTCGTGCTGGAGCACGGCGTCGCCGGCGACCTCGCGACGGACGTACGCGAGCGCGACGATCCCGTGCTCGGGGTCGGGTGCGGCGCTCGTGATCCGGCCGACCACCTTGCCGTCGAGCGCGAGCTCGGCGTCGTAGGCGGGAAGCTCGCCGGCGTCGAGTGCGAGAACCCGCAGGCCGCGGTTCGGGTGGCCGCGAAAATGGAGCCTCGCGACAGGCTCCTGCCCCGGGTAGCAGCCCTTCGTGAAGCTGATCGCGCGCTCCTCGAGCCCCGCCTCGGCCGGAAGGACGCGATCGTCCAGCTCGCGCCCCAGCCGGGGCGTACGAGCGAGGATCCGCAGGCGCTCGAGCTCGGGTTCGCTGATCGCCTCCGCCTCTTCGGGCGGCTCCTCGTCGAGCAGCTCGACCGCGGGCACGCCGTAGTCGCGGTTCGGGACGAGCTTGTGTTGATTCAACACAAGCTCGTCCGCGCCGAGCACGACCACCGAGCGGTGCTCCTCGAGGGCGATCTCGCACTTGGCTGCAAAGCGCGCGCGCAGCAGCTCGCGGGCGACCCGATCGCCGACGTCGGGCTCGGTGAGGAGCAAAAAGCCGTCCTCGGTGCGCCGCCAGACGACGAGCGGCGCCACCACGCGCGCCTTCGGCGTGAGGAGCAGCGCCTCGCAGGAGCCCCCGACAGGAAGCGTCTCGACCTCGTTCGACACCATGCGGTTCAGGTACGAGCCCGCGTCTGCGCCGCTCACCGAAACATATGCCCGGGGCCTGGGGGCCGCATGTACCGTCGCAGAAGCCATCGGATCGAGGGTAGCGACGTGTTCAGGAGCAGGGCGGAGCGAAAGGTCGAGGCGGCCGGGTACGACCCGGCTCGGCTTCCGCCCGGGCAGTACCTGACCGAGAAGTGGCCGGTGCTCCATGCGGGCGACATCCCCGACTACCCGGCGGATCTCGCCGGGTGGGATCTCAGGGTGTTCGGGGCGGTAGAGCATCCGCTCACCCTCACCTGGGAGGAGCTCGGCGCCCTCCCGAAGGAGACCGTCGTCCAGGACATCCACTGCGTCACGCGCTGGAGCCGCTTCGACGCCGAGCTGACGGGGATCCCGTGGACGACGATCCGCGAACGGGTCTCGCCGCTCCCGTCCGCGCGGTTCGCGATCGCGCACGCCGAGGCCGGGTACACGGCGAACATCCCAGCGTCCGCGCTCGACCTGCACGGAGCGCTACTCGCGACCCACGCCGACGGCGAGCCTCTGGCACCCGAGCACGGCTGGCCTCTGCGGCTCGTCGTGCCGGGGCGGTACTTCTGGAAGAGCGCCAAGTGGCTCCGCGCGATCGAGCTGCGCCCGACCGACGCGCCGGGCTTCTGGGAGCGCTACGGCTACCACAACGACGCCGACCCCTGGAAGGAAGAGCGGTATGCCTTTTGAGGAGGGGGCTCGTGGGGGAACCAGGGGTTCCCCCACGCCGAACGACGCCGACCCCTGGAAGGAAGAGCGGTACGCCTTCTGAGGAGGAGCGACCCTCGCCGGTCCAGCCGAATCACTCGTTCGGGGGAGCAAGGCTTCCAGCTGGATCGCCGAATCACATAGCACCCACCCTCCCCAGTACCACCGAGACGGCCGCTCCCCCAAGCGGCCGTCTCACTGTTTTTGCCTCGCAGACGGGAATCCGCTGGAGCGGATTCCCGTCGCGAAACCCCCGCCTACGGCGGGTAGATCCCTGAAGCGGCCGGCTGCTCTTGCCTCGCAGACTGGTATCCGCTGGAGCGGATACCGGTCGCGAAACCCCCGCCTGCGGCGGGTAGATCCCTGAAGCGGCCGGCTTCGCGGCCGAACCCCGGCCCACGTATGAGGACTCCCGTCGCGAAACCCGGCCTACGGCGGGTAGATCCCTGAAGCGGCCTGCTGCTCTTGCCTCGCAGACTGGTATCCGCTGGAGCGGATACCGGTCGCGAAACCCCCGCCTGCGGCGGGTAGATCCCTAAAGCAGCCTGCTTCGCGGCCGAAAACGTCTTCCTCGTAGACAGGAACCGCAGGAGCGGCCCGCCTCGCTCCCCGGGCCGCGTTCGGGCGGACGGCGGCTCGTCGGAAGGCGGCTCGTGCTACTCGACGTGCTCGCGCAGCTCGGTCGTGAGCTCGGCGACGCTCGTTCCCTGGCGCGGCGCGACGAAGATCGTGTTGTCGCCCGCGATCGTGCCGGCGATCCCGTTGTGGGCACCCTCGTCGATCGCCTGGGCGAGCGCGCTCGCGTAGCCGGACGGCGTGGTCACGACGACGAGCGGGCCCGCGCGCTCGACCGCGGTCGCGTAGCGACGCATCGCGACGCCGATCGCCCGCCGCCGGTCGGCGTCGTCGGCTCCCGGGGCCGCGTACACGAGGCGCCCCGAGGGCGCCCGCACCTTCACGAGCCGGAGCTCGTGCACGTCGCGCGACACCGTCGTCTGCACGACGTCGTGGCCCTCCTCCCGCAGCGCCTCCGCGAGCTCCGCCTGCGTCGAGATCGCGCGCTCGCGGACGATCCGCACGATCGCCTGGCGCCTGACGCGGTTGGCGCTCACGAGAGCACCTCTCGGAGGACACCGAGCGCCTCGGCGACCTCCGCCTCGCTCACGACGAGCGGCGGCAGAAACCGCATCACGTTCGGCCCCGGGCCCGCCGTCAGCACGAGTAGCCCCCGGCCCCGGCACGCCTCGACGACGGGGCCGGCGTCGCGGTCGAGCAGCGCAGCGACCATCAGGCCCCGCCCGCGCACCTCGCGCACGCCCTGGAGCCCGGCGAGGCCGGCCGCGAGCTGATCCCCGCGCGCGCGGACGTCGGCGAGAAGGTCGTCGTCCACGGCCTCGACCACTGCGCAGGCGGCGGCCGCGGCGACGGGGTTGCCGCCGAACGTCGCGCCGTGATCGCCGGGACCGATGGCCTCGGCTGCTCCGTCGCGAACGAGGAGCGCCCCGATCGGCAGCCCGTTCCCGAGCCCCTTCGCGAGCGTAACGAGGTCGGGTTCCACGCCGAGTTGCTCGTGCGCGAAGAACGTCCCGGTCCGACCGACCCCGGTCTGCACCTCGTCGACGACGAGCAGCGCCCCGACCTCGCGTGCGATCTCCGCGGCGGCCCTGGCGAACCGCTCCTCGAGCGGTATCACGCCGCCCTCGCCGAGCACGGGCTCGAGCACGATCGCGGCGACATCGGCTCCCGGCGTCACCGCGGCCTCGAGCGACTCGACGTCATTCGGGTGCGCGAACGAGACGCCGGGGACGAGCGGCCCGAAGCCCGCCCACTTGCCGGGCTGGCCGGTGACCGAGAGCGCGCCGAGCGTCCTGCCGTGGAAGCTGCCCTCGAGAGCGACGAGCTTCGTTCGTCCCGTCGCCTTCCGGGCGACCTTCAGCGCCGCCTCGTTCGCCTCGGCGCCGGAGCTGCAGAAGAAGGCCTGAGCGCCGCCGAACCGCTCGGAAAGGAGCCCGGCAAGCCGGAGCATCGGCTCCGTCCAGTAGAGGTTCGAGGCGTGCCACAGCTCGTCGAGCTGCGCATGGGCGGCGGCGGTGACAGCCGGGTGAAGGTGCCCGAGGCTCGTGACCGCGATGCCGCCGACAAAGTCGAGGTACGACCGTCCTTCGTCGTCCCAGACGCGGCATCCCTCACCCCGCACGAGCGTGACGTCCGCCCGGGCGTACGTCGGCAGGAGCGCCGCGCGGGACGCTTGTAACACGCTGTTGCCTGCGTCGCTCACCGTCGCGCCCCCCGCCGAGCAATGCCTCGGCTCTCCCGCCGCCGGGAGCACGTCACGCCGGAACCTCCGTCACGCCGATCGTGGCGTGGACGCCGCCGCGCGCTGCGCGGATCGCCGCGACCAGCTTCGGGACGATGCCGCCCTCGAACTGGCCCGCATCGAGACCGGCCTCGGCGTCGTCGGCGCGGAGCACGCTTGCCACCGAGCCCTCCACGAGCACGCCCGGGACATCGCTCACGAAGACGATCCGCGCAGCGCCGAGACCGACGGCAAGGGCGGCTGCGGCCTCGTCCGCGTTGACGTTCAGTGGACCGACCGCGAGGGGAGTCACCACGGGAACGAGGCCCGCGTCCAGCGCATCCACGATGGCCCGAGGAGCGCACGGCTCCGGCTCGCCGACGAGGCCGAGCGCCGGAACCGGGCTCGCACGAAGGCCGATCCGGTCGCCGCACAGGGGCACGGCGGTGGGGCCGATGGCCGCACACACCTCTGCGTTGACCGCCGCGAGCGACGCACGGACCACCGCAAGCACCTCGGGCGTCGTGACGCGCCGACCGCGGACGAAGATCGCCGCGATGCCACGGCGCGCCAGCTCGTCCGTGATCTGCGGCCCTGCGCCGTGGACGACGACTGCCGGGGCATCCAGCCGGCCGATCACGTCGAGCACCGACGCCGCCGCGACGCGCCCCCCGAGCTTCAGCACGACCGGCGCCGTGCTCACGTCGTGTACTCCGCGTTGAGCCGGACGTAGTCGTAGGAGAGGTCGGAGGCGAGGTAGCCGCCTGCTGCGTCACCGAGCCCGAGGTCGAGCTCGACGCGGCATGCCGCGCCGCCGAGCTCCGGTACGAGACCCGTCGGAGCGCCGTGCTCGAATACCGCGACGCCGTCGAACGAGAGGCGCAGCCGCTCGGGATCGAGGTGCGCGAAGCCTCCGTTGAAGGGCGCCGAGCCCGCCGCGGCAAGCACCCGGCCCCAGTTGGGGTCGCGCCCGAAGGCCGCCGTCTTCACGAGGGGCGAGGTCGCCACGCGAAGCGCGATCGCCTGAGCCTCGTCGGGCGAGGTTGCGCCGGAGACGGCGATCTCGAGGACGACGGTCGCGCCCTCGCCGTCCGCGACGATCTGCCGCGCGAGGTCCGCGCAGACCTCCTCGAGCGCCGCGGCGAACGCGGTATCGAGGGTGGAGTCGCGATCGCCGACCCCACGCTTGGCGAGGAGGACGACCGCGTCGTTCGTCGAGCAGTCTCCGTCGACGGAGATCCGGTTGAACGTCCGCTCCACGACGGGCCGCAGGAATCCGTCCGCCTCGCCCTCGCGTAGCGGGTAGTCGGTCGTGACGACGGCGAGCATCGTCGCGAGGCGGGGATGGATCATTCCTGCGCCCTTCGCCATCCCGCCGACCGTGAACCCGTCGCCGTGGGCGACCGCGGTCTTCGGGCCCGCGTCTGTCGTGAGGATCGCGCCGGCCGCCGCCGCGCCGCCGTCGCGTACGAGGTCGGAGGCGGCGTCACTCACCCCGGCAAGCAGCTTCTCGAGCGGGAGCCGGGGGCCGATCACGCCTGTGGAGAGCACGAGGACCTGCTCGGGCTCGAGCCCGAGCAGGCCGGCTACGTGTGAGGCGGTCGTCTCCGCGTCGTCCTCACCGGCCTTTCCCGTGGCGGCGTTGGCGACACCCGCGTTGACCACCACTGCCTGCGGCTCGGTGACCTCGAGGTGGCGGCGCGAGACAACGACGGGCGCGGCCTGCAGGCGATTCTGAGTCCACATCGCGGAGCCGACCGAGGGGACGAGCGACCGCACGAGTGCGACGTCGGGCTTTCCCGACGGGCGGATGCCGGCGCTCACGCCCGCCGCGGCATAGCCCGGTGCTGCCGTGACCGACATCAGACGAGAACGCCCTCGAGCCGCAGCCCGGCTGTCTCGTCGAGCCCGAACAGAAGGTTGAGGTTCTGCACGGCCTGCCCGGCGGCGCCCTTGCCGAGGTTGTCGAGCGCGCAGATCACGATCGTACGGTCGGTGTAGCGGTCGGCGAAGACGCCGATCTCGGCCGCGTCGGTGTGCTGCACCCGCGCGAGCTCGGGGGCGACGCCTTCGGGCAGGACGCGGACGACGTGGCTCGACGCATAGCGCTCCTCGAGCAGCGCCCGGAGATCAGCGCCGGTGGAGCGGACGTTGCAGGTGGCGAGCAGCCCGCGCCGGAGCGGCAGGAGGTGCGGCGTGAACGACACCGGGAAGCCGAGCACCTGGGCGATCTCGGCGACGTGCTGGTGCCCTCCGACCTTGTACGGCGAGACGTTCTCGAGCACGGAGCCCGCGTGGGTCGAAGGCTTGAGGCCCCGACCGGCGCCGGTCATCCCGGACATCGCGTCGACGACGACGCCGTCGTGCTCGATCGCCTCCACGAGCGGGCCGAGCGCCAGCAGCGCGGCGGTTGCGTAGCAGCCCGGGTTCGCGATCAGCCGGCCCTCGGGCGGCTGGATCTCCGGCAGGCCGTACGACCAGCCGGCGAGATCGCCGGGCCGCGGATGCGTGAACCCGTACCACGCGTCGTACTGCGCCGCGTCGTCGAGCCGGTGCGCGCCCGACATGTCGACCACGACACCGCGCGAGGCGGGCTCGAGGGCAGCAGCCTCCTCGTGCGAGAAGCAGACGATGGTGACGTCGGCCTCGCACGCGAGGGCGGCTTCGTTCGTGATGAGCCGCGGGACGCGCCTGCCTCCGTTGCGGTTGAGCCGCGGATCGAGCGCTGTCGCGTCCCGGCCGGCGAGCGAATCCGAGCCGACGGCGTAGAGCTCGAGCTCGGGATGACCGAGGACGCGATCGAGCACCTCCTGGCCCGTATAGCCGGCTGCTCCGACGATGCTGACGAACGGCATGTGCATAGTATGCAGAAACTTTCTTCTTTATGCGCTTCGGGCTTCGAGGTGCCCGCTCTCTGGCTCGCTCGCCGCGAGCTCGGTTCTCGGCACGAGCCGGCGGAACTGCGGCAGGAACTGGTCGAGGTCTGCGACGAGCCGCGCCGCCCTCTCGGACCCGGTGGCGCGGACGTGGCGCTCGAGGAGGGCGGCCAGGCGGTCGCCGTCGCGGCGGTCGAGCGGAGCGAGCGCGACGAGCTCGTGATTGACGAGCCGCTCGTCCGGGTCGAGGAGGAACGCCTCGCCGCCGGTCATGCCGGCGCCGAGGTTGCGTCCGTGCGCTCCGAGCACGACCACGGTGCCACGCGTCATGTACTCGCAGGCGTGGTCGCCGACGCCCTCGATCACGGCCACCGCACCCGAGTTGCGCACGCCGAAGCGCTCTCCGGCGGCGCCGGCGCAGAAGAGCGCGCCGCCGGTCGCCCCATACAGCGCCGTGTTGCCCACGAGGCAGGGGTCGCCGGCGTCGCCGGGAGGTGGCGAGACCGCGATCCGCCCACCCGACATCGCCTTGCCGACGTAGTCGTTCGCCTCGCCGACGAGCACGAGCTCGACGCCGTCGGTGAGGAAGGCGCCGAAGCTCTGCCCGGCCGCGCCCTCGAATCGTGCACGCACGCGACCCGCGGGCCGGCCGGCCCCGACCGAGCGGGCGATGGCGCCGCCGAGCCGGGCGCCGACCGCGCGGTCGGCGTTCGTGATCTCGAACGCCGGCTCGACGAGCCGCGCGCCGCTGATCGCCGCCTTGCCCTGGGCGTGGAGCAGCGCGCCGAGCCTGTCCCTCTCGTCGGGGACGACGTCGCCGACGTAGCGCGCGGGCCGGGCCCGGAGCGGGCGAGCAGCGGCCGCAGGTCGATCGCGTCGGCCGACGGGTCGCCGGTGCGCTTCTGGCGCAGGAGGTCGGTGCGGCCGACCGCCTCGTCGAGCGTGCGGAGGCCGAGGCCGGCGAGCAGGCGGCGCACCTCGAGGGCGACGAAGCGGAGGTATGCCTCGACCATCTCGGGCGTGCCCGCGAACTTCGCCCGGAGCTCGGGCTTCTGGCTCGCGATCCCGACAGGGCAGGTGTCGAGATGGCAGGAGCGCACCATCAGGCATCCCTCGGCGAGCAGGAGCGCGGTGCCGAACGAGAACTCGTCCGCGCCGAGAAGCGCCGCGACCACGACGTCGCGGCCGGTCTTGAAGCCTCCGTCGACGCGCACGCGCACCCGGCCGCGTAGCCCGTTGGCGACGAGTGCCTGCTGGGTCTCGGCCAGGCCGAGCTCCCACGGGGCGCCGGCGTGCTTGATCGAGGGGAGCGGGCTCGCGCCCGTGCCTCCGTCGGCGCCCGCGACGTGGACGATGTCCGCGCGCGCCTTCGCCACGCCCGCTGCGATCACGCCGACGCCGGCCGAGGAGACCAGCTTGACCGACACGTCGGCCTCCGGGTTGACCTCCTTCAGGTCGAACACGAGCTGCGCGAGATCCTCGATCGAGTAGACGTCGTGGTGCGGCGGTGGCGAGATCAGCGCCACGCCGGGCGTCGTGCCGCGCAGCCGTGCGATCTCCTCCGTCACCTTGTGCGCGGGGATCTGACCGCCCTCGCCGGGCTTGGAGCCCTGCGCGACCTTGATCTGGAGCTCGTCGGCAGAGACCGCATACGCGGCCGTGACGCCGAACCGACCCGACGCGATCTGCTTGATCTTCGAGTTGCGCTCGTCGCCGTAGCGCGCCGGGTCCTCGCCGCCCTCGCCCGAGTTCGAGCGGGCGCCGAGCCGGTTCATCGCGATTGCGATCGTCTCGTGCGCCTCCGCCGACAGGGCCCCGTGCGACATCGCTCCGCCCGAGAACCGCCGCACGATCGACTCGACGGGCTCGACGTCGTCGACCGGGATCGGGCGCCGCTGGACGAGCTCGAGGAGGTCGCGCGGCTCGAGCGGCGGTCGCTGCTCGACCAGCTCGACGAACCGGTCGTACGCATCGAGGCGCTCGCCGCGGACGGCCCTGATCAGCGCGTGTGCGGCAGTGACGCTCTCCTGGAGCCCCGCCACGACGTCCGGGATCGGTGGCGTGCGGCTCGCCGCCCTTGCGGAACTTGTAGAAGCCCGGGTTCTCGAGCGCCAGCTTCTCGGCCTCACTCGCCGCGAGCCGCTCGAGCGCGTCGCGCTCCAGCCGCTCGAGACCGATTCCCCCGATCGCAGAAGCCGTTGCGCCGAAGAACCGCCGGCACAGCCGCCGGTCGAGCCCGACCGCTTCGAAGAGCCGCGCTCCGCGGTAGCTCGCGACGTCCGAGATGCCCGCCTTCGACATCACCTTGAGCACGCCGAGCTCGAGCGCGCCCAGGAGCCGCGCCTGCGCCACGTCCGGGGTCGGACGGTCGCCGCCGATCTTGTCCGTCGCGGCGAGGCGGGCGACGGTCTCGAGCGCGAGGTGGGGACAGATGACGTCCGCGCCGTAGCCGAGGAGCGCCGCCACCATGTGGGTGTCGCGGGTCTCGTCGCTGGAGACGACGAGTGAGCAGGCCGTCCGCACGCCGCGCTCGATGAGCCGCTCGTGCGTCGCCGCCACCGCGAGCAGGGAGGGGATGGGGGCCCGTCCGCTGCCCGCGCCGCGGTCGGTCAGGCACACCACCGTCACGCCGCCCTCGGCGGTCGCAGCGCACGCGTCCGCGACCCGGTCGACCGCGCCGGAGAGGCCCTCGGCCGCGTCGAAGGTCGCGTCGACCTCCACGGGGTCGAGCGCGGCGAGCCCGTCCGGCGTGACGAGGAACGACGGCAGCGCGACGAGACCCGGGAGCACGCCCTCGGCGTCGAGGGACGAGCGTGGACCAACGAGCGTCGCCACCGTCATCACGGCGCGCTCGCGCTCGTGGTCGATCGCGGGGTTCGTCACCTGCGCGAACCGCTGGCGGAAGTACGAGGCGAGCGGGCGGGCGCGGCCGGCGAGCGGCGCGATCGGTGCGTCGTCGCCCATCGAGTAGACGGGGTCCTTGCCCGTTTGTGCGATCGGGCGGAGCATGAGGCTCATGTCCTCGCGCGTGTAGCCGTGGAGCGCGTGTCGGGCTGTCAGGTCGTCGTCGGGCATAGGGGCGGGCGCGCCCTGCTCGCCGAAGCGCAGCGACTCCGAGACCCACTGCGCGTAGGGCCGGCGCGAGGCGAGCTCACGCGTCAGCTCGCCGTCGAACAGCACGCCTCGCTCCGGGTCGACCGAGAAGAGCTGCCCGGGCGCGAGCCGTGCCCGGCGCACGGTGACGCCCTCGGGGAGCGGCACCGCTCCCGCCTCCGAGGCGACCGTGACGAGCCCGTCCGAGCAGACGGCGATCCGGAGAGGCCGCAGGCCGTTCCTGTCGAGCTTGGCGCCGCACACGCGACCGTCGCTGAACACGAGCCCCGCCGGGCCGTCCCAAGGCTCGGCGAGCATCGCGTGGTAGCGGCGCATCGCGCGCTCGGCCTCGTCCGTGCGCGGGTCGTTCTGCCAGGCGGGTGGGACGAGCCGCGAGAGCGCCTCCCGCACGTCGAGCCCCGAGCGGACGAGCAGCTCGGCCGCATTGTCGAGGAGCGCGGAGTCCGAGCCGGTGGCGTCGAGGGCAGGCGAGAGCGCCGGATCGAGCCCGGCCGCCCTCTCGCGGGCCTCGAGCCATGCCACATTTCCGTCGATCGTGTTGATCTCGCCGTTGTGGCAGAGAAGACGGAAAGGCTGCGCGCGCTCCCAGCTCGGATGGGTGTTCGTCGAGAAGCGCTGGTGGAAGATCGCCCAGCTCCCCTTCCACTCGGGGTCGCGCAGGTCGGGGTAGAAGCTCGCGAGCTGCGTCGCGGCGCAGAGCGCCTTGTACGTCACGCTGCGAAACGAGAGCGAGGCGACGTAGACGCCCTCGACGAGCTCGGCGCGGCGCCGCGCCCGGTAGGCGCGCACCTCGGCGTCGTCGTCCTCGCACGGGGCCAGCACGAGCTGGACGATGCGCGGCATCGACGCGGCCGCCGTCGAGCCGAGCGCGTTCGAGTCGTGGGGCACCTCGCGCCAGCCGGCCGGCTCGAGCCCCTCCGCGCGACAGGCATCCTCCACGACGCCGCGCAGCCACGGCTCGCGCAGGAAGCACATCGCGATCCCGGCGCCCTCGACGCCGGTCAGGCAGGGATGGAGCGGCAGGAGCAGGCCCGCGCCGTCGCCCGTGACCCCGTCGGCGGCCCACGCCCCGCGGTGCGCGACGGCCGCGAGGCCCGCGAGCGCCCGGTCGAGCAGCTCCCGCGAGGCCCTCCCCCGCGCGTCTGCGACCAGGCCGATGCCGCACGCGTCGCGCTCGCGGATCGGGTCGTGGAGTGGCCTGGTCACGGTGCGGGTACCGCCTTTCGGCTTCGGGGTCGACGAAACGGCCTCCCGCCTGGTGTCTCTTCAGCTAGCGGGCGGGGGCGGGAGGAGGTCGCCGGCTAGCGCCGAGGCGGCGCGACGATCGCGAACGGCGGAATCGAGGCGCCCGGTTTACGGGCGTCCGCGCTCGCGAGAATCGTCGCTCCACGTACCATCGATGATCGATCGTAGACGCTGTGCCGCCGTGGGGCAAATCCGACCTCTTCTGTCGAACGACCCCGAGGTCCAGGATCGAACTGGCCCTACGGCCCCTGGACCGGCCTGTTGGCGTGTTGACACGGGCGCAGGCGACAGGCACTCTGCGACAACGATGATGCTCTGCCACGCCGTACCCGTATCTTCGCTCGTACCGCGCCCCGCGGTAGCGATCGGCGGCGGCATCGAGCTCATCGGGATTCTCCCCTTCTAGGGGAGATTTCGCTCACGCGCCCATCGCAGGCGCACACGCCGACCGAGACCACACCAGAGGTGCGTCCGCCGGGCGTACCGAGCGAGAGGAGCTTTTCCCGATGAACCCCGATCCCCCGACCCAATCCCAGACATGAGCGCCGGACGGCGGTACGTCGTCGCGTGCCTCGCGGGCCACGGCATCGGCCCCGAGGTGACGGCGGCCGCGAGCCGGGCGCTCGCGCGGCTCGGGCGCGAGCACGGCTTCCACGTCGAGGAGCTGCACCCGCCCTTCGACACCGAGGCGCTCACGCGCTCGGGCCATCGACTGCCGCCCGCGACGAGGCGCGCGACCGAGGAGGCGGACGCGGTGCTCGTCGCCGGCGACTCCGCACCGGCACTCGAGGGCGTCAAGGCCGCACTCGATCTCCGCGCCAGCGTGACGCGGGTCCTCGACGACGCCGGCGAGGCGACGGCGTTCGCCCCGCTCGACGACGAAGCCGCCGCGTGGACGATCGAGCGCGCGCTCACGACCGCGAGAGGGCGATCGGGCCGCCTCACCTCGGTTGGCGTGTCGGCGGACTGGGCGGCTCGGGTCGACCGTCACGCCGACTGCTACCCGGGCGTCGAGGTGGAGCACGTCCCGCTGCCGGAGGCCCTGAGGCTGCTCGCAGGCGGCTCGGCGGGCGTCGTGGTCGCTGAGCGGGTGCTCGGAGAGACCGTCGCCGCGGCGCCTCAGCTCGGCGGCCGTCCCCGCCTCGTCGCGACCGGCCGTCTCTCGCCGTCGGGCCCAGGCCTCTTCGCCCCCGTCGGGTCCACCGCCAGCGACCACGCGGGCCACGGCGCCGCGGATCCGAGCCCCATGCTGCTCGCGACCGCGCTGCTCCTCTCGGAGGGCCTGAGTCGTGTGTCGGCCGGCGAGGCGCTCGAGGGGAGCCTCGCCGCCGCGCTGCGCGGCTCGCGGCGGCCGCTCGACGTCTCGGCGCCGGGCGTGGCCGCTACGACGCGCGAGTTCGTCGACGCCGTGCTCGGGCTCCTGCCGAGCGCACGCCGCGACACGGAGTTCGCCCTCGGGGTGGGACCGTGAAGATGACCGGCGGCGACGCGATCCTCCGCGCCCTCGAGGCGGAGGGCGTCGAGGTGATGTTCGGCATCCCGGGCGGGGCGATCATGCCCACGTACGACGCGATGGCGCGCGGGACGACGGTGCGGCACGTGCTCGCACGCCACGAGCAGGGCGCCGGGCACATGGCGCAGGGCTACGCTCGCGCGTCAGGACGCGTCGGGGTGGCGATCGCGACCTCCGGCCCCGGGGCGACCAACCTCGTGACGCCGATCGCGGACGCCTGGATGGACTCGACGCCGCTCGTCTGCATCACGGGGCAGGTGCGCACGACCATGATCGGGACGGACGCGTTCCAGGAGTGCGACATCACCGGGATCACGATGCCGATCGTCAAGCACTCGTGGCTCGTGCAGGACGCGAGCGAGATCCCCGCCGTCATGCGCGCTGCGTTCCACGTCGCCCGCACGGGACGCTGCGGCCCGGTTCTCGTCGACGTGCCGCGTGACGTGCAAGAGGCGACGGTCGACGTGACGTTCCCGGCCGAGGTCGACCTGCCGGGCTGGCGCCCACCGA
Organism: uncultured Actinomycetes bacterium; assembly: GCA_963798725.1. Taxonomy (GTDB): domain Bacteria; phylum Actinomycetota; class Thermoleophilia; order Gaiellales; family Gaiellaceae; genus Gaiella. The sequence continues at coordinate 174,881 of CAWCUL010000001.1, forward strand.
CGAAGGTGCATCCGCTCCAGATCCGCGAGGCAGGCCGCGCCGTGGCCGCCGCGCGCAAGCCGATCCTCTACGTCGGCGGCGGGACGCTCAACGGCGACGCGTGCGCGGAGCTGCTCGAGCTCGCCGAGGCGGGCTCACTGCCCGTCGTCACGACGTTGATGGGGAAGAGCGCGTTCCCCGAGGACCACGAGCTCCACTTCGGCTGGCCCGGGATGCACGGGCCGAAGTGGTCGAACCTCGCGATCAACTCCTGCGACGTGCTCGTTGCGATCGGCGCGCGGTTCGACGACCGTGTGACCGGCAAGCTGTCCGCGTTCGCGCCCGGCGCGACGGTCGTCCACCTCGACGTCGACCCGGCGGAGATCTCGAAGCTGCGCGAGGCCGACATCCCGGTCGTCGGCGCGCTCGCGACCGCCGTGCGCGAGCTGGCGGCCGACGTGGCCCGCCACCGCACCGAGGGAAGCCCGGCGCCGGAGGCGTGGCTCGAGCAGATTCGCGCATGGCGCGAGGAGTTCCCGCTGCGCTACGCCCCGAGCGACGAGTGGCTCAAGCCCCAGCACGTGGTCGAGACGCTCCAGCGGCTCACCGCGGACGAGGACGTGATCGTCACGACGGGCGTCGGGCAGCACCAGATGTGGGCGATGCAGTACGTGGAGAGCGTCCGGCCGCGCAGCTTCATCACCTCGGGCGGCCTCGGGACGATGGGCTACGGAATCCCCGCGGCGATCGGCGCCAAGGCGGCGCGGCCCGAGGCGACCGTGGTCTGCGTCGACGGCGACGGCTGCTTCCAGATGACCGCCCAGGAGCTCACGACCGCGGTGCTCGAGGACCTGCCGATCGTCGTCGTGCTGATCAACAACGGCTACCTCGGGATGGTCACGCAGTGGCAGGACATGTTCCACGACGGGCGCCGCTCGCACGTCCACCTGACCCACCAGGTGCCGGACTACGCGAAGCTCGCCGAGGCATACGGCGGGGTCGGCATGGTCGTCGCCGACGAGGCGGAGCTCGAGCCGGCGCTCGCCGAGGCGCTCGAGCTCGGGCGGACGGTCGTGATCGACTGCCGCGTCGACCCTGCTGAGCAGTGCTTCCCGATGATCCCGCCGGGCGCCGCAGGGCTCGACATGATCGAGTTCACCGACACCCTGGAGGTGAGGGCCTCGTGAAGCACACGCTGAGCGTGAGCGTGCAGGACAAGCCGGGGGCGCTGACGCGGATCACGACGATGTTCGCGCGGCGCGGGTTCAACATCGAGTCGCTCGCGGTCGGGCCGACCGAGCGGACGGGCGTGAGCTGCATCACGCTGCGCGTCGACTGCGCCCAGCACTCGCTGGAGCAGATGGAGAAGCAGATCCACAAGCTCGTCGACGTGCTGCGCGTGACCGAGCTCGCACCCGGCGAGGCGGTCGAGCGCGAGCTGATGCTGGTCAAGGTCGGCGTACCGCCCGAGCGGCGCGCGGAGCTGGTCACGACCGCCGAGGCGCTCGGCGGCCGCCTGCTCGACGTCGGCCCCGAGGGCGTCGTGCTCGAGCTCGTGGCGACGCCGGAGGAGATCGACTCGTTCCACGAGCTCTGCCGGCCCTACGGCGTCTCGGACCTCGTTCGCACCGGACGGGTCGGCGTCCCGCGCGCCTCGGGCAAGCGGCGCTCGCCCAGGCGGCTGGCGGCGATCAACTGACCCATCGCGCGACCGCGCCGCGGTATACACCGACCACACCGATCGAAAGGACTCACGATGGCGACGATCCTCCGTGACGGCGACCTGTCCCTCCTGGACGGAACGGTTGCGGTCGTGGGCTACGGCAGCCAGGGCCACGCCCACGCGCTCAACCTCCGCGACTCCGGCGTGCGCGTCGTCGTCGGGCTGCGCGAGGGATCGTCCTCGTGGAGCGAGGCCGAGGAGGCGGGGCTCGAGGTCAGGACCGTCCCGGAGGCCGTGAAGGGCGCGCAGCTCGTCTCGCTCCTCCTCCCCGACCAGGTGCAGCCGCAGGTGTTCTCCGACTGGGTCGAGCCGAACCTGGAGCCCGGCGCCGTCGTGCTGTTCGCGCACGGCTTCAACGTCCTCTACGAGCGCATCTCGCCCGGAGAGGGTCACGACGTCGTGATGGTCGCGCCCAAGGGGCCGGGGCACGTCGTCCGCCGCCTGTTCACCGAGGGCCTCGGGACGCCGGCGCTGATCGCGGTCGAGCAGGACGCGTCGGGACGTGCGCGCGACATCGCGCTCGCCTACGCCGTCGGGATCGGCGCCGGCCGCGCGGGGATCCTCGAGACGACGTTCCGCGAGGAGACCGAGACCGACCTGTTCGGCGAGCAGGCCGTCCTCTGCGGCGGCGTCACCGAGCTGATCCGGGCAGGTTTCGAGACGCTCGTCTCCGCCGGCTACCAGCCCGAGATCGCCTACTACGAGTGCCTGCACGAGCTGAAGCTGATCGTCGACCTGATCTGGGAGGGCGGCCTGCAGCACATGCGCTGGTCGATCTCCGACACGGCCGAGTTCGGCGACTACCTGAGCGGCCCCCGCGTGATCGACGAGCACGTGCGGACGCGGATGCAGGAGCTTCTCGACGAGATCCGCTCGGGCGCGTTCGCGAAGACGTGGATCGCCGACATGGAGAACGGCGAGCAGGATCTGAAGCGACGTCGCGCGGAGGCCGCGGGCAGCCAGATCGAGACGGTCGGAGAGGAGCTTCGCTCGCTGATGCGCCGCGAGGGCGCGAGTGCCGTCCGTTGACGTTCCCGTAGCGCTGCTCGGCTACGGGACGGTCGGCGCCGCCGTCCACCGCCTTCTCGAGGAGCAGGGCGAGGAGATCGAGCGCGCCACGGGCCACAGGCTCCGCGTCGTCCGTGCGCTCGTCCGCGACGCCGCCAAGGAACGCGGCTTCGAGCCTACGCCCGGGGTTCTCACGACCGACATCGGCGACATCCTCGGCGACCGCTCGATCGCGATCGTCGCCGAGGTGATGGGAGGCGTCGAGCCGGCGGGCGCACACGTTCTCGAGCTGCTCTCCTCCGGCCGCTCGGTCGTGACCGCAAACAAGCAGCTCGTCGCCCGTCGCGGAGCGGAGCTCTTCGCAGCCGCCGCGTCGTCGGGCGTCCAGCTTCGTTTCGAGGCGTCGGTGTGCGCCGCGATCCCGGTGATCAAGGTGCTGCGCGAGTCACTCGTCGCGACGAACGTCCACCGGGTTCTCGGGATCGTCAACGGCACCACGAACTTCGTCCTCTCGGCCATGACGAAGGGGAGCACGTACTCGGAGGCGCTGGCGGAGGCGCAGCAGCTCGGCTACGCCGAGGCCGACCCGACCGACGACGTCGGCGGCGCCGACGCCGCCGCCAAGCTGGCGATCCTCGCGACGGTCGCGTTCGGCTCCAGGGTGCCGCTCGAATGGGTCGACGTGGACGGGATCGAGGGAGTCACGCAGGAGCATGTCCAGGCGGCGCGCGCGCTGGACATGAAGGTGAAGCTGCTCGCGCGCGCGACGCTCTCTGGCGACCGGGTCGACGCACGGGTCGGGCCGGCTTTCGTCGACGCCCACCACCCGCTCGCGGCCGTCGAGGGGCCGTTCAACGCGGTCATGCTCCAGGGCGACGCGATCCGCGAGATCACGCTCGAGGGCCCGGGCGCCGGAGGAATAGAGACGGCGAGCGCGGTCGTCGCGGACATGGTCTCGATCGTCGGGACGGCGGGCACCGGCTTCCTGCAGGACGACCCGGTGTGGCGCGAGCTCGAGCGGCTGCCTCCCGGCGACCTCGCCTCCCCGTGGTACCTCACGCTGACGGTCGAGGATCGCGCCGGTGTGCTCGAGCGCCTGGCGCGCGAGCTTGCGGAAGAGGACGTCTCGGTCGCGCGCCTCGTTCAGCAGCCGGTCGACGGCCACGCGCGGCTCCACGTCGTCACCCACGAGGCGCCCGCCGGTCGTGTCGAGCGGGCGCTGGCCGCGATCCGCGCGCTGCCCGTCTCGCGCGGGAGCGCGACGGCGATCCCCGTGGTGTCCGAGCGAGGAGTGGAGGAGCTGGGCTGGGCGTGAGCGCCGCCACGCGGCGCCGCACCAGTGCCTCCGACCGAGGCGTCGGCGACTACGGTGTCTGACACCTTCGTGCCCGGACTGTCACAGACGCTCCACAGGGACCAGTCCCCATGCGGGCCGCGGAGGGCCACGGGGCCGACCGGTGTCAGACACCGTTTTTCGTCAAGGGCAAACCGTGTCGATTGTGTGCCAATCGCTCCACAGGGAGGCGACGGGAGGTGACGGCAGCTCTCATCGACCGTTACCGCGACCGGCTGCCCGTCTCGCCGGCAACGCCGGTGGTGTCGCTCGGCGAAGGGTCGACGCCGCTCCTTCCCGCCCCGAGGCTCGCGAAGGCCGCCGGCCTGCGCGAGCTGTGGCTCAAGTGGGAGGCGTCCAACCCGACCGGGTCGTACAAGGATCGCGGAATGACGATGGCGGTCTCGAAGGCGCTCGAGCGCGGCGCGGACGCCGTGATCTGCGCGTCGACGGGAAACACGGCCGGAAGCGCCGCCGCCTACGCGGCGCGAGCGGGGCTCCTCGCCCTCGTGCTCATCCCGCAGGGTGCCGTCGCGGGAGCGAAGCTCGCCCAGACGCGGATGCTCGGCGCGACCGTGCTGGAGGTGCGCGGCGACTTCGACGAGGCGCTCGCGGCGGCGCAGGAGCTCGCCGAGCGCGGCACGCATGTTCCGGTGAACTCGTCGCGCAGCGTCGATCGCCGCGAAGGCCAGAAGACCGCGGTGTTCGAGATCGTCGAGGAGCTCGGCGGGGCACCTGACGCGTTCGTCCTGCCGTACGGCGGGGGCGGGAACACGTCGTCGTACGCGCAGGCGCTGGCCGAGCTCGGGCTCGCAACGCCGATCGTGTCGGTCGAGTCGGCCGATCGAAGGAGAACGCTCGCGACCGCGATCCGGATCGGCGAGCCCGCGCATGCCGACGCCGTGCGCGCCTCGGGCGCGCGCGTGCTCGAGGCTGCCGATCCGGAGATCGTCGCCGCGTGGCAACGTCTCGCCTCGGAGGAGGGTCTTTTCTGCGAGCCCTCCTCGGCGGCCGGCCTGGCGGCGGTGCTGCGCGGGGATGTGGAAGGAGAGCGGATCGTGGTGACCATCACCGGCCACGGGCTCAAGGACCCGACCGCTGCCGATAGGCACGCACCGCAGCCGGTCGTCGTCGATCCCGACCCCGAAGCGATCCTGGCGGCCTCCGCCTCGCGAGAGCGCCTCTGAGACGGATGGTCGTTCGCGCTCCCGCCACGTCCGCCAACCTGGGGCCCGGATTCGACTCGGCCGCGGTCGCCCTCGACCTCTGGAACGAGCTCGAGGTGACGGAAGGGGAGGGAGTCGCGGTCGAAGGGGAGGGGGCGGGCGAGCTTCCGGACGACTCGACCAACCTCGCCGTCCGCGCCTATGCGCTCCTCGCCAAGCCGGACGGGAGGCGCTTCCGGTTCGTGAACCGGATCCCGCTCGAGCGCGGGCTCGGCTCATCTGCCGCGGCGATCGCGCTCGGCCTCGTCGCCGCGTGTCCGGAAGGTGATCCCGAGGAGCTGCTCGCGGCCGGCCGTACGCTCGAGAGCCACGCCGACAACCTCGCGGCGGCCCTCTCCGGCGGCGTCACGATCACATGGGACGGGCGGATCGCGCGGATCGCAGAGACGCTCCCGCTCGAGCCGATCGCACTGGTCCCCCGCGAGCGGACGTCGACGGAGGCGTCCCGCCGTTCGCTGCCGGCGGTCGTCCCGCACGCCGACGCCGCCGCCAACGCAGCGCGGGCCGCGCTCCTCGCGGCGGGGGCGGCGCGGAGCGAGCCGACGTGGTTCACGGCCGGACTCGACGACCGGCTGCACGAGCCCTACCGCAACTCGGCGACGCTCGATGCGATCAGGGACGATCTTCCGCACGGCGCACGCGGTGCGACGCTGTCGGGCTCCGGCCCGACCGTGATCGTCTGGGCGGACGACGCGGCAGCCTGCACACCGGAGCTCGCGCGGCGGTTTCCCGCACACGAGGTCGTCGCACTCGCGGTTTCGCCGAGGGGCGCGCTGTGAGCGTCCGCCTCGTCGACTGCCGCGATCGCGAGCGCTACGAGGCGGGCCATCTCCCTGATGCAGTCCACCTCGATCCGGAGACCGAGCTCTCCACGCCGCCCGGCGATCCTGCCGTCGGAGGCAGGCATCCGCTCCCGGACCCGCACGCGCTCGGAGCGGTGTTCGCGCGGTCCGGGATCGGGCACGACACCTTCGTCCTCGCCTACGACGAGGGCGACGGCTGGGCAGCCCGCTGCTGGTGGCTCCTCCGGCACCTGGGCCACGACGCGGCCGGCACGTTCGACGTCCGCAGGTACCTGGGGCCCCTCGCCGCCGAGGAGCCGCGCGTCGAGCGCGCGGCGTTCGCCCCCCACGTCCGCGACGACGACACGGCCGAAGCCGACGAGCTCCTCTCGCGCCTCGACGATCCGCGGCTCGTCCTTCTCGACACGCGCGCCCCCGAGCGCTGGCGTGGCGACAGCGAGCCGCTCGACCCCGTCGCGGGCAGGATCCCGGGTGCGCGGAACGCGTACTTCGTCGAGCCGCTCCCCGACGGCGTCCTCGACGCGCCCGAGCTCGTGGTGTACTGCGGGTCGGGCGTGAGCGCCGCGCCGGTCGTCCAGCAGCTCGTGCTTGCCGGCCGCGACGATGCGAGGCTGTATCCCGGCTCCTTCAGCGAATGGTGCCGCGACCCGTCCAACCCGATCGAGAGAGGCGACCCCACGTGACCACCCCCTACGACACCCCCTCCGACCCCGCCAAGCGGCACTCGGCCGCACTCACCGACGGGCCCGACCGGGCCGCCGCGCGCGCGATGCTGAAGGCGGTCGGCTTCGACGACGATGACCTCGCCCGCCCGCTGATCGGCGTCTGCACGACGTGGATCGAGACGATGCCGTGCAACCTCAACCAGAGGGCGCTTGCGCCCCACGTGAAGCGGGGGATCCGCGAGGCGGGAGCGACGCCGATGGAGTTCAACACGATCGCGATCTCGGACGGTGTCTCGATGGGCACGTCCGGCATGCGGGCCTCGCTCGTCTCGCGGGAGACGATCACGGACTCGATCGAGCTCGTCGCCCGCGGGCACCTCTTCGACGGGCTCGTCTGCCTGATCGCCTGCGACAAGACGATTCCCGCCGCCGTGATGGCGCTCGCGCGGCTCGACATCCCGGGGCTCGTGCTCTACACGGGCTCCATCGCACCGGGTCGCTGGCGCGGGAAGGACGTCACGGTCCAGGACGTGTTCGAGCAGATCGGCGCGTACGCGGCGGGCACGATCAGCGCCGAGGACTTGCACGAGCTCGAGGGGGTCGCTTGCCCTGCGGCAGGCGCCTGCGGGGGGCAGTACACCGCCAACACGATGGCGGCTGCGCTCGAGTTCCTCGGAATCAGCCCCGCGGGCCAGAACGACATTCCGGCCGTCGACCGCTCGCGCGAGGAGGCGTCGGCGTCGGCGGGACGGCTTGCGGTCGATCTCGTCCGGAGAGACGTGCGGCCCTCGCAGATCGTCACGAAGGCCTCGCTCGAGAACGCTGCCGCCTCGGTCGCTGCGACGGGAGGCTCGACCAACGGCGTGCTCCACCTCGTCGCGATCGCGAAGGAGCTCGGCATCGACTTCACGATCGACGACTTCGACGCGATCTCGGCCCGGACGCCGATCGTCGCCGACCTCAAGCCCTTCGGCCGTTACGTCGCGACCGACGTCCATGCGGCGGGCGGTGTCGCGCTCGTCGCCCGCGAGCTCGTCAAGGCAGGGCTCGTCGATCCGACGACGCCGAACGTCGACGGGCGCACGCTCGGCGAGATAGCCGCGGCCGTGGTGGAGACCGAAGGCCAGGACGTGATCGTCCCGATCGAGACGCCTCTCAAGCCGCGGGGCGGGCTTGCGATCCTGCGCGGCAACCTCGCGCCAGAGGGGTGCGTCGTGAAGCTCGCGGGCAACGAGCGCACGCTCCATCGCGGGCCCGCGCGGGTGTTCGACTCGGAGGAAGAGACCTTCGCGGCGGTCAAGGCCGGCCTCATCGTGCCCGGCGACGTCGTCGTGATCCGCTACGAAGGGCCGGTCGGGGGTCCGGGGATGCGCGAGATGCTCCACGTGACCGCGGCGATCGTCGGCGAAGGGCTGACGGACGAGGTCGCGCTCGTCACCGACGGACGGTTCTCCGGCGCGACGCACGGGTTCATGGTGGGACACGTTTGCCCCGAGGCTGCGAAGGGAGGCCCGCTCGCGGTCGTGCGGGAGGGAGAGACGATCGTGATCGACGTCGAGCGGCGCTCGATCGACCTCGAGGTGTCCGACGACGAGCTCTCGACGCGGCTGCGGGATCTGACCGCCTTCACGCCGAAGGTCACGACCGGCGCGCTCGCGAAGTACGCAAGCCTCGTCTCGTCGGCCTCGGAGGGCGCGGTCACGCAGCCCGTCTGACCTGTGGACGAACTGGCACACAATCGGCACAGGTTTGCCCTTGACGAAAAACGGTGTCTGACACCGTTTTTCGTCAAGCACGCCGTGGGTGGTAACGCCCGTGAAGGCTCGGCCGCGCTCACGAGGCGTCAGGGACGGTTGTCGCGCGGATCCCAGAGCGGGATCGGCGCAGTCTCCGCATACGCCTCACCCTGCGGATAGCTGATCAGCTCGACGTACGTCCCGAAGGGCGTCTTGAAGTAGTTGATCGTCTGACCGGCCGCCGGCCCGTCCGTCACCGCCAGCGGCCCGGCGAGCTTCTCCGCACCGAGCGCCACCATGCGCGCGACCGCCTTGTCGATGTGGCGGACGTAGAACGCGAGATGCTTGCCGCCGATGTCGGAGTTCTTGCGGAACGTCTGGTCCTGGCCGGGCGCGCTGTACTGGAAGAGCTCGACGCTAGGGCCGTTCCCGCAGCGGACGTGCTGGATGTGCTCGATCACGGCCGCAGGGTCGACGTCGACGACGTCGCCGACGCCCGTGAACGGGCCGAACGCGAGCGGGGACGTGCAGCCGAGCACGTCCTCGAACCACGCGACCGCCTCGCCGACGTCGGGAACCGTGATCCCGATGTGGTCGACTCCGAGCAGGCCGGGCACACTCGTCACGACCGGGGTCGTCCCGTTTCGCTTGGGGGACCACAGCGGCCTCTTCGAGTCGCTCTCGTACGCCATCCCGTTCGGATAGCTGATCAGCTCGACGTACGTCCCGAAGGGCGTCTTGAAGTAGTTGATCGTCTGACCGGCCGCCGGCCCGTCCGTCACCGCCAGCGGCCCAGCGAGCTTCTCCGCTCCGTGCGCGACCATGTACTGCACCGCCGCGTCGATGTCGGTCACGTAGAACGCGATGTGCGATCCGCTCCAGTCCGAGTTCCGCGGGGGGTCCGTCCGCTGGCCGGGCGCCGTGTAGTGGAACAGCTCGATGTTCGCGCTCCGGCCGCAGCGCACCATCGTGATCTGCTGGACGACCGCCTGCGGATCGACGTCGAGCAGGTCCCCCACGTCCGAGAAGGGCCCGAACGTGAGCGGCGCGACGCACCCCATCACGTCCTCGAACCACGCGACTGCCACGTCGACGTCCGGCACCGTGATCCCGACGTGGTCCATGCCGACGAGCCCGAGTTGGCCGCGGCCCTTGCCGTGCGATTTGTCGTGGCCCTTGCGGTGGCCCTTGTCCTGCGACTTGCCGTGCCCCTTGTCCTGCGCCTTGTCCTGCGCCTTGTCCTGCGACTTGCCGTGCCCCTTGTCCTGCGACTTGTCGTGCCCCTTGCCGTGCGCATCCGAGCCGGGGTGGGCGGGCGGCGCGGCAGAGGCCGCGACGACGGCGGTCGCCGCGGCAACCGCAACGACGGCGAGCGCCGCAAGCACGCGCGCGGCTCGCGTTGCCGATCCGCCTTTCCGCGCCACACCCCACTGTGACATGTCAACGAGCCTACGGCGTGACGAAGCGGGCTGTCAACTCGGCAGGGCCGCGGTGACCCGCGCCGTGTAGGCTGTGAGACGGAAGCGGGATTCGTCCCGCTCCACATCGAGAGAGGCTGAGGGACCGGCCCTGTGACGCCTCGGCAACCCCCCTCCAAGGAGGGCACGGTGCCAAACCCGGATGGATGTGTCGAGCGAGCGAAGGAGGTTCCATCCCGTGTCGGCCCTCTCACTCTCCTGTCGGGTCTGCGCCACAGAGCACCCGCTCGAGGCAATCGGCAGCTGCCGCCACTGCTTCGGCCCCCTCGACCCGGTCTACGACTGGGACCGCGTCCGGCAGCGCTTCACGCGCGAGCGCGTGGCCACCGGCCCGCCGTCCATCTGGCGCTACGCCGACCTGCTGCCCGTCGCCGCTCCCGGCGAGCCGCGGCTCGCGCCGGGATTCACACCGCTCGTTCCGGCCCCCAGGCTGGCGGAAGCACTGGGCATCGGCGAGCTCTGGCTGAAGCTCGACACCGCGAACCCGACACATTCGTTCAAGGACCGCGTGGTCGCGGTCGCCGCGCGCAAGGCGCAGGACCTCGGGCTCACGACGCTGTCCTGCTCTTCCACCGGCAACCTCGCGGGCGCGGTCGCGGCGCGCGCCGCCGCCGAGGGGCTCGAGGCGGCCGTGTTCGTCCCCGCCGATCTCGAGCCGGAGAAGCTCACGGCCGCCGCCGCGTACGGGCCGCGTCTGTACGCGGTCGACGGCCACTACGACCATTGCTCGCGCCTGTCGGTCGAGCTCTCGTTCGAGCTCGACTGGGGCTTCGTCAACGTGAACCTCCGGTCGTACTACGCCGAGGGATCGAAGACGCTCGCGTACGAGGTGGCCGAGCAGCTCGGGTGGGTCGCGCCCGACGCGATTGCGATTCCGATCGCCTCCGGTGCGCTCTTCCACAAGGTCGGTCAGGGGCTCGCGGAGCTTCGCTCCCTCGGACTCCTCGACGGCCCGGCGACACGGCTCGTCGGCGGTCAGGCAGAAGGCTGCCAGCCGGTCGCGACCTCGTTCCGGGACGGGACTGCGGTGAAGCCGGTTCGGCCCGACTCGATCGCCCGCTCGCTGGCGATCGGGTCTCCCGCCGACGGCGACTTCGCGGTGGCGACGGCCCGTGAGACCGGAGGCGCGATCCACGCCGTCCCCGAGGACGAGATCGGCGAGAACATGGCCCTCCTCGCGCGCACGACCGGTGTCTTCGGCGAGACCGCAGCCGGTGTCACGCTCGGAGCGCTGCGCGCTGCGGTCGCGACCGGTGACGTGGGCGCCTCCGACCGCGTCGTCCTCCTCGTCACCGGGGACGGGCTGAAGACGCCTGGCCCCGTCTCGTTCACGTACGAGCCGATCCCGATCGCCGCCGACGCGGACGCGTTTCTCGACGGGGCCCTGACCCCAGGCTAGGACGTACCCTTCACGCATGGCCGCGACGCTGTTCGAGAAGGTCTGGGAGCGCCACGTCGTCCGGGAGGTCCCGGACGAGCCGACCTTGCTCTACATCGACCTGCATCTCCTCCACGAGGTCACGTCGCCGCAGGGCTTCGAGGGGCTCAGGCTCGCGGGGCGGCGGGTGCGGAGACCCGACCTGACGGTTGCGACGATGGATCACAATGTCCCGACGCTTCCGGGGCCGGTGACGGACGAGCTCGGCAGAGCGCAGCTCGACGCGCTCCGGGCGAACTGCGAGGAGTTCGGGATCCGCCTGCACGCATCCGGGTCGGGCCGGGAGGGGATCGTCCACGTGATCGGCCCGGAGCTCGGGCTGACGCAGCCGGGCAAGGTGATCGTCTGCGGCGACAGCCACACGTCGACGCACGGCGCGTTCGGTGCGCTGGCCTTCGGAATCGGCAGCTCCGAGGTCGAGCACGTCCTCGCGACGCAGACGCTGCTTCAGCGAAGGCCGAGGACGATCCTGCTCGAGTTCGTCGGAGACCTGCCCCCGGCCCTCACGGCCAAGGACATGATCCTCGGCGCGATCGCCCAGGTCGGAGTGGAGGCCGGCATCGGGTACGACGTCGAGTACTCCGGCGACGCGATCCGCGCGCTCTCGATGGAGCAGCGCATGACGATCTGCAACATGTCGATCGAGTGGGGGGCGAGGGCTGGGATCATCTCACCCGACGACACGACGTTCGCGTACCTCGAGGGGCGAGAGCACGCGCCGACGGGCACAGCGTGGGAGCGGGCGCTCGACGACTGGCGCGCGCTCGCGTCCGATCCCGACGCGACCTACGACGCGTACGTGAAGGTGGACGTGCGGGAGCTCGTCCCGCAGGTGACGTGGGGCACGCACCCGGGGATGGTCGTGCCGGTCACCGGCACGGTGCCGGACCCCGCGCTCGTCGAGGACGCGGAGAACCGCGCGGCCGCAGAGCGCGCACTTGCCTACATGGACCTCCGCCCCGGCCAGAGGATCGAGGACATCCCGATCGACCGCGTGTTCATCGGCTCCTGCACGAACGGGCGAATCGAGGACCTGCGTGCGGCCGCCGCGGTCCTCGCGGGACGGAGGATCGACCCGCGCGTGAAGGCGCTCGCCGTGCCCGGCTCGGCCCAGGTGCGTCGTCAGGCCGAGGAGGAGGGGCTCGACCGCGTGTTTCTCGACGCCGGCTTCGAATGGCGCCTCGCGGGCTGCTCGATGTGCCTCGGGATGAACCCGGACATCCTTGCGCCGCGGGAGCGTTGCGCATCGACCTCCAACCGCAACTTCGAGGGGCGGCAGGGGCATCTCGGGCGCACTCACCTCGTCAGCCCCCAGATGGCTGCGGCAGCCGCCCTGCACGGGCATTTCGTCGACGTTCGCTCGATCGACGCGGAGCCCATCCCGGCGTGAAGGCCGTTCGCGTCGTCGAAGGCCGGGTCGCGGTCCTCGACCGCGTCGACGTCGACACGGACCAGATCATCCCGAAGCAGTTCCTGAAGCGCATCGAGCGCACCGGCTACGGGCCGTTTGCGTTCTTCGACTGGCGCTACGACGAGGACGGGTCGGAGCTTCCGGAGTTCGAGCTCAACCAGCCCCAGTTCGCCGGCGCAAGGGTTCTGCTGGCGGCACGCAACTTCGGCTGCGGATCGTCACGCGAGCACGCGGCCTGGGCGCTCTCCGACTACGGCTTCGACGCGATCATCGCCCCCTCGTTCGGCGACATCTTCCGGATCAACGCGGGTAAGAACGGAATGCTCGCGATCGAGCTGCCGCAGGAAGAGGTCGAGCGGCTTATGGAGTCGGTGAACCTCGACACGGGATCGGAGATGACCGTCGACCTCGAGCGCCGCGTCGTGGTCGCGCCGGACGGTCGGGAGGTTCCGTTCGACTTCGACGAGTCGACCCGCCACCGCCTTCTGAACGGCCTCGACGACATCGCGCTCACGCTTCAGCACGAGGACGAGATCGCGGCGTACGAGGCAGCGCACGGCAACGCGTGACAACGCTTGCAACAGACTGTTGCAAGGTCGACCAGACGTGAGCGTCGCCGTCCTGCCGGGGGACGGGATCGGGCCCGAGGTCGCAGCCGAGGCGATCCGCGTGCTCGACCTGCTCGGCATCGCGCACACAGAGCATGCCTTCGGCGGGAACGCGATCCTGGCAGAGGGCGAGCCGCTCCCGGCCGAGACGCTCGAGGCATGTCGCGCGGCCGACGCAGTGCTTCTCGCCGCGGTCGGGCTCCCCGAGCTCGAGGGCCTGCCGGTGCGTCCCGAGCAGGGGCTTCTCGCGCTACGCAGGGAGCTCGGGGTCTACGCGAACCTGCGCCCGGCACGGGCGGCGGGCATCGACATCCTCGTCGTCCGCGAGCTCGTGGGCGGCCTGTACTTCGGCGCGAAGGGGACTCGCGACGACGGCACGTGGTTCGACACGTGCGAGTACAAGCGGCCGGAGGTCGAGCGGATCGCGCGCCGGGCGTTCGGGCTCGCCCGCGCCCGCGAGGGACGGCTCACGTCCGTGGACAAGGTGAACGTGATGCACACCTCGCGCCTCTGGCGCAACGTCGTCTCGGAGCTCGGCGCCGAGGACTACCCCGACGTCCCGCTCGACCACGCGCTCGTGGACTCGTTCGCGATGACGATCGTGAACGCCCCCGGGGCCATCGACGTCGTGGTGACCGAGAACACGTTCGGCGACATTCTCTCGGACGTCGCGGCAGCGGTGACCGGAGGGCTCGGGCTCGCCGGGTCCGCCTCGCTGGGGGACGAGGGCCCCGGGCTCTTCGAGCCCGTGCACGGCTCCGCTCCGCAGATTGCGGGCCAGGGCGTCGCGAACCCGGCGGCGATGCTCCGCTCGACAGCGCTCATGCTCCGGCACGGCCTCGGACGCCTGGACGAGGCAGACGCGCTCGAGCACGCGATCGACGAGGCGCTCGCCGAGGAGCCGACGCCCGATCTCGGCGGCTCCTCTTCGACGAGCGAGCTCGGCGACGCGGTCTTGCGGCGAATGGGCACGGGGCACTAACCTGTTCGCGATGGAGAGCCGCCCCACCCGCCTCTTCGAGCTCTTCTTCGCCTTTCGCCGCTAGTCGGCGCCCCGCTCCCCGCCCGCGCCGGCTAGCCGATCCTCCTGGCGGACGACTCCTCCGAAAGGCATCAGATGGTTGACCGGCAACTCGCGCGAACCGGATGGCGACCCGCACGCTGCGCAGCATCGCCCCGCCGGTGCCGGGACGCCCCCGGACGTCATGCCGATCACCGGTCGACGATCACATGACCTCCAACGACATCACGGTCGCGTACCCCGGCCGCGAGGGCGCGCACAGCGCGGCGGCATGCGACAGGCTCTTCCCCGCCTCGCGCCTCGTTCCGCAGGCGTCGTTCACCGACGTCGTCGACGCCGTCTCCGCCCAGAGCTGCACGTTCGGCGTGCTGCCGATCGAGAGCTCGCTCGTGGGCCCCGTCAACGAGACGCACGACCTCCTCTACGACTCCGCGCTCTCGATCGTCGCGGAGGCGATTCTTCCGATCCACCATGCGCTCGTCGGGCCGGCGCAGGTCGCGCTCGAGGAGGTAAGGGAGATCCGCTCACACCCGGTCGCGCTCGACCAGTGCCGGAGCCTGCTCGCGTCGATGCCGTGGGCGACCGCGACGGTCGCCGCGACGACGGGTGACGCAGCGTCGGCGGTGGCGACGCTCGGCGATCCGGGCGTGGCGGCGATAGCGAGCGCACGCGCGGCACGCATGCACGGGCTCGTCACGCTCGTCGGACGACGTCGGTGACCACGAGGCCTACACGCGCTTTGCCGCGCTCGCCCCGTACACGCGGCTGGATCGCAGGCCCGGCGAGTGGCGCACCGCGCTCACGTTCGAGACACATCACCGCCCGGGAGCGCTCCACAGCGCCATCGGGCCGCTCGCCCGACGAGAGATCGACATGGTGCAGCTCGTCTCGCGCCCCATCCCGTCACGGCCGTTCGACTATCGGTTCGACTGCGTGCTCGGCGGGCATCCTCTCGACGAGGACGTCGCTGCTGCGCTCCTCGAGCTTCGCGCCGAGACCGCGCGCCTGCGTGTGTTCGGCTCCTACCGCGCCGACCGCGAGGAGGGCTGGGAGACGGTCGCCGCCTGACTGGACGTGGTGGAATCCATGGTTCCCCCGCGAGCCCCCTCCTTCGGTCCTGCACAGAACAACCCGCGTAGGCCCTCCGGCCGCGAACGGCTAACGCACACCCCTCCGTTCAAAATGCGCACTAGGCTCACCGAATGCGCGTGGAGATCTGCGACGTCGCGCCGCGGGACGGGCTCCAGAGCCTCGACGTGACGCTGCCGCCCGCGACCCGCGCCGAGCTTGCGGGGCGGATAGCAGCGTGCGGAGTGCCCCGGGTCGAGGTCGCGAGCTTCGTGCGTGACGACCTCGTGCCCGCGATGGCCGATGCCGAGGAGGTCGTCGCGGCGCTGCCTCCGGACGGCGACACGTCATGGGGCGGGCTCGTCCTCAACGAACGGGGCTACGAGCGGCTCGCCGCGACGGGCCTGGCCGAGGCGCACGTGACGTTCGGCGTCACCGAGAGCTTCCAGCAGCGGAACGCCGGCTCGTCGGTCGAGGAGGGCGTCGCACGGGCGCTCGCTGTCCTCGAGCGCGCCGACGCCGACGGGCGCCGGGCCACCGCGACGCTGAGCTGCGCGTTCGGATGCCCGTACGAGGGCAGGGTCGATCCCGGGGTCGTCCTCGAGCTCGCAGCGCGGGTCGCCGGCGCGAGCGATGTCGAGCTCGTGCTGGCCGACACGATCGGGGTCGCTGTCCCGCGCGAGGTGCGTGCGCTCGTCGCACGCGCCGTCGCCACGCTCCGAGCGCCGGTGGGCGTCCACCTGCACGACACGCGGGGCACCGCCCTGGCCTGCGTGCTGGCCGCACTGGAGGCCGGAGCCGTGCTCGTGGACGGCTCGCTGGGAGGCGTCGGGGGATGCCCGTTCGCGCCGGGCGCGCAGGGGAACGTCGCCACCGAGGACGTCGTCTACCTTCTCGAGCACGAGGGGATCGAGACCGGCGTCGACCTCGACCGGCTCATCGACGCCGCTCGCTGGCTCGGCTCCGTGCTCGGCAGCGCCCTCCCGGGGCGAGTGCAGCGCGCCGGCGCCTGGCCCTAGGTTCTCAGGCGGCGGCGGCGTTCGAGGGGGCGTTCGTGTCGTCGAGCCCCGGCAGGTAGCGCCGCCACGAGTCGGGCACTGCGTGCAGCGCGAGGCTGATGAAGAGAACGGGCGCCGGCGGCCGCGGAGGACGCACGAGTCGCATGTGCGTCTCCTCGAGCAGCCTGTCGGCCTTGCGAAGGTTGCACGCGGCGCAGGCGGTGACGACGTTCTCCCAGACGGAGTCGCCGCCGCGCGAGCGGGGCACGACGTGGTCGAGCGTGAGGCGGGAGGAACCGTCTCCACAGTAGGCGCAGCGCCAGCCGTCGCGCGCGAAGAGCGCCCTCCGCGAGATGCGCCGCTTCACGGACTGCGGAACCCGCACGTACGTCACGAGCCGGATCACATGGGGCCGCACATACGTGTTCGTCGCCGTGCGCAGGGGCTCGTCGAGTCGCTCGACCACCTCCGCCTTCCCCTTCCACACGAGCACGTGAGCACGCCGCGTGGAGCACACGTTCAGCGGCTCGTAGCTGGCGTTCAACACGAGTACGTGCTGCATCTCGCGCGAAACGTAGCAGCGGGCGACGCCTGCATTTCACGCCGTTCGTGATGCAGACCGTGGCCGCCGGAGGCTGGCTCCGCCTGGCCGGGAGGCCAACGCTGGGTGACCCGTGCGCTGCGGTGAAGGAGGGGGCTCGTGGGGAAACATGGTTTCCCCCACGTCGTCAGCGGGCCATCGCCCTTTCGACCGCCTCCGCCTCCTCCGGGGAGAGGGCGAGCGAGGGCTTGCCGCGCTCGAGCTCCTTCACGTACACGCGTGCGTAATCGCGTCCCTGGATGGCGGTGACGACGGTCCCGGTCCGGTGCGCGTCGAGAAGCGCGAACGATGCAGACTGCTGCCCGCCGGCGTCCTCGTAGGCGTCGTAGCGGACGACCGACGTGTTCGTGACCGCACCGTCGATGCGCCGATCGACCCGCGTCAAGCCGGCTGCGACCTCGTCGACCGCACGGTGGAGATCGTCGATCCGCCCCTGCAGGGAGACGGCGAACTCGACGACGTCGCCGGTCGAGCCCCCCAGGATCGCCGCTTGCCCGCGGCGAACGTCACGAAGCCCGTGCCAGACCGCGACGACCACGAGAAGCGCCAGCGCGGCGACGGCGCAGGCCGCGATGGCGACACCGAGCGACAGGCTCACGCCGACCCCTGGCGGGCCGTGCCCGGCAGCCGAAGCCGGCCCCGGTCGTCACCGGGCACACGGAACCTAAGGGAGTGGTGCGCTCGCTCGGACGAGCTCACGGCGACGGCTCGAGCGAGAACACGACCGGATACTCCGCGGAGTTGTTGCCGGTGTTCGTCTCCCCGGCCACCGGCTTGACGCTCACCTGCACCGTGGTGTCCTCGCCGAACGGGAAGTCGGGGAAGTCCGCGAAGGTGACGACCTTCGTCTCGCCCGGGTCGATCACCTCGATCGTGCCGTTCTTCACGATCGGGGTGGGCTGCGCCGGGATCGTCAGCGTCACCTTGACGCCGACCTCCTGGTTCTCGCCCGAGTTCAGCACCCCGACCTCGAAGGAGAGGTCGGTGGAGATGTCGATCCGCGTCTCGGTCGTCGTCGAGAGCTGGATGCCCGCCGGCTGCACCTTCGTGTAGGCGAGCTGGCTGCCGTGCAGCCCCGGCGAAGTGCCGCCCGTCGAGGCACCGTGCACACGCTGCCAGATCGCGCTCATCGAGCGCGCCGTGAAGAGGTCGGTGTTCTGCACGAAGACCGACGCCGGCGCGTTGACCCCCTCGACGCCCTCCGCCGTCATGGTCTCGAGCGCCGCACCCTGGAACAGGTCCTTCCAGACGACGTCGCTCGCCTCGAGTCTCTGTCCCTGCGCCGCAAGCTGCTCGCCGGCCACCGTCGCGTCCTCTGCGTCCTTCGTCGCCCTGAACGTGTCGAGGAGCCCCTGTAGGCCGGAGACCCGAAGGTTCAGCGCCTGGATCGCGTTCGCGTGCGCGGGCGTCAGCGGCCCGGGCGGATCGACGTCCTGCGCGCGGGTGACGTCGAGCTGCGCCTGCTGGACGAGGCCACCCAGCCGCGTCTCGAGGTCTGCCTGCGCCAGCCCGGCGGTCGTGAGCAGGGTCGCGAGGTCGTTGCCGATCTTCTGGGAGTCGTTGCCGACCGCGCCGATGTCGGTCATGTAATCCGCGTAGGTGGCGTCGGTGTCCTCACCCGCGCAGCCCTGCACCCAGACGCCGAGCAGCACGACGACGAGGATCGCGAACGCGACGAATCCGGCGAGCCGGAGGAGCGGCGTCACCCCACGCGGGGGCTGGAAGCGCGGCCGTCGCGGGCCACCACCACCGCCGCCGCCCGGGGGGCCTCCCGAGGGCGGACGCGTGCCGCCCGGACGCGAGTCCGCGTGCAGTTCCCTGGTCTCGTCGTCGACGAAGTCGAAGTCGAGGATGTCGTCGTCGTGGACGGTCACGTGGTCACCGGCATCAGGCCTCGTGGGCCGCGGCAAGGGCATTGTCGCCGAACGACCCGATGCCGCCGAGTGTACGGCACATTTCGTTGGCGCAGGACGATCCCCTCTAGCGGCGAAGGGACGGTGAACGGTGCCCACCGCTGCCTTCGCACTCCCCGACCGCCAGCTCGTCCTCGACCGCTACCGGCCTCTCAGACCGATCGGCCGGGGCGGCTCCGGGTCGGTCTGGCTCGCTCGTGACGAGCGGACTGGGCTCGACGTCGCGCTCAAGATCGTCCCGCGCGAGGGCAAGCGAGCAGCGCGCGCCGCGCGCGAGATGGAGGCGGCCACACGGCTGCGTCACGAGCGCTGCGTGCGCGCATACGACTTCGGCTCCGACGCGGGGCACGTGTACATCGCGTACGAGTACGTTCGGGGGCGCACGCTGCGAGAGGCGATCCGGTCGGGTGACCTGGACGACGCCGCCGCTGTCGAGCTTGCGGCCCAGGTGCTCGAGGGGCTCGCGCACGCACACCGCCGGGGGATCGTCCACCGCGACGTGAAGCCGTCCAACGTGCTCGTCGAGGAGGGCCCGGGGCTATCCGCACGCGTCCTCGATTTCGGGCTCGCCCAGTTCGACGAGGCCGACACCCTCACTGCCGTGGGGGACGTTCCCGGCACGCTCGCGTACATCTCTCCCGAACGGCTCGACGGGGCCGATGCGACCGAGCGCAGCGACGTGTGGGCCGTCGGCGTGATCCTCTGGGAATCACTGGCCGGGAGCCATCCGTTCTGGGGCGTGCCGTTGCCCAACGTCGCGTCCACGATCGCGTCCGGGGCGCCTCCGCTCTCTGCACGTCGTGGCGACTTGCCGCGGCGCCTCCTCGCCGTGATCGACGCCGCGCTCTCGGTCGATCCGACGAAGCGACCGCCGGCAGCGCGTCTCGCGACCGAGCTTCGCGACGCCTTCTCCGGAGCCGTACAGGAGGTCCCGCGACGCGCGACCGCCCCGCGGCGCAGGAAGCAGTCGGCGAAGCCTCGTCCGGTCGCCGCTCCCGTCTCTCCGCTCGAGCGGCTCGCGCCGGCAGCGTTGGCGGCCGTAGCGACCGTGGCCGGAGGCTCGCTCCTCCCGTTCTGGCCAGGCTTCCTTCTGGCGCTGATCGCTCTCGCCGCGGGCCTCGTGACGCTTCGCGCGCCGCGACTCGGGCTCGCGATCGCGCTCGCCGCACCCGTCTTCCCGCTCGGGAACGTCGCACAGGCTGCGGCGGTCACCTACGGTGGCCTCGCCCTCGTCTGGCTCGCGGTGACATGGCGTGATCCCAAGACGGGGCTCGCCTTCACCGCAGGGCCACTGCTGGCCGCGATCGGCCTGCTCGCGCTGCTTCCGCTCGCGGTCCAGCCCGTCCGCGGCGCCTGGCGTCGCGCGCTTCAGGCGGCTACGGGAGTCTTCGCCGCAGCCGCGGTTGCGGGCCTCTCCGGCGCGAGCCTCCCTCTCGGCGGCGGGAAGGCGCACGATCTCGGGATCGCCGGCACCGAGCGCCCCGGCGACGTGCTGGCGGCACTCGGCGGCCTGCTGCGGGCTCATCCGGAGCTCTCGACGACCGCTCTCGCCGCCGCGATCGTCACGCTGCTCCTGCCGAGAGCGATCGCCCGTGGCCCAATCGGGATCGCCGTCCTCGGGGCGCTCCAGCTCGTGCTCGTGCTCGCGTGGGCGCCGTCGGTGCCGTGGCCGGGCTTCGTCTTCGGGACCATGCTCCTCTGCGGGCTGCTCGCGGCCCGTCCCTTCGTCCGGCCCATCGGCGCAGGGATAGCCCTACGCCGTGGCCGGTAGACTCGTCCGGGGGAGGCGCCCCGAGGCATGAGCGTCCTTCGCGCAATCGAGAGCAGGATCGAGGGCCTCTTCGAAGGGGTGTTCGGCCGTGCGTTCAGGACGCACGTCCAGCCGGTCGAGCTCGCCCGCAAGCTCGCGAAGGAGATGGACGAGCACCGCTCAGTCTCGGTGTCGCGCGTGTACGTGCCGAACGACTACACGGTGTACCTCTCTCCCCCCGACCGCGCGCAGTTCGCGGCGTACGAGGGCTCGCTCGTCGGCGAGCTCCAGGAGTACCTGGGCGAGCACGCCCGCCGCGAGGGCTACGCCATGCTCGCCCCCCCCAGCGTGGGGCTCGAGACGGACGACGACCTCGCGATCGGGGAGTTCGGGATCGCGACGCGCATCACGCAACCGGAGGAGCGCGTCGCCGCCCTGCCTGAGCCGAGCGCGGCACCGGTCCCGATCGAGGCGCCGCCCGCTTCGATGCCGCTTCCGCCTGCTGGAGAGGCGCCTGCGGCGACGATGGTCTACCGCCCGCCCGTGCCGCTGGACGAGGATGCGGAGGCGAGCGAGGAGGTGCTGCAGGAGCTCGTCACGCTCACGGTCGGCGGACGCGTCGTCCCCGTCTCCTCCGGTCGCGTCGTCGTCGGGCGCTCGCGTGAGTGCGAGGTCAGGGTCGACGACGGGAACGTCTCACGTCGGCATTTCGAGCTCGTCCAGGAGAGCCCGACCAACTGGGTCGTCGTCGACCTCGGCTCCACGAACGGCACGGACGTCAACGGCCGCAGAGTCGAGAAGCGGGCGAAGCTCTCCGACGGGGACCGGATCACGATCGGCAGCACCGAGCTCGTCTTCGGGCGCACCCTCCGGTGAGCGTTGCCCTCACGGTCGACGAGACGCTCCTCGGTCTCAAGGTCGCGTTTCTCGCGCTTCTGTACCTCTTCGTCTGGCTCGTGGTCCGCTCGGCCACCAGGGGCCTGTCGGCCGGCGCGCCGCAGGAGAGCATCGTGATCCCGGCCGGAGAGGCAGCCGCCCTCAGGGCTGCTCTCGCCCCGTCCACGCGCCGCGTCCGCGTGCTCAGGAGCCCGGCTCTCGCGGCCGGCACGGCGATCGAGCTGGCCAGCTCGGCCGGTGTCGGCAGAGGCGCCGAGAACACGATCCGCCTCGACAGCGACACCACCGTGTCGAGCCGACACGCGACGCTCGACAGCCAGGCCGACGGCCTCTGGGTCGAGGACGCGGGCTCGACGAACGGCACGTTCGTCAACGGCGCGCCCGTGACGACACGCCGGCTGCTGCAGCCGGGCGACGTCATCCGGATCGGTCACACCGACCTCCTGGTGGAGGCCTGACGGAGATGGCGCTCGTCGTCGGACGCTCGTTCGGGCTCTCGGACACCGGCCGCAAGCGGCGGCAGAACGAGGATGCCTTCGTCTGCGAGCCTCCGCTCTTCGCTGTCGCAGACGGCATGGGCGGCGCCCAGGCGGGCGAGGTCGCGTCGTCGATCGCAGCGGCGGCGATCGAGGAGGGCATCGCGTCCATCGAGGGTGCCGACGGCGTCGCTACTGCCGTCCGCGCCGCCAACCGCAGGATCTTCGAGCGGGCCGTGCACGATCCGTCCGTTGCCGGGATGGGGACGACGGCGACGGTGGCGCTGGTCGACGCGGACGCCGAAACCGTCACGCTGGCGCACGTCGGCGACTCCCGCGCGTACCTCTACCGAAACGCTGTGCTCGAACAGCTGACGACGGACCACTCGCTCGTCGCCGAACTGGTGCGAAGCGGCCGTCTCACCCAGGACGAGGCTGCTGTGCACCCGCACCGCTCGGTGATCACACGTGCGCTCGGCACCGAGGCGGAGGTCGAGGTCGACACCGTGACGCTCCGGCCCGCTCCAGGCGACCTCCTGCTGCTCTGCTCGGACGGGCTCAGCGCGATGGTACGGGACGACGAGATCCAGAGGCTGCTCGAGTCCACCGGCCGCGATCCACGCGAGGCGGCGCGTGCGCTCGTCTCGGCGGCAAATGCCGCCGGCGGAGAGGACAACGTGACAGTCGTGCTGTTCGAGCTCGTCGAAGCAGGGTTGGCACCTCCTTCGCCTCCGGCGGGGGACGCGCAAGAGACCGGGGAGGAGGACGACGACCTTCTGGGCCCTGACGGCCCCACGCTCGAGGACGCTCGGCGGCACGGGGCCGGAAAGGGAAGTCGATGGCCCGCGCTCCTGTTCCTGCTCGCAATCCTCGCGGTCGCCGCCCTCGCCCTCTGGTGGAGCCTCCTGCGGTGAGCGCCCGCAACCGCGAGCTCGTCACGCTCGTCCTCGCCGGGCTCGTCGCGTCCACCGCGTTCGCGAGCGCATGGCTTCAGGGCGCGTCCGCAGTCGACTGGGGCTGGGTGCCGTGGGCGGCGCTCCTCGGCGCCGTCTTCCTCGCCGCCCATTTCGTCACCCGCGCCACGGTTCCCAACGCAGACCCCACCCTGCTGCCCTTGACAGGGCTGCTCTGCGCGATCGGCCTGACGTTCGTGTACCGGCTAGACCCGGAGGAGGGACGGAAGCAGCTCGTATGGGTTGCCGTCGGCGTCGCCGTGTACGTGCTCGTTCTTGTCTGGCTGCGCTTCGACTACAGGGTCCTCGAGCGCTACAAGTACCTCTTCGGCGTCTCGGCCATCGTGCTCCTGATGCTGCCGTCGGCCCCGGGCCTCGGCGAGCAGATCAACGGCGTCAGGCTGTGGGTGGAGATCGGCCCGCTCCAGTTCCAGCCGGGCGAGTTCGCAAAGCTCTTCCTCGTCATCTTCCTCGCGGGCTACCTCCGCGACAAGCGCGAGTCGCTCGCCCAGGGGCGCCTGAAGGACTTCGGCCCGCTCCTCGCGATCTGGGGGGCCGCGATGCTCGTGCTCGTCCAGACGAGCGACCTGGGCTCGGCGCTCCTCAACTTCGGGATCTTCCTCGCGATGCTGTACGTGGCGACGGGCCGGCTCACGATCGTCGCCGCCGGGCTCGTCCTCTTCGCCGGGGGCGCGGCCGTCCTCTACAACGCGCTCGACCGCGTCCAGCAACGCGTCACGGTCTGGCTCGAGCCCTGGACCGACGACAAGGTCTACTGCTCCATCAACGGGCTCTTCGAGTACCGCCAGAACTGTGACTCCTACCAGCTCGTGAAGAGCCTGTACTCGATCGCGAACGGGGGCTACGGCGGCACGGGGATCGGCAACGGCACGTTCGAGACGGTGGACGGGACGCCGCTGATCCCGTATCTGCAGACCGACTTCATCTACTCGGCGATCGCCCAGGAGCTCGGGCTGATCGGGGCAGCCGCGGTGCTGCTGCTCTACCTCGCGCTCGTCGCCCGCGGCATGCGCGTCGCGCTGATCGCGCAGGACGGCTTCTCGAAGCTCCTCGCGGCGGGCCTCAGCTTCGGCCTCGCGCTGCAGACGTTCATCATCGTCGGAGGCGTCCTCCGCCTCGTGCCCCTCACCGGTATCACCCTCCCGTTCGTCTCGTACGGCGGCACGAGCATCGTCGCGAACTTCGTGATGATCGCATTGCTCCTCCTCGTGTCGAATCGAGCAGTGCAGACGGCGAGAACGTGAACGGGCAGCTCACACGTGTCGCGCGGGTCGCGATGGGCCTGATCGTTGCGCTGATCGTCGCGACCACGTACTGGCAGACATGGGCCCGGCCGGGCCTGGCGGCGCGCCAGGACAACGAGATCCAGCGCGTCGCCGAGTTCCAGGTGCGCCGCGGGCTGATCCTCGCTCCTGGTCGCGCTCTCGCCCGCAACCGCACTGTGAAGCGGCGCGGGAAGACGTTCTACTTCCGCCGCTACCCGCAGGGCAAGCTCACCGCGCACGTGGTCGGATACTCGACGATCTCCCGCAGCCGCGCCGGCCTCGAGAAGTCCCTGAACGGCACCCTGACCGGAACCGACCGGGCGCTCTCCGATCTCGTCGACCAGCAGCTCGACGAGCTGTCCGGCAAGCCGATCGTCGGCGACACCGTCGTCACCACGCTCGACCTCGATGCGCAGAAGGTCGCGCTCGACGCGCTCGGCCGCACGTGCGGCGCGGTGGTGGCACTCGACCCCCGCACCGGAAAGCTCCTGGTGATGGCGTCGTCACCGAGCTACGACCCGAACCTCGTCGAGGACCACTTCGGCGAGATCGACAAGATCACCGCCGACTGCCGGCCCGCCGCGCCGCTCGTCAACCGCGCCACGCAGGGGCTCTACGCCCCCGGCTCCACGTTCAAGCTCGTGACGGCGGCCGCGGCGCTCGAGTCGAACCGCTTCACCCCCGAGTCGTCGTTCTACGACCCGGGCTACTGCACCGTCTACGGAAAGAGGGTCAACAACTTCGACACGGAGGCGCCGTTCGGGAACCTGACGCTCGCGCAGGGGCTCCAGCACTCCGTCAACTCGGTGTTCTGCAACATCGGCAAGGCGCTCGGGGCGAAGCGGATCCTCGACCAGGCCCGCAAGTTCGGGTTCTACGAGCGCCCTCCGCTCGAGACACCGGACAGCGAGCGCTATCCGAGCGGGCTGTACCGCAACGGCGACCTGTGGTACCCGAAGCGAGACGCTGACGTCGACGCAGGGAGGATGGCGTTCGGCCAGGAGCGGATGCTCGCGACGCCGATGCAGATGGCGATGGTCGCCGGCGGCATCGGCAACGCCGGGATCGTGATGCGCCCGTGGGTCGTGGAGAAGGTGGTCTCACCGCAGGGAAAGACCCTCTCCCGGACGCGCCGGGAGCGTCTGAGCCGGGCGGTGGGGCCCGTGCATGCGCAGCAGATCCAGGACATGATGGTGAGCGTCGTCCAGGCCGGCACCGGCACGGCGGCACAGATCCCCGGCTTCCGGATCGGGGGCAAGACGGGGACGGCGGAGACGGGCGACCCCGGGCGCAACACGACGTGGTTCGTCGCGTTCGCCGGTCGCGAGGGCGAGCGGCCCAGCGTCGCGATCGCGGTCGCGCTCGAGAACCAGGCGTCGACGGGGGGCGCGACCGCGGCGCCGATCGCCCGCGAGGTCATGGAGGCACTCCTGCGACCCGCGGCGAACAACCCCTAACCTTCGGAAACGGATGACGACCATCGACGAGCGACGAGGAACGATCTTTGCGGGCCGATACCGCCTCGAGCGCAGGCTCGGCTCGGGCGGTATGGCCGACGTCTGGCTGGCCGAGGACCAGGAGCTCGGCCGCAAGGTCGCGATCAAGATGCTCCACGAGCGCTATGCGAACGACGGGCAATTCGTCGAGCGCTTCCGGCGCGAGGCCACGCATGCCGCCGGTCTCTCGCACCCCAACGTGGTCGCGATCCACGATCGCGGGGAGGCCGAGGGCTCGTATTTCATCGTCATGGAGTACGTCGAGGGGCGGACGCTCAAGGAGCTGATCGTGACGCGCGGCGTGTGCCCGGTCCCGGTCGCCATCTCGTACACCCGCCAGGTGCTCGCGGCGCTCCGCTACGCGCACCGCAACGGCATCGTCCATCGCGACATCAAGCCGCACAACGTGCTCGTCGACAACGAGGGCCGCGTCAAGGTGGCGGACTTCGGGATCGCCCGGGCGGGCTCGAGCCAGATGACGGAGGCGGGCTCCATCATCGGCACCGCGCAGTACCTCTCGCCCGAGCAGGCGCGCGGCGCGCCCGTCGACGAGTCGTCTGACCTCTATTCGACCGGGATCGTGCTCTACGAGCTCTTGACCGGAAAGGTGCCGTTCACGGGCGAGACGCCCGTCGAGATCGCGATGAAGCATCTCTCGCAGGTGCCCGAGGCGCCGTCGACGATCCGCCCGGAGATCCCGCGCGACCTCGACCTCGTCGTGCTGCGGGCGCTCGCGAAGGAGCCTGCGGAGCGCTATCGGACGGCGAAGGAGATGGACCGGGATCTCGAGCTGGTCGGGCGCGGCGAGGGGGTCGGGCCGGAGACCGAGGAGGCCGCCACGATGGTGCTCCGCGGCGAGACGACCGCGGCCACCACCGTCGGCCCTCCCATCCGCCCCGCGGGCGTCGGGGGGGACGAGCGATATCGCTCGTACGACGGCGAGCTGCGCCGTGGGCGCTCCTGGTGGCCCTGGCTTCTCGCGCTCGGCGCGGCGGTCGCGATCGGGATCGCCGCCTGGCTCTTCTACGACAACGTGCGCGACCAGATCGACGCGAACGAGCCGGTCGCTGTCGACAACTACACCGGCATCCTCGAGAGCCGCGCCGTGCCGCTCATCGTCGGGGACGGCTTCGATCCCAATGTGCGGCGCCTGCCGAACGGAGACGTCGAGAAGGGCTACGTCTACGACCAGGAGCCGGCGGCCGGATCGCGTCAGCCGAAGGGGAGCATGGTCACGATCCTCGTCTCGAGCGGCAAGCGGAACGTCACGGTGCCGTCGCTCGTCGGCAAGTCGCGCGACACGGCGGTCAAGGAGCTGACGACTGCGGGGCTCGACACCAGCGTCCACGAGGTGCCGTCCGACAAGCCATCCGACACGGTCACGGCGCAGGATCCTCGTTCGGGCACCGTCGTCGTCGAGGGCGCGTCGGTGCGGATCAACGTGTCGAGCGGCCCGAAGCCGGTCGCGGTGCCCTCGGTCGTCGGCCAGACCTACGACGTCGCCGCCGCGCAGCTCCAGTCGGCCGGCTTCACGGTCGGCAGGGCAGACGTGGAGAGCGACAGGCCCGCCGGCGAGGTCGTCGACCAGGATCCGCCCGGGAACTCGACCGCATCGCAGGGCTCGTCGGTGACGCTGTCCGTCTCGCAGGGGCCTTCCACGGTGGCTGTGCCGGACGTGACGCTCCAGAGCGTCGCCGACGCGCGGGCGACCCTCCGCGCGGCGGGCTTCCGCTCCACCGTGGCCCAGCAGGAGACGGACGACGAGTCGCTCGACGGGCTCGTGATCCTGCAGGACCCGGCGGGATCGAGCCAGGCCGACCCGAAGTCGGTGGTGAACCTCACGGTGGGGAGCTACGTGCCGCCGCCCGACGTGACGACACCGACGACGCCGCCGACCACCTCGACGCCGACCACGACCACACCGACCACACCGACGACAACGCCGACGACGCCGACCAGCCCGCCTCCGCCCCCGTGAGCCACGCCTGCGGCTCAGGCGCCTCTCTGGGGCGCTGCGGAGCCGGGCTCCGCCCGGCGGGGGCGGCCACCGGCCAGGGACGCGCGTGAGCCGCAGGGTGCGGGTTGCCGTGCTGGCCGGCGGGCGCTCGAGCGAGCACGAGATCTCGCTGGCGTCGGCTGCGTCCGTCGTCGCCTCACTCGATCCCGAGCGCTACGAGGTCGCGACGATCGAGATCGGCCGCGACGGACGCTGGGCGCTCCCCGCGGGCGATTCCCGTGCCGAGCTGGCGGCGACGAGTGCCGCCGAGACGCTTCCCGTCCCGGCCGACTCGGCGCCGGCGACGCTCGGCGCGGTCGACGTGGTGCTGCCGATCCTGCATGGCCCGTTCGGCGAGGACGGGACGGTACAGGGGCTCTGCGAGCTCGCCGGGGTCGCATACGTCGGGGCGGGGGTGCTCGCCTCCTCGGTCTGCATGGACAAGGACGTGTTCAAGACGCTGATGCGTGGCGCGGGCATTCCGGTCGCACGGCACGTCGCGCTGCGGCTCGGTGACCCGGCGACGAACCCGTTCGGCTACCCCGTGTTCGTGAAGCCGGCGAACATGGGCTCGTCGGTCGGGATCTCGAAGGTCCGCGACGAGGACGGGCTGGACGAGGCCATCGCGCTCGCCCGCCGCCACGACGAGAAAGTGATGGTCGAGGAGTTCGTCCCGGGGATGGAGATCGAGGTCGGCGTGCTCGGCAACCTCCCGCGCCCCGAGGCATCGCCTCCGGGTCAGGTCGTCTCCATGAACGCCGACTGGTACGACTACTCGTCGAAGTACGACGAGGGAGGCTCCGAGCTCGTGATCCCTCCGCCGGGCCTCTCCGAGAGGCAGCTCGAGCGGGCACGCGAGCTCGCGCTCGCCGCGTTCGTGGCGACCTCGTGCGAGGGGATGGCGCGGGCCGACTTCTTCGTTCGCGAGACGGACGGCGAGATAGTGCTGAACGAGCTCAACACCATCCCGGGCTTCACGTCGACGAGCTTCTACGCACGCCTCTTCGCCGCCTCGGGGGTCGGCTACGACGAGCTGCTCGACCGGCTCGTCTCGCTCGCGCTCGAGCGCCACGAGCGCCGAGGCAGCCTCGAGTATTGACGTGGAGGGAACCTACGGTTCCCCCCACGAGCCCCCCTCCCCGGCGACGCGCACGGATCGACGCCAGGTGGGCCTCCCGGGCGGATGAACCGCCCTCCGGCCGCCGAGCGCCGCGCACGGACAGATGTCTCGACCCACACACTCAAACCCTGCGTACGCCGATCGCAGTCTCCGGAGCCGCCCGAGGCAGCTAGCACCAGACTGTTACAAGCTGTTCTGGACGACGGTCAGCCGAGCACTGCGGCCAGCGCGTCGTCCCACACGGCAAGCGCCTCGTCGAGGACGGCGTCCTCGATCGTGAGCGGGCACAGCACGCGGACGCAGTTTCCGTGCAGTCCGGCCTTGAGCAGGATCAACCCGCGCGAGAGCGCCTCGTCGATGACGGCGGCGGCGAGCTCCGGCGCGGGCTCCTTCGTCTCGGGATCGCGCACGAGCTCGATCGCGAGCATCGCGCCGAGACCACGGACGTCGCCGATTGCGGGCCAGCGCGCTTGCCAGGAGAGCATCTGCTCCCGGATCCGCCCGCCCACGACGTTCGCCCGCTCGACGAGCCCCTCCTCGGCGAAGACGTCCAGCACGGCCAGGGCCGCAGCCAGCGCGACGGGGTTGCCGATGTACGTTCCTCCGATCGCGCCCGTGTGCGCCCCGTCCATGATCTCCGCGCGGCCGATCACACCCGAGAGCGGCAGGCCGGCGGCGATCGACTTCGCAACCGTGATCAGGTCCGGCTCGACACCGAAGTGCTCCATCGCGAACATGCGGCCGGTGCGGCCGAAGCCGGTCTGCACCTCGTCTGCGACCAGCACGATCCCGTGCAGGTCGCAGATCGCCCGCAGGCCCTCGACGAACTCCTGCGGCGCCGGCACGAACCCGCCCTCGCCGAGCTGAGGCTCGAACACGATCGCGGCGATCCGGTCGGCCGGCACGTCCGCCTCGAACAGGCGCGCGAGCCTGTCGAGCGCCTCGCGAGCACTCGGCCCGCGATAGGCGTTCGGGTACGGCGCGCGGTGCACCTCGGGGGCGTACGGCCCCATCCCGGTCTTGTACGGGTGGAACTTCGAGGTCATGGTCATCGAGAGCAGCGTGCGGCCGTGGAAGGCACCCTCGAACGCGATCACGCCCGGGCGGCCCGTGTGCAGGCGCGCAAGCTTGACCGCGTTCTCGACGGCCTCGGTGCCCGCGTTGAAGAACGCGGCACGCGTCTCCCCGGCGATCGGGACGAGCGCGCAGAGGCGCTCCGCCAGCTCGACGTAGGTCTCGTAGGGGACGATCGTGTAGTCGGTGTGGATGAACCGTGCCGCCTGCTCGGCGACCGCCTCCACGACGACAGGGTGCGCATGGCCGACATTGATGACGCCGACGCCGCCCGCGAAGTCGACGAGCACGTTGCCGTCGACGTCGGTGATCGTCGCGTTCTCGGCCCGTTCGGCGAAGACGGGCAGGTGGCCGCGGAGCGGCTCTGCCACCGCCCGCGACTCTCGCTCGGCGAGGGCGCGTGAGCGCGGCCCCGGGATCTCCGTCCTGATCTCGATCGTTCTCGTCGTCGCCATGTCTGGAGCGTATCCGAGGGCTCCGGAAGTACATTCGTCCGGTGACCGACGCATGGCTCGACGCCCTCGACCCCGACCCCTGGGCGCAGCTCGCCGCCTGGCTCGCGTCGGCACGCGAGTCGGGTCTCCACGAACCGGAGGCCGCCGCCCTCGCCACGGCGACCCCCGACGGACGCCCGTCGGTTCGCATGGTGCTCGTCCGTGGTGTCGACGACCGCGATCTGCGCTTCTACACGAATCGAGAGAGCCGGAAGGCGGGAGAGCTCCACGCGAATCTTCGGGCGGCGCTCTGCTTCTACTGGGAACAACCGCTTCGCCGACAAGTGCGAGTCGAGGGGGCCGTGGAGCCGCTCGGCGACGAGGAGTCGCTCGCATACTTCGGAAGCCGCGCTCGCGAAAGCCGGCTCGGCGCGTGGGCCTCGCCCCAGTCGCGGCCCCTCGCCGACCGTGACGACCTCGAGCGCCGCTATGCCGAGGCGGAGGAGCGGTTCCGCGACACCGATGACGTGCCGCTTCCCCCGTGGTGGGGCGGCTACCGCGTCGTGCCCGGGTCTTTCGAGCTCTGGCAGAACCGTCCGAGCCGCCTCCACGACCGCGCCCGCTACGAGCCGGCGGGCGACGGCTGGTCACGCACCCGCCTCGGCCCGTAACGCCGACCGGGACCGGCCTGCACCGCCGGTCCGGCCCCCCTCAGCCGACGCCGACCATGCGAACGAACGCGCGCACCGCCTCGTCGAATCGTTCAGGCGCCTCGAGGTTCGGGAGATGTCCGATGCCGTCGAGGATCACCACGTCCGGCGAGGGCAGCGCGTCGACGAGCTGGTCGGTGATCTCCTTCGTCGAGTACGCGTCGCTGTCGCCTGCGATCACGAGAGCCGGGGGGCGCAGGCCGGGGAGAAGTCGCTCGTAGTCCGGGCGCTCGGCCCGGCCGCGGAGCGCCGCCGCCGCGCCCGCGGGAGTCGTCCGAAGCATCGTCGCGGCGATCGGCACCGTGAGCTCCGGATCGCGGCTCGCCGCGGGACCGAAGAGGCGCGGCAGCATCTCCACCGTCTGCCCCAGCATCCCATTCTCCTCGATGTCCTCCGCTGCGGCGCGCCGGCGAGCCGCCTCCTCGTCGGTGAGGCGCGCTGCGGTCGTCGCTGCCAGCACGAGCCCGTCCACCCGCTCCGGGTCGCCGAGACCGAGCTCCATCGCCACGAGGCCGCCCATGCTGAGACCGGCAACGGTCGCGCGCTCGATCTCGAGCGCGTCGAGGAGCCCGAGCACCGCGTCCGCGAGATCGCGCATCCGCGTGATCCCTCCGGCCGGCGGCGACTCGCCGTACCCCGGCAGGTCGGGGGCGATAACGTGGAGCTCGTCGGAGAGCGTCTCGAGCTGCGGTGCCCACATCCTGCGGCTGAACGGGTGGCCGTGGACGAGGACGAGGGCGCGGCCGGAGCCGCGGTCGTCGTACGCGAGCCTGGACGAGCGCATTCCGAAGAGCTACGAGGGCGGCGGCGCCAGCGCCTGCTTCGTGTAGAGCCCGTTCGCGTTCCAGAGCAGGAAGCCCTTCGCGCCCTGCAGGCGCGCGGCGCGCACCTGCTGGAGAACCTGCTCCGGCGCGTAGTTCCAGTCCTGGATCCAGGGGATCAGCTGGGCCTTCGAGCCGCGCACCTGGCGCTTGTAGTCGACGAGAGTCCTGAACACCGTCTCGCCCGGCTCGGCGCTCGGGGAGACGATGCCGAGCTCGCCGCCGCCGTAGAGCACCGGATAGGCCATCGGATGGATGTCGTCGATGTGCCTCGAGATGAACTTCGGCACCTGGCCGACGCCGATGTCCCGGGTCGCCGCCAGACCGAACAGCGCCGTCGAAACGCGCACGCCGAGCGGTGCGAGCCGGCGCTCCGCGTAGGACGCGAAATCGGCGATCACGTGACCCCGCGGGACGCGCGTCTTGCCCGGGTAGACGGCACTGCCTACGTCGCCGTCGGACGGGAAGCGCGTGTAGTCGAGCATGATCTCGTCGAAGCCGGCCCGGGCCGCGGCCGCGGCGATGGACACGTTGTAGTCCCAGACGCGCCGGTCGTACGGGTTGACCCACGCGAGCCCGGCCCCCGTCGTCCAGACCGAGCCGTCAGGGCGCTGGATTGCCAGGTCGGGGCGGGCGCGGGCGAGATACGGGTCCTGGAAGACGACGACCCGACCGATCAGGTAGAGCCCGTCCTTGTGGACGAGCTTGGCGACCTGTCGCGGCGCGTAGTAGCTCCGCACGGCGCCGGCCTTCCGCGCGAGCGGCACGGCTGTCGGGGCGAAGCCGATCTCGCCGCCCTCGTCCTTCACGTCGAGCTCGATCGTGTTGAGCCCATAGCGCTTCAGCCCGACGTACTCCTGGAGCTTGCCGGGAAGCGACGCGAGAGCGCCCGTCACGTGCACGCCGCGCACCTCGACCGGCAGGGGCCGCGGCCGTGCCGCGACCGTGACCGGTGCGGCGGCCTCGGCCGTCGACCGGCCTTTCGCCGGCTTCTCGGACTTTCCCGCGAGCGTCATCCCGCCGGCGAGCGCGAGCACGGCGAGCAGGAGCAGGCCCGCCACGACGGCGCGCCGGCGCCGCTTGCGGCGCCGCACTGCGTCCCTCCGAGCGCGAAAACGCTCGTTCGGGTCCATCGATGGATACAACATGGACACCGGGTCTAGCAGTGTAGGCGATGACCGCCTGCCGAGGGGCTGGGCGGGCCGCGGTGAGGGCGGTCTACGATCCGCTTCGATGGTGCTCTCCGACCGCGCCATCCGGCGCCTGATCGAGGCGGGCCGGATCGGCATCGAACCCTACGACCCCGGGCTGATGCAGCCGTCCAGCCTCGACGTCCGCGTCGACAGGCTGTTTCGGGTCTTCCGGAACTCGCGCTATCCGTACATCGACGTGCGATCCGAGCAGGAGGGACTCACCGAGCTCGTCGAGGTCGAGGACTCCGAGCCGTTCATCCTCCACCCGGGCGAGTTCGTGCTCGGCTCCACGCTGGAGCGTGTGACGCTGCCCGACGACCTCGTCGCCCGCTTGGAGGGGAAGTCGTCTCTGGGCAGGCTCGGCCTGCTGATCCACTCGACCGCCGGGTTCATCGATCCGGGGTTCGACGGACACGTGACGCTCGAGCTCTCGAACGTCGCGAACCTGCCGATCACGATCTATCCGGAGATGAAGATCGGCCAGCTGTCCTTCGTCCAGATGTCCGAGCCTGCCGAGACGCCGTACGGGTCGGGCACGCTCGGCTCCAAGTACCAGGGGCAGCGGGGCCCGACCCCGAGCCGCTACTGGCAGAACTTCGTGGACGGGCGATGATCCTCGTCACCGGAGCGAACGGGTTCGTCGGGCGCCACGTGGCCCGAGACCTCGTCGGAAGCGGCAGCCGCGTACGGGCGATGGTGCGCACCGCCCGCGCCGCGGGCGCGCTCGACGGGATCGGCCTGGACCTCGTGCGGGGAGACGTCACCGACCCGGCGTCGCTGCTCGCTGCGGCGCGGGGCGTGAGGACGATCGTGCATCTCGTCGCGATCGTCGAGGGGGCGCCCTCGGCCTTCGAGCGCGTGATGGCCGCGGGGACGGGCAATCTCGTCGAGGCGGCCCGGGAGGCCGGCGTCCGAAGGATCGTGCTGATGAGCGCGCTGGGCACCGGCCCGAACGCGACCGTGCCGTACTTCCGCGCCAAGTGGGCCGCGGAGCAGGCCGTCGCCGGCTCAGGGATCGAGCATGTCGTGCTGCGCCCGAGCTTCGTGTTCGGCTCCGACGGAGGGGCGCTTCCGCGCTTCGTCCGCATCGCCCGTTTCTTCCCGCTGACGCCCGTGATCGGCCCGGGGACCCAACGCGTGCAGCCGATCTGGATCGACGACGTGGTCGGGGCAGTGCGCCTCGCGGTCGACGGTGAGGGCTCGAACGGGCCCGTCGAGCTCGGCGGGCCCGACGCGGTCACGTGGAGCGACTTCTGGAGGCGCGTCAAGGCGGCGCTCGGAACGCGCCGGCCGAGCGTCCACGTTCCGTTCTGGCTCGCCCGCGGACCGGCGGCGCTGTTCGAGCGGATCCCACCGACGCTTCTCACCCGGGATCAGCTGCGGATGCTCGAGGGGCCTGACAACGTCGTCACCGACGGCGGCGCGTCGATGCGGCGGCTCGGGCTCGCAGACCGCGTCCCGCTCGACGAGCAGCTCCGCAGGGCGGCGTCCGCACAGGCGGCCTAGACGGCCCCAGGGCGCCTGACCAACGGAGCGTGTGGCGCCGCCCGAACGGGTGGAAATGGAGGCTGAACAACTCCCGGGCGACGCCGAAGGCGGCAGCCCGCTTCAGGGGTGTGCCCCCGGGCAGGCGCAGCCTGCCGGGGGATCTTTGCGGCGTCTGTTCCGCGCAAGCGGAGCTCGCAGGAAAGCCTCGCAGCTGAACAACTCCGGGCGACGCCGAAGGCGGCAGCCCGCTTCAGGGATCGACCCTCGCGCCCGGCGAAGCCGGGCCCGAGGGGGCTTGCGGCGTCCGTTCCGCGCAAGCGGAAAAGCTCGCAGCTGAACAACTCCGGGCGACGCCGAAGGCGGCAGCCCGCTTCAGGGATCGACCCTCGCGCCCGGCGAAGCCGGGCCCGAGGGGGCTTGCGGCGTCCGTTCCGCGCAAGCGGAACGGACGCTCGCAGGTAAACACCGAGGGCCGCCCCGCCGGGCGGCCCTCGAGCGTTCGGTAACCAACGTTGGATTGGTAGAGGCGCTTCCAGCCTGACCGAGGTGGCCGGCGGCGCGAAGCGCGAGTCCCCTACGCGTGGCTATGGCGATTCCCCGTAGGTCCCGGGGACACGCCTCTACCCGCTGGTACCTCCACTGCCGGTACTGCACGAATCTGACACCCGACCACCTCCTTTCCGCGGTACACCGAGTGTACGCATCCGCACCGGACAGCCGCAAGTCGGACGTGGGGGAACCTAGGTTCCCCCACGCACCCCCCTCCTTTGCGGAGTGTTTCCGACTCCCGCACCTGGCCTCCCGGCCGGCAAAGCCGGCCTCCGGTCGCGGACCACCCGTGCACCCATCGGACACCGGCCGCACGCGCGCCCCAACGCTGTTCAGCGCAGGACGGTGGTCACTTCGAGGCCGTGGCCGATCGGGACGGTCACCGAGAGGAGCGTGGGATCGGCCTGCCTGGCTCTGGCGTACGCCTGCACGACAGGGTTCGAGTTGACGTTGTCCGCCACGACCACCCCGCCGGGCTCGAGCTTCGTCCGCGCAACCTCGAAGTGTCGTTCGTAGTCGTCCTTCCAGGCGTCGAGGAAGACGACATCGAACCCGTCCTCGAGGGCCGGCAGCGTCTCCCGAGCGTCGCCCTCGACGAGCTCCGTCCATTCCTCGAGCCCGGCGTCGGCGACGTTGCGGCGCCAGGCCTCGATCTTTCCGGGCACCTGCTCGAGAGAGACCACGCGGCCGCCGAGGATCCTCGCGGCCGCCGCCAGCCAGATCGTCGAGTATCCACGCGAGGAGCCGATCTCGAGCACCTCGCAGCCGGCGTTCGGTGCGACGAGTGCGAACAGCAGCCTCCCGGACTCGGGTCCCACCGCGAGCGATCGCTCGCTCGTCGGGAGGTCCGAGCCGTCCTCGGCGTCGTCCTCCGCCTCGAGGCGCGCGAGCACGCTGCGGACACGGTCATCGAGCATGTGCCGAGCCTACCCGCGCACCGGCGGGCTCAGTCGCCCGCGTCGATCACGATCATGCCGTCGTCCCGCACCCGCACCGGATACGTCGCGACAGGGAGGTATGCCGGCAAGGCGAGGGCGTCGCCGGTTCTCAGGTCGAAGCGCGCGCCGTGGCGCGGACAGGTCACCTCGCAGGACTCGCAATCCCAGTCTCCCTCGCAGAGCGGCCCGTCGTCGTGGGTGCAGCGATCCTCGATCGCGTAGAGCACGCCACCGCAACGGTAGAGCCCGATCGTGTGGTCGCCCGCCGGGATCAGGCGCATCGACCCGTCCGGGAGCTCGTCGAGCGGCAGCGCCTCGATCACGTCGCCCGTCCCTTCAGGAGACGGTGATCTCTCCGGACGCGGTGCCCCACTCCTCGGGGAGCGGCGTGCCCTTCGCCCGGTGGAGCGCGACCTTCAGCACCCCGAGCCCGAGGAGCGCGCACTTGAGGCGAACGGGGGTCAGCGGAATCCCGATCTCCTCCAGCAGCTCGTCCTTCGGCATAGCCGAGACCTCCTCGGCGGTCCTGCCCTTCACGAGGTCGGTGAGCATCGACGTCGCCGCCTGGCTGATCGCGCAGCCGCGGCCTTCGAACCCGACGTCCTCGATCACATCGCCGGAGCCGAACCGGACCGACACCGTCACCTCGTCGCCGCAGAGCGGGTTCTGGCCCTCCGCGACGGCGTCGTTGGGGTCGAGCAACCCGTGGTTTCGCGGCGCCTTGTAGTGATCGAGGATCACCTCCCGGTACATCTGCTCGAACTCGCTCACGTCGCTGGTCCCTTTCCCGCTGCGGCCGGCCCACGAACGTGGGCGCCAGTCGACGTCATCCGAGCGACGCCTTGACCTTGTGGAGCCCGGCGACGAGCCGCTCGACCTCCTCGGGAAGCGAGTAGAGGTAGAAGCTCGCCCTCGTCGTCGCGGCAACGCCGAGCCGCGTCATCAGCGGCTGCGTGCAGTGATGCCCGGCGCGGACGGCGACTCCCTCGAAGTCGAGGATCTGCGCGACGTCGTGCGGATGGATCCCCTCGACGTCGAACGAGACGATCCCGGCGCGGCGCTCGGGCGGAGGCCCGAACACCCTGACCCAGGGAATCTCGTCGAGCGCCGCCATCGTCTGCTCGACGAGAACGTGCTCGTGCCGCCCGATCGCCTCCAGGCCGACGGCGGTGACGTAGTCGATCGCCGCCCCGAAGCCGACTGCCTCGGCGATCGCGGGCGTGCCCGCCTCGAACTTGTACGGGAGCTCGTTGAACGTCGTCTTGTCGAGGCCGACCGAGCGGATCATCTCGCCGCCGAGGTTGAACGGGCTCATCGCCTCGAGGAGCTCCCGCCTGCCCCAGAGGGCCCCGATCCCGCTCGGACCGCACATCTTGTGGGACGAGATCGCGACGAAGTCCGCACCGAGCGCCTGGACGTCCACCCCACGATGCGGTGCGGCCTGCGCCGCGTCGACGACCATGATCGCGCCCTGCTCGTGAGCCCAGGCGGCGAGGGTCTCGACGGGGTTGATGGTGCCGAGCGTGTTCGAGACGAGGTTGTTCGCCACGACCTTGACGTTCCCGTCGCGGGCGAGATCGTCGAGCGCGTCGAGCTGCAGCTCGCCCTTGTCGTCGATCGGGATGTGACGGAAGCTCGCGCCGGTGCGACCAGCGATGTACTGCCAGGGCACGAAGTTCGAATGGTGCTCGAGCTCTGTGATCACGACCACGTCGCCCGGGCCGAGGTTGTCCAGGCCCCAGGCATAGGCGATGAGGTTGATCGCCTCGGTCGCGCTGCGGGTGAACACGATCTCTCGCTCGGACGGCGCGTTGAGGAGTCGCGCGACCGTGCGGCGGCCGGCCTCGTAGCCCTCCGTCGCACGCTCGGCGAGCCGGTAGACGCCGCGATGGACGTTCGCGTACTCGTGCTCGTAGAACGTGCGCATCCGGTCGAGCACCTGTCTGGGCTTCTGCGTCGACGCGGCCGAGTCCAGGAACGCGACCGGCCTCCCCCCGACGAGCTCGTCGAAGACGGCGAAATCGGCTCGCAGGCGATGAGCGTCGAGCTCCGGAAGCGTCGTGGTGGCCACTCCGGCCATCGTAGCCGTGGCCCTGAAACCCGAGCCGGTTACCCCGGATGAGGCCGCGCGTGGCCGTTCGTCTGGGCAAGCGCTCCGATCTCCCGCTGGCGCTCGACCGAGGCTGCAGCCGCTTCGAGGATCTCGCAGAGGCGCTCCAGCCGCAATCGCTCGCTGGTCTCCTCGAGGAGCTCGAGCTTGAGCTCGGGCGCGAGCTCGAATCGGGATGCGATGGCAAACGACGGCTGGCCCGAAGCAGCGTCCGGCGGCTCGATCTCGGCGCCCGTGAGCGCGACGAGTCGAGTGAAGACGGCGACTGCGCGCTCGACCTCGCCCTCGGACGGCGGGTCGTCACGGTCCCCGATCGGCTCGATCGTGCCGGTGTGGAAGCTCCTGCCCTCGGTCAGCTCCACGAGGCGGAATCGCTCGCGCCCCTCGACCACCACGTTCATACGGCCGTCCTCGAGCTCCTCGGCGACCTCGACGACGGCGGCAAGCGTGCCGACAGGGCGAAGCCCGTCGTCGTCCGCGAACACAAGCCCGAACGGCTCGTCCTCCGAGAGGCACTCTCCGATCAGCTCGCGGTATCGCGGCTCGAAGATGTGGAGCGGCACGTGCTCGGTCGGCAGGAGGACGAGCCCGAGTGGGAAGAGCCCGATCTCCTCCATGCGCGGAGCCTACGCCTTGTGGGCGGCGAGACGCGCCCCGGCGGAGCTACAGGACGAGGATCGCGATCGCAGCGAGAAGGCCCAGGATGGCGAGAAGACGCATGTCCTGACCCTATTCGGGTCGGGTCAGAAGTTCCTGAGCGGTTCGTCAGGAATATGTCAGGGGCCGGCGACATCGAACTGAGCCGTCTCCCACACCACGCCCCGCTGCACACGTGACAGCCCGAGCCCGTGGCTCCCGGCCGCCCGCTCGAGCTCCGAGGGCGCGTGCACGAAGACCCGAAAGCGCTTGCGCAGCACGGCAAACGCTGCGTTCTGGAGCCAGACGGCCACACGCGCCGCGACGCGATCGCGGGGGTAGCTGGCGAGCAGGGTGCGGCGCGTCCGCCCTGCCGCGGCGCTCATGAGGGAAGGGCCGTCGGGCGAACAGCACACGACGCGTCGTAGGACAACGACGTCCGCGGGCTCGACCGTCTCGGGGGTCTCGACGAGGTCGGTCAATACGAACGAGCTCCGGTCCGCGATCCCGAGCGCGCCGGCGAGCTCGTGGGCAGAGCCCTCGTATCCGGCGACGACCTCGGCCACCGTGCCCCGACCGGCGCCGAGCCGCACGAGCTCGGCCTGGATCTGCCCGATGCCGCCTCCGACCTCGAGGACCGAGGCGCCGCCGAGGCCGCGTTCCGCGGCCCATGCGACGATCCGCTGTGCGTCCGCCCCGCCGAGCCCCTTGCGGAGGTAGCGGCGCAGCTCGCGCTGGGCGCCCTTTTCCCCGAAGATGTCGAGCGACGCGGCTGCACGGCAGGAGCACGGCATGCCGCCAGCATGCCAGGCGCGTGCGGCCGCGGCAGACGGACAACGCTTGTGTTGATTCAACACAAGCGGTCGTCGCGCCGGCCCGCTCAGAGCCGCGGGATGCGTGCCTCGAGGGCCGCGCCGAGGGCATCCTTGACTGGCTCGATCTCGATCCGGTCGAGCACGTCCTGGAAGAACCCGCGCACGATCAGGCGCTCGGCGTCCGAGCGGGGCAGGCCGCGCGCCATCAGATAGAAGAGCTGCTCGCGATCGACCTGCGAGAGCGTCGCCCCGTGGGTACAGCGGACGTCGTTGGCGAGGATCTCGAGCCCGGGGATCGAGTTCGCGGTCGCGGTCTTCGAGAGGAGGAGGTTGCGGTTCTCCTGGTACGCGTTCGTCTTCTGTGCGCCTTCCTCGACGTGGATCATCCCGCGCCAGACCGTCGCGGCCGTGTCGCGCAACGCGCCCTTGAACGCGAAGTCGCTCGTCGTGTCCGGTGCCGCGTGCAGCTGGTACGTGTCGTAGTCGAGGTGCTGTGACCCGTCGGCGAAGTACGCGCCCGTGACCCGGGAGGTCGCGCCACGACCGGCGAGGTCGTTCTGGATCCATGTCTTGCCTCTTGCCGAGCCGAAGCCGCCCTCGACCCAGTCGAGCTCCGCGTCGCGGCCCACGCTCGCATGGCACGACGCGAAGAGCCACGCTCTGGTCGAGAGCCGCTGCACGTTCACGATCTCCGCCTTCGCGCCGTCCCGCACGACCACCTCGACGACCCCGTTGACGTACGCCTCGAGCTCGTCGGCGGCCGAGGTCAGCTCCTGCACGAGCGTGAAGCGCGAGCCGGGCTCGGCGACGACGAGCACCCGCCAGAAGAGCGACCCGCCGGGGGCCGTGCTCGCGACGCGGACGTAGAGCGGCCTTTCGAGCTCGACGCCCGCCGGGACGTGGACGAGCAGGCCGTGCTGCCAGGCGGCCGCGTTGTGGGCGCGGAACTTGTCATCCGGACGGACGAGAGACCCGAGAAGCGGGTTGTCGTCGGTCAAGGCCTCGAAACGGACGCCGTCGGGGACTCCCTCGAGCCGGATCCCGCTCTCGTCGATCGTCGCGGCGCCGGAGACGTCGAGCTCGAGCAGGGAGGGGACCTCGGCCGGCGTGGTCGCGACCGTGTCCCACGCGTCCGGGTCGAACCCCCGGAGGTCCGTGAACCGCCAGTGCTCGTCGCGGGTCGTCGGGAGCGGCAGCCCGTTGTAGCGCTCGACGAGATCAGCCCTCATGCGGTGCGTACCTCCGGTGGAGCACCATCTCGTTGCCGTCCGGATCCCGGAAGAACGCCATGTGGCAGACGCCGGTGTCGAGCGTCTCGCCGTGGAACTCGACGCCCTTCGCCTCGAGCTCCAGCCTCGTCTCCGCGACGTCGGGGACGCGCAGGGCGAAGCCCGCCGTGTGGGGCCCGCTGAACGTCCCGCCGATCGACTCGAGCTGCAGGAGGTACACGCTGACGTTCTCGCCGAGCTGGTACTCGGGGAAGCCGGCCTCCGACACCTGCGGGAGCCCGAGCGTCTCCCCGTAGAAGCGCTTGGAGCGCTCCATGTCCGTCACGGGGACGGCGATGAAGTCTGTCCGCTCGACGACCATCGACTGGAGGTCCCCCGGCCGACCTAGCCGACCGAGCCCTCCATCTGCAGCTGGATCAGGCGGTTCATCTCGACCGCGTATTCGAGCGGGAGCTCCTTCGTGATCGGCTCGACGAAGCCGGAGACGATCATCGCGCTCGCCTCGGCCTCGGAGAGGCCGCGGCTCATCAGGTAGAAGAG
Source organism: uncultured Actinomycetes bacterium (assembly GCA_963798725.1). Lineage (GTDB taxonomy): Bacteria > Actinomycetota > Thermoleophilia > Gaiellales > Gaiellaceae > Gaiella. The sequence continues at coordinate 216,401 of CAWCUL010000001.1, forward strand.
CTGCTCCTCGCCGATCTTCGAGACCGTCGCCTCGTGACCGAGGTCGACGTCGTTCTCCTTCACGTCGATGTACGGGTATGTGTCGGAGCGCGACTCCTCGTCGAGGATGAGCGCGTCGCAGACGACCTTCGACTTCGAGCCGGTCGCTCCCTTCGCAACCTCCAGGAGGCCGCGATAGCCGCCGCGCCCGCCGTTCTTCGAGATCGACTTCGAGGTGATCACGCTCGACGTGTTCTTCGCGACGTGCACGACCTTGCCGCCCGCGTCCTGGTGCTGCCCCTTGCCGGCGAACGCGATCGAGAGCACCTCGCCGTGCGCGCCCTCGCCCATCAGCCAGACGGCGGGGTACTTCATCGTGACCTTCGAGCCGAGGTTCCCGTCGACCCACTCCATCGTGGCGTTGTCGTAGGCGACCGCGCGCTTCGTGACGAGGTTGTAGACGTTGTTCGACCAGTTCTGGATCGTCGTGTAGCGGCAGCGCCCGCCCTTCTTCACGACGATCTCGACGACCGCCGAGTGGAGCGAGTCGGACGAGTAGATCGGCGCGGTGCAGCCCTCCACGTAATGCACGTAGGCGTCCTCGTCGACGATGATCAGCGTGCGCTCGAACTGCCCCATGTTCTCCGCGTTGATGCGGAAGTAGGCCTGGAGCGGCATGTCGATCGAGACTCCGGGCGGCACGTAGATGAACGATCCGCCCGACCAGACCGCCGAGTTGAGCGCGGCGAACTTGTTGTCGTTCTGCGGGATGATCGTCGAGAAGTACTGCTTCACGAGCTCCTCGTGCTCGCGCAGGCCCGAGTCCATGTCGAGGAAGATCACGCCCTTCTTCTCGAGGTCCTCCTGCAGCTTGTGGTAGACGACCTCGGACTCGTACTGCGCGCCGACGCCCGCCAGGTACTTCTTCTCCGCCTCCGGGATCCCGAGCCGGTCCCACGTGTCGAGGATCTCCGCCGGCAGGTCCTCCCACTTGTCCGCCTGCTTCTCGGTCGGCTTGACGTAGTAGTGGATGTTGTCGAAGTCGATTCCCGAGAGGTCGGCGCCCCAGCCGGGCATCGGCCGCGCGAGGAAGTAGTCGAGGCTCTTGTGGCGGAACTGGCGCATCCAGTCCGGCTCCGACTTGTGATCGGAGATGACGTCGATCAGCCCGTGCGAAAGACCCTTCGGCGCCTTGTAGATCGTCGAGAGGTCGTCGACGTGCCAGCCGTAGCCGTAGTCCGAGCGGATGTCGCGGATGATCTCGGTCTCGCTCTGGCTCATTCCGTCCCTTCCGCCTCGATTGCGACGCCTGCGGGGATGAATGCCTCGTATCCCTCGGCCTCGAGCTGGTGCGCGAGCTCCGCGCCGCCCGACGCGACGACCCGGCCGCCCACGAACACGTGCACGTGATCCGGGGTCACGTAGTTCAGGATGCGCTGGTAGTGCGTGATCACGAGAGCGCCCATCTCGGGCCCGACGAGCTGGTTGACGCCCTCGGCGACGATGCGCAGCGCGTCGATGTCGAGCCCCGAGTCGGTCTCGTCGAGGATCGCGATCCGCGGCCGCAGCATCGCCATCTGCAGGATCTCGACGCGCTTCTTCTCGCCGCCCGAGAAGCCGTCGTTCAGGTAGCGCTGCGCGAGCTCGCGCGGCACCCTGAGGTGCTCCATCGCGGCCAGGAGCTCGGTTCGGAACTCCTTCACCGGGACCGGATCCTCCTCCCCGCCGTTGGCCGCCTTGCGCCGTGCGTTGATCGCGCTGCGCAGGAAGCTCGTGACGGTCACGCCCGGGAATCGCGTGCGGGTACTGGAAGGCGAGGAACAGGCCGCGCTGGGCGCGCTCGTCGGCTCCGAGCTCGAGCAGCGACTCGCCGTCGAGCAGGATGTCGCCCTCGGTGATCTCGTAGGCGGGGTGGCCCATCAACGCGTACGCGAGCGTCGACTTGCCGGAGCCGTTCGGCCCCATGATCGCGTGCTTCTGGTTCGTGTCGACCGCGAGATCGACACCCTTGACGATCTCGGTGCCGTCCTCCAGCGCGACGTGCAGGTTCGTAATCTCGAGCAGTGCCACTGACGTCCTTCGGTTTGCTGACCTCTGAATCATGGCGCGCAGGCGCGACCCCGGCGCACTCCCACCTCCGATGGTAGCCGGACCCGGGCGGGCCAACCGTCGGGGCGCGAAGCTCGGGCGCAGAGGCACGGTGCTACGCTTGCTCCATGCCTTTCGGAATCGGTATCTGGGAGCTCCTGATCCTCCTGCTCGTACTGCTGCTCGTCTTCGGGCCCAAGCGCCTGCCGGAGATGGGTCGCCAGCTCGGGAAGGGAATGCGGGAGTTCAAGGACTCCGTGTCGAGCAACGACGACGGCGTGGTCGACGAGATCGCCGAGCTGCCGCCCGCCGCTGAGCCGACCACCACGGCCACTCCGTCGCGCGAGCGCGACACAGTCTCCTAACCCGAACGCACGCACGATGGCCGGCCGGATGGTGCCGCGGCGTCTCGGCCATGAGGAGGAGGCCAGCCTCGTCGAGCACTTGACGGAGCTCCGGCACCGTCTCTTCATCTGCATCGCCGCGCTGATCCCGGCGTTCGCGATCGCATACGCGTTCCACGACCGCCTGATCGAGAGGCTGAAGGACCTGCTACCCGAGGACACCCCGCTCGTGACGTTCGGCGTCACAGAGCCCTTCATCACCTCGTTCAAGGTGAGCTTCTACGCCTCTCTCGCGATCGTGCTGCCGATCATCCTCTGGCAGATCTGGGCCTTCCTCGCGCCGGCAGTCACCGACGAGACCCAGCGGATCCTCGGCGTGTTCGTGGTGCTCTCCACCGCGCTCTTCGCGGCGGGCCTCGTCTTTTGCTACCTCGTCGTGCTCCCGAAGGCGCTGACGTTCCTCGTCGACTACGACGACCACCTCTACCAGGTGCAGATCCGGGCGAGCTACTACCTCTCGTTCGTCGCGCTGACGCTGCTCGCCTTCGGGATCGCGTTCCAGATGCCGATCTTCGTGCTCGCGCTCGTGCGTCTCGGCGTGCTTTCCTCGACGCGTCTGCGCACGAACCGCCGGGTGGGCTACGTGCTCATGCTCGCGTTCGCGATCTTGTTGCCGACCATCGATCCGGTCTCGCTGGCGCTCGAAGTGGCTCCGCTCCTGGTGCTCTACGAGATGTCGATCTGGCTCTCGGTGCTGATGGAACGCCGCTGGGAGCGCGCGGCGGCCGAAGCCGAGGCGCTGTGAGGTTCGTGTCGGCGGACCGCGCTCCGCGCCAATGAGGGTGGTCTCGGCCGACTGGGTCGTCCCGGTCGAGGGCGAACCGCTCGAGGACGCAGCGGTCGCGATCGCGGACGACGGGTCGATCGCGGCGGTCGGGCCCGTGAGGGAGGTCGGAGAGGGAGAGCGGTTCACCGGATGCGTGATCGTCCCGGGTTTCGTCGACTGCCACTCGCACCTCGAGTACGCCGTCTACGCGGGCTTCGGCGACGGCCTCCCGTTCTCGGCCTGGATCGGCCTGCACGTCGCGCGGAAGGGCCTGCTCGAGCTCGACGACATGATCGCGATCGCGACCGACGGGGCGCACGAGTGCCTGCGCTCGGGGATCACCACGGTCGGGGACTGCAGCTTCGTGGGGGCTGCCGCCGAGGCGGCCGCCGCGACCGGTCTCCGCGCGATCGTCTATCTGGAGGCTTTCGGCCGCGACCGGACCGCACTCGCCCGTTTCGAGGAGCTTCGCGATCGGATCGCGCCGGCGCTGTCGGACCGGGTGCGCCTCGGCGTCTCGCCTCATGCGCCGTACACGTGCGCGCTCGAGCTCTACGAAGCCTGCGCCGACCTCGGTCTGCCGATGGCCACGCACCTCGCCGAGAGCCGGGCCGAGCGTGCGTTCCTCGTCGACGGCGCCGGCGACTGGACCGCGTTCGCGGAGCTCCTCGTGCCTCCGCCCGGGGCCACCGGGATCCGCCTGCTCGCCGAGGCGGGTCTCCTGCGCCCGGGGCTTGTGGCGGCACATTGCGTGGACGTCGACGACGACGAGATCGAGCTTCTCGCCCGCAACGGCGTCGGGGTGGCCCATTGCCCCCGCTCCAACGGGATCCTCGGTTGCGGCGTGGCGCCGCTCGCCGACCTCGTCGCGGCCGGGATCGCGGTCGGGATAGCGACCGACAGCCCCGCCTCGACGCCGTCGTTCGACATGTTCGACGAGCTGCGCACCGCGATCGTCGCGACCCGCGCCCGCGAGCGCCGCCCGGATGCGCTCACCGCAGCGCAGGCTCTCGAGCACGCCACCCTCGGCGGAGCACGGGTCATCGGCATGGACGGCGAGATCGGCTCGCTCGTTCCCGGCAAGCAGGCGGACATTGCGGTGATCTCACTCGATGGTTCGCCGTTCGACCCGGTCGAGGACCCCGCGGCGGCCGTGGTGCTGGGAGGGTCGCCAGATCGTGTTGCAGCTACTCTCGTAGGCGGCGAGGACCGCTACAGACGAGGGACGAGCGCATGGCCCGATTCGAGAAGAGCCGCCCGAAGAGCCCGAAGCAACATGCTCCGGTAGCGACGCGACGCGCCTCGACCTCGCCCGCGATCGAGGACACCATGTTCTTCCCGCGGCTGCGGCGCCACGCGAAGTGGATGTTCGTGTTCCTCGCGCTCGTGTTCGGGCTCGGCTTCGTGGTCTTCGGCGTCGGCGCCGGCGGCACGGGCATCGGCGACATCTTCCGGGACCAGGGCACGAGCTCGGGGCAGTCCGTCTCCGACGCGCGCGACCAGGTCCAGGAGCATCCGAAGGATCCGCAGGCGTGGCGCGATCTCGCGACCTCTCTGCAGACGGAGGGAAACACGGCGGAGGCCATCCTGGCACTCGAGTCGGCCTCGCAGCTCCGTCCGAAGGCGCCCGACATCTATCGCGAGCTCGCCGGCCTGCACCTGACGCGAGCGGGCGAGTACCAGCAGCAGCTTCAGCAACTGCAGGTGACAGCCGCTTTCGCCGCGCCGGGCCTGAGTCTCCCGTCCTTCACGACCGCGTCGGGTCAATCCACTCTCGAGAGCCCGATCGCGACCGCGGTCGGCACGGGCCTGAGCGACCGCGCGAACACTCTCTACCAGGAGGCGGCCGCCGAGGCAGCACAGGCGGTCGGAGCCTATTCGACTCTCGCTGAGCTCCAGCCCGACGATCCCAACATCCAGCTCGAGCTCGCGCAGGCGGCCCAGCAGACCGGTGACTCGGCCACCGCAATCACCGCCTACGAGAAGTTCCTGGCGCTTTCTCCCGACGATCCGAACGCGGGCGTCGTCCAGGCTCAGTTGAAGCAGCTCCGCAAGAACGCCTCCGGTTAGACTCGCTCACGCGTGGAGCGCGCGTTCTCAACCAGCCTGCGACACCGGCCGGCGCAGGTCGCTGCGCTCGTCGTGCTCGCGCTCTCCGCGGCGCTAGGCCTCGCAGCGTGCGGCAGCACGGTCGGCTACTCCGACGGCTCGGGCGACCGGATCCGCGGCAAGGACCTGTTCGTCAAGGGTTGCGGCACGTGCCACACGCTCTACGACGCCGGGACCACGGGCACGATCGGCCCCAACCTCGACTATGCGTTCGTCCAGTCCCGCATCGACGGGCTGGGTGAATCGGCGATCCAGAACGTCGTGCGCGACCAGATCGCCTACGCGGTCACCAAGCCGTCGTCCGGGTCGCCCGGGATGCCCCGGGGCATCTACACGGGCCAGGACGCCGAGGACGTGGCCACCTACGTCGCCTCGGTCGCGGGTCTCGGCGCGGACGGCAAGCCGATGGATCCCGCGAACCCGCCCAAGCCGGAGCCCACGGGCGGGGCGACGGACGGCAAGACGATCTTCGCAACGGCCGGCTGCACCGGCTGTCACACGCTCGCCGCCGCCGGCTCGACGGGCACCGTCGGCCCGAACCTCGACGACGCCAAGCCTTCGAAGGAGCTCGTGATCGATCGCGTCACGAACGGCCAGGGCGGGATGCCCTCGTTCAAGGGCCAGTTGAGCGAGGCCCAGATCGAAGCCGTGGCCACGTACGTCTCGGAGAACGCGGGCAAGTAGCCGGCTGTTCGCTGCGTGAAGCGGCTCTGATCCCTCTAGGGCCGTGCCAGCAGCGCGCGCACCGCGCGGGCGATCTGGACGTCCTCGCGGGCGGGAACGGCCGCGACCTCGAAGTCGCCGGCGAAGGCAAGCCGGTTTGCGACCGCAGCGCGGACGTCCTCGCGGTTCTCGCCCACCCCGCCCGAGAACGCGAGCAGATCGAGACCCCCGAGCGCCGTCGCCATCGCGGCCGCGGCCTGGGCAACGCGATACGTGTAGAGATCCTCTAGGGCCGTGCCAGCAGCGCGCGCACCGCGCGGGCGATCTGGACGTCCTCGCGGGCGGGAACGGCCGCGACCTCGAAGTCGCCGGCGAAGGCAAGCCGGTTTGCGACCGCAGCGCGGACGTCCTCGCGGTTCTCGCCCACCCCGCCCGAGAACGCGAGCAGATCGAGACCCCCGAGCGCCGCCGCCATCGCGGCCGCGGCCTGGGCAACGCGATACGTGTAGACGGCAAAGCCAAGCGGTGCGTCGAGCCCTCCGAGTGCCCCGAGGCCGGACTCTCGCTCCAGCGCGCGGTCGAGCTCGGCGACCGTGAGACCGTGCTCTCGCTGCAGGTAGAGGACAGCCCCCGGGTCGACCGAGCCCGATCGCGTCGCCATTGGAACGCCCTCGAGCGGGCTGAAGCCCATTGTCGTGTCGATCGACCGCCCGTCGAGCACCGCCGTCACCGAGCAGCCCCCGCCGAGGTGGCAGGCGACGAGGCGATGCACCGCCGCCTGCTCGGCGACAGAGGCGACTGCGAGGCCGTGGAATCCGTACCGGCGAATGCCCCACTCCTCGCGCCAGCGCGCCGGAATCGCGTACGTCGCGGCGACCTCGGGGATCGTCCGGTGGAAGGCAGTGTCGAACACCGCGACGTGGGGAACGTCCCGGACAGCCCGCCCGGCCTCCTCGATCGCGCGCAGGGCGGGGGCACTGTGCAGCGGCGCGAGCGACGACAGCTCCCGCATGGCCTCGAGAACCTCCGCGTCGATCCTGACGGGGTCGCGGAAGCGCGTGCCGCCGTGCACGACCCGGTGGCCCACCGCCGCGACGCCGGCGGGGACGGGCTCGAGAGCGTCCAGCTGCTCGGAGTCGTCGTCGTCGTCGACGAGTGAGAGCTTCAGGCTCGTCGAGCCCGCGTTGACGACGAGGATCCGGCGCTGTCCGCCGCTCAACCCGGCCAGGTCCACTCGACGACGTCGGGGTGGTCCTCACCATGCTCGCGCGTCCAGAGGCGCGCCTGGAGCCGACGATCGATCATCTCCTGACGCACGTGCGCGGCGCTCGTGACGAGACCGGGCACACGGTCGATCACGTCCTCGACCAGGTGGAAGCGGTCGAGGTCGTTGAGCATCACCATGTCGAATGGCGTGGTCGTCGTGCCCTCCTCCTTGTAGCCGCGCACGTGCACGTTGCGGTGATTCGTGCGCCGGTACGTGAGGCGGTGGATCAGCGTCGGGTAGCCGTGGAACGCGAAGACGACCGGGCGGTCCACCGTGAAGAGTGCGTCGAACTCGTCGTCCGACAGGCCGTGCGGATGCTCGGTGTCCGGCTGCAGGCGCATCAGGTCGACGACGTTGACCACACGCACCCGGAGGGAGGGGAGACGCTCGCGGAGGATCGCCGCGGCGGCAACCGTTTCGAGCGTCGGCACATCGCCGCAGCAGGCCAGCACGACGTCGGGCTCGACGCCCGCGTCGCTCGAGGCCCACTCCCAGATCCCGAGCCCACGCGTGCAGTGGGCGACGGCCTCCTCCATCGTCAGGTAGTCGAGGGCCGGCTGCTTGCCAGCGACGATCACGTTCACGTATTGGCGGCTGCGCAGGCAATGGTCACAGACCGAGAGGAGCGTGTTCGCGTCGGGCGGAAGGTAGACCCGGATCACCGACGCCTTCTTGTTCACGACGTGGTCGATGAAGCCGGGATCCTGGTGGGAGAACCCGTTGTGGTCCTGGCGCCACACGTGCGAGCTCAGGAGGTAGTTGAGCGACGCGATCGGACGCCGCCACGGGATCTCGGGTGTCACCTTCAGCCACTTCGCATGCTGGTTGAACATGGAGTCGACGATGTGGACGAACGCCTCGTAGCAGTTGAAGAGCCCGTGCCTGCCGGTGAGCAGGTACCCCTCGAGCCAGCCCTGGCAGAGATGCTCGGAGAGCACCTCCATCACGCGGCCGCCCCTGCTCAGGCCCTCGTCGGTCGGGAGCGTCTCCGCCTCCCATGCGCGCCCCGTGACCGTGAAGACGTCGTCGAGGCGGTTGGAGGCCGTCTCGTCGGGCCCCATGAGCCTGAAGGTGTCGGGGTTGCGGACGATGACGTCCCGGAGGAAGCCGCCGAGGACACGGGTCGCCTCGCTCGAGGTCGTGCCCGGCTTCAGCACCTCGACGGCGTAGCCCTGGAAGTCGGGGAGGTCGAGGTCGCGCAGCAGCGCCCCGCCGTTCGCATGGGGGTTCGCGCTCATGCGACGCGGGCCCTCCGGGGCCAGCGCGGCGAGCTCCGAAATGAGACGTCCGGTCGCGTCGAAGAGCTCCTCGGGGTGGTAGCTCCGAAGCCACTCGTCGAGCTGAAGCAGATGCTCGGGGTTGTCGCGCACGCCGCTGAGCGGCACCTGGTGCGAGCGCCAGGTGCCCTCGACGGGCTTCCCGTCGACCACACGGGGGCCCGTCCAGCCCTTCGGCGTCCGCAGCACGATCATCGGCCACCGCGGTCGACGGGTCTCGCCCTCGTTGCGCGCTGCCTGCTGGATCGCGGCGATCCGGTCGAGTGCGTCTCCGAGCACGGACGCAAGGCGCTCGTGGACAGGCGCGGCCGGCTCGCCGTCGAAGCCTCCCGTCACGACGAGCGGCTCCCAGCCGTACCCGGTGAGCAGCGCGAGCAGCTCGTCCTCGCCGATCCGAGCGAGGATGGTCGGGTTCGCGATCTTGTAGCCGTTCAGGTGCAGGATCGGCAGCACGGCGCCGTCCGTGCGCGGATCGAGGAAGACGGTCGAGTGCCAGCTCGCGGCCAGCGGGCCCGTCTCGGCCTCGCCGTCTCCGACTACGCATGCGACGAGCAGGTCGGGGTTGTCGAAGGCCGCGCCGAACGCGTGCGCCAGGGAGTATCCGAGCTCGCCGCCCTCGTGGATCGAGCCCGGCGTCTCGGGCGCGGCGTGGCTCGGGATACCGCCGGGGAACGAAAACTGGCGAAACAGACCCCGGAGCCCGGCCTCGTTGCGACCGATATGCGGGTAGAGCTCGCTGTACGTTCCCTCGAGGTAGGCGTTCGCGACGCTCGCCGGCCCGCCGTGGCCGGGACCGGTGATGAAGATCGCGTCGAGGTCGCGTGCGAGGATCGCGCGGTTCAGGTGCGCGTACACGAGGTTCAGCCCCGGTGTCGTCCCGAAGTGGCCGAGCAGGCGCGGCTTGATGTGCTCCGGCCGAAGCGGCTCGCGCAGGAGCGGGTTGTCGAGGAGGTAGATCTGCCCGACCGAGAGGTAGTTCGCGGCACGCCAGTAGGCGTCGACGAGCCGCAGCTCCTCAGGGCCGAGCTGCGCGACGCCGTGCTCTCGAGGGCTCTTCGTGCTCACCTCGTGAGTCTGACGATACGACGACGTGCGCCGCGCTACTCGGCCCGCGGCGCGCGCTCGAGATCCACGATGACGTGCGTGACGGGCACGTCGTAGCGAACCTGGGCCTCCTCGACCACGCCCTGCTCGAGCCAGTGAGAACGGCCCGGAGGATGGGTCGAGACCACGATCTCGTCCGCCGGGAACTCGCGCAACGCGTCCTCGAGCGCCTGGAGCGGGTCGCCGTCGCCGATCTCGCCGCGGGCGCTCACTCCGACGGCGGCCAGCTGAGCGAGGCTCCTGTCGAGCCGCGCCTGCGCCTCGGCGCGCGCCGGGTCCTCGTCGGACATCCAGGTGCGGACGCGGGAGTTGAGCGCCGGGCAGACGACGAGGACGTCCTCGGCCGTGCCTTCGGCCCTGCGCCCGAGCAGCTCCCGAAGCTCGCCGCCTCCGACGGTCTCGTTCGCGACGACGAGGATCTTGCGCGACGGGCCTTCGTCGTGCACGACATGCGCCTGCGGCGGACGCTGGCGCAGCCCACCTCTGATCGCCCAGAGCGCCGCGGCGACGAGCACCAAGAACACGATCAGCCCGAGCCATGTCGCGATCCACGCGCCGAGAACGACGAGGACCGCCCCCGCGAGCGTCAGCAGGACGACCTGGAAGGCAGAGGCCTCGTCGCGGAGGGGGTTCTTCAAGGCGAGCCCCGGTCCGATACGGCGAGCGCGGGCATACGGACAGAGTGCCCGATCGTGCAGTGAGCCGCCACGTCAGGGCCTCTTTCCGGCACCTCGCGAAGCGAGTCGCCCGGGCGCCCTACAGGACGTAGACGGCAAAGAAGACGATGATCCACATGACGTCGACGAAGTGCCAGTAGATCCCGGGGATCTCGACGCCGTGGTGGTGCTCGGGCGAGTAGTGGCCCCGGAAGGACCGCACCGCCGCGATCGTCAAGAGCGAGAGCCCGACGAAGACGTGGGCGCCGTGCAGGCCCGTGAGGCCGAAGAACACCGATGCGAAGGCGCCGTCGCTCGTGTTGAAGCCGACGTGGGCGTACTCCACCATCTGGGTGAGCAGGAAGGCGGCGCCGAGCAGGATCGTGCACACGAGGCCCGCCCGCAGGCCGTTCCGGTCGCCCTTCTTGATCGATTGCGTCGCCCAGTGGATCGTGAAGCTGGAGGTGACGAGGATCGCGGTGTTCACCCCGGCGACGAACACCGGGAACTCGTACGGCGGCGGCGGCCAGGTCGCCGGAGCGAGTGGGTTGACGACCCTCACGAAGAAGTAGGCGGTGAAGAAGGCCCCGAACAGCATCGCTTCCGAAGCGATGAACAGGAACATCCCGAGCGTTGCCGGGTCGAGCCGCGAGCTGCGGTTCGCAATCGGCGGGCCGTGGTGGTGGGTCTCCTCCTGCAGAGTCGATCCCCGGCCCTCCTCGTACGGTGGGTTGATCGCGCTCACGTCTGGGCCCCACTCAGTCGATCTGCCACAGGCAGATCGGCCACGACGTGCTCGACCGGCACGCCGGCGTCCTTCCGCAGCCGCTCGACGACGTCACGGCGGAGCCAGCCCGAGCGTTCACCGGAGAAGGTGGAGACGATGACTTCGTCGACCCGCTCGTCTTCGACCACGTGCATCGCCGCCGTGTAGGGATCGGGGTGCGCGATCTGGCCGTGCGCCTCGATGCCCTCGTCACGAAGGGTGGCCAGCGCCGACCGCAGCCGGCGCTCGGCGTCGGGGTGCTCGGCGTTGTCCGGATCCGATTGGGGGCACACGACGAGGAACGCCGCTGGGCCTTCGGCGGCCCGAGCGCGGATGCGGTCGAGGAGCCGCTCCCCGATCACCGTCTCGTTCGCGATCACGAGCACGTTCGCCTCACCTGTCCGGGCGCTCACGTCGGAGACCACGTGCTGGAGAGGGCGGTCGCCCGCGAGGCGCCGCAGCTCGGAGAGCACGTTCTTGCGACGCAGCCAGCCGGAGGTCTCCTCGGGATGCGTCGAGACGATCAGCTCGTCGATCGGGTCGAGCGCGAGGACGTCCTCGACCGCAGTGATCGGGCCACCCTCGAACACGTCGCCGTGGGCCGGGATCCCCGCCTCGCGCAGCGCCGCGACCATCCCGTCGACCCGGCGCCCCGCGGACGCTCGCCGTGTGTTGCGGTAGACGACGTACCCTGCCTCGGGATCGTTGACCGGCGCCACGACGACCGCCCGGATCGGCCCGTCGGCCGCCCGCCGCTTGACCGCCTCGACGAGCTCCGGCGCGGCGAGCGTCTCGTTCGCCACGACGAGCACGGTCTTCGGCTGCTCGGGCTCGCTCACGTCGCCGCCTCCTGGAGCGCGCCGCCCTTCAGCACCACGTGCTTCGCGCCGGGGACGCCGAACTCGTACGGTCCGCCGACGACCTGGGGGATCTCGTCGAAGTTGAACACCGGTGGCGGCGAGGAGACCTGCCATTCGATCGTCATCGCCTTCCAGGGGTTCGGGCCGGCGATCGGTCCGCGCGCCCAGCTCGTGACGACGTTGTAGATGAACACGATGACGGATGCGCCGAGCATGAACGAGAAGATCGAGATGACCATGTTGATCGCGCCGTACGTGCTGGCGTAGTCGGCGACGCGACGCGGCATCCCGTCGAGCCCGACCCAGTGCATGGGGAAGAACGTGGCGTTGAACCCGACGAACGTCAACCAGAAATGGAGCTTGCCGAGCCGCTCGTCGAACATCCGGCCGGTCATCTTCGGGAACCAGTAGTACATGCCCGCGAAGATCGTGAACACCGAGCCCCCGAAGAGCACGTAGTGGATGTGGGCGACGATGAAGTAGGTGTCCGAGGCGTCGATGTCGATCGGCACCGCTGCAAGGTAGATCCCGGACAATCCGCCGATAACAAATGTCGATATGAAGCCCAGGGCGAACAGCATGGGCGTGTTGAGATGGAGCTTCCCCTCCCACAGGGTGGCGAGCCAGGAGAAGACCTTGACGCCCGTCGGGACGGCGATCAGCAGGGTCGTGATCATCATCGGGATGCGGAGCCAGTCGGCCATGCCGGCCACGAACATGTGGTGGGCCCACACCGAGAACGCGAGCACGAGGATGCCGATCAGCGAGATCGCCATCAGCCGGTAGCCGAAGATCGGCTTGCGGCTGAACACGGCGATGATCTCCGAGATGATCCCGAAACCCGGTAAGACCATGATGTACACGGCCGGGTGCGAGTAGAACCAGAAGATGTGCTGGTACCCGAGAACGTACCCGCCGTTGTCCGGAGTGAAGAAGCTCGTGTGCATCACCCGGTCGAACATCACGAAGAACTGCGAGCCGGCGATGAACGGTGTCGCGACGACCACGAGCAGGGAGGTCGTGAAGTTCGCCCACACGAGCAGCGGCATGCGCCAGAACGTCATGCCGGGCGCGCGCATCGTGATGATCGTGACGAGGAAGTTGAGCGCGGTGGCGATGGAGGACGCGCCCGCCCACTGGACGCCCATGTTGAAGAACACCTGGCCGAACGGCTGCTCCGAGGCGAGCGGCGCGTAGCTCGTCCAGCCGGTCGCGAACGCCCCGCCCGGAGCGAGGAAGCTCGTGAGGAACATCGTGCCCGCGATCGGCAGCATCCAGAACGACAGGGCGTTGAGCCGCGGGAACGCCATGTCGGGCGCGCCCAGCATCAGCGGCACGGCGAAGTTCGCGAGCCCGGCGAACGCGGGGATGATGAAGACGAAGATCATCAGCGTCGCGTGTGCCGACACGAGCCCGTTGAACGTCTGCGTGTCGAAGAACTGCATCCCCGGCTGCGCGAGCTCGGCGCGGAACAGCATCGCGAGGAACCCACCGACGATGAAGAAGAAGAACGTCGTGACCAGGTACTGGACGCCGATCACCTTGTGGTCGGTGTTGACCTTGAAGTAGTCCTTCCAGCTGTAGGCGCCGTGATTCGCGTGGTCGTCCACGAGCGTCGGGCGACCCGAGACCCAGTAGAGCCAGTAGTCGAACGCGCCGATCCCGAGGAGGAAGCCGAGCGGGGCCGTCACCATCCCGCCGATCAGGACGATGATCTCCCAGTTCCAGACGGGATCCCAGCCGGCGAGCCCGCGAATGGCGACGACGATGAGCATGCCGGTCAGGAAGAAGGCCGCCGTGCACCAGAGAGCCCGCACGTAGCCGGGGCGCATCAACAGGCCGCGCCGCCGGGGCGGCGGATGCGCGTGGCCGGGCTCGTGATGGACGTCTGCGCCGGCCGTGCTCGTCACTGCGCCTCCTCACCGCTCACGTAGGCGACGAGCGCGTCGAGCTCGTCGCTGGACAGGCTGTCGCCGAAGGTCTGCGGCATGACGCCCGGCTGGAAACCCTTCGTGACGACCGCGTTCGGGTCGACGATCGACTGGCGGACGTAGTCGGAGACCGATTCGCCCGCCTGCTTCGCGGCCCCCGTGAGATCGTCGAGCGACGGGCCCACCTGTCCGTCCGAGCCTGCCTTCGCGAACGTGTGGCAGCCGCCGCAGCCGGCGGACGCGAACGTCTTCGCACCGAGCGCGTCGCTCGAGCCTCCACCCGTCGTCGTCCCGCCTCCGCCGGATCCCCCCGTGGGCGGCGCGGGTGTGCCGCCCGACGAGGCCTTCTGGTCGGCGAGCCAGCTGGCGAACGCGGCCTGGTCGATCACGCGCACCGGGGCGCGCATGGTCGCGTGGCCGAGACCGCACAGCTCCGTGCAGATCAGCGTGAAGGAGCCCGTTCGGGTCGGCGTGACGACGATCTTCGTCGTGATCCCGGGGACGACGTCCTGCTTCTGTCCCATCTGGGGAATCCAGAACGAGTGGATGACGTCCGCGGAGGTCATCTCGAAATCAACGCCGCGGCGGAGGGGCATCACGAGCTCGTCCGAGCGCACGCCGCCCGGATACTCGAACCGCCAGGCGAATTGCTGGGCAAAGACCTTGACGTGGAGCGGGTTCGGGCCGGCATCGGCGTTCTTCTCGAGGACGATGGCGCTGACGATCCCGATGGCGATCACGAGCACGGCCGGGATCACGGTCCAGGCGATCTCGAGCCGTGTGTTGCCGTGGATCGGCGGCCCGTCCGTGTCGTCGTCCGGCTGGACGCGGAACGCGATCACCGAGTACACGATCACGCCGATCACGAGCGAGAAGATGGCGATGCAGATGACGGTCGCGAACCAGAACGTGAAGCTGATCCGGTCCATCTCCTCGGAGGCCGACTGCGGCAGCCACCGGATCAGCACCGCGACGAGCGTCGTCACGACGCCCGCGAGCGCGGCGATCGCGAGCATCTTGAGCAGTGCTACGCGGCGAGCCACCGTCGCGACGATACATCAGCGGACGCGGCCGAACCGCGGGTTCCCGCCGGCGGGACCGGCCTCCGCGCTCACCGCGCGTTGATCGTGTAGCGGACCGCGCGAACGGCCTTCGGGGACGTGTCGCCGCGCGTCTGCGCGAGCACGATCGACGTCCGGCCCCTGCCGGTCACGCGGAACACGAGCACGACCGCCGGCCCGACGTTCGACTCCGCGACCTGCCTGACCCCATGCGCGTCGAGAGGACGTGCGATGCGCCAGACGAGGCCGGTCGAGGCTCTCGCCGCGGGAAGCGCGATCGAGACCAGCGAGCCCTTCGTGGTCGTGACCGTCGTCACCGTCGGCTTCGGGAGCGCCCCCACCGGGGTGGAGTCGGCCGGAGCCGACCCGGCGACGAGCGCCGCGGCGACCAGCCCGAGCCCGACGGCGACCACGGTACGACGATTCCTGTCTCGCATTTCGACCCCTTCCATCCGTCGGCTGCACCGTCGACGGCACCCGCCCCGCCCTGCCGCGGGCGTCGCCGGCTCGTTCCTCCACCGTAGCCAGGGCGGTAAGCCCGCGCGATCGGACCGTGCCGAACCCCCTCCTCCACCGCAGCGCACATAGAGCGCCACCTGGCCTCCCGGCCGGCAAAGCTGGCGTCCCGGCCGCCCCCGCTATCCTTGCCCCCCCGGGCCGTTAGCTCAGCTGGTAGAGCAGGGGACTCTTAATCCCAAGGTCGAAGGTTCGAATCCTTCACGGCCCATTCCGTTTCGCGCGTACCTGGTGTGCTCAACCCGGGTGCTTGGACAGGAGCCCGTGCAGAGTGGAGATCACGGTCTCGACCGGAGGGGCCGGCGGTGCCTGTTGTGGCGGGGGAGGAGCAGGAGGAGACGGTGGCGTCACGAGGGACGTGACGTCCTTCGCCAGCGACGTGACGTCGTCCGCGAGGGTCGCGACGTCGTCGGCAGGCGGAGTGCTCGGATCCGTCAACGACGACACGTCGCCCGTCAGCGTCGCGACGTCCTGGGTGACTTGCGGGACGACCGGGAGCGCGGCGACGAGCGGGAGCTTCGCCACGCCGTTCACCACCCCGGCGACGGCATCCGTGACCGACGAGACGACCTCGTGGGCCGGGGCTTTCCGTGCTGGAGGCGCCGGCGGCGTCACGGCGTGCTCCGCCGCCCGCGCCTGGACCTTGACGACGCCTCCCTCGGCCTTCGGCGCCGTTGCCGGCCCCACCGGGGCGGAGGACGACTCCGCCTCGCTCTGGCGGGCCCGGGACACCGGAGCGGACGGCGCCGCGGCCGGGGCCGCGACGGGAATCGCCGCCGGGGCCGGAGCGGGACTTCCAGGCACGTGTCGAGGGGGGACCTGCGCGTGCGCCGAGCGGTGCTGTGGAGAGGGCCTCGCCCTCGCCCTCGTCGTCGCCGCGGCCGTCGGCGGGGTCTCCTTTGAACTGGGCACGCGGGCGGCAGCCCGGGTTCCCGCGGTGTGCACGACAGGCGCCCGTGCGAAGGCGGTCGCGGGTAGGTGCTGCGTTGCACTCGTCCCGATGCCGGCGCCGAGAGCGACCGCCGCGACTCCGGCCGAAAGCCCTGCCGCCGCCGGCGTCGCAGGGAGCCGCGCCAGCGCCGCCGCGTTCGCGAGCCACCCGAGCGGCGCCGCAAGCCGGCTCTGGCGCACCGAGATGGAGAGGAACGCCCGGACGACGGCCGGGTCGAACTGCGTGCCGGCACACCGGGACAGCTCGTGCCGCGCCTCCGCGACGGAGGCCGGCTGCTTGTACGTCCGGGACGACGTGATCACATCGAACACGTCCGCGACCGCGGTGATCCTCCCTGCGAGCGAGATCTCCGTTCCGGCGAGGCCGTGCGGGTATCCACCGCCGTCCCAGCGCTCATGATGCTGCTCGATCGCGGCGCTCCACTCTCCGAGCCATGGGCGCAGCGGAGATGCGAGGCGCCCACCCGCCGCCGGATGTCCTCGGAGGACCTCCCACTCCGCTTCGGTCGGCCGGCCGTCCTTCGCCAGGATCTCCGTCGGAACGTCGAGCTTGCCGACGTCGTGGAGCAGCGCCGCCCAGTTGAGGAGGTCGAGCTCGCGCGGGTCGAGACCGAGCTCCCGCCCGATGCTCTGCGCGTACGCGCGAACCCGCTCGGAATGACCCCGCGTCAGCGGGTCGTGCTCGTCGAGGTGCGCGACGAGCTCGAGCAGCAGCTCCGCGGACTCGACCGGCGTCCGGCCGGGCGCGCCCGCACGCGCGGCTTCGAGCCGTTCCTCGAGCGTCGACGTCGTCCCTGTTCGCAGAGCGACCCTGAACCGCGAGGGCGCCGCGTCGGGGAAGACGAGCGAGAGCCGCATGAGCGCGGCGAGCGGGAGGAGCCGCCGTGCCAGCCGTCCGGCTGCGAGGAGGGAGACCGTCGCGACGCCGGAGAGCGCGAGCCACCAGACGACCTGGAGGAGGATCGACCCGGCCGGCGGAGGCACGGCCCTACCGGCGGCCGAGGTGACCGCAACCGAGACGGCGACGGGACCGCCGAGCGCCACGATGCGGATCGCGACCGCGATCCGTGGGCGTGCCGGCCAGCTCGCGCTCATCACGTAGAGGGCCTCGGTGGCTGGCCCGGGCCTTTGCTCGATGGTGACCTTCGCCGCATGAAGGAGGCTCCTCGATCGTTCCGCCAGTCACATGCTGCGCCCGCCCGCCGGGAGCGCGTCACCCGAAGGGCGCACGTGCATCACTCCATCGAGGGAACATCTGTGCCGTTTCGGTGAGCTCGCTCCGACACGTGCCTCGAGCGATGTCCCGCCCGAGAGCCTTCTAGTAAGCTGTCGCCCGCTCGCCCGCGACCGCATGCAGGCGGGGCCACGTCGCCAGGGAGAACGCTTGCCGTGATCAGCACCCGTGCTCGCTGGACGATCGCATTCCTGATCGGCGTGGCGACGGTGACGGCGGCGGGCTTCGGCTGGCGCGCAGCGCAGATCGGCAGCACCGCCGCGTACGACGATCGTCAGTCGATCAGCGAGACGATCAGCGTGGAGCAGGCGGCTGTCGTGCGAGCCGCGACCGTTGCCGACAACGCGCGCGAGTACGTGCGCTACCGGGCCGACTACGGTGTCGCGGCCGCGCTCGATCGTGAGGCGGCCCGCCTCGCGAGGGGAGGCGCCGACCAGCTCGCCGCGGTATCCCGCACGGAGGCGGCCGCGCTACGGGAGGGGGCGACGCGGCGGGCTGCGACAGCTGGGGTCTTCGGCCCGTCCACGATCGGTTCGAACCTTCTGCAGCCGACGGCGAAGCCGCGTTCGTTCGACTACCGGACTCGCGCCCGGGCGCTCGAGGCCGAGCAGTCGACCGGGCTCGACTCACCGGCCAGCCTCGACCCCGACAGCTGGGCGAGCTCCGCAACCGACATACGTGAGCGGATCAAGGGTCTTACCCGCTGGGCGTTCCTGGCGTTGGTCGCAATTCTCCTCTACACGGCCGCGGAGGTCTCGGTGCACCGCCGGTTCTCGTATGCGCTCCTGGGGTGCGGGCTCGCGGTCTACCTCGTCGGGCTCGTCGGCGGGCTGACGACGGTCTTCTTCTGAACATGAGCGCATCCGACGAGAGCAAGAGGACGGACGACACGAGCTCGCCGGAGCAGCCCGACGACGATGAGCGCAGCCGCCTCAGGCGGAACATGGCGCTCACCCTTGCCGCACTCGTCGTGCTGGGTGGGGCGCTCGCGATCCTCCAGTCGGACGCGAGTCGCGCCGAGTCGGAGACGGCGCGCAGGACGACTCGGGTAGCCGTTCAGGCGATGCGCGCCAACGTCGTCGCGGATACCGTTGCCGGCCTGGAGCCGCAGCTCGACGCGGAGCGGGACTTCCTGCCGTTCCGGCGTCCCCTGACACGAGGAGCGCCGACCCTCGCCGAGGCCGCCGACCTCCCGGACGAGCTCGGCCAGACGGCAGGCGATCTGCGCGTGGCGCGGCGGGCTCTCCCCAACCTCGGAGTCGGCGAGCTTCTCACCCGACTCCAGGTCGAAGCGCAGCGCCTGACGTTGGAGCAGCGCGCCCTTGCAAGGACACGTGTCACCTGGAACGACCGGTCGACGCAGTACACGACCGTCATCGCCGTCCTCGCCGTCGCGCTTTTCCTCGTCGGGTTCGGACTGGTCGTGCAGGGAGCTATCCGTCCCTCCGCCTACGCTCTCGGTGTGGCGGTGGGGCTCTTCGCGGCGGCGTGGGGCGTCCGGATCTACCTGCTTCCGATCCCGTCCGAGCCACGAGCCGCGATCACCAACGCCGCGAGCGGAGCCGTGCTCACGGCGAACGGGAGCTACCTGCGCGCCCTCGCCCGGTACGACGCCGCTCTTCGTGCGGACGACACGTACGCCACGGCCTACAGCGGACGCTCGCGGGCCCGTCTGCTCGCTGCGAATCCCGATTACCGCACGACGCGGGCGGTCACACAGCCGGGCGGTCGCGCGGTCGCGGAGGCCGTGGACGACGCGCACCGGGCGATCGCCCTCGGCGCGCGGGACGTCCTGACCTACGGCTTGGTGGCGGTCACGAGCTTCTATGACGGGAAGTACGACGAGACCGTGGACGCAGCCGACGAGGGGCTGTCGATCAACCCGAAGGTCCCGGACCTCTGGCTCCTGAAGAGCGCGGCGCAGACGGCGCTCGGAGACGAGGCCGCCGCGACCGCCTCGCTCGCTCGAGCCCTCGCGCCGCTACGCGGCACGGCGCCTTCCAAGCAGACCCGGCTGCTCGCCTCGACCTACCTCAGCTACCTGGCCTGGGTGGAGCGCTATGTCCCCACCCACGGCCGGGCAGCGCGCGTGCTGGCGGACGACGTCGTCGCCCGCGAGACGGCCTTCACGCTCGGGCGCCCGGCGCAGCTTCCGGCGCGCCCGAAGAGAGGCACGGTCTCCGTGAGGGACCTTCGCTTCGCCGACGGCAAGCTCTCGCTGCGCCTCCTCTGGCGCAACCTGCCGCCCGGCACCGCCCTGAGCGCGCTCGGCTACGAGCGCCCGAGCGCGCGCGGCGCGTGGACACAGCCCACCGATCTGGCGTTGTTCGCCACCGTCGGCGGAACCGCCGGGCGCACGATCACCGTGCCGCTGAAACGCGTCTGCAAGCCGACCCAGGTCCGGGTGGACGTCTATCTGAACGGTGAGCGGACGCTGGTGCGCACCGGCCCCGGTGGCCTCGCTACCTGCTGAGACGCACCGCCGAGGTCAGGAGGGCGTCGAGGCGTCCGCGGCCGTGACGTCCGCTTGCCCGGCGCCCTCGATGTCGAGCCGCGGGAGAACCCTCCCGATTCGCTCCGGCAGCCACCAGCTGCCCTGGCCGACGATGACCAGAACCGCCGGCGCAACGGTCAGCACCATGATCGCCGCGAAGGCCACTCCGACGGACAGACCCACGCCGAACTGCTTCACGGTCGGGTCGCCGTTCAGGATGAAGCTGCCGAACACGCTCATCATGATCAGCGCCGCCGGCACGATCACACGTGAGCTCGCCTCCAGCCCGGAGGCGACGGCCCGCCGCGGATCCTCACCGAGCGCACGGTGATGCTCCACCTGACTCAGCAGGAACACCTGGTAGTCCATCGAGAGCCCGAACAGGACGGCGAACATCATGAGAGGCACATAGCTCGCGATCGGGACCGTGCCGCCCGCGGTGTCGAGGCCCACGATGCCCAGGCCCCAGCCCCACTGGAACACCGCGGTGAGGATGCCGAACGCCGCCGCGACGGCGAGGACGTTCACGAGCGCCGCCTGCGCAGGCACTACCAGCGAGCGGAACGCGGCCATCAGAACGAGGAAGCTGAGGGCGATGACGACGCCGATCACGAGGGAGAGGCGCGACGAGATCTCCTCCGCGAGGTCGACGTAGCTCGCCGTGTAGCCGCCCACGAACGCCTCGAGATCGTCGTCCGCCGTCGCCTGCGGGATGGTGTACGTGCGGAGCGTCCGGACGAGGTCGGCCGTCACGTCCGACGCCGGTGCGCTCTTCGCGATCACGTTGAAAAGGGCCGCCTCGCCGTCCGTGTTGATGCCGGGGGGCGAGACGACCGAGACGTCCTTCGTCCCGCCGAGCGCATTCTGCAGCTCGACCAGGCGGGGGTCGGTGCCTCGCGGATCGCCCCCCGCCTGCGTCAACTCCTCCGTCAGCTCCTGCTGCAGCTGCTCCGCCTGCTGCTGCTGCGTCGTCGCCTGCTGCTGGACGTTCTGGAGCTGCGCCTGCTGGGTTTGCAACTCGGCGGCCTGCGCCTGCAGCTGTGCCGCCTCGAGCTGGAGCGTGTTGGCCTGTTGCTCGAGGTCCTGCTTCTGCTGGAGGACGGCCCCCGCCTCGCCCGCAAGCGTCTGCGCCTGGCGAGCGAGCTCGACTGCGTCGAAGGTCAACGCCTGCTCCTGGCTGCGGAGCTTGCCCTGCGCGGCCCGCAGGGCGCTCTCCTTCGCCCGCAGCGTCCGGCCTTCGCCCTCGAGGGCCGCGAGCCTTCGCTCGAGGGTGGTTGCCCGGCGGTCGAGCAGACCCAGCTTCGCCTCGAGCGCCTTCCGTACGGTCGGGGCGCTCGCTCGTGAGAGCTCGGCCTGCGTGCCACGCGCCTCGGCGCGGTTGCGGGCCAGCGCTCGCGAGACCGAGCCGACCCTCCGCTCGAGCACCAGCGCCTCCTCGATCAACGCGGCCTGCCGGCGGGCCAGCGCCCGTTGCTCGGCCTGTACGCGACCGGCCTGCTGCTCGAGCTGTCGTGCCTGCGTCTGGAGCGCAGCCTGGTCGGCCCTGAGCTCGTTCGCCTGCGTCTGGAGGCTCTCGCTCTGCGCCTGTAGCGTCGCCTGCTGCTGCTCGAGGGCTGCCTGCTGCTCCTGGAGCGTGCTCGACTGCGTCTCGAGGTCGTCCTTCTGCGTCGTGCCTTCCTTCTGCTCCTGCTCGAGCTGCGCCTGGAGCGACGTGGCCTGATTCAGCTGGCTCGTGTACTGCGAGCTCTGCTTCGCCGGCGTCCCGAGCCGGACGGAGACGATGAGCGGGCCGTTGTACCCCACGCCGAAGCCGGCGCTCATCAGGTCGTACGCCTGCCTCTCGGTCGTCGACTCGGGGGTGGCCCCGACGTCCTCCTGGCCGAACTCGAGCGCGCCGAACGGGATCAGGAGCGGCACGAACAGGGCGATCGTGCCGAGCGCCGTGATCACGGGATGGCGTGTGACGAACCGAGCCCACCCTGCCCAGAAACCGGCCCCGGGCTCCTTCGGCTCCGGGCGTAGGAACGCCGGCAGGCGGAGCGCTTCGACCCTGTGCCCTGCGAGGGAGAGGAGCGCCGGCAGGAGAGTGATTGCCGCGAGCACGGCCGTCGCGACGGCGACGGCCGACGCATAGCCCAACGCGGTGACGAGCGGGATGCCGGCGACCGCGAGAGCCAGCAACGCGATCACCACTGTGCCGCCCGCGTACACGACGGCGCTGCCGGAGGTCGCAACCGTGAGCGCGATCGACTCGTCGAGCTCCATGCCCTCCCTCAGATGGCCGAGGTGCTTGCTGACGAGGAACAGGGCGTAGTCGATGCCGACGCCGAGCGCGATCATCGTGGCGAGCGTCGGAGCGATCGACGGCACCGTCGCGAGGTGCCCGAGCAGCCCGATGGCCGAGAGCCCCACGACCAGGCCGACGAGTGCCGTGGCGATCGGCATCCCCATCGCCACGATCGCGCCGAACGCGAAGGCGAGGATGATCATCGCCGCGGCCAGCCCGATCAGCTCGCTGCTCGCCGACGCCGGCTCCGAGAGCTCGCTACCGATCGGGCCGCCCGCGGCGACCTGCATGCCGGCCTGCACGCCCGGGTCGGCCGCCGCGAGGACGCTCTCGGCGATCTCGTCGGTCAGCTCGCTCGAGCCGACATCGAGGAGCACCGGGATGAATGCGGTCTGCCCGTCCTTCGAGATCTGCGCCTGCCCTTGCTGGCTGAAGGGGTCGGTCGCGCTGTGGACGTGCGTTAGCGCGACGATCGCCGCGTGGGAGGCTTCGATCGCCTGCTTGTAGTCGGCGTCCGAGACCTTGCCCGAGGCCGTATGGAACACGATCGGGCTCGCGCCGTTCTGCTGGGGCGGAAACTCCTCGGCGAGGAGGTCCTTGGCGGCCTGGCTGTCCGTTCCGGGCAGGCTCAGGTTGTCACTCGTGTTCGCGCCGTACAGGTGGACGAGCGCGACAACGGTCGCGGCCAGCACCAGCCAACCGCCCAGGACGACCCACGCCCGAGCGGCTGTCAGCCTGCCGAGGCGATAAAGCATGCGGCCCACGGGCTGCGTTCACTCTACCGCGCCTTCCAGCGCGGCTCAGTCGGCCGGCATCGCCTCGAGCGGCTCCCGCTTGGTCTTCGACCAGTCGCTGCGGTGCACCATCTGCCGCACGACCGAGCGCAGCAGCACGGGCCAGAGGAGCCACGTGTAGAGGGCGTAGACGTGACCGACGAGGAAGCCGGTGACCCAGCCGCGCGGGCCTGCCGAGGCGCGCGCGGCGATGCACCCGAGGATCGTCCCCCCGAACGCGAGGACGTACACGAGCAGGAGCTGCCATCCGGGCCCGTCGTCCCAGAACGGCGCGACGCCGAGAAGCGCCAACGCGACGGCGGCAGCGAACGAGGCGCCGATGATGCCCTGCCAGATGGGCATCAGGAGGTACGCGACCTGCTCGAGACGTACCCCCAGAGGCAACCCGGCGCGAAGCAGCTCGCCTATCAGGCCCATCGCCTGCAGGTTCCCCTGCGACCAGCGGGTCCGCTGGCGGAAGAGCGGAGCGAGCGCCGACAACCCCTGCTGATCGACGGTGGCGCGGAGATCCTGCCGGCCCTTCCAGCCTCGCACGATCAGACGGATCCCGACGTCCTGGTCCTCCGTGAGCCGGTCGCGCCACGGGCCGTCCCGCTCGACGAGGTCGTCGAGCGCGGCAAGGCGGTTGAACTGCCCGTTACCCCCCATGCCCGCAGATCCCCAGTCGTTCCGGCCGGCCTGGAACAGGTGCCCGTACACGGCGAACTCCACGTCCTGGCACCACGTGAGGAGGCGGTGCCGGTTGTAGACGCGGACGAGCGACTGCACCCCGCCGACCGAGTCGTCGACGAAGTGCGCCGCCGCATACTGCGGGGCGTCCGCGTGTAGACGGCCGTCGGCGTCCACCACCACGACGATCACCTCTCTCCGATCGACGTCCCCGAGCCGGGCGGCAAGCGCACGAAAGGCGTCGTTGAGAGCGGCAGCCTTGCCGCGCCGCGCGTTCGGGAGCTCGCGGCGGACGACATGGAGGTCGGGATGGGCCAGCTCGTCCAGGATCTCGGGAGTGCGGTCACTCGACGCGTCGTCGATGACCACGACATGGCGGCGCCGGACAGGCAGATCGAGCAGCCGCGTGACGCTGTCGCGGATCGTGAGCTCCTCGTCGAGCGCGGGGACGAGGAACACCCACGTGAACGTGTCAGCTCCCCCGACGGGCACCGCTGCAGGCCGTGCCATGGACCGGATGGCGCGGACGAACAGAAGGCAGACCCAGGCGTCGACCGCCACGATGACGGTCAGCGCCGCCCAGAAGAGTGCCTGCGCCCCGTAGGGCAGCCCGACGAACAGCGAGGTCAGAGCAGGGGCGATTGCTCGTCCTCGTACTCGGCGAGCTGCTCCGGGTCCGCGCGCGGCACGGGCTCCTCGAGCTCCGTGGGCTCTTCGAGCGAGGGCACCGGCGCCGGCAGGTCGAAGCCGGCCGCCCTGGCGACCTCCGCGCGGCTGTAGCCGGGGCCGAACGGGTGCGGTGGCTCCCCGCCGAGCAGCACGTGCTCGAGGGCGTGCACGATGCGATCGGCGGCCTTCCCGTCGCCGTACGGGTTCGGCGCCTCCGACATCTCCGTGTATGCGATCGGATCCGTCAGCAAGCGCATGGCCTCGAGAAAGATCAGCTCCGGATCGGTGCCGACGAGGCGGAGTGTTCCGGCCTCGATGCCCTCGCCCCGCTCCGTCGACTCACGCGCTACGAGCACAGGCTTGCCGAGCGAGGGGGCCTCCTCCTGGATGCCGCCCGAGTCGGTGATCACGAGGTGCGAGCGGGCGAGAAGCCGGGCGAACGTGGCGTAGCCGAGCGGCTCGGTCAGGAGAACGTTGTCCAGGCCCGCGAGCTTGCCGACCAGCGTGTCGCGCACGCGGGGGTTCGGGTGGAGTGGGAGCACGACGGTGACGTCCGGCTCGGCTGCAGCGAGTCGCCGCACGCCCTCCGCGATCCCCTCGAGGCCTGCGCCCCAGCTCTCGCGGCGGTGGGCGGTCACGACCACCACCCGCCGGTCGCTGTCGTGCAACTCCTGGAGCGCGGGGTTCGCGAACCGAACGTCGATCGTCGAGGCCCACCGAAGCGCGTCGATGCCGGTGTTGCCGGTCACGAAGATCTGGCCGATCGGGACGTTCTCACGCACGAGGTTCTCGAGGTTCTTGGGGGTCGGCGCGAAATGGAGCCCGGCGATCGACGAGACGAGCTGCCGATTCAGCTCCTCGGGGAAGGGCGTGCGGTTGCTGCCGCCTGTGCGAAGACCGGCCTCGACGTGCATCACCGGGATGTGGAGATGGAACGCCGAGAGCGCCGCAGCCATCGCCGAGGTCGTGTCGCCGTGGACGAGGACGGCGGCGGGGAATCGCCCGTTGAGCACGTCCTCGGCCTCCGGCATGCCGTCCGGGCGCACCTGGAAGCGCTCGCTGCAGAAGTCGTCGAACCGCCTGATCACCGACGCCACGCGCTCGTTGAGCTGCGAGCGCTTCGCCCCGGCCCAGAGGACGACGTCGGGCGTGATCCCCGCGAGCTCGAAGATGTACGCGACCATGCGGTGGTGCTGCCCGGTGGAGACGACGAGCGGCTCGTAGTGCTCGCTCTCGCGCAGGCGCAGGATGATCGGAACGAGCTTGATCGCCTCCGGGCGCGTCCCGACGACGATCGGGACCACGAGCCGCGAGCTCTCGGAGCGTCGCGCGAACTGTCGTCCCGCTCGCGCGGGCCGGGAGCTCTGCTCCGGGTCCATCGTCGATTTGCGTGCGTTTGGATCGAACATGGTGGCGGCGGGGCAGGTCGGTGGTCGACAACCCGTGGTCCGTATCGACCGGTTCGGGTCGGCGCTTGAGTCGAGGTCGCCGATGCGGCGCAGCGTCTGGGGCGCCGTCCGCTTCGCGTGCATTGCCGATCAAGCCTCTAGGCTCTCCCGACGTGAGCGCCTCGCCCGGAGCCCAGTCGAGCGCCTCGCCCCTCCAGGGCGTCGAACGACGTGCAGGCGCCGCCTCGACCGTCGAGACGGTCCGTGGCCCCGTCGAGCTCACGCAGCTCGGGCCCACGCTCATGCACGAGCACGTCTTCATCCTCGACCCGGGCGCGCTTGCGAGCTTCGGCACGATTGCGGGCGCGTCCTACTGGGACGAGGAGGCGGGCGTCGCCGAGGCGATCACGAAGCTCGGGCAGCTCCGCGAGGCGGGTATCCGCACGATCGTCGACCCAACCGCGTACGGCCTCGGCCGAAACATCCCACGCATCCAGCGCGTGAACGCCGCCGTCGAGCTCAACATCCTCGTCGCAACCGGCATCTACGCCTTCGTCGAGCTGCCGGGGTTCCTCGGCTACCGCACGGACGACCGGATCGTCGCCCTGTTCGTCCAGGAGATCGTGGCGGGAATCGGCGACACCGGTGTGAAAGCCGCGTTCCTCAAGTGCGCGGTCGACCAGCACGGCCTGATCGGCGACGTGCCGCGCATCCTCTCGCTCGTCGCAGCCGCAGCCGTCGAGACCGGCGCCCCCGTGATGGTGCACACGCACGGGGTCGCGCAGACCGGCATCCCGGCCCTCGAGGCTCTGACGAGCGCCGGGGTCGATCCGCGCCGCGTGGTCGTGGCGCACGCAGGCGACAGCAACGACCTCGACTATCTGCGGGCAATCGCAGACACGGGAGCGAGCCTGGGCTGCGACCGCTTCAACATCGAGCACTTCAACCCAGACGCCGACCGGATCCGCACGCTGGCGGCGCTCGTCGCGGACGGCTACACGGACCGGATCCATCTCGGCCACGACGCCGCCACGTTCCACGACTTCATGATCGGGAACCCGCTGTTCGAGGACGAGCACCCGGACTACCTGCACATCTCGACGAAGATCCTGCCCCGGCTGCTCGAGGCGGGCGTCACCCAGGCACAGATCGACGAGATGCTGGTCGAGAACCCGCGCCGCTTTTTCGCCTGAGGCGGGTCAGGCGATCGCGGCTCGGCTCGTCTCGTAGGCGCGCTCGAACATCTGGTCGATCGGGAGGCTGCGGAGCGCCTCGGAGAGCACCTCGACCCCCCAGGGCCCCTCGTAGCCCGCATCGCGAAGCGCGGAGACGTAGTCGCGGATCGGAAAGTCGCCTTCACCCGGAAGCTCGCGGTGGTTGATCGTCTCGTCGACGAGGTCCGGCATGTCCTCGGCACGACCGTCGCTCAGCTCCACCCACCCGATGTGGCGCGAGGGGATGCGTCGCACGTCGTCGGGCGTGAGCCGGAGCTTTCCCAGATGCCACGTGTCGACCGCGAGACCGCCGTTCGGAGCGTCGACACCGTCGACGAGCGCGAGCGCCGTCTCGAGATCGTGCACGTTGACGTCGGGGGGCATGAACTCGTAGACCACCGTTGCGTCGTGATGCTCTGCCGCGTCCGCACACAACCCGGCGTACTGCTCGATCAGCCGGTCGAGCTCGCAGGGCGTCCCGGGGATGTTCCCCACCTTGATGTGATGCGGCTCGAGGACCGACGCAGCCTCCCAGAGGAGCGCGCGAACCCGGTCGGACTCGCGCCGGCGCTCGTCGGAGGGGTCGAGGAACCAGTCCATCAGGAACTCGAGCTCGAGGTGGCGCAGGCCGTGCTCGTCGAGCAGCTGCTTCACGTCGGCCATGGTCCGCGCCTCGAGCACGTGCTCGAGGTCGGCGTGCCAGAGGCCGATTCCCGCGAACCCGACGCGCTGCGCCTGCTCGCAGCGCTCGCTCAGGTCGTAGAGGCTCCACTCGCGCCCCGCATGGATCTCGACGGGGCCGGAGGTCGTCCAGTACAGCCCCACGAGATCGTCGCGTGCCGCGCCCATCCGGCGGGACGCTAGTCGGCCGGGCGGTTCGGCGCCAGCGGCTCCTCCGCCGCGACGGCGTTAGGCTGTCGCCGAACGTCCCCGACAACGCGACGAGAGGTGCTCGATGGCGGCTGACTACATCATCGTCGGTGCCGGCTCGGCGGGCTGTGTCCTCGCCGGTCGGCTGAGCGAGGATCCGGACGTGAGCGTGGTGCTGCTCGAGGCGGGGGGCCCGGACACCGCGCCCGAGATCCGTATCCCGGCGGCGTTCCCGATCATGTTCAAGTCGGCCACCCTCGACTGGGATCTGCTCGGCGAGCAGGAGCCGGGCCTCGGCAACCGGAGGCTCTACCTGCCGCGCGGGCGGATGATCGGCGGCTCGAGCTCGATGAACGCGATGATCTATCTCCGCGGCAACCGCGTCGACTACGACGACTGGGCGGCCGACGGCTGTGACGGCTGGAGCTTCGCCGAGGTGCTTCCGTACTTCAGGCGCGGCGAGGACAACGAGCTCGGCGAGAACACGTACCACGGCGTCGGTGGGCCGGTCGCGGTCTCCGAGGGCCGCTCGCAGTGCCGCCTCGTCGACGCGATGCTCGACGCTGCGGTCGAGGCAGGGTACGAGCGGAATCCCGACCTGAACGGCGAGCACCAGGACGGGGTCGGCCGGTTCCAGCTCACGCAGCGGGACGGCAAGCGCTGGAGCGCCGCTGACGCATACCTCCACCCGGCCCTCGGACGCCCGAACCTCGAGGTGCGGGACAGCTCGTTCGTCGAGCGGGTCGTGTTCGAGGGCGACCGCGCCGTCGGCGTCGAGCTCGTCCGGAACGGCGAGCGGGAGACCATTCGTGCAGAGCGGGAGGTGATTCTCTCCGCGGGGGCCTACCACTCGCCGGCGGTGCTGCTCCTATCGGGTATCGGGCCCGCCGAGGAGATCGAGCCGTTCGGGATCCCGCTGCGCGAGGTGCTCCCGGTTGGTCGCAACCTGCAGGACCACTGCATGGTGAACCTCAACTACGCGACCGACGAGCCCGGGCTGTTCGGCATCTTCACGCCGGAGAACTTCGCGCTGCTGGAGGAGGGGCGAGGCCCGCTCACCTCGAACTACCCGGAGGCGGGGGGCTTCTTCCGCACGCGCGACGACCTTCCGGCGCCGGACATCGAGTTCCACTTCGCGGCAGCACCCCTGATGGACGAGGGGCTCGCCCCGCCTCCCTCGGACGGCGTCGCCTTCGGCCCGGTCGTGATCAAGCCGGCCTCGCGGGGAACGGTATCCCTGCGAGCGCCGCTGGCCGACTCCAAGCCGCGTGTCGCCTCGAACTTCCTGACGGCGGAGCAGGACGTGCGCAGCATCGTGGAGGGCGTCCGCATCGCGCTCGAGATCGCCGGGCAGCCCGCGCTGCGGGCGATCCAGCGGGAGGCGCTGAGCGTCCCGGCCTCGGACTCCGAGCAGGACATCCTGGACTGGGTGCGCCGCGCTGCACAGACCGTGTACCACCCGACGTCGACGTGCGCGATGGGCTCGGTGGTGGACTCGGAGCTGCGCGTGCTCGGAACCGAGGGGCTACGGGTCGTGGACGCGTCGGTCATGCCCACGATCACCCGCGCGAACACGCACGCGACGACGCTGATGATCGCCGAGAAGGCCTCCGACCTGATCCTCGGCAAGGCGCCGCTCGCCGCGGCCGAGCTCGCAACCGCGTAGACCGTTGCCGGCCGCGGGAGGGTGGCCAAGTTACAAGCTGTAACTTGCGTCCGAGGCCGTCGTCAGCCTGGGGGCTTCGTGGCAAGCTCGGTTCGCGCCGTCTTGCCGGCACCGTTCGGGCCGATCAGCCCGACGATCTGCCCCTCGCCCACCGCGAGGTCGACGTCCACAACGGCGTGCACGCCGCCGAAGCTGACCGAGATGCCCGTGTCGAGCCTCAGGACAGCGCGAGAGTAGGGACGCGCATCTCGTCAGGTCCCTGCGGCGACGCCTCCGAGGCGGCGGGTCGCGATTCGCGCGCCCTCGGCGAGGGCCTCGAGCTTCGCCCACTGGATCGACGGGTGGACACGCCTGACGAACGCCCCCTGGGCGAAGCCGCAGTCGGTGCCGCCCATCACGCGGTCGGGCCCGACGAGCCGCGCGAGCCGGACGAGACGCTCGGCGACGAGCTCTGGGTGCTCGACCACGTTCGTGTGATGGGTGACGACGCCGGGGACGAGCACCCGGTCGTCGGGAAGCGCGACGTCCTCCCAGAGCCGCCATTCGTGCTCGTGGCGGGGGTTCGCCTGTTCGATCAGGTAGTAGCGCGCGCGAACCGAGAGCACGAGGTCGATCACGTCGGCGAGCGGCGGGTCGTAGACGTGCGGGCCGTGCCAGCTCCCGAAGCAGACGTGGTAGCGAACGCGCTCCTCGGGAATCCCCTGGAGCGCGTGGTTGAGCGCCTGGACCCGCACCGACGCCCAGCGCCGGTAGTCGTCGACCGAGCCGCCGAGCGAGAGGATCGAGTCGTACTCGTGCATGAGCACGGCATCGTCGACCTGGAGCATGTACCCCGCATCGACGATGCCTCTGTACTCCTCGTGTAGCGCGTCCGCGACCGCGAACACGAGCTCCTCCTCGGTCCCGTAGTGCTCGTTCCGCAGCCAGTACACGCTTGCGGGCGCGACGACCGGCAGGAACACGTCCGTGACGTCCACGCCCCCGAGCGCGCGGCGGAGGCGGGCGACGTCCCGCTCGAGCGCGGAGCTGTCGTACGTGATCGGCCCCGTGCAGTACCACAGCTTGCTTCGGGCCTCGGGCGCTCTCCCGGACGCGTCCTCGCCCTCGGTCACGTGCACGCGGTTCTTCGTCGCACGCGCGAACGCCGCGTCGTGCTCCGCGTAGAACTCGGGGAATGCGTGGCGGTCGCGGCTCGGCGGCAGCACCGAGCCCTCGTCGATCGGGACGAGGCGCTCCTCGATCCCCCGCAGGCGGCCGTACAGGTACGTGATCCAGGTCGACTTCCCCATCTCGCCGTCGTTCACGACGTCGATCCCCGCCGCGGCCTGGCGGCGGACGACATCGGCGACCGCGTCGTCGAGGATCCGCGCGTACGCGGAGTCGTCGAGGGCCTCGCCACGCTCCTGCGCGGCCAGGACGTCGAGCAGCTTGTCGGGGCGGACGAGGCTTCCGGTGTGCGTGGTCAGGATCCGGTCCATCAGAGCTCCCTCGCGGTCAGGGCGGAGTGGTCTGCGGTGACCCCCAATCCGATTGCGCCATTCTTGAACACCGTACGTCGTGGTGCCTGTATCAGGGCTGTTCGCCGGCGAACAGCCCGGTGTGCTCCCCGAAGTAGCTCGAGACGAGCAGGTCGTTGTTCGAGCGCAACTGCTCCGCCGGGCCCTCGAGCACCAGCTCCCCGTGGGAGAGGACGTAGCCTCGATCGGCGATCGTCAGCGCGAGCTCGATGTGCTGCTCGACGAGAACCACGCCGCAGCCGCTCTCCTCGGCGTACGCGCGGACGACGGGAAGCAGGCTCTCGACGATCACGGGCGCGAGGCCGAGGCTCAGCTCGTCCAGGAGCAGGAGCGTGGGGCGGCGCGCGAGCGCCCTGCCGACAGCGAGCATCTGCTGCTCACCACCCGACAGGAGTCCGCAGCGGCGGTCTCGGAGAGGCTCGAGCGCGGGGAAGTACCGGTATGCGACCGACGCGTCGAGGCGCTCGCGGCGGTAGCCGAGCCGCAGGTGCTCGGCGACTGTCAGCCCGAAGAAGAGGCCTCGCGAGTCCGGGACGTGCGCGATGCCGAGGCGCGCGCGAGCGCTGGGGGACACCTTGCGCAGGTCACGCCCGCCGAAGCGGACCGCGCCCTCGAGCGGCGGGACGAGGCCGGAGACGGCGCGTAGCGTGGTCGTCTTTCCCGCCCCGTTCGCGCCGAGCAAGGCGACGATCTCACCCGGACCGACTTCGAGGTCGAGGTCGCGTACCACCGGAGCGCCGTCGTAGCCGACGGTCAGCCCCTCGAGCCCGAGCACGGAGATGTTCAGGTCGAGACCTCGCGCGGGTCGCGCTCCTCGACGGCCGCGGGGGCGCCGCCGCCGCCGAGGTACGCCTTGACGACGAGCGGGTCGCGGCGCACCTCGTCCGGCGACCCCGCGGCAATCATCTTCCCGAACTCGAGCACGACGATCAGGTCGCAGATGGTCAGCACCAGGCCCATGTCGTGGTCGATCAGGAGCGTCGCGGTGCCCGCGTCCGCGATCTGCCGGAGCCGGTGTCCGAGCTCCTCGCTCTCGTGTGTGTCCAGGCCGGCGGCGGGCTCGTCGAGGCAGAGGAGGCGCGGCTGCATGGCGATCGCGCGCGCAACGCCGACGAGCTTCCGCTGGCCCTGGGTCAGCTCACTCGGCATCACCTCGCCGAGCGCACCGATCCCGAGGAGCCCGAGCGCCGCGTCGGTGGCGGCGGTGTCGCCCGCGGGGCGACCCACGAGCTCCCCGGCGAGCGCGAGCCAGGACGGGCGCTCGGCGGCGACCATGAGGTTCTCGCGCACCGAGAGGTCGTCGAACAGCTCGGTGCTCTGCCACGTGCGGGCGAGACCGCGGCGGGCGCGTGCGTGCGGCGGCAGCCGCGCGAGGTCGTGCCCGTCCAGCTCTACACGGCCCGTGTACCGCACAAAGCCGGTGATGGCGTCGACGAACGTCGTCTTGCCGGCCCCGTTCGGCCCGATCAACCCGACGAGCTGGCCTTCGGCGACCGCGACGTCGACGTCGTCCACGGCCCGCACGCCCCCGAAGCGAACGGACAGGCCGCTCGTCTGGAGGACGACGGTCACGAGCCGCTCACGGGCGCCGACTCGACCGCCTCGGGCTCCCGGCTCCCCCTCGCCTGCGCTGTCCGGTAGAAGGAGCCGGCGACCCCCTCGGGGTTCTGGATCAGCGTGAAGATGAGCACGACGCCGCCGAAGAGCAAGAACCAGTTCCCGGAGAGGCCGAACCACTTGTCCAACGCGTACGGGAGCAGCCCTTGTGCGGCGATCAGGCCGGCGAAGACGGCGCCCGAGACCAGCGTGATCCCGCCCGCGTAGGCGAACGCGATCAGGCTGAGCGCGAGCGGGACGCTGAAGCGGTCGGCGCTGACGGAGCCGAAGTTGTACGCGTACAGCGCTCCCGCCACACCCGCGATCAGCGCGCTGATGCCGAACGCGATCAGCTTGACGTTCCGCACGTCGATCGCCGCCCCGGCCGCGGCACGCTCGTTCGACCGGACGGCCAGCATCCGCTGCCCGAGGATCCCGCGCCGCACCGAGATCACGAGAAGCGAGAGCAGGACTGTGCACGCGAGCGCGACCCACCCGAACACGGGGCTCGGGAGGTTGCCGTCGAGGCCGCGGAACGACGCGCTCGGCCCGAGGTTGACGCCGAAGAGCGTCGGGTCCGGCACCGGCGAGCCTGTCGCGCCGCCCCCCCAGGTGGGGTTGACGAAGCCGAAGTTGAAGACCGCCACCGCGGCGGCCACCGTCACGACCGCGAGCGCCACCCCGCGCACGCGGAGCGCCGACACCGCGGTCACGAGACCGAGAAGCACTGCGGCGGCAATCCCGGCGAGCGGCGCCAGAGGAAAGCCGACCCCGGCATCGACCGCCAGATGGGACACCGTGAAGCCGGCGACGCCGGCGAGCGCGAGCTGGACGACCGAGATCTGCCCGACGAAGCCGGTTATCACCACGAGCGAGAGCGCCATCACGATCCCGATCAGCGAGTTCGTCAGGGCCTGGCGGAAGTCGAACGGCAGCACGACGAGTGCGATCGCGCACAGGAGGGTCGACGGGATCGCGAGCGCGTAGGCGTGCTTCGGGCGAGGCACGTCCGGCAGGCGCTGCTCCACGAGCTCGCCGCGCGTCGGCAGAGATGCGCCCCTGAGGAACATGGCCGCAACGATGAGCACGAACACGAGCAGCTCCTTGACCCCCGGCCACGCCACGCTCTCGCTCGTCGGAAACCACGACTTCGTCGAGGTGTACTCGATCAGGGACTCGGCAGCGCCGATGGCGAGGCCGCACGCGCACGCGATCGTGAACGAGGTAAGCCTGGCGAAGAGGGCGGCCGCGAGCGCGGGGACGACGAGGAACGGCAGCGTCGTCGTGTCGAGCGCCGCGACCGAGCCGGCCAGGATCCCAAGCGTCCCGAGCAGCAGGCTCGAGAGCAGCGAGTTCGCAAGCGACAGCTCGTCCGGGGAGAGGCCGGCGATGCGGGCCGCGACGTCGTTCTCGGACGCCGCCCTGGTCGCGAGCCCGAAGCGCGTCCAGCGATAGAGCGCCCACAGCACCGCCGTGAGCCCCACCACCATGCCGCTCAGGACGAAGGCGGAGAGCGGCACGGCGCCGTCGAGCAGGCGGACGATCCTGATGGGGATGATCGTCGGCTGCGGATGCTGCGACGTGCCGAAGGCGAGCAGCATGACCGCCTGGAGCGTCAGCAGGACCCCGAGCGAGGCAACGAGCTTCGCGAGCGGCGCCGCCGTTCGGAGGGGCCTGAAGACCGCGAGCTCGATCGCAACCGTCGCGAGCACCACGACGACGTACGACAGGACGACGGCGACGGGAGTACCGACCGAGAAGCCGAGCTCGTCGGTGCGGAACACCCAGAACGAGAACCCGGCGAGCATCGCCACGGCGCCGGCGGCGAGGTTGATATAGCCGGAGCCCCGATACGTGACGACGATGGAGACCGCGATGGCGGCGATCGTGGCGCCCGTCCCGAGGCCGAGCAGGAGGAAGAGGAGGATCTCGTTCACGTCGCCTCGCGAGTATCACGCGACGGGGCCGGCCAGTCGACCGGCCCCGTCGGCGGGGGTTGCGGTGCGTCCTGCCTCAGCCCGGGAGCGGGCCGATCCAGCCGGAGGCGCGCTTCCACTGGAACTTGCCCTCGTAGGTGAACGCCTGGAACATGTCGTTGCAGATCGCCGGCGCGTCCTTGTACTTGCCGCACTGGAGCTTCGGCGCGCCGAGCGCCAGCGGGCCCCTGAACGCCTTCGCCCGGGCCAGGACCCGCGCCGGGGTGATCTTGGTCGGCCCGGCGTCGTTGAGGAACCGGACGGTGGTCAGGAGCTCGGAGAACGCGACGATGTGCCACGGGTCCGGGGCGTTCTTCTGCGCCTTGTAGCGCTTGATGACCGCTTCGTAGGCCGGCATGCCCCTGTCCGACTTGTCGCCGTAGAGCGACGACGCGATCGCGTAGGTCCACTTCGACCAGTCGCCGAGGGCGTCGATCACGGTCGAGTTGAGGCAGAGCGGCGCGGTCATGATCTTGCGCGAGTCGGTGATGCCCAGCTGCTGGAGCGACTTCGCCTGGTTCGCGCAGTCGGCCGCCGAGCCGTACGGGGCGATGAAGTCGGCCGTCGTCGCCCCGACCGCAGTCAACGGCGCGGTCAGGTCGGACTGGCCCTGCGTGTAGCCGACCTGCTTCGTGTCGATGCCCGCCGCCTTCAGTCCCGCTGCGATGACCTGTCCGGACTCCGCGAGACCCGGCGCGTTCGGGTAGATCACCGCGGCGCTCTTCGCTTTGAGGATGTTCTTTGCGTAATTGCCGAACGGGAGCAGGATGTGCGGGCCGTCGCCGAAGAGGACGACCGCGGTCTTCGAGGCTCCGTCGACCGGAGTGACCGCGACGCCCGTGATGATCGGCTTGCGCCCGCGCACCGTCGCGAACAGCGACTGCGCCCCCGTGGCGACGGCGCCCGTCGCGATCACGGAGATCCGCTTGTCGTTGACGAGCTTCTGGCCGCAGGTCGTGCCTTCCTCTTCGTTCGACTTGATGAAGCACTGGACGAGCGCGACCGGATGGCCGCCCACACCGCCGAGCACATCGTTGACGTACCGCACAGCCAGCTGCGCGCCGGCGGTCGCCAGCCCGCCGATCACGACCTGGCCGCCCTGTTGGTTGACCCAGCCGATGTAGATCTTCGACTTCTTCGGGTTGGCCTTCCCGCGCTTTCCGTGGACGTACGAGACGTAGTTCGTCACTGCCGCGCCGGCCGTCGGCGCCGCCGAGCGGTCTGACTTCGCCGTCGTGGCGGAGGCGGCGATCGCGGCCACGAGTGCGACAAGCGCCGCACCCGTGAGCACGGCGCTACGACCAAAACGATTCATGTCTCTCCTTCCGCATGACACGTGACTTCGTCGTCGCTGACACGGTGCGCGCGACAGGCATCGGGATCGGACGAGCCAGCCTGGTTCGCGTACGCACGAATCAAGCAGATCTGCACCAATGTTGTCAACAATTTCTCCCGCAAGTTGCCGCGCCGGCCCGACCGTTCAGAGAGCGCCGCGGCTCGCCATGTCGATGTCCCCAGGGATCAGCCAGCGCCGAACGGACTGCGCGACGTTGAGGAGGTGGCGGCGCATGGCCGCGTCGGCGTCGTCGGGACGACCCCCGAGGACCGCGTCGACGATGGCGTCGTGCTCCTCCACCGACGCCGCAGGGCGCCCGGGGATCAGGATCGTGCGGTACTGGTAGCGCACGGTCTGGGAGTGCAGTGCGTGGATCAGCCGCTTCGTCGTGCTGTGCCCCGAGAGCTCGAGCAGGGCAGCGTGCAGGTCGGCGTTCGCGTCCGAGGCGCCGAGCAGGTCTCCACGCTCGAGCAGTCCGCGCTGCCGCGCCAAGCACGCCGTCAGGTGTGTCTTTCCCGCCTCGTCGATCCGCTCCGCTGCCTGCCGTGCGGCAAGCCCTTCGAGCACCGCCCGCGCCTGGAGGATCTCGACGGCCTCCTCGTTCGACACCTTGCGCACGCGAGCGCCGCGATGCGGCGCTCGCACCACGAGGCCTTCCTGCTCGAGCCGGACGAGCGCGGTGCGGACCGCCCCTCGCGACATGCCGAAGGTGGCGCTGACCTCCACCTCGACGAGACGGGCATCGGGAGCGATCTCCCCACTCACGATCGCCGAGCGGAGTGCGTCATAGCTCGAGCTCGTCTGCACGCTCATGGTCGCAATCCTGCCGGAAGGTTGCGAAGATCGTCAACAATCCTGGGCATCCGGTGTGCCGAGGAGCTCCATGTGTCGCTCGTCCTCGGTTGTCAGAGGACGCCGGGACCTGGGGGCATCAGCGGGGCACAGCGGCCCCATCCGTCGCGAGAACGACCTGGACCGAACCCACGTTGCCGCCGGCTGCGCGGCTGTCCCTGGACGCCCCGATAGCGCTCGCGGGCCGGCGCCGATTTTGTAAGACTTCGCCGCATCCCAGGGCCCGGACGCGCAGGTGCACAGGAGGAGGCTGGGGAGATGGCTCGAGAGGACGCCCCTGTGCTGATCGTCGGCGGCAGTCTGGTCGGCCTGTCGACCGCGGTCTTCCTCGGTCACCACGGCGTGCCGTCGATCGTGCTCGAGCGCCATCGGGGCACGGCCATCCACCCACGCGCGGCGCTCGTCAACCAGCGCGCGGTCGAGACGTATCGCGCGGTGGGCCTGCAGGGGGAGGTCGAGGAGGCGGCGGCGCGCGAGTTCGTGCAGAACGGCGCGATCGTCTCCGTCGAGAGCCTGGGGGGCAAGGAGCTCGACTGGTACTTCCGCTTCATCAACGAGGGCGTAGAGGACATCAGCCCGTCGCCCCGGATCTTCGTCACGCAGATCGGCCTCGAGCCCGTGCTCCTCCGAGCCGCGAAGCGTCTCGGGGCCGGCATCCGGTACGGCTCCGAGGTCGTCTCGGTCTCGCAGGACGCCGAGGGGGTCGACGTGGTCGTGCGACCGCGCGACGGAGGAGAGGAGGAGACGTTGCGCGGCAGGTACCTCGTGGGGGCCGACGGCGCCCACAGCCCCATCCGTGAGCGGCTCGGGATCGGGCGGCTCGGGCACGGCAGCTTCTCGGACAGCATCACGATCTACTTCAAGGCCGACGTCCGCCACCTGATGGGCGACCGGAACCTCAGTGTCATCTACGTCTTCGGTCCCGCGCTCCAGGGCTTCTTCCGGTTCTCGATCGACCTGCAGGCGGGGTTCCTCGTCGTGAACTCGACGGTCGGCGCCGACGGCACGAAGTCGGTCCGGATCGGTGAGGACATGACCGCCCCGACCTGCATCCGGTACGTGCGCGAGGCGCTCGGGGACCCCGACATCGCTGTCGAGATCGAGAACGTGCAGCGGTGGTCTGCGTCGGCGGAGTACGCCGAGCGGTTCGGCGAGGGCCGGATCTTCCTCGCGGGCGACGCGGTCCACGTGATGCCTCCGACCGGCGGGTTCGGCGGCAACTGCGGCATCCAGGATGCCTACGACCTCGCCTGGAAGCTTGGGTACGTGCTCGACGGGCGGGCCGACGAGAAGCTCCTCGCGACGTACGACGCCGAACGGCAGCCCGTCGGCGCGTTCACGACAGAGCAGGCGTACACCCGCTACGTCCTGCGACTCGACCCTTCGCTCGGCAAGGACGACCTCATGCCGATCGTGGACGAGGCGGCGGTCGAGGTCGGGTACCGCCACCGCTCGCCCGCCGTCACCGGCATGGAGGACGACGAGATGTGGGAGGACCCGCGCTCCCCGTCCGGCCGGCCGGGCTTCAGAGCGCCGCACGCGCCGGTCACGGTCGGCGGGGTCGAGCGCTCCACGCTCGACCTCTTCGGGCGAGACTTCGTCGTGCTCGCGGGTTCCGCGGGAAGCGCCTGGCTCGAGGCCGGGCGGCAAGCCGGCGCGGCGCTCGGGGTCGGCGTAGCGGCCTACGGCGACGGGTCCGACCTCACCACTGCAGACGGAGGTCTCGAGGATCTGTACGGCATCGGCAGCGAGGGCGCCGTGCTCGTACGTCCGGACGGCTTCGTGGCCTGGCGCGCGAACGGCTCCCACGTCGGCCCCGACGGCGTTCTCGAAAGCGCACTCTCGGCCGCCCTCGCCCGCTAGTCACCCGACGAGCCGCTGCCGAGCGGCCCCGCACCGCCGCTACGCTCGCTCGGTGAAGGTCGTCACCGTCGTCGGCAACAGGCCGCAGCTCGTCAAGGCCGCGCCGTTGTCCGAGGAGCTCCGCGCGGCGGGCATCGAGGAGGTCGTCGTCCACACCGGACAGCACTGGGACGACGACCTCTCACAGGTCTTCATCGACGAACTCGGCCTGGACGAGCCCGGGTACCGGCTCGACCTCCGGACGGCGCAGGTCGCGCGCCTGGCCCCCGCGATCCTCGACGTGCTCGGCAAGGAGACACCGGACGTCGTCCTCGTCCTCGGCGACACGAACTCGACGCTCGCCGGCGCCCGCGCGGCGTTCGCGGCAGACATCCCGATCGCGCACGTCGAGGCAGGCCTGCGGAGCGGCGACCTGTCGATGCCCGAGGAGCGGGCGCGGATCGAAGTCGACGGGCTCGGCTCGTTGCTTCTCTGCCCCGACGAGCGGTCCGCCGACACGCTCCGGGCCGAGGGAGTCACGGGGCGCATCGAGGTCGTGGGAGACGTGATGGTGGACGCGACGCTTCGGTTCCTTCCGATCGCGCGCCGCCGCGTGCCGCCGCCGCGTCCCCCGGGAACGTATGTCGTCGCGACCGTCCACCGTGAGGCGAACGTGCGTCCGGAGCGGCTGCGCCGCATCGCGGAAGGTCTCTCACGCGTCGACGAGCCAATCCTCCTCTACGCGCACCCACGCACGCGGTCCGTGCTCCGCGAGGAGCGGATCCCGCTCGGTGCGGACGTCGAGCTGCGCGAGCCGCTCGGCTACATGGCGTTCGCGTCCGCCGCCTCCCAGGCGAGGGTGATCGCCACGGACTCGGGGGGCCTCCAGAAGGAGGCGTACTGGTACCGCGTGCCGTGCGTCACGATGCGGCCCTCGACCGAGTGGGTCGACACGGTCGTGAACGGCGCGAACACGCTCGTCGACGACGACCCGGAAGCGCTCGTAGCTGCGGTCCGCGAGGCTGTGTTTCCTCCCGACGCGCCCGAGCTCTACGGCGACGGGACGGCAGCGGCGCGAATCGCGAGCGCGCTCGCGGGTGCATGATTACGTCACCTACCGAGAGGAGTGACGTACATGGCCGGAAAATTGGTGCATTTCGAGCTCCCCGCGGCCGACGCCGGGCGGGCCACGGCGTTCTGGAGCGGCGTGTTCGGCTGGGAGTTCGGCGAGTCGGCGATGCCCGGCATGGAGTACTACACGACGCGAACCGGCGAGGACCAGGGCGGCGCGGTGCTGTCGTCCGAGGGCCCGTTCGGAATCGTCGTCTACTTCGACACCGACGACATCGAGGCGTCGATCGCCAAGGTCCGTGAGCTCGGCGGGAAGGCCGACGACAAGCATCCGATCCCTCATATCGGATGGTTCACGCATTGCACCGACCCGGAGGGGAACGAGTTCAGCCTGTTCCAGAGCGACGAGAGCGTGTCGGAGTAGCCCGGGCTCCGCGGCCCGCGCATGTAACAGCCTGTTACAAGACCACGTGCCTCGCTACGATCCTGCGTTGTGACGGGCTCGGAGACCACGCCGGCGGCGAGCACCGAGGGCGCCGCGCCACAGGCGCCGGGGACCGCGACGTACGAGGTCGCGATCGTCGGCGCGGGCTACGTCGGGGTTCCGCTCGCGCATGTGTTCGCAGAGGCGGGCCGGCGCGTCCTGCTCGTGGACGTCGACGCGGACCGGGTCGCACGGCTCCGCCGCGGGGAGAGCTACATCGAGGACGTCCCCTCCGAGGCCCTTGGGCGCCTCGTCGAGGAGGGTGCCCTCGGCGCGACGACCGACTACGACACGCTCCGCGAGGTGGACGCGATCCTGATCGCGCTCCCGACGCCGCTCACGCGTCAGCGCGAGCCGGACCTCACCATCGTCCTCGCCGCAGGCGCCGAGATCGGCAAGCGCCTTCGACCCGGGCACCTCGTCGTGCTCGAGTCGACGACGTACCCGGGGACGACGCGGGAGCAGCTCCTGCCCGTGCTCGAGCGCGAGTCGGGGCTCGTCGCGGGCACGGACTTCCAGCTCGCCTTCTCGCCCGAGCGGGTCGACCCGGGCCGGGTGGACTGGACGACGAGGACCGTGCCCAAGGTCGTCGGGGGAATCGACGAGGCCTCGACCGAGGCTGCCGCCGCCCTGTACGGATCGGCAGTGGAGACCGTGCACCGGGTGTCCTCCCCCGAGGCGGCCGAGCTGACCAAGCTGCTCGAGAACATCTTCCGCTCGGTCAACATCGCGCTCGTCAACGAGCTCGCCCAGCTCTGCGACCGGATGGACATCGACATCTGGGAGGTCGTCGACGCCGCCGCGACGAAGCCGTTCGGCTTCATGCCGTTCCAGCCCGGCCCCGGGCTCGGCGGCCATTGCATCCCGATCGACCCCTTCTACCTCACGTGGAAGGCCCGTGAGTTCGACTTCGCGACGCGGTTCATCGAGCTCGCCGGCGAGGTCAACCAGAACATGCCCTACTACTGCCGCTCGCGCGTCTCGCAGGCGCTCAACCACGGTGCGCGGAAGTCGCTGTCGGGCTCCCGGGTCCTCGTGCTCGGCGTCGCGTACAAGTCGGACATCTCCGACTGGCGCGAGTCGCCTGCGGTCAAGGTGATCGAGCTCCTTCGGACCGGAGGGGCGACGGTCGAATACCACGACCCGCATGTGCCGTCGTTCCGAACCGACGGCATCGCGCTCGAGTCGGTCGCACTCGAGCCCGCCGACTACGACGTCGTCGTGATCGCCACCGCCCACTCGCGGATCGACTACGGGCGACTGGTTGCCGACGCCAGGCTCATCGTCGACCTCCGCAACGCCACGGGCCGGGCCGGCATCAGCAGCGAGAAGGTCTGGAAGCTGTGAAGCCCTTCCGCGGCACTGTTGGCCGCAAACCTGCACGCCACCGGGTCGCCGGTGCGCTTCCCTTTCGCGCGGCACCGCCTTGCGGGTGAGTTTCTGGACAGGGCCTTGACCCGCGTCGCCCACGCGGGCGTCGGCGGCTGGGGAAGGAACGTCGCACGCGTCATGGGTGAGCTCGCGGAGCTTGCGTGGATCTGCGACGTCGACGAGACGCGCCGCGCGGAGCACGGGCGACGGTACCCGGAGGCACGCGTGACCGCCTCGTTCGAGGAGGCGCTCGCGGACGAGAGCGTGGAGGCGGTCACGATCGCGACGCCTGTTCCGACCCATCATGCGCTCGCGAAGCAGGCTCTCGAAGCCGGCAAGCACGTCTTCGTCGAGAAGCCGCCCGCGATGCGGGGCGAGGAGATGGAGGAGCTCGTGGCGCTCTCCGAGCGCCGGGGCCTCGTGCTGATGCCGGGCCATCTGCTCCTGTACCACCCCGGGCTCGTGCGGGTGAAGGCCCTCGTCGACTCGGGCGAGCTCGGAGAGATCGCATGCGTCTACGGAAACCGCCAGAACCTCGGGGTCATCCGCTCCAACGAGAACGCCCTGTGGTCACTCGGCGTCCACGACCTTTCGGTGATCCTGTGGCTCCTCGACGAGGAGCCGGACGAGGCGGTCGCGTACGGAATGGACTACCTGCAGAAGGGCATCGAGGACGTCGTGTTCTGCTTCCTACGATTCCCGTCGGGGAAGATCGCCCACATGCACCTCTCGTGGCTCGACCCCCACAAGATGCGGAAGATGACGGTGGTCGGACGCGAGAAGATGGTCGTGTTCGACGACATGGAGCTCGAGCGCAAGGTCACGGTCTACGAGAAGGCGCCGTGGGAGCCCGCCGAGAGCTACGGCGAATGGCGCACCCGCACCGGCGATATCTCCAGCCCGAAGATCGCGAACGACGAGCCGCTCCGTCTCGAGCTCGGTCACTTCCTCAGGCTCGTTGCCGAGGGGCCGGGAGACCACCGCGAGGCGCGGGACGGG
This sequence comes from uncultured Actinomycetes bacterium, assembly GCA_963798725.1. Lineage (GTDB taxonomy): Bacteria > Actinomycetota > Thermoleophilia > Gaiellales > Gaiellaceae > Gaiella. The sequence goes on from CAWCUL010000001.1 coordinate 259,128, forward strand.
CTTGCCGTCGTCCGCACGCTCGACCGCCTCACCGCGAGCCTGCGCGATGGCCGCTGACGTCCACCCCACCGCGGTCGTCCACGAGGGCACCGTGCTGGGCAAGGACGTGAGGGTGCTCGAGCATGCGGTCGTCGGCAAGCAGCCGACGCTCTCGGCCCGATCGACCGCAAAGCGCGAGCCGCTCGGTCCCACGGTGGTCGGCGCCGGCTCGGTGATCTCGACCGGCGCGATCGTGTTCGCCGGTACGACGCTCGGCGAGCGCGTCGTCGTCGGCGACCAGTCGTGCGTGCGCGAGCGAGTCTCGCTCGCCGACGACGTCGTCGTCGGCCGCGGCGCACTCGTCGAAAACGACACGACGGTCGGCGCCCGCACGCGGATCCAGGCAGATGCCTACGTGACGGCCTACTCGACGCTCGAGGACGACGTGTTCATCGCGCCGTGCGTCGTGACGACCAACGACAACTTCATGGGCCGCACCGAGAGGAGGCTCGGGCTGATGAAAGGCCCCACGATCCGTCGCGGAGCCAGGGTGGGTGGCGGCGCGATCCTGTGTCCGGGCATCGTGATCGGCGAGGAAGCCTTCGTCGGCGCGGGCGCGGTGGTGACAAAGGACGTTCCGCCCCGTTCGGTCGTCGTCGGGAGCCCCGCCCGCGTGCTCCGCGAGGTCCCGGCCGACGAGCTCCTGTGAGGTCGGGCCGGAATCCTCACTGGCGGGCGGCGGCTTCGGCGCGCTCAGCCTGTGCGGACGACGGACAGGCGATACGCGACGGGTGACGCCGCAGGTGCCGTCAGCCGCGCCTGGAGGAAATGCCAGCCCGACTCGTCGGCGGTCCACGAGAGCCGCTCGCGACGGCCTGGGCGATTCGAGAGCCTCACGCGCAGATCCTGCCGGCTGAGGTCGGAGACCGAGACCGTCTCCTGACGCCAGAGACCGAGCACGACGTTTCCGGCAACCGAGGGCACGAGCGACGCATAGAGCTTCTGTCCCCGGTGCAGATACACCGCGTAGACGTCGTCCTGGTCGTCCCAGAAGTCGATCGACGCCTTCAGGAAACGGGTCTTCTCCCCGGACGGGAAGTAGAGGCGATAGGCGTCCGCCCCCGCGTTGTCGTTCGGCTCGTACCTGTCGCGGGGGGGAAGCGTGCCGGCGAGCGCGCTGACTGCCGCGGCCGTGTCGAGGGCGCCCCAACCCGTCTGGCGGTCACGGCCGAGGGGACAGCTCAGGCATCCAGTCGCCGCGTTCGCGTCGAGTGCGGTGCGCTCGATCAACGTCGTCACCTGCTGCGGGCCCAGACGCGGCCGTACCCCGAGGAGGTCGGCCGCCGCGGCCGCGACCTGCGGCGCCGCGAACGACGTGCCCTCGGGCGGCCGAAACTGATCCGTTGCACAGGGCGTGTATCCCTGCTCGACGCATTCGGGGCGGGCTGCTGTCAGCGAGCGAGGGAACGTCGAGAAGATCTCCTCGCCCGGGGCGGCTACGTCGTTGTAGACGCCGTCTCGGTTCGAGAACGACGGCGAGGAACCGTTCCTCGAGAGCGCGCTCACGCCGAGCACGTGAGGCAGCGCCGCCGGGTAGCTCGCGAATCGCCACGGCGTCCTCGGCGCCTGATCGGCGTTCCCGACGGCGGCCACGACGACGGCGCCTCGCTTGACCGCATACGACACGGCCTCCTGCTCGAGATGCGAGTAGGTGTCCAGGTCAGGGTCTGCGGGGTCACGGAGCCCACCGAGGGAGATGTTGAGGACACGGGCTCCGTTGTCGACAGCCCAGCGAATTGCCTGCGCCTCCGCCTCCACCGAGATCGTCCCGTCGTCGGCGACGACCTTCGCGATCATCAGCTCGGCCGCGGGCGCCAGCCCCGCGATCCCGATCGCATTGTCGAGGTCTGCGGCGATGATCCCGGCGACGATCGTCCCGTGTCCCCTCGTGTCCTGGACGCCTCCACCGACGAAGCTCTTCGCCGCGACGATACGGGACGTGAGATCGGGATGGCCGAGATCCACCCCCGAGTCGATCACCGCGACCCGGACGGGCGCGAGAGGCGGCGGCGCCTGCCATGCGTCGTACTGATGGTTGGCGACCGCGTACCACTGGCGGGCCGCGAGGGGGTCCGTCGGCTCGAACGCGAGGCGGCGGACGCGGGCGCGCTCGGCCCATGCCACTCCCGGAAGGCCCCGGAGGCGCGTAGGCAGGGCGTCCACGGCGAGCACGTGGAGGCCTTCGAGGAGCACAGGCCGCTTCCCCGTCGCCTGCTCGATGGTCTCGGCCGCCACCCGCGCGTCGACCCCGGGCGCGATACCGACGTTCGCATGCACCGCGAGCGCCGGTCCCGGGAGCGCGAACGCGATCGAGACGATGAATGCTGCGGGCACGCAGCGCCGCATCACGCGCCGGCCCGCAGCGTCACGACCGGGCCGGCAAGTCCGTCGGCGGTGAGCCGATAGGCGCACGTCCGCGACACGCGGACGCCGACGGTGAAGCTCCCATCCGCCGCCGGCGTGATGCGCTTCGCGACGACCCAGGACCCGGGACCGACGCGCCTCTCGAGCGCAACGTCGTCGGCGTCCCTCGCGAGACCCGTCACCCGCACCATGCCGTCGGCGCGGCGAGCTGCCGCAGGGGGATCGAACCGCAGCACGCCGATCCGGAAGTCGAGCGAGTCCAGGCCGAGCCGCGTCCTGACATCGCTCAGTGGCTCGGTCGACACCGACCCTGCGGTCGTCGTCACCCGCAGCGCCGCCGGCGTTCCGGGGACACCCGCCTGGAACACGACGTCGGAGACCGCGCCGTGGAGGCCGAGGCGGTCGGCCAGCTGCTGCCCGCCGAGCACCGTCGGCTCCCAACGATGCTTCGGCGACTGCGCGTCCCACGGGTCCGCGACCGAAACGAGATACGGCACGTCCTCGCCGAAGGCGTCGAGCGCACTGACCGTGCGGCCACCGCTCGACGAGAAATAAAAGGTCTGCGCCGGTGCGCCATCGAAGCTGAGCGTCTGGCCGCGTGTCTCCTTCACCGCGCGCGTAGTGCCCGGAGCCTCCGCGCCGACGCCGTAGTAGACCTGGCTTCGCCAGTCGGAGTAGAGGTCGAAGCTCTTTCCCTGGACGAGGCTCGAGAGCGCGTACGTGCGCGCCGCGACCGCCTGGGCCTTGAGGGCCTCGAGCGGCCAGTCGCGCGGCATCTCTCCCGGAACGACCCCGAGCAGATACGCCTCCAGCCCTACCGCGTTCGTCAGCTGGAGCTTTCCGGCAGCCGAACGTGCGACGACGAGCGCGCCCCGGTAGGCCTTACCCGCCACGGTCAGGTGTGACCCGGTCGTGGGTCGGAGCGTGACGGGGCCCTTGAGCGCGGCCTCGGCGAGGCCGGCAGGAGCGGTGACGGCGAGCGCCGCCCCGATGGTGATCGTGCCCGCCGCACGCAGGCGCTTGCCCGAGCCCGGGTCGACCACGATCGGGCCGGGTGCGCTGACCGTGACAGAATCGAGACCGTCGGCGACCAGCACGCGCACGCGGGTGGGCGCGTGGGCCGACGGCCCGAGCGTCGTGCCCCGGTAGTAGTACGCGAGTATCTGGTCGTAACTCCTCCCGGCCTTCGCCTGACCGAACGCGCCCCACTGGCTCATCCCGACTCCGTGACCCCAGCCGCCGCCGGTGAGGACGAACGCCGTCGACGAGGAGCCCGCGGCCGTGGCGGACGCCGCCGCCGTGAGGGCTGTGGCGAGGAGCGCGAGGGCTGAGAGGAGGCGACGCATAGGCCGTGTCGGCCGCGCTCGGCTACGCGCGCAGCCGCTCCGCGTACTGCTCCTCGTAGTAGCGCCGGTACTCGCCGGACTTGATCGGCTCCCACCAGGCGCGGTTCTCCCGGTACCACGCGACCGTCGCGGGAAGGCCGCCCTCTCCGAACGAGTGACGGGGCGTCCAGCCGAGCGCACGGAGCTTCGTGTCGTCGAGCGCGTAGCGCCGATCGTGCCCCGCCCTGTCGTCGACATACCGGACGAGCGCCGGGTCGGCCCCGGTCAGCTCGAGGATCCGGTGCGTCACCTCCAGGTTGACGTGCTCCTCGCCGCCGACGTTGTAGATCTCGCCGGGTGCCCCCTCGTGCAGCACGAGCTCGACGGCGGCGCAGTGGTCCTCCGCGTGGAGCCACTCGCGGATCTGCTGGCCGTCGCCGTAGACCGGGAGCGACGCGCCGTCGAGCGCGTTCGTCACGAACAGGGGGATCAGCTTCTCCGGGTACTGGTTCGGCCCGAAGGTGTTCGCGCCGCGTGTGATCGACGCGTTCACTCCGTACGTTCGCACGTACGCGAGCACCTGGAGGTCGCCGCCCGCCTTCGCGGCGCTGTACGGGCTCGACGGACGCAGCGGGTCGTTCTCGACCGCCCTGCCACCCGCGTCGAGGTCGCCGTACACCTCGTCGGTGGAGACCTGGACGAAACGCGCTTCGTTCGCGCGGGCCCGTTCGAGCAGCGTCATCGTGCCGAGCACGTCCGTCGAGACGAACTCCTTCGGCCCGAGGATGGAGCGGTCGACGTGCGTCTCCGCCGCGAAGTTCACGATGGCGTCGCAGCCCGCCGCCGCCGCCCCGACCGCCTCCGGGTCCGCGATGTCCCCGACGACGAGCTCGACACCGGCTCCGTCGAGGTTGGCGGGGTTGCCCGCGTAGGTGAGCTTGTCGAGGACGACGACCTCGTCGCCACCCGCGACGAGGCGCCGTGCGAAGTGCGAGCCGATGAACCCGGCGCCGCCGGTGACGAGCACGCGCATCCGGGGAAGGGTAGTCGACGTGGAGGGGAACTCCTGGTTCCCCCACGAGCCCTGTCCTCTCGGCCGCCGACCCGCTACTACCTGACCTGGCCTCCCGGCCGGCAAAGCCGACTTGGGCCGCGTCGGTCAGACTCGTCCCAACGCCCCGTCAGCCTTCCTCGAGACCGTCAGAGGACGCTGGCGAGACACGCGCGCAGGCCGTCGCGCCAGTGCGGGAGGGTCGGCGCGCCCTTCTCGCTGCGGAGCACCGAGACCGCCGGCCGCGTCGCTCGGGCTCCGAGCTCGGCAGACGTGATGCGCCTGACGCGACAGTCGAGGCCCGCCTCCTCGAAGACCGCCTCGGCGAGCTCAGCCCACGTGCAGTCGCCACTCGCGGCCAGGTGCCACACGCCGTGCGGCGCGCTCCCCGCGACGAGCTCGCGGGTTGCCACTGCAAGGTGGCCGACATAGGTGGGGCATCCCCGCTGGTCGTCGACGACCGCGACCTCGTCCCGCTCGGCGCCCAGGCGCAGCATGGTCCGAACGAAGTTGTGCCCGGTCTCGCCGAAGAGCCAGGAGGAGCGGACGATCCAGGCGCGCTCGCCCGCGGCCGCCTCGCCGTGGAGCTTCGTCCGCCCGTACGCGGAGAGGGGGCTGGGGCCGTCGGACTCGACGTACGGCGAGCCCTTCGTCCCGTCGAACACGTAGTCGGAGGAGTACGAGACGAGCGGCGCGCCGAGCGACGCTGCGTGCGCGGTGCCCCCGACGTTTGCCGCCGCCGCCCCCTGCGGGTCGTCCTCAGCGCCGTCCACGTCCGTCCAGGCAGCCGTGTGGAGCACGAGATCGGGTGTCCACGGCAACGGCGGGGGCTCGTCGGTGACGTCCCACCCAGCACGATCGAGCGCCAGCACGTCGTCGTGCTCGAACGCCTTCGCGAGCGCCTGGCCGAGCTGGCCGCGGGCGCCCGTTATCAGGGTGCGGCGTCGCGCTCGGAGAGAGTCGGTGTCGTCGTGCTCCACAGGTGGGCGACTCGCGGGTCGTTCCATGCGATCCCGTGCTCGTCCGGGTCGGCGGGATCGTACTCCTCGGTCACGTGGTAGCAGAACAGGATGTCCGTGAGCGCCTCGAATCCGTGGGCGTGGTGGCCGGGGACATAGACGGCCACGGGATTGTCGTCTCCGATGTCCTCGACGAACGCGGCTTCGCTCTCGCGATCGAACACGACGACGCGCGCGGTCCCCTGCAGGCAGGCGAAGAGGTCGTCCTGGCCCCGCTCGTGGTAGTGGAGGCCGCGGATCACCCCGGCTCGCGAGAAGCTGAGGTTCGTCTGCACCATCCGGCGGGGCAGCGCGCTGTCGCGGCGGAGCTCGCAGAACCAGCCTCGCTCGTCCTCTGCTCGCCGGAGCGGGATGCGGATGACGCCGGCGACGCTCACCCGTTCGCGCCCGTCTCCTCGACCCGCCGCCCGATCTCCGCGAGGTGGTGCCAGTGCTTGCCGGCATCCTCCCACCACCCGTCGACCTGGGCGACATCGAGCCGCCCGCGCGCTGCGTAGTGCCGGTTGACGTCTGTGATCTCGAGCTCGCCGCGCGTCGACGGCTCGAGGGCGGCGATCACGTCGAACACGTCCGGCGGGTAGCAGTAGAGCCCGACGACCGCGTCGCTCGACGGCGGGGACGGGTAGCGCGTGTCGACGACGCCGGCCTTCTCGACGATGTCGACGACCGCGCCGCTGTCGTCGTACGCGACCACGCCGAAGTTCTCGGGGTCCGGAACCTCTTTCACGAAGATCTGCGCCCGCTCGTCGCGCGCGGCCCACGCTTCGATCGCCGGCGCCTGCGATCGCTCGAAGACGTTGTCTCCCAGCACCACCACGAGCCTCTCGCCGTGTGCGAAGTCGCGCGCCATCCCGACGACCTGCGCGATACCGCCGGCCCGGGTCTGAACCTTGTACGTGAGGTCGAGCGAGATCAGCGGATCGTCCGATCCCCGCGTTGACAGCCTTCCGTCCCCGAGCAGGTCGATCATCTGTCCTGCGTGGCCCTGCCCGGTCACGACGAGCACGCTCTCGACTCCTGCACGCTCGAGAAGCTGGAGCGGGTAGTAGATCATCGGCCAGCTCCCGACCGGAAGAAGGTGCTTGTTCGCGGCCCGCGTGAGCTCACCCAACCGCGTTGCCTCGCCGCCCGCGCAGACAAGCCCTTTCATGACGGGCGATCGTACTCGTCAGCGCCGGGCGCGGGCCGCGGCCTTGCGCCGCCGAACCCCGGGCGCCGCGCGCACCGCTTGGACCCACACGTACACGAGCGCGCCGAGGACTGCGGCGAGCCCCAGCGCGAGGCGCTTCGCGGCTCTCACGGCCCGAAGCGTACGTGCCCGACCGCGGCCCTTGCGAGGCCGGTAATACTTCAGCAACCCTCCCGACACGAAAGGACGGCCGCGAGATGGCGAAAAAGCAAGCGGCGAAGGTGACGGACACGCTCGACACGTTGAGGCCCTACCTCGAACGGGCTCTTCGCGACGACGAGTTCCGCAAGGATCTGAAGGATGCGCTGACGGCGGCACGCGAGCTGTACGGCCCGCTCACGAAGGGGAACGGCGGCGTCGCGAACTCGGCGCGCGTGCTCGCGACGGACAAGAAGGCCCAGGAACAGCTCCGTCGGGCGCTCGACGACCTGACGAGCGCGGCGGGCACGCTGCAGGGCGGCAAGAAGAAGAGCCACAAGGGACGCAAGATGCTGCTGCTGGCAGGTGTGCTCGCAGGCGCGCTCTACAACCCCTGGACCGGGCCGCAGACCCGAGAGAAGCTCCTCGACATGATCGCGGGCAGCGACGATCTCCAGCCGCTCGACACGTTCGCGCCGGAGGTCCCGTCACCGGTGAACGGCGAGCCGGCCACCGAGCCCGCGGAAAGCGCGCCAAACACGAAGGGTGGGGAGAAGACCGCCAAGAGCTGACCTTCCGGCCTTCTCAGGGCGTCGTGCCGGAGGCGGCGGCCCGACCCGTGAGGGCGCGCTTGAGAGCGCCTGGCACGAGGCCGCTCTGGGTCGAGATGTCGCTCGCCTCGAGCAGCACGGCGCCCGCGCGAGCGAGGGCGACCGGCGTCCCCACGGTGCCGCTCGCATACCGGCGTCCCGTGGCGAACCCGACGTCCTGCGCTCGGCGCCAGGCGACGAGGAACGGATACGGCGCCACGACACCGTCGTAGCCGAATCGAATGAGGTCCACGGGGTGGATCTCGAAATGGAGATGGGTGATTCCGCCGTCGGCGTCTCCCGAGTTCCCGACGAACCCGACGACGTCACCTGCCTTGACGCGCCTGCCCGCGACCGCAAGCGGCGAATAGGCGCTCAGGTGGGCGTAGTAGAACTCGTTCCCCGCGTCGTCCCGGAGCCAGAGGCGCCAGCCGCCGATGTCGTTCCAGCCGACCGAGAACAGGGTGCCGTCCGCAACGGCGAGGATCGGCGTCCCCAGCGGGGCGACGATGTCCTCGCCGTGATGCCACTTGCCCGAGACGTCGCCGCGGTAGGCGCCGAACGTGTCACCGAACGCCGCCGGCCCGAAGATCGGGAACACGTAACCGCGCTGGCTGAGCCGCGCGGTGACCTCCGGGGCGGAGCGAACCAGCTCGGGCGGAGCGCCGGGAATCGAATGGCCGGGCTCGCGCGGGGCAGAGGGCGCCGGTGTCGGCCTGTGGGTCGGAGGCGTCGGACGTCCGGGGATCACAGTCTTCGGCGGTGCCTGGCCTACCGTCGTTCCGTGCGGCGGCGGAGTGGTCGACGCGGGCACTGCGACCGCTGCAGCGGTCACGGCGCCGACGACCAGCTCCGTCCCTGCGGGAAGCCCGGCGTGCTCCGTCAGCAGGCGCACGCGAAGCCCTGTCACGGCCCCCTCGGCGGAACGTGGCGCGACCTGGGAGGTCGAGCTCGACCCGCCGAGCACCTCGAGCGTGCCCCAGTCGGCAAGGGGCAGCTGCAGTCCCGCGGTTGCCGTCACCGGCTGCCCGAGAACCGCGAGCCCCGAGATGGTCGATGTGCCGATGTCCCCGGTGCCGCCCGCAGGCCCTGCCGCAGCACCCGCGCGGAGATCCAGGGACTCCGCCACGATCTCGCCACCCAGCAGCGAGACTGCGAGAGCCCGCACGGCTCCTTCGGCGGAGGACGAGGTGCCCGACTGGGAGGTCGCGCTCGCGGTGGAGGCGCCGACGCGGAGCGCCGACCCGTCCTCCGGGTACGAGAAGGGACCGCCTGCGCTGGCAGTCGGCGGCGCTGCGAGCTGGCCCGTCGAGCTGGCGGGTTGACCCGGCAAGGTCACCGAAGCGACGAGAGCGGTCGCGGCCGTTGTGTCCGCCGCCGCGGGGTCGTCTGGCGCGGCGCCGGCGACACCGACGATCGCGGCACAGAGCGCGAGCATCAGCACCAGGGATGCGCGCGCGCTCGTCACGACACATCAGGGTAGCGCCGCCCGGCGCGGACTCCGCCGATCGCGAGCCGCGCCGCGACGATCAGGAGCAGAGCACCGAAGCAGCGACGGAGAACGTCCTCGTCGACTCTCGTGGCGATCTGGACCCCGATCTCGGCCCCGACGATCGAGATCCCTCCGATGATCGCAGCCGCGCGCACCCTGAGGTTGCCGTGGGCTCGCTGGCGCAGCACCCCCGCTGCGGCGGTTGGCACGATCGCGAGCAGCGAGGTCGCCGACGCCTCCACCTGCCCGAGCCCGAGAAGCAGCAGGGTCGGGACGAACAGGATGCCGCCTCCCACGCCGAAGATGCCCGAGAGCACGCCCGCTGCCAGGCCCAGGCACAGCGCGGCGGCGATCGTCCATCCCGTCATACGACGATCAGCCGGATGCCGATTACGAAGAGGAGCGCGGCGAACGCGAGTGTCAGCGTCCTCCCGGAGAGACGCTGCTGCACCTGCGTGCCCACCACCGCACCCGCGACGGCGGGGACCCCCACCAGGAGCGCGTATCCGACGCGTACCTCGCCCCGGAGGGCGTACAAGACGGTCCCCGCAGTCGCCGTGAGGAGGATCGCTCCGAGCGACGTCGCGGCGGCGGCGTGCGTCGGAAATGCGACGAGGCCGATCAACAACGGCACCACGACGATTCCGCCCCCGACTCCGAAGACGGCCGAGAAGACGCCGGCCACCAGGCCTATGAACGCCAGCCGCGCAGTCATCCGCGCTGGGATTCGCGGCGCACCCGGCGTATCCTAGGCCTTCGATGAGCTTCGACCTGCTCCTCCGCCTGGCGGCGGAGCCGAGGCGTTCCGGAATCCTGCTCGACGTCGACGGCACGCTGGCCCCCATCGTCGGCGTGCCGGAGGCGGCAGCCGTGCCCGATGAGACGCGGCGGGAGCTCGCCCGGCTCGCCGGTGCCTACGCGCTCGTCGCGTGCGTGAGCGGTCGCCCCCGCAACCAGGTGGAGCGGCTCGTCGGCGTTCCCGGGGTCGCCGTGGTGGGCGAGCACGGGCTCGAGCTCGCGCCCGATGCCGAGCGATGGTCGAGCCGTATCGCGGCCTTCGCGCGGAACGTCGACTGGCCGGCGGAGCGGAAGGCTCTCAGCGTCTCGTTCCACTTCCGTCGCGCCGACGACGAGGCCGCGGCGCGCGCATACCTCGCCCAGGTCGAGGAGGCTGCACGCGCGGAAGGCCTCGTTCCGCGCTGGGGACGCATGGTGCTCGAGGTGCGACCGCCGGTCGAGGCTGACAAGGGCACCGCGGTGGCCGCGCTGGTGAACCGCACGGGGGTCTCCCGCGCGCTCTACGCCGGAGACGACACGACCGACCTCGACGCGTTCGGCGCGCTCGACGGCCTCGAGCTCGGCATCCGGGTCGCGGTCGACTCGCCCGAGGCACCGCCCGAGCTGCTCGCGGCCGCGGACGTCGTCGTGCGGGGCACGGAAGGCGTCCTGTCACTGTTGCGCGACCTCTAGAAGATGCAGTACGTGCCGTGCCCGGCAGCAGCGCCCTGCCCGGCCTGGTGAGGCGGCGCACCCGCTCGAGGCACGCGTCGACCTAGGCGAGCGCCGCCGTCGCGAAGAAGGTCAAGCGAGAGCCTTTGCGACTTCACGCCAGGATCGCGTGTTCAGGACCTGCTCCTTCGTCAGCCAGGCACGCCGCGCCTGGGCGACGCCGAGCTCGCGATAGCCGAGCGCCGCGGTCGAATGGGCGTCGGTCGTGATCGGTACGAGGACGCCGGCCTCCCCCGCGAGACGCGCGTGGACGTCGCGCATGTCGAGCCTGTCGGGCTGGCTGTTGATCTCGAGCGCCGTGCGCGTCTCCGCCGCGCGGGCGACGACCGCCTCGACGTCCACGTCCGCACCGGGTCGCCGATTGAGCTTGCGGCCCGTGAGGTGGCCGATGCAATGGACGTGCGGATGCTCGACCGCGGCGAGCACGCGCTCGGTCGGGCTTCGGTCGAAGGCGGAGTGGAGCGAGGCGACGACCCAGTCCAGCTCCGCAAGCAGCTCGTCCGCCACGTCGATCGAGCCGTCCGCGCGGATGTTCGCCTCCACGCCTTTCAGGATCCGAAACGGCTTGACCCGGCCGTTGACCTCGTCGATCTCGCGCCACTGCGCCTCCATGCGCCCGTCTCGGAGGTAGTGCGAGTGATCCGTGAGCGCGAGGAAGCGGTATCCGAGCGCGCGCGCCGCACGTGCCATCTCCTCGATCGAGCCGCGTCCGTCGGACGACCACGTCGAGTGGCAGTGGAGCTCGCCGACGAGATCCGACACCTCGAGCAGCTCCGGCAGGCCGCCCTCACGCGCCGCCTCGAGCTCGCCGGCGTTCTCGCGGAGCTCGGGCGGGATCCAGTCGTAGCCCAGGAAGCCGTAGAGGTCCGCCTCTGTCCGGAAGCGATGAGCCTCGTTCGTCTCGACGACGGTCACGCCGTACTCCGAGACCGACAACCCGCGCCGCTGCGCCTCCTCGCGCAGCGCAACGTTGTGGTCTTTCGAGCCCGTGAAGTGCTGCAGGAGGCTGCCGAAGTCCTCGGGCGGCACCACCCTCAGGTCGAGCCGCAACCCCTGCTTGGTGACGACCGTTGCCTTGGTATCCCCCCGCGCGGCGATCTCCAGCACCCAGGGAAGCGTCACGAAGTGCTCGATCAGCGCCCGCGGATCGGAGGCCGTGGCGATCACGTCGAGGTCGCGGAACGTCTCACGCCCCCGGCGCACGCTGCCTGCCGCCGAGACCTCGACCGCCGCCGGGTGCGACCCCAGTGCCTCGACCACCTCGCGGACGACCGGGAGCCCCTGACCCAGCAGTCCCCGTCGCTCGGGCTCCGGCCCGAACCCCTTCGCAAGCGCCTCGAGGATTCGCTCCTCGCTCTTTGCGCCAAGGCCCTGGAGCGTTCGCACGCGCTGCCCCTCCGCGGCCGCCTGGAGATCCGCGAGCGTTGCGACGCCTAGCTCGCGCCAGATGCGGGCCGCCGTCTTCGGCCCGAGCCCGGGCAGGCGCAGGAACTGCGTCACCTCCCCCGGCACCTCTGCCCGGCGCTTCTCGAGCGCGGACATCTCGCCTGTCTCCGCGAGCTCGACGATCTTCGCCTCGATGGTCGCCCCGATCCCGGGGAGCTCCTTGGCGCGGCCCTGGAGAGCGAGCTCTGCGATCGACGCGGCCGTCTCGCGAATCCGGGTCGCGGCACGGCGGTACGCGAGGACGCGAAAGCCCTGCTCCCCGAGGATCTCCGAGATGTCGGCGAGCTCGTCGAGCCGGTCCGCGACGTCGCCGTTCCGCGGCAGCGTGGGCATCCGCCGATCATATGGACGCACCGGTTCCGCGCGAGCGGGCAGACTCCGGCGATGATTCGTGCCGTGGTCTGCGTGCCGACCTACGACGAGCGGGAGAACATCGAGCCTCTCGTCCGCGCCCTCGGCAGCGTGCTCGACACGCGCACGGACCGGGTGCTCGTAATCGACGACGGGTCTCCCGACGGGACCGGCGAGATCGCCGACCGGCTCGCCGAGGAGCTCCCCTGGCTGGACGTGCTTCACCGGGAGCGCAAGCAGGGCATCGGCCGCGCCTACCTCGCCGGCTTCTCCCGGGCGCTCGAGAGCGACGCACGACTCGTCCTCGAGATGGACTGCGACTTCTCGCACGACCCCGCCGACGTCCCGCGCCTCATTGCCGCATGCGAGGGCGGGGCCGACCTGGCGCTCGGCTCCCGGTGGATCGACGGCGGCGGAACCGAGAACTGGGGTCTCGTGCGCCGGGTCATCTCACGCGGCGGCTCCCTCTACGCGCGGCTCGTGCTCGACGTCTCGGTCAACGATCTCACGGGCGGCTTCAAGTGCTTCAGGCGCGCGGTGCTCGAGACCATCGACCGCGACGCCATCGCCGCACGCGGCTACGGGTTCCAGATCGAGGGGACGTACCGGGCACTCCGCGCGGGCTTCCGCGTCGTCGAGGTGCCGATCGTGTTCGCCGACCGGCGCGTCGGCGAGTCGAAGATGAGCGGCGCGATCGTGCTCGAGGCGATGCGGCAGGTGCCCGTGCTGCGCTGGAAGGCGCTGAGAGGGAAGCTCTAGACGATGGCGAGGACGAAGGCGATGGCGATGGCGATGGCCTTGACGATGACGGCGGCGGCGATGCGCCGGACGAAGGGAAGCTTGTGTTGAATCAACACAAGCGACGCCGCCCACACCGACCCGAGCGGAGAGGGGCGTAGTTGGTCGACGTCACGGACGAGACGTTCGACGAGGTGGTGTTGGCCGCCGAGGTGCCCGTGCTCGTGGAGTTCACCGCGCCATGGTGTCGCCCTTGCCGGGCGATAGAGGCATTCCTGCAGGATCTCGAGGTCGCGCACGAGGGCCGCCTCCGCGTGGCGCGGCTCGACATCGAGGAGAGCCTCGGCGTCCCGTCGCGGTACGGCGTCCTCTCGCTCCCGACCGTGATCGCCTTCGCGGGCGGGCGGGCGGGCGAGACGATCCACGGCGCGCAACCCCGGCGGCGGTACGAGGAGGCTGCGGGCCGAGCGCTGGACGGGTCGGCCTCCTGACGGCGGGCGTCGCCTGGGACCCGCTCCTCGACGCCGCGGAGGTCGCCTACCGTGGCACGGAGCGCGGGCGCTCCGCCCGCGCCGAGCCGTTTCCGATGGAGCTGCATCCGTCCGTGGCCGCGGCCCTCGCCGCCCGCGGTGTGACGGGCCTATTCGCCCACCAGGCCGAGACGTGGGAGACAGTCGCGCGGGCGGAGAACGCCGTGGTCACGACCGGCACCGCATCTGGGAAGTCGCTCGCCTTCTCCCTGCCTGCGCTCGACGCGATCGCACGTGAGAGCGCCGCACGGGCCCTCTTCCTGTACCCGACCAAGGCACTCGCGCAGGACCAGGCCCGTTGGCTCGCGACGCTCGGACTGCGTGGGCTGCGGCCGGCGATCTACGACGGGGACACGCCCGTCGAGCGCCGCGCGCACATCCGGCGGAGCGCCAACGCACTCCTGACGAACCCGGACATGCTCCACATCGGCGTCCTGCCCCACCACGACCGCTGGGGAGACTTCTTGCACAACCTCCGCGTCGTCGTCGTCGACGAGGCCCACGTCTACCGCGGGGTCTTCGGCTCACACGTTGGAAACGTGCTCCGGAGGCTGCGCCGCCTCGCCCTGGCCTACGGCGCCGACCCCGTGTTCGTGCTCGCATCCGCGACGATCGCCAACGCCGGTGAGCTGGCCTCGCGTCTCACGGGCCTCGAAGTGCGCGTGGTGGACGTCGACACCTCGCCGCGTGCGGAGCGCGACGTGGTGCTCTGGAACCCCGAGCTTCTCGACCCGGAGCTGGGCGTCCGCGCAAGTCCGCTCGGCGACGCGAGCCGGCTGCTCGCCGGGCTGGTCGACAGGGGCCTGCGGGTGATCTGCTTCACGAAGAGCCGCAAGGCGGCGGAGCTCGTGCATCGGTTCGCGTCCGAGCGGCTCGACTCCGCAACCGCTGCCCGACTCGCTCCGTACCGCGCCGGATACACGCCGCAGCAGCGCCGCGAGATCGAGCGCCGTCTCGTCGAGGGGGAGCTGCTCGGGGTGACCGCAACCGACGCGCTCGAGCTCGGCATCGATATCGGCACACTCGACTGTGCGATCTCGGTCGGCTTCCCCGGCACGGTGGCGTCCTTGCGGCAGCAGTGGGGAAGAGCAGGACGGCGGGCGCGCGGGCTCGCAGTGCTCATCGCGAGCGAGGACGCGCTCGACCAGTTCTTCGTCTCCGAGCCCGAGGCCCTGCTCGGCCGCACGGCGGAGGCCGCGCTGATCGACCATGCCACGCCGAGGATCCTCGACGGCCACGTCCTCTGCGCAGCCTACGAGGGACCGCTGGCGCCGCACGACACGGCCGTCCTCGGGAAGGAGGCGCTCGAGCGCGCTGCGCTCCTCCCCGAGCTCGAGGCGACCCGGGCAGGCTATGTGTGGCGCGGCCGGGACTCACCGGCCGCGCGCGTTTCCCTGCGCGCGGGCGACCCGGAGGCGTTCGTGATCGTCGATCAGGAGTCCGGGGCCGTGCTCGGGACGGCCGAGCGTGAGCGTGCCTTCTCGACCGTGCACGAGGGCGCCGTCTATCTCCATCTCGGCGACCAGTACGGCGTCACGGCGCTCGACCTCCCGACGCAGACGGCGCTCGTCACCCTCGTGACGGTCGACTGGTACACGCAGCCGCGAAAGGAGACGGAGACGGCCATCGTCGAGTCGCTCGGGACGAGGCACGTGGCGGGTGTCGAGCTCCACCACGGGCGCATCGCGGTCTCCGAGCAGGTGGTCGCGTTCCAGCGCAAGGCGATCGCGGACGGAAGCGTGATCGACACGACCGCGCTGGACCTGCCGGAAACCTCGTTCGAGACCGAAGGCGTCTGGTTCTCACCCGGCCAGGAGCTGCTCGAGGGAATCGACTCGATGCCGACGCTCGTCTCGGCGCTGCACGCGGCGGAGCACGCGCTGATCTCGCTCCTGCCCCTCTTCGCGATGTGCGATCGCTGGGACATCGGCGGCCTTTCGACGAACGTCCACGAGCAGACTGGGCTCCCCACGATCTTCGTCTACGAGGGCCATGCCGGAGGAGTCGGGATCACGGAGCGTGGCTTCGACCGCTTCGCCGACTGGGCGCGGGACACCGAGCGCCTGCTCGCACGCTGCCCGTGCCGGGCCGGATGCCCCTCCTGCGTCCAGAGCCCCAAGTGCGGCAACCTCAACGAGTTCCTCGACAAGGCCGCCGCCCGGACGCTGCTCGCGCGGATGACCGGTCGGGGAGACGAATAGCACCGCCCGCGCACGAGGGAAGCGCCGGGGCCGGACGGGTCGGCCCCGACGCATCTGTGACGCGAGCGCCTCCCGTCGGACGTTGACGGGCGTCGCGCGCGGGCAGTGCCCCCCTCTCGAGCCACTACGTACGGGCGCGCCGATCGGATTGGGGTCGTTCCGATTCGCGAGGTCGTTGCGCCACCCGGTTCTTTGAACGCCCCGATGGACCGCCCCTGGGGGTTCGCACCGCGAGCTACCGCGATCCGGGCGGTCACGTCTGGGAGATCGCGTGGTAGGCGCGCCCTGATCAGCGCAGGGCGCGCAGGGCGGCTCCCAGGGATTGGCCGCCCTCGAGCACCCGCGCGAAGAGGTCGCCGTCCCGCGCGACGCGCTCGAGCACGGCGTCCATCGTGAACGAGAGCGGGTCGAGCCCCTCGCGCACCTCGTCCCAGCGAAGGGGCGTCGAGACGGGTGCGCCCGCGCGCGGCCGCACCGAGTACACCGACGCGGTTGTCTTTCCCGGCCCGTTCTGGTTCGCGTCCACGAGCACGCCCTTCCGTTTCGCCTTCGTCCACTCGGTCGTCACCAGCCCGGGATGCGCGCGTGCGAGCGCCCCCGCGACGACAGCCGCAAACTCTCGTGCTGCGGCGAAATCCTGCCGGCGGGCGATCGGAACGAGAACGTGGATCCCCCTGGAGCCGCTCGTCTTCGGCACCGACTCGAGGCCGAGCAGGTCGAGCGCCTCCCGCACGAGGAGCGCGACCTCGATCACCTCGTGGAAGCCGGCGCCCTCGGACGGGTCGAGGTCGAACATCACCCAGTCGGGCCGGTCGGGCCGGTCGACGCGCGACGCCCAGGCGTGCATGTCGATGCAGCCCATGTTGACCGCCCAGAGGAGCGCGAGCTCGTCGTCGATCAGCGCGTAGTCGACGATCCGCTTCTCGCCGTCGCGGGTCGAGGCCGGGAACGGCGCAGTGGCGATCCACTCGGGGATGTGCGATGGGGCCTGCTTCTGGAAGAAGCTCTTTCCCTGCCAGCCGTCCGGATAGCGCTTCATGGTGAAGGGACGCTTCCGCAGGTGCGGCACGAGGACCTCGGAGATGTCGCGGTAGAAGGCGAGGAGCTCGCCTTTCGTGATCCCCTCTTCCGGCCAGAACGGCTTGTCGAGGTTCGAGAGCCTGAGCGTGCGGCGGCCGCGCCTGACCTCGGGCTCGATCTGCGGACGCTCCACCGGGACATCGTCGCGGACCCCGAGATAGACGGGGGCGCGGAGCCTGCCTTCCCGCGTCCTCTCCGCGTAGGTCACCTCGGCGGAGAGCACCGGCTCGACCCAGGTCACGTCCCTCGCACGGACGCGCGGCATCCTCGGGGACCGCAGGAAGGGCGAGGTGGCGCGCTCGAGGGGCCGGAGAAGCCCGAGCAGCCGCTCGACCTCGTCGTCGCCGATCCCCGAGCCGACGTTTCCGGCCCAGTGGAGCCCGTCCGCTTCCCGGCGTCCCAGGACGAGCGCGCCGAGCCGGGCCCGCCGCCCCGAGCCGCGCGTGTAGCCGACGATGGGAAAGTCCTCCTGTGCGCGGAGCTTCACCTTTTGCCATTCCGGAGTCCTCCGTCCCGCGCGGTAGGGCATGTCCGCACGCTTTGCGACCACTCCTTCGAGGCGCTCGACCCGCGCGGCCGCGAGGAGCGCGTCGCCGTCGTCGAACGCCGGCGAGAGCCGAACGCCCTTCACCCCCGGGTCGAGCAGCTCCTCCAGAAGCTCGCGGCGCTCGCGCAGCGGGCGCGCGTGCACGGGCTCGCCGTCGAGCTCGAGCAGGTCGAACGCCATCAGGACGAGCGGCCCGGATCCGCGTTGCAGCGCCTCGAAGCGCGCCGTTCCGTCCGCGTCGAGCGCGCACACCTCCCCGTCGAGGACCGCGGACGGGGAGCGCACGGCACGCCCGGCGGCACGGGCGACCTCCGGGAAGCGCTCCGTGAGGTCCTTGCCGTTCCGGCTCGTCAGCGTGGCCTCGCCGCCTGCGACCGTGACGATCGCGCGGTAGCCGTCCCATTTCGGCTCGAAGAGCCACTCCGGGCCGCTCGGAAGGGTCTCGGCGAGTGTCGCGAGCTGAGGCCGGATCGCCCCGCCCGCATGCGCGGGAGCGTCCTTGCGCAGCAGGAGCCAGTTCTGCTCCTTCCCGTCCAGGTGCGCCGGCACGAGCGTCCAGACGCCGTGCGACCGGCGCCCGTCGAGCCTGAACGTGAGGCCGCCGTCGTCCTTCTCCTCGAGAAGCTCGTACGTGCCGCGATCCCAGATCTCCACGCTGCCTGCCCCGTACTGGCCCTTCGGGATCTCACCCTCGAACGACCCGTAGTCGAGCGGGTGATCCTCGACGTGGACGGCAAGACGGCGCTCGCCCGACTGGAACGGCAGCCCTTTCGGCACCGCCCAGCTCGCGAGCACTCCGGAGCGCTCGAGGCGAAGGTCGTAGTGCAGGCGCCGCGCATCGTGCCGCTGGATCACGAACACCGGCCGGTCGCCGCCCCGTTCGCCTCCGAACGGCTCGGGCGTGCGCGCCGAATCGCGCTTGCGGCGGTAGTCATCGAGGCTCGACATAGGCCCCATCATCGCCCGCACGGGCTCGGTGCGACTTCACCCGATCTTCACAGCCAGTGGGAAATCCCTGCAAATCGCCGACTCTCCAGCGGGGGATAAGCCTGTGGAAAGTGTGGAGAAGATGGTGGTTTGCGGGTCAAACCCGCGCCAGCACGCCCATCGAGCGGAATTTCGCCCGCCGGCTGCGCCGGAGCTCCGCCGCGGGCGTCTCGGCGAGCTCGTCGAGGTGGGCGACGAGCGCCTCCCGCAGGAGCGCGGCAGCCCCGTCGTGGTCGAGCTGGGCGCCGCCCTCCGGCTCGGGGACGATCCCGTCTATCACCCGAAGCTCCAGGCAGTGGCCCGCGTCCGGCTTGAACGCCGCGGCCGCCTTCGGCGCCTGCGCCGCGTCGCGCCACAGGATCGAGGCGCAGCCTTCGGGGGAGATGACGGAGTAGATCGCGTTCTCCTGCATCAGCACGCGGTCGGCGACCGCGAGGGCGATCGCGCCGCCCGAGCCGCCCTCGCCGATGACGACCGCGACCGTGGGAACCGCGAGGCGCAGCATGAGCGCCTGGGATCGGGCTATCGCTCCGCCCTGGCCGTGCTGCTCGGCGAGAACGCCCGGGTACGCGCCCGGGGTGTCGACCAGCGTGACGAGCGGGAAGCCGTGCCGCTCGGCCAGCTCCATCGTCCGCATCGCCTTGCGATAGCCCTCCGGATACGCCATTCCGAAGTTCCGGGCGACGTTCTCCTTGAGGTCGCGTCCCTTCTGATGGCCGATCAGCGCGACCGTGCGACCGTCGAGCGAGCCGAGCCCCGCGACGATCGCGCCGTCGTCGATCCGTCCGCGGTCGCCGTGGAGCTCGAACCAGTCTTCGAGAATCCGCTCGACGTAGTCGAGCGTAAAGGGACGGTTCTTGTCGCGCGCGAGCTCGACCGACCGCCAGATCTCCTCGTCGGAGGTGTCCTCGCGGAGGCGCTCGAGCTGGCGCTGGAGCCGCTCGAGCTCCGCGGAGAGCTTCGTTCCACGGAGCAGCTTCACCCCCGAGAGCTGCGCGAGCCGGTCCCGCAGGCCAAGCTCCGCGTCCTGCGTCACGACCCCTCCCCGAAGAGACGAAGAAGTCGTCCGAGCGTCGGGCGAAGCTCGCGGCGCGGCACGACGGTGTCCACGTGACCGAACCGATAGTTCGACTCCGCCAGCCCGAAGTCGTCGGGAAGCTTCTCCCGGGTCGTCTGTGCGACGACGCGCGGCCCCGCGAACGAGGTCAGGGCGCCCGGCTCGGCGAGGATAACGTCGCCCAGGCTCGCAAAGCTGGCGGTGACGCCGCCCGTCGTCGGATGGGCGAGCACGGAGAGGAGCGCGCCGCCGGCTTCGTGTAGCTCCTCGACCGCGGCCACGGTCTTGGGAAGCTGCATCAGCGCGAGGATGCCCTCCTGCATCCGCGCTCCGCCCGACGCCGAGACCGACACCACGACGCCGCGATCGTCGGCTGCGCGCTCGCAGGCGCGTGCGAAGCGCTCCCCGACCACGCTTCCCATCGAGCCTCCCATGAACGAGAAATCCATCGCCGCCAGCCGGCACGGATGCCCCTCGATCGACGCTGACCCGGTGAGGATCGCGTCGCCGAGCCCTGTTCCGAGCTCGGCCTCGGCCAGGCGTTCGGTGTAGGGCTTCAGGTCGAAGAAATCGAGCGGGTCCGCCGACCGAAGCCCGGCGTCCTCCTCCTCGAACGTTCCCTCATCGGCGAGCTGCTCGATCCGTTCCGGGGCTCTGACGGGAAAGTGGTGGCCGCATTGCGGACAGACGCGAAGCTCCGCTGCGAGCTCGTCGTCGCGGTAGTGGGACCCGCAGGACGGGCATGTGTTTGGGTGCCCGTCCGCCCGCTTCTCGGGCTCGGCGCGCTTGTGCTCGATGGAGACGTCGATCTGGCCTGACGACATCCACGGCATCTTAGTGCTCGCGGATTCAAAGCCCGGCCGCGGCGGCGAGCCCGGCCACGAGAGCGGGCTCTGCGCCGCCGCCGAGACCGGTGACTCCCAGCCCCGCGACGTGCACCCGGCCGGCGACGTCCCGGAGGATCTCCTCGGTCTCGGCCACCGTCGGCCCCCCCGGCACGGGCATGAAGCTCGGGATCTCCCCGGGCTCGAGCACGTCGACGTCGAACGCGATGTACGCGGCCGAGGCACCGTCCAGGCAGCGCCCGAGATCGTCGTCGATCCCCTGCCCGGCAAGGTATGCCGCTTCGGGTGCGTCGAGGTCGCGCGCACCGACGAGGGCGACGTCGTCCGCACCGACGCTCTTCTCGTCGATCGCCATCCGGAGCGGCATCCCCCACAGGTTCCCGGACGGCGACGACTCGGGCGTGTTGAGGTCGCCGTGCGCGTCGAGCCACACGACGGCGAGGCGCTCGTGCCGCGCCGCGAGGCCGCGGATCGCCCCGAGGTGGGCGCAGCAGCAGCCGCCCAGCACGAGCGGTCGCCGCGGCAGCCCCCGCGCGATCGTCTCGGACTGCTCCTCGAGCGTGTCACGCGCGACGACGAGCGCCTCCGGGTACGGAAGGTCGAGGACCGACGCGGCGACCATCGGCTCGCCGCCGACGCCCCAGGCTCGTGGCACGCGCACGAGACCGGCAGCGAACGCCGTGCCGCAGCTGTGGCACTCGTACCCGTCGTCGAAGGCCACCGCCGTCAACGTGCGGCAATGCGGGCAGCGGGCCCTGAGGGCGCTCACCCGGCGATTGCCGCGGGTCGGGCGGGACGCCGGGCCGTCGTGTCGCGAAGCGGCTTGTGCCAGACGTCCCCCTGCCAGAGGACGCGCATTCCGGCACGCTCGTAGAGACGGGTCGCCCCGGTGGGGTTCTCGACGTCGACTCCCAGCGCGACCGTGGTCTCGCCGACCGCGCGGAAGCGCTCGAACGATTCGTGGAGGAGCGCCAGGCCGAGCCCTCTCCGCCGCCATGCCGGGCGGACACCGAGCGTTCCGATCCAGCCCCAGTCGCCGTTCCGTTTCGGGTAGTTCCGCGCGAACGCCACGATCTCGTCGCCGGCCCAGGCGGCGGGTATGAGCGCGGGATCGAAGGAGCGCTCCTCCGGAAACGCGCGCTCGAGCCATGCGCCGTAGGCAAGCGGCACATACCCCCACTCCCTGGCGAAGGCCTCGGTTTCGGCCGCATGAAGCTCGGCGCCATGGTGCTCGATCTCGAGCGGGCGGAGCTCGACCTCGGGGGGCCACGCGGGCCGCGGCCGGGCGACCGCGAGGTCGGCGGCCATCCGGAAGAAGCTCCGCACCCGCTCGAACCCCTCCGTGCGAAACAGATCCGGCGCGGCCGCGTCGCCCACGAGGTGCGCTACCTCGAGCACGACGTCCTCGCCGGGCGGCCATTCCCGCTGCGTCTCGCGTGCCCGGTCCTCGAGGAGCGCCAGGAGGAGCGTGCCGGCGCCCCGGCCGGTCAGCTCGGGATGGACGTACGCGTCCCCGATGAACCGCTCGCCCTTACGGCCGAGCAGGTGCGCGACGCCCGCAAGGCGCCCGTCGATCTCGACGAGCCATGCGTCACGCTCGAGGTCGAGACCGCTCCACTCGGAACGTAGATCCTCGGCCGTCCAGTCGCTGGCGCCCCAGACCGCCGCGTCCGAGGCCTGGAGAAGATCCAGGACCTGATCGAAGCGGGCGAGAGAAGGCCGCGCGACATGCACACGCCGGAATGTACGTCCCGGCCGGCCTGGCGGGGTACGGGGGGCCGTACAGTTGGCGGGTGACCGTTCGCTCGATGTCGCCCTCCGACTGGCCCGTCGTCGCGCGCATCTATGCGGACGGCATCGCGACCGGCGTCGCCACGTTCGAGACGGAGGTTCCGCCCTGGGACACGTGGAACGCAGCGCACCTGGAGAGCCCCAGGCTCGTCGCGGAGCGAGACGGCGAGGTCGCCGGCTGGATCGCCGTCTCTCACGTCTCCCGCCGCCCCGCCTATCGCGGCGTCGTCGAGCACTCCGTGTACGTCGCAGGCGACGTGCGAGGACAGGGCGTCGGACGCATTCTGCTCGATGCGTTGATCGCCGCGGCAGCGGACCACGGCATCTGGACGATCCAGACGTCGATCATCGAAGGGAACACGGCAAGCCTGAAGCTCCACGATGCGGCTGGCTTCCGCCTCGTCGGACGGCGCGAGCGGATCGGCCGTGTGGACGGCGAGTGGCGGGACACGCTGCTCCTCGAGCTTCGCCTTCCGTGAGCCCATTGCCGGCGGGGTGAGCTCCTGGCCACGACGTGCGGGCGTTGTACCGTGAGGCGACACATGTCGAGCGCTCGAATGCGTGGCCGGCCGGACCTGCGCGAGACCGTGGCACGGTTGGCGATGGGAGCGGGGCCGCTCCGGATCGGTCCGCTCGTCGCCTCGTTGCGTGTCAGCCAGCGGCTCTCGAGCGAAGAGATCGCCGTGCTCCAGGCGGCGTATCTCGACGACGTCTCCCGGCAGGACGGCAGCGTCGGGCCACGGTTCGGCCGCACGGTGTCGAGCTCGGGCACGGGGGGTGCATCCCGGTCGGCCCGGTGGAGCGTCGAGGCGATGCGCTGGCAGGACGCGGTCGAGGAGCGCGCGCGAGAGTGGGCGGGCGTCGGGGGAGGGCGTGCGCGGGTCTGGGTCTGCTGCAACCCGGCCGATCGGCTCCGGCGCATCGGGACGTACGTCTCCAACACGCGCCTTCTGGCAGCAGGTGACCTGGCGCGAGACGAGGCCCTTGTTCGCGCCGTCGCCGACAGGCTCGCCGAGCGGCCGCCCGCGGTCGTGCAAGGGGTCTCGAACGTGCTCGCCGAGCTCGGCCGCGAGCTCGAGCGCCGGGGAGTCGCCCTTCCGAGCACCGTGTGCATCAGCGCCGGCAACCACCTGACCCCCTGGTACCGGCGAGGGATGGAGGCTGCCTTCGCGCGGCCCGTGCGCGAGCGTTACGCGGTGTCCGAGGTCGGCTTGATCGCGGCCACATGCGAGAAAGGCACCCTCCATACGAACGCCGAGGCGCTGCTGGTCGAGGTGCTGGACGCGAAGGGGAAGCCTCTTCCCCGCGGCACCGTCGGCGAGCTCGCGGTCACCATGCTCCACAATCGCGCCGGTCGCGGCGTCCGCCGTCTCGTGGGGGACGTGGGCCGGTTCACCAGCTCACCGTGCGAATGCGGTCGCGGACTGCCGGCCCTCGAGCTCTGGGGCAGGGCAACCGAGCAGGTCCGGTTGCCCGGCGGCAGCATCGTGCCGCCTCGGGCGCTGTTTGCCGCCCTCGACGATCCTGCTGTCAGGCAGGCGCAGTTCCATCACCGCCCTCCCACTGCGCTCGAGGTGCTCGTTCGTGCCGACCGCCACGCGCCGGCTCCGGACGCCGGCAGGCTCGAGAGGAGCATCGCGTCGGTCGTGGGCGACGCGACCGACGTCGTCGTTCGCATCGTGACGCGGATCGAGCCCCGCGCTTCCGGCAAGCTGCCGATCGTCGTCGTGTCGCCTCCGGCCGGGCGCTGAGGACGGGCGCAGGACCATGACCGTCGACGCGACTCGGAATTCGTTTCGGAATGAACGAGCTCTTATTCGCCGTGCCAGCGTCGGAACACGACGCAGGCGTTGTGGCCGCCGAACCCGAACGAGTTCGAGACGCCGATCTCGACCTGCTCCTCCCGTGCCTCGTTCGGGATGTAGTCGAGGTCGCACTCGGGATCGGCGACCTCCTGGTTGATGGTCGGCGGCAGCACGCCCCGCTCGAGTGCGAGAATCGTGAACGACGCCTCCACCGCACCTGCGGCGCCGAGGCAGTGCCCGGTCGCGCCCTTCGTCGAGGAGATGGGCGTCCGGTACGCCTTTTCCTCCCCGAGCGCGAGCTTGATCACCCGCGTCTCGGCGCTGTCGCCGATCGGAGTCGACGTACCATGTGCGTTGACGTAGCCGACCTCGTCCGGAGCGATCTGCGCATCGTCGAACGCCATCGCGAGCGCGCGGGCCGGGCTTTCTCCCGTCGGGTCCGGGTCGGAGACGTGGGTCGCGTCGGACGAGACGCCGTACCCCAGGAGCTCGGCGTAGATCTTCGCGCCGCGCGCCTGAGCACGCTCGAGGTCCTCGAGCACGATCATCGCGCCCGCCTCGCCCATCACGAAACCGTCGCGCTCGGCGTCGAAGGGACGTGACGCGCCCTTCGGATCGCCGTTACGCCGCGAGATCGCGCGCATCGCTCCGAAGCCGGCTATGCCGACCCGGGAGACCGGCGCCTCCGTCCCACCGCAGATCATGACGTCCGCGCGTCCCAATCGGATCGCGTCGAGCCCGTCCCCGATCGCCATGTTCGACGCGGCGCATGCGGTGCATTCCGAGAGCAGCGGCCCCTTCGTGCCAAGCTCCATCGAGACCCACCCGGCCGCGAGGTTCGGGATGATCTGGACGATCGAGAAGGGGTTGACCCGATCGGGGCCACGCTCGTCGAGCACCTGGATGCACGACTCGAACGACTTGAGCCCCCCGATCCCGGTCGCGACCGCTGCGCCCACCCTGTCCGGAGCCGCCCCGATGTCGAGCCCTGCATCGGTTTCGGCCTGCCGCGCCGCGGCGAGCGCGAGGTGGGTGAACCGGTCCATGCGACGCGACGCCTTGTAGTCGATGTAGTCGGTCACCTCGAGGTCCTTCACCTCGCATGCGAAGTCGGCGGGAAACCCCGTCGTGTCGAACTGCGTGATCCGCGCCGCCCCCGACTCTCCCGCGACGAGCGACCGCCACGAGTCCTCGACCGTGTTGCCGAGCGGGCTGACCATTCCGAGGCCGGTGACGACGACGCGTCTACGGCCTCTCGCGTCGACTGCGGCGCTCATGCGGTCACGCTACATCCCGAGGCCGCCGTCTACGAGGAGCACGGCCCCCGTGACGAACCTGGCCTCGTCGGCGCAGAGGAACCGTACCGCCCCGGCAACGTCCTCGGGATCGCCCAGACGGCCGAGCGGCGTCGCCCCCAGCATCGCCGCGGTCGCCTCCTCGGGCAGCACGTCCGTCAGGCGTGAGCGGACGTAGCCCGGCGCGACGACGTTCGCGCGCACGTTGCGGCTTCCGAGCTCTCGAGCCAGCGACTTCGTGAATCCGATGATCCCGGCCTTCGACGCGGCGTAATTCGTCTGGCCGAAGTTCCCGTGGATGCCGACGATGGAGGAGATGTTCACGATCGCGCCGGCGCGTCGCTTCATCATGGGGCGCGCCGCAGCCCGGCACGTGTAGAAGACGGACGAGAGGTTCGTCTCGATCACGCTCCGCCAGTCGTCGTCGCCCATCCGCGCGAGCACCCCGTCACGGGTCAGGCCTGCGTTGTTGACCAGGATGTCGATGTCTCCCGCAGACTCGACGAGCGCCCTCGCCGACTCCGGGTCGGAGACGTCTGCCTGCACGGCTCGACCGCCGATCTCCGACGCGACGGCTGACGCTTCCTCCCGACCGGACCGGTAGCCGACGACCACCTCGGCACCGGCGCCCCCTAGCTCGAGCGCGATCGCGCGGCCCAGCCCGCGCGAGGCGCCGGTGACGAGCGCAAGCTTTCCGTCGAGCGAGGCGAAGCTCCCCCCGCTCATCGAGCCGCTAGTGCCTCCTTCGCCTTCTCGAGGCTCGCAAGGTCGTTGATCGAGATCGTCCTCACACTCCTGTCGATGCGCTTCACGAGCCCGGAGAGGACGCTCCCGGGGCCGATCTCGACGAACGTGGTGACGCCGCCGCGCATCAGCTCGCCGGCGGCCTGCGTGAAACGCACAGGGGCCGTCAGCTGGTCGACGAGCAGCGCGCCGAGCCGTTGTGCCGGCTCGATCTTCGCGGTGACGGTCGACATGAAGGGCGCCACCGGGTCGGAGAAGCGGATGCGATCGACGGCCGGCTTCAGCCGGTCGGCCGCACGGGCCACGAGCGGGCTGTGGAACGCCCCCGAGACCTTCAACCGAATGGCTCGTCGTGCGCCGAGGCTCTCGGCCTCGGCGCAACATTCGTCCACCGCCTCGCTCTCACCCGATACGACAATCTGGCCCGGGCAGTTGTAGTTCGCGGGCCAGACACCGAAGATCTTCCGGCAGAGCGACTCCACGTAGTGGTCGTCGAGCCCGAGGATCGCCGCCATCGAGCCGGGTCGCTGGCGGGCAGCCTCGGCCATCGCCAGGCCGCGCTCACGGACGAGGCCGATCGCCTCACTGGTCCCGAGCGCCCTCACCGAGGCGAGCGCAGCGAACTCGCCCACCGAATGGCCCACTACCACGTCCGGCTCGAGCCCCTCCTTGCGCACGGCGGCAAGGATCGCGAGGCTCGTCGCGACGAGCGTGGGCTGCTGGACCTCGGTCTCGACGAGCTCCTCGAGGGGGGACTCGAAACACAGATGTGCCAGGTCCATGCCCGTCGCCTCCGAGCCGAGGCGATAGACCTCCATCGCCTCCGGAACGGCCTCGGCGATCTCGCGCCCCATCCCGGCCTCGAGCGAGCCCTGCCCGGGGAAGCAGAACGCAACCTTCATTCCCATCTCCCTTCGCTATCGGAGCCAGGAGCACGGCGATCGCTCATGGACACTTTCATCGCTGTGTTCCTTTCAACGCGCTTTGCCCCGCTCCTAGGCGTTTCCACCGGAGGAAGAGCCCCATTCGACGAGCGCGGACCCCCAGGTCAGCCCGGCGCCCATGCCTGTCATCAGAACCAGCGACCCCTCTCGCAGACGCCCGTCTTCCCGCGCATCGGCCAGCGCGAGGGGAATCGAGCCCGAAGAGGTGTTGCCGAACCTGTCCACGTTCACCACCGTTCGCTCAGAAGGGACGCGGAGCTTAGCGACAGCGTGGTCGATGATCCGCTTGTTTGCCTGGTGTGGGACGTAAACGTCGACCTCGTCGATCGTCTTCCCGCATTCGGCGAGCACGGCCTCGGCCGAGGAGACCATCACGCGTGTTGCGAACTTGTAGACCTCCCGGCCGTTCATCTTGAGCAGCGCCTCGGGCTCGTCGAAGACCCTCGATCCGCTCCCCGGGAGCTGCAGGTGAACCCCGCCGCCGCCGTCGGCGCCGAGCTCGAAGCCGAGGAAGCCGCCGCGGGCGACCGGCTCCATCACCACCGCGCCCGCGCCGTCCCCGAAGAGGACAAGCGTCGAGCGATCGTGCCAGTCGAGGATGCTCGAGAGCACATCGCCTCCGACGACGAGGGCGCGGCGCGAAAGGCCGGAGGCGAGCATCCCGTACGCCTGAGCGATGGCGTACATGAACCCCGTGCAGCCGGCGAGGAGGTCGTAGGCGGCCGCCCTGGGCGCCTGGAGCGCGTCTGCCATCAGGGCGGAGGAGGTCGGGAACATCATGTCCGGCGTCACCGTCGCGCAGATGAGCAGGTCGATCTCGGAGGCGTCCGTCCCGGCGTCGGCGAGCGCCGCCCTCGCGGCGGGAAGAGCGATGTCCGTCAGCGCCTCGCCCTCGCTCGCCATTCGGCGCTCCCGGATCCCGGTCCGCTCGACGATCCACTCGTCGGTGGTGTCGACGTACTTCGCCAGATCGTCGTTCGTGACCACGCGGTCGGGGACGTGCACGCCGAGACCGGTGATCCCTATCCTCGTGCCGTTCGCCGATCCGATCATTTGGCGTGGGGGAACCCGTGGTTCCCCCACGGGCCCCCTCCTTCGGGGATGTGCATGGAATCGACCGAGCCCGGCCTCCCGGCCGGCAAAGCCGGCCTCCGGCCGCCAGAGGGAGTGCACGGATCGATGGATACGAGCACGAACATCAGCGCTCCACCGCAAAGGTCAGGGTCCCGCGGGCGGCCAGCTCGGCTCCGACGTGGGCCGTCGCCTTGCCCCGGCCGATCGGGCCGCGCACCTGGTCGATCTCGCAGGCGAGCGTGAGCGTCTCGCCGGGCGACACGACGCGCTTGAAGCGGCAGTCGTCGATCCCCGCGAAGAACGCGATTCGGCCGCGGTTCTGCTCTTCGGCGAGCACGGCGACCGCCCCGGTCTGCGCCATCGCCTCGACGATCAGCACGCCCGGCATCACCGGCCGCTCGGGGAAGTGGCCCGCGAACCACCATCCGTCCTCGGGTACGCGGTAGCTGGCGGCGACGCGCGATCCGGGCAGGAGCTCGGAGACCTCGTCGAGGAGGAGGAACGGGTCGCGGTGCGGCAGGATCGACACGATCGTGTCGCGCCCGAACGGGGCGGTCGGGATCACTGCGCGAGTGTACTCGGGCTGGTGGAGCCTCCGCCTCGCCGCGAAGCCGGCCGCGACCGCTACCGGCGCCTGAGCACCGAGCGGTTCCCCGCCGCGTCTCGAGCGACTGCAACGAGCGTCCGGAGGCGTTCGACACGGTGGATCGCGACAATCCCGGCCATCCTGACCCGAAGGGTTCGCAAGGAGCCGTTCACCCGTAGCGCTAGCGTTGCGGGCTCCGACACCCGGAGCGAGAGCGGCGCCGCGGACGCAACCCGGACGACGGGTGCGGTGCGGTCGAGCACGAAGGGAAGCTCCGTGTGGGATGTCGTGATCGCGTCCGTCGTCTCGATGGAGACGATGTAGTCGCCGTCCCGTGCTTGCCCGAGGCGCTTCGCTCCGTCCCAGTGGACGACCTGCGAGCCGGCCTCGAGCGAGCCCTCGAACGGCGTCGCGACCCAGTGGCCGTCACGGAGGATCCGCACGTTCACCTTCGCCGGCGCCGCCAGGGCCACGGAGATCGACAACGTGTCGCGGCGGCCGTCGGCGTTCGGGGTGAGAAACGGCGACCCGAGCGCGAGCCGCCGGAGCGTCCGCGTCACGAGCAGCGGAACGTCCGCGGTTGCGAGGCGCCCGCCTGTTGCCTTGGCGGTGAGCCGGAGCGTGTATGCGCCGTCTTCCAGTGCCTGTCCGTCGACCGTGACCGTGCGCTCCCCGGCCCGGCGCCATCTGAACGAGGCTCCCCGACCGACAGCGGTCCCAGCAGCGTCGAGCACCTCCGCTCCGACGTTCGCGTCGACGCTGAGCGTGAAGCCGATCTCCGCGTCGTCGCTCTGCCCGTCGCCGTTCGGCGTGACCGTCACCGGGGTGGTGTCGGCCGCGGTGATCTGCAGCGCCGTCAGCGCTGTCGTCCCCAACGTGCCCGTCGCGGCCGTGGCGCCCGGCGTCTCTATCCGCCAGCGCGCACCCGGCGGGATCGCGTCCGCCGGCCGCCAGGTCCAGTCGACGTCCGTCCCCCTCCCGCTTCCGCTCGCGAGCTCGGCGCCCGCGGCGTCCGTGACGACGGCGCGCCAGGCCAGCGAGCCGGACAGGCGCGCCGTGAAGCGGAAGCCTCCGCCCTCGTCGGGCGCGACGAGCGGGGCGTAGAGCTTCGGGAGCCCCAGCGCGCTCACCCGCCGCGCGATGTCCGGGATCATCCCGTACAGGCGCTGTCCAGGGCACTCGGTGAGCCCCGTGTCGCGGTGCCCCGAGATGGCCCGGAGCAGGACGGGGATGCCCTCGTTGAACCGCTCGTTCCCCGACGAGATCGCGGTCAGTGTCGAAAGCGGATCGACATGACCGAGATCGAGGCGCCACGCGAGAGTCCGGACGAGCGCGTCCACAGCGGCTTCGGGAGGCGCGGCCGTACGGAAGTCGCCCATCACGGCGATGCCGAACGATCCCGTGTTGAAGCCCTTCGCGTGGGCTCCCACCACATTACGGTCGAGCCCGCCGAATCGCCCCTCGTAGACGGTGCCGAAGCGGTCGACGAGCGCGTTGTAGCCGATGTCGTTCCAGCCGTTTCCCTGCACGTGGTAGATCTCGATCGCCCGGACGATCGCCGGCGCCTGCGCGCGCGTGTAGTCGTTCGTGCCCGCCGTGTGGTGGATGAACGCCATCCGCAGGTCGTCTGCGTAGAGCGGCTCGTACCGACGAATCGTCTCGTCGGCCTGCCACCCGCCCCGCGAAACGACGCGCGGCATCGACGCCGAGGCGGTTGCCCGAACCGGCACCTTCGACACGGGGCTGCTGACGGTCAACGCCTCCGCGCGCGTCACTCGCCCGTGGATGCGTACCTCGACCCGGTCGGCGTGACCCACCCAGACGGGCGAGCCGAGACGCCACGCGCGCGTCGCACCCGCCTCGGCGGTTCCTGGGTCCGGGGCGTCGCCGTCGTCTGCCACCACCGCCCGCCAGGGCGACCAGCCTCGTTCGCCGTCGCGCGTGCGAACGTCGATCGTTCCCGGCCCCCGCCAGTGGATGCCGACGAGCTGAAACGGGGTCTGCGTGGCTGCCGCGCTCAACGTGCGCTCTCCGGCGAGCGGGAGCTCGTGCACCTCGAGCGACGCGAGCCCCGCCACGGCGTGGGCCGGTACGGCGAGACCGAGCAATGCGAGAAGAAAGAGGCGCCGGAGCATCGAGGCGTGATCAGGGTGACGTCTCATGCCTTCTGCGGCAAGGCCGGCTGCCCTTCCCTCACGTAATGCTTACCCGGAGCCCGGGAGGCCGGGCGGGCCCGCGCTGGTACATTCGGAGAGTCGTGAACACGGGCCTCGGGCGGCTGCTCGGAACCCTCCTCGCCGGGGTCGCGGCGGCGTTCGCTCTCGCCGCGCCAGCCGGCGCGGCCGCGCCACGCGTCCTGCTCGTCGACTTCGCGAACGACGTGAACCCGGTCACGCAGGACTACCTCGTCGACGAGATGCGGCGCGGTGCCGACGACGGCTACTCGGCGGTGGTGATCCGGATGGACACCCCGGGCGGCCTCGGGTCGTCGATGCGAGCGATCGTGAAGGAGATGCTGGCGGTCCGCGTCCCCGTCGTCGTGTACGTCGCACCGAGCGGGTCGAGCGCGGACTCGGCCGGAGCGGTGATCGGCCAGGCAGCGGACCTCCTCGCGATGGCGCCCCAGACGAACATCGGGTCCTCGACGCCGATCTCGGCCACCGGCGGTGACCTCGGCCAGGACCTGCGCAAGAAGGTGATCAACGACGCCGCCGCGTACATCGCGGAGCTCGCACGCGAGCACGGGCGCAACGCCGACAAGGCCGAGGCCATGGTCCGCGACGCGGCGAACTACGGTGCGCGCGAGGCGCTCGACAGCGGTGTGATCGACGTCATGGCGCCGTCCGTGCCGGCGCTTCTCGCCAAGATCGACGGGCGCAAGGTCGTGCCCAAAGGCCTCGTGCTCCACACCGCCGGAGCCGAGGTCGAGGAGGTCGAGATGCCGTTCTGGAAGCGCGCGCTCGACCTTCTGATCGATCCCAACGTGATCGCGCTGATGCTCTCGATCGGCTTGCTCGGGATCGTCGTGGAGCTCTGGAACCCCGGGCTCATCCTGCCGGGAACGGTGGGCGCGATCTCCCTGATCATCGGCCTCTACGGGCTCCAGGTGCTGCCGGTCTCCGTCGCCGGGGCGCTGATGATGCTGCTCGCGGCCGCGTTCTTCGTCGCCGAGGCATTCGTTCCGAGCCACGGTGCGCTCACGCTCGCCGGAGCCGTGACGTTCGTGCTCGGCTCCTTGCTCCTCTTCGACCCCGCCGGAGACGCCTACCAGGTGTCGATCTGGACGTCGCTCGCCATCGCCGGCACGCTCGCGCTCCTGATGGGGCTCGCGCTCACGCGCGTTGCGAGAGCGCGCCGCAATCCCGTGGAGGTGGGAGTCTCGCAGCTCGTCGGCGACGAAGCCGTGGTGCGTCGCGACGGCTGGGTCTCGGTGGCGGGCGAGCTCTGGCGCGCGCGCGCCAGGGACGGGTCGGCCCTGGTCTCGGGGGAGCATGTCACGATCGAGTCCGTCGAGGACGGGCTCGAGCTCGTCGTAGGATCCCAGCACCCGACCGAAAGGGCCTGACTTGTCCGCCGCTCTCATTGTGCTCGCCGCGATCGTCATCGTGCTGATCGTCGTCCTGTTCGCCACCGTCAAGGTCGCCCGTGAGTACGAGCGCGGCGTGATCTTCCGTCTCGGCCGCCTTCTGCCCGAGCCCAAGGGCCCGGGCTTGTTCCTCCTGATCCCGGTGATCGACCGCATGGAGAAGGTCGACCTCCGCACGGTGACGCTGAACGTCCCGCCACAGGAGGTGATCACGAAGGACAACGTGCCCGTGCGCGTCAACGCGGTCGCGTACTTCAGGATCGTCGAGCCGAAGGCAGCGATCGTCCAGGTGGAGAACTACATGGTCGCGACGTCGCAGATCTCGCAGACGACGCTGCGCTCCGTGCTCGGCCAGCACGTCCTCGACGAGTTGCTTTCCGAACGGGACAAGATCAACCAGATCCTGCAAGGCATCATCGACGACGCGACCTCGCCGTGGGGGATCAAGGTCTCGATCGTCGAGGTGAAGGACGTCGAGATCCCGACCGACATGCAGCGCGCGATGGCGCGTCAGGCCGAGGCCGAGCGCGAGCGGCGCGCGAAGGTGATCTCCGCGGAAGGCGAGTACCAGGCGTCGGAGCGGCTGAAGGACGCCGCGGCCGTCATGTCGACGGAGCCGATCACCGTGCAGCTCCGCTATCTGCAGACGCTGCTCGAGATCGGCGCCACGAACAACTCGACGATCGTGTTCCCGATCCCGATCGAGTTCCTCGAGACGCTCGGGCGCGGGGTGCACGCCCCCGGCGGGAAGTAGGCCGTGCGGGCCGTCGGCGTCCTTCTGGTCGCCCTCGTGCTCGCAGTGCTGGCCGCCGCTGTGGTGCGCGGCGTCAGGCGGGCGGCGTGGCCCGACGACGTCGAAGACGCCGGCCGCACGGCGGCGCAGACGATCGTCGAAGGGTTGATCGTGCTCGGGGCGCTGATCGTCGGGGTCGTGGTCGTAGTCGCGCTCGTCGACTGAGCGGACGGCGGCCGGTCCGCTCGACTACCCGGCGTCGGGCGACTCTGACGGTGCGTCCTCGATGGCGTCGGCGGGATCGACGTCGTCGTCCGCTCCGATCACCGGGGCGAGGGTCGAGACCTGCTCGCCCTCACGCAGGCGCATCACGATCACGCCCTGCGTCGCCCTGCCGGAGCGCTTGATCCCGTCGGCCGCCATCCGGATCACGGTGCCGCCGTCGGAGATGAGCATCACCTGGTAGCCCTCCCGCACGATCCTCGCGCCCGCCAGGCGGCCCTTGCCCTCGACGAGCTGGGCTGTCTTGACGCCCATGGTCCCGCGGCCCTTGACCGGGTACTCGGAGACGCGGGTGCGCTTTCCCCAGCCGTTCTCGGTCACGACGAGCAGATCGGCGTCGTCGGCCGCGATGTCGACCTCGATCACCTCGTCGCCGCTCCGCAGCTTCATCCCGGCCACGCCGGACGCAGGCCGGCCCATCGGGCGGACGTCCTTCTCGCTGAAGCGCACGGCCTGGCCCATGCGCGAGACGATGAGGATGTCGTCTCCGCCGTCGGAGAGGCGCACGCCGATGAGCTCGTCGTCCTCTCGCATCTTGAGCGCGATGATCCCGTCCGCCTTGAGTGGCGTGTTGTAGTCGAGGAACGCCGTTTTCTTGACGACGCCCTTCTTCGTCGCGAAGACGAGGTACTTCGCCTCCTCGAAGTTGCGGGTCGCGATCACCGCACGGATCTGCTCGTCCTGGCGAAGCGGCAGCAGGTTGACGATCGCGCGACCCTTCGCCTGGCGCGACCCGAGCGGCAGCTCGTGCACCTTGAGCCGGTAGACCTTGCCGACGGTCGTGAAGAACAGGATGAAGTCGTGCGTCGAGGCGACGAACAGGTGCTCGATGAAGTCGTCGTCCTTCATGTCCATGCCCATCACGCCGATCCCGCCCCGGCGCTGTTCGCGGTACGAGCTGACCGGCAGCCGCTTCACGTACCCGGATCGCGTGATCGCGATGACCATGTCCTCCTCGGCGATCATGTCCTCGAGCTCGAGCGAGTCCTCCCCCGCGACGATCTCCGTGCGCCGGTCGTCGTTTCGACCGTAGATCTGCTTGACCTCGAGCAGCTCCTCCCGGATGAGCCCGTCGATGCGCGCCGGCTCCCCCAGGATCGCGCGGAGCTCGGCGATCCGCTCGCGCAGGTCGGCGTGCTCGTCCTGGATCTCCTTTCGCGCAAGGCCGGTGAGCCGCGCCAGGCGGAGGTCGAGGATCGCCTGTGCCTGTTCCTCGGAGAGCGCGAAGGTCTCCTGGAGGCCGGTGCGTGCCTCGTCGGTGTCCTGGGAGCCGCGGATCAGCGCGATCACGGCGTCGAGGTTGTCGAGCGCGATCAGGTAGCCCTCGAGGATGTGCGCTCGCTTCTCCGCCTGACGGAGCTCGTACTTCGAGCGCCGGGTGACGATCACGCGCTGGTAGTCGAGGTAGTGGCGGATCAGCTCGAGCAGCGAGAGCGTCCGCGGAACTCCGTCGGCGAGCGCGACGGCGTTGTAGCCGAACGTCGCCTGCAGGGCGGTGTGCTTGAAGAGCTTGTTGAGCACGACCTGCGGGATGGCGTCGCGCTTGAGCTCGACCTGGATCCGCATCCCGGTCTTGTCCGAGTGGTCGGCGAGGTCGGACACCTCGGTGATCACCTTGTCGTTGACGAGGTCGGCGATCTTCTTGATCACGCCGGAGTCGCCGCCCTTCTTGACTCCGTACGGGAGCTCGGTGACCACGATCGCGCTCTTGCCGCCCCGCAGCTCCTCGATGTGCGCGCGGGCGCGCATCACGATGCGGCCGCGGCCGGTCCGGTACGCATCGCGGATGCCGCTGCGACCGACCACGATCGCGCCGGTCGGGAAGTCGGGTCCCTTGACGTGCTTCATCAGTTCGTCGACGCTCGCGTCCGGCTTGTCGATCAGCTGGACGACGGCGTCGATCGTCTCGCCGAGATGGTGGGGAGGGATGTTCGTCGCCATGCCCACGGCGATCCCGGTGGAGCCGTTCACGAGCAGGTTCGGGAAGCGCGAAGGAAGCGACAGCGGCTCCTTGCGCGACTCGTCGTAGTTCGCCGCGAACTCGACGGTGTCCATGTCGATGTCGCGGAGCATCTCCGTCGCGAGCCGCTGCAGCCGACATTCGGTGTACCTCATGGCGGCCGGTGGGTCGTCGTCGATCGAGCCGAAGTTGCCCTGCCCGTCGACGAGAGGGTGGCGCAGCGAGAACGGCTGCGCCATCCTGACGAGGGTGTCGTAGATCGCCGAGTCGCCGTGAGGGTGGTAGTTGCCCATCACGTAGCCGACGACGTTCGCCGACTTCTTGTAGGGCCGGTTCGGCTGCATCCCGGACTCGTGCATCCCCCACAGGACGCGCCGGTGCACCGGCTTCAGGCCGTCCCGGACGTCGGGCAGGGCGCGGCCGACGATCACGCTCATCGCGTAGTCGAGGTAGCTCGAGCGCATCTCCTGCTCGAGCTCGCGCGGCTCGATCCGCCCCGCGCCGAGCGGCTCGATCACGTCAGACACGCCCATCACCTCTTGTCATCTCCGGAGACCCGTGAACGTCGCTCTGTGGCCGGAGGCCGGCTCCGCCGGCCGGGAGGCCAAGCGAGCCGCGATCCCGTGCACGAAGCCCGAGGAGGGGGCTCGTGAGGGAACCATGGGTTCCCCCACGTCTACACATCCAGGAATCTGACGTCGCGGGCGTTCTGCTCGATGAACTCGCGGCGCGGCTCGACGGCGTCGCCCATCAACATCGTGAACACGGCGTCCGCGGCCGCGGCGTCTTCGACCTCGACGCGGAGCAGCATGCGGTTCGCGGGATCCATGGTCGTCTCCCAGAGTTGCTCGGGGTTCATCTCGCCGAGGCCCTTGAAGCGGCTGATCTGCATTCCGTCCTTCGCGAGCGCGAGCGCTGCCTCGCGCAAGAGCGAGAACGTGTCGGCGGTCGCGTGCTTCTTCCCGAACGTGATCGTGTACGGGGGCAGGCCGACCACCTCGGCGGTCTTCCCGTACGCGCGGCGGAGCGCCGCGTATGCCGGCTCACCGAAGAGTGTCGCGGGGATGTCGACGAAGCTCGCGGAGCTGGTCTCGGTCTCGATCACCTTGATCCGGAGGATCGCCTCGAGGGGGTCGGCGACGCTCAGCTCGTAGCCGTTCGCGGGCATGCCGGAGACTGCCTTCGCAAGGCCCTTCGCATCGGCTGCATCACCCTCGACGATGCGGTGGTCGACGACGAAGGCCGCAGCGGGGCCGTGATCCGAGGCGAGCTTCGCCTGCCACGCCTCGACCCCGCCGAGCTCGCGGGTGAACCGGTTCCAGCGGGCCTCGGTGAGCGTGAGCTCCGTGCCCTCGCGGTCGATCACGGTCATGTCCTTGATCCGCTCCCGTGCGAGGAGCTCCTCGAGCTGGTGGTCCTTCTCGAAGTAGAGCTCCTGGCTGCCGAGCTTGACCTTGTAGAGCGGCGGCACCGCGATGTACAGGTGACCGCGCTCGAACAGCTCGGGCATCGTCCGGTAGAGGAACGTGAGAACGAGGGTGCGGATGTGCGCGCCGTCGACGTCGGCGTCGGTCATCACGACGATGCGCCCGTAGCGGAGGTTCTCGATCGAGAACTCGTCACCGAAGCCGGTCCCGATCGCCGTGATCATCGCCTGGATCTCGTTGTTCGAGAGAACCTTGTTGATGCGATTCTTCTCGCTGTTGATGATCTTCCCGCGGAGCGGCAGGATCGCCTGGTACGTGCGGTCGCGTGCCTGCTTCGCCGAGCCACCCGCCGAGTCGCCCTCGACGATGTAGAGCTCGCAGAGGTCCGGGTCCTTGAGCGAGCAGTCCGCGAGCTTGCCGGGAAGCGCCGAGTTCTCGAGCGCGCTCTTGCGTCGCGTGAGCTCGCGGGCCTTGCGCGCCGCGAGACGCGCGCGGGCCGCGGAGACCGCCTTCGTGATGATCTGCTTCGCCTCGCTCGGGTTTTCCTCGAGGAACTCCGCGAGCTTCTGGTTGACGACGGTCTTGACGAGGCTCTCGATCGGCGGGTTGCCGAGCTTCGTCTTCGTCTGGCCTTCGAACTGCGGGTTCCGGAGCTTCACGGAGATGACCGCCGCGAGGCCTTCGCGGACGTCCTCGCCCTCGAGCTTCTCCTCCTTCTCCTTGAGGAGGCCCTTGTCGCGCGCATAGCGGTTGAGCGTGCTCGTCAGCGCCGCGCGGAAGCCGGACAGGTGCGCCCCGCCCTCTGTCGTGTGGATGTTGTTGGCAAACGAGAACACGGACTCGACGTAGGACGTGTTCCACTGCATCGCAACCTCGACCTGGCCCTCGTCGCTCTCGCCCTCGAAGTAGACGACGTGCTTGTGCACCGGGTCCTTGCCGGAGTTGACGTAGGCGACGAAATCGGAGATGCCGCCCTCGTAGTGGAACTCGACGGTCTTGCCGCCCGGCCGCTCGTCGCGGAGCACGATCCGAAGGCCCCGGGTGAGGAACGCCGTCTCCCTGAGTCGCTGGGCCAGCGTCGACGCGGAGAACTCCGTCTCGTCGAAGACCTCGCGGTCGGGGAGGAACGAGATCGTGGTCCCGCTTTCCTTCGTCTTCCCGATGATCTCGACGTCGCCCTGCGCGACGCCTTGCGCGAACTCCTGCCGGTGCACCTTCCCGTCACGGTGGACCTCGGCGACGAGCCTCTCGGAGAGCGCGTTCACGACCGAGACGCCGACGCCGTGGAGCCCTCCGGAGACCTTGTAGCCGTCTCCGCCGAACTTGCCTCCGGCGTGGAGCTTCGTGAGGACGACCGTCAGCGCGGAGAGCCCCTGCTCCTCCATCACGTCCACCGGAATGCCTCGACCGGCGTCGCGGACAGTTACCGAGTCGTCGGGATGGATCGTCACCTCGACCAGCTCGTTGTGCCCCTGGAGCGCCTCGTCGACGGCGTTGTCGACGACCTCGTACACGAGGTGGTGGAGCCCCCGGGGGCCGGTCGATCCGATGTACATCCCGGGTCGCAACCGGACGGGCTCGAGGCCCTCGAGGACCGTGATGTCCTTTCCGGTATAGGCGGTATCGGTCATGCCCCTCCTGGACGAGAAAATGCCTGCAAAACGTTGGTTTTGCGGCGGACGTGAAGTATATCAGACCGGACGGTCGCGGCCGCCTCTCGCGAGGCTTGCCGCAGCGGCTCTTCGGACGGCCTCGCGGAGGGCCGGATCCTCGATGCTCGCGCTCAGCTCGGCCGCCCTCGACGCCTCTTCGGCCGTCGGCAGAACAGGCGGAGGAGCGGCGTCGGCGGAGGCTGCCGGGGAGGGCACCGGGCCGACCGCGAACCGCGCCGAGGGAGGTGTCGCGTCGGAGAGCGACACCCTCAGCTTCTCGAGGATCTCGTGCTCCATCCTGCCGAGCTCGAACGCCCAGGTCGAGGACACCGTCGTCACGTGCAGCGTGCCGTCGCGCGACAGGCGCTGCGGCCAGGCGGCCCTTGCGATCGCCGCGCCGACGGCGTCGGGCCAGGCCCGGGTCACCGCTGCAAGCTGTCCTGCGTCCGGGACGCCCGAGCGCCGAAGGGCCCGCCGGACCGACCCGTCGATCTTCTCCATCAGGCCGCTTTCACCTCACCCGGGGTGACGGCCAGGAGCTGCGCCGGGGCGAGCGGCAGCGCCTCGGCGCCCGTCGCGGTCACCAGCGTCTGGCCCGAGCTGCCTAGCCGGGCTGAGAGCAGGCGTCGGCGGTCCGCGTCGAGCTCGGACAGCGCATCGTCGAGGAGGAGGAGTGGTCGGACGCCGACCTGGTCCGTGAGAAGCTCGGCCTCGGCGAGGAGGAGGGAGAGCACCGCGAGGCGCTGCTCTCCCTGCGAGCCGAACGTGCGGAGATCGCGGTCGCCCGCCAGAAGCCGGACCTCGTCGCGATGGGGCCCGATCCCTGTCGTTCCGCGCTCGAGATCGCGGGCAAGTCGGCGGTCGAGTGCCTCCTGGGTCAGCGGGTCGCCCTCGTAGGCGATCGTCGCACCTTCGAGGCCGAGCTCGGCCGCCCGCCGGCCGAACGCCGGTGAGAGAAGGCTCACCACTCGGAGGCGCGCTTCGACGAGAAGCGCTCCGAGCGAGGCGAGCCGACCTGTCCAGGGCTCCAGCGCATCGGTGCCCGAGACGCCCGCGGAGATACGGCGAAGAGCGGCGTTCCGCTGACCGAGAACCGAGCCGTAGGCCGAAGGGAGATCGCCGCGGGCGGGGAGGGCGCGCACCAGGACGCGGTCGAAGTAAGCCCTTCGCGTCGCCGGGCCGCCCTTCACGACCGCGAGCCTGTCGGGGGTGAAGGCGAGCGTGTGAACAGCACTGCGAAGCTCGTCTGCGGTGGCGGCGGTCGCACCGTTGAGCGTGATCCGCTTCGACTCGGTCCGCGAGATCGTCACGGCCGCCTCGAGCGCCACCGGGCCGCGATGGCCTCTGGCCAACGTACGGCCGGCATCGGCGTCGCGTCGCACGATCTGGGCGTCGTGGTGCGTCCGGAAGGACATCCCCTGGGTGGCCAGGTGAACCGCCTCGAGCAGGTTCGTCTTTCCCGCGCCGTTCCGCCCGGTCACGAGCACGAGGCCGGGCTCGAGCTCCAGCTCCAGCGTCCGGTAGGAGCGAATGTCGCGCAGCGCGACCTGGGTCACGATCAAGCCGGCCTGCCATGGTGGAGCGCGGGTCCCCGCGAACGGCGCGTCGCGTGGGCGCGTCGCACCTCTCGCGGCTGCTAGCCGGCCAGCCGGATCGGCATGATCAGGTACCAGAAGCTGTCGCCTTCGGCGCTGATGAGCCCGGGCCGCAGCGGATTGATCAGCTTGAGCTGGACGTCGTCGGACCCGACGGACTCGAGGCCCTCCCGCAGGAACTCCGCGTTGAAGCCGATCTCGAGCGGCTCTCCCGCGTAACGCAGCGGAAGCGACTCGCGGGTCTCGCCGACGTCCTGGCTCTGCGCCGACACCGTGAGCTCGCCCTCCGCGAAGCGAAGGCGGAGCGGTGTGTTTCGCTGCGCCAGGACGCTTGCGCGGCGAACGACGTCCAGAAGCTCGGAGCGGCTCACCTCGAGCTCCACCTCGAAGGTCTCGGGGCGAAGCTGGGCGACGTTGGGGAATTGCCCGTCGATCCGCCGGGTCGTCAGCCAGGCGTCTCCGGCACCGAAGATCACGTGGTTCTCGTTGACGCCGAGCTGGATCGTCTCGGCCGAGGACGCGATGCGGCCGAGCTCGTCCAGTGCCCGCGCCGGGATGATCGCCTCGAGCTCGGGGCCACCCTCCGGCAGGACCGTCTCCTTCACCGACATGCGGTAGGAGTCCGTCGCCGCCATCGTCAGCTTCGAGCTCTCGAAGCGCGCGAGGATGCCCGTCAGCACCGGACGCGACTCGTCCCTCGAGGCGGCGCGTGAGACCCGCCCGACGGTGTCGAGCAACGCGGCTGCGTCGACCTCCTGGAGCGGCACGTCGACCGAGGGGAGACGCGGGAAGTCCTCTGCGGCGAACACGTTGAGGCGGGACGAGTACGACCCCGAGTCGACGGTGGCGGCGCCGTCCTCGGCCCGGTGGGCGATCTTCACCTCCCCGGCGGGGAGCAGGCGAACGATGTCCCCGAGGAGCTTCGACGGCACGACCAGCGACCCCTCGCCCTCGACCGTCGCGGGCACCGTGGTTCGAAGCGAGAGCTCCATGTCCGTCGCCTCGAGGGACAGCAACCCGGCGGAGGCGTGGACGTGCACGCCTCCGAGAACCTGGACGGTGCCGCGGGTCGAGGCCGCCCGGGACACGAGGGCGAGGCCGGCGGCAAGCTCGTCACGTCCGACGGTGAGGCCGAGGCTCGACCCGACCGTCATGTCGGTTTCCATCATTTCTCTCTTAAACCTTTCGTCGTAGTACTAGGGAGTGTGGACGCTGGGGAAGACGGCGAGAACCCGAGCGTGGATGCAGGATCGCGGGTGTGGACTCGGCCGGCGGGTTCTCCACCGAATCCCCGGCGCCTGCCACCCTCGGCAGATTCCGCCGCGGATCATCCACGGTGCTTGATCCTGGCGGTGAGGTCCTGCACAAGGTTGTACACAGCTCTGTCCTCGGAGATCAGACGGGTGATCTTGGTGTTCGCGTGCAGCACCGTACTGTGGTCACGCCCTCCGAACTCCTTGCCGATCTTGGGAAGGGACGCGTCCGTCAGCTCGCGCGAGAGGTACATCGCAACCTGGCGCGGGTAGGCGACGGCCTGGGACCGCCGCTGGCTGCAGAGCTCCTCGATGCTCAACGAGAAGCGCTCGCAGACGGCCTCCTGGATCAACCCGATCGTCACCGCCGGCACCCCGCCGTGCGAGGGGAAGAGATCGCGGAGGACCTGCTCGGCGAGAGCGACGTCGAGCGGGAGCCCCGTCAGCGACGAGAACGCGACCACCCGGGTCAGCGCCCCTTCGAGCTCGCGGATGTTGGTCGTCACCCGCCCGGCGATGAACGTGAGCACCTCTGGGTCGTCGACGGTGATTCCGTCGGTCGCCACCTTCTTGCCCAGGATCGCGATGCGCGTCTCGAGATCGGGTGGCTGGATGTCCGTGATCAAGCCCCACTCGAACCGCGATCGCAGCCGTTCCTCGAGCGTCGCGATGAGCTTGGGTGGACGATCCGACGAGATCACGATCTGCCGCCCTGCCTCGTAGAGCGAGTTGAAGGTGTGAAAGAACTCCTCCTGGAAGCGCTCCTTGCCCTCGAGGAACTGGATGTCGTCGACGAGCAGGACGTCGTAGGCGCGGTACCGGTGCTTGAAGCCCTCGATGCGCTTGTCGCGCAGCGAGTTGATGAAGTCGTTCGTGAACGTCTCGCTCGTCACGTACCTCCGGGTGAGGCCCTTCGAGTGGTCGGTCACGTAGGCGCCGATCGCCTGGAGCAGGTGGGTCTTGCCGAGCCCGGTGCCGCCGTAGATGAAGAGCGGGTTGTACGCCTGAGCCGGAGCCTCGGCGACCGCCAGCGCCGCTGCGTGTGCGAACCGGTTCGACGAGCCGATCACGAAGTTGTCGAACGTGTACTTGGGGTTGGCGCCGGGCTGCGCGCCGCCGGCGGCCGTGGCGGGGCTCGCGGCGGTCTCCGCGGGCTGCGCCGCCTCGGCGACCGTGAGGGCAATCCTGACCTCGCGCCCGAGAGCGTCGCGTGTGGCGGCCCGAACCAACCCGAGGAAGTGGCTCTCGATCCACTCGCGCGTGAAATCGTTCGGGACCTCGACGGCGAAGACCTCGGGGGTGAGCGTACCGCCGCCCGCACCGCCGAACCAGGTCGCGTGGGTGGTCTCGTTGAGCGTGTCGCGGAGACGCCGGGAGACGTCGTCCCAAAGTTGCTCGGCAGTGGGCTCGCCGACTGACTCCAACGGGTGCTCGACTGCTCCTCTCAGGGTGGCGGGAGGCGCGAGCATACCACCGCCTGGACACGCCGTCAGCGTGCCCTGGGTGGACAACACAGGGACGAAAACACCCTGTTTTGCAGGGATTAGTGGAGTCTCCACATGACTATCCACAGGTGTGGAGAAGCGCTCTGACGGCGTCTGCCCGGGCGACGCCCGCACTGTCTGAGCAGCCGTTTCGTCCGCCGAGCGGACACCGCGGGTTGTGGATAACCGACGTGCTGGGGCCTCGTCTATACTCCGCGCTCCGCCGTGCCCTTGGGGTGCGGGCAACGTCGAAGCGAAGGCTCCTTTCTGCCGTGAAGCGCACCTACCAGCCGAACGTCCGCCGCCGGAAGCGCAAGCATGGCTTCCGCGCTCGCATGTCGAGCCGCGGCGGCAGGGCGATTCTCAAGCGTCGCCGCGCCAAGGGCCGGAAGCGCCTCTCGGCCTGAGCGGAACGGCCTTGGAGCGCCGGCACCGCCTGTCCCGATCGCGCGACTTCGACGCGG
Organism: uncultured Actinomycetes bacterium; assembly: GCA_963798725.1. Classification (GTDB taxonomy): domain Bacteria; phylum Actinomycetota; class Thermoleophilia; order Gaiellales; family Gaiellaceae; genus Gaiella. The sequence continues at coordinate 302,301 of CAWCUL010000001.1, forward strand.
TCTACCGGAAGGGGCGCTCGGTCTCGACCCGCTCGCTGACGCTGCACTGGTTCGCGCGCGAGGACGATGCCGACGGCACCCGGCTGGGCCTCGCGATCCCGCGGGCCGTCGGCTCCGCCGTCGTCCGAAACCGCCTCAAACGACAGCTTCGCGCCGTGTGGAGCGAGCTTTCCGGCGAAGCGCCCGCCGGCCGCGACTACGTGCTCGTCGCCCGTCCGGGGCTCGCCGAGCCGGCGACCGCCCGTGGGCACGACTGGCTCGTCGAGCAGGTGCGGGAGATTCTCGGCAAGGTGACGGAATGAGGTGGCTCGGTATCGGGCTCGTCCATGGGTGGCGGCGCACGTTCGGCCTGCTCACTCCGCCCGGCACGTGCAAGTTCCACCCGAGCTGCTCCGCGTACGCGATCGACGCCTTCCGCGAGCTGGGCCTCGTGAAGGGCGCCATCGTCGCCGGCTGGCGCCTGCTTCGCTGTAACCCCTGGAGCCACGGTGGCGTCGACCACGTCCGCGACCGCTCGTTGTTCAGGCCACGTGGGGAACGGAGGCAGGCGTGACCGTCGGTTTCGCGAACCCCCTGAAGCCGATCGAGGATCTGCTGACGTCGCTCCTCGAGTGGTTCCACGGCACGGTGGGGCTGTCCTGGGCGTGGTCGATCGTCGCGCTGGTCGTCCTCGTGCGAATCGTCCTCGTGCCGGTGATGGTGCGGCAGATCCACTCGATGCAGAACCTCCAGGCGCACGCGCCGGAGATGAAGGAGATCCAGCAGCGGTGGAAGCACGACAAGCAGCGGCAGAACGAGGAGTTGATGAAGTTCTACCGCGAGAACAAGATCAACCCGGCGTCGTCCTGCCTCCCGATCGTTCTCCAGATCCCGATCTTCATCTCGCTCTTCTACGTCCTCAAGGACTTCGAGCGCGAGATCTTCCCGAACTACCCGGGCTCGAGCCTGGAGTTCCTCGGGCTCGTCGACATTACGAAGCCGACGATCGAGGGGTGGGGGCCGGTCCTGCTCGTCGTGTACGTGGCGAGCCAGCTCACGTCCTCGTACTACATGTCGATCTCGATGCAGAAGGCGCAGCGCATCCTTCTGCTCGTCCTGCCGATCGTCTTCATCCCGTTCATCCTGCGCTTCCCGGCAGGTCTGATGATCTACTGGATGACCACGAACCTCTGGACGACGGGGCAGGGGTTCGTGACGCGGAGGCTGATGCCGAAGCCCGATCTGGGGATCGCCAAGCGCAGCTCGCGGACTGCCCCGAAGGAGGAGCCGGCGGCCAAGAGCAAGTCGTCCGCCGGCACGCTGCCGAAGGGTGACGGCTCGAGCGCGAAGGTCGTCGCCGGGCCTCCACGGCGCGTGAAGCGGAAGCGAAGCGGCGGGGGTCGCCGGCGGTGAGCGCAGAGCTCTCGACCGAGGCGACCGGGGAGACGGTCGGAGAGGCGAAGTGGGCTGCGCTCCGGGAGCTCGAGCGCCTGGCACCCGGGCTCGACCGCGAAACGGTGCGCTTCCAGGTCGTGAGCGAGGGAGAGCGAGGCCTACTGGGCGTCGGCTACACCCCTGCACGCGTGCTCGCGACCGCGGACGCACCGGCCGAGCGGCCTGCGCCCGAGCCAGCAGGCACCGACGATCTCTCGATCGCCCAGGCCCTACTGGAGCGGGTCGCGGCGATGCTTGCCCTCGACGCCCGCGTCCGGGTCGAGCAGACGGACGAAGAGGTGATCGCGACGGCGGAGGGAGCAGACCTCGGCGTGCTCATCGGCCGGCACGGCCAGATGATCGACGCGCTGCAGTACCTCGCGAACGCGATCGCCCACAGGAGGCTCGGAGACGATCGCCGCAGGATCGTGATAGATGCCGCGGGCTACCGCGATCGCCGCCGCGCAACGCTTTCGACGCTCGCGCGGGAGAGCGCCGAGCAGGCGGCCGCCACGGATCGCCGCGTCGAGCTCGAGCCGATGAGCGCGATAGAGCGCAGGATCGTCCACGAGGCGCTCAAGGACGATCCCGAGGTCACGACCGAAAGCGAGGGCGCCGAGCCGGCGCGGTACGTCGTCGTGGTCCCGCGTCGCTCCGTCGACTGATCCAACATTTGGGAACCGCAAGCGATCAGCCGCACAGTCACGGCTCCACGGTTCTCGACGACTGGCTCGCGTCCGTTGTCGCGGAGCCGGGGCTGACGTCGCTCCGCGACTTGGCCGACGCACGCCGTGTCCTGATCGACGACGCGCTGCGCGGCGTCTCCCTCGTCGCGCGCGAGGAGGGTGTGATCGTCGACGTCGGCTCGGGCGGCGGGAGCCCGGGAATCCCCCTCGCCGTCTCGCTTCCGACCCGTTCGATGGCCCTGCTCGAGGCCGAGGGACGCAAGTGCCGGTTCCTCGAGCGCTGGGCAGCCAACCTGTCGAACACGCGGGTCGTCTGCGGCCGCGCCGAGCAGCAGCCTCTGGAGACGTACGGCGTCGCGGTGGCCAGGGCGCTCGCGCACCCCCCGACCGCCGCCGAGTGGTGTCTCCCCCTCGTCCGCGAGGGGGGAGCCGTCGTGCTGTGGGTAGGCCCGTCCGCCGACCCCGGCCGGGTCGCGGCGGCCGCAGAGCTTGTGGCGGGTGTGCTCGAGTCCTCTCCCGCCGGGTTCCTCGTGCTCCGCAAGACGGGCCCGACGCCGCCTGGCTTTCCACGGCGGCCGGGCGTCGCGCGGAAGCGCCCACTCGCATGACCGACCCCGCACAGGGTTTCTGCGCTGCCCGGAGACCGTCTCTTCGTCCGGCGGCGGGGCTAGCCTGAGACCGTGAGCGCCAGGATCGTCGCCGTTGCGAACCAGAAGGGCGGCGTCGGAAAGACGACCACGGCGATCAATCTCGCCGCGTGCCTCGCGGAGGCGGGGGAGCGCTGCCTCGTCGTCGATCTCGACCCGCAGGCGAACGCCACCTCGGGTCTCGGCCGCCGCGCGAACGGCCATTCGACCCTCGACCTTCTCGACGGCGTCCCGCTCCACGAGCTCGTCACCCCGAGCTCGTTCGCGAACCTCGACCTCGTCCCGGCGAAGGGCGAGCTCTCGGCGACGAGCGTGCAGCTCTCGGCGCTCGCAGGTGGAGAGCGCTACCTCGCGGACGCCCTCGCGGGCGACGCGACGAACGCCTACGGCTTCGTCTTCCTCGACTGCCCTCCGGCCTTCGGCTCCCTGACGGTGAACGCGCTGGCCGCGGCCGACCGTGTGCTCGTGCCGGTACAGGCGGAGTACTACGCGCTCGAGGGCCTCTCGCAGCTTCTCGGCTCGATCGATCTCGTCAAGCGGCGCCTGAATCCCCGTCTCGGGGTCGCCGGGATCCTCCTGACGATGGTCGACGGCCGCACCCGCCTCGCGGCGGAGGTCGAGGAAGAGCTCAGGTCCCATTTCGGCGAGCTCGTGTTCACCACGACCGTGCCGCGCTCGGTCCGGCTCGCGGAGGCGCCGAGCCACGGGGTGCCGGCGATCGCGTACGACCGGCGCTCGGCCGGCGCCGAGGCGTACTGGAAGGTGGCGATGGAGCTTGTCGACCGCGCCTGAGGCTCCCGGCTCCCGCCGCGGCCTCGGCCGTGGGCTGGAGCTCCTCGTCGGCGGTCGGGCAGCCGGCCTCGAGCTGCTCCGGCTACCGCTCGACGCGATCCATCCGAACCCGAAGCAGCCGCGCAGGCGATTCGAGCCCGAGGCGACGGCGGGGCTCGCGTCGTCCCTGCGCCACGACGGAGTCCTCCAGCCGGTGATCGTCCGTCCACGCGCCGCGGGAGGCTACGAGCTCGTCGCGGGCGAACGGCGCTGGCGCGCCGCGCGTGAGGCGGGTCTCGAGGCTCTTCCGGCGATCGTGCGGGAGACCGACGACCGCGAGACGCTCCTGCTCTCGCTCGTCGAGAACGTCGCCCGCGAAGACCTGTCGCCGGTCGAGGAGGCGCGCGCCTACGCGACGCTCATCGACGAGTTCGAGCTCTCGCTCGGCGAGCTCGCCGAGCGCGTGGGCCGCTCGAAGGCGGGTGTGTCGAACCGGCTGCGCCTGCTCGAGCTTCCGGAGCAGGTGCTGTGGATGCTCGCGCGCGGAGAGTTGACCGAGGGGCACGCGCGCGCCGTGCTCGCGGTGCCGGACGACGACGGCCGGCTGCGGCTCGCCCGCCGGGCCGCCCGCGACGGCCTCACGGTACGTGCGACGGAGCGGGCGGCGCAGGAAGGCGGCGCCCGCCGTCGCCCGCGGGCGTCTCCCATCGACCCTGCGCTGGCCGACCGCGCCCGCAGTGCGGCGGAATCGCTCACCGGCCTCCCGGCTCGCGTCTCGGCCGGGAAGCTCGAGCTCCAGTTCGCCGACGAGACGCAACTCGCCGAGCTCGTGGAAGTGCTCGAGGCGCTCGGGGCACCGTAGGCCAGGCGCGAGCGGGCGACGAGCGGTTCCGGGGACGCGGCTGAAGCCACGTCCCGTTCGCATCCAGTAGAGCCAACAGGGCCCGTGGACTTCGAGGCGCCGTAGGCCGACGCCGGTGGGCGACGAACGGTTCTGGGGACGCGGCTGAAGCCACGTCCCGGTCGCAACCGGTAGATGGGCGATCGTGGATTCGAACCACGGACCTCCGCCTTATCAGAGCGGCGCTCTAACCGACTGAGCTAATCGCCCGCGCGGCCGCCGAGTGTAGCGAAGCTTCCCCGTCGATCCCGCGCGGACACGAACCCGACCACCTGCGCTGGCCGGCCTCGGAAGCACGCGCCGGTGGCGCTGTGTGCCACGGCTGTACCGCTTACCGTGTGGTGGCGGGATGGGGGAGGTTCTAGTGCGATCAGCGTCGGCGGCTGGGGAGAAGGATTTGCGACCGCGACAGCGGGCGCCTTCAGGGATGTGGCGCGGTTCGGGATCCGCTCGGCGGATTCCGAATCTTTGCGCGAGCCCACGAACTCTTGTGCGACCGGCTCGAGTCTTGCGCGACCCGAACGGTGTGAGCGTGGGGCTGGGTTTGCGACCGCGACAGCGGGCGCCTTCAGGGATGTGGCGCGGTTCGGGATCCGCTCGGCGGATTCCGAATCTTGCGCGAGAACTCTTGCGCGACCGGCTCGAGTCTGCGCGACCCGAACGGTGTGAGCGTGGGGCTGGGTTTGCGACCGCGACAGCGGGCGCCTTCAGGGATGTGGCGCGGTTCGGGATCCGCTCGGCGGATTCCGAATCTTGCGCGACAAGCCAGGGTTACACTGGGAAACGGGTCATGCAGGAGATGACGGTCTACGGGGTGAGCTTCGACCTGATCGGCAAGCAGCCGATCGTGCTGCTCCGGACGGCGGAGGGCCGCACGTTCCTGCCGATCTGGATCGGGCATCCCGAGGCGGCCGCGATCCTGATGCGCCTGCAGGGGGAAGAGCCCCCGAGGCCTCTGACCCACGACCTCACGTGCGCGATCATCGACTCGCTCGAGGCAGAGGTGGAGAGGGTCACGGTGACGGAGCTTCGCGACAGCACGTTCTTCGCTCGCATCACCCTCGTGCGGAACGGCGCCGAGATCGAGATCGACTCGCGTACCTCGGACGCGATCGCGATCGCGCTGCGGGCCGACGCCAAGATCTTCGCCGCAGACGACGTGATCGACGAGTCGGGAGTCGAGTTCGAGGGCGAAGAGCCGGATATCGAGAACGCCGGCGGGGTGATGAGCCTCGGCGACGTCGACATGAACAAGTTCCGTCAGTTCCTCGACACGGTGACGCCCGACGACTTCGCGACGGGTCAGGACGAGCCCGAAGCCTGAGCGGATCGGGCGGTCCGAAACGAGCTACGGCCAACGCGGCCGGCGTGAGGGCAGGGTCGCGCTTGTGTGTCGGCTGCGCAGGCGCTTTGCGATGTAGCGGGCGTGCAGTTGCGGCGGCGAAGCCGCCACCTTCAGGGAGTCTTTTGCGCGACGACCGCTGGTCGACTGGCCAGCCGAGCTCGTGCTTGGTGAGCTCGAGAAGCTCGGTGACGAGGCGCTCGAGGCCCTCCTCGGATAGCGGGCCTGCGTTCGCGGCCGCGATCTCTGTCCGCAACCGGCGCTCGCGGTCGAGGTCCAGCCTGTCCATGCCGCCGGCATCCTTCAACGTCCACAGCTCCGCGACGAGCCGGAGACGCTCGTTGACGCGCTCGACGATCGCGCCGTCGTTCTTTCCGATCATCCGCCTGAGCTCGGCAATCCGCTCGCTCCGCTCGCTCAAAACGCCACCGCCGCCAGCAACGCCACGCCGTTGAACAACGCGTGAAGCGCGATCGTCGGGTAGATGCTGCCGGTCGTCAGGCGCAGCCAGGCGAGGATCAGCCCGAAGATCGTGAGCACCGGGAGCGCGACGACGAGGCCGTGTGCAAGACCGAACGCGATGGCCGTGACGAAGACGGCGGCCGTGGCGCCGAATGTGTCGGCGACCGCCGCGAACCCGAGCCCGCGGTACGTGAGCTCCTCGACCACCGGAGCGACACCTGCCACCACGACGAAGTTCGCGACGAACGGAGCGGCGTGGCCGGGATCCCACGCGTGCGGTACGAGGCCCTGCTCCTTGCCGGCCTGGAGAAAGACGTTGAGCACCGCGCCGATCACCCAGATCGATGCGAGCGCGATCCCGATCCGCCCGAGTGCGCCGCGCACCGACGCCGGCCGGCGCAATCCGAGCGTCGCCGGCGCGATGCCGCGTGCGATCACGAGGACGAGCGCGAGGATGATCGCGTACTGGATCAACCCCCCGACCGCTGTCGACCAGCGGAAGAGGATGTCGTCGGGCGTGTCGGCCGAGTCGGCGAGGTTCGCGGCATAGGCAATCGCGGCAAGCGCGCCGACGAGGATCGCCCAGCCGACGAGGCGGGGCCTCGGGACGACCGTCATGCGACCCAGTACCACAGCGCCCATCGAACCACGTTGACGGCCAGTACGGCACCGAGAACCACCGTCGTCAGCACGTGTACCCGGCGGTCACGGCCGAGCACCGCGAGCGCGGCGAGGCAAGGAAACGCGGCGAGCGCGAGCCGCGGGAACGAGTAGAGCCCACCGAGCCGGTCGGACGGGAACGCCATCGGGAGCGCCAGCACCCCGATCGCGTAGAGGCCGTACGCCGCGCCGAGCCACCGCCATGCGAGCAGGGCCAGCGCCACGAGCGAGACCGCAAGGACCGGCCCGAGGACGTCGCCCTCTCCGATCGACTGCGCGAGCCCGCCGAGAGGGCCGAGCGGGGCGAGGCTGCGATCCCAGGCTCGTTGGGCATCGAGAAAGGCCAGCCCGTGCCCGATCCACGCCTCGAGCAGGAGGGGGAACGCGAGAAACATCGCGATAGGGACGAGAAGGAACGCGAACGAGCGGCCCCGGTCGCGAGAGCGCCAGGCGAAGATCGCGAGCGCGGGAACGAGCGCCAGTCCCTGGGCGCGCGTGAGGGTCGCAAGGCCGGCGGCGACCGAGGCCCAGCCCGGGCGCGCCTGCTCCGCGAGCACGAACGCCGCGAGCGCGAGCGCCAGAAAGAGGCTCTCCGCGTAGACGGCCCCGAGGAACAGCGACGTCGGAAACAGGGCCAGGTAGACGACCGCGCGCTGCGCGTCGGCCGCTCCGACGCGGTGCCGCACGAGGTGGTAGAGAAGCACGAACGCGGCTGCGGCGGCCGCCAGCGAGATGAGGATCCCCGCGAGAAGGAACCTGTCGCCGAGCACCCGTCCGCAGACGGCGACGAGCGACGGATAGAGGGGGAAGAAGGCCGGCGTGCCGGACGGCCAGCGATAGCCGGACTCGGCAATGCGGAGGTACCAGTCGCTGTCCCAGCGCGCCCAGACGTCGAAGACGGGCCCGAGCTCGTGGAGGCGCGGGCTGTCCCAGCGGCCCCGGGACGGGTTGAGGTGGTCGTCGAACAGGAGCACGGTGCCCGCGGCGAGCGCCCAGATCGCGAGCCTGCTCCAGACGAAGGCCCGGAGCGCCGGCCCCGCTCCTGCGACCGCGCTCCGCACGCGCCCGACGATACATCCCTCCTCTCCGCGAGGGGACGAGCCGATGAACGAGAAACGGGAGCGGACGTGGCTACCATCGCGCCATGAGTCCCTCGCGGCGACCTCGCCCGAGGCGTATGCGCGCCGCTCCGGCCCCGCTGCGTGTGCGACGCCGCCGTCCGCGCGCCTCTCGCCGCGGACGGGTCGCGCTCGTCCTGGCCGGCCTGGTCGTCGCGGCCGCCGCGGGGATCGCCGCCGCCGCGGCCGTGGTCACGCTTGCGCCGCGCTGCGACCTCGACGCGCTGCAGCCGGTGAGGATCGGGCAGAACACGTTCGTCTATGCCGCCGACGGCTCGCTCCTCGGGGCGATCCCGGCCGAACGGAACCGGCAGGTCGTCCCGCTCGCGCGGATGTCGCGGTGGCTGCCGCTCGCGACCGTGGCGATCGAGGACAGGCGCTTCTACGCTCACGGCGGGATCGACGCCGAGGGAATCGCGCGCGCGCTCTGGCGGGACATGAAGGCGGCCCAGATCGTCGAGGGCGGCTCCACGATCACCCAGCAGCTCGTCAGGAACCTCTACATCTCGAACGAGCGCACGATCGAGCGCAAGGTCACCGAGGCATGCTTGGCCGTCAAGCTCGACGGGGCCTGGACGAAGCAGCGCATCCTCGCGAGCTACCTCAACTCCGTCTTCTACGGGAACCTCGCCTACGGCGCGGAGGCGGCCTCCCACACCTACTTCTCCCGCTCCGCGAGCCGCCTCACGCTCTCGCAGGCGGCTCTCCTCGCCGGGTTGACGCAAGCGCCGTCCGCGTACGACCCGTTCGCCGACCCCGGCCGGGCGGTCGCGCGGCGGGACGAGGTTCTGGCTGCGATGCGCGATCAGGGGATGATCAACCCGAAGCAGTACTCGGCGGCCCGCCGCAACAGATCGCCCGGGCTGCGCCCCGGGAAGCTCTACGAGGAGATCCGCGAGCCCTACTTCTTCGGGTATGTCCGCGACCAGCTGGTCCGGGCCTATGGCGCGGACACGGTCCGGTCGGGTGGATTGCGCGTGTACACGACGATCGAGCCGCGACTCCAGCGCCTCGCGAAGGAGGCGATCGAGGGAACGCTGACCGATCGTGACGATCCCGCCGCGGCGTTGATCTCCATCGATCCGGCGAACGGCGCGATACGCGCCATGGCCGCGGTCGTGCCCGGACGTGCGAACAACCAGTTCAACCTGCTCTCGCAGGCGCGGCGGCAGCCGGGCTCGACGTTCAAGACGTTCGTGCTCACGGCGGCGGTCGAGGAGGGGATGAACCCCGACTCGACCTACTACGTCTCGGCCCCGTTCACCTACCAGCCGTCCGACACGGGGAGCTGCGAGGCCGAGACGTGGTGGTGCGTACGAACGTACGACTCGAGCTACACGGGCTGGACGTCGGTCACGCGCGCCACGCTTCGCTCCGACAACACCGTGTACGCACAGCTGACCCTCGATGTCGGGCCCGAGCGCGTCGCGGCCGTCGCGCGCAAGCTCGGGGTGCGTACTCCGCTCGACGTGGACGGCCAGTATGTCCCCGCGATGGGCCTCGGCTCGATCGCCGTCTCGCCGCTCGACATGGCGTCCGCGTACGCGACCCTTGCCGCAGGCGGCCTCTATTCGGAGCCGACCGCGATCCGCCGGGTCGTCCTGCCGAACGGGAAGCTCGACACGAAGTGGGCGAGCTCTCGCCGCCGGACGCGCGTGATACCGGACGGGGTGGCGTCGGTCGTCACCGGGATCCTCGAGGAGAACGTGCAAGACGGCACCGGAACGCGAGCCGCGATCGACCGTCCCGCCGCCGGCAAGACGGGCACGACCGACGAGCATGCCGATGCCTGGTTCGTCGGCTACACGCCGGATCTCGCGACCGCCGTGTGGATGGGGTACACCCGGGGCGAGATCCCAATGCTCGACGTCCACGGGATCTCGGTCTCCGGAGGAAGCTTCCCCGCCGAGATCTGGCGGCGGTACATGGATCCCGCCCTCGAGGCCCGTCCGGCGCTCGACTTCCCCGAGCCAAGCCAGCCGGCGGTCTTCAGCACGTGGGAACGAGGGCCCGATGCGCTCTCGTACGACCCGTACTACGTCGCGCCCGACACGACGACCTCGAAGGACGAGGACGAGAAGCCAAAGCCGGGGGAGGCGAAGAGCGCGGAAGAGAAACCGGCGACCGGCACCCCCGCGGGCGCCGGTCGCACCGGCACGCCGTGAATGCTCCGGCGCGGCGCGCCCCGGCTGGTGCGCTCGCCGCAGGGGTCGCGACGACCGCCCTCCTCTGTGGCGCGTGCGCGCTGGCGTGGCGCCACGACTCGCCGCTCGTCCCCGAGGACGGCGCGGGGGCTCCCGGGGGCACCGCCTGGCTCTTCCTCGCGCTCCTCGTAACCGCGTTCGTCTGCTACGCCGCCGGTACCGCTCTCGTGCGACGGGCGTCTCCCTCGCTCCGGGCCGTGCTCGCGATCGCTGTTCTCGTGCAGCTCGCGCCCCTCGGCGCCCCCCTGCTTCTCTCGACCGACGCATGGACGTACTGGGGCTATGGCTGGATCGGCTCCCAGGGCGGCGGAAATCCGTACGTCGAGCCTCCGGCAGCCTTTCCCGAAAGCCCGGCGTTTCCCTACGTGGGCGTCGCGTGGCGCGACACGACGACCGTCTACGGCCCCGTGTTCACGCTAGTCTCCGAGCCCGTTTCCCGGACCGTGGGCTCGTCCGAGGACGCCGCCGCCTGGCTCTTCAAGGCACTCGCCGCCCTGGCGATGCTCACCGCGGTCGGTGCGGTGGCGCGGTCGGCATCCAGCCCCGTTGCCGCAGCGGCGTTCGTCGGCTGGAACCCCGTGGTCGCGGTGCACGCGGCGGGCGGGGGGCACAACGACGCCCTCGTCGGAGGGCTCGCCGCGCTCGCGGTGATGCTGGCCCTACGAAGACGCGCGGGTCTCGCAGGCGGAGCATGGGCCCTGGCGGCGTTGGTGAAATGGGTGCCGCTCCTCTTTCTCCTTCTCGCCGCGGCCGCCGCGAAGGCTCGAGGAGCGTCGGCCGGGATGCGCGGCGCCGCCATCGCGGCGCTCGTCGCAGGAGGGCTCGGCACCTGGGCCTACGGATGGAGCTGGCTGCGCGCAGCAGGGCCGCTCGCGGGCAACGCCGCCCGCGAGACGAGCTACGCGCTTCCTGCGCGGCTGGAGCAGCTCGGGGTGCCGCACGGCGTCGCCCTCACGCTGGCGATCGCGGCGCTCACCGGCGGTTTCCTCCTGCTCGCCCGCGAGGCGCTACGCGGCACGGCTCATCAGGGAAGGGCTGCCTGCCTCGTGCTCGCCACGACTCCCTACCTCGCGGTCTGGTACCTCGCATGGGCGGTGCCGCTCGCCGCGGCGGACGAGGACCGTGCGGCACGGCTCGCCGCCCTCGCGCTCACGGCGTACCTCCTGCCTCAGACGATCCCGCTCTGACCGGGCGCCGCCTGAACACGAGTACCCCATCCTCGGAGAAGACCTCGTCGAACAGGCCGGATGCCCGCAGGCGCCTCAGGTCTGCGGCGAACTCGGCCTTGGCGCCGACCATGGCGAGGTGGCTCGGACGAAGGGTGTCGACCGCGACCCAGTCGGCATGGCCGAACTGCGGGAAGCTGAAGATGCTCGCGCGTTCCGAAAGGTGCGCGCCGAGCGTATTCGTTGCGCTGACCGAAGCGGCGGCGGGAACGAGCCGAACCGCACGGGCCGACGCCGCAGCGTGCCGCCCGACGGCGTAACGGCCGACCCCGGCCTCCGATCCGAAGGGGACGTGCCTCCAGAGCGGAAGGGGCCCGAGCAGGACCGACGCCGCGAGGGTGGACAGCACCACCGCACGGCCGTCGGGCACGCGTGCCGCGGCGAAGCGCCGGCGGAGCCTCGCGGCGCCGAGCACCGCGGCGACCATCAGCCCCGGCAGCGCACCCGCCGTGTAGTGGTAGTGGACGGAGGTCTGCGAGCCGGTGTCCGACAGGAGGTTGATGCCGATCTCGGGCGCGGCGGTGAGAGCGGTCAGAGGCGACAGGAGCGGCAGCGCGAGCAGAGGCAGGAGGAGGTCGCCGAGATACGAGGCGTCGCGGCGCTCGCCGATCGCGCTCGCAACGGTCCCGGGATCGGTGAAGGCGGTCCGCACGATGCCTGCCGGGGATCCGCCCACGCCCCGGTAGCGGCCCTCGAAGCGGTAGCTCCCTCCCGGGGCGAAGTGGGGAACGACGATCGTCACGGCCAGTATCGCGGCCGTGGCCGAGACAGCCGCGATCGCGATGCCCACGCGGCGCCTCCCGGGGCGGAGGGCGTACCAGAGCCCCATCGCCGCGACGACCAGCCCGATCTGCTCCTTCGTCGCGCACGCGAGCGCGGCGACCACCACGAACGGCAGGATTCGGTCGGAGTCGAGGAACCAGAAGCCCCACAGGAGGAGCGGCGCCGCGAGGGCGACCGCATGGAAGTCGTCGAGCACGAGCCACTGCGTGGCCGGATGGAGGAGATACGCCAGCGCGAACCCGGCCGCGGCCCAGTCCGAGCCGAGATGGCGCCGCCCGAGCAAGTACACGGCCGGCGCCCCTGCTGCGACCGCGGTCGCCTGCACGACGAGGAGCAGCGACGGGTCCGGCCAGAGCCACCAGAGCGGCGCGAACAGCGCCAGGACGGGCTCGAAGTGCACGCCCAGCCGCGAGAACTGACCGAGGAGCCCGGTGGTCGAGAAGAGATGGCCGTGCGCGGCCGACCACACCGCCTGGGTCACGTTGCCGATGTCGAAGCGGCCGCTCCAGAACGCGCGGTGGCGAAGGATCGCGAGCGCCCCGAGGCCCGCGGCGAAGGCGGCCGAGCCGGCGGCGACGAGCCCGCCGGGCCGGGGTCTCACCCCTTCAGCACGCCCTCGAGGAGCGCCCGCCACTTCGGGCCGAGCACGGCCTCGGACGCGCGGCCCTCGTACGTCGCCCTGCCCGCCTTCCCGAGCCGGGCCGCGTCGTCACTCGACTCCGCGAGCCGGCGGACGGCCGCTGCGAGGGCCTCGGCATCCCCCGGTGGAACGAGGAGGGCGTCGCCATCGTCCGTGAGGAGCTCCCTGGCGGCGGGGGTGTCCCCCGTGATCACGGGACAGCCGCACGCGAGGGCCTGGAACACCTTGTTGGGAATCACGCGTGACGCCTTGTCGCCCGTCCCGAACACCCCGAGCGCACATCCGGCGCGTTGATACGCGCCGGGCAGATCCGTATAGGTGATCCACTTCAGATGCTCGACGTTGGCCGAGTGGCCCTCGAGCAGTTGCAGCTGCTGACCGGTACCTACGATGGAGAACGGGATCTCGGGCACGAGCGCAGCGGCGGCGACGATCGTTTCCAGTCCGTGCAGCGGGATGAACTTGCCGACGAACAAGGCCTGGAACGGCTCGCGGGCTGCCTCGACCGGGTGGAAGAGCGCGTCCTCGGCTCCGACCATCGCGACGGCGACCCGCTCGGGCGGCAGCTCGAACGTCGCGCGGAAGAACGCGGCCTGGGCCTCCGTGTCGGCGACGACGAGGTCGGCCGTCCGGAACGCGCGCCGATCGAGCCTCGCTATGGCCGACGCCGCCATCGACCGCGGGCTGAAGTTGCGCCGGTCGGAGACCAGCGTGTCCGTCGCCGAGACGAGCGGGTTGAAGACGACGGGCCGGCCCCGGGCGATCCGTCGTGCCGCCGGCATGTCGGGATGGCCGGGATACCCGACCACGATCAGGTCGGCGTCCTCGCCCTCATCCGTGCGTCGGGATAGCGCGAGCTCCGAACGCGCAAGGCGGATGAGCTGCCTGGCCCCCGGAGCCCAGTTGTCGCGGCCCCAGACCTGACGGTGACGTTCGACCACGGTCACTCCCGCGGCACGCAGGCACGAGATCACCTGCATGTTGCGCGGCGAGGCGCGATCGTAGGTCCCGAAGTAGAGGACCTTCATGCCGGCCTCACCGGAGGACCTCGTCGACGAGGCCCGAGGCCCGACCGCCGGCTGCGCGCAGGCGTTCGCGGTGCTGGCTCGTGACGAGCTCCGACAGCAGACCGAGTGAGAGGAACTGGATCCCGACCACGACGAGCAAGACACCCAGGAGGAGGAGCGGCCGCCCGCCGATGGCGTGCCCCGCCAGCTTCACGACCGTAAGGTACACGAGGATCACCGACCCGATTGCGCCGAGCAGCAGCCCCAACCCGCCGAAGAGATGCAGCGGACGGTGGCGGTACCGGCTCATGAACGAGACGGTGAGTAGGTCCAAGAACCCCCGCAGGTAGCGCTCCATCCCGTAGCGGCTGCGGCCGTGCTCGCGGGGCCGGTGGTTGACGCCGAGCTCGGTCACGCGGAACCCGAGATCGTGGGCGAGCACCGGGACGAAGCGGTGCAGCTCGCCGTAGAGCTCGAGCTCACGGGTGACATCGGCTCTGAACGCCTTGAGCCCGCAGTTCATGTCGTGGAGCCGCAGCCCCGACAGGCGGCCGGTGACCGTGTTGAACACCCGCGAGAACGCCCGCCGGCCGAAAGGGTCGTTCCGGTGGGTCTTCCAACCTGTGACGAGATCGAAGCCCTCGTCGAGCTTGGCGACCAGACGCGGGATCTCCTCGGGGTCGTCCTGGAGGTCGCCGTCCATAGTCACCACGATGTCGCCCTCGACCTCCCGGAAGCCGGCGTCGAGCGCTGCGGCCTTGCCGGCGTTGCGGCGCAGGCGGACGACCCGGACGTTCGTCGTGGCCCCGTGCAGCCGCACGAGCGCCTCGTGTGTGCCGTCTCGCGAGCCGTCGTCGACGAAGACGACCTCCCACGGCTCGGGCCTCTTGTCGAGGACAGCGTGGAGCTCGTCATAGAGCGGCTCGACGGTGTGTTCCTCGTCACGCACCGGCACGACGACCGAGATCACGCGCGCAGGCTATCGCGTGTGTAGCGTCAGCGGAGTGTCCGCCGAGCTTCTGACGGTCGAGGAGACGCTCGCCCGGATCCTTGCCCGCATCCGGCCTCTTCCGGCGGAGACCGTGGCCCTCGCCGAAGCGTCCGGCAGGGTGCTCGCCGAGGACGCGGTCGCGGCCGTCGACCTTCCGCGCTTTCCGAGCTCGGCGATGGACGGCTTTGCGCTACGTGCGGCGGACACCCCGGGGACGCTCCCGGTCGTCGCCGCCGTGGCGGCCGGAAAGCCGGCGCCGCGCGCGCTCGACGCGGGTGAGGCGATGACCATCTCCACCGGGGGCGTCGTCCCGAACGGCGCCGACGCCGTGGTCCCGCTCGAGCATGTCCGGGATGAGGGCGTCACGATCCTCGTCCCCGAGCCGGTCGAGCCGGGCGAGAACGTCCGCCCCCGCGGGGGCGACGTGCGGGCCGGCGAGGTCGTTCTCCCACGAGCTGCTGCGCTGACCCCGCCTCGCCTCTCGGCGCTTGCAGCTTCGGGCCTCGCGCAGGTCGAGTGCGCAAGGCGCCCGCAGGTCGCGATCGTGACGACCGGGACCGAGCTGCGGCCGCTCGGCGCGGAGCTCGGGCCCGGCGAGATCTACGAGTCGAATGCGCTCATGCTCGCCGCTCTCCTGGAGAGCGTGGGCGCCGACGTCCGGGCGCCCGAGAGCGCCGCGGACGACGAGGAGTCGCACCGGGGCGCGCTGGGGCGCGGGCTCGACGCAGACGTGCTCGTGACGTCCGGAGGCGTCTCCGTGGGGCCTCACGACCTCGTCCGCGGGACGCTCGCGGAGCTCGGCGCCGAGGAGGTGCTCTGGGGCGTCGCGATGCGGCCCGGGAAGCCGTTCTCGTTCTCCGTCCGCGGGGGGACGCTCGTGTTCGGCTTGCCGGGCAACCCGGTCTCGTCGCTCGTCGGGGCGCTCCTCTTCGTCGTGCCGGCGATCCGCGCCCTGCAGGGTCTCCTGGACCCGGCACCGCCGTTTCGATCGGGCCGCCTCGCCGTGGCCGTGCAGCGGCGGCCGAGACGCGACGATTTCCAGCGCGCCCGGGCGGAGCGCTCGGGCGACGAGATCGTGTTACGGCCGCTCGACGGTCAGGAGTCGCACATGATCGCTCGCGCCGCTCGCGCCGACTCCCTCGTCCATGTTCCGCGGGGGGAGGGCGAGCTGGCCGCGGGCGCCCACGTTCGCTACCTGGCGCTCGACCCGGCTGCGACCCTGTAGCCGCCTGCGGCAACCGCGCCGATGAGGCCGGCGACCGCGGCCCACATGGTCAATGCGAGCGTTGCGCCCCATGGGACGACGCCCGTCGTCAGGAGGGCGGCCGCGTAGAGCGGCGCTCGAACTCCGAGGTCGAGCTGCTCCGCGAGGACGACGAGGGCGAGGACGGGCCCCACCAGCCCGATGCCGAAGAGCACGTCCGTCACCCACCCGGGCGCGCGGCGGACCTGTGGCAGCCACAACCAGGCGTAGAGGGACGGGAGCACGAAGATGAGGGCATACGCGGAGACGATCGCCGTGCCGGCGGCGACGCCGAGCAGGGCGATGAAGGCGACCGTGTACGCGGCGAGCTCGTCCTCGGGGCGGGCTATTGCAGATCGCAGCGACCGCGTCCGGGCGCGCAGCCAGGCGAGGAATGCGACGAGCGCCAGAATGGCCAGAAGGCCGAGCGGCCACGCGTCGAGGGGCGGCTCGTCGGGCGGCGGCGGGATGTCGGGCGTGCGGGGCAGCGCGCCTGCGACGGAAGCGACTCCGACGACGGCGAGCAGCACGAGCCACAGCCAGACACGGTGCAGGAGCGCCCGCCACGCGGCGGCGAGAGGGAGCCGGCGTCTTCGGGCGCGTGAGAGAAGGTCGAACGCGCCGGCGGCGAACGGAAGCACCGCTGCGACCAGCACGAGCTGAAGCGCCCAGCCTCGAACGAAACGGTGCTCGAGGTACACCGCGCCCTTCGTCGCCGTGGGCAGCTCGACCGCCTGATCGAGCGACCCGAGCAGCGTTTCCGAGGCACGCCCGAGCTGGCCGAGCCGTTGCGAGTCGAGATCGGCGAGCTCGTCGCCACCGGGCGGCACGCCGGCATCCGGCGCCGTTGCGATCCGGACAGCGGGAATGCCTCCGCCGAGCACGGCGGCCTGCTCGCCGTAGCCGAAGGGTAACCCGAGAGCGACGAGCTGTGTCAGCACTCCGGGCAACGCCGGTGCCTGTCCGGTCTCGGTGGCGATCCGGGCGGCCGCGGTTCGTACGAGTGCCGCGGGCGGCGAGCGCCGGTCGAGACCGGCGAGCTCGAGCCGCGGCCGGGACGCTCCGGCGAGGCCGTCGAGCGAGACGACGGCGACGGCGTTCCGCGCGAGCGGAGAGTGCTCGACGAACCGCGCCGACCCGAGCGAGCCGTAGGCGTCGCCGTCCGTGGAGAGGAAGACGAGCGTGTGGAGCGGAGTCCGCGCGGACTCGGTCGTTCCCGCGGTCGCGTAGGCACGCGCCAGCTCCACCAGCGCCGCGGTCCCGCTCGCATTGTCGTTGGCGCCCGCCGTCCGGCCCTCGTTGTCTCGATGGGCGACGACGACGATCGTCTCGGGAACGGTTCCCTCGACCACAGTCGCGAGGTTGCGCAGCTCGACGTCGCCGACGCCCGGGACGTTCGCCCGCCAGCGATCCTCGCGCACACGAAGCCCGTAGAGCGAGAGCTTGTCGCGGAACCAGGCGGCCGCGTCGTTCGCCCCGAGCGAGCCCGGGACGCGATTGGGGTTCTCTCGCGCGAGGTCGACGGTCAGCGAGGTCGCGGTCGCCCGGTCGAACGCCGGAGGAAGCACCGGCGGCGGAAGAGGCCCGGAGCGGCCGAGCGTGATCACCAGGAGCATCAGGGGCGCAAGGACCGCCACGCCGACCTTCCTCACGAGCCGGCCGTCGACCGGGCGCTCGACCGAGCCGCGCCGCGGCCTCCGCTTGGTCGTGCCGAGGCGGGCGGGCTCCATGCAGGGGGCTATAGTAGGCGCGGGCAGGCGTTCACGCCGGGGCGTGACCGACCACGAGATGCCGGACTCCTCTTCGACCATCCTCCTCGTCGACGACGAGGACTCGATCCAGGCGCTGCTCACCTACCCGCTGGAGCGCGACGGCCACCGCGTGGTCCAGGCTCGCGACGGAGAAGAGGCGCTGCGTCAGTTCTCGGAGGAAAGCATCGATCTCGTTGTGCTGGACATCATGTTGCCGAAGGTCGACGGGCTCGAGGTCTGCCGACGGCTTCGGGCCGAGAGCGCAGTGCCGATCATCATGCTCACGGCCCGCGACGACGAGCTCGACAAGGTGCTCGGTCTCGAGCTCGGAGCCGACGACTACATCACGAAGCCGTTCTCGATCCGCGAGTTCCGCAGTCGCGTCCGTGCGCTCCTGCGACGGGCGGCGACACCACACATCGCAGGGCGCCGGGACGACGTCATCGATCGCGGGGACATCGTGGTCGACCTTCCCCGCAGAACGGTGGAGGCGCACGGAGCGGGTGTCGCGCTCACGTTCGTGGAGTTCGAGCTGCTCGCCCTGCTCGCTTCGGAGCCCGGGGTGGTCTTCAGCCGTCGACAGCTCCTGGAGCGGATCCGGGGGAGCGCCGACTACAGGGAGCCGCGCACGATCGACGTCCACGTCCGGCATCTGCGGGAGAAGATCGAGCGCGATCCCCGCGATCCCGAGCTGATCCTCACGGTGCGCGGTGCCGGCTACCGCTTCCGGGACGGGGCATGAAGCTCCCCGGAGGGATCAGGACGACGCTCGCGCTCGCGCTTCTCCTGATCGTGGGCGGCGCGCTCGGCGGCGCGTACCTGATGGTCGTCCCGTCGCTCGAGCGCCGACTCGTCGACGACCGGCTCGACGACCTGCAGCGCGACGCTCTCGAGGTCGCTGCGGCCTATTCGGCGAGCAACTTCAGCGAGCCGCTGTCGCTCGACGGCTTCGCGGCGCGCGCCGCGGTCCTCTACAACGCGCGAACCGTCGTCTACCAGGTGTTCGGGCCCTCGCCGCTGTCGCTGCGGCCGCTCGCCGACTCGGGCGCCTCGGGCCGTCCCGTCACCGCGGATCCGGTCGCCCTCGAGACGGCCGAGACGTCCTCGATCACCCGTGGCCGGGTGCAGCGTGCCCGCCGGCCCTACGGCCAGGTCGCGGTGCCGCTCACGCCGTCCGGGAACGTGCTGCTCCTCTCGGCGTCGATCGCGGACCAGCTCGCGACCGTCAGGGTCGTCAAGCGGCGGCTCCTCTACGCGACGGGCGTCGCGCTCGCGATTGCCGCGATCCTCGGGAGCGCCGCAGCCACGCTCCATGCGAGACGCATCCGGCGGCTCGAGCGCGCGGCGAACCGGATCGCCGAGGGCAAGTTCGACCAGCCGGTCGCCGATCTCGGCGACGACGAGCTCGGCGAGCTCGCAGCGGCGTTCGAGCGGATGCGCGTCCAGCTGGCGCAGCTCGACACGGCACGCAAGGAGTTCGTCGCCAACGCGTCGCACGAGCTGCGGACGCCGCTGTTCTCCCTCGGTGGCTTCCTGGAGCTGATGTCGGACGAGGACCTCGACGAGCACACCCGGGCGGGATTCCTTGCGACGACGCGCGAGCAGGTCGCGCGCCTGACGCGGCTCTCCGCCGACCTGCTCGATCTCTCGCGGATCGACGCCGGCCGTCTGCATGTCGAGCGCGAGGAGGTGATGCTGGCCGACGTCGCCGACGCGCTCGTCGACGAGCTCTCACCGCTCGCCGAGGCAACGGGGCACACCCTCGTGCTGGAGACGGGCTCGGAGGTCTGGGCGCTCGGGGACGAGGAGCGCATGCTCCAGGTCGGCCGTGCGCTGGCGAGCAACGCGCTCGCACACACTCCGAGTGGGACGACCGTGCTCGTCCGCACCTCGGCGGGCGCCGGCGCGGCGGAGCTGAGCGTCACGGACGACGGGCCCGGGATCCCGCTGCAGCACGCCGAGCGGATCTTCGACCGCTTCTATCGCGTCGAAGGGCCTCAGGCCTCCGGCAGCGGGCTCGGGCTCGCGATCGCCCGCGAGCTCGCGGAGCGAATGGGCGGGTCGGTCGTCCTCCAGAGCGCGCCCGGCCGCACGACCTTCACACTCTCGCTGCCCGCCGCTGCGCCCGTCGCGGACCCCGTGGCGCTCACCGGCTGAGCAGCACGACACGCGCGATACGTTTCCACGTGGAAACGGCACCCCGGCATGCCATCTGCTCGCTGGTACCGTGGCCGTCATGCGACCCTGGGCCGCAGCCGGCCTCGCCCTCGTCGCAGCTGCGCTCGGCGCAGTCTCCGCGCTGGTCGTCGCGCACGAGACCGGCATCGCCGGCTCGACCACGGTGGTCGAGACGACGAGCGCGCTGCCGCTGCCGTCGTCGGGCTCGACGCCGGGGTCGTTCGACGCCGCCGCGCTGTACGCCGCCCGCGCCCCCGGCGTCGTCACGATCTACGCGAACCTCGGGGCGTCGGGCAGCTCGCAGGGGTCAGGGTTCGTGGTGGGGCAGAAGGGCCTCGTCCTCACGAATGCACACGTGATCACCAATGTGGCGGAATCTCAGCCGGTGGAGGGTGCCCGGGCGGTGTACGTGGAGTTCTCGGACGGCGACCGCGTCGCCGCGAAGATCGTCGGCTGGGACCTGTTCAGCGACATCGGCGTTCTTCGCGTCGAGCCGGCGGATCACCCTCTGCAACCCGTCCCGCTCGGCGACTCGTCGCGGGTCGTAGTGGGCGAGCCGGTCGCCGCGATCGGAAGCCCGTTCGGGAAGCAGACCTCGCTGTCGGTCGGCGTCGTCTCGGCGACAGACCGTGCGCTGGACTCGCTGACCGGTGGCTCGTTCGCGGTCGCGGGCGCGATCCAGATCGACGCGCCGATCAACCGCGGCAGCTCCGGCGGACCGCTCTTCGATGCATCGGGGCGGGTGATCGGCCTCAACGCGCAGATCGAGAGCACGACGGGCACCGCCGAGGGCGTCGGCTTCGCGATCCCGATCAACGTCGCGCGGCGCTCCCTCGGCCAGCTCGTCGCGACCGGGCGCGTTCGCTACGCGTACATCGGGATCAGGACGGAGGACCTCACGCCCGGCATGGCGCGCGCGTTCGGCATCGGCGCCGAGCGGGGAGCCCTCGTGACCCGTGTCGACCCGGGCACGCCCGCGGCGAGCGCCGGCCTGCGGGGCGGCACGCGCACCGAGGCCTACAACGGCATCGACGTGACGGTCGGCGGTGACGTCATCGTCGCAATCGGCGACACCGCGGTGGAGAGCACCGAGGATGTCTCGCAGGTGGTCGCGGACGAGCTCTCGCCCGGCGACACGGTGACGTTCACTCTCTTCAGGGACGGGAAGCGCCGGAAGGTCGACGTCACGCTCGGAGACCGCCCGCTGGGCTCGGGCTGACCGTCCGCGTGAGCGACTCCATCGTCGTCGTCTCGAACCGCGGGCCGGTCGGCTTTCGGCGGGATGCAGGCGGCTCGCTCGAGACCGTCCGCGGGGCCGGCGGGCTGGTCACGGCGCTTCGCCCGCTCGTCGATCGGCACGACGTGACGTGGGTCGCGAGCGCGATGAGTGACGCCGACCGGGCCGTCGCGGCGGAGGGACCGCGGCTCGAGCAGTCGGAGGCCGGCTCTGCCTTCCGGCTGCGGCTCGTCCCACACGATCCCGAGGCGTATCGCCTCTTCTACACCGTGCTCGCAAATCCGGTGCTCTGGTTCGTCCAGCACGGGCTCTGGGGCCTGAGACACGATCCGCTCGCCGATCTCGGCGAGGCGTGGCAGGGGTACGTCACCGCGAACCGGGCGCTGGCAGAAGCCGCGGTCGCCGAGCTCGATGCGCGTCCCGGCGCCTCGCTCCTCGTCCAGGACTACCACCTGTATCTCGTTCCGGCGATCGTCCGCGCCGAGCGCCCGGATGCGCGTATCGCCCATTTCGTCCACATCCCGTGGGTCGGTCCCGAAGACTGGCAGGTGCTTCCCCCCAGGCTGGTGTCCTCCGTGCACGAGGGGCTTCTCGCGTGCGACAGCGTCGGGTTCCACACGGAGCGGTGGCGCTCCGCGTTCGTCGAGTGCTGCGAGGCATTCCTCGGGCGAGGGGCCGAGGCGGAGCTGCACTCGCACGCGAACCCCGTGGCCGTCGACGCGGAGGGCTTCGCCGCCCTCGCCGCGAGCGAGGGCGTGCAGGACCGTCGCGCGCAGCTCGCCGCGAGCCGCCCCGAGATCCTCATCCTGCGCGTCGACCGGACCGATCCGTCGAAGAACGCGGTTCGCGGCTTCGAGGCGTTCGGGCTCCTTCTCGAGCGCGATCCCGATCTCCGAGGGCGCGTCGGGCTGCTCGCCCTGCTCGACCCCTCCCGCCAGGAGATCCCCGAGTACGTCGAGTACCGCCGAGCGACGGAGCGGGCCGCGGCCGACGTCAGCGCCCGCTTCGCGCAACCCGGCTGGGATCCGGTCATGCTCGACGTTCGGGACGACTTCCTCGCGTCGATTGCCGCATATCTCGAATACGACGTCCTGCTCGTGAACCCGGTGATGGACGGCCTCAACCTCGTCGCACAGGAAGCGCCGACGGTGAACGAGACGGACGGCGTGGTCGTCCTGTCCCGGCAGGCCGGGGCCTTCGAGCACATCGGTGCGTGGACGGTCGGCGTGGACCCGCTCGACGTCCCGGGGCAGGCCGACGCGCTGGCGCAGGCGATCGCGCTGCGCCGGCCCGAGAGACACGCCCGCGGCGACGCGATCCGCGCATGGGTGCTCGGGCACGACCCCGATGCCTGGGCGGCCCGCGAGCTGGCCGAGCTCGAGGCGAGCACGCGATCGCGAGGCCGTCCCGGCAGGGCTACGATGAGCCCGTGAAACGGCATCGCGTAGTCTCTCTGGACAACAGAGAGGGATCCCCGTGAGCGAGCTGTCTCACGTGGACGAGTCCACCGGGGAGGTGAGGATGGTGGACGTCGGCGGGAAGGCGCTCTCACGACGTCGCGCGGTCGCGCGGGGCCGCGTCAGGATGGCCGCCTCGACGGCCGCGCGCCTGCGAACGCTGCCGAAGGGAGACGCCCTCACGGTCGCAAGGATCGCGGGCATCCAGGCGGCCAAGCGCACGAGCGAGCTCGTTCCGCTCTGCCACCCTCTGCCGCTCACGCTCGTGGAGGTCGAGCTGCGCGTGGACGACGACGGTGTCGTGGTCGAGGCCGCCGCGGAGACGACCGCCCGGACGGGCGTGGAGATGGAGGCCCTCACCGCGGTGACGATCGCCGCGCTGACCGTGTACGACATGGCGAAGGCCGTCGACAAGGCGATGCGGATAGACGAGGTCGTCCTCGTGTCGAAGAGCAAGGAGCCGGTCTGACCACGCTGGCCGCGCCGCTTCCGGTGCGCCTTGCGCGTCTCGTGCGGATCGAGCACACGGTGTTTGCGCTGCCGTTCGCCTACGTCGGCGCCCTGCTCGCGGTGGACGGGTGGCCCGGAACCGGGACAATGGCCTGGATCACCCTCGCCATGGTGGGTGCACGCACGCTCGCGATGGGCCTGAACAGGCTCATCGACGCCGAGATCGACGCTGCCAACCCGCGCACCGCGGGGCGGGAGCTTCCGGCGGGGGCGCTGACCCGCGGCCACGTCCTGGCCCTCTGCGCAGGCTCCCTCGCCCTCTATCTGGTCGCGATCTGGCAGCTCGACCCCATCGTTCGCTGGCTGTGGCCGATACCCGTCGCCCTGTTCGTCGGCTACCCCTACCTCAAGAGATACACGTGGCTCTGCCATCTGTGGCTCGGCGCCTCCCTCGGCCTGGCGCCCGTCGGCGCGTGGGTCGCGATCACCGGCGAGCTCCCATGGCAGGCATGGGCGCTCGGCGGCGCGGTGTGTCTCTGGGTCGCCGGATTCGACCTCTTCTACGCGCTCTTCGACCGCGAGCACGACCTGGCCGCGGGGCTTCATTCCTGGGCGGCGCGGTTCGGCGTGGCCGGCGTCTTCGCGGGGGCGCGCGCGATGCACGCCGGCGTGGTGGTGTTGCTCGCGGCCGCCGGCGCGGGCCTAACGGTTGGCGTCTGGTACTGGCTCGGCGTCGCCGTCGTCGCCGTGCTGCTCCTGTACGAGCACCTGATTGTCCGGCCGGACGACCTCCGACGCCTCGATGCCGCCTTTTTCGCCGTGAACGGCGTGCTCTCGATCACGTTCCTCGCGTTCGTCGCGCTCGACACGCTTCTCTGAGCCGGCGACGCCCTCTCGATCCGGCCTGCCGGCCACCCGACCCGGGCGAGAAGCCGCCGCGAGGCCAGCAGGCACCGCCGCCGCCGTCGCGGTTCCGGCACGATGGCGACACCCATGAGGCACATCTCTCGCGCTATCGTCATGTCAGGGCACCCGGGGTGCCCTTGGGGGCGGTTGCGGGCAGTCCTGTCGGCGCCCGACCGTGGCTGACGCCGCCGTGATCCAGGTCGCGGGGGCCGGTCGGAGCTTCGGGCCGCGGAGGGTTCTCCAGGACATCTCCTTCGAGCTCGATCGTGGCGGCGCGCTGGTCGTCACCGGGCCGAACGGCTCGGGCAAGACGACGCTCCTACGCCTGCTCGTCGGGCTTGCCGCCCCCACGCGAGGAACCGTTGCGGTGGCGCTCGACCGCGGCCGGCTCGGGTTCGTCGGGCACGAGCCGCTCGTCTACCGGCAGCTCACGGCCGTCGAGAACCTCGATCTCTTCGGACATCTCTACCGCGTGAAGGAGCGCCGCGAGCGCATAGGGATGCTTCTCGAGCGCTTCGGGCTGTGGGAGGCCCGCAACGAGCGCGTCTCGGCATTCTCCCGGGGGATGACACAGCGTCTCGCTCTCTGCCGGGCGCTGGTGCACGACCCCGACCTGCTCGTGCTGGACGAGCCCCACTCGGCGCTCGACGCCGACGGCGCTGCGCTGCTCGACCACGAGCTCGTTGCAGCTGCGGGGCGCCGCACGCTCGTCGTCGCGACCCACGAGCCCTCGCGCCTGGACGGGATCGAGACCGCCCGGCTTGCGCTGGGGACGACGTGATGGGCTACCTCGGCGATGTCGCGGCGCTCGCCCGCAAGGACCTTAGGCTCGAGCTCCGCGCCCGCGACACGCTGCCCGCCATGCTCCTGTTCGTCCTCGCGACGCTCGTCGTGTTCCACTTCGCCCTCCCCGCGGACGCGGGCGACAACGCCGCCTACGGACTTCTCTGGGTCGCGCTCGTCTTCACGGCGCTTCTCGGCCTCGGGCGCGCGTGGATACCGGAGTCGGAAGCGGGTGCGCTGGACGGCCTGGTGCTCGCGCCGACCGATCGGAGCGCTATCTGGTTGGGCAAGACGATCGCCACGCTGGCGTTTCTCGGCGCGGCGGAGGTCGTGGCCCTGCCGGCCTTCACCGTGTTCTTCGCCCCGCTCGACGTGGCCGCGGTCGCGGGAGTCGTGCTCGCGTCGCTCGGCATCTGCGCGGTGGGGTCGCTCGTATCCGCGATGGCGGCTGCTTCGAGGGGTCGCGAGGTGCTCCTGCCGCTCGTGTTCCTGCCGCTGGCGATCCCGCTCGTGGTCGGTGGCGTGGGGGCGAGCATCTCCGCCGAGCCAGGCGAGTTCCTCGCCTTCCTGGGGCTCTACGACGTGGTCTTCGCGATACTTTCCTGGGCGGCGTTCGAATACGTCGTCACCGAATGATCTCTTCCGCAATGAAGCCGACAGGGCTCTCACTTCCCGTCCTCGCGCTGGCCGCAGCCGCGCTGGCGGGCGCCGCCGCGGTGATGATCTTCTTCGTCGCCCCGGAGGACGCCGACCAGGGGCTGACCCAGAAGATCTTCTACGTCCACGTGCCTATCGCCCTCACCGCATACGCGTGCTTCGGGCTCGGAGCCTGGAAGGCCCTGCGCCTGCTCGTGACCCGTGGGGAGCGCTACGACCTCGAGAGCTACACCAGCGTCCATCAGGGGACGATCTTCGGCGCGCTCACTCTCGTCACGGGGTCGATCTGGGCGAAAGCGTCCTGGGGGGTCTGGTGGACCTGGAGCTCGAACCAGCTCGTGCTGTTCCTCGTGCTCTTCCTCTTCTACTGCGCCTACTTCATGTTGCGCTTCTCCATCGAGCCGGGGCCACGGCGCGAGCGCATCTCCGCGGTCTACGCGCTTTTCGGGGTCGCGCTCGTCCCGGTGAGCTTCCTCGCGATCCGCCTCGCAAGCGACTTCATCCATCCGACCGTCTTCACGCGCGACGGCCCGCAGATGACGCACTCGATGTTCGCGGCGTTCTGTGTCTCGTGGGGGGCGATCATGCTGCTCGCGTACGTGATGTACCGGGTCGAGCTCGCCGGCAAGCGAACCGACGCGAACCTCCGTGAGCTCCGCGAGGCGCTGACGGCGTGAGCGCTTCCGAGAAGTACGTTGCGGCGGCATACGCGGTGTTCGTCGTCTTCGTCCTGATCTGGGTCGTGATCATCGCGGCGAAGCTCGCGCGGCTCGAGCGCGAGACCGGAGAGCTCGTTCGTCTCGCGCACGCACGCGGGGAGGCAGGCGAGGCCGGGAATGGCTGAGCTTCTCGTCTGGCCGGCGTTGATCGCCTACGGTGAGGCGGCGTTCGTGTACGCCGGCGAGCTGCGAGGGCACGGCCGGCACCAGCAGCTCGCGATCTGGGGCGTCCGCATAGGCTGGCTCGCGCAGACGGCACTTCTCGTCGGGCAGGCGGTGTCCGCGGACGGGTTCCCCTGGGGAACGTGGCCCGGCGCGCTGAACCTTTTGTCGTGGCTCGTCGTCTCCGGGTACCTGATCTGGGGATGCCGGCCCCGCTACCGGCTCGTCGGGCTGGCGGTGATGCCCCTCGCCGCCCTCCTGCTCGTGCTGGCGTGGGCGGGCGGTGGCACGGGATTCGGCGCACACGGGGACGGGTGGGCGCTCGCGACGCACGCAGGGCTGATGCTCGCCGGATTCGCGAGCTTCACGGTGGCAGCCGCGATGGCGGCGCTCTACGTCTTCGAGGAGCGTCGACTGAAGCGCAGAGACCCGGGCGTCCTCCGCCTCAGCCTCCCCTCGCTCGAGGCTCTCGACCGACTGGCGGCGCGAACCGCGCTCGCGGGGCTCCTGCTTCTTTCGGGCGGAATCCTGGTCGGCCTCACCTGGCTCGACGTGAACGGGCTCGACGCGGCGATGACCGTCGCCGTCGTGATCTGGGCCCTCTACGCGCTCGCGCTTCTCGTCCGGTGGGAGGCGCACGTCCGCGGCCGCCGCTTCGCGTGGGCCCTTCTCGCCGGTCTGGTGCTCGTCGTCATGGTCCTCCCGCTGACCCACTTCGCGACATGAGGCTGGCACTCGCCGGCGTGTCGCACCATCGGGCACCGCTCGCACTGCGCGAACGCGTCGCGGTGGACACGCAGGCCGCCGCCGGGCTCGCGCGCGAGCTGGCCGGCTCGCCGGGGCCGGGACACGAGGCGGTTGTCCTCTCGACGTGCAACCGCACGGAGCTGTACCTAGCAGGCGACGACCCGGCGATCGGCGATCGCGCCGATCATGCTCTCCTGTCGCTCGCCGGAGCCGGCGCGGGAGAGCTTGCTCCGGCCGCCTACCGTCTCGCGGACGAATCCGCGGCGCTCCACCTGTTTCGTGTGGCGGCCGGGCTCGATTCGCTGGTCCCCGGCGAGGGCGAGATCCTCGGGCAGGTGCGCGACGCCTTCGAGGCGGGATCGCCGGGCCCGTTGCTCGACCGCACGTTCCGCATGGCGATCCGCGCCGGGCGGCGCGCACGGCTCGAGACCGCCATCGGCGAGAGCCCGGCTTCGATCCCGGCCGCGGCTGCGGCTCTTGCGGAGCAGGTGTTCGAGAGCCTCGACGGCCGTCGTGTCGTTCTCGTCGGCGCCGGTCGCGCGAGCGAGCTGACGGCACGCAACCTGCGCTCGCGCGGGGCGACCGTCGCCGCGGTCGTGAACCGTACGCTCGCCCGCGCGGAGCGTCTCGCCGGAGCCCTTGGCGCGCAGGCGAAGACGCTGGACGAGCTGCCGGGCCTCGTCGGGGATGCCGACGTGGTGGTCTCTTCGACGAGTGCGCCGGGCCCCGTGCTCACCGAAGCCGGTCTCGCGACTGCACTGCGCGGCAGGCGAGGCCGGCCGGTGCTGATCGTCGACCTCGCGGTGCCGCGCGACGTCGATCCGGCGCTCGCGTCGATAGACGGGTGTTTCCTCTACGACGTCGACGATCTCCAGGGAGTGGTGAGCGCGACGCTCGAGGGGCGGCGAGCCGAGTCTTCTCGCGCGGAGCGGATCGTGTCGGAGGAGGCCGAGCGGTTCAGGGAATGGCGGGCCTCCCTGGCTGTCGTGCCCGCGATCACGTCGCTCAGGGCGCATGCCGAGGAGATCCGGACGGCCGAGCTCGCGCGGCTGGAGGGAAAGCTCGGGAGGCTGCCCGAGGGCGAGCGCGACGCCGTCGACACACTCACCGCGCAGATCGTCAACAAGCTGCTTCATCTTCCGACGGTGCGGATGAAGGAGGCGGCGGTCACGCCCGAGGGGCTTCACTATGCTGACGTCGTGCGACACCTGTTCGGGTTGGGGGACGACAAGCCGTGACGCGGGCCGTCACGAAGCCCGTCAGGCCGCTCCCGCTTCTCGCGCCGACGGCGTTCGTTCGCATCCGGCCAAGGGGCCGTCCCGCGTGCGGCTCGCCGTCGCCGCGGAGCACCGGTCGTTGTCGTGCTGCTTCGCATCGGCTCTCGCGGCAGTAGGCTCGCGCTCACGCAGGCCGGGCGCGCGGCAGAGGCGCTGCGTCGGCCCGGTGTGGAGATCGCGCTCGTCCCGATCACGACGACCGGTGACCGCGACCGGACGCGGCCGTTCGGGGAGATCGGGAGCCGGGGAGTGTTCGTCAAGGAGCTCGAGGAGGCCCTCCTCGAGGGGCGGATCGACGTCGCCGTCCATTCGGCGAAGGACATGACCTCGACCGACGTCGACGGGTTGACCGTGGGCGCGTACCCTCGACGTGAGGATCCCCGGGACGCGCTCTGCGGCGCTTCCGAGATCCGTCCCGGAATGCGCGTCGGCACAGCGTCGGTTCGCCGTCGAGCTCAGCTTCTCGCGCTCGAGCCCACCCTTTCGATCGAGCCGCTGCGCGGGAACGTCGACACCCGCCTACGCAAACGACGCGAGCGTGGGCTGGACGCGGTCGTGCTCGCCGCATGCGGTCTCGACCGACTCGGGCTCGGAGACGAGATCGGGCTGCGGATCGACCCCGCCGCCATGGTGCCCGAGGCCGGTCAGGGAGCCCTGGCGCTGCAGGTGCGGATCGGCGAGGAGGAGCTTGTCGGGGTTGCCGACGATGCCGAGACACGCCGTCGGGTCGAGGCAGAGCGGCGTTGCGTCGCGGCGGTTGGCGGCGGGTGCCTCGCGCCCGTGGCCGCGCACCACGACGGCATCACGTTGACGGGGCTCATCGCAGCGGAGGACGGCACGTGGCTCGAGCGTCGCACGGGGGACGACGCGGCGGCGCTGGGTCGCGAGCTCGCAGCGCTCGCGCGATGAGCTCTCTCACGACGAGCGGCCCACGCAGGACCGGAGACCGGCGTGCCGCGCCCGCGGTGTCGACGTTACGAAGTTGGCCCACGCCGTGCACGGACACGGGATCGCCTGGACCGTACTGTTCGTTCCCCGTGGGCGGGTGGGGGCTGGGGATGGTCCCCCGGACGATCACCCGCGACGAACCGAGCCCGACGGCGCCGCCCAGCGATGCACCCGGCAGCCGAGAAGCCGAGAAGTCCCAGCGGTGGCCCGGGTCGTCGTAACGCGCCCTGTCGGACAGGAGCGCGCGCTGCTCGACGGGCTGCGCGCTGCCGGGCACGACGCTGAGCACGTTCCGCTGATCGCGGTGGAGCCGCTCGGGGACGAGCCCGTCGATGTCGGGCACTACGACTGGGTGATCCTCACGAGCGCGAACGCAGCGCGTGAGCTCAGGCGCCGTATGCAGGGGATGCCGCGGCGGGTGGCGGCGATCGGCCGCGCCACGGCCGATGCCTTCGGGGAAGCTGACCTCGTCGCGCGCGTCTCGACTCAGGAAGGGCTTCTCGCCGAGCTTCCGGCGCAGCCTGGACGCGTTCTCTTCGCAGGCGCCGCGGGGGCTCGCACGCTCCTGCCGGACGCCTTGGGAGCAGACGTCGTGGCGCTCTACCGTACGGTCGAGCTGACCCCCGGCCGCTGGCCCGATTGCGACCTCGTGGTGGTCGGGTCGCCGTCCGCCGCCCGCGCACTCTCGCGTATCTCGCGGAGTGCTCCCATCGTGTCGATCGGCCCGGAAACGACCGGAGCGGCCGAAGCTGTGGGGCTTTCGGTAGCGGCGGAAGCAGACTCCCCCGGAGTCGACGGTCTGCTCGCGGGGGTCGAGAAGGCTCTCGCCGCGCCGTAGACTCGGCCGCAGATGGTCATTTGCTTCCTCACGGACTTCGGGCTCCAGGACGACTTCGTCGGGACCTGTCACGGGGTGATCGCCCGGATCGCCCCCGACGCCCGCGTGATCGACGTGACCCACGGGATTCCGCCGCAGGCGGTGTTGCAGGGCGCGTACGTGCTCGCGAGCACGCTGCCGTACATGCCGATCGGTGTCCACCTCGGAGTCGTCGATCCCGGAGTGGGAGGCGTCCGGCGAGCGGTTGCGCTCTCGGACGATGAGGGACGCCTCTTCGTCGGGCCGGACAACGGCCTACTGCTGCCGGCGGCCGAGCGTGCGGGCATCGCGGAGGTACGCGAGCTTGCGAACCCGGCCTACGCGCTCGAGACGATCTCACGGACGTTTCACGGTCGCGACCTCTTTGCCCCGGCCGCCGCCCACCTCGCGAACGGTGTCCCGCTCGCCGAGCTCGGGCCCCCACTCGATCCGGACGCGCTCGTTCGCCTCGACCTGCCCGAGGCGGCGTTCTCCGGTGATCGGATTGGGGCAACGATGCTCTACGTCGACAGCTTCGGCAACATCGCCCTCAATCTCACGCGTGACGACGTAGAGCGGGCGGGTGTCGTGCCGGGCTCCCGGATCGAGCTCGAGCTCGCGGGCGAGCGCTACTACGCGGTGATGGCCCGCACGTTCGCGGACGCCCGGCCGGGCGACGTGATCCTCTACGAGGACAGCTACGAGAACATGTCGGTGGCCATCAACCGCGGCAACGCGGCCGCGATGCTCCACGCGGCGCCCGGCATGCCGCTCGGGATCACGATTCTCGGGGCCGGCTCCACCAGGTCGTAGGCGTCGTCACAGGATCGACTGGCCGAGTGCGCTCGCAGCCAGCTCGACGGCGATCGCCGCGCTGCCGTTCTCGCGGTCGAGAATCGGGTTGACCTCGACGAGCTCGAGCGATCCGACGACGCCCGACTCGGCGATGTCCTCGCAGGCAAGATGCGCCTCGCGATAGGTAAGACCGCCCTTCACCGGAGTGCCGACCCCGGGCGCTACCTCGGGGTCGAGCGCGTCGAGGTCGAGCGAGAGGTGGACGAAGCCCGGCCCCGCAGAGCGGTCGATCGCCTCCAGCACGGCTCGCTCGATCCCGATCCGGTCGATCTCGGTCATCGTGACGACGCGGATACCCTTCTCCTTGACGAGCGCGCGTTCTGCGGGATCGAGTGAGCGCACCCCGAGGATGACCACGCGCTCGGGAACGACGGCCGGGAGCTCGAGCGCAGGATGCGAGAACGCGTCTCCGGCAATGCCGAGCGCTGCGGCGAGCGGCATCCCGTGGACGTTTCCCGAGGGGCTCGTCGAGGGCGTGTTGAGGTCGCCGTGAGCGTCGATCCAGATCACACCTCCCGGCTGGCCGGCCGCGGCGCGAAGGCCGGCCAGGGTCCCGAGCGCGACGGAGTGGTCACCGCCGAGGACGAGCGGCACGGAGCCGTCGTCCACGACCTCGCGCACCAATCCGGCGAGCTCGGCGCAGGCGCCGAGGATCTCGGGCAGGAAACGCGCACTCTCGTCGGAGACGGCCAGCGCCTCCGGCTCGGGTATCGAGAGGTTGCCCCGGTCGACGACTCCGCGGCCGAGCGACGACAGTCGCTCCTCGAGGCCCGCGTACCGGATCGCCGACGGTCCCATGTCGACACCGCGGCGCCCCTGGCCGAGATCGAGCGGCGCACCGACGATCGTCACGGTTCGTGGGGTCGTGACCACGCCGGCGTGAGGCTACACGAGCGCGGGACGTGGCCTTTTGGCCGCGTCTCGAAGCGACGGTAGACGGGACGTGGCCCCTGGCCGCGTCCCTCCACACGGGCGAGGGTGGGTTGTCCCGCGTTTGGCCTCGCCCCGCTCATGGGGGCCGGGATGGGGTGGGTTGCCCTCTGGCCGCGTCCCCCACACGCGCGAGGATGGGACGTGGCCTTTGGCCGCGTCCCTCGAACCCACGGGGCGTGTCGCCGTTTGTCCCCCGAGCGTTGCGCCCGCATCGACGGTTGCGGGGCTACACTCACCGCCCGGGGCGAGGTAGCTCAGTTGGTAGAGCACACGGCTGAAAACCGTGGTGTCTAGCGCGGGTGAACCTCTGGTTCCCCCGCGGGCCCCTCCTTCTGCACAGCTCGTGCCCAACCCGCCGTCGGGCCTCCCGGCCGGCGAAGCCGGCCTCCGGCCGCGGGAGCGTTGCGCCCGCATCGACGGTTGCGGGGCTACACTCACCGCCCGGGGCGAGGTAGCTCAGTTGGTAGAGCACACGGCTGAAAACCGTGGTGTCGCCGGTTCGATTCCGGCCCTCGCCATTTCGGCTTGCTTCGCCCGCGGCCGGGTGGAGCTCAACCCTCGAGCGGCCCGCGGCCACGCGTGCGGACGGCTGTCCGGGCCCCGCAGACCAGGAGCAGCACCCCGACGAGAGCCCAGAATGACCATTGCGGCCGCACGTAGGCCTCGTGGAGCTCCCAGGTCTCCTTCGTCGCGATCAGCGACGCACCGGCGGCGACGAACGCCCACGCGCTGAAGACGTCGCGCAGATGCGCGAACGCCGCCAGCTCCTCGGCCGGCATCGCCGCGGCGACCTGCCGCCGGTAGGCGCCGCTGCGCCGCTTGCGAAGGACGTAGTAGTGGGGCGGGACGACCGGCCACCAGCGCGAGACGTGCGGCGGAGGCCCGGCCAAGCTCCGTCGCGCGGTCGATCGAGTCGCGTTCGAACTCCTCTTCCTCGAGCTCGCGCATCGCCTGGTCGAGAGGGCCGGCGACGAGGAGCCAGGCTCCGAGGAATCCGCACCAGGCGATGGCGTGGTGCACGGGTCGTCTAGGGCCGGCGTGCGAGCGCGACCCGCGTCAGGCCGGGCACCGCCACGGAGCCGTCCGACTGGACGTAGCGCTCGAGCCGACGCTCCGCGCCCGAGCGCACGGCCTCGGCCTCGGACGGGGAGACCTGCGCCAGGATCAGCGAGAGCGCCCGCGACGTGTCCCGCACGATCGCCCACCATTCTCCGAGCGAAGAGGCACGCCAGGCGATCGGAACGTCTTCGACCGTCTCGACCACGAGCCCCGCGTTCTCGAGCAGCGCCCTCAGCGCGCCGTCCTCGGAGAGGCGGAACGGGCCCGGCGCGTCGGGGTCGGGGCGTTCGGCGAGCCCCAGCTCGAGCGCGCTTCGGCCGGGGGCCGTCATCCAGTCGTTCGCGTCGGCCGATGCCCAGACCGCGACGGCGGCTCCGCCCCCGGGGCGCACGACCCGCGCGATCTCGTTCGCCGCGGCCGGCATGTCGGGCACGAGCATCAGGCCCCAGCGACAGAGGACGCCGTCGACCGACGAGTCGCTCAGCGTCAGCGCGGCGGCGTCCTCGGTCGCAAACGAGACCTCGTCGCCTTCCAGCCCGAGCTCAGCAGCCCGACGTCGTGCGACCTCGAGCATCTCCGGGGCCACGTCGGTCGACATGAGGCGGCCGCCCGGGCGAAGGCGCGGGACGGCCAAGAATCCCGTGTCGCCAGGCCCGGCTGCGAGCTCGAGGATCGTCTGGCCCGGCTTCGGGTCGAGCAGCTCGACGAGCCTCTCCGAGAGCGGCCGGCTCACGTCCCAGAAGAGCGCCCGCTGGCGCTCCCACCCTCCTGCAACGGCACGCCACGCCTCGGTCGGGTCCTGGGTGTCGCTCACTGTTTCACGCCGAGGCCGTCGTGAACTGCGGGATGACGTCCCGCCCGTACGCCTCGAGTGTCTCTTCCTGGCCGTGCGTCATGAGGTAGATCGCGTAGTGGTCGACGCCGATCGACTCGAGCTCGCGGAGCTTCTCGGCGATCTGGCCGATGTCGCCGAGCACCGAGAACCGGTCGCAGATCTCGTCGGTGACGAATTCGCCGTGCTTGGCGCCGACGCGCGAGTGCTCGTCGTAGTCGTAGAACTTCCGGGCCTCCACGTAGTCGGTCAGCGCCTTGGGGACGACAGAGCCATCGGTGCCGTATCGCTCGATCAGATCCTTGACGTGGTTGGAGACCATCGCGGGGAACCAGCGGGTCTGTTCACGTCCCTCCTCGATCGGCCCGACGTGGCTCGGCGCACAGACGATGCATTTCAGGGCGGCAGGGTCTCGCCCGGCCTCCTCTGCGGCCGCGCGCGCGGTACCCATGATCCACTGGATGATCTCCGGGTCGGCGAGCTGGATGATCACGCCGTCGCCGACGCGTCCCGCGACGCCGAGGGCCCTGGGCCCGTACCCGGCGACCCACAGCGGGATTCGCGGCAGCTCGGGGCGCACCCATTTGAGCTGGAGATCCATGTCGTTCCAGTGCACCTCGTCGCCGTTCATGAACGCCTTGATCATGGTCAGGCGACGCTCGAACTCCGCCACCCTGACCGGCTTCTGGCCGATGTATCGGCGCGCCGAGTCGCCCCGGCCGATCCCCATCACCATCCGGCCGCCGGAGATGTCGTGCATGGTCGCGTAGAGGCTCGCGAGGACGGTCGGCTCGCGCGTGCCGGGGTTCGTCACCTGGTGGCCGAACTTCATCCGCGAGGTGGCCTGGATCGCCATCGTGAGCTGGACGAACGACTCCTGCCAGAGAACGTGGGAGTCGTACGTCCAGCCGATCTCGAACCCGTTCTGCTCCCCGAGCTGCATGAGCTCCACTAGGCGCGTGGCAGGCGGGTCGGGCAGGACTGTGACGCCGAACGAGAGTGGCATGGGCTGATCCTCCGTCGTATGCGAAGGGTTCAGTATCGGCGGTCGCCGCTGCTGCCGCCAACGGCATCCGTCGAGATCCGCAGTCGGTGGAGGAACGGCAGCGCCGCGAGGGCGAGCGCCGCGATCGCGGCGAACGCGACTCGCCCGTCTCCCGGCAGGTCGAAGGTGAGCCCCGCAAGCGGCGTCCCCACCAGCACGGCGAGGACGGCGCACGCATTGACGAGCGCGATCGCTGCGCCCGGCGCGTCGGGCCGGAGTCGCTGAGCCGCCTCGAAGATCGCCGCGAAGGGCAGTCCCGCCGCGAGCCCGAGCGCGAGGGCGCCGAGCCCGGAGAGCCAGGTCGGGCCACCCGCTGCGAGAAGGAGCGCCCCGGCTGCGACCGTGACGAGAGATCCACCGATCAGCCTCGGACGCGCCGCGGGCCGCCTGTGCGCCAGGTCCCCACCGAGCGGGCGGGTGACGATACCTGCGAGGAGCACGAGGCCCCCGAGCGCACCTGCGACGGCGGCGCTCGAGCCGTCCCGCTCGAGCAAGGGCACGACCCAGTTGCCCGCGATCACCGCGAGGCCGAACGTCGCGGCCTGGAGCACGCCCAGGGGCAGTAACCGGGCATCGCCGAGCACCCCACGTGGCGACCGGCCGACGCGACCCAGGCCCCGGACGAGTGCGGCCGGCACGGCCGCGACGAGCGCGAGCACGAGCGCGCTGACGTACGCGGCCCTCCAGCTCGTCGCGTCTGTCAGCGGCGGCACGATCACGAGCGCGAGCCCACCGCCCGCCATCGTGGCGCCGCCGTAGACGCCGTGGAGCAAGGCACCGCCGCCCCCGGCGCGGACGAGGTCGAGTCCGGCGACGAACCCTGCGCCCGAGCCGACGCCGACCACGAGGCGACCGATGAACGCGGGCCCGATCGTGTCGTCGGCGAGGAGCAGGGCGTTTCCGGCGGCCGCCACGGCGCACGCCGCAAGCGCGATGCGGTGCGGGCCGACGCGATCGGACCAGACCCCGGCGGGGAGCTGCGCTGCGAGGTGCGTGACGAAGAGCGCAGTCGTGAGCAGGCCGATCACCGCGAGCGAGACGCCGTACGCATCGGCGAGCGGGTCGGCGACCGCGCCGACGTTCGAGACGTTCCATGTCAGGAGGCACCCGACGACGAGCCCGGCGCCGACTGCCGAAGTGTGCCGATTGCGTGCCGGTTCTTCCACAGGCGGCCCTTTCACGCCGCGCGCAGCCTACGCTCGCGATGTGGAGGGTGAGAGCTCGAGGTGAGGTGCCTGCTTGACGAACTGAGCGACCGGCTCACCACCGGTTCCGGTTCGATTCCGGCGGCCTCCGCGCGCCCTGGCCGGGGCGGAGTCGAGGTCGCCGTCGCGCGGCGCTACACCGGGGATGCTTGTCAAGCATGCGCGGGGTGGTTCCCCGCTTCACCCAGACCTCGGCCCGCCCCTTGGCGGGCCGTCGTCGTCTTCGCGTTGATTCTGGTTGCGGCTGCGATCCCTCGTCCGACAATCTCGCGGACGAGGATCTGCTCTGGTCTGCGATGCTTCATCACGCGATCGAGCTCGTCCCCGCCAAGCCAAGCGAACTCGATGTGTTTCGGGTGCTCGAGGCGAGGCGCGACGATGACGGCGCCGACCGTCTCGCGGTGACGGCTCACGCGGTCGTCAGCTCGCCGCGACGTGCGCGATCGTCTTCGCGGCGAGCCGGTCGAGCGCTGCGACGGAGAGCTCGATGTGCTCCGGCTTCGTGTCCTCGAGCTTCGTGTGCGAGAGGCCGCGGAGGCTCTGGACGAACAGCATCACGGTCGGGACGCCCGCGCGGGCGACCTCGGCCGCATCGTGGAGGGGGCCGGAGGGAAGGCGATGCGACGCGCCCGCAACCTCGGTTATCGCCTCGTCGGCGAAGCCGATCAGCATATCGTCGAAGAGGATCGGCTCGATCGACCAGAGCCGCTCCCAGGCGACCTCGATCCGCTCCTCCTCCGCGAACTGCCGCGAGAGCTCCTGTGCCCGCGCGAGCATCGACGCGAGCTTGGCGGCGTCGAGGTGGCGCTGGTCGAGGAGCTGCTCTGCGGTCTCCACGACCGAGGTCACGATCCCGGGCTTGCACGTGACTCCGCCGGACGTGCAGACGGCACCGCCGCCGGTCTGGCGCGCGATGTCGCGTATCGCGAGCGCGAGCTTTGCCGCACCGGCGAGCGCGTCGCGCCGCTGGTCCATCGGCGTCGACCCCGAGTGCGCAGCCTGTCCCGTCCAGGTGATCCGCCAGCGCTCGACGCCGAACGTGCCGAGCACCGCCCCGAGCGGCAGGTCGAGCGACTCGAGCACGGGGCCCTGCTCGATGTGGAGCTCGAGGTACGCCGCCGCGTTGCCGAGTTGGCTCCGCGCGTCGAGCGCAGTGCCCAGGTCGACGTCGAACGCACCTATCGCGTCCGGCAGCGAGACGCCGTCCCGATCGAGGAGCGCCCGGAGCTCGTCCTGGTCGGCCATCGAGCCGCCTGCGGCCGAGGAGCCGAACAACGAGCGACCGAAGCGCGCGCCCTCCTCGTCGGCCCAGTCGACGAGTCGCACGGTGACCGGCGGCGTTCCCTCCTCCGCGATGCGGCGCAGCACCTCGGCGGCCGCGAGCACGTTGAGGCTGCCGTCGAGCCACCCGCCGTTCGGGACGGAGTCCATGTGACCCCCGAGGAGGACCTCGCGGTCGGACTCGCCGCGCAGCGTGTACCAGTCGTTGCCCGCCGTATCCCGCTCGACCTCGAGCGGAAGATCCGAGAGACCCTCCGCGAGCCAGGCGCGAGCCTTCGCCCAGGTGTCCGTCCAGGCGACGCGCTGCGCCCCCTCCTCGTCGCCCGTCAGCGAGCGAAGCTCCTCGAGACGCGAGACGACACGGGGCGGATCGAGTGCCACGGCTTCGAGCTTAACGTCGTACGTCGATCGCGGGTGTGCTAAGCAATGCGCCCAGATGTCGGTCGTCGAAGCCGAGACTCGCCGGCCGCGGGTCGTGCCTGCACTCGGACGGCTTGCGACGTACGTGCTCGTGATCGCCGTTCTCGTGGGCGCCTGGGAGGGCTACAAGTGGCTCTGGGAGACGACGGGCTGGGCGTGGCCGTTCATCGTCGACGACACGACCTTGCCGCACACCTGGGACATCCTGAACGCGTTCCGGCAGCCGGTCACGACCGGTGGCCCCGCGCTCATCCATCCGCTCCTCGACGCGGCCTGGTTCACCGCAAAGGAGGCGCTCGCCGGCTTCGTGCTCGGGGCGATCTTCGGTTTCGTGCTCGCCGTGGTGCTCGTCCACTCGCGCCTGCTCGAGCGAGGGCTCTTGCCGTACGTGGTCGGCTCGCAGACCGTGCCGATCCTCGCGATCGCACCGATGGTCGTCATCGGGCTCGGCTCGAAGGGCGTCGAGGGATGGCAGGCGGTCGCGATCCTCGCCGCGTACCTCACGTTCTTTCCTGTCGCGATCAATTCCCTGCGCGGTCTCCAGTCGGCCGACCCGCGCGCCTTCGAGCTGATGGAGTCGTACGCCTCCGGCCGCTTCGGCGTGCTCTGGCGGCTCCGCGTGCCTGCGTCGTTGCCGTACCTCTTCACCGCGCTCAAGATCTCCGCCACCGCTGCGGTGATCGGGGCGATCATCGGCGAGACTCCTGCCTCGATCCAGGACGGCCTGGGCGGTGCGATCGTGAACTTCAACCAGTACTACTCCCTGCAGCCGACCGCCCTCTGGGCCACGAACATCGTCTGCGCGGCGCTCGGTCTCGTTCTGTTCGGGCTCGTCGCGCTTTCCGAGCGGCTGCTCCTGCGTCGGGCTCCGGAGCACGTCGCTTGACGGCCGGCGCGCAGAGCGTCGTCTCGATCGACGGTGTCACGAAGTCGTTCCGCACCGGCGTCACCGCGCTCCAGGACATCGACCTCGAGGTCTCGCCAGGAGAGTTCGTCTCGCTCATCGGCCCGTCGGGTTGCGGCAAGTCGACGCTGCTCCGCATCATCGGGGACCTGGTCTCGCCGACCTCCGGAGCCGTCAGCGTGCACGGCAAGACGGCACACCAGGCGCGTCTCGACCACGACTACGGGATCGTGTTCCAGGACGCGGTGCTCTTCGACTGGCGCACGGTCGCCCGCAACGTCGCACTCCCTCTCGAGCTTCTCGGCTGGGACCGAGCCCGGCGTCGTCGGCGCGTCGCCGAGATGCTCGAGCTGGTGGAGCTCACGGGCTTCGAGTCGAGCCGGCCGTGGCAGCTTTCCGGCGGCATGCAACAGCGAGTTTCGATTGCCCGTGCACTGTCCTTCGACCCCGCGCTTCTTCTGATGGACGAGCCGTTCGGCGCGCTGGACGAGATGACGCGCGAGCGGCTCAATCTCGAGCTCCTGCGCATCTGGGACAAGGCCGGGAGCACGATCGTCTTCGTCACGCACTCGATTCCCGAGGCGGTGTTCCTCTCGACGAGGGTCGTCGTCATGTCCGCCCGGCCGGGCCGGATCGCGGAGGTCGTGGAGATCGACCTGCCGCAGCCTCGCGGAACGGCGACGCACGAGGACCCGCGTTTCTTCGAGCTCGTGACGACCGTACGCGAGGCGTTGGCGGCAGGCCACGGTGACCGCTCGGCGCGTGACGCGGCCGCCGCGACGGAGGAGCATTGACCAGCACGGTCGTCGAGCCCGTCCCGTCCGGCCTCACCCGGGAGCTGGGCGGCCGGCTACGGGACTGGCTTCCCGCGGTGATCGTCTTCGTCCTGGGGATCGGCCTCTGGGAGGGGCTGACGACCGCGTTCGACGTGCAGACGTTCCTCCTGCCCAAGCCCTCCGACATCGCGCGGGCGTTCTGGGAGGACAAGGGCGTGCTCTGGGATTACGCCGTCTACACGTTCAAGGAGGCGGCGGGGGGCTTCGCCCTGGGCTCCGGGCTCGGCATCATCACCGCGATCTTCCTCGCACGCTTCCGGGTCGTCGGTCGCGCCGTGCTCCCGTTCGCGGTCGCGGCGAATGCGATCCCGATCATCGCGTTCGCGCCGATCACCAACAACTGGTTCGGGCTCCTGAACCCGTTCTCGAAGATGGCCATCGCGGCGGTCCTGTGCTTCTTCCCCGTGATGGTGAACACGCTTCGCGGACTCACCTCGGTCGATCCGAGCGCGATCGAGCTGATGCGCTCGTACGCGGCCGGCGAGGTGGCCGAGTTCCGCTCGGTCCGCATCCCGAGCTCGCTGCCGTTCATGTTCACCGGCCTCAAGCTCGCGGCCGTGCTCTCCATGATCGGGGCCATCGTCGGTGAGTACTTCGGCGGGCCGACGAACGCCCTCGGCGTCAGCATCCTGAACGACACGCAGCTCTTCAACTTTCCGCGCGCGTGGGCCGGGATAGTGCTGGCGAGCGCCTTCGGGATCGTGTTCTATGGGGCGGTGGCGCTCGTGGAGCGGCTGACGACGAGCTGGCACCCGTCGGTGCGAGGCTTCCGAGGCGAGTGACGGAGGGTCAGAATGGCAACCACGCGGCCGCGAGGGTCGCGCAGAACCGGAGGAGGACGACCTTGAGGCGAAGGCACATGGGATTCGCCGTGACGGCGGTGGCGTGTGCGGCGCTCGCGGCGTGGGTCGCGGTCGCCGCGGCGGCGCCGGAGCACAAGACCGCGGAGATGACGAAGGTCACTCTGCAGCTGAAATGGGTGACGCAGGCGCAGTTCGCGGGCTACTACGCGGCGCTCGAGAAGGGCTACTACGACAAGGAGGGCCTCGACGTCACGATCAAGGTCGGCGGTCCGAGCATCACTCCGGAGACCGTCGTCGCAGGCAAGGCGGCCGAGTTCGGCCTCGACTGGCTGCCGAATCTCCTCGCGACGCGCGAGAAGGGGTCGAACCTCGTCTCGATCGCGCAGGTCTTCGCTCGGTCGGGCATGACCGAGCTCACCTGGCGCTCGAGCGGCATCAACACGATCAAGAAGATGCAGGGCAAGAAGGTCGGCGTGTGGTGCTGCGGCAACGAGCCCGAGCTTTTCGCGGCCCTCAACAAGAACGGGATCGACCACTCGAGCTCGAGTGACGTCACGATCGTGAACCAGCCGTTCGACATGCAGCTGTTCCTCAAGAACCAGGTCGACGCGGCGGCGGCGATGACGTACAACGAGCTCGCACAGGTGCTCGAGTCGAAGAACCCGAAGACCGGGAAGCTGTACACGCTGAAGGATCTGAACGTCTTCAGAATGGCCGACCCGAAGGTCGGCACGGGGATGCTCGAGGACAACGTCTTCGTGCGTCAGGATTGGCTCGCCGACAAGGCGAACCAGGCGACGGCGGTCAAGTTCCTCAAGGCCTCGTTCGAGGGCTGGATCTACTGCCGTACGCATCTGGCCCAGTGCGTCGGGTTCGTGCTGAAGAACGGCTCGCTCCTCGGCAAGGGCCACCAGACCTGGCAGATGAACGAGATCAACGCGCTCGTCTGGCCCAACCCGAAGGGGATCGGGCTGCCGCCTCCCGGGGCTCTCGCACAGACGGTGAAGATCGCGAAGACCTACGGCGTCATCAAGAAGGTGCCGAAGGGCGCGACGAACTACGCCTATGCGACGGCGGCCGTGGCACAGCTCAAGAAGCAGGGCGTCGACGTCTACGGCAAGCGCTGGAAGAAGTCCGTGGTCAAGGTGACGGCCGGCGGCAAGTAAACGAGACAGGTCGAGAAGGGAGATCCGCAATGTCCGTATTGATCAAGGGCGGCCGTGTCGTGACGGCGACCGACGACTACGTCGGCGACGTCTTCGTGGACGGCGAGCGGATCTCCCTTCTCGGCCAGGACCTCGACGTCGCGGCGGACACGACGATCGACGCGACGGACAAGCTCGTGCTGCCGGGCCTCGTCGACCCGCACACCCATCTCGACATGCCTTTCGGGGGCACGACCACGATCGACGACGTCCAGTCCGGCCAGACCGCGGCGGCGTTCGGGGGCACGACGTGCCACGTCGACTTCGTGAT
Source organism: uncultured Actinomycetes bacterium (assembly GCA_963798725.1). GTDB lineage: Bacteria > Actinomycetota > Thermoleophilia > Gaiellales > Gaiellaceae > Gaiella. The sequence goes on from CAWCUL010000001.1 coordinate 344,172, forward strand.
CCAGCCCCAGGGCGCCACGTTCTCCGCCGCCCTCGACGAGTGGCGCGCGAAGGCGAGCGGCAAGCAGGTGATCGACATGGGCTACCACATGGCGATCACCGACCTGAAGGACGGGGGCTCGCTCGAGGAGCTCGCGTCGCTGCCCGAGCAGGGCGTGACGTCGTACAAGCTGTTCATGGCCTACAAGGGCGCGCTGATGGTGGACGACGAGACGCTCTTCAGGAGCATGGAGGTCGCCGCCGCGTCGGGGGCGCTCGTGATGGTGCACGCCGAGAACGGCGACGCGATCGACGTCCTCGTGAAGCAGGCGCTCGCGGCGGGCAACACCGAGCCTCGCTTTCACGCGCTCACCCGGCCGCCGGAGACAGAGGGCGAGGCGACGAACCGCGCGATCCAGCTCGCCCGTGTCGCGGGCTGCCCGCTCTACGTCGTCCACGTGTCGTGCAAGGAGTCGGTCGAGCCGATCGCGCTCGCACGCGAGAAGGGGTGGGACGTCTGGGGCGAGACGTGCACGCAGTACCTCTTCGTCGACCAGACGTTCCTCGAGCGGCCCGACTTCGAGGGCGCGAAGTACGTCTACACGCCGCCACCGCGTCCGAAGGCGAACCAGGACGTGCTCTGGAACGCCGTCCGCACCGACGTGCTGTCGGCGATCTCCACCGACCATTGCGCCTTCCTCTGGGATGGACAGAAGACGCTCGGCCGCGACGACTTCTCGAAGATCCCGAACGGCGGCCCGGGGCTCGAGAACCGCCTCCACATGATCCACCACTTCGGGGTCGGCGAGGGGCGCATCACCCTCAACCGGATGGTCGAGCTCCTCTCGACGAGCCCCGCGAAGCTGTTCGGCCTGTACCCGCGCAAGGGGACGATCGCGCCGGGCTCGGACGCGGACCTCGTGATCTTCGATCCGGCGAAGCGCAAGACGATCACCGCGGCAGGCCAGCACTCGAAGACCGACTACAACCTCTACGAGGGGACCGAGGTGAGAGGCGACGTCGACACCGTGCTGATACGCGGCACGGTCGTCGTCGACGACGGCGAGCTCCGTGTCGAGCCAGGCTTCGGCGAATACGTCGCTCGCGCTCGGTTCGGCGAGGAGCTCAGCCCGGCTGTTGCCCGGGCGTAGTGGGCTACGGCACGAGCACGAGCTTCGTCCCCGCACTCTCGGCCTGCCGCCCCCACGCGTACGCGGCGTCCGCGAGCGGCACCCGCTCGACCTCGAAGACGATATCGCCGGTCAGCACATGCCCGACCAGTCGGTGGTAGTGCTCCGCGAGCTCGTCCTCCGGCACCGCGTAGTTCGTATGACCGAGGATAGAGAGGCTCTTGAAGCGCACCGGGCCGGAGGCGAGCTCCGCCGTGGGGCCTGCGGACTGGCCGAGGTTGACGACCGTCGCGCGCGGGCGGGCGGCCTGGACGGCTGCGGCCGCGGGAGCACCCCACACCGGGTCGAACACGTAGCTTGGGCCGTCGCCGTCGAAGGCGTCCCTGAACGCCGTGACGAGGTCGTCGGCGTCGAGGCGAACCGTCGCGTCGGCGCCCAGCTCGAGCGCGCGCTCGAGCCTTCTCTCGCTGCGTCCGGCGGCGACGACGCGCGCGGCGCCCAGGAGCTTCGCGGTCTGCACGGCGACGAGCCCGACGGCGCCCGTCGCCCCCAACACGAGGACGCTCTCGCCGCCCTGCAGGGGCGCACGCCAGGCGAGGGGGAGCCAGCCGGCGAGCCCGGCGATCCCGAGTCCGGCTGCGACGGCCGGGTCGGCGCCGTCCGGCACGGGGATCGTCGTCGAGTCGCCGACCGAGAGCTTCTCCGACATCGCCCCGTCGCGGGTTCGACCCAGCGTGCCGCCGAATACCCAGACGACTCTGCCGTCGGTCGTGCGGCCCACGGCCTCGCACCCCGGCACGTAGGGAAACGCCGGTGTCCCGCTGGAGAGCATGCCGCGCGAAACGGCGAGGTCGATCGGGTTGATCGGCGCCGCGAGCACCTCGACGACGTCGTCGCCGGCCGCGTCACCGACGTCTGCCCTGTCGGGGACACCGCCGAGCTCCCGGATCACCGCTGCCCTCACCGTCGGCACCCTACTCCCCGATACCCGCCCCGGGTCGTGCGGTCCGCGGCCTGACGCGGCACCATTCGTGCGTGAGGGACTTGCTCGAGCGCGACGATCTGCTCGACCGGCTGGAGCGCGCGCGGGTGGAAGGCGGCAGGCTCGTCTTTCTCGGCGGCGAGGCCGGCGTGGGCAAGTCGTCGCTCGTGCGCGCCTTCGAGGTGCGTGCCGCCGTACGCGTCCTGACGGGGGCGTGCGAGAGCCTCACGACGCCGAGCCCCCTCGGGCCGTTCGCGGACATCGCAGACGAGGTCGGCGATCCCCTGGCCGGGCTCGTTCGGAGTGGTGGGCACGCACGCGAAATCGCGCGCGGCCTGCTCGACGAGCTCGACGGGTCGACGATCGCCGTGCTGGAGGACGTTCATTGGGCGGACGAGGCGACGCTCGACGCGCTGCGGGTCCTCGGCCGCCGGATCGACGGGGTGGCGGGGCTCGTGGTCGCCACGTACCGCGACGACGAGGTCGCGGGCGACCATCCACTGCGGACGGTGCTCGGAGAGCTTGCGACCTCCCCCGGCGTCATACGGATGACCGTGCCGCGGCTCTCGGTCGATGCGGTGCGCGCGCTGGCGGAGCCGCACGGCGCGGACGGCGAGGCGATCCATCGCCTCACGCACGGCAACCCGTTCTTCGTCACGGAGGTGCTTGCGTCGGCGCCGGCGAGCCTGCCGCTGACGGTCCGTGACGCCGTCCTCGCACGCGCGGCCTCTCTCGATCGGCCGGCCCGCCATCTCCTCGACGTCGTGGCGCTCGTACCCGCGCGTACCGAGCTCTGGCTCCTCGAGGCGGTAGTGGGCGACGAGCTGGAGCGGCTCGACGCGTGCCTCGAGGCCGGGGTCCTGCGGGAGGACGGCGACGGCGTCGCGTTCAGGCACGAGCTCGCGCGCCTCGCGATCGAGAGTGCGGTGCCCGCGGCTCGCCGGCACCGGCTCCACGGGGAGCTGATGGCGGCGATGAAGGCCGGGGTGGTCGGCGACGCCCTCGCCTCACGGCTGGCCCATCACGCGGAGGGGGCGGGCGACGGACACGCCGTCCTCGAGTATTCGCGGACGGCTGCCCGTCAGGCCGCGGCCGCGGGCGCACACCGCGAGGCGGCGCAGCAGTACGCGCGCGCGTTGCGGTTCGGCGCGACGCTGGGTACGGCCGAGCGTGCGGAGCTGCTCGACGCCTACGCGATGGAGGCACAGCTGACAGGGCTCGCCGCGGAGGCCGCCGATGCGTGGGCGGAGGCCGCGCCGCTGCACCGCGAGAGCGGTGAACGTCTTGCCGAGGGACTGAGCCTCGTGTGGCTCGCGCGCGCGTGCGTGCCCGCCGGCCGCAATGCCGAGGCCGAGGCCGCCAGCCGGGCGGCGATCAGGGTGCTCGAGGCGCTCGAGCCGTCGCCGGCGCTTGCGCTGGCGTACTCGACCCAGGCCTACATGCGCATGCTCGACCGCGACAACGCCGATGGCATCGCCTGGGGCGAGAAAGCCGTGGCGCTCGCCGAGGAGGTCGGAGACCCGGAGACGCTCGCGTACGGCCTCAACTCCGTCGGCACGTCGCTCCTGATGTCCGGCGAGATCGAACCGGGGATCGCACAGCTGCTGCGGAGCCTCGAGGTCGCGAGGGAGAACGGGATCTGGCTCTGGATCGGTCCCGCGCTGAGCATGCTCGGAACCGGTCTCGGGGAGATGTACGAGCTCGAGCAGTCGGAGCGCTACCTGCGCGAGCACATCGCGTTCACCGAGGACCACGACCTGTGGCCCCAGTACTCCCGGTCGTGGCTCGCGCTCGTGCACGCCTACCGTGGCCGCTGGGAGGAGGGCGCCGCGCTCGCGCAGGACGTCCTGGCGGTCGCGCGCGACGCCATCAGCCGGATCAGCGCGCTGATCGCACTGGGGCGCATCCGAGCCCGCCGGGGCGATCCCGGGGCCGCGGACGCGCTGGACGAGGCGATCACCCTCGCGCGACCGGGCGGCCACCTTCAGCGGCTCGGCCACGTGCATGCGGCGCGCGCGGAGGTGGCCTGGCTCGCAGGGGACGTCGAGCGGGCGCTCGCCGAAGCTCGCGCCGCCTACCCGCTGGCACTCGAGAAGCACCACGTGTGGTTCGCGGGCGAGCTGGCGTACTGGCAGTGGAAGGCGGGGGCGCTCGATTCCTGCCCGGACTGGGTTGCGGAGCCGTACCGGCTCCAGCTCGCGGGCTCGTCTCGTCTCGCCGCCGATGCGTGGACGGTCGCCGGCTGCCCCTACGAGGCCGCGCGAGCGCTCGCCGAGTCAGAGGATGCCGCGGACTTGCTCACGGCGCACGCGGAATTCAGCCGTCTTGGCGCCGGCCCGGCGGAAGCGGCTGTAGGACGAAAGCTGCGATCGATCGGGGCGACGGTTCCTCGCGGCCCTCGTCCCGCCACGCGCGCCCACGCAGACGGACTGACCTCGCGGGAGCTGGACGTTCTGCGCAGGGTCGCCGCGGGGAGGCGCAACGCGGACATTGCCGCCGAGCTGGTCGTCTCGAGACGGACGGTCGACCATCACGTGTCAGCGATCCTCCGCAAGCTCGGCGTGCATTCCCGGGTCGCCGCAGCGCGCATCGCGACAGAGCGCGGCATCCTCGACGAGGAACGGGAACGGGAAGCGGACGGCACGTAGGCCGTCCGCTTCCCCGAAGGCGAGAGGGCAGAGCGCGGTGGGCCCCGCTAGCCCTTGTTGAAAGGGTGCATCAGTGGGTTCATGCCCGAGTACACGCCGTCCGGGTTCGGGTACCAGAGCCAAACGTGGAGCGTCACGAGATCCGGGTGCCAGAAGTTGAACGCGGCCCCGCTCTGCGGGCTCTTCGTTGCGCACGCGTCCTGGTTCGCCTGGAAGACGAACGTGCCGTCCTTGTAGTGGCACGCCGCTCCGAACGAGCCATAGGTCGCCCCCGGCAACGGCGGCGTCTTGGGCTTGGTCGGGAACACCCATTCGAACGCCACGAGCTGCGACGTGCCGCCGTGCTTTCCGTAGACGAGGATCGGGGGCTTGCGGATGTCGAAGGTGGTGATCTTCGGGTTCATGTAGTGCCAGCCCATGTCCGGGATCATCTGCGTGATGATTCCGTAGCCGTTCTTCTCGGCGAGACCGAGGTTCGTCGCGTACCTCGCGGTCGCGAGGCGGCCGAGCTGGAGCTGCCCGGCGAGTCTCGGCGAGATTGCTCCCGCCGGCGTCGGCATCGCGTGACCGTCGGCGAGCAGGTTTTCCGCGTGCACGCCGGCCATCGCCGCGGCGTCGTGGCTCCAGGCGGACGGGGCGGCCGCGGCCAGCGCCGTGACGCCTGCGGCCATGGCGACCGCTACCCCGAATGTGAGGATGCTTCGCATGTCGTCCCTCCTGTGGTTGCGGTTCACGCCTCGACCGGCGTGGGGTCGGGCCGGACGATCACGGTGTCGGCCGCCTTCACGATCTCGTCGACCGGCAGCTCGGCGGCGGCAGCGTGCCGCCTGATCGCCTCCGGGCTCGTCGCCTGGTAGACGCACACCGTTCCGACCGTCCCGCCCGTCTCGGCGAGGACGTAGCTGCGGATCCAGCGGACGTCGTCCGCCATCCGCTCCCCCTCCGCCGTCGACCGTTCGGCCGCCTCGCGCAGATCGTCCGCTGTCCGCCAGCCCCCACGGCGCAGGATCACGTATGTCTCCATTCGTCTCTCCTCGGGTCGATGATGGAGAGACGGTAGGCCGGGCCGACCGGGTTGCGAATCGGCGAAAGTGCCTAGGTTGCTGCGTTTGCGTACGGGTCTTCGCGGGCCGGGGACCACCGTGCCCACGTGCGTCGCCGTCGCCGTCGGCAGCAGGTGGCGCTCGCCCGACCGGGCGGCAGCTCACGGACCTCGCGGCGCTACGATCGCAGGCGAGCGAAGCGAAGGAGCGTGGAGATGGCCATCGTCGAGGCGAACCCGAACCTCGGTGCGCAGATCGTCGCGGACGCGAAGCAGCACGTCCTCTACTCGTGGTCGGTGCAGAGCCAGATCGAGCCGATCCCGGTCGCAGGGGCGCAGGGCCGGTACTTCTGGGACTACGACGGCAAGCGTTACCTCGACTTCGCCTCTCAGCTCGTCAACGTCTCGATCGGCCACCAGCACCCGAAGATCATCCAGGCGATCAAGGACCAGGCCGACCAGCTCTGCACGATCGGCCCGCCGCTCGCGAACGAGTCGCGCTCGAAGCTCGGGCGCATGCTCGCCGAGGTCACGCCGGGAGACCTCTCGGTCTCCTTCTTCACCAACGGTGGCGCCGAGGCGAACGAGAACGCGGTCAAGCTCGCGCGGCTCGCCACGGGCCGACACAAGATCATCGCGCGCTATCGCTCGTATCACGGCGCGACGAATGGCGCGGTCACACTCACTGGCGATCCGCGGCGGTGGGCGGTGGAGCCCGGGATGCCCGGCGTCGTGCGGATGTTCGATCCGTACACGTATCGCTGCCCGGCCGGCCATCCGGACCCGTGCCCCGTATGCACCGGCGCGCCTCACCTCGAGGAGATCCTGGAGTACGAGGGCGCTCACACCGTCGCGGCCGTGATCCTCGAGACGGTGACGGGCACGAACGGGGTGATCCCTCCGCCGGACGGCTACCTCCGCGCGGTCCGCGAGGTCTGTGACCGACACGGGATCCTGCTGATCCTCGACGAGGTGATGGCCGGCTTCGGGCGGACGGGCCGCTGGTTTGCGTGCGACCACTGGGATGTCGTTCCGGACATCCTGACGGTCGCGAAGGGGATCAACTCGGGGTACGTTCCGATCGGGGCCATGATCGCGCGCGGCGAGATCATCGACGGGATCCGTGACCGATTCTTCCCGGGCGGCCTCACGTACGCGGGCCATCCGCTCGCATGCGCCTCCGCGATTGCGTCGATCGAGGCCTTTCGCGAGGAGGGCGTGGTGGAGAACGCGGCCTCGATGGGTGACTGGTTCGCCGGCGCTCTGCGCGGGCTCGCGGAGCGTCACCCGTCGATCGGCGACGTGCGCGGGCTGGGCTGCTTCTGGGGGCTCGAGCTCGTCAAGAACCGTGCGACGAGGGAGATGCTCGTCCCCTACAACGCATCCGGCGAGGCGGCGGCGCCCGTCGCGCGGATCGCAAAGGCAGCGCTCGAGCGGGGGGTCTATCTGATGACGCACTGGAACGTGGTCATGGTCGTGCCCCCTCTCACGATCACGCGCGACGAAGCGGAGGAGGGTGTTGCGATCCTCGACGACGTGCTGGCCCTGGCGGACGAGCACTACGACGGAGATTGAGCGCGGGCACGGCGGGAACGAACGCGCATCGGGAGGGGGAATTTCGCACCGGCCCCTCCGAGATTTAGGGACGCGGCTCGGCCGCAGTTTCACGCGATCTACGCCAGGAACGCCGCGATCGCTGCCGCGGTCTCGTCGAGGGCGTCCCACAGGACGGTATGGCCGCCGGGGACAGTCACGACCTCGAGCAGGTCGCCGAGCGCCGTACGGTGTGCCGCGAGCAGGTGGTCATACGGGAGGTATGACTGCGCGCCGAGCACCAGGAGGGTCGGGACCCGGACGGCCTCGAACGGCGGCGGGTCGGTCGCCATCTCGCCGTGGGCGGCGACTACCGCGGCCTGCGTGTACCGGTAGCGCCAGCCGTCTGCGTCCTCGACGAGGTGCCCGCGCAGCTCCGACTCGACGAGCCAGCGGGGCGCGTGATGCAGCTGACTCTCCTCGTAGCGGCGGCCGATCGCCTCGTCGAAGCTCGCGTAGCGTCTTTCGGGGCGGGCGTTCTCCGCAGCCCAGAGCGCCACGTGAGGCGCGAGCAGGATCGCCGGGTCGAGCAGCACGAGCCGCGCGACCGCCTCGGGATGCGCCGCCGCGTACTCGAACGCGAGCCGGCCGCCGAACGAGTGCCCGAGCCACGCTCGCGGGACGGTGCCCAGCGTCGCCTCGAGGCTCTCGAGGTGCTCGCCTATCCGCCAGGGCGGCTCGCGCGGCGAGTCTCCGTGCCCAAGCAGGTCGGGAGCGATCAGCCGATGCCCGGGCGCGAGCCGTTCCGCGAGCGTCTCGAAGTGCCCGCCCCACGAGGTAACCCCGTGAAGGCAGACGAGAGCGGGTGCGCCGTCCTCGCCCCAGCTGCGTACGGCCAGCGTTCTCAGCGTGGACCCCGCGGTCGTGGCACACGACCTGCCGCCCGGGTCGAAGCCGCCGGTCGGGCGCGTCCTGCACTGCCGAGGCGATCGGTCCGCACCCTCCCAAGGGGGTGCGCGACCCCCTGAGGTCACGGTAGCCGCGAACCTGTGCCGGGTGTGTGCGCACTTCGTACCGTCTGTGTATCTCTCTCGCGGCCGGCCTCGGCCGGGTCGCGTCAGGTCCTTCCGCCGAGGGTTTCGAGCGACCCGGGCACCATCTCCGTGCGTCGTGTCGGCGAGTCCTTCACCAGCGACCAGATCACGATGCCGTCCGTGTCGATCAGGAAGGTCCCACGCACGGGAGCGCCCGTCGTCTCGTCGAACACCCCGTAGCTCGTGGCGGCGGCGCCGTGCGGCCAGAAGTCGGAGGCGAACGTGTACTCCGCGCCGAGCTCGCGTTTCCACGCCTGGCGCGCCGCCGATGCGTCGCAGGAGACGAGCACGATCTCGGTGTTCGCGTTCCGGAACGACTCGAGGTTCTCCTGCAGATCCTGCGCCTCCTCGGCGCAGACGTCGGTGAAGGCGAACGGATGGAAGACGAGCAGCACGTTCGAGCGGCCGCGAAAGTCGGCAAGACGGACACGAGGCCGGTCGGCGGCCTCCTCCAGGTCGAACTCGGGCGCCCTGTCACCCGTCCGGATCGCCACGTCGCTCCTCCTCACCCGCCTCTTCGCCGTTCAGGGACGGAACATAGTACGTCCGCCCCGCGATGCCCTCGGGGAGGTGGTCGGCGCGCGCGCCGGTCGCGTCGTCGTGAGGCGAGACGTATCCCTTGCCGTGACCGCGCAGCGCGGCGCCGCGGTAGTGAGCGTCGCGCAGCGCGGCCGGAGGGGGAGAGATCCCTTCCCGGCGGACGTCCTCGCGCGCCTGCCAGATGGCGCGCGCGGTCGCGTTCGACTTCGGTGCCCGGGCGACATAGATCGCCGCCTGGGCGAGATTGAGCTGCGCCTCGGGCAGCCCCACGTGCTCGACGGCCTGGGCGGCAGCAACGGCCACTACGAGCGCCTGCGGGTCGGCGTTGCCGACGTCCTCGCTCGCCGCGATCACGATTCGCCGGGCGAGAAACCGCGGATCCTCGCCGCCTTCGAGCATCGCCGCGAGGTAGTACACGGCCGCGTCCGGGTCGCTTCCACGCATCGACTTGATGAACGCCGACGCGAGATCGTAGTGGCGATCGCCGTCTTTGTCGTACACGAGCGGCCGCTTGCGCGCAGCGTCCTCGACGTGGGGGACGCCGAGCTCCTCCCGGGCGGCCGAGGCCGTCTCCCAGGCGAGCTCGAGCGTCTGGAGCGCGGTGCGCGCGTCGCCGCCGGAACGCCGGGCGATCTCCGCCGAGACGGCCGGGGGCACGTCGGCGCCGAGCGCCGCCGAGCCCCTCTCGATCACGAGCCCGAGCTCCTCCGGCGTCAGCGGCTCGAGCTCTACCACGGTGCACCGGGAGAGGAGCGCCTGGTTGACCTCGAAGTACGGGTTCTCGGTCGTGGCCCCGATCAGCGTGACGAGACCGTCCTCGACGGCGTGGAGCACCGAATCCTGCTGACGCTTGTCGAATCGGTGGATCTCGTCGATGAAGAGCAACGTGCGCACACCGTTACCGCCGAGGCGGTCGCGGGCACGCCCGATCACCGCGCGGACGTCGTCGATCCGCGCGGAGACGGCCGACAGCTCCTCGAACGACGCGGTCGACGCCTCGGCGACGATCCGAGCGATCGTCGTCTTGCCCACACCGGGCGGGCCGTGGAGGATCATCGACGGAGCGCGACCCTCGGCGATCGCCCGGCCGAGCGCCGTCTCCGGGCCGACGATGCCGCGCTGGCCGACGAGCTCGGTCAGCTTGCGGGGCCGCACGCGGTTCGCCAGGGGCCCCGTCGAGGCCGTTTGCTCGGACGCCGCATCGCTGAACAGGTCGCCCATTTGCGCCAGTATGCTCCGAGTCATGTCAGAGGCGAGTGAGGACTTCGATACCCCGGTCCTCCCCGGCGACGCCGAGACCGACTACGAGCGGTACCTGAACACCGTGGAGCTGCTCGAGCTGCAGAAGGCCCCGGAGGAGCGCGTGCACCGCGACGAGTTGCTGTTCCAGGTGGTCCATCAGTCGTCGGAGCTCTGGCTGAAGCTCGCCACCAGCGAGGTCGAGGAGGCGGTGCGCCTCGCCGAGCAGGGCGACGTCGCGGAGGCGGCCCGGCTGCTCCGGCGCCCCCTGCGCTGCATGCGCTATGTCACCGACCAGCTCGACATGCTCGAGGAGCTTTCGCCGTGGGAGTACCAGGAGATCCGCAAGGTGCTCGGCCACGGCAGCGGCTTCGACTCACCGGGATGGAGGACGCTTCGTGCCGCTCTGCCCCGGCTCGGCCAGGCGTTCCACGCCCGCCGGCGCGATGCGGGCCTCTCCGTGGAAGAGCTCTACGTTCACCGCCGTGAGCACGACGCCCTGTACCGTCTCGCCGAGTCGCTCGTCGAGCTCGACGAGTGGTGCCAGCAATGGCGGGTGCGCCACTACCGCGTGGTCGCCCGCGTGATCGGCGACAGTGTCGTCGGGACCCAGGGAACCCCGGTCGAGGTGCTCGGTCGCCTCGTCAAGACCGTCGTGTACCCGGAGCTCTGGGAGGCCCGCAACGAGCTGACGGCCCGCTCGAGGGCCGAGGACGATTGAGCCTCCGTCGGGAGGTGACCGAGCTCCTCCGGGAGCTCGTCCGGCTCGACACCGTCAACCCTCCCGGCAACGAGACCCGGGCGGCCGAGGCCGTCCGCAGCTACCTGGCGGGCCATGGTGTCGCGTGCGACCTCGTCGCCCGCGCGCCCGAGCGCGCCAACCTCGTCGCACGTCTGGAGGGCGGGGACGGGCCGAGCCTGCTCCTGATGGCGCACACCGACACCGTGCTGGCCGATCCCGGCGAATGGTCCCACGATCCCTGGTCCGGCGATCTCGTCGACGGCGAGGTCTGGGGACGCGGGGCCCTCGACATGAAGGGCCACGTTGCGGCAGCGGCAGTCGCTTTCTGCTCGCTCGCCAGGGAGGGCGTCCGTCCGCCGGGCGACGTCGTGCTGGCGCTGACGGCCGACGAGGAGGTCGGCGACGTCGCCGACGGGTACGGGATGTCCTGGCTCGCCGCCGAGCAGCCGGACACGGTGCGCGCGGATTTTGCGCTCAACGAGGGAGGCGGCGAGCGGTGCGTGCTCGGTGGGAAGGTGTTCTATCTGTGCGCCGTCGCCGAGAAGGCAACGGCGCCGTTCCTCGTCCGGCTGCACGGGAGGGCCGGGCACGCGTCCGATCCGCACTCCGCCGACAATGCCCTCCTGCGTGCCGGCCCGGTGTTGGAGGCTCTCGGCCGCCTCGAGCTCCCGCCGGTGCTGATCCCCGAGGTCGAGGCGTTCCTCGAGGCCGTCGTCGGCGAGGCGCCGCCCCCCGAGGAGGCGCTCGCCCGCGCGCGGGCGGTGGATCGGCTCGCGGGCGAGCTCCTCGCGCCTCTGCTGTCCGCGACGCTCTCGCCGACGATGATCGAGGCGTCGCGAAAGCGAAACGTCATACCCGCCTCCTGCACGATCACGGTCGACTGTCGCCTGCTGCCGGGCCAGGCGCCGGCCGAGGTCGAGTCCCTCCTGCGCGCCGGCGTCCCCGGGACATGGGAGCTCGAGTGGATCGAGGCCGACCGCGTCGGCGGCACGCGGTCATCCGTCGGGACGCCGCTCTGGCACGCCCTCGAGAGATGGGTCTCGGCGACGGAGCCCGACGCGCGCCTCGTCCCGCTCGCCTGCGGGGGGTTCACGGACAGCCACTATGTGCGCGAGGCGTTCGGGACGACCGCGTACGGCTTCTTCCCGCTCCGGGCGATGGACCCCGAGCTCGTCGGCCGTCTCGTCCACTCGGCCGACGAGCGTATCGCGGTGGACGACCTCGAGCTCGCGGTCGATCTCTTCCGCACGATCGCAACGACGACGCTGGCCTGACGGCCCCGCCGGGCTCGAGCCTCTAGTCCCCCGGCTTCTCCGGGTGCCCTCCGAATTGCTTGCGCATGGCGGACAGGACGCGGTTCCCGAACTCGCCCTCCTGCCGGGACGAGAAGCGCTCGAACAGCGCCGTCGCGAGAACCGGCGCCGGTGTGCCGGTGTCGATCGCGGCAATGGAGGTCCACCGTCCTTCACCCGAATCGGAGACGCGCCCCTCGAAGTCGTCGAGCCCCGGAGACTCGTACAGCGCCGTGGCCGTGAGATCCAGCAGCCAGGAGGCGATCACGCTCCCGCGACGCCACACCTCCGTGATCGCGGCGAGGTCGAGGTCGTAGCGGTAGAGCTCGGGTCGTTCGAGCGGCGCGGTCTCGGCGTCCGAATCGTGTTTGCGGGTGCCCGCGTTGGCGTGGTGCAGGATGTTGAGGCCCTCGGCGTAGGCGGCCATCACCCCGTACTCGATGCCGTTGTGGACCATCTTCACGAAATGCCCTGCTCCCGCCGGCCCGCAATGGAGCCAGCCGAGCTCCTCCGGAGCGAGATCTCCTTTCCTTCCGGGCGTCCGCTCGACCCCGCCGGGGCCGGGCGCGATCGAGGTGAGGAGCGGAGCGATCCGGTCGACCGTCTCGTCCTCGCCGCCGACCATCAGACAGAACCCGCGCTCGAGGCCGAAGACTCCGCCGCTCGTGCCGCAGTCCACGTAGTGGATGCCTCGCTCCGCAAGCTCTGCGGCACGGCGGATGTCGTCGTGGTAGCGCGTGTTACCGCCGTCGATCACCGTGTCGCCGGCCGAGAGCGCCTGGCCGAGCTCCGCCACGGCCTGGTCGGTGATGTCGCCGGCCGGCACCATCACCCAGACGACCCGAGGCGCCTCGAGCGCCTCGACGAGCTCGGCGATCGAGGCGGCGCCGGTCATGCCGTCATCGGTGAGCGCGCCGACGGCGTCGGCGCTGACGTCGGTGCCGACGCACCGGTGACCGTCGCGCATGAGACGGCGCACGAGGTTCGCGCCCATCCGGCCTAGACCGACCATTCCGAGCTGCATCGGGGTCGACGTCGTCATTCTTCCTCCCGCGTCCGAACAACTAGAGTCGTCTTGCGAGTCTACGAGACAACGGCCGGGGTTCCGGCCGCCGAGCGGCGTGACCGAGACGCTTACCGACAGCCCCGCCTGGCAGGCACTACGCCGACACCACACGGCTGTTCGCGACCTGCATCTCCGCAAGCTCTTCGCGGACGACGCGGGACGTGCCGAGCGGCTCTCGTTCGAGGCGTCCGGGATCCACGCCGACCTGTCGAAGCACCGCATCACGGACGAGACGGTCGCTCTCCTGCTCGCGCTCGCGTCAGAACGTCGCGTCGCCGAGCGTCGCGACGCGATGTTCCGCGGCGAGCACGTCAACCGCTCCGAGGATCGGCCGGCGCTCCACACGGCGCTGCGGATGCCGCGGTCGAGCTCGCTGGTCGTGGACGGACGCGACGTCGTCCTCGAGGTCCACGAGGTGCTCGACCGGATGTCGGCGTTCTCGGATCGGGTGCGAAGCGGCGCGTGGCAGGGGCATACGGGGCGTGCGATCCGCGCCGTCGTCAACATCGGGATCGGCGGCTCCGATCTCGGGCCGGCGATGGCCTACGAGGCGCTTCGCGCGTACTCCGACCGCGGAACGGCGTTCCGCTTCGTCTCGAACGTCGACGCGACCCAGCTCGTCGAGGCGCTGCGCGACCTCGACCCCGAGGAGACACTGATCGTCGTTTGCTCGAAGACCTTCACGACGCTCGAGACGATGACGAACGCGAAGAGCGCCCGCCGGTGGCTCCTCGACGCCATGGGCGGCGATGAGCGCGCGATCGCGAAGCATGTGGTCGCGGTTTCGACCAACCTCGCCGCGGTCTCCGAGTTCGGGATCGATCCGGCGAACGCGTTCGGCTTCTGGGACTGGGTCGGGGGCCGCTACTCCATGGATTCCGCGATCGGCCTCTCCACGATGCTCGCGATCGGCCCGGAGGCGTTTCACGACATGCTCGCCGGGTTCCACGCGATCGACCGGCACTTCGCCGAGACGCCCGCCGAGCGCAACCTTCCCCTGCTGATGGGGCTTCTCGACGTCTGGTATCGAGACCTGTTCGGGGCGCAGACACACGCCGTTCTGCCCTACGAGCAGTACCTCGCACGGTTCCCCGCGTACCTCCAGCAGCTCGTGATGGAGTCGAACGGCAAGCACGTCACGCTGGAGGGCGCCGCGGTCGCCGTCGACACGGCCCCGATCGTCTGGGGCGAGCCGGGCACCAACGGCCAGCACAGCTTTCACCAGCTCTTGCACCAGGGCACCGCGCTCGTCCCGTGCGACATCATCGCCTTCGCGAACCCGCTGAATCCCCTCGGCGACCACCACACGCTCCTGCTTGCGAACGCGCTCGGCCAGGCGCAGGCGCTCGCGTTCGGGCGGTCTGCCGCCGAGCTCGCGGAGGCGGGTGTTCCCGAGCAGCTCGTCCCGCACAAGGAGATGCCAGGCAACCGTCCGTCCACCGTGCTTCTGCTCGACCGGCTGACGCCGTTTGCGCTCGGCTCGCTCGTCGCCCTCTACGAGCACGCGGTCTTCACGGCGGGGGCGATCTGGGGCATCGACTCCTTCGACCAGTGGGGCGTCGAGCTCGGGAAGGAGCTCGCCGTGAGGCTCGCGCCCGTCCTCGCCGGGGAGACGCCCGACGAGCCGCTCGACGGCTCGACGGCGGCGCTCGTCGAGCGCATCCGCAGCCTGCGCTCGGAGTGAACACGCTCGGGCGGCCACCGGGTGGGTGGGCGTGATCGCGCGTCCGGTTGCGGCCGCCGTCTCGGGGCGCGGCCTCGTCGATCCCCTCTCCGGGCTCGTGGCCGCCGACGACGAAGGGTTCGCTCGCGGTCGTGCGGCGTTCGAGACCCTGCGGGTCTACAACGGGGGCCCCTTCCGGCTGACACAGCATCTCGACCGGCTCGACGGTTCCGCCAACCTGCTCGGCCTGCCCGCTGCGGATCGCCCGGAGCTGACGGAGCTCGTCGGGCTCGCCCTCGGCGCAGCGGCGCTTCCCGACGCGGTTCTGCGGCTCTACCGGACACCTGGGCCGCCCGGCGAGGCACCCGTCACCATCGTCCTCGTCGCGCCGCTGCCAGACTGGCTCGAGGACGCCCGCGCCCGGGGCCAGCGGCTCGTGTCGCTCGCATTTCCCCGCCGCTTTGCGCCCTGGCTCCTGCCCGGCGCGAAGTCGGTCAGCTACGCGACACACGTCGCCGCGGAGACCGAGGCGCGCCGCCGCGGCGCGGACGACGCCGTGCTCGTCGACCTCGACGGGACCGTGCTCGAAGGCACGGTCACGAACGTCTGGTGGCGGGAGGGGAAGACCCTCCTCACGCCCTCCGCCGAGCTCGGCATTCTCGCGGGCGAGACGCGTGCAGCGCTCCTCGAGCTCGCGCCGTCGTGCGGCTTCGAGACTGCGGTCGGTGTGTTTCCCCTGGGGCGGATGCGCCGGGCGGATGAGATCTTCACGTCGTCGTCCGTGCGGGAGGTGATGCCGGTCGTCGCTCTCGACGACGAGCCGGTGGAGCGCGGCGAGGCCGCGTCGGCGCTCCAACGTGCGCTCCGCCGCGTCGCCACCGGAACATCGGCGTCATAGGTCGAACAGAGCTCGCAACAGTCTGTTGCAAGCTCAGCCTGCCCCGGTCGCGCTGGGGCTCGGTCTCGCGGCGGCCGACCGCAGGTTCGGCCCCGCCTCCCGAGCCGGCGAGCCCTCGAGCCGGGGCAGCGCGACCGGCTGGCGCTACGCTCTGCTCATGGAGAAGCTTCGCCTGGGCGGCATGGCGCTCCAGAACGGCGTTCTCGTCCACGGCCCGCGGGCCTGGGGCGCCGCCGTTCGACTGGCGGACGGCACGGTCAGAAGCGGATCGGGGTCCAAGCCCAGGATCGGATCGGATGTGACCGTCCCGTTCGTCCGTGGGCCGCTGCGCCTCGCGGAGGCGTTCGCGGTCCTGCCCGCCGTGAAACGTGGGCTGCCGGAAGCGCGCCTACCGTTCGAGCGGCCCGCTGTCGTCGCATCGTTCTTCGTGGCCTCGGCCGGCGCGACGCTCGCACGCCGGTCGTCGCTGCCGCTGGTCCCGCGCGAAGCCGCCGTCGTGATCGCTTCTCTCGTGCCCGCGCTGGTCGCGCTTCGCGGCGACGATCTCACCGCGTATCACGGTGCAGAGCACATGTCGATCGGGGCCTACGAGACCGGGGCGCCCGCGGAGAAGGAGCACGATCGCTGCGGCTCGCACCTCGTCGGCCCCCTGACCCTCGCGAGCGCCCTCGCAGGGATGGCCGCCGAGCTCACTCCCAGACGCCACCGAGCGAAGGTGAGGGTCGTCGGCGCGTTCGGGGCGGTCGCCGTCGCAGTCGAGGTGTTCGGCTGGATGACGCGCAACCCGCAGCGCCGCCTTTCCCGGGCGCTCGCCCGTCCCGGGACGGAGGTTCAGCGCCGGATCTCGACGAGCCAACCCTCCCCCGAGCAGCTCGAGGTCGCCCAGGCTGCGATCGCGGCGTGCCTCGGGGCAGAGGCGGCGCTCGATCCGGCACCGTGACCGTCGCGCCTCGACGGACGAGGGGGGGCCGGCTCGAGCCTGCGGTCTTCGAGCTCCCGGTCGAGAAGATGCGCGACGGCTACTACAGCGACGCGTACTTCAACCACACGCGTCGAGCCCTCCTTCGGGACGGTCGGCACCCGCGGGTGCTGATGCAGGTGTTCCAGCGACATCGTGCGATGCTCGGAGGCACCGACGAGGCTATCGCGATCCTCCAGCTCTGCGCGTACGAATGGCCCGAGCTCACCGTCCACGCCCTGCACGACGGCGACCGGGTCGAGCCCTGGGAGACCGTGATGACGATCGAGGGCGACTACACGACGTTCGCGCACCTCGAGACCGTCGTGCTCGGCACGCTGGCGCGGCGAACGCTGATCGCGACGAACACGGCGCGGGTGCTCGAGGCGGCCAACGGGAAGCAGATCATCTTCATGCCTGCGCGTCACGACCACCATCGCGTGCAGACGGGGGACGGCTACGCGGCGCACGTCGCCGGGGCTGTGCTCGGCGCGGAGGTCGGCGTCACGTCAGACGCCCAGGCCTCGTGGTGGGGTGGCCGGGGCGTCGGGACGGTTCCACACGCGCTCATCGCCGCGTACGGCGGCAACACTGTGCTCGCGGCCACGAAGTTCGCGGAGTGGGCGCCCGAGGACTTTCACATCACCGTGCTCGTCGACTTCGACAACGACTCGGTGCAGACCGCACTCGACGTCGCCCGTGCCCTGGGCTCGCGACTCTGGGGCGTCCGGCTCGACACGTCGGGGCAGCTCGTCGATCGCGCTCTCTGGGGCGAGATGGGCGACTTCGACCCACGCGGCGTGAACGAGCGACTCGTCCGCAAGGTCCGGGCCGCCCTGGACGAGGACGGGTTCGAGCGGGTCAAGATCGTGGCCTCCGGCGGATTCACCGTGGAGAAGATCGAGGTGTTCGAGCGTCTTGGGGTGCCGGTGGACGCGTACGGCGTCGGCTCGTCGTTGATTCGCGGGGAGAACGACTTCACGGCGGACATCGTGATGACCGACGGCCGGCCGACAGGGAAGGTCGGCAGACGCTTTCGCCCGAACGAGCGGCTCGAGCTCGTCGCGTGAGTCGGTTGTTGCTGTGGGATGTCGACACGCAGGTCGACTTCGTCCAAGCGGCGGGAAAGCTGCCGGTGCCCGACGCCGAGAACACGGTCCAGGCGATGGCGCGCCTCGTCCGCTGGGCCGAGGAGCAGGGGATCACGCACCTGGCCACCGCCGACGACCACGAGCTGACCGACCCCGAGCTGTCCGACGAGCCGGACTTCGAGGACACGTTTCCGCCGCACTGCCTGCGGGGCGCGCCCGGAAGCGCGAAGATCCCCGAGACGGTCCAGCGTGACCCGCTGCCGATCTCGCTCACGCCGTACCCGCCGGGCCTCATCCCGGACCTGGTGCGGGACAGGCGTGAGCTGCTCGTCCTGAAGAAGACCTACAGCGCGTTCTCGAACCCGAACCTCGATCCGCTTCTCGACGTGCTCGACCCCACAGAGGTGCTCCTGTTCGGCGTCGCCACCGACGTCTGCAACCACGCCGCGGTCATGGGGCTGCTCGCCCGGGGTCGGAAGGTCGCGTTCGTCGAAGACGCCTCGCGGGGGCTCTCCGAGGAGCGCGTCGCCGCCGTGCTCGAGCTGTGGCGCGCGGGCGATGTCCGCTTCACCACGAGCGACGACGTCGTCGGCTCGCCGGTCGCGATGTAGGCTCGGCCCCGATGGTTCGCTGCTCGGCGTGCGGCCAGGAGAGCCCCGATGGATTCCGCTTCTGCGGCTCCTGCGGCGCCGAGCTTGGGGCAGCGGAACCCGCACGTGAGCAGCGCAAGACGGTGACGGTCGTCTTCTGCGACGTCACCGGCTCGACGGCGCTCGGCGAGCAGCTCGACCCCGAAAGCCTGCGGCGAACGATGGCGCGCTACTTCGAGGAGATCCGGCGAATCGTCGAGCGCCACGGCGGAACCGTGGAGAAGTTCATCGGCGACGCAGTGATGGCGGTGTTCGGGATCCCGGTTGCGCACGAGGACGACGCGCTGAGGGCGGTGCGGGCCGCGGGTGAGATCCGCGATCGCTTGGCCCGCCTCGGCGAGGAGCTCGGCGTCGCGCTCTCGTTTCGCACAGGGGTAAACACGGGCGAGGTCGTGGCCGGGGAGGGTGAGACGCTCGTCACCGGCGACGCCGTGAACGTGGCAGCGCGGCTCGAGCAGGCGGCGCCGTCCGGCGAGATCTTGGTCGGCGGAGGGACGCTCGCGCTCGTCAGGGACGCTGTCGTCACCGATGCGCTGGAACCGCTCGAGCTCAAGGGGAAGCGCGACCCGGTCGCCGCATACCGGCTCGTCTCCGTGGACATGACGGCCGAGGCATTCGTCCGGCGGCTCGACGCGCCGCTCGTCGGCCGCGTGGGCGAGCGCGAGCGGCTGCGCGCGGACTTCGATGCGGCGGTATCGGAGCGCGCCTGCCACCTGTTCACACTGCTCGGGCCCGCCGGCGTGGGCAAGTCGAGGCTGGTTGCCGAGTTCCTCGAGGGCGTCGGCGACGCGGCGGACGTGCTCCGCGCGCGGTGCCTCCACTACGGCGAGGACATCACCTACTGGCCGCTCGTCGAGATCCTGCTCGCGATCGGCGTCGACCCGGAGACCGTGATCGGCGTCTCACCGGCGGAGACGCAGCTCACGTTTCGCAAGCTGCTCGAGGCTCGCGCGGAGGAACGGCCGCAGATCGTGCTGCTCGACGACATCCAGTGGGCAGAGGGGGTGTTCCTCGACCTGGTCGAGCACGTCGCCGACTGGTCGCGCGACGCGCCGATCTTCCTGCTCTGCGTCGCGCGTCCCGAGCTGCTCGAGGACCGCCTCGGCTGGGGCGGCGGGAAGCTCAACGCGACCACGATCCTGCTCGAGCCGCTGTCGGCCGGCGACTGCGAAAGGCTCGTCGACGAGCTGGCACGCGACGTCGTCCTCGACCCCGACGTGCGGCGGCGCGTCCTCGCCGCGGCGGACGGAAATCCGCTCTTCCTCGAGGAGATGCTCGCAATGGTCGCCGAGGAAGGCTCGGCGGGTGAGATCGTCGTGCCGCCGACGGTTCAGGCGCTGCTCCAGGCCCGCCTCGACCGGCTCGGCAGCGCGGAACGCGACGTGATCGGCCGCGGCGCGGTCGAGGGGCAGGTCTTCCACCGCGGGGTCGTCGAGCAGCTGGCGCCGGAGACGGGCCGGGCCGACATCCCCACTCACCTGCTCGCGCTCGTGCGCAAGGAGGTGATCCGTCCCGACCGGGCGACCTTCGTCAACGACGACGCGTTCCGCTTCCGTCATCTTCTCATCCGCGATGCGGCGTACGACGCGCTGCCGAAGGAGACGCGCGCGGAGCTCCACGAGCGGTTCGCCGACTGGCTCGAGCAGCAGGGTGAGCTGATCGAGCTCGACGAGATAGCGGGCTACCACCTCGAGCAGGCGCACGCGAACCGCGCGGCGCTCGACGCGACCGATCCGCGCCTGGAGCGACTTCGAGAACGTGCCGCCGCGCGGCTCGAGCAGGCAGCCGCCGGCGCGCTCGGGCGGGGCGACCTCGCGGCCGCAGGGAGCCTGCTCGGCCGTGCGCTGGCGTTCTTTCCCGAGGGAGACTCTCGGCGGCTCGACTTGCTGATCGAGCGGCAGTGGGCGCTGCTCGAGACGGGCCGGCTCGACGACGCGCGCGAGACGATCGAGGAGGTGGCGACGGCCGACGATCCGCGCTTCCGTGCCTGGGCCGAGCTCCTCTCGCTCAGGCTCGAGTTCACCACGGGCGGACACCGGCGCGAGGCGGCGCAGCCGCGTATCGACGAGCTCCGCCGCCTGATGGAGACCCTCGAGGACGACCGCGGCCTGGCTCAGGTCGAGTGGGTGCAGTTCGGCGTCCACTGGACTGCCATGCGAGCGGAGGCAAGCCGCGAGGCGCTCGTGCGTGGCGTGGAGCACGCGACACGTGCAGGTGCGGCGCACCTTGCCCAGTACTTCACGGCGTGGCAGGGCGCGGCGCAGGCGTTCGGCCCGATGCACGTCGACGACGTGCTGCGCGAGACCGAGCATGCGATCGCCCGTTCCAGAGGGTCGCTCGAACGTGGGGCTGCGCAGCGCCGGATGGGGCGCGCGCTGGCATCGGTCGGCAGGTTCGACGAGGCTCGAGCTGCCCACGAGGCGGGTGTGCAGGCGTCCCGCGACGCGGGCCGCATGATCGAGGCCGCCGCGACGGCGATGGGTGCTGCGTTCGTGGAGACCCGGGCGGGCGACGTGGACGCTGCCGAGCGGCTGCTCCGGGTCGCAATCACAGAGCTCGACGCGCTCGGCGACCGGGCGTACTACTCCACCGTCGTCTGCGTGCTCGCGGAGAACCTCGTCGACCGCGGTGAGGACGAGGAGGCCGTGGCGTGGTGCGCGACCGCGCGGGAGACGGCGGGCCCTTCCGACCTCTCGACGCTCGCGCACGTCGACGCGCTCGAGGGGCTGCTCGCGGCAAGGCGCGGCGATTGCCTCGAGGGCGAGCGACTCGCCCGCCGCGCCGTCGAGCTGATCGCGGGCTCCGACTTCTACGACCACGCGGGGGGCCACCGTATGCTCCTCGCGCGCACGCTGGTCGAGTGCGGCAAGCCGGGCGAGGCCCGCGACCTCGCCGCCGAGGCGCTCGCGATCTACGAGGCGAAGGGCGACCGGCCTGCCGCCGGCTGGGCTCGCGACGTGCTGAACACGCTCGGCTGAGCGGCGCGCGCCAGGACCTCGAGCACCTCGATTCGCGGAGACCGCGCCCGCCCTGCTATGCGCTCGTGCGTCGTTCGACGTGCCGCGCGAGCGCCGCCAGCCGCTCGTCCCACTGCGAGCCGACCCGTTCGAGCCAGGCCGTCGCGTCGTCGAGGGCGGCCCCCTCCAGTGCGTACCGCGTCTCGCGCCCGCGGCGCTCGCTGCGAACGAGACCCGCGGCATGCAGGGTCGAGAGGTGCTTGGCGACGGCCTGGCGCGTGACCGGCAGGTGTGCGGCGAGCTCGGACTGGCTCGCGCTCTCGCGCCCGGCGAGCAGCTCCAGCACGAATCGGCGGCTCGGGTCGGCGAGAGCGTCGAAGACGCGATCTACCGAAGCGCCCACGATGCGAGCGCTGTCAACTCGAGCGCAGCGCTCCACTCGGGTGATCTCTCGCGCACGACCACGCGCGTCCCTGCGTCGTCGTCGGCGAGGCGAAGGTCGACGAGGCCGTCGTCCTCGAAGCGGAACACGACCCGCTGCTCGTCCTCGACGGTGACGACCTCTCCACGGCGGACGTCGCCGTCCCCCCAGCGGAATACGGCCGCGCCGCCCTCGCGAAGCTCGAGCTCCACCTCGGTCGCGAACCATTGCTCGAGGCGCTCGGGGTCTGTGAGCGCCTCCCACGCGTCCTCGCGGGTGGTCGGCAGCAGCACCTCTCTTCGGATCTCCATACGCAACCTCCGAGTTGCATGTATAGTGCAACCGATCAGTTGCACATTAGCGGAGGAGAGCGAGAGCATGGTGATCCCCACCGTCGTCGAAGCCGACGGACGCGGTGAGCGCGCGTTCGACATCTACTCGCGCCTGCTGCGCGAGAGGATCGTGTTTCTCGGACGGCCGGTCGACGAGGAGCTTGCGAACACGGTTGTCGCGCAGCTTCTGTTCCTCGAAGCCGAGAGCCCGGAGACGGACATCGACCTCTACGTCAACTCTCCGGGCGGCGACGCATACGCGGGCATGGCGATCTACGACGCGATGCAGCACGTGCGAGCCGACGTGAGGACGATCTGCTTCGGGATCGGCATGTCTGCCGCGGCGGTGATCGTCGCGGGCGGCGCTCCCGGAAAGCGCCTCGCTCTCCCGCACGCGAAGCTGATGATCCACCAGGGCTCGGCGGGTGCCCGTGGAGCACCATCGGACATCGCGATCGCGGCACGCGAGATCGAGGCGTCTACGCGCCAGATGGCCGAGGTGCTCTCGCGCCACACGGGCCGTCCGCTCGCGACCGTGATGGAGGACATCGACCGCGACCGTTTCATGACGCCGGTCGAGGCGGTCGAGTACGGGCTCGTCGACGCGATTCTCGAGCCCCGCACACCGAAGGCCGCCGAAGTAGCATCGGCGGCGTGAGGGTCGGTGGGATCCATCATCTCGGTATTGCCGTCGTCGACCTCGAGGAGGCTCTTGCGACGTACAAGCTCCTGTTCGGAGCAACGCTCGAGCATCGGTCGACCGTCCGGGAACAGGGTGTCGATGCGATGTCGGTGCTCGTCGGCGAGAGTCGCATCGAGCTCCTGGCGCCCACGAGCGACGACACGCCCGTCGGCCGCTTTCTCGCGAGCCGGGGCCCGGGCATGCACCACGTCGCTTACTCGGTCGACGACGTGAGCGCTGCCGTCTCGGAGCTCGAGAGATCCGGTGCGGAGCTGATCGACGAGGCGCCGCGTCATGGTCTGTTCGGTCTCGAGGTCGCGTTCGTTCATCCCGACGCCGTGCACGGCGTCTTGACGGAGGTGGTGTGCCCTGTCTGACGATTCCATTCGCATCGAGCTCGTGTTCGACGGCGGGCAGATCGTCGCGGCGACCGTCCAGCCGGAGACTGCGGACGCGATCGAGCGCGCGGTGTCTGCCGGATCGGGTGCGACGTTGCAGCTCGACGCGGTCGACGGGCGGCTCACGGTCGTCGTGCCGAAGGTCGTGTATCTGAAGCGGTACCCGCCCGGCTCGCAGGTCGGCTTCGGCGCGTAGCCTCCGGCGCGGGCGCCGCCGACGAGTAGCCTGACGCCCCGATGGCGCTCGAGGTCGGGATCGTCGGGCTTCCGAACAGCGGCAAGACGACGCTGTTCAACGCCCTGACCCGCGCGGGCGCGGAGATCACGGCCTATGCGTCGGTGACCGACAAGCCGAACGTCGGTATGGCCGCGATCGCGGACGACCGGCTCGACCGGCTCGCGGCGCTCGTCGAGGCGCGCAAGGTGACCCCCGCGGCGATTCGCGTCGTCGACGTTCCCGGGACCGGTCCGCAGCTCCTCGGCAACCTCCGCCAGGTCGACGCGATCCTCGCGGTGCTCGACGGGTTCTCGGACGACGCGACGCCGGACGGCGATCTCGAGACACTGGAGCTCGAGCTGCTCGTCGCCGACCGCGACCACGTCGAGCGCAGGCACGAGCGCGTCTCGAAGGAGGCGAAGTCCGGCGACGCGGCAAAGCGCGCCGAGGCGGAGGTGCTCGAGGAGCTCCTCGCCCATCTCGACGGCGGCCGTGTGCTGGCCGACTGGCCCGGCGAGCTGCCCGAGGAGCTCGACCCACTCACGACGAAGCCGCTGCTCGCAGTCGAGAACGGCCCGCGCGGGATCGACTGCAAGCTGGAGGCGGAGCTCGCCGAACTGCCCGAGGAGGAGGCTGCCGAGCTCCGCGATGCGCCTTCCGCGCTCGAGGAGGTCGTGCGTCGGCTCAAGGACGCGCTCGAGCTGATCACGTTCTTCACGGCGGGCGAGAAGGAGACGCGCGCCTGGACGCTGCGCCGAGGCCAGACCGCCCTCGACGCCGCGGCCTCGATCCATTCCGACATCGCACGGGGGTTCATCCGCTGCGAGGTGATCTCCGCCGAGGACCTCCTCGACGCGGGCTCGCACGCGGAGGCCGCCCGGCGTGGGACACAACGCCTCGAGGGCAAGACGTACGTGGTTCGAGACGGCGACGTGCTCAACGTCCGCTTCAACGTCTGAATCGCCTTCGCGGCGGATGTGGCAGCCGTGGGGCTGCGCGGAGGCCGTCCCGCGACCGTCCCGCCGCTCTCAGCCGACCGCGACGAGCGCCGCGCCGCAGAGGGCCAGCGCTCCCCCCGCCCGGCGTCCCAGGTCGAGGCGCTCCTGGAGAACGAGCCGTGCGAGCACGATGGTCGTGAGGGGGTAGAGAGCGCTCAGGACCGCGACGATCCCGGCGGAGCCATGCGTCGTCGCGAAAGCCACCAGGACGTTGGCAGTCGTGTCGAAGACCCCCACCGCCACCACGGTTCCGAGCAGGCTCGGCGCTGGTCGTAGAGGAACCGAGACGATGATCGCCGCGCCGACGGCGAGCGTCGTCGAGGTTGCCCGGGCGATCACGACGGCCCACGCCGCGCCCCCGTCCGACGCAGCGTCGAGGCCGACGATGAAGAGCCCGAAGCCGAGCGCCGCCACGAGCGCGAGTGCCACGGCACCGGCGACGCCGGCCCGCCGCGCGTCCTCTCGCTCGCGGGCGAGGAGGGCGACGCCGGCGATCGCGAGCGCGATCCCCGCCCACTGCAGCGAGGTCGGCGCGTCGCCGCGGGCGAGGTCGACCGCGAGCGGCACGGCCGGGCTGATCGCCGAGATCGGCGCCACGATCCCCATCGCGCCGATCGCCATGCCGCGATAGAGCGCCGCAAGGCCGATCGCGCCGGCGATCCCTGCCCCGACGGCCGGGAGGATGTCCGGGAGCCCAGGGATCTCCGCCCGGCTCGCGACGACCCAGACGGCCACCCCGACGAGGCCGACCGCCTGCGAGAGCGCCAGCACGGTAAGCACGTGCGCCCGCCGGGAGGCGAGACCGCCGAAGAAGTCCCCGGTGCCCCAGGAGGCCGCTCCGAGGAGCGCGAGCACGGCTGCCTCCAAGGCGAGCTACGGTTCGCCGACGGGCCGGGTCGCGGCCTGGGCGTCGAGCTGGTTTGCGTGGTAGAGCACCGCGGCTTCGGCGGTACGGGCGGCATTGCGCTCGTGGTGCGCGGCAATCGCGTGCAGGAGCTCCGCGCGGACGTCCGATCCCAACCCTCCCGCGTGGTCGTCCACGAGCCGTAGCCCGAGGTGCACGTGGCCGAGCAGGGCTCCCTCAGTCGTCGGACGGAACGAAGGCCCGCGCCCGAGCTCACGGACGCGTCCCACGTCGTGGAGGAGCGCGGCCGAGAGCAGCAGGTCCGAGCGCAACCGCGGATGGAGCTGCGCCGTCTCGCGGCAAAGCGTCGCGACCCCGACCGTGTGCTCGAGGAGACCGCCGGCGTAGCCGTGATGGCCGTCCGCCCCGGCGGCCGGGAGCTGCCGCAGGCCGCCCTTCACGTCGGGCAGGGCAAGGATCCGGGAGACGGCGTCCGAAAGCCCCGGATGGGAGATCTCCGACGCGAGGAACTCGAGGAAGCCCTCGAGCTCGTCGCCGTCGCGACGCATCGAGGGTGCGAGTGTCGCGGGATCGTCGTCTGCCGCCTCCAGCGTGCGCACCTGCAGCTGCAGTCGACCGTCGAAGCGCTGCACGCGCCCGAGCACCCGCACGGCGTCGCCCTCGGCGAAGCGCTTGTCGAGCAGCTCGACGTCGTTCCAGATGCGGCCGTCGATCCTGCCCGTCGGGTCGACGAGCTCGAGCGCGAGGTAGGGCTTTCCCCCCTGCGTCGTGAGCCTTCGCTTGCGAACGACCGCGAACACGGCGTCGACCGTACGGTCCTCCGAGAGCTCCGCGATCGTCGCCATCAAACGGCCGGCTGCTGATCGGGGTGAGGTCCGGGGGCGTCCCTGACGAGGCCGTAGGCTCCGCCCGGGCGCGGCTCTCGGCGGGCCCTCCGGATCGTGTACGGGCGGGGCGATCCGGCGCCGAGTCCGTGGCGGTGTCGGGTTCGCGCAGGTCGCCGGTCGGCCATCTCGGTGAGTGTAGGCTCGCGCGGTGGCCGACGTTCGCCCGTTCCGCGCGGTCAGGTACGCCCGGCCGAGCCCCGCCGTGACCGCCCCTCCGTACGACGTGCTGGACGAGCCTGCACGCGTCGCCCTGCGCTCGCGCGACCCCCACAACGTCGTGCACCTGACGTCGGATCCGGACGAGGCCGCAGCGGGCGCCCGCTACCGCGCGTGGCTCGAGGAAGGTGTGCTCGTTCGGGACGAGGCGCCGGCCGTGTGGTTCCTCGAGCAGGACGTGCCCGGGCCGGACGGCGAAACCCGGCGCCGTAGCGGGATCGCAGCCTCGCTCCGCGTCGAGCCCTACTCGGCCGGGGTCGTCCTGCCACACGAGCGCACCCATGCGAGGACGAAGGAGGGCCGCCTCCGCCTCCTGCGGGCGGCGGGCGCTCAGCTCGAGCCGATCCTCCTGCTCTACGACGGCTCGCCGCCGGTTGCCGCTCCGTCGCGTGGGCCCGATCTCGAGGCCGACGGGTCGCGGCTGTGGCGGCTCGACGACGGGCCCGCGGTCGAGGATGCGTTTGCGGAATCGCAGCTTCTGATCGCGGACGGCCACCACCGCTACGAGACGGCGCTCGCGTTCGCGGAGGAGGGCGGCGGAGACCGCATGCTTGCGGTCCTCGTCTCGACCGGCGATCCCGCGCTCTCGATCCTTCCCACGCATCGGGTCTTCGTCGGGCGACCCGACGTCGATCCGCCGGGCGAGGACTTCGCGACCGTGGACGCCGCGGTCGCGGCGCTCCACGCGGAGCCGTACGAGCACGCGGCCGCCGTGCTCGCCCGGCCGGGTGTGGCGCGGCTCGTCCGTGGCTCCGAAGGTGAGCTCGACGTCGAGCTCGTCGACCGTTTCGGGCAGCAGGGGCTCGGTTACACCCCGGACAGCGTAGAGGCCGTGCGTCGGGTCTCGTCCGGAGAGGCAGACGCGGCGTTCCTCCTTCGGGCGACCCGGATCGAGGACGTGTTCGAGCGGGCCCGCCGCGGGCTCACGATGCCGCCGAAGACGACGTACTTCGACCCGAAGCTCCTCTCGGGCCTGCTCTTCCATCCGGTCGAGCCGTGATCGACTGGCTGGCCCTCTCGCGCGCCTGCGTACAGGACATCGACGCGGTGCTGGGGCAGCTGCCCACGAGAGTGGAACGCGAGCCGGTGCTCCGGGCCGGAGAGGGCGGCGACGACACGACCGCGATCGACGCGGCGGCCGAGTCGGCAGTCGTGGCACGGCTCGAGACCCTCGGCGCCGATCTGACGCTGGTCTCGGAAGAGCTCGGCGTTCGCACGTTCGGGGCGGGCGGAGCAATGCGCGTCGTCGTCGACCCGATCGACGGCTCCGTCAACGCGAAGCGCGGGATCCCGTACTTCTCGCTCTCGCTCGCGGTCGCCGAAGGCCCGGCGATGGACGACGTCACATTCGGGTTCGTCCACGACTTCGGCTCGGGTGAGGAATGGGTCGCGGAGCGCGGCCACGGCGCCTTGCTCGACGGCGCGTCGCTCGGCGGCCCCGGGCCGAAGGACACGATCGAGATCCTTGCTCTGGAGGGCACGACCACCGAGGCGATCGCGCGCGTCGTTCCCGCGATGCACGGCGTCGCGGCGCGCCTGCGCGTGATGGGCTCCCTTGCCCTCTCACTCTGCCACCTCGCGGCCGGGAGGGTGGACGGCGTCTGCTGTCTCAAGCCCGCGCGCTCTGTCGACATCGCAGCGGCTCAGCTGATCGTCCGCGAGCGTGGGTACGCGGTCGACCTCTTCGAGGACACTCCCTTCGGTGCCGCTCCGCTCGACCTCGGCCAGCGCTCGCGCGTCGTCGCGGCCGCTACCCCGGAGCTCTGTTCCCGGATCGCTGCGGCGCTGACCTAGAGGCTTGATGTCCTCGTCGGGCGAGCGCCTGCCTGTCCTCCGGCGGCCTCAGAGCGGAGCTTCGTCGACGGGCCGGCCGTGCGGAGAGGCTACGCTGGACCGGATGGCAGCGGACCGTGACGCGATCCTCGCAGCGCTCGAGCGCGTGATCGACCCCGAGCTAAAGCGGCCGGTGACCGAGCTCGACATGGTCCGCGACGTCGTCGTGTCCGAGAACGGGACGGTAGACGTGACGATCGCGCTCACGGTCGCGGGCTGCCCGCTCCGGTCGAGCTTCCAGGAGCAGGTCGCGCAGCACGTCGGCGCGGTGCCCGGCGTGACCGGCGTCACGCTCGGTTTCGACGTGATGAGCCCGGAGGAGAAGGCTGCGCTTGCGACCCGGTTGCGCGGCGGGCGCCCGGAGCGCGAGGTGCGGCTCGATCCGTCGACGCGCGTGGTCGCCGTCGCGTCCGGGAAGGGTGGCGTGGGAAAGTCGACGCTCACCGCGAACCTGGCTACCGCCCTCGCCGAGCGCGGGGAGAGCGTGGGCGTCCTCGACGCGGACGTGTACGGCTACTCGATCCCGCACGTGCTCGGCGTGACACAACGCCCCGTGGTCGTCGACTCGATGATCGTCCCGCCCGTGCGTGGCGACCTCCGCGTGATGTCGATCGGCCTCTTCGTAGAGGACAACGGCCCGATCATGTGGCGCGGGCCGATGCTCCACAAGGCGCTCGAGCAGTTCCTCTCCGACGTCCACTGGGGCGAGCTGGACACGCTGGTGGTGGACATGCCTCCCGGGACGGGCGACGTCGCGATGTCGATCGGCCAGCTGCTTCCGCGCGCGGAAGCCCTCATCGTGACGACCCCCCAACCAGCAGCGCAGCAGGTGGCCGTGCGTGCGGCCGTCATGGCGCAGAAGGTGGGGATGCGCGTGACCGGCGTCGTCGAGAACATGTCCTGGCTCGTCGGGAGCGGCCAGGAGCTGTTCGGCTCGGGCGGCGGTGACGCTCTCGCCGCCGAGATCGAAGCGCCGTTGATCGCAAGGATCCCGTTCGATCCGGCGCTCCGCGAGGCCGCCGATGCCGGAAGACCCGTTCTGGAGGCGTCACCGGACGCCGAGGCGAGCGTCGCGATCCGGGGTCTCGCCGAGACCGTGCAGGCCCGTAGGGCCGGAAGCATCCGCAAGGCGCTCACGGTCCTGTAGCGGTCGAGCGCGTTCGGCTTCCTTACCGTCGCGGAGCCGTTGACCGTCGAGGCCGGAGGGCGATTCATTCGCCCGAGAGGCCAACGACGCGTGTCTGCATCGCGCCCAAAGGAATGTGGCTCGTGGGGGGAACATGGTTCCCCCCACGCTCAGAAAAGGAGCCCGTAGGCTCCTTTTCTAACGGCGGGCCCAGCGGCGGTGGGCCGATGCCGTAGCTGCACGTCCGCGCCGGGGGGGAGGCACGGGCATCCAGTCGTATCCCCACGGGAATCCCGTAAGGATCTCTTAAGCCTACCCGGGACCGTTACCCTCGTGCCGTGACAGCAGCCGAGGCGATCGCGTGCCTGCGCGCGCGGGGGCTGGCAGATCACGATGCGGAGGCGGTCGTCGAGCATCTGGTGGGTGCTGACGAGACTGGAAGACCGGGCCATGGGCTCTCGCGAATCCCGTGGCTCGTGAGCCTGCTGGCCGATCGCCTCGACCCTTCCGCACGCCCGGAACGGCTCGAGCGAACGGAGGCGTTCGAGCGGTGGCACGGCCGTGGCGCGTTCGGCTACCTGACGCTCTCGGCAGTGTGCGACGGGCTTCTTGCCGATCCGCCCGCCCGGTCGCGTCTCGTGGTTGCGGAAGCGTGCTTCCCCACCGGCGTGCTCGGTGCCTGGGCCCGTCGACTCGCGATCGGCGGGCTCGTGGGGGTCGTGACGGCGACCTCCCCGCGGCGGCTCCCGCACCCCGATGGAGGACAGCCGCTGACCGGGACGAACCCGATCGCGATCGCGATTCCCTCGTCCGACGGGTGTCCGGTCGTCGCCGATGTGTCGATGGGCGCGGTCACCCACGGTGACGTGCTGACCGGCGAAGCAACGCCGGAAGAGCTCGTCCCGTTCGGTGGCCCGCAGGCGCACAAGGCGTTCGCGCTCGCCGTCGGCGTCGAGTTGCTCGTGGGCGCACTTGCGGGGCCCGAGCCCGGCGCGATCGTCCTGGCCGTGCGCCCCGAGCACGACCCCGTGCCTGCCCTTCGCGAGCTCGCTGCCGGCCTCAGACTCCCGGGCGACCGCCCGAAATGAGAATTACTTGCGGACCGCAGAGGTCGGCGCGCCCGCGTCGCCTACCCGGAGGCGGTCGAGAGCCAGTCCACGTCGCGGCGGCGGCGCGAAGTCACAAGCTGCAATTTGTAACTTGCCGGTCGCGCGCAGGTCGCCGCGTCTACGGCGTGGGAAAGGCCGGATCGTCGCGGATCGATGCGAGGTCGTCGTCCGTCTGCGCGTACTCGAGGAACCTGTGCTCGAGCGCGACCGCCTGACGAAGGCGCTCGAGGGCCTCGCCGGGCCGGCCTGCCCGCGCGAGCGCGCACGCCAGGTTGTAGAGAGTTCCACCGCTCTCCGGGGTCTGGTCGAGATGCCTTTCGAGCACCTCGATCGCGCTGTCCCACTCTTCCGTCGGCCAGAAGGCGAGGGCCTCGGCCGACCGCTCCCACGGAGACGGGTGGAACACCTCTCCCGGCTTTGCCCCGATCGCGAGGACGGTGGTCCCTCGCGTCCCGACCGCGCTGCGCTTGACGGTGACCTCGGGCACGTGCACGACCGTACCGGCGGGTGCGTCGTGCGTCTCTCCGTCGAGCACGAACGTCGCACGGCCCGAGACGACGACGTAGACCTCCTCGTGCTGCTCCCCGTCCGCCTCGTCGTGCTCTCCGATCAGCTGCTGGCCGTCGTCGGTCGCGCTCCAGGCGTTGATGCCGAAGGCCTGGATCCCGAGGGTCGAGCGGATGGTGTGCCAGCGTGCGCCCGCGGTCTGGTGCGAGACGATCTCGTCGAGCGAAACGACGCGGTAGCGCTCGCTCATCCGGACTCCCGCAGCCTTTCGAGCACGACCGGGTCGACCTCGGCCTCGCCATCCACGCGCTCCTCGAGGTTCTCAACCCCGGCCCACTCGGCGAGGCTCGCGTGCCCCGTCTGCGCAAGTAGCCCGTCGATCTCCTCTCGCAGCGCGGCGTCGATCGGGATCCACCGGCTCCGCGGCGTCTGCCCGAAGAGGGCGTCGTGCAGCCTGTAGATGCGGCGCAGCTCGCCCAGCGGGTCGGGGTGGTCGTCGACCCGCAGGTCGACCACCGCGTCCGAGAGGCTCGCGTAGCCGCCCTCGCGCTCCACGACGAGCAGCGCGGCGGACTGGCGGCCGCGGCTGTCGCCTCCCGCCGCCTCGGCGGCATCGAGGCAGTCCAGGAGGCGCTCGGCGAGCGGCGCTCCGACCGTCGCCTCGAATGTCTCCGCGAGCGCATCGACGGTCGCGGCGGAGACGAGGATGTTGCCCTGCGCGGCATAGCCCTCTCCTGTTCGTCCGCCGGCCCAGGCATGGCACTCCTCACCGGTGAATGTCGCAGCACGGCCCGCGCCGTCCACGACGCCGAGCTGGCGTTGCGCCCGGTCGTCGTCGGCGGCGGTCAGGCGCTCCACGACCTCCTCCGCCGAGAGCCCCTCGCGGAGGAGCGCGAGACCCTCGGGCCCGTAACGAGGGTTCGCGTACGCCTGCGTCGCGATCGCGCCGACATGAGGCTCGGCCCAGGGCACGACGGAGCCGACCGCGAGGAACTTGGACTGCGTCGCGACTCCCCACTGGCCCGCGCCGTGGTCGCAGGCGCAGATCGAGTACGTGGCGATCGGCTCAGCCATAGGTGATCGACGGCAGGTCGAGGTCGAGCAGCCCCGGGTCCGTCACGAGCACGCACGAGACCTCGGGCCGGGCGAGCGCTGCTGCGACCGCCGTCGCGTCCGGTGCGCGGACGACCACGGGTGTTCCCTCCGCATGCGCCGCCCGCAGCGCGTCGTCGTCGATCGAGGCGACGACGAGCGCGCCCTCGATGTCGAGCGTCCCGTCCAGGACGATCGCAGGTACACGACGGCCAGTTGCGCCGAACCAGCGCTCTCTCACGATCGAGAGGGTACTGGAGGCGGTCAGAGGGTCAGCGACTCGCCCGGCGTGGGCTCGACCAGCTCGACCCCTGCGGGAAGGAGCGGCCGCAGCGCATCCGGCGAGCCCGTGAGGAGCCCGAACGTTCCGTAGTGGCACGGGACGACCCGTGGCGCTCCGACAAGCTCGGCCGCGAGCGCCGCTTCGTCCGGGCCCATCGTGTAGTGGTCGCCGATCGGCAGCACCGCGACATCCGGCGCGTAGAGCCGCCGGATCAACGCCATGTCGCCGAACACGTTCGTGTCGCCGGCGAAGTAGATCGTCGGCCCCCCCTCCTGGCGCAGCACGACGCCGGTGGGCTCACCGGTATAGAGGATCTTGCCGTCGGCCCACGTGCTGGACGAGTGGTTGGCGTCGGTGAGCGTCACCCGGACGCCTGCGAAGGAGACCGTGCCGCCCTTGTTCGGCGACTGCGAGCTGTCCTCCGGGAGCCCGTGCCCCGCGGTGAGCCAATCACGCAACTCGACCGGCGCGACCACAGGGCACTCGAACCGCTGCGCGATCGAGACGGTGTCGCCGAGATGGTCGCCGTGCCCGTGGGTGAGGACGACGAGATCGCAGCGCTCCGGCTCGCGCTCGTCCTCCGGGCATTTGGGGTTGCCGTTGAGGAACGGATCGACGTAGACGCGGGTTCCGGCCTCGGTGTCGAGTCGGAACGCCGCGTGACCCAGCCAGGTGAGTGTGGTAGCCATGAGGCGAGCGTACACCCCACTCGAGCGGCTCCGCCCCGCTGTCCGGATCAGAGTGGCAGAGCGCCCGCGGCGTCCCGGGCGAGGTCGACGAGCGGCTGCACGAAGAAGAACGAGCCGATCGTGACGACGATCCCGGCGGCGACCGCGGCGTCGAGCACGAGGTCGCGCGGCGGTGAGCCGCCGGCGGCGACGACCGTCCCCGACACCGCGGGGGAGCGCATGTAGAGAGCCCGCACGACGTTGAGGTAGTACGCGAGCGAGAGCGCGGTCGCGAGGACGCCGATCACGACGAGCCACCACCACCCCGCCTCGTAGATCGCCGAGAACACGAACAGCTTCCCGAGGAACCCGCCGGTGAGCGGGAACCCGGCGAGGCTCAGCATGAACACCCACATCCCGACCCCGAGGAACGGCCGCTCCCAGCCGAGCCCCTCGAGCGAGTCGAGCGAGACCGGCCTGCCGAGCTCGCGCTCGCGCGCGGCGACGACCGCGAAGGCCCCGACCGTGGCGGCCGCGTAGGGGATGAAGTAGTAGAGCAGCGAGGTTGCGCCGTCGTCGGAGTTCGCGGCCACCGCTATCAGCAGGAAGCCGGCATGCGAGACAGACGAGTAGGCGAGCATTCGCTTCACGTCGCGCTGGGCGATCGCGGCGAGGTTCCCGATCGCAAGCGACGCCACGGCGAGTACCGCCACGGCCACCGACCAGATCTCAGCCTGCTCCGGGAACGCGGTGACGAGTATCCGGAGCGTCATTACGAGCGCCGCGACCTTCGTCGCGCCGGCCATGAACGCGGTCACCGAGGTCGGCGCGCCCTGGTAGACGTCCGGCGTCCACATGTGAAACGGCGCCGCCGACACCTTGAACGCGAGGCCGGCGAGGATCATCGCCATCCCTGTCACGAACAACGGGTCGTCGGCGCCGGTCGCCTCCTTGATCGCGGAGAAGCCGAGCTCGGCCGTCGAGCCGTAGACGAGCGCGCAGCCGAACAGAAGGATGCCGGAGCCGAAGCTCCCGATGATCAGGTACTTGAGCCCCGCTTCGAGCGACTCCCGTCGGTGCGTGTCGAGCGCGCAGAGGACATAGAGCGAGATCGAGAACCACTCGAGCGAGAGGAACATCGTCATCAGCCCCGACGCCGAGACGAAGAACACCATGCCGGCCCCGGACGCGGCGAGGAGCGCGTAGTACTCGCCGACGTGATCGCGGCGGCCGTCACCCCAGGAGACGAGTACGACGGCGAGACCGATCAGCGCGAGGATGATTGCCGCGAACGCCCCGAGCTGGTCGCGCGTCATCGTCCCCGAGAGCAGGATCGTCGGGTCGCCCGAGCGGTCGAACAGAATCGCGGCGAGCACCGCGGAGACGACGAACCCCGAGCCGGTCACCACGACCGAGAAGGCGCGTAGCGCCGCCCGGGGGACGGTCACGGCCCCGAGCAGCGCGATCCCCGAGGCGGCAAGAAGCGCGAGGGTCGGCGCAAGGGCGAGCCAGTCGACGTGCGGCGTCTCGATCACCCGGAGGGGGCCTCCTGCGAGGTGATGAACGACGCGGGCTGATCGAGCGGGAAGGCGCGCTCGGTCACGAGCGCCGGCCAGACGGAGAGCACGGCGAGAATCAGGACGAGCGGCACGACGAGTACGAGCTCACCCTCGACGAGGTCGCCCGCGTCGTCCGAGACCGCGCTGCCGCGCTTCTCGTGGAGGATCGCCGAGATGAGTCGGAGCGCATACATCGCGGCGAGCACGATGGCGGCGGCGCCGACCGCGGCGTAGCCCCAGCCCCGCGTGAACACGCCGGCCAGGATCGCGAACTCGCCGGCGAAGTTCGTCGAGCCGGGCACGGCGAGGGTGAACATGCCGAGGATGAGCACGATCGTCGCGAGCGCCGGCCGACCCTTCCCCATGCCCCCGAGGCGGGCAAGCTCGCCGGTTCCGGCGCGTGTCTCGATCATCCCCGCGACGAGGAAGAAGCCTGCCGAGACCAGGCCATGGTTCACCGAGTGCAGAACGGCACCGTCGAGGCCGAGGTCCGAGACCGCGAAGATCCCGAGCATGATCAGGCCCATCTGCGCCATCGACGAGTACGCGATCACGCCGCGGATGTCGGGCTGGCGAAAGGCGAGCAGGGAGCCGTACACGAGCGTCGCCGACGCGAGCACGAGCGCAACCTCGCGGAAGTCCTCCACCGGCCCGGGGAAATGTGGGAGCACGATCCACACGAGCCCGAACACCGCCGCCTTCGAGACGACACCGGAGAGGATCGCGGCGACCTCCGGCGGCGCCTCCGTGTATGCGATCCGCAGCCAGCCGTGGAACGGAAGGAGCGGCGCCTTCACGAAGAATGCGACGAGGAAGCCGAGGAAGATCCAGTCGTTCGAGCTCGTCCCCAGGTCTGCGAGCTCGAACGTCCCCTGCGAGATCCCGAACGCGATGATCGAGGCGAGCATCAGGAGCGAGCCCACCATCGTGTAGAGCACGAACGTGACGGTCGCCTTCACGCGCTCCGGGCCGCCCCACACGCCGACGAGCACGTAGATCGGGATCAGCATCGCCTCGAAGAACACGTAGAACAGCAGGAGGTCCTGAGAGGCGAACACGCCGACGAGCGCGCCGATGAGGAACAGCATCAGGCCGAAATACGCTCGTGGCCGGTCGCGGCCGGCCCACATTCCGTAGCCGATGGCGGCCGCGCCCACGACGATCGTGAGCCCGGCGAGCCAGTACTGGAAGCCGTACAGGCCGACCGAGTAGGAGATGCCGAGATCCGAGAACCACTCGCGGCTTGCGGAATACTGCTGCTCCTGGCTCGCGAAGTCGAAGTTGCGCGCGCCACCGACCCACAGGCCCACCTCCGCAAGCGCCGCGAGAAGCGCGAGCCCGCCTGTCGATTCCTTCGACAGCGGCGCCATCCACACGACGAGCGCGGCGACGAGCGGCACCGCGATCAGGAGCGTGGTCAGCATCAGTGCCCCTTCCAGTGATGGAGCCACGCCAGGGACCTGGAGGACCTTGCTGGAAGGGGCACTATCGAACCACCAGGAACACGAGGGTGAGGACGGCCACGGACAACGTGAACGCGAGCGCATACGTTCGCAAGAGGCCGCTCTGCGCCTTGCCGGCGACGGCTGCTGCGTCGAGCGTGCCGTCGCCCAGCTCGTCGAGGCTCCCGCGCACGAGTGGCTCCTCGACCCGGTCGCGCAGCTGGATCGCGATGGTCCGAGCTGGTCGGGAGAAGATCGCGTCGTAGAGCTCGTCGAACCAGAGCTTGTGCTCGAGGGCAGTCCGCAGCACACCGGCGGCGACGAGCTCGCGCCCGGCCTTGAACGCGCGCCACGCCAGGTAGATGCCGAGCCCGCCGAGCGTCACGCCGAAGAGGCTCGTCAGCCAGTCCTGCGCGGTGGACGGCGTCACGAGCGGCTCCACGACCGGCGCGAGCCATTCCTCGAACGGCTCCCAGACGCCCGGGATCGCAAGGAAGCCCACGACCGTCGACCCGATTGCGAGCACGACGACGGGCGCGATCATGGAGAGCGGCGCCTCGCCGCCGTGCGCATGGCTCTCGTCCTCCTCGTATCTCGGTGAGCCTCGGAACACGTAGAAGTAGAGGCGCAGCGCGTACAGGCCCGTGAGGAGCGCGCCGAGCAGCCCGCCGACGTAGAGCACCCATCCGAGCACGCCGCCGTCCGCGAGCGCCGCGGCGAGGATCGGGTCCTTCGACCAGAAGCCCGCGAACGGCGGGATCCCGACGAGTGCGAGCGTGCCGACCAGGAAGGTCACGTGCGTGAGCGGCAGCTGTTTGCGCAGGCCGCCCATCTTGCGGATGTCCTGCTCGCCCGAGAGGTGGTGGATCACGATCCCGGCCGCCAGGAACAGAAGCGCCTTGAAGAACGCGTGGGTCACGAGGTGGAACATCGCGAGCCCGTACGCGCCGATTCCGGCACCGACGAACATGTAGCCGATCTGGCTCATGGTCGAGTACGCGATCACGCGCTTGATGTCCCACTGGACGAGTGCGACGACGCCCGCGACGAGGAGTGTCACGAGCCCGAGAAGCGCCGCAAGGTGCTGGACGTCGGGCGCCGCCTCGAACACGGGGTGCGTGCGGCAGATCAGATAGACGCCGGCCGTCACCATCGTCGCGGCGTGGATCAGGGCCGAGACGGGGGTCGGCCCCTCCATCGCGTCCGGCAGCCAGGTGTGGAGCGGGATCTGCGCGGACTTCGCGACCGCGCCGCCGAGCAGTCCGAGCGCGATCAGCGTCACGACCGTGTCGGAGAGCGCGCCGGACGATGCGGCGTCGAAGACCCTGTCGAAGTCGAGGCTGCCGACCTTCGCGATCGCGAGGAAGAACCCGAGCGCCATGACCGCATCGCCGAGGGCGTTCATGATGAACGCCTTCTTCGCGGCCGCGACGGCCGACGGCCGGTCGTGGTAGAAGCCGATCAGGAGGTATGAGGCGAGGCCCACGAGGCCCCAGCCGACCAGCAGCATCAGGAGGTTCCCGCCCTCCACGAGCAGCAGCATCGAGAACACGAAGAACGCCATGTATGCGAAGTAGCGGCGCTCCTCGTCCTCGCCGGCCATGTAACCGTTCGAGTAGAGGATGATCAGGCCGCCGATTCCGGTGACGACGAGCATCATCACGAGCGAAAGAGGGTCGACGAGCAGCTGGAGCCCCGCTTCGAACTGGCCGGCGCGAAGCCACGTCCACGCCGTCGTCAGCTCGACCCGATCGTCCGCGCTTCGTCCGAGCGAATCGACGAAAGCGATCAAGGCGCCCGCGAAGCCGACGAACACGGAGCCGGTCGAGAGCACACCCGCCTGCCGGCGCGTGATCCTCGTTCCTGCGAGCAGGATCGTGAGGAAGCCCGCAAGAGGGGCGAGGAGGCAGAGCCAGCCGCCGAAGATCATGCGCGCGACCTCGTTCGCGGCGCCACGTCGTGGCCGTCGTGCCCGTGCGGTGCGCACTGGCAACGCTTGTGTTGAATCAACACAAGCTCTGAGCCCGCCGTCCGCCCCCCCGCTCTGCGCTCGTGCACCGCGACTACCCCTTGAGCTCCGTCATGGCGTCCACGTCGAGCAAGAGGTTGCGACGCGCCATCGCCACGATGAGCCCGAGGCCGACGCACACCTCCGAGGCCGCGACAGCCATGACTGCGAGCGCGAAGATCTGGCCGTCCATCTCGCCGTGGAGGCGCGAGAAGCCGACGAAGGCGAGATTCGCCGAGTTGAGCATGATCTCCAGCGAGAGCAGCACGATCAGCGGGCTCCGGCGCAGGAGCACGCCGGCGACCCCGATCGAGAACAGGATCGCGGAGATCGCCAGGTACCAGGGGATCCCGGGACCGCTCAGGAGACGGCCTCCTTCGCATCCGCTTCCTGCTCCGCCGTCGAGCGCATGCCGAGCACGACTCCGCCGATCGCCGCCACGAGCAGCACGACCGACGTGATCTCGAACGCGAGCAGGTGGTCGGTGAGGAAGAACTCGCCGACCGCCGCCGGTGAGCCGAACGCGCGCGTGACGTCGGCCTCGTCGGACAGCTGATCGCCGGCCTCGAGCAGCACCGCGACGAGCGCGACGGCGAGGAGCGCGACGGATGCGATCACGGAGGCGGCCTGGATCAGCCGGGTTCCACCGGCCCACGGCGCGTCCGCGCGTCCGCCGAGGTATGCGATCACGAAGAGGAACATCACCATCACCGCGCCCGCGTAGACGAGCACCTGTGCGGCGGCCACGAACTCGCCCGACGCGAGCAGGTAGAGCACCGCCAGCGACGCGAGGTTCCCGATCAGCGAAAGCGCGGACGAGAAGGGGTTCGCGGCCGTCACGACCCGAAGCCCCGTCCCGAGGCACGCCGCCGCAGCGACGAGCCAGACGACCCAGACCAGGAAGTTGCCCACCGTGCTCAGGCCGCCTTCGGCGCTCGACGCACCAGGTGCCGGGCCGCGGGATCGTGTGATGTCGATTGTCGGTGTGGCAAAATGGCTGGCCTCGCGGGTCAGGACGAGGACTTGTACGCGGGGATCGGGGTGTCGTAGAGGCCGGGATCCTGGACCGGCACGCGCTTGATCGGCTCCGCCAGCAGCATGTCCTTCGTGTAGATCAGGTCGTCCCGTGAGTACTCCGAGATCTCGAACTCGTTGCCGAGCGTGATCGCGTCGAACGGGCACGCCAGCTCGCAGTACCCGCAGAAGATGCAGCGCGAGAGGTTGATCTCGTAGATCCGTGCGTAGCGCTCACCTGCCGAGACGCGGTTGTCGGCCGTGTTCTCGGCGGCGACCACGCGTATGCAGTCGGACGGGCACGCGGCGGCGCAGAGCGAGCAGCCGACGCACTTCTCGAGCCCGTTCACGTGACGGTGCAACCGGTGGCGGCCGCGGAAGCGCGGATAGACGGGCCGCTTGTACTCGGGGTACTGCTGCGTGATGGGCTTCTTGAAGATGTGCTTGAACGTGACGCCGAACCCCTTGAGTGTCCCGAACGGCTGTGGGCTCATATCCACACCACCAGGAGGGCGGTGATCACGGCGTTCACGGTCGCGACGGGCAGGAGCACCTTCCAGCCGAAGCGCATCAGCTGGTCGTAGCGCAGGCGCGGGAGGGTCGTTCGCATCCAGATGAAGAAGAACAGGACCAGAAAGACCTTGAGCAGGAACCACACGGGTCCGGGCAGCCACGGGCCGTGCCAGCCTCCGAGGAACAGCGTCACGGCGAGCCCCGAGAGCGTGATCAGGTTGATGTATTCCGACATCGAGTAGAGCCCGAAGCGCATCCCGCCGTACTCGGTGTGGTATCCGGCGACGAGCTCCTGCTCGGCCTCGGGGAGGTCGAACGGCGCGCGCGCGGTCTCGGCGGTGCCGGCGAGGACGAAGACCACGAAACCGGCGATCTGCGGGATCACGTACCAGATCTCCCGGCCTTGGGCGTCGACGATGTCGACGAGCGACAGCGATCCCGCCATCAAGACGACCCCGAGCACGGAGAGCGCGAGCGACACCTCGTACGAGACGAGCTGGGCGCACGTCCGCATCGAACCGAGGAGCGAGTACTTGGAATCGGACGCCCAGCCGCCCACGATGAAGCCGTAGACGCCGAGCGAGCCGAGCGCGAAGACGAGCAGCAGCGCTATCGGCACGTCGGCCACGTAGCCGTTCACCTGGTAGCCGTCGATCACCCAGCCGGGCCCCCACGGGATCACCGAAAAGGTCGTGAGCGCGGTGAAGGCGGCGAGGAAAGGCGAGAAGATGTACAGGACGTCCACCGCCGCCGCGGGGAAGAAGCTCTCCTTGCGGATCAGCTTGACGAGGTCGGCGATCGGCTGGAGGAGGCCGTACGGGCCGGCCCGGTTCGGGCCGTACCGAAGCTGCATGCGGCCCATCACCTTGCGCTCGACGAGCGTCAGGTACGCGAACCCGAACAGCACCAGGTTGATCACGATCGCGGACTTGATCAGCGCGATCCACCACGGCTCGCCGTTCGACCCGCTCGCGACGACCAGCATCGAGCTCACGCGCGTCCCCGG
The DNA here is from genome assembly GCA_963798725.1 of uncultured Actinomycetes bacterium. GTDB lineage: Bacteria > Actinomycetota > Thermoleophilia > Gaiellales > Gaiellaceae > Gaiella. Next base: position 384,851 of record CAWCUL010000001.1, read on the forward strand.
CCGGCGCCGGCTCCCGCCCGGCGGAGCCGGGCTCCGCCGCCGCCTGACGCCGCTCGCGGCACGGTGCCTTCCGGGCCCGTACCAGTTGTACTGTGCCCTCCGGCCCCATACCGCGAGCGGCGACCCGGGAACGCGCGGGCGTCGGCGGTCGACACAGGACGTCTCACGCGCGCACGACCTCGACGTCGAGATGGAGATCGGAGGCATGCTCCTCCGCCACGCGGGCGACGCCTTCGACCAGCCGCGGGTCGATTCGCGCGCGGAGCTCGACCGACGTGCCGTTGGAGCGCAGGGTGACCATGTCGCCCGACGCGATGGAGCGGCGGTCGGCGTCGAGGGCGGCGAGCGAGACCTCGCGTGCCGGTCTCTGGAACTGGAGCTCGCCCACCCGCTCGACCTCCGGCCCCGAGAAGAGGGGCACGTAGCGCAGCAGGCGCAGCGTACCGAGGAGGTGGCCCTCGGGCTCGTCCGCCTGCGCCGGGCGCTTTTCCGGAACGGCCCGCTGAGGCTGGGGCGCCGCGTACGGGGCCCGGTCCGGCAGAGGAGCGTGCTCGCCGAGCGCGCCGAGCTCGAGGCCGTCGTAGATCCGGTCTGCGAGCTCCTCGAAGACGAGAGCGGGGTGCGGTGAGAGCTCGACCCCGAACCTCTCCGCGAGCCTCGCGACCCATGCGAGCTCGTCGGGGACCGGAGCGACCACGGCGCGCCTGAGGCGCTGGACGCGGCCCTCCAGGTTCATGGACGTCCCCTCGCGCTCGAGCGCTGCGGTCGCGGGGAGCACGAGATCCGCCCACCCGGCGGCGAGCGAGTTGTACATCGTGATCGCGATCACCGCGTTGGATCGCTCGGCGAGCGCCCGGACACCGGGCGAGGAGGCTGCGTCGTCTCCCGAGATGACGAGCAGCTCGATCGGCTCGGGATCCGACTCGTCGCCGTCCGCCGCGGCCGCCCACGCCTCCGCGACGCCTCGCGCGTTCGGGGTCGCGGGAAGATGGAACGCGGCGCAGCCGGGCTTGCCCTCGAAGCCGAGCTCGTGCGCCGCCTCGGCGAGCCGGGCACCGCCTCCTCCGCCCGGACCCGACCAGATCAGCACCGCTCGCTCGGAGGCGCGAAGCCGCCGGCCGAGCCCGCTCTTTCCGCCGAGAATGCCCTGTAGAGCCGCCGCGGCCGCCCCGGGCGCTGCCGAGACCGTGCCTCGGGCTCCGATCGTGACGATCTCGGCGCCGCCGCGGCGGGCCCGTCTGAGCCAGAGGTCGACGACGGGAGCACGGTCGACGACGTCGTCGTCGCCGAGGACGACGACGATCTCGGCCTCGCCGATCGTGCGGAGCGGCGCTCGGAACGCGTCGAGCGCCGACGAGGTCGACTCCGCGAGGACGGCGGAGTGGGCCCCGAGGCCGCGACGCAGGAGCATGCCGAGCCCGTAGGCGATCTCGGTCGTCTCCGTGCCCGAGAGCGCCGTGACGATGTTGCCCCCCGCGCCGCGGAGAAGCTCTTCGGCGCGATCGAGCGCCGCGTCCCACCCCACGGGCGCCAGGCCTTGCGGGCCGCGCGCGAGCGGCTCGAGCACGCGGTCCTCGGCAGAGACGTGCGGGAATGCGAAGCGACCCTTGTCGCAGATCCAGCCACCGTCGAGCTCGGGATGGTTTCTCGACTGGACTCGCTTGACCTCGCCTTCTCTGGTCGTCGCCCGCACGTTGCAGCCCGCGGGGCAGAGGCCGCAGACCGTCGGCACGTCCTGGATCTCCCACGGCCTCGCCTCGAAGCGGTACTGAGTGGAGGTCAGCGCGCCGACCGGGCACAGCTCGATCACGTTGCCGGAGAAAGGCGCGCGATACGGGTCCTCGGCAAACGTCGCGATCTGGGTGTACGCGCCGCGGTTCTCCGCGATCAGCTGGCCGTCCTCGGCCACGTCGCTCGAGAAGCGCGTGCAGCGGTAGCAGAGGATGCAACGTTCCCGGTCGAGCGCGATCAGCGGGGAGACCGGGATGGGCTTGTCGAAGGTCAGCTTCGGGAACGTCATCCGGGTCGACCCGGGCCCGTAGCGGAACGTCAGGTCCTGGAGCGGGCATTCGCCGCCCTTGTCGCACACGGGGCAGTCGAGGGGGTGATTGACGAGGATGAACTCGAGCGTTCCCTTCTGGCCCTCTGCCGCGCGCTCGGAGGACGCCGCGGTCCTGACCACCATCCCGTCCTGCGCGGTCAGCGTGCAGCCAGCCTGGAGCTTCGGCAGGCCCTCGACCTCGACGAGGCACATGCGGCAGGCGCCGACGGCCGGGCCGAGCCGCGGCTCGTAGCAGAAGACCGGAATCTCGATCCCGGCCGCCTCGGCCGTCTCGACGAGCCCCGTCCCCTTTGCGACCGCGACCTCGCGGTCGTCGATCGTCACCGTCACGGTGTCGGGACGTGGCTTCGGCCGCGAGCCTTCCACCCCAACGCCGCTCACGCGACGACCTCCAGCGGGCGGGCGATCTCCTTGGGGCCGACGTGGGCATCGTGGACGTCGGTCGGCGCGACGATCCCATCGAGGGACGACGAGCCCTCGAATGGGCAGCCGCCCTGCTCGACGTGCGCCAGGAACTCGTCCCGGAACTTCGCGACGTAGCTCGCGACCGCGATCGCGTCCGAGTCGCCTAGCGGGCAGAGGCACGTGCCGTTGATGCGCTCCCCGACGTCGAGCAGAAGGTCGAGGTCGGCGTGGGTGCCATTCCCGGACTCGATTTTCTTGAGGATCTGCGTGAGCCATCTCGTGCCGACCCGACACGGCGTGCACTTCCCGCACGACTCGTGCTCGTAGAACTGCGACACGCGCACGCCGAGCTGCACCATGCAGCAGCGCTCGTCCATCACGATCACCGCCGCCGAGCCGATCGCGGTTCCGGCCTGGGAGAGCGAGTCGAAGTCGAGGGTGACCTTCTGGGCCTCCGCCGCAGTCAGGATCGGGGTCGACGAGCCGCCGGGGATCACCGCCTTGAGCGTCCCTCCGTCCACGATGCCTCCGCCGATCTCGTAGATCAGGTCGCTGAGCGGAAACCCGTGTGGAAGCTCGTAGTTGCCCGGCCGGACGACGTTGCCGGAGAGCGAGAAGACGCGCGTTCCGGTCGAGTCCTTCACGCCGAGGTCGGCGAACGACGCCCCGCCCATCTCGATGATCGGGGTCACCGTCGTGATCGACTCGACGTTGTTGACGGCCGTGGGAGACGCGTAGAGGCCGGCGATCGCGGGGAAGGGCGGCTTCGTCCGCGGCTGGCCGCGTTCGCCCTCGAGCGACTCGAGGAGCGCGGTCTCCTCCCCGCAGATGTATGCGCCGGCCCCGCGGTGGATCACGATGGTCACGTCGCCGAGGAGCTTCCGCTTTCGCATCTGTCCGAGCGCCGAGACCAGCACCTCGAACTCACGCTCGTATTCGCCGCGGATGTAGATGAACACATGCGTCGACTCGATCGCGCGCGCCGCGATCAGGCAGCCCTCGAGGAAGCGGAACGGCACGCGAAGCATGATCTCGCGATCCTTGAACGTGCCCGGCTCGGACTCGTCGGCGTTGACGACCAGGTAGTGCGGGCGCGGGTTCTGGTCGGGCTTCGGAACGAAGCTCCACTTGCGGCCGGTCGGGAAGAACGCGCCGCCTCGCCCCCTGAGGTTCGAGGCCTCGAGCTCGGCCACGATCTCGTCCGGGGTCATCGCGCGCGCTCGTGCGAGCGCGGCGAGCCCGCCGGCGTCCTCGTACGCGCCGAGGTCGGTCACGCCGCCGCCGTCCGTGCCCGCGAACACGATCTGCGGCGCGGGCTCAGACACGGAGCTCCTTCACGATCGTCGCCACGTCGCTCGCCTTCACATGGAGCCGGTGATGGTTGTCCACTGCGACGACCGTCGCCCAGCCGCAGCCGCCGAGGCACTCGACCGTACGAAGCGTGACCTCACCGTCGTCGGTCGTCCCGCCGACATGGACCTCGAGCTCCCGCTCGAGCGCCTCGACGACGTCCTGTGCGCCCGAGAGCGCGCACGAGACGTTCGTGCACACCTCGACCAGTCGCCGTCCGACGGGCTCGAGGTGGAACATGTCGTAGAACGACGCGATCGAAAGGCAGTACGCGGGTGTCTCCTCGAGTGCGTCGGCGACCTCGCGAAGCGCCTCCTCCGGCAGCCAGCCGTGGCGCTCCTGCGCGAGGCGAAGCGCCGGAAGCACTGCCGAGCGCGGCTCCGGGTAGCTTCTTCGGAGACTCCGGATCTCGTCGTGGAGGGTCGAGCTCATGCGGCGCTCACCTGTCGACGTCTCCCATGACGGGATCGAGCGACCCGGCGACCGCGACGAGGTCGGCCACCGCGGTGTCGCGTACGCACGTTGCGGTGGCCTGCAACGCCGCGAAGCTCGGGGCGCGGAACTTGACGCGCCACGGCCTCGGCCCGCCGTCCGAGACGAGGTAGCACCCGCATTCTCCGCGAGCAGACTCGGTGGCGACGTAGACCTCTCCCTCGGGGACGAGAAAGCCCTCGGTCACGATCTTGAAATGGTGGATCAGCGACTCCATGGAGGTGTGCAGCTCCTCGCGGGGCGGGAGCACGACCTTGCGGTCGTCGGCGATCCACGGCTCGCCGCGGAGCTCCTCGAGCCTCGTCACGCACTGGCCGACGATGCGCGCGGACTGGCGCATCTCGTCCATGTGGACCTTGTAGCGGTCGTAAACGTCGCCGTTTCCGTATACCGGCACGTCGAAATCGACGTCGTCGTAGGCGAGGTACGGCTCTGCCCGGCGCAGGTCCCAGTCGACCCCGGACGCACGCACCATGGGACCGGACTGCCCGAGCGCGAGCGCATCGGCGGCAGAGAGAAGACCGATCCCCTTCGTCCGCTCGAGCCAGATCTGGTTGCGGCTGAGGAGCCCCTCGTAGTCGTCGACCGCCTTCGGCATGTGCCGCGCGAACGCCCGCGTGTCGTCGTAGAAGCCCTCGGGGATGTCCTCCGCGAGCCCGCCGACCTGGAAGTAGCGCGTGTGCATGCGCGTGCCGGCGACCATCTCGAACAGGTCGAGGACCATGTCCCGCTCGCGGAACGCGTACCAGAACATCGAGATCGCTCCGAGTTCGAGCGCGGACGTGCCGAGCCACACGAGATGCGAGTGGATGCGGTTCAGCTCGGAAAGGCACATCCGCATCCAGGTGGCCTTCTCGGGCGTCTCCAGGCCGAGCAGCTTCTCGATCGCGAGGACGAAGACGAGCTCGTTCGCCTGGAAGGAGAGGTAGTCGATCCGTGCGGGGTACGTGATCCCCTTCCAGTACGTCTTCGACTCCATGTTCTTCTCGAAGCCCGTGTGGAGATAGCCGATCACCGCCTCGAGCCCCGCGACGTGTTCGCCGTCCAGGTCGACGATCAGTCGCAGCACGCCATGCGTCGACGGATGGTTCGGGCCGAAGTTGACCCTGAGGATGTCGTCGAGGTCGTGCTTCGTGGGGTCGATCGGAAGGATCGTCGGGCAAGGCGACGGGATCCGGGTCCCCTCGTAGATGCGGGTGGTCGGCACGACTGCCACGGGGTGACTACCGCTCTCCCGAGAAACGCACGGGCTCGCCGCCGAGTGGGTAGTCCTTGCGGAGCGGATACCCCTCCCAGTCGACCGGCATCAGGATCCGCGTCAGGTTGGGATGGCCGCGGAACACGACGCCGTAGAGATCGTAGGCCTCGCGCTCGTACCAGTCGGCTGCCGGCCAGACGGGCACCACGCTGTCGAGCTCTTCGCCGTCGTCGAGCCAGGCTTTGACTCGGAGGCGCGACGGGACGTCCGAGACGCGGAGCAGGTGGTAGACGACCGCCAGTCGCTTCGGCACCGGCGGCGGAACGCGTTGGTAGCCCTGCGAGCCGGCGGCGTTCAGGTCGCGGCCGCCCGGGGTGCCGATGTAGCCGGCCACTCCTTTCGCGCCCCATCCGAGGTAGTCGACCCCGGACAGGTCGACGAGCACGTTGTAGCCCTCGATGTCCCGGAGGTACGTGGACGCCTCGACGATCCGCGCCGGGTCCACGACGAGTGTCGTCTCCCCGTGCGACTCGAGCGTCTCGACCAGCCCGGGCACGCCGGACGGGGTCACTCGGCGACCCCGCGGATCTCGTACGCCGGCGGCACTCCCGCACGGATCTTCTCGTGGAGACGAAGAATCCCCTCGATCAGCGCCTCCGGTCGTGGCGGGCAGCCCGGCACGTGGATGTCCACCGGGACGATCTTGTCGACCCCCTGCAGCACGGTGTAGTTGTTGAACATCCCTCCGGAGCTCGCGCACGCACCCATAGCGATCACCCATTTCGGCTCGAGCATCTGGTCGTAGACCTGCCGCAGCGGCGGCGCCATCTTGTGCGTCACGCGACCCGAGACGATCAAGAGGTCGGCCTGACGCGGCGAGGAGCTGAACCGCTCCATCCCGAACCGCGCGATGTCGTAGCGCGACGAGACGATCGACATCATCTCGATCGCACAGCATGCGAGGCCGAAGGTGTCGGGCCAGACCGAGCTCGACTGCGCCCATGCGATGGCCTTCTCGATGGTCGTGATCAGGAGCGCGTCCTCGATCGAGTCGAGCTCCTGCTCGAACACCCCCGGACCGCGATCCGGCCAGAGCGTCCGCTCGGAGCGAAGTCCCGCCTTCGCGGCGGGTCGGTCCGAGACGAGCGGGAGCTCGCGCTCTAGTGCCATTCGAGCGCTCCCTTGCGCCAGATGTAGACGTACGCGACGCCGAGCACGATCACGAACGCGAGCAGCTCCACGAACCCGAACCACGCGAGCGCGTTGATCTGCACGGCGAGCGGGTACAGGAACACGATCTCGATGTCGAAGAGGATGAAGAGCATCGCGGTCAGGTAGAAGCTGACCGTGAAGCGGCGCTGCTGCCCCGGCGCCTCCTTCGAGACCCCGGACTCGAACGGCAGCATCCGCTGTTTCGTCCGCGACGTGGGCCGGGTCGCGAACGCAAACGAGAAGAGGATCATCGTCCCCGGGATCAGCGCGGCGAAGATCGCGTAGATGAGGAAGGGGAGCCAGTCGGAGAGCACGCTGTCCTCGATCGAGCCGGAAGGCCGGCCGCCGCGAACGCTACCACTCCTGTCGAGGCGCACGAGCAGCGAGGAGATCCCTTGTCCCAAGGGCGTTTCCCGTGTCACAAAGTCCGACCTCTCGCGGCGGCTGACCGGTTCGCTACGATCAGGGCATGGAGATCGCCGAGCGCCCGACCGAGGTACTGCTCGACCTGACCCCGTTCGCCGCGGAGAAGGTGAAGGAGCTGATGGCCACGGAGCCGGATGCGGAGACCCTCGTCCTGCGGGTCGCGATCCAGGGCGGGGGCTGCTCCGGGTTCCAGTACGGCCTCGGCTTCGATTCGGGCGTCGCCGACGGCGACCACGAGCTCTTCCTCGAGGGGGTGCGCATCGTCGTCGACCCGTTCAGCGCCCCGTACCTCCAGGGCGCGACGATCGACTACCTGAGCGGGCTGCAGGAGTCGGGCTTCAAGATCGAGAACCCGAACGCGGTGTCGTCCTGCGGGTGCGGCCACTCCTTCCAGGTCGACGAGGGCGAGGAGCTCCCCGAGGGAACTCAGGTGGGCGGCTGCGGCTCGGGGTGTAGTCACTAGCACGGTGGCCGCGCGGTGGCACTTCGCTCGGCGAAGTGTCACTAGATTCTCCGCGTGACCGATCCACCGCTCCGTATCGCCGTCGTGGGCTCCGGGCCTGCCGGCTTCTATGTGACCGGCGCGCTGCTCGCAAGCGATCGGCCCCGCTTCGAAGTCGATCTGATCGACAGGCTTCCCACACCCTGGGGCCTCGTCCGTCTCGGAGTCGCTCCGGATCACCCGAACATCAAGGCGGTCTCGCGCGCGTTCGAGAAGATCGCGCAGACGGAGGGCTTCCGTTTTCTCGGCAACGTCGAGGTCGGTCGAGACGTGACGCACGACGAGCTCGCTTCGACCTACGGCGCCGTGATCTACGCGCTCGGGGCGCAGACCGACCGCAGGCTGGGCATACCCGGCGAGGACCTTCCCGGCTCGTGGCCCGCCACGGCCTTCGTCGCCTGGTACAACGGGCATCCGGACTTCCAGGGCCTCGAGTTCGATCTCTCACACGAGCGCGCCGTCGTGATCGGGAACGGCAACGTCGCGCTCGACGTCGCGCGGATGCTGGCCCTCACGCCCGGGGAGCTCGCGCCGACGGATACGACCGATGCGGCGATCCACGCGATCGACACGGCCGGCGTCAAGGAGATCCTCGTCGTGGGCCGCCGTGGGCCTGTTCAGGCGGCGTGGACTCCCGTGGAGGTCGGAGAGCTCGGGGAGCTCGCCGGCGCCGACATCCTCGTCGACCCGGCCGAGCTGGAGCTCGACCCGGCGAGCGCGGCGGAGCTCGAGGCTGCGCCGCAAATCGTGAAACGAAACGTCGAGCACCTGCGCGCGTACGCGGCGCGGGCGCCCGAGGGGAAGGCGCGAGCGATCAGGCTGCGCTTTCTGCTTTCACCGGTCGCCGTTCTCGGCGACGAGAGGGTCGAGGGAGTCGAGCTCGTCCGGAACGAGCTCGTCGACGGTCGGGCGAGGGCGACCGGAGCACGGGAGACCGTTCCCTGCGGGATCGTCTTCCGGAGCGTCGGCTACCGGGGGATGCCGATCGACGGCGTCCCCTTCGACGATGGCTCGTGCACGGTCTCCAACGACCACGGCCGCGTGATCGGCGCCGACGGCGCGCCGCTCGCAGGGGTGTACTGCGCCGGTTGGATCAAACGGGGGCCGACGGGCGTGATCGGGACGAACAAGAAGGACGCGGCCGAGACGGTGGAGCTCGTGCTCGAGGACGCGCGCGCGGGCAGGCTCCGCGCGGGCGCCGATGCCGCCACGGTCGACCAGCTCCTGCGCGCCCGCGGCGTCGCGGTCGTGACGCAGGGCGGCTGGCACGCGATCGACGCGGCCGAGCGCTCCGCGGGCGAGCTGCGCGGCAGGCCGCGCGTGAAGCTCGGCGACTGGGATGCGCTGCTCGCGGCCGCCGGTCTCGACCCGATCGCCAACAACTGACCTTCGCGACCGCCGCGCTTCGCAGGCGGTCGGCACGTCGAGCGTCGGCGACGGTGTCAGACACCGATTCTCGTCAAGGCGTCCGCCCGGGACATGGTCACGCGTGCGACGAGCCTGCGCGCAGGCTTGCCTTCGTCAGGGGACGCGCCTGTGGAGCGATTGGCACAGAATCGGCACTGTTTGCCCTTGACAGAAAACGGTGTCTGACACCGTCCGGGAGCGCCCCGGCGCTAGACTCGACTGCGTGAGCGGAACGGCCGAGCGCCAGGAGCTTTGGGGCGCAGAGACGGCGAAGGCCGTCGAGAACTTCCCCGTCTCCGGCGAGCCGATTCCGGCCTCCGTCGCGCACTGGCTCGGACGGATCAAAGCGGCTGCTGCGCGAGCGAACGCCGACCTCGGCCTGCTCGACCCCGACCAAGCGCAGCGCATCGCGGTTGCCGGCGACCGTATCGCGGCGGGCGAGCTCGACGACCAGTTCCCGATCGACGTGTTTCAGACCGGATCCGGGACGAGCTCGAACATGAACGCGAACGAGGTGATCGCCGCCCTGGCCGGCGAGGACGTCCACCCGAACGACCACGTCAACATGGGCCAGTCCTCGAACGACGTGTTTCCGTCGGCGGTGCATCTCGCCGCGCTCGATTGCGCCGTCCACGACCTGCTGCCCGCGCTCGAGCTCCTCGCGCACGCGCTCGAAGGCAAGGCGAGGGAGCTCGACGACGTCGTGAAATCCGGTCGCACCCACATGATGGATGCGGTCCCGGTGACCCTGGGTCAGGAGTTCGGGGGATACGGGGCGCAGGTGCGGCAGGGAATCGCCCGGGTTCAGGACGCGTTGCCGAGGCTCGGCCAGATCCCGCTCGGTGGCACGGCAACCGGAACCGGTTTGAACACCCATCCGGAGTTCGCTGCCAAGGTGCGCGCGCTCCTGCACGAGGCCACGGGCCTGCCCGTATCCGCTCCCGCCGACCCGTTCGAGTCGCAGGCGGCCCGCGACGGCCTCGTCGAGCTCTCGGGCGCGCTAAAGGTCGTCGCGGTGTCGTTGACGAAGATCGCCGGCGACCTCCGCCTGATGGGCTCGGGGCCGCGCGCGGGGCTCTCCGAGCTCTTCCTCCCGGAGCTCCAGAAGGGCTCCTCGATCATGCCGGGCAAGGTCAACCCGGTGATCCCGGAGGTCGTGACCCAGGTCGCTGCCCAAGTGATCGGCAACGACACGACGATCGCAATCGGCGGCATGAGCGGCCAGTTCGAGCTCAACGTCTACGTGCCGCTGATCGCGCGGAACCTGCTCCAGTCGATCGGCCTCCTCGCGAGCGCGTCGCGACTCCTCGCCGACCGGTGCGTCGCCGGGATCGAGGCGAACCGCCCGCAGAACGAGGCGTATGCAGAGAGCACCCTCAGCGCGGCGACGGCGCTCAACCCGTTCATCGGCTACGACAGGGCGTCCGAGATCGTGAAGGAAGCCGTGTCTTCCGGCCGCTCGCTGCGTGAGGTCGCACGTGACGCGGGCGTGGACGAGAAAGTCCTGGACGAGGCGCTCGACTTCCACCGCATGGCCAAGCCGCACGGCTGATTCCCGAGGGGCACCAAAAAGGGGATATTTCCCTCGCCGGTTGCCCGTGCGACGCAGTGATCGGTAGCGTCTCGCGCGTAGTTGACAGCCCGTCAGGGAACATCGCCACCGGGAGGAAGCACGTCGGGGAGACCGTCTCCTCGCGCTCCCGAAAGTCATGCGGGGCTCGCGCCTCGGCGTCGGGTCGTGCACGCCGACGGTGCTCCGCGGCCACGTGGGCTCCCAGCCGGGAAGCGACTCGAGAAGGGATAACTGCATGAGGAGACCATGGTCTCTCGGTATCGCGGCTTTCTGCGCCGCAGCGCTCGTGGTGGGCGTCTCAGCCGCCACGGGCGCCGTCGACAACAAGCGAATCGACGTCGGCACCGAGCATGCGAGCCAGCAGGTGGAGAAGGGCACGCTGCCGCTCGCGTCCTACAGCCCGTCCTCGGTGACGAGGGGGTATCAGACACTCGGCCGCTCCTCCGTCGCTGCCGCGAGCACGGCGAGCGCGGCTGCGGCCGAGGTCGGTGACGTGAAGACCTTCCTGGCGCTCGACGACGACGCCGGCCAGTACTTCTTCGCGGACTTCACGCTCAAGGCCGTCGGCGACCACATCGAGATCTGGGTGCAGGACAACCTCGACTTCCCGGACACCGATTGCCGGAACGACGGTGTGCGGAACGTCGTCACCCAGGATCAGCTCGACAACTTCGTGAGCGAGTTCGACACGAACATCTATCCGAAGGAGTCCGCGGCTTTCAGCGTCCCGCCCGACCGGGACGGCACCGATGCGATCCTGCCGGGGCTCGTCGGGCTTCCGCCCGACTACTACGTGGGTGACGGCGACAAGATCGTCACGCTCGTCGAGAACGTCCGCGACTCGAACTTCTACACGCCGCCCAACGTCCAGGCACTGTCGTACATCGCGGGGTTCTTCTCGTCGCAGCTGAACGGCTACTTCGGACGGAACGTGATGACGATCGACGCGTACGACTGGACGCACCGGACAGGGGCGAACCCGCCGAACGAGCCGGACCCCAACGACATCTGCAACTCGAAGCCGGCCCGGCCGCACCTCTACGAGGGCGTCTTCGCCCACGAGTACCAGCACCTGCTGGAGTCGTACGAGGACTCCGACGAGGTCAACTGGGTCAACGAGGGGCTCTCGGACTGGGCGCAGACACTCGTCGGGTACGTCAAGCCCTCCACGCCCATCAGCGACATCGGCTTCGACTCGCACATCCAGTGCTTCCTGGGCTGGCTGAGCCAGCAGACCGACGCGAATCCGAACCCGAGCCCGGGCGGCCCGGAGAACTCGCTCACGCGATGGGGTGACCAGGGCGACGGAGAGATCCTCTGCGACTACGGGGCTGCGTACACCATGATGGAGTTCCTCCAGGGTCGCTACGGCAACGACTTCATGTCGATGCTGCACCGTGACGACGGCAACGGGTTCGTCGGCCTGCAGGACGTGCTCGACGCCGTCGGCGGAGGCAGCCGTGCGGACTACGACCGTCACGGGCGTCGCAAGCACGGGAGCCGCGGCCACCACAATGGCAACAAGGTGCTCGCCGCGGACGTCCTCCACGACTGGAGCCTGATGGTCGCCCTCGACGGTCTCGTCGACGACGGCGCAAGGCTCACCGGGTCCGTCAAGGCACGCGACGTCGCCGCTCCGACCCTCGACGCGGCCGTCAACTGGGACACGACCGATGCGTACTCCACGCCGGGCGCGCCCTCGAACGGTGCGGACTACGTCAGGCTGAGGGATGGATCGGGCAACTACCTGAGCGGCCATCAGATCCGCTCATTGACGTTCCAGGGGGCGACGACGCTTCCCACGAAGCCCGTCGCCTGGACCGTGGACACGGCCGCGCCGCTCGGCTCGGACGGCCCCGCGCTCTTCTCGGGTGCGGACAACGATCGGGACGAGGCCATCGTCCACGAGGTGACCGTTCCCACCGGGGCCGACGCCACTCTGACGTTCGACGGGCTCTGGAACGAAGAGCCCGGCTGGGACTTCGGATTCGTCCAGGTCTCGACGGACGACGGGGCGACCTACGACAGCCTCGCCTGTACCGATACGACGACGGAGACCGATCCGGACGCCCTGCCGACCGCGCAGGACAACGTCCCCGGTTTCACCGACTTCTCCGGTGCGTGGATGCCCGAGACCTGCAGTCTTGCCGACTACGCCGGCCAGACGGTGCTGCTCGCGTTCCGCACGTTCAACGACCCCGCGTCACTCGGCGCGGACGACTCGATCCCGCCGGGATTCTGGGTCGACAACGTGCAGGTGGGTGACACGGAGGTCAGCGACGGCTCGAGCCTCGACGGCTGGCGGTCGTTCAGCGAAGTGCGGCCGGATACGGTCGCGGGCTACACCGTGTTCATCGTCAGCATGAACAACGCCGACATGGACCGGCGCCACCGGCACCGGCGCAGCGACACGATCACGGTGAAGCGCCTCAAGCTGACGAGCGCCTTCGAGACGAAGGGCTCGAAGGTCTGGCGCTACATCGACAAGAAGGCCGACTTCGTCGGTGCGATCGTGATGTACGACGATCCGACCGAGTCCACCAACGACTACGCGCGCTACTCGCTCGTGGTCAACGGCGTGACGCAGCCGGGCGGCTCGTAGGCCGCGAGTCGCGTTGTCGGGAGGGCGGCCTCGGGCCGCCCTCCCGACACCTCAGGTCACGCGGAAGACCGGAGCCGTCTCCGACGGCGGCCGGCATTCGTGCTTCCACCGGGCCTTGGCGCCGTGACCGTCGATCGCGATCGCGGACAGGTTCCCGCGGCACGGGTCGGCCGCGAAGAATCCGAACCGCACGACGAAGCGGCCGGAGCGCGAGGCGAGAACGATCCGCCTCAGGTGATGCTCTCCGTTCGACAACGTCACGGTGACCGCGCTGCCCGGATGGAACCGCGCTCCGACGAAAACCGGCACGCCCACGGGCGCGGGCGAGAGCGACGGGAGGCGCGAGTGCATTCGGGGAGGCCGCCGCGGCGGAGATCGGGACCAACGAGAGAGCGATGACGCACAGCACCGTGCGCGCAGTCATGCCTGGAGCGTAGCGCGGCGGGCACGGGAGCCGGGCTCACGGAGCGATGTTCCGGTTGGAGCGGAACAGGTTGCCCGGGTCGTAGCGCCGCTTGAGTGCGACGAGCCGGTCGAAGTTCGCGCCATATGTGGCCCGCACACGTGCCTGGTCCTCGTCCTCCGCCTGGAAGTTGACGTACGTCCGCCCGGTCGAGAAAGAGCGCAGCCGATCGTGCGCGGCCCGAACCCAGGTTGGAAGGGAATGCGGGTCGGGCCTGTCGGGCGGCCACATTGCCTTCACCCCGATCGCATAGCGGGCATCGCGGTTCCCCATCGCGCCGTCGTCCTCTTCGTGCTCGTTGAGGGCGCCTCCCAGGTGCAGAAGTCCGATCTCCGCCTCGGGGTGCTCGGACGCGGCGATGAGGTCGCGCATCGTCTCGAGCAGCCCATCGTCCAGGCTGGAGAGGAACTCGGTGCGCCAGTAGTGGCAGGCGCCTCTGGGCTCGGTCGCGTCGAGGTACGACTGCACCTCGACGTACGGCTGCTCGCGCAGCAGGTCGACGATCGGGTCTCCGAGCGCCGTGATCGGCGCCATCGCCTGCTTCGACCGGTCGAGCTCGCCGCTGTAGCAGACCGCCATCGCGCAGATCTTCCTGCCGTGCCACTCCTCAGGGACGAAGGGCGCGGGTGGCGCGTGGAGCAGGAGCAACCACACCGCAAGCTCCCTCGGCGCCTCGTCGGTCAGGGTGCGGTACGCCGTCAGGATCTCGTCCACGCGGTCGAACGGCCATGCGATGAGGCCGCCGACGACGGTGGGCCCGACCTCGTGCAGCGCGAACGTGAACGACGTGACCACGCCGAGGTTCGCTCCGGCCCCACGGACGCCCCAGAAGAGGTCCGCGTTCTCCTCGCGGCTGGCGCGCTGGACGACTCCGTCCGGCGTGACGATCTCGACCTCGAGCAGGTTGTCGACCGTCCAGCCGAAGCGGCGCGTGAGGTAGCCGAGGCCGCCGCCGAGGGTCAGCCCGGCGACCCCGACCTCGGAGACGAAGCCGAGCGGCGTCGCGAGGCCGTGACGCTGGGTCGCGCGGTCGACGTCGCCGAGCCGGCAGCCGGCCTGGACGGTTGCAGTGCACCGATCCGGATCGACCTGAACCGCTTGCAGCCTCGACATGTCGATGGTCAAGCCCCCGTCCGCGAGCGCGGTGCCGGCAATGTTGTGCCCCTGACCCCGCACCGAGATCGGGGTGTCGTGCCGGCGCGCGAAGTCGATCGCAGCAACGACATCGGCGGTGTCGTACGGTTGCACGACGAAGGCTGGCGTCCGCTCCACCATCGCGTTCCAGAGTGACGTCGCATCGCCGAATCCGTCGTCCCCGGGCTGGATGAGCGGTCCCCGTACGCGGCGGCGCAGCATGTCGACCGCTTCGGTGCTCAATGTCGTCATCGCGCCACCTCGACCCGGTTCCCGATCGCAGCTTCGAGCGTCGCGAGGAAGGCCTCGGGTTGCTCGATCGGAGGCTCGTCGCCACAGTCCTCGATCACCGCGAGGGGCCATGCGTAGCGCTCGCTCGCAGCCTGGGCGACCGCGACATCCGTGGCGAGGTCGTTGCGCCCCCACACGAGCGTCGTCGGCACGACGATCCGCTCCAGATCCTCCGCCGGGATTGCACGGACGCCGAACCCCTGCATGAGCGCACCGAGCCCGGCCATCGTCTCCGGCGCCTCGAGCAGCTCGAGATTGTATGTCCGCAGCGACTCCCAGCTCTCGCCCATCGCTCCGCGCATTCCGTAGAGATCCGACGCGCAGACGCGCCACAGACCATCGTGCGTGGTCTCGTCGGGCCGCGCCAGGAACGCGTTCAGCGCAAGTCCGAACCTCGGTTCCGGCGAGAACGCGGCCAGCCCGAGTGCGTCGACGAGTACGAGGCGGTCCAACCGGTTGCCGTGCTCGGCTGCGAAGCGCGCCGCGATGGCCCCGCCCAGTGTGACTCCGACCAGCACCGGGGGCGACTCGCATGTGCGGTCGACGAGCTCGCCGAGCCACTCGAGTACCTCTCCCGGTTCGCCATGCACCGTGGGCCCGGTGGCTCCTTGTCCCGGCAGGTCGGGTGCGATGACCCGATGCGTCGTGGCAAGGGCGGGAATGACGCGCATCCAGTGGGATGCGTTCGCTGCCGGCCCGTGCAGGAGCACGATCGGTGTGCCGGTGCCCCCCTCCAGAACCGCAGTCGAGATGCCCCCCATGTCCAGCTGCCGGTCCGTTACCGGCAGGCCGGCGAGCGCTCGCTCTCGTGCTCCATTCTCGGGTCTCATCGCCCTCCTCCTTCGGTCGATCGAATGAGAAGAGCGTGCCCCCTGAAGCTCGCCACCGCTTCGGCCCAATTACCCAATCTGCACGCGGTGCGGGGTGGGTGCTTCTACCCAGCCGCCGGGCTCACACGAGGTCGTGCTCGTACGCGAAGGCCGTCGCCGCCGCACGGGAGGTGACCCGGAGCTTTGCGAAGATGTTGCTCACGTGCCGGTCGACGGTCCGCTGGCTGAGCACGAGCTCCGCCGCGATCGCCTTGTTCGTCGCACCGCGCGCGACGCGTCGCAGCACGTCGAGCTCGCGCGCCGTCAATCCGTGGTCGTCGCTCCCCGCGCCCACCCTCGCAAGTGCCTCGGCCCGGGCCGCGTCGCGTGCCGCCCCGAGCTGGACGAAGACGTCTCGGGCGGCGTCGAGCTCCAGCGCCGCCGTGTCCTCGTCGCCCAGCGCGCGGCAGGCCTGTGCCAGGGACACGCGCGCGCGAGCCGCCTCGTAGGGCGCTTCGAGCGCCTGCCAGCCCCGTGCCGCGTCGCGGAGGAGCACGAGCGCCGAGCGAGCGTCGCCTCGCGCGAGCGCGACCTCGCCGAGAGCTCGAGCCGCCATCGCGCCGATCGCCTCGCTCTGCTGGGTCTCGGCGATCTCCGACAGCTCGCGGCAGGCGCCAGCAGCTCCATCGAGGTCGCCCGCTGCGACCAGGATCTCGACACAAGCAGGCAGTAGCGCGACGCGCTCCAGCCGGCTCGAGGTCTCGCCGGTCACGCGCCGGATCGCCGTCGCCGCGGCCTTTGCCTTCCCCTGCTCGAGGCGGAGGAGGGCGAGGCCCGGCTGGGGCTCGTACCCATGGCGACTCGCCGCACGGTAGGCCTCCTCGGCGGCGGCGAGATCTCCCTGGAGACGACGGAGCTCGGCCTCCACGTAGATCGCGCGTCCGAGCGAGCGCCGATTGCCCGAGCGCCCGGCGAAGCGCTCCCCGGCACGGCGCGCCTCCACCATCGCATCGCTCCAGTCGCCCTGAAGCTCCTTGATCTCGGCGCGGTGGACGAGACAGACGCCGGTGTGCGCAACCATGTCCGGCTGCTCCTCGCACCAACGCGAGAGGTGCACTGTCCAGTCCCGTGCACGCCGGAGCTCGAACACGCTGTGGCAAAACGCGATCGTGTTGCAGTAGACGATCCCCGTCGTCACGGGAGACAGCTCGCCGGCGACGACCGAGACCATCGTCTCGTCCAGGAGCCGCAGGCCCTCGTCGACCCGGCCGAGACGGACGAGGGCGTGACCTTGCTCGTGGGCGGCGAGCGCGACCAGGTCGCGATCGCCGAAGCGCTCGCCGACCGCAGCCGCGCCCGAGGCCGCGGAGCGAGCTGCTTCGTCGTCCCCTCCGATAACGCCCGCCAGAATTTCCGGTATCGCCAGGTAGCCGCGCTCGACGCAATCCACACGCTCGTGCTCGAGCAGCCGTTCGGCGCGGGCAAACCACCCTCGGGCCGGGCCGACCTCTCCATGCGTCATGTGGGCGAGGCCGATCCAGAATGCGGCGCGCACGGCACGCGTCGTGGCGCCCGCGTCGAGGTGCGAGCGGTGCGCGCGCTCGAGCCCGTCCACATACTCGTCGTCGAGCCCGAGCATGTACGCCGAAGTCGCGAGAAGCTCAAGGTCCTCGGCCGCGAGGGAATTCGCCCTATCCGCGTTCCGGAGCGCCTCGTATGCCTCGCTCCAGCCACGGCGGCGGTACGCATCGCGACCCGCGTCGACGTCTGCGCGGCCCATCACTGGAGTATGGACCGGTCGCAGCGGCGGCCCCGGCGGAGCGTTGGGGGTGCGGACGGAAATCGTGAGTGGGCGGGTATTGCGGGCGTCGGGCGTGAAGCGAGATGTCCTCGGCGCGCGAGCTCGAGCTCCCTGATTGCACACGTCGTCGGCCGAGCCAGAACCGGCTTCCCCAAAAAGGGGATATTTCGAGTGCGGTCTTGCATGCTCGCCGATGCCGCGTGTAGCGTCTCGCGCTGCCGTTGTCCAGTCGTCAGTCGACCAGCCGCCAGGACGCCATCCCGGGGGGAGCCCGACAGTTCCGCGAGAAGGGAGCGGACCTAGGGCGAGCCGGGGCGGTAGACGAACGCGATCGGCGCGGAGCTGAGCCCCATCTCTCTTCCACCGTAGCCGCATCCAAGCCCAGGGGCGGGCCGGGCGGGCGTGACGCCGTCCGGGCGACTCGGGCCCGAGAAGAAACCAGGAGGACGACATCGTGAGGAGACTTGCGGCCGCCGCGGTGGCGGCAACATTCGTTTCGCTCATTCCGGCGACTGCAGCCTTTGCAGGTCAGCCCGTCGACAGGAGCGACAACCTCCCGAGCCCGTTGCAGACCGAGCAGCAGGTGCTGAGGGAGAAAGGGCTGGCCCTCAAAGCGACGGGTCAGGTCGACGCCAACGCGACCGTGGCGCAGGTCGGTCACGGAAGGAAGCCGAAGTACGTCCAGCTCGCCCAGACCGGGCACAGCGACATCTTCGTCATCCTCGCGCAGTTCGGCGACCAGTTGATGTACGGCGGCGACCCCGGGCCCTCGATGGGCGAGATCCCGGAGCCGGACCGGACGCTCGACAACTCGACGATCTTCTTCGACGACTACTCCCCGATGCACTACGCGGAGCTGTACTTCGATCACACACCGGGTGCGAACTCGGTCACGAACTACTACGACCTCCAGTCGAGCGGTCGGTTCAACTTCGACGGGGAGGTCACCGACTGGACGACGGTTCCGTACAACGAGGCGCGCTATGGGACCGATCTGTGCGGGTCGACCGTGTGCACCAGCGTGTGGGCGCTCCTTCGCGACGCCGCCGGTCAGTGGGTGCTCGACCAGGAGGCAAGCGGGAAGTCGCTCGCCGACATCCAGGCGTACCTCGCGCAGTTCGACACGGAAGACCGGTACGACTACAACGGGAACGGCAACTTCGACGAGCCCGACGGATACATCGACCACTTCCAGCTGATCCACGCCGGCGAGGGACAGGAAGTCGGGGGAGGCGCCCAGGGCGACAACGCGATCTGGTCGCACCGCTGGTACGCCTACCAGGGAGGGATCGGCACCGAGGGGCCGGCCAACGGCAACTATCTCGGAGGCTTCGAGATCGGCGCGGCCGCCGGCCAGCCGACGGGCTTCTGGGTCGGCGACTACGTGATGGAGCCGGAGAACGCCGGCGTCGGCGTTGTCGCGCACGAGACCGGGCACGATTACGGCCTACCGGACGAGTACGACACGTCGTACGCCGGTGAGGCGCCGTCGACCTTCTGGACGATCATGTCCCAGGGCTCCTACGGAAACGACGGCACGAACGGGATCGGCAACAAGCCCGTCGACTTCGACTCGTGGGACAAGCTGCAGCTCGGCTGGCTCAACTTCACGACGGTCGATCCGTTCTCGAGCCCCGGCCACAAGACACGCGTCCGTCTTGGCCCGGAGGAGTACAACACGCGGGACGCCCAGGCAGCGATCGTGCCTCTTCCGCAGAAAGAGGTCGACACTGTCGTCGGCGCGCCCACCGAAGGCACGTATGCGGCCTACTCGGGCACCGGCGACGCGTTCGACTCGACCGCAACGCGAGAGGTGCCGGTTCCGGCGGATACGACGGAGGCCACTCTCGCCTTCGACGCGTGGTACGACACCGAGCAGGACTGGGACTACGCGTTCCTCGAGGTCTCGACCGACGGCGGCGGGACCTGGAACGACGTCCTGACGAGCGTCTCGGACGACGCCGCGAACGACCAGAGCGGCTTCAACTCCGACGGCATGGGCATCTCGGGCACGTCCGGTGCGGGGCGGCTGGCCGACTGGTACACGGGCCGGCCGGCGCCGGTCTGGGTCCCCGTGACGGCCGATCTCTCCGAGTACGCCGGGCAGACGGTGCAGCTTCGCTTCGAGTACGTGACCGACGGGGCGTCGCACGGGCTCGGGTTCGAGTTCGACAACCTGCAGCTCGGGTCGTTCACCGACGGCGTCGAGACCGCGAGCGACTGGACGTTCGACAGCGGGTTCCACCAGACGACCGGAACCGACGTCAACTGGTACGACAACTACTACATCGTCGACAACCGGCAGTACCTGGGCTACGACACGGGTCTCGAGACGTCGCCGTACAACTTCTTCGACCCGTCCCGCCCGGACTGGGTCGAGAAGTACCCGTTCCAGGACGGCGTCCTCGTCTCGTACTGGGACACGTCGCAGGGAGACAACAACACCGGTGAGCACAACGGGACGGGCCTCATCCTGCCGATCGACGTTCACCAGAACGTGATCCTCAAGGACGACGGGACGCCTGCCCGCAACCGCGTGCAGGCCTACGACGCCACCATGTCCACGAAGAGGACGGACTCGTTCGTCCTTCACAACGGAGCAACGGGCGGCTCGTACCGTGTCCCCTCCCAGAACGGCATCAGGAGGTTCGACGACCGCGACAGCTACTGGAACTCGACGATCCCCGACGAGGGGGTCAAGACGCCGGGATTCGGCGTGATCGTCGACCTGGAGAGCAATCACGGCGGGACCGCGACTGTTGCGATCTCCGCGGCGAAGCAGCGGCCGGCGCGACCGCCGCGTCACCACGAGCACGACCGCGATCACGGGCACAGGCGCCACCGCTGAGCCTGGGTTCGTAGACGCCCGAGGCGGGGGGGCCGGCTTGCCGGCCCCCCCGTTTCCGGGGCGGCGCGCGTCGCCTCACCGAGCTGGGGTGGGAGCCGGTCTCAGTACGCGACGGCGCCGCGACCGGTGTCGGCAGCGTGCTTCTGCTCGTCGGCCCGGTAGCTCGACCGCACGAGCGGCCCCGCGAATACCGAGCCGAAGCCGAGCGCCTCGCCCTGCTCGCGGAGCCAGCGGAACTCGTCGGGGTGCACCCAGCGGTCGATCGTCGCGTGCTGCGGCGAGGGCTGCAGGTACTGGCCGATCGTGACGACGTCGACGCCGTTCGCGCGCAGATCGCCCATCGTGTCGACGATCTCGTCGTTGGACTCCCCGAGCCCGACGATGATCCCGGACTTCGTCAGCACGGGGTAGTCGGCGACCTCCTTCGCGCGGCGGAGGAGCCAGAGCGCCGTGTCATAGCTCGCCTTTGCTCCCCGCATCCGTCGATGGAGCCGCCTGACCGTCTCGATGTTGTGGTTGAAGACCTCCGGTCTCGCAGCGAGAACGGTGTGTAGGGCGTCCTCCTCGACGCCCAGGAAGTCCGGGGTCAGCACCTCGATCGAGGAATCGGGAAGCTTCGCCTTCAAGGCCCTGATCGTCGCCGCGAAGTGGCCGGCGCCGCGGTCGGGAAGGTCGTCGCGGTCGACCGACGTGACGACGACATGCGTGAGACCCATCGTTGCCGCCGCCTGTGCGAGCCGGAGCGGCTCGAGCGGATCCGGCGCTGCCTCGGGCTTTCCCGAGTGCACGTAGCAGTACCGGCACGCGCGCGTGCAGGTGTCGCCGAGGATCTGGAAGGTCGCCGTCCCGCGGCCCCAGCACTCTCCGATGTTCGGGCAGCGCGCCTCCTCGCAGACCGTGACGAGGCTTGCGCCGTGGAGGAGCTTTCGGACGTCGTAGTAGCGGCCGTCGTGGCTGGGGGCGCGCACCTTCATCCACTCGGGACGGCGCGGCCGCTCGGCGACGGGCAGCGAGGCAGGCATGCCGCTCATCTTATGGACGCCTCGCCACCGTCCAGCCCGTACCCGTTCGCGGCAGGCGGACAGCGCTTGTGTTGAATCAACACAAGCGCTGTCAGCGCGCCGCCAGCTGGTCGTGAACGGGCTGCGGCCAAAGGCCCATTCCGTCCTCGGCGGGCAGCGCCTCGAGCTCGAGCCCGAAGACGCCGGCGATCGCCTCGGCGGCGACCGGCCTGACATCCTGCACCGTGAGCTCGCGACCGAGCTCGGCCGCCATCGAGGTGAACTGCGCCTCCTCGAGCCCGCACGCCGTTATCCAGTCGGTGAAGGGTGCGGGGTCGAGGTCGACGTTCAGCGCGTAGCCATGCGTGGTCACCCAGCGCGATGCGTGCACGCCGATCGAGGCGATCTTCCGCGGGCCCGCCGGCCCGGCCGGCTGCAGCCAGACTCCCGTGAGCCCGTCGAAGCGGACGCCCTCGAGCGAGAACGCGGCGAGCGTCTGGATGAGCGCCTCTTCGAGGTCGCGCACGTACTTCTTCAGGTCACGCCCATGCCGGTTGAGGTCGAGGATCGGATAGCAGACGAGCTGACCCGGGCCGTGGTAGGTGGACTTGCCCCCGCGGTTCGTCTCGACGGTCTCGACCTCGACGCCCGCCGGAAAATGGAGCTCGACCGCCTCGTCTGTGCGGCGGCCGAGGGTCACGACAGGTTCGTGCTCGAGCATGATCACCGTGTCGGGAATCGCGCCCTGCGACACCGCTCCGGCAAGGGAGCGTTGAAGCGCGAGGGCCTCGGAGTACGGGACGAGCCCCGGAAGCTCCAGCAGGTATGCACCGGTGCTCACAGCGGGCTGTTGGCCGATCCGTGAGCGACCGTTTGGCGCCGGAGGCCGGCTTTGCCGGCCGGGAGGCTCGCGACGGGTGATCCGTGAACGACGGTGAAGGAGGGGGCTCGTGGGGGAACCACGGGTTCCCCCACGCTAGTCCCAGCCCTCGAGGCGGGCTCGGAGGTCGCGGAGGAAGCCGCCGCTGTAGGCGCCGTCGACGAGCCGGTGGTCATAAGTGAGGGTGATGTTCATCATCGGCCTGATCGCGATCACGTCCTGACCGAGCTCGTCCTGCACTACCCAGGGGCGTTTGACGAGCGCGTACGTACCGAGGATCGCGGCCTGAGGCTGGCTGATCACCGGAGTCCCGTGGAACGTGCCGAACCCGCCGGGGTTCGTGATCGTGAACGTGCCGCCCTGAACGTCGTCCGGTAGGAGCTTCTTGGTCCTCGCCCGCTCGGCGACGTCTGCGATCGCGCGTGCGACGCCGAGCAGGTTCAGATCCTGCGCGTTGCGGATCACAGGGACGATCAGGCCCTTGCCGTCCTCCAGCGCCACCGCGATGCCGACGTTGACGTACGAGCGCGTGACGATCTTCTCGCCGCGGATCTCACCGTTCACCCATGGCCAGTCCGCGAGCGTCTCGATCGCGGCCCGCGTGACGAACGCGAGATACGTCGGGTTCACTCCCTGGGCGCGCTGGTACTCCTTCTTGAGCGCCTCGCGCGCCGCCACGACCTTCGACATGTCGACCTCGATCGCGCTCGTCACGTGCGCGGAGGTGTCGAGCGAACGGCGCATGTGCTCGGCGATGCCACGTCGCATCGCGTTCATCGGCTCCTCGTGCTCGCCTCCGGCTACCGCCATGGCGGGTGCGGGTGCGGGTGCGGGTGCAGGTGCAGGTTGCGCGGGCGTCGGGGCTGGTGGAACCGCGGGGAGTGTGGGAGGAGGAGGAGGAGGAGGCGGCGGCGGGGGTCGGCGTCGGCTCGGGGGGTGCCGCCTCCGGGGTAGCGGGGGGCTGCTCCGGCTCGACGGGGGCCTCGGGAGCAGGGGGCGGGGCGGCCGCAGCGGACTCGATGTGGGCCAGGATGTCCTTCTTCGTCACCCTGCCGCCCTGACCTGTGCCCGCGATGACCGACGGGTCGACCCCGTGCTCGGCGGCGATCCGGGCCACGACCGGTGAGATGAACGTCTTTCCGTTGCCGGCGTGCTGCGCGGGTGCCTCGGCGGGGCTGTCTGCGGAAGGGGCGGGCACGCCGGCGTCGGGCGCGTGCTGCGCTTCCGGTGCTATGCCCTCCGCTCCTGGCGGGGGCGCGGACGAGCTCGGCTGAGCCTCGGGGGCCGCCGGGGCAGCCTGTGCTGCTGCCTCACCTGCGGCCGCGGCCGGCTCGTGTTGGGCCGGCGCAGCCTCGGCCGATGGTGCGTCGGAAGCGCTTCCCGTGTCGGCTGGGAGCTCTTCCGCGGGGCCGATAACGGCGAGCACGGTCCCGACCTCGACGGTCTCGCCCTCGTGCACGCGGATCTCGCTCAACACGCCCTCGCCAGGGCTCGGCACCTCGGTGTCGACCTTGTCCGTGGAGATCTCGAGCAACGGCTCGTCGAGCGTCACCGTCTCGCCCGCCTGCTTCAGCCAGCGCGTGATCGTTCCCTCGGCGACCGAGACGCCCATCTGGGGCATCACGACCTCGACCCTGGTGCCGGTGCTCACTCGTCGTCCTCCTTCAGTACGCCGCCAGCTCGCGCAGGGCGTGGACGACGTCGTCGACCTGCGGGATGTATGCCTTCTCGAGCGAAGGCGCAAACGGAACCGGCGCGTCGGGCGCGGTTACACGGCGCACCGGCGCGTCGAGCTGCTCGAACGCCTCTTCGACGATCGTCGCTGCGATCTCCGCGCCGAACCCGCCGGTTCTCGTGTCCTCGTGCAGGACGAGCGCCTTCGAGCACCGAGCGACGCTCTCGAGCACTGCCTCGCGGTCCCACGGAATCAGGGTGCGCAGGTCGAGAACCTCGATGCTCACGCCCTCACCGGCAAGCTTCGCCGCGGCCTCGTCGGCCGTGTAGATCATCGCGCCCCAGGTGATCACGGTGATGTCGTCGCCCTCGCGGTGGACGCGCGCCTGGCCGAACGGCGTCGTGTAGCGGTCGTCCGGCACCTCGCCCTTGATGCGCCGGTACAGGTGCTTGTGCTCGAAGTAGAGCACCGGGTTCGGATCCTCGATCGCGCTTGCAAGCAACCCTTTCGCGTCCTCGGGCGTGGCGGGGCAGACGACCTTGAGGCCGGGGATGTGGGCAAAGCTCGACTCGGGGTTCTGGGAGTGGAAGGGCCCGCCCGAGAAGCCTCCGCCGGACGGCAGGCGAAGCACGATCGGGATCGGCGTCCCCGTCCGGTAGCGCTGCTTCGCAGCGACGGTGACGAGGTGGTCCCACGCGCACGAGACGAAGTCGGAGAACTGCATCTCCGCGACGGGCCGCATACCCATCAGCGCGGCGCCGGTTGATCCCGCGACGATCGCGGTCTCGGAGAGCGGCATGTCGAGGACGCGACTCGCGCCGAACTCCTCCTGAAAGCCCTGCGTCACCTTGAACGCGCCCCCGTAGACGCCGACGTCCTCTCCGAGCACGAACACGCGATGGTCGCGCTGCATCTCCTGCCGGAGGCCGTCGGAGATCGCCTGGAGGTACGTCTTCTCGGCCATCAGCGTGTGCTCACCGGTGATGCGGGGTCTCGAGCTCGTCGGCCGAAGCGAAGACACCGTCGAGGACGGTGGCAGGATCGGGGACCGGCGACTCCTCTGCCTGTTGCATCGCGTCGTGGAGAAGTCGCTTGACGCCGGCGGTGATCTCGTCTTCCTCCGAGTCGCTCAGCGAGTCGTTGTCGCGAAGCCAGCCTCGGTAGCGCTCGATCGGGTCTCGGCGCGCCCATTCCTCGAACAGCTCCTTCGGGACGTAGAACGCGTCGTCGTGGACCGCGTGCCCCTCCATGCGCAGGGTGACCGACTCGATCAGGGTGGGGCCGCCGCCCTCCCGCGCCTTCTCCACGGCACGCTTGGTCTCGCGGTACACCGCGAGAACGTCGGTGCCGTCGACGACGACGCCGTCGAACCCGTATGCGGCGGCGCGGTCGGCCAGATGGTCGATCGCGTACTCGAGATGCGAGGGAGTCGAGTACGCCCACTGGTTGTTGTCGATCACGAACACGACGGGCAGGCGACGGACGCCGGCGAGGTTCATGCCCTCGTGCGCGTCACCCCTCGACGCGGCGCCTTCACCGCACCACGCGATGGCGACCCGCTTCTCCTCGCGGATCTTGAACGCGAGCGCCATCCCGACCGCGACCGGCAGCATCGCGGGAAGGTGGCTGACCATTGTGTGCAGCCCGAGCCGCGCGTCACCCATGTGGACGTTGCCGTCGCGACCCTGCGTGGGGCCGTCGACCCGGCCCATGTACTGGGCGAAGACCCTCCATGGCTCGAGGCCGCGCGTGACGTGCACTCCCATGTCCCGCTGGAGAGGCGTGCCGACGTCGTTCGGCCCCATCGCCGTCGCGACGCCGACGGCCGAGCCCTCGTTGCCGCGCCCCGTGTAGAACGAGCCCGGGATCTTGCCCTGCTTGTAGAGGATGTGCCCTCGCTCCTCGATCCCGCGGGTGATCAGCATGTTGCGGTAGATCTCGAGGAGATCCTCGCGGTCGAGCCCTGCCTCCTTCACCTGCTGCAGCGTCTCGACCGGTTCGGCCTCGCGAACTGCCATCTGCCTGCGTTCCCCTTTCCTGGGCGAGGGTCGACCTGACTCTAGCGGCTGTCCCGGCCGAAGACGGCGTGTCATCGCCGCGAGGGGAACCGGCACGTTGCACGTTGTAACTTGCGTAGGGAGGGCGGCACCGGCATGTCGAGACCGAAGCGAAACTGGATTCAGGAGGAGCGGCGGAGGACGCTCGGCGACTGGGTCGCGTTCTGCCCGTCGTGCGGTCACGTCGTGCGCTACTTCGAGGACCACGAGGAGCTGCGGCCCACGGTCTGTCCGCAGTGCTCGACCACGCTTGTCGCGCGCTGTCCCTCCTGCGACGCGCGAATCCCGTCCGCGTTCCAGGTCGAGTGCGAAGACTGCGGGGCGCCGCTGCGTCCGAACGAGCTCTTCGGCGGAACGATCAGGCGCCCGGGCCGCTGACGCGCGGTGCGAACTCGGGGGCTGTGATCGAGTACCAGACGTGCGGCGTGCCGCCCCACGGGGCGCTGCCGCCACGCTTCAAACGCCAGCGGCGCAGGATGAGCCGCTCGGTCTCGAGTCTCACAAGCCCGATCTCCTCGACCCGTGAACAGGCCCTTGCGGCCGGAGGCCGATTTTGCCGGCCGGGAGGCCAGGTGCGGCACACCCGTGCC
The DNA here is from genome assembly GCA_963798725.1 of uncultured Actinomycetes bacterium. Taxonomy (GTDB): domain Bacteria; phylum Actinomycetota; class Thermoleophilia; order Gaiellales; family Gaiellaceae; genus Gaiella. The sequence continues at coordinate 411,629 of CAWCUL010000001.1, forward strand.
CCGCGCCGAAGAAGGGGGCCGGCGGGGGAAACATGGTTTCCCCCGCCCTCAGAACATCGTCCCGACAATCTGGGAGAACCGGATCACGGTGATGGTGCTCTCCTCCGTGACGGGGCGGTTGTAGAGGCGGGCGAGCCACTCGGTGAACTCGTCCAGCCGGCGGATCTCGGGGTTGTCGTGCTCGATCTCGCGTGGCGAGAGCTCGCCGAGCGGCTTCACCTCGACCTTGTCGATCACCGCGTCGAACACCTTCTCCCGCTGCCCGTAGCGCGCGCCGACGAGCACGGTCACGATCATCCCCTTGCGGTACTTCGACGATTTGTCGCCGAGTCGGATCGTCGCGGTCTTGCGGCCCGTCCGCAGCTGATCCGCCACAACCGGGGAATAGAAGTTCAGCGCGAACGTCGGCAAGGCGATTCGAGCCTAACGGCTCGAACCTCCTAGTGAAACCCCTGCTCGGAGAGCAGCGTCGCGGCGCGCGTCGCCATCTCCCGCTCGCCACGGTAGGAGAGCACCCTTGGCGCCTCCTCGAGCCGGACCCAGCGGGCTTCGACGACCTCGAGCTCCATGCCGGGCGGGAGCGCGCCGATCCGGCCTCCCCGAGGGCGCAGCAGGAAGAAGGAGACCCCCTTGAACACCCGCTCGCCGTCCCACGTGTAGACGTAGCGGACGTCGCCGAGCTTGCGCTCGAGCGTCGCTCGGAGCCCCGTCTCCTCGTACACCTCCCGAACGGCTGTCTCGGGGCCGCGCTCGCCCGGGTCGATCAACCCCTTCGGCAACGCCCAGACGACCCGGCTGTCGTCGCGGCGGGGCCGCACGAGGGCGACCCACCAGCGCCCGCGCATTCGGCGGACGACGACGCCCCCGGCGGAGAACTCGCGGCGCACGGGCGGATTGTGCCGTTCCCGCCCCACCGAACGATCTGAGTCGAATGGACTCAAGTCGAAACTGCTATAACTTGGTGTCGGCACTCTCCTATGGTGAGTGCCAGGTGACAGGAAACATCCAAACGGAATTCGAGGAGGCATACGCATGGATCTGCAGCCCCTTGGTGACCGACTCATCGTCGAGGTGCTCGACGAGGAGGACGTCACGGCGAGCGGCATCGTGCTGCCGGACACCGCGAAGGAGAAGCCGCAGCGCGGCAAGGTCCTCGCGGTCGGCCCCGGCCCGCGCGACGAGGACGGCGAGTACATCAAGATGGACGTGGAGGAGGGTGACGAGATCATCTTCTCCAAGTACGGCGGCACCGAGATCAAGCTCGGCGCCGACGAGGTCCTGATCCTGCGCGAATCGGATGTGCTCGCGAAGGTCGTAACCACAGGCAGCAAGGGCAAGCGCAAGCTCGCCGGCGCCGCCGCCTAGCTCGTTTCGCTCAGGAGGAAAGAGATATGGCTCATAAGGAGCTGAAGTTCAACGAGGACGCGCGCCGCGCGCTCGAGCGGGGCGTCAACACCCTCGCCGACGCGGTCAAGGTGACGCTCGGGCCGAAGGGCCGCTACGTCGTCCTCGACAAGAAGTTCGGTGCGCCGACGATCACGAACGACGGTGTCACCATCGCCCGCGAGATCGAGGTCGAGGACCCGTTCGAGAACCAGGGCGCACAGCTCGTCCGCGAGGTCGCCACGGCGACCAACGACGTCGCCGGCGACGGCACGACGACCGCGACCGTGCTCGCGCAGGCGATCGTCCGCGAGGGACTCAAGAACGTCGCCGCGGGAGCGAACCCGATGGGCCTCAAGCGGGGCATCGAGCAGGCCGTCGAGAAGGTCGTCGACGACCTCAAGAAGCAGTCCGTCGAGGTGTCCGGCAAGGAGGACATCGCCCGCGTCGCCACGATCTCCTCGCGCGAGCGCGAGATCGGCGACGTGATCGCGGATGCGATCGAGAAGGTCGGCAAGGACGGCGTTGTGAACGTCGAGGAGGGCCAGACGTTCGGCCTCGACCTCGAGTTCACCGAGGGCATGCAGTTCGACAAGGGCTACCTGTCGCCGTACATGATCACGGACGCCGAGCGCATGGAGGCCGTGCTCGACGACCCGTACGTCCTGATCGCCAACCAGAAGGTCGGCGCGGTCAAGGATCTCCTCCCGGTCCTGGAGCAGGTCATCCAGGCCGGCAAGCCGCTGCTCGTGGTCGCCGAGGACGTCGAGGGCGAGGCCCTCGCGACCGTCGTCGTCAACAAGCTCCGCGGCGTGTTCACCGCGGTCGCCGTCAAGGCGCCCGGCTTCGGCGATCGCCGCAAGCGGATGCTCGAGGACATCGCGATCCTCACGGGCGGCGAGGTGATCACCGAGGAGATGGGTCTCAAGCTCGAGAACACGAAGCTCTCGCAGCTCGGTAGGGCCCGCAAGATCGTGATCGACAAGGACTCGACCACGATCGTCGACGGCGCCGGCGACTCCGAGGCGATCAAGGGCCGCATCAAGCAGCTGAAGGCGGAGGTCGAGAACACCGACTCCGACTTCGACCGCGAGAAGCTCCAGGAGCGCCTCGCGAAGCTGTCGGGCGGCGTTGCGGTCGTCAAGGTCGGGGCCGCGACCGAGACCGAGATGAAGGAGAAGAAGCACCGCGTCGAGGACGCGCTGCAGGCGACCCGGGCGGCCCTCGAGGAGGGCATCGTCGCGGGCGGCGGCGTCGCGCTCCTGAACGCGGCGGACGCGGTCAAGAAGGGCTTCGAGACGCTCGAGGGCGACGAGAAGACCGGTTGGTCGATCATCCTCCGCTCGCTCGAGGAGCCGCTCCGGCAGCTCGCCTACAACGCGGGCCTCGAGGGCTCGGTCGTCGTCAACCAGGTCCGTGGTGCCAAGAAGGGCCAGGGCCTGAACGTCGACACGGGCGAGATCGAGGATCTCGTCAAGGCCGGGATCATCGACCCGACCATGGTGACGCGCTCGGCGCTACAGAACGCCGCGTCGATCGCGAAGAACATCCTCACGACCGAGGCCATCGTCGCCGAGGCGCCCGAGAAGGCGCCCGCCGCGGCCGGCATGCCCGACATGGGCGGCATGGGCGGGATGATGTAAGGCACTTTCGCTGCGCGAAAGTGCTGGGTGAAAGGCGGAGGGCCGGCGAGCGCCGGCCCTCCGCCGTGTCGGTGTCCCTTTCGGTTCGAGACCACGTGACGCTGTCCGCGGGTGAACGTGCTCGGTCGGCCGCCCGTCGTATGACTTCTGGCCTCACCCCTCGAGGACCAGCGCCTGCTTGCGGTTGGCGCAGGCGATCTGGCCGTACGAGGCCAGTGATCCAAACGACGTCGAGTCGACCGATTGCGGTCGGCTCGTGTTTGTCTCATGCGCCCTGACGCAGAGAGCCGCCGCGATCAATCCAGTTAGTGTTTGCGAATGATTCCTATTACCCGTATATTGCCGGGGTCGTGTTGGAGCCGTTCGAGTATGCGTTTGTGCAGCGGGGGGTGCTGGAGCTGGTTCTGCTCTCGGTTTGCGCGGGCGTGGTTGGGAGCTTCGCGGTGTTGCGAGGGTTGGCGTTCTTTACGCACGGGGTCGGCACGGCGACTTTTCCCGGGCTTGTGCTCGCGGACGGTGTCGGCTTCAGCGCGCTGCTGGGGGCGGGCGTTTCGGCGCTGGTGTTCGCCGGGGGTGTAGAGCGGGCCTCGCGTCGCGGGCGGGTGGGGTATGACAGCCTGACGGCGCTCGTGCTCGTGGCTGCGCTGGCTGTCGGGGTGATCCTGGCGAGCGATGTGTTCCACTCGGGGTCGAACATCGAGACGTTGCTGTTCGGCAGCCTGCTCGTGATCGGTACTCAGGAGCTTGTCTTCGCGGCGCTCGCGGGCTGTGCGGCCGTCGTGGCGAGCGTCTTGCTCGGCCGGCGCTGGCTCGCTGTGGGCTTTGACGCCGAGTATGCGCGGTCGGTGGGGCTTCGCTCGTCGGTGCCTGATGCGGTGTTGCTGGTGCTGATCGCGCTGAGTGCGACTGTCTCTGTGGCGGCGGTTGGTGCACTGCTTGTGACGGCGTTGTTTATCGTGCCGGCGGCGACGGTTCGGCTTCTCAGCCGCCGCGTGGTGACCCTGCAGCTGGGGACGGTCGCTCTCGTGGCGGCCGAGGGAGTGGTCGGGATCTGGCTCTCGGTCGAGTGGAATGTGCCCCCCGGTGCTGCGATCGCCGTCCTGTCCGGTTGCGTGTTCGCGCTCGTCGTGCTTGTCAGTTCGCTGCGGCTGCGTCGCCGCCCGCTCCTGATCGCGGGCGCTGCCGCGCTGGCAGTGGTCACGGCTGGTTGCGGCTCGAGCTCGGGCAATGGAGGCTCGTCGGGGGTGGAGGTGGTCGCGACGACGACGCAGATCGGCGACTGGGCGCGCCGTGTGGGCGGCGACGCGGTCGATCTGCATCAGATCCTGCAGCCAAACACCGATCCGCACGACTATGAGCCGCGGCCAGCAGACGTGGGGGCGACCGCCGACGCCGACCTCGTCCTCGAGAGCGGCGACGAGCTCGACGACTGGATGGACAAGGTGGTGAGCGAGGCGGGCGGGGATCCCGAGGTCGTCGTGCTCGGCGACAAGGTGCCGGTCAGGCTTCCGGCCGAGTCGAGCGGCCCCGAGGCCTCGCGCTACGACCCGCATTGGTGGCATGACCCGCGCAACGCAATCTCGGCGGTGGAGCAGATCCGCGACGCGCTCGTGGGGCTCGACCCCGACCATGCCGCCGTCTACCGCGCGAACGCGGAGGGGTACATCGAGCGGCTGCGCGCTCTTGACCGAAGCGTCGAGCGCTGCATGGCGCGGGTGCCGGCTGCACAGCGAAAGCTTGTCACCGACCACGACGCGTTTGGCTACTTCGCCGAGCGCTATGGGATCAGCGTGGTCGGCGCGGTGATCCCGTCGCAGACGACGCAGGCGCAGCCGTCCGCGCGTGACACGGCGCGGCTGATCTCGCTGATCAAGCGCGAGCACGTCGAGGCGGTCTTCCCGGAGAGCTCGATCAATCCGCGGCTCGCGCAGACGATCGCTCGGGAGACCGGTGCAAGCGCCGACTACGTCCTTTACGGCGACACGCTCGGGCCAGAGCACTCCTCGGGTGCGACGTATCTCTCGATGGAAGCGGCCAACGCGAACGCGATGGCGAGCGGCTTCAGCGCCGGCCGGTTGCATTGCGCGCTGCCGACGGGCGGATGATCCGCGCCCTGGACGGTGGCAGCGCCGTCGCCGGAGACCGGCTGCTGATCGTGCGCGACGCCGCCGCCGGCTACGGGCAGGAACCCGTGTTCCGCCACGTCAGCTTCGAGCTGCGCCGTGGCGAACGGCTGGCGGTGCTCGGCCCGAACGGCGGCGGCAAGACGACGCTGTTCAAGCTTCTGCTTGGCGAGCTGCGGCTGCTTGCAGGCAACGTCACCGTTGAGGCCGGCTTCGCGTACGTGCCGCAGACCGAACGCTCACGGCTCGACTACCCGGTCAGTGCGCTCGACGTCGCGCTGATGGGCACGCTCTCACGCCGCGCCTGGTGGCGGCACCTGGGCCGTCGCGAGCGAGCGTTCGCGCGGGCTGCGCTCGCGCGCGTCGGCCTCGCAGAACTCGCAGACACGCAGTTCGGCGACCTCTCCGGCGGACAACGTCAGCGCGTCCTGGTTGCGCGGGCGCTTGTTCAGGACGCGCCGATCCTGCTTCTCGACGAGCCGTTTACGGGCGTCGACCGCCCCAGCGAGCAGCTGCTCGACCAGCTGCTGCGCGAGCTCGCAGCCGAGGGCCGTGGCATCGTGGTTGCGACACACGACCTCGAGCAGGCCCGCGCCTGGGACCGGGTGCTCTGCCTCAACCGCCGTACGGTTGCGTTTGGCGAGCCCGACCGGGTGCTGTCACCCGAGGCGCTGGCCGAGACGTACGGCGCCGACATCGTCCGTATCGACGAGCACGGCCAGCTCGCCGTCCTACCGCCACACCATCACTGATGCACCTGCTCTTCGACCCCTGGCAGCACGCGTTCATGCAGCACGCCGTGCTCGAGCTGATGATCGTGTCGCTGCTCACCGGGGTGCTTGGCTGCTGGGTCGTGCTCTACGGTCTCTCCTACAGCGCCGAGTCGCTTGCCCACGGGCTCCTCCCCGGGCTCGTCGCCGCCACGCTTCTGGGGCTGCCGCTTCTGTTGGGAGCAGCGGTTGGGATCGGCGCCGGAGCGCTCGGGATCTCACTCGCCGCCACGGTCCCCACGATCGGCCGCGACAACGCAGTCGCGATCGTGATCACTGCTTTGTTCGGGCTAGGGGTACTACTCGCGCTCTCCCCCGCCTCGCCGCCCGGCATCCAGACGCTTCTCTTTGGCGACCCGCTCGCCGTCACGAACGCCGACCTCCTCACCACACTCGTTCTCTGCGCAATCGCGCTCGGCGCGCTCACGCTCCTCCATCGCGTCCTGCTCGCGATCGGATTCGATCGCGGCAGCGCACGCGCGCTCGGGCTGCAACCTTTTGCGGTCGAGCTCGCGCTGCTGGCGCTGCTCGCGGTCGCGATCCTCGTCAGCGTGCAGGCACTCGGCAACATGCTCGTCGTCGCGATCCTCGTCGCGCCCGCCGCGACCGCCCGCCTGCTCGCCCGGCGCCTGCCGGCGATGATGGCCACTGCCATCGCGGTCGGAGTCGCTGGCTCGATCGGCGGTCTCTATCTCTCCTACTACGCAGGCCTCGCAGCCGGCGCCTCAATCGCCCTCGTCCTCGTCGGCGCCTACATCCTGGCCCTCACCGCCGATGGACTTGCCAGCCGCGGATGGTCTCGCACGCCAGCACCCGCCCGAAGATGAGAGCATCTACCATTAGCTTGGTGGACGAAACGGCACGACAAGCCTGGGTCGACGAGACCAAGCAGCGCCTGCTCGCCAAAGGGATGCGCAACGGCGGCGCCCGCCGCGCCGTGATCGAACATCTGGCCGAGCAGAACTGCTGTCTCACCGCGCAGGAGATCTTCGACCAGCTCCGCGCCACCCAACGCCACGTCGGGATCGCCAGCGTCTACCGCATCCTCGACCTGCTCACCGCGGAAGGAGCCGTCCAACGAATCGATCTCGGCTCCGGAACCGCACGCTACGAACCAGTCTCACCACAGGGTCACCACCACCACCTGGTCTGTGACCGCTGCGGCAAGGTCGAGGCGTTCGAGGACACCCAACTCGAGCGCGCCCTCACCCGCGTCGAGCGACAATCTGGTTTCGCAGTCGCAGGACACGACGTCGTACTCCACGGCGCCTGCGGCACCTGCGCCAACTGACGGCATCTACAACCTCCACCCGCGCCACTTACCGATCCGATCATCGCCTGCGCCTGCCAACGTAAGACTTGCGCGCCCAAGCGCTGGCACGGCGCGCGAGCGCGGACCGCACCCGGAGAGTTTTCGGGATTGCGTCGGCTGGAGACGCTGGGGAGCCCGCCAGGCCAAGTAGCGGCGGATTATCGGGGTCGGGCAGCGTTTCGGCGGCCACCGCCGCCGTTGCGGGCGTGTTCTGCGGCGGGGTTGGGGCGTGATCTGTGGGTGGTCTCCGATGGGGCTCCTGGTGACGGTGACCGGGTGGTCGAAGGCTTCCTCGACGAGCTGCGGCGTGAGCGCCCGTCGCGCCGCTTTCGGCCGCTCGCCTGGCGATCGTCATGACGTTGTGTCTGAGGTCGAGCGCGACGGTCGGTTCGTTGAGGAAGCACGACACGCTCGTGCTCGAGCTCGCCGCGCTCTACCGTGTGCATGTTCTCCAAATCGACGACGCACGGGGTTGGCACGCCGTCCGAGACGATGATCCGCCAGAATCCGAGTCGTGACGCTCTGGTCCGGTCGCACCGGCGAATCGCTCGACCCCGCGGTGTGGGAGCTCCTGCGCGCGGACGATCTCGAGCTGCTTCCCTTCGACTGCGCCGCGACCGCGGAGCACGCTGCCCGGCTCCACGGTGCGGGGCTGCTCGATGCCGACGAGCTCGGCGAGGTCGAGCGGCGTCTCTCCGAGATCGCGGACGACCCTTCGGCCGTCCTCGCGAGCGACGAGGACGTCCACTCCGCGATCGAGCGGCTCCTCGGCGAGACCGGCAGGAAGATCCACGCCGGTCGCTCGCGCAACGATCAGGTCGCGGCGGCGCTGCGCCTCTACGTCGCGGATGCGTGCGCGGCCGCGCGCGAGGAGATCGAGGCGCTCGCGCTCGTGGCGCTCTCGTTCGCCGAGACCGAGGCGGACACGCTCATGCCCGGTTACACCCATCTCCAGCGTGGCCAGCCCGTCACGCTCGGCCATCACCTCCTCGCGTGGGTCGAGATGCTCGACCGGGACAGGGTGCGCTTCGCGGCCGCAGCGGAGGCGTCGGCGACGAGCCCGCTCGGCGCGGGAGCGGTCGCGGGCTCGACTCTCGGCCTCGATCCCCCTGCGGGCCAGGCCCGCAACTCGATCGATGCCGTGTCCGACCGCGACTTCGCGCTCGACTACCTCTTTGCGGCCGCGATGCTGTTCGTGCATCTCTCCCGGATCGGCGAGGAGATCGTGGTCTGGTCGACCGCGGAGTTCGGGTTCGTGACGTTGCCGGAGACGGCGGCGACCGGCTCCTCGATGATGCCGCAGAAGCTCAACCCCGATGTCGCCGAGCTCGTGCGCGGAAAGGCGGGCTCCGCGATCGGACGCCTCACCGGCCTCCTCGCCACGGTAAAGGGGCTGCCGCTCGCCTACGACCGTGACCTCCAGGAGGACAAGCCGCAGGTCTTCGCGGCGCGGCGCGACGTCAGGCTCGCCCTCCAGGGGATGACCGTGCTCGTGAGCGGCCTCGCGGCGGACAGGGATCGGCTCGCCGTCGCTTCGTCGGATCCACTGCTGCTCGCGACCGACGTGGCCGAGGAGCTCGTGAAGGGTGGCGTGCCGTTTCGCGAGGCGCACGAGCAGGTCGCCTCCTCCGTGCGAGAAGGCACGTTCGAGCCCGCGGGGACCGCCGCCGACAGCGTCGGCGCTCGCCCAGCACCGGGGCCTGGCGGCGTCCACGAGGCGATTGCCGCCGCGAGAAAGCGGTTCGGCGGACGATAGGCGGAAGGGACTCCGCGAGAGCCAAGGTCCCGTGTCCCGTGTGACGTTCGATCCAGGCGGTGGCGTATCTCCGGAAACGGACTCCGGAGGTCACGCACATGCACCGCATCGCAATCGTCCTGGGGCTCGCGGCGGTTGCCGCAGCCGTCGTCGCCGTCGCGCGGCCGGGAGGCGCCGCGGCGGTCGACCCGCCCCCGAGCACCGACACGGTGAGCGTCACGGGCACCGGCGTCGTGCTCGCGGTACCCGACCGCGCGGAGATCTCCGCGGGCGTCGATACGAGGGGAGCGACGGCGAAGGCCGCGCTCGCCGCGAACGCGGCGGCGATGGAGGACGTGCTCGCTGCGCTCCACCGCGCCGGCGGCACCGATGTCACGACCCAGACCGTCTCGCTCTCCACCACGTACGACGACAACGGAAGCCCGAACGGCTTTCAGGCGTCGAACGTCGCCTCCGCGACGACCTCGCTCGAGCGGGCGGGCGCCCTGATCGACGCGGCGGTCGCTGCGGGCGCGAACACGGTCTACGGCCCGTCGCTCTCACGCTCGGACGCCGATGCGCTCTATCGCGAGGCTCTCGCGAAGGCGGTCGCCGACGCAAAGCAGCGCGCCACAATCCTCGCGCAGTCCGCGGGCCGCTCGGTCGGCCGTGTGACGGCGATCACGGAGTCGGGCGCGGCGCCGGCCCCCACGTTCGCCAAGGCAGAAGCGGCGCGCGATGCCGCAACGCCGATCGAGGCGGGACCCGAGGAGATCTCCGCGACGGTGAGCGTCGCCTACGAGCTCGGCTGAGCCCTGTTCGGGCCGGGGGCGGGCGAGCCGCCCCCGGCCCGAAACGGACGGATCAGCCGCTCACGGCGGGGGCCGCCGGAGCGGGGGGAGCCGCTGCGGCCCTCGAGGGTGTCACGAGCGCGTGCCCCTGCTCGGTGCCGTAGCCGCCGGGCACGGGGATGTAGAACTCCGGATAGCCCCACATGCCGTGCTCCGAGACGTCGAGCCCGGCTGCCTCGACCTCGGGCTCGGTGCGGATCCCGACCGTGACCTTCATCAGCCAGAGCACGACGAAGGACGTCGTGAACGTGAACGCTCCGACCGCGACGAGGCCGAGTGCCTGAACGCCGAGCTGGTGGAATCCTCCGCCGTAGAAGAGGCCCCCGCTGCCGGTCGCGAGATTCTCCGCGAGCTTCGGGACCGTCAGGAACCCGAGCGACAGCGTGCCCCAGACGCCGGCCATGCCGTGCGCTGCGATGGCGCCCACGGGATCGTCGATGCCTACGCGCTCGACGAGAAGCGATCCCACCACGACGATCACGCCGGCCACGAAGCCGATCAGGATCGCCGCCCACGGCGCGACGAACGCGCACGCTGCGGTGATCGCGACGAGCGCGGCGACCGCGCCGTTGAGCATCATCGAGAGGTCGGGCTTCTTGATCACGACCCACGAGGTCGTCAGGGCGCCGAGGACGCCCGCTGCGGCTGCGATGTTCGTGTTCAAGGCGACGTAGGCGAAGAAGCCCACGCCGCCGAAGTCGACGCTCAGCGTCGAGCCCGGGTTGAACCCGAACCATCCGAACCACAGGATGATCACGCCGAGGGTCGTGTACGCCATGTTGTGCCCAGGGATCGCCTGCGCCTTGCCGCCCACGAACTTGCCGATCCGCGGGCCGAGCAGCAGCGCCCCAGCCAGGCCGGCGAGCGCCCCCTGGTAGTGGACGACCGTCGAGCCCGCAAAGTCCTGCATCCCCTTGCCGAACAGCCAGCCGTCCCCGCTCCAGATCCAGTGGGAGACGACGGAGTAGACGAGGGTGAACACCGCGCCGAAGACGAGGTAGACCCACAGGCGGGTGCGCTCTGCCATCGCGCCCCAGACGATCGCGAGCGAGACGGCGGCGAACGCGACCTCGAACAGGTAGCCGGCCGCGCCCGGGATCGACCCGAACCAGGAGAACGGCTCCGCTCCGATCGAGAGGAGATCGTCGACCGTCGGGACGAAGCCCGACCCGCCGACGAGCCCGTTGCCCCCGTCGCCGAAAGCGATCCCGTAGCCGACGAGGTAGTAGACGATCGACGCGATCGCGAGGATCAGGACGTTCTTCCCCGCGATGTGGCCGACGTTCTTCATGCGGGTGAGGCCCGCCTCCAGGAAGGCGAACCCAGCCTGCATGAACAGAACGAGAACCGCTGCGATGACGACCCAGAGCGTGCTTGCTGCGAACGCCAGGTCCTTGGTGCTCATACGCGTTCCACCTCCTCCAGCTTCTGACCGGTTCGGTTGTGGGTCACCGAGTGGACGGGGGACGCCCAGCAGATCCCGTCGCCGTTCGGGTGCCCTGTCCGGGCCGAGTCCGCGATCGCAGCGATCACGTTCTCGGCGATCTCGTCGCGCACGACGAACGTCAGGTGCGCCTTGGGCAGGAAACGCGACTCGAACACGCGCCCGCGGTACTCGTGCGTGATCCCTTTCTCGCGCCCGTGCCCGACGGCCTCGAGGACCGTGACGCCGACATGGCCGGTTTCGGCTTCCACCGCCTCCATCACGGTCTCCACTCGATCTCGTACGACCACTGCCTCGACCTTCATCACATCCGCTCACCTCCTTCGGACCACAAAAAAAGCCCCACCTCCCGCAGGGCGCGAGAGGAGAGGCGACATCGCCATCGGCGGGACCGTCGTCGTCCCCGCCTGAGCCCACCACCCTAGAGGAAGGATCGGGCTGCGCGCAACCGCCTCGTACGCCGCGTGCCTCGCGGTGGCCAGTCGCGCCCAAAGTGCGGTTGTCCGTACCCCGGGCGGCCAGCTGTCCGGATACGCTCGATCCGATGCTGCTCCACGTCTAGGACACCCGTTGCCGAGGCCCGCCCCAGGCGGTGCCTGTTTTCGCACGTCCTGATGCCGTTCGTGAAGGGAGAGCACCATCGTGATCGAGTTGTCCCCCGTCCCGCCCGACGTCCTCGCAGTCGAGGCGCGCGACCTGCGCAAGGAGTTCACCCGCAAGGACCGTCGCCATGGGCGTCGCCGCGTCGCGGCGCTCGCGGACGTGTCGCTCGAGGTCGCCCGCGGCGAGTGCGTCGCGATCCTCGGCCAGAACGGCTCGGGCAAGTCGACACTCGTCCGGCTGCTCTCGACGCTACTCCTGCCCGACGGCGGAGCCGCGCGCGTGTTCGGCTACGACGTCGTGCGCGACGACAAGTCGGTGCGCCGGCTCGTGAATCGGGTTTCGGTCGAGGCGAGCTTCTTCAAGAAGATGTCGCCGTCGGAGAACCTCCACTACGCGGCGCGCTTCTACGGCATGGGGCCGTCGGAGACGAAGGAGCTCATTCCGGAGATCCTCGGGCGCGTCGGGTTCCCGCCCGACCGGAGGGGCGAGCCGATGGAGAACCTGTCGCGCGGCATGCAGCAGAAGGTCGCTCTGGCGCGGGCGCTCCTCACCTCACCGGTGCTCCTCCTCCTCGACGAGCCGACCACGGGCCTCGACCCACGCTCCAAGCTCGAGGTGCAGGAGTTCATCCGTGAGGTGCGCGCCGAGCACGACTCGACGATCCTCCTCTGCACGCACGACCTGGCAGAGGCGGAATCGCTCGCCGAGCGCGTCGGCATCCTCGACCGCGGCGAGCTGCTCGCGCTCGAGCCCGCCGCGGAGCTCAAGGCGCGGTATGGCGCCGAAAGCCTCGAGGAGGCGTTCTTCGCCGCCACCGGCCGCGGGTTCTCCGACGAGGACGACGAGCTCGACGCCGAGGAGAGGAAGGTGCTCGCGTGAGAGCCGCCGCCCTCAACTTGCGTCACGAGCTGATCGGCCTCGCCGGCGTCGTCGAGCGGAACGTCTACCTCACCCGCCGCTACATCTACTGGGACCTGGCGTTCTTCGTCTGGACGGTCGCGAACACGCTCACGATCGTGTTCATCGCCAAGGGGATCGAGGCCGGCGGTGGCCAGATCGACGTCGAGCGCGCGACCACGACGCTCCTGATCGGCGCCGTCGTCTGGGCCTACCTCGGGATCATCTTCGAGTTCCTCACCGAGACCGTCGCGTGGGAGCGCTGGGAGGGGACGATCGAGTACACGTTCATGGCGCCGCTCTCGCGGGCGATGCACCTGGGCGGGTCCGGCGTGTTCGCCGTGCTCTACGGGCTCGTTCGGGCGATTCTGCTGTTCGTGGTCGTGGCCGCGTTCTTCGGGCTCGCGTTCGACGAGGCGAACTTCCCCGCGGCGCTCGTCATCCTCGTGGTCGCCTCGGTCTCGTTCTTCGGGATCGGGATGATGACCGCCGTCCTGCCGTTGATCTCACCCGAGAAGGGCGCACAGCTGGGGTTCGTCGCCCAGGGGATGCTGCTCGTGGTGTCGGGGGTCTACTACCCGGTGAGCGTCCTCCCGGAGTGGATGCAATGGCTCGCGAAGATCTCGCCTGCGACCTACGCCCTCGAAGGGATCCGCGCAGCCATCCTCGACGGGGCCTCACTGGGATCTCTGTGGCACGACATCTGGCCGCTCCTGATCATCGGCGCGGCATGCATCCCGCTCGGGCTGGCGATCTTCAATCGCGGCGAGGTCTACGCCAAGCGGCACGGAAAGCTGAAGCGCTCGGGCTGACGCGGATGGGCGACGGCGGCAGCTAGCGCCGGATGCGGCGCGGCGCGACCTGAGGGACCCCGCGCGGCAGCAGGCCGGTGCGGAGGGCGAGCGCCACCGCGTGCGTCCCGTTTCGGGCTCCGAGCTTGGCGATGATGCGCTTGCGGTAGCTCTTGACCGTCTCGGAGGAGAGATACAGGCGCCGTCCGGTCTCCGCGGCTGTCTCGCCTTCTGCCGCACCGGCCAGGATCTCAGCCTCGCGGGCGTTGAGAGGCTCTCCCTCGAGAATCTCGGAGAGCAGCGTCGTCACGCGGCTCTCTTCCGGATCCGCGCGGAGCCGTTCGAAACGAGCGCGTAGACGCGGTGGGGCGTGACGCCGAGCTCGTCCGCGACGTCGGCGGCGGTGTCCCCGTCCACCACGGTTCGGATGAGCGCGATGCGCTCGCGCTCGGGAAGCGTGCCCAGCACACGGAGCTGGTCGAGGCTCACGGCCGTGTCCTCCGGCGTCGGTCCCGGATCGGAGGGCTCGTAGCCACGGTCGCCCGCGTTGCTCTCCCTGCGACCGATGTCCGAGAACCCGAAGACGTCGACGTAGAGCCCGTCGCCGAGATGGTTCTTGCGAGCGCGCGTCCGAACGGTGTCGACGATCGCGCCTCGCACGTACGGGGTCGCGAAGGCCGTGAACGGGATGCCGAGCGCCGGGTTGTACCTGCGCGCGGCCTTGGCGAGAGCGAGGTTGCCGTCCGCAACCAGATCCTCTTGCTCGAGAGGCGTGTGCCGCCAGCGCCGCGCTTCGCGTCTCGGCAGGTACATCGCCTGCTCGATCAGCTTCTCCATCATGCGCTGATGGCGCCGCTTCGGGCGGGGACGGACGGGACGGGCCTCGGCACGCTCGCGCGTGGGCCTGTTCCGTTGTGGGGTGTGAGCGCTTTGCATGGGGGGGCATGCTTGGCGGCGACCGAAGCCTGTAACGGAGGAAGGGGACACTAGCAGGGTCCTCGGCGAGCGTCCCGGGGAACCGCAGGCAGTCGACTGGACGCTCCTCCGGCAGGGGTGGTAACGTCCCGCGGGTCTTTGGAGGCGACGGTGCCTCGGGCGGCGGATTCTGCCGTGCCCGAGGCTTTTGCATTTCTAGAGAGGAGAACGTCGATGGCGAGACCGAGGAGCACAGGAGCTGCCGGCCGCTCCGCGATGGTGAAGTCCAAGGATCGCGCGACCTCGAGCGTCGCGCTGCGCCGGGGCGTCTTGAAGCGGATGCGCGAGGAGGAGATCGAGCACGTCCTCTTCTGGTTCACCGACCTCGAGGGCCACCTGAAGTCGTTTGCGGTGACGCCGTCCGAGATGGAGGGCGCGCTGGACGACGGGATGGGCTTCGACGGCTCGTCGATCACGGGCTTCAACGCGATCGAGGAGTCGGACATGGTCGCGATCCCCGACCCGGCGACGTTCCAGGTGATGCCCCGACCGGTCGACGAGCACGGCCATTCGCTCGGCGCGAACGTCGCGCGCATGATCTGCGACGTGGTCAGGCCGGACGGGACGCCGTACGACGGCGACCCGAGGTACGTCCTCCGCGCCGCTCTCGACCGGATGCGAAAGCTGGGCTTCGACGCGTTCAACGTCGGGCCTGAGCTCGAGTACTTCCTGTTCGAGGACGACCAGGACACGAAGACCCTCGACGAGGGCGGGTACTTCGCGATGACCGCGCAGGACGCTGCGACGGAGGTCCGGAACGACACGATCCACGCCCTCGAGTCGGTGGGGATCCCGATCGAGTACCACCATCACGAGGTCGCGCCCTCCCAGCACGAGATCGACATGCGCTACGCGGATGCCCTGGCGATGGCCGACCACACGATCACCTATCGGCTCATCGTGAAGGAGGTCGCCGCCTGGCACGGGTACTACGCGACGTTCATGCCCAAGCCTCTCTTCGGCGAGAACGGCTCCGGGATGCACACGCACATGTCCCTGTTCAAGGGTGGGCGAAACCAGTTCTTCGACGCGAAGGACCCGCATCACCTCTCGAAGACCGCAAAGGGCTTCATCGCGGGGCTGCTCGTCCACGCGCGCGAGATGTCCGCGGTGCTCGCGCAGTGGGTCAACTCGTACAAGAGGCTCGTTCCGGGCTTCGAGGCGCCTGTGTACGTCGCGTGGTCGCAGCGGAACCGCTCGGCGCTGATCCGGATCCCGTTGTACAAGCCGGGCGCGGAGCAGGCGACCCGCGCGGAGATCCGCTGCCCCGACCCGGCGTGCAACCCGTACCTCGCGTTCGCGGCGCTGCTGCACGCGGGGCTCGAGGGGATCGAGAAGGGCTACGAGCTGCCGGACGAGATGACCACGAACCTCTACCGGCTCTCCGAGGCGGAGCGAGAGGAGCAGGGGATCGTCGCGCTTCCGGGCTCGCTCGGCGAGGCTGCCGAGGCACTCGCCGGCTCGGAGCTGATGCAGCGGGCGCTCGGCGAGCACATCTTCCCACGGTACGTCGAGCTCAAGCGGCGCGAGTGGAACGAGTACCGGATCCAGGTCACCGAGTGGGAGCGGCAGCAGTATCTGAGCGCGCTCTAGCTTCGACGTTCGCCCGCGGTCGGCGGCGCGCATCCCCCCGAGGCGGCCTGCTGCGCCGCGGGATCGGGCATGGTCGACATGCCCGATCCGTGGGGCCGCGTCCCGGCGAGGACGCGCGTGGGCCGGCCGACCGTGGGTACTGGACATCGTCGGGTCAAACGCGCATGATCACGGGTGCGGGTGCCGCCGCAAGGCGAGCGGCGACGCCCGTGTCTGACGGCCGATCGCGGGTCCCCAGTGGGGGCCCGTGGTCGTTCTGGACGGGGGAACCCAGGGTTCCCCCGTCGGCCCCCTCCTTCACGCTCGCGCACGGGTCGCCGGCCACCTGGCCTCGCGGCCGGCAAAGCCGGCCTCCGGCCGCGAAGCGCGCAGCACGGATCGACCGGACGATCACGACCGTGCCACGAGCATCGAAGCGTCGAGCGTCAGCCAACGGCAGCGGTGAACCCATAGCCTTGGCACGCCGTGACGATCCTGCGGATCCTCCACGTTCTCTCCGCGTCGATCTGGGTCGGCGGCACCGTTGTGCTGGTGTTCGTCGGCGTGCCGGCGATCAGGCAGCTCGAGGGCGAGGCCAGAGCGGTCGCGATGAGGACTCTCGGCCGGCGCTGGAGGCCGATCGGGTGGAGCGCGATGGCGGTCGCGATCCTCTCCGGGCTCTGGCTGACCGAGCGCCACGGCGGCTTCCACCACGCCGCACTGCACACCGACTTCGACCGGACGCTGATCGTCAAGTCCGTCCTCGTGGCGCTCCTCGTCGTCGGCGGCCTGCTCCATGACTTCGTGCTCGGCCCCCGGCTCCAGCGCGAGCTTCGCGCAGGCACCGCGTCCGCGCCCGCGACGAGAAAACGGCTCGTCGTGATCGGCTGGTTCAACTTCGGCCTCACGATCGCCGTGCCGATCCTCGGCGCCGTCGTGCTGAGCACGCTGGACTGATGGCCGGAGAGACACCGGCTCGGAGTGGGAAGCGGGCAGAGCCCTCCTCGGACGAGGCGGTGCGGCACCTTGCGCTGCTCACGCGGACGACCGAGGTCGTCAACTCGTCGCTCGATCTCCAGGAGGTGCTCGAGGCGATCGCCCACGAGGTGGCCGGCGCGCTCGCGACCGACGCGTGCTTCGTCTACCTCTACGACGAGCGGGCGGACGAGCTCGTGCTGCGCGCCACGCACGGCACGCGAATCGAGGACGCAACGAGCGCGCCCCGGATGCGCCGCGGCGTCGGCATCACTGGCGTCGCCGCGGCCGAGAGCCGCCCGATCATGCTCGCGTCGGGCGCGCACCTCGACCCGCGCTTCAAGGCGTTTCGGAACCTGCCCGAGGACGAGTACGAGTCGATCCTCGCGGTGCCGATCCTCGCCCGCGACGTTCTCGAAGGGGCGCTCAACGTGCGGACACGGTCGCCCCGCGCCTTCACGGACGCCGAGATCGGGCTTCTCACCTCGATCGCGTCGCAGGTCGGCCAGTCGATCGAGCACGCGAAGCTCTATGCGCAGGCGCGGCGGCGCGTCGAGGAGCTCGAGGCGCTCGCGCGGATCTCCGAGGCGGTCTCGGAGTCGCTCTACCTGGAGGAGTCGCTCGAGGCGATCGTGCAGACGACGGTCGCGTCGCTCGCCGCGACGGGCGCCGCCGTCGTGCTCGAGGACGGGCGGATCGCGTGGCCCGAGGGGCGCTCCGGAGAACATGCGGTTCGTCTGCCGCTCCGCTGGCGCGGGAAAGAGATCGGGGAGCTGGTCGTCGATCGCGATACGCCGTTCTCCGACGACGACCGCCAGCTGCTCGACGCGATCGCGAACCAGGCCGCTGTGGCGCTGGAGCACGGCCGGATGGCCTTGCGCGGCGTCCTCGCCCAGGAGATCCACCACAGGGTCAAGAACAACCTCCAGACAGTCGCCTCGCTCCTGCGCCTCCAGGCGCGAGCCGCGGACGTCGACCCCGGGAAGGCGCTCGGCGACTCTGTCAACCGGATCCTCGCGATCGCCGCGGTCCACGAGGAGCTGACCGAGCACCGCGACGACGCCGTCGACCTCGCCGAGCTGGTCGACCGCCTGCGTGCCATGCTCGTCCAGGGCCTCGTCGTGGGGAAGCAGGTTGCGGCCGAGCTCGAGCCGATCGAGCTGGCGGGTCAGCGGGCGACGGCGCTCGCGCTCGTGTTCAGCGAGCTCCTCTCGAACGCGCTCGAGCACGGTGGGGAGCGGATCTCGATTACCCTTCGGCAGGACGGGAGCGACGCGGCTCTCGTCATCGCCGACGACGGCAGGGGCATGCGGGACACGCCGGACGGGACCGGGCTGTCGATCGTCCGCGCGCTCGTCCGCGACGAGCTCGTGGGATCGCTCGACTTGTCGGACGACGCCGGTCTGCGCGCGGAGGTGCGATTTCCCGTTTGAGAGCTCGTTGCAGAGCGGAGCTCTGCCGTCCAGCACGCCCGCCGACGGAGCGTCATCCTGCAACGAGTTCTGAGGAGGCACGGCCATGCGGATCCTGATTGCCGAAGACGAGACCATCATCCGCCTCGATCTCCGCGAGCTTCTCGAGCGCGCCGGGTTCGAGGTCGTCGCGGAGGCGCGTGACGGCGAGCAGGCGGTGGCGCTGGCGGGGAGCGAGCGGCCCGACCTCGCGCTCCTGGACGTCAAGATGCCGAAGCTCGACGGCATCGACGCAGCGCGCCGGATCCTCGACGAGCGCCCGATCCCCATCGTGATGGTGACCGCCTACGGCGAGGAGGAGCTCGTGGCGAGGGCAGTCGAAGCGGGCGTCTTCGGCTACCTCGTCAAGCCCTTCCGCGAGTCCGACCTGCTGCCCGCCATCGCGACCGCAAGGGCTCGCCACGAGGAGCTCCTCGCGCTGCGCGAGGAGGCGGACTCTCTTGCCGAGGCACTGGCGGCGCGGAAGGCCATCGAGCGCGCGAAGGGCCTGCTCATGGAGCGGGAAGGGCTGACCGAGCAGGAGGCGTTCGCCCGGCTGCGGAAGGCGAGCCAGATCTCGGGCCGGCCGCTCAAGATCGTCGCGGAGGCTCTGATCTTGACCCTGGACGCTCGTTAGCGGTGGATCACCTTGCGCTCGCCGTGCGCGACCAGGATCGCTCGCGGCGATTCTACGAGCGCTACCTCGGGTTCGGTGCGAGGGAGCCTCGCCGGTATCCCGACGGGACGTTGATGCTGTACGACGCCGATGGCTTCGCGCTTGCTCTCGGGCTCGTCGATGCGGAGATCACCCTGCCGCCCTTCCTGCACTTCGGCAGGGGCGCCGCGACGACCGAGGACGTGAACCTTCTCAGGAAGCGGCTTCGCGAGGACGGAGTCATGATCCTCGAGGAGTGGGACGAGCCGGAATACGTGAGCGTGAAGTTCCGCGACCCGGACGGATACGTCGTGGAGGTTTCGTGGGAGCCCTGATCGGGCGGGTTACGAGGCCCCGAGGAGTCGCTCTTCCTCGCGGCGCCGGCGGGCTCGGCGGGCCGTCCAGACGGCGGCCGCGACCAACGCGAGCGGCGCGAAGACGACGAGGGCTGCGAGCAGCGCGACGGCTTCCCAGGCCAGAACGTCGACCGCGCGGTCGAGCGCTCGGTCGAGACGCGAGCCCGCGGCCGGGATGCTCGAGTCCTGCTTCGTCCGGAGCTCGAGCTGGATCGTGGCATTCCGTGCTTCCGTGGCAGTGGACGCGTGGGCCGTCTCGAGCTGGGTGAGCCGTGCGCGTGCCTGCGCCCGCCGTTCCGTGAGACGCGCACGCTCCGCAGCCGTCGGCGCCTCCTCGATGGCGGCGCCGAGCGCGGCGATCTGTGCACGCACGCGCGCGATCTGCTTGTCGAGGGCGTCGAGCGATCCCTGCAGATCGTCGATCTGGACGTCCTGGGCGAGGATCGTGCCGAGAGCCGAGAGACGTGTGACCGCGTCGCCGGCGCGGGCGGTGGGCACGCTGAGCGTCATCGACGCGGCTCCGTCGGCGCCGGTCGCGTAGTGGACCGAGACGACGTAGCCCCCGAGGTCACGGGCGGTCGCGAGCGCGCGCTGTGTCGCGTCCGATAGCGCATCGGTGTCGTCGACCTCGAGCGTGAGCGTGGCGCTGTAGCGCTGCGCACGGCCCGCTACGGGCCCAGGGGCCGCCTTCTGCGCGATCCCCGCGTCGGCGGCGGACGGGGCGGTGAGAGCCTCTCGTGCGGTCCCGGACGAGGGCTCTGCCGGCTGCGGCGCCGTGGCGGCGAGCTCGTTGGAAGACGGGCCCGATCGGGTCACGCCGATGACGACGGCCGACGTGACGGCAAGCGCCGCCATCGCCGGTACGAGCAGCGCGAGCCGGCGGCGGCCGCGGAGACGATGGGCCGGCGCCCGTTCGGGCGGCGGCGCGGCGGTCGCGAGCGTGAGCACCTGTAGGCGAAGCGCGCCGCTCGCTCGGGGCCGCGTTGCGCGCAGCTCGTCGACGATCTCGTTGACGCTCATCCCTCGTTCACCCTCTCTTCGAGCCTCTTCAGCGCCCGGCTGAGCCGTGTCGAGACGGCGGTCGGGCTGATACCGAGTACCCGCGCGGTCGCGTCGCCGTCGAGCTCGAGCACGACGCGGAGCGCGAGTACCTCGCGCTCGCCTGCGGTGAGTGCCGACAGGGCCGCCTCGAGCTCCGGCGAGAGCCCCTCGGCAAAGGCCTCGTCGACCCTGTCCGGCAGCGCCGCGGCCTCCTCCCGCCGCCGGCGTCTCGTCTCCGCGCGAAACCAGTCGAGCGCCGTCGTGCGCGCGATTCCGAGGAGCCAGGTGCGTGCGGTTCCGCGACGTGGGTCGAACCTGCCCCAGACGCGCATTGCCTTCTCGAACGTCGCGCTCGCTAGGTCCTCGGCGGTCTCCCGATCCCGCGTCAGATAGACGAGGTAGCCGAACACGTCGTCGAGGTGTGCCTCGGCAGCCTCCGCCACGCTTGTCGGCTGGCGGGTGGCGACCGGCTGCTCGAGCGTCATCGCGTGCACGCCCCAACTACGCCGCAGGTCGTCTCGTCCGTCACACGGTGATCATCGGCGACAGACCGGCTTGTGTTGATTCAACACAAGCCGGTCGCACGGCGCCGACGACGGAGAGCTGACGCGGAGGCGGCACAGAGTCGGCGCACATCTCTCGGCACCTTTGGATCATGCGGTTCGCTGCGCCGTTCGATCCGAAGCTCGCACGTGTGCTGCGAAGGCTGCCGCTCGACGTTCCGGTCGCCCAGACATGCCGCGAGCTCGGTCGCGCGGCAGGTGGCATGGGGCTATCGCGGCCGTGCTACGCCACCGTTCGCCTGTACGTCGCGGCCGAGCGGATCCGCCGCGCCGAGCGCGACGCTGCACTCGACGTCGGGGTGAGGCTGGCCTTCACGCGCTCGGTCACGCCGACGATTGACGGGATCGCCTCCGAGTACCGCCGACAGGTCAGAAGTCGCCTGGCCCGGCCCCGGTGAGAGGGGGTCATCCGGGCGGCCGGCGCCAGGGCGCCGGGGCGGCTTGTGTTGAATCAACACAAGCCGCCCTTCCGTCCTCCGCACGGCTCGGAGTCGGGCGTGTGTGACGCGCTGCGTGGCAGCTCGTTTCGCCAGGGCCGGGTGTGTGTCGGTGAGACCTCCGCAGGATCGCCCGAGGGAAGGCATCGGGTGGGGCGCGGTGGAGACGGCCTCGGAACCGCTCGAGTGCGTCGGCTAGGGAGCCCGCGACGTGACGACCGCGCCGTCTTCATTGCCGTCCTGCGCCTCGGCGAAGAGGACCTCCCAGCGCTCGAGCAGCCCGTCGAGCTCCTCCCGACCGGCGGTGTACGACGCGAGCAGGTCCATGTCCGTCCAGTTCTCGGCGAGCCGCGCCTCGAGCTCGCCGACCTTTGCCTCGAGCACTGCGATCCGCTTCTCCACCTGGTCGAGCTCGGTGTTCCGGCGGGGCGGCGCCGTCTTGGGCGGCTTGCGCGCCGGCTTCGGGGTGGGCCCGCCGGCGGGTGCCGCGGTCGATCCCTGCGCCCGCTTGAGGTCGGCCCAGCCGCCGTCGGTCGAGCGAAGCGTCAGGTCCTCGACCGAGACGATCCGATCGGGTACGGCGTCGAGGACGGCCCGGTCGTGCGAGACGAGCAGGACGGTGCCCGGGAACGCCTCGAGCGCCGCCTCGAGCGCCTCGCGACTCTCCAGGTCGAGATGGTTCGTCGGCTCGTCGAGCACGAGGAGGTTCGCGCCGGAGGCGACCACGAGCGCCAGCGCAAGGCGGCGCCGCTCTCCGCCGGAGAGCACCGACACGTGCTTCTCGTGGGTCTCCCATCCGGAGAAGAGGAACCGTCCGAGGAGGTTCTGAGCCTGCGGCCGCGACAGCCCCGTGCTCTGGGCCGTGACGTCGAGGATCGACCCGTGGTCGGGCAGCTCCGCCTCGTGCTGGGAGAAGTACGCCGGCACGACGCCGTGGCCGAGCCTCACCCTGCCCTCGTCGGGCTGCCGACTTCCGAGCAGCGTTTCGAGAAGGGTCGTCTTGCCCGATCCGTTCGGGCCTACGAGGGCGACGTGCTCCCCGCGCTCGAGCACGAGCGATGCGCCGTCCAGCAGGAGCTTGTCGCCCGCGTAGACGACGAGGTCTTCTGCCTCGAGGACGACGCGCCCCGAGCGGGGCGGCTTCAGAAACTCGAACCCGAGCGTCCGCCGCCGCTTCGTCATCGCCTCCAGCTCGTCGGTCGCCGAGCGCCTCTCCTTCTCCAGGCGGCCGATCTGCGTGAGCTTCGCCTGAGCCTGCTTGGCCTTCGACTTCTTGTAGCGGAAGCGCGTCACGAAGCGCTCGAGCCGCTCGATGTCGTCCGACACGCGGTCGAGCTGGGTTGCCGCCGCGGCCGCCCGTGCGGCCTTCTCGCGCCTCCAGAGGTGCCAGGTGCCGTCGAAGAAGAACGGCTTCGGGCCCCCGAGCTCGAGCACCGCGGTCGTGACCGATTCGAGGAACCAGCGATCGTGGGCGACGAGGATCACGGCCGCGTCCATCGTGGTCAGCTCCCGCTCGAGCCATTCGAGGCTCTCGACGTCGAGGTGGTTCGTCGGCTCGTCGAGCAGCAGCAGGTCGGGGTCGCCGGAGAGAGCCCGGGCGAGGGAAGCGCGCGTGAGCTCGCCGCCCGAGAACGTGTCGAGCGCACGGTCGAGGTCGCTGTCCGAGAAACCGAGGCCCCGGACGATCGACGCTGCTCTGTCGCGCCATGCCCAGCCGCCGGCGTGCTCGAGACGCGCCTGGGCCTCGCTGTACCGGCGCAGCGTTGCCGCCGCGTGGTCTCCTCCGGACATCGCCTGCTCCAACCGGCGCAGGTCGTCCTCGATCGCCACGAGGTCGCCCGCGCCCGAGAGCGAGTACTCGCGGAGCGACAGCCCTCGACCGCGAGGGGGTCTCTGGTCGTGCAGCGCCATGCGGGTGTCCTTCGCGAACGCGAGCTCGCCCGAGGTCAGGGAGGTCTCACCCATGATCGTGCGCAGAAGCGTCGTCTTGCCTGCGCCGTTCGGGCCGGCAAGCGCAAGCCGGTCGCCCCGGCGCAGCCGGAACGAGACCCCGTCGAAGAGGGGGTCGCCCGAGAGCTCCTTCCGAAGCCCGGATGCGATCAGCACGGCCACAACCGGAAGGGTGCCCACAGTTCGCTCCGGACGTCGGGGAGATCGCGTCCGGCACGTGCCATACGGTTTCGAAAACAACTGGAGCCGGCCGCAGGGCTCCCTTCGCCCTACGGAAGGGGATTCATGATCCGACCTGGCTTGCGCCCGCTCGCCGTCGTCACGTGCCTCGTCGCCCTCCTGCTCGCCGCGGACGGCGCAGGGGCCGATGTGCGCACCGCCCGTCCCGCCAAATCGCCGAAGCCACCCGTCGCCAAGACATTCGGTGCGTGCCTGTCTCGCGCGGGTGTCGTGCGCCTCGTGCCGGTGAAGACGCGCTGCCGCCGAGCAGAAGCGCGCCTGACGGGGCACTTCGTCGGCGTGCCCGGGCCTGTCGGGATGCGCGGCCCGCAGGGAGAGCAGGGCGCGCAAGGGTCTCCCGGGCCCCGCGGCGCTCAGGGCCCTCAGGGCGCCAGAGGGGTGGCAGGCCCGACCGGCTCGAACGGGGCGATCGGGGCGCAGGGGCCCGCAGGTGAGCAGGGACCCGCGGGAGCGGTCGGGCCGGCCGGCGACGCCGGTGCCCAGGGCTCGCCGGGTGATCCTGGCCCGCAGGGTGATCCCGGGCCGCCAGGTGATCCTGGCCCGCAGGGCGATCCCGGGCCGCCGGGTGATCCTGGCCCGCAGGGCGATCCTGGGCCGCCGGGTGATCCTGGTCCACAGGGTGATCCCGGCCCGCCCGGTGATCCCGGCTCGCAGGGTATTCCGGGGCCGCAGGGAACCGTCGGCCCCCAGGGCCCCCAGGGGCCGGTTGGCCCGGCCGGCCCGTCCACGTCGCAGACGGTCACGGGGAGCAGCGTCACGATCACCGGCACGGGAACGTCCGCCGGGAGCACGATCGCAAGCACCGCCTCGTGCCCTTCGGGAAAGGTGCTGTTCGGTGGCGGCGCGCGGTTGACGAGCGCCGGCGGGACGTATGCCCAGAGCCTCGGCAGGGTCATGCTTCAGGCGTCGTATCCGTCCGCAGCCGCGACCTGGACGGCGTCTCTGGTCGTCGACCAGAACTCGGTGGCGGCAACGAGCGTGACGATCACCGCGTACGCGATCTGCTCCACCTGATCGAGGGAGGGTACGAGCGGCTCGGGATCGGGTAGACCCGACCCATGGGATCCGATTCCGAGCCGATCGTCGTCGTCGGGGGTGGGCTCGCCGCCGGCCGCTTCGCGACCGAATATCGAGCTTCCGGAGGTCAGGCGTCGGTCACGATTCTCTCGGGCGAGCCCGATCCTCCGTACAACCGCCCTCCGCTGACGAAGGGCTTCCTGCGCGGCGAGGTGGAGCGCGACGGCACGTACGTGCAACCCGCCGCGGAGTACGAGGAAGACGTGGTGGAGCTTCGGCTCGGCGTCACCGTGACGCGGATCGACCCCGAGGCGCACGTCGCGGAGCTCGAGGGCGGCGAGGAGGTTCCCTACGGAACCCTCGTGCTCGCTACCGGCGCGCGACCCCGGCCGCTGCCCCTCTCCGGCGCCGACCTCGTCGGCGTCCACACGTATCGCACGCTCGGGGACGCCGACGCGGTACGCACCGAGGCAGAGGAGGCTCACTCGGCGATCGTGGTCGGCGGCAGCTTCATCGGAGCGGAGGCCGCCGCGTCGCTGCGCATCCGAGGGCTCGACGTCACGCTCGTCGAGCTGGGCCCGCTCCTGATGCCGCAGCTCGGCTGCCCCGAGGTGTCGGCGCAGCTGGTCGAGCTCTACCGCGAGGAGGGGATCGAGATCCTGCTCGAGGCCGAGCTCTCCGAGCTGACCGGGAACGGGCGCCTGCTGACAGGTGCGCGCCTGGTGGACGGCACCACGATCGAGGGTTACCTCGCAGTCGCCGGACTCGGCGTCGTGCCGAACGTCGAGCTTGCCGAAGCGGCGGGCGCGGAGCTCGATGACGGGATCGTCGTGGACCAGCGGTTCCGCACGACGCTCCCCGACACGTACGCGATCGGCGACGTTGCACGCTACCCCGACCCGACGGCGGGCCGGCCGCGTCGGATCGAGCACTGGTCGAACGCGAACGCGCAGGGAGCCCACCTCGGACGTCAGCTCGCCGGGGCACGAGCCGCATACGACGAGCTGCCGGTGTTCTTCACGCAGCTCTTCGACCGGGAGCTCCAGGTCCTCGGCGATGCCGAGTCGGCGGCGCAGTGCATCGTGCGCGGGTCGATCGGGGACGGCCGACTGGTCGGCTACCACCTGAACGACGCGGGACAGCTCGTCGGTGCGGTCGTCCACGGCGAGTCGGCCGATCTCGTCGCCGAGCTCGAGAGGCTGATCCGCGAGCGGCCCGTGATCGACGACCCGGCTCGCCTCGCCGACGAAAACCTGCGACCGGCCGAGGCTGTCGGCGCTTGACGCGAGGCTCCCGCGTAGAGTTCCCCTGGTGACAGCGGCCACGGATCCTGCGCGGCTGACGATCGACACGATTCGCGTTCTCGCGATGGACGCGGTGCAGAAGGCGAACGCGGGTCATCCCGGGACCGCGATGGCGCTGGCGCCCGTGGCCTACCTCCTCTACGCGGAGGAGATGCGCCACGACCCGGCGGCGCCCGACTGGCCAGGTCGCGACCGGTTCGTCCTGTCGGCCGGACATGCCTGCATCCTCCAGTACGCCGCGTTGCACCTCTCTGGCTACGACCTCACGCTCGACGACCTGAAGCAGTTCCGCCAGTGGGGGTCGAGGACGCCCGGCCACCCGGAGCTCCACCACACCCCGGGAATCGAGACGACGACAGGTCCCCTCGGTCAGGGCTTCGCGAACGCGGTGGGGCTCGCCGTCGCCGAGCGGTTCCTCGCCGACCGCTGGAACCGGCCGCTCCACTCGATCGTCGACTCGTGGGTGTATGCGATCTGCTCCGACGGCGACCTGATGGAGGGTGTCTCGCAGGAGGCGGCCTCGATCGCGGGCCACCTGGGCCTCGGCCGGCTCGTCTTCGTCTACGACGACAACCACATCACGATCGACGGCTCGACGACCATCAGCTTCTCGACCGAGGACAAGGGAAAGCGCTTCGAGGCCTACGGCTGGCACGTTCAGCACGTCGACGACCCGAACGACCTGGATGCGCTTCGCGCTGCGTTCGCGGCGGCGCGGAGCGAGGAGCGGCGGCCGTCGCTGATCGTCGTGCGCTCCCATATCGCGTACCCCGCGCCGAACGCGATCGACACCGCGAAGGCCCACGGCGCGCCGCTCGGCGAGGACGAGGTGCGCGCGACGAAGGAGGTCCTCGGCTGGGATCCGGACGCCCACTTCGTCGTCCCCGAGGCCGTCCGCGAGCACATGGCGGGGGTCGCGGAGCGCGGCGCCGGCGCGCGCGGCGCCTGGGAGAACCGCCTCGCCGCGTGGCGGGATGCGCACCCCGACGTCGCGGCGGAGCGCGACGAGGATCTGAAGGGGGTCCCGCGCGAGGGCTGGATCGGCGCGCTCCCGACGTTCGAGACGGGGGAGAAGATCGCGACGCGTGACGCGGGCAAGAGCGTGATGCAGGCGCTCAGGCCGTTCACCCCGACGCAGATCGGCGGAGCGGGCGATCTGGTCGAGTCGACGAAGACGGAGTTCGTCGGCGCCGGGTTATTCGCGGCGGGGCACGTCGGGCGGAACGTCCCGTTCGGGATCAGGGAGCACGCGATGGGCGCCATCGTGAACGGGATCGTGCTCGAGCCGGCGATGCTCAAGCCGTACGGCTCGACGTTCTTCGTCTTCTCGGACTACATGCGACCCGCCGTGCGCCTCTCTGCGCTCGCCAGGCTCCCGGTCGTTTGGATCTGGACGCACGACTCGATCGGACTGGGCGAGGACGGGCCGACCCACCAGCCGGTCGAGCACCTGATGAGCCTTCGCGCGATGCCGAACCTCTGGATGATGCGACCCGGCGACGCGAACGAGACGGCCGCTGCGTGGCGGGTCGCACTCGAGCGCGAGGGCGGGCCGGTTGCCTTTGCGCTGAGCCGCCAGAAGCTGCCGGTGCTGGGCGGGGACGGTGTTGCCTCGACGAGCGAAGGCCCATTGCGTGGCGGTTACGTCCTGTGGCAGCGGGACCCGTCAACAGAGCCGGACGCGATCGTGCTCGCGACGGGCTCGGAGCTCGAGCTCGCGCTCGACGCCGCGCAGGGCAGCGAGGCCAACGTCCGCGTGGTCTCGCTCCCGTGCTGGGAGCTCTTCGAGGCCCAGGACGATGCGTACCGCGACGAGGTGCTTCCACCGTCGGTCGGAGCCCGCGTCTCGGTCGAGGCGGGCGTCACGTTCGGCTGGGAGCGATGGGTGGGCCAGCAGGGCGTCAGCATCGGCATCGACCGATTCGGTGCGTCGGCGCCTGCCGAGCGCATCTTCCAGGAGCTTGGGCTCACCGTTGACGCGGTGGCCGACGCCCTGAGGCGCGTCGTCTGAGATGAAGGTCGCGCTGGGCTTCGATCACCGTGGCGTGCGGCTGCGGGAGGCGGTGCTCGGTGCCGTGGCGGCGTCCGGGCACGAGGCGCTCGACCTCGGGGTCGATACCGATGCGCGCCGGGTGGACTACCCGGATACGGCCAAGGCGGTGGGCTCGGCGATCCTCGACGGACGGGCGAAGCGGGGCGTTCTCGTCTGCGGCTCGGGGGCCGGGGTGTCAATCGCAGCGACGAAGATCCGCGGGATCCGCTCCGCCGTCTGCCACGACTCGTACTCGGCCCACCAGGCGGTCGAGCACGACGACATGAACGTGCTCTCGCTCGGCTCCGAGATCGTGGGACCTTCCCTTGCCGCCGAGCTCGTCGAGACGTTCCTGGGCGCAACCTTCGTCGGAGAGGGCCGGTATCTGGCACGGTTGAGGATGGTCGAGGAGCTCGAGGGGCTCGTCGGCGGCTGAATCGGAGACGGAGGCGGACATGGCTGCATCGAGGTTGCACGAGCTGAGCGAGCACGGCGTGAGCGTGTGGATCGACTCGCTCTCGCGGGAGATGCTCGAGACGGGCGAGCTCGCCCGCCTCATGTCAGACGACGCCGTCGTCGGCGTGACCTCCAATCCGACGATCTTCCAGAAGGCTCTGTCAGAGGGGGGGTGGTACGACGAGCAACTCCGCGAGGCCGCCCGCGAGACGGACGATCCGCTCGAGCTCTTCTTCGCGCTGGCGCTCGAGGACATTCGCGATGCCTGCGACCTCATGTTGCCGGTGTGGGAGCGGACGGACGGCATCGACGGGTACGTGTCGATGGAGGTCGATCCGCGCATTGCCTACGACCGTGACGGGCAGTTCGACCAGGCGACGCGATTCCATCGCGAGGTCGACCGGAAGAACCTCTACGTGAAGATCCCGGGGACGGAGCCTGGCCTCGGCGCGATCGAGGACTCGATCGCGAACGGGCGCTCGATCAACGTCACGTTGATCTTCTCGCTCGAGCGGTACGCCGCGGTCGCCGAGGCGTACCTGCGCGGCCTCGAGCGTCTCGTCGCCTCGGGAGGCGACCCCGGCACGGTGAACTCCGTCGCGAGCTTCTTCGTCTCGCGGGTCGACACCGAGGCCGATCGCCGGCTCGAGGAGGTCGGCCGCCCCGATCTGCAGGGCCGCCTCGCGGTGGCGAACGCGAAGCTCGCGTACGCCCACTGGCGCCAGGCGTTCTCGGGGAAGCGCTGGGAATTTCTCCTCGGCAAGGGCGCGCGCGCGCAGCGCTGCCTCTGGGCCTCGACCTCCACCAAGAACCCCGCGTATCGCGACGTCCTCTACGTCGAGGAGCTCATCGGGCAGGAGACGGTCAACACGATGCCGCTCGAGACGGTCGTGGCGTTCCAGGACCACGGGGAGTCGCGCGACACGCTCGAGACCGGAGTCGAGGAGGCACGGGCGCTGCTCGACGAGCTCGAGGCCGCCGGTGTCGACTACGACGACGTCGTCGCGACGCTGGAGGACGAAGGCGTGCAGAAGTTCGACGCCTCGTTCGAGGAGCTCCTCGAGGGGATCGAGCAGAAGCTTTCGGCCGTCGGCGCACGCTGACGCGACCTGAGCCCCATGGCCGGGACGAATCCTCTCGTGCAGGGCCTAGGGATCCGGCGGCAGCCGGATCCCTGTGCGCTCGTGGTCTTCGGGGCGTCGGGCGATCTCACCAAGCGCAAGCTCTTTCCGGCGCTCTACGCGCTCGCCTATCGACGGCTCGTGCCGGAGCGGTTTGCGGTGGTCGGGGTTGCCCGTACCGAGGAGACGACCAGGCAGTTCCTCACGGAGATGCGGAAGGCGGTCAAGGAGTTCGGTCGCGACCCGTTCCACACGAACGTCTTCGAGTCGCTCGCCGCCGGGGTGCGGTACGTGGCGACCGACTTCGCGGACGACACCGGCGAGGACAGCGTCGGCGAGGTGCTCGACGAGCTCGACCGGACGCGCGGCACGGCCGGCAACCGGCTCTACTACCTGGCGGTTCCGCCGCAGGCCTTTCCGGTCGTGATCCGCGAGGTCGGCGAGCGGCGTGAGCGGGAAGGCTGGGCGCGTGTGATCGTCGAGAAGCCCTTCGGTCACGACCTGGCATCTGCGCGCGAGCTGACCACCTCGATCAGACGGTGGTTCGGCGAGGACGAGGTGTTTCGGATCGACCACTACCTCGGCAAGGAGACCGTGCAGAACCTGATGGCGTTGCGGTTCGCGAACGGGATCTTCGAGCCCCTCTGGAACCGGCAGCTGATCGACCATGTCCAGATCACGGTCGCGGAGGCGATCGGGATAGAAGGGCGCGCCGGCTACTACGAGCGCGCGGGCGCGATCCGGGACATCTTCCAGAACCACCTGCTCCAGCTTCTTGCGTTGACTGCGATGGAGCCGCCGATCGACTTCACCGCGGAGGCCGTGCGCAACGAGAAGGTGAAGGTGCTGCGCGCCATGCACACGCCGGGCCCGAAGTCCGTCGTGCGGGGCCAGTACGGCCGGGGCTGGATCGAGGGGGAGGAGGTGCCCTCGTACCGCGAGGAGCCGGACGTCGACCCGCGCTCGCTCACCGAGACCTATCTCGCCGCGAAGCTGTACGTGGACAACTGGCGCTGGGCCGACACGCCGTTCTACGTCCGCGTGGGGAAGCGCCTGGCGCGCCGGGAGACCACGATCGCGATTCAGTTCAAGCAGGCACCGCATCCACCGTTCGAGGCGATCGCGGGAGACGGGCTCAAGCCGAACGTGCTCATCGTCCACGTCCAACCCGACGAGGGCGTCTCGCTCGCGATCGGAGCGAAGGTGCCCGGCGCGGGGATGTCGATCAGGACCGTGCACATGGACTTTCTCTACGGAGGCGCGTTCCGGGAGGGCGTCCCCGAGGCGTACGAGCGTCTCATCCTCGACGCGATGCTCGGCGACGCGACGCTCTTCACGCGCGAGGACGAGGTGGAGGAGCAGTGGAAGCTCGTCGACGCGATCGTCGGGGCGTGGGGCCGCGACCGGCCGTCGTTTCCGAACTACGCTGCCGGCAGCTGGGGCCCGGCGGCGGCCGACGAGCTTCTCCATCGCGACGGCCGCTCGTGGCGGCGGCACTGACCGTGGGCGTCGTCGCGGACATCGAGAGGAAGCTGGCGAGAGAACGATGCCGCCAGGACGGCGACGACGCGCCCGACCTGCGTACCAGCACGATGACCCACATCGTCTGGGCGCCGCCGTCCTGGGTCGGGAAGGCGAAGCGGGTTCTCGTCGGGCTCGACGAGCGACACCCGGCGCGCACGATCTTCCTCGTCCCCGAGCCGGGGCGGCGAAGCGAGGTCGAGGCGACCGCAGCCGTCCGGACGTTCGGGGTCGGAGGAGGACGGGAGGTGCATTCCGAGGTGGTCGAGATCACCCTGCGCGGCGAAGCGTCGCGTCACCCCGCGTCGGTCGTCCTGCCTCTCCTCATCTCGGACTTGCCCGCGTTCTGCCGCTGGCGCGGGCTCCCGGACTGGGACGGCCCGGCGCTCGCCGAGCTCGTCGGGGTCGTCGACCGGCTGGTCGTCGACTCGTCCGAGTGGAACGGCATTCCTGCCGCCTACGACGGCCTCTCGAAGCTCTTCGGGAGCGTCGTGACGTCGGATATCGCGTGGCGCCGCACGTTGCAATGGCGCGTCGCCCTGGCGGCCCGCTGGCCGGCGATCAAGTCGATCGAGCGTCTCTCCGTGGAGGGCCCGCGCGCCGACGCGCTGCTGCTCGCCGGCTGGCTCCGCACTCGTCTCAGGCGCGAGGTCGCGCTCACTCGACGGGCAGCCGACGAGGTGACGGCTGTTCGCGTCGACGGCGACCCGGTCGACCACCCGACGGTTCCGACTCCCTCGGGGAGCGACCTGCTCTCCGCGGAGCTCGACGTGCGCGCCCGGGATCCGGTGTACGAGGCCGCCGTGCGCGCGGCCGCTTCCTGAGCCACGGCACCGGGAGGTTCACGGTTCGATCGCAAGCTCTCATCGCCTGGTCGAGCGGCAAGGACTCGGCGTGGGCGCTGCACGAGCTTCGTCGCAGCGGAGAGCTCGCCGTCGTTGGAGCGCTCACGACCGTCACCGAGAGCTTCGGCCGCGTAAGCATGCACGGTGTGCGTGAAGAGATCGTGTACGCGCAGCACCGGGCGGCGCGTCTGCCGACGATGAGCGTGCCCCTTCCCTATCCGTGCCCGAACGAGGTCTACGAGGCGCGCATGGCGTCGGCGCTTGCGACTGCGAGGAGCGAGGGGGTGACGCACGTCGTGTTCGGCGATCTGTTCCTGGAGGACGTCCGCGCCTACCGCGAGGGCAGGCTGGCCGGCACGGGCATCACACCCGTCTTTCCGCTCTGGGGACGTCCGACCGCCAAGCTCGCGCGCGAGATGATCGATGCCGGCGTCGAGACGCACCTCGCCTGCGTCGATCTCGCGCGCCTGCCCGCGAGCCTGGCCGGGCGCCGCTTCGATCGCGATCTGCTGGACGAGCTCCCGCCGGATTGCGACCCGTGCGGAGAGAACGGCGAGTTCCACACGTGCGTCGTCGCCGGTCCGATGTTCTCCGGTCGGATCGACGTGACAGTGGGCGAGACGGTCGAGCGCGACGGCTTCGCGTACGCCGACCTCGTCTAGACGCGTAGGGCCTCGACCGCCGAGAGCAGCTCCGCGTGCAGTGCGCCGTTTGAAGAGATCGCGCTGCCGCCGTCGATCCTGCGCTCGCCGGCGAAGTCCGTGAACGTTCCGCCCGCCTCCTCGACGATCACCTGCACGGCGGCGAGATCCCAGACCGAGACCCCGATCGCGTCGATCGCCCCGTCGACGGCGCCCTCGGCGACGAGCATATGACTCCAGAAGTCGCCGTAGCCGCGCGCATGCCAGGCGCGTGTGGCGAGCTCCGGCAACGGCTGCTCGACCGCGAACGTGAGCACGGCGTCCTCGATCCGGCCGATCCGCGACACGCGCACCTGGTCGCCGTTCGCGTGCGCACCGCCGCCGCGCTCCGCCCACCAACGGCGCCCGAGCGCCGGGGCGGAGATGACGCCGAGCTCGACGTTCCCCGCGACCTCGAGCGCGATCAGCGTCGCCCAGACGGGAACGCCGCGGGAGTAGTTCCGGGTCCCGTCGATCGGGTCGACGATCCACCTCCGGAACGATCCGCCGGCTCCGGCTTCCGCCGGGCGGAGCCCGGCTCCGCCGGAGCCTGACGCCGTCGCCGAGTCGATGCCTTCCGGGCCCGTGCCGAGCACTGTTCCCTCCGGCCTCGACTCGGCGACGACGCCACGATCGTCCCGGATGCCGCCCGACGACCCGAACTCCTCGCCGAGAATCGCGTCGCGGCGGCGCTCGAGCCCGAGGATCGTGCGAAGCTCGGTCTCGACGGCTCGGTCGGCCTCCGTGACGGGAGTCGCGTCCGGCTTCGTCTCGACCACGAGGTCCCGCGCGCGAAACCGGCCGAGCGCGATCGCGTCGGCCGTGTCCGCGAGGCGCAGCGCGAGATCGAGGTCGGCGCCCACCGACGCGTGACTCAGTCGACCTGGAGGTAGAGAAGCGCCACCAGGCACGCACCGACGAACAGCGCCACGAACACCGCGAAGAGCACCAGACCGAAGCGGTTGTTCTTGCGGGCAAGCTCGGGAGAGAGCATCTGCCTAGAGCACCAGGGGATCGACGGCGGCCGCCACGAAGAGCAGCGCGAGGTATGCGAGTGAGTAGTGGAACAGCACGACCGCGTCGCGGCGGGTTCCTTCGCGGCGCAGGCGCCACGAGAGAAGCACGAGGTAGGCGCCGAGCAGCGCCGCCGCCACGGTGTAGAGCGGCCCGAGCCAGATCCCCACGAGGAGCGTGAACGCGACGAGGACGAGCGAGTAGAGAAGGATCTGCCTCGTCGTCTCGCGGTCGCCGCGCGTGCCCGGCAGCATGGGCACGTTCGCGGCCTGGTAGTGCTCCTTGATCATGAGCGCCAGCGCCCAGAAATGCGGAGGCGTCCAGAGAAACACGATCAGGAACAGCCAGAGGGCGGGAAGAGCGAGGGTTCCGGTTGCCGCCGCATAGCCCACGAGGGGGGGCACTGCGCCCGCCGCACCTCCGATCACGATGTTCTGGTCGGTCGATCGCTTGAGGTAGCCGGTGTAGACGACGACGTAGAACAGGTTCCCGACGAGGGCGAGCACGGCGGTGAGGACGTTGATCGTCGACGCGAGCAGCGCGAACGAGAGGGCCGAGAGCACGAGCCCGAACTCGAGCGCGCGAGGCGCCGGGACGCGCCCGGACGCCACGGGTCGAGACGCCGTCCTCGACCCCATGAGGCGGTCGATGTCCCGGTCGATCACGTGATTGAGTGCGCTCGCGCCGCCGCAGGCCAGGGCGAGCCCGACGAGCATCGTGGCGAGCTCGACGCCGCCCGGCCAGCCGCCGGCGCCGACGAACATGCCCGCCGCGCCGGTGACGAGGAGCAGCGACATGATCCGCGGCTTCGTGAGCGTCACGTAGTCCCGCCAGGGGCCGACCGGAAGCGGGGCGCCTCTGAAGCAGACGGCGAGCGTCACGAGCGAGGCTGCGAGAGCGCCTCCGCCCGCCGCGACGTGGACCGCCACGGACCAGCGCGCGCTGTCCGCCCACGCGACGAGCCCGCCGGTGGCGATCGCGAACAGCATCAGGGCGAGGGAGACGGTCGCCGGCAGAAGGAGGCGGCGGTAGGAGACGACGGCGGCGACGAGGACGGCGGTGAGGAACGAGAGCGCGACGAGGGCCGCGCCCCAGTGGGCCTCGCCGAGCCCGAGCGCCGCGCTCGCGACGACGACCGCCGCCGACGCCGCAGCAGCGGCCACGGCGATCGTGAGCAGCGGACCGGGCGAGCCCTCGGTCCTCACGATGTCCTCGACTCTTCGAGCCTGCGGCGCAGGTCGTAGAGGGGGCGCGCGCTCGTCACGTAGGGCACCTCGTCGAAGTTGTGGGGCGGTGGAGGCGAGGTCGTGTACCACTCGAGCGTATCGCCCTGCCAGGGGTCGTTGCCCGCGCGACGGCCGTTGACGCTCTTCACGATCGCGAGGAGGAAGCAGAGAAAGCCGATCCCCATGATGTACGAGCCGATGGTGGAGGTCATGTTGTAGGCCTCCCACAGGCCGTCGTGACGGTACGTGTAGACGCGCCGGGGCATCCCGAGGAGCCCGAGGAGGTGCTGCGGGAAGAAGGTCACGTTGAAGCCGATGAAGATCAGGGCGAAGGTCCACTTGCCGATCCTCTCGGAGAGGAAGCGCCCGAAGATCTTGGGCCACCAGTACCACAGCCCACCGAGCAGGCCGAGCATCGAGCCGCCGAAGAGGACGTAGTGGAAATGCGCGACGACGAAGTACGTGTCGGTCACCTGCCAGTCGACGGGGAACGCGGCGAGGTAGATGCCCGAGAGCCCGCCGATCGTGAAGACGCTGAGGAAGCCGAGCATGAAGAGCATCGGCGTCTCGAGGGTGATGTTCCCGCGCCAGAGCGTGGCGAGCCAGTTGAAGATCTTCATGCCGGTCGGGACGGCGATCGTCATCGAGGCGAGCATGAACCAGATGTTGAGGTAGGTCGGCATCCCGACCGCGAACATGTGGTGCGCCCAGACCAGCATCGAGAAGAAGCCGATCGCGACCGTGGAGAACGCGACGGCCTTGTACCCGAAGATCGGCTTGCGCGCGAAGACGGGGATCACCTCGGAGATGATCCCGAACACCGGCAGGATCATGATGTAGACCTCGGGGTGCCCGAAGAACCAGAACACGTGCTGGAAGAGAATCGGCGAGCCACCCTGGTCGACGTTCTCGGGCCGGAAGAAATGGAACGTGTCCGGGAACTGCCGTTCGAGGAGCAGCATCGTCAGCCCGGCCGAGAGCACGGGCAGCACGAGGAGCAGGAGCCACGCGTATACCTCGACGGACCACACGAAGAGGGGTATGCGCATCCATGACATCCCGCGCGTCCGCATGTTGTGGATCGTCACGATGAAGTTGATCGCCCCCACCGCCGACGAGATCGTGAGGATGTGGATCGAGAGGATCCAGAGGTCCTGGCCGTTTCCCAGCGCGGCCAGCGAGAGCGGCGGGTACGCGGTCCAGCCGGTGTTCGCGGCGCCCCCCGACGCGAAGAACGAGCTGCAGAAGACGAGCCCCGCGAACGCGTAGAGCCAGTACGAGAGCGCGTTCAGGCGGGGGAACGCCATGTCCTGGGCGCCGATCATGAGCGGCACGAGGAAGTTCGCGAGCCCGGCGAGCACCGGGACCATCACGAAGAAGACCATCCCCGTGCCGTGCATCGTGACGACCTCGTTGTATGCCTCGCCGGTCACGACCCCGCCGTCGGGGCGCGCGAGCTGCGTCCGGATCAGGAGCGCCAGACAGCCGGAGAGCGCGAGGAAGAAGCCGGCTGTGCCCAGGTAGAGGATCCCGATCCTCTTGTGGTCGACCGTGACCAGCCAGCTCGCGACCTTGCCTCGCTGCCAGGCGGGGATGCGAGGCTGCTCGACGTTAACCGCCAACGTTCTCCTTCAGGTAGGCGGTGATCGCGCTCATCTCGGCGTCGTTCCACTCGCGTCCGACCGGTGGCATCTCTCCGAAGCCCTCGCGGAGGAGCTTCTCGACGGCGGCGCTGTCGCTGACGAGATCGGAGCCGGCGATCTTGGGACCGTACTCGCCCTCGCCCGACATGCCGTGGCACTTGGCGCACGAGCCCTCCCAGAGCTCCTCTCCGAGCGGACCCGTGCCCGACGCCTGCTGCTCGGCGCGGTCGGCCAGCCATGCGTCGAACTCGGCCGGAGGCATCACCTCGACGGTCGCGAGCATCTTCGCGTGGTAGAGCCCGCAGAGCTCCGCGCACTGACCCTGGAAGACTCCGGTGCGCTTGGCGCGGAACCAGGTCTTGTTGTTCGTCCCGGGGATCGCGTCGATCTTGCCCGCGAGCGCAGGTATCCACCAGGAGTGGATCACGTCCCAGTCGGGCGCGGTCACGTGGAGCTCGACGGTGCGGCCCTGCGGCGCACGCATCCGGTCGATCGCCACCACGCCGTTCGGATAGCGGAACTCCCACGTGAACTGCGTCCCGGTGACGTCCACGACGAGGTTCTCCGTTCCCGCGGCGGCCTGCGGGACGTCCTGGATCACCGGCAGCTTGATGAACACGAAGATCGCGATCACGAACAGGATCAGCACCGGGCCGAGCGTCCACGCCAGCTCGAGCCGCTTTGCGCCGTGGACCTGCGCGCCGTCGGCATGTCGCAGCCGGCCACGGCGGCGGTACCGGATGACGAACGTGACCAGGAGTCCCTCGACCAGCAGGAGGACCGCGAAGCAGAAGATCGAGATGAACAGGTAGGTCCGGTGGATCGCCTCCGCGTTCGGCGATTCCGGCGCCACGGGAGCGAAGCCGCCGTTGCCTGCGAGTGCCGGGGCGGCGAGCGCGGCCGAGGCGAGAACGGTGCCGACGGTTGCTAGGAGTCGCCGAGATCCCACCATCAACGGCATTCTATGAAGGTGACCGAGAAGCCGCGCCGAGCAACCCGTGTCGCCCTGCCCGGTGACGTGCAGCGTCCGTTCGAGGTGTACGTCAACGGCGTCGAGCAGCAGGAGGGGGTCGATTTCGTCGTCCGCGACGGCGCGCTCCTGTTCGGGCGCCCGCTCGTCCGCGAGAAGGTGGGCGCAGGCCGCTGGACCTCGATGGTGTTCGGGATCGCGGGCTCGTACGGGAAGGACGATTCCGTCGACGTCGTCTATCGCGTCGGCGGCCAGAGCCGGGTGGCCTCGAGGCTCCCGCTCGAGCCGGCGGACTGATCGGTCCGAGGCCCGCTCAGCCGTCCTTCGTGTCGAGCTCGTCGAGGCGGCGGCGAAGCTCGTGGCGCTCGTGCTCGAGCCCGCGCGCGGAAAGGGCGAGGCGCCGTTCGCCCTCGGCCGTCAGCCGGAGATGGGCGACCCTGAGGTCGGCCTCGGAGCGCTCGCGCTCCAGCAGCCCCGCGCGCTCCGCGCGGCCCACGAGCTCCGTCACCGTGCTCTGGGCGAGCTGAAGGCGCTCCGAGAGCTCGGTCACCGTCGACTGCTCGCTCCCGTCGGGCGCTCCCTTGATCATCAGGAGCAGCAGATAGCGCCGCGGGGTGAGGCCGTTCGCGCGGGAGAGATGCTCGCTCGTTCGCAGGAACGACCTGATCACCGACCGGAAGGCCGCGATCCGGATCGCGTCGGGGGTCTCGAGTCGTGAGTCGGTCGTCATGGTCGGTGCGCCGGAAAGGCGCGTGATCCCAACTCTAAAGGGGACAAACCTGCTCTGTTGCGCCCATCGTCGGCCGCGACCAGCGCGCCCTCGAAGTCGAGAGTCGGCGGCAGCCGGGAAGGCCGCCTAACAAGAACGCAACACGAGCGTCACCCTGCTGTAACGCCGCTTGAGGGTCTCCACACATGTCACGCGTTCTCTACAGGCACATGGGAATCCAGACACTCATCGCCCCGACGCGCGCGGAGCGGGAGCTCGAGGAGCTCATCGCCTGGCGCGTCGAGCGCCTCCAGGCTGCGGGGTACGACGAGGAGGCGTCGATCGTGATCGCTCTCGATCGGGACGTCGACCTCTCCTTCGCGGTCTCGCTGCTCGAGCGGGGCTGCCCGTCCGACACGGCGCTCCAGATCCTGTTCTAGGGCGGCGGCTTGGCGCGGGCCGATCGCGCGCGCAGCCGCTGAGACCCCCCTCTACGGGTCAGGCCCGGCCGCTGGCCTCGGCCGCGCCGCGCAGACGCGCTGCGTACGCCGGGGTCAGCTGGCCGGAATCGAGCCGCCAGGCCCAGTTCCCGCGTGTGGTGCCCGGCCGGTTCATCCGCGCCTCGCTCCCGAGACCGAGCACGTCCTGCGCCTGGACGATCGCGAGCGAGCAGACCGACGAGAGCGTGCGCTCCAGAAGCGGCCAGGCCTCGGTCTCGCCGAACATGCCCGCGAGCGTGTCGGTGTCGTGCGTCGACGAGTACACGACCTGGTTCCGGCGGTGATTCTCCAGCCGGTGCGGGCTGTCCCTGCGCCCCGAGAAAGCCCAGATCATGACGGCCATCCCCGGGAGGCCGAGCTCGTCGCGGAGGGCCCGGACCGGCCTCGTGATCACGCCGAGGTCCTCCGCGATCACCGGAAGCCCCCCGAGCTCGCCGCGAGCGGCGTCGAACACGGCCCGGCCGGGCCCGCGGCGCCACCGCCCCACCCGCGCGCTGGCGGCGCCGGCAGGCACCGCCCAGTAGCTGACGAAGCCGCGGAAGTGGTCGATCCGAAACACGTCGGCCAGCTCGAGCGCCCGGCGCATGCGGTCGATCCACCACCGGAAGCGGCTGCGGGCCAGCGCCCTCCAGTCGTACAGCGGGTTGCCCCACAGCTGGCCCTCGCGGTTGAGCCTGTCGGGCGGGGCCCCCGCGACGGCCAGGTCGACCGGGAGGAACAGCTCGGGGTGGACGGTGTGGTCGCAGCCGCCGGCCGCGACGTAGATCGGCACGTCGCCGATGACGCGGATGCCGCGCTCCCTCGCGTAGGCGCGCAACGCACCCCATTCGCGCGCGAAGCGCACCTGCGCGGCGAGTGCGGGCTCGCCCGCAAACGCGACCCAGTCGTCCAGCCATCGACCCTCCCGATCACGGAATGCCCGAGCCTCGGCCGCGGTCACGCGGGCGTCCGGGTCGGCGAGCAGCCCCTCCCACCCGGCGAACGCCGAGACGGAGGCGTACGGCGATCCGTATCCGTCGGGTGGGTTGAGCGGTAGGACCTGCCACCAGGCGGCACCTGCCGCTTCGAGCCAGTCGACGAACCGGTAGGCCTCCGGTCCGAGCGTCCCCCCGGGAAGCGAGGTCGGGTGGAGCTGTACCCCCAGTGACCGGTCCAGTCTCACGGCGGACTGTTTACCGTGTGCCGGGCATGTCCGTCGACAGGGTCACGATCTCAGACGTCGAGCCGCAGGTCGATTGTGGCCGCTGGCCCGCGAAGGCATGCGTCGGCGACCGCGTCGACGTCGCGGCCACGATCGTCCGCGACGGCCACGAGCCGCTGCGGGCGGTCGTCCGCTACCGGCGCGCGCGCGGAGGCCGCTGGCGCGAGGAGCCACTCGCCCCGCTCGGGAACGACAGGTTCGCGGGCGCGTTCGCGGTCGACGCCGAGGGGCGATGGCGGTTCGAGGTCGAGGCGTGGGTCGACCCGTACGCAAGCTGGCTCGACGAGCACGACCGCAAGATCGCGGCCGGGCAGCCCGATCTCTCGGGCGAGCTCGCCGAGGGCGAGGCGCTGTTCGGACAGGGGGAGCTCGCTGACTGGCGCGACGCCGCGGCATCGCTGGCGACGGCCAACCGTGAAGCCACTGCGCGCAGCGCCACGCTCGAGATCGACGTCGAGCGCGAGCGGGCACGCTCGGGCGCGTGGTACGAGCTCTTTCCGCGCTCCTTCGGCGGCCTCGCCGGCGTGACGAGGGCCGTTCCGTCCCTCGCCGAGCTGGGGTTCGACGTCGTCTACCTGCCACCCATCCATCCGATCGGCAAGACGAACCGCAAGGGACGCAACAACACCGAGCGCGCCCTTGCCGACGACGTCGGCAGCCCCTGGGCGATCGGTGCGGCCGAAGGAGGCCACGACGCGATCGACCCCCTCCTCGGCGACGAGGCGGATCTCGCCGCGCTCGTGGAGGAGCTCCACGCCCACGGGATGGAGCTCGCACTCGACCTCGCGCTCCAGTGCTCGCCCGATCACCCATGGCTCACGCAGCACCCCGAGTGGTTTCAGCACCGCCCCGACGGCACGTTGAAATACGCGGAGAACCCGCCCAAGCGCTACCAGGACATCCACAACTTCGACTGGGACACGAAGGATCAAAAGCGCCTGTGGGAGGCGATCCGCGCAGTCGTGCTGCGCTGGTGCGAGTCCGGGGTGACGGTGTTCCGGGTCGACAACCCCCACACGAAGCCGGTGCCGCTCTGGGAGTGGCTGATCGCCGAGGTGCGCAAGCGTCACCCGGGAACCGTGTTCCTCTCGGAGGCGTTCACGCGCCCGGCGATGATGACGCTGCTCGCGAAGGCCGGCTTCTCGCAGTCCTACACGTACTTCACGTGGAAGAACGCCAAGTGGGAGCTGATCGAGCTCGTCGAGGACCTGCGCGACTGGTCGCGCTACCTCCGCCCCAACCTCTGGCCGAACACGCCCGACATCCTCCATGCGTACCTGCAGCAGGGGGGCCGTCCCGCGTTCGAGTGCCGGCTCGTGCTCGCTGCGACGCTCTCTCCGAGCTACGGGATCTACTCCGGCTACGAGCGCTGCGAGAACGTGCCGGTCGCGCAGGGGAGCGAGGAGTACCTCGACTCCGAGAAGTACGCGGTGCGGGAGCGGGAGCTCGACGGCCCGCTGCTCCCTCTCGTCAAGCGGATCAACGAGACGCGGCGCGCGCATCCGGCGCTCACCGGGGCGGGGGTCGAGCGTCTCACATGGCTCGAGACGGAGAGCGAGCACCTGCTCGGCTACGCGCGCGCGCTCGAGGACGACGTCGTCCTCGTGGTCGTGAACCTCGACCCGTTCGCGATCCACGAGGGCGTGTGCGTGATCCCGGCCGACCTCGGGCTTCCAGGGCGGTTCGAGGCGGTCGACGAGCTCTCGGGCGAGAGGTACGAGTGGGGGCTCCGGAACTACGTGCGACTCGGCCCGGGCAAATCGCATGTGCTGGCGGTGGCGCACTAGTGATTCCGGGCAAAGACACCATGTGCGCGCGAGAGGTGGTTGCGACAGCGAAAGCGGGTGCCTTCAGGGGTCTGCCCCGCCGGAGGCGGGGATCGAGCGGCGCGAATCCGCTCCTGCGGATTCGCGCTTCGCGAACAAGCTGATGAGCGGGAACTGGTTCGAGTCGCAGCCCGACTGGTTCAAGACGTCGGTCTTCTACGAGCTGCACACGCGCGCGTTCTTCGACTCGTCCGACGACGGCATGGGCGATTTCCGCGGGCTGCGACAGAAGCTCGACTATCTCCAGTGGCTCGGGATCGACTGCATCTGGCTTCTCCCCTTCTACCCGTCGCCGCTGCGCGACGGGGGATACGACGTCTCGGACTTCCTCTCGGTGAGCGCGGAGTTCGGCACGGTGGACGAGTTCGCGGCCTTCGTGGAGGCGGCGCACGAGCGGCGCATGCGGGTGATCGCCGACTTCGTCGTCAACCACACGTCGAGCGAGCATCCGTGGTTCCAGGAATCGAGGCTCGGGCCCGACTCGCCGAAGGCCGACTGGTACGTCTGGTCGGACACCGTGCACCGGTACGAGGACGCGCGGATCATCTTCGTCGACAGCGAGCAGTCGAACTGGACGTACGACCCCGTACGAGGCGCGTACTTCTGGCACCGCTTCTACCACCATCAGCCCGACCTCAACTACGAGCAGCCGGCGGTCGGCGACGCGATCATCGACGCGCTCAGGTTCTGGCTCGACCTCGGGCTGGACGGCTTCCGGCTCGATGCGGTCCCCTATCTCTACGAGGAGGAGGGGACGAACTGCGAGAACCTCCCGAGGACGCACGAGTTCCTCAAGCGGGTGCGGGCGGAGATCGACGCGTCGTACCCGGATCGCGTGCTGCTGGCCGAGGCGAACCAGTGGCCGGAGGACGTCGTCGACTACTTCGGGGACGGCGACGAGTGCCACATGGCATTCCACTTCCCGGTGATGCCGCGCATGTTCATGGCCGTGCGGCGCGAGGAGGCGCGTCCGATCGTCGAGATCCTGGACAGGACACCCCCGATCCCGGATCACTGCCAGTGGGGGCTGTTCCTCCGCAACCACGACGAGCTGACGCTCGAGATGGTCACCGACGAGGAGCGGGACTACATGTACGCGGAGTATGCGAACGACCCGAGGATGAAGCTCAACCTCGGGATTCGCCGCCGGCTGGCCCCGCTTCTCGACGGGGGTAGGGACGAGATCGAGCTGATGCATGCAATCCTGTTCTCCCTGCCGGGCACTCCGGTGCTGTACTACGGAGACGAGATCGGGATGGGCGACAACCTCTACCTGGGTGATCGTGACGGCGTTCGCACGCCGATGCAGTGGACCGGCGACCGGAACGGCG
Organism: uncultured Actinomycetes bacterium; assembly: GCA_963798725.1. GTDB lineage: Bacteria > Actinomycetota > Thermoleophilia > Gaiellales > Gaiellaceae > Gaiella. The sequence continues at coordinate 454,792 of CAWCUL010000001.1, forward strand.
GCTTCTCGCGGGCCGATTTCGCCCAGCTCTTCCTTCCTCCCCTGATGGATCCCGTCTTCGGGTTCCAGGCCGTCAACGTGGAGGCCCAGCTTCGCTCCCAGACCTCGCTTCTCCGCTGGCTGCAGCGGTTCATCGCGCTGCGGAAGGAGCACCCCGTGTTCGGGCTCGGCACGTACGAAGCGCTCGAGACCTCGAACGCGCGTGTCTTCGCGCACATCCGCGCCCACGATCACGACGCCGTGCTCTGCGTCCACAACCTGGCTCGCTCGGCGCAGGCGGTCGAGCTCGACCTGTCGCGCTTCGAGGGTCGGACACCCGTGGAGATGACCGGCGGCACGCCGTTCCCCCGCATCGGCTCGCTTCCGTATCTCCTCACGTTCGGCCCGCGCGGCTTCTTCTGGTTCAGGCTGCTCGAGGAGTCGCCGGATGCGTGATCCGTCGACGCTCCGAAGCGACGAGCTGCTGGAGCTCGTCACGGACGCCCGCTGGTTCGCGGCCAAGGGGCGGACGCTCGAGAGCGCGGAGGTCGTCGGAGTCCCCGTCGAGGACGACCTGGTCACGCTCGCCGTCGTCGAGGTGCGCTTCGGAACCGGCACGCACGAGCACTACCTCCTGGCGTTCGCTCGGGACGGAGGGGTCGATGCCCTCGACCGGCCGGAGGTCGCGGCGCGCCTCGCGTCCCTTGCCGGCGTGCCGTCCGAGGGGCACGCAGGTGAGGTCGCTGGGCGTCCAGCAGTCGAACAGCTCCCTGGTCCTCGACGAGGCGCACGTGCTCAAGCTCTACCGCAGGCTCGAAGCGGGCCCGAACCCCGAGCTCGAGGTGTTGCGCGCCCTCGAGCTGCAGGGCTTCGTCAACGCGCCGCGCCTGGAGGGTGCGCTCCAGACGCCGGGGCCGCCCGTCGAGACGGCGCTCGTTTGCGTGACGGCGCTCGTGCCTTCCGCCGGCGGCGGCTGGGAGCTGACGCTCGACGCCTTCTCGGACGACCCGTCGTGGCTGCCCGACCGCGCGTGGCGCCTCGGCGAGGTGACCGCGGGCCTGCACTCTGCGCTCGCCGCCTACGACGGCGACCCGGCGTTCGCTCCGGAGGAGCCGAGCAGCGAGGCTCTCGCTCTCGTCGCCGCGGCGATCGACGAGGAGATCTCGACCACCTTCGGCGCGCTGCCGGACGACGACGCGCTGGGCGCGGTGGCTCATCGTGCCGAGGATCTCCGCGACCTCGTCCACGAGCTGGCGGCCGTCGGGCCCTCGGGGCTCTCCGTCCGCACCCACGGGGACTACCACCTCGGTCAGGTGCTCTGGACGACGGAGGGCGACTGGGTCGTGATCGACTTCGAGGGCGAGCCGGCTCGCTCGCTGCCCGAGCGGCGCCGGAAGCGGTCGCCGCTACGCGACCTCGCCGGCATGACCCGCTCGTTCGCCTACGCCGGCGACGCCGCTCTCCTGCTCGAGGGCGTGGAGCCACCCGACGGTTGGGTCGACGCGTGCCGCGAGGCCTTCATCGACGGCTACCTGGCCACGGCCGACGAGCGGTTGCTTCCGCCGAGCCGGGCGGGCTTCGACCGGCTGCTCGCGCTCTTCGAGCTCGAGAAGCTCGTGTACGAGCTCCGGTACGAGGCACGCAACCGTCCCGACTGGGCTTCGATCCCGATCATCGGCATGCTCCGTCTGCTCGAGACCGCGGTTTGAGCGGTCTCGGAGAGCTCGATCTGCACCTGATCGGCGAGGGCCGCCACGAGCGGCTCTGGGAACGCCTGGGCGCCCACGTCGCGGACGACGTGGAAGCTGGCGTGCGGTTCGCGGTCTGGGCGCCAAATGCACGCCAGGTGTCCGTCGTCGGCGACTGGAACTCGTGGAGCGCGGGCAGCGATCCGCTCGCGCCGCAGGGCTCGTCGGGTGTCTGGGCCGGGGTTGCCCCGGGGGCGCGGGAGGGGAACGCCTACAAGCTCGCCGTCACCGGATCCGACGGCGTCGTCCGGCTGAAGGCCGATCCCGTCGCGTTCTGCGCCGAGGCGCCCCCCGGGACCGCCTCGGTCGTCTACCGCTCGCGTCACGACTGGTCCGACGCCGACTGGATCGAGCGCCGTACGGCGACGGATCCGCTGGCCGCCCCGCTCTCGGTCTACGAGGTGCACGCCGGCTCGTGGCGCCCCGGCCTGAGTTGGCTCGACCTCGCCGACGAGCTCGGCGAGCACGCCGAGACGATGGGGTTCACCCATATCGAGCTGATGCCGGTGATGCAGCATCCGTTCGGGGGCTCCTGGGGCTACCAGGTGACGGGCTTCTTTGCACCGGTCGCGACGCTCGGTACCCCCGACGAGCTACGTGCCTTCGTGGACGCGTTGCACGCGCGCGGGATCGGCGTGCTGCTCGACTGGGTGCCGGCGCACTTCCCGCGCGACGACTGGGCCATGGAGCGGTTCGACGGCACCGCGCTCTACGAGCACGCCGATCCGAGGCGGGGCTCGCATCCCGACTGGGGCACCCTCGTGTTCAACCTCGGCCGGCACGAGGTGCGCAACTTCCTGCTCGCGAACGCGCTCTACTGGCTCGAGGAGTTCCATGTCGACGGGCTCCGTGTCGACGCGGTCGCGTCGATGCTGTACCTCGACTACTCGCGCGAGCCGGGCGAGTGGGTGCCGAACCGCTTCGGAGGACGGGAGGACCTCGAGGCGGTCGCGTTCCTGCGTGAGCTGAACGCGGTCGTGCACGGCGCGCATCCAGGCGTCTCGATGATCGCCGAGGAGTCGACGGCGTGGCCCGGCGTCTCGCGGCCCGTCGAAGGGGGCGGGCTCGGCTTCACGTTCAAGTGGAACCTCGGCTGGATGCACGACACGCTCGACTACATCTCGAACGAGCCCGTGCACCGGCGCTGGCACCACGACGAGCTGACCTTCTCGATGGTCTACGCCTGGGACGAGAACTTCGTGCTTCCCCTCTCCCACGACGAGGTCGTCCACGGCAAGGGGTCGCTCCTCGACAAGGTGCCCGGCGACGACTGGCAGCGGTTCGCCACGCTGCGCGCTCTGTACGGCCACATGTGGGCGCACCCCGGCAAGCAGCTTCTCTTCATGGGCGGGGAGATCGGGCAGGGCACGGAATGGACGGAGGCAGGCTCGCTCGACTGGTACGTCCTCGAGTACCCGCTGCACGAGGGCGTGCGGAGGTGCGTCGCCGACCTGAACCGCGTCTACCGCTCGGAGCCGGCGCTCTTCGAGGTCGACTTCCGCCCGGAGGGGTTCTCGTGGCTCGTCGGCGACGCGCGCGAGGACAACGTGCTCGCCTATGCCCGCTTCTCGGCGGACGGCTCGCGAACGCTCGTCTGCCTCGTCAACTTCTCGCCGGTCGTGCGGCATCACTGGCGCGTTCCCCTGCCCTCGGGCGGCGCATGGCGCGAGGTGCTCAACACGGACGCAGAGGCCTACGGCGGCTCCGGGGTCGGCAATCTCGGGCGGGTCGAGGCGGACGAGGCGCCGCTCCACGGCCGTCCGTTCTCGGCGGCGGTGACGCTTCCGCCGCTGGCCGCCGTGTGGCTCGCGCCTGCCGGCTGAGCGAGCGCCTCAGCCTCGGGCGTTCGCCTCGAGCCTGGTGAGCGCCTGTCGGAGTCGGTCGAGCTCGTCTCGCGCGAGCCCGGCGGTCAGGCGCCGGTTGAAGGCGATCACGACCTCGAGCAGACGCGCGTACAGCGCGAGCCCGGCCTCGGTCGGCTCGACGCGCACCGCCCTGCGGTCGTCCGGGTGGGGCACCCGCAGGACGAGTCCGGCCGCCTCGAGCTGGTCGAGATGGCGGGTGAGCGTCGGCCCTTCGATCCCGATGGCGCGTGCGAGCTCGTGCTGCGACGCGTGCGCCTCTCCGCGGAGGGTTGTGAGGATCAGCCAGACGGGGAGGGAGCCGCCGGCCTGCACGAGCGCCTCGTTGAACGCGCGTCCGACGGCCTTCGACGTACGTGCGAGCTGCAGTCCTATCGGCGTTCCACCCGGTCGCATGCGTCACCCTACCCTTGCGTGCTTCGAGGACTAATCGTTAGTATACTAATCATTAGTTCTCTAACTAAGGAGGAGCGATGAGCTCTCAGGTACTGCTCCACGAGGGCGCAGGCTGGCACTGGTTCTTCCCGTTCTGGATCCTGTTCTGGATCGCGGTGGTCTTCCTGTTCTTCCGCTTCGCACCGTGGCGGCGGCGCTCGGGAGGCCGGCCGAGCGCACACGAGATCCTCGCGGAGCGCTTCGCGCGCGGCGAGATCGACGCCGCCGAGTACACGGCCCGGCGCGAGGTGCTCGGTCAGTAGCGTGGGACTCGTGCCCGCCGACAACAGCATCGTGGTCGAGGGGCTTGTCCGCGAGTTCAAGAAAGGGCCGCGCGCGGTCGACGGCATCGATCTCCACGTCGAGCCCGGCGAGATCTACGGGTTTCTCGGGCCGAACGGTGCCGGCAAGTCGACGACGGTGCTCGTTCTCACCACGCTCCTGCCGCCGACGGCGGGTACCGCGCGCGTCGCGGGCTTCGACGTCGTCCGGGAGGGACCGAGCGTCCGGGCGAGCATCGGCGCGGCCCTCCAGGAGGCGGCGCTCGACGGCCTGCTCACCGGCCGCGATCACCTGCGGCTGCAGACCATGCTGCACGGCCTGCCGAAGGCCGAGCGCGCCCGACGCACGGACGAGCTCCTGACCCGCGTCGGGCTGACCGACGCGGCCGACCGCAAGGTCCGCGGCTATTCGGGCGGCATGAAGCGCCGGCTCGACCTCGCGCTCGCGCTCGTCCACCGGCCGCGCGTCCTCTTCCTCGACGAGCCGACGACGGGTCTCGACCCCCAGAGCCGCACCGCCCTCTGGGACGAGGTGGCACGGCTCGCGCGGGAGGACGCTGTGACCGTGTTCCTCACCACGCAATACCTCGAGGAGGCCGACGTGCTCGCCGACCGGGTCGGGATCATCGACCACGGCCGCATCGTCGCCGAAGGAAGCCCCGCCGCGCTCAAGGCCGGGATCGGGCGTCCCAGCGTCCACGCGATCCCGTGCAGCGACGCCGATAGGCCGCGGCTCGAGGAGCTCTTCGCGCGCTACGGCGAGCCGCTCGGCAACGGCGACCTCGCCGTGCGCCTCCGCGACGGGATCGGCCTCGCCGACGTGATCCGTGGCGTCGACGCCGAAGGCCTCGTGCTGGACGACATCGAGCTCCGCGCGCCCACGCTCGACGACGTGTTCCTCGCGAAGACGGGCCGGACGCTCGAGGGCGCCGCCGACGGAGACGAGGAGGCCCGGTGAACGCGGTCGCGCCGCAGGTCGGCGCGGTCGCCGGACGCTCGCTCCGGCGCACGCTCCGCCAGCCGGCGATGGCGATCCCGCCGATCGTGTTCCCGGTCACGTTGATGATCGTCAACGCCGCCGGGCTGAAAGCCTCGACGAGCCTGCCCGGATTCCCGACCGACTCCTTCCTCGCCTTCGCGCTCGCGGTGCCGTTCATCCAGGGCGCGCTCTTCGCGACCATGAACGCGGGCACCGACCTTGCCCGCGACATCCAGTCGGGCTTCCTCAACCGGCTCGCGCTCACGCCGCTCCGGGGCTCGACGCTCCTCGTCGGGCAGCTGTCGGGGATCGTCGCGCTCGGGCTCGTCCAGGGCGTGTTCTACGTCGCGGTCGGCCTCGCGCTCGGGGTCGACTTCGCGGCCGGCACCGGCGGCATCGTCGTGCTGCTCGCGTTCGCGATGCTCGTCTCGCTCGGCTTCGGGGCTCTCGGCTCGTTCCTCGCGCTCAGGACCGGGAGCGGGGAGGCGGTGCAGGGGATGTTCCCCCTCCTGTTCGTGTTCCTGTTCATCTCGTCCGTGAACGCGCCCCGCAACCTGATCGCGGTCGACTGGTTCCGGTGGGCGGCGACCGCGAATCCGGTCTCGTACCTCGTCGAGTGCGTCCGCAGCCTGATCATCACCGGGTGGGACGCCGAGGCGCTGGCCCTCGGCTTCGGGATTGCGACGGCGCTCGCGATCGTCGCCCTCGCGCTCGCGTCGTGGGCGATGAAGGAGAGGATGAGCCGCACGTGAGCGTGCTGCAGGTCGCCCGCGGCGTCGCCTGGCGGACGCTCCATGTGATCGTCACGACCCCGTCCCTCCTGCTGCCCGGGCTGCTCTTCCCGCTCTTCTTCTTCACCGCGTTCGCGGGCGGGCTCTCCCAGGTGAGCGAGGTGCCCGGCTTCGACTACGGCGGCGACTACACGTCGTTCCAGTTCGTGTTCGTGCTCCTCCAGTCCGCTGCGTTCAGCGGGGTGTTCACGGGGTTCGGTATCGCGCGGGACTTCGAGGGCGGCTTCGGCAAGCGCCTCCTGCTCGCGTCGCCGAACCGGCTCGGCATCCTTCTCGGCTACGCGCTTGCCGCACTCGGGCGCTGGACGATCACGGCCGTCGTGCTGAGCCTGGTCGCGCTCGTGGTCGGCATGGACGTCGGCGGCGGTCCGGTCGATCTCGTCGGCCTGTACACGCTCGCGCTGCTCGTGAACGTCGCGGCGGTGCTCTGGGCGGCGGGCATCGCCCTCCGCTTCCGCTCGATCCAGGCGGGGCCGGTCATGCAGATGCCCGTTTTCCTGCTCCTCTTCTTCGCACCCGTGTACGTCCCGCTCGGCCTCCTCTCCGGATGGATTGCGGCGGTCGCGCAGGTCAACCCGATCACGTACGTGCTCGAGGCCGGACGAGGCTTCATGTCGGGCTCGCCAACCGAGGTACCGCTCGCGTTCGCCGCCGGTCTCAGCCTGATCGCGGTGTTCGTCGTGTGGGCGGTGCGCGGTCTCAGGAGCGCGGAGGCGGCCGGATAAGGCCCGGCGGCGGCGGTCGTAGGATGCGCCGGTGAGCGGCCGTCGAGTGGGAGAGATCGCACGCAGGACCCGTACTGTGCGCCCGCAGGACATCGCGCTCTTCACCGAGCTCAGCGGCGACCGGAACCCGCTCCACTACGACGAGGAGGCCGCGTCGCGGTCGCGGTTCGGGGGGATCATCGTGCAGGGCGGCGTCACGTCGGGCCTCCTGAACGCCGTCGTCGCCGAGGATCTCCCAGGGCCCGGCAGCGTGTTCCTCCACGTCGATTGGAGCTTCACCGCGCCCGTGCGGCCGGGTGACGAGATCACGGCCGAGGTGGAGGTGCTCGAGGTGCGCGACGACAAGCCGCTCACGAGGCTCCGGACCACGATCACGAACCAGGACGGCACCGTCGTGCTCGACGGCTCCGCGCTCGTCTGGACCGAGGCCTTGTGAGCGGGGCGACCTGGGGCGGGACCGTCCAGCGCCGCGGCTAGGGTGCGTCGGTGACGCATGCCGCGTGGCCTGGTGGGCCGTTTCCGCTCGGCCCGACCTGGGACGGGCGCGGGACGAACTTCTCGCTCTTCAGCGAGAACGCGGAGAAGGTCGAGCTCTGCCTGTTCGACGAGTCCGGCAGGGAGGAGCGCGTCGAGCTGCGTCAGCAGACGGCCCACGTCTGGCACGCCTACCTGCCCGGTGTGGGGCCCGGCCAGCGGTACGGCTTGCGGGTGCACGGCCCGTGGCAACCCGACGGCGGCCACAGGTTCAACCCGGCGAAGCTGCTCATCGACCCGTACGCGAAGGCGATCGACGGCCCGATCCGATACGACGCGGGGCGCACGTTCGCCTATGCGCCGGGGGACGAGGACATCCGGGACGAGGAGGACTCGAGCCTCGCCATCCCCCGCTGCGTCGTCGTCGACCAGGCCTTCGACTGGGAGGGCGACGTCCGGCTCGAGCGCCCCTGGGCCGAGACCGTGATCTACGAGCTCCACGTGAAGGGGTTCACGAAACAGCTTCCGGGCGTACGCGACGACCTCCGCGGGACGTACGCGGGGCTCGCCTCGGACGCGGCCGTCGACTACCTGCTGGGGCTCGGCGTGACAGCGGTCGAGCTGCTGCCGGTGCACCAGATCGCGGACGAGCACGCGCTCGTCGAGCGCGGGCTCACGAACTACTGGGGCTACTCGACGATCGGCTACCTCGCCCCGCACTCGGGGTATGCGGCGACGGGCACGGCGGGAGAGCAGGTGCGCGAGTTCAAGGGGATGGTGAAAGCCCTCCACCGCGCGGGGATCGAGGTGATCCTCGACGTCGTCTACAACCACACGGCCGAGGGCAACCACCTCGGGCCGACGCTGTCGTTCAAGGGTGTCGACAACGCCGCCTACTACCGGCTCGTCCCCGACGACGCGCGGCACTACATGGACTTCACGGGAACGGGGAACTCGCTGAACCCGGTCAATCCGTCGGTGCTGCGGCTGATCATGGACTCGCTGCGGTACTTCGCGGTCGAGTGTCACGTCGACGGCTTCCGGTTCGACCTCGCATCGGCCCTCGCGCGCGAGCTCTACGACGTCGACCGCCTGTCCGCGTTCTTCGACGTGATCCACCAGGACCCGGTCCTGTCCCAGGTGAAGCTGATCGCCGAGCCGTGGGACGTCGGCCCCGGCGGCTACCAGGTCGGGAACTTCCCGGTGCTCTGGTCGGAGTGGAACGGGCTCTACCGGGACTCCGTCCGCGACTTCTGGCGCGGGCACGCGGCCGTGGCCGAGTTTGCCCGCCGCTTCACCGGCTCGAGCGACCTCTACGAGGACGACGGCCGCCACCCCTCCGCCTCCATCAACTTCGTCACCTGCCACGACGGCTTCACGCTGCGCGACCTCGTCTCGTACAACGGAAAGCACAACGAGGCAAACCTCGAGGGGAACCGCGACGGATCCGACGACAACCGCTCCTGGAACTGCGGCGTCGAGGGCGAGACGGACGATCCCGCGGTCAACGAGCTCCGGGACAGGCAGAGCAGGAACGTGCTCGCCACGCTCCTGCTCTCCCAGGGCACGCCCATGCTGCTCGCCGGCGACGAGCATCGGAACACGCAGCACGGCAACAACAACGCGTACTGCCAGGACAACGAGCTCTCGTGGCTCGAATGGGAGCTCGGCGAACGCGACGAGGTGCTTCTCGCGTTCACGAAGCGCCTGCTCCGGCTTCGCGCCGAGCACCCCGTGTTCCGCCGCTCCGCGTTTCTGACCGGCGAGATGCGCCAGGGCTCGGGCGCGCCGGATGTCTGGTGGTTCCGCCCCGACGGGCGAAGGATGACCCAGGCCGACTGGGCGCGCGGCGATGCCTTCGCGCTCGGGGCGTTCCTGAACGGGGACGAGATCCCGACCCTCACCCCGGACGGCGAGCCCGTCGCCGACGGCTCGTTCATCGTGCTCTTCAACGCCTGGCGGGAGCCCGTCACGTTCGTTCTACCGCCCACCCGGTTCGGGCGGCGTTGGGGACACGAGCTCGCGACCGCCGATCCGCAGCTCGAGCCCAACGGCGCGTCGTTCCGCGCCCGCGATCCGGTGCCGCTCGAGGCGCGTGCGCTACGTGTCCTACGCCGAGTGGGCTGAGCCAGGCTGGGCTCGACGGGACGCTCGTCGCTCGGCCTCGACGGCGATACCGCCGAGCGAGGCACGAACGGCCGCCTCCCACCGCCGTCCCACCCTCCTGCCCCACAGCCGACCCAGCGCCCAGAGGTCGGTGCCGAGCTGACCGTTGTACTCGAGCGTCGTCACGCCGTCCTCCTCGCTGAGAGAGAACTCCTCGGAGACGTGGGGCACCGGCCCGCGGACGAGTCGAAACCGGACGAGCCCGGGCCGATCGAATTGGACCGTCTCGAGCGTGGTGGCGACCAGGGGCCCGACGGGGATGAAGTGCTCCGCGAGGACCATGTCCTCGCCTTGCGCGACGACGCGCAGCTTGCTCTCGAGGGCGCGCGGGGCACGAGCCAGGTACGGCCCGGAGATCACGTCGAAGACAACGTCGCGCGGAGCAGCGATCGTGTGCGTCAGCGGTCCCAGCGCGCGCACGTTCCTGCCGATCCCGAGGTCGATCGTGAGCGAGCCGCGCACCACGAGCGCCCAGACGCCCACAGCGATCCCGCCGACCCCTGCGAGGCCAACGCCTACGTTTCGTGGTGTCACACCGCCATCGTGCCGACAGGCGGCCCAGGCCTGCTCGTCACCCCGTGGGTGGAGGCTGCTCGAGGACGCTCAGGCAGACCTCGACCACCTTCGGGTCGAACTGCGTTCCTGCGGCGTCCGCGAGCCGCCTGAAGGCTTCCTCGACGGGCAGGGCCTCGCGGTACGGGCGGTCGGTGGTCATCGCGTGGAATGCATCGCAGGCGAAGATGATGCGTGCCTCGAGCGGGATCTGGTCGCCCGTCAGGCCGTCGGGGTAGCCGCGCCCGTCGAACCGCTCGTGGCACGCGCGCACGATCGGCCGAACCTCCGCGAGCTGCTCGATCGGGGCGAGGATCCTCTCGCCGAGCTCGGGATGACCCTCGATCACCGAGCGCTCCTCCGGGGACAGCGGACCAGGCTTCATCAGGATCGAGGCGGGGATCCCGATCTTGCCGATGTCGTGGAACAGCGCTCCGAGCTCCACCCGCTTGAGGCCGATGGCGTCGAGACCGAGCTTGGTGCCGACCTCGATCGCCATGTCGCAGATCCAGCGGGCATGGGACGAGGTGTACGCGTCCTTCGCCTCGAGCGCGTTGGCGAGTGCCTCCACGGTCGAGAGGAACGTGCGCTCGAGCGTCGCGAAGCTCCCGGCGTTCGTGATCGCGAGCCGCGCCTGGCTCGCAATCCCCGCCAGCAGCTCGAGCTCGCGCCCGGAGACGTCCCCCTCGACCGCGACGGCGAGCGCGGCAAGGCCCTGGTCGAGCGGGATGAGGCACACGGAGTGCGCCGGGGCGTCGCCGCTCGCGGCGAGCGCGCGTCCGATCCGCGCCGCGTCTTCCGCGGTCATTACGAACGGCTCGGTCATGTTCGAGAATCGAGCCACGAGCTCCGGCGGGATCACGCCGTCCTGGAGCGCCGAGTACTCGGCGCCGCCTGCCGTGGCCCGGCAGACGAGCCCTCCCTCGGGTGTCGGCAGCCACACCGAGCAGCTGCGCGACCCCATGATCCGCGCCGCTCCGCGGGCGACCCGCTCGAGCACGCCGTCGAGGTTCGTCACCTCCGCCAGCTCGCGGGTCAGCTCGAGCAGCGCCTTCGCGCTCTCCGCCTCCCGGCGCTGCGTCTGGTAGAGCCGCGCGTTGACGAGCGCGACCGACGCGTGGCCGGCGAGCACCTCGAGCAGGCGCAGGTCGTCCTCGTCGAACTGGTCGACGCCGAGCTTCGACACGACGATCACGCCCACGACCGTCGGCCCGTAGCGGAACGGCACCGCCAGGAGCGACTCCTCGATCTCCTCCGTGCCAGGGATCCGCAGCCCCATCCCGCAGTGGGCGGCGTCGCCGGTGATGAACGGCTGTCCGGACTCGGCGACGTGACCGGTGATCCCGTCTCCGACCCGGGTCGCGAGCGCCTCGGTGGCAGAAGCCGAGGCCGAGGCCGTCAGGTCGCCGCGGAAGGCGATCAGATGCAGGTCGTCGTTCTCGCGAACGAACACCCGGCAGTTGTGGTAGTCGATCAGAAGCCGGAGCTCGTCGGCGATCGTCGAGCCGATCTCGGCAATGTCGTTGAGACGGCTCAGCTTGCTCGAGACGCCGTGCAGCATCTTCAGGTGCGCGATCGACCGGAACTCGGCGCTCCGTCCCGCCATGTCGTCCGCGGGACGCTCGCCGCCCTCGTCCTGGAACACGACGATCTGCCCCTTCCCGCGGGCCTTCGCGGTCATCATCGCGACCTCGGCACATGCGACGAGCTCGCGCGGGTTCGCGGCGTGATCGGGCCCGGACGCGATCCCCACGGACAGGCTGACGGGACCGACGGGGCCGAAGTCGGTCTCGGCGAGGTGCTCCTGCACCCGCTCCGCCAGGCGGAAAGCGTCCGAGAGCGCCTTCGTCGGGGCGATGATCGCGAACTCCTCGCCGCCGATGCGACAGACGCTGTCGCTTCCCCGCACGGAGCCCCGCAGGATCGCGGCCACCTCCGAGAGGACGTGATCGCCGGTCGCGTGGCTGTACACGTCGTTCACCCGCTTGAAGTCGTCGAGGTCGAGCATCACGAGCGCGACCGAGGACTGCTCGCTCGACGCGGCGACGAGCTCCTCGCGCAGGCGCTCGTGAAACGTCCTGTGGTTCCAGAGCCCGGTGAGAGGGTCGGTCTGCGCCTGACGCTCGAGCGACGCACGAATGTGTGCGTTGTCGATCGCCAGCGCGGCCGCGTCGCCGAAGCGGACGACGAGGAGGAACTCGTCCTCCGTGAACTCCTGGAAGCCGGCGCGGTAGATGTTCAGCGTTCCCTTGAGCCGGCCGCGGGCGACCAGCGGAACGACGATCAGCGACTCCGGGTCGGGAGTGGTGTTCGCGACGAACCGCACGCGAGGGTCGAGCTCCGCCCTGTTCGCCAGCACGGGCTCGCGATGCTCGACCGCCCAGCCCGTGATGCCGACGCCGTAGGGGAACGGCTCGTCCGCGAGCACCTTCTCGGCGTCGTCACCCGACGCGTACACGGCCTGCAGCTGCCGGGCGCTGTCGTCGGCCTCGTAGAACGTGATGTCGTCGAAGGGGATCAGTTCGCCGACCGTCGAGGCGATCCGCTCGAGAAGGTCGTCGAGAGACTGTTCGGAAAGGACGTCGTGGAAGACGTCCGCGAGCTTGCGGTAGGACTCGACGACAGGATCGAGATCCTCGTCGACGGGTTCGCGTGCGCGCGTAGTGGCAGGGGTGTCCGGCCGCGGGTTCACCTGGTTCCCAGCATCGGCCGAATGGGCCTCGGCCTTGAGCGCGCCGACCCTCGGTCAGGTATGAATGCGGCGATGGCCGGGAAGATCGTGGTGGGGATCGACGGGTCCGAGCACGCCCTAGCGGCGGTGCGTTGGGCGGCCGAGGAGGCGACCCTGCGGTCGGCGCCCCTCGAGGTGGTGCACGCCTGGAGCTTCGTGCCCGTCACGGCGCCCGCCGACTCGGGGCTCATGCCGATGCCCTGGACCGACAACCTCGAGCTGCTCGACGCGACGCGGAAGGCCGCCGAGGACGCGACGGAGGCCCAGGTGCGCGAGGTGCTCGGCGACGATCACGGGGCAACGGTGTCGGTGGTCGAGGGTGGCTCGACCGATGTGCTGCTCGCCGCCGCCGAGGGGGCGGACCTGCTCGTCGTCGGCAATCGGGGGCGCGGCAACCTGTCTGCCGCCCTGCTCGGATCGACGTCGGCCAAGGTCTCCGACGAGGCGCCCTGCCCCGTCGTCGTGGTGCGCGCGCCCGCTCCGACGGCGCAGTAGACCCCGCTCGGGCACTCCTCGGGGCCGGCCGAGATCCGGCTCGTGGCGACCACCGCGAGAGGAATCGGGCCCGAAAGACGGAACGAGCGTCGCGTGAAGCACGCGCTCTCGGCTCTGTCGCTCGTCCTCGTTGCGCTGACTCTCTCCGCGCCCGCGGTGGCAGCGAACGACACGCGCGGCGGCGAGGTCTGGTTCCTGAAGGGCGGCGAGCCTGTCGCGGTGCGGCGCACCGCCCCGGCGATCCCGGGGCTCGTTCGGGCGCTCGTCGCAGGCCCCACGCGCGGCGAGCGTGCCCGAGGGATCAAGAGCTCGGTGCCGGCCGGGACGAAGGTGCTCGACGTCGAGGTCGGCCATCGGGTCGTCACCGTCGATCTCGGCGCGCGGTTCGCCTCCGGCAGAAACGAGAGCGCGCTGCAGGATCGAGTCGGCCAGCTCGTGCGGACCCTGACCGGCGTCCCGGGGGTCGTCGGCGTGCGGGTCAGGATCGAGGGCGGTGTCCCCGTCGGTCTCTTTCCCGGCTACGACCTGCGCCGCATCGTGCGCGCTCCGCTCGCGGCGCCGCGCCCGCCCTCCGTGCGCGACCTCCAGCAGCTGCTCGTCGACCTCGGCTTCATGGCGCCGACCGGCGTCACCGGAGCCCTCGGAGACGAGACGTCGACGGCGGTGCTCGCGTTCGAGAAATGGAAGGGGCTTCCCCGGGACGGCATCCTCGACGACGAGGTGGTTGGAGCGCTCGAGCGCTCCACGCGCCCCGAGCCCGTGCGGCGGGCGCCGGGAAAGCGGGTCGAGCTGCTCCTCGACCGGCAGGTCGCGCTCGAGATCCTCGACAACCGGGTCGAGCGCGTGTTCCACGTCTCGTCGGGCTCCCTCGGCCGGACACCGGCCGGGTCGTTCCGCATCTACCGCAAGGAGCGCCTCTCGTGGTCGGTCCCCTTCTCGGTGTGGATGCCCTGGGCCAGCTACTTCGTCGGCGGGATCGCCTTTCACGAGTACAGCTACGTGCCGGCCTATGCCGCCTCGCACGGCTGTGTCCGCATGATGGCGCGTGACGCTCCGTTGATGTACGCGTTCGCCACCTCCGGGACGCCGGTCGAGGTGCTGCGCGCATGAGACGGACGAGGCGGAGGAAGATCAAGGAGCGCCGGGCGTCCTTCGTGCTCGCCCTCTGCGCACTCGCGCTCGTGCCGGTCGCGGCGCACGCCGCCGACCCGGTGCATCCATCTACAAAGCCGGTCACCGCCGCCCCTGCGCCTGTAGCCGGAGTCGTCGTCGGGCTCAGCCTCGGCGACCCGGCGATGCAGGCGGGTGTGCTCCGCAACGGGGAAGTCGTGCTGGCGCGAGGCTTCGAGATCGAGCTTGCACGGATCGTCTCGCGCCGGCTTCGCATCCCGGTCGACCGCTTCGTCGAGCTGCGGCCGCTCGCGAGGCTGCCGGCGGCCAGCCCTATGGGCTGGAGCATGGCGCTGGGCTCGATCGAGTCGAACCGCGGGATCCGTCCCGGGTCGGACCTGACGATCCCGTACCTGCCGACAGACGCCGTCCTGGTGCTCCGGCGGGGGTTGAGCAAGCCGCGCTCGCTCGCCGATCTCCGCGACCGCGTGCTGTGCGCCGTGCGCGGGGGTGGCGTCGCGGACGCGATCCCGCGGAGCGTTCGGCCGAGGCACAAGCCGCTCCTCGCCGCGGACGACGACGGGCTTCTCACCCTCGTCCGCACGGGGGCGTGTGACGCCGCCGTCGTCCCCGGGGTCGAGGCGGGGCGCTTCGTCCGTGGCCACCGCGCCCAGCTCGGACCACTCGGTGGCCGGATTCACGATGGCAACGGTCTCTCGATCGCCGTCTCCCGCCAGACGGGCCCGCCGGTCTCGAGCGTCGACAGGGTGCTCCGCCGCCTGCGCTCGGACGGCACGCTGGGCCGCCTCGCCCGGTCCTGGCTCGGGCTCGATCCGGCCTCGCTCCGCGCGCTCGGATAGCGGGCTCGTCCGCGTCCCGCGACGGGCGCCGCGGACGTCCGGGCAGCGTGCGGCGGCGCCTGTACCGCCGTAGACTCGGTGCGGCGATGCAGCCTGCGGAGAACGGAGAGGCGCCGTCGAACGAGCGTCGAGTGGACACTGCCGTGCTGGGGGCCGGGCCGGCCGGCCTGACGGCGGCATACCTCCTGTCGCGTCGCGGGGCGGACGCCGTCGTGTTCGAGGCAGACGACACCGTGGGAGGGATCGCGAGGACGGTCGTCCACGACGGCTATCGCTTCGACCTCGGTGGACACCGGTTCTTCACGAAGCTCTCGGCGATCCAGCGCTTCTGGGTCGAGATGCTCGGCGAGGACTTCCTCGAGCGCCCAAGGCTCTCCCGGATCTATTTCGGCGGCCGCTACCTGGCATACCCGCTCCAGGCGAAGGACGTCGTCTCGCGGCTCGGGGCTCGGGAGTCGGCCCTCTGCACGCTGTCGTACCTACGCTCCCGGCTGACCAAGCGCCGGGGAAACGAGAAGACGTTCGAGGACTGGGTCGAGACCCGATTCGGCCGCCGTCTCTACAACACGTTCTTCGGGCCGTACACGGAGAAGGTCTGGGGCATCCCGGGATCGGAGATCCGGGCGGAGTGGGCGGCCCAGCGGATCAAGAACTTCTCGCTGGCCAAGGCGGCGCTGGCGGTCGCCGGGCTCGGCGGCAGGAGGCAGACGACGCTCATCGAGCGGTTCCACTACCCGCGACTCGGCCCCGGGCAGATGTGGGAGGAGGTCCAGCGGCGGACCGAGGAGGCGGGCGTCCCGGTGCGTCTCGGGCACCGTGTCGTATCCATCGGGCACGAGCGAGGCCGCGTCAAGACGGTTGTGATCGAGCACGACGGCGTCCGGTCGGAGACGAAGGTGGCCGGCCTCCTTTCGAGCATTCCGCTCTCGGAGCTCGTCCTCTCGCTCGATCCGCCTCCTCCACCCGAGGTGGTGGGTGCGGCCGGGTCGCTCAGGTATCGGGAGCTCTGCCTCGTCGCGCTCGTGATGGACGAGGCCGAGCCGTTTCCCGACAACTGGATCTATCTCCACGATGCCGGCACCCGGGCCGGCCGCGTACAGAACTTCGGCGCGTGGAGCCCCGAGATGGTGAAGCCGAACACGACGTGCCTCGGCGCCGAGTACTTCTGCTTCGAAGGCGACGACATCTGGGAGCTCGACGAGGCGAGTGCCGTGCGCCTCGCGACCGAGGAGCTGGCCAGGATCGGTCTCGTCGACCCGGCGAAGGTGGTCGACGGCACCCGCGTGCGCGTCCGCAGGGCATATCCCATGTACGACGGGGGGTACGAGGCGGCCGTCGAGACGATCCGCCACTATCTCGCGGGCTTCGAGAACCTCCAGACCTTCGGCCGCAACGGCCTGCACCGCTACAACAACCAGGACCACTCGATGTGGACGGCCGCGCTCGCCACGGCGAACCTGCTCGACGGGGCAGGTCACGATGTGTGGGCGGTGAACACGGAGGACTCGTATCTCGAGGACGCTGGCGAGCTACTGCCGGTCGCCGCGGAGGTCGAGTTGCTCGCGTAACGGCTCCGGCCCCGGGGAGCGGATCGGACGGGAACGAGCCCCTGCGGACCCCCCGGATCGTGTTCACTAGAGGCTTGATGTGGGTTACGGGCACGTCCGGACGGGGATCTGGGCCGGTAGAGCGCGACCCTGGCTCACATCGAGCCTCGAGCCTCGAGATGGTCGATCGGCGGGGGATGCGAACGGCGCCGAACGCACCTCGGTGATGCCATCCGTCAACGCGACGCGGGCCCTGGTCGCCGCGGCCCTGGCGGTCTTCCTGCTCGCCCTCGGCCTCGCCGTCGCTCTCGGCGTCGGCCGCGACGGCGGCACCTCGGCTGCTCCGGCCGTGTCCGTACCCACCGTCACGAACGTCAGCCCGGCCGCGCCGAAGCCGAAGCCTCCGCCGCTCGTCCGGCTCACCGCCGTCGGAGCCTACGACCCCGAGGGAGACGGGCAGGAGCGGGACCAGGACGCGCCGCTTGCTGTCGACGGGAGGCGCGACACCGCGTGGCAGACAGAGCACTACTCGACGTTCTTCAAGTCGGGAGTCGGCCTCGTGCTGGACATGGGGCGCCGCAGACGTGTCGTCCGCGTGACGGTCGACTCGCCGAGCCCGGGGGCGAGTGCGGAGATTCGTCTCGGCGACGCGGCCGCGGGGCCGTTCGCCCTGGTCTCAGCCGCGAAGCCGTTGACGAGACGCACCAACTTCGTCGTCGCCAGGCGCGCGGGACGGTTTCTCGTCGTGTGGATCGTCGCGATGCCGCCCGACAGCTCGGTCGCGGTGGCCGAGGTGCAGGTTCGGGCGCAGCGGTGAGCACGCGGGCGTAGGATCGACGGGTGGAGCGGTCCCAGCTCGGCGGATCCGACCTGCGGGTCTCGCGTGTCGGCCTCGGCTGCAACAACTTCGGCGGCCGCGTCGAACGTGCGGGAGCTCGTCGCATCGTCGCGGCGGCGCTCGACGTCGGGATCAACTTCTTCGACACCGCCGACATCTACGGCCTCGGCGCGAGCGAGCGCTTTCTGGGGAAGGCGCTCGGGAAGCGTCGCTCGGACGTGGTGATCGCCACGAAGTTCGGTCACGAGACGAGTGACTATCCGGGCGGCTCGCGCGAGGGCGTCCACCTCTCCATCGAGGCATCCCTTGCGCGCCTCGGCACGGACATCGTCGACCTCTACTACTACCACCGTCCCGACGGCATCATCCCTCTCGCAGAGACGCTCGGCGCGATGTACGAGCTCGTGCAGGCGGGCTCGGTGCGCTGGCTCGGTCTTTCGAATGTCGACGAGGCCCAGATCGCCGAGGCCCACGCCACCGGCGTGCCGGTCGCTGCGGTACAGAACCGCTACAGCCTCATGCGCCGCGACGACGACGCAGATGTCCTGCCGCTCTGCCGGCAGCTCCGGATCGGCTATGTCCCGTATTTCCCGCTCGAGAGCGGGCTTCTGACGGGAAAGTACCTTCGTGGGGTGGCGGCGCCCGAAGGCTCGCGCCTTGCAGGGAGCCCGGGTAGCCTGACCGACGACGCCTTCGATCGGGTCGAGGAGCTCGAGGCTTTTGCCGAGAGCCATGGGCGTACGCTGCTCGAGCTCGCGGCCGGCGGGCTGGCGTCGATCGAGGGAGTCTCCTCGGTGATCGCGGGCGCGACGAGCGAGGAGCAGGTTCGGGCCAATGCCGCGGCAGGCTCGTGGCGCCTCCCGGCTGAAGACCTCGACGCACTCGCTGCGATGGCCCGCGCGTCGCAGGCGATCTGAAGGCAGGCGCCCGGGTCAGGTAGCCGGCTCGGAGGGCGCCCTTCCGCGTGCGATCCGCTCGCCGAGCGTCAGCGCCAGCTCGGCCGCGGGCACCGGCGTCTCCCGCTCTTCCTGAGTCTCCACGCGCTTCGACGCGGCCCGCTCCTCCAGCGCGCGTTGCTCAGCCGCACGCTGCTCGGCCGCGCGCTCCTTCCTCAGGTTCGCCGAGGCCCGTGCGTTCCAGAGGTCGGCCTCGAGGCGGTCGATCTCGTCCACGAGCATGAGAATCGCCTTCCCCGCGGCGCGCAGCTCGTCGCGTGCGTTGGTGGAGAGCCCCGCCCCCCATGCTCTCAGGGTCTCGAGGCGCTCCTCGTCGAGCCGCTCGACCACGGGAGGGAGCCTATTCCTCCTGGGGGGCGTGTGGACCGGCCGAAGGGTCGGGCACCCCCACCACTAGGTCCGGACCCGGCTTGTCCGGCCCTCGCTTCATTTGATATAGCTTCGACACTTCATTTTCCATAGCGAGGAGGCTGCAATGCCCGTGCTCGAGGACGTCACGACCGCCAACGAGAGCTACGCGTCGCAGTTCGACAAGGGCGAGCTCGCCATGCCGCCGGCACGCCGGTTCGCAGTGCTCACGTGCATGGACGCGCGGATCGACCCCGCCCGTGCCCTTGGTCTGGAGGAGGGCGACGCGCACGTGATCCGCAATGCGGGTGGAGTGGCGTCCGACGATGCCCTGCGCTCACTCGTGATCTCGCACCACCTGCTCGGGACGCAGGAGGCGTTCGTGATCGGGCACACCGACTGCGGGATGCTGACCTTCGACAACGGCACCCTTCACTCGCTCCTGCACGAGCGTCAGGGCGTGGACGCCTCCGACATCGACTTTCTCCCGTTCCCGGATGTCGCCGCCCGTGTCGAGAAGAGCGTGGAGCGGTTGCGCGAGTCCGGGCTGCTGCCCGACGACTACGGGTTCCATCCCTTCGTGTACGACGTCTCGAGCGGCCGCGTGCTGCCGGTCGAGTAGCCGGCGCGAACCGGGCGTTCGCCCCACACGCGCCGAGCTCTACCCGGACGTCGCGTCGCCGGGCCGGACCAGGCCCGACTCGTAGGCGATCACCACAGCCTGCGTCCGGTCGCGTGCCTGTAGCTTCGCGAGGATGTGCCCCACGTGGGTCTTCACGGTGCCGGCGCTCAGAAAGAGCGCTTCGGCGATCTCGCCGTTCGACCGTCCGCGGGCGACGAGGCGGAGCACGTCGAGCTCGCGCTCGGTGAGCCCGGTCAGCGCATCCGGCACGAGTGCGCCGGGCGGGGGGCGGCTCGCGAACTCCTCGAGCAGGCGCCGCGTGATCTCGGGCGCCACGAGCGCGTCGCCGCTCGCGACGGTGCGGACGCCGCCGATCAGCTCGTGCGGCTCCGCGGTCTTCAGCAGGAACCCGCTCGCCCCGGCGCGCATCGCCTCGTAGAGGTACTGGTCGTGGTCGTACGTGGTGAGGATCAGGACGTGGAGCGACGAGCTCGGCGCGGCGACGAGCCGCCGGGTCGCCTCGATCCCGTCGAGCTCGGGCATGCGGATATCCATCAGGACGACGTCGGGGGCCAGCTCCCGCGCGAGGATCACTGCCCGATCCCCCGTCTCCGCCTCCCCGACGACCTCGATGTCGGGCTGCGCGTCGAGGATCATCCGCAGACCGCCGCGGACGACCGCCTGGTCGTCGGCGATGAGGATGCGGATCACGACGTCCCCGAGCGCAGCGGCAGCGTCGCGCGCAGGCCGTAGCCGCCGTCGGGGCGCGCGCCTACCTCGAGGTGTCCGCTGTGGAGCGCGACCCGCTCGCGCACGCCGACGAGCCCGTGACCCGCGTCGCCGTTCGCCGTCGGCCCCGTGCCATTGTCGACCACCTCGACGTCGACGCTGTCGGGGCCGTAGCGCACCGCGACCGACGCGCTCGTCGCGCCCGCGTGCCGCACGACGTTCGTCAGGCCCTCCTGGACGATCCGGTAGGCGGACAGCTCCACGCCGGGCGGCAGCGGCCGCGACGCGCCCTCGATCACGAGCTCGATCTCCAAGCCAGCCCCGCGCACGCGCTCGACCAGCGCGGCGAGGTTCTCGAGGGAGGGCTGCGGCGTCAGGCTGCTGGTCTCGGCGGCGCGGAGCACCCCGAGCAGCCGGCGCATCTCTACGACGGCTTCGCGCACCGTGGCGCGGATCTCGCCGAGCGTGCTGCGCGTACGCTCGGGATCGCGGTCGAGCGCCTGCTCGGCGGCACTCGCCTGCACGGCGACGACCCCCAGCGCGTGAGCGACGATGTCGTGCAGCTCGCCCGCGATCCGGAGGCGCTCGGCCATCGCGGCCTCGGCGGCGTCGTGCGCGCGCTGCGCCTCGAGGTGCTCGGTGCGGCGCTCCAGGTCGACCGTCCGCAGCTCGCGCCGTCGCGCGGCCGACCCGAGGGTCCACGCGCCGGTGACGGCGGCGACGTCGAACAGGACGTCCGCGGCGCCGGAGCCGGGGCTCGCGATCCGGTGCACTGCGACGCCCGCGAGGAAGGCCGGGATCGTGAGCACGGCCCGCTCGAGGGTGAGGTATCGCGGCACCGAGTAGGCGAACAGGAGCCCTGCGAGAAGCTCCGCGAGGCTGTTCATCGCGTCCATCGTCAGTCCCTCGAGCACGAGCCCCGAGAGCGAGACGAGAGCGGCTGCGAGCGTATACCGGCGCCGGAACGCGACCGGGACGGTGACGAGCAGCATCGCCAGGGTGCGGAGCGGCTGCGACCCCTCGAGGTCCGTCGTGAAGACCTCGTAGAGGCCGATCGCGACGAGCGCCGCCGCGACGAGCGAGTCGACGAGGAGCGGTGGGAGTGCTAGACGGCGTCGCATGCCCGGCAACGCTACTCCGGCCGTTTGCCGGCCGCATCTGCCCAGGGTCGTGGGTGCCTACGCCGCGAGGCAGAGGGCAGACGCCGGCCGACACCACCGCGGGTGGACGCGTTGGCGACGTGCGGCCGATGTGCTCCAACGGTGTCCGGGCCTACCGTCGAGTCGACCCGCGCCGCATCGGCGCAGAGCGATCACGAAGGAGATCCAAGATGAGCAAGGCACTCGCACTCGCGGCCGCTATCGCCACGGCGCTGAGCCTCGCCGCCGTCGGCCTCGGCGCCGGCACGACCGGGAAGTCGACGTTCGACATCGTGCTTCCGAAGACGAACAGCCGGTACGTCGACATCGGGAGGAAGGGCTACTCGCGCGGGGACTACTTCCTCGCGACGGGCGCCGTGCTCGGGAAGGTTGGCGGCGCGCGCATCGGCGGCCTCGCCGGCGTGTGGACGATCGTCGACCAGACGGCCGACAAGACGTCGATGACCATTCATCTGCCCGCGGGCACGCTGTACGTCGACGGCCGTATCCGGCACGCGGCGAAGCAGAGCGTGCTGCGGGTCGCCGGCGGCACCGGTCCCTTCGCCGACGCGAAGGGCACCGCGGCGTTCCGCTACCTCAGCGAGACGTCCGCGGCGATCCACTTCTCGCTCTCCTGACGTACTGCAGACGGGGCGGGGGCGGGGCTGCCCCCGCCCCCGGGCGCGAGGATCGTCGTAGCCGGTTCGCGTGCTTCCCAAGCTGCAGCGACGCGGTCGCGGCGCCGGTCACGACGGCCGCGTGGTCAGTGACCGTGGCCGACCGCGCCTCGCCGTCGCGGAGGTAGCCGACCGTGACCTGGTCGGGCTCCGCGAGTCGACGGCGGTCTGGAGCTCCTGCGTGGACGCCACGGCCGTGCCGCCGAAGGTCGTGATCACGTCGCCGATCGCCAGACCGGCCTGGCCGGCCGGGCCGTCCGCCTGCACCTGGATCAGCTCGACGCCGCTCGCGCCGGAGCTGCTGTCCGCCACCCCTACGCCGAGGTAGGCGTGCGCGACGCTGCCGCCCGAGATGAGGCTGTTGGCGATCGTCCTCACGGTGTTCTACGGGATCGCGAAGCCGACGCCGTCATTGCCGCCCGACTCGCTTCCGATCTGTGCGTTGACGCCGATCACGCGGCCGGCGAGATCGAGCAGCGGGCCGCCAGAGTTGCCGTGGTTGATCGCGGCGTCCGAACAGTGCCAACGATTCCTGTGAGCCGGCTGAGAACCGCGGAGGCCTTCCTGTGAATCGCCGGAGAGCGTGAAAAGCCGTGCGCCTGCGCGGTCGGTGGGCGGCAGGACGGTGTCAGACACCGGGCTCGCCCGCCGCACACGACGGTCCGCGAGAACCTCAGGCGCCATGCGGGTTTGGAGAGAATTGGACGTTGACAGGAGTCGAAAAGGTGTCAGACACCGTTTCTCGTCAAGATGGCCGCCGCGGACAGGGCCCGAGCGGGCGGACCGTTTCTCAGATCGCGTCGTCCGGCGACGAACCGTCGGCGGAGGGCGGCGTGGCGGGAAGGCTCGGCCCGGGGCCGTTGCCGCCGTTCGGACCGTCGCCCCC
The DNA here is from genome assembly GCA_963798725.1 of uncultured Actinomycetes bacterium. Lineage (GTDB taxonomy): Bacteria > Actinomycetota > Thermoleophilia > Gaiellales > Gaiellaceae > Gaiella. The sequence continues at coordinate 477,721 of CAWCUL010000001.1, forward strand.
GCCGCCGCCCCGGCCAGAGTCGTCATCGCCGCGGGTCGCTCCGAAGCCTGGACGCTTGGGCAGGCACTGCCGGCAAGCCTCCAAGGCCGCACGCAGGTCGCTGTCTGCCGCCCCGCCGCGTCCTTGCCCACGGCCCGGAAGCGTCACGCCGTGCTCCTCGAGGCAGGCGCGAAGCTGCTCGAAGCTTCCGTCGCCCGTCCCTCGCGGCCACGATCGACCGGAGTCGGGTGTGCTTCCTTCGTGCCGGGCGAGGGAACGAAGCGCCCGGAGCCGCCGCCGAAACAAGGAGTGCCGAAGCCGCCCGAGCGTGGCGTGCCCGCCGCGGCCTGCGGGCCGGTGCTACCGGCTCCGCGGCCGACGACGAGCACCGCCCCCACGGCGCACACGACCAGCGCCACGATCGCGAGCACGACGCCATTCCTCGTCGCGTCGCTCATCTGGATCCGTTTTCCCATCACCGCTCCCGGTTGAGTCGCCGTCGAGAGACGGCTCACCGGGAAGGCAACCCCGGCTGGATGGGAAACGCTGTGAGGTCGCTTGGGGGCGCGTATGAGCGGCGTGTGCGGCGACCCGTCGATTCTCAGGACACTCACATCGAGAACAAAGCGCCTGACTCTCAGAACTCGTTTCAGAATGACGCTTCGTTGTCGGGGCGCGATGGGCGAGTGCGATGCAAGGACGCAGGGAGTCCCGAGATGCGGGTATCTCGGGGCGACCGAGGACGCCGCAGCGTGCCGCCCAGCGCACCCCGGCGGCACAAGGCTTCATTTTGAAACGAGTTCTTAGACCGTTCAAAGGTGGCACGGGCACTGTTCGGTGCGTGCATTGCGGAAACCGCCACCCGAAGGAGGACAGATGGCCACCGATGACGAGCCGAAAGGCTCAGACGAGCACGGCCTCACACGGCGCGACTCCCTGCTGAAGTTGGGAGGGATCACGGCGCTCGCGCTCGGCGCGGGGGCCGCGGGCCTCGAGGCTCTCGAGCCCAGGGAGGCCGCCGCGGCGCGCACGGGGCCGGCCGCGGTCGCCGCAGGGCTCGTCTCGTGCGTGCTGTCGCCCGAGATGACGGAGGGCCCGTACTACCTCGAGGGCGACAAGATTCGCAAGGACGTCCGCGAGGGGCGGCCCGGCGTGCCGCTCGTCCTGAACCTGAGCGTCCTCGACGTGTCCTCGTGCAAGCCGATCAAGGGCGCTGCCGTCGACATCTGGCATTGCGACGCGGGCGGGGCGTACTCCGGGTTCGCGCAGGAGGGGACGGACGGCCGCACGTTCCTGCGCGGCATCCAGCGCACGGACAAGCAGGGCCTCGCGACCTTCACGACCGTCTACCCCGGCTGGTACTCGGGCCGGGCTGTTCACATCCACGTGCGCGTGTACCTGGGCGGAAGCGTCGTCCACACCGGTCAGCTGTTCTTTCCCGAGAAGCTGACCGATGCCGTGTACCGCCGGGCGCCCTACCGATCCCGCCCCGGGCGCGACACGAGGAACGCGACCGACTCGATCTTCCGAAACGGAGGCAGCAGGTCGATCCTGCGGGTCACGAAGCGGGGCACGGGATACGTGGGACGAATCACGATGGGCATCAGCCGCTCGTAGCGGGCCGCGGGCGAAATCGGCGCGCCGCGAGCGAGTCTCTCGGCCGCGTAGGCCCGGCCCGCGGCAACTGCCACCGCGACTGCCCCACCAGAAGCTAGGATCCGGCGACGGTCGGCGACGGTGACGACCGCATCGGCTTCGTGGCCCCGGGCGCAACGCGTGCCGGGGCTTTTTCGTTCTCTGACGACCGAGAGGAACGCAGCAATGAACACCGCAACCGCCACCATCCTGACCGTCGAGGACGACCCGATCGTCCGCTCCGAGCTGCGTCTCGTGCTCGAGGACGCCGGCTACGACGTCTGCGCCGACGCCCGTGACGGGATCGAGGCAGTCGCTCTTGCCCGTTGGTACGCGCCGGACCTGATCCTTCTCGACCTCGGGCTTCCGCGGCTCGACGGCGTCCAGGCGGCCAGACGAATCCTGCAGGAGCGCCGGGTCCCGATCGTCGCTCTCACCGGTCGCTCCCCACGCTTCGCGCGCAAGGCACTCGAGGCAGGCGCGGTCTCCTGCCTCCGCAAGCCGTTCGCCGCCGGCGAGGTCGTCGACACGGTCGCGGAGGCCCTGGCGGCACGACACGAGCATGCCCGGGAGGAATCGCGGGCCGCGATCGCGCAGGTCCTGGGCCTGATGGGGTATCCGGCGACGATGGCCGCCGAGCTCGAGGAGGACGAGTACCGCCGCGGGTATGTCTGGCGGCGGAATCGCTGAGAGCTTCCGGCCGGTCATGAGCCGAGCCTGCGCCGCTTGCGCTGGTTGGTCGCCGTCCCCCTCACGCGCAGTGCCCGGGACGGAGTGTCGAGCGTCGAAATAGTGGCGCTCCGGCGCTCGTTGACTCCTGAAATGGTCGAAGTCGAAATCGAAGTCGGAATCGAAGTCGAGGGTGGACGGTGAGGAACAGGACGACCACGCTGGGAGTGCTGTTTGCCACGACGACCGCGGTCGTTTGGGGCGGCCAGTTCGTCGTCGGGAAGTCCGCGCTCGAGAGCGTGGACGCATTCCCGCTGTCGACGCTCCGCTATGCGGTGGCGGCGGCGCTCTGGCTCATGGTGCTGGCGGTCGTCGAGGGCCCTGGCGCACTGCGGCTGGAGGGGCGCGGCTGGCGCCTCTTCTGGCTCGGCTCGCTCGGCTTCGCCGGGTTCAATCTGTTCGCGTACACGGGGCTCGCGCACGCGCGCCCTCAGAGCGCCTCTCTGATCGTCGCCCTCGGGCCACTCCTCACCGCGCTGATCCTGTGGCGGCGGAGCGGGATGCGGCCCGCGCGAGTGACGTTCGTCCTGCTCGGCGTCGCGCTCGTCGGCGTCGCGCTCGTGGTGAGCGCCGGTCACCCTGCCTCGATCCTCAACGGCGCCGTCGGCTGGGGCGACGCCCTGGTGTTCCTCGGCGTGCTCAGCTTCGTGCTGTACAGCCTGGGCGCCGCCGAGTTCTCCGAGATCTCCCCTCTCCGCTACACGGCGCTCACGGCCGGGCTCGGCTGGCTGACGATCGCGGGTGCGACCGCCGTCGCTATCGGCTCGGGAATGGTGCCGCTCCCCTCCGCCGCCGATCTCTGGTCGGTCACGCCGCAGATCGCCTACCTCGCGCTCCCCGGCGCCTTCGTCGCCGTGCTGACGTGGAACGCAGCCGTGGCGTCGATCGGCCCCCAGAACGCCGTGCTGTTCAGCAATCTGATCCCGGTGACGACCTTCGCGATCGAGATCGTCCGCGGCTACCGGCCCAACGTCGTCGAGCTCGCCGGCGCGGCGCTGACGATCGGCGCGCTCGTCGCGAACAACCTGCTCGCCCGGCGCTCCGCCGCGCGGCGCGCGCAGCCGGCCCCGCTCGAGGAAGTGCTGCCCGAAGCCGCGTGAGCGGCTCGACGGCCGGCAGGCGCCCAAGTCTGACCTCAGGCCGACCCTTGCACTTCCGGGCACCGGCCGCTCGCGCCGTGGACGAACCGTCAGTCCGGGACGCGATCGTCGATACGGCGGCGACCATTCCCGCATTCAGCTCCGATGCAACGGACCTCGCGTCGTACGCTGACGGTGATGGTGGAGCGCCGCGCACACGCCGAGCGTGGGCGCAAGAAGTCCGCCAGACGGTCTACCGCGTGGTGATCGTGAGCGCGTAGCGGGTCGTCGCTGCCGTCCGGGGAGTCACGACCAGGAGGGCGAAGTGCCCCTGCCGCGTGTTGCGGTAGGCGAGCGTCGTCGTCGCCGCTGCGCGTGAGCCCGTGGCGAGGAGGTCGGCCGACCCGGCGAGCGAGGCGACGGTGTAGGCGCTCGACCGCGCGAGCGTGAGCGCGGCGCCGGAGCCGGCGGTCGCACGCGCGGTCAGGCGCCGTCCCCTGGGGAGCCAGACCCGGTACACGTCGCGGGGGTCTTCGCTCTTGTCGACGCTGCCGCTGAGGCGGGTCGATGTTTCGCTCTTGCGGAGGATCGCGGGCGTGCTGTGGTATCCGTCACGGCCGGGTACGACCTGGTTCGCGTCGTCGTTGGGCTCGTTCCCGTCGCGGGATGGCGCGGGCGCGGCGAGCGCGGCGGGCAGGTTCAGGAGACCGTATCCGGTCGCCTGGTCGCGGCCGGGCGTGCCGATGTCGGTGGCGCTGTCGCGGAGGATCTGGGCCACCTGGCCCGCGTCCAGCGTGGGTCGGGCCGTCCAGATCCAGGCGGCCGCTGCCGAGACGAGCGGCGTAGCGAAGCTCGTTCCGTCCTCGGGTGCCCAGCCCGTCGCTCCCGTCTCGGGGTCGACGGTCGCGACAGGGATCTGCGCCCCGGGTGCAGAGAGATCGACGAAGCGCGACCTGCTCGAGAACGGTGCGACCGACCCGTCCGGCTGGGTGGCCGCCACCGTGAGCACGTGAGGGTAAGCGGCCGGGTAGCTGAGCACGTTGCCGTCCTCGCCGTCGTTGCCGGAGGCGGCCACGACGAGCGAGCCCCGCGCGACGGCGAGATCGACGGCCGCCTTGATCGCCGGGTCGGGGCCTGGTCCTCCGAGGCTCAGGTTGATCACGCCTGGGCCGGCTCCGGAGACTGCGAGGATCCCGTTCACGATCGCGCTCGAGGTCAGCTCGGTGCCCGCTCCGATAGCCGCGTCCCAGCTGCGGATCACCGCGTTCGGATACAGGCCGACGATGCCGACGCCGTTCTCCTGCGCCCCGACGACGGAGGCGACCGCGGTGCCGTGGACGCCACCGAGAGGCTGAGGCTCCTGCGTGTTGAGTGCGGTCAGGTTCGGGCGTCCGGCGAACTCCGGATGACCGAGATCGACGCCGGAGTCGACGAGCGACACCGGCACTCCGGGCCCGGGCGGCGTGACCTTGTCCGCTCCGATGGCGCTGCGCCACCACTCCTGGGCGACGAACGGGTCCGTCGCCGACACGGACGTAACGGCGGCCGTGTACGCCGCGTCGGGCTCGGAGAACACGACCGATCCCGATTTCCGCAGGCGCTCGAGCGCCGGTGCCGCGGAGCGAGCGGGGACCTTCCACAGGTCGAGCTCCTTCGCGACGAGCGTTCCTCCTGCCCGAGCGAGAGCGGCCGACCCGGCCGAGGACCCCGGGCGGAGCCGAACCAGCACATCGGGGCCGGTCGCCCGTCCGGTGGCGGCCGCGGCGCCGACCGACACGCTCGCGACGAGCACGAGGACGAGGAGACCGATGCTGCGGCGCGCCACGGCCCAAAAGGTGCATGAGCGAACATGAAGGCCGCGTTACCGGAGCATTACGGGATCTGCGAGCAACCCGGACGCTGGCCGGCTGATGACCTGGGCGCCGGCTCGGCGCTCGCCCCGGTGACTACGGGGCGGCCGCTGCAGCGTGCAGCTTCAATCGTCGGTCGTTACGAATCGACGATCGTCGCAGCTGTGGGCTCCGCGCTCACGTTCAACGGCGGGATGCGCGTGTCGTCCGGCTCTCTCGGCTCGGGGCTTCGCCGCACCGTCACGACCTGTTCACCTCCCTTCGTCGTGAGGAGGTTGAAGTGGAGCCACGTCGGAACCGGCTCGAAGTACGCGCGCCAGCGCTCGTCGTCCTCGAGCCCGAAGAGATCGGTGCGGGTGACGGTGACCCCATCTGGAACGGAGTATGCGACGAGCCGATCGTCGACGAACTGGACGACGTTTGGCGGGTCGCACCCAAGCTCCTCGAGCCTTCGCCGTGCGAGGGACCAGAGGTCGTTCGCGATCATTCGCCGAGCACCCCCAGCACACCCTGAACGCGGTACTGGTTGAAGACACCTACTTGCTCCGGCGTCCGAAGGACGATCTCGCTGCTGCCCGGAAGGGCGCTGTTGAAGCCCGAGTAAGGTCGCTCGCTGGGCTGGAGCACGCGCTCGAAGACGGACTTCGGCACCCTCGACTCGATGATTCCTGGATCTCGCATAGGGTCGATCCGATTGGGGCCGAGCGCGTCCTGGGCGGCGCGGATGTCACGCGTTGCCCACGTTGGGGTCCGCTCCGCGTCGAGCCCACCCTCGGCGATGGCGGTGGCGTCGTTAATGCTGGCGTGGAAGATCGAGACCGTCTCCTGTCCTTCGGCCACCTCTCCGACCTCTTTCAGTGCGCTCGCATTGGGTGCCGCCGCGGCCCAGGAGCGAAACCCGGCCGACTCGGCGATCGTCTCGCGATAGAGCAGCACGCCGCGCAGCGCGAAGCCCGCAACCGCGAGAAGATTTTGGAGGCCCTCCTCCTGAACCGTCGCGAGCGTGAGGTTGTCGTCGGCCAGCCCTTTCGTCGTCTTTTGACCGAGCCCGACGTAGTAGCCGGCTGTCAGGCTCATGTTCCGGATGATCCGGCTCGTGCGCATGTCCGGCGGGGTCGTGTCCGGGTGCGCGTAGAGCTTCAGCCCACGCAGCATTGCCGACAGCCCCTCGAGGGTGAACGGGTTCTGGCGGAACCGGCTGATCTCCTCCGGGCTCACGACGGATCGAACGTCCGCGGCCACGGCCCGGTCGAGCGCTGCAGTGGACGCCTGGTGACCGTCGGCGTCGATGTTCCCGACCGGGTCGTTGTCGACGTAGGCGTACCGGTTGGACGCCTGCGTGCCGCCGTCGTCCGACACCGTCGTGTCGGGTGAGATGAAGCGGCCGAGCTTCGGATCGTAGTCGCGCGCGCCGACATGGAGCAGGCCGTTGTCGGCGTCGAAGCGACGTCCGGTGAACCCGTGCTCCACGGGCGTGCCGGTCGGAGCGCCAAACGCGGTGTAGTCCTGGCTGGCGGTGACGGTTCCTGTTCCGTCGGTAAGGAAGCGGGTGGAGCCGCGCAGGTCGCTCTGGTACCAGGTGACGCCGGTTGAGCTCCGCGAGGCGATGAGCAGGCCGTCGGCCCAGTAGTGCTTCGTGGGGCCCGTGGTGGTGCTCGGGACATCGAGTAACTGGCCGTAGTAGCGCGTACTGCTCGTACCGCGCTCGCGCGTCACGCGGTTGCCGTTCCAGTCGTACGCGTAGCGCGTCAGCGTCCCATCGAAGTCCGAGACAAACTCCGGCTGATGGTCGTAGGTCCAGTCGATGCCCTTCGACTCGCCGGTCGAAGCGTCGGTCGCGGAGGAGAGGTCGCCGTTCGCGTCGTAGTGGAGCGTGACCGAGCCGGCCTGGCCCGCGGCATGGGGACCGCATGCCCTGGGCCAGCTTCCGAGACATGCGTTGGCGCCCTGGACCGGATACGTGTAGGTGCCGACGCTGGAGCTCGAGAGCGTGTTGCCGGCGTCGTCGTAGTGGAACGTCTCGGGCGTGGGGCCGGTGACGCCGGTGAGCCGGTCGAGGCCGTCGTATGCGTACGTGACCGATCCGCTCGTCGGCGACGTGGCGGAGCGCACGAGGCCGTTCGCAAAGTGGGAGTAGGTGACATCGAGGAGGCTCTGGCCGCCGCGCACGAGGGTGAGGCCCTCGAGCCACTGTCGGGGCGCGTTGTAGCGAAGCCGTTCGACCACCCCGTTCGCGAAGTCGATCTGGGTCTTGCGGCCCGACGGGTCGTGGAGGAAACGGGTCACGTAGCCCGGGACGGCCGAGAGTCTCCCGGCGGGGTCGTACGTGTACTCGACGGCCTCACTGTCGGGGTACGTGACGCGCTTCAAGCGTCCGGGCGGGTCGTAGACGAACCCGAAGCTCTCGGCACGCCCGGCGATGCACTTGTCCCAGCCGTCGACATGACCGGCGGCGTCGTAGTTGAAGCTATCCGCCTGGGTCTGCGGGCAACCGGCAGCCGACGGATCCGTCACCGAGGTGAGCCGTCCAATCCCGGCCCCGTGGCCGGGCTCGTCGTAGGTCCAGACGACCTGGGATCCGTTCGGGTACGACTTGGTCTTACGCCGGTCGAGCGCGTCGTACGTGAACCGGATCGTGCTCCCCTTGGCGTCGGTCGAGGTTTCGAGGTTGCCGCCGAGGTCGTACGTGTAGGTGCGTCTCCCGAGATCGGGGTCCTCGACCGTGCGGAGCTGGCCGAGGACGTCCCAGGTCCACGTTGTGACGTTCCCGTTCGGGTCGGACAGAGTCAGTGGATGGTCCGCCGCGTCGTACGTCATCCGCGTGCTCGCATCGACGCCGGGCGCGGTGTCGCGCACCCTCGTCACGCGACCATGCGCGTCGACATACGTCGTGTGCGTGTGCTTGCGTTCGTCGGTGACGCTCGTCCAAGCCACGTCGGCGGTACTGCCGTACCCAAAGGCCAGGTACGTTCCGTCCGGGTGAGTCTGGCGGCTGAGCCTCCCCGCGCCGTCGTACTCGTACGTCTCGTACGCGCGCTTCGTGACCCGCGAGCGGAACCACTGGGACGTCCGGTGCGGTGCCGTCGATGCGTCGGCGTACTGCGTGAGCTGGGAGAACGTCTTCCCGGCCGCGTCGCCCTCCTTAACGACCCGGTACACGCGACCGAGGCCGTCGAGGTACGTCTCACTCCAGAGCCCGTCGGCGGTGCCGTCGTCGATCCGCTCGCGGACATGCTGACGCGTCGGATCGCCCCAGTCGAGGTACTGCTCCTCGACGACCTTGCCGCCGGGGTATTCGATCCGCTTCGTCCGTCCGAGCTCGTCGTAATGGAAGCTCGTTTCGGCCTGGTTCGCGTCCTTCACGCTCTCGATCGCGCCGAGAGTGGTGTTCCAGCGCACGGTGAGGCACTGCGAGAGCGCGTTGCAGACGCTTTCTGGATAAAGGTGGAATGTCGGGTCGTAGAACGCAGCTGCGCCGAAATGCCGCGGCCCCATGGTGGCTGCGACGTTGCCCGCTGCGTCGTGTCCCCGAGTCGAGGTGACGTAGAGCCCGAGGTCGTCGACAGCCTGGACACCGGTCAGCAACCCCTTCGTCGGTGCCCCCGGGCAGTTCGCCGAGGCGTTGCCGTTGTCGCCGTCGTAGCAATAGAACGTCGAGCGGCGCATGGTCCTCGCCGGCTGCGGGCCCTCGAACAGGCCCTCCCATGCCGGTGACCCGACGATCCACGCCTTGAGAGCCGGGTGGAACGTCCGGATCAGCGTCCGGTCGTCCGCCGTGTCGTCGGGCGATCCGTCGTCGAAGACGTCGACGAGGTTGCCGAAGTCGTCGTACACGTATCGGGTGACCGAGTTGAGCGGCGTCGGCGTTCCGCCGTACTCGATGTGTCTTCGCTCTGCGGGAAGGCACGCGTACGGCGCGCCCTTCCCGGGCCGTACGTATGTGAAGAGGTCGCGGCCGGCGACGAAACGCCCCGACAGGTCGCGGAAGCCGTCGTCCTGGAGCTGCGTCCCGCACTCCTCCGTTTGGAGGTACCGCCTGTACGCGCGGGATTCCGCGCGATCCGCGGTCCCGGGCCTGCGGACGGAGAGGTCGGTCCAACCGAGCACCGAGCGGTACGCCCTCGACCAGCGAGCGCACCCGTATGCGTACTGCGTCACATCCGTGAGCTGCGTGCGTCCGTCGCGTACCGTCTCGGACGCCGCGATCTGGAACACGACGCCTGCCGGCACGCCGCAACCGTGGGCGGGCTGGCTCTCGACCGAGCGGGACGAGGGCGCGTACGCCACGTCTGTCATGCCCCCGAGCTCGCTCGTCAGACCCGTGAGCAGCTCGACGACACCGTTGCCATCGAGCGTTGAGACGCGGAGGCTGGGGGCGCCAGGTTGCCCGGGCAGCGGTCGGTCCACGCGGACGAGGTCGCTGATCCCGTCGCCGTCCGCGTCGGCGACCCGCCAGCTTGGCATGTCGCGGTTTCCGGCGGACCCCGGGTCGCGGGTCGAGCTCTGCCGAACCCGCCATTCTCCCTTGCCGATCGCCTGGAGCACGGTGACGACGATCCGATCACCTTTCCTGCGGGTGTGCATCAGATCGCCGTGCCCGTCGGCATTGCTGTTCGCGACGGTCCAGCTCAGCCTGTCGCTCGTGCGGTCGACGGCGAGGTGCTCGTCTGCCTGTCTCTGCGTGTAGGTGCCATCGCCGTCCGAGAGCAGCGTGTGTGTCCGAAGCCCGTTCGCGGTGACTGCGAGGTGAACCAGGTCGCCGAGGCCGTCTCCGTTGGCATCGATGCTGCGCCAGATCGTGGTGTCCGAGACGATGTCGAGGTCCTGCCACCCGTTCCCGCCGGCCTCGGTCCGCTCGAACCGTCGTTGTTGCCAGTCGGCGTCGCCACGGGCCAGAAGGGTCGTAACCCGGATCGACGCGCGGCTCGTGACCAGATGGACGAGGTCGGTGCGGCCGTCACCGTCGACATCGAGCGTTCCCCAGTTGCGCGTGTCGAACGAGTACGTCGCCGGCGGTGGAGCGAATGGACCGCGGAGTGGCGCTTGCCTCCAGCCGCCGACACCGTTCGCGAGGAGTGTGCGCACATAGAGGCCTTCGGGGTGGTAGTCGCCGCGAGACCATTCCAGCGCGACGAGATCGGTTCTCCCGTCGCCGTCGACGTCCGCGGAGTGCCAGTCGCTCGGCGACGTATGGTCGACGACCGTCCACACGAACGAGAACGGCCCGTGTCGGGTCCAGCCACCGGCGCCGTTTGCGAGAAAGGTGTCCACTCGTGTGATGCACGGGCGTGGGGTTATGAGCGCTTGAAAGCACTCGATGTGGACGAGGTCCTCCCGGCCGTCACCATCGACGTCGAGAATGCGCCACGTTTGGCGAGACGGGTTCGAGAAGCCCGCGACCGGTACGGACGCCTGAAGGTAGGAGCCGTTTGGCCTGCGCAGCAGGCTGTGCAGGCGGGTCGCGCCTCGCTGGGGCGAGATGTAGACGAGGTCCTCGCGCCCGTCTCCGTTGAGTTCTGCTGGCAGCCAACGGAAGGCATCTCTGCCTGTCGACTGGGAAATCTCGTCGTGGATGGTGACACTCGTCCCTGAGTTGTCCTCGACGAAGAACCTCGTCATGAAGTCCGCGAGGCCGTCGCCGTTCGTGTCTGCCGCGATGACCTCCGGAGGCGCGAGGACGTTGTCCCACGTTCCGTCGAGCGCCTGCGAGTGGTTGCAGTCGTCCCAGCGCGCCGGCAGGTCGAACGTTCCGTCACCGAGGGAGCGAACGGTGGTCAGGGACGGCCGGATGTGCGTGCTCGACCCGCAGTCGACCCCACCGTTCGGCCGAAGTGGAGTCATGACGAGCATGTCGGTGCGACCGTCGCCGTCGGCATCCCCGAGGCTCACGACGTTCTCGACATTGGCGAGCTCGGCAGGCACCGACTGCTCGCCGAGGTCGAACCCGCCGCTTGCGTTTGTCACGGCCGTCCGGATCCGTCCGAGAAAGCGATCGTTTTCGTCGAACACGGCTCCGGCGAAGGACAGGTAGTCGGCCCGACCGTCGCCGTTCAGGTCGGCCGAGAAGAGCGTCGGCAGGAACTCCCCCGTATGCCACCGTGCCGGCACGCGCACGAACCGGTAGTCGCCGCCTCCAATCGAGAAACCCGTGACGGGCTCGTAGTCGAACTCGCACGTGTCGGAGGCCGGGCAGCCGCCAACCGGAGGAAGCAGATCGAGAAGCTGGGCATCGTCGAGGCCATCGCCGTCGACGTCGCCGAGCGCCAGGGGCAGCGTTCCGACGCCGGAGTCGACGGGGACGAGCCGCTTGATCGAGGAAAACGTGCCGTCTCCTCGTGAGAACGCCGTCCCGAGGAAGTGGTTCCCGTCTCCGTCCGAGTACGAGCAGACGAAGTCGGCTCGGCCGTCGCCGGTGACGTCCCCCGGTTGGCAAAGCGCCTGCCACGCGGGCGCTGTGTGGTCGATCCAGGTTGTTGCGTGCAACGTAGGCCCGAGACGAAACGTCCCGTCGCCCAGGCCGACGGCGCCGACGAGGTGGATGATGAGTTGGTCCGTGGGAGACCGCTCCCACCACAGGAAGACGAGGTCGGAGCGGCCGTCGGCATCGATATCCGCAGCCCACGAACGCGCGGCGACCTGCACCGGAAAGACAAGCGACGTCGTGACGTTGTTGCCATCGGCGAACCGCGTCGTCGCGCGGACGGTCGCCTGGTCCGTGGTCAGGTCGCTGAACGTCACGAGGAGCGCGTCCGTGCGTCCGTCTCCGTCCACGTCGGCCGTGTGCACCGCCTTCCCGAACGGCCGAGTGCCCAGATTCTGCTCCACGTCGGGAAACGAGTTCCGGGGGGCCGGCGCTTCCCAGCCCGGAGCCGTCATCGGGCTCAGCTCCTCGTTTCCCTCGAAGGCCAACTTACCCTGCTCGTCGTACCGGAAACGGGTCGGCGGGAGCCTGTGCCCCGCGGCGAGGGCGTCATCCGGCGAAAACGTCGCGTCGGTTCCGTACCGCTGCACCTCGACGAGCGCGGAGCGACCCGATCCCGCGAGCCGCCGGTAGCGGAGCGCGTACGCTCGCGCGCGGCTCCCCCGGACTAGCACGTCGATCGTCTTCAGTCGGAAACGAAGCTCGGACTGGCGATCGCCGATACCCGCCTCGACGACGTCTGGACGGTTCTCCCAGATCAGCCGGACCGTCATCCCGTCGTAGGAGACGCTCGCCGGATACACGACGCCGTTCTCCGCTCGGTAGCCGAAGGCGACCTCGTTCCCGGTCGCGTCGCGCACCATCGCGACATGCCATTGTGCGACCGGCCCATGGGGCAGCTTCCGCACGTCCGGCGCGTACGTCGCCTGAGTGCCGTCCTTCTCCCAAACGATCCATTTCTCGGACCGCTCGTCGTAGGCGATGCGACGGTAGCTCTCGACACCCGTCGCGTACCCGAGAAGCTTCTTCGACGCGGGGTGCGAACAGCTCGGGCTGCGAACCTTGCGTGCGCACGGAACGAGCTTGACACCATCCAGGAAGTACTCGTCCGCTTTGTCGTATCGCGGTGCCCCGAGCCCGGGCGCGGCGCGACGGATCGACGAGAAGCCGTCGAGCTTCCATCCCACCCCGAGCAATCCGTTCCCCAGCTGGGAGTCGTACGCGAGCTGGAGAGTCGGCTCGAGCCCATGGAACCGCGGAATCTCTATCGCCACATTCGTCACGAGCGCGCCGCTCGGGGACACATCCGCATATGCCGTCGATCCGCCGACCAGCGCCGTCGCGGCTGCGAGCATTCCGATCGCTCGACGTCCGCGATGGGCTGCGCTCCAGCTCACTTCGAGGAGGCGTTGTGGTGGTGTCGGTTTCTTCGGAGTAGACTCGGGCTGCCGTCTGGAGGTGAGCCGATGGACGCGTACAGACACATTGTCGGGCGTCCCAGGGTGTTGCGCATGCCGCGTTTCCTCATCCGTGAGGAGCTTGGCCTCGGCGAGCTCGTAAAGCGCGTCCTCGCGGGCTTCGGCGTCAGGCCGTGCGCTGCGTGCGGCCGACGAGCGCAGGCGCTCGACGCCATGCTCGTGCTCTCGCCGTCCGATCATTCTCACACCGTTGTCTACTCCTCTAGCTGCACCACTTACAAGGGAAAGTGCACGGGGTTCGGCGGAACCCAGTGCGTCACGGCGCCGGATTCGTTGAACCCTGACGCGCTGGGCGTCACACAATGCTGCAGCGGGTCGTTCAAGTACCCGTGGGTCGAGCTGTGCCCTGGCCAGAAGGCAACCCAGGGGTGCAGCTTCTGTCTGTTCTAGGGCGCTAGGTTCGCGAGAGCGGAGGACAGCTCGCCGGCGGCGGAATCGAGATCGCTCCGCGTCGCATCTCGCGGGACGTCCCGCGGCTCGCCTGCGACCGCGACGAAGACTTGGCCGGGTAGAGGCATGTGGCGGCGGTCCCACGTCGTTCGGAGTGTCACGACCCTGCGCGTGGCGCAACGAATCGGAACGATTGGTGTGCCGGAAAGGCGGGCGAGCTCGACGACGCCACGCTTTGCGATGCCCGTTGGCCCGGCAGGACCGTCCACGGCGATGACGAGCGCGCTGCCGCGGTTCGCGAGGAACGCGAGCGCCTCGCGCACCGGCGGCAGAGGCCCGGTCTGCTCGATCAGGCGGAGGCCGAACGACCGGGCAAGACGTAAGTAGAGCCCCGAGCTAGCCTGGTCGCGGACGAGGATCGCCGTGCGCCGGTCGTGCGGGAAGGCGACGTGGAGCAGAGACTCACGGTGGAGGATCGCAACGATGCATGACCGATCGCCGACCTCCCGTCGTGTCCGTTCGAGGCCTCCGACCTCGAACCGACCCGTCGCGCGCACGAGTTTCAGGTACGCGGCGCACACGCGCGGCGCACGCTCCGGCATGGGAGTGATGCGGCCACGTTCGAGCCATGCGGGTCGGTCGACGCCCACGCGTCTCGGGGAGGCTTGCACAGCGCCGACGAGGCGGCAAGCCGCGGGTCTCAGGGCAAGCTCGAGGCTCCCCAAAACCTCCTCTCTCGAAATGTCGGTTTCGCGGCCGCCCACGAGCCACTCTTCAGGGGGGACAGATGCGCGATCGGGATGGGCTGCTCAGCCTCTCCAGGCTAGTAGGGCCTGCCGAACCTCACGGCCATCGGGCGGGTAGTCACGGCGAGTGGAGGCGCAGCACCCTCTCGACAAAACGGAGCCACTGTTCCGCTTCTGGGATATCGTTGTGCGGCGGTGGCGGTCACGGAACGGGTCGATGTGCGGCGGAACCGCGCGCGGTTGGTCGAGGCGGCGCGCCGGCTGTTCGAGCGCGACGGCGTGGACGTGTCCGTGCGCGAGATCGCGACCGAGGCGGGCGTCGGCGTGGCGACGCTGTACCGGCACTTCCCGAGCCGCGACGAGCTCGTGGACGCCGTGTTGGCGGACGCCTTCGAGGAGCTTGTCTCCGCGGGCGAGCGCGCGCTCGCGTGCGAGAGCGGCTGGCTCGGATTCACGGGGCTCGTCGACGAGACGCTTGCGCTGTGCGCGCGCAACCACGGCCTGAGGGACGTGTTCGAGACGCAGCGGGGCCGTGAGCGCGCGGCGTCGATGCGGCGGCGCATCCGACCGATGTTCGCGGAGCTGATCGAGAGAGCCCAGGCACAGGGCACGCTGCGCGCCGACGTGACGCCGCAGGACATCCCGCTCCTCTTCTGGGGCGCCGATCGGGTGATCGGACTGACGTCGGACGTGGCGCCCGACCTGTGGCGTCGCCAGCTCGGGTTGATCCTCGACGGGCTCCGCGCCTCTGCCGCGACGCCGCTTCCCACTCCCGCGCTGAGCGAGGCGGAGCTGCGGCGGGTCGAGCAGGGCTGCGCCGTGCGTCCGGCTCTTCGCACGCACCCGAACGTCCGAAAGGGGCACGATGGTCGAGGTTGAGACACGCGTCGGGACGCCCGACGGGGAGATGACCACCTTCGTCGCGCACCCCGAGGGCGACGGGCCGTTCCCGGTGGCCGTGCTCTTCATGGACGGCGTCGGCTACCGCGAGCAGCTGAAGGAGAACGCGCGCCGCTTCGCCGACGCCGGCTACTACGTCGTCGCGCCCGACCTCTTCTACCGCTCCGGCGACAAGCTCTCCTTCGACTTCACGCGGATGGGCGACCCCGCCTACCGCGAGCGGCTGACGGGCATCGTCGCGAGCGTCACGCCCGAGCGGGTGGTGGCCGACACCGACGCGGTCCTCGCGGCGATCGCCGACGACCCGGCCGCCGCCGGCGGCGCGAAGGTGTGCGTCGGCTACTGCATGGGCGCCCGGCTCGCGCTGCACACCGTGTCCGTGAAGGCGGACGAGTTCGTCGCCATGGCCGGCATCCATCCCAGCGCACTCGTCACCGACGGGCCCGACTCGCCGCACCACGACGTCTCCGGCGTGCGCGCCGAGCTCTACTTCGCGTTCGCCGAGAACGACCACTCCGCGACCGAGGAGAACGTGGGGCAGTTCCGTGCCGAGCTCGAACGGCACGGCATGGCGAGCGTGGTCGAGCGCCTGCCGGGAACGAGCCACGGGTTCGCGATGGCGGATCTGCCGGTGTACGACGAGGCGGCGTCCGAGCGGCACTTCGAGCGGACGCTCGACCTGTGGCGGCGCAACCTCCGGGAGCCGGTCGAGTGACGGGCGAGACCGGTCGCCCGGGGTTCACGATCGTCAACCTGATGGACGTCGAGGACTCGACCGGCGGCCGCTTGCCGGGTGTCGAGGCGCGCTTCGCGCGTAGGCACCTGCAGTCGGCGCACCTCGGCGTCACCTACGTGCGCTACGCGCCGAACGTCCGCTCCACGAGCGCGCACAGCCACCGCGAGCAGGAAGAGGCCTACGTTGTCGTGCGCGGCTCCGGCCGTGCCCTCCTCGACGGCGACCGGGTCGAGCTCGGGCAGTGGGATGTCCTGCGCTGCAGCCCGCAGACCGTGCGCGCCTTCGCCGCCGGCCCCGACGGGCTCGAGCTGATCGCGATCGGCTCCGACCGCCCCGAGGGCGGCGACGGCATCCAGGTCGACGCCGCCTGGAGCGACTGAGCGATGGGCGCGGCAGCCGAGCACACCGGAGTCGCAGAGCGTCAGCACTACGGCGTGACGTTCGCGCTGCTCGCTGCCGCAGGGATCTCCTACGCGCTCTTGCAGTCGCTCGTCGCGCCGGCGCTTCCCGACATCCAGCAGTCGCTGCACACCTCGGTCAGCTCGGTGAGCTGGGTGCTGACCGCCTACCTCCTGAGCGCGTCGATCGCGACCCCGCTGATCGGCCGCCTCGGCGACATGTACGGCAAGGAGCGCCTGCTCGTGATCGTCCTGGTTTTTCTCTGCGCCGGAACCGCCGTCTCGGCCGTGGCCACCTCGATGTCGGTGATGCTGGTCGGCCGCGTCGCGCAGGGCGCCGCGGGCGGGATCTTTCCGCTCGCCTTCGGGATCATCCGCGACGAGTTCCCGCGGGAGCGGGTCGCCGGTGGGATCGGGCTGATGTCGGCGCTGCTCGGCGTCGGCGGCGGCGCCGGGGTCGTGCTCGCCGGGCCGATCGTCGAGCACCTCTCCTACCACTACCTGTTCTGGCTGCCGCTGATCCTGCTCGTCCCGACCACGCTCGCCATCCACCTCTTCGTGCCCGAGTCCCCGATCCGGGTCGGCGGGACCGTCAACTGGGCCGGCGCGGCGCTGATGGCGCTCGGCCTCGCCGCCGTGCTGATCGCCCTCAGCGAAGCCACCTCCTGGCACTGGCTCTCGGCGCGGACGCTCGGCTTGCTCGCGCTCGGCGCGGTGCTGCTCGCAGCCTGGGTGCGCAACGAGACCCGCTCGAGCCATCCGCTCGTCGACATGCGCATGATGCGGATCCGCGGCGTCTGGACGACCAACACGGTGGCCGCGCTGCTCGGCTTCGGGATGTACTCCTCCTTCATCCTGCTGCCCGAGTACGTCGAGACCCCGGAGCGGGCCGGGTACGGGTTCGGCTCCTCGGTCACCGGCGCCGGGCTGTTCCTCGTCCCCTCGACACTCGCGATGCTCGTCGCCGGAGCGCAGACCGGCCGGCTCGAGAAGCGCTTCGGCTCGAAACCCCCTCTGCTCGCCGGCGCGCTCCTCGCCACGTCGTCGTACGCGATCCTCGCCTTCGCGCGCGGCGAGCGCTGGCAGATCTACGTCGCCGCCCTCCTCCTCGGCGCCGGCATCGGGCTCGCGTTCGCCGCGATGGTCAACCTGATCATCGAGAACGTCGGTCCCGCCGAGACCGGCATCGCCACGGGCATGAACACCGTCACGCGAACGGTCGGCGGCGCCTTCGGCGGAGCGATCACCGCGTCGATCCTTGCCGCCTCCGTCGACGCGAGCGGCTATCCCTCGGCGCACAGCTTCACGATCGCGTTCGGCGGCCTGCGCGCTCGCCCTCGCGGTCGGCGCCGTCGTCGGTCTCGCGATCCCCAGGCGCCGGCCGGAACACGCCTTCGCCGCCCACGCGGTGGGCGATCTCCCGGCGGCGTCCGCGCCGCAGCCCGCCGGCGACGCCTGAGCGGCCGGCTCGGCCGACGCCGCTGGCCCTCGACGCCGCCGGGGCGGAGGTACTCGAGCGCGACGCGCTCGAGCCGCTCGTCGAGGCATGCGCAGGCACTGGCCACGACCGTGACCTCGGCCCGCGCCATGCCGGCCCGTCGGCGTGTCGAGGCGATGACGGGGCTAGGGTGGGCGGCGTGACGGTTCGACGGATGGACAACGTCGGCATCGTGGTGGAGTCCCTCGACGCCGCGGTCTCCTTTTTCGTGGAGCTCGGCCTCGAGCTCGAGGGGCGAGCCGCGGTCGAGGGAGCCTGGGCGGAGCGTGTCACCGGACTGCGCGGGATGCGCGTCGAGATGGCCATGTTGCGCACGCCGGACGGCCACAGTCGGCTCGAGCTCTCGCGATTTCTCGCGCCGCCTGCGGTCGCAGATCACCGGAACGCTCCGGTGAACGCTCTCGGCTATCTGCGCGTCATGTTCGCCGTGGAGGACATCGACGACACGCTCGCTCGGCTCCGCCCGCACGGAGCCGAGCTCGTCGGTGAGGTGGCGCAGTACGAGGACGTGTATCGGCTCTGTTACGTCCGCGGCCCGGAGGGAATCCTCATCGGGCTGGCCGAGCAGATCGGCCCGTAGCGGGACCGTCGGCGGGGTGTTCGACCACGTCGCCATCGCCGTCTCGGACCTCGCCGCCTCGGAGCGCTTCTACCGCACCGTCCTCGCAACGCTAGGTGTCGAGCCGAGCCATGCGGGCGCCGAGCTGGTCGAGTGGGAGGACTTCGACATCGGGGCGACGGACACCGAGCACCCGGTGGCGCGCGGCCTGCACGTCGGCTTCCGCGCGCCCGACAGGGCGCACGTCGACGCGTTCTGGCAGGCCGGCGTCGACTCGGGCCACCCCGACGACGGCGCGCCCGGCTTGCGCACGGACTACGGGCCGACGTACTACGGTGCCTTCCTGCTCGACCCGGACGGGCACAACGTCGAGGTCGTCAACCACAACCGGGGCTAGAGGCCGACGGCCAGCGCGTCGCACGAGAGCGGGCCGGGCGCGGGGAGCCGTCTGACAAAGCCGCTCGTACGGAGAGTGCCCCCGGCAAGAATCGAATCTGCGCGCCAGCGTGCGCGCGAGTCCGGCACGCGACCGCCTTCCGATCCGGCTGCGCCCACCCCCTCGACCTGATTGCTGCGGTCGGTGCCCCGTGTCGGGCAGGCGTCGCGGAGACGGCTCCGACCTACATGAGCCTCCACATCATCTTGGCCCCGGACATCGCGCCCTTCCGGAACGTGACGAGCGCGATTACCGCGACGCCGGCCACGGCGAACGGGATCAGCGAGCGCAGATCCGCCTTGAGCGCGTCGAGATCCTGGCCTAGTCCGTTCCGCTCGGCCGCGATCTCCGCACGGATCTCGGCGACGCCACGTTCAGACATGGCTCTTCACCGTGCTGACGGTGCGGGCCGCTTCATCCATCGCCAGAGTCGGCTGGGGTGGTGTCGCGCGGCTCGCAGACCGCTTTGCGAAGTACAAGGCGACCGCCGCGAGGAGGAAAAGGACGAGGCCGACGATCAGCAGTGACAGCCAGAGCGGCAGCGCCTCGCTCAACCCTGCCGCAACCGCAGCGAAAACGAAGCCGATGCCGTAAACCGCGAGAACCGCACCCCCGGCTCCGAGGCCTCCGGCGATGCCTACTGCCGTCGCCTTCTTCGTTGCCTCGAGCTTCGCGAGCTCCAGGTTCAGCTCGAAGAGCGTCTGCGCTCGCCGTCGTACTGTCTTCATGCGAGTAACAAGGCCCAACATGCGGAGGAGCTTATACCGCCGTCTCTCCGCTGCCCAATGGCGGGCCGCTGTTCCATGCCGGGTGGGTCGGTCGGTGAGGGAGGATGTCCTTTCTCGGGCACGAATCACCGTGGGATCGTGCGGGGTAGACGAGGACTGGAGGAGCCATGCGCGCCGAGCTTCAGCGGAAGCTAGTCGTCGAGTTCATTGGCATGTTCCTGTTCGTGTTCACCGTCGGGATGGCCACGAACAAGGCGGGCGCGGGCGCGTTGGCGCCGCTCGCCATCGGATCGATCCTGATGGTCATGGTCTTCGCGGGCGGGCATATCTCCGGCGGTCACTTCAATCCGGCCGTGAGCACCGCCGTCCGTTTGCGCGGGAGAATGACGAACGAGGAGTTCGGTGCCTACCTCGTGACGCAGTTTGCGGCCGCCGTGGTCGCCGGTCTGCTCGTCCGTTATGTGGGCGGCCGCGAGGCGCAGGCAGTCGTTGCAAGTGACGGCAAGATGCTCATCGTCGAGTTCCTGTTCACGTTCGCGCTCGCGTGGGTCGTGCTGAACGTCGCCACCGCACGCGGAACCGAGGGCAATTCGTTCTACGGGCTGGCGATCGGGTTCACTGTGGTCGCGGGGGCACTCGCCGTCGGCGGCATTTCCGGTGGCGCGTTCAATCCAGCCATCGCGCTGGGGGCGATGGTCACCGGACTCTTCCAATGGAGCAATATCTGGGTCTATCTCATTGCAGACTTCCTGGGGGCCGCCGCCGCAGCATGGGCGTTCCTCTTCGTGCTCCCTGCGGAGAAGGCCACAGGAGACATCGAGGCTGCCGCAGCCGAGTAACGCTGGGGCGCCTGCGGGAGCAAGACGCCGAAGCCCCCCTTTTCGGCAGCGATCCTCTGGAAGCGGGGTGCCGAGATCACGACACGGCCTCGATACGGGTTGCTGTGTGAGACTCGCCGACGGTGTCGGACATAGAGCCAGCGTGACGACCGTCGCCCCCGTTCCTCGAGCGGTCTGAGGCGGTCAACGCGACAACGTCGGCGGCTCGGAGCGGCCGCGAGCGGCTTGGCCAAGCGGAAACCACTTGCCGACACCGCTCAACGACGAAGTGCCCCCGGCAAGAATCGAACTTGCGCACGCGGTTTAGGAAGGCGCTCCTGGGTACGGCGTGAAAAGGCATGGTTGAGCGGAATCCGAACTCCAGGAGAACCTCTTGCGACAGTTCGTGCGACAGTCCCCAAGGGGCCCGTCCACTTCATCATGGTTAACCGCTCACATGCGCTGGCGTCCGCCCTGACCGGACTCCGAGCGCGCGCTAGGCTCGTGCGGCCATGGCCGCTGATCGGAGAAGCGGTTCGAAGGAGAGCCGGCGCGTCGCGCAAACGCTCGTCGCCTATCACGAGGCCGAGCTCGCAGGTCTAAACCGCGTCGTTTGGCGTACGGACGCCACGAACGCACCATCGAGCCTGTGCGCGCAACGGTCGAGCCGGTCCACTGTCCGGCAGGTGCTCAGTACAAGCCGCGATCGGCGACGAACTCGCGGCGGAAGGTGCCGACCCCCTCGGGGTCCAGCCGCGCCATCGCATTCGCCCAGGAGCGCTTCCACGCGTATGCGTTTGCGGCTAGCGCCGGGCTGTGCACCTGGCCCCAGTGCGGCGCCGCGGAGAAGCGCGCGGCGACGCCGTCGATCATCGCCTCCGCGGCGGGCGTCCCGTCGAGTCCTTCGGCCGTGTACACCTCGATATGTCCGGTCAGCGGCCAGAACTGCTGCATCCCGACCGTCGCCCGGGTGCTCCTCGTGAACCTGATGTTCGCCACCATGATTGCGGCGTCGCCGCCCTCGCGGATCCGCGCCACGCCGGCCATGAGTGCGTCGACGAACGCGAGGGTATCCCCCGCCGGCACGGCGAACTCGCGGCTGTTGATCAAGTTGCCGTCCACAGTCTCGCCGGTGTCACGGCCGGGGCTTGAGTCACCGTCGGAGATCATGAAGAAACTGCGCTCCGGTCCGAGCTTCTCCACATCCAGCTGGTCCGGCGCAAAGTGCTCCATGATGTGATCGACGGAGTGGCGTCCGAGTTCAACGGGCAGGAAAGGCACGCCGGTGAGCGTCCACAGCAGGTTGATTCCAGTAGTGAGCGCATCGACCTGATCATCCGGATCGCTCGCGGATTCCACCATGTCGAGCACGTGCACAACCAGCTCTGCGAGGTGGCCGAGCGCGGCGAGCGCGTCCTCCAGATCGCGCGCCTGGTCATCGATGTTGTCCCACTCCCAGGGGAACAGGACGGAGGCGATGAGCTCGGCGATTTCGATGATGATGTCCTGGATCACGAGGTGTAGCACGAGGGGCAGCGCGCCGAGGAGCGCCAAGAGCTCGCCCAGCGCGATCAGGAACCACGGTGTTCCGGACGTAAGGGCGGCGGAGGCTGGGCCTGAGCTTGGGGGTGACGGCAGGGCGGACGGGTCGAGCCACTGCTGGTCGATCCACGTCCTTCCCGAGCTCAGGACGGTGAACGCATAGAACCACAATGGGGGCAGTCCGTCGACCGGGGGGTCCGTGACGACGCGCTGGATTTGGGCGATGTCACGTTCGATGTTGGGACGTGCGGTTGCCCAGTCGCCCTCATTGACGGTGCGCCTCATCATGTGGGCGTCGATGGTCTCGATGACGAGATCGCTGACAATGCCGCCGCAGCCGATTGATACGAGCAGCGCGTCGAACACCTCGTCGTCGTAGACGACCTGCACGCACTCGTCGTCGACGTCGTCGAACAGCCCGGAGGAGCGTAGACCGGCCTCGCTTGTGATCGGGTTCGTCGCGGGCTCGACCCACCAGACGCGGCCCCGCGCTCCGATCACGCGCATCGCCCGCACGAAGTCGCCTGGCGGTGGCAGATGGAAGGTGGCGCCGTGGGTCCCCGTCGCGAACGCTCCACCCAGGGAGTGCGCCGTCCCGCCGCCCATGGTCGCGAGGGAGAGGCGCGGGGTCAAGGAGTCCAACAACCAGTTCAGCTCGTTGAACCGGGTGCCGGCACGCACCGGGACGAGCCGCTGGCGCACATCCGTCAAGGGGGCCCCCCTCAAGCGCGTGTGGCGCATGTAGGCGCTCTGGACGTGAGGCTCCAAGACGCTGGTGATGTCGTCTCGTAATGCTTGTCCGAGGGCCCTCTGCTGCGCCTGGAGTCGCTTGATGCGCGTCGTGCGCAGCAGCCAGAGGTCGACGATGCGCTGACGGGCAGCCGCGGCAGGAGACACGACGTCGGTGTAGGAACACCCCCTTCCCTTCACGCCGAGCCGGGCTCCGCCACGCTCGGCGGTACGCACGGCGCGGATCAAGTCCTCGACACTTTGTGGAGCCGCGATTCGTACAGCACGATCGATGTTGCGGTGCCAATTGGCGAAGCGACGTTCTTCGAAAGGAAACGGATCCTCGCTGGAGCCGAGAAGGCGTTCGCTGCGACAGACACCCGCCGTCGTATGGATGGGCGTCGCATCACCGCACGGTCCGCGGCCGGTGAGCGTGCACCGGACGTCATATCGGTGGATCGAGTCTGCGAGCCGGACTCGGTGTCGGCCGCTCGGCACGAGAAGCTCTTCCGACGCTCGGGCCCGGAAGCTGACGGTCGTGTCGCCGCCGACGAACTCACCGCGTATCTCTTCGACGTTCGACGCCTGCCATTGCACATCGATATGGGTCCCGGCGACGAGGCCGTCGCGCCAGGACTGCCAAGGCCGCATCGAGACCAGGAACAGTGCCGTCATGCCGCCGAAGAACCGCGCATGCGTGGTGCCGCCCGGCTCGAGGTTGACCCGCATACCTCTGAACTCGATGATGTAGTCGCCGGGGGCCAGATCGATGGCGACCGGCCCGCTCACCGCGCCGACAGGGATCTCCTCCACGATAATCTCGTCATCGACGACCGTGAACGCGGCGGGGAGAGACGCGACGTTCCGCCGACTCGAGAATCGGACGCCGGTGATCGACCGACCCGTCCACAGACCTGCCTCGTGGCGGATGGTGACTTTTTGGCCTTCGCAGGCCCGCACTGGATCGAAGGCGATCCGTTTGTCGTGCGGTCCGGCAGTGATCTCCGCGTTGCGGGCTTCCCGCACGACGGCGGCGAAGTCGCGGAACTCGGGGATGTCCCAGATCAGTGGACGCACGTCGTCCAGAGGCGCTGGCTCGACGAGGCTAACGGGCGCCGGGGAGCCGTAGGGCTCGGAGCTGCGTCCTGCGTGCTCGTAGTTCCGCGCGGTGTGCGTCAGTTCTCGATACGCTGCGCTATCGCCGCCCATCCGAGCCGGGGCAGACCCGAGCAGTTGCAGGACGCGCAAATCGTGTACCAACCGAAGGGCCGCGACTGCATTGCGCAGTAGGTGGCGATCATTGCCCCGCCCAGCGACGGCGGCCGCGGCGAGCAGCCTAGCGTGCGCCTTCGAGAGCTTGCGCTTGTCCGGCGAGGGACTCGTGTCAGCGGGTCTGTCGGGGTCAAGGATCGCGTCGAGCGCAAGCGTCGGCCAGGCCGCAGGTTCGCCTCCGGTCACACGCGGCGCGCTCGGTGCGCCAGGCTGTGGCACCGTGGAAAGTATCCGGTCGAGTTCCAGAGCCGCGCCAGGCTGCCCAGCGAGTACACCCGTGCTAAGGGCGCCGAGGTCATGTTCCGCTGCCGCGCGGGCCGCCTCACCGATCCGGGTCGCAACGGCGGCAGTTTCGGCAGCCTCGGGCCACTTTCTGCCCAACCGCTCGAGGCGCGCGATCCACCGCCGTGTGGCTTTCATGTCGAGCATCGCGTTGGGCGACTTGGCCGGTGTCCGCTTGATGCGGCGCGGCAGCGTGAGGACGACCTTCGTCGGGTCCGATGGCAACGGAATCGTCTTGACGGGGTCGGAGTCGACAACGAGGCGGAGCGACGCAACGTCATCCTTTGCGCTGAACAGCGAAAAGTCACCCTTGCCGTCTGGCACCGCGGCGCTCACTGCCTTGCCGGCAGAATCCAGGAACTCGACGAGGACGGAAGCGACCGGGGGCCGTCCTTTGTAGTCAAGGGTGCCGAGTATGTCCTGTATGACGCACCCCCGCGATCTTCAGAGGCCGCACGCGCCACCAGTATCGCACCTACGTCAACTGAGCGGAGCGCCCGGCGGCGCGTGCTGATGGTTCCAACTACCCGGCCGCCCGCCACTCCGACGCGCTGCGTTTTGGATGGAGTTCATCCTGACGCTCGGACTCGTGAGTGTGATCCTGGGCACGGCATCTGGCGCGCAGAACATTGGCATGTCGGCGCATTCGGCGTTGGCGGCTGCATCGCTCTAGCGGGACTCTGGGGCAGCCCTATCTCCGGCAGATCCATGAACCCCGGCCGGCACCTTCGGTCCTGATCTGGTGGGCGGCGTCTTCTCCTCCCACTGGGTCTATGTCGCCGGACCACTCGCCGGAGCCGCCGTCGCCGCGGCCTTCGGTTTTGTGCTGCGCAGTCACGGCCGGGGAAGAGCCGGCTCCGGGCGGCCCAAGGTGCGCTGTTCACTGAGGTAAATGAACCTGAAGGGACTGAATCCTGCGCAACCCGCCTCACGCCCGGACACGCAATGGCCGCTGGCTGCGCGCCGCCAACAGAACGGCGTCGCCGAACGTTGTTCGATCGAGACCGTGACAACCGCCGAGAGCAGAGCGATGACCACGAGGCCTGCTCGGGGCGATTGCCGTGGGGCGACTTGGCGGATCGGCTCTACCGCCGCCAGCTTCTCTCCGCGCGAGGATGGTCGACCGTAGCGACGAGGCTCGCGTCAGGCTGCTCGGTCGCGGAGTTTGGCGGAAATCGGCGGACTGGAGCGGACGAGAACGGCGCGCACGGTGGACGGCCACCACTGCCGACCGCCGTGTCCGGTCGGGATACCGTCGTCGTTGAGCTTGCGGGCGATGTCTGCGAAACCGAGGCCGCGCGCGTAGCCGAGGCGTATGCGCTCGACCACCTGCCGCGGAAGCGTCGGAGGGCGGCCCGCCGCGCCGCGCTCGCCGGGCTCCCGCGGCGGCTCGAGGTGCTCGTGGAGGAAGCGTTCGAGCCCCTCGGCGGGGATGAGCCGCTGCCCCCACGGTGTCTTGACAGTGTCGACGACCTTGACGAGGTGCCGGTCGATCGTGGAGATGCTAACCCCGAGCGCCTCGGCGGCTTGTTTGCGCGTGTACGCGAGCCGCTCGATAGCTTCGTCTTCGACGACCTCGCGTAGCTCGCCCGGCGGTGCCCAGTAGGTCTTCGGACGGTGCTGGTGGTTGTGGGGGCGCTGCTTGTCGCGACGGCGTCTGCGGCGGGACATGCGTCTTACAGTAAGTCGTGCGCCGGATAGCACCTTGGGTGCATCTGTGTCCGGCCTGTCAGGAGTGGTTCCTATTCGTGCACGTTGCGACGTCGCGTCATGCCACAATGGCATCCGCGATCGGCGCGCGGCGAGACTGCGCGTGCGAGGCAAGAATGGGCTCGTGCCGACCGCTGAGACGGATTGAGTGGCCCTCTCAGGCCTTGCCGCGAGGTGCTTCGGAGTGCGCCGAAGGCTCGACTCGGACCGATTTCCGCCCGATCCAGGCGCCGGGGCCGAGAACCGACCCGCAGCGAGCCGTTCTGCGGGCCTGCGAGCACTCGGTGCGACCCGCAATTCCTTGCTCCAAGCGGGTTTCCGGCGCCACGACTGACGGGTCTGCGGACAATTTGCGGACAGTCTGCGGACACCCGTACTGCACCCTTGGGGGATGGCGACGCGGGTCACGTCCCATAGCGTGGTGCAGGACGTCGGCGTCAGGACGCAGCTGGGCCTGTTCGAGGTTCTCGGGCAGGAATCGGAGGAGTCGAGCAGACGCCACCCCGAGAAGCCGCGCGCCGAGGTCAACGCCGGACCGCGGTTGTCGCCCTCGACGATTCGCTCCCTCCGCCACGCGCGGGATGGGCGCGGCGCACTCCCGCGTCTCTGCGTGAAACCGGAGGAGGCAGCTCAGATGCTGGGCGTCAGCCGCGACTTCTGCGACGAACACGTCAAGCCGGAACTCCGGATCGTGCGCAGCGGCGCGCGGACGGTCCTGATCCCGGTCGCCGAACTCGTGCGCTGGGTCGAGAGGAACGCGGCCCGGTGGGCCTGACGCGACGAACGCTCAGCCCCACGCGCCGCTCCGCTCGTCGTTCTGGAGTTCTCGCCTCACCTTCTCCTCGACCGCGCAGCGGATCCACGTGTTCGTCATCATCCCTTCGGCGTCCGCGAGCCTCTTCACCTGCTCGATCGTCGCGGCCGGGAATCGCACCGGCACATGCCGCGTCGCCAGACAATCTGGACGACGACGCGGCTTGCCTGCGGTTGGTTCCCGCTTCGCCGGGTCGTCGTAGTACGCGAATGCGTCTGCGTCGTTCATGCGGTCACAGCGTCGCGAGGCGCTTCCGCCGCTTGCGGGTGCGAAACGAGAAGTCGAGAATGAGGTCCGCGTCGAGTGCGTGGGCGACACGGCGGAGCGTCGCGAGCCGAGGCTCGTGCTCCCCTCGTTCGAGCCGGGCGATCGCAGGCTGCGAGACGCCGCAACGCCTTCCGAGCTCGGCCTGCGACAGTCCGTGTTCGAGCCGGAATGCGATGAGTTGCCGGGCGATCTCCTCGAACGGTGCGAGCTTCTGCAGCGCGGCCTCGTACTCCGGGTCCTGACGCAGCTCGCGCTCCAGGTCTGTCAGTGGTCTCGTGGGCATGTCTCCCCTCAACGGTCGCCGCCCGGGACGAATAACACGCTCGGTATCATACCACGTGTGTTATCGACCCTACGATCCCGGAGGTGATCGCTGGATCGCCTGCGTTATCGTCCGCCGGAGTTGACGGCTGCCAAGAGGTCGCTCGCGAGCGCGGCGCTGGAGGCGGAGACGACATCGGCATCCTCGAGCGGCGTCGCTGCTCGTGCGGCCATCTGCGAGCCGGGCGAAGTCGGCTCGGCGAAGAGCGCGCGGAGATAGTCGACCGCTTCGAGCGTGACGACGCCCGAGCGCACGTCGCCTCGCAGCCTGTCGAGCGCCTCCGCGAGCGTCTGAGTCGGAATCGCCCGCAGGAGCCGCAGCACGTCGAGGGCGTCCTTGTCTTCGGATCGCCGGGCGACGTCTTGTCGCTCGCCGAGCTTGTGCAGCTTTGCGACGAGCAGCGCGGCCGGGCCGGCTACCGCGATCTCAAATCGCCGCTCGTCATCGGCCCCGAGCGCCGCGATCTCCATCGGCTCGTTGTCGACCAATGCTGCCTCGAGCCCTCGCGCCTTTCGGGCCGCGCGATTGCCATGCTCGCCGAGCCGCGCCCCTCGCCGGCCACCGCCACCGACAGCCTCGGGCACGAGCAGATCGATCGTCACGCCTTCGGGCCCGACCCAGACTCCCGGCTGCTGGAGATCCAGGACGAATCCACCCGCTCGCATCGCCTCTTCGAGCTTCGGCCTCTCGCTCAGCTCGGAGGGATCAAGCGCGATATCGCCGTCGCTCGTATACGGCGCAACTGCGAGATCGCCTTCGCCAGTATGGAGGTAGATCGCCTGCGCGCCGACGAGCACGAGCGCGTCACGTTGATTGCCCAGCGCCTCGAGCGCGTCCAGGAGAACGCGTCGCGCCCGGACGTACACCGCATCAGGCACGCCAGAAGTCCTCGTTGCCCTGCATCCACGCGAGCAACTGCTCGGCCTCCGCCGGCCCCCGTCCGGGGCTCGTGAGGAGGTCGGCGGCGACCTGGCTCAGCGCCGCGAGCGTGACTCCGCCCGCTTCCCATGTGCGCTCGAGCGCGATGGAATCGAACGGCTCGACGAGGAGCACGTTCGCCCCTGTGCTTGCTTCTCGCAGCTCGAGCGCGGCCGCTGCTGCTCGAAAATCCTCCACGTAGGTGGCCGCGAGTCGCGGAGCCGCAACAGGGGCGACCTGGCTCGCCGTAAGCGAGCCGGTGACGGCGTAGGCCAGATCCGAGCCTCCAAGCTTGTCCATCAGCGTCTGGAGCCCGCGGGGCTCGAGGTAGGTGGCCGTCCGGTTCGACTCGGTGAACGTGTAATCGTTCGCCCAGCGCCGGATGAGCTTCTCCCAGTCGACGGTCTCGATTGGGCCGCGCGGCTCCCGACCGAGGACCGCGTCCCGATCGAGGAGCTCGGCGACACGGGAGACGGAGGCTGGTGATGCGCCGGTGCGCTCGGCCAGCTTGCGGACGCCATACGGTGGTCTGAAGTCGCAAAGGCCGCGGACGATCCGTGCGGCTGTCGGCCCCTTGAGCGAGCGAAGCGGCCGCTCTTCCGGCTATGGATTCGACTCCGCCCCCACGGTCTCGAGGAACACCGCCGGTTTGTCGAGCGCGAGACGCAGATTCCCGGTCGCGTCGGCGTAGCCCACGCCTGCCGCAGCGAGATCCTCGCGCGCCCGCGGACCGATGAAGGGCGCGACGACCAGAGGCTGTCCGTCCGGCCAGCGGCGAAACTGATCCAGGATGGCCGGGATGCCTCGAGGCTCGACGAGACTCTTCGTCTCGACGACGAGGATCGACTCAGCCCCGTCCGGGCTCCGAAGCCGGATCAGCGCGTCGGGGCGCCCGCGCGGCGTGCGCGGCTGGCGGTCGAACGCGACGGTCCACGACGAAGGCAGTCGCGAGCGAAGATCGTCCTCCAAGGTCGAGAGAAGCTCTGTTGCAGAAATAGAGCCGTTCCGCATTACGCGGAACGTAGCAATATCTGAAACAGGCTGCCAGCGGCCGGCCTTCTTGCTCCGAGTCAGCTCTCCGATGCGCCGAGCTGATCGAGTCTGCTTTTCGTATCCGCCCGGGCGAGGTACGCGTCGACGAGCGCAACTGCCTCGGACTCGGAGCCGGGCATGAGCTTGCCGTAGAGGTCGTAGGTCGTCTGGATCGATGCGTGGCCCATGTAGGTCGTGATCGCCTTGGCGTTTACGCCGGCGGCGATCAGGACGCGAGGCGAACGTGTGCCGCGCCTCATGGAGGCCGATCGGCTCGAGACCGGAGCGCTTCCACGCCCGCTGGGCACGTCGCCAGAGGTTCGACGGCACGAACGGCGTCGTCCGGGGTCGAGCCGAACACGCAGCCCGTCGTCGCGGTCCTGCCGCGCCCTATGGTCGACGAGGATGTCGCGGAGCGCGCCGACGACCGGGACGGTGCGTCTGCCGGCGCGGCTCTTCGGCTCGACCTCGATCGCGGCCCTTCTCGTCGTAGGAGCGCTCGACGCGGATCACGCCGTGCGGCGAGGTCGACGTCCTCCCAGCGCAGCGCCATGAGCTCGCCGCGACGCAGACCGGCGTAGAGGGCGGTCGCCCACACCGGACGGTCGCGGTCGGGCAGAGCCGCGAGGAGCCGCTGCGCCTCCTCGGGCGAGGCGATCCGCTCACGTCGTCCCTGACCGCCGGCAGGCGGAGATTCGCGCACGGGTTGACCGCCGACGTCGCCGTTCTCGATCGCGCGGCGGATAGATCGACGCGCAACGGCATGAGCGCGTTGCGGATCGTCGACGGGTCGCGTCCCTCGGCGAGCAGGTCGTCGGCGAGGCGCTGGACGTCGCGGCGCTGCACGTCGCCGAGTCGCTTGCCGCCGAGCTCGGGAACGATCGTGGTCGCGGAGCGCCGCCTCGTAGCTGCGGATCGCGCTCGGCTTGTAGCGGTCACCCGAGCGCGTCCTCACGCGGCCGACTGCGCATCCCCTCAACGAGCGCCTCGCCGGCCTCGCGAACCGTCGTGCGCGACAGGCGCTCGCAACGTCCCGCGGCGGATTGCGGTCTGAGCCTCCGCACGCCAGGCGCGCGCGGCAGCGAGCGTCGCGAACGTCTTCCGTAGGCGCTTGCGCTCGCGGGCGCTCCAGACGCTTGCCTGATACGACGGGCCGGCAGTTGCAGTTCCCACCCTCGCGGCGCGGCGCATGCCTTCCCGTGACGCACTTCGATGCCCGTGAGCTGCCCCACAGCGACACGATAGCGCCGCGCGGACAGTCCGCGCGACAGTCGCGCGACAGTCGTCAGCGGATCACAGCGGATCCTGGCGGACAACGACATGTCTGTCCCGACGAGTCAAATCGCGAAAGAATACCTGTAAATCAGCCATGTTCTTCGAGTAATGCGATGAGTGCCCCCGGCAAGAATCGAACTTGCGCACGCGGTTTAGGAAACCGCTGCTCTATCCACTGAGCTACGGGGGCAGAACTGGCCGATTTGCAGGAGTTTCCTTCAAACCCGGCCGCATGCCACTCTATCCACTGACGACCGCGTACGCGTACCTCACGGAGGGCGGCGTGCTCAAGGGACTCCGGTTCTGCGCCAGATGCCGGTGATCGGCCGGGCGGTGCGGGAGTGCCCGAGGCGCGGAAGGCGCCAGGCGTCCTCCACCGTCCGCAGCAGGGAATAGTGGTCGAGCGGTGCCCGCGCACGTGCGCCTGGCCGCACGAGCGGTCCGAGGACGAGCGCCGGTACGCTGCCGCCGCCGCCGGCATCACCCGTGCCTTCGTCGAAGACGACGTACACGACCCCGTGTGCGAGCTCGCTGCTGCGGAGCAGGGGTTGGAGGAACGCTCGGAGCCACGCGTCTCCTGTCGACACGGCGCAGTCGTGCATGTCGTGGCACAGGTCCGGCACCACGAGCGAGAAGTCCGGCAGCGCATGCGCCGCGAGGTCGCGCCCGAACTCCGTCAGCGGGACGATCCCGCGCAGCCGCTCCGGACGAGCGGCGACGTCCTCGAAGTAGAGCAGGGGGTTGTGCTTCTTGACGTAGCGACCCGCCGACGAGCCCGTGAAGCCCGGGGTCGGGAACCCCTCCGCATACGTTCTCCATGTCTTCCCCGCCCGTTCGAGCGTGTCCGCCAGGTTCCGTGCCGCGACCGCGCAGCTCGTGCAGTCGCTCGTCACTCCTTGGGTCGAGCCCGAGACCAGCGCGAGGTAGTTGGGAAGGCTCGGGTGGGCGACGCCGCGGTAGTCGGTCAGCAGGGCGTAGCGCTTCGCGAGCGCGTTGAACGTCGGTGCCTGGTCGCTCCCGATCACCTGCGGGAACTCCTTGTTCTCGAACACGACGACCACGACCTTGTCGGGCCTCGGGACAGGCGGCCGGCCCGCACCGGAGGCCGCGCCTGCCGTGCACGCGAGGATCGACAGCGTCAGCATGGCGGCGAGCGCGCCCCCACGCGTCGTGCGGATGTGCGTCGCCGATGGGGACGGTCTCATCCGCACGATTGTGCAGGTCCGTCGACGACGACCGATCGCTCTCCTCGAAGGCCACTCCCGTTCGAGCGCTTCGCCGGTGCCCGAGGTGCGTGGAGCGTCAGGCGCTCTCCTCCGGCGCGGGCGCGACCCCGTGCACGTTGCCGATCACGGTGCCGTCCCGCCCGATCCGGAGTGTGAGGTCGACGCGCAGCCGCTGGTGCGTCGAACGAAGCGCCGCGACCAGGCGGTTTCCGCTGAGCGATGTGATCTCGCCGCGGTAGAACGGGCGTGTGGTTCCCATGCGAACGCGGCTCTGCTCCATCGCGATGCCGCCGTCCTCGAGCGTGATGCCGTGGATGAGGATCTCGAGGTGGTCCTTAGTGGCTCCGCTGAGGGCGCCGTCGATGCGCACGGTGACCCGCCCCTTGTCGTTCTGCGGCCCGACGGTCAGACGGCCGGCGTACCGAGCGGTGAACGGAACATGGACGACCGCTGACGGAAGCGACCGCGTGGCGCGGGGCGGCGAGGCGCTCGCGGCTCGATGGGCGGTGCCGCCGGCACGGGCGGACCAGCCGGGCGCGAGGGGCCCGCCGAGCGCCCAGCCCGCAGCGACCAGGACGAGCGCGACGGCTGCGCCGGCGGCGAGCGGGCGCGGGCGGGCGTCCCTTTCGGCCGGCGCCAGCAGTCTGATCGCGAGGAGCGTGCCCACGAGGCCGACGCTCGTGGCATAGAGCGCCGCGGCCCAGGCCGTGCGCGTGTCGCTGCCGGTGCCGAGCCCATGGAGCGTCGCCGCCGCGTAGACGCCGAACGCCAGGACGTGGATCTGCCGCCAGACGCGATGACCGATCCGTTTCCGCAGGCGGGTGCTGAGCCATACGGCGAGCAGGAGATAGAGCGCCACGATGCCGAGGCCCATCCAGATCGGGCGGTAGTGGCTCGCGAACGGGACGAGCACTGCCGCGAGGCCGAAGTGAGTGAACGGGTCGACCGCGACCGCGAGGATGTGGACGACGATGAACACGAGGGCGAGCAGCGACACGTACCCGTGGAGCTCGTTCGTCACGAGCCGCGGCCACCGACTCGACTGCCAGCGATTCCGGAGCACCAGCCCGAGCGACACCGCCGTCGTCAGCAGGACGTACGAGATCAGGCCGCCGGCGCGCGCCGTGTCCCAGGTGACCGCGCTCCAGCTGCTCATGCGACGCGGGCGAGATGCTGCCGGGGCCAGCGCCCGACGCGAATCCGCCCACCGGCCTCGGTCACGAGCAGGCCGGCGAGCCCGAGGCGCTCGAGCAGTCCCGGACCGAGGCGTGGCCCGGCGACGAACGCGGCGGTCGCGCCGACCTCCGCCGCCCGACAGGTGGCTCCGGCGACGGTCACCTCGCGGAGGCCGCTCACCGCGGGCTCGCCGGTGCCGGGGTCGACGAGGTGGTGTCGAGCGGCGTCTCCCTGTCGCCAGCGGCGCTTGGAGATCCCGGAGGTGGCGAGCGCTCCCCTGACGAGCGGCACGATCAGTTTCTCGCGACCGTCTCCGACGAGTACGGCCCACGCCCGCGCGCCCGGAGGCAGGCCGGTGACCGCGAGGTCGCCGCCGGCGCTGACGAGAGCCGTCTCGATCCCGAGGCTTCGGAGCAGGATCAGCGACGCGTCGACCGCCATGCCCTTCGCGATGCCACCCAGGTCGAGGCCGCTTCCCGCGGGCAGGGTGACGATGCCTGCCGACCGATCGACGAGGATCTCGCGCCAGCCGCCGCCGCTGCGGGATGAGCCGGTCGCCGCGGGGACGTCGCCGAGCTCCTCGAAGGAGCGGTCGTACCCCAGGCGGACGAGCTCGTGCCGGAGGGCCGGGTCGAAGAGCCCGCCGGTCACGCGGGCCGCGTCGAGGGACGCCTCGAGCACGGAAAGGAGGATCGGTGAGGCCGCCACCGGGGCCCCGGCCTGCGCGTTGAGCCGGGAGAGCTCGCTTGCGGGGCGGAACCGGCTGAGCACGCTCTCCCACGACGAGAACAGGTCCTCGACCGCCGTCGCTGGATCAGCCGAGCAGCGCTCGGGGAGAAGCACATGGACCTCCGACCCCATCGCGGGGAACCGGTGCGACCACATCCCGGCCGGGACGGCGAGCTCAGGACACATTCGTTTGAGCGACGGGCGGGGGTGGCGGCGGGTTCGGCACCGCCGAGGAGCCGTCGTCGAACGCGAACCCATCCGCCTGCTGGTCGAAGTACGTGGCCGGGGAGGCGACGCGACGAGGGGTTCGGGGCGTCGGCGCGCTCTTCGTCGATCCGACCGCGTGCTGCGCTGCGAGCGCGAGGAACGCCGCGAAGCCGAGCGCCGACCCGGTGGCCGCTCGGCGGCGCAGCGACGCGAGCCGCTGCTCGTGCCGGCGTCGCGTGCGGTCGCGGTCGTGAAGGGAGTCCACGGGGCTCACGGTAGGAGCGGCAGATGAAACGGCGATGAGAGGGGCTCAGGCCGCCGGGCGGGCCGGGAGCGAGATCCAGACGTCCGCTCCCTCGCCGTTCGCGGCGATGCCCGCCGTCCCGCCGTGTGCCTGCGCGACCGCCTCGACGATCGCGAGCCCGAGCCCGCTGCCACCCCCCGCGCGGGCGTCGTCGCCGCGCGAGAACCGCTCGAAGGCACGCGAGGCGACGCCGTGCGGGAACCCCTGGCCCTCGTCGACGACGTGGAGCTCCGTCGCCTCGCCGACCGTTCGAGCGCCGATGGTCACCGTCCCGTCTCCGTGTTCGAGCGCGTTGTCGACCAGGTTCCGAAGCGCCTGCTCGAGGCGCAACCGGTCCGCCCGTACCTCCGTGTCGGTCGGGACGTCGACCGCGACCCGTCGCTCCATGCTCGAGGCCCGTGCGGCGAAGCGGTCGGCGGTCGCGCGCGCGAGCTCGCCGACGTCGACGGTCTCGATCCGCAGCCCGAGCACGTCCTGGTCGGACCGGGCCATGAAGAGCAGGTCCTCGGCAAGGAGGGTGAGGCGGTCGGTCTCCTCGGCTGCCGAGCCCACGGCAGCACGAAGCTCGTCCGCGCTCCGCGGGCGCCGGAGGGCGAGCTCGAGCTCGGCCTTCAGAAGCGAGAGCGGCGTGCGCAGCTCGTGGCTCGCGTCGGCGACGAAGCGGCGCTCGTGCTCCAGTGCGGCCTCGAGCCGGGCCAGCATGTCGTTCAGCGTCAGCGCCAGATCGCGGATCTCGTCGCGACTCGGTGGCACCGGTAGCCGGGCGCCGGTCGTGCTCGCCGAGATCGCGCTGGCGCGGCGTCGCATGGACTCGACGGGACGGAGCGCCGCGGCCGCGAGCAGGTAGCCGCCCAGGGTCGCGAGGAGCAGCCCGACCAGCCCCGCTACGACGAGGCCGCGGAACAGGTGGCTCAGCGTCTCCTCGGTCTCGCCGAGCGGCCGTGCGATCACGAGCACCCGTGGGCCGTCGGGAACGGCCAGCGCGCGCCACTGGTTCCGCTCGCCGGCGCCGAGCGAGATCGTCGTCAGGACATCGCCCCGTCGCGCCGCCGCGAGCGCGCCCGGGGCGAGGAGTCCCGGCAGCGAGGCCGGGTCCGATCGCACCACCTGCCCGTCCGGGCCCACGACCTGGGCCACGATCCCCGACTGGTGCGCATCGGCGTCGAGCAGCGGGCCCTCCTCGGTGCGGCCGAACGACTCCGCCAGCTGCGCGCGCAGCGTCTGGTCGACCGAGCTCCGGAGCGCGTCCTCGACGCGAACGTAGACGAAGGCGCCCAGGGCGACGAGGAGCACCGCCGTCGACACCGCGAAAGCCGCGGACAGGCGCCACCGGATCGGGATCGTCCTCAGCACGCCGCCGACTCGCGCAGCCGGTAGCCGACGCCGCGCACGGTCTCCAGCGAGTCACAGCCGAACGGCCGGTCGATCTTCTCGCGCAGGTAGCGCACGTACACGTCCACGACGTTCGAGCGGGTCTCGTACGCCATGTCCCAGCCCCGCTCGAGCAGCTCGAGGCGCGAGAGCGCGGTTCCCGGATGCCTCATGAAGACCTCGAGCAGCGTGAACTCCTTCGCCGACAGCTCGATCTCGGTGTCGCCCCGCCAGGCCCGGTGGGCCGCGGGGTCGAGCCGCAGCGAGCCGACCTGGAGCACGGTCGGCCGCTCGACCGGCCCCCGTCTCGCCAGCGCGCGGAGCCGCGCCAGCAACTCCGGAAACGAGAACGGCTTGACGAGATAGTCGTCGCCGCCGGCGTCGAGGCCGCCCACCCGATCGTCGACGGCGTCGCGCGCCGTGAGGAAGAGCACCGGCGTCCAGACGTCAAGGGCACGGAGCTCACGGCAGACCTCGAACCCGTCCTGGCCGGGCAGCATCACGTCCAGGACGATCGCGTCGTACGGGGTCGCCCGGGCCATCCAGACGGCGTCGTCGCCGGTGGTCGCAACGTCCGTCGGATGCCCGTCCTCGCCCAGACCGCGTGCGAGCAGGCCCGCGAGCTTCGGCTCGTCCTCGACCACCAGCACGCGCATCGCGTGCATTGTGGCCGCCGCGCGGGAGCCCGCGACGGCTCTCATCGCCCTCTCATCCCTGTCCGCTCCCATTCGCTCGTGCTCGACGTGCCGCGACAGGGGGAGAGCAGGTCACGCACGCGCGTGCGCTCAGCGATGCGCACGGGCGGGAGCGAGGGCAACCGGCGCCTGACGGGCGCGACCGCGGCTGTCCTCCTCGTGCTGCTCGCGGCCGAGGGGGCGACGCTGCTGGCGATCCGCCCCCTCGTGTCGGCGCACGTCTTCATCGGCATGTTGCTGCTTCCGCCGATCGCTCTCAAGCTCGCCAGCACCGGCCACCGTTTCGTGCGCTACTACACCGGGCACGGGGTTTACCGCGCCGACGGCCCACCGCACCCGTTGCTGCGCCTGCTCGGCCCGGTCGTCGTGCTGTCCACCGGCGTGCTGTTCGCGAGCGGCGTGACTCTCATCCTGCTCGGCCCGGGGGACGGCGCCGTGCTGGGCCTCCACAAGGCGAGCTTCATCGTGTGGGTCGGCGCCATGGCGGCCCACGTCCTCGCGCACGTGCTCCGCGTGCCTCGGCTCGCGTCCGCGGACTGGCGCCGGCACGACTCCCTCCCGGGATCCTCGATGCGCCGCTGGCTCCTCGCCGGATCGCTCGTGGCCGGGCTGATCCTCGCGGTCGCCACGGTGCATCTCGCGGGTCCCTGGCACCACTTCATCCGGTTCGACGAATAGACATCCCGGCCCGCTCGCCGGGTTCGCAGTCGGCCGGGTCAGCCGTCCCGGAGCCAGCCGAGCCGGCGCACCTCGAGGACGGCGATGCCGATCGCAATCGAGGGACCGTCGAACCTCAGTCGGGGAAGGCGATCGTGGAGCTCGCGGCGACCATCCCCGCGTTCAGCTCCCTCGCCCTCACGATCCGGCGACCGAAGGGGACGAGCGCCGCACCTGCCATCTTGATGTCCGCGATCCC
The DNA here is from genome assembly GCA_963798725.1 of uncultured Actinomycetes bacterium. Lineage (GTDB taxonomy): Bacteria > Actinomycetota > Thermoleophilia > Gaiellales > Gaiellaceae > Gaiella. The sequence continues at coordinate 514,888 of CAWCUL010000001.1, forward strand.
GAGCGGAATGCCGATGATCGTGAGGCACAGCACGATCCCCGTGACGAGGTGGACGAGAGCCAGCCACCAGCCGGCGAGCACGAGCCAAAGGACGTTTCCGATCACGCTGAGACCCTTATGGCGCGTGGGGCTCTGGACGAGCGCGCGGCCGAATGGCCAAACCGCGTAACGCGCGAGCTTGAGTGACTGCTTCGCGAATGGCAGGCCGATGATCGTGACGGCGAGCAGGATCGCCGCGAGCAGGTATCCGGCCGCGAGCCAGAACCCCGCCAGGACGAGCCAGATGACGTTGAGGAGCGACTTCATGTCACGAGTGCCCCCGGCAAGAGTCGAACGTGCGCAACGGTAGGGCAAACCGCTGCTCCCTCCCCTGAGCGCCCGGGGCGCGACGAGGAGCGTAGCGCGGTGAGCGCGCGGGGCTCCGCGCACGGCGTGGCCGGCTGCCGCGCCCGTCGCCGCCGGGGCCGGCCCCGCAGCTCACAGCGGTTTCACACGCCGCTCCGAGGTGGCTCACCGGCGCCGGCGGTTCTCTGGGTCGTGACACGCAAGCGACCCGAAGGAGAGACCGATGGACGAAACGGCAACACCGCTCGGCGTACCCGACGCGCGCGAGGCGCAGGAGACCGTGAGAGCGCGCGCTGTTCGAGATCAGGCGCGTGATAGCGGGTCAGGACGAGATGCTCGAGCGCGTGCTCGTGTGCCTGCTCTCCGGCGGGTACCTGCTGATCGAGGGAGTACCGGGTCTCGCGAAGACGCTCACGATCAAGACGGCCGCCGCGGTGCTCGGGGGCACGTTCAACCGCATCCAGTTCACGCCCGACCTCGTGCCGAGCGACCTCGTCGGCACGCGCGTCTTCCGCCCCGACACCGCGACGTTCTCGACCGAGCAGGGGCCTGTGTTCTGCAACTTCCTGCTCGCCGACGAGATCAACCGCGCCCCGGCGAAGGTGCAGTCGGCCCTGCTCGAGGTGATGCAGGAGCACCAGGTCACGATCGGTCGCGAGACCCATGCGGTGCCGGTTCCGTTCCTCGTGATGGCGACGCAGAACCCGATCGAGTCGGAGGGCACCTACCCGCTGCCGGAGGCTCAGGTCGACCGGTTCATGCTGAAGGTGCTGGTCGGCTACCCCGACCCCGAGGACGAGCTGACCGTCGTCGAGCGGGCGCTCGACGACGAGATCGAGGTGCAGCGGGTCGTCTCGCTCGACGAGCTCGCGGGGCTGCGGAAGCGGGTGAGGCGCGTGTACGTCGACCCGGCGGTGTCGCGCTACGCCGTCGTGCTCGCGGGCGCGACCCGCTCCGTCGAGGCTGCGGGTGTGGAGGAGATCCGCCGCTACGTCGAGTTCGGAGCGAGCCCGCGCGGCTCGATCGCGCTCGTCGTCGCCGGCCGAGCCCTGGCGCTGATCCGCGGGCGCGACTACGTGCTGCCGCAGGATCTCGCGGGCCTCGCGCACGACGTGCTGCGCCACCGGCTCGAGCTCCACGAACGACGCCGTCTGACACGGACGGCGGCCCGGCGCTCTCCCTCCCCGCGCCGGGCCACCTCCGCCACCGGTCACGCACGGCCCCGGGCCGCCGCAGGCCTCGTCAGCGGAGCCTGGACCGAGTCAGTCGCCGGCGCGGTGAGCCCGGACGGCTCGGAGCGCCGTGCTCGGGCGCAGCGTCTTGAACAGGATCGCGACGGCACAGAGGCCCACGAGCGTGTTCACCGTCGTCACGCCCACCTGCATCCCCACCGAGAAGGAGAGAGCCGCGGCGGCGGTTGCGGTTTCGCGCAGCGCGTAGACGAGAAGCAGCTGCTGGGTTCCCGCGCCACCGGGCGTCGGCACGACCGTCGAGACGCTTTCGGCGACGACGACGAGCATCGCCAGCGGTACGGTCGCGCTGAAGCCGAACGCCGCCAGCAGGAAGTAGACGACACCGATGCGGCACGCCCAGCTGGCTGCCTGCGGCGCCGCGACCTCGCGGAGGTAGCGCGCCGGAGTGCGGAGGATCGCCGCCCCCTGCTCGACGTGCACCCACACGTCGCGGACGCGGCGTGCGAGCGGGCGCGCGACGAGCGCGACCACTCCCGCGAGGACGAGGGCAAAGCCGGCCACGAGGAGAACGTGCGCGGTGACGAGGGATCCCGACGGGAGCGACGGTGCCGGCAGGGCCGGGAGCACGCCGAACGACCACGCGGCAATCACCAGGCCAAAGCCGATCACGGCGTCGAGAAGCGCGACGATCGCGGCCGACGCGACGATTGTCGGTACCGACGAGCCGGGGATGCGGACGCGCAGGAGCGCGATCTTCAGGGCCTCTCCGGCACGCGCCGGCGCAAGCGTGTTGAGCGCAGCGCCCGCCGCGTAGATCGGGCCGACGGTGAGCATCGAGACGCGCTCCTCGGGATAGGCCGCCGCCAGGATGTTGCGAAACGCGACGGCGCGTAGCGCCAGCCCGCCGAGCTGGAGCGCCAGAGCGATCCCGACGAAGCGCATGTCGAGCGCGGCGAACTGACCGGCGGCGTCCCCGAACGAGTCCAGCACCGAACCGAGTGGGAGGTTCATTCGACGTGCTCGGGCTCGCCAGGCCCGTCAACGAGTGGAAGGGCAGCATCGACTCCCCGCGACCACCCGGGTCGGGAACAGAGGTCATGCAGATCGATGAATGAGGGCCCCGGCCACTCCCCACCGGCGCCGAGGCGCGCGCTCACGCGCGGAAGTGTAGCCACGAACCCCGCGGCGTACCTACCTGACTTCTCGCGCTCCTCGGGCTCGCCGTCGGGTCATCCTCGACCCCTGGCGGGACTCAGGCCTCGTCGTCTGCGTCGCGGGCGTCGTGCGGCGCACGACGAGCGCGGCAAGGGCGGCGCTGCCGGCGGCAAGGCTGGTCCCCACCACGAGCCGTCGCGAGGTCAGCGCCGCCCCCGTCGCGTGCAGACGCTGGCGCAACCGTCGCCGCACGAGGCGGAGGACGATCCAACCCACGAGCGCGTTACGTCTGGTGTAGACGTGCATGCGTTCTGTCTACCCACGGGCGGCGTACGGGAAACAGCTAGATGGTCGACCATCTCGTCCTGAGGAGCGGGATATGATCGCGCCGTGTCGGCGGTCGCAGACGAGCTCGCCCGCGTCCGCCTCTTCAGCGGGCTGAGCCAGCGTCAGCTCAGGCAGCTCGCCCGGTATGCGAAGGAGCGCTCGTTCCGTCCCGGCACGTGCGTCGTCAGCGAGGGGACGATGAGCGGGGTCGGCTTCTTCATCGTCGCCGAAGGCGAGGCGACGGTGAGCGTCGAGGGGGCAGAGGTCGCCCGCATCGGCCCCGGCGACCATTTCGGCGAGCTCGCGCTGATCAGCGGCGAGGCACGCTCGGCGACCGTGACGGCCGACACGCGCCTCCGCTGCCACGTGATCGCGTTCTGGGACTTCCGCAAGTTCGCGAAGAGCAACCCCGACGTCTCCTGGAAGCTCCTCCAGCACCTCGCCGGGCTCCTCACCGCCGAGCGCGACCGCCGCGCCCGAGCCACCCTCCTCACCGGCTGACAGGAACGCGGCCACACGAGCCGCAGCAATCCGATGAGCTCGGGTCGGCGGACACGAGATGTGGTGAGCCGCGGGATCGTGCCGCGGACACCATAATGGGAACGGTGGGCCGCCCCGAGATGACCGGATGGAGCGTGTACCAGCATGGTGCGCGCGTCGGCAGACGAATCAGACAGGCGAGGCGCGAGCTAGGTCTCACGCAGGCCGAGTTGGCGAACCGTGTCGGTGTGTCGCTAGCAGCTCTCGATCTCTTCGAGACCGGGAAAAGAGACCCCTCCGGTGAGCTCGAGCAGATTGCGGAGATCACCGACAAGCCCGTGTCCTGGTACACGTCCGAGGACGACGACGAGGCGGGAGATGCGACGTACGAGACCGGGCTGCCCGCCGAATTGCGCAGACGGCTGACCGAATCCACCGGCCGGTCCACGGCGGGCATGGAGCTCGTCGACGAGGAAGCCGCAGCTCCCCTTGTCGAACCCCGCTCACTTCGCCCAAGCGACGTTCCGTCGGCTCGCGGAGAGGACCAACAGGGTCTCGCCGTCGTTTCCGAGGATCTTCTCGAGGAACGCGACGCGCTCGCCCGGTTGCGAGAGCTCGAAGCTGCATTGGCCGCGGAGCAGCAGGACCACGCCAGACGAGTTGCCCAGATGGCGGAAGAGCTGGAGCGCGCCAATACACACCATCAGGAGCTCGCCGGGATGCTCGAGGAGTCGAGAGCGGCACTCGCTGCAGCGCCTGCGCGGGACGAGGAGCTCGCCGCCCGCTCGGCCGAGCTCGCGACCCGCGAGGCCACCCTCGGCGAGGCACAGAAGGACATCGCCCTCCAGTCGACCCAGCTCGAGACTCGTGAGGCGGAGCTTCGGCTGCGCTCTGCCCAGCTCGACACGCGCCAGGCCGAGCTCCGGTTCCGCTCGGCTCAGCTGGATACGCGCGAGTCGGAATTGGGGTGGCGGTCGACCCAGCTCGAGACTCGTGAGGCGGAGCTCGGGTTCCGGTCGGCTCAGCTGGATACGCGCGAGGCGGAGCTGGGCGTCCGCTCGGCTCAGCTCAAGACGCAAAGGCCGGCGGTCGGCGCCATCGAGGCGCCCGTCGAGGCGGTCGAAGGCAGTGAGGTGGCGCCGCCACTTCGCGAAGACGACCAAGAACGCGCCGATGACATGCTCGACGAGTTGCCGTCCGACCGGCCGAGCTGAAGCATTGCGCCAAAGGTCTCGCTTCAGCGAGAGCTCGCGCTAGAGCGGGCGGCGGCCCCGTATGGGAGGACCGTGTCGTCGCGATCCGCCCCGAGCGCTTCCGCGAGTGAGCAGCTCGGAGTCTGGATCGCCCCGCACGCTGCATCAACGAGGCCCGATTACGCTTCCACCATGCAGGAGACGCCTGTTCCGTTCCTCGAGCTCGGACGCATTCACGCTGGTCTCGCGCCAAGCCTGCTCGACGACGTCGCGAGACTGATCGAATCGGGAGCGTTCGTCAACGGCCCCGAGGTAGGGCGGTTCGAGCAGGCGTTTGCGGCCTACGCCGGAGTTTCCCGGTGCGTTGGCGTCGCCAGCGGCCTCGACGCGCTCAGGCTCGCGCTCGTCGCAAGCGGTCTGAGCGTGGGGGACGAGGTCGTCGTCCCGGCCATGACGTTCGTCGCGACCCTCGAGGCGGTGTCGCAGGGCGGCGGCGTGCCCGTACTGGCGGACATCGGCGAGCGCGACCTCAACCTCGACCCCGACGCCGCTGCGGCCGCCCTCACGGATCGAACGCGATTCGTGCTTCCCGTCCACCTCTACGGTCAGCTGGCGGACATGAAACGGCTGGGTACGCTCGGCCCGCCGCTGATCGAGGACGCCTGCCAGGCCCATGGCGCAACGCGCGATGGACTTCGCGCAGGCGCGGGCGGCTGCGCTGCGGCGTTCAGCTTCTATCCCGGGAAGAATCTCGGGGCAATGGGCGACGCGGGTGCACTGGTGACGAACGACGACGAGCTCGCCGACACGGTCCTCGCTCTCCGCGAGCACGGGCAGCGGCGGAAGTACGAGCACGACCTGAGTGGGATACACGGCACGCCTCGACACCATTCAGGCGCTCGCGCTTCTCCACAAGCTCCCGCTCCTCGACGGGTGGAACAACGAGCGACGGTCGATCGCGGCGCGCTACTGCGAGGCTCTCGCCGGCGTGGGCGATCTCCGGCTTCCGCCCGTCCCTCCGGAGTAGCGAGCCGGTCTGGCATCTCTTCGTGATCCGCACGCGCGATCCGCATGGCCTTGCGTCGTCGCTCCGAGAGCGTGGCATTTCGTCGGGACGCCACTACCCGGCCCCCGTCCACCTGAGCGGCGCCTACCGCCACCTCGGTCACGTCGAGGGCGCGTTTCCCGTCGCGGAGACGCTCGCGCGGGAGTGCCTCTCGCTGCCGATCTTCCCCGGGATGCGGGAGGCCGAGATCGAGAGCGTCATATCCGCCGTCACGGACCATTTCACCGGTGCCTGATCCGGCCAACACCGCGCCGTACCGCCTCATCGCCGACGACGTCACGCTCGGCGACGGCGTCGTCGTGCACATCCTTCACGAATCTCTACGGCTGCACGATCGGCGACGGAACACGGATCGGGACGTTCGTGGAGATCCAGAGTGGCGCCGTGGTCGGTGACGCGCTGCAAGATCTCCAGCCACACGTTCCTCTGCGACGGCGTCACGATCGAGGACGAGGTCTTCATCGGTCACGGCGTGCTCTTCGTGAACGACAAGCGACCTGCGGCAACCAATGCGTCCGGCGAGCTCCAGTCAGACGCCGACTGGGAGCTCCTGCGGACGGTCGTCGAGCGCGGCGCTTCGATCGGGTCGGGTGCGGTCATACTCGGCGGAGTCCGGATCGGGGCCCGGGCGCTCGTCGGCGCCGGAGCCGTCGTGACACGCGATGTCTCGCCCGGCGAGACGGTCGCCGGCGTGCCCGCGCGAGCGCGCTCGGCCGCGAGGTAGCGGCTGCGGACGCCGCTCGAGCGTCCCGCTGCAATCGGTAGCGCGTTCAGCCGGCGACGTCGTCGACCGTGCGCAGGATCACGTCGAGAATCGCGCCGGCCCGTTCGGGGGCCTCCGGCGCGGCGCGTTCGCGCCGCCTTTCGACCGCCGGGAGCGTTCCCTCGGCCCGGAGGTCGACGATGCGCCCGAGCCGGATCAGCTCTGCGTCCTGCGCGGCCAGCTCGCCCAGGAAGACCGTGTACGTCGGCGTGCCGAGCAGCGCGGACTCTCGTGTCATCGTTCCCCCGGCGCCGATCGTGAGGTCGACCGTGGCGAGGAGCACGCTGCCGTCCACCGGGCGCTCGGGGATCGCGACGCGTGGCCGCCGGTATCGGGCTGCCTGCTCCGCGGTCCTGGGCAGGAGAACAGCCTGCCCGCCTTCGGAGAGGATGTGCTCGAGGATCACGTCGAAGCGGGGATTCCCGTGTGCGTGGTACAGAGCCCCCTCCGGCGGTGGACGCATGGCAGCGGTGGGACGATCGAGGTCGAGCCCGAGCGAGGCAAGGATCGCCGGGTCAGGAGCGACATCGCCGAGATACAGCTCCTCCTTGAAGCCGTCGTAGCGCACGACCTTGCGCTGCGACGCGCCAAATTTCGAAAGGCTCGCCTCGGGGAACGTGCCCGGCACGACCACTCGCCGGGCAAACCGGAAGCTCAAGTGGTTCGCCGGCTGGTGCTCGTAGTCCATCATCGTCACTGCGGGCACCCGGGCGAGCCGCGCAGCGACGATCTGCGCGTAGGAGCCGTGCGAGAGCGCCACATCGGGCCGGCGCGTCCTCGCGAAGCGCCGAAGGGCCGCCGCGCGGGAGAGGATCGACGCAGCCTTCCGCGCGCGGCCCGCGGGGCTCTCGCCGCCGATCACGACGACCTCGGGCCAGTGGTCGACCGCAAGCGAAAGGGTCTGGGCGTGGTCGCGGGCAGTCAGCAGTACCTCGTCTCCCCGCTCCTCGAATGCTCGTACGAGCGGGACGAACAAGGGCACATGCGGAGAGTTCGCGAGGTCGATCCAGACCTTCATGTTTGCTGGTCGGCGAGCTTGGGGACCGGTACGTCACTTCGGCCTGCCCACACGTACACGAGCCAGCCCATCTCGTACGAGCGGCATTCGCGGTTGATATGCACGTGATCCGAATACGAGCCGAGTCGCGCTCTGAGGTGAATGCGCGGGAGCATCGACCGAGCGTATCGGCGTGGTCGAGCCATGGGCCCTATGCGTTCGATCGAACGAAAACGGATGAATGGGTCGAATTCGATCATGGGTGTATTGAGTTGATTTGCTCCGAGTACCCACGCGTAGCTGCGCCTAATGGCCTCGGCGACGCCAGGAACTCCTGCGTCGAGCGACGGGAGCAGGAATAGCATGGCCATGCTGTCCTGGTGCACGCCGTAGACGGGATAGAGGTCGACCGGTGAGCCGGTCGGCACGTCGAAAAACCATGGCCACTCCCCGTTGGGCCCTTGGGTCTGTACAACGCGACGGACGGTTTGCTCGAAGAGCACGTTTGCGTACTCGTCACCGGTCCATGCCGCATAGTCATGAATCGCTCGAAGGTAGTAGGCAATGCCGCCAAACGAAACCGTTCGATGTCGGGCGAACGTTGGACTGTGTCTCGGCAACAGGGAGTCTCGATCGAGGAACCGCGTCGTCAGGACGCGGAACAGCTTCGTTGCCACAGCCAACGCACGTTGGTCACCAGACCGACCCAACACGACTACTCCGGAGAGCAACCAACACACGTCCTGCAGTACGACATCTCCCAAGCGACTCGCCGCCGAGATCCGAAGCGCCGTATCGAAGGCACGCCGCCGCGCAGGATCATCCCCATTGCTGCGCTCTGCGACGAGGGCTAGAAGAAGACCGAGATCCCCGGCGTTTGTGACCTCATGCCCGTGGTGTTGGAGGAACTTCGTGAGTAGCTGTTCGGAGCGATTGACAAACGGATGATGGTCGTCATGCGAGGAGCATGCTGCTCGTAGACCGAGCAGACAGTTCAAGGTGTAGCGGATGGTCGAAGGATGGTCAAATCGACTGACATACCTTCCGTCAACAACACGTGTCGAGTAAGGAAAAAGAGCGAGACTTTGATCCCACACATCTTCGAGGAATGAGCAGCCACGAGAGGTGAGGCTTGTCTCTAGCAGGAGCCCTCCGTTACGTAGTGGGAATAGCGGTGCTGGCGAAGAATTTCATCCACCTCCGAACGCAGATAAGAGCCCATTCTGTAAAAGGTCGACCCATCCCCTTCCTTCTGAGACCGTGTTGTTTCGTTACCAGAGGCGACGGCGTCAGCGACGGCAAGATGCCCCTGGGAGCTGGCGCTCTGGCACTTCTCGCGCAGAGTCGCGACGGTGTCACCGGGGGTGACGGCGACCCGCGTCATGTCGAGGATGTCACCCATATCGATTCTGTCGGACAAAAAGATGTGGGTTACCCCGAGGGGCGCGTCAAGGAGGACCGACCACCGAATGGTGTCACTTCCTCGGACACGTGGAAGCTCGGCGTAGTGTGCGCCGACAACACGGCGGTTGCACGCATCGAGAAACTCGCCGGGGACGATGACGGAGCTGACATTGAAGACGACGTCTGGCCGAAAACGCGAAACAGTGGTCAGACACGCGGGGCCACCCAACTCGCGAACCGCCTGGACCCGCATAGCTAGCCTGCCGGCGACGGACGTCAGGAGCGGCTGCACTGATTTCGATGAGCCGGTCGTCCGACGACTTCGTCGGAGGACTCGTCGCTCGAGTAATTCGCGAATTGAGCGTCGCCGCATCTCTTGGATGTAATCCATCGGGGATACCGCGGTGTACAGAAGCATTAGATCCGAGCACCGCGCAGCGAGACCGGTCAGGAGCGATTCCTTGTAGGCAAGCCGATCGACGCGCGGGTGTGAGCTAACGACGATTGCCCGCATGTTTACGCTGGCTCCGAAACCGCGGCGAGAAACCTGCCCAGTGCCGAGAGCATCGTTGCCTGACCCCAGTGCAGCGACACAAGCGGGACCTCGTAACGCCGATAGCGCCGGTATCCGAAGAAGCCGTCATCTCGTCTGAACGTGTTCAGGGTCCACCGCAGGACGCTCGCTGCCTGAGAGAGCGCGCCTGGAAACACGCTTTCAAGTTTCGAAAGTGTCTCGATCGCCTGTGCGGCACACTGAATATCGAGGGGATGCAGTCGATCGTGGTAGTACTTCGGCGCACCGTCTTGACAAAAGAAGGTCTCTAGCCAGTAGTTTACAGCACGATGTAGCGACGCACTGGGAACTATTTCTTCACCGCAAAGCGAAGATGCCTCCAATAAACAATCGATCACATATGCCGTGTGGAAGTTGTCGATCCATTCGTACTTCTTTCCAACACCGTAGAACCAGGCTCCGTCTTCGCGCATTCTCGACAAGGACCATCCAAAGGATTTTCGAGCCAAGTCGAACTTCTCAGAGGTGGCGTCATACGCCCAGGCTCGGAGCAGCGAAACACCTCCAAGCAGATTCGAGTTGTGGACCAGAGGCAGGAGACCAGGAGCGTAAGCCAGGCAGACTCCGCTCTCATCCTCGTGGCGCTCGAGTCCCCCGAGTACGAAGTCACCGACGTCGACCACCTGTCTCGCGTAACCGATATCTCCGGTCAGACGATGCGCGTCCGCGAATGCTTCCCCAATATGGGCGGACCACACAACTGTGGGAACTCCCTTTCGGAACAAGCCGGCCCGGCTAGCGAAGTCGAAGTCATTACCCCAGCCGGTGCCGGGAATGCCACTCGCCGAGCGATCGGGAAGCGATGCAAGTCGCTCGATGGCGGACTTCAGCCAACGGTCATCCCCCGTGGCGACGTAGGCGTGAAGGTATCCCCTTGCGAAGAACCCGTCGGCCTTCGTGCTACCGAGCTTTGGCACGCGGAGCACTGCTCGGAGGTTGACCGGAGATCGCTCGCCGACCTGAACTGCGATCCTCTGTAGCAAGAGGCGATCGACACAGAGACGTCTGACGATAGGCGACGCAAGGAAGTCATCGAACTCCCAGCCACAGTAATCAGACGCCTCGAGGGCCTCGTGCAGGGACTCGAAGGCGTCCAGGGCTAACGCTCTCTGCGGCCGTCCCACATCTGCCACGCGCTTAGCTGTCTCCTCCGCGCGGAGTCACCTATACGGGCAGCCGCGACGCCGCGAGACGATCGATCGAACGTCCACAGCCGATCGAGCAACGTCTGATGCCAAAGTCTCCAAATTGAGCAGAACGCAGAGCTGAGAGCGTAATCAGCGTACCCCCTCACTGCCGGGTAGCTGCTTACCGCTACGGCTGGGCCTGACCCGCGCCCGTGACCGTGTCAACAGACGCAGCTGACCTGAGTGAGTCCGCAAGCGTCAGGGTGAGACGGGTGGAGTCGAGGTAGGGCCGCGTCGGCAGAGGGTCAGCCTCGCCCGCGACCGCTGCAAGGAAGTGTCTGATCTCGGCCCGGTGTCCCTTGTCGCGCGACGACTTCCATTCGCGTCGCTTCCCGCCGCGGTGGACGGTGAGCACGCGGAAGTCGTCGAGCACCGCAGCCGCACCGCCGCCGAGGGCCTCGAGCCGCTCCTTCGGAAGCTTCGTATCGCCGCCGCCGGAGTAGACGAGAGTTCCAACCGCCCCTTGAAAGCGAACGTGGGCGGTGAAGCTGTCGCTGCACTGGATCGGCCGCCCGGGTTGGGGCACGGCGACGGCATGGCCCGAGACCGCGGGTGAGCCGGCCAGATGGGCGAGCAGATCGACGAAGTGGCACCCCTCACCGAGCAGCCTGCCGCCGCCGTCCGCGGGATCGTGGAGCCAATGCTCGTCCGGGAGCGGCCCTGCATTGACGCGCATCAAGAGCACAAGATCACCGACCTCTGGGAGCTCTGCTCGCAGCCGCTCGACGAGCGGTGCAAAGCGCCTGTTGAAGCCCACCATGAGGGTCGAGTCCGCCGTTATCGCACCTTCGACCTCCGTGAGCTGCTCCCAGGTCAGCGCGAGCGGCTTCTCGACGAAGACGGCTTTCCCGGCTCGGAGGGCGGCAGCCGCGAGCGATGCGTGGCTCGCGTGCCGGGTGGCGATCACGACGGCGCCGATGCCGTCGTCGGCGAGGATCTCGTCGAACGATCCGGCGCGCTCGAACCCGAAGCGGGACGCGACGTCTGCCGCCCCGAGCCCACGGCTGCTCGCCACGGCGACGAGCCTCGCGCCTTCGTCGCGGAGGGCGGGGATGAGCGTGGAACGGGCGAAGGCGCCGGCGCCGACGACCGCGACTCCGGGGCTCATTGTCCGCGGCGCACGGGGCGCCGCAGGAGCGACGGACTGCGCCGGCTGCTCGTCGTACGTCAGCAGCACTCCGAACGCGCGCTCACCATCCGACGGGTGCGCGACGACGCGGTAGGCGTCGGCCGCGTCGTCGATCGGGAAGCGGTGTGTGGTGAGCTCCGACGGCCGGATGCGCCCGGCGGCGACGAGATCGAGGAACGCCTGCATGTTCCGCTGCTCCGTCCAGCGGACGTAACCGGGGGGGAGGTCCCGGCCGTGCTCCTCGTACTCGCGGTCGTAACGCCCCGGCCCGTACGAGCGCGACATGCGCAGCTCGAGCTCCTTCTCGTAGAGGGGCGCCCGGTCGACGTCGATCCGGGTCTCGCCGACCACCACGATGCGGCCTCGGTCGCGCGCGAGCTGCACGGCCAGCTCGAGCGGGTCGGACGAGGCCGACGAGGCGCAGAGGAGCATCGCGTCGAGACCGATCCCGTTCGAGGTTGCGCGGGCGCTCGCCTCGAGCGATGCATCGGCGCGATTGAGCGCCATCGTGGCGACGGGACGGACGAGCTCCACCGCGGCCTGGTCGAGGTCGATGCCAACGACGCGGCACCCGGCGGCGGCGAGCAGCCGCGCTGCGAGCTGACCGACGAGCCCGAGCCCGATCACGCCGACCGTGTCGCCGAGCCCGACCTCCGCCTGGCGCACGCCGTGGAGCGCAACCGCCCCGACCGTGGCGTACGCAGCGTCCTCGAACGCCACGCCCTCGGGCACGGGCGCGACGAGGTTCCTCGGCACGGCGAGGATCTCGGCGTGGTTGGCGCCCTCGCCGCCGCAGGCGACACGGTCGCCCGGCGCAATACCGTCCACGCCCTCGCCGACCTCCAGCACGACCCCGGCTGACGAGTAGCCGATCGGCGCTAGCGCGTTGAGCCGATCACGGGCCGTGTCAAGCGCCGAGCGAACCCCTCGACCCGGGCCTTGTCGACGACCTTCTTCACGAGGTCCGGGCCGGGCGCGCGCCTTCTGGAGCAGGCTCTTCTCGCCCGTGACGATCTTCGTCCGCTCGGTGCCGGCACTGATCAGCGAGGCGCGGTTCGCGACGAGTAGCCAGCCGGGGCCGGAGCTCCGGCGCGGGCACTTCGACGACGCTCACGCCGCCGTCTCTCGGGCGTTGGGCGACCTGTCTCATCAACATGCTCATGGCGTTGCCGGTGGCCGTTCGGGCTGGCCGGTCCTAAGGCTAGTCGTCCTGTCCCTCGCGCTGTCTGCGATTCGTATGCGCTGGTATCCCGCTGTCCAAATCTTGCGTTATATTGCTGGCATCGCTGGCCCCGCGCAATGACCAGTCGAATCGTTCGCCAATCATGTCAAAAAGTTCCTCGTTAGACTCGGCAAAGATGCTGGCGACCCGCGAACGCGTTCTCGTATCCATCCCGCCATACGCGCGAGAATTGAGCACGGGGAAAGCAGTCAAGTGATGCTCGGGGAGCCCGAGAAAACGGATCACTCGTTGATAGACCTCTGCAGGATCCTCGAAAAGCGCTTCACTTTGGAGCACAAGAAACTGTTCACGTGGAAAGTATGAAAACCATCGCTTGAGCTGGGACGCGTACATGCCTCGCCACAAGTAACTGACGTTGCGCAACTCATACGAATAATAGCGCGGATCTTCCCGTGATCGAGCCTCGGCCTCCCGTAACCGGTCCGCCTCGGCGTCAAGCGCATCCTCAAACGAAAGGGTTTCGCGACCACGGGCGCACTCATGGTTGTAATGCGACAGTGCACGCGTCACAGGATCACGCAGCAGCACGATGAGTTTGACGTCGGGCAGCCGCTGCGCCACGCGTCAGGGTACGTGGAAATGGCATAGATATTCGGTTGTCGCTTCCCCAGTGATGAACTTCGTCCCGCGTGACGGCCGAGACAAAGGGAAGTGACCTAGATACCAACTAAAGGGATCGTGATACGAGCGACTGAAATACTCGATTTCCTTCTTGCGTGGGGTGATCACTTGCGGATGTTCGCCGAGATACGATTGAAGTGAGGTCGTCCCTCCCTTTTGAGTGCCAAGGACAAGCCAGGTTGGCCTGATCCTGAACCTCGAGGTGGTCAATACCAAAATATGTCCGCCAAAAGCGGGCTGACTTGACCGCGCTCCGACGAACTGTAAAAGCCGTGTCACGTATAGATCGTGCCGTTATCGTGGCGAGGTCACGTACAGCGCTCCCAAGAAAACCAATCGCGACATTTCGGCCGCCGCGCCGTTCAGAGAAATTCAACAGCTTTCCGCATAGTCCGTGAGGGAATCTCGTCCCGTAGACGGAACAGCCTGATCAGACGGACCAATGGTCGAAAGACATCCTTGTCATTGCCTGCAAGCGGTGTGAGCATCGTCGTGGAGTGCGCTCGCGAGTTGCGTTTCACAAGCTTGGGGCAACGCGTGTCGCCAGAGGCGAACTGATGGTCGGTTGTCGGCGACAAGCTGATCGAGACAGTATGAAGGCTACCTCCTATAGTGGCGAATGTGGGAAGCCGGTCTCGGTCGATCGTCAGCGGTCGGCGATTGTAGCTCGATGATTCGACTGCGGCTGACGCCCGATCACTTGTGAACCTGGCGACGCGCAGGCTGGACGGTGCTGAATGCTTGAGTACGAAGCTCGAGTGCTTGGAGGGGCCCCCCGCCAACCACAACGGCTACGCACGAGAAAGAAGCACGTTGACACGATTGTGCCCGGCCGGTAGCGCTTGGGCTAGGGCCTCAACCGAAACGCCGAATCGTTCATAAGGGGTACCTGCTAGGCGTCCGGTGGGCTACGGAAGGTTGGGGATAGTGTCTGGTGAGCCGAAGCTGTGCGATGCGTGTCTCTTCCGTGCGCAGCGCTCGCAGGGCCGAGCGACTCAGCGCAAACTGCACCATCACCTGGCTGACGAGCATGGCGATAGCAGCTCCGATCGCGCCAGATGCCGGCACCAGCAATAGCACCATCAAGACCTGAATCGTCGCTGCATACACACTATGACTGACACGTGACGCGCTTTTTTCGCGGCAAAAAGCAAACTGCGATTCCAGAAAACTGCGCCGTACAAGCCCTGCGCCGCCGCGCCGATCACAAGGACTGTTGCGGCAGAGCTTGTGGAGTCGCCCGCGCCCAACAGTTCCAGAAACGGAATTCGCAAGACCACAAGAATTACAAAGGCGACGAACATAGTGGGCACGGAAAGCCGCGATGTTTGTCGAATCAATTGACGAATCTCAGAAAATCGCCGGTCGGCCCACATTCGCGAGAAGCGTGGCATGAGAGCGGACGAGGCAGGATCGGCGAGCTTGCCAAGGAAGCTGGCTCCTGCCATTCCGAGCTTGTAGATCGCCGTCTCTGTGGTACCAACAAGGCCCCCGAGGAGCAGCGTTGGTACCTGAACCTGTACGACTCGTCCATAGCCGACGAAGTTTGTGTGGAGCATCATTCCTAGGATCTCCCGGCGTGTTCTTCGATCCAATCTGCTGAACGCGGGACGGGCGAGACGAACGTTCGTCACCGACCGTCGGAGGACGGATGCACCTATGAGCATGCTTGCGGTACTGCGAACAAGCCTGGCGAGGACAAGCGCGACAAGCACGGCAACGAGACTGTGGAACAGCAGCAATCCCAGGAGGACCAAGACGACGCGGGATAATTCAGCGACTGCCGAATAGATCGCGATGAGCTTGAACCGATCAAGAAGCCGAAGAATTGCCGTGAACGTCTCGTCCGGACTTGAGGCAATAAGGGCCAGCCCACCTATGATAACGAGTTCGTAGTTACCACCCGTGATTCCGGATCCCAGCATTGGAGCGACGGCGACGATTACGAGGAAGCCGAACACATCGGTGGCGAGATCGACCAAGAAGGTGATTTGAAAGAGACCGACGGCGGCCCACGGGTCGCGAACGATCATCTCGCTTCCGAAGGAAGTTGCAGCATAACCGACACGCACCCTGAAGAATTCGCCGATGAGTGTTACGAAAGCAATGACCAGGGCGAGTTGACCGTACTGGTCGAGGCCCAGAATGTGAGTTATGAGACCAACTTGTACAAGATCGGCGATCGTCGTCGATCCCTGCCAGATTGCGACGTAAGAGGCGTCGCCAGCAAGTCCACCGAACTCGGAGCGTTCCGATCGGTCGTGTCGCTTTTTCCAGAGCGATCGCACGTCAAGCACTGAGGATCGCAACTATCTGGCTCCTAACGGGCGTCTGGCGTGGTCCGAACCGGCGTCTTACGTGTCTGCGGGCTAAGGTGGTAGACGGCCGGGTGTTCATCGGCGACCGTCGTCTGGATGAGGGCTTTGCGTCGAACGAATAGCGTCTCGTATGGCTACTCCCGACGTCGATGTGTGCCGCTCGATCCTCCCACAGCGCGATTCGGTCGCTGAATACCTCATCATCGGGCACTGCGTGCACAGAACCATTCGCGTGGTGGCCATGATCCCATCGCGATGAGAAAGCTCAGTCCGTAGCGCAGCCAGCGCGTGGCGGGCGACTCTGGCAATCGGAAGGTCGGCAAGCGCTAGGTAGGGCAGCCTCGATGCTTTTCGCCGTCTCTCATGCAAGGCTGGTGAGCCAGTCGCTGAGCACCCTATCCGCGCTAGCCTGGGTTAGGCGGGACTCGTAGGCATCCCTTGCGGAACGCGAGAAGTCGTCGAGAATCGCGGTGTCCAGCAGCAGACTGGTGACCGCGTCGGCGAGCAGGCGGGGATCGGGATCGGGGAGCACGAATCCGTTCCGTCCATCGGTAACGGTTTCGCGGATCGCTCCCCGGTCGGTGGTTACCACGGGAACGCCAGCCGCGAGCGCCTCGAGAACTACACGAGGATGCCCTTCCGGCTCGACGGGCGGGAAGAGCAAGATCGCAGCCGACGCGAGGAGTCTGTGTTTCTCCTCGCCGTAGACCGGAGGCCGAAAGGTCACCGCGCCGTCGACGGGCCGAGCGCGCGCGCGAAGTTCTCCCTCGAGCTCGTGGCTCTCCCAGCTGCCCGCGAACGTGAATCTCGCGGAGGGGAGCTCTTCGAGCACGAGCAAAGCTGTATCGACTGCCTCTACGACGCCCTTGCGCCGCCGAAGGTTGCTCAGGAACAGCACGTGATTCCGGTCGCGGCGGGTCGACAGAGGATTTGGGTCGGGTGTGCCGTTCGGGACGACGGCGATACGCTCGTCGGGCATGAGTCCGGCGAAGACCCATCGCAGTGACTCGCCCATCACGGCAACGGAGTCGATGCGCCTGGTGGTGAAGCGGATCCATCGCCTGAGCACGCGCGGCGAAATGTCGTAGAACGAACGGAAGTCGCTCCCTCGCAGGTGCACGGCGACCCTCCATCCGAGCGTGCGTCCGAGGATGATGAAGAGCGAGTCACGCACGAATCCGGGAGTGCTCTGGGAGAGCGGTAGGTAGAGAACTCCGCGCTGGCCTCGCATCGCGACCAGAAGCCGCACAACAGCACCGAGAGCCTCGACGACATTCCTGGCATCCCAGGTACCGATGTTCCTCCGCGAGCGATGGTCGCTGGTGTCGAGGTGCTGAATCCGGAAGCGCTTGGCGAGCTCCTGGTTCTCCAGAACCAGGTTCGTCGACACGGTTACACCGTGGATCGGCGGCGGCAACGGTCCGACCACAATGAGGCGCGGTCTGGTCACGGCGACTCTCGCGCGTCGAGCTCCTTGCAGCACACGGCGAACATCATCCAGACGACGAACGTAATCCGGGTGACCTCGAACCAGTTCTCGAGGAACGCCATCTGGAGAAGGGTGAGGAACGCGACGAACGTCGCGATGATCAATGCCGGTAGCGGGTCGCCAGGGCGACGGTTGCGGATCGATCGGCTCGCCATCTGCCACAGGCGCACGAGCGCACCGGCGTAGATGCTGACGATGAATACCGCACCGAGGAGGCCCACCTCGGCCATCAGTGATGCGTAGCTCGAGTACGGATTCGAGATCGCCCGTGAGCCCTGGCTAATATCGCCTCGCTCGATCTGTGGTTCGACGTATGTCTCCGACACGTCGGTCGAGTACACCCGTCCTCCGGTGAGTGACGTCGCATAACCGCCGACCACGTTCGACCGGGAGTTGCTGTCGGCCTTGGCGAAGGTCTGCCATGCCCGGCTGGAGTAGGTCCCAGGCCCGGAGCCGATAGCAATGGTCGCGGGAATATCGCCGTACATGTCGAGAACGTGACCGATGACGCCGGCACGTCCCTTCACGTACTCGGCCGGCGAACCGGAGATGCTCTCGGCTGCCGTGTCGAGTTTCAGGAACGACAGGTTCGTAGCGACGTAGTAGAAGGTGAGCGCGAACCCCACCGAGACGATTCCCACGGCGAGGATGCCTCGCCGTACGCCTTTGAGAAGGAACGCAACGGCGAAGATCGCAATGACCGTCGATACGAGAAGGGCGCGATACTGGGCGAGCAGCATGGCAACGAAAGAGGCGGCCACGAGAGGAACGGCGAACTGCGCTATGCGCGTGCCCGGCTCGAATGTCGCGATCCCCACGACGAGGGCGACGATCACGAGCAGTAGAAACACGAGCTGGTAGGCGTTGGTGCCGAACGTGCCGCTCACGTCGTCCGGGTTGTGCGTGTCGACGAAGGTTGGAAGGTCGACGAGCAAGACGACAATGAGCTCGGCGATACCGAGGCCGACGAGGGTTCGGCTGAGCGGTGCTGCGTTACCTTGCGGCCAGACCCGGTACGTGATCGCGTAGAGCACGATCGGAGCCAGGAAGCCGTAGATGAACACGATGACCGGCGCAGGATCGACGCGGCCGACGTTCACGAGGACCGAGACGAGACTGAGGGCGAAAAACGCAGCAACGAGCGGCCCCGTCCGCAGGTACCAGGCTCCAGGACGGAGCGACGGCTGCATTGTCAGGACGGCGACGGCCGCCAGGAAGATGGGGATGTCGATGAAGTTGGCCGCGCGAGGCAAGACGGGTTCGACCTCGGTGAAGAAACGGACCGTGACGAGAAGGACGATGGCCGCAAGGACCAGGTTGCGTCTGTCCAAGCCCTCCGCTGGGTGTGCCCGTCCTTTTGCTTGCGCCGCCGGGCCCGCCGCCAGGGTTGACTCGGACCGGTGCGTGAATGCTCGAGGAGGCGTGCCCGTGGCTTCGGCGACGCCTGCGAGGAAGGGGGCCGGATCACGCCCGCCCGCCTCGACGGCGTCCACGGTGAAGAGGGAGGTGCCGAGACGGTCTGCGAGCGCTCTCTGGCTCAGCCCCGCGGAGCGGCGCGCTCGGGCAAGACGAGCGCCCGTACGGGCGAAGGTGTCGACGGCCTCCGGTGTCATCCACTCACTCCCTGAGTGAGGAACGGGAGACAGAAGCCCGCGAGCATCGCCGACGCGGCGTGCGCCAGTGTCCATCGAGCGTGGATCGTTGCAGTCGCAGCCTGGCCAAGCCGTGCGCGCAGCCCCGCATCCTCGACAAGACGCACGATCGTGGTAGCCCATTCGCCGGGGCCCCCGTCCACGACAACGCAGTTGCGCTCGGAGACGCAGAGATCGTCCACGACGCCCGGAAGCGGCGAAACGACGGTGGCGAGCCCGGCACCCATCGCCTCGACGACCGCGAGCCCGAACACGTCGTAACGCGACGGGAAGAGGAAGACATCTGAGTCTGCTAGCAAGCGTCGGACGTCAGGCGGCTTCGCAGCACCGAGGAATCGGATCCTCGCGTCGCCGACCGCTCGCGTGCGTAAGGCAGGCAGCTCGGGGCCGTCGCCGACCACGGTGAGGCGGCACCTCAGCCCGGGCACGCTCCTGACGGCGTCGACGAGCACGTCGAGTGCCTTGTCCGGCTCCGCGCGCGCGATGGAGAGGAGTTCGACTCTGGCTCGGTTAGGTTGTGCGGTCGGTGTGTCCGGAACGATGGTCGTGTTGCGGCCGATCACGATGGGCAGGTTGGAATCCAACGAACGGAGGTACTCGGCAGCTCGTGTGCCGTACGCGACGGCGTAGCCGGCGCGCCCGAGCAGCCGGACCCGCTGCGAGCGGCGGAGGCCCGCCCGCGCGGTGGGACGAGAGGCGATCTCTCCACTCCACACACCGAACGACACGTCGCTCCTACGCGCGTAGCGCGCGACTCTGCCGGCGACGAGGGGCGAGAAGCCCCCGACGAGGACCGTCGTTGGTGCGAACGCGCGGAGGCGCGCTTCGAGATCGAGCGGCAGGAGGCGCCGCCCTCGATCGCGCGAGAGATCGAAGCCCCGGAGAAACTCGTGTTCGAACCGGATTGCGCCGGGTTCCATCCACGGGCGGGTCGACGGCGTTCGGGAGAGAAAAAAGACCCGGAGTCGTGCGCCCGCCGCCTCTGCCCGCGGAGCGAGCTCGTTGAAGAGCGCCACCCGGTAGTGAGTGGGCACATTGGTTACCACGGCGAGAAGCTGTCCGGCCAGGACTCCGTCGGGGTACGCCGCGGGATCCTGTCCTCCTCGACCCTCGACGAGCTCTGCCAACGTCGGGGCCCGCTGCCGGTCTGCGTGGTCGAGGGCCGCCCTCTCGATCCTTGTTTCGACCCCGTACGCGCGCGCAGCAAGCCACGCAGGCCCATTAAGAGGCGGCGAGCCACTCACCGACAGCGTCACGTTATCCGGGAGCTGTGCAAGTGCGTGCACACCCAGCTCCAGCCGCTCAGATGGCATTGGGATCGCGTGCTGTCCCACAAGGACGCTCATGTGGCGACCCCCAGGGGCGCGCCCGTCCCGACAAGGTTCCGCTCTGTCCACTCGTTCAGCAGAGCAAGGGTCCACGACGCGAAGCCGGCACCGGCTCCCCTGCGCCGGAGCGTCTCGAGCGCGTCTGACTTCACGATGCCGCTCTCGACCAGCGGGCTCTCGGCCGCGATCTGCCGGCCGGCAAGGATCTCGGCGCACCATGCTCCGATCGGCGCGCAGAAGCCTTGCTTCGGCCGCTCGAGTACATACCGGGGCAGAAACCGATCGGCGACAGAGCGCAGCAAGGCCTTTTGCCGAAACGACGGGACCTTGGTCGCCTGGGGGACCGAGAAGCTCCAACGGGCGAGGACCGGGTCGAGCAGCGGCACGCGGCCCTCGACCGAGTGACGCATGCCCATCTTGTCGAGGCGGGCGAGGAAGTCCTCGACGAGGCTCGTCTTGAGAGCGGCGTACGACATCCATGCGAGATAGTCGCGTCCCGAATACCGCTCGTCGAACCGGCGACGCAGGTCGCGGATCCCCGACTCCGGATGCGAGACGGCGAGCGAGGCGAGCCCGGCCGGGCCTAGAGAGACGCGAAGCGCGTCGTCGTGGAACGGGCGACTCGGGACATATAGCTCGCCGTTCGAGGCGGCTCGCCGGGCGATGTCTCCCCATAGCCCGTCGATACGGTCCTCGAACGCGGCGCCTGCCAGCGACCGGAGGCGCGCGGGGGCGCGCCGCCATACGCTGTCGTGGAAGCGGAGATACTTCATCCAGCGGCTGTACCCGCCGAACAGCTCGTCTCCGCCGTCTCCGCCGAGGAGCACCTTGATGCCGTCCGCTCTTGCAGCGCGGGCGACGAACGACGAGGCAATCCAGGTCGGGTTCCCCGACGGGTAGTCCAGCTCGTCGAGCCAGTCCTCGAAGTCGTCGGTCACCTCGCGCTGGGTCACAGGGACCACCCGGTGGCCGATGCCAAGATCAGTGGCCAGGCGAGCCGCTCCGACGACCTCGTCGTCCGGCCTACCGAACGCGACAGAGTACGCGGTCAGCTCGGAGGCTTGCGTGTGCCGGACAGCGAGGGCGGCGACGAGAGAGGAGTCGATGCCGCCCGACAGCATCAGCCCGAGCGGCACGTCGCTCACCAGCGAGAGCGCGACAGAATCCTCGACGAGAGCCGCGAGTTCCTCCTCGGCTTCCTGCGGTGACGAAGGCGCCGGCTCGTTGGGCAAGACGTCCCAGTACTCGCGGACGATCACGCGACCTCCGTGGATGCGAAGGGAGTTCCCGGGCGGCAGCACGCGTATTCCGTCCACGAGCGTCCGGGTCCCCAGGTTGTGCCCGAACGCGAGGAACTCGACGACACCTTCAGGGTCGAGACGCGTCCGTATCGCCGGATGACTTAGAAGCGGGCGGATCTCGCTGCAGCACGCGAACAGCCGATCGTCGGCGTAGTAGTAGAGCGGCTTGACGCCAACTTGGTCGCGCGCGACGAAGATCTCGTTCTCCTGCCTGTCCCAGACAACGAACGCGAACATGCCCCGAAGCCGCTGGAGGATCGCCTCCCCCTCGTGGGCGTAGCCGAGTAGCACGACCTCGGTGTCGGAGTCGGTCCTGAACGTGACACCACGCCGCTGGAGGTCGCGTCGGATCTCGCGATAGTTGAAGACTTCGCCGTTGTAGACGATCACCCAGCGGCCGGCCTCGTCCTCGAACGGCTGGGCGGCAGCCGGATTGTCGGGGTCGATGATCGCGAGGCGGCAGTGCTCGAGCGCCACGTTGCCGGCGGTGTCGTGAGCTACGCCCTCTCCATCCGGGCCGCGGTGACGCAGCCGACCGAGGGCCCACGGCTCGGCCTGGCCGTACCCTCCTAGATCAACTGTGACGGCGATGCCACACACGGTCAGGCAGCCTCCGCACGCCGAAGAACGATCGAGGCGGGCTTGGTGAAGTGGGCGACGATCAGGGCGCCTCAGCTCCTCCGCGAGGTTTCCGACCGCAGTCGGGACAGACGAGAACCCTGAACGACACCATTTTCAGCATCGCGCACCTTCATACGGTGGAGACCTTCTGCGTACAGCGCCTGATAGGCGTCGGCTGCGCGGGTCGTCGAGTACCGCTCTCGAACGAACGCTCGCGCATTTGCACCGATCGCATGGTGCAGCGAGGGGCTTTCGATCAGCAAGGAAATCGTCTGCTCCAGTTGCGACTGCGTGTCGACCACGAGCCCAGTGCGACGGTGCTCGACGTGCTCCAACAACCCACCACCGTCCGCAAAGACGATCGTCGGCAGCCCGAGCGCCATGGCCTCGACCGCGGCGTTCCCGAATGACTCCATCTCTGTCGAGGGCAGCGAGAACGTGTCCATCGCCTGGAGGTAGTCCCACGGCTGGGATTGCCGCCCCACGAAGCTCACCGACCCAGCCGCCGTGGCCCGTCTCGCGAGCAACTCGAGCCTTTCGCGCTCCGGACCGTCTCCGACGATGACGAGGTGGAGCCCCTCCCGCCGGAGTGAACCGACAGCACGGATCAGGCGGTCGATGCGCTTCCAATCCTTGAGAACCGCCACGGTGCCGAGCAGGTGATCCGTCTTCCCGACGCCTAGCTCAGCCCTGACATCGTCGCGCGCGCGGACAGGCTCGATCAGAGAGAAGTCGATGCCGTTGTAGGTGACGCGAACCCGATCGGGGCGAATGCGGTAAAGCGCGGCCGCAGATCGTGCTCCGTGCGCCGTGTTGCCGGAGACGGCGTGGAACGAGTTCCTTAGTAGCAACCCGCAGATCTCGAGCCGCAGACGCTTCCCTGCCGAGTAGTCGCACGATCCTCCGCGGTGCGTGTAGACACGCCCGGCTCCATGGACGCGTACGCTGGCGGCCATCAGCAGCGGCTCGGCCGAATGGAAGTGATGCACGTCAAAACCCTGCATCTGGCGAGCGATCTTGTGCAGGCGCCACAGGTCTCGGTTATGTGCGAGTTCGAGAACGCGAACCTCGCAGCCAAGAGAGCGCGCGAGCCCAAAGTATGGTCCTCGCGGCTGGGCGAACATGATGGCTGGAGCGGTACGGTCGTCCGCCCTCTGCGCGCGCACGAGCTGATAGATGGCCCGCTCGGCGCCGCCCAGGCCACCGCTCCACACGACGTGGAGCACGCGGATCGGCCGCTCGATCGACAATTCAGTGAGCGACCTGTCCTGAGGAGCCGTGGTCACGCGTCGCCGACGCTGTGTGACGGGGTCCCGCGATCCACCCCCGCAGCGCCCGAGATCTCCAGCGCGGCGCCGTTACGCGCAAGCGCTCCATCGACTGCCTCGATGGTCTCTACGACCTCGAGCCCGAGCTGCGCAGACGAGCGCGGCGCGACGCGCTCGCGCACAGCCCTGCAGAAGTCCTCCATCTGCCGGTAGATCGGCTCGACGGGCTCGACGTGCGGCGAGACGATGTCCCCCGTTCGGTAGCTGAGCTGGTACTCGCCGAAGCTCTCGGGGTCGGGGAGCGTCGCGCCCGAGTCGAAGACGCGGACGGGCTCGCCGCTCGTGTCGTCGTAGACGACCATCCGCTCGGAGCCAACGACTGCCGTCCGGCGGAGCTTGCTCGGTGCGAGCCACGCGAGCTCGATCTGGGCGATCGTGCCCGACGGGTACTGCATGTTCACGAACGCCACGTCGGGCGTCCCGGGCATCACGCAGTTGCGCGAGAGTGCTGAAACGCTCGCCGGCGACTCGCCCAGCCAGAAGCGCAGGATCGAGAAGTCGTGGGGGCCGAGATCCCAGACGACGCTCACGTCCGCCTGGTGGAGGCCCAGGTTGACGCGGCTCGACGAGATGAAGTAGATCTCGCCGAGGTCTCCGCGGTCGATCAGCTCCTTCACGAGCACCACCGGCGGGCTATAGAGGAAGGTGTGGCCGGGCATCAGCACCCGGCCCGCCCGGCGCGCGAGGTGCACGAGCTCCTCGGCCTCCTCGGAGCTCGCCGCGAGGGGCTTCTCGACGAACGTGTGCTTGCCGAACCGAAGCGCCCGGGAGCCAAGCTCGAAGTGGGTCGACACCGGCGTCGCGATCACCACCGCCTCGACGCGATCGTCGGACAGCACCTCCAGGTACGACGTCGTGCATCCGATCGCGGGGTAGCGCCTGCCCCAGTGCTCGAGTCGCTCCTGGCGCGCGTCGCAGATCGTGACGACCTCGGCGTCCGGCAGCTCGACGAGGTTGCGCAGCAGGTTCGGCCCCCAGTAGCCGAGGCCCACCACGGCGACGCGCAGCGGCTCGCTCATCGGGTCGCCTTCGGTCTGAATACCTGCACGGGCGTCTTGAGTAGTAGGAGGATGTCGCCCCAGAACGACCAGCTGCGCGCGTAGAGCACGTCGAGCTCCAGTGCCTCCACGAACGGGGAACGGGCACGTGCAGTCACTTGCCACAGACCGGTCAGACCGGCCGGGACGGAGAAGCGCTCGAAGTGGTGCTCCTCGTATACCTCGGTCTCGTACGGGATGCACGGCCGCGGGCCGACGAGCGACATGTCGCCGCGGAGGATGTTCCAGAGCTGCGGCAGCTCGTCGAGGCTCGTCTTGCGCAGAAGCCGGCCGGGTCGTGTCACGGCGTCCGTCCGCTCGAGCTTGTAGAGGCCGCCGCCCTCCGGTGTCGCGTTGCCGTTCATCGTCCGGCGGATGTAGTCGTGGTGCTCGGCGTCCGGCGTGTCCTCGCACATCGTCCGGAACTTGAGCGCAGTGAAGGGCTGCTGGTGGAGCCCGAGGCGCGTCTGCCGGAACAGCACGGGGCCGGGTGAGTCGAGCCTGATCCAGGCCGCGATCGCCGCGAAGAGCGGCGCTGTCAGCACGAGGAGCGCAGCCGACGCCACGATGTCGAGCATCCGCTTCACGAGCAGAGCGTCGCGGCTCATCCGTCCCGGCGGCAGGCTCACGAGCTGCATGGCCTCGATCGAAGTGATGTTGGCGCTCGGCCCGAGCGCCTCGAACAGCCTGGGGATCACGTCCACCTGCACACCGACTCCTTGCAGGTGCCGTACGAGCCGCAGCATCTGCCGTTCCGTCGCACCGGAGAATCCGAACAAGACGCGGTCGATCGCCATCTGCTCGACGAGACTCGGCAACTGGTTTGCCGCGCCTACGACCGGCACGCCGGACACCTCCTCGCGGAGGAGGGCAGGCGAGCCGTGGACGAACCCGACGGGCGAGATCCGATACTCGGGGTGCTGGATGAGCTTACGCGCGACGATCTGTGCGCTTGGATCGGTGCCAACGATCAGCGCCCGCTGGACGAGGTTGCCTCGCCGGGCGACGACTGCGCGTGCCGCAGCCCTCGCCGCCGCGATCAACACGATTGCGAGCGCCCAGAAGACGACCCACTTCCCGAAATTCGGGGCTGCGGCTCCGGTCACGTACGCGGCGACGAAGCTGAGCCACACGATCGTGGTAACGAGGGCGACGATCCCGACGAAGTCGTCGACCGTCGTGTGCTCTGGGCGCTCGGCATCGCGGTTGTAGAGGCCCATTGTTCGCGCCAGGACGACCCACAGCGGAAGGCTGGCAGCGAAGAGCACGATTTCGCTGGTAGATCCCAACCTGTCGTTCACGGCTTGGGCGGGGAAAACGACTTGCAGCACGGCGAACGCTGAAACCAACGCGGTCATGTCCGCCACGAGCAGGGCGTGACGTACGGTGCGGTCGCGGTCGTGGCGACGTCGGCTGCTCGTTGCCGCCGTCGCCAGGCTCTGGGCCTTGGGTGCAGTCTGCCCACGCCCGTGGTCCGACTCCTGGTCAGGGTGCGGCGGCGCCATGCGCACTGGGAAGCGCGAGCTCAACGCATCGTCTCCTCGCGCGACGCCGGTGTTGCTGACGGAACCGTGACCCAGTCCGGCTCCTTGCTTGAGCTGTGGTACGCGTAGCCGCCGTAGCCATAGCCATAGCCTGGCTCCGCCTCGGCCTCCGCGACGACCACGCCGAGCTTGATCGTTGGGCAGTTTTCGAGCGATCGAGCGAGCTCGTCGAGGACTCCACGTCGCAGCATTCTCAGGCGGGCAACGGTGATGATCGCGTCGACCTGGGCGCTCAGGGACATCGCGTCGCCGACCGAAAGCAACGGTGGGCTGTCGATGAGGACGAGGTCGAAGGATCCCTCCAGTTGGTCGAGCGCCGCCGCCAGACGCTTGTCCTTTACCACCTCACCCGGGTCACGGGGCACCGGGCCCGACGTGAGCACCTTGAGGACTCCGCCCGTGCCCGTCGCGCCGGATCCGTTGCTGCCGACGTCTGACGGGTCCGCCTGGCCCTTGGGGCCACGACTCACCTCCATGAGGGCCTCGTCGAGTGTGGATGAGCCTGCGACGACGTCGGTAACGCCAGGATGCGTCGCCGGGATTCCGAAGAACCTCCCGATTGTCGGCTGGCGGAGGTCGAGATCGACCAGCGCGACCTTCTGTCCGCCACGAGCGAGCGCGACGGCGAGGTTCGCCACCGTGGTCGACTTGCCCTCCTGCGCGAGCGCGCTCGTAATGAGAATCGAGCGCGCGCCGCGGTCGAGGTTCACGAACTCGAAGTTCGCCCGGAGCATGCGAAACGCCTCCGCTTGGGCGCTGTGCGGACTGGCGATCATCACGAGCCGTTGCTTGCGGCGAAGTCTCCTGGGCGGAGCGGCGATCCGCGCAAGGAGCGTGGTGTCGAGCCTGTCGGCGATCTCGCTCGACGACCGCACGCGCGTGTCGAGGGCGTCGCGAGCAAAGGCGAGCCCGACGCCCAGCATGAGACCCAGAATCACCCCGAGGACCACAGCCCGTTCCATCCGCGGCTGGATCTGCGTTGCGTCGCTCGCTGGACGGAGGAGCGAGGCGTTCGCCGTTTGCAATGCCTCCATGGTGCGAAGCGCTTGCTCGTTCTCGACCAGCTGAGCGAAGAGCGGCGAGCCCTTGAAGCCCGTGCCTTCGAGCTCTTCGAGCCGGCCCTCCAGCTCCTTGCGTGCCGCGACGATGGCCGCGGTGTCGAGCGCGCGGCGATGCCGGATGTACTCGCGCGCGTGGATGGTCGCGAGCCTTACCGCCGTCTCCGGGTCCTGGTAGGTGACCTCGAAGTTCAGGGTGTCCGAATCGGCGGCGGCGGTCACATCCGCTTTGTCGCGGAACGAGTCGGATGTGAGCCCGGGGATCTTCGCTGCTTCGACCACCCGATCCGCGACCGCCGGCGACATCGCGATCTGGGTCTGCGTCTCGGCATCCCGCTGCGGATCCTGGTTGCCCGGCGAGAGGTCCTGGATTCCCGTGAGACCGCTCGCGAGGTTCTGGTACTTCAGAAGAACTGTCGAGGAGGCGCTGTAGAGCGCTTGCTCGCGGGACGACAGGTAGTAGGCGATGCCTGCGACCAGCGCCGTGGTGAGCAGGACGATCCACAACCTCCGCTTGAGGATGCGTAGGGCATGGAGACCAGTCGGGCCGTGCGCATCGAAGCGTTCGATTGCTCCCGGTGCTCCCTTCTCCCCGTTGCAAAGATCCTGACGGCGTTACCCTCCTGACAGACGACCTTACCTCTCCGGGGACGTCGATCCCAGCCTCGCCCGTACAATTGTAAACCGCGGTGCAGGGGGAACGCGGCTCGTCAATTCGACTGTGGCCTCGGGGGAACCTCGTGGCCGTAGGCGAGCGCGAGCGGCACGTCCGTGGCGAGCCACTGTGCTAGCGCCTCGTCACGGATCGCGTCGACAGCCGAGCTCAGGCCCGCCGCACGTACCCGGGGTGTGTGCGCGTCGCTCGCCAGCACATGGGCTAGGCCCGCCGCGACGAGGCGATGGCCAGTGTCGTGCGAAGCGTTGCCGTGGCGGCCGTCGAGCGAGGCGGCCGTCAGCTGGACGAGCGTTCCGCCTTCCACGAGCGGTTTGAGCAACGTCGGGTTCGCCTGGACGACTGCGTTCCGCTCCGGATGCGCGAGAACCGGGGTGAAGCCCGCGACCAGCAGGCGGCGGAGCTGCTCGACAATCGCGGCAGGCCAGCCGCTATACGGCGTCTCGACCAGGAGGTAGCGGCCACTCGCGGCCAGCGTCAGTCGCCGGAGCTCGCTCTCGTCGAGCTGCTCGACCCATCCGACAGCCACTTCCGCTCCGGGAAGAACGACGAGAGGGATGCTCTCCCGATCTAGCGTGCGCTGCAGGGACGCGACCGCTCTCAGCATCCTGTCCGCCGAGGTCGGGAACTCGTCTCTGACATGCGGCGTTGCCGCGACTGCCGTGACGCCGTCCTCCACGAACGCCCGCGCCATGTCGAGCGCGTCCTCGAGCGTGCGAGCCCCGTCGTCGACGCCGGGAAGGATGTGCGTATGAAGGTCGATCACTGCAGTCGTTCGATCACGATGTCGGCGATCCGCTCGGATGCGCGTCCGTCCCAGAGGGGCGGAACAACGTGCGTCTGCGTCGCGGCGGCGATTGCGTCGACGATTCCGGGAATCCGCGAGGGCTCGAGTCCGAGCAAAGTGTTCGTGCCCAGACGGATCGTCACGGGCCGCTCCGTGCCCGCCCGTAGGGTGAAGCACGGAACGCCGAGGTACGTCGTCTCCTCCTGGACGCCTCCGGAGTCGGTCAGCACTGCTGCTGCATCGGCCTCCAGGGAGAGGAACTCGAGGTAGCCGACGGGGTCGTGGAAACGGATGTCGGGATACCGCTGTGGATCGGCGATTCGCTGTCGCGTGCGCGGATGCAATGGGAAGAGCACCGGGATGCGCTCGGCGAGCACCTGGAGCTGTTCGAGGACCTCATCCAGGAGGGGGCCGTCCACGAGCGACGGACGATGCAGGGTAACCAGGACGAACTCGTGCGTCCCCAGCCCGAGTCGTTCCGCGAAGCTGAGCTTGCGAAATCGCGGCTCGAGGCGGCAGAGGGTGTCGATCATGGTGTTGCCGACGAGGTGGATGCGCCCGGACTCGATCCCCTCCCGGCGGAGGTTCTCGACCGCGTCTTCGGAGTGGCAGAACAGGTACTCGGCGAACTCGTCGGCCACGATCCGGTTGATCTCCTCGGGCATGGAACGATCGAAGCTGCGCAACCCCGACTCGACGTGCCCGTAGGGGATCCCGAGCTTGACCAGCACGAGCGCCCCCGCCAGCGTTGAGTTCACGTCGCCCGCGATGAACGCGATGTCGGGAGGGTCGGCCGCAACGACGCGCTCGAGGCGCTCCATGACACGAGCCGTCTGTTCTCCGTGTGGGCCCGAGCCAGTCTCCAGCCGGTGTGCAGGCTCCGGGAGCGCGAGCTGGTCGATGAAGACCTGCGACAGCTCCGCGCTGTAATGCTGGCCCGTGTGCACCACCACGTGGTCCGCGTCGGGAAGCCGTTGCCGCAACTCCGCAACGACAGGGGCCATCTTGACGAAATTGGGCCTCGCACCGACGACGTAGAGAAGTTTGTGGCGGCCGGGCACGCTGCTACGAGGACGCATGCGCTGTCTCCGTTGGCTCGACGCTCACCGATGCAGTCTGCTCGAAGACGCGGGTTGCGTGGGACACTGTGGGCGTGGCCGACACGCCGACGAGAAGATGAACGGCGCCCCGACTTTCGAGCGGCGATACGGAGCAACGTAGTACGAGAGCGGTGCTGTTGGACTCCGTAACCACGCCATCCGTGCACGGCTTCCGAGAGCTCGAGTCCGGCCGACTGGGCGGACGATGGGTGGCCCTAGGGCTGCCGCTCGTCACCGTCGCCGGTGTCGCGGCCGCATCCGGTGGATACTTCCCGACGTCCTGGGGCTGGACGGCGCTGCTGCTCTCGTGGGTCGTGATCGCGGCCTCGCTGTTGGGGCGGACCCGACTCTCCGCGCTCGGCGCGATCTGGACAGCGGCGTTGCTCGCTCTGGCCGGATGGACGTGTCTCTCGGCCTTCTGGGGTGCGCCCGGGCCGGCGGCGCTCGCGGGGGAGCGCATGCTCGTCTACGTCGCTGCCGCGCCGGCGGCGCTGCTGCTCGTCCGCCGCCGCGACCTCGCAATGTTCCTGGGCGGCCTCGTCGCCGGCGCGACTGGGGCATGCGCGTATGGGCTTGCGACGCGACTCGAGCCCGACCGGGTCGGCTCGTTCGGAGCAGAGGCCAGCTACCGGTTGTTCGAGCCGATCGGCTACTGGAACGCACTTGGCGCCTTCGCGGCGCTCACGCTGCTTCTCAGCCTGGGGCTCGCCGTTCACGTCCGCTCGGCGGTCGGCGCGATCCTCGCCTCGCTCGCGCCGGTCGTGCTGCTGCCCACCCTCTACTTCACGTTCAGCCGCGGCTCCTGGCTCGCGCTCGTGGTCGGCGCCGCGGTCGTGCTCGCGGTGTCGCCCAGGCGGCTCCGTCTCGTTACCGGCGCACTGGTGCTGCTGCCGCTTCCCGCGCTCGGCGTGCTGCTCGCCTCGAGGCTCGACGGGCTCACGAACAAATCGGCGACGCTCGCGCAGGCGACGGACGACGGGCAGAGGCTGCTGCTCTGGCTCGCGTTGCTCGCGCTCGGACAGCTCGGCGTCGCGCTCGGCTTCGTGATCGCGTCTCGGCGGATCGAGGTGCCTGCGCCTGTCCGGCTCGCCTACGGCGGCGCGCTCGTCGCCGCCGCTGCGATCGCGCTCGTAGGCGCCTTCGTCGTCTACGACGATCCGGTCTCGCTCGCCCGGCGCGGCTACGACTCGTTCACGTCGCCGCCGACGGGCGGGACCGACCTCAACAGCCGGCTCTTCACGTTCTCGAGCAACGGTCGGATCGAGCTCTGGCACGCCGCCTGGGACGAATTTCGCGCGCACCCTGTGGTCGGCTCGGGTGGCGGCGGATTCGAACGCTGGTGGCTGGAGCACCGCCCCCGGGAGGCGCAGGTACGCGACGCGCACAATCTCTATGCGCAGACGCTCGGCGAGCTCGGTGTCGTCGGCCTCGGGCTGCTCGCGGTCGTGCTCGCGCTGCCGCTCGCGGCCGGGATCCGCGCCCGTCGCGCACCCGCTTGCGGCGGTCGCGCTCGGCGCTTATGCGGCGTATCTCGTCCATGCGTTCGTCGACTGGGACTGGCAGGTGCCAGCTCTCACGCTGCTCGCTCTCTTCTGCGGCGTTGCGGTGGTGGTCGCGGCGCGAGAGGAGGACGAGGAGGAGCGTGCGCCGGGGCCGTTGCTGCGCTACGGGCTCGCCGCGGGTGCGACGTGCGTCGCCGTCGTCGCGTTCGTCGGGCTCGTCGGCAACATCGCGCTGGCCCGCGCTGAGTCGGCGGTCGTCCAGGCCGAGGGGCGGCGCGCCCTCGACAACGCACGTACCGCACGCCGCTGGATGCCGTGGTCCGCTCAGCCCCTGCAGGCGCAGGGGGACGCCCAGGTGCTGCTGGGGCAGAAGACCGAGGGGGTCGCGACGCTGCGCCGCGCGGCGGCGAAAGATCCGGGCGACTGGGAGATCTGGCTCGACCTCGCGGCGACGACGACCGGGGCCGAGCGGGAGGCGGCGCTCGACCGCGCGGCGGCGCTCAACCCGCTCGGCCCCGAGATCGCGGACGCGCGCGCCGAGGACGGAGGTGCGGATGGCTCGTGACCCGCTTTCCGATCCTGCGCCACTCGTCCGCCGCGTGTACGCGTATGTCGCCTACCGGGTGGGCGACGGCCCCGACGCCGAGGACATCACGAGCGACGTGTTCGAGCGCGCCGTCCGCTACCGCTCGAGCTTCGACGGCCGTCGGGGCGACGTGGTGCCGTGGCTGCTCGGCATCGCCCGCCGCTGCATCGCCGACTCTCTCGCCGCTCCCGTCCCGATCCCAAGCGCCGACCCGCCCGACCAGGCTGATCCGCGCGTGCTGGAGGAGGACGCCCTGCGGCGGCTCGAGCTCCACGGGGCGCTCGAGCGGCTCGACGAGCGCTCGCGCGAGCTCGTTGCCCTCCGCTACGGGGCCGACCTCACCGCGCGGCAGATCGCCGAGCTCCTCGACGAGCGGACGAACACGGTCGAGGTGGCCCTCCACCGCGCGCTTCGGCGCCTCGAGGAGATTCTCGGGGAGCCGGCGCCCGGTCCGGCCGCCTCTCGGGCGGCTCGCGAGCGGCCTCAGCCTTCGTAGGCCGCGCGGTGGATGCGTGTAAGGGTTTCGGGTGCCGCGCCGGTAATGGAGGTAGCGGCGATGAGCGGATTCAGACGACATAGGCGAGGGACAGAGCTCGAACGGCGACTGCGGGCCGAAAGGCCCGAGCCGCCCGAGAGCCTCGTTCGCATGGTCGCCGGCCGCTCGGGGTCAGGCGGCGGCCGCAGTCTCTCCCCCAGACTTGCGGTCGTCGGTGCCCTCACCGCCGTGATGCTCGCCGCCCTCGGCGCAGTCGGCAGCGTCGGCTACGCCGGCAGCGCGGTGGCGTCGTTCAGCTCGAGCATCCGCGACGTAGCCCACGTGAAGACGACGAAGGCCACCAAGCAGTCGAGCACCTCGCGGACCACCCAGGGCAGCAAGGGAGACGGCAAGAACAACGGCCACGAGGACCCCTGGGAGCACCAGTACGGCCACAAGAACCCGATCTGTCATCACGGCAAGACGCTCTACCTGCCGCCCCCCGCATACCGTGCACACCTCCTGCACGGCGACAAGCCCGGCAAGTGCCCGCCCAAGCACCACGATCACCACAAGAAGCACGACAAGACCACAAGCACCACAAGCACGACAAGGGCAAGGGCGGCGGCGGCGGCAACAACCACTGAGCCGGGCCACTCGGGCTCGGTGTAGAGCTTCCTGGCGCTGAGCCTTAGGCCGTGACGCGCCTAGCGGCAGGCTGCGGCGGTCTCGTCGCCCGAGACGTGTGTATGGGTTCTCTTGCGCCGTTCAGCGGTGACGCTCGCGCGGTGACGGGGCGTTTCAGCTTTCGTCCGCCCGGAGCATGTCGAGGAACGCCAGCGCGCGCTCGGTGAGCAACGCCGCTGCGGCGGCGTCGTACGCCGGGAGCGAGGAGTCGGCGAAGAGGTGCTCCTCTCCCGGGTAGAGGAAAAGCTCGGCCCGGTCGGTCGAGTCGACGAGTGCCTGTGCGGCCTCCAGGTCTTCGGCAAAGAACGGGTCGG
This sequence comes from uncultured Actinomycetes bacterium, assembly GCA_963798725.1. GTDB lineage: Bacteria > Actinomycetota > Thermoleophilia > Gaiellales > Gaiellaceae > Gaiella. Next base: position 548,365 of record CAWCUL010000001.1, read on the forward strand.
CCCCCTTGCCGTGCACCTGCACCGGGACGCCGTCGGGCCACGCGTCTCCGAACTCCGAGACGGGCAGGCACGAGTACATGAGCAGGGCCCCGCGGGCGCCGGGCCGGGTCTGCGCGAGCTGCTGGGCGATCATCACGCCGAACGAGAAGCCCGCGTAGACGACTTCCGGCGCAATGCCGTCGGCGGCGGCCACGCCACGCTCGCCGAGCGCGCCGAACCCCGCTTCGCGCGCGAACGCCATGCCCTCCTCGATCGTGTCGAACGTACGCCCGTCGAACAAGTCGGGTGCATGCACCGTGTGCCCGGCGCGCCGGAGCTCGTCGGCAAACGACTGCACTCCCTCGGTGAGGCCCTGGACGTGGTGGTAGAGCACGACTTCGGTCATGTGATCCTCCTAGAGGCTTGGCGTAGGTTGCGGGTGCGTCTGGATCGGGGCCTGGGCGGGCGGTTCGCCTCCGCCTCGTCCTGTGTCACGGCCGCCGGCCAAGATCGATCCGGCTGCTTGTCCCATGCGCTTCCCGACCCACTCTTGGCGTGTGGGGATTGATCCATTTATTTGGAACATTCCGCAATGTTAGCCTATTCGGGTCATGGCCGGCAACGCGTCTCCGCCCGACTACGATCTCGCCGACCGGATCGCGCTCACCAGACCGGCGCAGGTGAAGGCGATCGGCCATCCCCTCCGCACCACGATCCTGGGCCTGCTCCACGAGCGGGCGGCGACGGTGTCCGAGTTGGCCGTCGCCCTCGAGCGGCCCAAGAGCACCGTTGCCCATCACGTCAAGGTGCTCACCGAGGCAGGACTGGTGCGGGTGGTGAGGACGAGGCGGGTGCGGGCGATCGAGGAGCGGTTCTATGGGCGGACTGCGCGGATGTTCTACGTCGGGGTCGAGCAGAGCCCGGACGGCGACCAGATGCCTCGAGACTTCAACGACTTCGAGGTCGCCGCTTCGGAGTCGGGGGCGGCGTACCTGGACGGGAAGCTGTGGGGTTTCATCCGGCACGCGCGCATCTCGGAGGCGCAGGCGTCGGAGTTCTGGGAGCGAATGGCGGAGCTGGTGACCGAGTTCGACCGGCTTCCGCGCTCGGGCGAGATCGTCTATGGGTTCGCTCTCGGCGTGTATCCCACCGACCACCCGACCCTCCCCGACACCGGCGACCGGGAGGGCGGTTCGGGCTGAGCTCCTCGGGCCTCGAGTGGGACTGTCGCGTCGTCGTCGGCTGGGGGGCTGCGGTGCCTGACCGGGCCGGGCGGCCTTCGTTCGAAGCGAGCTCTGAGCTCTCAGGCTGAAGACGCTGCGCCGGCGACGTTGTCGAGGAGCGCTTCGAGGACGAGATCGTGGGCCGGCTCGATCCTCTCGCGCCAGATGGCCTCGTAGTGATCGAGCGCCTCTCCGTCGATCGTGTGGCGTAGCAGCGTGCCGGCATCGACCGGGTGCGCTTCGAACCAGTGTCGAGCCTGCAGCTCCGCGGGTGCGGCGACGCGGAACGCGCGGATCGCGCCGGGTTGCTCGAGCTCTTCCCAGATCATCGGCGGCACCGCGTACCGGCGGTCTCCCAGCGGGCGGGGCGCGGGCGCGATCCCCACCGGCCAGATCGCGTCGAAGTCCAACACGAGCGCTGCGATCTGCTCCGGCGGGGCCGCGATCACGCGCTCATGGCGATTGTGCATCTTCATCCTCGGCGGCTACGCGCCCGGGGGCTCCGAGTCCCTTCGCGGTGACGAGCGCATCGTAGGTTCCGTAGCGAAGCGGGAGCGCACGGCCGTTGAGGCTGGCGTCGAGGCTCGAGGCGCCGCCGAAGCGGATCCAGAGCCGGGGTGCGCGGAACACTCTCGTCGTGCCGCGGGTCAGCGTGCCGGAGAAGAGCACCGTTCCGGCGGCCGAGCCGGAACGCACCTCGAGCCAGCTGTCGCCGCGGGTCGCCCTCAGTCGCAGGCGGACGGCGCTCGGCTCTGGCGTCGGGCTCGAGCGTTGGGCTGCGGGCTGCGGCTGCTCTGGCGGGACGGCTGCGGTGCAGTGGTGGTCGTCGGTGTCGTCGTCGTCGGCTCCTGCGTCGTGACGGGATTCGGCGTAGTGGCCGGCTGAGGTGCTCTGCGGTGGTCGGCGTGACGGGTGGCGCGAGCGGCGCGGTGGGGAGCGCCTCCGTCGCGACGCTCTGCGGTCGTCCCGCCCGCGTCGGTCGCCGGATCGTCGCCGACACTCAGGCCGATGACCGCCCCGAGCACCGCGAGCACGACGAGCCCGACCGCGAGGATCCCCCACTCGATCCGGTTCTCGGGCACCGCTCCACGATAACCCGCGTACGGCGGCGGCTACGCGCGGCTTTCGCCGTGCGGCGGCAGCGTGGCCTGCGGCTCCTCTCTCACCGATGCGGCGTTGCTGTTCGACGGCGCGCGACCGCTCGACCGCCGTGCCGACGCGGCGTGGTTGACTGCGACGGTGACGGACAGCGGGCTCGAGCGGCGACGGGCCCGTGAGGGTCAGGTCGCGATCCTGGTTGCGGCGACTGCGTGGTCGACGGCGGGATTGGCACAGCGCGGGCTCGATGCGACGGCGGTGACGCAGGTCGCCGGGCGGGCGCTGTTCGCGTTCTTCGCGCTCCTGGCACTCGTCGTCGCGACCGAGCGGGGCAGGACGCTTCGGGCGTTCCGCGCGATCGGGCCGTGGGGGCTCGGCGATGACCGTGTTCGTCGCGATCTCGTCGGGCACGTTCCTTCTCGCGCTCAACTACACGTCGGTCGCGAACGTGCTCTTCATGCAGGCGGCGTCGCCGATGATGGCCGCGCTGCTCGGCTGGGTGTTTCTCTCGGAGCGGATCGACGCGCGCACGTGGGTCGCGCTCCTGCTTGCGGGGGCGGGGGTCGTGTTGATGGCGGCGGGGTCGCTCGATTCCGGGGCAGCGGCCGTCGCGCTGCCGTTCGTGATGACGGCCTCGTTCGCGGCCGTGATCGTGATCGCCCGACACCGTCGCGAGGTGTCGATGATGCCCGCCACGTGCGCTTCGCAGGTGCTGGTCGTGGTCGTGTGCGCCCCGCTCGTGTCGCTCGGCTCGTTGGGCACGGGCGATGTGTGGATCCTCGCCGCTCTCGGGGTCGGGCAGATGGGGCTCGGGCTCGCGCTCTTGACCATCGGGGCACGGCTGATCCCGCCCGCGCAGGTCGCGGTGCTCTCGCTGATCGAGGTCGTGCTGGGGCCGCTCTGGGTGTGGCTCGCATACGGCGAGCGGCCCTCGGCGACGACTTTCGTGGGCGGGGGCGGTCGTCGTCGCCGCGGTCGTCGTGCAGGCTCTCGGCGCCCCTTCCCGCGGCCGCCGGCCCGACGTCGTTCCCCGCGAGGCGCACGTCTGATCAGGCTCGGTGGGTTGTTCCGGGCGGGTGAGGGTCGGGCGCGCCGGTGCGGGCGGTGCGGGCGCGTGCAGGCGCTGGGGCGTGTGCGGGTGGCGGCGGGCGGGCGCGGGCGTGTGCGGGCCGCGGTGTTCTGAGGAGCGGGCGGCGGCAGTGCCGGAGGCGGCGCTGCAGTGCCGTGAGGCGGTGCGGCCGGTGCGGGCGGGCGCTCGGGCGTGTGCGGGTGGCGGCGGGCGCGCGCGCGCGTGTGCGGGCCGCGGTGTTCTGAGGAGCGGGAGGCGGCGGTGCGGTGTCCGGTGGGAAAGCCTGGTCGGCTCGGGACGCGGCCCGCGCGGCCATCTTGACAAGAAACGGTGTCTGACACCGTTTCGCCTACTGTCAACCGTGGATTCCGGCAATCCCGCATGGCGTCGTGGCTTCTCGTCGTAGGGTTTGCGTCGTTCGCCAGGACGGTGTCAGACACCGTCCTGGCTGCGGGGTTGCGTCGCGCTCTGGCCTGTCGGTTCGGGACGCGGCCCGGGCAGCCATCTTGACAAGAAAGGTGTCTGACACCTTTTCGCCTACTGACAACCACTGGTTCTCGCGAACCCGCATGGGGCCGTCGTTTCTCGTCGGACGGTCGGCGGCGGGCGGCAGGACTGTGTCTGACACCGTTGTTCGCCCGCGTGCGCCGCCGGGCGACTCGGTCAGCAGACCCGAGCCTCCCGCCGAGAACTACGTCGACGGCGCGGCGGCGGGGCGGAGGATCTTGCCGGGGTTCATGATCCCGTTCGGGTCGAAGCCAGCTTTGACGACGCGCATGAGGTCGAGCACGTCGCCGTGCTCGCGCTCGAGCGCACCGATCTTGCCGAGCCCGACCCCATGCTCGCCCGTGCACGTGCCGCCGCGGGCGAGCGCGTCGACGACGAGCGTCTCGACCAGCTCGTCGGAGGCTGCGAGCTCCTGCGGATCGTCCGGGTCGACCTGGAGCGCGACGTGGACGTTGCCGTCGCCGGCGTGTCCGAGGATCCCCGCTACGAGGCCCAGGCGGTCGACCTCGGCGCGTGCGAGCGCCACCACGGCGGCGAGCTCGGAGAGCGGGACGCAGACGTCCGTCGCGCGCTGACGCCTGCCCGGAGCCGCCGCGGCGGCCGCCAGCGCGGCGGAGTGGCGGGCGGCCCACAGCCGGCGGCGCGCGGTGGGATCGCGCTCGGCGACTGCGTCCGTCGCGCCCTCGGCGTCGGCGGCAGCGCGCACGAGCTCGAGGTCGGACTCGACCGAGCCCTCGCTGCCCGACGCCTCGACGAAGAGCGTCGTGACGGGAGGGAAGTCGGTTCCCTCGTGGCCGTTGATCGCCGCGATCGTCCAGCCGTCGACGAGCTCGACCCGGGTGACGCCCGCTCCCGCGGCGACCATCGTCACCGCCGCGCGCGCCGCCGCAGCGACGTCGGGAAACGCGATCCGCAGCACGACGGCGTGCTCGGGGATGCCGTGCAGGCGCAAGGTCAGCTCGGTGATCACGGCGAGCGTGCCCTCCGATCCGACGAGCAGGCCCAGCAGGTCATACCCGGCGGACGTCTTGGGCGCCCGGCTGCCAACGCGGACGACCCGCCCGCCCGGCAGCACGGCTTCGAGCTCGAGGATGTTCGCGCGCATCTTCCCGTAGCGCACCGTGGTCGTCCCCGCGGCGTTCGTCGCGGCCATGCCGCCGAGCGTCGCGTCGGCGCCGGGATCGACCGGGAAGAACAGCCCGTGCTCGGCGGCGGCACGCTCGAGCGCGCTTCGCAGGACGCCCGGCTGGACGGTCGCGGTGAGGTTCTCGGGCGCGATCTCGAGGATTCCGTCCATCCGCGTGAGGTCGAGCGAGATGCCCCCCTCGACCGGGATCACGTGGCCCTCGAGGCTCGAGCCCGCGCCGAACGGGACCACCGGCACGCGCTGCCCGTCGGCAAACGCGAGCACCGCGGAGACCTCCGCGGTCGTCAGCGGGTGGACGACGACGTCGGGCCGGCGCGGACGGTGGAACGAGATGTCCTCGGCGTGGAGGTCACGCTCGGAGTCGCCCGTCGAGACACGCCGCTCGTCGCCCACCACCGCGGCGAGTGCCGTCTGCAGCTCCGTGGGGCTCACTTCTCCCTCGGCTGCCAGCCGAACCGCTTGAAGGCGATCAGGTAGCCCGCGACACCCCAGGCGACGACCACGGCGACGGCGGTGAGGTCGCTCGTCGGATACTCGCCGTGCAGATATGCGGCCTTCACCAGCCTGATCAGGTACGTGAGCGGGAGCACGTCCGAGATCGCCTGGAGCACGTCCGGGTAGTCGGTCGTCGAGCCGAACGAGCCGGAGAGGAACGCCATCGGCAGGACGATCAGGTTGACGGCCGCCGACACCCCCTCGTCGGAGCGGATCAGCGACGCGGCGCCGAACCCGAGCCCGGCGAACGACACCGCCCCCAGGAAAAGCACGATCACGAGCGACACCCAGCTCTGGGCCCCCTCGAGGTCGAACAGCGCCACGCCCAGGACGACCGTGAGCGCCATCTGCGCCGCGAACACGACGAGCGTCGACCCGAGGACTCCTGCCAGGTACGTGACGGGCGGGAGCGGCGTCGCCCTGACGCGCTTCAGCAGGCCCGACTCGCGCCGCACGACGAGCTGGATCGCGAGGCCGGCGAGCGCCGTGTTGGCACAGCCGTAGCCGAGGATCCCCACCAGCAGAACGGCCGCGGCAGGGTCGCCGTCGATCGTGCCGTCGTACACCGAGCCGAGCAGCAGGAACAGCATCGGCGGGAACACGAACACGAACACGGCCGCCTCGCGGTTCCGCCAGAACAGCAGTTGCTGCACCCGCAGCTCATGCGCGAACAGGCTCACGTCCCCGGCCGCCCGTCGTCTGCGCCCGGCGAGCTCACTGCTCCGGCCCCGGATCGTGCTCACCCTCGGCCGCGACCAGCTCGAGGTAGACGTCCTCGAGGGTCGGTCGGCGCACTTCGAGGCGCTCGAGCTCGCGCCCTTCGGCGACCGCTGCGGCCGTCAGCTCCGCGAGCAGGCGCGTGGGCTCGTCGGTCGCGACCACGACATCGCGGCCGTTCTCGCGGTAGCGGATCTCGACGTCGGCCGTGCCGCCGATGAGCTCGTTGGGCGTCCCCACGCGGACGAGCTCGCCCTCGCGGATCACCGCAACGCGGTCGGCGAGCTGCTGTGCCTCGTCGAGGTAGTGCGTCGTGAGCACGATCGTCTTGCCGAGGGAGCGGAGGGAGCGGATCAGATCCCATGCAGTGCGCCGGGCGCCGGGGTCGAATCCCGTCGTGGGCTCGTCGAGGAACACGAGCTCGGGATCGCCGACCAGCGCGATGCCGAGGTCGAGCCTGCGCTTCTGGCCGCCGGAGAGCGTCTTCACCTGCGCGTCGTGCTTCTCGCCGAGGCCGACGAGCTCGATCACCTCGCCGATCTCGCGCGGGCGGCGGTAGTAGCCGGCGAACATCCGATGCACCTCGCGGACGGTGAGGAGGGCGGGGAGGTCGGAATGCTGGAGGACGACCCCGATCCGCTCGCGGTGCCGGGTGCCCGCGTGCCAGGGGTCGACGCCGAGCACGGTCACGTCGCCCGCGTCCCTGGCGCGGTAGCCCTCGAGGATCTCGACGGTGGTCGTCTTCCCCGCGCCGTTCGGCCCGAGCAGCCCGAACACCTCGCCGTGCTGCACGTCGAAGTCGATCCCCCGAACCGCCTCGACCCCGTCGTACGACTTGCGAAGCGCGCGGACGCTGATCGCCGCGTCCGGCGGTCACTCGGGTCGCAGCTCGAACGCGTATGCCTCGCTCACGTGGAATCCGTGCTCGACGCCCGCGGCCTCCAGCAGGATCTCGGAAACGTCGGGCTGGTGACAGACGACCGCGACGGCATCGAGGTCGTACAGGCCCTCGAGCGCCTCACGGAGCTTCGCGAGATCCGCGCCGGGGCGCATCTCGTGGCGGGTCGCGACGTCGCAGCCGAGCTCGGCGGCGATGATGCGGCCGGAGTCGAACGCCCGCTTCAGCGGGCTCGTGAGCACGAGCAGCGGAGGACGCGCCTCCTGCGCAAGCTCGCCGCCGAGCCGTTTCGATCCGAGCTTTCCGGAGTTCGTGAGCTCTCGCTGCTCGTCGGGCTCCCCCGGGAACGCTTCGCCGTGGCGGCACAGGTGCACGAGCATTGCGCGTCGAGCATAGTCGCATCGTCGCGGCCGATCGAAGGGACCGTCGCGACGAGGGCTTGAGTCGTCGGCGCTCGCGCGAGGCCCGCTCGAGCCCGCCGCTCCGCGCCGCCCGGCGGTCGAGTTCTAAGACGGGCGTAAGGAACGACCGCTACAACGGAGGTATGGCAGACCGCCTGATCGGGCGAGGAGCCTTCCTCGGGCTCGTCGGGGCCGGTGTCGCGGGCCTGTTCTACGGGCGACAGGCGACCGACCTCGTCGGTCGGATCGTCCCGAACAGCGTCGAGTCGATCGTGCCGACGTCGGGGTGGCGGATCTACACGATCGGCACCTCCATCCCACGGCTCGACCCGGCGGCGTACCGCCTGCAGATCGGTGGGGCGGTGAAGCGCCCCGTGACGTACACGCTCGCCGACCTCCGCTCGCTGCCGCGCGTCGAGCAGGTCTCGGACTTCAAGTGCGTTACGGGCTGGCGGATCAAGAATGTCCACTGGTCGGGCATCCGGTTCAAGGACGTGCTCGCGGAGGCGGGGCTGCAGCCCTCGGCGAACACGCTGCGGTTCGTCTCCGCCGAGGTGCCCTACGACGACACGCTCACGCTGCCGCAGGCTCTCGCGAACGACGTACTGCTCGCGCTCGAGATGGACGGCAAGCCGCTCTCCGACGGGCACGGGTACCCCGCCCGGGTCGTGATGCCCAGCATGTACGGGTACAAGGGCGTCAAGTGGGTCACGCGATCGAGGCCGAGACGACAGACGAGCGCCTGGGCTTCTGGGAGCAGCGCGGATACGACAAGGACGCGTGGATCGGCGCGTCGAACGGCTTCTGAGCCGATGGCCCCTGTGCGGATGATCGGCCGCTTCGGCCGCACCGAGCGGGCGCTCCACTGGGTGCACGCGACCGGGTTCTTCGCGATGCTCGCGACAGGGCTCATCCTCTACCTCCCCGCGCTCTCCGAGCTCGTCGCGCGCCGGAATCTCGTCAAGAACGTCCACATCTTCTCGGCCGTCGGATGGGCGCTCGCGCTCTGCGTCGTCGTCGCGCTGGGCGACCGGCGCCGACTGGCCGACGACTGGCGCGAGGTCGAGGCGATCGACGCCGACGACCGCCGGTGGCTCGGCGGCCGGACGGCGCCGCAGGGGCGCTTCAACGCCGGACAGAAGCTCAACACGATCGTGACCGCCGCGTTCGCGGTGCTCTTCGCCGTGTCGGGCTTCTTCCTGTGGCTCGGCGAGCGCGACCATCGCTTCCTGTTCGAGGGCACCGGCACGGTGCACGAGACGCTGATGCTCGCCTCGGTGGCGATCGTGGGCGGTCACCTCTATCTCGCGCTGATCCATCCGACCACCCGGCACGCCCTCCGCGGGATGACGCTCGGGGACGTGCGCGAGGACTGGGCGCGTACCCACCACCGCAAGTGGGTCGAGACCGAGGAGGAGCGCGGGGTATAACCCCGCGTGTGACCGACTACCGGTTCGTCGTCGCGGACGTCTTCACGGCGACACCCCTTGCCGGCAACCAGCTCGCGGTCTTCACCGACGCGCGGGGGCTCGACGACGCGGCGATGCAGGCGCTGGCGCTCGAGATCGGGTTCTCGGAGACGGTGTTCGTCCTCCCGGCCGAGCAGGGGGGAACCGCGCGAATCCGCATCTTCAACCCGGTCGCGGAGATGCCGTTCGCGGGCCATCCGATCCTCGGCACGGCCTTCGTGCTCGGGGCGCCGCTGCAGCGGAGCATGCTCGAGCTGGAGACGGGCGCTGGGATCGTGCCGGTGTCGCTCGAGCGCGACGAGCGCGGCGTGGTGACGTTCGGGCGGATGCGCCAGCCGGTGCCGTCGATCGAGGCGGTCGAGGCAGGGCCCGTGCTCGGCGGCCTCGGCGTCGAGCGGACGTCGCTTCCCGTGGAGCTCTACGACAACGGCGCGCGGCACGTCGTCGTCTGCCTCGGCTCGGAGGACGAGACGGCCGCGCTCCAGGCGCTGCGGCCGGATGGCGCGGCGATCGCTGCGCTCGGCGTGACCGGGGTGAACGTCGTCGCGGGCTCCGGTGGCGCGTGGCGGAGCCGGATGTTCTGGTCGCACGGGGAGGATCCGGCCACCGGCTCGGCGGCCGGGCCGATCGCCTGCCACCTCGCCCGGCACGGCGCGATCGGGTGGGGCGAGGAGATCGTGCTCACCCAGGGCGTCGAGATCGGGCGCCCCTCCACGCTCCACGCACGGGCGGACGGCGCAGGGGATGCGATCGAGGCGGTCGAGGTCGGCGGCGCAGCGGTGATCGTCGCGCGCGGCGCGTTCCGCCTCTGATCGCCTTTCCGGAGGGCGACGCGGTGCGGGCCGTCAACCGCCGAACTTCGCCACGAGCTTGTCGAGGTCGTCGTCTGCGGGAAGCTGTCCGTCGGGTGTCAGGCCGTCCACGACCTTCGGCACGACCTGCGCGAGCACGTCCGCTGCCTTGTCCTCCGGGATCCCCGCCCGCGCTGCGAGCTCCGTGACGGTGTCGTCGCCGACCACGCTGCGGACCTCCTGACCGCTGACCGGGGCGTTCTCGCCGCTCCCGACCCACGAGTCCGCCTGGGCGGACAGCCCGCTCGTCTTCGCGCTTTCGACCAGCTTCGAGAGCCCTCCTCCCTTGATCAGCTTCGCGATGATCGGGCCGAGTGCCGCGACGAGGGCACCCGTGTCGATGGCGCTCGCGCTCGTGCCGACGCTTCCACCGCTGGTCCCGCTTCCGCCGCCGAGGAGGCCGCCCAGGATGTCGCCGAGGCCGCCCGCGGCCGCGCCGCTCGTACCGCTGCCTCCGGTTGCCCCTCCGAGGAGCCCGCCGAGCAGATCCTCGAGCCCTCCCCCGCCGCTCCCGCCTGCCTGCTTGGCCAGGCCGCCGAGGAGATCGTCCAGTCCGGGCATGCTCGTCACCTCCGTCGAACGTCGTGGGCGGCCATCCTCACATACGCTCGCTCAGTCGAGGAGCTTCACTGCCGTGATCCCCGGGAGCTCGACCTCGAGCGCCGACCAGAAACGGCCGCCGTCGCGCGATACGTGGAGGCGTTCGGTGGTGGCGAAGACGACTAGGTCGGGATGGTCGGGCGAGATCGCGACCGCGACCCCGGGCCCCAGTCCTGCGCCCGCTTCGCGCCATGTCACGCCGCCGTCGGTGGAGACGACGAGCGGAGGGCGTCGCTCGACGACGGCGATCACGGTCGATCCGTGGCGGGCCGAGGCGAGGACGAGCGGCAGGTCGACGCGGGGCTCGGGCTCCGGCTCGAACGGCGCGTCGTCGATCTCGACCACGACGTCCTCTTCGACGTCGATTTCGGCCGTGCCGAGCGCGCAGGCGACGAGCGCGGTTGTCACGAGATCAGCTCGGCGGCGATGGCTGCCGCGCGGTCGCCAGCCTCGCGGGGCGATGCGCCCCATGCGCGGCCGTCGAGGTACACGAGCGAGAAGACGTCGCCGGCACCGGTCGGATCGGCGCTGTCCGGCTTGGCGTGGGGCGCGACCTCGGTCACGTCGTCGTCGGTCACGACGACAGCACCCCGGGAGCCGAGCGTGAGCACAACCTCGGGCACGCCGAGCGTGCGCAGGCTGGCGGCGTCGGTGCCGCCGGCGAGGATCGTTGCCTCGTCCTCGTTCAGCTTCAGGACGGCGAGCTCGGCGAAGACGGCCCGGTCGAGGTCGCCGTCCTCCGCGAGTGGGCCTGTCCGGGCGATCCGGGCGATGCCCTGGGCGTCGAGAAGCAGGCGTCGGCGGCTCTGGCCCTGTTCGCCTGGCGGCGCCGCGAGCGCGGCGAGCGTCGCAGCCGGGAAATCCGTGCGGAGGAGACCTGCGACGAGCAGCCAGTCGGCGTCTCCGAGCGGCTGTCTCGCCCAACCCTGGACGTCCGCGGGCGTCCACGGGTCTCCGACCGCGTCGACCGTCATCACGCGCCGCTCGCCCTCGTAGTGGAAGGTGAAGGCGGTCGTCACGGTCGCGTCGCCGCAGGTCACGGACGGCCCGAGGGCCTCGAGCGGTGCGAGGGCCGTGGCGCGGTCGTCCGGCGCGCACCGGGTGACCACGGCGACGTCGGCCCCGATCCGGGCGGCGGCGCGCGCCGCGTGGAACACGCCGCCGCCCGCTCTGGGCGGGGCTCCCGCGATGCGGTCGACCGAGAGGTTTCCGATCACGGCGATGCGGCTCATGCGCCGGCCGCGTCCGGTCTCGCGCGTGGCCGGATGCGCCTGCTCGCCGTCGCGAGGGCGAGCGCGAGCAGGAAGGAGACCGCGAAGCTCGGAAGCGTGGCGCCGATTCCCCAGGCAGGCGGATCGAGGCGCTCGACCTGGTCGACCCATGATGCGGGGCCGGTGGGCGAGAGCCACTGGTACGCGGCGAAGCCCGCGAGCCACGCGCCGATTGCGCCCGCGCGGAGCGGGCTGGGCTCGAGCAGGTCACGTCCGTCGTAGCTCCTTCCGGCGGCGAGCCAGTCGGCGAGCAGGACGGCGAAGAGCGGCACGAAGCACGATCCGAGCAGGAGCAGGAAGGACTCGAAGCTGGTCAGCTCCAGCGTGAGCGCGCCGATCGTCCCGATCGTCGTGGTGAGCACGACGAGGGAGCTCTGCGGGACGCGTGGAAAGAGGTTCTGGAGCGAGACGGCGCCCGAATAGGCGTTCGCGAACGCCTCGTCGATCTCCGCGACGGTGAGCGCGAGGAGGACGAGCAAGGCGACGATTCCCCCGGCCGCGATGGCCGCCGGCAGCGCCGCGGCATCGCTCACGTCGCGCGTCAGGAGGATGACGGCGCCGAGCGCCAGCAGGAACGCGTCGGGCACGAGGTAGCCGATCCCGGTTCCCCAGAACGCTCCGCGAGGCGAGCGGGCGAAGCGGGTGTAGTCGGCGGCGAGGGGGATCCACGAGACCGTGACCCCGACGACGACGTCGATTCCCTGCCAGGTCGAGAGCCCCCCCTCTCCCGGCCGGCTCCATACGTCGTCGAGCCCTCCGCGGCCGGTCCCCGTAAGCGCCCACCACGTGAGGTACGCGATCGCGACCGGGACGACCCACACGGCGACCCGGCGGACGACGGTGCGGACGACGCCGATGGGGCCGAGGAGGCCGAGCACGAGCGTGGCCGCTCCGAAGGCGAGCGTCCAGGCCCAGCGCGCCTCGAAGCCGAGGACCTCGTCGGAGAGCGCGGCGGCGGCCGTCGCGATCACGAGCAGCTCGAAGATCGTCCAGCCGAGGCACTGGACGACGTTGACCGCCGTCGGGAGATACGAGCCTCGGGTGCCGAGCGGCGCGCGCATCAGGACCATCGCGGGCACGCGCGCCTGGGCGCCGATCGCCCCTGCGACCGCGAGCATCAGGTTGCCGATGAGGCAGCCGACGGCGATGGCGACCAGCGCGTGCGGGAGCGAGAGCGCCGGGACGAGGATCGCTCCCGCGACGACGACGAGGAGCGACACGCCGAGGTTTCCCCAGAGGAGCCCGAGGTCCACTCCGCCCAGCACCCGCAGCCGTTCCGGGACGGGCTCGATCCCCCAGGCGGTGCTTCGACCTCCTTCGGCGGGCTCGTTCTGTCGGGCGGCGTTGTGGCTCATCGCGTGGGCCGCAGTCCCTCCGGCGGCGTTCGTGCTTCGTTCGGCTGTCACGGGTCGGCTCATCCTGGCCGCAGCGTGCGCCGGGGCGCCCAGACGGTGTCAGACACCGATTCGGCCTGCGACAACGTGTGCCAATTTCGTGCCAATCGTTCCACAACGTCGAAATCGGGGCCCCGCGCCCTTACCCTGGAGGGATGGCGCGAGCACCCCGGGAATGGGTCGACGGCGGGATTTATCACGTGTTCGCCCGCGGGAGCAACAGGCAAGCGATCTTCCTCAACGAGGGCGACTGCACCGAGTTCGACATGTTGTTCGGGGCCGCGGTGCGCAAGCACGAGCTCGACGTCTTCGGCTGGTCGTTCATGCCGAATCACTGGCACGGTGTCCTTCGCTGCCCGGCCGACGGTCTGTCGAGGTTCGTGAAGCAGCTCAACCAGCGATACGCGATCCGGTTCGATCGGCGCTGGGGACGTACGGCTCACGTGTTCGAGAATCGGTTCGGCGCGGTGCTCCAGAAGACCGAGGAGCAATTCCTCTGGACCTTGCGCTACGTGGTGCGCAACCCGGTCGAAGCAGGGCTTTGCGCGTCGCCCTACGACGCGAAATGGACGAGCTTCGCGGCGACAGCCGGCCTCGAGTCCGCCCCGACGTACCTGCGTGCCGCCGAGATTCTGGCGATGTTCGCCAGGACGGAAGACGAGGCGCGGCGGCGCTATCTCGAGTTCGTGGTCGGTCAGGCCAGAGACGAACTGCGACGTCCCCAGGCGGCCGGCGCACCCAGGCTCGCTGCTCCGGTTCGCCCGGCTTCACCGGCTGCTGCGGGTCATCCGCCGCTCCAGTAGCTCGGCGTCGCTCCAGGCGGGCTGGCGCGTTGGACATGGGCCGCCCACGGCTCGCGATCACGGTTGAATCCAGCGGCCATCGAGATCCATGGGGCCAAGAAGGTCAAATGCTTTGCCGCGGCCGGCCCTGTGGAGCGATTGGCACAGAGTCGGCACGGGTTTGCTCTTGACAGAAAACGGTGTCTGACACCGTTCTTCCCCCCGCCGACGACCCGGCCCCGCCGAAGAGCCGCCCGCGGCCCGGGCCGCCGCGAGCAGCCCGACCGGTGCTCACGCCGCGGCGAGGAGCTTGCGAAGGACGTAGGGGAGGATGCCGCCGTGGCGGAGGTACTCGCGCTCGCGCGGAGTGTCGAGACGCACCGTGGCCCGGAACTCCCTCTCGTCGGCACGCACCGTCACCTCGTGTGCCTCGCCGTCCTCGACCCCGAGCACCGAGAACTCCTCGTGCCCCGTGAGGCCGAGTGACTCGCGGCTCTCGCCGGGGAGGAACTGGAGCGGGAGCACGCCCATCATGAGCAGGTTGGAGCGGTGGATCCGCTCGAAGCTCTCGGCGATCACCGCCCGCACGCCGAGCAGGTTCGGCCCCTTCGCCGCCCAGTCGCGGGAGGAGCCGGACCCGTACTCCTTCCCGGCGATCACGATCGTCGGAACGCCCTCGGCGAGGTAGCGCTCGGCGGCGTCGAAGATCGACATCTCCTCTTCCGAAGGAAGGTGCGCCGTCCACGTCCCCTCCGAGCCGGGCACGAGCATGTTCCGGAGCCGGACGTTCGCGAACGTCCCGCGCACCATCACCTCGTGGTTGCCGCGGCGCGAGCCGTACGAGTTGAAGTCCTTCCGCTCGACACCGTGCTCGACGAGGTAGACGCCGGCGGGCGCGTCGGGCTTGATCGAGCCCGCGGGCGAGATGTGGTCGGTCGTGACCGAGTCGCCGAGCGAGACGAGGCAGCGCGCGCCCACCACGTCCCCGACAGATCCGTGCTCGCGGGGCATCCCGGCGAAGTAGGGCGGCTGCCGCACGTAGGTGGACGTGTCCTCCCACGCGAAGAGCAGGCCCTCGGGCACCGGCAGCTCGCGCCACGCCGGGTCGCCCGTGTAGACGTCCGCGTACGTGCGCTCGAACATCTCGCGACCGATGGAGCTCTCCACCGTCTGCTGCACCTCCTCGGGCGACGGCCAGACGTCGGAGAGGTACACGGGCTCGCCGTTCGCGTCGTGGCCGAGGGGCTCGGTGACAAGGTCGAGGTCCATCCGGCCGGCGAGGGCATATGCGACGACGAGCGGCGGGCTCGTGAGGTAGTTCGCCTTCACCTCGGGGTGGATTCGGGCCTCGAAGTTCCTGTTGCCGGAGAGCACGGAGCAGGCGACGAGGTCGCCGTCGGCGATGGCCTTCGAGACGGGCTCGGGAAGCGGGCCGGAGTTCCCGATGCACGTCGTGCAGCCGTATCCGACCGTGTGGAAGCCGAGCGCCTCGAGGTAGGGCGTGAGGCCGGCCCGCTCGAAGTACTCGGTGACGACCTTCGAGCCCGGCGCGAGGCTGGACTTGACCCAGGGTCGCCGGTCGATCCCGCGCTCCACGGCCTTCTTTGCGAGTAACCCCGCGGCGACCATCACGGAGGGATTCGAGGTGTTCGTGCAGGACGTGATCGCGGCGATCACGACGGCGCCGTGGTCGAGATGGACCACCTCGCCGTCGAGCTCGCAGGGAATCCCGGTCGCCCACGTCGGCACGGTCGCCGTGGGCGCGGCGGCAACCCCGTCCCCGCCCGTCGGCGTGTGTGCGCCGGGATCGGAGTGGGCCGGCGCGTCGCTCGCCGGGAACGACTCGGCGATCGCCTCGTCGATGCCGTTGCCGTAGTCGACACCAAAGCTCGCGAGGCCTTCGAGGAACGCGCTCTTCGCCCCGGAGAGCGGCACGCGATCCTGCGGGCGGCGTGGCCCCGCGAGCGACGGCTCGACGGTCGAGAGATCGAGCTCGACGAGCTCGGAGTACGTCGCCGGCTCCGAGGGATCGTGCCAGAGCAGGTTCTCCTTGCAGTAGTGCTCGACGAGCTCGACCCGCGCGTCGTCACGGCCCGTGAGGCGGAGGTAGCGCAGCGTCTCGTCGTCGACGGGGAAGAACCCGCACGTCGCGCCGTACTCCGGGGACATGTTCCCGAGCGTCGCGCGGTCGGCGAGCGGAAGCCCCGCGAGGCCGTCGCCGAAGTACTCGACGAACTTGCCGACGACACCGACCCGGCGCAGGATCTCCGTCACGGTGAGGACGAGGTCCGTGGCGGTCGCGCCCTCGGGGAGCTGTCCGTAGAGCCGGAAGCCGACGACCTGCGGCACGAGCATCGAGATCGACTCCCCGAGCATGGCCGCCTCCGCCTCGATCCCGCCGACGCCCCAGCCGAGCACCCCGAGCCCGTTGATCATCGTCGTGTGCGAGTCGGTGCCGACCAGGGTGTCCGGGAAGGCGCGCCCGTCACGGGTCTCGACGACACGGGCGAGGAACTCGAGGTTCACCTGGTGGCAGATGCCGGTGTTCGGGGGAACGACCTTCAGCGCGTCGAAGGCGCCCTGGCCCCAGCGCAGGAACGCGTAGCGCTCGCGGTTGCGCTCGAACTCGAGCTCGGCGTTCCGGCCGATCGCGAGACGGCTCGCAAAGTCGTCGACCTGGACCGAGTGGTCGATCACCAGCTCGGCCGGGATGAGCGGATCGATCCGGCCGGGATCGCCGCCGAGCTCGGCCATCGCGTCGCGCATCGCGGCGAGGTCGACGACGGCGGGCACGCCGGTGAAGTCCTGCAGCAGCACGCGGGCGGGCGCGAACGTGACCTCGCGCGACGGCTGGGCCGTCGCGTCCCAGCGTGCAACGGCCTCGACGTCGTCGGCGGTCACCGTGACCCCGTCCTCGCGGCGCAGCACGTTCTCGAGCAGGATCCGCAGCGTGTAGGGGAGTCGGGCGACGTCGTACCCGGACTGGAGGGCGTCGAGACGGAACATCTCGTGCGTCACGTCTCCGAGCGTCAGGTCCGCACGTGCGCCGAAGCTGTCGGGATGGGTCATGGCACTCTCCTCACGGTTCGGGGTGGCGCGCTCATGGCTCGAGGGTGAAGCCGAGCACGCGGAAGTCGTTGTCCAGGCCGAAGACGGCGGCGGCGCGGCCTTCGGTCGCCGTCATTGCGCCGACGCAGTCGGTGAACGAGAGCGTCAGGGCGGGGTGGCGCTCGAGCAGATCCCAGGCGCGGGCGTCGAGGTCGGCGTCCGCGTGGCGAACGAGGAGCCGCCCGGCGTGGACGGCTTCCTCCAGCAGACCCCGAAAGGCGAGCGCCGCGTCCAGGCCGGCGTCGTAGCGCAGCCGCGTGGCCGTCTCCGAGACGACGAGGTTGGAGGTGAGCAGAACGTCCCCCGCGTCCCGCAGTGCGCGATAGTGGTCGCTGATGCGCTGGTGCGCGCGGTCGCGGCGCCAGAGGAGCGCGATGAACGCGCCCGAGTCGGCGTAGACGACCCTCAGGCCGGCTCCTTCGCCGGCCCCGAGAGAGCGTGCTCCCTCGGCGCGCCGTAGAGATAGTGGTCGTGCTCCTCGGCCACGTCGTCGGGGCCGTTGTCGTCCGCGACGAGACCGATCAGCCGCTCGAGCGGATCGTCGCCGTGGTCGCTGCCGGGCGCGAGGTACCGCTCGAGCGCCTCTCGGATGTGTGAGGCCTCGGACCGGCCGGTTCGCGCGGCCAGGCGTTTGAGCGACCTCTCGCTCGCGTCGTCGATGTAGATCTGCTTGCGCCTCATACATCGGAGTATACATCACTCTGTCCGAGCCGGTCGAGCTCGGCGCCGGGCACGACGCGCTGCATGTCCTCGAACAGCTCGCGCTCCTCGAGGCGAACGTGCGAGCGAAGCAGGGTGCCGAGCGCACGGAGGGTGCCGCCGGGGACGTCGTCTGCGGCGACCTCGGCCCGGAGGGCGCGCGCGAGGCCGTGGAGCTCCATGTGCTCGCGCAGAACCCGAGCGAGGAGCTCGTGGTCGGCGGCCGCCTGGCGTGCGTACAGCGGGAACACGGTCTCCTCCTCCCGGCGGAAGTGCTCCACGGTGTCCGTGAAGAAGATCTCCGTGTACGCGGCGGCGGCCGCGAGCCGCTCCTGCGACCCGGCCTCGGCTGCGGCGAGGAGCCTGCGGGCCTGCACGAGCTCGTGGTGATGGTCGTCGGAGAGCGCGACGAGCGCCGGGTGGCGCTTCACCGCGCACCCGACGGCAGGGATCGGCAGCGCTGTGCGCCGACCCGCGACCGCGATCCACACGCGCGCCGCGGCGCAGCCGACACGAACCGCCCGTGCGCCGGGCCGTCCCGCCCGAGTGCGGGCGCTCGTACGAGATGCTCGGGATCCGAGGGCAGGAACGTTCTCACCACCACGGTCGTTAGCATCATTGCCGATGGCAGCCGACACGATCCGCGTGCTCCTGGAGCAGTCGTTTCCCGACGGCGCCGTCGACGTGCTCGATCGGACCGGCGGCGGCGACCACTTCCACGTCACCGTCGCCAGCACGGCGTTCGACGGGCTTTCGCTCGTCGAGCAGCATCGTCTCGTGAACCGCGCGCTCGCAGGCCCGCTCGGCGACGGCACCATTCACGAGCTCCGCATCACGACGAAGGGACACCATGACGCTGCGTGACGAGATCCAGCAGGTGATCGACGACGAGCCGGTCACGATCTTCATGAAGGGAACGCCCGAGCGGCCCGCGTGCGGGAACTCGATGCGCGCGCTCCAGGCCCTCCGGGGCGCCGGCTCGCCCATTGCCGCGGTCGACGTGCTCCCCGACCCCCAGATACGGCAGGAGCTCTCCGCGCTGAGCGACTGGCCCACGATCCCGCAGGTATTCGTCAAGGGCGAGCTGGTCGGCGGCGCCGACATCACCGAGGAGCTCTTCGCCTCGGGCGAGCTCGCCCGCAAGCTCGACGACGCGCTCGGCACGGAGCGCGAGCAGGTCGTCAAGACCGTCGTCCTCGGCGCGACCGCCGCGTAGAGGCCCACGGCGCCGCCCTGTGGCGCGCCCCGAATCCGGGGGCCGCTTCGTCCTCGCATCCCACGGCGGCGTCGCGGACGGGCCGCGCTCTGCAACGAGTTCTTAACCGCGCGCAACCATGGGTTCACCCGGCCGGGCGTATAAGAACAAGGTGAGTCTTCCGGAAACGCCGAGCCACCCAGACGCGTCGCCCACCGGTCAGCGCCCCGGCAAGCTCGCGTCAGCCGCCAAGCCGTTTGCCGC
The DNA here is from genome assembly GCA_963798725.1 of uncultured Actinomycetes bacterium. Lineage (GTDB taxonomy): Bacteria > Actinomycetota > Thermoleophilia > Gaiellales > Gaiellaceae > Gaiella. Next base: position 567,532 of record CAWCUL010000001.1, read on the forward strand.
GCTCGTCGCCGCCTCCCTTCTCGGCGGCGGCGCGGCGCTCGGCGGTGCGTGGCTCTTGGGCGGGTTCGATGAGAGCACCCAGGTCGTCGAGGCCGCGCCGATCCCAACCGACACGGCCGCCTCGACCGCGGGGGCAGCGACCGGCCCGACGACGATCGACGTGGCGGACATCTATCGCCGAAGCGGCCCGGGGGTCGTCCAGATCACGTCGACCTCGCGCGGCCAGTCGGGCACGGACCTCTTCGGCAACGTGGTCCCGGGCCAGCCGCAGCGTGCGCTCGGCTCGGGCTTCGTGATCGACAAGGAAGGCCACGTCGTCACGAACTACCACGTCGTCCAGGGGGCAACGTCCATCGACGTCAGCTTCTCGAACCAGGAGACCGTCTCGGCGACGATCGTCGGCACCGACCCCTCGACCGATCTGGCCCTGCTCCACGTGAAGATGGACGCGAAGGCATTGACCCCGCTCACGCTCGCCGACTCCGACGCGGTCGAGGTCGGCGATCCCGTCGTCGCGATCGGGAACCCGTTCGGGCTCGAGCGCACCGTCACCGCGGGCATCGTGAGCGCGCTGCAGCGCGAGGTGAACGCGCCGAACGACTACACGATCGACCACGTGATCCAGACCGACGCGCCGATCAACAGCGGCAACTCCGGTGGCCCGCTGATCGACGCCCAGGGGAACGTGATCGGCGTCAACTCGCAAATCGAGACCGCGAACGGCGGGGGCGGCAACGTCGGCATCGGCTTCGCCATCCCTTCCAACACCGTGAAGAGCGTCGTCGCGCAGCTCCTCGACGACGGCCGTGTCGATCGCGCGTTCCTCGGCGTGACGTTGCAGGACGTCGATCCCGACGTGGCCAGGGTCCTCCGGCTTCCGACGGAGAAGGGCGTGCTCGTGGCCTCCGTGAAGCCGGGCAGCCCCGCCGCCGACGCCGGCATCGTCGGCGGTGACACGCAGGTCGTGGTCGCCGGTGAGAGCTACGAGCTCGGCGGCGACATGATCGTGGCGCTCGACGGCAAGAGCGTCACCTCGGTCGACGAGCTGCGCGATGCCATCGCCTCGCACGCGCCCGGGGACACCGTCGAGGTCACGGTCGTCCATCAGGGCGGCAAGCGCGAGACCAAGAAGGTCGAACTGGCCCGTCTGCCCACGGACGCCTCCGGCTGACCCTTCGAGAGCTCGGCGGCGCGCTCACCTCTCCCCGAGCGTTCCGCAGAGAGCAGGGGAATTGCCTGCCACCCCTGCACCGTCGCCGCCTGAAGAGAGGGCGGCGGCGGCATGCGGCTCGTCGCCAGATCCCGCTGAACCATTCGCATCTATCCTGCGGGCCGTGGAGCAGGAGGCACCGCGGACAGGCTCGATCGTCGTCCAGGACGAAGAGCTCCTCTCGGACGAGGCGCTCTGGCGCGACGACGACGAGGCGGACCACGCCGGGTGGTGGTGTGTCCGGACCGATCCGTTCCCGTGCCCTGCCGACGGCTGCACGTTCGTGGCGGAGTTCATGACCGCCGCCCATCTCGTACTCGTCTGGCAGGAGCGAGACGACCCGAACCTGCTGTGGCACGCCCAGCGCGCCAAGGAGGTCGGGCGCAACCCACGCGTCGTCTCCTACCACGACACGTTCGGCCCGAGCGCCTCGTACTACGCGTGGGAGGCGGCGGGACGGCCCGTGCACGGCGTCAAGGGCCGGCGACCGGTGTCGCAATGACATGCGTGATGCAGTCACCTTCTTGACTATTTGACTGGTTACGTAGCGGGGGGTACCTTCGCCGTCGTGAGCGACAGCCTCCAGCCCGGCGGCCGCACCCCGGCTCCTCCTCCGCTTCGACTCGTCCAGGACTTCGTCAACACCGAGGTCCCGGACTGGCAACGCGACGACATCGCCACGCCCGAGGAGCTCGCGGCGTGGTTGCGCGACCGGCGGCTGATCGCGCGCGACGACGAGGTCACTGCGGAGCTCTTCGTCGCGACCCGTGCCCTGCGCTCGGCGCTGCGCGAGCTCGCTCTTGCCAACACGCTGGACGAGGCTCCCACGCCCGACCGTCGCGCCGCAATCGACGCCGCGCTGGCCGCGTTCCCGCTCTCGCTCCGGCTGGTGGACGGCACACCGCACCTCTCGCCCGCGGGGCAGGGGACGGCGGCAGGGCTCGCAGCGATCGTCGCGGCCGTTGCCGAGGCGCGCTCGGACGGCGTCTGGCCCAGGCTCAAGGCGTGCCGCCAGGACACGTGCGGCTGGGTGTTCTACGACGGCTCGCGGAACCGCTCGTCGAGCTGGTGCTCGATGCAGATCTGCGGCGGCCGCGAGAAGTCGAGCCGCTACCGCCGTCGGCACGCGGGGGCGAGCTCCTGATGCGCGGGGCGGCGTACGTCGTCGGGCTCGCCGGCCGCAGGCTTGCCCGCCCGGGTGGGGGAGCCCTCATCGCCGCGCTCGGGATCATGGCGGCAGCGGGCGTGCTCGCGGTGATCCTCGCCGGCACGACCGTCGCAAAGGACAGGGCGCTCGCACAGGACGTCGACCGGCTCCCGGCGGCGGCGAGATCCGTGCGCGCCGTCTGGTTCGGCGTTCCGGCGGGGCCGGAGGACGCGTGGAACCGGCTCGACGGGAACGCCCGGTCCGCGCTCACGCCCCTCTCGGTCGGGGACCCCACCGCGATCGCTCTCGTCCGCGAGAGCACGGTCGCCGGACGATTCGTCGGCCTCGCCGCCGTCGACGGCCTCGCGCCGTACGTGCTGCTCAGGAGCGGCCGGCTTCCCAGGACGTGCACGCCGGATCGCTGCGAGGTGCTGCGGCTGCGTGGCACGGGTGCGCTGCCGAACGTCCCGGGGCTTCGCATCGTCCAGGTCGGCACGGCCAGCCTGCGCTCGCGTCAGCTCTTCGGGGACTTCCTCGTGCCGACCGACAACGCGCTCGCGGACGCCGAGGTGGCCCCGGCGCTGCGTCGCTCCTCGACGTATCACCGCCCGGCGCCCGCACCCCTCGTCGTCGCGGAGGGCGTCGGTGCACTCGTCTCCTCGCCCGTTCTGGCGCGCACCTATCGCAGCTACGGATGGGTCCAGCCGCTCTCGGGCGGCACGCCGCGGCTCTGGCAGGTCGATGGGCTGATCGGAGCCGCGGATCGCGCTCGGGCGAAGCTCGCGGCGACCTCCGCCGCCTGGTCGCTCACCCTTCCCGTCCAGGAGCTCCAGGCATCGCAGCACGACGCCGAGGTCTCGGGACGGCGCCTGCTGCTCGTCGGCGGGGAGGCGGCGGCGCTGCTGATCGCGTTCGCGGTGCTCGCGGCGGGAACCCTCCGACGCGACCTCGCCGCGGCCCGCCGGAGGCTGACGTGGCACGGCGCCCGGCGCTGGCAGCGTGCGCTCCTCATCGCGACCGAGAGCACAGCGGTCGGTTTCGGCGGCGCGATCGCGGGCTGGGCGCTCGGGATCGTCGGCGCCGCTGTCGTCGCCTCGGCGGCGGGCGCTCCCGTCGGCGACGTCCTGACACAGAGCCTGCTCTCGCCGACCGGCCTGCTGCTCGGGCTCGGTGTGGCGGTTCTCGCCGCGTGCGTGATCGCCGTCGCGGTCTCGCTGGACGGACGACGAGCGGGGCGATTCGGCCCCGTCGAGATCGCGGCCGTAGCGGCCGCGCTCGCGGCCCTCGCGGTGATGGCGAGCGGCGCGGTCGATCCGGACGAGCTCGCGTCGAAAGGAAGCGCCGCCGTGGCCCTGCTCGCCCTGCCGGGGCTCGTAGCGTTCGCCGCGGCCGTCGCGGCTTCACGGGCACTCCCCGTCGCCGGCCGGATGCTGGCCCGTCGCGGCGGCGCGCGAAGCGCGCGTTTGGCGGGCGTCTCGCTCGCCCGTTACCCCGGCGCGGCGGGAACCACGGCGGCGTTCCTCGCGCTCGCGCTGGCACTCGCGGTCCTCGCGGAGGCGTATCGCTCGACGCTCTCGACGGGAGAGCGCGATCAGGCGGCGTTCGCGGTGCCGGCAGACGTCGTGGTGAGCGAGGATCTGAGCGCACTCGTGCCCGTGCTGCACGCGGCGCCGCTCGAGACGTACCGCGGCATTCCGGGCGTCGCGTCCGTCGAACCGGTCGTGCGCGCCACCGCGAGCGCGGGCCCGGCGGCCTCGGTCTCGGGCGTTACCGTGCTCGGAGTCGAGCCGAAGGCCCTCTCGTCCATGCCCTTGTGGCGCGGCGACTGGGGCGTGAGCCGACAGGCGCTCGTCGACTCGATCGCTCGTCAGGGCGCCGTCGGGTTGCGGGGCCCGACGCTCCACGGCCCCGACCTCGCGCTCTCCACGGGTCCCGGCCTCGTCTCGTTCCGGGCGGTGGTTCAGGAGGCGAACGGAGCGTTCCGGACGATCGAGCTCGGCGAGGCGGACCCGAAGCGCGTGACGACCCTCAGGGCCTCTCTCCCGAAGTCGGCGCTCGGGGGCCGACTGGTCGAGCTCGTGCTCGTCCCGCCGCGGATCATCGAGCGAGGCTCCGACGAGGGCGTCGCCCTGCGCGGGACCACGACGCTCCGGGTGCGAGGTGCGGCGCTCGACGGCTGGATCGGGAAGAACGGCGTGCACGTCGCCGGCGGCGGGCCGGCCGACGGCCTTCGCGTGACGTACGCGATCACCCCGCAGAGAGACGCGATCGTCCGTCCCCGCCAGCCGACGGACGGCGAGCCGCCGCGCGCGGCGGTCACGCCCGCGCTGGCCGCGCTCGCCGGGGGCGTCGGCGGCACCCTGCCGCTCCTGATCGGCGGCGAGCCCGTGGACGTGAAGGTCGGCGCCATCGTCGATCGGCTGCCCGGGACGACGGGCGACGCGGTCGTCGCCGACATCGACGCGCTCACGACGGCGGTGGACGCGAGCGCCCCGGGCGCGGCACCGGTGAGCGAGCTCTGGATCGACACGACGAGCGGGGACCAGGACGAGGTGGAGGCAACGCTCGCAAAACGCCCCTTCGCCGTGCTCGAGAAGACCTCGCGCGCGGCGCTCGAGGACGATGCGAGCCGGGATCCGCTCGGTCACGGCACGTTGCTGGCGCTCGCGGCCGCGGCGCTCGCAGCGCTCGTGCTCGCGGCGTGGGGCCTCGTCCTCGCGATCCGGTCCGATCTGCGGGACGATCGCGGCGACCTCGTCGACCTCGAGGCGCAGGGCGCCACTACGCGACTGCTCCGAAATGTCGTCGTCGCCCGCGCGGTCGTCGTCGCGGCGATCGGCGTCGTGGCCGGAGTCGTCGCAGGAGCGTTGCTGGCCGTGCTCGTGACCCGTGTCGTTTCGGTCACCGCCCGCGCCGAGCATCCCGAGCCACCGCTCGTGACCACCGTCGACCCGGCGGTCCTCGCGCTCGGCGCGGCTGCGTTCGCCGTCGCGGCGGCATGTCTCGTCTTCCTCACGACGCGACGCGCCTTCTCCGACCCGCGGGGCCCCGGACGGATCGGGCCCGACGGATGATCGTCCGGAGACAGCCGCGTGGCGTCGGTCCTGGGGCGGGTGCGCGGGTGAGACATCCTGTGTCAACCTGCGCCGCCCGCGCGCCCCTGGGGCGCCGCGGAGCCCGGCTCTGCCGGGCGGGAGCGGCCGGCGGCCAGGGGCGCGCGTGAGCCTCGTCGACCTGCGGGACGTGTTCGTCGTGCATCCCTCGGAGGATGGTGGCGTCGCGGCGCTGCGTGGCCTGACTCTTGCCGTCGAGGACGGCGAGGTCTGCGTGGTGCTCGGCCCGAGCGGTGCCGGGAAGTCGACGCTCGTCCGCGTGGTCGCGGGCCTCGAGCGACCGTCGGCCGGCCACGCCGTGGTCGCCGGTCTCGACCTCGGAGCAGCGCGCTCGTCCGCGGTCGCCCGCCATCGCTCGCGCGTCGTCGGGTACGCCGACCAGCACTACTGGCGCGCGCTTTCCGGCGACCTGACGGCCCAGGAGCTCGTGGGCCTGCCGCTCGGGCTGCGCGGCGTCGCGCGCTCCGAGCGCGACCGGCGTGCCCGCGAGCTCCTCGAGCGGGTCGGCCTGCTCGACCGCGCAACGGCGCGGCCGGGGGAGCTGTCCGGAGGCGAGCAGCAGCGGATAGCTCTGTGTGCGGCGCTCGTCCACCGACCGACGCTGCTCGTCGCGGACGAGCCGACCGGCGAGCTCGACGAGGAGACCGCCAGGGACGTCCTCGATCTGCTCGCCGAGCTGGCGCGCGAGGCAAACGCGGGTGCGCTCGTCGTCAGCCACGATCCGGCCTCCGCCGAGATCGCCGACCGCGTGGTCAACGTCAGGGACGGGCGGGTGGGGGAGGAGCGTCTCGCCGACCGCCAGACGATCGTGATCGGACGTGGTGGCTGGCTGCACGTTCCGGAGGAGTCGCTGCGCGACGCGGGCATCGGCGACCGCGCTGTCGTTCGCGTCCGCCCCGGGGTCGTCGAGCTGCGGCCGGCCGGGAGCGAGGCCGTTCACGCCCCGGAGAGGCGCGTCGCCCCTTACACGGCGGCCGGGGTGCTGGTCGAGGCGAGAGGCGTGAGCCGCCGTTTCGGGTCGGAGGTCGCGCTCGAGCGAGTCGACGCCGTCTTTCGTCCCGGCACGCTGACGGTCGTGACGGGGCCCTCCGGGTCGGGCAAGTCGACCCTGCTCGCCCTCCTCGCCGGCCTCGACACGCCCGACGAGGGAGAGGTGGTCGTCGACGGGACCGTGATCTCCACCCTCGATCGCGACGGTCGAGCCGCGTTCCGTCGCGAGTGGATCGGCGTGATCGGCCAGGTTCCGGGGCTCGCGGGGACGCTGAGCGCGTGCGAGAACGTCGAGCTCTCGCTCGCGCTCCGCGGATTCGACGGCGTCGAGGTGCACGAGAGGGCGATGGACGCGCTCGCCGTGGTCGGACTGGCCGATCAGTCCGACCGCACGGCCGACCGCCTCTCCGCCGGCGAGCGCGAACGCGTCGCGCTCGCGCGCGCCATCGCCGTCGGCCCCTCCGTGCTCGTCGCCGACGAACCGACGTCGCGGCTCGACAGCGTGACGACGCTCGCGATCGGAGGCCTCCTCGCCGATCTCGCCCGCGATCACGGCACCACCGTGATCTGCGCCACGCACGATCCTCTTCTCATCGCGCTCTCGGAGGAGGAGCTCGGGCTGCGCCGCGCGCCGACGGTACGATCGCTCTGATGGCCGACGTCACCGACACGTTCCAGGTCGCGGGCATCCGTTGCGAGCGCTGCGTGATGCGACTCGCGGCAGCTCTGGAGGATCGGCCCGGCCTCGCGTCGGCCCACGCGAACCTGATGGGCGAGGTGACCCTCACCTGGGACGACGAGGTGACGTCGCGCTCCGAGCTCGTCGGCGCCCTCTCGCGGTCGGGCTTCCACGAGCGGGTTCTCGCCTAGACCATCTGGGGCTTGGTGTCGGTTGGGAGTGCGTTCGGTGAGAGGAACACGGCGGGAATAGACACGGCTCGGGAGCCGTTGACCGGGCGTACGACACTGCTACGGTTGCCCGGTGGTGGAGGCGGACAGGGCCGAGCCTGACGGGCCGCGCCGGGTCGCGAGCGAGGCTCGTGACAGGGTGCGGTTCGAGGAAGAGGCTCTCGCGCTCGCCGACCAGGTGTACCGGGTCGCCCGACGTTTTGTCTCAACCCGCGAGGAAGCAGAGGACCTTGTTCAGGACACCTACGCGAGAGCATTTCGGAGCTGGCAGTCCTACACGCCCGGCACGAATCTTCGCGCATGGCTCCTCAGGATCCTCACGAACCTCAACGTCGACCGCGGCCGCCGGATTCAGCGCCGGCCCGCCGAGACCCCGCTCGAGGAAAACGACTACTACCTCGCGAACAGGGTCGCCGAATCCGCCGGCGAGCAGGTCCTCGATCAGGACCGGGTCGTCGAGCGGCTCTCGCAGGACTCGATCGTGAACGCGCTGGCCGAAGTCCCGCACGACTTCCGTGACGTGGTCGTCCTCGTCGACATCGGAGACTTCAGCTACGCGGATGCCGCGCAGATCCTCGACATCCCGATCGGAACCGTGATGTCACGACTCCACCGCGGGCGCCGGCTCCTGAAGGCCGGACTTGCCGACGAGGCGGCCGTGCAGTGAGCGCCGGCGACTGCGACAAGTGCGAGAAGCTCCTCCAGGGCTACCTCGATCGCGAGCTCTCGGAGCGCGAGGTCGCGGAGGCGGAGGAGCATCTGGGCGACTGCGACTATTGCCGCCGCCGCTACCGGTTCGAGGAGTCGCTGCGGGTCTACGTTCGCACCACTGCGGCGGAGCGCATGCCGCCGGGGCTGATGGAAAAGCTTTCGCAGCTGCGGACGACGGGCAGCGGCGGCGCAGGCCTCTGATCAGCGACCCTTGCGCGCGACCGCGCGCTCGAGGTCGTACGGGGTGAACGGGCCCGTGGCGCCCGTGCCCGACGCATAGCGGTACAGGGCGACGGAGAACACCGCGCGGGCCGCGTTTCCGACGACGCCCGCTGCGACGGCGACTGCGACCGCGATCACGATCAGCACGATCAGCACGATGTCCGACCCGGACGCGATTCCGAGCCCGAGCAGCGCAAAGGCCGGAACGGCGCCGAGCAGCCCGAAGAGCAGGCCGATGGAGGCGGTGCCCACGAGCTGCTCGCCCCAGCGCTGCCGGAAGAGCGACGTCGAGCGCGAGAGCGCCGCCAGCGGCCCCAGCCCCTCGAGTGCAAGGATCGGGATCACGAGGAACGTCGCCAGGGTCCACGCGACGGTCGCCGCGCCCAGAAGGATGCTTCCTAGGATGCCCGCGCGCTCGCGAAGCGCCTGGAGCAGCAGGTTCACCGTGGTGAGGACGAGCGCCCAGCCGGCGATCGGGCCGATGACCGTCGAGGCGACCGCGAGCCCTCCCCGTACGGTCGCGTCGCGGCCGTCGAGCACCTCGGCCGAGGCGGCCGCGAGGGCAACGGCGAAGTACGTCGCCACCAGCGTGGCCAGATACACGCCGGCGACCACGAGAATGCCCGCGAGGATCTTCTCCTCGATCTCGTAGGCGACGTAGGCGGGGATCAGGAACGCGAGCGCGACGGCACCGGCCGCGATTCCCCCGAGCACGACGAGCGCCGTCAACGAGCCGTCGCTCCGAACGACGCGCAGGCTCAGCTTCGCAAGATGCCAGCCCGCCGCGATCCTGCCCACGCGGCGACGCTACCAGTGACGTCAGTCGTCATCCGTGCCGTCGAGCGCGGCCAGGTCCGCGGGCGTGTCGACGTCACCTGGGTGCCCGAGGTCGTCGCACGGAACGAGGCGCGGCGCGACGACCCGGAGCCCGTCGTCCGGGACCCGGTCCCACGCGGGACGGGCGATGAGCAGAGGGTGGCCGCGAGCCCCGCCGTACGACGCAGCCACCAGGTCACCGCCCCGCTCGCGCCAGCTCTCGACGACGCGGGAAACAGCCTCGCCGGAGAGCCGCGGCCCGTCGGCGAGGACGACCACCGCCGCCTCGACGTCCGCGGCCAGAGCCCGGAGCCCGCAGCGAAGCGACGCCCCCGGCCCGCGCTCCCACTCCGGGCACGACACGAGCCGGACGCGACCTTGCAACACACTGCTGGAAAGGTCGTACGCGCCCTCGACGACCACGATCTCGTCGACGACGGAGCTGTCGGGGACCGCGAGGCGGGCGAGGACACGGGGCAGGAGCTCGCGCTGCTTCGGAGTGCCGTACCGGGTCGCGGCGCCCGCAGCGAGGACAACCGCTGCGACACGCGTCACGTCGACGCGGCGGTCACCGTGCGGATCACGACCGGGCGCTTCGGCTCTCCCGTGGTCGTTCCGAGAGCGCCGATCCGCTCCACGACATCGAGCCCCTCGGTCACGTTTCCGACGATCGCGTAGTCCGCGGGCAGGCCGACGGAGGGGGCGGTGACGACGAAGAACTGGCTGCCGGACGTTCCCGGGCGGTCCCTCGCGGTCTTCGCCATCGCGACCACGCCCTTCACGTACCTCGCGTTCGGGTCCGGCCGATCCCTGGACGTGTAGCCGGGCCCGCCCGTGCCCGTCTGGGTCGGGTCGCCGCCCTGGATCACGAAGCCGGGGACGATGCGGTGGAAGATCGTGTCGTCGAAGAAGCCGTCCCGCGCGAGCGACACGAGCGAGGCCGTGGTGTGCGGAGCCGCATCCACGTCGAGCGTGACGACGAACGTTCCGCACGACGTGGCGAAGGTCAGCGTCCACGTGCTTTCGGGGTCGAGCTGCTCCAGCGGACGGCTCTCGCCGCCGTCGGCGCGAGGCAAGGGCGCCTCGACGTGCTCGCATTCCGTCGGTGCGGCCGTCGTCGAGGTGGTCTCCGTGGCCGGCTCGGACGCGTCGTTGCCGGAGCCGCAACCCGCGGCGAGAAGGGCAACGGCGGCAAGAGCGGCGAGAGTTGCGGCTCGCATCGTCGGAGGGTAGTTGACGAGCCCTTCCCGGCGTCTGTACTGCTTCCGGGATGGCGATCGCGCTCGAGGTGAACGGCGAGTTGCACGATCTCGACGTCCCGCCGACGCGTCGCCTCCTCGCCGTGCTCCGCGACGATCTCGCGCTCACCGGGACGAAGCACGGCTGCGGCGAGGGGGCGTGCGGCGCCTGCGCGGTCATGCTCGACGACGCGCCCGTCGTGTCGTGCCTCGTCCCGGTCGGCGCAGTCGAGGGCCGGTCGGTGACGACCATCGAGGGCCTCGGCCAGCGTGCCTCGGCGCTGCGGGACGCGTTCGTCTCGGAGGACGCGCTGCAGTGCGGCTTCTGCACACCGGGGCAGATCGTCTCCGCGACCGCGCTTCTCGAGCGGTCGCCGAGGCCGAGCCCGGAGGACATCCGCTCGGCGCTCGCGGGGAATCTCTGCCGGTGCGGCGCGTATCCGAAGATCGAGCGAGCCATCCTGCGCGCGTCGGGACAGGTGCCCGGGTGAGGCCGCGCTTCGTCAAGTCCCAGCGTGAGATGGAGGGTCGCTTCGAGGACGTGTGGGTCCTGGTCGACCCCGAGGACGACCTCGAGACCTGGGCCGAGGACGCGGAGCTCGCGATCGTCGGTAGGCCCGCAGTGCGTCACGACGCGGGGCTCCGTATGGGCGGCGTCGCGCGCTACACGGTCGACGTGGCGCTTCCCGGGATGCTCCACGCGCGGGTGCTGCGCGCGCCCGTGGCGCGCTGCCGGGTGACGACCCTCGATCTCGAGGCCGCGCTCGCCACATCAGGCGTGCGGGCCGTCCTCGGGCCGGACGGGCCGTTCGCGATGAACGGCGACCCGCCCCTGACGAACGAGCCGAGTTGGGCGGGCGAGCCGATCGCCGCCGTCGCCGCCGACACCCTCGAGGCCGCCGAGGCGGGGCTTCTCGCGCTCCGCCTCGAGGTCGAGCCGCTGCCGCCGCTCGGGCTCGAGGAGGGGCTTGCCGAGCAGCGCTTCACCGAGGAGCCGCGGGAAACCGTCCGCGGCGACCCCGATGCCGCGCTCGCAGGAGCCGACGTCCGGGTCGAGGTGACGTGCGAGACCCCCGCACACGTGCAGACGCCCCTCGAGCCCCACGCCGCGGTGGTCCGCTGGGACGGCGACGGGCTCACGGCCTGGGTCTCGACCCAGGGGATGTTCGACGCCCGGCGCGAGCTCGCAGGGCGTTTCGATCTCGTCCCCGAGAGAGTGCGGGTGATCTCGGAGTTCATCGGCGGTGGGTTCGGCGGGAAGCAGGGGGCGGGGGTGGAGGCGCTCCTCGCGGCCGAGCTCGCGCGGACGGCCGGAAGGCCCGTTCGCCTTGCGCTCTCGCGGCACGAGGACCAGCTCGTCGGTGGACGGCGGGCCCGCACGCGCCAGACCGTCACGATCGGCGGCCGGCGCGACGGCAAGCTCGCCGGGATCGAGCTCGGCGCCGTCGTCGAGATGGGCGCCGGGGGGTGGATCTTCCCGGTCGGGGAGCCCGCCCTCTCCCTCTACGCGTGCGACGACGTCCGCGCGATGATCTTTCCGGTACGGACGAGCATTCGCGCCCAGAACGCGTTCCGGGCCCCGGGCGTGACGGAGGGGGTGACCGTGCTCGAGCAGGCGATGGACGAGCTCGCGGCGGCGCTCGACCTCGATCCGCTCGAGCTCCGCCGCCGAAACCACGTCGAGAGCGACCAGGGATCGGGTCTCGCCTACTCGAGCAAGCGGCTGCTCGCGTGCTACGACCGCGCCGCCGAGCTGGCCGGCTGGACGGATCGCGACTCGCTGCGTGCGCCGCAGCCGGACGGGCTCCTTCGCGGCATGGGATGCGCGACCCAGATCTGGTGGGGCGGCGGCGGCCCACCCGCCCACGCCACGGTCCGCGTCGACGCAGACGGCCGCGCGCTCGTCCTGACGGGCATCCAGGACATCGGCACGGGCACGCTCACGTCGGCCCGGATGGTCGCCGCCGAGGAGCTCGGCCTCGACCTCGAGCGCGTCGTCGTGCGAGGGGGCGACACCGGCCCGAACCTCTACGGGCCCGTGTCGGGCGGCTCGATGACGACACCCGCCGTCCTCCCCGCGGTGCGCAGCGCGGCGGGCAAGGTTCGCCGCACGCTCCTCTCGCTCGCCGCCGACGTGCTCGAGATCTCCGCCGAGGACCTCACGGTGCGCGGCGGCCGGATCCGGTCGAGCGACGGCGCGCTCGACGTCGACGTCGTCGAGGTGACGGGCAAGCTCGGCAACGCGACGATCGACGGATCCGGGACCCGCGGCCCCAATCCCGACGGTTTCAGGGTCAACACCTTCGGCTGTCAGATCGCGCAGGTGGCCGTCGACCCCGGGACCGGAGTCGTCAGGGTCGAGCGGGTGGTGGCCGTCCACGACGTGGGGCGGATCGTCAACCCGCTCGGCGCCTCGAGCCAGGTCGAAGGCGGCGTGATCCAGGGCGTCGGCTACGCGCTCACCGAGGACCTCGTCGTCGACCCGACCACCGGGACGCCGGTCAACGGCCACCTCGACGACTACAAGGTGCCGACCATCGCGGACGTGCCGGAGATCGTCTCGGACTTCGTCGATCTTCCCGACGCGAACCTGCCGAACCTCGGCTCGAAGGGGCTGGGTGAGCCGCCGATCGTCCCGACCGCGGCGGCGATCGCGAACGCCTTCGCGCATGCGACGGGACGTCGTGCCGCCGCGCTGCCGCTGACGCCCGCGCGCGTTCTGGAGACGCTCGCGTGAGCGCATACGCGCGTCCCGGGAGCCTCGACGAGGCATTCGCCCTGCTCGGCGAGGAGGGTGCGGTGCCGTTCGGAGGCGGCACCGATCTCGCCGGTCAGGCCGACCGCGGGATCCGCTCGCCTGCGACGCTCGTCGATCTGCGCGACGTCGGTCTCGGCGGGATCGAAGCCGACGGCGACGGGGTCCGGATCGGCGCCACGGTCCCGCTGGCCGGGCTCGCCGCTTCACCGCTCGCCGAGCCGTATGCGGCCGTCACGCGCGCGGCCTCCCTCGCGGCCTCGCCCCTGCTTCGCAACCTCGGCACGGTCGGAGGGAACCTCTGCCAGCACACGCGCTGCTGGTACTACCGCGGTGAGGAGTGGCAGTGCTGGCTCGGCGGCGGAGACACCTGCTACGCGCAGATCGGCGACCACAGGAAGCACGGGCTGCAGGCGGGGGAATGCATCTCGGCGCACCCGTCCGACCTCGCGCCCGCGCTGGCCGCCTGCGGCGCGACCGTCGACCTGCGCTCGAACGCGGGCGCGCGAACGCTCGCGTTGCTGGAGCTCTATCGCCGGCCGACGGCCGAGAATCGCTCCCTCGTCGTCCTCGAGCCCGGTGAGCTCGTCGTCGCCGTCCGTCTCCCGGCGCCGCCGGACGCATCCCGGTACGAGCGGCTCGGCGAGCGGGCGGCCTTCTCTTTTCCGCTCGTCTCGGTCGCTGCGGCGCGTCGAAACGGGACGGTCAGGGTCGTGGCGACAGGCGTCGCGAACATCCCGCACGAGGTCGATCCCGCCGATCCGCTCGCCGACCTGCCGGGAAATCCCCAGTCCGCCTGGAAGCGGCGTGCACTCGAGACGCTGGTCGAGCGGGCCGTGGCGGCGACCGTCTAACATCGACGGGGCGTCGCGAGGACGCATCCGGTCCGCGGGCAGGGCTGAGCCCACCTCGAGAGAGCACCCCGTCAGAGCAACCGATCTCTTCTCCGGCCCGAGACCGCGGACGGCGGGCCCCGACGGAGGGAGGTCGCAGTGAACCTCGAGCAGCTTCGCAAGCAGGCGAAAGAGCTCACTCGTGCGGGCAAGCAGGGCGATCCGGACGCGCTCGGGCGGCTCGGCGGCCGCGAGCCGACGCTCGCGCGCGCCCAGCTCGTGATCGCCCGGGAGAACGGCTATCCGAGCTGGCCCGCCCTGGTCTCGGCCGTCGAGGCGAACGCGGACGCGTTCGTGCTCGCCGCAACCGGGAGGCAGCGCACGCGAGCCGAGACGATGCTCGCCGCTCGACCCGAGATCGCCCGGGACCCCTGGGTGCGTCTCGTCCTCGGACGGGAGTGGCGGGGCGATCCCGACGAGCCAGGGGGACCGCGAGGGTGGGCGCCGCTGCTGTACGTCTGCCACTCCTGCTTTTCGTCGGCATCCCTGGCGAGCGAGCTGCTCCGGCGCGGCGCCGATCCGAACGCGAGCTTCGAGAACGAGTACGGCTCCATGTCCGCGCTCTACGGCGCGGCGGGTGTGGCACACGACCCGGAGCTGACGCGCGTGCTGCTCGAGGCCGGCGCCGACCCCGACGACGGGGAGTCGCTCTACCACGCCACCGAGTCTCGGAGCACGGCGTGCCTCGAGCTTCTGCTCGAGCACGGTGCGCGCACGGGCGGGACGAACGCGCTGGCCCATGCGCTCGACGACGAGCGGCCCGAGCACGTCCGCCTGCTGCTCGAAGCCGGGGCGGACCCCAACGAGGCAGCGATCGTCGCCCATGCCGTGCGCCGCGGCCGAGACGGCGATTGCATCCGGCTGCTCGCCGCGCACGGCGCCGACCTCGATCGCCCGGGCGGCGAGACCTGGCGCGGGAACGTTCCGCTGCGGACCCCGTACCAGCATGCGGTGCTTCGGGCGCGAGACGACGTTGCCGCCGTTCTCGCGGAGCTAGGGGCCTCGACCGACGTCGATCCCGATGACGCCGCCGTCGCCTCCCTCGCACGCGGCCGGCGGCCGCCGACACCGCTTCCTCCGAACCTCGACGTCGACGCGCAGGAGGTGATCGTGCTCGCGGCGCTCGGCGGCCACCTCGATGCGGTGGTGGACACGGTGGGCCCGAGGTTCAGGGGCGTCGTCGGGGGATCGCCGGAGGGCGCGCTCGTCCAGCACGCCGCGTTCGTCGGCGACGCGGCACTCGTCGAGACGCTGCTCGCCCGCGGCGCTACACCCGACGCGGCGGCAGCGCTCGGGTGGGCGGCACACGGGTCGCGGAATCACCGAGCGCCCGGACGTGACTACGTCGCGGTCGCCGAGCTGCTGGTCGCCGCGGGTGCCTCGATCGAGACGGACCTTGAGCACGCAGAAGGGCCGCTCTACGCGTGGCTCGAGCAGCGGCTCGGCTGAGACCTAACCCGCCGGCGATTCCTCTCGCGTCAGCCGGGGCCGGAACTGCCCGCTCGCGGGGTCGAGGGGCGTGCGGAGGCCGAGTTGTAGGCCGTTCAGGAACGCCTGGAGGCGAGGCAGCCTTGGCGGTCGCCCGTTGAGATCGACGACCGAGCTCCCGACGGTCCATCGCCAGGCGAGCGCCGCCGACACGCGCACGGCGCGAGGCCCGGCGAGCCGCAGCATCTTCCCGTGGACCGCCCCGAGACCAAGCATGTAACCGGCGACGGTCGCTCCTCCGTCGTCCCAGGTGCGGAATCCGTGGTGCGTCACCGACGCCGCGGGAGTCGTGTGCACGCCTCCTCCGGCGATCAGCGTCCGGGCCGCAAAATCGGTGTCCTCGCTCGAGCGCAGCATGCTGCCCGCGCCGAGGCTCTCGTCGAAGCCGCGGAGCGCCTCCCAGGTCGTGCGCCGCACGGCCATGCACGCTCCCATCCCGTCGACGCAATCCGCCCGGGCCAGTGAGCGCGCGGTGCGGGGCCGCTCGATGTGGAGGGCGGGTATGAATCCGAGGCGGCGGTCGTAGTCCGCCGCCGTGACGTCGCCGAACACGACGCCGACCGAGGTGTCGTCCGAGAGCGCGGCGGCGATCGCACCGAGCCATCCGGGCGAGGGCTCGCAGTCGTCGTCCGTGAAGGCCACGACCGGCCGTTCGCTCGATGCCGCGCCGACGTTGCGTGCAGCCGCCAGGCCACGCGGAGCCATCGGGAGCACGGTCAGCCGAGGGTCGCGGCGGATCTCTCCCAGTGCGTCCCGCGTCGACGCGCCTGCGCTCTGGTCCACGACGCGGAGCTCGAACGACGGGTAGGCCGATGCGAGGATCGACCGCGCCGCGCGCGCCGCGCTCTCCGGCCGATCGCGTGTCGCCAGCACGACCGTGATCGGCGGCAGGTCAGGTGACACCGGTCTCCCCCCGACGCTCACGCGCGGACTGGAAGATCCGCTCGAAGAACGCCGAGATCGTGCTGTCCCGCGCGTAGCCGGGGACGGTGTTGTCGCGGTACCACGGCGCGGCGAGCGCCTCGAGGTAGAGCGCCGGGTCGTTGTCGAGCTCGCGGACGAAGCCGAGTGCCTCGCGGAGTGAGTCGAACCGGGCCACGTCCACATAGCTCGCCGGGTCGAAGGTCACGGCCGCCTGCGGGTCGCCGACGTAGATCGGGATGCTCGAGACGTACATGGGATCGACGAGCTTCTCGGTCGTGTAGCCGGGCCAGACGGCGTTCTCGACGGCGAGCGTGAACTTGTAGGGCCGCATGAACGCGGTCTTTGCGGCCACACGGTTGGGTGTGTGCGGGACGTGCCGGCCGCCCATGCTGTTCATCACCGAGCCGGCGACATCGACGTGCCCGTAGCGGCCCAGTTGCTCGATTATCCCGTTGCGGAACGCGACGTCCCAGGAGTACACCGCGTTGCAGAACCTCGTCTTCTCGGCGGCCACCCGCTCCCAGTCGATGTCGCCCGACTTGACGAGCTGCTCGGGCGGGAATCCCCAGCCGCGGTTCTGGTAGACCCACACGGGGAGCCGCAGGAAGTTCGGGTGGTCGGTGAGAGTCGAGAACCCGATCGCGAACTCGCACTCGTCCATGCGCGGCTCGACGTTCTCGCCGGTGAAGAAGACCCGAACGTGGTCGCCGCGCCGGTAGCGCGTCGTGGGCGACCCGAAGCGCGGATCGGCTCCGCGCCGGTACCGGCGCGAGAAGACGGAGTAGAACACCACTTCGGGAGAGCGGGAGACGACGAGCTCGTAGCGGTCGAAGAGGAACGGAAACCAGCTTCTGAAGTCGTCCGGCGTGAACCCGCGCCAGAAGTGGGCGAATCCGATCCGGATGCGGGGTTTCACGCCCTGCGCGCGACCGGTTCGCCGGCGTTCGTGACCGCGAGCACGCTCGCGAGGTGCACGAGGCGGAATGCGCCGCGCCAGGCGCGATGTCGGCCGACCTGGTCCTCGTCTCGCGACGCGAGCTCCCAGAGGTCACGGGTCGCGACGAGCAGCTCCCGGATCTGGTCGGTCTCGGCGGCGAAGCCGTTCGAGCGCGAGTCGCAGGCGTTGAGCGCGAGACCGATCACGCCGAACGTGTCCGACGGATGGCGCAGCCACAGCATGGCCGAGGCCATCGTCAGGTACTGGTGGATGCGCAGGAAGGTGACCGGATGAGTGATCTCGGTCGATCCGCGCGGCGTCGTCGGCTCGACCGGATCGAGACCGTCCGCGATCCGGGCCGCGGTGTCGTACAGGAGGGCGCGCAGCTCTCTGTCGTCGAGGCCGGACGCTTGCGCGGTCCGCACCGCGAGCAGCAGCGAGTTGGGCTGCCGCCCGTACGGGTAGTCGGAGGCGTACACGACCTGCTCGGGCGGAACGAGCCGGAAGAGGTCGAGCAGGTCGAGCGGGCTCCACACCGACGTGTCGAAGAAGACGCCCGCGCGCCCGGCGAAGTTCCGTGCCATCGCCGCGAGATCGACGATCCCCGCGTGGGCGATGATCAGCGCGGGGGGGCAGTGCCGGTCGAGCAGCCGGGCGAGCGAGTCCGCGATCGGAGGCAACCCGCGACCGCCGTGGATCAGAATCGGGACCCCCCGTTCCGCTGCGAGCGCGAACACCGGCTCGAGCCGTGGGTCGTCCGGGAGGAAGCGTTGCGCCCGCGGATGGAGCTTGATCCCGCGGGCCCCGAGGTCGATGCACCGCGTGGCCTCGTCCACGGGCGATTCGTCGAGGTCGAGCCGGACGAACGGAACCAGCTCGCCGGGAGCAGCCCCTGCGCTGGCGAGCGTCCGGTCGTTTGCGGCGCGGAACGCGGGATGACGGTCGGGCTCGTCGAGGCAGAAGGTGAAGGAGCGCCTGATCCCGTACGCGCGCTGGATCGTGAGCAGCTCGTCCCGCTCGCCGGTCATGCCGTCGATGTCCTCGCCGAGATGGGTGTGTGCGTCGAAGACGGGCGCTTCGGCGGGAAGCTCGGCCCGGGCGAGCGTCGCATAGCGGTCGAGCAACTCGTTCGCGCGGTCGATCGCGTCCACCCACTGAGTCTATGGCGGCCCCGGGCCTCTCGGCTCACCCACCGACTGCGGCGAGCACCCGGTCGACGAACGCAGCCTCGGGCACCGACCCTGCCCAGGCGAAGCGGTCGTTCACGACGATCGCGGGGACCGCATGGACGCCGTGACGGTCGGCATCGACGGCGAACTCCGACGCCTCGACCCCGCGCGCGCTGATCCGCGGCATCGCAAGAGCCAACCTGTACGCCAGCAGCACGGCCGGCGGGCAGTGCGGTCAGGTCGGAGTGACGAAGACGTCGACCGCGATGTCGCGGTCGACGGGCTCGAGCAGCCTCTGCGAGGCAGCCGAGAGCGACGGCTCGCTCCGTCCGGCCTCGACGATCCCGTGGACGAGGGTCGTCAGCTCGTACCCGAGGGGCATGCCGAGGTACTCGAGGCCGGGCCCGATGGTCGTCCGTGGCCAGCGGCCCGCCTTCTCGTGCTCCGTGACGGTCAGCGTCACCCGGTCGGAGAGCGCGCAGACGCCCTCGACGACGGCAAGGGTCTCGGCGCCGGTGTCGATCTCGCGTCCGCCCGCGGCGAGGAGCGTGACCGGTGTGGCGGTGGGACCGAGCTCGAGGGTGACCTCCACGTCGTTCTCGAGCACGGCGAGGGCTGAACGGACGGCGTCCCGCTCGGCGGCGCCGAGGACGCTCACGGCCGAAGCGACGCGATCTTCGCCCGGAGGTACGCGAGGTACGGCTCGGGGTCGATCTGCGGCGAGCCGGTGAGTCGTTCGAGCGTCTCCTTGGGCGTCAGCTTGCGTCCGAGCGAGTAGAGGTTGTCACGCAGCCAGTCGGAGAGCGGGAGCAGGTTGCCCTCGGCGAGCTGCGCGTCGAGGTCGGGGAGCGCACGCCGGACGACGTCCCAGATCTGTAGCGAGATCACGTTGCCGAGCGCGTAGGTCGGGAAGTAGCCGACGCCTCCGCCCGACCAGTGGACGTCCTGCAAGACGCCCCGGGCATCGTCTGGGACGTCGACGCCGAGGAATTCCTTCATGCGCGCGTTCCACACGTCAGGCAGATCCCGGAGCGCGACCGTGCCCTCGAGCATCTCCTGCTCGAGCTCGAACCGCAGGATGATGTGAAGGCTGTACGTCGTCTCGTCCGCGTCGACTCTGATCAGGCCGGGCTCCGCCCGGTTGATCGCGCGAACGAACGTCTCGAGCTCGACGTCGCCGAGCCCCGGGAACGTCTCCTGGAGCGGCGCATACCAGTGCTCCCAGAACGGGGCGCTGCGAGCGACGAGGTTCTCCCACGTTCGCGACTGCGACTCGTTGAGCCCGAGCGACGGCGCCCCGCCGAGCGGCGAGCGGAGCAGCGAGTCCGCGATCCCGTGCGCATAGAGCCCATGGCCGGCCTCGTGGAGCGTCGACCAGAGCGACTCGAGGTCGTCGGGGCGGTACCGCGTCGTGAGCCGCACGTCGCGGTTCGAGAACGACGTGCAGAAGGGGTGCGCCGTCGGATCGAGCCGCCACGAGCCGTCGTCGAAGCCGAGGGTGGCGAGCACGCGCTCCGCGAACGCGCGCTGCGCGTCCGGGGGGAAGTCGCCGTGGAGAAACGATGCGTCGACTTCGGGCGCGGCGGAGACGAGCTCGGTGAGCGCGGGGCGCAGCACCGCGAAGACGTCCCGCACCTCGCTCGTCACCATCCCGGGCTCGTAGTCGTCGAGGAGCGGCGTGTACGGGCTGTCCGACCATTCGAAGCAGTCGACGTAGCGACGCTTGAGCTCGATGTTGCGCTCGAGGTACGGAAGGAACGAGGCGAAGTCGCTCGACGCGCGCGCCTCCACCCATGCCTGGTGTCCGCGCGATGCTTCGCGCGTCATCTCCTCCTCGAGCTCCGCCGGTACCCGGCGCGCCTTCTCCCAGTCGCGGCGCGTCACCCGCACCAGGCTCGCGTCGTCCGAGTCGTACGGGAGCGACTCCACGACGGTCGCGGCCTCGTCGAGCAGCCTGCCGACGGCGTCGTCCGTGAAACGCTCGTGCGCGATCCGGTCCAGTGTCGCGAGCTGGTCGGCCCGGGCGTTCGTGCCGAGACGTGGCATCGTCACACGCTGGTCCCATCCGAGCACCCCGGCTGCTCGGGAGACGTCGGACACCTCGGCCAGGCGCGACCTGAGATCATGGAGGGCCGTCTCCATCCGAGGCACCCTACCGACGGCGTCCCGACCGCCGCGTTAGGCTCAACGCGTGACCGATCTCCTGATCGTGGGCGACACCGAGCGCTGCTGCGAGCTCCGGCACGAGGTCCCGGTGCGCATCGGCGACCCGTTTCTCTACGCGGAGGTCGGCGACCGGCGGGTGGCCGTCGTGTGGAGCATCGAGGGCGACCGAATCGCGGTCGTCGACCCCTCGATCGAGATCGTCCCGTCCGAGACGTACGCCACTCCGGACCTGATCGGGCCGGGTGTGGACTACTACGACGTCGCACCGATGACGATAGTTCGAGCGGTCACGGACCTCGGGATCACGAGCGCGAGGGTGCCACGGGATTTCCCCGTCCAGCATGCGGACGCGCTGCGCGCCGCGGGCGTCGAGCTTCTCGCGGATCAGCGCTTCTTCGACCTCCGCCGCCGGCAGAAGACGGAGTACGAGCTCGACGGGATCCGGCGTGCGTCCCGTGCGGCCGAGGCCGGGATGGCGGCGATCGCGTCGCTCCTTGCCGGCTCCGAGCCGGGCGACGATGGACGCATCGTCGACGGTGAGGCACTCACCTCGGAGTTGCTCCGCCGGGCCGCCGCCTCGGCGTTCGCGGCCGCCGGCAGCCGGAGCGACGACACCATCGTTGCCGCCGGCCCGCAGGCGGCGGAGGGCCACAACGAGGGCACCGGCCGGGTCGCGAACGACGACGTGATCGTCTGTGACCTGTTTCCACTTCACGTCGAGAGCGCCTGCTATTCGGACATGACCCGGACGTTCGCGGTGGGAACGCCCGATCCGGAGCTCGTCACGTGGCACGAGCAGACCGGCGATGCGCTCGAGCTCGCCCGCGAGCTCGTCCGACCCGGCGCCAACGGCGTGGAGATCTACCGCGAGGTCTGCCGGTTCTACGAAGAGCTCGGCTACCCCACGAACAACTCGGCGCCCGTGGGCACGGTGCTCCGCGAGGGTTTCAACCACGGGCTCGGGCACGGCGTCGGGCTCGAGGTGCACGAAGCCCCCGGTCTCTCGCGTACCGGGCACGAGCTGATCGCCGGTGACGTGATCACGCTCGAGCCGGGCCTCTATCGGCACGGCTTCGGCGGAGTACGCATCGAGGATCTGCTGATCGTCACCGACGACGGCTCGGAGACGATCACGGAGTTTCCCTACGAGCTCGACCCCGCGGCGGCCCTGGCCGGAGCCGCTCGATGAGCGAGCGGGCGATCGAGACGCTCCTCGACGAGGAGCGGCGGTTCCCGCCCGATCCGGCGTTCGCCGCACAGGCCAATGCGAAGGGGGACGTCTACGACGTCGACCCGGACGCGTTCTGGGAGCGTGCGGGCCGCGAGCGCGTCACCTGGTTCGAGGGCTTCCACACGTTGTCGGAGTGGGAGCTCCCGTATGCGCGGTGGTATCTCGGGGGGAAGCTGAACGCTGCCTACAACTGCGTCGACCGGCATGTGGAGGCGGGGCTGGGCGATCGGGTCGCCTACCACTGGGAGGGCGAGCCGGGCGACACGCGGACAATCACCTACGCCGACCTCCTGCACGACGTGGTCTGCTGGGCGAATGCGCTGAAAGCGATGGGCGTCGGCAAGGGAACTCCTGTTGCGATCTACATGGGGATGGTTCCGGAGCTGCCGGTGGCGATGTTGGCGTGCGCCAGGCTCGGCGCGCCGCACACGGTGGTGTTCGGAGGGTTCTCGGCGGACTCGCTGTCGGGGCGGATGGTCGACATGGGCTGCGAGGTGCTCGTCACCCAGGACGAGGCGTGGCGGCGCGGCAAGCCGGTGCCCCTCAAGCGCACGGCGGACGAGGCGATGGCGGCCGCACCGAAGGTCCACTCCTGCCTCGTCCTGCGCCGCACCGGCGGCGACGTTCAGATGCGTGAGGGAAGAGACCGCTGGCTGCACGAGCTCGACGTCTCGGACGACCCGGATTCGTGCCCGTGTGAGCCGATGGACAGCGAGGACCTGCTGTTCCTGATGTATACGTCCGGCACGACGGCGAAGCCGAAGGGGATCGTGCACACGACCGCCGGGTATCTCGTCGGGTGCGCTGCCACGCACCGCTACGTGTTCGACCTGAAGCCCGAGTCCGACGTCTACTGGTGCGCGGCCGACGTCGGCTGGATCACGGGCCACTCGTACATCGTCTACGGGCCGCTCTGCAACGCCGCGACCTCGGTGCTGTACGAGGGCACGCCGGACTTCCCGGACGAGAAGCGCTGGTGGGAGATCGTGGAGCGCTACGGCGTGACGATCCTGTACACCGCCCCTACCGCGATCCGCGCACACATGAAGTGGGGTCCCGAGCACGCCCGCAAACACGATCTCACCACCCTCAGGCTGCTCGGGTCGGTCGGTGAGCCGATCAACCCCGAGGCGTGGATCTGGTACCAGCAAGAGATCGGTGGAGGGCGTTGTCCCGTGGTCGACACGTGGTGGCAGACCGAGACCGGGATGATCATGATCACCCCGCTCCCGGGTGTCACCACCACGAAGCCGGGCTCTGCCACCAAGCCGTTCCCCGGAATCGTCGCGGGGGTCGTGAACGAACAGGGGGAGACGGTCGAGCAGGGTGGCGGCTACCTCGTGCTCGAGCGGCCGTGGCCCTCGATGACCCGCGGGATCTTCGGTGACGACGGCCGCTTCCGGTCGACGTACTGGGAGCGGTTCCCGGGGCTCTACTTCGCCGGCGACGGCGCCCGGGTGGACGCGGAGGGTGACTTCTGGCTGCTCGGACGTGTCGACGACGTGATGAACATCTCGGGGCACAGGATCTCGACGATCGAGGTCGAGTCGGCGCTCGTCGACCATCGGCGGGTGGCCGAGGCGGCGGTCTGCGGCCGCACGGACGCCGTCACCGGGCAGGCGATCGTCGCGTACGTGACGCTCAAGGGCAGCGACGAGGGATCCGTCGAGATGCTCGAGGAGCTCCGCAACCATGTCGCCGCCAAGATCGGCGCGATCGCCAAGCCCGCGAACATCGTCTTCACCCCCGAGCTCCCGAAGACACGCTCCGGCAAGATCATGCGCCGCCTGCTTCGCGACGTCGCCGAGCACCGCACCCTCGGCGACACCACCACCCTCGCCGACCCGACCGTCGTCGAGGAGATCGCCGAGCGGGCCGCCGAGGCGCCGGCCGAAGACTGAGCGAGCTCCGCCGGGAGGTGGCGGCGAGGCGCGTCCCTTCGTGTGCACGGTTCGAGGGACGCGGCCGAGGCCACGTCCCGGTAGCGGGTGGTCACCCGTCCCGCTCGGTGTGCATTGCGCCCCGTCGGGACGTGGCGTTCAGCCGCGTCCCTTGTGTGCGCTGCGGCTCGAGGGACGCGGCCGAGGCCACGTCCCGTAACGGTGGTCACGCGGCGCGCGAGGCAGCGGCGAACGCCGCGACGGCGCGGTCGACATCCAAGCCGGTCGTCCGCCAGGACGAGACGGACAGGCGGATCGCAACCCGGCCGTCCCACTCGGTGCCGCTCATCCATGCCTCGCCGCTCGCCTGCACTGCGGCAAGCGCGCCCGCCGTCGCCTCGTCGTCTGCGAAACGGAACAGCACCTGGTTCAGCACGACGTCGTTCAGCACCTCGCAGCCCGGCAGCGCCGCGATCAACTCCGCGAACCGCCGGGCGTGGGCGCAGGAGCGCTCCACGAGCTCTGCGACGCCCGAGCGGCCGAGCTGCCGGATCGCGGCGTAGACGGGCACCGCGCGGGCCCTCCGGGAGTGCTCGGGCGTCCAGTCGATCGGCTCGCGGATCGCGTCCGGGTCGCGCACGTAGTAGGCCGCGTGCGCGGTCATCGCTTGGCGGTGCGCCTCCGGGTGGGCGCAGAATGCGATCCCGCAGTCGTAGGGAACGTTGAGCCATTTATGTGCATCGGTGGCCCAGGAGTCCGCCCGCTCGTGACCTGCCACGAGGTGGCGGAGGGACGGGGCGGCGGCGGCCCACAACCCGAACGCGCCGTCGACGTGGAGCCAGGCGCCGGTTTCCTCGACGGCATCCGCGACGGCCGCGAGATCGTCGAAGACGCCCGTGTTCACCTCCCCGGCCTGGGCGCAGACGATCGCCGGCCCGTCGGTCTCAACGAGCGCTCGCGAGAGCGCTTCCGGGTCGATCCGCCCGTCGGGCAGGCAGTCGACCGCCAGGATCTGAGAGCGCCCGATCCCGAGGTACCGGAGCGTGCGGTCGATCGTCGAATGGCGCTTGGAGCCGACGAGCACGGTGATCGGCGGAGAACCGGCGAGCCCGTGCTCGAGGAGATCCCAGCCGGCGACCCCGAGTAGGTGCTGCCGGGCCGCGGCGAGGCAGGTGAAGTGCGCCGTCTGGCAGCCGGTGACGAACGCGAACGACGCGTCGGGCGGGATCCCGAGCAAATCCTTCGTCCATGCGCCCGCCGTGTTCTCGGCGAGGAGCGACGAGGGGCCGAGCGCGAGCAGCCCGAGGTTCTGGTCCCAGGCCGAGACGAGCCAGTCCGCCGCGAGCGCTGCGGGCAGCGACGCGCCGACGACGAACCCGAAGTAGCGTCCGCTCTGGCTCGCGACGACGCCCGGCTCGAGCGCAGCAGCGAGCTCCTCCACGACGACGGCCGGGTCCTCCGGCCCGTCGGGCAGGGGGACGTCGATCCGCGCTCGGAGCTCGTCGACCGTCACCTGCGGATACACGGGCCGGCTGTCGAGCGTGTCGAGATGGTCGGCGGCGAGCTCGGCGGTGCGTTGCAGGAGCTCGCGGTCGTCCATCGCTCGAGTCTAGGCCCGGCAGCGCATAGGCTGCCGCCCAGAGCGTGAAGGCACGCGGACGACGCGTGGTGGGAGGAAGACCTGCATCGGCCTCGACCTCGTGGTGTGCGGAGCGGCCGGGCGGCTTGCGCTAGGCCGGGAGGAGCTTCTCGAAGTGCGTCGGATCGTCGAACGGTCCGATCAGCGCGAGGCGCAGGTCGCCGCCGAGGATGTCGGTCGCGACCCGCTGAACGTCGTCGAGGGTCACAGCGTCGAGGCCCTCGAGCACCTCGCCCGGCTCCGCGGCACGGCCCTCGAGAAGCTCGCGCCGGAGGCCGAACATGATCGTCGAGTGCGGGCTCTCGAGGCCGAGCACGAAGCGTCCCTTCGCGAACGAGCGGGCCTTTTCGAGCTCCTCGGCGGGTACGGGCTCCTGCGCGATGCGGCCGAGCTCGGCCACGATCGTCTCCACCGCCTCGTCGATCCGCGTCAGGTCGACGCCCGCCTGTGCCGCCAGCGCGCCTGCGTCGGCGTAGCTCTGGTTCCCGGAGAAGACGTAGTAGGCGAGCCCGCGTCGCTCGCGAACCTCGGTGAAGAGCCGCGACGACATCCCACCGCCGAGCACGGTCGAGAGGAGCTGCACCGCGTAGCGGTCCGGGTGTCCGTGGGGATAGCTCCTTGCGCCGACCACGATGTGCGCCTGATCCGACTGCTTCGTGTGCACGCGCACGCGGCTGCCGTTCTCCGGCAGCGTCACGGGCTCGGCCGTGCCGGTGGGCTTGGACGCGATGTCGCCGACGAGCGCCTCGAGCCGCTCGAGGAGGTCGTCGCCGATCTGCCCGCCGAGCCCGACGACGGTGCGCTCCGGGCGATACCAGCGGTCCAGGTAGCCGAGGAACGTCTCCCGCGTCGCTCCCCGAACGGTCTCCTCGGTTCCGATGATGTCCCAGCCGAGGGGTTGATCGCCGTAGAGGTGACGCTCCCACACGTTGCCGACGTAGCTGCGCGGCGTGTCGGCATACATGTTCATCTCCTCGACGATGACGCCCTTCTCCCGGTCGATCTCCTCGGCGTCGAAGAGCGAGTTGCGGAGCATGTCGACGAGCACGTCGAGCGCGACGTCACGTGTCTCGGCTGCGCATTTCACGTAGTAGCCCGTGAGCTCCTTGCCCGTGAACGCGTTGAACTCGCCGCCGATCGTGTCGATCTCGGTCGCGATGTCGCGCGCGGTCGGGCGGCGCTCGGTGCCCTTGAAGAACATGTGCTCCGCGAAGTGGGCGATGCCGCTCTCCTCGCGGCGCTCGTAGCGCGAGCCCGCCGCGAACATCACGAAGCACGAGACCGACTGCGCATGCGACATCGGCGCCGTCAGTACGCGCGTGCCGTTGGAGAGCGTCGTGCGCTCGAACGTCTCCGTCACACGAGCTCCTGGATGCCGGCGAGCAGTCTGTCGATCTCCTCGACCGTGTTGTAGTGGACGATCCCTGCGCGCACCGCGCCGTCGTTCTCGTCGAGACCAAGATGCCTCATGGTCTCGAGCGCGTAGTAGTTGCCCCACCACACAGCGACGTCGCGTGACGCGAGGTGCTCCGCGACCGAGCGGGCCGTGTGGCCGGCGACGCTGAAGCAGAACGTCGGCACGCGTCCCTCCATCGTCGGCAGCCCGTGGAGCGTGACGCCGGCCGGAAGGCCCTCCAGGAGGCGCTCGCCGAGCGACGTCTCGTGGTCGACCATCGCATTCCAGCCGAGCGAGTCGACGTAGTCGACCGCGGCGACGAAGCCCGCCAGCAGCTCGTGCTGACAGGTGCCGAGCTCGAAGCGATGCCCGATCGGCTCGTCGGCGGCGGGTCGCACCTTGTACGGGCGCCAGCTCCGCAGAACCTCTTCGCGCCCGAACGCGAGGCCCATGTGCGGCCCGAAGAACTTGTACGGCGAGCAGATGAGCACGTCGCAGCCCCATGCGCCGACGTCGATGGGGCCGTGCGGGCCGTAGTGGACGGCGTCGACCCAGGCGAGCGCTCCCGCATCATGGGCGAGCTCGACGATCCTCTCGACGTCGGGTCGGGTGCCCACCGAGTTCGCGGCGGCCGGGAAGGCGACCACGCGCGTGCGCGAGGACAGCTTCGCAGCGAGGTCCTCGAGGTCGAGCGACAGATCGTCTCGCACGTCCACGAAGCGGACGACGATCCCGATGTCGTCTGCGAGCGCGAGCCACGGAGCCACGTTCGCGTCGTGGTCGAGCCGCGTGACGAGCACCTCGTCGCCGGCCGCGAGCTCGCGCGCGAACGCGCGCGTGAGCAAGAAGTTCATCGCGGTCATGCTCTGACCGAACGCGACCTCGTCGGGGCTGCAGCCGAGGAACGAGCCTGCGCGCTCGCGTGCGCTCGCGACGAGCGCGTCCGTGCGCCGCGACGTCTCGTACGGAGCGCCGATGTTCGCGTTGTCCGTCCGGAGATAGCCGGCGATCGCGTCGATCACCTCGTCGGGGCACTGGGTTCCGCCCGGGCCGTCGAAGAACGCGAGGCGCCGATCGAGGGCCGCGAACCGTGCGCGAGCCGCGCCGACGTCGAGCAGCCCGGTTGCCTCGGCCGCGTCCGTCACGAGACCCTCCACCGATAGGTCGGCTTCGGCGTCAGGGACGCGCCGACGAAGCAGTCCCGCTCGCCGCTCGCCAGAAGGTCGGCGGCCGTCTCGTCGTCGAGCTTCGGGTCGAACGAGACGTCGGCCTCGACGGCTATCTCGACGAACGCAAACCTGCCGTCCTCGTCACGCCGTGTCACCGACCCGCGGACGGACGCGCTGGACGTGAGCCCGATTCCCGCTCGGCCGCAGTGGTAGCGAAGGCTCGTGAGCGAGCAGCGCCCGAGACCTGCCAGCACGAGGTGCTCGGGTGTCCAGTACTCCTCGTCCGCGCCGGGGAGCGCGGAGCCGCCGCGCTCGCTCGTCGCGTCCCATGTCTCGTCGATCGACACCGCGTAGTCGAACGATCTCGCCCTGGATGACATGCGGGCACCTTAGAGGCTCGACGGAGTCCGACCGACGGTTGGGGGCCGGAAGGAACAGGAAGCACGTCCGAGGCAGTCGCGATCCGGGGGTTGGGAGACTCTGGAGACGACCGGGATGACGTCCGGATGGGGCCCGACGGACGTTTCCGTCCGGTCCACTGCCTACGGTTGGGGCCCATGCAGCGGTTGCGGCCGTTGAACGAGCAAGAGTGCTACCTCCGGTGCTACGGCTGGTTGGGCGAGGAGGACGCGGTCCGGGTGATCGTCCCGGGGTCGCAGTCCCCCGAGTCCGCGGCTGTCCTGACCGAGCGGATCCGGCTCGCCTTCGAGGCTCGCCTCGACGAGCGGGAGCCCGAAGCCGCATAGAACGGCCCCTGGCCGCGGGTATTGCTCGTGCGACCCGCCGCTTCCCCGTCGAGCAGGGTTCCGGACGTTCTCGCGCCCGGCCTCGACGTCGTCTTCTGCGGGATCAATCCCGGGTTTCGCTCGGACGCGGCGCAGGCGCATTTTGCCAACCCGCGCAACGACTTCTGGCGGCTCCTCCACGCAGCCGGCTTCACTCCCCGCATCCTCGAGCCGTCCGAGCAGCGCGAGGCGCTCTCGTTCGGGATCGGGCTCACGAACGCGGCGTACCGGACGACACGTGGCTCGTCGGACCTGCGCAAGAGCGACTTCGCCGGGAGCGCAGAGCGGCTCGCGCGCCTCGCGGACGAGCTCCGGCCGCGCGCCGTCGGCTTCGTCGGCAAGGAGGCCTACCGCGGCCCGTTCGGCGGCAGGCCGGACCACGGACTCCAGGAGCGACGCCTCGGCGAGACGGCGCTCTTCGTCCTACCTTCGACCTCCCCCGCGAACGCCGCCGTGCCGTGGGACGAGCGCTTGCGCTGGTTCCGCGCGCTGCGAGAGCTCGTGGCGTGACCGGCGCTGGTTGAGAGTTGTGACTTGCGGCGCTCGCGCGCTGGCAGACTGCCCGAGTGCGCGTCGCGGCCCTTTTGCGCGGGATCAACATCGGGCCCAACAAGCGGATCGCAATGGCCGACCTCCGGGGGATCGTCGAGTCGCTCGGCCACACGGACGTGGAGACGTACCTCCAGAGCGGCAACGTCGTGTTCACGGCGGTCGGGAAGGGCGACAACGCCGCGCAGCTCGAGGCGGCGATCGCGCAGGCGACGGGCCACGACGTTCCAGTCGTGCTGCGCACCGGCGACGAGCTAGCGAAGATCGTCGAAAAGAACCCCTACCCGGTGACCGACCCGACGCGCGTCGTGGTCGCGTTCCTCGGCGAGAAGATCGATCCGGCTCGGCTCGGGCTCGGCGAGCTCGACGCCTACGCGCCCGACGAGCTCACCGTGGCCGGCCGGGAGATCTACGTCAGCGTCCCCAACGGCCAGGGGCGCTCGAAGCTGATGGAGGCGCTGGTCAAGCAACGGCTCCCGACGACCGTCACGGTGCGGAACTGGCGCACGGTGGAGGCCCTGGCGAAGCTCACTGCCTAGAGGGACGCGGCTGAAGCCACGTCCCGAAGCAGAGTCGTCAGGGGCTTCAGCCCCGCCAGCGGTTGGTTATCGGAGTGCGCCAGTCGCGGCCGAAGGCCCGCGGGCGGAGCTTGATGCCGGGTGCCGCCTGACGGCGCTTGTACTCCGCCCGGTCGACGAGGGCGAGAACGGCCGAGACGACCGCCGGGTCGTAGTCTGCCTCGAGCTCCTCGCGCGAGCGATCGAGCTCGACGTACGCCTCGAGCAGCGGGTCGAGCACGTCGTAGGGAGGAAGCGACTGGTCGTCTCGCTGCTCGGCTCGGAGCTCGGCCGTGGGGGGCCGGTCGATCGTCGTGACGGGGATCAGCTCACGGCCCGCACGCTCGTTCAGGTAGCGGGCGAGGCGGAAGACGTCGGTCTTGAAGACGTCCTTGAGCAGCGCGAAGCCGCCGACCATGTCGCCGTAGATCGTCGCGTAGCCGACCGCCATCTCGGACTTGTTGCCGGTAGCGAGCACGAGCCAGCCGTGCGTGTTCGAGAGCGCCATCAGGATCGTTCCGCGAACCCGTGCCTGGAGATTCTCGGCGGCGAGCCCGTCGAGGCCGCCGAGCGCGTCGTGGAATCCGTGGACCACGCTCTCGATCGGCACCTCCCGGAAGTCGACCCCGAGGTTCTCGCTCACGAGCCGGGCGTCGTCCCGCGTGCCCTCCGACGAGAACCTGGACGGCATCGAGACGGTATGCACACGCTCGGACCCGAGCGCGTCGGAGGCGATCGCGGCGGTGAGGGCCGAGTCGATGCCGCCGGAGATCCCGATCACGACGTCCTGGAAGCCGTTCTTCGCGACGTAGTCGGAGAGGCCGAGCACCAGCGCGCGCCGCATCTGCTCCGGCTCGGCCGCGAAGGGGACGACAGACGGCTTTGCCGCAGACGTGGCGGGCCGCGCGTCGCCGAGGTGGATCGTCGTTGCCGCCGCAGCAGCGGGGCGCGCGAGCTCGAGCTCGCGGCGGCGGACGTCCCGTAGCCGGCGGCCGATCGCCTCGTTCGGGTCGAGGTCGACGACGAGCAACGCCTCCTCGAAGCCCGGTGCCCGCGCGATCACCTCGCCCTCGTCGTCCAGCACGACCGAATGGCCGTCGAACACGAGCTCGTCCTGGCCGCCGACGAGGTTGCAGAACGCGACGTAGAAGGCGTTGTCGCGCGCGCGGGTGACGAGCATCTCCTCGCGGTCCTCGGCCTTGCCCACGTGGAAGGGCGACGCGGACAGGTTGACGAGCAGTGTCGCCCCCTCCAGCGCGAGGTCGGTCGCGGGAGGGCCGGGCTGCCAGACGTCCTCGCAGATCGTGAGGCCGACGAGCGTGCCGCCGAGATCGAGCAGCACGAGGTCGCGTCCGGGCGCGAAGTAGCGATGCTCGTCGAACACGCCGTAGTTCGGAAGGAAATGCTTCCGGTAGATGCCCTGAACGGCACCCTCCGCGCACACGAAGGCAGCGTTCGCCAGGTCGCGCTCGAAGGCGGGCGCTCCGACGATAGCGGTGATGCCCACGCAGCGCCGCGCCACGTCGTCCACCGCCTCGCGCGCGCCGAGCACGAACCCGGGGCGGAGAAGGAGATCCTCGGGCGGGTAGCCGGTGACGGCCAGCTCGGGGAGCACGATCAGATCGGCTGCCGCGGCGCGCGCGTCGTCGATCGCGGCAGCGATCCGCTCGACGTTGCCGTCGAGATCGCCGACGACGACGTTCAGCTGCGCGAGCGCGATCCTCACCCGCGCATCCTCGCCACATCCCGCGGGAACCGAGCAACAGGTTTTCGACTTCTGATCACAAACGTCACTCTATCGACGTGTCGCCGGACCACGTGACGATCGACCCGCGTTATCGCGGCCCCCTCGACTCGGCCAACGGCGGGTACGCGGCGGGTCTTCTCGGGTCTCGGCTCGGAGCGGCTGCCGAAGTGACGCTGCGCCTTCCGCCGCCTCTGCGGCGCCCGCTTGCGATCCGTCCCGACGGAGAGGTGCTGCGCCTCGAGGACGACGCGGAGCTCGTGGCAGAGGCCGTTGCGGCCGACCCCGGGCTCGTGCCTCCCGAGCCTCCCAGCGCGGAGGCCGCCGCCCACGCGTCCGAGGGCGTCGGCGCCTTCGGGCCTCCGCAGTTCGCGGAGTGCTTCGTCTGTGGTGTCCGCGCGGACGGCAGCGGGCTCGGGATCCACCCGGGTCCGGTTCCGGGTCGTGACGGGCTCGTTGCGGCCGTCTGGGTGGCGCAAGACGTGTCGCCAGAGGTGATCTGGGCGGCGATCGACTGTCCCGGCGCCTATTCGGTCGGTGAGGTGGGTCGGGGGGAGCCCGTCCTCGGCCGCATGACGGCGAGAATCGACCGGCTTCCGGCGGAGGGCGAGCGGTGCGTCGTCGTCGGCTGGCCCCTCGGGGAGGAGGGCCGCAAGCTGCGCGCCGGAACCGCGCTCTACGGTGAGCGCGGCGACACGCTCGCGGTCGCGCGGCAGGTCTGGATCCTCCCGCGCTCCTGAGCCCTCAGGAGTTCCATCGTTCGATCACGGGTGTCTCTCGCTCGTGCCCGAGCACCGAGATCGTCCCCGTGTCGAGGCGGTAGAAGCGTCCATCCGCGACGGGCTGCCCGAGCCAGCGGGCCGCAAGCGCGCGGAGGGCATGCCCATGTCCGAAGATCAGGACGTCACCGTTGGCTGCCCGAGCGCGCGCGATCACCCTGTCGACCCGGGTCGAGATCGCCCCCGCCGGCTCGCCGCGCGGCGCGGGATGGGTCCAGACCGTCCAGCCCGGGACCTCCATGCGGATCTGCTCCGTCGTCATCCCCTCGTACTCGCCGTACGACCACTCGGAGAGGTCTTCGTCGACCTCGGCGTCCGGGTGGCCGGCGAGCTCGGCCGTGTGCCGCGCCCTCACGCGCGGGCTCGTGAGCACGAGGGAGAACGCACGGCCGCGGAGCCGCCGGCCGATTTCCTCCGCCGCCGCGACTCCCGCCGGCGTGAGCGGCACCTCCGAGACCGACGTGTGCCTACGGTCGCGGCTCCACGGAGTCTCTCCGTGACGGACGAGCCAGACCGATTGTTCGCTCACGACCTCGACGAGAGCGCGACGAGCAGGCCGCCGTCGTCGTCGTAGGCCGGGAACAGGTCGACCACGACGGGCTTGACGAGCCCCGCGCGCGTGCGGAGGTCGAGCTTCTCGCCGAGCCGGCGAACGCCCCACTCGCGGACGAGCTCGAGCGGCGCGCGGTCGGAGAGCGCAAGAGCGTCGACGACGTCGCGCCCGATCAGGTCTCCCTCGCGGAAGCCGGTCAGCGCGAACACCCCTCGGCCGACGGCGAGCACCCGCGCCTCCTGGTCGCAGACCACGAAGCCGGTCGACGGTGCGGGGTAGTAGTCCTCGAGGATCTGGAAGAGGAACCCGAAGCCGCAGCTCCGGCACTGCGGCGCGTTCTGCGTGAACCCCTCGTATCCGTCGAGGTCGATGGAGCGCTCGCGGCAGTTCGGGCAGATGAAGACGGGCACGGAGCGATCCTACGTCCGCCGGGGTTAGGGCCCGGTTAATCGCCCGCGGCTGGCTGCCGATGCCCTGCTAGGCTAGTGTCCGCTAACTTCGGGAGGAGACGCGACGCATGCTTGCAGGGCTCGTGACAGAGGCGAACAAGAAGTGGTGGACGCTCGCCGCCGTGGCGTTCGGGCTGTTCATGATCATGCTCGACAACACGGTCGTGAACGTCGCGCTCCCGTCGATCCAGCGCGACCTCGACATGCAGCTGTCGGAGCTCGAGTGGATCGTCTCCGGGTACGCGCTCACGTTCGCCGCGCTCATGCTGATCGGCGGCAAGCTCGCCGACGCGTACGGGCGCCGTCGCATCTTCGTCATCGGGATCGCGGTGTTCACCCTCGCCTCTCTCGCCTGTGGGCTCGCGTCTAGCGGCGACATGCTGATCGCGGCGCGGGTCGCCCAGGGAGTCGGCGCTGCGCTGATGAACCCGGCAACGCTCTCGATCATCGCCGTCACGTTCCCGGCGCGCGAGCGCGGGACGGCAATCGGGATCTGGGCGGGCGTCTCGGCACTCGCTCTCGCGATCGGCCCCCTCGTCGGAGGACTACTCACCGAGCACGCCGGGTGGAACTGGATCTTCTTCGTCAACGTGCCGGTCGGAGCACTGGGGATAGTCGCGAGCTTCCTCCTCATCGACGAGTCCCGCGACGAGACCCACGAGCGCCTCGACCTCCCGGGCCTCAGCACCTCCGGGCTCGGCCTGTTCACGCTCACGTACGGACTGATCGAGGCGAACAACTACGGCTGGGGCTCGGCGAGGATCGTCGGAGCCTTCGTGGTGGCAGCCGTCTCCCTGACGGCGTTCGTCCTGCTCGAGCGCCACCGCCGGGCTCCGATGCTCGACCTGACGCTGTTTCGCAACCGCACCTATGTGGGCGCGAATCTCGTAATGCTCCTCGTGGCGCTCGCGATGTTCGGCGTGTTCTTCTTCGTCTCGCTCTACATGCAGAACGTGCTCGGGTACTCGGCGGTCGAGGCGGGTGCTGCCTTCCTGCCGATGACGGTGCTGATCATCCTCGTCGCACCCATGGCCGGGCGTCTGTCCGACCGCTGGGGGTCGCGTGGCCTCATGGTGGGCGGGATGCTCTTCCTTGCCGTGCAGCTCGCGTACTTCAGCCAGCTCCCGAGCGACGCGACCTACTGGCGGCTGCTTCCGGCGCTCGTGATCGGCGGGTTCGGGATGGCGATGACGATGACGCCGAGCTCGGCGGCGGCGATGCGCGCGGTCCCGCTGGAGAAGGCCGGCGTCGGCTCGGCCGTCCTGAACGCGTGCCGACAGGTCGGCGGGTCGACCGGCATCGCGTTGATGGGCGCGATCATGGCATCGCAGCTCGCGACCCCGCCGACGACGGAGTCGTTCATGCGCGGCTTCGAGCGTGCGCTGCTCGTCGCGGCCTGCATTGCGCTCGTCGGCTCCGCCGTGGCGGCGTGGCTGATCCGGTCGCACGACACGTCGACGCACAGGGCAGAGGAGACAACGCCCGTCTCCGCAGAAGCCGCATGACCGAGACGCGCGCGGCGGGCCGACGTCTGCCCGCCGCAGAGCGGCGCCGCGCCATCGTGCGCGCCGCGGTGCGTGTCTTCTCGTCCACGAGCTATGCGGGCGCGACCACGGCGGAGATCGCGCGGGAGGCGGGCGTCACCGAGCCCGTCCTCTATCGCCACTTCGCGTCGAAGCGCGACCTCTGGCTCGCATGCCTCGACGCAGCGTGGGAGGAGACGCGCGCGAAGCTCGAGCTCAAGTTCGCGGTGGTGATGCGCGGTACGCCTCCCTCCGGTCAGCAATCGCCGTGGCGCAGCCCGACGATGCCCAACCTCTGGATCCAGGCGCTCACCGAAGCGGGCGACGACCCGGACGTCCGCCGTGCGATCCGGAAGCACTTGCGGGAGGTGCACGACTTCTTCGCCCAGGCGCTTCGGGCCGGTCAGGCACGTGGCGCCGTGCCCGCCGATCGCGACGTGGATGCGGAGGCGTGGATCTTCATCGGCGGCGGCCTTCTGCGCTCGGTCGCCGACCGCCTCGGCGGGGTGCTCACCGCGACCGACTTCGAGGCGATCACCCGCGAGCGCATCCGCTGGCTGACCGGCTCGACCGCGTAACGCTCGAGTCGCTCAGAGCGCGGTCGACGATGTATTCGGCGATCGCCATGCTCGACGTCGCGCCCGGAGACGGTGCGTTCCTGACGGCGGTGACCCTGCCGAGCCGGGTGATCCGGAAATCGTCGACGAGCGACCCGTCGGGGTCGAGCGCCTGGGCACGTACGCCTGCCGGCGCCGGGACCAGGTCGTCCGCAGAGACTTCCGGGACGTAGCGGCGTGCTTCGGCGGCGAAGGCCCGCTTGCTGAACGAGCCGCGAACCTCGCGAGCCGCCATGCGCCAGTGCTTTCGCGCGAGCGAGCGGAAGCCGCGTGAACGGAGCGTTTCGGCGAGGTCCGTGAACCGAAAGTCGCGGCGACGGTACCCCTCGCGAGCGAGCGCAAGAACGGCGTTCGGTCCCACGTCCACGGCGCCGTCGACGCGTCGGGTGAAGTGGACACCGAGGAACGGATATGCGGGATCTGGAACCGGGTACAGAAGCCCGCGGATCAGCTCCTCTCGCCCGGGTTTCAGCCGGTAGTACTCGCCGCGAAAAGGAACGATCGTAGGGTCCGGGTCGTCGCCGGCCAGTCGCGAGACCCGGTCGGACTGCAGCCCGGCGCAAATCGTCAGGAGGTCGAACTCGAACGCGTCCGCGGTCGTTGTTACCCGAACGGCCCTCGAGCCGCTCGAGATCGCGACGACCTCGGCGCCCACGACCACCGAGCCGCCGGCAAGAATGACGTCATCCTCGAACGACTGCGCGACGGCACGGTAGTCGGTGATGGCGGTCGTGGACGAGTGGAGGCCTGCGATACCCACGGCGTGCGGCTCCACCTCCCGGATCTCGTCCTGCTCCAGCCACCGCATCCCGGGTACGCCGTTCTCGGCAGCGCGGCGTTCGAGTTCCCGCAGCCGGTCGAGCTCGGACGCGTCGAGCGCGACGACGAGCTTCCCGCAGGCCTCCAGGGGTATGCCGCGCCCTTCGCAGTACGTTCCCAGTAGCTCGACGCCATGCCGGCACAGCTGCGCCTTGAGCGAGCCGGGCGCGTAATAGATCCCAGCGTGGACGACGCCGCTGTTTCGGCCTGTCTGATGCGTCGCGATCTTCTCTTCTTTCTCGAGCACCGTGACCGTTGCCTCGGGTCGCAGCTCGGCCAGGCGTCGGGCCACGGCGAGACCGATGATCCCGGCGCCGACGACGCCGATCCGCATCTCAGCCATCTAGTGCTCCGTCCCGGAAGTCACTCGCGTCCTGGTCGGCTGCGAAAGCGGCGCATCGCGGCGTCCTCGGTCTCATCAATATGTCTGCAGACTGACGCTCCCTGCGTCCTCGCTTCTCGCGGCCAAGATCATCGAGCGACGTCCGGCACGGAGCACTACCCGACGAACCGCGCAAGCTCGATGTCGAGCGATACGAGCGCCCCCGAGACGCAGGGTTGGCGCACGATGCCGTCGACGGGCTCGTCTCTGGCGGCGGGTACGCGAATCCTCATGACGACGAGACGGTCGATCGACGATCTCCCAGCGGTCGGGTTGCTCTGAGGTAACCACGAGGTTGTCCGGTCTGCAAGACCCTCGGCGTGCAGCGCTCAGAACGGGATTCGAAGCAGCCAGAACGCGATCATCCCCACCGCGAGCGAGGCCCCGAGGTTCCTCGTGCGCCACGCGACGAGCGCGGCGGCAGACGCTGCGGCGAGGCGGATCTCACCCTCGCCGAGCTCGCCCCCGAGCGACGGGGTGACGAGCGCCGCGAACACGGCGATCGGGACGAAATGGAGAAACCGCACCCAGAATGCGGGTAGCTCTGCCGTGAGAGCGAGACCCGCGTAGCGGGAGCCGAACGTGACGGCGACCATTCCGACGAGCGTGAGCCAGAAGGTCACGCGACCTCCCGGATGGCGTCCTCGAGCCGGGGCTCGGCGACGTCGCGCCCCCGTGTGAGCCATGCGCCGAGGATGCTCCCGACGACGCCCGTGACGAGAATCGGGATCCCGCCGGAGGAGATCTGCGCGACGGCCCAGGCAAGCGCTCCGGACGCCGCCGCCACGGCGAGCTCGACGCGCGTGCGGACGAGCGGCACGAGCAGCGCGAGGAACGCGAGCGGGAAGACGAAGTCGAGCCCGAGCTCGGTCGGGTCTGGAATCGCGGCTCCGAGCAGGGCTCCACCCAACGTCGCGAGATTCCAGGTCGCGAACAGGCTCACCTCCGCGCCGAGCAGGAATGCGAACCTCCGCTCGCCCCGTGCGGCTACGACACCGAACGCCTCGTCGGTCAGGAGGTATGCGCCCACCGGGCGACGCCACCCGTCGAGGCGCATCTCGCGACCGAGGGAGAGCCCGTAGAGCACGTGACGCACGTTCAGGAGGAGCGTCGTCAAGACGATCTCGATCGGGCCGGCCCCGGCTCCGAAGAGGCCCGCGGCGCTGACCTGGGCGCTTCCCGCGAACACGAGCGTGGACAGCGCCTGGGTCTCCAGCACCGACAGCCCGGCGTCGCGTGCAATCACGGCGTACGCGACCCCGAAAGGGATCACCCCGAGCCAGAGCGGCGCCATCGCCGCGAACCCGCGCCCGAACGCTTTCTGCCGCTTCATCCCGCGATGCTAGGGAGACTGCCCCCTCCGGCGACGGGTGAGCCCGTCGACGAATCGCAGACGGTGGCGGCCGGAGGCCAGGCCATCCGTGGAGGCGTCACGAGCGGGAAGAAGGGGCCCGGGGAAACATGGTTCCCCCACGCACCACGTCCGTCGACGAATCACAGACCATCGCGGCCGGAGGTGCCTTTGCCGGCCGGGAGGCCAGACCATCCGCGGATGTGTCACGAGCCAGAAGAAGGAGGCTCGTGGGGGAAACACGGTTTCCCCCACGAGAAACGCCCCCGGCTGCGGCTTCCGGGGGCGCTTCGATCGAGGCTGCTGAGACCGGGAGCGCCGGGCGAAGCTCGTGACTCTGCGGCCCAGTCACGCTGTTCTTCGCTCGGCGCTGGAATCCCTGTGTCGGTCAGCGCCCCTGGCACCGGGTTGGCGTCCGTCCGGTGCTCGGTGAGCGGACTGTACGGGCCATGTCCAGAAAAGTCAAGTAGCTCGGTCAAGTGATCCACGGTATGATCCGCTTCACCTTGACGGACGACATCCCGACCATCGGTTCCCCCCTTGGGGGGACAGCGCCGCCGGTTGTTGGCGGTTTAGGTGACACCGGTATGGACGCTCGCGTCGTCACCTCCCGTGCCGCCGCGTCCGCCGGGGTCGGCGACCGCGTCCGCTCACTCCGGATCGCGGCCTCGCTGACCCAGACGGAGCTCGCCGGGGAGCGCTTTTCGAAGGAGTACGTCAGCCAGATCGAGCGCGGCAAGACCAGACCGACCGACGAGACGATCGCATGGCTCGCCGAACGCCTGGCCGTCGACGCCGAGTACCTTCGCCGTGGTGTCGCCTCGGACGTCCGGACCCGCGTCGAGGCGAAGCTCGAGCGCGCGGAAGCCCTCTCCGAGGATCACCGCGACCACGACGCGATCGATGCGTTCCGGGAGGTGCGGACGGAGATAGCGACGCTCGGCTCGCCGGAGCTCGAGGTCCGGGCGCTCGCGGGCGAGGCCTGGGCGCTCCAGGAAGCGGGCGCGCCGCGCGACGCGATCGAGGCGCTCAGGGTTGCGCGCGAGCTGACGGAGCTCCCGCAGTTCTCCGACGTCGACCGGGCCGACGTCCTCTTCCGTCTCGGCTGCTGTCGCTACCGGATCTCCAGCATCCCGACCGCGATCACGCTGCTCGACCAGGCGCTCGAGCTCGCAGAGGGCTCGGGCCTTCCGTGCGATCTGCTGCGCGCCAGGATCCTGGCGTGGCGCTCCCGGTGCCGACGGCGCCAGGCCGACTACGAGGCGGCGCGCGAGGACGTTGAGCGCGCGCTCGAGCTCGCGCAGGGGATGGACGACCCCCGCACCGTCGCGGGCGCGTTCTTCCAGGCTTCCTTCGTCGCCGAGAAGATGGGGTACTGGGCGCTCGCGCGACAGTACGCGCAGAAGGCGAAGACGATCTACCAGGACCTCAACGACGAACGAAACACCGGCCGCATCATGCTGAACCTGGGCGGCCTGCAACACCTGCTCGGACGTCCCGAGCAGGCGATCGAGCATCTGACGTCGTCGTTCGCACTTGCAGTCGAGGCCGGCTCCCAGCCGGACGCCGCGCAGGCTCTCGGAAGCCTCGCGGCGGTGCACGAGCACCTCGGGGACCACGAGGCGGCCGACGACCATGCACGCAAGGCGCTTGCGCTCCTCGAGGGGCGTGAGGACTTCCTCGACGAGATCGGCCAGTCGAATCTGGTACTGGGCCGCTCGTTGCTGGAGCGGGGCCGCCTCGAAGAGGCGGAAGAGTGCTTCCGGGCCGCGGACAGGGCTTTCGAGCAGATGGAGTCCGTTGGGCACCGGACAGGGGCGTGGGTGGCGCTTGGTGATCTGGCGGAGCGTCGAGGAGACGCCCGCGAGGCGGCGCGCTGGTATCGGAACGCCGCCGAGGCACTTGCTGTCGTCCGCTTCTGAGAAAGGAGGCCCCACATGAGCAGAGCACGACTCATCCTGGCGTTGGTGAATCTTGCGCTCGTGGCCGCGTGGCTCGGGCAGTTCCGCCTGAGCCGCACGTTCTCGGACGGAGACTGATCGCAGGGAGCCGAGTACCGGGCCGATGCCGAAGCACACGGTCGGCCCCACTGCTCGGCGCATGAACGATCACTCGGGTGGGGGCGCGCACGGGGCGAGCCCCCACCCGACGAGCCGGAGATGGTACGGCGGCGGGTTCATCTCTCTGTCCTCGGCTCACCCCCTCATCGAGCCACTACAGTGGATGGGTGCATCGTCCGTTCGCGGCGTTCTTGGCCCTTGCTCTCGGCGGGTCGATCCTGCTCGCGGCGGGCTGCAGCGGGTCGGGCGGGCCGACCGACCAGAGTGCGTCCGGCAACGCTTCGGACGACACGCTGCAGACCCTCTGGCGCTCTACCGGCGAAGACGTCGGCGCGGTCGCCGGAACCTCCGACTTCCAGGTCGGCCCGAACCGCGTCTCGTTTCTCGTCGTCGACAAGCAGGGCAAGCCGATCGAGCGCCCGACTGCACGCGTGTGGGTGTCCACGGGACTGCAGCAGGCGCCGTACGCACAGACGACCGCTCATCTCGAGCGCATCGGTGTGCCCGGCGGCGACTCCGCGGACGTGGGCGGGATCTACGTCGCGCACATCGACACCCCGAAGCCCGGGACCTACTGGTACCTCGCCCGGCCCCTCGGCGGGCGGTCGATCCAGGCACTCGGCAACGTCGTCGTCAAGAAGACCAGCGCCGCGCCGGCGGTGGGGGACCACGCGATCCCCTCGAAGACTCCGACCCTCGCGAGCACCGGTGGCAATCTCGACGAGCTGACGACCGCCCGCCACCCCGACAAGGGGCTGTACGAGAGCTCGGTTGCGGCAGCGCTTGCCGCGAAGGCACCGTTCGTCGTCACGTTCGCGACACCCGCGTTCTGCCAGTCCAGGACCTGCGGCCCCGTCGTCGATGTCGTATCGGCGGTCCGGAAGCAGGAGCCGAAGTCGAGCCCCGTCCGCTTCGTCCATGTCGAGATCTATGCGGACAACGACCCGGCGAAGGGCGTGAACCAGTGGGTCTCCCAGTGGCGCCTGCCGACCGAGCCGTTCACGTTCGTCGTCGACCGTACCGGTGTGATCCGGGCGAAGCTCGAAGGCGCCTTCTCGGAGGGTGAGCTCGAGCGCGCGGTCGCGCGCGTGCGCTGACTCCGGCAGTCCGGGACCCGTCCGGGCCGTGCCGCCCCACCCGTGTCCGAAGGATGGGCGCGGGAAGAGCATCGTTTCCCCGCACGGCCGCGGGATAGGCTGGCGCCATGACGCGGGTGCTCACGTCTCTCCCTGCCGGAGAGCGGGTGGGAATCGCGTTCTCGGGCGGGCTCGACACCACGGTCGCAGTTGCGTGGATCCGGGCGAACGGCGCGATCCCGTTCGCGTTGACGGCCGACCTCGGTCAGCCGGACGAGCCGGACGTGGCCGGGATCCCCGCACGCGCGGAGGAGGTCGGCGCCGAGGCGTCCATCCTCGTCGATTGCCGGCAGCAGCTTGCCCACGAGGGTCTCGTCGCGCTTCGCTGCGGCGCGTTCCACATCTCTTCCGGCGGCAAGACGTACTTCAACACGACCCCGCTCGGGCGTGCCGTCACCGGCACGATGCTCGTGCACGCGATGCGCGAGCACGGCGTCGACATCTGGGGCGACGGCTCGACGTACAAGGGCAACGACATCGAGCGGTTCTTTCGTTACGGGCTGCTCGCGAATCCCGCGCTGCGGATCTACAAGCCCTGGCTCGACCCGGGGTTCGTCTCGGAGCTCGGGGGACGCGACGAGATGAGCGCGTGGCTCGCGGAGCGCGGGCTCCCGTACCGTG
Organism: uncultured Actinomycetes bacterium; assembly: GCA_963798725.1. Lineage (GTDB taxonomy): Bacteria > Actinomycetota > Thermoleophilia > Gaiellales > Gaiellaceae > Gaiella. The sequence goes on from CAWCUL010000001.1 coordinate 609,460, forward strand.
CGAGCGCGGAGCGGGCGTACTCGACCGACGCCAACATGTGGGGAGCGACCCACGAGGCCAAGGAGCTCGAGCGCCTCGACCGCTCGCTCCACCTCGTCGAGCCGATCATGGGCGTTCGCCACTGGGACCCGGCGGTCGAGATCGCGACGGAGGTCGTGCGCATCGGGTTCGAGGAGGGATGGCCGGTGACTCTCAACGACGCGCGGTTCGATGACCGTGTCGCCCTCGTCGAGGCTGCCAACGCGATCGGGGGAAGGCACGGCCTGGGCACCTCCGACCAGATCGAGAACAGAATCATCGAGGCCAAGAGCCGTGGGGTCTACGAGGCACCGGGGATGGCGCTGCTCCACCTCGCGTACGAGCGGCTCGTGCACGCGATCCACAACGAGGCGACAATCGACGAGTACCGCTCGAGCGGACGCCGGCTCGGCCGTCTTCTCTACGAGGGGCGCTGGTTCGATCCCCAGGCCCTCATGCTTCGCCAGAGCCTCGCCGGCTGGGTTGGGGGCCCCGTCAGCGGTGAGGTGACCGTCGAGCTCCGCCGCGGTGACGACTACTCGATCCTCGACACGGTCTCGGAGAACGCGACCTACCGACCCGAGAGGCTCTCGATGGAACGGGTCGAGGACGCGCCGTTCGGCCCGCTCGACAGGATCGGGCAGCTGACGATGCGGCTCCCCGACCTCGAGGATTCGCGCGCCAAGCTCGGCCTATACGGTCGGCTGGGGCTCACGGGAGGCGACGAGACGCTCGGCGCCCTGTCGCCGCCCTCCGGCGATTGACGGCACCCCATTGCCTGCACGGGCGGTGTCCGTTCGGGGCGTGCCTTCGTGCCTGGCACGTCGTCACGGCCGCAACGGACGCGTCCGGCCGGGCGGATTCCGCACCACGCCGTGCCGGGCTTCGTCTCCTTCGGACATGTCCGCGACGACCGTGTCCGCCCGTGACACGGCCTGACGGTCGCGTCAAGCCGTGTCCGGAAGTGACGTGTCCTCGTGTGAGACACGCCGTCATGCCCCTCGCGGCGCGGTGTTCTCGGAGGGACATGGCTTCGTGCCTGGCACGCCGTCACGCCCGTCGCGGGCACGTTCGTTGCGACCGTGCCTACGTGCCTGGCACGCCCGGGCGCCGCAGCCGGCCGCGGCCGTCGCAGGAAGGGTCAGACGGCTTCGCCGGCTCGCTCGATCACCACGACCGGCACCCGCGCCGCCGGGCTCAGCCGCAGGAGCGAGCGGACGAGCTCGGCGCAGTCGTCCGGCTGGATCATCTCCTCGCTCGCGAGCCCCGTCCATGCAGCCATCGGCGTGTCGACGAATCCCGGGCAGATTGCGGTCGCCCGCACGCCCGACTCCGCCTCCTCCCTGTCGAGAGAGCGCGTGAGAGCGATCAGCGCCGCCTTCGCAGCGCCGTAGCTCGCAAGCCCCGGTGTCGGCACCGTGCCGGCGATCGAGGCGAGGTTGACGACGTAGCCGCGCGCCTCGCGGAGTGCGGGCAGTGCCTCTCGCGTGACGAGGAATGCGCCCCTGAGGTTGACCGACTGCTGCAAGTCGAACTGCTTCGCCGACATGTCTCCGATCCGGCCGGCGATCCCGACACCGGCGCTGTTGACGAGCACGTCGAGCCCGCCGTGCGCGCCGAGGTGCGACTCCACGAGCCGTCGGCAATCGTCCTCGTCGCGAACGTCGACCGCGACCGTGGCCGCGTCGAGCTCCTCCGCCGCGGCGGTGAGCCGCTCGATCGTGCGGGCTGCGAGCGTGAGCGCGTACCCCTCGCCGCGCAACATCCTTGCGATCGCGAGCCCGATCCCGGACGAGCCGCCGGTAATGAGGGCGCTCGGCACTCGCCGATTCTCTCACACGCATCTCGACGGGGCCGTCCGACGCGGGCCTACACTCGAAATCGATGAGCGCTCCGGTCGGTCTTACGAGCCTTGCGCGCGCGGGCGGCTGTGCGGCGAAGTACTCGGCCGCGCGACTGGAGCAGTTGCTCGAGGGCATCGTCCCGGCCGAGGCGGCCGATCTGCTCGTCGGCCTCGACCCGGCAGACGACGCAGCCGTCTACAGGCTCGACGATCAGACGGCGCTCGTGTTCACCGTGGACTTCTTCCCGCCGGTGGTCGACGATCCCGGGACGTTCGGTCGCATCGCCGCCGCGAACGCGTTCAACGACGTGTTCGCGATGGGAGGGCGGCCGCTGCTCGCGCTCTCGGTGACCGCGTTCCCGGAGGAGCTGCCGACGGCGGTCCTCCGCGAGGTGCTCGCCGGGGCGGCGGAGACGAGCGTCGAGGCGGGCGCGATCCTCGCCGGCGGGCACACGATCCGTGACGACGAGCCCAAGTACGGCCTGGCCGTCGTCGGCACCGTCCACCCCGACGGGATATGGAGGAAGAGCGGTGCCCGGCCCGGCGACACGGTGTTCTTGACGAAGCCGCTCGGCACCGGGCTCGTCCTGCAGGCGGTGCGTGCCGGAGCTGCACCGGATGGCGCGCTCGTGGCGGCGATCGAATCGATGACCACGCTGAACCGAAACGCCGCCGATGTGCTCCGCCCCTTCGAGCCGCATGCCGTCACGGATGTGACCGGATTCGGGCTCCTGGGGCACGCGCACGAGGTCGCGCTTCGTTCGGGCGTCCGCGTCGAGCTCGATGGAGGTGCGCTTCCGTGGCTCCCGGGCGCGTGGCAGATCGCAGCGGCCGGTGTGGTGACCGGAGGGGACTCCCGCAACCGGGAGTTCGCCGAGCCGCACGTGACGAGCACGGCGCCGACCCAGCTCGAGGCGCTCGCTTACGACCCCCAGACGTCGGGTGGGCTCCTCGTCACCCTGCCGGCCGAGCGTCGGGTGGTGCTCGAGGCGGCGTTCGCCGCGGCGGGGCTTCCGCTCTTCGCCATCGGCACCGTCGAGCCGGGAGCAGGCGTGGCTCTTCGATGACGCTCGTCGCACGGCTCGGCGCGCCGGTCTCCCCTCGGCGCTTCTTCCAGATCGCGCTCGCGACCGTCGCCGTCCTCGCGCTGGTCGTCACCTCCGGGGCGTTCGTCCGGCTGACCGGGTCAGGGCTCGGTTGCGACAACTGGCCGCGCTGCGGGTCGACGCCGTTCCCGGCGAAGGACTTCCATGCCATCGTCGAGTTCGGCAACCGCGTGATCGCCCTCTGCGGGATCCTCGCCGCTCTCGCAACGTGGCACGCGGCCTGCCGAGTGCGCGGTCTCCCCCGGTTGGTGGTCGGAGCCGCGCTCGCCGCCTTTCTCGGAACCGTGGCGCAGATCCCCCTGGGAGGGATCACCGTGATCCTGGACCTGCACCCCCTTGCGGTGATGTCGCATTTCCTTCTCGCGCTCGTCGTCGTCGCGTTGTCGGTCGTCGTCGCCGTCGAGGCTGCGAGCCACGCGAACGGGCTCGGAGAGCCGGTCGCGCCGCCCTGGCTGCGGATCATCGTGGTGGTCGGTGTGGTTGCGTGCGCGGTGATGGTCGTCACCGGCGCGGTGGCGACCGCGTCGGGGCCGCATCCGGGTGCCAATCAGGACGTTCATCGGCTCGGCCTCGGCATTCGCGACACCGTCTACGTCCATGTCAGAGCTGTTGCCGTCTACGGTCTCGGGTTTCTGCTCGTCGGCTGGCAGCTTCTCCGCGCCCGTCGACAGGTGCCCGGCCTCGTCCGTCTAGCGCTCGCGCTGCTCGCCGTGCTCGTCACCCAGATGGTGATCGGCGAGGTGCAGTACCGAAACGCGCTGCCGTGGGGCCTCGTGCTCGTCCATGTGACGCTCGCGGCGACCATCTGGGGCCTCACGGTCGCCGTCGCATACGCTCTCTGGCGTCCGCCGCTGCCGTTGGTCGAAGAGGCGAGTCGTCGACTGCCCGAGCCCGAGCGCGACGAAGCCCGTCTCTCGCGAGCACCTCTCTGACGCCCGGCGGAACGGCGCTCGGCTTGTCCGCAGTTACGCTGTGGCGATGACCGATGACCTTCGCATGGTCGAGCAACCAACGCTTCGGCGACCCGTGCTGATCTCCGCGTTCCGCGGCTGGAACGACGGCGGACAGGCTGCGACGGTGGCGGCGGCGTACCTTGCGCGCCAGTGGGACGCGACGCGTTTCGCCGACATCGACCCGGAGGCGTACATGGACTTCCAGGCGGTGCGTCCGACGGTCGCTCTCGACGAGGGGCTGACGCGCCGGATCGAGTGGCCCGAGAACGTGTTCTTCCACGCAGCGATCCCCGGAACGGACCGCGACGCGATCATCTTGCTCGGCGTCGAGCCCAACTATCGATGGCGCGCGTTCACGAACCTCGTCGTGGGTCTCGCGGCGGACCTCGGCGTGGAGCTCGTCGTGACGCTCGGAGCGCTGCTCGCGGACGTGCCGCACACGCGCCCTGCGCCGGTCACCGGGTCGGCGACGGATCCGCGGCTCGTTGCCGAGCTCGGCCTCCAGCTCTCGCGCTACGAAGGCCCAACGGGCATCGTCGGCGTTCTGCACGACGCCTGCCGGACCGCGGACATCCGGTCAGTGAGCCTGTGGTCGGCTGTACCGCACTACGTCTCTCCCGCACCGAGCCCGCGCGCCGCCAAGGCGCTCTGCGTCCGGCTCGCCGACCTCGTCGGCACCTCGATCCCGACGCGGGAGCTGGACGAGGCGGAGGAGGAGTACGAGGAGCAGGTCAGCGAGGCGGTCGCGTCCGACCCCGAGACACAGGCGTACGTCGAGGAGCTCGAGCAGCGCGCCGACACGCTGGAGTCGTTCTCGGAGGGAGGGAATCTTCCGAGCGGAGATGCGCTCGCGGACGAGTTGACGCGATTCCTCCGGGAGCGCGACCGCGGCCCGAAGGATCCTCCCGAAAGCTAGAGGCTGTCGCCGGCCGGCCCGGCGGTTGCCTCGCGCTCGGCGGGTCGACCCGCCGGTCCCCGCCCGTTCTCCGCCGCGGGCTCGCCGCTGGTCGTACCCGGTCCCGCCTCGGCGGGCATCGCGTTGCCTGCGGGGCTGCCCCCGGCGGTGCCGTCCGCCCGGCGCTTCCTCCTGCGCCGCCGCGACTTCCGTGCAGGCACCTTCGGCGTCGGCAGGCTCTCGGCGAGCGCGGCGGCCGTCTCGTGGATCGGCCCGAGCTCCTCTCGCGCCCCCTCGAGCACCTGGTTCGCGCGAGGCGTGTAGCCCTCGGCCGAAGCGAGCAGCGCCGCGCCGATCGGTAGTGGCAGCGCCGCAGCGATGCGTACGAGCTGCCCGACGTTCTCCTCGTGGCGGTGCCCCCGCGAGTTCGCGACGGCGCCGAGGAGGCGCTTGGCCTCCGGAAACTCCTGGCTCGCCTTGCGGTCGAGCGTCTTGCGGACAGCCCGCGCGAGCCGCCAGGTCCACCGACCCAGAATCTGCTCCGGGGCGGCCGCCTTCCCGTCGCCAAGCGCTCTGAGCAGGATGCGCACCCCTGCCGCGCGGTCCTTCTCCCACGGGGGCGCCTGCGTGACGAGCGTGACGAGATCGTCGAAGTCGGCCCGCTCGACCGGAGTGGCGACGCGGTCGGCGAGCGCCGTCATCCGCAGCCGCCGGTTCGGGTTCTCCGCGGCGCAGACCGACAGGAACGTCTCGAGTGCGCCCTTTCCAGCGCGTCCCTCCGCGAACTTTCGAGCGAAGTCGGCGCGCTGGTCGAAGCGAATCTGGCGACCTGCGACCGTCGCCCAGAAACGCTGCTCGTCGTCGTCGAGGAACTGCGGGTCGACACGCTGCCATTCCCGCTGGATCACGGCGAGCCGCCGGGCTACGTCCTGCGTGACGGGTACGAGCCACGGCGCCGGCGACAGCTTGCGCCGTGCCCTGCGAGCAGAGCGTCGCCTGGGCGCCGGCGTGACACGCGCACCCTCGCGATAGAAGTCGGAGTCGAGGAGTGAATGAAGAGAGACGACCCGCTCCGAGTGCGTTGCGCCCTTCGGTACGAAGTCGACGACGATGCCCGCTTCCTTGCGGGCGTGCGTTCGCATGATGCGCCCGATCCGCTGCTGGTACACGCGTCTCGATGCCGTCGGCGCCAGGTGCATGCAGACGGTCGCGCGCGGAGAGTTCCATCCTTCGGCGAGGAGCTGCGCGTTGACCAGCACGTTGATCTCGCCTCGCTCGTACGCGGCCAGGGTCTCCGCGAGCTCGCGTGGCGGAGTCCGGCCCGAGACCGCCATCGTCTTGAGCCCCGCAGCGCGAAACTCCTGCGCGAGGTGGTACGCGTGGTCGACGCCGGCCGCGTAGACGATGCCGGGCGTGGGCCCGAACCGGTCGCGGTAGAGGCTCGCCGCCGCCTGGTTGAGCGCGACGTGGTCGAGTGCCTCCGCGAGCGCACCCTCCTCGAAGTCCCCGCCAACGATCGGGACGGAATTGATTGCTGCGACCGGCGGCACCCGCAGGCTGCGCAGCGGCGCGATCAGCCCCCGGCGGGCCGCATCGGTGAGTGGCAGGTCGTCGACCGAGGCCGGAAACACGTCCGAGACCTGTTTCGCGATGAGCTCCTCGGTTGCGGTCATGCCGATGTAGAGCGGCTCGGAGAAGCGGCGAATCGCGTTCGAGGTCTTCTCTCCGAGAGCCGTGTGGGCCTCGTCGCAGATCACGAGCTGGTACGCCGTCCGGGAGAGCTCGTCCGCGTGCCGGGCGAACCAGGCGTACGTCTGGATCGTGAGCGGGGCGGAGCGGAGCGGCTCGCGTCCCTGCTCGATCGCGTCGGTGAGGCGGTCGCCGTACCCCTCGGTGGTGAGGTCGCGGCGGAACTGGTCGACCAGCAGGCGGCGGTGGGTCAGGATCAGCACCCCGAGCTCGCGTGCCGACTCGACGAAGCCCGCAGCGGCGATCGTCTTTCCCGACGCAGTCGGATGCCGGAAGCGGTAGCGCCGTGACGCACCCGGGTCCTCGATCGGGAGAGGGCCCGCCTCCGGCTCGAGCTCGCCGTCGTCCGCGTCCTCGAGGTCCTCGTCCTCGTCGTCGAGCTCGTCCACGAGCTCGGCCGACGTGCCGTTGCCGTTGCCGTTCTCGTCCCCACCGCGCTGCGTCGCGGCGATGAGCTCGGTCAGCATTCCCGCGAGCGCGTCGATCTGGTGGCGCCGAAGTTGGGTGCCGGCCGCAGTCTGGGGCGGTTCGGCGGCGAGCACCCGCTCGAGGCCGAGCATCAGCCCGTAGCGCACCTTCCATCCGGGCGAAGGGGTGCGATGTCCGGTGTCTATCTCGTCGAGCGCGTCGTCGAGCGCGAGTCGACGCGCCGTTCCCGGCCCGAGCGCGACCTCGGCATCCTCGCCGGGGTGCAGGAACGGCTCGCCGAACCAGCGCTCGGCGCGGGCAGCGGCTGCCGCGAGCCCTATGCCAGACTCGGGCGCCAGGTTCGAGGTGGTTGCGGATTCCTGCATGTGTGTGCAGCAGCCTCGGAACGCGCCGCTCAGCCTGGCGCAACGGTTCGAGGACGGCAGTTCGCTCGGGCGTTTCGCCGCGCCGGCGTCACTGCATTGCTCACAGTACCCGATTCCGGCGGACAATGGGGATGCGGCGAGGTTGTCTCACCAAAGCGCTCGGCAAGTGTGGTCGCGGTGCGAGCAGAGGTGCGCAAAGCCATGTTCGTCCGGCTCGACTGTGCGCATGAGAAAGGCCGACACAGGCTTTGCGTTGCCGCTTCGCTCCGGGTCGTCGCATCGGCCGCGAGATAGGACGGAGGCAGCATCTCCCGCTTCGAATTTCGACCCCGCGGAAAGCAAGAGCTCACTCCTGCTCGGCGGTCAGCTCCTTCGCCCGCGTCATGGCGGCCTGGATGGCATTCAGGAAAGCCGCTCGCACCCCGGCCGACTCGAGCTCGCGGATCGCGGCGATCGTCGTGCCCCCCGGCGAGGTGACCATCTCCCTGAGCTCGACGGGATGGAGCCCTTCGTCGCGGAGCTGCTTTGCGGTACCGAGCATCGTCTGCACGACGAGCTGTGTCGAGACCTCGCGCGCGAGTCCGAGCAGGAGCCCGGCCTCGATCATCGCCTCGGCGAGAAGGGCGAAGTACGCGGGGCCGGACCCGGACACCGCCGTGACCGCGTCCATCGCGCTCTCGGGCACACGGACGACCCTCCCGAGGTGTGCGAGTGCCTCCTCTGCGAGGCTCACGTGAGCCTCGTCCGCGTGCGCGCCCGCGCACAGCCCCGCGATCCCCTCGTGGACAGTCGACGGGGTGTTGGGCATTCCGCGCATCACGGGCACCCCGGCGGCGAGGTGCCGCTCGATCGTCGCGGTGGGAGTTGCGGCGGCGACCGTGAGCACCGCCTGCTCGGCAGTGATCGCCGGTCCGATCTCGCCGAGCAGCACGTCGATGTCCTGCGGCTTCACGGAGACCACGACGAGGGCGGCGCCGGCGGAAGCCTCCACATTGTTCGAGGTGGTCGGGATCCCGTATCGCTCCGTGAGCTCGGAGAGACGCTCGCCTCGCCGTGCGGACGCGGTGATCTCCTCCGGGGCCCGCCAACCGGACGAGAGGAGCCCGGCGATCAACGCCTCGCCGATGCGCCCCGCACCCAGGACCGCGATCCGTCGCGCGTCGACCGTCATGCCGGAACTCTATGCGGCTCGTCGTGCGCGTCGACGAGCGATGCGAGCAGCGTCGGCGCTCGCACCGGGAACGAGCCCGCGGGCCCAACCGAGGAGGAGCACCTCGCCTGCGAGGCCCTGCCACTCTCCGTAGGGCGCGAGCAGCGCCGCAGTCTCGCTCGTGTCGACCCAACGTCCCGTCAGCGCAGAATGCAGCTTGACCAGCGAGAGGTCGCCGACAAGCCCGTGGTCGTAGCGGCCGAGGCCCTCGATCGCGATCACCCCGACCGACCAGGGCCCGATCCCGCCTTCTCGCTGGAGCCGGCGCGCGACGGTCGCCGTCGGATGGGCGCGAAGCGCCTCGAGATCGATCGCCGCCGCGAGGCGGTGGAGCACGGTAGCCCGCTGCTGCGCGAGACCGAGGCGGCGCAACGCAGCCGGCGAGAGCAGGGCCAACGCGTCCTGTGTGATCACGTGATCGCCACACGCGCGGACGATCGCTCGCTCGATCGCACGGGCGCGGCGCGCCTCGATCAGCTGGCCGCAGAGCGCCCGTACGACGGCGTGGGTGACGGTCGCAACACGAAGCGGTCGGTAGCCGACGAGCGCTCGAGCCGACGGCCCGATGAGCGGGTCCTGGGCGAAGCGCGCGTGGAACGGCGCGGTGTCGTCGTCGAGCGCGAGCATGAAGCGGGCGGTCTCGAGCGACGGCTCGTCGGGCGCGCGGACGACGACCGGACCGTCGGGGCGCTGCGAGGCCGTCGCGAAGCGCCCGCAAGGCAGCGCCCCACGCCACGTCGAGTCCCGGGCCGCGAGGCGCAGGCGATAGGGCCCGGCGGGCACGACGACGGCCTCGACCACGCGCCGAGCCTAGCCAGCGGGGCCGGCGGTCGCATTCGGTGTCAGACACCGTTTTCTGTCAAGGCCGAACCCGTGCCAGATGTGAGCCAATCGCTCCACAGGCCCGAACGCCGCCTGTGGAGCCGGTTGCGAGCCCGCCGAAGGGGTCGCGGCAGCGCCGGGACGTCTCGAAGGTGCCCGGTGCGGCCATGTCCCAACCGACCGCCCGCCTGCGAGCGGTGTCAGACACCGCCGTAACCGTCCCGCCCGGACGGCGCCGGGCGCCGTTCGCGCCTGCGCGTGCCGTAACGTCTCGCCGTGCGGCTCGCCGACGCGATCTCGCTCCGCTCGCGCAGGCGGAAGCTCGCCCTCTTCCACGAGCGTATGCAGCCGATGCGGGAGACGACGGTGCTCGACGTCGGCGTCGACGACGTCTCGCTCGGCGAGGCGGGAGGTGAGAGCGGCTGCACCACGCACAACCTGCTCGAGGAGCTCTACAGGTGGCCCGAGAGCATCACCGCGCTCGGCCTCCACGAGGGGGCGCGCTTCCGCCGCCGCCATCCCCGGATCCGCTACGTGCAGGGGGACGCCTGCCGGTTGCCATTCGGGGACGGGGAGTTCGACATCGTCCATTCGAATGCCGTGCTCGAGCACGTCGGAGGGCCCGAACGCCAGCGGGCCATGGTGGAGGAGGCGCTACGGGTGGGGCGTCGCGTGTTCCTCACCACACCGAACCGCTGGTTCCCGATCGAGGTCCACACGCGTCTGCCACTCGTGCACTGGCTCCCCGACGACCTTGCCGGGCGGGCATACGATCTCGCCGGGAAGCCCTGGGCCCGGGACAACCGCCTGCTCGGCCCGGGTGAGCTCCGAGCGCTGTTCTCCGTGCCGGTCCGCATCGACAACCTCGGCATGACGCTCGTCGCCTCGACGTGACCACGCGTCTGCCACGCATCGCGCTGCTCGTGCTCGTGGTCGGGCTGGCGCTCCACAACCTCGCGATGGCACTCCTCTGGCAGGCGGGGCTGCGCGGCACCGCGCTCGACGTGGCGGCGGCGTGGAAGGAGGTGCTGCTCCTCCTCGCGGTGGTCGCCGCGCTCGCTGCCGCCGGCGCGGTTCCCGGGCTCCTCTGGGCCGACCGGTTTGCGCTGGCGTACGCCGCGATCGTCGTCGTCTACTGGATCCTCCCGCAGGACTGGCTCGGCGGAGAGGCGACTGCACGCGGAGAGCTCTATGCGCTTCGCCACCATCTGCTGCCGCTCGGTGCCTACGTGCTCGGGCGCCTGATCGTGCTCGACCGGACATGGTGGCGGCGCATCCTGCTCACGCTCGTCGCGGTGGCGTGTGGGCTCGCGGCGTGGGGCCTCGTCGACGTGTATCTCCTGCCGCTGCAGTGGTGGCGGGACTCGGGCGTCCCGGGCTGGTTCGCCGAGCAGCTCGGGCTCACCTACCGCTGCCTCACGGGGCTACCCGAGAACTGGATCCTGAACACGGACGAGGAGAGTCCAGTGCGCCGGCTCACATCGACGTTCTTGAGCCCTCTCGCGACCGCGTACGCGCTCGTCGTCGTCCTCCTCCTGCTCGCGGCGGTGAGGCGACGTCCGTGGACGATCGGCGCAGCCGCGCTCCTGTTCTGCGGGCTCCTGTGGACCCACACCCGCGCGGCGCTCCTCGCTCTCGCGGTCGGGCTTCTCGTGCTCGCCGTCCTCCGCCGCTCCTGGCCCCACGCCGGGCTCGCCGCCGGAGCGCTCCTTGTTTCCGTCGCGTTCGTCGCGGTCTTTCCCACCATCGGGCCCAAGACGACGTACACCGCGAGCGAGCTCCGCTGCCTGCGGGAGAACGCGGCCACGGAGGGCGTCTCGTCCGAGAACTCCCTGAGCCCCGGAGAGAGCTCGACCTCCGGTCACCTGAGCGCGCTGCGGAATGGGATCCGCACAGTGGCCCACCATCCGTGGGGCTACGGGCTCGGGAACGCGGGCGTCTCCGCCTCCCGCACGCTCGGAAGCTCCGAGGTGAAGGCAGGCGAGTCGACGTACACGGAGCTCGGCGTCGACGCCGGCCTGCTCGGTGTGATCGCGTTCGTCGCGTGGCTCGTGGCACTCGTTGCCGGGCTCCGCCGCCGGTCGCCGTGGCTCACCGCGTCGGTCGTCGCGGTTGCGGTGATCGGGGTCCAGACCGACGTGATCGGAGTCCACTGGCTCTCGGTCGTGGTGTTCGCGCTCGCGGGCGCGGCGCTTCGGGCCGTACCGGCTCAGGAGCCTCCCGAAGCCGTGCTCTGACCACCGGAGCCGAACGACTGCCGCCGTTCGAGGTCGGCCTCGTCGACGAGGTGCCCGTCGCGGCTCACGTATCCGTCCTTGCCGCCGACGACGAGCATCACGAGGTCGTCGCCGCCCCCGTTCGAGACGCGCCGCGGCGTCGTCGAGCGGACGTGCACCATGCCGCCCGGCCCGAGGAGCCGATCCTCGCCTCCCACCTCGACCCTCGCGATCCCGGCGTGAACGAAATAGAGCTCGTCCTGATCGTCGTGGTAGTGGTGGAAGCCCTCGTAGCCGGCGGGCATCACGATCACGTTGACCCCGAACGCCTCCACGCCGAGCGCCTGACGCACCTTGCGGAACCCATAGCCGGAGCCGAGCTCGTCGACGGCCCCGAACGCATATCCCTGGTCGCTCATCTCGTCGCTCCCTTCGCCGCGGCCAGCGCTTCGATGGAACGCTGCAGCCCTTCCTCGAAGCCCACCACCGGCTCGTAGCCGATCGCCTCGCGAGCGGCGCCGACGTCAGCCCACGACTCGCGAACGTCACCGGGCTGGATCGGACCATGGCTCTTCTCGACGGGCAGGTCGAGTAGGCGGCCGATGGTGTCTGCGAGCGCGTTCACCGTCTCCGAGCCGCCTGTCGCGATGTTGAGTACGCGGCCGGCCGCGTCGGACGCCTCCGCCGCGAGCAGGTTCGCGCCGACGACGTTCTCGACGTAGGTGAAGTCGCGCGACTGCTCGCCGTCGCCGTGCACCGAGACTGGCCGCCCCTCCGAGATCGCGTGGATGAAGCGCGGCACCACCGCCGCGTACTGCGACGTCGGGTCCTGCCGCGGCCCGAACACGTTGAAGTAGCGGAGCGCGACGGTCTCGATCCCGTAGACGCGGGTGAAGCTCACGCAGAAACGCTCGGCTGCGAGCTTCGCGACCGCGTACGGAGAGATGGGGTTGGGCGCCTGCGTCTCGACCCGCGGGAACACGCCACCGTCGCCGTAGACGGAGGACGACGACGCGGCCACGACCCTGCGGATCCCCTCGTCGCGCGCCGCGAGCAGCACGTTGAGCGTGCCCTCGACGTTGACCGCGGTCGACGTCAGCGGGTCCTGCACCGAGCGCGGCACCGAACCGAGGGCACCCTGGTGGAACACGACTTCCGTGCCTCGAACGGCGGTGTGGACGCGCTCGTAGGAGCGAAGGTCACCCTCGACGACCTCGACCTCCCGACCCAGAGAGGCGAGGTTCGCACGACTGCCGGTCGAGAAGTTGTCGAGCACCCGCACGTCGTCTCCGCGCTCGAGCAGAGCCTCGACCAGATTGGAGCCGATGAACCCGGCGCCGCCCGTGACGAGGACGCGCGTCACGACGGGCGCTCGCCGACGACGTGGTAGTTCGCCGTAAGCGTCCCGGGCCCCAGGCCGCGCAGACGCGTCGAGTGGCCGTCGACGAAGCGCGCGGCACGGTTGAGGAGCGAGACGACGGGTCCCGACAGCGGACGCAGAGGAGTCCTCCGCAGGACGTGCTCGAGGTAGATCGCGTTCAGCATCGCGAGAGAGGCAGCCGTGCCTGAGCCGGGCGACACCGTAACCGAAGCCCAGTCGCCGTTGGCGCGGAACAGCCGGTCGAGCCCCTCGTGTGTCCAGCGCCACGGGTCGGAGGGATTGGGGTGGTACACCATCGCGCCGTGGGTCGAGAGCAGCACGCGGCCGCCTGGGCGGGTGACGCGATGGAGCTCACGCACCGCAAGAGCCGGGTCGTCGACGTGCTCCAGTACCTGGATGCAGAGCACGACGTCGAACGCGTCGTCGGACGCGGGGATCGCCTCGATCGGGCCGACGAGGTCAGCGTCGACGTGCGGCGCCGTGTCCAGACCGACGTACTCCGCCGCGTGCGGGAGAAAAAGCGGCGCGTACGGCTTTTCGCCGCAACCCGCGTCGAGCAGGCGGTAGCGGCCCAGGTCGGCGGCGGCCCGATCCGCCTCGGCGGCGAGCCACCGAGCGAGCGGCGCCCGCACCGCATACGTGGGCATCGAGAGCGGCGGGTCGAGCCGGGCGTCGGGACCGCTAGCCACGGACCGTCACCAGCCCGAACGCGAGCCAGGTCAACGCGCCGAGCGGTAGCCCGGGGACGAGGCCGATGCCGGTCCAGACCCCGGCCGCGACGAGCAGCCAGCCGAGGCCGGCGAGGGCGACCGGCGAGGAGCGGATACCGCGGATCCCCGTCGCGACCCCCGTCGCGACGAGGGCGAGCAGCACGGCGATGCCCGCGACTCCGAGATCGGCGGCGACCTGGAGATAGAGCATCTGGATCCCCCAGGGATGCTCGGGCGACGGGAACGCCTGGTCGGGCTCGTCGGGGAAGCGCGCTCGCGCGTCGGCGAGGAAAGGCCCATACGCCCATTCCTCGCTCGAAGCCTGCCAGCCCACGCCCGTGACCGGCCGGTCGAGCCAGATCCGCCCCCCGATGTACGCGAGCAGCGTCCGGTGCGCGTAGCTCTCCACTCCGGTGTCCTCTACCTTCTCGCGCAGCCCGATGAACTCGGCGAAGCGCTCGATTGTGGAGGCGCGCATCGTCGCCGTGCCGGCGGTCACGAGCACCGTTACCGCAACGAGCGCGAGCGCGCGCCGCGAACGCAGGACGCCCAGCGACCGCGCGCCGAAGAGGACGGCCGCAAGCGCGATCCAGCACCCGAGCACCGCCGTCATCGCGCCCGAGAGGACCACGCCGAGCGAACCGCTCACGAGGGCCACGGTCGACCACTGGCGTCCGGCCGGCCGGCCGTCCGTGAGCGCGATCCCGATCGCCCCCACGACGAGGGCGGCGCCCGAGAGCGCGGCGAAGTCGTGGATCCCGACGAACGACGGCTCACGCTGGCCGGGACGCTTCCCCTCGAACTCCGAGATGACGCCGAGGAACTGCAGTAGCCCCCATGCCGTCGCGGCGACGCTCCACGCCACCACCGCTCGGAGCAGCGGCACCGCATCGCGGCTCGAGCGAACGAGCAGGATGGTGCCCGGCAGCAGGCAGGCGTACCACGCGAACTTCGCGAGGCTGATCGCATGGACTCCGAGGTCGTAGTCCTCGCCCAGGAGCGAGGGCGTCGCGAGCGACACCGCTCCTATGAGCACGAACGCCGCGGTAAGCCCGAGGAGCATCCACGACCGCCGAAGCGGCGCCCAGCCCTCCCTGTGGCCCCGGAGCCCAGCCGCGAAGAGGATCAACGCGATGGCCGCGTCCGCCAGCGTGGCGTCGACCGAGGTCGAGCCGACTCCGATCGACAGCGTCGGCTGGTACATCGCGTGGAGGAACAGGAACGGCACCGCCGCGGCAAGGGCGAGCGCCTCGGACGGGGCGTCGCCGGCGGCCGCGCGAAGCATCCCGTTGGACGGATGCCCTCGGGGCAGCGGCTCGGCCGTCACCGTGCGGACTGTACCGCGGGCGGTCGCCGGTATCGGGTGGCTCTACACTGACCCGTCACGATGGCCCCGAGCGTCCTCCGGCGCCGATTCGCGACCGCAGCCGGGCTCTACCTGTCGGTCGGCCTCGGCATTCTCGGCACGGTCGCGGCCGCCCGGATCCTGGGGCTCGAGGAGTTCGGTCGGTTCGCGACGGTGATGGCCGTCGTCGGCCTCGCCCAGACTCTCCTCGACCTGACCGTCGAGGAGAGTCTCACCAAGTTCGGGTTCCGCTACGTCGCGAGTGAGGACTGGGGACGGCTCCATCGCCTGTTCCGGCGCGCGCTCGAGCTGAAGCTGGCGGGGGGCGCGCTCGCCGCCATGGCTCTGCTCCTCCTGGCGCCGGTCGCGGACTCGCTGTTCGGCGGCGACGACCTCGCCGCGCCCATGGCCGCCGGCGCCGCGCTTCCGCTCCTGGCGGCGCCCGAGAACGTCAGCGCGAGCGCTCTCCTGCTCCGCGGGCGCTACGACCTGCGCGGCTGGCTTTTGGCGGTCACGATGGGCGTCAGGCTCGTCGCGATCCTCGTCGGCGCCTCGATCGGCGTCACCGCGGCGATCGCAGCGCTCGTGCTGGGACAGCTCGTCGCGAGCCTGGTGACGGGGACGTGCGGGCTGGTCGCTCTCCGCCGGTTCCCGTCCGCGGCTCCTGTCCCGCTCGGAAGCGACCGGCGCGAGATCGCCGCGTTCATCGTCCAGTCGAGCATCGCGACGGGCGTCGTCTCGCTGCGCACCGCCCTCACGCCCGTCCTGCTGGGCGTCGTCGCCGGAACCACGCAGGTGGGCTACTACCGCGTGGCGGTCGCGCCGCAGAGCGGGTTCTCGGCGGCGAGCGCTCCCGTCCGGCTCGTCCTGCTTACCGAGCAGACGCGCGACTGGGAGCACGGCAGGACGCAGGCCGTGCTGCACGGCCTTCGCCGCTACACGCTCGGTGCGACGGCCGTTGCCGCCGTCTCGCTTCCCGTGTTTCTCGTCGCGATGCCGTGGCTCGTGCGCGTCGTCTTCGGCCCGGAGTTCCTTCCCGCCGTGAGCGCGGCGCGGATCGTGCTCGTCTCCGCCGCGATCCTGCTCGTGCTCGGCTGGACGAAGTCGCTGCCGGTGACGATAGGCCGGCCCCGGCTCCGCATCATCACCCATGGGCTCGAGACGCTCGTGCTCCTGCCGCTCGTCGTCGTGCTCGGCTCGAGATGGGGCGTGACGGGGGCGGCGGTCGCGATTCTCGTGTCGACGGTGGTCTTCGCGCTTGCGTGGATCGTGCTCGTGAACCGCCTGCGGGCAGAGCTTCGCTCCGGTGGCGGCGTCGGCGCACCGACGGCGGCCGGCTCGTGAGGGTCGTCGTCGTCTCGGGCATCTGGCCCCCCGACGTCGGGGGGCCGGCCAGCCACGCGCCCGCACTCGCGGACGCGCTCCTCGAGGCGGGGCACCTGGTGGAGGTGGTCACGACGGCGGACGAGGCACCTGCACCGCGCCCGTACCCGGTCCAATGGGTCTCGCGCGGTCGGCCGGCGCCATTCAGGCATCTCTCCGTCGTGCGAGCGGTGGCGAGCGCGGCCCGTCGGTCCGATCGCGTCTACGCGACGACCATGGTGCGCCGCTCCGCGCTCGGGGCGAGCCTCGCCCGGCGGCCTCTCGTCGTCAAGCTCGTCGCGGACGAGGCCTACGAGCGCGAGGCACGCTCGGGCCGGTTCGACGGCTCGCTCGAGGAGTTCCAGGGCGCGCGCGGTGGCGCCCGGGCCCGGCTGCTTCGGGCGACGCGCACGGCCGCGCTCCGCCGCGCAACGCACGTGGTCGTGCCGAGCGCGTACCTGCGGGCGATCGCGGTCGGCTGGGGCATCCCGCCCGAGCGCGTGACCGTCGTGTCGAATCCGGCCCCTCGCGTCCCATCACTTCCGTCTCGCTTGGAGGCGCGCGCGTTGCTCGCGATCGAGGGCTTCACGCTCGGCACGGCGGGCAGGCTCACGCGTCAGAAGGCGCTCGAGGACGCCCTCGCCGCCCTCGCGCGCGTGAAGGACGTGGGGCTCGTCCTCCTCGGGGACGGGCCGGCGCGCGCCGAGCTCGAGCGTCGCGCCGGCGAGCTCGGGATCTCCGAGCGGGTGCGCTTTCTCGGGTCGCGCCCGCGCGACGACGTGCTCGCGCTGTTCCGCGCCGTCGACGCTGCGATCCTCACGTCGGCGTGGGAGAACCTGCCCCACAGCGTGCTCGAGGCGCTCGCGGTCGGGACACCCGTGATCGCGACCTCGGTCGGTGGGGTCCCGGAGGTCGTGCACGACGGTGTCAACGGGCTGCTGGTCCCGCCCCGAGATGTCGAGGCGATCGCCGCTGCGATCCGGAGGATCTCGGACGAGAACGGCCTCCGTGAGAAGCTCGCGAGCGCGGCCGCCGCGTCGGTCGCCGACCTTGCGGAACCGCGTATCCTCGAGCGGATCGTCGGGCTGATCGAGCAAGGGGGACGATGAAAAGGCGTGTCCTCATGGTCGGTCGGACCCGGTACCGACTGCCTCTCGACGGGTCGTTGCGACGCAAGTTCGAGGCGCTCCAGGAGCGGCTCGAACTTCGGGTGCTCGCGGCCGCACCCCGTGGCGCGGCCCGCGGCGACGACGTCTTCGCGCTGCAGCGCGGCACGCCGGTTGCCGCGCTCGACGGGCCTGCGTTCTACGGTGCGCTTCCGATGCGCATCGCGCGGGAGCTGCGCAGGAGCCCCGCCGACGCGATCCTGGCCCAGAGCCCCTACGAGGCGCTCGCGGCGCTCGCCGGACGACGGCTGGCCGGAAGCGCCGCCGCCGTCGTCGTCGAGATCCACGGCGACTGGAGGACATGGTCGCGCCTGTACGGCTCGCCTGCAAGGGCCGTCGTAGCGCCGCTTGCCGATCGCGCCGCGCTCGTCGCGATCCGTCGGGCAGACGCCGTTCGGACGCTGTCGTCCTTCACGACCCGCATTGTTCAGGACGTGGGTGTCGAGCCTGCAGGGACGTTTACGACCTACACGGAGCTGACGGCCTTCTCCGAGCCGCCCGTCGCGCCGCTTCCGAGCCGCCCGGCCGCGCTCTTCGTCGGCGTGCTGGAGCGCTACAAGAACATCCATGCGATCGCCGAGGCATGGCGGCTCGCGGCCCGTGTGCTTCCCGACGCCGGCCTGCGGCTCGTCGGCGACGGCCGGCACCGGGAGGTTGTCGAGAGGCTCGTCGCAGACCTCCCTGAGCAGGTCACCTGGGAACGGCGGCTCGAGACCTCGGGGATCGTGAGCGCGCTCGACGACTCCTGGGTCCTGCTGCTCGCGTCCCGCTCCGAGGGCACGCCGCGCGTCGTGCTCGAGGCGCTCTGCCGCGGCCGTGCCGTCGTGGGCGCCCGGGCGGGAGGGATCCCGGACGTCGTCGTCGACCGCGAGACCGGGATCCTCGTCGATCCGGACCGGCCGGACGAGATGGCCGCCGCGCTCGTCGAGATCCTCTCCGACCGCGGGCTCGCCGAGCGGCTGGGCAACGCCGCCCGGGCGCGCTCGGCCGAGTGGACGTACACGGCGGACGAGTACGCGGACAACGTCGCCACGCTCGTCGAGCACGCCGTCGCGGGGAGGCGCTCGTGAGGCTCGTCGTCGTCACGCAGCAGGTCGACCCGACGAGCGCGGTGCTCGGCGCGACCGTGCCCAAGCTCGAGGCGCTCGCTGCCCGCGTCGACGAGCTCGTCGTGCTCACCGACTCGGCTGTCGACGGCGCGCTTCCCGGCAACGTCCGCGTCCACACGTTCAGCTCGAAGCGCCGCGCCGGCCGCGGAATGCGCTTCGAGAGCGCGCTCGCACGCGAGCTGGGCCGACGCCCGCGCCCCGCCGCCGTGCTCGCACACATGTGCCCGATCTACGCGGTGCTCGCTGCCCCGCTCGCACGGCCGGTGGGGGTGAAGGTGCTTCTCTGGTTCACCCACTGGCGCAAGAGCCGGCTGCTCTCGACCGCCACGCGGCTCTCGAACGTCGTCCTGAGCGTCGACGAGCGGACGTTCCCGCTCCATACGGGCAAGCTCGTCCCGATCGGGCACGGAATCGACGTGTCGAGCCTTCCGTGCGTGAGACGCAACGACCGGACGCCTCTGACGCTCCTAGCGCTCGGCCGGACGTCTCCAGCGAAGGGGCTCGAGACGATCGTCCGGGCCGTCGACCGGGTTCCGGACGTCCGCCTGCTCGTCGTCGGGCCGTCGGTGACGGACGAGGAGCGCATGCACAAGATGGCGCTCGAGCGGTTCGTGATCGACCTGGGGCTGTTGGATCGCGTCGAGATCAGCGGGCCCGTCCCCCGGCGCGCCGTGCCCGCGCTGTACGCCGACGTCGACGCGCTCGTCAACGACATGCGCGAGGGAGCGACCGACAAGGTCGTCTACGAGGCCGCGGCGACCTGCCTGCCGGTGATCGCCTCCAATCCCGCCTTCGACACCCTGCTGCCCGAGGAGCTTCGCTTCGCGCACGGCGACGTCGAGGGGCTCGCCGAGAGGATCGCCGGGCTGCGCGACGTCGACCGGCAGGCGATCGGCCGCCGCCTGCGCGGCATCGTCGTGCGCGAGCACTCGGTCGAGACCTGGGCCGATCGCGTGGTCGCGCTGCTCAGCGAGTGAGCCTCGGGATCGTCCATGTGGCAAAGGCCGCAGGGATCTCGGGCTCCGAGAACCACCTGCTCCTGCTTCTTCCGGCGCTCGCCGCGCGCGGCTACGACGTGCACTTCGCCATGCTCCACGAGGGCGAGGCGGGGGCGGAGGAGCTCGCGTCCCGGCTGGAGCAGGCCGGTGTCGCGGTCGAGCGTGTCGGGATCGCCGCCGCCGCCGACCCCCGGTCGTTCCTGCGCCTCGGCCGGACCATCCGGCGACTTCGGCCCGACGTTCTCCACACCCACCTCGTCCACGCGGATTTCCACGGCCTCGTCGCCGGTCGCCTGGCGCGCGTCCCGGTTCTCGTGTCGACGAAGCACGGCTTCAACCCGTTTCGGGGCAGCCGCGCCTTCGCCGCCGCCGACCGGGCCGTGGCCGCGCTCGCCGACGTTCATATCGCGATCTCGGCGGGGCTCGCCCGGTACCTCGCCGAGAGCGAGGGCTTCGACGAGGAGTGCTTCGAGGTCGTCCACTACGGCATCGAGGCAGGACCGGAGCCGCCGCCACCGCCCGCTGCGCCGCGCTTCGCCGTCGTCGGGCGCCTGATCCCGATCAAGGGCCACGAGGTGCTTCTCGGCGCGCTCGCACGTGTTCGCGAAGAGGTTCCGGACCTCACGGTGGAGATCGCGGGCGACGGTCCGCTGGAGCCCGAGCTTCGCCGACTAACCCGGCATCTCGGGCTGGACGACATCGTCTCGTTTCTCGGCCGAGTCGCTCCCGCGACACCCGTCCTCGAGCGCGCCTCGGTGGTCGTCGTGCCGTCGCTCGGCGAGGGGTTCGGCATGGTCGCGCTCGAGGCGATGGACCGAGGGCGGGCGGTGATCGCGAGCGCCGTCGGGGGATTGCCGGAGATCGTCGACGACGGCCGTACGGGCATCCTCGTCCCCCCGGCCGACGCGGCGGCGCTCGGCGCCGCGATGCGCGAGCTGGCGCTCGATCCGGCCCGGGCTGCCGAGCTGGGCGCCGCGGGCCGCGCGCGTGCGATCGCCCGGTTCTCCCAGGAGCGGTGCACCGACCGGGTCGAGGCTCTCTACCGCACGGCGCTCGCCACGGTCGGACGACGCCGCTCGCGGACCAGAGCCCATGCGCGTTCCAGCGCGAACGCCGCGAGCAGTGCGAGCAGGAAGTCCCAGGGCGTGCGATAGCGCGTCGTTCCGGCGAACACCATCGCGGCCAGAGTGTTGTAGGCGAGCAGGATGGCGGTGAGCGCGACGAACCTCCGCGGCGCGAGGAACGCGCCCCAGAGCGCGAACGCATACAGAAGGAGCGTGAACGCAGGCTCCACCGTGTGCTGAGCGAGGTCCGACACGCCCTGCTGGCCCGGATCGTCGGCGGTGACGCTCGGGAACGGCGACCAGAGCATCCCGATCGCCTGGAGAGCCAGGCGGGCCTTCTCACCCGGCTCATCGCGCCAGAAGTCGAGGACCTGACGCTGGTAGAAGGACGCCTGGGCGCACTCGTCGACCGCCTTCGCCGCCGCGACGGAGATCCCGGCAGCCTTCTCGGGCCAGGGCGGCACGTTCGGGAGATCGGGGACGTCGTCGATCCAGCCGCCCCGGGCGAGCACCTCGTGGGTCGCCGGGTTGTTCGCCTTCCAGAGTGCGCGGCTGTCGGTCGTGACCGTCGCGCAGCCGATCACGATCTGGTTGCGCACCACCCACGGGGCGACGACGACGGCCGCTCCCGCCACGACGAGCACGGTGACGAGCGCACGCCGGCCCGGAAGGACCCTCCACGCCACGAAGGGAGCGAGCACGAGCGGTAGGAGGAGCAGGCGCGCGTTCGAGAGGATCGCGACGCCGCCTACGGCACCGGTGGCGAGCGCCAGCCGGGGTGATGCACGGTCGTGGGCAGCGAGCGCGAGCAGCACGAGAAGCGCAAGCAGGAAGCCGTCGAGGATCTCCCGGTTGACGTGGATGTCGTGCCAGACGAGGTAGGGGTGCAGCGTCGAGACGACGGCGGCGATCACGCCCACCCTGACCGAGGCGAGCCTGCGGCCGATCGCGAGCACCAGCAGCGCCGTCCCGACCGCGACCGCGATCTGGGCCAGGCCGACGACGAGCCACGAGCGGTCGATCGTCCAGTAGAGGCCCGCGAGGAACCAGGCGTAGAGCGGCTGGGTGTACGCCGACGGAACGTCGGGCAGGAACCCGAACGTCCCGCTCGACACGAGCGTCGTCGCGAACGTGTCGCTCTTCTCGACGTACGCGGTGAGGACCTGCTCTCGCTCGACCGCCAACGCTGCGAGACGCGGCACGCGCCGCCGCCGCGACGACCAGGAGGACCGAGCGGCGTGGTATGCGTTGCGCAATGCCGCTCACGAAACCGGAACGGTACGCAGTCGTCTCCTGCCACGTCGAACGACCCCTCGACGATCGGGTGTGGAAGGCATTCGCGGATCTGCAGGAGCGGCGCCCGGGCGGCCTCGCCGTCGCCGCGCTCATGCGGCCGCCGGACGGCCCGGCGGGAGAGCTCGACGAGGACCTGTGGCTCGACCGTGCCAGGGAGGCCGCGGCCCGTGGCCCGCTCGGGCATCACACGCACTTCACCTCGCCGACCCACGCGCGCCCCACGGACGGCGAGCCGGCCGCACGCGTGCGCCGGGAGGCGGCCTGGCTGCGGGACAGGGGGATCGTCCCGACCCTCTTCTGCGGCGGAGGCTGGTACACGGACGCCGCCGTGGCGGAAGCGTGCGCCACCGCTGGCTACGTCGATCTGACACCGCGCGTGATCCGACCCCCGTACCTTCCCGACGGCGCTGCCTGGGCGCAGCTCGACTCGGCGGCCGGGATCGAGCTCGAGGGAGCGCTGCTTCCGGCCATCCCGACCTCGCATGGCGCTGGCGACCTCGCCCGGGCGCTCGTGAAGCCGCGACTGCCCGCAGAACTGCACGCGTACTTCCACGACACCGACCTCGTAGACAGACGCCGGCGCGCTCTGATCGTGGCGGGGCTCACCGCTCTCGGGGCGCGGGCGCATCGGAGCGACCTCGACGCGGTCGCCGCGAGCGGCATCACCGCGCGGCGCGTTAGCTGGGCGGACGTCGCCCGGGGCGAGGCCGCCGGGCTTCCGGCGTAGAATCACGACGTGCCGACTCCCACGAGGGCGGTGGAGAGCGCCGGGCCGCCGGGCGGGGCCGACGACGTCCGCCGCAGCAGGCTGTACCTCGCCTCTCGCGGTCCGCTCGTCGGGCTGCTGCGTCGCGCGCTGAGCATCGCGGCGCTGGTCGCCGCCGATGTCGCCGGCCTCGCTCTGGGCGTCTACCTCGCCCTCGTGCTGCGTTCGATCGTCTACGGCGACACGATCTACTGGTCCCTGCTCTGGAAGACGGGCCCCGGCGAGTGGCTCGACTTCCTCGCGCCGGTCACCGTGCTGGTGTTCCTCCAGGCGGGCCTCTATGCCCCTCGCGAGCGCCGCGCGGGCGCAGGCCGGTTGCTCGGTGCGCTCGTGCTCGTCGCCCTGATCGTGCTCGCGTTCGGGCTCGGCACGGATCACGACTTCACCACGACCGGCCTGATCCCGACCGCGATCGTGACGAGTGCGCTCGCGATCGGCGCGCTCCGCGCGGCCTATGGGTCGATCTCGCTCGAGCTGATGCGCGTCGCGGGCGTTCACCGCCGGCTCGTCCTGGTCGGCGAGCAGGAGACGCTCGCTGACCTCGAGCGCCAGCTCCGCGCCGTCGAGGGCGGGCTCGCCATCGACGTGGTCGGCACGATCTCCGGCCCGCCGTCGTCTCCGAGGCTCGATCGGCTCGGCGCGATGCTCGAGCGGGAGCGGCCGGACGAGCTCGTGCTCGCCGAGGCGGACTTCGACGAGCAGACGGTGCTCGACGTCGTCCAGCTCGCCCACCGTCACGCCGTGAAGGTCAAGCTCGCCCCGTCCACCACCGATCTGCTCGTCCACGAGGGCGAGTACGTCCCGGGCCAGGGCATCCCGCTCTTCGAGCTCCGGCCGCCCATCCTCACGGGCGTCACGTGGGTGTCGAAGCGCGCGTTCGACCTGGTCGTCGCCGGCCTCCTGGTCGTGCTCGGTATCCCCCTCTGGCTGTTGATCGCCGCCGCGATCAAGCTCGACTCGCGCGGGCCCGTGCTGTTCGTCGACCGGCGGATCGGCGTGGGAGAGCACGAGTTCGGGATGCTCAAGTTCCGCACCATGACCGCAGACGCGGCCGACCGTCAGGCCGAGCTCGAGGAGGAGAACGAGGCCTCCGGCGCCCTGTTCAAGATCCGCAGCGACCCGCGCGTGACGCGCGTCGGGCGAACGCTCCGCCGCTTCTCACTCGACGAGCTGCCTCAGCTCGTCAACGTCCTGCGGGGCGAGATGAGCCTCGTCGGGCCTCGTCCCCTGCCGCTCCGTGACCACGCGATGCTCTCCGAGTGGCACCGGGCGCGCTACCTCGTCCTGCCGGGCATGACGGGCCTCTGGCAGATCTCGGGCCGGTCGGGCCTCGCCTTCGACGACCTCGTTCGACTCGACTTCACGTACATCGAGAACTGGTCGATCTGGACGGACGTCTCGATCATCGCGAGGACGATTCCGGCGGTGATCGCGGGGCGCGGCGCGTTTTGAGCCCAGCCCCGCCGCCGCGGGCGCCTCGCGTCGGCGAGAGACGGTGTCAGACACCGTCTCTCGGCCCTCGCGGCGACGAGGCGGCAGGAGGTGTCACGAGAGTGGCCGGGTCGCCGGGGCGAGCCCTCTCGGGATGCGCCTCGAGCCCTGTGGAGTGATCGGCACACAATCGGCACAGGTTTGCTCTTGACAGAAAACGGTGTCTGACACCGTTTCGCCCCGCGCGGTGCTCCGGGCTGGGCGGGCGATTCGACGGGGGCGGTCCCTAGACTGAGCGCTCGTGCCGAGACCACGTCTCCTCGCCGTCGCGTCGGCGGTCGACCTCGACTTCCGGTACGGCTGCACGCCGGCGTGGTGGCAGCTCTGGAAGGGCCTCTACGAGGCCGGGGTCGACCTGATCGTGACGCCGTACCGGGGCCGGCCGGTCGAGTCGCCCTGGTGGCGCACGGCGCCGAACCCGACATATCGCGAAGGCGAGAGCTACGCGGCGCTGCGCGGTGGCCTCGCTCGCCTGCGGGGTGACCGCTACCTTCGCCGCGCGGAGGACAGCCCCGACGACAGCGCCTTCGACCGCCTCACGCGCGAGACGATCTGGAAGGTCGTGACGCCGCGCTGGAGACGCCACCTCGACCGACTGGTGCAGCGGGAGCGCCCGGACGCGGTGCTCGTCTTCACGGTCCCGATGGCGCACCTGCGCGGCATCCCGACGTATCTACGCGAGAGGCACGGCGTCCCTGTCGTGTTCTACGACGGCGACGTCCCGATGAGCCTGCCCGAGTTCGGTGGCATGGACACGGGGTTCAACTACTACCACGGCGCCGACCCCTCCGAGTACGACCTCCTGCTGTCGAACTCCGAGGGAGGCCTCGACCGGCTCCGCGAGCTCGGCGCCAAACGCGCGGAGGCGGTCCCCTGGGCGGCCGATCCCGCGTTCTTCCACCCCCTGCCCGTCGAAAAGGAGCACGACGTCTTCTTCTACGGATACGGCGACAAGTTCCGGCGCGAGTGGATGGCGGCGCTGGTGGGCGAGCCGAGCCGCCTCGACCCCCGCATCGACTTCGCGCTCGGGGGGCGTGACTTCAGAGGCGACGTCGGCTCTGCCAGGCTCCTCGGCGACGTTCCCTTCAACGTGTTCTCCCGGGCGATCTCCGCGGCGCGCATCAACCTCAACCTCACACGGCGCGCGCATGCGAGCGTCGAGGGGTCGTCCACGTGCCGCCCGTTCGAGCTCGCAGCGGCCGGAGCCGCGATCGTCTCGAACCCGCACGAGGGCATCGAGCGGTGGTTCGAGCCCGGCAGCGAGCTGCTCGTGGTCTCCGATGCAGCCGAGGCAATCGCGACCTATCACGAGCTCCTCGACGATCCGGGCGAGGCGGAGGCGATGGGGGCCCGCGCGCGCGAGCGCGTGCTCGACGAGCACACCTACGCCCACCGTGCCCGGTCGATCCTGCGCCTGCTCGAGCTCGGGGCGACGGTGAGGGCATGAGCCGTGGCCGAGCCCGTTTGGCAGCCCGCGGCGCGTCGGCCGGCCGAAGCGCCGAGCTCGACGAGGGCGCGGCGGGCGAGCCTGCCGCGAGCCGTGCAGGCCTCGTTTCGGAGGAAGCCGGGTCCGTGCGGGAACGCGGGCCCAGGATCGTCGCCGTCGTGCCGGCATTCGACGAGGAGGAGGCGATCGGGGCGGTCGTGGCCGAGATCCACGCACACGACCCTGCAATCGACGTCGTCGTCGTCGACGACGGCTCAACCGACGCGACTGCGCAGGCGGCGAAGGCGGCGGGCGCCGTCGTCGTCAGCCTCCCGTTCAACCTCGGGATCGGCGCAGCCGTCCAGACCGGCTTTCGCTACGCCCTCGAGCAGGACTACGACGTTGCGGTACGGCTCGACGGCGACGGCCAGCACGACCCGGGGGAGCTGCCGAGGCTGCTGGCACCGCTCGAGCGGGACGAGGCGGACGTTGTCACCGGGTCACGGTTCCACGCCGAGGACGGAGGGTACGAGCCGCCGCTCGGGCGCCGGATCGGGATCACGTGGTTTGCACGTCTCGTCTCGCTCCTCGCGCGCCAGCGGGTGACGGACACCACCTCCGGCTTTCAGGCGCTGAACCGGCCGGCGATCGAGCTCTTCGCCCGCGACTATCCGAGCGACTATCCGGAGGTGGAGGCCACCGTGCTCCTGCTGAAGCACCGTCTGCGGCTCGCGGAGGTCCAGGTGGAGATGCGGGAGCGGGAGACGGGCTCGTCGTCGATCACGTTCGTGAGCTCGATCTACTACGCGATCAAGGTGACGCTCGCGCTGTTCATCGCCATGGCCCGCCGCTCGGCCGTCCCGACGGAGAGGGCCCACCGGTGACGCCCGTCCGGATCTCGATCGCCGCCGCCATCGCCTCCGCGCTCCTGCTCCTGATCGTGCTCGAGCTCATCCGCGGGCGACGATTGAAGGAGCGGTACGCCCTCCTCTGGCTCGCCACCGGGCTCGTCCTCCTCGTCCTCTCCGTCTGGCGCGGCGGACTCAATACGATCGCGGGCTGGCTCGGCGTCTCCGGCTATCCGCCGGCGATCCTGTTCGCCGCCGCGATCATGTTCATGATCGCGGTGCTGCTCCACTACTCGACGGTGCTCTCGGGGCTGACCGACGACAACGTCCTGCTCGCGCAGGAGGTCGCGCTGCTCCGCGCTCGCGTCGACGCGCTGGAGGACGCTCCGGCGCGCACGCCCGCTACGGACCAGCCCACGGGCTGACGGCGAACACGTCGCCCCGGTCGGTCTCGTCGAGCCAGTTGGCTGCGACCCCGATGCGGTAGGTGACCCGGCCGGCCGGCGGGTCGGTGTCGACGTAGCGGCGGTCGCGGGTCGTGACGAGCGTCTCCGCGCGCAGCTCGCAGCGGTCGGCCCCGGCCCGCTCGCAGACGAGGTCGGGGAAGGTCTGCGAGCCGCGGTAGACGCGGTAGAAGGTGTCGGCGCGAGCCGTCGAGTCCTTCCAGGTGAGCACATTTCCGGCCGACGTACGGCGGACGTCGAGCCTGACCACGCCCGCATCCGAGGGGACCTCGATCTCGTCGACGACTACCACGTTGGAGTCGTAGAGCCCGTCGCGGATCCCGGTCCTCTGCTGGGACGAGCCGAGCAGCCAGACGAGCGGAACGACGGCGAGAAACGCGACGACCGCGATCGTCGAGCGCAGGCCCGGCCGGCGGCCGGGAAGCGCATCGAGGCGCGGGCCCATTCGATCGACGAACGTCGGCACGAGCAGCGGCACGGCCGCCGTCAGCAGGACGAACGCCGGAAGGGCGGGCATGATCAGCCGCCAGTAGCTGCCCGACTCGACGGTGGCGACGCTCGCCGCCCCCTTGACCACCACGTAGCCGAGCAGCCAGCCGAGGAACAGGCCGGAGGCAGCGAGCGAGCGGCGAGCGAGCGCGATCGCCCCGGCGAGCGGCAGGAACTGGAGCACGCGGGCGCTCCAGGTGAACTCCCGCAGGTTCGACATGTTCTGCTTCCAGGTGTCGATGTCGAGGTGCACGGTTCGGTCGAACCACGTCGTCACCGAGGCGACCGCGGGGTCGCCGAGCCCTGCGGCGAGGCGCACCTGGCCGTCGGCGAAGAGCGGCACCTCGCCGAGCCCCTTCGACTTCCAGAGCGTGAGCGCGAGGAGCGCGGGCGCGACGGCGACCGCGAAGAGCGCAGCCTGACGCCACCTGCGTGCGATCAGGAACGCGAGCGCCGGGCCGCCGAGGAACAGCGCGTTCGAGGGCTTCAGCGCCAGCGCGACGCCCGCGAACGTGCCGGCCAGCACGGCCTCGCGGTAGGCGGCGGCCTGCAGTGCCCGCACCGTCAATGCGACCGACACGAGCACCGCGACGACCGACGGGAAGTCGGCCTGCTGCGTGAGCCCGAGCGCCTGCGGGAGGAACTGGTCGACCCACGAGTCGTGGTAGCGCTGGATGAAATAGGGGATCGCGGCGAACGGCGCCACCGCGAACGCGGCGGCGCACCAGATTCCCGCGATCCGCCCCGAGAGCCGTGCGCCGATGTCGTAGACGGCGAGCGTGGCGATCGGGGCGAGGACGCCCACCTGGAGGATGGTCGTGAGAGGCAGCATGGCCACCGAGCTCGACCCGGTGATCCACGTCAGCGGCGCGAGCAGCATCGGCCACCCGTAGCTCGTCAGCGCG
The DNA here is from genome assembly GCA_963798725.1 of uncultured Actinomycetes bacterium. GTDB lineage: Bacteria > Actinomycetota > Thermoleophilia > Gaiellales > Gaiellaceae > Gaiella. Next base: position 637,886 of record CAWCUL010000001.1, read on the forward strand.
TAGCCGATCACGCCCTTCCCGAGCAGCCAGCCCGACGTGACGAGCCAGATCTGGTCGCCGCCCTGGTACGTCAGCCACCCGTTCCGGTTGACCGAGAAGAACAGAGCCACCGTCGCTGCGACCTGGAACACCAGGATCGCACCGAGTGCCAGCACGACGTGTCGCGCGGTCGCGTCGGTCGCCCGGCCGAGCGCCGCGAGCACCCGTGAGGGCTCGGCGGCGGCCGTCGCCTGGGTCATCCGTTCGCCCGGTACCAGGCGACGGTGCGCTCGAGCCCTTCGCGGAGCGGTGTGCTCGCTTCGAAGCCGAGCAGCTCTCTGGCGCGCGAGGTATCGAGCCCTCGGCGCGGCTGGCCGTTCGGCATCGACGTGTCCCACGTGATCGTCCCCCCGAAGCCCGTCACGTCGGCCACGAGCTCCGCGAGCTCGCGAATCGAGATCTCGGCTCCGGTGCCGAGATTGATGGGCTCGGCGCCGTCGTAGCGTTCGGCGGCCAAGAGCAGGCCCTCGACGAGGTCGTCGACGTAGAGGAACTCCCGTGTCGGCGAGCCGTCGCCCCAGAGCACGATCTCGCCGTCGGCGTCGACCATCTTGCGGATCAGGTCGGGGATCACATGGGCGTTCGTGGGGTGAAAGTTGTCGCGCGGGCCGTACAGGTTCGCGGGAAGCAGGAAGATCGCATTCAGCCCGTACTGGACGCGGTATGCCTGCGCGCCGACAAGGATCGCCTTCTTCGCGACCCCGTACGGCGCGTTCGTCTCCTCCGGGTAGCCGTTCCAGAGGTCGTCCTCGTGGAACGGCACCGGCGTGTGCTTCGGGTAGGCGCAGACGGTGCCGACGACCACGAGCTTCCCGGTGTCATGCTGGCGCGCCTGCTCGAGCACGTGCGCGCCCATCATCAGGTTCGCGTACCAGTAGCGGCCCGGGTTTGCCCGGTTGGCGCCGATTCCCCCGACCTCCGCGGCGAGGTGGAACACGAGCTCCGGCTCGGTGTCCCGAAACACCCGCTCGGTGTCGTCCATCGAGGTGAGGTCGTAGTCGCGCTGCCGCGCGGCGACGACGTCGTGGCCGTCCGCCCGGAGCCGCTCGACGAGGCGCGTTCCGACGAAGCCGCCGCCGCCCGTGACGAGAACACGCACGGGCGAACGCTAGCGCGGGACGACGTCGAGCAGCAGGAATGCCGTCAGTCCGACGGAGAGCACCCAGGCGAGACGGTCGTTTTCGCTTGCCGAGAGCGACACTCCCCAGCTCGCATACCACGGGTTGAGCCATCCCTGTCCGAGCGCGGCGACCGATCCCGATACGCCGAGCCGCCTGCGACCCCGCCACGCCTCCAACGCGAGCCACGCGAACGCCAGGATGCCGGCGAGCCCGATCGTCGCGAGGGTCGCCCGGTGACCGAGGCCGGCGTCCCCGAGCCACTTCGAGAAGCCGATCGAGCCCGTCCGACGCGCCTGGCTCGAAAGCCCTTCGAGCGCCTCGAGCCACGTCGCGCCGAATCGAGCCGTGGCGACCCCGACGATCGCCGCCGCCCCCGTGATCAGCCCCACGAAACCGAGCGGCTCGCGCCGCCGGGCTCGATCAAGCGCCCAGAGAGCGAGAAACGCGGCGGCGACCCACTTCATCCCGATCGCGGCCATCCAGGCGATTCCCGCGAGATTCGGTCGCGACCGGGCGGCGAGCACGAGCGCGCCGACGACGAGGAGCATCATCGCGGCGTCGTTGTGGCCGCCGCCGCCGAAGTGGAGCGCGAAGAGCGGGTTCCAGCCGACGAACGCGGCGGCGAACGCCGGGTGCGTCGCGAGCGAGGCGGCGAGCGCCGCCGTGCCGAGCACCGCCAGCGCGGCAGCGGCACGGTAGAGCCACGCGGCCCGAGCGGGGTCGTCTCCGGCGACCCGTGCGTGGGCCTCGGCGCCCAACGTGAAGAGCGGCCCGTAGAGCGAGGTCGTGTCCCGCCACGAGCTGCCCATCGCCGAATAGGCGACATCGTTGGAGTAGGCGCTCGGCGGGTCGACGTACGGGTCGCCATGGTGGACCACGGCCACGCGACCGTACATCCAGTACGTCCAGGCGTCCGTCGAGAGGAGCGTCGGCCCGGCGAGCGGAGCGAGCTGCACGACGGCGGCAACGACGAGTACCGCACCTACCGAGGCTGTCGGGCGACGCAGCGCGAACAGCGCGGCGACGTAGCCGGCGAAGCCGATCGCAACGCCTGCGATCAGCCACTGTCCCCAGTGTCGAGGAGCGTCGATCGGAGAGCTTGCAGGCGCCGACGCATGGCTCGCGGCGGCGACGACCAGCGCGATGCCGACGATGCACGCAAGCGCAGCCGCGTGCCATGCGCGGATCGCGGACGGCTGTCCCTCGCGGGGCGTCTCAAGCGCGAGCCCGCCGGCGAGCGCGGTCCCGGATGCCGCGTCCGCCGGGACAGTCTCGATGTTCAGGGGCTCGATCGACAAAGGGGCGCGCCTCGCAGCGGGCAGACCCTACAACGCCCGCCGGACTCGCACACACAGCAGTCCCTGTCCCCGCGAGCCGAGCTGTGGTCAGGCGTCCCTACGTGCCGGCCGCGAGGGGCGCGCCCGTCGGGAGCCAGTCCACGCGGCCGATCCAGCGGTCGCGATTCTCGGCGTACCAGCGGACGGTGCGGAGGACGCCCTCTTCCCAGCTCACCTTCGGCATCCAGCCCGTCTCACGTGTCAGCTTCTCGTGCCCGACGCGGAGCGCCATCACGTCGCTCGAGCCCGGTCGCTTGCGGCCCTCCACCGTTACGACGTGGCGATCGCCCGGCCACAGCCCATGCTCGACGCCGGTGCGGACGATGAGGTCGGCCCAGTCGGCCATCGAGATGTTCGCGCCCTGGCCGTAGACGTAGACGTCGCCCGGAACGCCCTTCGCCGCGACCGTGAGGTGCCCGCGCACGCCGTCGGTGCAGAAGCAGAAGTCGCGCAGCGGGTCGAGTGCGCCGAGCTCGATCTCCGGCCGGGTGAGCGCCTGGGTGATGATCGTGCCGGTCACGTAGCGCGGATTCTGTCGCGGCCCGTAGTTGTTGAACATGCGCGTCACGACGCCGGGCAGACCGAACGCGTCGTAGTAGTTCATCGTGAGGAAGTCGGCCGCGACCTTCGCGGTCGCGTAGATCGACTTCGGGTTGATCGGGGAGCGCTCGTGGAGGATCAGCGCACCTTCCGGGTCGAAAGTATGGTGATCCGAGACGTCGTCGCGGACGTTGCCGTACTCCTCCGACGTGCCCGCGGTGTCGAACTTCTCGAGCTCGAGACCCCAGTCGACGACTGACTGGAGGAGGTTCAGCGTGCCGATCGTGTTCGCCATCACGGTCTCGTACGGGCGATGCCACGACTCCCCTACGTGCGCCTGCGCGCCGAGATGGAACAGGTACGGCTTGTCGGGAGCGTCGAGGAGCTCCCGGACGAGATAGTCGATCGAGGTGCGGTCGGTGAGGTCGGCGAAATGGACCTTGAGGTCGTTCCGGAGGTGCCCGATGTTGTTCAGCGCACCGCTCGAGGTCGCGCGCACGAACGCATGCACCTTCGCCCCGAGCGCGACAAGCGCATCGGTGAGATGCGAGCCCATGAACCCGTCGGCGCCGGTCACGAGCACGGTGCGACCCGCGTAGACGTCGGCGAAGTCCCGGCGCAGGTCCGCGAGGTCGCTCTCGCTCCAGATCGTGTCGTTCGCCATCGAGTCGAGTGACGCGGGCCGTAGGCTTCGGCGTCGGTGGAGAAGACTAGCGCGCAGAGCGGCCTGGGCTCGCTCGCGACGGGGGCGGTCACGGCACTCGCGATCGCCGTTCAGACCGGGCTCGCCGCGGTGGTCGGCGTGGTGATTGCCCGCGAGCTCGGGCGTACGGCCGAGACGGACGGGTTCTTCGCGGCGTACGGCGTGTTCATCGTGCTCGCCCTGGCGGCGAACGCGGTTCGCGTGACGGTGCTGCCACGGCTTGCACGAGCGCGCGACGAGCGGCGGCTCTCCGCCGAGACGGCCGCCTATGCCGTCTCGATCGGAGTCGTCGCGATCCCGACCCTCGTCGTCGGCATCGCTTTCGCGCGGCCGATCGCGGACGTGCTCACCGGATCGGGGCCGGACGAGGCGCTCGACGCCGCGGCCGAGGCGCTGCCGTGGATGCTCCTCGCCGGGACCCTCCAGTTCACGGCAGGGCTCCTCGCCAGCGCGCTCGCCGCGCTCGACGACTACGTAGTCGCCGCGGTCGGGTACATCGGCGGGAGCATCGCCGGGCTGGCGCTGATCCTCGTTCGCGTCGAGCAGGACGGGACGGTTGCGGTCGCCTGGGGAATGGCGTTGAACGCGGCGATCGCCACGCTCGTGCCTGCGTTGTGGCTCGTTCGGCGGGCGCGCTCGGAGGCGATGCCCGCGACCGCCGCCCGGGCGAGCTTCGGAAGCACGGGCGGGCGGCTGCTCGAGCTGCTCTCGGGCGCGGCGCTCCCGTTCGCGCTCCAGGCGGTGTACCTCGTGTGCCTGCCGCTCGCGGCGCGCGAGGGCGTCGGGGCGGTGACGAGCTTCGGCTACGCGTACCTGCTCGCCTCGGCGGTGGTGGCGGTTACGGCGTCCTCCCTTGGACTCGTGACGTCGGTCCCGCTGACGCGGACCGGGCTCGATCCCGGCCGGGTCGCGCGCCACGTCGACGCCTCCTCGTGGCTCGCTCTCGTCGTTGTCGCGGCAACGGCGGGAGTGTTCGCGGTGGCAGGAGCCGACCTCGTCGAGCGAGTGCTCGGCGCTTCCTACTCTCACGACGTGGGCTCGCAGATCGGGCAGCTCGTGGTCGCGCTCGCGCCCTTCATGGTCGTCTCCGTCGCGCTCTCGGTCACGTTCCCGCTGGTGTTCATCGCGCGCCGAACGGGCCGACTGCCGCTCATCGCGGGCGTCGTGTTCCTCGTGCACGTGCCGCTCGCGGTGGCGGGGCAGGTCGTCGCGGGGCTCTGGGGGCTGTCGCTCGCGCTCGCGGTGTCGACGGCGCTCGCGCTCGCGCTGATGCTCGTGCTGCTCGACGCGCTCCGGGAGACGGTCGGCGACCTCGTGACCGCGACGGTCGTCGTCGGCGCGACGGCGGCGGCCATCTTCGCGCTGGGAGCGATCTTCCTCGAGCCGCCCGCCGCCGCGACGCTGGCGCTCATCGCGTACCTCGGCACGGTGCTCGTCGTTCGGCCGCGCGGGCTCGTGCGCTCCTGGGACTACCTTCGTGCGCTCAGGTAGCCGCCCGTAGACTCGCTGCAATGGCTCTCTGGACGCGGGTTCCGCGAGGCGTGCGCGACCGGTTGACGGGGGTGCTGCCGGCCTGGTGGTGGACCTGGCTCCACCAGCTGCGTGAGATCGATCTCGATCGCGAATGGCAGGGCGGGGCGATCCTGCGCGCCGCGTATCCGTCCCTCACCGCGCAGGCAACCGGCCCCGACGCGCTGCGGGCGGCCGAGCTCCGCGTCCATTCCCAGAACGGCGAGGACGGGATCGTCGCCTTCCTTCTCGACCGCATCGGACCGACGACGAGGGAGATCGTCGAGTTCGGGATCGGCGACGGAAGCGAATGCTGCGCTGCGAACCTCGTGCTGACGTTCGGGTGGTCGGCGCTCTTGCTCGAGGCAAACGCGAACGACGCCGAGGCTGCCGCGGCCTTCTACGGCGAGCACGCCGCGGGGCGCGTCCGGGTCGAGCACGCAGCGGTCGAGCCCGACACGATCGACGCGCTGCTCTCGGGTCATGTCGGGCCGGTGTTCGACGTGCTCTCGGTCGACATCGACGGCAACGACTACTGGGTGCTGGAGGCGCTCGAGGCGGTACGGCCGCGCGTGGTCGTGGTCGAGTACAACGCGTCGTTCGGGCCGGAGCGGTCGGTCACGATCCCGTACACGCGCGGCTTCGACCGCTATGCGGCCCATGCCTCCGGCTTCTACCACGGCGCCTCGCTCACGGCACTGGCACGCCTGGGCGAGCGCAAGGGCTACGTGCTGGCCGGCTGCGACTCGAGGGGAACGAATGCGTTCCTCGTCGATGGGAATGCGGCCTCCGGGGCGGTGGAGCCGGTGTCGCCGGCCGAGGCGTTCGCCCCGTTGTTCGAGCGGGCCCACCTGTCCGTCGACGAGCAGTACCGTCAGATCGCCCATCTGCCGCTCGTCGAGGTCTGACGCCGCCGGAGTCAGGCCGCGGTGTCCGCGTACGCCCGCTCGACGAGTGATGCCGTGCGATCCCACGTGTACTCGGCTGCGCGCGCCCGGCCGGCGGTCGCCAGCCGGGTGGCAAGCTCCTCGTCGGCGAGGACTCGCGAGATCGCGTCGGCGATCCCCGCGACGTCGGACGGCGCCACCGCGATTCCGGCCTCGCCCACGACCAGCTCCTCCGTCGAGGTGCCCGTCGACGTGACGACCGCCGTCCCGTGCGCCATCGCCTCGACGACCGGGAACCCGAACCCCTCCAGCACGCTCGGGAAGCAGAAGACCGAGGCGCCGGCGTAGAGCGCGCCGAGCTCACGCCGGTCGACCCAGCCGAGGCGGTGGATCCGCTTGCGCACGGTCTCGGAGAGCGACGCGAGCACGCCCTCGAGATCCTCGTTCCAGCCGCTCGGGCCGACGAGCGCAAGCTCGACTTCGGGCTCGACGCGCGCGAAGGCGCGAAGGAGGCCACGGAGGTTCTTTCGCGGCTCGACGGTCCCCGTCCAGAGGACGTAGCGGCCGCGAAGGCCGTGGCGATCGCGTACCGCGTGCACCTCGGCCTCGGTCGCCGGGTCGACCCGTACGCCGAGCGGGACGTGACGGAGGCGCCCCTCCTCGAATCCCGCCGCGCGGCAGCGGGCGAGCGTCGCGAGCGAGGAGCAGAGAACGAGGCTCGCCTCGGCGAGCGTGAGCTCGAGCGCACGGCGGAAGAACCGCAGCCCGGCGCGCGAGAACATCTGCGGGTAGTCGAGGTAGGCGAGGTCGTGCACGGTGGACACCACCGGACGGCTCGCGGGGGGCATCGCGATCCCCGTTGCGTGCACGACGTCCACACGTCCGGTCGCGCGCTCGACCGACGGCCGGCGAAGCCGGTGCCAGGACTCGTAGAGCGCGATGCGGGGGAGGGGAAGCTGCGCAACCGGAATCGGCGGCCGCCACGGGTCGGAGGGAGCCGAGCCGTGGCGGGCGGCGACGCCGATCAGCTCGACCTGCCCACGTTCCGCGAGAGCGCGGGCGAGCTCGAGCGCGGCGACCGCTGTCCCTCCCGGGACCGGATGCCAGCATTGCTCGAGCGTGAGCGCGACCCTCACCGCGTAGACTCCTGCGCGTGCCGCACCCGGGTGATTCTCCCGTGCGGGCGCGGCGGGCGCTCGTCACAGGCGTCGGTGGGCAGGACGGGTCGCTGCTCGCGCGGCTCCTGCTCGACGAGGGCTACGAGGTGGCAGGCGTCGTCCGGCGCGATCCCGGTGCATACGCCGAGAACCTGGCCGACCTGCTTCCGCGGATCGAGCTCGTCCCCGCCGACCTGCTCGACCAGGCTTCGCTTGCCGACGTCCTTCGCCGGACCCGTCCGAGCGAGGTCTACAACCTCGCCGCTCCGTCGTTCGTGCCGCGCTCGTGGGACGAGCCGGTCCGAACCGCCGAGTTCGCAGCGGTCGGGGCGACCTCGATGCTCGAGGCGATCCGCGAAGTCGACCCGTCGATCCGCTTCTACCAGGCCTCGTCCAGCGAGATCTTCGGCGAGCCGCGCGAGACGCCGCAGACCGAGTCGACTCCGCCGAGCCCCTTGACGCCGTACGGAGTTGCGAAGGCATACGCGCATTTCATCGCTGCGAGCTACCGGCGCCACTACGGCATGTTCACGTGCTGCGGGATCCTCTACAACCACGAGTCCCCGCTCCGGCCCACCGATTTCCTGCCCCGGAAGGTCGCGCGTGCGGCGGCGGCGATCTCGCTCGGTCTCGAGAAGGAGCTCGTGCTCGGCGACCTCTCCGCTCGCCGCGACTGGGGCTACGCCGGCGACTACGTCAGGGCCATGTGGCTCATGCTCCAGCATCCGGAGCCCGCCGACTACGTGGTCGCGACCGGCGTGTCCCGTTCGGTCGGGGACCTCGTCGAGCAGGCATTTGCGACGGTCGACCTCGACTGGCGGGACCATGTCCGCTCCGACACGGCGCTCTACCGCGGCAGCGCCGAGCTCCACGACCTCGTGGGCGACGCGTCGAAGGCCAACACCGTGCTCGGGTGGCGGCCGGAGGTGAGCTTCGAGGAGCTCGTCCGCATGCTGGTCGAGGCGGACGTGGCGCGACTTCAGGACGAGCCCGCGGCCTCGTAGACGGCGTCGTGGGCGCGCGCCGTCGCCTCCCAGGTGAACGACGCAGCGCGCTTCGGCCCGAGCCTGCCCAGCTCGTCGCCCCGATCGAGCGCCTCGAGGACACCGGCCGCGATCGCCGCGGGATCGAGGGGGTCGAACAGGACGGCGGCGTCCCCGAGCACCTCCGGCAGCGCGCCCGCGTTCGACGACGCGACCGGGCAGCCGCACGCCATCGCCTCGAGCGGCGGCAGCCCGAACCCCTCGTAGAGCGACGGAAAGACGAGAGCGGCCGCACGCCGGTAGAGCGAGACGAGGTCCGACGCCGAGACGCCGCCGAGCGCGTCGACCGCGACCGGAAGCCGCGCCTCGTCGTGGCCCACGCCCGTGAGCACGAGCCGGAGCTCGGGCCTCGCCTCCCGCACCAGCGCGAACGCCTCGAAGAGGCGCACGTGGTTCTTGTGGGGCCACGGGCGCGCCGGGTAGAGGAGGAACTGCTCCCGCTCGATCCCGGTGTCGACCGAGAAGCGCTCGGGGTCGACCGCAAGGTGGACCGCGCGAACCCGGGCGGGGTCGAGGCCGAGACGCTCGATCACGCGACCGCGCGTCCATTCGCTGATCACGATCACCTCGTCCGCCCGGCGCGCGGCGCGGTCGTACGCGATCCGGCGAAACAGCCGTTCGCTGCGCGGGAACAGGTCGGGGAGGTCCAGGTGCTGGACGTCGAGCAGCGTCACCACGACCGGCCGCTCGACCGGCGGGAGTGGGACGGTGAGCGGAAAGTGGACCACGTCGGCCCCCTCGAGTCGCTGCGCGAGCGCGCCCGGGCGGGTGGAGACCCCAGCCATGGCCCGCAGCCTGCCCGGGACGGTGACCGACGCCCGGTACCCCGTCGCGACCGCGGTCTCGAGCCCGCCGCCGGCGTCGGGCGCAAGCGTCGGCACGAGCACCTCGTAGCGGTGGGTGCCGACCCGGGCGAGCGCGCGGCACAGCTCGCGCGCGTACGTCTCGGAGCCGCCGGAGATCCCGGGGACGAGCGTGAGGAGCGATAGGCCGACCCGCACGGGAACGATCGTAGAGCCCCCGCCACTCCTCAGACCTCGCCCTTCGCGGCGCGGGGCGGCGGGGCGGCAGAGAAGCTTGTGTTGATTCAACACAAGCGCCCTCTCGCGTGCGTCGTGGGATGACGCCGGGGTCGGGGGTACTATGGCGCGGTGCCGGACGAGGCGACGGGCAACGGGTTTCCGTCGGCGGAGGACGTCGACGTCGAGGCGCTCTTCACGGCGCTACGCGAGGAGATCCGCCGGTCGGGGGCGGATCCGGGCCTCGACGGCGAGCCGCTCGAGACCGACCGTCTCGCGGCGCGCGCGGAGGCCGAGCGGCTCTGGCCGGTGTCGGCCGACCGGCCCCTGCGGCTCCGGCCGGGGGTCCGCGGCGGGCTCGGCACGCCCGTCAAGGCGGTGCTGCGCAAGATGATGCGCTGGTACGTCGAGCCCCTCGCCTACGACCAACGCTCCTTCAACGCCGCGGCGCTGCGGCTCGTCGACGACCTCGAGCGCCGGGTCGCCTCGCTCGAACGCGAGCTCCTGCTTCTCCGCGACGCGGAGAAGCACTAGCCGCCATGCGGATCGCGGTCCTGCGGCCGCAGGTGCCGTTCGCCCGCGGCGGCGTCGAGATCTTCACGGACGAGCTCGTGACCGAGCTGCGCGCTCGTGGCCACGAGGCCGACCTCGTCTCGCTGCCCTTCAAGTGGTATCCCGGTGCCCGTGTCCTCACGCAGGCGTTTCTGTGGCGGATGCTCGATCTGGACGAGGCGGACGGCACGAAGATCGACGTCGTCGTCGCGACGAAGTTTCCCTCGTACGTGGTGCGCCACCCCGAGAAGCGCGTGTGGCTCGTACACCAGTTCCGCCAGGCGTACGAGCTGGACGGGACCGATCTCGGTCAGTTCGGGCCGTCGGCGGAGGACCGCGCACTGCGTCGGCAGGTGCAGGCGCTCGACCGCGTCGCGCTCGGCGAGGCGACACGGCTCTTTGCGACGTCGGCCAACGTCGCCTCCCGGCTCGAGCGATCGACCGGGCTGGCTGCGGAGGTGCTTCCGCATCCGCCCCAGGCGCTGCCGTACCGCTCGGCTCCGGCCCAGGGCTTCGTTCTCTCCGCGTCCCGGCTCGACCGCGCAAAGCGGATCGACCTCCTGCTCGACGCACTCTCGCTCGAGCCGACGCTCGACGCCGTGATCGCCTCGGACGGGCCGGACCGCGAGCGTCTCGAGCAGATCACCCGTGCCCGCGGCCTCGACGGCCGGGTGTTCTTCGAAGGAAGGGTCGACGCCGAGCGCCTCGCGGCGCTGTACGCGACCTGCTCGGCGGTCTTCTACGCGCCCGTCGACGAGGACTTCGGCATGGGCCCGTACGAGGCGTTCCTCTCCGGGAAGCCGGTGATCACGACGACGGACGCCGGCGGTCCTCTCGATGTGGTCTCGGACCGGGAAACGGGGCTCGTCGTCGAGCCGGAGCCGGCCGCGATCGGCCGTGCGGCGGCCTGGCTCCGCGATCACGAAGCCGAGGCTGCCGCATTCGGCCGCGCCGGCAAGGCGGTCGCCGACGAGGTGACGTGGGACAGTGCGATCGCAAGGCTTCTGTCGTGAGGCCTCCTCATCTTCGCGGGGCGGCCTCGGGCGAAAGGCGGCCGCGGACGTGAGGATCGCGTACTTCTCGCCGATGCCGCCAGAGCAGTCGGGCATCGCGGACTACTCCGCCCTCCTGCTGCCGGCCCTCCGGGAGCACGTCGAAGTCGTGGTCGTCAAGCGGGGCGCCAAGCGTCCGCCCCGCGGCGTCGACCTTTCCGTCTACCACATCGGCAACAACCCGGACGCACACGGCTGGATCCTCGACGCGCTACGACGCGAGCCGGGCCTGGTCGTTCTGCACGACTTCGTGCTCCACCATCTCGTCGCCGGTGTGACGATCGGGCGCCGGAACGGCCATGGCTATCTCGACGCCATGGAGCGGGAGCACGGCGTCGTCGGACGCCTGCTCGCGCACGGCGTCCTCGACCGGCGTCTCCCACCGCTCTGGGAGTCGCGTCCGGAGGACTTCCCGCTGGCCGGCGAGGTGCTGTCGCTCGCGACGGGTCTGCTCGTCCACTCACGCTACGTCGAGGAGCACGCGCGGCGGGCGGGCTTCGTCGGGCCTATCGCGCGCGTGCCGCACCCCGCGTGGCCGGACCCGGGGATCCAGGCAGAGCCCGTGGGTGGCGCGCCGCTCTTCGGGGCGTTCGGCAACGTCAACGCCTCGAAGCGTGCTCCGCAGCTGCTCGAGGCGTTCGCGCGGATCCGTGCCGATCACCCGGCTGCGCGTCTCCTCCTCGTCGGCGCGGCGTCGCCCGGCTTCGATCTCGAGCGCCGGCTGCAACGGCTGGGGCTCGACGGCGACGGGCTCGTGCGGGAGGGATACGTGGACGAGACGCGCCTGTGGGCCTTGATGGCGTCCTGCGACGTGCACGTCAACCTTCGCTCGCCGACGATGGGCGAGACGTCGGGCACCGCGATCCGCGCGCTCGCGCTCGGCAAGCCGCTCGTGGTCTCCGACGTGGGGTGGTTCGCGGAGCTTCCCGGCGATGCAGCGCTCCGCGTCACGGTGGGAGGCCGCGAGGTCGACGAGCTCACGGCAGCGCTGCGCCTCCTCGCCGAGCGCCCGGACGTGCGGGAGGCGATGGGCGAGACGGGCCGTGCGCTCGCCCGATCGGCGCACGACCTGCGACTGGTCGCAGAGCTGCAGGCGGCGGCATTCGAGCACGTAGCCGGCGGAGGCGCCGTCGGCGACAGCGTTCTGCGCGAGGTGAGTCGGGCAGCGGCCGAGGTCGGGATCGCTCCCGGGAGCCCGGAGGCCGCCGACATCGCCGGCCGGCTCTCCGACCTCGAGCTTCCGCCCGGTGGCTGAACACGTGCGGGAACGCGCCGCACGCGTCCCGGACGCCGTGTGGCTCGGGGCGATCGTGGTCGTGTCGGCCATCGTTCGCCTGTGGCTCGTACGCAAGATGGCGGGCCCGTTCATCTTCGTGGACGAGCTCGTGTACTCGGAGCTCGGCCGCAGCCTCGCGAGCACGGGCTCCTTCGCGATCCGCGAGGTGCCGGTCCACGGCTACAGCATTCTCTACCCCGCCCTGCTCGCTCCCGCATACCGGGCGTTCGACGCCCTCCCGAGCGCATATGCGGCGGCGAAGGCGATCAACGCGATCACGATGTCACTCGCAGCGGTGCCCGCGTGGCTCCTGGCCCGCCGGGTCACGACCCGCCCGCTCGCGCTCCTCGGCGCGGCACTCGCCGTCGCGGTGCCGTCCATGGCCTACACGGCGACGATCGTCACGGAGAACCTCTTCTACCCGGTTGCGTTGCTGTTCGCGTGGACGCTCGTCCTCGTTCTCGAACGGCCCTCGTGGGGACGCACGGCCCTTCTCGCGGTCGTGCTGGTCGCCGCCCTCGCGACGCGGTCACAGGCGCTCGGCTTCGTGGCGGCGACCGTTCTGGCGCCGTTCGTGCTCGCGCTCCTCCGCTTCGACGCTCGAGCTCTCCGCCCGTTCGTGCCGCTGCTCGCCGGCATCGCGGGGCTGGTCGTGCTGGTCGTCGCCGGTCAAATGCTCCGCGGACGATCGCTCAGCGAGCTGCTCGGCGCCTACAGCGTCGTGGGGGAGAGCGGCTACGACGTCGGCCAGGTTCTTCGCTTCTGGCTCTGGCACGTCGAGCTCGTGACCCTGTACGTCTGCGTCGTGCCCGTGGTGGCGCTCGTCGTGCTGGTCTGTCGTGCGCGACGGCTCGAGCACCGCCTGCAGGAGCACCTCGCCGCGACGATCGCGCTCGTCGCGACCTCGACGCTGGTCGTCGCCGCGTTCGCCTCGCGTTTTGCATCCGACAGGGTGCAAGACCGCTACCTCTTCTTCCTCGCCCCGTTGCTCGCGATCGTGTTGCTCGCCTGGGTGGCGCTCGACGCCCCGCGACCTCTCGTGTCGCTGGTTGCCGGCTCGGTGATCGCGGTTGCCGCCGTGACCGCGTTCCCGTACGTGCGGTTCATCGGCGAGCCGGCGAAGTCCGACACGTTCTCGCTGATCCCGCTCTGGACCGCCAACGCGCACCTGCTCGGCGGCTCCTACTGGGTCACGGTTCTCGTCGCAGCGCTCGCGCTCGTCGCGCTCATGGTCCTCGTCCCCACCCGTCTGGCGGTGGCGGTGCCGGTCGCGCTGCTCGGTCTCTTCGTCGTGCTCTCGGGCCCGGTCTGGTCGGGCCCGCACGGCGTGCTCCACGCAGGGGAGGGCGCGCTGTACACAGGGATCCGGGGCGTTCCTCGCGACTGGATCGACCGCAGCGTGCCTGCCGGCGCCCGCGTCGCCGTGCTGTGGACGGGCCGCGCCGATCGCTTCACCGTCAACCAGAACGAGTTCTTCAACAGAAGCGTCGGCGACGTGTACTACACGGCGGAGCCGACGCCCGGTGGAATCGGCGAGACCCCCGTGTCGGCGGATCCGCGGGACGGCGTCCTGCGCACGGCGGAGGGCGCGGCGATCGACGCGCCGTACGTGCTCCTCGACAGCTCGGTCAGCGCGGACGGCGAGATCGTCGCCCGCGACGCGTTGCTCGGAATGAGCATCTGGAAGCTGTCCGGCCCCCTCGCGTCGAGCACGAAGCTGGCGGGCGTCTACCCGAACGACACGTGGTCGGGGCCGCACGTGCGTTGGACACGGCTCCGTTGCCAGGGCGGGGACCTGGTCGTGAGGCTTCACTCCGACCCGAACCTCGTGGGTGACGAGCTGACGTGGGTGCTCGCAATCGTCGGCGGGCACCCTGTCGCACGGGTCGCCGTTCCCGGAACCGGCTCGGTCGCGCTCCGCGTTCCGCTCGAAGCGAAGGACGGCACCTGCGTCGCCGATTTCCGAATTACGCCGACTCGTGTCCCGGCGAACCTGATCCCCGGGAGCACGGACATACGCAGGCTCGGCGTCCACTTCGACTCGTTCCTGTATCACCCGCCGGCATGAGGATCGTCGTCGACGTCTCGCCGCTGTCGCATCCACGAACCGGTATCGGGAACTACATCCGGGGCTTCCTCGGCGGGATGGTCGACGCCGCCGCGGGACGGCACGAGCTCGTCGCGTTCGCGCCGACGAGCCTGCGCGGGCCTGGCGCCATCCGTGCCGCGCTCGAGGGGATCGGCGTCGAGCGGCGCCTTCTGCCCCTCCCCGCCTCACATGCGCTGCGGACCGCCTGGAGCCGCGGCGGGCGACCCTCGGTCGAGCGGCTCGTCGGGAATCTGGATGCGTTCGTCTTCAGCGAGTGGATGTACCCGCCGCAGCGAGGCGGAGTGCGCTCCACCGTCTTTCACGACCTCGTCCCTCTCCACCATCCCGAATGGTGCACGCCGCGGACGATCTCGATGCACACGAGAAAGGCACGCAACGCGGCGCTGACCTGCGACGTCGTGTTCGCCAACTCCCGCTTCACAGCCGCCGACCTGACCGAGACGCTCGGAATCGCGGAGGAGCGGATCGTGGCGGCGCCTCCCGGGCTTCGGGACGGGCTCCGCCCCGAGGGCCCGGCTGCCGACCTCGGCGGGGCGGCGATCCTCGGTCTCGGGACGATCGAGCCGCGGAAGAACCTCGCCCGGCTCGTCGAGGCCTGGCGTCTGCTCGACGGCGAGCTCGGGCTCGTGCTGGCAGGCGGCGAGGGCTGGGGAGAGCGACCCGACCTCGCCGACCCCCGGATCCGGCGCCTCGGCTACGTCCCCGACGAGGAGATCGCGAGGCTCTACCGCGGCGCCGCGGTGCTCGTGTATCCGGCGCTCTACGAAGGGTTCGGGATGCCGGTGGTCGAGGCGATGGCCTGCGGGACGCCGGTGGTCGCATCCTCCCACCCGTCGCTCGACGAAGCATGTGGCGACGCGGCCGTCCGCGTCGATCCACTCGACCCGGTTGCGATCGCGGCCGGCGTCCGCGATGCGCTCGACCGGCGTGACGAGCTCGTGGCCCTCGGCCTCGTCCATGCGGCAGGGTTCTCGTGGCAGGCGACCGGCGCGACCATATTGTCGGCGCTCGAGGAGCGCGCTTGAGCGGTGAGCGGCAGGCCGTCGAAGTGGCGATCGCGGTGCGCCGGCCCGCCCGGGAGGGCTTCGAGTATCTCGTCCTCCTTCGCTCGCCCGAGAAGCTCGGATACTGGCACCTCGTCGCAGGAGGCGTCGACTGGGGAGAGGAGCCGCTTGCCGCGGCCGCGCGCGAGCTCCGTGAGGAGACCGGGCTCGACACCGTGCCGGTGCAGCTCGGAGCCGACCTCCACTACGACCTCGCCGGCGACCCCGAGCCCGTCCGCGCCCGGTTTCCACCCGGGACGGGTCGCATCACGGTGTGGCCGTTCGTCGCCGACGCGCCCGCCGGCTGGGAGCCGGTGCTCGACCACGAGCACGTGGCCGTGCGCTGGCTCCGCGCGGACGAAGCAATTTCCCTGCTGCGCTACCCGGAGCCACGCGAGGCCGTGCGGCGGGCGGCGGCGTCGTGAGCTTGTGTTGAATCAACACAAGCTGAAGGTCGGAATCGACACCTCGCCGCTCTTCCAGACCCGCGCGGGCACGGCGCGACACGTCTCCGGCCTGCTCGGCGCGCTCCGCGGGCGGCCGGGGCTGGAGCTCGTCCCGCTCTCGTCGGGCGGCGCCGGCCGGCTCGCGACCGTCCGACGCGACGCTCTCTGGTACCCCTTTCGCCTCGGCTCCGCCTCCGCCTCCGCCGGCGTCGACGTCCTGCACTGCACGACGTTCCGCGCGCCGCTGCGCCCCCGCGCGCCGCTCGTCGTCACGATCCACGATCTCGCTCTGCTCCGCCATCCGGAGGCGTTTCCGCGCTGGCACCGCGCGAGCGGAGCACGCGCGTTGCGCGCGGCAGTACGCGCTGCCGACGCGGTCGTCTGCGTGTCGGCGTTCACGCGTGAGGAGCTCATCGAGCTGCTCGGCGTCCCGCACGAGCGTGTCCGGATCGTGCCCAACGCCGTCGATCCGGTCTTCACGAGCGACGGGCCGGCCGCCGAGGGTGACTACGTGCTCGCCGTCGGCACCCTCGAGCCGCGCAAGAACCTCTCCGTCGCGGTCGAGGCGGCGCGGCTCGCGGGGGTCGAGCTCCGTGTCGCGGGCGCGGCGGGGTGGGGCGGCGTTGCCGTCGACGGCTGGGTCGGTGAGCCGAGCGACGAGCAGCTCGCGTCGCTCCTGCGCGGCGCGCGCTGCCTCCTGTATCCCTCGCTCTACGAGGGCTTCGGCCTGCCGGTGCTCGAGGCGATGGCATGCGGCACCCCGGTCGTCACGACCAGGGGCGGCGCGACGGAGGAAGTCGCGGGCGGCGCGGCCGTGCTCGTCGACCCGCGCGATCCCGACGCGGTCGCGGAGGGCATCGCCGAGACGGTGCGGCGACGCGATGAGCTCGTCGGCGCGGGGAGAGCCCGTGCCGCCGCGTTCACGTGGGACCGGTCCGCCGACCTCGTCGAGGCGCTTTGGCGGGAGCTCGCGTGACGCTCGTCGTCGTGGACGCCGACGTGCTCGGTCGCCGTAGGACCGGCGACGAGACCTACGTCTCGAATCTTCTGCGGACGCTCCCGGGGGCCGCCGCCGGAGCGGGCCTCCGCGTCGCGGCCGTGACCCGCCACCCCGAGCTCGTCCCCGAGGGGATCGAGGCGGTCGGGCTCTCCGCACGCTTTCAGGAGCTGCGCATGGCCTGGTCGTTTCCCCGTACGCTCCGATCCCTCGGAGCGTCCCTCGTGCACACGCAGTACGCGCTCCCGCTTCGGTGTCCCTGCCCCGTGGTCGTCACGATCCACGACCTCTCCTTCGAGCGCGACGATCCCGCACTGATGGGGCGCCACGACCGCTGGACCTTCCGGCGGGTCGTCCCGAGGGCGGCGCGAGGAGCCGCGCGCGTACTCACGGTCTCGGAGCGGACGAAGCGAGACATCATCGCTCATTACGCGATCCCGCCGGAGCGGATCGTCGTGACGCCGAACGGCGTCGACCCCGCGTTCGGGCCGGAAGGCCCAAGTTACAACTTGCAACTCGGGCCCTACGCCCTCGCCGTCGGGGCGATCCAGCCGAGGAAGAACCAGCTGGCCGCGCTCGCAGCGGCGCGCGAGGCGGGGCTCGAGCTCGTCGTCTGTGGGCCGGTGAAGGACGAGCGTGTCGCGGACGAGCTGCGTGCGGCAGGAGCCCACGTCGAGGGCTACGTGCCGGTGGGTCGGCTCGCGGAGCTGTACCGCGGCGCTGCCTGCCTCGTCCAGGCCTCCCGGCACGAGGGGTTCGGGCTGCCTGTCGTCGAGGCGATGGCGTCGGGGACGCCCGTCGTGACCGTGCCCGACCCCGCCCTCGTCGAGGTCGCGGGAGATGCCGCCGTCGTCGCCGGGGAAGCGACCCTGGCCGACGGGATCCGGCGAGCGCTCGCCGATCGCGACCGCCTGGTCGCAGCCGGGCTCGAGCGGGCGCGCTCGTTCTCCTGGGAGGCGGCCGCGCAGGCGACCGTCCGGGTCTACCTCGAGGCTCTCGGTCGATGAGCCGCGTCTCCGGAGTCGTGGTCTCCCACGGCCATGCGCTCGAGCTCGCGGTCCTGCTGCCGCTTCTCGCACCCCAGGTCGACGAGCTCGTCGTGGTGGCGAACCTGCCCGGCTCGCTGCCCGCGGAGCTGCCGGCGACTGCGCGCGTCGTCGAGAACACGGCGCCTCGCCGTCTCGCGGAGAACGTGAACCTCGGGGTCGCCGCCACGACCGGCGAGTGGGTCGTTTACGCGAACCCCGACGTCGTGCCCGCGGGGGACGCAGTCGAGGTGCTGGCGTCGTTCGCCGGGACGAGAGAGCGTTGCGGGATCGCCGGCCCGCGCGCGACCTGGCCGGACGGCAGCTGGCAGCCGACCCGGCGGAGCTTCCCGACCGTCGGCGGCACGCTCGTGCGCCGCACTCCGCTGCGGCGCCTCTTCCCGCCGCTCGAGCGCCAGCGCGACCACTACCACCTCGACGAGGACGTGTCGGAGCCCATCGAGGCGGACTGGCTCCTCGGTGCGTTTCTCCTGATGCGCCGGCGGATGCTCGACGAGCTCGGGGGCTGGGACGAGGGCCTGCGCCACTACGTCGAGGACATCGACCTCTGCTACCGCGCGATGCGCGCCGGCTGGGAGCGCTGGTATGTGCCCGCGGCACGCGTCACGCACGACTGGGCGCAGATCACCGACCAGCGGTTCCTCTCACGGCACACGCTCTGGCATGCCCGCAGCATGGCACGGTACGTCCGGCGCCACCCGGAGACGCTCGCCCGGCTGTGAGCGAGGTCGCGCTCCCGGCGATCCTTCGCTGCCCCGTGTGCCGGGGGAGCTCGACGGCGAGACGACGCTCGCCTGCGCAGGGTGCGGACGCAGGTATCCGGTGGAGGACGGCATCCCGCGCATGCTGTCGCCCGACCTCCCGGGCAGTGCCGCCAAGCTCCGCGAGACCGAGGGTTGGGTCGCGCTCGCGCGGGCCGAGGGCTGGTACGAGCCGGACGACGAGGTCGACGCGCACTTGCCGTACCTGTGCCGCGACCTCGGCTGGGACGACCCCAACTGGCTCGCGAACGAGCGCTCGTTCTCGCTGCTTCTCGAGCGCGGCCGGCCGGGCATGGACGTGCTCGAGGTCGGCGCCGCGAAGTGCTGGGGCGCGGCGCATCTCGTCCCGCTCGGCTGCTCGTACGTCGGCAGCGACATCCTCGCCGACCGGAACATCGGCCTCGGACGCGGCGCGTTCTACGCGGAGCAGGTGGGTGTCTTCTCGCGCGTCCAGGCCGACGCGGAGCACCTCCCGTTCGCCGACGCCTCCTTCGACCTCACATACTGCGTGGCGACGCTCCACCACGCCCTCGACCTCCGACGCATGGTGCGGGAGCTCGCACGCGTCACGCGTCCCGGCGGCCTCGTCGCGGCGCTGAACGAGGGGACCCGGCCCGTGTGGCGCGGCCAGGGGAACCCGGAGCAGGAGGACGAGAAGGCCTACGGGATCAACGAGCACGTGCACACGCTCCTCGGGTACGAGCGCGCGTTCCGCCGCGCCGACCTTCGCCTCGTCGCGCGCGAGCACGCGCACGGCGCCGAGGAGCTCGCCGGCAGGCGCGTCTCGCGGACGCTCCTGCGGCTGCCGCGCGGGAAGCTCCTCGCCCTCGCCTGGGCGAGCGGCCTCCGCGGCTACGCCGGCGTGACCCTGATCGCATCGAAGCCGACGTGACGGCGGCGGTGCTGGCAACGCTTGTGTTGAATCAACACAAGCATTGACCGCTCGCTACGGCTGGATATCGAAGCCGACCTGGGCTCCGAGGGCCCGTGCGTCGCTCGAGTGCTCGGGGTCGACGTCCTTCGGGACGAACGTCTCGATCGACACTTCCGCCCGCCAGGGGCCTGCGGGGGTCGGCAGCACGACCGTGCGGGTCCCGCAGCCGGGCACGTAGGTCGTCTCCGAGCCGGTGGTGCGGCCGATCGCGGGCTCCTTGTCGGGGCCGCGCACGAGGGTTCCGATGCGCACGTGGGCGACACCCGGCAGTCGAACGTTCTTCGGACAGAAGATCGCGCGGGACAGGGTCACCACGAGCGTGCCGGTACCGCCGTGCGTCACGTCGAATCGGTTGTACGCCGCCTTCGCGGTCACGCTCGGGTTGCCGGCGTCGCCCACCGTCCAGCCGTCGGCGGTGATGCCGGTCTGGTTCGCCCGCAGGCGGATCGGCTTCCCGTCGAGACGGACCAGCGTCGCGTTCGCCGCGGCGTTCGAGGCAACGATCGGCCCCGCGACAGAGACGCCGTTGGCCGCGAGCACGAGGTCGGTTTCCGGGTTCGGCCACTGCGTGCCGTCGACGTCCTCGAGATCCGGCGTGAGCGTGTGACCAGGCCCCGGCCCGGTGCCGTCGACGCTCCAGACCTTCACGATCGAGCGGTTCCAGAACTCGGTGGAAGCAAACCCGAGCGGGTCGTCGTTCATGCGCTGGCCGAGCACGACGGTGGTCCCACCGTCCGCCGCGCGATCGACCCAGTCGTGCGGCGTGGGGAGGTTCGCCTCGACGCGGGACGAGAAGTCGTGCTCGCCGATCGACGCGTAGGTCTCCGCGGCGACGTTCCAGACGAGCACACCGAGAGCGATCGCGACCGGCACGGCCATCGTCGGCCGGGACGGACGGAAGCGGGTCGCGGCGAGCAGAAGCACCACGGTCGACGCGAGAGTGAGCACGACGAGCGCTGCCTCGATCCGGTCGCGTGGCCAATGCCATTCGCGGTTCGCGAGCGCGAGGATCGCGAGCCCGTGCGCCTCGTAGTACGGGAAGTTGTCGAGGCCGCGATCGATCGGCGTCCACACGATCAGGCCGAGCACGACGGCCCCCGACACGAGCACCGCCCAGACCGGCGCGACGGCACGGTCCAGGAGGTAGGCGGTCGCGATGAAGGCGAGCGGGCCGAGGTACACGAGATTGCGCTCGACCACGAGGCTCGAGAACGTCGTCGAGAGGTAGGCGCCCTTGATCGCCGCGTACCAGCCGAAGCTCGCGACCGCTCCCGCGCCGACGACGACGAAGGCGCGAACACCCGGTCGCGCCCGCTCGGAGCCGGGTACCGCGAGCATCGCGAGCAGCGCGATCGCGGGCAGCACGCCGATCCCGATCGCGAAGGCGCCGCCCGCCCAGCTCCCGTACTCCACCATGCGGCCCTTCCATCCGGTCGTCGCGCTCTCCCACTCGCCCGACAGATGACCGAGGAGCGCGACGACCGCGATCAGGGCGCCGACCGACAGCGTCCAGAAGCCAACCTGGTCCCACGTCGACCAGGCTGCCCGGTAGCGGCGCATCCACTGAGAGCGCCACCCCAGCATCAGCAGGCCGGCGGCGAGGGCGCCGAGGAGCGCCGCGAGCTGGGAGCGCACGAGCACGCCGAGCACGCAGGCGCCGAACGCGAGCGCAAGCGAGATACGGCCGGGTCGGTCGATCGCACGGACGGTGAGCCACAGCGCGAGCGTCGCGACCGGATAGGCCCAGGGCTCCTCGACGAGGATCGGGGAGTAGGAGAGCGCAGGCGCGGCGATCGTCGCCACTCCGGCGAAGAGCGCCCACCCCGGTGTGACGACCATCCGTGCCAGGAGATAGGCGGGGAAGATCGCCGCGGCCATCACGAATGCCTGAACGGTCTTGATCGTCTCGTAGGCGGTCGCGACGGGATGGAGCCACCAGAAGGGAGCGGTCAGCCACGGGACGAGGCTCGAGAACCCGTAGGGGTCGCCGCGTCGCGCGGCGTGCCCCGTCTCGGCGATCGCGCGGGCGATCTGCGTCGTCTCGAGCTCGTCGGTGAAGATCGTCGGCGTCTCGCGTCGCCAGGCCTGCCAGGCGTAGAGCGTCGAGAGCAGAAGGTATGCGCCCACGAGCGGCAGGAGCCGTTCGACGACCGATCGTGTCTCCGCGGTGGCGCCGTCGAGCGGCGCCGTGGCTCCGGTCGCCGTCACTCGACGAGCGCCTGTGTTGCTTCCCGCGCCGGCGCGGCGTCCTCGGGGACGACGCGGTGCAGGACACCGGCCGTCTCGCAGGCGCGGATGACGTCTGCGAGCCGCTCTTCGGAGACGTCGGCGATCGTGATCAAAAGCTCGTCGGCGCCCGTCGCGGCCAACACCGCCGGCGCGTCGTGGGTGGTGCCGAGCACGGGCACGCGTTGGACGCGGCGACGACGGAGACGGGGGTTGTCGTCGAGGAACCCGACGACCCGAGCGTCACCCGCGAGCTGGAGCGCGCGGACCGCTCCGCGGCCCGCACTCCCTGCGCCCACGACGAGCACCCGGCGACGTTCGTCCTCACGTCCCGCTCCGGCCTCCGGCACGAGCCGGACGAGCGCCCGGGACACGACGGCGAGGACGGCCGCCACGACCCCGTAGACCGGGAAGACCTCGCGCGGGAAGTCGCCGAGATCGCGCGTCACGACCACGACCGCCCAGCCTGCTGAGGTCGCGAGGACGGATGCGAGCGCGATCATGGCGAGGTCGCGTGCGGTTCCGTACCGCCATGCACGGCGATAGATCCCGAGCAGGACGTAGACGACGTACGTCGTCCCGAGCACGATCGGGAGAACGGCGAGGAACGTCCCGCGCTGGAGCTCGGTGCCACGGCCGTCGACGTAGAGGAGGTAGACGACGAGCAGAGTGCCGACGACGAGCGCTGCGTCGACTCCCACCTCCGCAAGCCTCCTGGGCTGGACGGTGATCGCATGGCGAAGCGACGTATCGCCGGGGAGGCCCTGCCGCTCGTGCTCGGAGAGCTCCGCGAGAAAGCTTCCGAACTGCACGAGCAGCGCGAACGTCACGAGCACCCCGAGCGCGGTGACCGCGGGCCGGTCGAGCACGTTGTAGGCGACGCCCGTCGCACCCAGGGCGACGCCGATGAGCGCGAGCAGAGCGACCGCGCGCGTCTCCGACAGCCCGTAGTAGACGAGACGGTGCGACGTGTGGTCCTTGCCGCCCTGGGTCACGGGGCGGCGCTCCGCGAGCCTCCTCACCGTTACGAGAGTCGTGTCGAGAATCGGGATCGCCAGCACGAGGAGCGGCAGCAGCATCGTCGCCACCGTCGTTCCCGCCGTCGTCCAGCTCGCAGCGAGGCCGAGCACGGCGAGCAGGAAGCCGAGAAGCTGGCTGCCCGCGTCGCCCATAAAGACACGCGCGCTGTCGCCGGGACGCAGGTTGAAGGGAAGGAAGCCGAGGCAGGCGAACGCGAGGGAGAGCGAGAGCACGAGCACGAGATCGTTCTCGTGCACGGTCGCCGCGTCGATCGCGAAGTACGCGCACGCCACGGTCGCGAGGGTCGCTGCCAGGCCGTCCATGTTGTCGAGCAGGTTGAAGGCGTTCGTGATCCCCACGAGCCAGACGACCGCAACCGCGATGCCGAGGACGTCGTTGGAGACCAGCTCGACCCGAAGACCTGCCGCGATCACGGTCGCCGCCGCGCCGACCTGAGCGACGAGCTTTGCGAGCGGGCTCAGATGACGGACGTCGTCGACGAGGCCGGCGACGAACACGAGCGCGCACCCTGCGACGATCCCGGCGAGCAGCCAAGACGCCTCGACGGCTCCCGTCGCGAGCGCGAGAAGGACGCCGGCGACGAGCCCGGCCGCGATCCCGACCCCGCCGAAGAGCGGTGTCGGCCGCTCGTGCCAGCGCGCACGGCTCGGGTGCGCGACGAGTCGCCCGCCCACCGATGGGGAGCGAAGCAGCGTCCAGAGGACGATCGAAGCGACCGGCAGCGCGGCGAGCGTGATGGCCGCTTCCACGGGCGCACATTGTAGGCGTCGGTTCAGAACTCGAATCGGAATGTCGCCTCGACTCGAGGCTCCGTTCTGATTCGCGTTCTCAGCCCTACAATCGCGCCGGTGGATGTGTACGCGGACGTCGTGCGCTATCGCGAGCTCTTCTCGAGCCTCGTCCGCCGCGACCTGCGCGCGAAGTACAAAGGCTCGGTGCTGGGCCTCGCGTGGACTCTCGCGCTTCCGGTCGCGCTGATGCTCGTCTACCTCGTCGTGTTCTCGGTGCTCTGGAAGGCCGAGGCCACCGACCTCGACGACTACTGGCTGTTCCTGCTCTGCGGGCTGCCGCCGTGGGCGTTCTTCGCCTCGTCGCTGCAGACCGCTTCACGCAGCCTCGTCGAGAACGCCCCGCTGATCCGCAAGGTGCGGTTTCCGCGCCAGCTCGTCCCTCTCTCGGTCGTGGCGACGCAGCTCGTCGCCTTCGCGGCGATGACTGCCATCGTCCTCGGGCTTGCGCTCTGGTTCAGGCCCGAGAGCCGTGACACGGCCTGGCTGGCTCTGCCCGTCGCGGCCGTCTTCGTCGTGTTCGTGTCGGGTGTCTCACTCGCGGTCGCGGCGTTGAACGCGATCTTCCGGGACGTCGAGTTCGTCGTCGCGGCGGCGCTCTTGCCGTGGTTCTTCCTGACGCCTGTGCTCTACCAGCTCCAGGATCTCCCGGGGGCCGAGACGCGGCCGTGGCTCGTCGACCTCCTCCACTGGGGCAACCCGATCACGCCCGCGATCGAGGCATACCGGACGCCGCTCTACGCCGGCGAGCTCCCACCCGCCGGCGACACGATCTACCTGTGCGTGGCGGCGCTCGTCGCGCTCGCGCTCGGTGCGCTCGTGTTCAGCGCCGTCGACGACCGTATCGCGTCGGAAGCCTGACGACGGCACGCCCTTCGAACAAGCCCTCGCCGTCGTGGGCAGGAAGCCCGTCGCGCTGTCCGATCTCGAGCCCCGCGACGAGCGATGGAAGCAGTAGCGGAGCCTCGAACCGTGGATTGCGGCCATCGGGGGCCCAGCGCCGCAGCGTTCGGGCCACAGCGCGCCGATCGAGCGGCCCACCGACGGGAACGAGCGCCGGGCCGACCGCGTCCCACCCCTCGGCGTGGGCGTCGAGAACGAGCCGAGACCAGTCGGGCGCCGGCTCGGCACCGGAGACGAGGTGGGCGGTCGCGGCCGGCGCTTCGTCGACGACCGGCTCCTCCTGCGCCGAAAGCGCTGTGGAGGTCCGCTCGTCGGGCCCACCGTGGACGACGACCGCGAGGCGGCGTTCGGCGATGCCCGGCTCGACCTCCAGTTCGAGATCGAGCGTGGGGACGCCGACCTCGGACAGCCAGAACCGGTGCTCCTCGACGAGGTCGAACCGCAGCACGTAGCGGCCGGGTGGGCGCGGTGCGGCGAGCATCACATCCAGCGTGGTCGTCGCGCCCGGCTCGATCGCTTGCGGGAACGGCGTGCGGAGCCCGTCCCACACGATCGCGTTTCGGTGCAGGTCGAGCCAGTGGTACGAGAGCTGGAGCCCGTCGGCGCCCCGTGAGCGCCACGTCGCGGCGCCGCCGTTCACGAGGACGAGCCGCGCGGTCGTGCGCGCCCCCGCGCGCTGCGGCTGCAGCTCCCACTCCTGCCAAAGCGGTGCGAGCGGCTCCACGACGGCCGAGTGTAATTACTGGGGCTACGCTCCCTTCATGACCGCGCCGCTTCTCGTCCGGGCCATGCGCCGCGAGCCTGTCGAGCGCACGCCCGTGTGGTTCATGCGCCAGGCGGGCCGGTCCCTTCCCGAGTACCGCGCGATCCGCGAGCGGCACAGCTTCTTCGACGTCGCGCACACCCCCGAGCTCTGCGCCGAGGTCACGTTGCAGCCGGTTCGCAGGCACGGCGTCGATGCCGCCGTGATGTTCGCCGACATCATGACGCCCGTCCTCGGGATGGGGATCGCGGTCGACCTCGTCGAGGGCGTCGGCCCGGTGATCGACCGCCCCATCCGGACGGCAGCGGACGTCGAGCGCCTCGTCGTGCCCGACCCCGAGGAGGCCTTCGCTCCCGTGCTCGACGCGACCGGGATCGTGCGGGGAGAGCTCGGCCCGGACGCTGCGGTGATCGGCTTCTGCGGCGGCGCCTTCACGGTGGCCGGCTACCTCGTGGAGGGCCGTCCAAGCCGGGAGCTCGCGCGCACGAAGGCACTCATGCTCGCGGAGCCGGGAGTCTGGGAAGCGCTGATGGAAAAGCTCTCGACGACGTTTGCCGCCTACGTGGCGGCGAAGGTGCGCGCCGGGGCCGACGCGATCCAGGTGTTCGACTCGTGGGTGGGGACGCTGTCGCCGCAGCTCTACCGGGCGTACGTTGCGCCGTGGAGCGAGCGCGTCCTCGCTGCCGTGGACGTGCCTACGATCCACTTCGGCACGGGAGCGTCGCATCTCCTCGGCGAGCTCTCCGCGGCGGGCGGCGACGTCATCGGCCTCGACTGGCGCCTGCCGCTCGACGACGGGTGGTCCCGTGTCCCGGGCCGAGGCGTCCAGGGGAACCTCGATCCCGCCGTGTTGCTCGCCCCGCTGGAGGTCGTGGAACGCGAGGCGCTCGACGTGCTCGCTCGCGCGGCCGGACGGCCCGGGCACATCTTCAATCTCGGTCACGGCGTGCTTCCGGACACCGACCCGGACGCGCTCACGCGGCTGGTGGAGCTCGTCCGGGAGCGCACCGAGGCGACGGTCGTCGTATGACGCGTCCGGCCGTGATCCTGATGGCGTACGGCTCGCCCGATCGGCTGGCGGACGTTCCGGACTACTACGCGGACATCCGAGGCGGCCGCCCGATCGCGCCGGGGCTGCTCGACGACCTGGTCGCGCGCTACAGGGCGCTCGGCATCGACGACTCGGACGCGCCGTCGCCCCTCAACGCGATCACCGAGGACACGCGTGCGGCTCTCGAGCGCTCGCTCGGGATCACGGTGCTCACAGGCATGCGGCACTGGGAGCCGCGGATCGCCGAAGCGGTCGAGACCGCGCTCGAGCTCGGTCACGACCCGCTCCTGGGGCTCGTGCTCGCCCCGCACTGGTCGTCGCTCTCCATCGCGCGCTACGAGGCGCTCTTCGACGATGCGGTCGCCGGCCGCGCCGAGACGCGCTTCGTCAGGGAGTGGGGAACGGAGCCCGCGTTCGTCGAGCTGCTCGCGCGACGCGTGACGCAGCGCTTGGGCGCTGTAGTCCGGCGAAGAGGCCCATGTCGTCTTCACCGCGCACTCGCTGCCGGCACGCATCCTCGAGCAGGGCGACACGTACGCGGATGCGCTTCGCGAGACCTCGGGCCTGGTCGCGGATCGCGCGGCGATTCACGCGTGGTCGTTCGCCTTCCAGAGCCAGTCGCCGACGGGGGAGCCGTGGCTCGGCCCCGACATCCTCGATCACCTCGTCACGCTCCGCGACGGTGGTGTCGCGAACGTCCTCGTGTGCCCTGTCGGGTTCGTCTCCGACCATCTCGAGATCCGCTGGGACCTCGACGTCGAGGCGGAGGAGCGTTGCCGGGAGCTCGGCCTCGGGTTCACGCGAATAGAGATGCCGAACGACTCTCCCGACCTGATCGAGGCACTCGCGGGAATCGTCCGGCGCGAGCTCGCCGCCGTGACGTCGTGAGGAGCAGGCGGTGATCTCTGGCGCGATCGACGTCGACGCCGTGTCCCGCCGGTTCGTCGTGCGGGCGCGCGAGACGTACACGCTGAAGGAGCTCCTCGTCGCGCGCGGGCGGACGGGGGCGCAGGAGATCTGGGCTCTCCGAGACGTGTCGCTCGCGATCGAGGCGGGCGAGGCGGTCGCGCTCGTCGGCCGGAACGGCTCCGGCAAGTCGACGCTCCTGCGACTGATCGCGGGCATCATCCGACCGACATCGGGTCGCGTCGAGGCGCGCGGCAGGGTCGGCTCGCTCCTCGAGCTGGGTGCCGGGTTCCATCCCGACTTCACCGGGCGCGAGAACGTCGAGCTGAACGGGATGCTCCAGGGGCTCTCGCGCGCGAGGATCCGCGAGCGCTTCGACGAGATCGTGGCGTTCGCGGAGCTCGAGCACGCGATCGACCGACCGGTGCGCACGTACTCGTCGGGAATGACGATGCGGCTCGGGTTCGCGATCGCGGCGTTCCTCGAAGCAGACATCCTCCTGCTCGACGAGGTGTTCGCCGTCGGGGACGAGAGCTTCCAGCGCAAGTGCTTCGGCGTGATCGCGGCGTTCAAGGAGCGCGGCGGCACGATCCTGTTCGTGTCCCACGACGCCTCAGCCGTCGAGCGCCTCTGCGACCGCGCCGCCCTTCTGCGCGACGGAGCGCTCGCGTTCGACGGGCCGGTGCACGAGGCCATCACCCGCTACCGCCGCGCGCTGGCCGACGACGCCGAGACGAGCCGGGTCGACGGCGAGGGGCCGACGGGGACGCGGGAGGCGCGGATCCTCGCAGCGCGGCTCGTCTCCGCCGAGGGCGACGAGCGGGATCGCTTCCTCGCGGGTGAGCCGTTCGGGCTCGAGGTGACCCTCACCGGAGACGTCCCGTCGCCCTCTCTCCACCTCGAGGTGCGCGACGGATCGGGCCTGCTCGTCGCCGAGGATCTCGTCGATACGGCAGAGCTCGGCTGGGACGAGCGGAACGGAGCGCTCGAGCTCAGGCTCGATGTCGGTGCGCCGCCGCTGCAATTCGGCCGCTTCGATCTGACGCTCGTCCTCGTCGGCCGGGACGGCCGGCTTCTCGACCGTCTGCCGCGCTCGATCCCGCTGCTCGTGTACCCGGACGGCGAGAGCCGCGGCCTCGTACGCCTCGAAGGAACCTGGCACGCCGAAGCGAAGGATGCAGCCCCATGAGCAACGCTCGCCTTTGGCTCGCGTTCGTGGGGGAAACCATGTTTCCCCCACGTCGCCCCCTTCTTTCGAAGACGTGGGGAACCTCCCGGTTCCCCACACCCCTCCACGCTCATCGGCCGACCGAGGTCGGCCGATGAGCTACAAGTCCTGCCCGGACTGGCCGGCGCTGATGGAGCTTGCGCCGGATCTGCAGTTCAAGCACATGACCGTTCGGGATGCACAGCTCCCGTTCGAAGTCGTCGCGCGGATTCCGGAATCGCTCTCTCTCGACGACGTCGAGATCTGCTGCGACATCGAGCACCACGTCGTCAACGCGGCGCATACGCATCCCGACGTGGTCAAGGCGCTCGAGGGCACGCACTGGTTCGAAGTGCAGGAGTGGGCGACGACCGGGCCCGGCGCGGACGCAGGCTCGACGGGCGCCGCCCCGCACGCCGCCTGATCCTTCGGACGCGGGAGCCACGCACGTAGGCTCGGTCCGTGCTCGTCGTGATCCCGTTTCGCGCCGGCGGCAAGAGCAGGCTGCCGGAAGAGCTGCGGCGGGAGGTCGCGCTCGCGATGCTCGGGGACGTCGTCGAAGCCGCGGTTGCGGTGGGCGAGGTGCGCGTCGTGACGGCCGACCCGGCCGGCGGGCTCGTCGCCGGCGAGCTCGGGGCGGAGCTCGTCGACGACCGCGGCGACGGGCAGGGAGGAGCGGTGGCCGCCGCGCTCGAGGGCGCCGACGGGATCTGCCTCGTCGTCAACGCCGACGTGCCGCGTGTGCGCCCGTCGGATCTCGCTGCGCTGGCGGTGTCGCCGCGCCTCGGGCGGGTGTCGCTCGTCGAGGCGGTGGACGGCACGACGAACGCGCTCGGCCTTCCGTACCCCGAGGTCTTCATGCCCCTCTACGGGCCGGGGAGTGCAAGACGGTTCCACGCCCACGCGGACGCTCTGGGGCTCGAGGTCGACGAGCTCGCACTCGGAAACCTCGTAGCGGACATGGACACCGTCGCCGACCTCGATCGCTGGGGCAAGCGTTCGGGCAAGCGGACGCGCGCGCTCCTCGGGGTGCTCTCCTCGTGAAGGTCGTATGCCTCTCCGGCGGCGTGGGCGGCGCGAAGCTCGCGCGCGGCCTCCATGACGCGCTGCCGGCGGACGAGCTGATCGTGATCGGGAACGTCGGCGACGACGTCGAGGTGCTCGGGCTGCACGTCTCCCCCGATCTGGACTCCGTGCTGTACGCGCTCGCCGGGCTCAACGACGAGGAACGTGGCTGGGGTCGCGAAGGCGAGACGTGGAGGACGCTCGAGTCGGCGACGCAGTGGGGCGGGGAGGGCTGGTTCCTGCTCGGAGACCTCGATCTGGGCCTCCATCTCGTGCGGACCGAAGCCCTCGGCCGCGAAGAGCCGCTCTCGGTCGTCACGCAACGACTGGTCGACGCGGCCGGCCTCGCAACGCGGATCCTCCCGGCGACCGACGATCCACTTCGGACCCATGTCGTCACGCCGGCGGGGACGTTCTCGTTCCAGGAGTGGTTCGTCGCTCGGCGCAACGAAGACGAGGTCGATGCCGTCGTCTACCAGGGCGCAGACACGGCACGGCCGGCACCGGGAGTGATCGAGGCTCTCCACGGCGCGGACGCGATCGTGCTCGCGCCGAGCAACCCGTACGTCTCGCTCGGGCCGATCCTTGCCGTTCCGGGCCTTCGGGACGCGGTCGCGGATCGTCGCGTCCGTTGCGTCGCGGTGAGCCCCCTCATCGGTGGCCGTGCGGTCAAGGGGCCGCTCGACCGTATGCTCACGCGCATGGCCGGTGGGACGACGCCAGCGCACGTGACACGGTGTTACGAGGGTCTGATCGACGCGCTCGTGATCGACGGCGCCGATGCACCTGCCGAGGCGGACGTCGCGCTCGTCGTGACCGACACGCTCATGCGAGACCGGGCGACGGCGCGGGCGCTGGCCGAGACCGTCCTCGGGGTCGCCACGTGAGGATCGCGCTCGTCGGGGGCACGGGAAGCTTCGGCCGCGCCCTCGCGACACGCCTTCGGACGGCGGGCTACGAGGTGGTGATCGGCTCCCGGGACGCTGCGCGCGCGACGGACGCGGCGCGTGAGATCGGCGTGACCGGCGCGACGAACGCCGATGCCTGCCGCGATGCCGATCTCGTCGTTCTCGCGACGAAGGCGGATGCGGCGCTCGACACGGTCCGCGAGCTGCGCCGGGCGATCGGCGAGACACCCGTGCTGTCCGTGGCGGCCGAGCTGACGTTCGGGCCCGCCGGCGTCGTGCCGACGGCGGACGCCCGTTCGCTGGCGGCCCGGGTGCAGGATCTTCTCGACGGGCCGGTGGTCGCGGGTCTCCATTCGCTCGCAGCCAGAAACCTCGGCCGTGACGTGGCCCCCGAGGAGGACGTGCTGGTCTGCGGGGACGATCCCGACTCGAAGTCGATCGTGCTCGAGCTGGGCGGGCGGATCACCTCGGGTCGTGCGATCGACTGTGGCCCGCTCGCATCGGCTCGCGCCCTCGAGGGCCTGACGGCGATCATCGTGAACGTCAACAAGCGCTACAAAGCCCACGCCGGCGTGCGGCTGTCCGGCGTCCCGTGACGCTGCGCCGGTGACGCCGAGGCTTGTGTTGAATCAACACAAGGTCGTCTCCCCGCGCACCGTCAGCGTGGTTCCGCTCGAGGGTATCCCGGAGCTCCGCGAGGGGGACGACCTCGGCCGCGACCTGCACGAGGCCGCGTCGCGAAAGGGCGGGCTCGAGGCCGGCGATGTCGTGGTCGTCGCGCAGAAGGCGGTCTCGAAGGTGGAGGGACGAGTCGTGCGGCTGGCCGACGTCGAGCCGTCGCCACGGGCCATCGAGCTGGCAGGGCCCGACGGCGATCCCCGGCACGTCGAGGTGATCCTGCGCGAGAGTGCCGACGTCGTCCGGTCGCGGCCGCCCCTCGTGATCGCGCGGACGCGGCACGGGTTCGTCTGCGCGTCTGCGGGCGTCGACGCGTCGAACGCGCCGGACGAAGGTTCGCTCGTCCTGCTTCCGCTCGATCCGGACGGGTCGGCCAGAGCGCTGCGAGAGAGGCTGTCGGGGCTCGCAGGCGTCGAACTCGGCGTGATCGTGAGCGACTCGTTCGGACGCGCCTGGCGCCAGGGGACCACCGACGTCGCGCTCGGCGTCGCCGGGATCGCGCCCCTCCGCGACCTTCGCGGCACTGCTGACGGCTCCGGGCACGAGCTGCGGACGACTCAGATCGCGGTGGCGGACGAGATCGCCGGCGCCGCGGAGCTCGTGCTCGGGAAGGCTCACCGGATCCCCGCGGCGATCGTTCGCGGGGTCGACGTGGCGGGTGGCGGGAGCGCTTCGGAGCTCGTGATGCCCCGCGAGCGCGACCTGTTTCGCTGAGTGCCGTGCCCGTGTGCAGGGGAAGGCGCCGATTAGGATGACCGGACGATGCCTCTTCCCGTCCTGCTCGCCGTCGACGAGGAACCGGCCGTCCTGGAAGCCGTCGAGACTCAACTCGCTCGGTACGCGCGT
This sequence comes from uncultured Actinomycetes bacterium, assembly GCA_963798725.1. Classification (GTDB taxonomy): domain Bacteria; phylum Actinomycetota; class Thermoleophilia; order Gaiellales; family Gaiellaceae; genus Gaiella. The sequence goes on from CAWCUL010000001.1 coordinate 669,840, forward strand.
GACTTCCGCGTCGAGTGTCTGGGCGATCCAGGCGAGGCGCTCGAGAGGCTGACGACGCTCGCAGACGCCGGCGAGGAGGTGGCGCTGGTGTTCGCGGGGAGGTCGCTGTCGGGGACGACCGGCGGTGAGCTGCTCGAGCACGTTCGTACGCTCCACCCGCACGCCAAGCGCGCTCTGCTCGTCCCGCCCGGTGCCTGGGCGGACGCCCCGAGCGCGGAGGCGATCCGCGGGGCGATAGCGCTGGGGCGTGCCGACTACTACGTGGTCAGCCCCGCGAGCTCACCCGACGAGGTGTTCCACGAAGCCGTCTCCAGCTTCCTACTCGAATGGGCCAGCGATCGGAGCATCGTCCCGCACACGGTCCGCATCGTGGGCGAGACCTGGTCGGGCAGGGCCTTCGAGCTCCGCGAGATCTTCCAGCAGTGCGCGTCCCCTCACGCCTTCTGTCTGGCGGACTCGGACGAAGGGCGCGAGCTGCTCGCCGAGGTGGGGTCCGACGCAAAGCTCCCGCTCATGATCCTGCCGGACGGTCGGGCCTTGAGCGATCCCTCGAACGCCGAGATCGCGGCGGCCGCGGGCGCCTTGAGCGACTTCCAGGACGAGGTCTACGACCTCGTCATCGTCGGTGCGGGGCCGGCGGGCCTGTCCGCAGCCGTCTACAGCGCGTCCGAAGGGCTGCGCACCCTCGTGGTCGACGAGGCCGGCATAGGAGGACAGGCAAGGTCCAGCTCGCTCATCCGCAACTACCTGGGCTTCCCGAAGGGCATCAGCGGCAGCCGACTCGCCGAGCAGGCCTACGAGCAGGCGTCCGTTCTCGGAGCGAGCTTCGTGTTCATGCACAAGGCGACCGCTCTCGTCGCCTCGGAGGGTCGGCTGGAGCTGTCGCTACTCGAGGACCGGCGCGTCGTTTCGCATGCCGTGCTTCTCGCCACCGGCGCCACCTACCGGCGTCTGGGCGTCCCCTCGCTGGAACCCTGGAACGGCGCGGGCGTCTTCTACGGCGGCCCGGTCTCGGAGGCCCCCGCGCTCGGCGGCAAGCAGGCGTACGTCGTCGGAGGCGGAAACTCGGCCGGGCAGGCCGCTTTGCACCTGGCGCGGTACGCGCGCGGCGTGACCCTCGTTGTTCGCGCGCAGTCGCTCGGGGCCGGGATGTCGCACTACCTCGTACGAATGGTGGAGGCAGCACCGAACGTCGAGGTGCGTATCGGTGCCGCGGTGGTCGGTGGAGGCGGGGAGGGCCATTTGCAGCACCTGGTGCTTCGCGAGAACGCCACGGGCGAGGAGACAACGGTCGCGGCCGACGCACTGTTCGTGTTGATCGGCGCCAACCCGCACACCGAATGGCTACCCCCGGCAATCGCGAGGGACCCGAGTGGGTTTCTCCTCACAGGGGAGGAGCTGTCCGAGGGAATCGACTGGCCGCTCGAACGTCGGCCCTACGCACTCGAGACCAGCATGCCGGGCGTGTTCGCGGCCGGAGACGTGCGTCGCGCTTCGATCAAGCGCGTCGCCTCGGCGGTGGGAGAGGGCTCGATCGCGGCTCGGCTCGTCCAGGCGCAGATCGAGTCGACCCCGCCGGCCGATGCCGCTGTCGCGCCCACCGCCCAGGCGGGTCGCGCTCGCGTTCCCTGAGCCCGAGGAGACCGCGCACTACTTGCTCTCGCGAGGCGGTCGGAGACGACGCGGGCTCCGCGGCGGACGCTGGCTGCGGTCCTCGTCGCGGTAGAGTTCCCTCATGCGCTCGTACGCGATCTGGGGCACTGCGACGTCGCCTGACCACGAGGCGTGGGTGCGGTCCGTCGGTGCGGCGTTCGAGGCCGACGGGTTCAATCGGGTCGACGACCTCGCCGACGCCGACTTCGTGCTCAACATGTTCGATCCCGAGGAGCCGAAGGCGTTCCGACGTCAGTCGCGCGGCACGTACTCCGCATCGTTCTACGAGCTCGAGAGCGTTCCGGACGACGTGCTCAAGACCAGCTACCCGATGCTGGTGCGCACGCTGGCAAACGTCGTCGTCCTCCACGTGCCCGGACACGGCGTCTGGTTCACGACGATGGAGCGCGGCACGTACGAGATCTCGGACGATCCCGCCGAGGTCTTCGAGCGTCTCGCGCCGCTCGCCAAGTCGAAGCTCGTGATCGACAACGAGTTCGTCGCGGACCTCGAGCCCGAGCTCTGGGACGGGGACGAGATCACCGCCGACATCGGCGCCGCCGGCAAGCGGATGCAGGACCTCGACCTCCTGCCCGCGCCGTTCCCGGTGCACGAGTATCTCGACGAGCGCGACCTTCGTCACGTGATGCGGCTCTACCAGGTCGGCGGCCTCTCGTACGGAAATCTCTCCGCGCGAAAGGACGAGGCCCGCTTCTGGATGAGCGCCAGCGGAGTCGACAAGTCGCAGCTCGAGGTCGCGGGGCGCGACATCCTGATGGTCACGGACTACGACGAGCCGCACGCGAAGATGATGATCAGCGTCCCACCCGGGATCGAGCCGCGTCGCGTATCGGTCGACGCCATCGAGCACTGGATGATCTACCGGGCGCACCCCGATGTCGGCGCGATCCTTCACGTCCACGCGTGGATGGAGGGCATTGCGGCGACCGACATCAACTACCCGTGCGGCACGCAGGAGCTCGCCGAGTCGGTGGCCGACCTGATCGAGCGCGAGCCCGACCCGACGCACGCCGTGATCGGGCTCCGAAACCACGGGATCACCGCGACCGGTGACACCCTGACGGAGATCCTCGACCGCATCGAGTCGAGCATTCTCCGCCAGGTCCCCATGACCTAGTCGGCGTGCACCGGGCGGCCGCCCTCCCGCCCGGCGGAGCCGGCCTCCGGGCGGCCTCGTGTCTCTGAGGCCGCTCTGGTCGGGGGCCCGTGCAGAGCACTGTTCCCCCTCCCGACGCGACCTCAGAGACCCGCCGGAGCACGCCGACTGGGGTGCACGGGGCGGCCGCCCTCGCGGCCGGGGGAGCCGGCTTTCGGGCGGCCTCGTGTCTCTGAGGCCGCTCTGGTCGGGGGCCCGTGCAGAGCACTGTTCCCCCTCCCGACGCGACCTCAGAGACCCGCCGGAGCACGCCGACTGGGGTGCACGGGGCGGCCGCCCTCGCGGCCGGGGGAGCCGGCTTTCGGGCGGCCTCGTGTCTCTGAGGCCGCTCTGGTCGGGGGCCCGTGCAGAGCACTGTTCCCCCTCCCGACGCGACCTCAGAGACCCGCCGGAGCACGCCGACTGGGGTGCACGGGGCGGCCGCCCTCGCGGCCGGGGGAGCCGGCTTTCGGGCGGCCTCGTGTCTCTGAGGCCGCTCTGGTCGGGGGCCCGTGCAGAGCACTGTTCCCCCTCCCGACGCGACCTCAGAGACCCGCCGGAGCACGCCGACTGGGGTGCACGGGGCGGCCGCCCTCGCGGCCGGGGGAGCCGGCTTTCGGGCGGCCTCGTGTCTCTGAGGCCGCTCTGGTCGGGGGCCCGTGCAGAGCACTGTTCCCTCTCCCGACGCGACCTCAGCCGCGAGGCAGGACACGCTGGGCGGGCGCCGGCCGCCCCGGCCCCCGCTACACGTCCGGCGGGCGCAGCACGCGCCACACCGTGAGAATCGCAAGCAGCGGGACGAGCACGAGGTCGTTGGCGAGGCACCAGATGCACCACGCATCGATCACGAAGGCCTGCAGCGAGACGAGATAGATGCCGAACCCGACCGCGCCGATGGCGATCGCCGCCGCTAGCGTGCGCGCAAGGTCCGTGTCCCACACGACCAGGGCGAGGACGACGAGATAGGCGACGAGGCCGAGGAGTGCGACGGGGATTCCGAGGAGCGTCGCGTACGACGAATCCTGCACGGTCTCGCAGCCGCCCGACCGTGTGCAGATGAGCGCCGCCGGCTCGTAGTGGACGTACGTGAGATACGCCGCGAGGCCGGCTCCCGTCAGCGCCACGAGCGCGACGCCGGCCCGGAGGGCGAGATCGCGCCGTCCTGCCTGTTCGCTCAACCGGACAGCGCGTCGTCGAAGATCGGCCGGAACGATTCGATGGCGAACGACCGGGGCTGCACCTGGTAGGGCTTGCCCTTCCCGACCTGGACGAAGAACGTGGGGGTCCCCTGGATCTGGCGAGCGACGCCCTCGGCCGACATTGCCTGGGCCTGCCGCTGGACGTCGCTTCCAGCCGCGTCCGACTGAAGCGTGTCCCAGTCGAGCCCCACCTGGTCTGCGAGCTCTTCGAGGAGGTCGTCCGTCACCCAGCCGGAGTTCTCCTCGCCCTGGTTGGCGTAGAGAGCCTCGGAGAGATCGAAGAGCTTCCCCTGGGCGCCGGCGGCGAGCACGTACCGCAGCGCCTTCGCCGAGTCGTCCCCGATGAACGCAAGCCCGACGAAGCGGACCTTGAGCTTCCCCGGTCTCACGTACTCGTTCACGATCGACGGAAAGCCCTCCTCCTGGTACTGGCGGCAGATCGGGCACTGAAGATCCTCGAACTGGATGAGCGTGACGGGCGCCTTCGCGTCACCGAGCACGTCTCCGTCCTGCGGTATGCCGTCGAGGAGCGTCGAGGCGCCCGCCGTCGTCTGTGTGTCGCCGTCGTCTCCTCCGCGTAGGAGCAGGCTTGCGCCGACGAGAACGACCACGACGACGATCGCGCCCGCCGCCGCGATCAAGAAGTTCCTGGTCCGGGTGTCCGGATGCCGTGGTGGGGGCTTTCGCGGCTTCGGCGGCACAGTCGCCGTAGTGTGCCTGCTGCCCTCCGGTCCGACCACGGGGATGTGTTGCGCGTGCGTTCAGTTGGAAACGATCGCGAGCGGCATGCGGCAGCCGCGTCCTGGGGCCGGTGATTCAGCGCGACCACCCGGCAGCTGCTCCGGCCTGAATGACGCGCGCCGGTCGGCACGTCGAGTCGGCGTCATCCGGCAGCCTCGCCGGCGAGCGCCGCGAGCGTGCGGCCGACGATCGGAGCGAACTTGAACCCGTGCCCCGAGCACGCCGAGCCGACGACGATGCGGCCGTGTCGCTCCAGCACGAAGGTCTCGTCCGCCGTGTTGGTGTAGACGCAGGTCTCGCTGCCGAGAAGCCCTCCGGCAGCCACGTAGCGGGAGCGTGCCCAGTCGGCAACCCACGTGGCCACCGCAGCATCCGGCTCCGGATCGTCGTCCGGCTCGGTGACGGGGCCGGCGTGGTGGAGCCCGGCCTTGAGCCCCGTTCCAGGAGCTGCCAGCGCGTACGCGGCCTGACCCGACCGCGCGATGCCACCCGTATCGACCGTGGGCACGCCTGCGTGATCGATCACCGGTGGCATCGCATCCGCGCCCGGAAGCTCGACGTAGGCGACGGTCTCGCGCGTCGGCACCACCGGCAGGTCGATCTCGAGCACCGAGAGCAACTCTGGCGCCCATGCACCCGCCGCGACGACGACAGCCCCCGCCCGGAGCTCCTCCTCGTCGAGCGTCACGTGCACGACGCCGCGCCCGCGCTCGAGCGCGAGCACCCGGGCGTGCTCACGCACGACGACGCCGCCGTCGACCGCTGCGTCGATCAGCGTCGTGTGGGCACGCGCCGCGTGCAACAGCCCGCCGTCCGGCTGGAAGACCGCTGTCTCACCACGATCGAGACGCAGCGCCCACCGCGCCTCCACCGCATCCGCCCGGAGCACCTCGTGGACGACGCCGCACGCCGCGAGCGCGCGCGCGACATCCTTCGCAGCAGGTCCCAGGTCGAGCGCCCCGAGGCGCTCGAGAAGGCTCAGCCCCCGCTCCCGCTCGAGATCGCGCCATGCTTCCCCCGCCGCGCGTGCGAGACGGACGAAGCGCTCGTCCGGGTAGTTGAGCCGGAAGATCCGCGAGCTCCCGTGGCTCGAGCCCTGCGCATGGCCGAGCTCGAAGCGCTCGAGCAGTACGACGGAGCGCGTCCCGTCGGCCAGCGCCCGGGCTGTCGCCGCGCCCACGATCCCGGCGCCGACGACGACGATGTCGGCGTCGCGCCTCACGCGGGAATCCTACGAGTCGGCCGGGATCAGACCGCAGCCAGGGCGCGCGCCGCCCGCGTCGCAGCGCGGGATGCCGCTCGGGACAACGCCTGATAGGCCTTGGCCCGACTCTCCGCGTCACCCGACGTCTCGGCCGCCTCGGCCGTGCGCAACGCCTGGGACACCTCCGCGTCGAGCGATTCCTTCCCGTAGGCGAGCTCGGACTCCGTGATGCCGGTCCGGCGTGCCAGCTCCCGCATGACCTGCAGCGACGGGATCCGCTCGCCCCGTTCGATGCGGGAGATGTACGCGGCGCTGCAACCGGGGAACGCGAGCTCGCGCTGGCTGATGCCGGCGGCCTCGCGCGCCGCGTGCAGGCGCTTGCCCACCGCAAGCGGGTCGTCGTAGTGCGGCGTACGCGGACGCTTGAGGATCACGTGCCTATCATGACACGGAGCGCAAGGGTCCGTGTACCCCTTGGATACAAGGATCGCGCTGCGATGAGACGATGACCGGATGAAGATTCATCTCGATCGGCTTCACTCATCGGACAGCGTGAACGGAAGCGGCTGGAGACGGATGCCGGCGGTCGCGGGCGACGCGATGATCGCGACGAGCCACCCCCTCGCGACGACCGCCGGGCTCTCCGCGTTCGCCGACGGGGGCAACGCGGTCGACGCCGCTCTGGCCGCTGCCGTCGTGCTCGCGATCGCAGAGCCGACCGACAACGGGATCGGCGGCGACGCGTTCGCCCTCGTGTGGCACGACGGCCGGCTGCACGGGTTGAACGGGTCGGGTCGATCGCCTGCCGTGATCGACGCTCCGACGGTGGACGAGACGGGGCCGCGGTCCGTGACGGTCCCCGGCGCCGTTCGCGCCTGGGCGGACCTCGCTGACCGCTTCGGTCGGTTCGGCCTCGACAAGGCGCTCCTCCACGGCGCGGAACTGGCGGGGCGTGGAGTCGCCTGCACCCCGCGGATCGCGCACAAGTGGGGCCTCGATCCGCGCCCGCCGTTCACGGCGCCGTCCGTCGGCGAGCGATTCGCGGTGCCTGATCTGGCATCGACCCTCGCGCTCCTCGCATCCGAGGGTCCGGATGCGCTCTACCGGGGCGCCGTCGCGAGCGCGATCGCCGCCGTCTCGTGGCTCGACGAGGAGGATCTTGCGGTACATCGCTCGGAGTGGGTGGAGCCCCTCCGTCACGCCTACCGCGGGATCGAGGTCTGCGAGCTCCCGCCGAACGGCCAGGGCGCCGCGGCGCTGATCGCGCTGGCCGTCTACGACGGGCTCGAGCCGGGGGTTCACTCACAGATCGAGTCGATGAAGCTCGCGCTCTCGGACGTGTATGCGCATCTCGGGGACGAGCCCTTGCCGGACGTGCTGCTCGATCCGGTCCACCTTGCGTCTCGCCGCGCCCTCGTCCGGCCGGACCGTGCCCTCGACCCGACGCCGTCCGGGCTCCCTCGCGGCGGGACGACCTACCTCTGCGCAGTCGACGGCGACGGGACGGCCGTCTCGCTGATCCAGAGCATCTACGGGACGTTCGGCTCGGGCGTCGTCGTGCCCGGCACGGGCATTGTGCTCCAGAACCGCGGGGCCGGCTTCGTCGACGTCGAAGGTCACCCGAACCGTCTCGCTCCCGGCCGAAGGCCGTTCCACACGATCATCCCCGGGATGCTCCTCGAGCACGGCTCGCTGCTCGGGCCCTTCGGCGTGATGGGCGGCCCGATGCAGCCGCAGGGCCACATGCAGGTCGTCCTTCGCCTCGTCGACGACGGCGACGACCCGCAGTCCGCCCTCGACGCCCCACGCTGGCGGGTCGGGGCCGGTCGAGAGGTCGACCTCGAGCCGGGGCTCTGGAGGCTCGAGGACCAGCTTGCCGCGCTGGGCCATGACGTCCGCCGGGCGACGGTTCAGCACCCGTTCGGAGTCGGACAGGCGATCCTCCGGCTCGGCGACGCGCTGATCGGTGGCTCGGACGGCCGGGGCGACGGCTTCGCCGCAGGCCTCTGAACGACGCTACGTCCCGCCCCGGCGCTCGTCCGCGTGCGAGGGTCGTACAGCGTCGACGGCAGCCTCGACGGTCGGATACAGCGACACCGAGCTGCTCTCGCCGGAGCGGCGGACGACGTCACGCACCTGCCCCAGGTCGCGGGCGACCACGAGGCGGACGCCCCTCCGCTCGAGATCCTCCGTCAGCTCCGCGAGCATCCGTACGGCGCTCACGTCCAGGTAGGGCATGCTCTCGGCGTCGAGCACGATCGCCCTGGTGCCCTCGGCGCTCGCCCGGATGTGGTTCCGCACCCAGTCTGCGTTGGCAAAGAACAGACCCGCTTCGGGACGAAGCACGACGACCCCGGGAACCTGCTCGTTCTCCGGGTGGCGCTCGAGATCGGTCCACTGCGTCGGCGCGGCCGGTGCCCGGCCCAGGGTCGCGACGTGCGGCCTCGACGCCCGGTAGAGAAGGAGGAGCAGCGACACGCCGATTCCGATGAAGAGGCCCGGAAGCGTGTCGAAGACGAGAACGCCCGCGCAGGGCTGCGATGGCGGCGACGAAGTCGGGGCGCGCGGCGACCCGTCCGAGCACGTTCGAGCGGACTCGGAACAGCTCACGGAGTGCCCGAACGTCGACGAGCTCGACCAGCGCCGCGATCACGACGGCGGCGAGAGTCGCCTCGGGCAGCGTCTCGAAGAGCCCTGTGAGAAAGAGGAGCGTGACGACGGTCAGGACGGCCACGATGAGGCCCGACACCTGGCTCTTCGCCCCTGCCGAGCCGTTGACCGCCGTCTTCGAGAGGCTGCCGTTGACGACCATCCCGCTCGACAGCCCCGCTGCGATGTTCGCCGCGCCGAGCCCGAGAAGCTCGCGGTTCGGGTCGACGTCGTAGTGGTTTCGGGTGGCATAGGTCTTCGCCGCCCCGAGGCCCTCGGCGAACCCGACGAGCATCACCCCGATCGAGGCCGGGGCAATGTCGAGATAGTCGCGCCACCCCACGTCCGGAAGCCCGAGCGACGGCAGGCCGCTGTCCACGTCGCCGACGATCGAGACGCCGTGCTCGTCGAGGTCGAACAGCCGGACGGCGAGTATCCCGAGCAGCACTGCGACGAGCGAGCCGGGCACGACAGGCGCACGCTCCTTCAGGACGACCACGAGCGCCAGTGACGCCAACCCGACGAGCAGCGTCAGCCCGCTGGTGCCTCCGACGTTCCCGAGCAGATGCCAGAGCTGGTCGAAGAAGTCGTCGCCTTCCTTCTCGACGCCGAGGAGCTTTGGCACCTGGCCGACGATGATCGTCAGCGCGAGACCGACGATGAACCCCTTGAGGACAGGCTCGGAGATGAAGCTCGCCAGGAAACCAAGGCGCAGGAGCCCGGCGACGAATGCGATCACGCCGACGGTGAGCGCGAGCGTGACGGTGAGCGCTGCGAACTCGTTCGCCCCGGCCGGCGAGAGATCGGCGACCGCGGCCGCCGAGAGCGCCGCGGTGGCCGCCATCGGACCTGTCACGAGATGGCGGGAGCTTCCGAACGCAGCGTAGAAGAGGAGCGCGGCGGGGGCCGCGTACAGACCGACGACCGGCGAGACGCCCGCGATCGATGCGTACGCGAGCGCCTCGGGAACGAGGACTGCCCACACGGTCAGACCGGCGACGAGGTCGCCGCGGAGCCAGCTGCGCTCGTAGCCCGCGAGCGACCCGAAGAGCGGCAGCCTCACGAGCCTCCCTCTACACCCTCGGAGGGCGGTGACACGGCCACTCCGCGCGACGGAGCACTAGAGGCTTGATGCGGGTTACGTGCACGTCTGAATGGGGGCCGGCGGAGCGCGTCCGCTTCGTCCGGGATCAAGGCCACAAGCCTTGCCACCGCCCGAATCGGCCGCGCTCCGTGCCCCATGCCCTCCCCAACCACGCCCCCAACCCACATCAAGCCTCTACGACGCGAAGCCCGTGATCGCGTCACCAATCAGCTTGGCGCCGATGACCACGCAGAGAACGGCCATCACGACCGCGTTGTTCCGAGCCATCCATTCCTTGAGGCGACCGAGGATCGGACCCGATCGGTCGCCCAGGGCGAAGTAGATGACGACCGGAGCGGCGACTCCGATCGTGGCGATGATCGCGAACAGGGCGTACGCGATCGCCTGCTCGCCACCCGCTATGCCGGTCTGGGCAATCGCCGCGGCGGCGGCGACGGCGAGCAGGAGGTTCTTCGGGTTCGCCGCGGCGAGCACGGCACCGGCGCCGGCTGCCTTCGGCGGGGCGAAGCCGTCGACGGCTCCCATCCATTTCGGAGTCGGTGCCTGCTCGCCGTCGTGAGGTCGACCGCGCCATTGCCTCAGAGCGACGAGCACGAGCAGCAGCCCGAGCACGAGCTTCAGGACGTCGACCCACGTGGCAGGCTTGCCGTCATCCGACGCGTTCGTCGGTCCCGCGATCAGAAGGACGATCGCCCCGACGAGCGCGAGGCCGACGAGCCAGCCGAGGATGAACGCCGGGCCATTCGCACGAGCGCGCGGGGTGACGAGCATCAGGATCACCGCGATGATCGGCACGGGGCTGATCGCCACGCCGACGGCGAGCGCGAGCGTCTGCCCGATCGCGTTTCCCATCGCGTCGGTCCCGTCAGGCCCGAACTGCGCCGGGGCGCGTCACTGCCCAGATCACCCACACGGCGAGCGCGATCTCGAGGATCGACCAGAACGGGTAGTACGGGATGAAGAAGAAGTTCGCGACCGCGCTCAACATCGCGAGCACGAGCGCGACCATCCCGGCCCACGCAGCGCGGGCGAACAGGAACCAGCCTGCCAGGATCAAGAGGATCCCGAGGATCAGGTGGATCCAGCCCCACGCAGTGACGTCGAGGTCGAACGTGTAGTTCGCGGTGACGACGTAGAAGTCGTCGTCGAAGAGCGCAACCAGCCCGGCGATCGCCTGAAAGATCCCGATCAGGATCATCAGCGACGCGGCAAACGCGAGGCCCCCGACCGCCCAGCCGGACGGTTCGGACTGCCTGAACTGTGATTCGCTCATCTGCGAGTCCTCCTCTTTCCATGGCGACGCGCTTGGTCCGAGCTTGCCCCAGCGACGCGTGCGGCGCTGACAGCCCGGGGAGTATTTCGTCGTGAGCATGACGGCGTCAAGCCCCGCATTGTCGACACGCGGTCGACGCGCGCGGCGCTGGTGCGGGCTCGATCGAGCGCGGGTGCGGTAGTGTCCCGGACCGCCGACTCACCCAGGCGCGCCTATCCGATGACGATGCAGGAGCTCGCATCCTGGAACGACACGCCGACGAGGCAGGCGATCGTCGAGTTCGTCGAGACGGCCGCGCCGGTCGGTGCCGCCCGAGGAGCGCATCGCCGTGTTCGACAACGACGGCACGCTCTGGTGCGAGAAGCCGATGCCAGTCGAGCTCGGCTTCATCCTGCAGCGGCTCGCCGCGATGGCCGAGCAGGACGAGTCGCTCCGCGAGAAGCAGCCGTGGCAGGCGGCCTACGAGAAGGACTTCGCCTGGCTCGGTGGCGCGATCGAGAGGCACTACCAGGGCGACGAATCGGGCGTGAACGCGTTGATGACGGCGTCCTGCGGCCTACGGCGGCAGACGGTGGAGCAGTTCGCGGCCGCTGCGACGACATTCCTCGCCGAGCCCGACACCCTCGCACGACAGGCTGCTGCGCGACGGCTGGTACTCCCGATGGTCGAGCTGCTCCGCTACCTCGAGCGGCACGGCTTCACGTGCTTCATCGCCTCGGGCGGCAGCCGCGACTTCATGCGGGCGATAACGGAGGAGCTCTATGGGATCCCACCCGAGCGTGTCGTCGGGACGTCGTTCGGGCTCGCGTACACGGACGACGTAGATGGCGGCGCGCTCGCCTATCTCGCCGAGCCGGGCGTCTTCGACGACGGGCCGGCGAAGCCCGTGCGGATCTGGGACAGGACCGGCCGCCGTCCGATCGTGACGGGGGGGAACTCGAACGGCGACGTGCCCATGCTGCGCTTCACGGGCGGCAAGGGCCGACCGGCGCTGCGTCTGCTCGTCCTCCACGACGACGCCGAGCGCGAGTTCGACTACGTCAAGGGCGCCGAGCAGGCGCTGGAGCAGGCGAAGTCGGGGGGCTGGACCGTCGTCAGCGTGAAGCACGACTGGTCGGCGGTCTTCGCGGACGGGTCAAGCCGCTAGTTCTCCTGCGCACGAGGAGCGGCCCGTGACTCGGCGATTTTCCTCGCGCTGGTCGCGCTTCTCGGCGTCCTCGTCTTCGGCGTCCTTCCCGGGCTGCTCATCGCCGTTGCGCTCGCGCTCTTCGAGCTGCTGCAGCGGCTGAGCGCACCGACCGTGGCGGTTCTCTCCCTCGACCCGGCTCACGCCCGCGAGCGGTGGGACCATCTAGGCTCGATCGATCGTGCGTTCACGTTCTTGGAGGGTTTACCCGGAATGGCCGAGCAGCTCGCGCTCGAGGTCGTGTTCGACATAGCGATGGCGCGCGCCTGAGATGGCCGCCGACTCGGAGACTGTGCGGGTCCCGCCGCCGAATGCACGGAAGGCGCCCGCCCCCGGCATGCGCTGGATCCCCGGCGGGACGTTCGCCATGGGATCCGAGGGCTTCTACCCCGAGGAGCGTCCTGTCCACCGGGTGGCGGTCGACGGGTTCTGGATGGACGAGCACCCGGTCACCGCCTCGGAGTTCCGGCGCTTCGTGCGCGAGACAGGCTACGTCACGGTCGCGGAGCGGCCCCTCGACCCCGCGCAGTACCCGGACGCCGAGCCCGAGCTGCTCGTCCCCGGCTCTCTGGTCTTCCACGCCACGACGGGGCCGGTGAACCTCGACGACTACCGCAACTGGTGGGCATATGTCCCGGGCGCCTTCTGGAAGCGCCCCGGCGGGAAAGGGACGACGATCAACGGCCGGGACAACCACCCCGTCACGCACGTGGCCTACGAGGACGCCGAGGCCTATGCCGGCTGGGCCGGCAAGGGACTGCCGACCGAGGCGGAGTGGGAGCGCGCCGCGCGTGGCGGGCTCGAGGGCGCCGTGTTCGCGTGGGGCGACGAGCACTTCCCCGGCGGGAAGGCGATGGCCAACACCTGGCAGGGCGAGTTCCCGTGGCAGAACCTCAAGCTCGACGGGTTCGAGCGGACGTCGCCCGTGGGAAGCTTCCCGGCGAACGGCTACGGCCTCTACGACATGACGGGCAACGTCTGGGAGTGGACGTCCGACTGGTACGTCCCACGCCATCCGGACGAGGCTCGCGAGCCCCTGCTGCGTTCCCGCCAACCCGCGCGTGGAGTCGCCCGAGGCGAGCTACAACCCCGGTCAGCCGGGTGAGCACATCCCGCGCCGTGTGATCAAGGGCGGCTCGCACCTCTGCGCGCCCAACTACTGCCTGCGTTACCGTCCGGCGGCGAGGCAGCCGCAGATGATCGACACATCGATGTCGCACCTCGGGTTTCGCTGCATCGTGAGAGACGCACCGTCCGACCGCGAAGGGAGCCGCACCCTGATGGCCGACAAGCCGAACATCCTCGTGATCTGGGGAGACGACATCGGGATCACCAACCTGAGCTGCTACAGCGACGGGCTGATGGGCTACCGAACCCCGAACATCGACAGAATCGCCGAGGAGGGGATGCGGTTCACCGACTCGTACGGCGAGCAGAGCTGCACCGCGGGGCGTTCGTCGTTCATCACCGGCCAGAGCGTGTTCCGCACGGGCCTGAGCAAGGTGGGCATGCCCGGAGCGGACGTCGGGCTGCAGGCCGAGGATCCCACCATCGCCGAGCTGCTGAAGCCGCTCGGCTATGCGACCGGGCAGTTCGGCAAGAACCACCTCGGCGACCTGAACAAGTTTCTGCCGACCGCTCACGGCTTCGACGAGTTCTTCGGCAACCTCTACCACCTCAACGCCGAAGAGGAGCCCGAGCTGCCGAACTGGCCGGCGGCGGAAGACTTCCCGCGCTTCAACGAGCAATTCCGACCGCGCGGCGTCATCCACTCCTGGGCGACCGACGAGGATGACGCGACCGACGAAGAGCGCTACGGGCGCGTCGGGCGGCAGAAGATCGAGGACACGGGCCCGCTGACGAGGAAGCGGATGGAGACGATCGACGACGAGGTGCTCGATCATGCGCTCGACTTCATCGATCGGAAGAACGACGAGGGCGTCCCGTGGTTCACGTGGGTCAACACCACGCACATGCACCTTCGGACGCACACCAAGCCGGAGAGCCTGGGGCAGGCGGGGCGCTGGCAGTCGCCTTACCACGACACGATGATCGATCACGACAAGGTCGTGGGCGTGCTGCTCGACAAGCTCGACGAGCTCGGGATCGCCGAGGACACGATCGTCCTCTACTCGACCGACAACGGCCCGCATATGAACTCATGGCCGGACGCGGGCATGACCCCGTTCCGCAGCGAGAAGAACACGAACTGGGAGGGCGCCTTCCGCGTGCCGGAGATGATCCGCTGGCCCGGCAAGATCTCCGCGGGTGGCGTCTCGAACGAGATCGTCCAGCATCACGACTGGCTCCCGACGTTCCTTGCGGCAGCGGGCGAGCCGGACATCGTCGAGAGCCTGAAGGCCGGTCACACGATCGGGGACAAGACGTACAAGGTGCACATCGACGGCTACGACCTGCTGCCGTACCTGACCGGCAACGCCGAGGAGAGCCCGCGTAAGGGAATGGTCTACTTCTCGGACGACGGCGACGTGCTCGCACTCCGCTTCGACAACTGGAAGGTCGTGTTCATGGAGCAGCGGGTGCAGGGGACGCTCCAGCTCTGGGCGGAGCCCTTCGTCGCGCTCCGCGTCCCGAAGCTCTTCAATCTTCGCACCGACCCGTTCGAGCGGGCGGACGTCACCTCGAACACGTACTACGACTGGTTCATCGACAACGACTACATCGCGCTCGCCGCGACGTTCGTGATGACACAGTTCCTGCAGACATTCGTCGAGTTCCCGCCGCGCCAGAAGGCGGCGAGCTTCACGATCGACCAGGCGGTCGAGAAGCTCGAAGCGGTTCTCACCTCCGGCCACTGACCCTGGGCGACCCCCTCGGCTTCGGGGACGGTGCGACCGGACCCTCGATGTCGCGTCACCACGGCGAGGACGGCGGCGACCAGGTAGCCGAGGACGGTCAGCACACCGACCGCGCGTCCACCGTGCTGGAAGGGCCTCGGGCATCATCGAGTCCGCGAGCATCGTGAGCACGGCTCCCCGGCGAGGGCGAACGCAGGTGTTGCGCGCGAGGGGCGGCATGGTGTTTGATGGGGACGCGATGGGAGCCCGGTTCTGGGTCAAGGTGATCGTGATCGCGGTCGTCGCCGCGATCGCGGCAATGCTCGCGGTGCTGCTGATCAGCTCGGCCTTCGTAGCCTGGGGCCTGTTCGGCGGTTTCCTCGCCCTGGCGGTCGTCCTGATCCTCTTGGGCTGGATCACCGACCGGCGCAGAGCCGCGACCACTGGCCCGTAGCGGCCGCGGCTCATCTTCGTTTCGCTAGCCGGTGGCGGCCCTACCCGCCGAGCGGAGCTTGAAGGCGAAGACGATCTCAGTGATTCCGCGCATGAGCGCGATCACGCCGACCCAGATCACGAGCAGGATCGCGGCCCGTCCCCAGTAGCCGGCGGCCCAGAAGCCGATCAGCACCTCCACGATCCCGACGACGAGCTGCACCCACCAGACGTGCGTCTCGTTCTTCGTGGCGATCGAGACCACGATGTCGAAGAAGCCCTTGAAGATGAGGAAGAACGCCATCACGGCGGCGAGGGCCTCGAACGTGCCCCCGGGATGCACGAACGCGACGATGCCGACCACGACGAAGATCAGGCCGAGCAGGATGTGGACGACCTTCCACCAACCGTGCGTGACGACGAACAGCAAGCACTCGTTCACGGCGGCGGCGATCGCGACGATTCCGAAGAGCACTGAGATCGCGGTCACGGACGTGTAGTCGAAGCGGAGTACGATGATCGCGAACAGGAGCCAGAGCAGCCCGGTGAGGAGGAAGAGCCACCAGGCTCGCCGAGCGCTTTCGAGCGCCTCCCGCTCCTCGAGGTCGAAGGTCAACGTCGACATGCAGCCTCCCTTGTGTTGTCCGATCCGCGGATGCTAGTGACCCGGTCGGGCGTCTCCTTGCCGCCGTGTGCCCGCCGCGTCTTGTCGCGCGGTGAGGAACGGGACTAGGATTGACGTCCCGCGCTCGGCGAGGATGCCGGCGAAGGCCAATCGACAGCGTCGACCCCACGACAGAAGGAGACTCGGTGACCACCGCGGGCTCTGAAGGTCCCTCGCGAGCCCGCGTGATAGCGGCACGCGTCCTCGTCGTCCTCGGGGTCATTCTCCTCGTGATCAGCCTCGTCGCGAACTTTGTGAAGCGTGAGGCGCTCGACGAGGATTCGTTCCGGAGCACCTCTCAGGAGCTGATCGCCAGCCCCAAGATCCGCGACGTTCTCGCGGCGACGCTCGTAGACCAGCTCTACGCGAACGTCGACGTCTCGGCCCGGCTGCAGACGCGTCTACCGGAGAACCTCCAGGGGCTCGCCGCGCCGCTTGCGGGCCTGTCACGGGAGGCACTCGACCGCGCTGCCGTCGAGCTCCTCGAGCGCCCAAGGGTCCAGAGTCTCTTCGTCGACGCGGCATCCTTTTCCCAGGCCCAGGTCGTGCGCGTGCTCGAGGGAGCGAGCCCTCGCCTGGAGACGTCCAACGGGAACGTCGTGCTCGATCTCCGCCCCCTCGTCGTCCAGCTCGGCGATCGCTTCGGTTTCCTGGGGAACGTCGACGAGACACTGCCGCCGGACGCTGCCCAGGTGACGATCCTCCAGTCGGACGACCTCGAGACCGCTCAGAACGTGACGGAGTTCCTGAAGGTCGTGGCGGACTGGATCTGGGTGCTCGCGCTTGCGTCGTGGGCGATCGCTCTCTGGCTCGTCCCGGGCAGGCGCCGGAGGGAGCTCCGCGCGATCGGCATCGGCCTGATCGTTGCGGGCGTCGCGATCCTCGTGATCCGCAGGGTCGCCGGCTCCTACCTCGTGGACAATCTCTCCCAGTCGGACACGGTGCGCCCGGCAGTCGCCGACTTCTGGCGCATCCTCTCGGACGGGCTGGTCGAGGGAGCCTGGGTCGGGATCGTGGTCGGTGTGATCGCTGCGATCGGGATCTGGCTTACCGGCGAAGGGTCGAGGGCCCGCGCCGTGCGGCGCGCTGCCGGGCCCTGGCTGGCCCGGGCCGACGTGGCCTGGATCGTGTTCGGCAGCCTGCTTCTTCTCGTGGTGTGGGCCCTGCCGCTGCAAAGGTTCGTCACCGCGGTGGTCCTGATCGTCCTCGCGGCGGCGGGCTTCGAGCTGACGCGGCGCCAGGTCGCTCGAGAGGCCGCCGCCGAAGGGCCGCCGGGGCCGCTCCGCGTGCCGACGTTCTCCAGGCGCACACAGCCGCTGGCTCCCTCGCAGATCGACGAGCTCGAACGGCTCGCGCGTCTGCGCGCGGACGACCTCCTTACCGAAGACGAGTACGCGGCAGCGAAGGCTCGGTCGCTCGAGCGCGTCGCTGACTGACCTCGCAAAAGGCGCTGTCGCGCGCAGAGTTACACCTCCGATTACACCCGACGACGAATGGATCCCCCGAACGAGTGACGAGAGAATCGCGTCATGACGAGGACGATCACCGCACCCGACACGCCGCTGACCGACCGCCAGCGTGAGGTTGTGACGCTGATCGCGGCCGGGTGCTCGAACGACGAGGTGGGGCGCTCCCTCGGGATCTCCGCCCGTACGGCGAAAGCACACAGCGACGTGCTTCGCGTGAAGCTCGGCGTGGCGCGGCGAAGGGAGATCCCGGCCGCGTACCGCCTGCTGACCGGTGAGGACCCGTACGTCCCCGCCCTCGTCAGGCTCCGCTCCCGACGGAGCCGCTGACGGCAGACGCCCGCGGCCCGCCCACGCCGGCCGCGGGCGTTCTTCTTTCCCATATTCGAGTGGAGTAGGCTCAGCGCTCAACCCGATGGCAGAGCCACGGAAGCCGAGGATCCGGAGCCGCCGGATCATCGAGCGCCCAAGGCTGTCTTGCGCGCTCGATCGGTCCAATGCACGCGTGCGCATGCTCGTGGCCGGACCGGGCTTCGGAAAGACGATCCTCTGCGAGCAGTGGGCACCGCGGGATGGACGGGTCATCGGCTGGTTCCGCGCTCGTCGTTCCGCGGCCGACGTGTCCGTTGTCGCACGGGCGCTGGTCGGTGCGGCCGATGCGGTCGTACCCGGAGCGGGAAGCCGACTTCTCCAACGGCTTGCCGTGACAGACGATCCCGAGCGTGAGGCCGTGCTGCTTGCAGAGATGCTTGCCGAGGATCTCGACGACTGGCCCGACGAGGGTTGGATAGTCATCGACGACTACCAGCACCTTGCCGCCTCCAGGGCGTCCGAGACGTTCGTGGAGACGGTGGTTGCCGGCGCGCCCGTGCAGATGCTCATCTCGAGCGAAGCAAGGCCGTCATGGATCTCGGCCCGCGCGATTCTCGCGGGAGAGGTGCTCGAGGTTCCAGAGGGCGCGCTCGCGATGGATTCCGACGAGGTCGACGAGGTCCTCGCGGACGCCCGCATCGAGGTCGGCCCGGGTCTCGTCGCGCTCGCCCGAGGCTGGCCAGCGGTGATCGGGCTTGCAGGGATGACCCCCGACGCGGGCGACGCCGACGCCGAGCTCCCCGAGACGTTGTACGACTTCTTCGCCGAGGAGCTCTACAGGGGACTGGACCCCGACCTCCGGAAGGGCCTCGCGATTCTCGCAGAGATGCCGCTGCTCGACCGGGAGCTAGCTGCGACGCTTCTCGGAGAGGAATACGCCAACGAGGCGTGTGACAGGGCTTTGGGCCTCGGAATCCTCGACGCGCGCGGCGAACACCTTGAGTTTCACCCACTCCTCGGCGCTTTCCTCCAGGTTCGGTCGAAGCAGCAACCGGAGGTGTCCTCATCGCAAGTTCTGAAGCACGCGTTGGCCCAGTACAGAATCCGTGGCGAACTCGACGCCGCATTCGATCTGACGGAAAAAATAGGTCCCCCTGGTGTCGTTGATCGCCTCGTCTCTGAGTCGATGGACGAGCTTCTTGATCGTGCTCGATTGCGAACCTTGGAGCTCTGGGTCTCGCGAGCGATCAGCGGAGGGAGCGAGACTACCGGTGTGCTGCTCGCCCAGGCAGAGATCGCCCTTCGCCAGGGCAGACATCTCACCGCCCAGGGGCTTTCGGAGCGAGTTAGCCGAAATGACCCGAAATCGTCCGCATATCGGGCGTATCTGATTGGCGCGAAGGCGGCTCACGTTGGAACACGAGAGAAAGAGGCGTTAGCCCTCTACCGACAAGCCGGAGAGTCGGCTACGGATGAAATGGAACGCCGACTCGCGAAATGGGGTCAGCTCACGGCGA
Source organism: uncultured Actinomycetes bacterium (assembly GCA_963798725.1). Lineage (GTDB taxonomy): Bacteria > Actinomycetota > Thermoleophilia > Gaiellales > Gaiellaceae > Gaiella. Next base: position 689,195 of record CAWCUL010000001.1, read on the forward strand.
CCACCGAACTGGAGCTTGATGAGTCCCACGAGCTCCTGAGGGAGCTTGAGCAGTCCATGAGCGGTGGGCTGGATGCAAACGAACTGGTGCAAGCCGTCGGCAAGCGGCTCTTGCTGGAGCTTAGGTTCGGAGCGGTTCAAAGCCTTGCCGAAGCGAAGAAGCTTAAAGAGCTTCTTCCGTCCGTCTCCGACCCGGTCCTGAGGTGTTCGTTTAGCTCGACGTTCTCGTGCGCGCTCAACCTAGCGGCTGACTACGTTCACGCGCTCGAGGTTGCCACCGAGATGAACCGCGACGCCGCCGAGTTTCGAGTTGAATTCGCAATGCCGTACGGATTTCTCATGAGGGCTGCCGCGCTAGCGGGACTGAGACGGTTCGATGAGGCTCACAAAGCGCTGTCGGAATCCATGGCCCACGCGGTACGCTGCACCGACACGTTCGGGCAACAGGCCGTCTACGCGGGGCGTATTCGAGCGCTCTTGCATGAAGGAAGAGTCGCGGAGGCCTGTGCGCTCGAGCCACCCGACTTGCGCGACTCGTTGCCTGCAATGCGAGGTGAGGTTCGGGCGTCGAGGGGACTCGCGCTCGCGTGCATGGGCCGCCTTGCAGAAGCAGGCGAGATCGCCGCCGAGCTTCCGGGGACTACACGAGCTGTGGAGCCGAAAGCATTGCACCTGTGTATCGATGCGATCATCGCACTAAAGAGCCGCGATCTGAACCTAGCCGATGCGTTGAGGAAACTCACCTCAGGCGCGTTCGCAGCCGGTGCTGTGGATTATGTTGTGACCAGCTACCGGGCAAGCCCTGATCTGCTCGCGGCTCTCCTTCGTGACCCCGAAACGGTCGAGGCAGCCGGTTACGTGATTGCGCGCGCGTCGGATCAGGCGCTAGCGGAATCAATGGGGGTCGACGCCCTCGCTGCACTCGACCCCGTCACAGCTCTGTCCCCAAGGGAGAGGGACGTATATGACCTTGTCTGCGAGGGCTTCGGGAACGCCATGATCGCACGCCGCCTGTTCATCTCCGAAGCGACTGTCAAGGTCCATGTCCGTCACGTCTACGACAAGATCGGGATTCGGTCTCGTACGGCCTTGGCATTAAACGCTGCGAGCCGGCGGACTCAGGCAGCTCCGACAGCGGTCGACACAGGAACGGGCTCCTCCGAAGCAGACGGCTGACCTGGCCTAAAATCGTCGCGCTTCGCGGTTCTGTAGGCATCATCGCTCGTGGCAAGGATTGCCTCGAAGGCGGCGACGACGCCCGTATCGAACTGGTTCTCGACTGCCTGTGCCAGGCGAAGCCTCGCGACGCGGGAGGGCATTCCGTCGCGATACGGTCGGTCGGATGTCATCGCGTTGTACGCGTCGGCCACAGCGATGACCCTGGAAAGGAGAGGGATATCAGGCCCATCGATGCGATCGGGATATCCTTCCCCATCCATTCGCTCGTGGTGATGGCGGACGATTCGGGCGACGTCTTCATAAGTTGCCACCTCTCGTAGAATCCGTTCACCGATCTCGGAATGGGTCTGCATCTGACGCCGCTCCTCCAGCGTGAGCGCGCCCTCTTTTCCAAGCAGGCTCGCCGGGAGTCCTACTTTGCCGATGTCGTGCACGAGTCCACATAGAAAGGCTCGATCACAGACGTCCGAGGACAGTCCCATTCTTTGGGCGATGTCTCGCGAGTAGATTGCGACTGCGCGGGAGTGGCCGGCTGTATACGCGTCGCTCGCCTCCAGTGCGGTAACCAACGCGACCGCGAACGAGACGTTCGCGTCTTCGAGGCTTTCGGCGAGATTACGCTGTGCTTGATACATCTTGAAGAGGCGTTGGGCGCCAAGGGCTGGGACAAAGAACAATAGTGTTGTCCACGCGGACACCTGAAGGTACGCCAACGCTAGTACTGCCACGACTGGTGCGTAGAACGGGACCGATGTAAGAACGATCGGCCCGAGCACTCGCAAAGCGTCGAGCATGCTCAGGCCTCGGACCACCCGCAGTGTGGTAGCGGCGGCGAGAACGTCGAGGCCTTCGGCTGCCAGTGCGCTGGCGATTGTCGCCGCGAGAAGTCCGCCAAATCCTGTGTTCGTTGCCTGAAGTACGTTTACGGCCACAAGCCCGGCAACAGCCCCCGTTATGAAGCGAGTGCTCGTATATGTGGCCCATTTGAGGCGGGGCGCGCGCGCGGAGTCGTGAGGAGCGAAGAGCTCGGGATCGCCGAGCATGGATGCTGCATTGACTATTGCTGCCGCGAGGGGGCCGAATAGCACGGCCGCGAAGAGCGTGGGAAGGAGGGCGATTGACATCTCGGTTCTCCGCGCCACGAGAACTCCACTGCGTTCTGCGATCGCATTCGTGATGGCGAGCGCGGCGATTGTCCACGGATCGGAAAGGCCATACCCAGCCGCTACGAGGATGAGGGCGCACATGCCGGCTGTCGCCGAGAGGGATGCAACATAGATACGCGTCTCGCGGTGCCTCTCCGTCGTCATCGTTCTTGCCTATCCCTCAAATGGGGTACATAGGCTTCGCCGTCAGTTCTCCGAACCTAGGAGATGCGATGCATAGCGATTCGTCGCATCTGCTTCGCGCACCGTCATGCCTGCGGCGTGAAGTGCTGGTAAGCCGTCAAATCCTCAGTTCCGCTTCCCTCTAAGGCATCCCTCCTAGGGGGGATCAGTAGAGATGGCGGTTCTTGGGGAGCTGACGGCAGAAGTCACGCAATGAGCCCGCGCCGGAAGCCAACGGCTACGGCGTGGGCTCTACTGCGTGCCTGAAGCTTCGCGAGCAGATGACGGACGTGCGATTTCACCGTCTCCTCGGAAAGGAACAGCTGCTGCCCGATCTCGCGGTTCACGAGGCCGTCGGCGACGAGCTGCAGAACCTCGCGCTCGCGGGCCGTTGGCTCCTGTTCCAGCTCCCGGAGCGCAGGCGGAGGCGTGAACGGGATGACCGACCCCGTCGTCTTGGCGCTACGGCGGGCCGCAGCCGCCTCGAAGCGGCGGCTGTGGTCGCGATAACGGTTGAGTATCTCCTTCCGCTCTGCGGCGTCCACGGAACCGATATCGGCCTTTCGCCCGAAGCGCTTTAGGCACGCGGGGTTGGGCATCGCTCGAACGAGGGAGCCTCCTTCGCAGAGCGTCACTCGCTTGAATGGGCGGACGGCCACCCGTAGTCTGTTGCAGCTGTGTGGGACGGCCCTCGTTTCGAACCGCCGGAGTTCCTCCGACGCACCGACCAACACGGCGGGTCCGGCGTCTCAGTAACCGGGTGGCTACGTCCAAGAGGACGCCACATATGAAAAAGGAGAAAGGGGAACTCATGAGTCGAAACGGACGGCGGTGGCGCTTAGGTGCGCTCGCCGGCCTCGTCGCGCTCGTGACCGCGATCATCGGCGCAGGTGCGGGACAGTCTGCATCCGTTGCCGGTGGGACGATCGTCGCGGGCACGACCGACACGGTCACAAACCTCGATCCGGCGGGTAACTACGACTACGGGTCGGCCACGCTCGGCTACAACATCTACGAGCACCTCTACGACGCCAGGAACGGGTCCAAGGTCGTCCCATCCCTCGCGACGCGGTGCTTCCCGGTCGGGACCGTCAAGACGTGGCGGTGCAACATCCGGCGCGGCGTGAAGTTCCAGGATGGAACTGGCCTCGACTCGGCCGACGTCAAGCACTCGTTCGACCGCGTCATCAAGATCAACGACCCGTCGGGGATCTCCTCGCTCCTCTCGAACCTGAAGAGCGTCAAGACGAACGGGCAGTACGCGGTCACGTTCAATCTCAAGTCGCCGCAGTCGACCTGGCCGCTGATCCTCGCGTCGGGTGCCGGTGGGATCGTTCCGTCGAGCTATCCGGGCAACAAGCTCCAGGCGAACGACCAGCCGCAGATCGGCACAGGCCCCTTCAAGCTCGCCAAGTACACGCCGGGACAGCAGGCCGTCCTCGAGCGGAACGGTGACTACTGGGGCCCGCAGGCCAAGGCGGACGGTCTCATCGTCCGTTACTACTCGAAGTCGTCGACGATGAAGCTCGGCCTCGAGCGGGGCGAGATCGACATGGCGTACCAGACGTTCACGCCGACCGAGCTCGGGTCGCTGGCGGAGAACAAGAACGTCCGTGTGTTCCAGGGACAGGGCGCGGCGATCCGCTACCTCGTGATGAACGTCGAGAGGCCGCCGTTCAACAATCTCTCGGTCCGGAAGGCGATGGCCTATCTCATCCCGCGGCAGTCGATCGCCTCGAGGGTCTACCGTGGCACGGTCAAGCCGCTCTACTCGATGCCGCCGGCAGGTCTGCCCGGCCATACCGACGCGTTCGCATCGATGTACGGCCGTGCGCCGAACGTCGCCAAGGCGAAGGCGGAGCTGACCAAGGCCGGCATCGCGATGCCGATGCCCATCGAGGTGTGGTGGACACCGACGCACTACGGTGACGCGTCGGCCGACGAGTACGCCGAGATCAAGCGCGGCCTCGAGAAGGGCGGCGTCTTCAAGGTGACGCTCAAGTCGGCGGAGTGGGCGCAGTACTCGGACGCGCTGGGCAAGAACTACAACGCGTTCCAGCTCGGCTGGTTCCCGGACTATCCGGACCCCGAGAACTACGTCCTCTCGTTCTACCAGGAGGGCAACTTCACGTCGAACGGCTACTCCGACGCGAAGATGACCGCCCTTCTGAACGCGGAGCAGGTGGCGAAGACGACCGCCAAGCGCGTCGCGGTCATCAAGCAGATCCAGCGGCTTGCCGCGGCCCAGGTGCCGATCATTCCCGTGTGGCAGGGCAACATGATCGTGGCTGCCCGCAAGAACGTGCGGGGAATTCCGAGCACCCTCGACGCAGCGTTCATCATGCGCTACTGGAAGCTGTCCAAGTCGTAGACAGCACGCGCAGGGGAGGGGCGCCGTGAGGCGCCCCTCCCCTTTCGATGGCGACTAGGGTTGGCGCCGGTGAGCCCGGTGAAGGACGGACACGAGGGAATCCATGGCCGGTAGCAGAGGGACTTCGCTCAGACGGTACGCGCTGACGCGGCTCGCCCTCGTGATTCCGATGGTCTTCATCGTCCTCACGCTGGTGTTCCTCCTCATGCGCGTCGCCCCGGGCGATCCGATTACAGCTTCGCTCGGAGGCCATGTGCCGCCGGCGGTCGTGAACCAGATCAAGGACCAGCTCGGCTTCGACCGACCGATCTGGGTCCAGTACCGCGACTATCTCTGGAATATCGCGCACCTGGACTTCGGCACCACGATCACCGACCGGCGCTCCGTGGGCGACATCATCATCGAGAACGGCAGCGCAACGCTCGAGCTGACGTTCTACGCGATGATCGTCGCGATCGTGGTCGGCGTGACGTTCGGCATGGTCGCCGGGCGGTACAGAGATACGTGGATCGACGGCGGAAGCCGGCTCTTCGGGATCCTCATCTACGCGACGCCGGTCTTCTTCCTCGGCCTGATGGCCCAGCTCTTCTTCGGCGTGTACCTCGGGTGGCTGCCGACGTCCGACCGCGCAAGCCCTCTAGTCGACGCGACGCTGCAGACCCACACCCACATCTACACGATAGACACGCTCTGGGATCGCGACTGGGACGCGTTCGTGGACGTCGTGAAGCATCTGATCTTGCCGGCCGTGACGCTGGGCCTCGTCACTGCAGGCGTGTTCATCCGGCTCGTGCGCGTCAACGTGATCCGAACGATGAAGGACGACTACATCGAGGCGGCACGTGCGCGAGGAATCGACGAGCGCTCGGTCGTCTACCACCACGCGTTCCGCAACGCTCTCGTCCCAGTGATCACCGTCGTCGGCCTCACGGTGGCCCTTCTGTTCTCCGGCGCCGTGCTGACCGAGACGACCTTCAACTGGCCCGGAATCGGGCACACGCTGATCGTGTATCTCCAGAACCGGGACTACGCGGCCGTTCAGGGGATCATCGTGGTCTTCGCGCTCGTGGTCGTGCTCGCGAGCCTGATCATCGACTTCGTCAACGCGTACATCGACCCGAGGATCCGGTACTGACGGTGGCGGTCGGCGCCGAGACGACGAAGTCGGCAGAGACGGACCCACTCGCCGGTCGGCGCCGGTTCGTGAACGCAAGGCGGGCGCTCGGTCCGGTCGTCGAGGCGCGGGGTATGCCGCGCGCGATGCTGTGGATCGGCGCGGGCATCACGCTGGGCTTCGTCCTGGTTGCGCTTCTCGCGCCGGTGATCTCACCGTACGACTTCGACACCTTCCAGGCGAACGGAAGGCGGTTTCCGCAGCTCGCGGCGCCGTCGGCCGACCACCTGATGGGGACGAACGTGCAGTCCACCGACGTGCTCTCGCGGATCATCTGGGGCACACAGACCGAGCTCAAGGTCGTGATCGTCTCGCTGTTCTTCTCGATCGTGATCGGGGTGCCGCTCGGCCTCCTGTCGGGCTACTTCGGCGGATGGCTCGACCGGGCGCTCGTGCTCCTGATGGACGCGCTGTTCGTGTTCCCGTTCCTGCTGCTCGCCGTCGTGATCGCATTCCTGCTCGCCGACCGCGTCGGCCAGGGGATCCTGACCGCCGCGATCGCGATCACCGTCGTGTACGTGCCCCTCTATTTCCGCGTGGTCCGGAACCACACGATCTCGATCCGGGAAGAGCCGTTCGTAGAGGCGGCCCGCGCGCTGGGCGCGCGCCCGTTCACCGTCATCCGCAAGTACGTGTTCTTCAATGTGGTCCAGAACGTTCCGCCGCTCGCGACTCTCAACGCGGCCGACGCGATCCTCACTCTGGCCGCGCTCGGCTTTCTCGGGTACGGGATCCAGCCAACCCAGGGCGCCGAATGGGGCTACGACGTCAACCGTGCGGTGTCCGACGCGGCGTCGGGGATCTGGTGGACGGGTCTGTTCCCGGGGCTCGCGATCGTGCTGCTCGTAACCGGTCTCACGCTGCTCGGGGAAGGCCTCAACGAGACGATCAATCCCATCCTCCGCAAGCGGCCGCAGGTCAAGGTCGACCTCGACAAGACCTCTGAGGACACGTGAGCTCGGCACCGGTCGTCTCGGTCCGCGACCTTCGCGTCTACTACGGCACGCCCCGCGGCACGGTGCGGGCCGTCGACCGGGTCTCGTTCGACATCGGCGAGGGGGAGGTGCTCGGCCTCGTCGGTGAGTCGGGTTGCGGGAAGTCGACGCTCGGCCGGGGCATTCTGGGCCTCCTGCCCGAAGGCGCCGTCTCCGACGGAGAGGTGATCTACGGTGGCAGGAACCTCGTCGGGATGGCCCCGAAGGAGCTGCGCCGGCTCCGCGGCCCGGATCTCGGCTTGATCTTCCAGGAGCCGATGACGAGGCTCAATCCGCTGATGCGGATCGAGGACCACTTCCGCGAGACGCTCGAGCAGCACGAGCCGAATCTCACCGACCGGGAGGTGCGCACCCGGTCGCTCGAGACGCTCGGACGGATGGGCATCCCACCGACGCGCTTTCGCCAGTACCCCCACGAGTTCTCCGGGGGAATGCGCCAGCGGATCATGATCGCTCTCGCTCTCGTGTTGCGTCCGAAGCTCCTGGTCGCGGACGAGCCGACGACGTCGCTCGACGTGATCGTCGAAGCCCAGATCCTCGGCATCCTCGCCGACCTGCGCCAGAGCTTCGGCACGGCGTTGCTCCTGATCACGCACAACCTGGGCATCGTCGCCGAGGCGTGCGACCGAGTTGCGGTGATGTACGCGGGGAAGATCGCCGAGGAGGGTGACGCAAGGGACGTGTTCGGCGAGCCTGCCCATCCGTACACGCGTGAGCTGCTTCGCTCGACGATCTCGCTCGAGACCGCGGAGCTCCACTCGATCCCGGGCGCCCCACCGAATCTCATCGACCCACCACGTGCGTGCCGGTTCCACCCGCGCTGCCCGAGCGCGATGGTCGTATGCGCCGAAAAGGATCCGATCGAGCAGCGGATCGCCGGCGGGCGCCGGGTGCTGTGCTGGTTGCACGGCCCCGAGGAGCCGATCCCGGACGGCGGTCGGGCGCCGCTCGAGCGGGAGGAGATCGCCGTTGCGGAGGAGGCCTGAGGTGCACGACGCCGTCGACGTGCAGCGCGACTCCGACGTCCTCGTTTCGATCCGCGGGCTGAAGACGTACTACTCGATCCGCGGCAGCTTCTTCGCGCGGCTGCTCGGCCGGGAGGCAGGGCATGTCCGCGCCGTCGACGACGTCACGGTCGAGCTGCGGCGTGGTGAGGTGCTCGGGCTCGTCGGCGAGTCGGGGAGCGGCAAGACGACCCTCGGGCGGACGATTCTCGGGCTCGTCTCCGCGAGTGAGGGAAGCGTCGAGTTCGAGGGACGTGAGATCACGAAAATGTCCGAGCGCAAGCTGCGGTCGCTTCGCCGCGAGATGCAGATCGTGTTCCAGGATCCACACGCGTCGCTCAACCCGGCGATGACGGTCGCCCAGCTCGTCGAGCATCCGCTGCAGATCCACGGGGTCGGGACCCGAAGAACGAACGGCATGCGCGCGTGGCGGAGACGCTCTGCGATCGTCGGGCTCTCTCCACCCGGAGCAGTTCATGGACAAGTACCCGTCCGACCTCTCGGGCGGACAGAAGCAGCGAGTCGTCATCGCGCGGGCGATCATCCTCAACCCGGTCCTGCTCGTCGCGGACGAGCCGGTCTCGATGCTCGACATGAGCGTCCGGGCGAAGATCCTCGAGCTGATGCTGTACCTCAGGGATCAGCTCAACCTCACGTACCTCTACATCACCCACGACCTTGCGACCGCGAAGTTCTTCTGCGACCGAATCGCGATCCTCTACCTCGGGAGGATCGTGGAGATCGGGCCGTCCGAAGCGATCTACGCCGACCCCAAGCACCCCTACACGAAGGCCCTCCTGCGGGCGATCCCGGATCCCGACCCGCGACGCACGGTCCCGCGCGACCTGCCGCCGGGCGAGGTGCCGGATGCGGCACGACCACCGCTCGGGTGCTCGTTCCATCCGCGGTGCCCGCTCGCGTTCGAGGTGTGCGGGTGGGAGACACGAGACCTGCGGGACCTGCTCGAGACGCGGTGGGCGCTTCAGGAGCCCGAGCGTTACGAGGCCGAGCAGGCCGTGATGGGCAACCTGGCCCTCCTCGACGAGCCGGGAGACCACGTACGGTTGAAGCCGGCCGCGGGGCACACGGGCGAGGAGCTCGTCGCCCTCCTCGAGGAGGTCAGGGAGGAGATTCCCGACGCGCCGTTCTGGAGGGGCGTGAAGCGAATCGTGGTGGAGGGCGACCACGTCGACGTCGAGTGGCACGAACCGGTTGCCCCGCGGCCACTCGTGCACGGCAACGCGACGGTCGAATGTCACCTGTACGACGATGACGCGCTTGCCGAAGCCGAGCGACGCCGCGCCGAGACCGCCCCGCCGCCGGCAGGTGTTCGACTTCAGTCGGACGCCTGAGCTCCTCGAGTTGGTGGGGCTCGATTCTCGTGTCCGGGGGGACGTGGCCTCCGGCCGTCTCTCGAACCGGAGTGCACGTCAAGGGACGCGGCTGAACGCCACGTCCTGCCCTCGCACCCAGGCACAACCCGCTGAACGTGCCCGCGAAGGGGCGACAGCTAGGCGGCGAGCGAGGCGAGCTCGCGCAGCGCAGCGAGGCGGCTGAGCGCCTGGCCCTCGAGCTGCCGGACGCGCTCGCGCGTCAGGTCGAGCTCGTTGCCGATCGCCTCGAGCGTCCACGGCTCGCCCTCGAATCCGAAGCGCAGCTCGAGGATCCGCCGCTCTCGCTCGGGCAGCGCGTCGAGCGCCCGTCGGACGCCCTGGCGGCGAAGTGACTCCTCCGCCTCGTCGAACGGATCCGCCGCCTCGCGGTCGGCGAAGAGGTCGCCGAGCTCTCCCTCGTCGTCGGCTCCCACGGACTGGTTCAGCGACACCGACGCATGCGCGGCGCTCATGGCCTCCTCGACGTGCTGGATCGGCAGGCCCGTCGCCTCGGCCAACTCCTCCTTCGTGGCCTCCCGCCCAAGCTCGACCTCGAGCCTACGGGCGGCGCGCGAGAGCTTCTGCTGACGCTCGACGACGTGCACCGGCACGCGGATCGTGCGTGCGTGGTTCGCAACAGCGCGCTGCACCGACTGTCGGATCCACCAGGTCGCGTACGTCGAGAACTTGAAGCCTCGGCGCCAGTCGAACTTCTCGACCGCCCGGTTGAGCCCGAGCGTGCCCTCCTGGATGAGGTCGAGGAACGGGACCCCGAGGCCCCGGTAGCCCTTGGCGATGGAGACGACGAGACGCAGGTTCGACTCGATCATGTGGCGCTTCGCGACGGGATCGCCCCGCTCGATGCGCTTCGCGAGCTGAACCTCCTGAGCGGCATTCAAAAGCTTGTGGCGGCCGACATCCGCGAGGAAGAGCTGCAGCGAGTCGGCGGCTCCGGAGAGCGCCTCACTCGCCCAGACGGCAGCCTCTGCCGCCTCCCTGGCCTTTTCCTTCTCCTCCTCCTCGCTCGGGGCGGGAGCGCCGACCTCGAGACCCATCGCCTCGAGCTCGCGCGTCACCTGCTCGATCTCCTCGGCGCCGAGCTCCTGCTCGGTCACGAAGGACGCGAGCTCGGCTGCATCGACCCAGCCGCGCTCCTCCGAGCGCTCCAGGATCGCCTTGAGCTGGTCGGTTTCGAAGAGCTCTATGAGCTGGTTCTGCGTCAAACCCGTATGTCAGTCCTTTCGCATCCTCGGCGAGACACAAGCTTCTCTGACTCTATGCGTGACTCTCTGGTCTTTCCACGGGATCGAGACGACGAACCGTGTCACAAACCCGAAACGTATGCGCCGTACCTCTTATTTCAGCGCCAGCCTCGGCGTCGTACCATGCGGACAACCGTACTTACTGGCATGGTACGACGCCGAGCGGACGCGTGTGGTTAGGTCGATCATCGTCGCGCGCGGCTCCTCCGGCGGGGCTCGGGCGGTCCCTTGGCCCGCCGCTCCGCGAGCAGCTCGAGTGCGCGCTCGAGGGTGAGCCCCTCGACGTCGTCCCCGCGGCGCAGGCTTGCGTTGGTCTCGCCGTCGGTCACGTAGGGCCCAAAACGGCCGTCCTTGACGACGAGGGGCTTGCCGCTGTCGGGATCGGGTCCCAGCTCCTTGAGCGGAGGCTTCGGGGCACCGCGGCCGCGGCGCTCCTTCGGCTGGGAAAGCAATGCCTCCGCCTCCTCGACGGTCAAGGTGAGGAGCTGCTCCTCGGACGCGAGAGAGCGCGTCTCGGCGCCCTTCTTCACGAACGGCCCGTAGCGCCCGTTCGAAACGAGGATCTCCGTACCGTCCGCTGCGGTCAGCGTACGAGGGAGCGTCAGAAGGCTTACGGCCTCGTCGAGGGTCACCGTGGCGGTGCTCATCGAGGAGAAGAGCGAGGCAGTCCGGGGCTTGCCGTTCTCGCCCTCGGCGAGCGTCTCGGACACGTACGGCCCGTATCGCCCGTCCCTGGCGACGATCTCGCGGCCCGTGTCGGGATGCGTCCCGAGAGAGCGCTCCCCGCCGGCGGGCTGCGCGAGGAGCTCCTCGGCACGCTCGGCCGTCAGCTCGTCCGGGGCGACGTCGTCCGGGATGCTCGCTCGCTCGTCGCCGCGCTCGAGATACGGCCCGTAGCGGCCGACCCGCGCCACGATGTCGGTCCGCGGAATCGCGATCGAGTTGACCTCACGTGCGTCGATGCCGTCGAGATGGTCGGTGACGAGGGACTGGAGCCCCGGATCGCCGTTGCCGAAGTAGAAGCGTCGGAGCCACGCGACGCGCTCCTCGTCACCGGCCGCGATGCGGTCGAGGTCGCTCTCGAGTCGCGCCGTGAAGTCGTAATCCACGAGCCTGTCGAAGTGACGCTCGAGAAGCTGCGTCACGGCGAATGCGAGGAACGTCGGGACGAGAGCGGTGCCCTTCTTGTAGACGTAGCCGCGGTCGAGGATCGTGCCCATGATCGCCGCGTAGGTCGACGGTCGGCCGATGCCTCGATCCTCGAGCGCCTTCACCAGGCTCGCTTCGGTGTAGCGCGCCGGCGGGCTCGTCTCGTGCCCCTGGGGCTCGAGCGAGGACGCCGTGAGGCCCTGGCCAACGGTGAGCGGTGGGAGACGCCGCTCTTCGTCCTCGTCGGCGGGGTCGTCGCGGTCGGCTGCGTAGGCGAGCATGAACCCGGGGAACGTGATCACCGTGCCGCTCGCGCGGAAGGACGCGGCCGTGCCCTCGGCCGTGGTCGCCCCGAGCTCGATCGACACCGTCTGCCCGCTCGCGTCCTTCATCTGCGAAGCAACGGTGCGCTTGAAGATCAGGTCGTAGAGCGCCTGCTCGTCGCGCGAGAGCTCCTTGCGCAGCTCGTCGGGCGTCCGAAACACGTCCCCCGCGGGCCGGATCGCCTCGTGTGCTTCCTGGGCGTTCGCGACGGCGCGCTCGTAGCGGCGTGGCTCGGCCGGGACGGTCTCGGCGCCGTATGCCTTCGAGGCATGTGCCCGGGCTGCCCGGAGCGCGGCATCGGAGAGCGTCACCGAGTCGGTACGCATGTACGTGATGTGTCCGTTCTCGTAGAGCCGCTGAGCGACGCGCATCGTCGTCTGCGAGGAGAAGCGGAGCTTGCGGCTCGCCTCCTGCTGGAGGGTCGAGGTGCGGAACGGCGCAGCCGGCCGCCGTGTGTAGGGCTTCTCTTCCACGCCGGCGACCGTGAACGGCACCCCCTCGAGATCCGAGGCGAGGGCGGTCGCGCGCTGCTCGTCCACGACGACGAGCTCGGCCGAGGAAAGGGTTCCGTCCTGGCGGAAGTCACGTCCCTGAGCCACCCGCCGACCGTCCACGGCGACCAGGCGCGCATCGAACGTCCCGGGCTCGAACGTGCCGACGATGTCCCAGTACGCCGAGGCGACGAACCGCATCCGCTCGCGCTCTCGATCGACCACCAGGCGCGTGGCCACCGACTGGACGCGACCCGCCGACAGGCGCGGCATGACCTTCTTCCAGAGCACGGGCGAGACCTCGAAGCCGTAGAGCCGGTCGAGAATGCGGCGGGTCTCCTGCGCGTCGACGAGCCGCTCGTCGATGTCCCGCGTCTCGGTGAGCGCGCGCTGGATCGCGTCCTTCGTGATCTCGTGGAAGACCATGCGTCGCACGGGCACCTTCGGCCGGAGCACCTCACGGAGGTGCCAGGCAATCGCCTCGCCCTCGCGGTCTTCGTCGGTCGCGAGCAGGAGCTCGTCGGACGCGGCGAGCTTCTTGCGCAGATCGGAGACGACGCGTTTCTTGTCCTCGTCGACGACGTAGAGCGGCTCGAACTCGTGCTCGACGTCCACGCCGAGTGTCCCGTACCTCGGCTTGTCGGCCTTCTTGATGTCGGACGCGCGCCTCGGCAGGTCGCGGATGTGGCCAACGCTCGACTCCACGACGAAGTCGCGGCCGAGGTAGCCCGCGATCGTGCGGGCTTTGGCTGGGGATTCGACGATGACGAGACGTGGCATGGGACGTGACAGCGTAACGACCGGCCGGTTCGGCGCAACCCGTGCGTATCCTGCGCGCGAATGGCAGGCTCGCAGAGCTCGACGCCGCCGCTGCTCGTGATCGACGGCGATTCGTTCGCGCATCGCGCGTTCCACGCACTGCCACGCTCGATCCGTCGAACGAACGGCAGCCCGGGGAATCTCCTCACAGGCCTCGTCTCGATGCTGATCCGGCTCTGGCAGGCGGAGAGGCCGCGGGCGGTTTTTGTCGGCTGGGACACGCTGTTCGTCGCGACGTACCGCACCGAGGCGCTGCCGGGCTACCAAGCCGGGCGCGTGTTCGATCCCGAGCTCCTCGAGCAGCTCGAGCTCGCGCCCGGGCTGCTCGAGACGGCGGGTATCGCGTGCGGCAAGGCGGCGGGGTTCGAGGCGGACGACTTTCTCGCCGCAGCCGTCGCCGCGGAACGGGCGCGCGGCGGGACCGCGCTCGTCGCGACTTCCGACCGCGACGCGTTCCAGCTCGCCGCCGACGACGTGACGATTCTTCAACCCGTTCGCGGGGTGAGCGAGCTCGCGCGGATCGGCCCGAAGGAGGTCATGGAGCGGTACGGTGTCGAGCCGCGCCAGGTGCCGGACTTCATCGCACTCCGCGGCGATCCATCCGACAAGATCCCGGGCGCCCGCGGCGTCGGCGCTAAGACCGCTGCGGCGCTCCTCGCCGAGCACGACACCCTCGATGCGCTTCTCGAGGCGGGGCGCTTCTCCGCGGAGGCGGACGCCCTCCTCCTGTACAGGCGAGTGGCCACGCTCGACCCGTCGGCTCCCGTTCCTCCGCTGCCCGACCGCCTACCGGACTGGCGGAGCGGCGCGACCGCGGCCGACGCGCTGGGGCTCGGCCGCCTCGCCGGGCGAATGCAGGAGGCCTCATCGAGCTGATCTCCCATCGGGCGCTTCAGCGGCTCCACCCGACGGACCGGTACCACCATCCCGAGTGCGGGGAGCGGATCGGCGTTCTGCTCGACCAGTTCGGAGGCGCCCGGGAAGCCCTGCCGGCGAGCAGAGACCAGATCGAGCGCGTCCACGCGCGCGAGTACGTGGCTCGGCTCGCACGCCTCGACCACGAGACCTGGCTCGACGGCGACACGCTCGCCGGCCCGACCTCGTGGGAGGCGGTCCTTCTCGCCGCGGGCTGCGCGATCGAGGCTGCGGAAACCGGGGGATTCGCGCTCGTCCGCCCGCCGGGGCACCACGCTCTCCCGGATGCTGCGATGGGCTTCTGCCTCGTCGGCAACGTCGCCGTCGCGGCACGTCACGCGCAGGATGCACTCGGTCTCGGGCGGGTCGCGATCCTCGACTGGGACGTCCATCACGGGAACGGCACCGAAGCGATCTTTCGTGGCGACGACTCCGTGCTCTACGTCTCCCTCCACCAGTGGCCGTTCTATCCCGGCAGCGGCGGGTCCGGGACGAGTGACGCGACGACGCTGAACCTGCCACTCCCGGCCGGATCCGGCGACATGGAGTACCTCGCCGTGTTCGCGGACGCCGTCGAGCCGGCCGTCCGGGAGTTCGAGCCGGAGCTGCTGCTCGTCTCGGCAGGGTTCGACGCCCACGTTCAGGACCCTCTTGCGCAGATGGAGCTGACGGCGCGGGGGTTCGCGGAGCTGGCCCGTCGCGCTGCACAGCTCGCTCCCCGCGTCGCCGCGGTGCTCGAGGGCGGCTACAACCTTCAGACGCTGCCCGGGCTCGTCGAGGCGGCCCTCGCCGGGTTCGACGCGGGCTGAGCTCGACCGGGCCGCATCCCGGCCTTGGTGTTTCTGCGCGCGATGTGGAATCTTGGAGACAGAGACCGAGACGGCGGACGTGACGCGACTGGGAGTGAAGGGAGGAGTAGGTGACCGGAACCGAGGTCGACTTCGAGGCGGTGAAGCGGGTTCAGCAGAAGACGTGGTCGGCGGGGGACTTCGCGGTCGTCGCGACAACCATCGTCATCGTCGGCGAGAACCTCTGCGAAGCGGTCGATGTGACCCCCGGGGAGCGGGTGCTCGACGTCGCCTGCGGGAGCGGCAACACGGCGATCGCCGCCGCCCGCCGGGCCTGGGGCGGCACGGTGGGGGTCGACTACGTGCCCGAGCTGCTCGAGCACGGGAAGGAGCGGGCCGCCGCGGAGGGGCTCGACATCGAGTGGGCCGTGGGCGACACGGAGAGCTTGCCGTTGGACGACGCATCGTTCGACGTCGTGCTCTCCACGTTCGGAGCAATGTTCGCCCCGAACCAGCCGAAGGCTGCGGCGGAGCTGCTTCGAGTTTGCCGCCCCGGCGGGCGGATCGGCATGGCGAACTGGGTGCCTGACGGCCTCGTCGGGCAGATGTTTGCGATCACGGTGAAGCACGCACCGCCCCCGTTCGCGCTCACCCCGCCGGTGATGTGGGGTACCGAGGATCGCGTGCGCGAGCTCTTCGCGGACGGCATCTCCGATCTGCGTGCGGAGCGGCGGACGGTGAAGATGCGTTTCCTCTCGATCGACCACAACCTGGAGTTCTTCCGCACGTACTTCGGGCCGACGAAGATGACGTACGAGCGTCTCGACGAGGCGGGTCGGGAGGCTTACGAAGCCGAGATGCGCGAGATGCTCGAGCAACGGAACGAGGCCGGCGACCGCGCGCTCGTGGCCACGGCCGAGTACCTCGAGGTGGTCGCAACACGGGCTTGACCGCCACGGCCGTCCGCGAGGTCGACACGCCGCACGGGCCGGCCCGAGTCCATGTCCAGCCAATCGCGGTGCCGCGGGCCGCGCTCGTTCTCGGCCACGGCGCCGGCGGTGGGATCCAGGCGCCCGACCTCGTCGCCGCGACGAGCGCGGCGCATGCGTCGCGCGTCTCGGTCGCGCTCGTCGAGCAGCCGTACCGCGTCGCAGGACGGAGAAGCGCCGCTCCGGCCGCACAGCTCGACGGCGCATGGAGCGCGGCGATCGTCTCGCTCCGGGAGAAGGAGCTCCGTGGAATGCCGCTCCTGCTCGGCGGACGCTCGTCCGGCGCGAGGGTCGCGTGCCGCACGGCCGGCGCTCTGGGCGCGGTCGGCGTGCTCTGCCTTGCCTTCCCGCTACAGCCTCCTGCGCGCCGCTCTGGTGCGCCCTCGCCGAGCCGCCTGGTCGAGCTCGATGCGGTGGCGGTGCAGACGCTGGTCGTGCAGGGCACGCGCGACCGATTCGGGATGCCGCCCGGCGGAGAACGGCGCACGGTCGTCCAGGTTCCGGGCGACCACAGCCTCAGGGCGGGACTCGTCGAGCTCTCCCTAGCTCTCCGCAAATGGCTCGCGACCGTCGTGTAGGTTCGGCGACGCATGGCCGAAGAGCGCGAGACCCTGACGTGGGACCTCTTCGGCACCGCCTCGCGTGAGCTCGCCCGGATGGTCGCCGACGACGGGTACCGGCCGGAGATGATCCTCTCGATCGCCCGCGGCGGCCTGCTCGTCGGAGGCGCCCTCGGGTACGCACTCGACGTCAAGAACGTCTACACGATGAACGTGGAGTTCTACACCGGCGTCGACGAACGGCTCGACGTCCCGCGGATCCTGCCGCCAGCGCCCGATTTCGTCGATCTCGACGAGGCGAGGATCCTGATCGCAGACGACGTGGCCGATACCGGCCACACCCTCGAGAGCGTCGAGGAGTTCTGCGCGGGGAAGGTTGGCGAGGTGCGGATCGCCGTCCTGTACGAGAAGTCGCGTTCGCTCGTCAAGTGCGACTACGTCTGGCGCCGAACCGACCGCTGGATCGACTTCCCCTGGAGCGCGGAGAGCCCTGTCGTTGCCTCGAGCGCGGTCAGCCGGGCGCGAGCGGCGGCACCGAAGAGCCGCGCTGCGCGGCGATGAAGTCCCGGTACCAGTTGTAGCTCGCCTTGGGGACGCGCTCGAGCGTCTCGTAATCGACGTACACGAGCCCGAAGCGGGCGGCATACCCGCGGGCCCACTCGAAGTTGTCCAGGAGCGACCAGACGAAGTACCCGTCGACGGAAACGCCGTGCTCGATGGCGCGAGCGATCGAGCTCACGTGGCGCGCGATGTACGACGTGCGCTCCGGATCGTCGACGGTGCCGTTGCGTCGCGTGTCTCCGAAGGCGGCGCCGTTCTCCGTGACGTAGAGCGGTGGCGGCGCATACTCGTCGTGCATTCGCACGAGGAGCTCGTAGAGGCCGTCGGGGTACACCTCCCAGCCCATGTCCGTGTGCTCTCCTCCTGGGACGTCGACGACCACAGGCCCCGTGCCGTTCGTGCCGGCCGCCACGACGTGACGGCGGTAATAGTTGACACCGAGGAAGTCGAGAGGCGCGGCGATCGCCGCCATGTCGCCGTCCTCGACCGGGGGGAGGATCCGTGCGAACCGTCTGGTCATGTCCTCCGGGTACGCGCCGCGGAGCACAGGGTCGAGGATCCAGCGGTTGCGGAACCCGTCCTCCTCCCGGGTCGCTGCGACATCGGCAGCGGAAGGAGTCAGCGGGTGCATCGGGATCACGTCGATGGTGATACCGACCTTCGCCTCCGGGCATTCCCGCCGGAGGATCTCGACCGCCCGTCCGTGCGAGAGCAGAACGTGATGGGCGGCGGCGAGCGCGTCGCGGTCGCTTCTGCGGCCCGGCGCGTGCTCGCCCCGTCCGTAGCCGAGCCACGAGATGACCCACGGCTCGTTCTGGGTGATCCAGTGCGCCACACGGTCGCCGAGCCGCCCGGCTACGACCTCGACGTACTCGGCGAACGCCTCGACCGTCTCGCGCGCCGGCCAGCCGCCCCGGTCCTCGAGCGCCTGGGGCAGATCCCAGTGGTACAGCGTGGGGAAGGGCTCGATCCCGTGGGCGAGGAGGTCGTCGACGAGGCGGTCGTAGAAGTCGAGGCCGGCCGGGTTCACCGCGCCACGCCCCTCCGGGAGGACGCGGGGCCACGCGATCGAGAAGCGATAGGCGTCGAGGCCCAGCCCGCGCATGAGACGCACGTCCTCGTGATACCGGTGATACGAGTCGCAGGCGACGCGCCCGGTGTCGCCGTTGGCGATCCGGCCGGGCACGCTCGTGAAGCGGTCCCAGATGCTCTCGCCGCGACCGTCCTCGGTCGCGGCGCCCTCGGTCTGGTAGGCCGCCGTGGCTGCTCCCCAGACGAATCCGGGCGGAAACGCGGGCACCTTCGTATCGAATGTAGGCTGCATCCTCTTAACCGGTAAAGCATCATAGTCACATATCGTTCCTGGCAACGAAAGGAACAGTCGGGTGTCCGAGCAGAGAGCGGCCAGGGTCACGATCAGAGACATCGCGGAGCGCGCAGGTGTCTCGAAAGGCGCGGTCTCGTATGCGCTCAACGGCCGCCCGGGCGTCTCGGACGAGACCCGTCGCCGGATCGTGGCGATCGCGCAGGAGCTGGGCTGGTATCCGAACCGGGCGGCCCGCGCGCTCTCGGCCGCGCGTGCGGACGCGTGCGGGCTCGTGCTCGCGCGCCCAGCGCGGACGATCGCGCTCGAGCCGTTCTTCATGGAGTTCATCGCCGGTGCCGAGCTCGAGCTGGCCTCGCATTCGATCGCCCTGACGATCCAGCTGGTGCGGGACGTCGAGGAGGAGATGGCCGTCTACCGGCGCTGGTGGGGCGAGCACCGGGTCGACGGTGTCCTCATGGTCGATCTCCGCGTGGACGACCCGCGCGTCGACGCGCTCGTCGAGCTGGGCCTCCCTGCCGTCGTTGTGGGTGGACCTCTCGAGAACCACGCTATACCGTCTGTCTGGCACGACGAGGCGCTGGCGGTGACCGAGGCGGTGCAGTACCTCGCCGCGCTGGGGCACACGAGGATCGCGCACGTCACCGGCGTGAGCGCGTTCGTTCACACGATGCAGCGCGCAGCGGCCTTTTTGCGCGTCACAGCCGAGCTCGGCGTCTCGGCCGAGGTGGTCGAGACCGACTACTCCGCGGAAAGCGGCGCCCGCGCGACGCGCAGGCTTCTCTCGTCGCCGGAGCGTCCCACCGCGATCGTCTTCGACAGCGACGTGCTCGCCGTCACCGGGCTCGGTGTCGCCCAGCAGATGGGCCTCACAGTTCCCGACGACGTGTCGGTCATCGGGTGGGACGACTCGCTGATCAGCCAGGTCGTGCACCCTCCGCTGACCGCGATCACGCGGGACATCGAGGCATATGGCAGCGCGACGACCAGGCATCTGCTGGCGGTGACCGCAGGGGAAGCCGTCGGGGATCTCGAGACCGAGCGGGGCGAGCTCACGACGCGGGGGAGCACTGGGCCTGTCGCGCCCGCGCGGTCGCGACGTGCGGGCAACTACGGCCTGACCGTTCGCAGAAATACGGTTGACACTTAACCGGATAAGTGATGAAGTGCACCTGTGCGCTGGATGACTCCGACGTCGGAGTTCGCGGGACGCTCCAACCCGGGCGGCGATCCGCTCGTCCACGACTGGAGAAGCGTCGACCGCATCCTCGTGCTCGGCAGGCGCAGCCCGAGCGCGACCAGAGGAGAAGGGAGTACACAGTGATCTCAACCCGAAGGGCAAGGGGCGTCGGCGCCGTCGCAGCGGTCGTCGCCCTCGGCACGGTGGCCGCGCTGATGGTGGGAGGCGCCGGAGCCGCCGAGCAATCCGCGCTCGCGCTACCCAGGGCGCAAACCCTCTACATGAGCGGCAACCAGTGGTCGCCGAACGTCGACCTGAACCCGGCGAAGAACTGGGACTACGTCACGGGCCTCGTGGGCTTCGTCTACGAGACGCCGTTTCGCTACGACCCGCTCAAGGACACGTTCATCCCGTGGCTCGCGTCCGGTGGCAAGTGGACGTCGAAGACCACGTACTCGATGACCGTGCGCAGCGGCGTGAACTGGAGCGACGGGACCGCGCTCACGCCGCAGGACGTGAAGTACAGCTTCGACATGCTGAAGCTCGCGACGCACCCGCAGCACGCCCTCTGGCAGGACACCGGTCTCCAGAGCGTCACGGTGAAGGGGCGGAACGTGGTCTTCACGTTCAAGGGCAAGCCTGGAGTGCAGGAGTTCGACAACTACCGGTTCAACGTCGTGATCGTGCCCCAGCACGTCTTCAAGAGCTACTCGAAGTCCGACCTGACGACGGGGAACCTCGGTGACCCGAAGAAGCTCGTCGGCACCGGGCCCTACTCATACGAGTCCGGTGTGGGCGCCTCGTCCGAGACCGTCGTCTGGAAGAAGCGTGCCGGCTGGTGGGCGACGAAGGCGCTGGGTCTCTCGGTCGGACCGACGTACGTCGTCGACATCAAGAACGGCACCAACGCAGCCGCGCTCGCAAACCTCCTGCGCGGCAACATCGACCTGTTCAACAACTTCGCACCGAAGTCGGCGATCAGGGGCCAGTTCAAGACCTACTTCGACAAGACCCCGTACCACCTCGGCGCGAACACGACCTGGCTGTTCCCCAACACGACGAAGAAGCCGCTCGACGACAAGCAGTTCCGGCGGGCGCTCGCCGACTCGATCAACATGGGCCAGATCATCGCCAAGTCGTACCAGGGCACCGTGGCGAAGGCGAGCCCGACCGGGCTCCTGCCGATCTGGAACAAGTGGGTCGACAAGAAGGCCGTCAAGCAGCTCGGCTTCTCCTACAACGTCGGCAAGGCGAAGGCGATTCTCGCTTCCGCCGGTTACAAGGACACCGACGGAGACGGGTACGTCGAGAACAAGGACGGCTCGCCGATCGACCTTCAGATCGTCTGCCCGAACGGATGGTCGGACTGGATGACTGCGATCCAGGTGATCTCCGACAGCGCGAAGGCGGTCGGGATCAAGGTCACGGCGTCCTTCCCCGAGTACGCGACGCTGGTGGACGACCGCGGCCACGCCCGGTACGACCTGCTGCTCGCGAACGACCGGCAGTACAGCAACACGCCGTGGACGTACTACCAGTACATCTACCAGCTGCCGATCCTGGACAACCAGACGACGGTCAACTACGAGCGTTATTCGGACCCGGCCGCCTGGAAGCTCGTGCAGACGCTCGACAAGACGCCGACGAGCAACGCCAAGGCGTTCAAGGCCACGATGTCGCTTCTCCAGCGGCGCTTCCTGCAGGATCTTCCTGCGATCCCGCTCTGGTACAACGGCATGTGGTCCATCACCAACACGAAGTACTGGACGAACTGGCCGTCGGCCAAGGGCGGCCAGTACACGCCGACGTCGTGGCGGAACTACTGGCAGATGACCTCCATCGACATGCTCACCCACCTGAGGCCCGCCTCGTAACGATCGGCGGCTCAGCGTGACCGGACGACACCCCTCCCGACTTCAACTCGGGAGGGGTGTCGTGTCTCCGGGTCATTCTCGACGCCAGGCGTTCCGGTGACTCGCTACCTCGCACGGAAGGCGCTGATCTACATCGTCACGTTCTTCGTGGCGGTCTCCATCGACTGGGCGATCCCGCGCTTCATGCCCGGCGACCCCGTGCAGGCGCTGCTCTCGCGGATGCAGGCGCAGCCCGGAGCGACGGAGGAGCTCACGGGGTACTACACGAAGGCGTTCGGCTTCGACGTCCCGATCTGGAAGCAGTATCTGAACTTCTGGGCGGCGCTCTTCCACGGCGACCTCGGGCTGAGCATCCTCCACTTCCCGACGCCGGTCTCGGAGCTCATCATGAGCGCGCTGCCGTACACGATCGCGCTCCTCGTCCCGGCCATCCTGCTGAGCTTCTGGGCGGGCAACAAGGTCGGGGCGCTCGCCGCGCGCAGGAAGACCCTGGACAACACCGTGCTGCCCGTGAGCTACGTCCTCACCGCGACTCCGCAGATGTGGCTCGGGATCGTGCTCGTCTGGCTCTTCGCTTCGACCTGGGCGATCTTCCCCGTCTCCGGCGCGTACGGGCTCGGCCTTCAGCCTGCGTGGACCCTCGAGTTCGCCTGGAGCTTCCTCTACCACTGGTTCCTGCCGTTCGCCGCGCTGTTCCTCGTCGCATTCGGTGGCTGGGCGATCGGGATGCGGAACCTGATCATCTACGAGCTCGAGTCCGACTACTCGAACTACCTCGCCGCGCTCGGCGCCCCGACGAAGCTGGTGCGCAAGTACGCCTACCGGAACGCGCTCCTGCCCCAGATCACCGGGCTGGCACTCGCGCTCGGCGCGGTCGTGGCCGGCGCCATCGTCGTCGAGATCGTCTTCTCCTACCCGGGTCTCGGCACGCTCACGCTGAGCGCGATCCAGAATCGCGACTACTTCCTCATCCAGGGGATCTTCCTCTTCCTCATCACGGGCGTCCTGATCGCGAACTTCATCATCGACATCGCGTACGTCGTGATCGACCCGCGGACGCGCGTCGGCATGCAGGGCGGCTCGTGAGCGCCGTGTCCGGGCCGCGCCGGGGCGGTGTCGCGGTGCCCGGCGATGCGCCCACCGGGCTCGACGCCCCGACACCGCTCGTGCCCTCCGGCCCACCGGTCGGCGCGCCCGCCGTAGGTCCCAGGCACTCGGAGTTCCTGTACTTCGCCTTTCGGAACTGGAAGTTCGTGCTCGGTCTCGGCGTCGTCCTCGCGTGCCTCCTGGTGGCGATCGTCGGCCCCATGGTCGCCGATCACTCGCCGCTCGCGTTCACGGGGCCGACCGACCAGCCCCCGTCGTCCGAGTACTGGTTCGGCACGACCTCCTACGGGCAGGACGTCTTCTCGCAGTTCGTCCATGGCATGCGGGCGGCGTTCCTGGTCGGCGCGCTCGGCGGTGGCATCGCGTGGCTGCTCGGTGCCTTCGTCGGGTTCACCGCCGGCTACCGCGGCGGATGGGTCGACGACGTCCTCAACATGCTCACGAACGTCGTCCTCGTGATCCCGACGCTCGCGATCCTGATCATCGTCGCCGCATACCTCGAGGTGCAGAGCTACACGTCCGAGGCGATCATCATCGGTCTGACGTCGTGGCCCTGGGCAGCGCGGGCTGTTCGCTCGCAGACATTCTCGCTCAAGACCAGAGAGTTCGTGGAGGTCGCGCGCCTGAGCGGTCGAAGCACCCGGCAGGTGATCGCCGCCGAGCTTGCTCCGAACATGAGCTCCTACCTCCTGATGATGTTCATCCTCCTGTTCGGCGGAGCGATCCTGATCGGAGCCTCGCTCGACTTCCTCGGGCTCGGACCCACCGAGTCGGTGTCGCTCGGGCTGATGATGAACAATGCGTTCACGGCGTCCGCGCTCCTGCTCGGCTCGTGGTGGTGGTTCTTGCCGCCGGGGCTCGGGATCATCGCGATAGTCGGCGGCCTCTACGTGATGAACGTCGGGCTCGACGAGGTCTTCAACCCGAGGCTGCGTGAGACATGAGCCTCCGCGTCGACGAGCTCCAGGTCTACTACCGATCGCTCCGGGGAGACGTGAAGGCCGTCGACGGCACGACCTTCCAGATCGCCGACGGCGAGATCATGGGGCTCGCGGGCGAGTCGGGCTGCGGAAAGTCGACCCTCGGCAAGAGCCTCATTCGCATGGACGGCCGCATGAAGCACGTCGCGGGACGCGTCGAGCTCGACGGCGGCGAGCTGCCGATCGGCAACGACTCGAAGATGAACAGGTACCGGTTCGAGGAGGTGTCGATCGTCCCTCAGTACTCGATGAGCGCGCTCACGCCGACGCGGAAGATCGGGAAGCTCGTCGAGGAGCTGATCGAGTCGAGAGGCGCGCGCTTCGAAGAGGTGCGGCCGGAGCTCGTCCGCCGCCTCGACCTGGTCGGCCTCTCCGCCGACGTTCTCGACCGGTTTCCGATCGAGCTCTCCGGCGGGATGAAGCAGCGCACGGTCATGGTGATCTCGACGCTGCTCAACCCGTCGCTCCTGATCGCCGACGAGATCACGTCCGCCCTCGACGTGTCGAGCCAGCGCGCCGTGGGCGAGCTGCTCGTCGAGTTCCGCGACCGCGAGTTCGTGAGGAGCATGATCGTGATCACCCACGATCTCGCGATCCTGTTCCAGATCGCCGACACGATTCTCGTCATGTACGCCGGAAAGCTGGCGGAGAAGGCTCCAGCCGACGCGATCGTGGCCGAGCCCAAGCACCCGTATACGCGGCTCCTGCTCTCCTCGCTGCCGGAGGTGGGCGTGCGCTACGAGAACACGAAGCTCGCTGGCATCCCGGGCCGGCCGCCCTCGCTCCTGTCGCCACCCGGCGGCTGCCGGTTCCGCGACCGCTGCCCGCTCGCGTTCGAGAAGTGCGTCGAGGAGCCGCCGTTCGTCGAAATCGAGCCGGGACGCCACGTCGCGTGCTGGAAGGCGACCTGAGCGATGCTTCGGCTGGACGGCGTCACGAAGGTCTACAAGGTCGGCACGTTCGGCGGCAAACGCCTGAGAGCGGTGAACGGGGTCAACCTGGAGGTGCGCCAGGGCGAGGTCGTGTCGCTGATCGGCGAGAGCGGCAGCGGCAAGACCACGATTGGGAGAATGATCCTGAGGCTGTCGCCCGTCACCACGGGCTCCATCACGTTCGACGGCACGGACGTCTCGACGTTCGGGCGGACGCAGCTCCGCTCCTACTATGCGGATGTCCAGGGCGTCTTCCAGGACCCGTTCAGCTCCTACAACCCGATCTTCAAGGCCGATCGGGTGCTCGCGCTCGTCAGGGGCTTCTTTCCGGAGACGAGCAGGAGCGAGTGGGACGCGAAAGTCGCCAGGGCGCTTCGCGCCGTCAGCCTCGAACCTGCCGACTGCCTCGGGAAATACCCGCATCAGCTGAGCGGCGGCCAGCTCCAGCGACTGCTGGTCGCGCGCGCGCTCCTGCTCGACATCAAGCTCCTCGTCGCCGACGAGATCACGAGCATGCTCGACGCATCGACACGGATCGACGTCCTGAACCTTCTCGGCGAGCTCAAGGAGCGCGGCCTCGGAGTCGTCTTCATCACGCACGATCTCTCGCTGGGCAACTACATCAGCGACAGGGCCGTGATCCTCCGCCGCGGTGAGGTCGTGGAGATGGGCGCGACCGAGAAGGTCTTCGGCAACCCGCTCCACCCGTACACGAAGATGCTCTTCTCGTCCGTGCCGCAGCTGCACACGAAGTGGGCGCGGGGCCACGAGACGGTCGCCGGGACAAGAGACGAAGACGACCCGACCGCGGGCGCCCCGGCGCTGGTCGAGATGGAGGCCGATCACCTGGTGGCGGTCTCGGGCCCACGACCCAAGGAGGCGTGAGCGATGATGACCGAAAAGGACAACGGGCTGCGCGACGGCCGGCCCGTGAGCACGACCGCCGTGTTCCCGTGGGAGGAACGTCCGGCCGGCTCGAGCGACGTCCTCTGGCGCTCGAGCGCCAATCCGATCGTCACGCGCGACGCGGTTCCACGGGCGAACAGCATCTTCAACTCGGCGGTCGTCGCACACGGTGACGGCTACTCAGGCGTCTTCCGGGTCGACGACACGCGCCGCGTCATGAACCTGCACGTCGGGACGAGCAAGGACGGCGCCGCATGGGAGCTCGCGCCCGAGCCCATCGACTTCCGCACGGCGGACGACCGCGTCGGCGAGATCCGGGAGACGTTCGAGCACGCCTACGATCCGCGCGTCACCCGGCTCGAGGACAGGTTCTACGTGACCTGGTGCAACGGGTACCACGGGCCGACGATCGGGCTCGGGTACACGGAGGACTTCCGGACGTTCACCCAGCTCGAGAACGCGTTCCTGCCCTTCAACCGAAACGGCGTGCTCTTCCCCCGCCGAATCGGAGGGAGCTACGCGATGCTGAGCCGGCCGAGCGACGGCGGGCACACGGCGTTCGGCGACGTCTTCTACTCGGAGAGCCCGGACCTCGTCCACTGGGGGAGGCATCGGCATGTGATGGCGCCGGTCCCGCTCTCCTGGCAGGCGACGAAGATCGGCCCCGGCCCGACCCCGATCGAGACCGACGAGGGGTGGCTCGTCCTCTATCACGGCGTCTTGACCTCGTGCAACGGCTTCGTGTACTCGATGGGTGCGGCGCTCCTCGATCGCGACGAGCCATGGCGGGTCGTAGCGCGCGGCAGCAACTTCCTCCTCGCCCCGCATGTCTCCTACGAGCAGGTTGGCGACGTTCCGAACGTGGTCTTCCCCTGCGCCGCCCTCGTCGACCACGCCGGCGACAGGGTCACGATCTACTACGGCGGCGCGGACACCGTCGTCTGCATGGCCCACGGCCACCTGTCCGAGATCCTGGCGTCGGCGCGCTCCTGACTCGGACGCTCAGCCGTCCGACGCTGGACGCTCGGCCCCGCGCTCGAGCAGAAACGCGGCCGGGTCCCGGTACCACGACCGCACCGTCCGCTTGCGCGCAAAGCCGCGGCACGACCAGAAGCCTCCGTTTCTCGGGTCCGGGTGGGCGGCCGTGCGGATCTCGAGGTGCAAATGCGGCCCATGGGCGGGGCGCCCGACCGAGCCAACGGAGGCGATCGGCTCGCCCGCTCTCACGATGTCACCCGCGGCGACGCGAATCGAGTCGACATGGCCGTACTGGGAGAAGAACGTCTCTTCGGCCTGGAGATGCTCGAGGACCACGCCTCCCCAGCTGTCGGGATGTCCGTCGCCGTTCTGGTCGGGGGCGACGTAGACGACGAGCCCGTCGGTGATCGCAGCCACCGTCGTGCCGCCGATCGACGTTCCGTGAAAGTCGACGCCGGGGTGGACGATGGGCCATTTGCGGCAGCCGGGATGCCGCCAGATGCGCTCGAAGGCGCCGCCGCTCGGCGCGAATCCCGCTAGCGGGAACGAGAACGCGGAGGCTTCCGGCACCTCGAGGCTCGACCCCGCCGGAGCAGCGGCGGAGGGAGGCGCCGCGCGGCCTGGCTCAGGAGACGGCACGGTGCGGCGTCGGGACGGGCGGAGCCGCATGATGTCCGCCTCCACCGCCCCCGCCGCCCGAGGCGAAGTGATCGAGAGTGATCCCCGCGAGGTGGCCCAGGTCGCGCAGGCGGACGTTGTTGATCGTCGGCCCGGGGGGATATGGGCCGAACAGCCGGCGTCCGCGCTCGCGCACCGCGGCGACGGTGCGGGGCTTGCGGAAACACGAGACGATCGCGGTCGGCGAGTACCACTTGCACGCCATGCCCACCGGATAGTCGAGGGTGGGTGTTGGCCGCTCGCCGCGGACGAGAACGTCCACCGCCTGCTGGCAGACGTTCATTCCCGCCTCGACGACGAGCTGCACGGCCGCTCCGCAACGCGGGTTGCCCTCGAGGAAGTAGTACTCGCCCTCGGGGGTGCGGATGAACTCGAAGACCACGACACCGTTCCAGCGCAACCCGGCGAGCATCTTCCTCGCGCCTTCCCGGATCGGCTCCTCATCGGTCAGCTGGCAGATCACCGAAGGGCCACCGTACTCGTACACCGTCAGCGTCCGTTGCTGGCTGTACAGCGTGAGGGGCTCGCCGTCGATCGCACAGGCGCCACCGTCGTGGATCGTGCCCGGGACGTACTCCTGGACGATGTACGGGTACTCGCCCCCGGAATCGACCCCCAGCCGGGGAGGGTCGGCGAGAAACCGCTCGAGCGAGCCGCGATCCTCGAAGAAGCGGAAGCCCTGAGCGGCCTCCCCGTTTCGTGGTTTCGCGATAACGGGCAACGGAAGCTCGAGCGCCTCCTGTTCCCCCGCCCCGACCGGCAGCACCGTGTACGGCGTTCGGACGTCGAGCTCACGGCAGAGCTGGAACGTCTGCCACTTGTCTGCGAGCTTGGAGAGCGTCGACCAGTCGTCGATCACGAACCTCGCACGCACGTCGTCGGGAAGATCGTCCTTGAGTTGCGAGAGCGCAATCGCCGTCCCGGTCGAGGTCGGGAAGACTGCGTCGGCGTCGTACCGGCGACACGCGTCGAGCACGGATGCGCGGAACTCGTCCAGGTAGCGCTCCGGATTGGGATGGCGGAAGACGTCGGTCAGGCGCCGGTGTCGGAAGTACCGCTCGTACTGAAATCCGTGCAGGCCGGGGCGGTTGAGCATGCCCCCGACCACCTCGTACTGGGGATCGAGCGCGTTGATGACCGCGAGCCCGATCCGGCTCATGCAGTTGAGGACGATGACGCGCACGGCTTCTTTCAACGTAGTTGCGGATCGCTCGTGCGGCAAGGCCGGCCCCCTGGGCTTCCAGCGGGCTGGTAGAACGATGAGCTGTGTTCTTCGTCGTCCTCCGGCGGACCGGCCCGCGGTGGGATCCGTCCCGACTCCTCGAAGAGCAGTCGGAGTGGCCCGAGCATGCGTCGTTCATGGACGGCCTCCTCGAGACCGGATTCGTCGTCCTCGGTGGGCCGCTGGCCGACGAGCATCGCGTCGTGCTCGTGGTCGAGGCGGAGTCGGAGGAAGCCGTCCGCGCCACGCTGGCCCGCGATCCGTGGCACGAGACGCACCTCGTGGTGGACGCTGTCGACCGGTGGACGATCCGGCTCGATGGGCGACGACGCTAGACGATGCCGGCCGACCCCGAGGACGTTCGCGTCGAGGTCTATCGCTCGTTCGCCGACAGCGGCAGGAAGCCGACGGTTGACGGCCGCCGGCCGGCTCGGGCTCGAGCTCGAGCTGGTGCACGGCGCGCTCGCCGACCTGCACGAGCGCCGGCACCTCGTGCTGGGAGCGGACGGCGCGATCGTCATGGCTCACCCGTTCGCGTCCGTGCCGCTCGGCTTCGCGGTGATGGGCCGGTCGTCCTTGTGGTGGGGAGGCTGCGCCTGGGACTCGTCCTCCCTGCCTCACGTGCTCCCGGACGAGCCCGAGGTACGACGGCCGGCTCGAGCGGGGTTACGAGCGCCGCGATCCGGTCGCAGCGGCCGCCTACTTCCGTGCCGTCGGGCTCACCGATCCGTTCTGGGGCCTTTGAGCCCCGGGCGCGAAGCGCGCGACCAGCACGGACAACGTGAGGCGCCTCAGGAACGCAGCGCGGGTGGCTGCGGGCAGCAGCCATCCGTGCGCCGCCCCCCGGCCGCGTGGCAGCCGGAGCTGCTCGAGCGCCGCGACGCCGGGGAGCCGGCGCAGGCGGCGCTCCTCATCCCGGTCGAGCCCCCAGAGCCACGGCGGCGGTTGCCAGCCCGTTCCCGAGCGGAGCTTGCCGCGCCGGCTTCGCTCCGCCATCCACCGGGGCACGGCGTCGAACACGAGCGCGCCGTCGGGGAAACGCCCCGCGCATCGGGCGACGAGCTGGTGCACATCCTCGGGGTGCAAATACATCAGGAGCCCCTGCGCCGTGACGAGCGTGGCGGAAGCTTCGGCGACCTCGTCCATCCAGGCTGGATCGACCGCCGAGCAGGCGACCGTGCTGTTCCGCGGATGGTCGGGCAGGAGGCGCCGGCGCAGCGCGACGACCTCCGGAAGATCGACGGTTACCCAGCAGGCCCGCCCGTCGTCCACCCGCCAGAGCTGCGTCTCGAGACCCTCTCCCAGTGCCACGACCGTCGCATCAGGACGGTCGGACAGAAATCGCCGGACGACCTCGTCGAAGCGGCGCGCACGAAGCGCCTGCCACTGCGACAGTCCGGCGCTGTCGCCGAACCGCTCCACGAACGGGAAGTCGATCTGCTCGACGAGCTCGACCGCGAGCGGATCGTCGAGCACCGAGTCGGGTCTCCGCGCCTCCACGGCACGGTGGTAGAGCGTCCACAGGAGGGTTTCGGAGACCGGATCGAGGCGGACGTCGACTCTCGCCATCTCCGTCGACCGTAGCGGCCCGTCAACGGCGGGCGCGGGGCGGAGGGACTTGAACGTCATCAGGACGTCCGCGCGCCTTCTGCGGCAGGAGCGGAGGCGGTCTGCATCTGGGCCGCAGGCGCTCGTTGCCGCCGAAAGCCGAGCCCCTCATCCGCGTTCGGCTCCGCTCGACCGACGTCCGGGCGTCTCTCTCGAGCATCATGACGATCACCCGCGCGCCTCGGCGTCTCGCATTCGCGGGTCGAGCGCGGCGAGCGCGAGGTCCGAAAGCAGGTTCGCGATCGCGATCGTGACCGTGAGCGCAATCGTGAGGCCGAGGATGACCGGATAGTCGCCGACCTGCGCCGCGGCGATGAAGTAACGGCCGAGCCCCGGAATCGAGAAGATCCACTCGACGACGAAGAGGCCGGCGACGAGCTGTCCCAGCATCGGACCGGGCATCGATGCGAGCGGGATCAAGGCGGGGCGTAGCACGTGCGTCCCGACCACGCGGGCCTTGCGCAGGCCCTTTCCGTGCGCGACGAGGACGTAGTCGCGGCCGAGCACCTCGAGCATCTCGAACCTGAGCACCCGGACGACCTGGGCGAACGGGATGAGACCGAGCACGAAGACGGGCAGGATCTTCGAGCGCCAGCCGTTCCAGCCGAACGGCGGGACGAGGCCGAGCTTGACCGCAAACAGCCAGGAGAAGACGGTCCCGAAGAAGAAGAGCGGCAGGCCCATCGTCACGGCGGTGACCGTGGTGAGCGCCCGATCGAGGATCGTCCCCCGGCGGAGCCCGGCCGCGACGCCGAGTGGGATGCCGAGCGCGATCGCCCAGCCGAGCGCGAGCAGCGCCAGCTCGAGCGTGATCGGGCCCTGCTCACGCAGAATCGAGTTGACGGAGCGCCCGGTGAACGTGAACGTCGGGCCGAAGTCGAGCTCGGCGACCGACTTCAGATAGTGGAGGTACTGGTCGTACCAGGGGAGGTCGAGGCCGAGCCTTCGCTCGATGTTGCGCGTGATCGATTCGGGCTTGGGGTCGCCGTACTTGACCCAGGCGACGTTGGAGAGTCCGGCCGGAGGGGGATGCCGCAGGAAGTTGCCGCCGCCGACCTTCATGAGGCCGAACAGGAGCGTCATGCAGACGAAAATGACGGGGATGGTCCAGAGCAGACGACGGATCGCGTACTGCACCATCTATGCGTCTCCCGCGTGCCGGCGAGCGCTCCGTGCGCGCTGCGCGTGACGGTGCGCCTTGGCTCGGTTGCCGCAGACCTCCATGCTGCACCAGCGTCGGCGCCCGCTCGAGTCGAAGAAGAGCCAGCCGCAGCGGGTCCCGGGGCAAGACTTGACGTCGCGCAGGTCGGTCGTCGCCAGCAGATCACCCGCCTCGCGCGCGAGCTCGAGAACCGGCCGGGCGAGGGCCGCGGCGTCCGAGACCGTCCAGCGGTGGCCGGGCGCCCCATCGGCGTGGAGGACGGCGTGCCCGGCGGCGGCACGCGCCTCGACGGCGACTGCGTCCCACGCGCTCTGATCGTCCGAAGCGGTGCACGCGTGGTACACGGCGCTCCGTAGCGCGCGCGCCCGCTCGAGTTGACGATCCGCCTCGTCGTGGTCGAGCTCCGCGCCCGCGAGCACGGCTGCCGCCGAGCGCGCGTCGAGGAGTCCGGCCTCCCGTGCCCAGACGGCGAGGTGGGCGTAGGTCGCGAGGTACTCGTGCGACTCCGTGTCGTTCCAGCCGGCGAACGTGTTGCAGAAGTCGAGTGCCGCCGGGCCCGCGACCGCGACGGGGAGGACGAGGCCGTCGACGACACGGCGGTAGCGCGGCGGCTGCTCACGAGCTTTACTAACCACTTAAAGTACTTTAGCAGTTAGTAACAAAACATGTCGAATGCCGCCCCGCATGGCCGGGGCTGATGACCTCGAACGACGGCCGCGGGCAGCATCGACGGGATACGCTTGACCGAACGTGCCGCATCTCACGGACGAAGACGTTGACGGCGTGATCGGGCGCATGGCGGACGCCGCCTCCGCGTTCATCCGGGGCGACATGCGCCGTTACGCACGGCTCATGCGGCACGCGGAGGATTTCACCCTCATGGCGCCGTCGGGCGGGCAACCGAGACGTGGGTTCGACGAATCGGACGAGGCGCTCGAAGCCCTGACCCGATACTTCCAGGGCGGGGAGGCCGAGTTGGAGGTCTTCCAGACATACGCATCTGGCGAGCTTGTCGTTGTCGTGGCGATCGAGCGCCAGCACGGCAAGGTCGGCGATCTGCCGGAGCAGGACTTGTCGCTCCGCCTGACGCTGGTGTTTCGCCGCGAAGGGCCTGAGTGGCGGCTCGTGCATCGACACGCAGATCCGTTGGTGCACGAGATCGACGAGCGGCAGCTGGGCGCGCTCCTCCGCGGCGATGAGAGGCCGCCTGGATAGAAGTCCCGCGCCCGTGGCCCCGGGCCTTCCTGCACCGGCTACCCGCTGTCGTCCAACGACCTGCAAGTCCTGAGCAACGTTTGAGAAGTGCGGCGTATCCGCGTTTCCATCCCATGAACCAAGATTCGTGCCCCAGAAACCTCTGGCAGCCGAGACGCCGGCGGCCGTCGATTCACCTGTGCGTTCATGGCGCGTGTCCGACGTTCACGCGCGGACGCGTCGGGTCAGCTCGGCGAGTTCGCGGTTGAACCGCTCGGGCTCCTCGATGAACGGCAGGTGGCCGACGCCCTCGTACCAGGCCCCCTCCGCAGTTAGACACGTCGCGAGGATGTGCTCCGCCATCGCCGGCAGCACGACCGTGTCCGCCTCCCCCTGCGTCACGACCACCGGCACCTCGAGCGCGCCCAGCGTGTCGTCGCAATCGATCTGGCGGGCGGCGAGATTGGCCCTGACGCGCGCGGCCACGGACATGTTCCAGCACAGCGCCGTCTCGTACTCGTCGGCGGAGAGTGGCTTCGCCGCGCACGCCTTCACGAAAGAGCGAATGGCCTCGATATTCGTCGGCAGGTCGTCGGCGGTGGCGCCCACGAAGTGGCCGAGGAAGCCAGGGCCGATGAACGTGCCAAACGCGGCCTCTCCCAGCTTGACCAGCCCCTCGACGAAGTTGATCCCCGCGACGTGCTCCGAGCCGTACTTGTCGATGTAGTCGCAGACGACGAACGCGCCGTACGACCAACCGACGAGCACCAGCCGGTCGAGGCCGAGTGTGTCGATGATGGCCGCTACGTCATCGGCCCAGAGGCCGGCATCCGTGTAATGCTCCGGCTCGAGTGGCGCCTCGGACATGCCGTGGCCGCGCAGGTCGCACGTCACCAGGCGGAACTCATCCGCGAGCGCGCTCTCGACCTGCCTCGCCCAACAGAGGTGGTTCTGCGACCAGCCGTGGAGGAACAGGATCGGAGGACCGTCTGCCCTGCCCCACTCGCGGACGTGGATCTCGAGCCCTCCGCCGCCCGTTACGGTGTACGTCTTCATCCGCGCAGCCGCCCTCTCTTTTACCGATCTGGTTGTCATTCCGTGCTCCTTGGATAGATGTCGACCGTCCGTGATGGTGGCCGCGCAGATGCGAGAGCGCATCGGGCGGAGGGCCTTATCTTTCGCCGGCGCGTTACTCATTTTTCGCGTGCTTCACCTGTGAGGCGCCTTTAAGGTCTTGCCGGCGGCGCGATACTGATCCGCATGGACGCTGACGCTGACGCAGGGCGGGTGTTCGTTGGGCGCGCGGCCGAGCTCGAGAAGGCCGAGCGCGCGCTCGAGAACGCGAGCTCTGGGCAGGGTGCCGCTTTCCTCATTGCCGGCGAGGCCGGCATCGGCAAGACCCGGCTTGCATCCGAAATCGCGGCACGTGCACGCAAGGCCGGCTTCAGGGTTCACGTCGGCCGTTCGATCGACTTCGTCGGCGCGGAGCTGCCCTATCAGCCGTTTGTCGACGCCCTACGCCATCTCGCGGACCGACGTCAGCTCGAACGGAAGGCAAGGTCACAGCTACGTATGTTCGAGGAGATGCTCGCGCTGCTCTCGCGGCGCGCCGCGGTGGCCCCTGTGCTCCTCGTGCTCGAGGACCTGCACTGGGCCGATCCATCATCACTCGACCTGGTGGTCTACCTCGCCCACAACATCGACAACCATCCAGTCCTCGTTCTCGGGACATACCGGGCGGGCGACCCTGGCTCTGCTGATGGCCTGCGCCGGCTCGCCGACGGCGTGCGGCGTTCCGGCTCCGGAAGCGTGCTCGAGCTAGGGCCATTGCAGGACGAGGAGCTGGAGGTCCTCATCGCGGCGCACTCCGCGTCGCCACTGCCCGCGGAGCTGACTGGCACGATCGTCTCCCGCTCGGAGGGCAACCCCTTCTTTGCCGAGGAGCTGCTTGCGGCCGGGCAGATCGGGGAGCTGCCCAGCGGAGTGCGCGACCTGCTGCTTCAGCGCGTGGAGCGGCTCGACCCTTCGGCACAGAACCTGATGCGGGTCGCGGCCGCCGCCGGTCGTGATGTCGCCTATCCATTGCTCGCAGCCGTGGCCGCGCTCCCCGAGCGTGACGTGCGCGAGTCGCTGCGCCGGGCGGTCGAGCAGGACGTCCTCGTGGCCGACCAGGTAGCAGCCACCTTCCGTTTCCGCCATGCGCTCCTTGCCGAGGCAATCTACGCGACCATCCTCCCCGGCGAGCGCGAGGACCTGCACGCGGGGCTTGCCGAGCAACTCTCGCGCAGCGGTGCCGCAGCCGCAGAGCTCGCGCCGCACTGGGCAGCGGCGGGACATCCCGCGGATGCACTCGTCGCCTCGGTGGAAGCGGCCCACGAGACGGAGGCTGTCTACGGGCTCGCTGAAGCTCTAGCGCACCTCGAACGAGCCGTCGCGCTCTGGCCCGACGTTCCGGACGCATCCACGCGCGTCGACGTGGATTTCGCGGGGCTCTGCTCATGGGCGGCGGAACTCGCCAGCGAGACTGGGGTGGCGCCCCGCGCCGTGGAACTCCAGCGGAACGCGATCGAGCAGGTCGGGAACAGCGACCCGATGCGCACTGCGCGCCTGTACCGCGGACTTGGCCGGTTCCTGCACGAAAGCGGGAGGACGGATGCCGCGCTCTCGGCCTTCGAGCGCGTCGTCGAGCTCGTTCCCGCGGAGCCGCCGTCGGCGGCGCGCGCCGAGGCGCTGGCTGGGCTTGCGACTGGATTGATGCTCGCATGGCGTTTCGACGAGTCACTCGCAGTCTGTCAGCAGGCGCTCGAGCTGGCTCGCGCAGTCGGCGCACGTGCTGCTGAGCTTCAGGCGCTCCAGGACCTCGGGCGAGACCTCGCCTACCTCGGCCAAGCCGAGGAGGGCCTCACAGAGCTTTGGCGGACGCTCGAGCTGGCCCAACACGGTGGTGACGCCCTGGTGCTTCTTCAGGCGCACGTCTCGCTCACGGACGTCCTGACGATGCTCGGACGGCCGACTGAGGCAGCTCGGCTAGGGGAGAGAGGGCTGGGAGCGATTCGCCCATACGGAATCGACAGCACTGTGCTCGCGGCGAACACCATCGAGGCCCTGATTGCGATCGGCGAGTGGGACGAGGCGGACAGCGCGAGCGCGGACGCACTTCGCGCGATCACCGGGAATTTCCCCTACATGCTCCTCATGCTCCGTGCCGACATCGAGCTGGGACGAGGCGAGTTCGAAGCCGCGCGGTCCCACCTCGACGCCGCACTCGTCACGCTCCGCGAAGACCGCGGGCAAGGGGTTTACGATGTCTTCCTCGCCGAGCTCGCGCTGTGGGAGCGGCGGTGGATCGACGCCGATCGCGCCATCCGGGTCGGCTTGACGAGAGCGCGCTCCCGTCAAGCCGACCAGCTGCGGCTCTGGTTCGCTGCCAAGGGGCTTCGGGCGCAGGCGGAGCTCGCAATGCTCGCTCGCGCCCGCCGTGACGCCGACGCCGTCCGTTCCTGGCTCGCGCGGGCGCGAAAGCTCATCGCGCTCGCTCGCGGCGCGGCAGCCGAGGCATCGCGCGTCACTCCGACCGCTGATGGCTGGCTAGCCCTGGCCGAGGCCGAGTACGACCGTGCCCGTGGGGCAATACGACCTGAGTCCTGGGCGGCAGCCGCAGGCACATGGGACAGGCTCGAACGCCCTCCGCTCGCGGCCTACTGCCGCTGGCACGAGGCCGAGGCGCTCGTTGCCGCAGGTGCCTCTCGCACCGAGGCGGGTGCCCGACTCCGAGAGGCGCATGCCGTCGCAGCCCGGATCGGAGCGAAGCCGCTGCAGCGAGAGCTCGAGTTGCTGGCCCAGCGTGCGCGGCTCGACCTGGCCCCTCCTGAGGAAGTGTTGCTTGAAAGGCAGGGACTAGGAGAGGTTCTGGGCTTGACGCGACGCGAGGCTGAGGTACTGACTCTCGTAGCGCGCGGTTACACAAACCGGGAGATCGCTGGGCATCTCGTCATCAGTGAGAAGACAGCCAGCGCCCACGTCTCGCACATCCTGCGCAAGCTCGGGGCGCCAAACCGCCGAGAGGCGGCCGCCATAGCCCATCGCGTCGCGCTTGCGCCCGTCGGGCAACCTCATGAGGGTTGACTTGCCCTTGCGGCGCGTTGCTCGCAAACGGAGACCGGCCAACCGATGGAGACCCGATTGCCTCCTCAACGCTTCCTCGGGAAGCAGGCGCTGTCGAATTGGCCGCGCGGGCAACATCGCGTCGACAGCCTCCGCATCAGCACGGGATCGCACTCATGCCAGCATGCGAATCGCGAGCGTCAACCGGGAATCGCATGGTGCACATGATGCACGGCCATTCAGCCGTCAGATAGGAAGACCCTGCAAGTGCAGGGTCTTCCCGTAGCAGGCCTGTAAGCCGGATTCTGTTCTGGTGGCCATCCATCTAGGCTCCCGGTTCCCCGGAGGCTCGAGCGGCGTACCCGGTCCCTCGGCGGGCCGCGTCAATGGGACCTGCTTCGCCTTGCACCGGACGGGGTTTGGCAAGCCATCGTGTCACCACGATGCTGGTGGGCTCTTACCCCACCGTTTCACCCTTACCGACGCGTGAGCGCCGGCGGTCTCCTCTCTGTTCCACTTTCCGTCGGCTTTCGCCGCCTGGGGTTTCCCCAGCGTCCTGCCCTACGGTGTCCGGACTTTCCTCGGACGGCGTGAGCCGTCCGCGGCCACCCGGCCTGCAGGCCCAGTCTACGCGCTCTACGACGCCTCGACCGCGCGCGGAAGCACGACTTCCGGCACCTCGGTGCCGTCCGCCAGCAGCGCGCGGCACTCCGGGCAGGCGAGGACGCCGCGGAGGCGCATCACGAACTCGCCGCACGCGAGGCACTCGAGGCTCGCGCCGCGTGAGAGCGCCATGAGCTCCTGATCGAGTGTCCGGGCGAGCGCTGTAACTGCGCGTGGTCATCGCAGGCTCCGGAACACCCCCACGACTCTGCCGAGCACCCTGACGTGGTCGGCGTAGATCGGCTCGAGGGAGGTGTTCTCCGGCTGCAGGCGGATGCGGCCGTCGGCCTCGCGGTAGAACGTCTTCACGGTCGCCTCGTCGGCCGACTCGTCGTCGCCCGCGAGCGCCACGACGATCTCGCCGTCCCGCGCGTCGTCGCGACTCTGCACGACGATCGTGTCCCCGTCGAGAATTCCCGCGTCGATCATCGAGTCGCCGTGGATCGTGAGCAGGAAGTCCGCGCCGCGCCCGATCGACTCGGGAACGCCGATGACGTCCTCGACGTTCTCCTCCGCGAGCAGAGGCGCGCCGGCGGCGACGCGGCCCAGCAGCGGCAGCCGCGGCACGGAGGTGGCCGACGGCTCCTCGACGCGCCGGTGGCCGGTCAGCTCGATGGCCCGCGGCTTGGTCGGGTCGCGCCGGATCAGCCCCACGCGCTCGAGGTTGGCGAGGTGGGCGTGCACGGTGGACGGCGAGGCGAGCCCGACCTCCTCCCCGATCTCGCGCACGGTCGGCGGGTAGCCGTGACCGTCGACGTACGTCACGAGGAACTGCCAGATCTCCTGTTGGCGCGCGGTCAATGCGGTCTCGGGGGGCACGGGTCGCCTCCTGGTCGGGTGCCGACGAACGTATGTTCGTCACGAAGCGTACGGATCCTTCCGGACGGCGTCAAACGCCTGTTCGCCGCGCGGCGCGATGCCCGGGTGTGGGCCAGGCTGGTCCATCGATCCGTTGCCGCGACGGTTTTGGGGGACGCGGGCAGAGCCCACGTCCCTCCTCGGGCTGGGATGTGTGCGAAGGGCCCCGTCAGGGGCCCTTCGCACACATGCGCTGGAGAGGACTTGAACCTCCACGACCGCAATGGCCACCAGGCCCTCAACCTGGCGCGTCTACCAATTCCGCCACCAGCGCGCGGGTGCGCATGATACCGGCGCCGCGGAACCGCAGGACTCCTACGGGTGGCTTACTTCTTCCGGGTACGGCGTGGGCCGGCGATCCGGTTCTACCGGTGGCCTCCGGCCGCCGGGAACGAGGGTAGGTGGTGCGGCCGTTACGCGAGGAGCCGGTACAGCACCACGGTGTTCGCGCCGAAGAGGACGCCGACGATGGCCGTGAGACGCGTCAGGTTCCGCTCGACGATGTGCGTGCCGCCCTGGGAGGTCGGCGTGAAGCCGATCCCGCCGAACCCCGCATCCCGGCCCGAATGCATGAGGATGAGCGTGACGAGCGCGGCGCCGATCAGCACCTGGAGGACGGCGAACACGGAGACCATGACCGTCGCCATGGTAGCGGCGCCAGAGCGATACAGACGCGACGCTCGGAGCGCGTTCGGGTGCAGCCG
This sequence comes from uncultured Actinomycetes bacterium, assembly GCA_963798725.1. Taxonomy (GTDB): domain Bacteria; phylum Actinomycetota; class Thermoleophilia; order Gaiellales; family Gaiellaceae; genus Gaiella. The sequence continues at coordinate 727,950 of CAWCUL010000001.1, forward strand.
GGGGAGGGCATGAGGCAAGGCGGGCAGCCGATTTCCGCCCGTGGCCCGACGCCGGACGGAGCGGACGCGACCTGCCGGCCCAGACCTCGTCCGCACGTGCCCGCAACCGACCGCAAGCATCTAGGCTCAGTCGATGGGCGCGGGCGACGAGGCGCGGGCACGGATCCAGCGGCTGCTCGTGACCGGGGACAACCGGCTCAAGCAGGGAGTCGCACCCGCCAGGGTGCGCGAGAGCTACGAGCAGGCCCTCGCGGCGGCGCGAGAGGCAGGGCTCGAGGATGCCGTGCGCCCACTCGTCGAGCTTCGCCTCGCCGACCTCGATGCCCGCGCGTCGGACGACGCGGGTTGAGCCGGCGGACCCGGTCCGGCCGACCCGTACGCGAGAATCCGTCCGGTTCCGTCCCCCCGGAAAAGGGAGCTCGAGCATGGGAAAGAGGCAGAAGTACCTGGCGGAGGTCCTCGGGACATTCACGCTCACGGGCATCGGCTCGTTCGCGATCGTGTCGGCCGGGTTGTTCCCGGCGCAGGGCGCCGCGATCGTCTCGATCGGGCTCGGGTTCGGGCTGGCGCTGCTCGTCGGCCTCTACGCTTTCGGCGAGATCTCGGGCGGGCACTTCAACCCGGCGGTCTCGCTCGCGGCGTTCCTCGACAAGCGCCTGACGCCCGACGAGCTGATCGGCTACTGGGTGTCCCAGTTCGCCGGGGCGATCCTGGCGTCGATCGTCGTCTTGATCGCGTACGACGACGAGACCGTCGCGGCGACCACGACGCAGGCGCCGGACAACTGGGCGGCCATCGTCGTCGAGGTGATGATGACGGCGCTCTTCGTCGCCGTGATCCTCCAGGTCACTCGGAGCGACAAGTTCGGTCCCACGGCCTTCCTTGGAATCCCGCTCACGCTTCTCGTGATCCACGTCGCGATCCTGCCGATCAGCGGCTCGTCGGTGAACCCGGCCCGTAGCTTCGGCCCTGCTCTCGTCGGCACGGAGTTCAACGACTACTGGATCTACCTCGTCGGACCGACGATCGGAGCCGTGCTCGGCTGGATCGCGTTCACGGTCGTGCAGAAGGGAGACACGAACCTACGCGACGACTTCGAGGCCGTCCGGCGCGGCACTCGCGGCTCCGCCGACGCCTGAAGCCAGGCGTCAGACGGGGGCGTCCGCGCCGACGGGCGCCCCCATCGCTTTCTCGAGAAGCGCCTCGACCCGCCGTGCCTGCACCCGGATGTCGTGAGGCACTGCGGCGGCGCGGCCGGCGTGACTCGGGCGCGCGAGCCCGGCCGCCGCCGCGAGAGCCGCGACGAGCGAGTCGTCGTCGGAGGGATCGACCAGCACGCCCGCCTCAGGCGTCACGAACTCGGGAGGCCCGCCGACGCGGGTTGCAACGACGGGGCGGCCGCACGCCATCGCCTCGAGCGTCGAGAGCCCGAACGGCTCGACGAGGCTCGGCTGGCACACGACGTCGGCGGCGTTCAGCCAGCGCGGCATCTCCGCATGGGGAACGGGCCCGACGAGCTCGATGCCCGCTCGGCCCTCTAGGGCGCCCCGGAGGGGGCCGTCGCCGACGAATGCCAGAGAGCCCTCCCCGCGGCGCTCGAATGCCCGCGCGAGCCCGAGCACGTTCTTGCGCTCGGTCAGCGAGCCGGCGCAGAGAAAGGCCGTGCCCGACGGCCGCCAGCCGAGCTCGGTCCGCGCCTCCTCGGCCGACCGCGGCGCGAACCTGTCGAGGTCGACACCGCAGTCGATCACCGCGACGCGCCCCTCGGACTCCGGGACAATCGCCTCGAGGCGCGAGCGCAGCCAGCCGGAGACCGCGACGACCGACGAGGCGCGCCCGATCACCTGCCGGGTGGCCGCACGCACCATGCGTGAACGGACGGCGTTCTCGACGTCCTGCCCGTGCGCGGTGATAACGGCTGGCGCACGTCCCGCGAGGACGGCGAGAAGCCCCGCGGGCACGAGAAAGTGCGCGTGGACGACGTCCGGCCGGAACCGGCGTGCCGCGACGACGACGTCGCGTGCGAGCGCGAGGTGGCGGCCCTTTCCGCCACGGCGGTCGACGACCGCTCGGGCGACGTCGTGCCCCCTGTCGGCGAGAGCCTCTTCGAGGTCTGCTACGAACGTGCCGAGCTCGGGGGCGTCGGGGCCCGGGTACATCTGCGAGACGAGGAGGATGCGCACGATCGCCAACCACCTAACGCGGGTCGTAGGTGCCCCACAGGCCGCGGAGGGCTTCGCAGAGCTCGCCGATCGTCGCGCGCGCGGCGAGCGCTTCGCGCAGCGCGGGGAGGAGGTTTGCCTCCGATTCGGCGACGCGAAGAACCTCTCCTAACGTCCGTTCGACCGCGCCCGCGTCGCGGGAGGCCCGGAGCGCCTGCGTCCGCGAGCGCTGTGTCCGCTCGATCGCCGGGTCGAGCCGGTGGAGCTCGATGCGCTCCGGCTCGTCCACCACGAAACGGTTGACACCGACGATTACTCGTTCTCCCTCCTCGACGTCCCGCTGCCAGCGGAACGCGGACTCCTCGATCTGCTCCTTCACCCAGCCCGCCTCGATCGCCGCGACTGCCCCGCCCAGCGCGTCGACCCGGGCGATGAGCTCGACGGCGAGCGCCTCGAGCTCGTCGGTGAGGGCCTCGACGTACCACGAGCCTCCGAGCGGGTCGGCCGTGTCCGTCGTCCCTGCCTCGTGCATCAGGATCTGCTGGGTGCGAAGGGCGAGCATCGCGGAACGCTCGGTCGGAAGCGCGAGAGCCTCGTCGAACCCGTTGGTGTGGAGCGACTGCGCTCCGCCGTAGATCGCCGAGAGTGCCTGCGCGGCGACCCGGACGAGGTTGTTCTCGGGCTGCTGCGCCGTGAGCGTGGAGCCGCCGGTCTGCGCATGAAAGCGCAGCGCCTGCGCCCGCGCGCTCGTCGCCCCGAACCTGTCGCGCATGATTGCGGCCCACATCCGGCGCGCGGCGCGGAACTTCGCCACCTCTTGCAGCACGTCGTTGTGCGCGTTGAAGAAGAAGGAGAGCCTCGTTCCGAAGTCGTCCGGCGACAGGCCCGCCGCTACGGCCGCCTCGCAGTACGCGATCCCGTTCGCGAGCGTGAAGGCCAGCTCCTGAGCCGCGCTCGAGCCGGCCTCGCGGATGTGGTATCCGGAGATCGAGATCGTGTTCCAGCGCGGGATCCTGTCGGCGCAGTACGCGAACAGGTCCGTGGTCAGCCGCATCGAGGGGCGCGGCGGGAAGATGTAGTTCCCTCGCGCGATGTACTCCTTGAGGATGTCGTTCTGCACCGTGCCGCTCAGGGCGGTAGCGGGGATGTCGCGCTCGGCCGCCACGAGCTCGTAGCAGAGGAGGAGAAGCGCGGCCGGCGCGTTGATCGTCATCGACGTCGACACCTCGTCGAGCGGGATCCCCCGAAGCAGCCGTGCCATGTCCTCGACCGAGTCGATGGCGACGCCGGTCCGGCCCACCTCCCCCTCCGCGGGCGGGTCGTCGGAGTCGTAGCCGAGCTGGGTCGGGAGGTCGAAGGCCACAGAGAGCCCCGTCTGACCCTGTTCGAGCAAGGCGCGAAAGCGCGCGTTCGTCTCGTCGGCCGACCCGAAGCCCGCGTACTGCCGCATCGTCCACGGGCGGCCTCGGTACATGTCCGCGTACGGACCGCGCGTGAACGGGAACGCCCCGGGCGCCTCGGACGGCGCCGAGGCGTCGTCCGGGCCGTAGACCGGCTTCACGTCGATGCCCGAGTCGGTCACGCGTCGGTCGGGCGTGATCGGCACAGGGTAATCCTATGTTTACTCGCGAGCGGGAATCCGCTTGCGCGGATTTCCGCCGCTTGATCCCCGCCTGCGGCGGGGCAGATCCCTGAAGGCGTCGGCTTCGCCGCCGCAACTGCCTCGGAATCCGCTTGCGCGAATTCCTGCCGCTTGATCCCCGCCTGCGGCGGGGCAGATCCCTGAAGGCGTCGGCTTCGCCGCCGCAACTGCCTCGGTCCGCTGGCGCGGATTCCTGCCGCTTGATCCCCGCCTGCGGCGGGGCAGATCCCTGTGCTTGTTGCGCGAAGCGCGAATCCGCTTGCGCGGATTCCTGCCGCTTGATCCCCGCCTGCGGCGGGGCAGATCCCTGTGCTTGTTGCGCGAAGCAGGAATCCGCTTGCGCGAATTCCTGCCGCTTGATCCCCGCCTGCGGCGGGGCAGATCCCTGAAGGCGTCGGCTTCGCCGCCGCAACGATCTGCGCCACGGAATCCGCTTGCGCGGATTCCTGCCGCTTGATCCCCGCCTGCGGCGGGGCAGATCCCTGTGCTTGTTGCGCGAAGCGCGAATCCGCTTGCGCGGATTCCCGCCGCTTGATCCCCGCCTGCGGCGGGGCAGATCCCTGAAGGCGTCGGCTGCGCCGCCGCAAAGGCCTTCTGGTCGCCAGCGAGGAAGGCGTCCGCTCGCGAAAGAAATCCGGCTGCGCCGATTCCTGCCGCTTGATCCCCGCGTGCGGCGTCAGGTGTCGCGGCCGGAACTCCGGACGCTTGTTGGGCCAGGCAGAAACAGCGCGCGGCCGGCCGGCCGGGCGCACAGCGCGACGAGTGTCAGACCGGTCGGACGGTGGCGTCGGGGAGCACGGCGATCAGGTCCTCGATGCCCGTCTCGAACACGGCGTGCGGCGTCCCCGCCGCGCACCAGACGCGGTCGAAGCGGCGCAGCGACTCGTCGACGATCGTGGGCAGATCGGCGTCGTGGCCGAGTGGCGGGATGCCGCCGATCGCGAACCCCGTCGCGGCGCGGGCCTCGTCTGCCGTGGCGGGGCGCCCTTCGACCGCGGTGACGCGCCTGTCGCCTGCGCACAACACCATCGCCGCCTCGTCGCCTACGACGAAGACCAGGGACTTGACGATCTGCCCGATCTCGCACCCGCACGCCGCAGCGGCCTCCGCGGCCGTCCGCGTGGAGGCGGGAAGCACCTGAACGTCAACGTCGAGGCCGCGTGCGGCGAGCCTCTCCTTGACTCTTGCGGCGGTCGGGTGCACGCGGCTAGAGAGAGCCGCCGGCCCGTTCGATCGCGTCGAGCGCGATCCGCCGCCCTGTCTCCACGTGCCGGGTCACCGCCACCCGGGCCGCGTTCCGGTCGCGTGACTCGAGGGCCTCGACGATCGCGAGGTGCTCGGTGACCAGGTACTCGCCCCGCTCGATGCTCCCGCCGCGGATGACCTGCATCATCAGGTTGACGGACAGCTCGCGGTAGAAGCGCGAGAGAAGCTCGTTGCCCGCGAGGTCGACCTGGGTCTCGTGGAAGGCCGCGTTCGCCATGTCCCACTCCTCGTGCGAGATCGCGTCGGCGGTCTCCGCGAGCAGGTCGCGGAGCTGCGCTATGCGGTCGTCCTCGGCGGTCTCGACCGTGACGTCCGCAGCGTGGAGCTCGAGCGCGAGCCGTACCTCGTATCCCTCGACGAGCACGCGCGGCGTGATCGGGCTGACGTAGTACCCGCGCCGCGCCTTCACCGTGAGCAAGCCCTCCGACACGAGGCGCGTGAGAGCGTGATGGACGGGGCTGCGTGAGACCCCGAGCTCGGTCGCGAGCTCGTGGAGGCTCAGCTTCTCGCCCGGGCCGTGCGTCCGGTCGAGGATTCGCGTGCGGAGGGTGTCGTAGACCTGCTCGTTGAGGTTTGCCCGCGGCGCGAGGATCTTCACGAGGCAGATGTAACATGACACGCACCCTCTTCGGCAACAGGCACCCTCATCGCCAAGGTGCCGGATACGCTGGACGGGTGAAGATCGCCGTCAAGCTTTTCGCCGCTCTTCGGGAGCAGCGGGGCGCTCGGGAGGTCGAGCTCGAGCTCGAGGACGGCGCCAGGGTCGACGACGTGTGGCATGCGCTCGAGCTCGGCGCCGAGCCCCCCGGCCTCGTGTACGCCGTCAATCGCGCGTACGCCACACGCGAGGAACGACTCGCCGACGGGGACGAGGTCGCCCTGATCCCGCCGGTCTCCGGTGGCGGGTTCCGGCTCTCCGAGGAGCCGCTCTCGGTCGAGCTCGTTGCCGGCGAGGTCGCCTCGGACGACGTAGGTGCCATCGCAACCTTCATCGGCACCACCCGTGCACGGTCACGCGGTCGCGACGTCATACGGCTCGAGTACGAGGCGTACGAGGGGATGGCCGAGGCGGAGATGGAGCGCATCGCGGCGTCGCTCGGCGAGCGCCACGATCTCACCGCCGTCGCGATCCACCACCGCGTCGGGCCGGTCGAGATCGGCGAGACGAGCGTCGTGATCGCGATCTCCGCACCCCATCGCGCGGCTGCCCTGGCCGCCTGTGCGGAGGCGATCGACACGCTCAAGCAGACCGTTCCGCTCTGGAAGAAGGAGCTCTACGTCGGCGGCGAGGAATGGATCGGGCAAGGCTCTTGAGAACGTGGGCGATTCGCCGGCCGCTTTCCTCGGGGACGCGTCGCGGCCTACCTGCCCAGGGTTGCGCCGTGACGAATCGCGCTTTGCGCGATGAGTGCCCGCTGCCGTCGACAGCGTCGTCCGGAACGTGAACCGGCCGAACGACGAGCCCGTCACCGCGCCCGAGCCGGCGACGCTGCCGAGCGAGCACGATCGCACCCGGCGCACGCTGCTCGCTCGGCTCCTGGGCCCGCTCGTCGTGCTGGGCGGCATCGTGCTCAAGTTCGGCGTCTTCATCCTCAAGTTCTTCGGGATCTTCCTCGCGGTCGGCGGGTACACGCTGATCTGGGGCTGGCCGTTCGCGGTCGGGATCGTGCTCCTGATCCTGGCCCATGAGCTCGGGCACTACGTTGAGGCGCGGCGGGAGGGGCTCGATCCGCAGCTTCCGGTCTTCCTGCCCTTCCTGGGTGCCTACGTCGCGCTGCGGAACATGCGCTTCGACCCGTGGGTGAACGCGCGCGTCTCGCTTGCCGGGCCGGTCGCGGGAGGCGTGGCGGCGTTCGGCTGCCTTGCGGCGGGCGTCGCTCTGGACTCCGACCTCCTGCGCGCGCTCGCCTATGCGGGCTTTCTGTTGAACCTGATCAACCTCGCTCCGATTGCGTTCCTGGACGGCGCCCACGTCCTGCGCTCGTGGCGCGTGCTCCGTGCGGGGGGCGGCCGCGTGGACCCGGCGGACGCACGCCGGCTCGCGACTGTCATCGCGGTCGCATCTCTCGTCACCGTCGCGGCGCTCGTCGTCGGGATGGTCGCCGCCCATGTGCCGCAGGACCGCCTGTGAGCGAGCGGGAGGCGCTCGACCGGCGCCTCCTGCGGCGCACCCAGGAGACGCTCGCGAGCGACGTCTCGCTGATCGCGTCCGAGTTCCTCTCCGGGTTTCAGGCGGTCGCACGGATCGGCCGCCCGGCCGTGACGATCTTCGGCTCGGCGCGGATTGGCGACGCCTCGGAGACGTACGAGGCGGCGCGCGAGACGGCCCGCCTCTTCGCGAAGGCGGGTCTCGCGGTCGTCACTGGAGGCGGGCCGGGCGTGATGGAGGCGGCGAACCGCGGCGCGAAGGACGGGGATGGCGTCTCGGTCGGCTTCAACATCCTGCTGCCGCACGAGCAGGGCCTCAACTCCTACTGCGACATCGCGGTCACGTTCAAGCATTTCTACGCCCGCAAGGTGATGTTCGTGAAGTCGGCAGAGGGTTTCGTGATCTTCCCCGGCGGCTTCGGCACGATGGACGAGCTCTTCGAGTCGTTGACGCTGATCCAGACCGGCAAGATCGGCACGTTCCCGGTCGTTCTGTTCGACTCGGCCTACTGGAGCGAGATGCTCGGCTGGATCCGCAAGCAGATGCTCGGCGACGGGCTCGTCTCCTCCGACGACCTCGACCTTCTGTACGTGACCGACGAGCCGGGCGAGGCCGTCGATCGGATCGTGGCGACGATCGATGCCCGGCGCGAGGAGGGAACGGCCTGACCGAGTCGCTCGACGACGCGCTCGAGGCGCTCGCGGCGAGGACGGAGCTTCGCCCCGAGGTCGGCGTGGTGCTCGGCAGCGGGCTCGGTGGCTTCGCGGACGCCGTCGAGGACTCGGTCGAGATCCCCTACGACGAGATCCCCGGCTGGCCGCCCGCGACGGCGGTGGGTCATGCCGGCACTCTGGTCGTCGGCTCGTTCGGCGGATTGCCCGTGGCCGTGATGAAGGGCCGGGCCCACCTCTACGAGGGCCATCCGCCGGGCCGCGTCGTGTTCGGTGTACGGGTGCTCGGCCGCCTCGGCATTCGCAGCCTCGTCCTCACAAACGCTTGCGGTGCAATCGACGAGACGCTCGAGCCGGGGACGCTCGTCGCGGTCTCCGACCACCTCAACCTGCAGGGCTCGTCGCCGCTCGTGGGGCCGAACGACGAGTCCCTCGGGCCGCGTTTCCCGGACATGACCGACGCCTACGACGCCGGCTATCGCGCACTCGCGCGTGACGCGGCCGAACGGCTCGGCCTGGTTCTCGGCGAGGGCGTCTACGCCGCATGGCTCGGCCCCGCGTTCGAGACGCCCGCCGAGATCCGGATGTTGCGGACGCTCGGCGCCGACCTCGTCGGGATGTCGACGGTCCCCGAGGTGCTCGCCGCCCGTCACATGGGGATCCGCTGTCTCGCGCTCGCGTGCGTCACGAACGCCGCGGCCGGCGTTCGTCCGGAGCCGATCGACCACGAGCGCGTGCTCGAGGTGGGTGCGAGGGCGTCGGGGGATCTCGTGGCTCTCATGCGCGAGGTGATTCCGGCGCTTCCCGGCTCATAGACTTTGCTCCATGGATCTGCGCGATCTTCCCTCGGTCGATCGGTTGCTCGCCGACGAGGTGCTCGCGGCAGCCCCGCGCCCTCTCGCGACCGCGGCGGCGAGGGCTGCGCTCGAGCGGGCGCGGGAGGCGATCCGGGCCGGTCTCGAGCCGCAGGACGCCGTCGCGAGCGCCCGTTCGGAGCTCGAGCTGCTCTCCGCGCCGGCGCTTCGCCGCGTTCTCAACGCGACGGGTGTGATCGTCCACACGAATCTCGGCCGTGCGCCTCTTCCGGCCGCCGTGCTCGAACGCGTCGCCGAGGTGGGCGGGGGCTACTCGAATCTCGAGCTCGACCTTGCCTCGGGGGAACGCGGCTCGCGGCAGGCTCACGTCGCGGACGCGCTCCGGCGGCTGACCGGCGCCGCGGCGGCGCTCGTGGTCAACAACAACGCGGCGGCCGTGCTGCTGGCGCTCGCCGCGCTCGCGGAGGGTCGTGAGGTGCTCGTCTCGCGCGGCGAGCTCATCGAGATCGGCGACGGGTTCCGGATTCCCGACGTTCTCGCCCGTTCGGGCGCGCGGATGGTGGAGGTCGGAACGACGAACCGGACGAGCGCCGCCGACTACGAGCGCGCCGTCGGCCCCCAGACCGCCGCGCTGCTTCGCGTCCACCAGTCGAACTTCAGGATCGTCGGCTTCGTGGCGCAACCGTCTGTTCAGGACCTGGCCCGGATCGCCAAGCAGGCCGGGTTGCCGCTCGTCGACGACCTCGGCTCCGGCGCGCTTGGCGATGTCGGCGACGAGCCCACGGCTCGGTCGAGCCTTGCGGCAGGGGCCGACCTCGTCTGCTTCTCGGGCGACAAGCTGCTCGGCGGCCCGCAGGCCGGGATCGTGGTCGGGCGGGCGGACCTCGTCGAGCGGCTGCGCCGTCACCCGTTGCAGCGCGCGCTGAGGGCGGACAAGCTGACGCTCGCCGCCCTCGAAGGCACGCTCGCGCTGCACGCTGATCCCGAGCGTGCGCGGCGCGAGGTTCCCGTCCTGCGGATGCTCGACGAGCCCATCGCGTCAGTGCGGGACCGAGCCGAGCGACTCGCGGGGCTGATCGGCGGCGAGGTGGAGGAGACGGTCGCCCGCGTCGGCGGGGGAGCCCTGCCGCTGGCAGAGCTCCCGAGCGCGGCGTGCGCGATCGAGGAGCGTCTCGTGCAGCCGCTGCGGCTCGGGGACCCTCCGGTGATCGGGATCGTCCGCGACGGCCGCCTGCTCCTGGACGCACGGACGCTCTCCGACGCCGAGGTCGACGTCGCCGCCCGCGCGGTTCTGCAGGCGCGACGACGCTTGTGTTGATTCAACACAAGCTCGTCCTGCGAGCCAGCGGCCGCGTCTCGCAGTGGCTGTCCCGGGGTTCCGCCGGGACGTGGGCTCTGCCCGGGGGTTCGGCCGGGACGTGGGCTCGGCTCGGGTTTCGCCGGGACGTGGGCTCTGCCCGCATCCCTGTGCCGTGGCCTGCTTCGAGGGACGCGGCCGGAGGCCACGTCCCGGGTTCGGTGCCCCGCGGCGAGACGTGGGCTCTGCCCGCTTCCCTTGTACCGTGGCCCGCTTGGAGGGAGCGGCCGGCGGCCACATCCCGGGGCTACGTTCAGTGCGCCGAGGTCGTGACGTGTGCTCTGCTCGGGGTTCGGCCGGGACGTGGGCTCTGCCCGCGTCCTCTGTACCGTGGCCTGCTTCGAGGGACGCGGCCGGAGGCAACGTCCCGGGCCCCGAGGTCGTGAGCTTCCCGGTGCCATGGCGCTGACGGTCGGGACGGCGGGGCACGTCGACCACGGGAAGACGACGCTCGTCCGCGCGCTGACGGGCAAGGACACGGACCGGTTGCCGGAGGAGCTCGCCCGGGGGATCTCCATCGACCTCGGCTACGCCCCCCTGGTGCTCCCGGACGGGACGACCCTCTCGCTCGTCGACGTCCCCGGCCACGAGCGGTTCGTGCGGACCATGGTCGCCGGGGCGACGGGAATCGACCTCTATCTCCTGGTCGTCGACGCCGCAGAGGGGGCGCGCGCCCAGACGTACGAGCACGTCGCAATCCTGCGGCTTCTCGGGGTCGAGCACGGAGTAGTCGCCGTCACCAAGGCCGATCTGGTGGACGAGGAGACGCTCGAGCTGGCAATCGCCGAGATGCAGGAGCTCCTTCCCCGGGCGCCTGCGATCGCGGTCAGCGGCGTCAACGGTGCCGGGCTCGACGAGCTGAGGGATGCACTCGCCACGGTGGCCGGCGGGCTCACGACACGAGAAGACGATTCCCCGACGCGCCTGTTCGTCGACCGCGTGTTCACGCTGCGCGGGATCGGCACCGTCGTCACCGGCACGCTCTGGTCGGGGTCGATCGGCACCGGCGATCAGCTTCGGCTCGAGCCGGTCGGCCGCGACGTCCGCGCACGCTCGGTCCAGGTGCACGACAAGGCGGTTGAGCGCGCGGCGGCGGGGCAGCGGGTGGCGGTGAGCCTGCCGGGCGTGGAGCGAGCCGATGTGCGGCGCGGAGACGCGCTCGTCTCCCCCGGTGCGTTCCCGCGTTCCTACCGGCTCGAAGTAGCACTCGAGGAGCTCGAGCCGATCCCAGACGGTGCTCGGCTCTCCGTGCATCACGGGACGAGCCGGATTCCGGCGCGGGTAATCCGTGTCGCGAACGACCATGCACAGCTTCGGCTCGCTGCTCCTGTCGTCGCGGCCCGCGACGACCGGCTCGTGCTGCGCGCGCAGACAACAGTGGGAGGCGCGGTCGTGCTCGACCCGGCGCCGCCACGCGGTCGCGATGCTGCCCGTGACAGGCTCCTGGACGAAGGAGATCCGGCCTCGATCGTGCGGGCGCTGGTGCACGACCCGGTCCGGGTGGAAGCGCTCGCCGGCCGGGCGCTGCTGAACGGCACCGAGCTCGAGGCGGGGCTCGATGCCGTCCGGGTCGTCGACGGCTGGGCGTTCGCGGACGAGTGGCTGGAGGAGACGGCCGCCGCCGTCGAGTTGCGGCTACGAGCGCGCGCCGAGACGTCGCCGCTCGATCCCGGGCTCGTGCTCGCCGAGCTCCTGCCGACCGAGCCGTGGGCTCCCGCCGTGCTGCCGCTTCTACCGGTCGAGCGCCGCGGCCCGAAGGCCTACCTCCCCGGCGCAGCGGCGTCCCTGGGTCCTCGGACCGAGGCAGCTGCGGCGCTCGAGCGCTCTCTTGCGGAGGCGGGGCTCGCGGCGACGAAGATCGACGACGCAGACCTCGGCCGCTTCCTCGAGACCGAGGGCCGTCTCGTCCGCCTCGGCGACGGGTACGCCGTCGGGACGGGCGCCTTCGACGTCGCCCGGGACATCGTCCTGCGAGAGTGCGCGGCCGCGGGCGAGATCGCGCTCGCGCGGTTCCGTGACCTCGCCGGCGTCGGACGGCGCGACGCGCAGCTCCTCCTCGAGAGGCTCGACGTCGACGGTGTGACGCGACGCATCGGTGACCGCCGTGTCCTGCGTCGCGGTGCGCGTGCGGACGCGTGACCGTGCGGGGGCTCGCATACGAGGCGTGCTCCAATGGCGGGACAACCCGCTTGTGTTGAATCAACACAAGCACCATCCGACACGGGAGGAAGCGCATGGCCGGGAAAGCCGACTTCACCGAGGAGGAGTGGGAGCAGCTGCGGCAGGGCGCGACAGGGGCCGGGATGCTGGTCTCGGTGAGCGACCGCAGCCTCCGGGACAGCTTCAAGGAGGCGTCCTCGCTCGCCAAGCATCTCAAGGGCTCGCGCGACGACGACAGCCAGCTCGTGCGCGAGCTCGCCGCGGAGCGGGGCACCGGTTTTGGCCTGGTGGCCACGCCCGGCGAGGTCGAGAAGGCCACGAGCGACACCCTCCGCGCGGCGGTCGCGACGTTGCGTTCGAAGGCACCCGACGAGGTCGAGAGCTATCGCGCATTCGTGCTGGAGCTCGCCGAGTCCGTCGGCAAGGCCGCCTCCGGCGGCGAGGAGGCGGAGGCCGCCGCGATCGAGAAGCTGAAGTCCGCGCTCGAGTAGCGGCCGCTCAGTCGCGCGTGGGGTAGGAGCGGGGCTCCCAGCCGGGCTCGTTGTCCGTCCCGACGCCTTCCGCGATCCGATTGATGTAGTTGAAGTAGGCGATCACCTGGATCGCGTCGTGGATCGTCACGTCGTCGAGCCCGTGCGCGCGCAGCCCCTCCGCGTCGTTGGCGCCCACGTCGGCCGGAAGGACTGTGAGCTTGACGGCGTAGTCGCAGAGCGCACCCATGCGGCCGTCGAGGTGGGCGCCGCGGTAGTCGTGCTCCGCATGCCGTGCCAGCTCATCTGGGGCGCCCTCGTCACGGAGGTCGTCGGCGTGTGCGCGTCGTCAGTAGTGGCACTCGTTGGTCGCCGAGACGACGGTCGCCAGCAGCTCCCGCTCCTGCCTGCTCAGGCCCGACGGGCCGAACATGATCTCCCGGTACAGCTCCATCGAGCGGCGGAGCACCTCGGGCGAGAGGCTCATCGAGCGGACGATGTTGTAGACCTTCCCTGCACGCTCGACCGCAGCGTCGTACTCCTCCTTGAGCAGGCCCTCGGCGTCTTCGGGACCGATCAAGCGCAGGTGTGCCATGGGCCGATCGTACGCGTCCTGCCCCCGTCGAACGGTCGTCCCGGGCTGCACCTTCGGAGAGTGTGCGGCGCGAATTTCCCGGCTACGCTTCGTTGGCGTCTGGTCAGCGACGTCGGCGACGGGTTTGGTCTCGAGCCGGTTCGTCGGTCGAGCGCATCAGGGGAGCTTGTTCGAATTTCTCTCGAGCGAGGGGGGACGATGTACCGACCGACGGCTGATACGCCCGACCGCTTCGGCGACCGGTGACCGCGTTCGCGCACGGAAGAGCGACGACATGGATCGTCGTGCTCTGGAGCGGGTACATCGCGACCTGGTCGACGCTCACCGGCGCCAACACGGCGATCGCCGCTGCGTGGTGGCTCGCCGGCGTCGGCCTGCTGCAGGCGATCGCGCACCATGTTGCCCGATCACGCGCGACGAGCACCGGACCGGCCACGAGCACGGAGCTGGCGCACGTCGTTCACGGCCCGCATCTGGGAGATGCGGCCGAGGACTGGGAATCGGAGGGCGGCGCGATCGCCTGATCCCGTCCGGTGGGTAGCCTCACCCGCGGAGCGGCATGGGCCCGGTGGCCCAGCAGGTCTTCAAAACCTGTGCGGTCGTGTAGCCCACGGCTCGGTCGGTTCGACTCCGGCGCCGCTCCGTTTCGCCATTGGCGGTGTGGTGACGGGGTCGCGGTTCGTCGCAGTCAAGTCGAGTGAAAGCACGCTCGGGCAGCCGACGGTCTCGCTCTGAGCTGGTGTGCAACGGTAGATCCATGCTGATCGTGTTCGGCGGTCTTCCGGGTGTCGGCAAGACGTGTCTGGCCCGTGCGGTTGCGCAGCGCGTTTCGGCTGCGTATCTGCGTGTCGATGCCATCGAGGCGGCGTTTGACCCGGCGGCGCGATCGGGGGACATTCCCGCACGCGGCTTCGAGATCAGTCGAGCGGTGGCGCGGAGTGATCAATCACAAGGACTGCCGGACGTGGGCGGCTGCGCGTAGCTCGCAGTGCTGCCTGCACATGAATACAGTCTCCATTCGCCGGGAACGCCCTTCAGCTCGGCAGAGCCCCGTTCGCAAAACTCTAGGCCAGAGCCCGCCACGAGGTCTTTCAGCGTGCCCGAGACGAGCACCTCGCCGGGCTGCGCCGCTTTCGCCACTCGTGCGCCGATGTGGACGGCGATCCCACCGACCTTGTTCTCGACCAACTCGCACTCGCCTGTGTGCAGGCCGGCACGCACCTCGAGCCCGAGCTCCTTGAGCGCCTCGGTGATCGCGCAGGCACAGCGGATTGCGCGAGCCGGGCCGTCGAAGCTTGCGAAGAAACCGTCGCCTGCCGTGTCGAGTTCCTTCCCGTGGTAGCGGACGAGCAGCCGGCGGATAACGGCGTGGTGACGCTCAAGGAGTTCGCGCCAAGCTCTATCCCCGAGCGTTACCGCTTGCTCCGTCGAGCCAACGATGTCTGTGAACAGGACGGTTGCCAACACGCGGTCTGACTCGACGACGTCCCACTCGCCGCGCTCCCAGATCTTGCTGAGGAATCGCTTGACCTCGCGGGCGATCGGCTCAGGGTCATCGAAGTACCCGTGATCCTTGCCCGGCACGCCGACCAATTCCGCACCCTCGATGCGATCGGCGATGTACCTCGCTTGGTCGGGATAATTCCCATCTTCCTCTCGATACAAGACGAGGGTCGGAACCCGGATCGACGCCAGCGTCTGGCGGGCATCAATCTCCAGGTTCATGCGCCACAGCGCGATCGCGGCGCCGGGGCTTGCGCTTGTCAGCACCAGCCGACGCCACCATGCCTGCACATCCTCGTCGGCCGCGAGGCTCGGGGCGAAGAACTGGAGATACTCGTTCAGCCACTCGTCCGTGCCGGCGGTTGCGATTTCCTCCCGGAGGATCTCTGCCCGCTCCTCCGTCGTGAATGCCCACGGGTAGTCGTCGGTTGCGACGTAGGAAGCCCTGCAGCCGAAGAGAACCGCCGCAGCCGTTCGCTCCGGATAGCTCGCCGTGAACAGGAGGGTCATAGGCCCGCCTTCCGAGAATCCCATGATCGCCGCCCGCTCGGATCCGGCGGCGTCCATGACAGCACGTATGTCATCCATGCGCGTCTCGAGGTCCGGGATCGCGACCCCCTTGTCGGAAAGACCCGTACCCCGCTTGTCGAAGAGGATCAGCCGCGAGAACGACGCCAATTGGCGGAAGAAGTCCGCGGCAGGGCCATCCCACGCGGTCTCCAGCGCCGAAAGCACCCAGCCGTTCACGAACACCAGGTCGAACGGCCCGTCGCCGACCGTCGCATAGGCGATGTTGGTCTCGCCGCTCTTGGTAAACCGAACCTTGGGAGCGTCCACGACCGTAGTGTGTTGGATCCACCAACACGCGGCAATAGAACGAGGGCCCGCGCGAGTCGAACCTCCCCGCCGTCACTGCCCCGATAACGATGCCAAATGCCCGTTCAGAACCGTCTTCTCTCCGTGCGTCGTTCTCGACAAACCGACCCGGGGTCGTCGGCTTGCGATCGACTCTGACTGCTCAAAAGACATTCCCGCACGCTCGCGCGCCGGAGGGTGCGCTCGTTAGGCGGCGTACGCGAGCGCCGAGGGCGCCTGGCGGCCGACGATCGCGGGGGCCTTGTGTACCAGCTCGTCGTTGTCGAGAGCCTCCACCATGAAAAGGGCGAAGTCGACCCGGCGCGTGATGTTGCTCTCGAGAATGGGATCACCCACATGGCTGCTCCACACGGGTAGGCCCTGACTCTCGCCCTCCTCGAGGTCGCTGCCGCGTACGACGGTCCACCGCGTGTCGCTGGCGAAGATCCGCCGGGCTGCCTCCACCTGGTCGTTGAGATCGGCGAAGCGAGCAAGACGCGCGAGCGGGCCGAAGACCTTCACGAGGGTCTTGAGCTTCAGCGAGTACACATCCTGGCCGTCGAGGGTGATGTGCCAGCCGCACGAGAAGACAAGGCGAGCGCCTGGAGGCGCATAGTCGAGCACCGCCTGGGTCGTTCCCGTCGAGTACCCGTGGACGCCTCGCGGGGTCATCACGACGAGAACCCCGTCGCATCCCGCGACGGCGCGCTTGATGACCTCGCGGTCGTCGGTCGCTCCCGGGATCACGGTGATGCGCCCTTTGAACGCGTCGAGCTTGCCGACGCTTTGCTCGCGGCACACGCCAACCACCTCGTCACCGCGATCCAGCAACTGCCGAACCATGTACTGCCCAAGCTTCCCAGAAGCCCCAACGATGCACACCCTCATCTCTTCCTCCCATCACTTGACAGGCACTCAAACTGGCCTGCATTCCGGGCACGACACGAGAAAGAGAACGCTGGCGTCGCCGAGGCTCAGTAAGGCCGACCCTCAGAGCAGCGGCGTGAGCGAAGGCTTACCCGCGTTAGTAGCTGGCTTCACAGTAAGTCGTGCCGCCCGGCTCCGCCGGCCGATGACTCGTCCGGCGCCATTCGCGAACACTGGCGCACGTCTCAGTCCTAGGGCGTGAGCAGTTTCCAGTTCCCCTCGGAGACGACCTCGACGCTGCCGTCGACCACTTTGAAGGCGGTCTGGTCGTCGACCGCGTACGCGGGGCCTGACAAGCCGGCGGCCCATTCTTCGGCGTTGGCCATGGTGTTCCACTGCAGGTCCGGGTTGTCGAGGTGCGGAAAGATCGAGAAGTCGACGATTCCTAAGGTGCGGTCGTCTGTCGCGGAGGGCCACGACACGAAGTCGTCACCGATCCGGGGGGTCATCACCATGCTTCCGGCGCTCACCCCCACCCAGACCTTCTCGGGCAGCGTCGACAGGAGGTCAGCCAGCCCGCTCTGCCTCATCCAGTGGCACAGGTAGGTCGCATCGCCGCCGTCCACCAGCAGGACGTCGGCCTCCCGAACCCAGGGGATCCAGCGCTCCTCGCCGATGCTGGGCAGTGCGGTGAGTTCGAGGACGCCCACCGATTTGAAGCCAAGGTCGCCTTGCTCGGTGATGAAACGCCAAGCCGAGGCTGGCGTGCACCAGGGGTGGCCGTACTCCGCTGTAGGGATGCACAGCGCGGTGGAATCCTCGATCGGCTTGCCCAATAGGTTGATCAGCGCATCGCGGATGCTCGTGTTCGTGACGCCGCCGGACGTAAGAAGAAGCTTCAAGCTGCCTCCAGACCTCATTGATGTACGCGAGAACGTTCTGGCGCTTAAGGATCCGTGCGCGGTAGAGACTGGCAGGCCAGCGAAAACTCATCGGCTTCGGCCGGAGTTTGCCCGTCCAGTGCTCGAGGCACTTCGTCAGCCCTCAGGGCGGTGTCGTTTCGATCGCGAGGGTGGGCGGCCGCGCCCTGTTCCCTGCCCGCTTCCGGCTCGTCGCCACGACCACCATTTGATTCCGCCTTGCTGTTCGCCCGGATCCCGGTGACCGTCACCGGCTGAGGGTAAGTGACATTCCTGCACACTCGTGTACGCCAAGCGCTCCATCCTCGACCAGTGCATGCGTTCGAGCCCGAGGGGGACTCGCGTACTAGGGTGGGCTACATCGACGCGGATCTGATCGGCCTTCGCAACAAGACATACGCCGCATTTGTCGAGCTCGGCCACGCGCCTGCCGCTAGCGAACTGGGTGACGAGCGCGAGGTGCTGGAGGGCTGGAGGCACCTGCACGAGGCGCACGCGCTCGTGCTTGAGCAGGACATGAGGTCGATCCGGATGGCGAACCCGTTCTCTGCCGTCCCGACCGCGTACCGCGTCCATGCGCGCGAGCGGTGGTGGTACGCCAACTGTGCGTGGGATGCATTCGGCACGCCTCGGCCTCGTGGGCTCGTTCTGGAAGCTGCCCTAGCCCCAAGCCGTCGTGCGGGCGGACCACGGAAACCGAACCGAGGCTTCAAGCTACATTCCCGCACTTTCGGGCGGGCGGCTCCCTGAACCGCCTTGGCAACGACATTTTAGGATCGCCGGGATGAACGTTTCGCTGAGGCCGCTCGAGGACCGGGATCTCGACGCGATCTATCGGCAAGTGACGGATCCGGAGTCGATTCGAATGGCCGCCTTCACGGCCGAGAATCAGACCGATCGCCGCGCGTTTCTCGAGCGGACGTCGCGCCTGCGGGCCGACACGAGCGTCTCGCACCGAGTCATCGATGTCGACGGGGCAGTCGCTGGAACGATCGGCTCCTTCCGGATCGGGGATGAGCTCGAGGTGACCTACTGGGTTGACCGAGCGCAGTGGGGGAAAGGCATCGCGAGCGCCGCACTACGGATTCTTCTTGCCGAGACTGCCGAACGTCCGGTGTACGCCCGGGCGGCGTCGGACAACGTCGGTTCGCTTCGAGTGCTGGAGAAAGCTGGGTTCCGACGCGTTGGCGTCGACCGCGGCTTCGCGCACGGTCGCGGTGAGGAGATCGAGGAGACGATCCTGCGCCTCGACTAGGAGGGGTATGTCGTCGAGAGACGCCCCGCGTCGTGTCACCGCCCGGCTCTACGGCGACGCTCTGGCGTCATTCCCACACGCTCGCCCAGGGACCGGTTCTCTGGCGAGCTTATGTCGGGCGCACATGGTCGGCTGCATGCGACGATGATCCTGGTGAGGCTCGCGGACCTCAGCCGTCTGGCGTCCGAGCTCGATGGTGTCTCGGAGAGCCGTCGGCACGGCTTGCTCGATTGGCGCTATCGCGGCCGTCTGGTGGCGCGGCAGCTCGATGACAGCCACATCGTCATTCGTGCGTCCTTCGAGTTTCGAGACTTCCTACTCCAGTCGTTCCCCGAGACCTTCTCGGTGCCGAAGCGCTTCGCGAAGCACATGATGGTGGTCGCGGATCTTGTGAACGGAAATGCCGATGCCGTCGAAGACGCCGTAATCGGCGCCTGGGAGCTGCAGTCCGGGAAGTAACGCCACCCGTCGAGCGCCGACACCGTAGAAAGAGCGTCAGGCAGGGATCCCGGGAGGACCGAGGATCTCGATTCCGTACGCGGCTGCCGCCGCGACCATCGCCTCGACGGGCGGAGGATCGTCGGACATGGGCGGGAGCGTCGGTGCTCGTGCGGGCTCGGACAGCGCGAGAAGAAAATCCTCGAAACCCGCGGGCTCGAGCACGAGGAGAAAGCGCGCCTCGTCGGAGGTCACCGCAAACGTGTGCGGCACGTCACGCGGCCCGTAGACGAATGCTCCGGCGGCCGCGATGATCGTCTCCCCGCCGACCCAAAAGGTCAACTCGCCCGACAGGACGTAGAACCACTCGTCCTCGTTGTGGTGAACGTGCAGCGGCGACCCGTGTCCGCGCGGAGCCCAGTTCTCGATCACCGCGACACGGCCGTCTGTGGTCTGCCCGGACGCCTTGATCGTGCTCAGCCCGCCGAGGAACCAGCGAGCCTCTCCCTCGCCGGCGTGCTGTGCGATCGGGATGGTGGCTGCGGACCGGGACATGATCTCCTCCTCTGGTATTCGAGAGACGGTGTGTATCTCGATTGTGCGGGACACTACAACGCCTTTCAATCGGATGTCAAGTTTCATGGAACAACGTGTATCGTGGAGACCGTGGTGCGTCGATACGAGCTCAAACGTCGCGCCGAGCGACAGGCCGAGACTCGACAGAGGATCGTCGATGCGACGATCGGCCTGCACATGACGATCGGTGCTGCCCAGACCACGATCAGCGAGATAGCGACACGCGCCGGGGTGGGCAGGGTCACCATCTACCGGCACTTTCCCGACGAGGAGACTCTGTTCGCCGCCTGCAGCGGCCATTACTTCTCGCAACACCCGTTTCCCGACATCGAGCGCTGGCGGCGAATCGCCGACCCGCACGACCGACTGCGGACGGGACTACGCGAGAGCTATGCCTGGCACGAGGAGAACCGGCAGATGATCGCGATGGCGCTCGGCGAGGCGCGCGAGCTTCCGATCATGGCCCCGTACCACCACTTCTGGGACGAAGCCGCGGAGGTGCTCACGGCAGCGTGGCGCGTCCGAGGTCGTCGGCGCTCGACCACAAGGGCCGCGATCGCGTTGGCCCTCACGTTCGATACGCACCGGACGCTCACACGAGAGCAGCACCTCGGCAAGGACCAAGCGATCGAGCTCATGATCGAGCTGGTCGCGGGCGTGTCGAGCGCCAAGCGCGGCTGACCGCGCGCCGAGTCGTTCACGCGCCGCCCGCAGACGCATGGCTGCCAGAATCCCTGGATGGCGCCTCCTCTTGGGGCGATCGAGCGTCGACAGGCAGTGGCCGAGCTGCGCGCGGCCTTCATGGAGTACGTGTGGTCGTTCCGCGATCGTCGCCGGAAGTTCAACAAGGACATCTCCGACGGGCAGAGGGACAGGATCCGTGCGGAGTACCGAGAGTTGCACGGAAGGGTCGATCGGGCCTATCGGCCCGTGCGGGAGCTTTTCGTCGAGTTCCTCGGCGAGGAGCCGCGCTACGACCTGCGCCACGAGATCTACGAGGACGGGGGGCCCGACCTTCCGATCGACCATCCGTTCACGCAGTGGTGGGACGCGCTGACCGTCGACGAGGCCTTCGAGAGGTGGGCTGACGCCGACGACGACCGCGTCGGAAGCCTTCTCCAGCGCCAGGAGGCGGTCCTGGACGCTTTCGAGAACTGGGCCGGTACGGAGCGCTCCCTCGCTCAGGGCGGACCACCGGCCTTCGTCCCGCCAACCGCAGCCTCTCCTCCCCGGTCGGGCAGGATCGCACGCGTCCTGAACAACCCTTGGACGGTCACGGTCGGAGGCGGGATCGTCGTCGTCGTGGCAGCCGCGCTCGCCCTGAAGCTGCTGTAGCTCCGCCCTGAAAGGAGCTACGCCCGGACGTATCTGATGTGAGTCACCCCGGGCGCCTCGACCGACTCGACCTGCTCGAGCTTCGCGTCTCCCACGTTTTCGAACAGCCGAGCGCCGCCTCCGAGCAGGATCGGGACGACCGAGACGACGATCTCGTCCAGCAGACCCGCTGCGAGGTATTGCTGCGCGACGGACGCGCCGCCCCCGAGAGACACTTCCTTCGCTCCGGCCGCTGCCCGCGCCTGTTCGAGCGCCGACTCGATCCCGTCCGTCACGAAATGGAACGTCGTTCCGCCCTGCATCTCGAGCGGCTCGCGCCGATGGCTGGTGAGGACGAAGACCGGATGGCCGTAGGGCGGACTGTCTCCCCACCAGCCCCTCCACGACTCGTCCCACGGGCCCGGGCCGCCGCCGAACATGTTCCGGCCCATGATGGTCGCGCCGGCGCCTCCGAGGATGTCCTCGGCGAACGGTGTGCTCGCGTTGACCTCGCCGCCTTCCTGGCCGTGGCTCTCCCGGAACGCCGCGAGCGGAATCAGCCAGTCGTGGAGCTCCTCACCGCCGATGCCGAGCGGATGCTCTGGCGACTGGTCCGGACCGGCGACGAAGCCGTCGATCGACATCGTGATGTTCAGCTTCAGCTTGCTCATCGGTCCTCCCTGTATCGACATGCTCGTAGGACCGACCGGGGCGGCACAAGTCATCGGTCGAGCCAGGAGCTCGACGAAGCGGGCGACACAACCCGGATCTGGCAGCTCCCCGACTTCGAAGCGGCAGCTTGGGCCGCCTAGGTCGGAGCCAATTGGCCTTGCCGAACGCCGGCCCAGGACAGCAGCGTCCTACCGACAGCGCGCTGCATGCCGCCCCACAGAACTCGTCGTCTGATCTGCCGCTGATCGAAGTGGATCAGCGTCGCCGACGAAGGAAACTCGGCGAGCAGGTGCTTTGTTTGTCGCTGAAGACGGCCACAGCCGTGGCGGCGCCGATCGCGATGGCGAACAGCCCACCGCTGAAACCGGCGGCTACCAAGCCGCACACGAGGACGACAACCAGCAGTGCTGCGAGGATGGCGCCTCTGCGCGCCACGCGGTCACGATTCATCCGGCGCATAGACCTCCGATCTCGGGTTGACGGTCTCACCGCGATACGCACGTGGCGCAGCGGCATCGGGGAGCGCTCTCCAACCACCGTAGCGAAAGAGGGTCACCCCAGCCCCTCGTCCGTTCGGCCTCTGCCGCCCTGCGTCTCGGCTCGAGCGAAGTCGTCAGCTCACCGGGCTCCGCCGCCAGGCAGGCCACCCGAGACGGGACGCGACGTCACTCTGCGCACGTCAGCCCGTGTCGGCGCATGACCTCACCCAGTGCGGTGAAGTCGGGCGGTCCGCCTGCCGCGGCATCGAGGATGGCCGCAACCTCGCGGAAGTAGTCGGGCCCGAGAAGCCCTGGCGTTACGACCGCCAGCGCTTTCGCATCGACGGTGCCGGTGTTGTCGAACTGGTGCACGGCGCCGCGAGGGATGCAGAGCGCCTCGCCGGGGCCGACGTCGATCGCCTCGCCCTCGATCGTCCATGTGAGCACGCCCGCGAGGCCGTAGATCGTCTCCTCGTAGTCGTCGTGGCTGTGCCCGGCAGCGACCTTCGTCCCGACCGGAACGTCGAACTCGAACACCGCGACCGACCCTCCCGACTCCTCGCCCCGAACCAGGAACCGGATCGTCATCGCCCCGACCTCGATCTTCTCGCGCACGCTGGTTGCCATTGTCGACCTCTCTCTTCTGTCCCGTGTGGTAAAGTGACTTGACAATATATGAGGAACAACGATCGGTCAAGTAATTTTACGAACTCGGGAGCGGAGGAGAAGCCGTTCGGGCCGCCGCTGATCGGCGCGCTCTTGCGCATCCCCTGGGACACGGTGCAGGGGCACATGCTGCAGCGACTCCACGACCGCGGCTTCGACGACTTCGACGCTGCGTACCTGAACGTCTTCCAGTACCCGGGCCCGCAGGGCGCGAGGCCCTCCGAGCTCGCCGCTCGACTACGGGTCAGCAAGCAGGCGCTCAACTACCTGCTCGGGGAGCTCGAGAGGCTCGGCTACCTCGAGCGGCGCCCGGATCCGGATGACCTGCGCTCCAAGCGCATCGCCCTCACCTCGCGCGGCATCTCGGTCGTCGGCGTGATCCGGGCTGCGGTCGCCGAGGTCGAGAACGCGTGGGAGCACCAGCTCGGCCCCAAGCGCTTCGCGCAGCTTCGCAACCTGCTGCTCGAGTTGAACGCGTCGGCGTGACCGCTGCGTGCGCCGCGCGGTTCGACGCTCCGACCGGCGAGCGCGGCCCTTTGCGGTCGTGCAGCCAAAGCCTGTTCGGTGCGCCTCCGACGCCGCACCCTCGGGGGTCGTCCCCATCTGCTTCGCGGAGCAGTAGCCTGGTCGACTGATGAGGCCGCGGATCTTTCTCGGGTCGTCGGGACAGCAGGAGAAGCTGCTTCAGGCGCTCACGCGAGGCCTCCAGGACATCGCCGACGTCGACCCGTGGACGACCGTGTTCAACCCGGGCGTCTCGACTCTCGACCGGCTCGTCGAGCTCACCCGTGAGGTCGACTTCGCCGCTTTCGTGTTCGCCCAGGACGACTGGACGACGAAGGGGGCTTCGCCAGAGCCAGCCTCGGGACAGGCCTCACCGCGTGACAACGTCGTTTTCGAAGCGGGCCTGTTCGGGGGTGCGCTCGGCATTCGCCGCACGTTCATCCTCCACGCGAACGGCGCCAAGCTCCCGACCGACCTGCTCGGCCTGACCTCGATCCGGTACGACCCCGACACCACGCCGGCCATCGTGCGTCAGATCAACCAGACGCTGCGGAGAGCGATCGAGGCGGAAGGCAGGATCAGCCGCCTGGAGGGTGACTGGTGGCAGTTGTCCCTCACCGCGAGAACGGAGCTCGAGCCGTCTGCGGTCTCGCTCCTGACGATCAGCCGTGATCGGGCCGGCGCGCTCGAGGTCGCTGGACGGTCCTGGCAGTCCGACGGAACGTTGTCGGCGCGCTACTGGAGCGAGGCGTCGAAGGAAAGGCTCGATCCGGCGGGCATCTTCTACTTCTGGAAGGGCGAGCGTCCACGTCAACCGAACGCCCCGCAACTCGAGGGGACGGGTGAGATCAAGCTCGAGAGCAGCGACCGCTGCGGCGGCTACTTCACGACGCGCTCGGACGGCGACAACGCCTTCCACGCCCGGACCTCCGGGGTCTACCTCCGCGCCGACCCGGGTGACCTTGCCGTGCTGGACGGCAGCGACGCAGCCGAGCGGGCGGCGCTCATCGATAGGCGTCTCGAGGAGTGGAAGTCGTGGGCCGACTCCTGACCACGCCCTCGACCCCGGCCGCGGCGAGATGAGCCATCGGCGCCGCTGCTCGTAGACCGAGATCGTCGGCGGCAGCTCCGGGTCGGCGAACGGGCCGATCGGGACGGCCAAGTCATCTGGCTGTAAGCGCGCTCGCCGCGGTCGCGCCGGGCGCTACACGTCGTTGGCGATCGTGAAGAGGAGGTGCAGGCTGCCGTGCTTGCCGCGGAGGTCGGACGCTTCGACCTCGAGGCGGTAGAGGCCGTCTTCGAGCAGCGTCGTGCTCCAGGTGTGTGCGAGGTGGAAGCGGTAGAGGCCGGGTTTCCCGGGTCGGTTCTGGCGCGTCCCCGGTGCGTAGATTCGCCTGAACGCCTCCCTGGGTAGGAGCTCCCTTCCGAGGTCGACCGGCGTGTGCCACGGCCGCACCGTGCGGCCGCCGCGGCGCACGCGCCAGCGAAGCCGCGCGGGCGTCACGGGTAGCCCGTGCCACGGCGCCGGCACCGGAAGGGGCGGTAGCTGGTGCGCCTCGGCGATCACGTCCACCACGCCCGAGATCGTCGGCGGGGAGAGCACACGACCGTTGCGCGAGAGCACGAGCTTCGTCACCTTCGGTCTGGTGGCGTCGCGCCATGGGGTCAGCGCGCCCGGTCGCAGCGGGTCGCGGTAGACGCCCCCGCGGCGTTCGGCGAAGTGGACGTGCAGCCACGGCGCCTGGACGTGGCCGAGGAGCTGATGTCGGTCGACTCTCTGGAGGTGGCTCACTGCAGGGATCACGTGCCAGTAGCCAAAGTCGACATCGCCGTCTGCGACCGACAGCGACCTGCCTCCCTCGAGGTGCACGACGCCGCCGCGCACGGCGTACACGGGCGTCCCGTTCGGCGCGGAGATGTCGATCCCGAAGTGGAAGGCCCTGGACGTGCCGGAGATGCGCGGGTCGTTGAAGTAGCCCCGCACCGGATGCGGCCGGTCGAACGGCTTCAACGGCCACGGGTACACGCCGCAAAGTATGCGCCGGCCGGTCGTGGAACCCAATCACCCGGTTGGTTCTCCTCCGGCTCCGATCCGTCCATCAGCGGTGCGAGCCCATCGGGCGAGCGTGCGGCAGCGGCCGCGCGCCAGCCTGACCTGACAATGAACCGGACGATCCGACGGCCGCCGCGGGTGACGCCGCGTGACTGCTCTACCGCGGCTGGACGTTCGAGACGAAACCGACCATCGCGTCGACCGCTTGCTTTCGCGTGAGGCCCTGCCTGCCGACGAGCGAGCGCCACGTCTCGAACTCGAACGCGTGGCCGATCGCGGCCCTCACGGTCTTGCGTCGGGACCAGCCCCGGGAGACCGCGTCGACCGCCTTCGCGAAGGCGGCGGTCATCTCGCCGACGACCTCCGCGTTCGCGGGGACGACCGAAGCGTCTCGAAGGACCAGTGCCAGCTCGACTTCCACGGACTCGTACCACGCGTACATCTCGTCGAGGGCCCGGCGAAGGCGACGCACGGGGTCGTCGATCGCCGCAAGCTGCTGGAGGCTCGGGGTCGGGTGCCTCGCCATCCAGTGCTCGGAGCAGGCGAGGAAGAGCGTGCGCTCGTCGGGAAAGTGCGCATAGACCGTATGGCGCTCGACGCCAGCCCGTTCGGCGATCCCGCTGATCGTCGTCCGCGCAGGCCCGATGCTCGTGTGCAGGCCGACCGCTGCCTCGACGATCCGTCTGCGGGTCTCTGCCTTGTGCCGCGCCCGTTCCTTCAGCTGATACTTCCTATTCATTGCACACAAGTGTACTACGAAACTTGACAAGAGCGCGATCTGTTCTCTATATTCGTTGCACACTACTGTGCAGCGAAAGGAGAAGAACACCATGATCGCCTTCGACCTCGAGGACTTCGAGCTCACACCCGCAGCCCCCGGCCTGCGAGTCGGCTTCCCCATTCACAGCGCTGCCGGAACGGCAAGCACCGCAACGGTCCTCTTCGAGCTCGATCCGGGCGCCGAGCTAGGGACGCATACGGACAGCGCGGAGGAGCTGCTCATCATCGTCCAGGGCACGGCAGAGGCGCGGGTCGGCGACGAGGTCGGCCGGCTCGAGACGCACCAGGTGGGTCTCGTCCCGCCGATGGCTCCGCACGGGCTGAGCAACATCGGCGACGACGTGCTCCGCGTGCTCGGGACGTTCTCCGCATCGACCGTGGTCTCGACCTTCGAGCGCCCGTTCGCGGAGAACGCACCCCAGGTGCTCGTCATCGGCTCCCCCGTCGCGCTGGCGGGACACCTGGAGGAGGCGGTGCCTGCCTAGCCAGGGCGCTCGCGATGCCGCCGGCGGTAGGGTCGGGGTCGTGCTGCCCGTGTCGATCCTCGACCTCGCGCCGATCGTCGAAGGCGGGACGGCCGGGCAGGCTCTCCGCAACTCGGTGGATCTCGTGCGCCACGCGGAACGGTTGGGGTACACGCGCTACTGGGTCGCCGAGCACCACAACCTAAGCGGCATCGCGAGCGCCGCGACGTCCGTCGTGATCGCCCACCTCGCGCAGGCGACCGAGAGAATCCGCGTCGGCGCCGGCGGCATCATGCTCCCGAACCATGCGCCGCTCGTGATCGCCGAGCAGTTCGGGACGCTCGAGGCACTCCACCCCGGCAGGATCGATCTGGGCCTCGGGCGCGCGCCCGGCACCGATCAGGTGACGCTTCGGGCGCTACGGCAGGATCCGGGCGCCGACTCGTTTCCCCACGACGTCCTCGAGCTCCAGGCATTGCTCGGCGATCCTCAGCAGGGCCAGACGGTGTTCGCGATCCCGGGCGCGGGCTCGAACGTGCCGCTCTGGATCCTCGGCTCGAGCCTCTACGGGGCACAGCTCGCGGCGGCGCTCGGGCTGCCATACGCGTTCGCGTCCCATTTCGCCCCGGATGCGCTGCTCCCCGCCCTCGAGGTCTACCGGGCGCGCTTCCAGCCTTCCGCCCAGCTACAGCAGCCTCACGCGATGGTCGCCGTGAACGTTGTCGCAGCCGGGGACGACGCGACCGCGCGGCTCCTGTTCACCTCGGCGCAGCAGGCCTTCACGAACATCTTCCGCGGCAGCCGTGCACAGCTGCCGCCGCCGCGGGAGGACATGGACGGATACTGGTCTCCCGAGGAGAAGGCGCGCGTCGCGAGCATGCTGAGCCGCTCGTATGTCGGCTCTGCCGACACCGTCCGGACGGGTCTGGCAGCGGTCGTCGCCGAGACCGCGGCGGACGAGCTCATCGTCGCGAGCGCGATCCACGATCACGTCGCACGCGTCCACTCGTACGAGATCCTCGCAGAGGTTCGCCGGACGCTTCCGGTGCCCATGCCCGCCTGAGAATGCAGCTACGCCTGCCGGGCGACGACGAGGACGAGCGCGTCGACGTCCCGGACGACCACGGTCTCACCCACGTCGGCACCCTCGTCGCACCGTGCGGCCCAGATCTCACCCGAGACCCGCACCTGGCCGTCGGGGCGGCACGAGGTGGCCACGATCGCCGTTCGGCCCAGGAGCATCTGCGACCCGGTGACGGCACGACGGTGGCGGACGGTGCGGTTCCAGAAGAGCACCTCCACGACGAAGAGGCAGAGGCCCGCGACGAAGGCGAGCAGGTTCCACGGCGACGGCACGACGAAGAGCAGGATCAGGGCGACGATCAGAAACATGTCGCCAGCGTACGGCCTCCCGCACGCTGTTGTACCCACTGCGCGCGACCCGGGTGCATACTCGATCCATGCCCGAGGTCCGGGTCAACGGTGTCTCGCTCTACTACGAGGAGCACGGCGTCGGCGAGCCGATCGTCTGCATCCACGGCACGAGCAGCTCGGCGGCACTCTGGGGCGATGCCGTCGGCGAGCTGGCGCGGCACGGACGCACGATCACGTACGACCGCCGCGGCTGCTTCAGGAGCGAGCGGCCCGATCCGTATGTGACCGACGTGCACGAGCACGCCGACGACGCCGCGGCCCTGATCGACGCTCTCGGGGCGGCGCCGGCGATCGTGATCGGACGAAGCTACGGCGGTGAGACGGCGATCGACCTCGCGCTCCGGTACCCGGACCACGTTCGCGCCCTGGCGCTGCTCGAGGCCGCCCTCATGTCGATGAGCGAGCCGGCGGCGCGATGGGCATCAGCGCTGGAGGAGAGGGTGTTCGCCGCAGCCGCGGCGGATATGAGCACCGTCGCCGAGACGTTCCTGGGCGGTGTCCTCGGCGCCGAGGCATGGGCTACGTTCCCCGAGCCGGCGCGGAGGATGTTCACCGCCAACGGCCCGGCGATCGTCGCGGAGCTTCGCGGCGGCTTTCTCGACGTCGACGCGGCAAGGCTTGGCTCCATCGTCCACCCGACCCTGCTCGTCGCCGGCAAGGGCTCCCCGGCGGCGTTCGCAGAGCTCACGAACACCATGGCCGAGGCGATGCCCCGTGCCAGGGTCGAGTGGATCGAGGGCGGTCATCTGATCGACCCCGCCCACCCGGCCGTGCTCGGCTTCGTCGACGAAGTGCTCGCCGGCGGCAGCGGCTTGGGCTACGACCCGAGCTGAGCCGCCACCTCGCCGAGGACGGCGACCATCTCGACGTCCTCGTGGACGAGGTGCTGGAGCATCGCGCGCTCCACGCCGACGGCCTCGTACTCGCGGAGCCGCGTCACGATCTCGTCCACCGTGCCGGAGAGCGGCGGGTCGTCGCCGCCGGTCAGCGCGTTCCAGGCCGCCCGCCGCTCGTTTGCATCTGCGCGGTCACGCCCGACGGCACAGCCGATCATCATCGAGAAGCGAAGCGGCGCGCGGCCCGCGGCCCGAGCGGCGTCGGCCACGATCGAAGACCGCTCGCGCGCGTCGTCGAGCGTCGGGAAGACCGTGTTGTACTCGTCGGCGAAGCGAATGGCGGCCGCCACTGTCCGGGGCTTCGCACGCCCGCCGACGATGATCCACGGCCGCGGCTGCTGCACCGGCCGGGGCCGGATGTCCTCGGCCTCAGTCCACTGGCGCGTGATCTCCTCGAGCTGCCCGTCGAGCTCGTCCAGGCGGCTCCGCTGCGTGCCGAACGGAAACCCGTACGACTCGTGCTCGGCCTCGAACCAGCCGGCGCCGATCCCGAGCTCGACGCGCCCCCCGGATACGTGGTCGACGGTGACGACGTTCTTCGCGAGCACGGAAGCGGGCCGGAACGTGACGGGGGAGACCATCGTCCCGAGCCGGATCCGCTCCGTCCGCGCAGCAATAGCGGCGAGCGTTGCCCACGCGTCGAGCGAGCCCGCCGGCTCGCCACGCACGATCGACCGGTAGTGGTCCGAGCGGAAAAGGCCGTCGAGACCCGCCGACTCGGATGCCTCGGCGAGCGCGAGCCACTGTTCCCAGGTCACGCCCTCCTGCCCCTCGACCATCAGGCAAATCTTCACCTCGGCAATCTACGTGGAGCGCGGACGACCATCGCCGAGGTGCGGTATGAATCGGGCGTGACCGAGTCGGAACGACCTTCGGGCTCGAGGAGACCGTTGATCGTGAACGCCGCGCTCACGGGGATGGTGCCGACGAAGGCGGACACCCCGGAGGTGCCCGTCACTCCGGCCGAGATCTCGGTCGACGCCGAGCGGGTCCTTCACGCGGGCGCGGCCATCGTGCACCTGCACGCGCGCGACGAAGACGGCGCCCCGACCTGGCGACCGGCGATCTACCGCGAGATCGTGCACGGCGTCCGCGAGCGCCGTCCGGACGCGATCATCTGCGTCTCGACGAGCGGTAGGACGTTCCCGGGCTTCGAGGAGCGGTCGGCCGTCCTCGACCTCGACGGGGACGAGAAGCCCGAGCTGGCCTCGCTGACGCTCGGCTCGCTCAACTTCCCACGACAGGCGTCGGTCAACGACCCGGAGATGATCAGGCGTCTCGCCGAGCGGATGCGGGCGCGCGGAATCACCCCGGAGCTCGAGATCTTCGACCTCGGCATGGCGGACTACCTGGGGTATCTCGTCGAGCGGGGCGTGCTCGGGGCACCGCTCTACGTGAACATCCTGCTCGGCTCGCTGGGAACGCTCTCGGCGAGCGCGGCGAACCTTTCCGCGGTCGTCGCCGCGCTGCCCGAGGGCACAACCTGGTCGGCGGCGGGGATCGGCCGTTTCCAGCTCGACGTGAACGTGATCGCGCTCGCGATGGGCGGCCATGTCCGGGTCGGGCTCGAGGACAACCTCTGGCTCGACCGGGCGCGCCGCGTCCTCGCCACGAACGAGTCTCTCGTCGCGCGCGTCGTGCACGTCGCCGACACTCTCGAGCGGCCGGTCGCGACGCCCGAGGAGGCTCGCGCTCTGATCGGGCTCTCGCCCGTCACGTCCCTCGCGTGACGACCGAGGCGGAGCTCTGGGAGAGCGTCGCCTC
The DNA here is from genome assembly GCA_963798725.1 of uncultured Actinomycetes bacterium. Lineage (GTDB taxonomy): Bacteria > Actinomycetota > Thermoleophilia > Gaiellales > Gaiellaceae > Gaiella. The sequence goes on from CAWCUL010000001.1 coordinate 758,677, forward strand.
CAGGTGGAGCTCCGGCCCCGGCACCGCCGCGCTCCGCGCGTACTCGGACCGCGTGAACGTCGCGCTCCTCGAGCGGTGGTTGCCGGGGCGTCTCGGCACCGTCCTCAAGACCGACCTCTTCGACGAGGCGACCGGGGAGGGGCTCGTGCGAGTGCTCGCCGCCCGGGCCGAGCGCGTCGTGGGGATAGACGTCTCCCCGTCCGTCGTGAGGGAGGCGGTCCGACGCAACCCCGGGCTCGAGGCGGTCGTGGGCGACGTGCGGGCGCTGCCGTTCGAGCCGGAGACGTTCGACGTCGTCGTCTCCAACTCCACGCTCGATCACTTCGACACGCGGGAGGCGATAGACCGCTCGCTCGTGGAGCTGGCCCGCGTGGTGCGTCCCGGGGGCAGGATCGTCGTGACGCTCGACAACACCGCGAACCCCGTCATCTGGCTCCGCAACCACCTGCCGCCGGGGTTCCTCCACAGGTTCCGCCTCGTGCCGTACCCCGTCGGCGTCGCGCTGCGACCGGAAGGCTTGCGCGATGCCGTCACGCGCGCGGGGCTCTCGGTGGAGCAGACGACGCTCGTGGCGCATGTCCCCAGGCTCCTGATCCGGGCTCTTCGCCTGCGCTCCCCCTGGCTTCTGCGGGCGGAGCGCGCCGGGCAGGCGCCGACCCGCGCGCTCACCGGGCAGTTCTCGGCCGTGCTCGCGCGCCGGCCGGCTGCACCCGAGCACCTGGCTACCCGGCCACTCGCCGGGCCGCGCGTGCGGCGCAGGACGATCGAGCGCGCCCTGAGCGCGACCGTCCTGCGGCGATTGACGCTGCTCGCGCTCGATCTCGACCGGCGGCCTGCGGAACGGGAGCCCCTGGTTTCGCTCTCGTTCGGCTTTCTCGGCCAGAGCGACGTCGATGCGCTCGAGCGCCTGCGTCCCGGCCTCGGAGACGCCGCACGCGACCGATTCGGTCACGGAGAGTGCTGCTTCGCGGCCCGGGCCGACGAGAACGGCCGCATCGTGTCCGTTCGCTGGGTGGCACGAGATCTAGCCCGGATCGAGTTCCTCGATCTGGCGCTCCCGCTCGCGGACGACGAGGCGTACAACTTCGACACCTGGAGCGACCCGTCGGTGCGCGGGCAGGGGGTCGCCTCGGCGACCGGCTCCCACCTCTATGCGACGCTCGCAGCGGAAGGAGTTCGCACTGCGCTCCGGGCGGTCTGGCCGGCCAACGAGGGCGGGTTGCGAAACGCGGCGCGCGAGGGCTTCGTTCCGGTGGGGACGCTCGCCTCCATCCGGCTCGGCCCGATCCGGCGCCGGGTCGTCCGGAGGGTGGAGGGTGGGCGAGCTAGCTCTTGGTCTTCCTTCGCCAGCTCGTGAGGTCGAACTGGTTGTTGAGGGCCTTGAGCACCTCGCGCGCGATCATGTCGCCGCCGTCGCGCTCGAAATGGACGCCGTCCGCCGCGCGCACCTGCACCAGGTCGCCCGACAGATCGCGCAGGTACTGCGTGTAGCCGCCGTCGTCGCCCGCGAACAGCCGATAGGTGTCGATGTAGGTCGCGCGTCCCGGCCGTTTCCGCGCCTGCTTCTCGACGACCGCGTTGACGGTGTCGAACCGCGCCGTCTGGTCGGGCGAGCTCGTCTGGGGGAGACCGATCCACACGACGAAGCCTCCGGCCCGGTTGATCAGGTCCATCACCCCTCCGACCCTGCGGGCGTACTCCTTCCGCCACGTGGAGCCGCCGAACGAGCCGATCGTGACTCCCTCTGGTAGCCCGGTCATGTAGGCCTTGTCGTCGTTGCCGCCGAAGTCCAGCACGACGACACTTGGATGGAGCTCCTTCACGGTCTTGCGGATCTCGTCGAACCAGTTGAAGACGTCCGGTCGGGTCAGGCCGGTGGCCACGCGGCCGTCGACTCCCCCGACGGACTCCATCACGGGGGTCGCTCCCGCCGCCCTCACGATCGAATAGCCGGGTGTGATCACGAGGGAGTCCCCAGCGACCCAGATCCGCAGCTTGCGCTTCGGGGTGAACGCCTGCTTCTTGGGCGGCTTCTTCGGTTCGGCCGGAGTGGCCGGAGCCGGCGAGGGGCTCGCGGCAGGGCTCGACGGGGCGGCCGGGGATGGGGTCGGAAGCGCGATCTTCGTGTCGATGTCGTCTTCCCCCGAGCGTCCGACGAGCGCCTGGACCCCCTTCCGCGGCCGGTCGAGCAAGAGCGCATGGCTCACGCCGGCAAGCGGGCCCGTGAGCGCGAGAGCAGCATCGCGTTCCCACCCGGCGGACTTGTTGTAGGCCGACTTGTGTGCGCTCGGTGCGTCGAGCAGGAGCCCGATCCCGAGTGCGAGCACGCACACCACGAGCGCATGGCCGGCGCTCCAGGGCCGACGAGGCGGGCCGCCGTCGCCCTCTCTCTTTCGCGGCCGGCGGGGCGGTGCGGGCGCCGCCTGCTCGACGGTCCTCGTCTCGTCCTCCCCGGACGGCGGGAGCGGAGGAAGCGGCGGGAGCACCGGGCGGGAGTGGTCGTCCATCAGAACTGGAAGTAGATGAAGGGTGCCACGCCCTCCGGCCCCAGGACGCTCGTGAGCATCAGCGCGAAAGCGAGCACGGTCGCCTGGCCGAGCACCGGCAGTCGCGAGAAGCGCGCCATCACGAGGCGCGGGACGCGCGCGGGAAGGTACTGCGAGCCTATCCCCACGGCGATGGCGAGAAGGACGCCGCTCGTGACGAGCGGGGAGCCCTCGCCCCACTGGGTGAAGAGACCGGTGATCATGTCCCACGCCGCGCCGAACGAGTCGGCACGGAAGAAGATCCAGGCGAGGCAGACGAAGTGGAACGTGACGAAGCGGGCGCGCCACCGAGTCCAGGACGTCTCCACCCGCTCGCGTGCCCCGGGCCGCTCGCGCCACCAGCGCTCGCCCGCGAGCGCGGCGCCGTGGAGGCCGCCCCAGACGACGAACGTCCACGCCGCGCCGTGCCACAAGCCGCCGATCAGCATCGTGAGCAGCAGGTTCCGGTACGTGAGGATCGTGCCGCGGCGGCTACCGCCGAGCGGGATGTAGACGTAGTCGCGGAGCCAGCGCGAGAGGGTCATGTGCCAGCGGCGCCAGAAGTCCTGTACCGACACGGCGGCGTACGGGGAGTCGAAGTTGCGGGGAAACGTGAAGCCGAGCAGCAGAGCGATCCCGATGGCAATGTCCGTGTAGCCGGAGAAGTCCGCGTAGATCTGGACGGCGTACGCGTACACCGCGATCAGGATCTCGAGCGACGAGTGCTGGCCCGGCGCCGCGAACACCTGGTCGACGATCGACGACGCGAGGTAGTTCGCGATCACCATCTTCTTGAACAGCCCGGTCGCGATCAGGTAGAAGGCCCGGCTCGTGTCGACACGGCGTGGGTCCCGCGGCGTCTCGATCTGGGGGATCAGCTCGCCCGGCCGCACGATCGGCCCAGCGACGAGGTGCGGAAAGAACGAGAGGTAGACGGCGAACTTCTCGAGCGTCGTCGGCTCGAAGTCGCCGCGGTACGCGTCGACGACGTAGCTGATCGCCATGAACGTGAAGAAGGAGATGCCGACGGGCAACACGATCGTCTTCAGCGAGAGAGGAAGATCGAGGCCGACGATCGTCGCGGCGTTGTCGCTCGAGGAGACGAAGAAGTCGTAGTACTTGAAGTAGCCGAGAAGCCCGAGGTCGCCGGCGAGCGCGAGGGCGAGGAGGGCCTTCCGCTGCGAGGCGACCGAGCTCCGCCAGATGCGCACCGCGAGCACCTGATTCCAAAGCGTGCAGCCGGCGAGCAGGAACACGAACCGCCAGTCCCACCAGCTGTAGAACACGTAGCTTGCGCCGACCATGAACGGCCGCCAGCGGTGCGGCCAGGGCATCGTCAGCCAGGAGAGCGGCAGGACGATCAGGAAGAAGAGCGCGAAGGTGGCGGTCGGGAAGAGCACCCGCAGGAAGCCTACGGCGCGCCGCGGCGCTCGCTCAGCAGGTTCGGAGGCGTGGAAACACGTCGCGAAACGCCGCCGCCCGGCCCTCTCTGCGACGGTCTTCTGGCTCTAGACGGGCGGGCGCTGCTCCACGGTCGCCTCTGGATCGTCTGCCACGGGGGGCAGTCGGGTCACGGCCGTCACGTGGTCGCCCTCCGCGCCGTCGAGCAGCGTGAGCTCCACCGGCGGCGCATACCAGGAGGGGTCGGCAGGCGGCGGCTCCCCGGGAGCCGTCACGTAGAGAGGGATCTCGGGTCGGCGCTCGGCGCGGGACGCCGCCCACTCGATCAGCGCGACGAGCACCCAGGCTCCGATCATCACCCCGGCGATCGCGACCGCGTCGAGCTCGGCGATCGCCGCCGCGGCAGCGGCCGCCGCGAGGAACAGGGCCTCGAGGAGAACGCGGGGAAGCTGGGGGCGGCGGCGAACCGGCGCATCGAGGCCGCCGAGCCAGGCGTGTGCACCGGGAGGGATCTCCTCGGCGGCATGGGCCGGCGGAAGCGGGGCGGGTTGTCCGAGGGAGCGCACCTCGGCCTGCAGCGAGGACACCTGGTCGCCGAGCTTCGCGAGCGCGTTGGCGACGTCGTCTGTCACGCAGGCGGCTCCTGCATGGCCTCGATCGCCTCCTGCGCCTTCGCGTGGACACGTGCGCGCCGGTCTTCGACGGATTCCTTCCCCTGTTCGTCGCTCGGTGCGTCCGCGGCCGCCTCGGCCGGCGCCGCGGGCCCCGGATCGCGTGTCTCGGTCAGCTTGCGGCGTAGCGCGTCCGCAGGATCGGAGGACGGTGTGGGCGGCGAGGGGGGCGGCTCCGCGCGCGGAGCATGCCGCATGCGGCTCCGCGCGAGCAGGCGCGCGAGCGCCGCCACGCCAACTGCACCCGCCGTCCAGCCGATCAGCCTGCGCACCACGTCATCGTAGAGGCTCGGCGGGCGGGACGAGCGGCGTCTCGCTGCTACCCTTGGCCGGCTTCCTGTCACGTCGCGCGGCGCCGCTCCCGGGCGCCGTCTCATGCGGCGGGGCCGACTCAGACCGAAGGAAGGAGACTGGGAACCGCGTGAACGAGTACGAGATATTGCTGCTGCTCGACCCCGAGCTGGCAGCCGAAAAGCAGGAGGAGATCGTCAACCGCGTCCGCGCGCTCGTCGAGCAGGGCGGAGGCACGTTCGAGCGCCACGACGCGTGGGGCAGGCGCAGGCTCGCGTACCCGATCGACAAGAAGGAGGAGGGCAACTACCACCTCCTGAGCTTCACGTCGACGCCCGAGACGCTCGACGAGCTCGGCCGCGTGCTCCGGATCGACGACGATGTGCTGCGTCATATGGCGACACGTCGGCCCGAGGGGGGTCCGTCCGAGCCAGTAGCGGTGGGCGCGGCGATCGGCGACGATGCCGAGCCAGACCCCGTGGACGCCCTGGAGGAGGAGTAAGCGATGGCTGCCATCAACCGCGTCGTGCTCGTCGGAAACCTGACGAAGGACCCGGAGCTGCGTCACACGCCGTCCGGAACCGCGGTCTGCAACCTGCGGCTCGCCGTCAACACACGGCGCAAGGACGAGACGGGCCAGTGGGTCGACAAGCCGAACTACTTCGACATCACCGTCTGGGGGAACCAGGGAGAGCGTTGCGCCCAGTACCTCGCCAAGGGACGCCCCGTCGGTGTGGACGGTCGGCTCGAGTGGCGTGAGTGGGAGACCCCGGAGGGGAACAAGCGCCAGGCGGTCGACGTGGTCGCGGACACGGTGCAGTTCCTCGGGAGCCGAGGCGACGGCGACGGGCGGCGGCGGCGGCGGCGGCGGGTACATCCCTGCCGAGTCCTCCGCGGCGCCGGCCGGCGACTTCCCCGCATCCCCGACCGACGACGACATCCCGTTTTGAGGATCTAGGAGGCCACGATGGCTGCGAAGACACAGCCGCGCAAGCGGCCCGGCCCCGGGGCACCGGGCGGCCGGCGCAAGAGCTGCCACTTCTGCAAGGACAAGGTCGCCGAGGTGGACTACAAGAACGTCAACCAGCTCCGGCGCTACATCTCGGAGAAGGGGAAGATCCGCAACCGCCGCATCACCGGCGCCTGCCGGCGGCACCAGCGACAGGTCGCCGTAGCGGTCAAGCGGGCCCGTGAGATGGCGCTCTTGCCCTACGTCCAGGGCCAGTGATGGAGGTCATCCTCACGCACGACGTGGAGAACCTCGGGCTGAAGGGCGAGGTGGTGGACGTGAAGCGCGGCTACGCGCGGAACTTCCTGCTGCCCCGGCGGCTGGCCGAGGTCGCGAACGCCGGTCGCGTCGCCGAGCTGCGACGGGTCGAAGCCGGGCGCGCGCGACACGAGGCACGCTCCGCGGAGCACGCGGCGGAGATTGCCGCGACCCTCACGAAGACCGTGCTTCGTTTCGAGGTGAAGGCAGGCCCCACTGGCGCACTGTTCGGCTCGGTCACTCCGACGGACGTGACCGAGGAGTTGTGGCGCACGCGGAAGATCCGTGTCGATCGAAAGAAGGTCGAGCTCGACGTGATCAAGCGGATCGGCCGCTACAGCATCCCCGTGCACGTGTTCGAGGGCGTGACCGCCGAAGTGAAGACGCTGGTCGTGCCCGAGGGAGGTGAGCTTCCTCCCGAGGAGGAGCTCGCGGCCCTCGAGGAGGCGGAGCGCGCGGAGGCCGAGGCGGCAGTCGCCGCCCGCGAGGACGCCGCTCGCGAGACCGAGGCGGCGATCGCGTTCGAGGACGAGTCCCCGGACGACGACGACGATGAGGCGGAGGCCGAGCCCGCCGTCGCAGCGGACGAGGGGCCCGAGCCGAGCTGATCCGGGCGGGAGGGGGCGCGCGGCCCCCTCCCGCGACTCTCTGCGTTCTCCACAGTGGCCGCGCGGCCTGTGGACGGCTGCACGAAATCTCCGCATCGAGCGTCGCGTCCGCGAGGACAACATGAGCGGATTCTGTGGACGAGCGGTCCGGCGCTGGGGATATGATGGGAACATGTGTTCCCTTGTCGCTGCATTCGTGGGCATCCGCCGGTGAACGCGTCCATTCTGGACGCGTTCGTCGAAGCCGGGTTTGATCCGGTGCCGTGAGCACGACCCATGCCCCGCCGACCGCGGCCCTCGTGCCGCCGCAGAACCTCGAGGCAGAGGAGTCGGTGCTGGGCGCGATGCTCCTCTCGGAGACCGCGATCGGCTCGGTCACGGAGATCCTCGACGCCTCGGACTTCTATCGCGGCTCCCACGGCACGATCTACCTCGCCTGTCTCGAGCTCTGGAAGAAGGGGGAGCCGGTCGACGCGATCACGCTCGCGAACGAGCTCGAGGAGCGGGGCTCGCTCGAGCAGGTGGGAGGCAGCTCGCGAGTCGCAGAGCTCGCCGCTCTCGTTCCGGCCACGGCCAACGTCGATCACTACGCGAGGATCGTCAAGGAGACCTCCACCCTGCGCGCGCTCATCCAGGCGGGCCAGGAGATCGCCCGCCTCGGCCGCGAGCGCGTCGGCGAGACGACGGAGCTCGTCGACCGGGCCGAGCAGATCGTGTTCGACCTGTCGCAGCAGAGGGTGACCGGCGACTTCGACCACATCGGCCCGCTCCTGACCGAGAGTTTCGAGCGGATCACGAAGCTCTACGAGGCGGGCGTCGACATCACCGGGATCCCATCCGGGTTTCGCGACCTCGACCGACTCACATCGGGCTTTCAGCCCGGCAACCTCGTGATCCTCGCGGCGCGCCCCTCGATGGGGAAGTCTGCGCTCGCGCTCTGCGTGGCCGCGAACCTCGGAGTCCGTAGCTCGACTCCCGTCGCCCTCTTCACGCTCGAGATGTCGAAGGCCGAGGTGACGCAGCGCCTCATGTGCAGCGAGGCGAAGGTCGAGTCGAACCGGGTTCGCTCCGGAAAGCTCGCCCAGGAGGACTGGCCCCGGCTCACCGCGGCCTGCGACAAGCTGATGAAGGCGCCGATCTGGGTCGACGACACGGGCTCGATCACGATGATGGAGCTCCGCTCGAAGGCGCGGCGCCTCAAGAGCCGCGAGCCCTCGCTCGGCCTGATCATCGTCGACTATCTCCAGCTCATGACCTCAGGCGGCACGGTCGAGAACCGCGTCCAGGAGGTCTCGCAGATCTCCAGGAACCTCAAGGTGCTCGCGCGCGACCTCGACGTGCCGATCCTCGCGCTCTCACAGCTCTCGCGCGCGGTCGAGCAGCGCCACGACAAGCGGCCGATCCTCTCCGACCTCAGGGAGAGCGGCTCGATCGAGCAGGACGCCGACCTCGTGTTCTTCGTGTACCGCGACGAGTACTACAGCGGCGAGGAGTCCGACTCCCAGGGAGTCGCGGAGCTGATCCTCGCGAAGCACCGAAACGGCCCCACCGACGCGGTGAAGCTGAGCTTCCTCAAGCGGTACGCGAAGTTCGCCGATCTCGCCGGCGGTGGTGCGACCTAGGGGCACGTGCGAGAATGCGTCGCGTGCCCGCGACCGTGATCGTCGGTGCGCAGTGGGGCGACGAGGGCAAGGGCAAGATCGTCGACCTGCTCGCGCAGGAGTCCGACCTCGTCTGCCGCTACCAGGGCGGACCGAACGCGGGCCACACGATCGTCGTCGAAGGCGAGACGTTCAAGATCCGCGCGATTCCCTCGGGGATCGTGGGCGGCGTCGCGAGCGCGATCGGCGCGGGGTGCGTCGTCGATCCCGACGTCCTGGTCGACGAGCTCGACGAGCTCGAGGGGCGCGGCAGGCGAACCGACGGCCTTGTTTTCGTGTCCGGCAACGCGCATCTGATCATGCCGTGGCACGTCGCGCTCGACGGCGCGCGCGAGCGCCGGCTCGGCCGACTCCAGATCGGCACGACCAGGCGCGGGATCGGCCCGGCGTACGCGGACCGGGCCACCCGCATCGGGATCCGCGTGCAGGACCTCCTCGATCCGAAGATCCTGCGCGAGAAGGTCGAGCTCGCCGCCGGCGAGAAGAACGTCTGGCTCGAGCGTGTGTACGGGATCGAGCCCTTCGACGTCGAGGAGGTCGTGACGCGGACCCTCGCCCACGCCGAGCGCCTCGCACCGTATGTCGCCGACACGTCTCTGCTGGTGGATCGGGCGCTGCGCGACGGAGCGCGGGTGCTGTTCGAGGGGGCCCAGGGGACGCTGCTCGATCTCGACCACGGCACGTATCCGTTCGTGACCTCGTCCAGCCCGATCGCCGCGGGGGCCGCCGTCAGCTTCGGCATCGGCCCCCAGCGGATCGACGAGGTGATCGGCGTCTCCAAGGCATACGTGACCCGGGTCGGTGAGGGACCGTTCCCCAGCGAGATCGACGGGCCTGCCCAGGAGCGGGTACGGGAGCTCGGCGGCGAGTTCGGCACCGTCACCGGCCGGGAGCGACGGTGCGGCTGGCTCGATCTGGTCGCGCTCCGCTTCGCCGTTCGCGTCAACGGGATCACGTCGCTCGCTCTCACGAAGGTGGATGTGCTCTCCGAGTTCGACGAGATCCCCGTGTGCGTTCGCTACCGCCTGCCGGACGGGTCGGAGACGGAGGACTTCCCGGCCCATCAGTCCGACTTCCACCATTGCGCGCCGGTCTACGAGACGCTGCCCGGCTGGCACGAGGAGCTCGTCGGGCCGACGTTGCCGACCGCCGCGGCGGCCTACGTCCGGTTTGTCGGCGAGGCGCTCGGCGTGCCCGTCTCGTTGGTGGGCACCGGTGCCTCGCGCGATGCGGTGCTGAGCCTCTGAGCGTCGGTCGCTGTGCCGCCGCCCGTATGCCGCGGTGAGCTGCGCGGCTTCCGAGGGCCGCGATCGTAGACTCGCGCGGTGAGGGTCCTTCTCGTCGGATCGGGCGGTCGCGAGCATGCGCTCGCCTGGCGGCTCGCATCATCGCCGTCGCTCGGGGAGCTCCATGCGGCGCCCGGTAATCCGGGCATTGCCTCGCTCGCGACGTGCCATCCCGTCGCGGCCGAGGATGCGGACGGTCTGCTGGCGCTCGCGCGCTCGATCGACGCGGATCTCGTCGTCGTCGGGCCCGAAGGACCGCTCGTTGGAGGGGTTGCCGACGTCCTGCGCCACGCCGGGATCGCCGTGTTCGGGCCGTCGGCGGCTGCAGCCCGGATCGAGGGCTCGAAGCGCTTCGCCAAGCACGTGATGGCGGCCGCCGGCGTTCCGACCGCCGCCCTTCTCTCGACGCCGCGGGCTCCGTGTGTCCTCAAGGCGGACGGCCTCGCGGCCGGTAAGGGGGTTCTCCTCTGCACGACGGACGACGAGCTGCGCGAAGCGCTGGACGAGGCGACGCGCTTCGACGGCCCCGTGCTCGTCGAAGAGCTCCTCGAAGGCCCCGAGGTCTCGCTCTTCGCGATCTGTGACGGCAGCGGGTGGAGGGTGCTGGGGGTCGCGCGGGACTACAAGCGCGCAAACGACGGCGACGAGGGGCCGAACACCGGTGGGATGGGATCGTTCGCTCCGGTACCCGGGCTCGCCGGCGCAGCGCTCGACGAGCTCGCCGACGTCGCGATCGCCCCGATCCTGGAGGAGCTCGCGGAAAGGCGATCCCCGTTCGTGGGGACGCTGTTCGCCGGGCTGATGCTCACCGCCGACGGTCCCCGCGTGCTCGAGTACAACTGCCGGTTCGGCGACCCCGAGACGCAGTCGCTGATGCCGCTCGTCGAGGGCGATCTCCTTGCGGCGCTGGCCGGGGCCGCTGCGGGCTCGCTCGCCGGGAGCGACCTGTCGATCGCGCCGGGAGCCGCAGTGACGGTCGTGCTCGCGGGTGGCGCGTACCCGGCCTCCGGTGACCGTGGCACGCCGATCGAAGGCGTCACCGACGCGGAGGCGAGCGGGGCGCTCGTGTTCCAGGCGGGGACTGCCCTGAAGGAAGGCAGGCTGGTCACGAACGGGGGACGGCTGCTCGGGGTGACCGCAACCGGGGAGACCCTCGCCGCCGCACGATCGCGCGCGTACACCGCCGCAGACCTGATCCGGATCCCGAACGTCCACCGCCGTGGAGACATCGCGCTCGGCGTCGCCGGAGCGACCTAGGGTTCGCACTTTGCGGGCGCCTGTCGGGGCACCCCAACCCACCACCCACTTTCATCCTATCGCCAAAAGAGACAACATTGGGGACGAACCGGTGTCAGCTGTGCGCCGTCTTCGTGCCGGTCCAGGCGCGCGAGCCCGCCCGGCGCCCCGTCTACAATCGCCCGTGTGATCGCCCGGTACTCCCGCCCCGCCATGTCACGGGTGTGGTCGGAGGAGCGGAAGCTCGAGCGGATGCTTGCGGTCGAGCTCGCGGCGCTCGAGGGATGGGCGGCCTTGGGGACCGTTCCGGCCGATGCGGTCGAGCGGATCCGCCTCCAGGCGCTGGCGCCCTCGCCGAGTCGCGTCGCCGAGCTCGAGCGCGAGACCGGTCATGACGTCGCAGCCTTTGTCGACGCGGTCGCGGAAGGGCTCGGCGAGGACGGAAGGTGGTTCCATTACGGCCTCACCTCCTCGGACGTGCTCGACACGGCGCTATCCCTTGCGGTCCAGGAGGCGGGAGAGCTCGTACTGGACGGCATCGAGCGGGCATTCGAGGCGGTCGTCGCTCGGGCCGAGGAGCATCGCGAGACCGTGTGCATGGGCCGGACGCACGGCGTCCACGCCGAGCCGACCACGTTCGGCCTGAAGCTCGCAGGGTGGGCGTTTGCGCTCGACCGCGACCGACAGCGGATGGCGACGGCGCTCGGCGGGCTTCGCGTCGGCAAGCTGTCGGGCGCTGTCGGCCAGTACGCGGCGGTCGATCCCGAGGTCGAGAGAATCGCATGCGAGCGGCTCGGGCTCGATCCCGCTCCCAGCTCCACGCAGATCCTGCAGCGTGACCGACATGCCGAGCTTCTGTCTGCGCTCGCGCTGCTCGCATCTTCCCTCGAGCGATTCGCGGTCGAGATACGTCACCTCGCGCGGACGGAGGTTCGTGAGGTCGAGGAGCCGTTCGGAGCCGGCCAGAAGGGGTCCTCCGCGATGCCGCACAAACGGAACCCGATCGTGGCCGAGCGGATCTGCGGTCTTGCACGGGTCGCGCGTGGCAACGCCGCGGTGGGGCTCGAGAACGTCGCCCTCTGGCACGAGCGCGACATCTCCCACTCGTCGGCCGAGCGGGTCGTCCTCCCCGACTCGTTCCTCCTGGCCGACTACGTCCTCGACAGGTTCGCTTGGCTGATGGAGGGTCTTGTGGTGCGGCCCGGTCGGATGCGCGCGAACGTCGACGCGAGCCACGGCCTCTTTGCCAGCCAGCGGCTCCTGCTGGCGCTCGTCGAGAGCGGGTTGCCGCGCGACCCCGCGTACCGCGCGGTGCAGCGACACGCGCTGCGAGCGTTGGACGAGGAGATCGACTTCTCGCAGCTGGTTCACCGAGACGCCGAGATCGCCGGCCGCGTCGACCTCGAGCGCGTGTTCTCGCTCGACCCGTACACGGCCCACGTCGACACGGTGTTCGAGCGCCTGCGGGCCCTCCGCGGCGAGCCCAAGGCGGCAGTCGGTGCCTGAGGCGGTCCACCTTTCGAGTGGCAAGGTGCGAGAGATCTTCGAGCTCGGGGACGACCGGCTCCTGCTCGTCGCCTCCGATCGCATCTCGACGTACGACGTCGTGCTCCCGACGGAGATCCCCGACAAGGGGCGCGTCCTCACGGGGCTCTCGGCCTTCTGGTTCGCGCGGACCCGCGACGTCGTGCAAAACCATCTGGTCGCGCTCCGGCCGGACGGCCGCTCGACCGAATGCGTGAAGCTCGAGATGCTGCCCGTCGAGCTCGTGGTGAGGGGATATCTCGCCGGCTCGGGCTGGGTGGACTACCGCGACACGGGCTCGATCTGCGGCCATCGCCTCCCCCGGGGCCTGCGCGAGGCGGAGCGCCTCCCCGAGCCGATCCTCACACCAGCCACGAAATCGACGGAAGGGCACGACCTCAACATCACCGAACGGGAAGCAGAGGCGCTCTGCCGCCCGGGCCTGTACGCCCCCGCCCGCGAGGCCGCCCTTGCCGTATACCGCGTCGCAACAGCCCATGCCGAGGCGCGGGGGATCATCGTCGCGGACACCAAGTTCGAGGTCGGCGTCGACGGCGACGGGGTCACGACGCTCGCCGACGAGGTCCTGACGCCCGATTCGTCACGTTTCTGGTCGCGCGACGACTACGTGCCCGGCAGGCCGCAGGCGGCCTTCGACAAGCAGTACGTGCGCGACTGGTGCCTCGCGACCGGCTGGGATCGCACGGCCCCGGGCCCCGAGCTTCCGGCCGAGGTCGTCGCAGGCACACGCGCCCGCTACGTGGAGGCGTTCGAGCGCCTGACCGACCTGCCCTTCGGGCAGTACCTGGCCACGCCCGAGGTCGTGCTGTGAGACTGACGGTCCTGATCCGGCCAAAGGCCGGCATCCTCGACCCGCAGGGCGACGCCGTCCAGGCGTCACTGGCCGCGCTCGGGTTTTCCGTGAGCCACGCGCGGGTCGGTCGGCTCGTCGATCTCGAGATCGACGCCGACGACGCCGAAGCCGCGCGCGCCGAGGTCGAGCGCATGTGCGCCGAGCTCCTCGCAAACCCTCTCATCGAGAGCTTCGACGTCGTCGTGACCGAGGCGTGACCGAGCACGCGCGCATAGGCGTCGTGACGTTCCCGGGGTCGAACGACGATGCAGACGCAAGGCTCGCTCTCGAGTCGCTCGGCGCCGAGGCCGTGCAGCTCTGGCATCGGGAGCACGAGCTGCCTGCCGGGGTGGAAGGGATCGTCCTCCCCGGTGGATTCTCGTACGGCGACTACCTCAGGTGCGGAGCGATCGCCCGCGTCGCACCCGTGATGGATGCGGTGAAGCGCTTCGCCGCGGCCGGCGGCCCCGTGCTCGGGATCTGCAACGGGTTCCAGATCCTCTGTGAGGCCGGGCTGCTGCCGGGCACGCTTCGCCCCAACCGGCACCTCGAGTTCGTCTGCGCAGACGTCTCGGTGACCGTCGAGTCGACCGCGACCCCCTTCACGGCGGGGTGTCGGCCGGGCCAGGAGCTCACGATCCCCGTCAAGCACGGCGAAGGGTGCTGGGTCGCAGACGACCCGCTTCTGGCAACCGTTGTCGAGCGCGGTCAGGTCGTGCTGCGCTACGCCGACGACGTCAACGGCTCACGAGACCGGATTGCGGGCGTCGCGAACGAGGCCGGGAACGTGCTCGGGTTGATGCCGCATCCCGAGCACGCCGTCGATCCGTTGCTCGGGCCGACAGGCGGAGTTCCGCTGCTCGAGGGACTCGTCGCCTGCGCAGTGTCGCGAGCGGTGCTCGTAGGGTCCTGAAGCCGGCACGCCTCCTCTCGAAACCGAGTGCGGCTACGAGTTCACGACACCTCCCTCCAGTGCGCGACGAAGCGACGGCGCCCGCTCCAGCGCCGCGTGCAGACGCACGATGTCGCGCTCGCGCAGCGTCACGGGGCCTCTGCGGACGGCGCCATCCGTCGAGTACGAGAACCGCACGAGTCGCTCCTTGCCGGCAGTCTCGAGGAGCTGCACGAGGGTCGAGAAGCGCTTCTCGCCCGACCGCTGTGGGATCGAGACCGCCTCGACCGGCGTGGCCTTGCCCCACGGGGTCGTCGTCACCGGGCTACCTTCCGTCGTCATGAGAGACAACATAGATCGAGAAGTGTGCCGCGGTTGTGCCACCTTCGTGCCATCTGTGTGCGACTCTTCGAGCCGATGCTCGAGCTCCGGCAGGCGGAACGGCCGTTGTGGGTGGAGCCCGAAGGAGCTCGAGTCGCCGCCTCTACGGCACCAGGCGCTCGACGACGCGGAAGCGCGTGCAGACCACGGGCGTGTCGTCGTCGATCCGGACCGGGGGCTCTCCGAGCGCCGCGATCATCTCCGCGCTCGTGAAGAACGAGACGTGCGCCACCCGCCATTCCTCCACCGACCGGAATCCCTCCCCCTCGTCGATCGCAAACGGCAGATCGACCTCACCCATCCGTTTCACGTCGACCTCGACGGTTTCGATGATCGCGACGCCCTCGCCTGAGGAATCCACGACGAGCTCCCGGCTCCCGACGTTCTCGAGCCGCGTTCCCGCGCGACGGTACTCCTCGAGGAGGCCGGTCGTCGTGACCTTCTCCCCCGAGAGGATCGCCGCCACGAGCCGGTCCCGCAGCGGGCCCGGGAATCCGAACTCGGCGACCGGAAGCTCAGGCGCGGACACGTCGCCGAGCCTAGAGGCTTGATGCGGATCGCGTGCGCACCTGGATGGGAGCCCACGGATCACGCCCGCTTCGCCCAGGGGTTCAGGGCCGCCGGCCTTGCCACGGATCCACGTCAACCACCTCGTAGCTCACGCGTTTCGAGGCTCAAACTCGGGCAGGCGACGGTACCCATCGAGTACAGGCGCGACGAGTTCCGAGCACCGAGCGGGCTGGCGGGCATGCCCGAGATCGGCGCGCCCTCGGCCCGGGCGTGACAGGCGCCGCGCCGGTCGTCTGCTGCCCGGACACGTTCCGAGGCAGCCTCTCCGCAGCCGCGGCGGCCGCGGCGTTCGCGCGCGGCGTCGAGCGTGCCGGCCGGCCCGCACGCATGCTCCCGCTCGCCGACGGCGGAGAGGGCACGCTCGACGTGCTCTGCCCCGACCCTGCCGACCGGCGAACCCACGATGTGACCGGTCCTCTCGGTGAGCTTGTCGAGGCGGAGTGGGGGCTGCGTGGCGCCACGGCGGTCGTCGAGCTCGCCCGGGCCAGCGGGCTCGTTCTCGTCACCGGTGAGAACGACCCGTTGCGCGCGACGACGCGCGGCACTGGCGAGCTGATCCGCGCCGCCCTCGACGGGGGCGCCCGCCGCGTGATCGTCGCCGCCGGCGGGTCCGCGACGACGGACGGGGGGCTCGGCGCCCTCGAGGCGCTCGACTTCGACCTCCGCGGAGCTGACGTCGTGGTCGCATATGACGTGACGACTGCGTTCCTGGACGCCGCGCGTGTCTTCGGCCCGCAGAAAGGCGCCGGTCCGGACGCCGTCCAGGAGCTCGAACGCAGGCTCCACGGGCTCGCCGAGCGGTACCGGGCCGAGCTCGGAGTCGATGTCCACGCGCTGGCGGGGTCGGGTGCGGCCGGTGGCCTCTCGGGTGGACTTGCGGCGATCGGTGCAAGGCTCGTGCCTGGTGCTGCGCTGGTCGCGGAGGCGGCAGGGCTGCGCGGGGCGCTCCAGGGCGCGTCGCTCGTGATCACGGGAGAGGGGCGGTACGACTCGACGTCGGTCGCCGGCAAGGTCGTGGGACACGTCGTGCGCGCGGCACGGTCGGCCGGTGTGCCGGTCGCCGTGGTCGCGGGAGCAGTCGAGCGCGAGGGGCTGCCCGACGACGTGCCCTGTCTCACGCTCGTCGAGCTCGCGGGCTCGACCGATGCTGCATTTCGCGATGCTGCGCTCCTCGCGGCGCGCGCGGCCGAACGCGTGGCCGCGAGCTACTGAGCGAACATGCCGGTCTGCCTCCGGGCTGCCGTGCGGTAAGCCGCACCCGGAAGAGGCAGCCGAGAAGCGACCCTCGGGTGGTGGACACCAACACCCAGGAGACTCCCATGACACAGCTCTTCCAATCGCGCGCCAACCGGTCCTCCGTCTCGTCGGACGTCCTCGTATTTCCGGGAGACCCTCGCTGGGACGAGGCGCGTCGGGCCTGGAACCTCGCCGTCGACCAGCGGCCGGCGGCGGTCGCTCTGCCCGAGACGGTCGAGGACGTCGTCGCGGCGGTATCCCACGCACGCACGGTCGGGCTTCGCGTCGCCGTCCAGGGGACGGGCCACGGTGCCGGCAGCACCGCGCTGGACGGCACGCTGCTCGTCAACACGGCCCGCATGACCGGCGTGGAGATCGACGCCGAGGCCCGTGTCGCTCGCGTCGCCGCCGGCACGACGTGGGCCGACGTCGTCGACGAAGCGGTGGAGCACGGCCTCACCGCGCTCCACGGCTCCGCACCCGACGTCGGGGTCGTCGGTTACTCGCTCGGCGGCGGCATCGGCTGGCTCGCGCGGAAACACGGTCTCTCCTCGTCCAGCGTGCTCGCAGCCGAGGTCGTGACCGCGGACGGCGCAGTCGTTCGTGCCGACCCCGAGACGAATGCCGACCTCTTCTGGGCACTCCGCGGCGGCGGCGGCAGCTTCGGCGTCGTGACCGAGCTCGAGATCGCCCTCTATCCGGTGGCCGAGGCCTTCGCGGGATGGTTGATCTGGCCCGTGGAGCGCGCCGCCGAGGTGCTCGGCGCGTGGGCCGAGTGGACGCTCGACGCGCCGGACGAAGTCACCTCGATCGGTCGGCTGCTCCAGATCCCACCCGTCCCCGAGATGCCCGAACAGCTCCGCGGCCGCCAGCTCGCGATCGTGGAGGTTGCCTACCTGGGCGACGAGGCGTCAGGACGCGAGCTGCTGCGGCCGCTGCTCGCGCTTCGCCCCGAGGCCGACACCCTTGCGACGGGCCCTGCGCAGGCTCTTTCCGACCTCCATCAGGATCCGCCCGTGCCGGTGCCCGGCCGGGGCGAGGGTTGGATGCTCGACACGTTCGATCGGGCGGCGGCGGCTGCGCTCATCGACGCCGCCGGCATGGACGGGACATCGCCCTTGCTGTCCGTCGAGGTGCGGCACCTCGACGGCGCCCTTGGGCGCCCTGATCCGAACGGCGGCGTGCTCTCGCACCTCGAGGCGTCGTACGCGGTCTACGCGGTCGGGGTCGCGATGAGCGCAGCGGCGACGGCGGCCATCGACGGCGGGATCGCCGCGCTCCGTTCGGCGGCGGAGCCCTGGCTCTCGGGCCGCAGGTACTACAACTTCGCCGAGCGCGACGTCGACCCGGTCTCGTTCTACGCGCACGGGGCGTACGACCGGCTGGCCGAGATCCGCTCGACGGTCGACCCGCACGGCCTCTTCCAGGCGAAGCACACGATCGAGTAGGTGCTGGAGCAGCGGGGGAGCCTCGAGCGGCTCCCCCGCACACGCTCAGCGCTCTGCGTCCTCCTCGGCGAGCAGCCGGTAGAGGCTGCGCCGCGTGTCCCGGAGCAGCGTCTGGGCCGCCTCGACCTGGGCCGTGCTCCCTGCGTGCGCGACCTGTCGGGTCGCCGCAAGTACCTGATGGACGAGGTCGTGGAGCGCGACGAGCGCGTCGTCGCTCTCGTCTGCGACGGCGGTCCACGGCGCCGGCGTGCCGGCTGCCTGCTCGCGTCCGGTGTCGGTCAGCTCGTAGACGCGCTTGCCCGACTCCGATGCCGTCTCGAGGACGAGCTCCTCGTCCTCCAGCTGCTGAAGCGTGGGATAGACCGAGCCGGGGCTCGGTCGCCAGACCCCTCCCGTGCGCTCGGCGAGCTCCTGGATGATCTGGTAGCCGTGCATCGGCTGTTCCCCGAGCAGCGCGAGGATCGCCGCGCGGATGTCGCCGCGACCGGCCCGCCGGCCGAAGCCGTAGCCCGGGCCACCCCGGCGCGAGCGCGGGCCGCCGCGACGGCCGGTCATGAACCGGACGTTCTCGCCGCGATGCAGGCCCAGGTTGTGGATTGCGAATGCTGTCACTCTCGTGACTCCCTTCAGTAGATGCTGTATCGCGATATATCGTAACACATCGTCCGAGATCCAAGTCGGGGTGTGGAAAAGCGACGCTGCGGAACGGGCAAGCTGGGGCGCTCCGGTTCCAGCGCGTGCCTTCGCTCCCTCGAAGGCGCGTGGCCGGTGCGTGACCACGACCCGCTTGACCGCGGTCCGGGACGCCGGCCCGTGCGAGTTGACGGCCGTCAGGCCGGGGTGGCGCTCGTCCGACCTCCGTTCGAGAGACCGGGCTACCGCGCGAAAGAGCTCGCGTCCGACGCGGCCGCTCGCCTAGCGCCGGCGGGTTTCAGTAATCCGACTTCTCGATCAGCTCGACCCGGTACCCGTCAGGGTCACGGACGAAGCAGAGCAGGGAGCCGCCCTCGCGCACCGAGTACGGCGGACGCTCCGGCTCGATGCCCTTCTCGGCGAGCGCCGCGAGCGTCGCGGACATATCGTCGATCGTCAGCGCGACGTGGCCGTACCCGGTACCGAGCTCGTACGAATCGACGCCGAAGTTGTACGTCAGCTCGAGCTCCGGTTGCGGCTTCCCGGGGACGCCCAGGAAGTAGTTGACGGCCTCGTCGCGGATCGGCAGCTCGCGTCGCCGTTCGAGCCCGAGCGCCTCGTAGAACGCGATGGACCGCTCGGGGTCCGTGATGCGGTAACAGGTGTGAATGAGATCCATCGCCCGATCCTACGACTTCAGTTTGGCGGGCGCCCCGTGCTCGCGGGGATCATGGCTCGTCGTTCGGGTAACGACGGCGGCAGCGCGCAGCGCATGAATGCGCAGGCTGGTGCGGCTATCCGTACCGGGTTCCCCGGGTGGCGCAGGTACGGTCGTCACTGCATGAACGCCCGCGCGCACGGTGTGAGCCCCTGGCTCGTTCTCTGCCTCGTCTGCCTCGCCCAGTTCATGGTGATCCTCGACGCGACGATCGTCAACGTGGCTCTGCCGTCGATCCAGAAGGATCTCGGGATCTCGGAGTCGAGCCTCCAGTGGATCGTGAACGCCTACGCGTTGCTCTTCGGCGGCTTCCTGCTGCTCGGTGGTCGCGCAGGCGACCTGATCGGACGCAAGCGCGTGTTTCTCGCCGGCCTCGTGCTGTTCACGGCGTCGTCCCTCTTCTGCGGGCTCGCTCAGGGCGAGACCTGGCTGATCTTCTCGCGCGGACTCCAGGGCCTCGGCGCCGCTCTCGTCTCTCCCGCGGCGCTCTCGATCGTGATGACGACCTTCGCCGAGGGCAAGGAGCGGACGAAGGCCATGGGCGTGTGGGCGGCGATCGCCGTCGGCGGCGGCGCGGTCGGGCTCGTCCTCGGAGGGTTCCTCGTCGAGACGTTCTCCTGGCCCTGGATCTTCTTCGTCAACGTGCCGGTGGGGATCGGGGCCTTCCTGTTCTCGCTGCGGTTCGTCCCCGAGTCGAAGGACGAGCACATGCACAGGAGCTTCGACCTGGCCGGGGCCGTCACCGTCACGGGCGGCCTCATCGCGCTCGTCTACGGGATCGTCCGCACGTCCGAGGCCGGCTGGGGGTCGGCCGAGGTGCTCGGCTTCCTCGGGCTCGCGGCCGTGTTGCTCTCCGCGTTCGTCGTGATCGAGCGACGCTCGGTCGAGCCGCTCGTGCGGCTCTCGATCTTCTCGGTTCGCACCGTGCGCGCCGCGAACCTGTCGATGTTCATCGTGGCAGCCGGCATGTTCTCGATGTTCTTCTTCAACACGCTCTACCTGCAGCGCGTGCTCGACTACTCGCCCCTCCAGGCAGGAGTCGCGTTCCTCCCGTTCACCGCCGGAATCATCGTCGGCTCCGGGCTCTCTCAGGTGCTCATTCCGAAGCTCGGGGCAAGAGAGGTGCCCGTGCTCGGGGTCACGCTGGCCGCGCTCGGGCTGCTCTATTTCCTGCGGCTGACCCCCGACGGGTCGTACCTCGTCGACCTGCTGCCCGGGATCGCCCTCACCTCGATCGGAATGGGGTTCGTCTTCGTCCCGCTGACGCTGATCGCTACGAGTGGCGTGTCGACCGACGACGCCGGGCTCGTCTCCGGCCTCTTCAACACGTCCCAGCAGATCGGCGGTGCTGTCGGGCTGGCGGTGCTCTCGACGCTCGCGACGAGCCGGACCTCGGACGAGCTCGGCTCCCTGCGCGGCCCACCAACACAGGCCGACACCGCCGACGCGCTCGTGAGCGGGTTTCACGTCGCATGGCTCTCGAGCGCGATCCTGATCGCCGTCGGCGGATTCCTGCTCCTCGCCATGCTGCGCCGGCGGGACGTCGTCGCGGTGAGCGAGGGCGAAGTCGTGCCCGTCGCGGCCTGAAGAACTCGTTTCAAAATGAAGCCTTGTGCCGCCGGGGTGCGCTGGGCGGCACGCTGCGGCGTCCTCGGTGGCCCCGAGATGCCCGCATCTCGGGACTCCCTGCGTCCTTGCATCGCACTCGCCCATCGCGCCCCGACAACGAAGCGTCATTCTGAAACCAGTTCTTGGGCGACCACGCGCAGCGGCTGAGCTACGGCTCGAGATCCTCCTCGACCAGACCGAAGAGGACGCCGTCGACCCAGGCACCCTCGTACCAGTAGGCCCTGCGGCGCACGCCCTCCCTGATCCAGCCTGCTCGCTCGGCGTGCCGCAGGGCGCGCTCGTTGAAGGCGTAGATCTCCATCTGCAGCCGGTGGAAGCCGAGCTCGCGCACCAGGTGGCGCTGGAGCGCCCGCGCAGCCTCGACCCCGACGCGCCGCCCTCGGAGGGCCGGATCGATCACGAACGCGCCGATGGACGCGATCCGCGAGCGGCGGTTGACGAGCTGCCACCTGGCGGTGCCGACGGGCTCGGCGTCGAGCTCGAGCACGACGACGCCGGTCTCGTCGGGCTCCGTCCGGGAACGCTCGAGGTCGCGGCGGATCTCCTCCTCGGAGCCCGTACGCGAGGCGGCGAGGAACGGCTGCACGTCCGGGTGGCCGAGCAGGCGGGAGAGGAACGCGATGTCCTCGTCCGTCGCGACACGGATCGTGACGGTCACGACGCGCGCGCCGCGGCCCGCCGGCGTCCCGACCGCCCGAGGGGCAGCGAGCCCGATCCGAGCGCGACGCCGGCGAGGATGAGGCCGAGCCCGGCGAGCACCGGCGACGTGATCGGCTCGTCGAGGACGAGAGCGCCGTAGACGAGCGCGAAGCCGGGCATCAGGTACGTCACGAGGCTCATCCTGCGCGCCCCGAACAGGTTCAGCAGCCGATACAGCAGAAGCTGCGCCAGCGCCGTGCCGAGGACGGCCAGAGCGAGGAGCGACAGCAGCGCGTCGGCGTCGGGAACCCGTGAGGGCGCCTGGAGGATCGCGAACGGCAGGAGCGAGACCGCCGCGCCGATCATGGCTCCGGTCGCAAGCACTGCGCCCGGCGTGCCGGTGACGCTCCGCTGCCCGATCACCGCGCCGGATGCGTACGCGACCGACGAGAGCACCACGGCGAGCGTGCCCGCGACAGCCCACCAGCCGCCGCCGGGGTGGCCGCCCGCGAGGACGGCCACGCCGATGAGCCCGAGCGCGAAGCCGGAGAGCCGCGCGCGCGTGAGCGGCTCGTGCGGCAGGAAGCGGAGGCCGAGGAGGATCGTGAACAGCGGCACGGTCGACTGCGCGACGGCTGCGATCCCCGAGTCGACGTGCTTCTCGCCCCAGGCGACGAGCCAGAACGGGACGGCGTTCCCGATCAGGCCGAGGGCGGCCCAGACGCGCCACGACCCGCGCAGCTCGCAGACGGCGCGTCGCGCGCCCATCGTGCTCGCGAGGTATCCGAGCAGGATCGCCGCTGCGATCGCCGCGCGCGCGCACATCAGCGGGGCGGGCTCGAAGCCCCCGTCCACCGCGACCTTGATGAACAGGTACGAGGCGCCCCAGACGGACGCGAGCAGCACCAGCAGCGGCCAGTACTTGTTCATGCGAGGCTCCGCGCGGCGCGCAGACGCGTGACGCCGGTCGCGAGCGTCGTCCCCGCGAGGACGAGCGCGAGACCGCCGAGCGCGGTCGCCGTGATGTCCTCGTCGAGGAACACGGCGCCGTAGACGAGCGCGAATGCGGGGACGAGATAGGTCACGAGAATCGCCCGGGACGCGCCGGCCCGGGCGATGAGCGCGAAGTAGAGAACGTACGCCAGCGCCGACCCGAGCGACCCGAGCGCGACGATCGCGAGGACCGTCTTCGCCGGCGGCGCCTCCGCAGGGAGCTGGAGAAGCCCGACCGGAGCGATCAGGATCGCCCCGCACGCGAGCTGCCCGGTAGCGACGTGGAGGGGCGGGAGCAATCCCAGTCGCTTTCCGGCGAAGAGCGCCGAGACCGCATAGCAGAGGGCTGCGCCGAGCACGGCGAGCGCACCGAGCACCTCGCCGCCGGTCTGTGCACCCACGAGGAGCGCCACGCCGACGAAGCCGATCGCGATCCCGGCGAGCCGCAGGCCCGTGACCCGCTGGCTCGGATCGAGGCGGATCGCGAGGAGGACGGTGAAGATCGGCGCCGCCGCCTGGATCACGGCGGTGAGGCCGGAGTCGATCCGTGTCTCCGCGAAACCGAGGAGCCAGAAGGGAAGCGCGTTGTTGAGCGCCCCGAGCACCGCGACGGTGCGGACGTGACCGCGGAGCAGCCCGAGCCCGCCCCGGGCCAACGCGAACGGGAGCAGCACGGCGAGCCCCACGACGAGCCGCCCGAATGCGACCACGGCAGGCTCGAGCTCGTCGACTCCGAGCTTGATGAAGAGGAACGACGAGCCCCAGATCGCGGACAGCGTGAGAAGCAGGGCGAGGCTGCGGCGGTTCACGGCACGACGCTAGTCGGCGCCGCTCCTCCCGGGCGGCATCAGGCGCGGGGAGCCGCCGGGCCGGCGTCTAGACTGGCGTTCTGGGTTCGGTCGCGGAACATCCGCTCCACCGTCGGCTCGGCCTCACGGACGGGGAGCTCACTCGCATCGTGACGCTCCTCGGGCGCGAGCCGAACGACTTCGAGCTCGCCGTCTTCTCTCTTCTCTGGTCGGAGCACTGCGGCTACAAGCACTCGGCCCTCCTGCTGCGGCGACTGCCGAGCGACGGGCCGCGCGTGCTTCAGGGGCCCGGGGAGAACGCGGGCGTGCTCGACCTCGGCGACGGGCTCGCGGTCGCGTTCAAGGTCGAGAGCCACAACCACCCCTCGGCCGTGGAGCCCTTCCAGGGGGCGGCGACGGGGATCGGCGGGATCCTGCGCGACGTGTCGGCGATGGGCGCGCGACCGATCGCGCTCCTCGACGGGCTCCGCTTCGGCGCGTCGGACGCCCGTTTCTCCCGTGCGGTCGGTGGAATCGGTGGCTACGGCAACTCGGTAGGCGTGCCGACCGTCGGCGGGGAGGTCGTGCTCGACGAGACCTATGCGTCGAACTGCCTCGTGAACGCCATGTGCGTGGGCCTTGTGCCAGTCGAGCTCCTGACCCGCGCGAGAGCCACGACGGCGGGCGCGCTCCTCGTCCTCTACGGGGCCACGACCGGCCGCGACGGGATCGGCGGCGCGTCGGTGCTCGCCAGCGCCGAGCTGGGGGACGAGGATGCCGACAAGCGCCCGTCGGTGCAGGTAGGCGACCCGTTCACCGGGAACCGCCTGATCGAGGTGTCGGTGGAGCTCGTCGAGCGCGGGCTCGTTCTCTCGCTCCAGGATTGCGGCGCGGCGGGGCTTGCGTCCTCGCTCTCCGAGATGGCCGCCACAGATCTCGGGATCGACGTCCACCTCGACCGGGTGCCCCGACGCGAGGACGGCATGGAGCCGTGGGAGGTGATGATCTCGGAGTCGCAAGAGCGCATGGTCGCGGTCGTCGCCCCGGAGCGGCTCGGAGACGTGGAGGCGGTGATCGACCACTGGGAGCTCCACAGGGCGGTGATCGGCGAGGTGACGGACACCGGCTCCCTGCGCGCTCTGTGGGACGGCGAGGAGGTGGGCTCGATCCCGGCCTCGCTCCTCACAGGCGAGTGCCCGCGGTATGCCGTCGAACGGGAGCCGCGGCTTCCGCCGGTGGAGACGCCAACGCGCGTGCCTGCGCTTCGCGACGCGCTGCTCGAGCTGCTCTCCTCGCCCGCGCTCCGGTCGCGTGCCTTCGTCACCCGGCGCTACGACCAGCTCGTGCAGTCGCGGACCGTGCGCCGACCCGGCCTCGACGCAGCGGTGCTGCGCCTGCGGCCGGCCTGGCTCGGCCTTGCGCTGACGCTCGACGGCCAGGGTCGCATCGCCTCGCTCGACCCGCGCGTCGGCGGGCAGCTCGCGGTGCTCGAGGCGGCGCGGAACGTCGCCTGCACGGGGGCGGAGCCGCTCGGGATCACCGACTGCCTCAACTTCGGCAACCCGGAGAAGCCCGAGATCGGGTGGGAGCTCGCCGAGGCGATCGAGGGGATCGCGCTCGCGTGCGAGGCGCTCCACGTGCCGGTCGTCTCGGGCAACGTGTCGCTCTACAACGACACCGGGGGCCGTTCGATCCCGCCGACTCCGGTGGTCGGCTGCGTCGGGCTCGTTGGCGACGTTCGCCGGGTCCCGCGCGGCTGGCAGGAGGGCGACGCGATCCTGCTCGCCCGCTCGCGCTCGCCGCTCACGCTCGCGGGATCCGAGGCGCAGGCGCGATGGGGAACGCTCGGCGGCTCGCCGTCCCTCGACCTCCCCTCGGAGGCCGCGCTCGTCGGGCTGGCCACGGCCGTTGCGCCTCGGGCGTCGCTCGTCCACGACGTGTCCGAGGGTGGGCTCGCGATTGCGCTCGCCGAGGCAGCGCTGTGGAGCGGCGTCGGCGCCTCGCTCGAGCTCGACGATGATCCCCTGACGCTGTTCGGCGAGGTGGGCGGCCAGCTCGTGATCGCGCTGCCCTCCGAGCAGGTCGAGCCGGATCCGACGGGTGCCGACGTCGAGCTCCGGCGGATCGGCACGGTCGGCGGCGAGGAGCTCTTCGGGATCCCGTTCGCAGCGCTCGCGAATGCGCACGAGGGCGGCGCCTGATGTGCGGCGTGTTCGGCGTTCGCTCGGTGGAGCGCGACGTTGCCCGTCTCACGTACTTCGGGCTCTTCGCGCTCCAGCACCGCGGACAGGAGTCGGCGGGGATCGCGGTCTCGGAGGGAGGACGCCTCACCGCGGTGCGCGACATGGGGCTCGTCCCGCAGGTGTTCGACGAGGAGAAGCTCGCCGCGCTGCCCGGCGAGGTGGCGATCGGCCACACCCGCTACTCGACCACCGGCGGCGCCCGCTGGTCGAACGCGCAGCCGATCGTCGTGCACGGCGCCGCGCGCACGGTCGCGCTCGGCCACAACGGGAACCTCGTGAACGTCGCGCCGCTGCGCGACGAGCTCCTCGCCGACGGGGTCCCGCTTGCCTCGAGCTCCGACACGGAGGTGATCGCCGCGCTCCTGGCCCGGGACCCCGCGCCGCTCGCAGAGGCCGTCGCCGCGACGATGCGTCGGCTCGAGGGGGCGTATTCGGTCGCTGCGGTCGCCGACGGCACGCTCGTCGCGTTCCGCGACCCGCTGGGGATCCGCCCCCTGACACTCGGGCGGATCGGCGACGACTGGGTCGTCGCGTCGGAGACGTGCGCGCTCGACCTCGTCGGCGCCGAGCCCGTGCGTGACGTCCGCCCCGGCGAGGTGGTGTGGATCGACGCGGACGGGTGCTCGAGCGCCCAGGCCGTTCCGCAGGGGCCCGAGGCGTCGTGCATCTTCGAGCACGTCTACTTCGCGCGTCCGGACTCGACGCTCGACGGAACGGGCGTGCACGCCGCACGGGTACGGATGGGCGAGCGCCTCGCGGAGGAGGCGCCGGTCGCCGACGTCGACCTCGTGATGCCGATCCCCGATTCGGGGACGCCCGCCGCGATCGGGTTCGCGAAGCGTTCGGGGGTCTCGTACGAGGAGGGGTTGATCAAGAATCGCTACGTCGGCCGCACGTTCATCGAGCCCGATCAGGAGCTTCGTCGTCAGGGCATCAGGCTGAAGTTCAACCCGCTCGCAGAGATCGCCGGTCGCCGGCTCGTGATCGTCGACGACTCGATCGTCCGCGGCAACACGATGCGAGCGCTCGTCCAGATGCTATTCGACGCAGGGGCGGCCGAGGTGCACGTGCGGATCTCGTCACCACCGGTCGTCTCGCCGTGCTTCTACGGGATCGACATGGCCGACGAGGACGAGCTCGCCGCGGCCCATCGTTCCGTCGAGGAGATGCGCGAGCACGTCGGCGCGACCACCCTCGCCTACCTCTCGCTCGAGGGAATGCAATGGGCCACGAAGCTTCCCGCCGACGCGGTTTGCCGCGCCTGCTTCACGCGCGACTACCCCACCGTCGTCCCGCGCGGCCGCTCCGCCGGCAAGCATCGCTTCGAGCCCGCCTCCGTCTGACCCCCTGACAGGGCAGGAGCCCGTTCGGCCGCCCGTGTAGGCTCGGCACGTGCCGTCCGACGGGCAGACATACGCCGCGGCGGGTGTCTCGCTCGCAACCGCCGACGCGATCGTCGACCGGCTTCGTGCGGCCGTCGAGTCGACACGCACTGCGGGGGTCGTCGGGAGGTACGGCGCGTTCGCCGGGCTCTTCGCGATCGACGGCGAGCGAATCCTTGCCGCCTCGACCGACTCGGTCGGCTCGAAGCTCGTGCTCGCCAGGCAGTCGGGAAGGCTCCGCTGGTGCGGCATGGACCTCGCTGCGCACGGGATCAACGACGTCCTGACGAGCGGCGCCGAGCCGCTGTTCTTCCTCGACTACGTTGCCGCGGGCACGATCGACCCCGAGCAGGTCGCGGAGCTCGTCGAGGGCGCGGCGGTCGTCTGCCGTGCGGCTGGTTGCGCGATCCTCGGGGGCGAGACGGCGGAGCTTCCCGGGATCTACCGCGACGACGAGCTCGACTTCTGCGGCACGGTCGTCGGTCTCGTCCACCGCGACGAGCTGGTCGACGGGTCCCGGGCGGAGGCGGGAGACGTCGTGCTCGGCCTCGCTTCGGCAGGGCTGCACGCCAACGGCTTCACGCTCGTGCGCCGTATCGTCGGCGACGGGCCGTTCGATCCGGAGCTGCTCCTTCCCCCGACCCGCTGCTACCTCGACGACGTGCGCGCGCTTCGGGGATACGCCGACGTCCGAGCGCTCGCCCATGTCACGGGTGGCGGGATCGCAGGGAACCTCGCGCGCGTCCTGCCCGACGGGCTCGGCGCGGTGATCGACCCCGGCGCCTGGGGGCGGCCGCCCGTATTCGGATGGCTGGCCGAGCAGGGGGTCGAGGAGGACGAGCTCCGTCGTGTGTTCAACCTGGGGATCGGCTACTGCGCGGTCGTACCGGCGAGCGACGTCCGACCAGGGGACATCGTGATCGGACGGCTCGAGGACGGCGTCTCCGGCGTCGAGTGGGGCGACGCGTGATCGGCGTGCTCGTGAGCGGAGAAGGCACGAACCTTCAGGCGCTGATCGACGCCGGACTGCCGATCGTCGCCGTCGCCTCGAATCGGGCGGACGCGCCGGCGCTCGGCCGCGCCGGGCGGGCGGGTATCCCCGCCGAGATATTCGAGCTCGCGGACTACCCCGGCCGCGACGAGCGCGATGAGGCGCTCGCGCGCTGGCTGCTCGCGCAGGGTGTGGAGCTCGTCGTTCTCGCCGGCTACATGCATATCTTGCGGCCCCGGTTCTTCGAGGCTTTCGGCGGTCGGGTGGTCAACACGCACTCGGCCCCGCTGCCCGCGTTCCCCGGCGCCCGGCCGATCGAGGACGTCCTCGCGGCCGGAGTCGAGGAGACGGCGGCGACCGTCCACTGGGTCGACGCGGGCGTCGACACCGGCCCGGTGATCCGAGCCGTCCGGGTGCCGGTCGAGCCGGGGGACACGTCCGACACGCTTCGCGCCCGCGTGCAGGCAGTCGAGCACCGGCTCCTGCCCGATGTCGTCAGGGAGCTGACCGCCGCATGACCGTGGCCCGCGCCCTCCTCTCCGTGTACGACAAGACGGGGGTCGCCGCATTCGCACGCGAGCTCCATGCTCTCGGCGTCGAGCTCGTCGCCAGCGGGGGCACGGCCCGCGCGATCGCAGACGAGCGCGTGCCGGTCACGCCGCTCGAGGACGTGACCGGCTTCGGCGAGCTCCTGGGCCACCGTGTCGTGTCGCTACATCCCGCCGTGCACGGAGGCATCCTCGCGCGGCGCGACGTCCCCGCCGACCTCGCGGAGCTCGATGCGCACGGCATCGCCCCGCTCGACCTCGTGTGCGTGAACCTCTACGCGTTCGAGAAGACGGTGGGCAGGCTCGACGTGCAGTGGGAGGACGCGATCGAGCAGATCGACATCGGCGGCCCGGCGCTCCTGCGTGCAGCCGCGAAGAACCACGCGCACGTCGTCCCGGTGTGCCGGCCGGAGGACTACGAGGCGGTGCTCGACGAGCTCAGGGAGGGCGGCGACGTCTCCGGCCCGGCCCGTCGAGCACTCGCCGCGCGGGCGTTCCAGACGACGGCGGCCTACGACGCCGCCGTCGCAGGGTGGCTCGCGCGGGACGAGCCGTTCCCCGAGACGTACGTCCCGGTGTTCGACCGCGTCGAAGAGCTCGCGTATGGCGAGAACCCGCATCAACGGGCGGCCTACTACGCGCAGCGGGGCTCCCGGACGCACCTCCTCGCGCGCGTCGAGCAGTTCCAGGGAAAGCCGCTCACGTTCAACAACCTCGGCGACCTCTCCGCAGCCAGGCTCCTGCTGCTCGAGCTCGACGAGCCCGCGGCGGTGATCGTGAAGCACGGGAGCCCCTGCGGGGCCGCCATCGCGGACACGATCGAAAAAGCGTTCGCAAAGGCGTTGGCCGCCGATCCCGTGTCGGCGTTCGGCGGGGTCGTCGCGTTGAACCGCCCGGTCTCGGGCGCTCTTTCGAAGACGCTCACGAGCCAGTTCGTCGAGCTCCTGTTCGCGCCCGGCTACGAGCAGGCCGCGCTCACGGAGCTCGAGACGAAGGAGGGCATGCGCGTTCTCGAGGATCGCGAGCGCCGCAGCTTCGTCACGAGCGAGCGCGACCTGCGCCGGGTCCTCGGCGGTCTGCTCGTGCAGGACCGGGACACCGACGGCGACCCCTTCGACGAGATGGACGTCCTCTGCGGCGATCCCGACACGGTGACGTGGGACGATCTCCTGTTCGCCTCGAGCGTCGTGAAGCATGTCGTCTCGAACGCGATCGTGATCGTGCGGGACGGGCAGACCCTCGGGATCGGTGGCGGCCAGACGAGCCGCGTCGACGCTGTGCGGATCGCGGTCGAGAAGGCGCGCGAGCACGGCCACTCGCTCGAGGGCGCGGTGCTCGCCTCCGATGCGTTCTTCCCCTTCGCCGACGGGCCCGCTACTGCCCTCGAAGCGGGCGTGCGGGCGATCATCCAACCGGGCGGCTCCAAGCGCGACGGCGAAGTGCTCGCCGCCGTTCGCGATGCCGGCGGCGTCCTCGTCCACACGGGCCGGCGACACTTCCGGCACTAGCTTTGTTGCGCGAAGCGGGATTCCGCTTGCGCGGAATCCCGCCGCTTGATCCCCGCCCTGCCGGGCGGGGCAGATCCCTGAAGGCGTCGGCTTCGCCGCCGCAACAACTCGCTCTGTTCGCCAGGCAGGAATCCGCATGCGCGGATTCCTGCGGCTTGATCCCCGCCCTGCCGGGCGGGGCAGATCCCTGTGCTTGTTGCGCGAAGCGGGATTCCGCTTGCGCGGAATCCCGCCGCTTGATCCCCGCCCTGCCGGGCGGGGCAGATCCCTGAAGGCGTCGGCTTCGCCGCCGCAACGACTCGTCTCTGTTCGCCAGGCAGGAATCCGCTTGCGCGGATTCCTGCGGCTTGATCCCCGCCCTGCGGCGGGGCAGATCCCTGAAGGCGTCGGCTTCGCCGCCGCAACTGCCCTGCGGTCTCCCGGCACTTTTTGCGCTCGCGGCTTGGTCCCCGCCTTCGGCGGGGGCACATCCCTGAAGACGTCGGCTTCGCCGCCGCAACTGCCCTGCGGTCTCCCGTCCTTTGCGGATTCTCGCCTCTTGATCCCCGCCTTCGGCGGGCCGATTCCTGAAGGTTCGGACGTGGGCTTTGCCCGCGTCCGTCGGCGCGTGGCCAATACGGTGCTTGAGGACGCGGCCGTAGGCCACGTCCGGCCACCGCGAGGCGTGTCGGGGTCGCCGGACGTGCAGGTTCACTCGATCGGGGGAAGAGGTGGCTGCTAGCGTCCTCCGATCCGACACACGACGGCGCGCCGCGCGACGCGGCTTCCTCTTACCCGCCGTTCCGTCGAGCCCTCTCCGCGCCGATGCCTCGCCGCCTCGCCACGCTGTTGTTCCTCGCCGCTCTCGCCGGAGGAGCGCTCACGGCGGGCGCGCACGGCGACTACCCCGGTGCGCCCGGGTTGGCGCCGTTCCTCGAGAGCCCGGCGCGGTTCGTGCCGCCGCCTCCGCCGACGCTTGCCCAGCGGGCAGTGGCGCTCGCCCGCTCCGAGCTCGGGGTGCCCTACGTCTACGGCGGCATGTCGCCGGAGGGCTTCGACTGCTCGGGGCTCGTGGCGTGGGTCTACGGCCGCCTGGGACTCGCGCTGCCGCACAACGCTGCCGCATTGTTCGGAGTGGGGCACCCCGTCCGGGCGTCGGCCATGAAGCCCGGCGACCTCGTGTTCTTCGAGGGCCTCGGTCACGTCGGCATCTACGTCGGGCGCGGGCAGATGATCCATGCGCCGCACACCGGCGAGCAGGTCGAGATCGAGAGCCTCGGCGAACGGAGCGGCACAGTGGTCGGCGCACGCCGGATGGTCCTCGCCTCGTAGGGTCTGCGCGAGCAGTTCGCGGCTGGAGGCGGCCGGCCCCGGCGGCCGCAGGTCAGACATGGATGCGGTGTCGCGACGCGGAGGAGGGGGGCTGGTCGGAGAACAACGGGTTCCCCCACCCTGGGCGGCGGGTTGCGTAGGCTTCCGCCCTGCATGGCGCGCACCTACCCGACCGTCCTCGAGCTCGTGGGCTCGACGCCGATCGTCCGCCTCGTCGATTTCGGGCGCGAGACCGGCGCGACGCTGATCGCGAAGCTCGAGTACATGAACCCGGGCGGCTCGAACAAGGACCGCATCGGCATCTCGATGATCGAGGCGGCGGAGCGCGACGGCCGCCTGCGGCCGGGCGGGACGATCGTCGAGCCGACCTCCGGCAACACCGGCGTGGGGCTCGCGATCGCCGCGGCGCACAAGGGCTACCGCTGCATCTTCGTGATGCCGGACAAGATGAGCCAGGAGAAGATCTCGACGCTCCGCGCGTACGGAGCCGAGGTCGTCATCACTCCGACGGCGGTCGACCACGACTCGCCGGAGAGCTACTACTCGGTCTCCGACCGGCTCGCCGAGGAGATTCCGGGAGGCTTCAAGCCCGACCAGTACTCCAACGAGGCCAATCCCCACGCCCACTACGAGACGACAGGCCCCGAGCTCTGGGAGCAGACCGGCGGAGAGGTCGACGCGATCGTCGTCTCGGTCGGCACGGGTGGCTCGATCACCGGGATCGGACGGTACTTCAAGGAGCGAAAGCCGGACGTGCTCGTCGTGGGCGCCGACCCCGAGGGCTCGGTATTCACCGCGGACGCCGAGCATCCCGAGCATCCGTACCTCGTCGAGGGGATCGGCAAGGACTCCTGGCCCGAGACGCTGGATGCCTCGGTGGTGGACGAATGGATCAGGGTCACGGACCGCGACTCGTTCCTCACGGCTCGCCGGCTCGCACGCGAGGAGGGCCTTCTCGTGGGCGGCTCGTGCGGGTCTACCGCCTGGGCGGGCCTCCAGGTCGCGAAACGGCTCGGGCCCGGGTCGACCGTCCTCATGACGTTTCCGGACGCAGGCCGCTCGTACCTCTCGAAGTTCTACGACGACAACTGGATGATCCAGTACGGCTTCATGGAGCGGCGAGCGCCCGCGCCCACCGTCGAGCAGGTGATCCGGTTCAAGCGCGGCGAGGAGGCCGCAGTACCCGAGCTCGTCGTCGTCGGGGCGCACGGCAAGGTGGGCGGCGCGATCGATCTCATGCAGCGCTACGGGATCTCCCAGCTGCCGGTTGTGCGCAACGAGCCCGCCGACGCGCTAACGGACATCGTCGGCTCGCTCCAGGAGCGGAGCCTGCTCGATCGCGTGTTCCGCAACCCGGACGCCCTCAATGACGACGTGGCGGTTGCGATGCAGCCGCCGCTTGCGTCGGTCGACTCCGGCGCCTCCGTCGACGACGTGTTCACGGAGCTCACCGGCGCCGGCGGCGCGGTCGTCGTCGGCCAGGCCGGGCGGCCCGTCGCGATCCTCACCCGGTCGGATCTGCTCGAGTTTCTCGCCGCACGGCGGACGCAGGTCGAGGCGTAGCCCGATCTCCTTCGGAGACACCGCCCTCGCGGCGCGCCGTGACGACGACGGCGCCGACGATGAGAACGGCCCCGGCGATCGTTGTCGCACCCGGCCGCTCGCCGAGAAAGAGCGCGCCGAGTGCGACCGCGACCAGCGGGTTCACGTACTGGTGCGTGACCACCTGCGAGATCGGCGCGTTACCGAGCAGCCATGCGTACGCGCTGAATCCGATCACCGACCCGACGACCGCGAGATACGCCCAGGCCGCGAGTGGGCCGGGTTGGAAGGCGGCTCGGTCGAGGTCGCCGCCCTCGCCCGCGACGAGTGCCACGATCACGAGCGCGAGGCCGCCGCCGAGCATCTCGTAGACGGTCGCCACGAACGCGCTGCCCGGTAGAGGCAGCCGGCGCGAGACGAACGAGCCGCCGGCCCAGGCCATCGACGCGCCGAGCATGACGAGGAGCGCGACCGCCGCGGAGCCCCCGGAGATCCCGCCGGGGCCGACGACCAGCGCGAGACCGACGAGGCCGACGAGTGCGGCGAGCGCCGTCGCGCGCGGCACGTGCTCGCCTGCGATCCGTCGCCATACGACGATCTGGAGTGGCACCGAGCCCGCGATCATCGCGGCGACCCCGGAGTCGATCCGGGTCTCGGCGACGTGGACCATGCCGACGCCGAACGTCAGGAGCACAACCCCGAGGCCCGCCGCGGCGAGTGCCTCCCGCGGCTCGACACGGAGCGACCGGCGCGCGACGAGCATTGCGGCCGACAGGACGACTGCCGCCGCGAGAAACCGGGTGCCGGCGGTCAGGAGCGGAGGGAGCGTGCGCACCGCGATCTTGATTCCGAGGTACGTCGAGCCCCACACGAGATAGACGATCCAGAGCGCGGCCCAGAGCTCGATGCGCGACCTGCTCATGGGCTCGACGACGCGCGGACGGTGCTCGAGGTCAGATCGGAGAGGGGGGTCCGGGCGCCCATGGGAGAGACAACGACGGCGGCCGCGAAATCTATCCGGGCGACGTCGGCGCGTGCCGTCGTTTGCCAGCCGCAGGCGGAGGACGTATGGTCACGGCATGGGATTCCTCGACAAACTGCTGGGCAGGACGAAGGACACGGCCGGAGACGTCGCCGATAAGGCCAAGGACACGGGCGGCGACGCGAAGGACAAGGTGTCGGACCTCACGGATAGGGGCGCCGACGAGGCATCGGACGCTGCCGGGGACGCAAAGGACGCCGCCGGCTCCGGCCCACCCGCAGCCTAGAGGGCCTGCTGCCCAGGCGCTGACGTGCCCGTCGTCGCCGCGAGAGACGACGCGGACGGGCGCCGCGTCCGGGTGCAACCGGCCGCGTCCGGCTCCTAGCCGGGCGGTCGGTGACCGACGAACGAGGCCGCGTGGCCTCGCTCGTTGGCGTCCCGGATCTGCTGCTCGTCGAGCGCGCCGATTCGATGCAGGAGCGCCAGCTCGTCGCGGAGGTGCGTGCGCATCATCTCCGGCCCGTCGGTGGCGATCGTGAACGCGACCTCGTGCTCGACGAAGCGACGGAGGGTCTCCGCGACATGCTCTTCGTCGCGGAGCGCGTTCGTCAGGAGATTCGACGTCGGACAGATCTCGAGGGTCACGCCTGCGTCGCGCAGAAGGCGCATGAGCTCGGGGTCGCCCGCGGCGAGGATGCCGTGGCCGATCCGGTCGGGGCGGAGCGACTCGACGACCTCGCCGATCTCCTCGGCACCGGTGTCGCCCTCCTCGCCGACGTGGATCGTGACCCCGAGTCCGGCGGCACGGGCCACCTCGACCATCGGCCGGATCTCGCTGTAGTCGAAGCGCAGCCCGCCCGGCCTCGGCCCGGCGATGTCGACTCCGACGACGCCCCGGCTTGCCCAGCGCATCGCCTTCTCCACGATGATCTCGTTCTGCCGGAAGTCGAACGTCCGGTCCATCATCAGGATGAGCCCGGCCCGCACCTGTGGGTACTCGAGGCTCGCGATGTCGAGGCCGCGGATCGCCGCCAGGATGATGTGGTCGAGGTCGCGCTCGCCGCCGCGATTTCGCTTCATCGGGTTGAAGCGCAGCTCGAGCGTCGTGATCCTCTGAGAGCGATACGCGCCGCCGATCGCCGCATGGACGGACCGCTCGACCGCGGACGGCGAGGACTGGATCAACTCCGTCCAGTGGTAGATCGCGTCGAGCTCGTCGAGATTCGAGACGCCGCGCGGGTCGGAAACCGTGACGAGCGCGTCGAACTCCCAGTAGTCCTTGACCGGCAGCGAGATCCCCTGCTCGTGCGCGAGGCTCCACATGATGTCTGAGGAGACGGACCCGCCGAGGTGCGTGTGGAGCTCGGCGAGCCCTTCGTCGGCCAAGAGCATCGGGCGATTGTAGTTCCGTGCGCGAACAGGATCTCCGTGGTGGACTGAGACCGGCCGTGGACCGCAGCTGCGCATGCCTCTGGGGCCTGGCATTGCGTCCCGGATCCGCGCAGGACGTCCTTGCAACAGTGAGTTACAAGGACGTCGCCCGCTGGACCAGGTCGCGGAGCGGTTCGATCCAGGTCGGGTCGACCGTGTGCGGCACCGGTGTGGAGAGCCGGAGCAGATCGGCTCCCGCCGCGGCGAGCGTCTCGGACGCCTCGTCGCCGAAGCCGCTCGCGATCACGGGATCGAGAAGCCCGTGCGCCACTGCTACCGGGATGCCCGCGAGCCGGGACGGATCGAGCGGATAGCCCTCGACGCGGGGCAGGAAGCCGGACATCGCGATCACGCCCGCCGGAGTCGGCCGTCCGGGGCCTAGGCTCATCGCCCAGGACATCACAGCGCCCTGGGAGAAACCGCCGAGCACGACCCGCTCGAGCGGAACCGGCAGTCCGCCGAGGAACTCGGCGAGCCGCGGGACGGTGTCGAAGAAGGTCTCGGGATCGGGCGTGGGGATGCCGCCGAGCGCGTACCAATGGCGCCCCCCGGGCGGGAGGTGGAGCGGCGCGCCCGGCGTCAAGCCCAGCAGCCGGCGCTCGGGGTCGAGCAGGTCGAGCAGCGGGTAGAGGTCGTTCTCGTCGGAGCCTCGCCCGTGGAGGAGCACGAGCGCCCCCTCGGGCTCGCTCTCGGCGGGCCGTGACCGGGCGACGAGCGGCGCTTGCGTCGCCTTCACAGGCGCCCGGCCGCGCGCGGATCCGGAAGCGGCGTGAGGATCGGCTCGACCTGTGAGCGCAGATGCTCGAATGCCGGTGGGAGGATCAGAGACTCGCCGAGATGCGCGGGATCCTCGTCGATGCCGAAGCCGGGCCCGAGCGTCGCGAGCTCGAACAGCACCCCGCTCGGCTCGCGGAAGTACACCGAACGGAACCAGAAGCGGTCGATCACCGGGGTGGGGTGCATTCCGGCCTCGTGGACACGCCGCTGCCAGGCGTCGTGGTCGGCCATCGTCGACGACCAGGCCACGTGGTGGACCGTTCCCGCACCCGAGCTGCCGGGGCCGGAGGCCGGTGGTGGGTCGTATTCGTAGAGGCCGCCGCGCTCGGGGCCGCGCAGCTCCCAGGACGAATCCCCGGTTGGGCGGAAACCGAGCACCCGCTCGAGCAGGTCGCGGCTCCGTCCGGGATCGGTCGCGAACGCCCGCACCCCGTCGAAGCCACACAGGGCCATGTCGGTGGGGATCTCCGGGTGGACGGCCACGAGGGGCGCATCCGGCGCATCCGACGCCGCGAGCTCGAGGCCGAGGCCCTCGGGGTCCCGGAACCGAAGCCGGCCGGCCTTTCTCGCCGTCTCGATCCCCTCGGCGGCGAGCCGCTCCTCCCAGAAGGCAAGAGCGTCCTCGGAGGCAACTCGGAAGGCGATCGTGTGCACCATCCCGTCGCCGGCGCGACCGCTGCGCGCCCCGGGATACTCGAAGAACGTGATATCCGCGCCCGGGCTCCCGCTCTCGTCCGCGTAGAAGAGGTGGTACACGGTGGGATCGTCCTGGTTGACGGTCTTCTTCACGAGCCGCAGCCCCAGCACGCGGGCGTAGAAGTCGACGTTCCCCGGAGCGTCGCCCGTGATGCACGTCACGTGGTGGATGCCGTCGAGCTGCATCGCTCCGGCGCTCCCAGGCGCTGCGTTGTCGTCGGGATCGTGCGTCGATGTTGCCATGTGTCGGCTCCTCCGCTAAACTTGTGTTGACAAACAATATTCTTGCATATGCAATCACTACAGTTCAAGCGGCTGAACCAACGCGAGCTTGCGGCATGGCGCGGATTTCTCCGCGTCCACGCAGCTCTCGTGAGTGAGCTCGATCACGAGCTCGAGCTGGCGCACGGCTTGCCGCTCACACACTACGAGGTCCTGGTCCACCTCGAATCCGCCCCGTCGGACAAGCTTCGCATGAGCGAGCTCGCGCAGTCGGTGCTCCTTTCGCAGAGCGGCGTCACGAGGCTCGTCGACCGTATGGAACGGGACGGCCTCGTCGAGCGCGAACGATGCGACTCCGATCGACGCGTCCTTTACGCGCGGCTGACCGACAAGGGCCGGCAGGCGCTTCTGGCCGCACGCCCGACGCACCTCGCGGGCGTCAGGAAGAGCTTCCTCTCACACTTCTCGGAAGAGGACCTCGACGTCCTCGCGGACGCGTGGGAGCGTCTCCGCCCGGGCGCGACATCGTAGTACCTCGGGTTTCCCGGCCCGCGGAACGGATCATGTTACGGCCGACGGGCGAATCGTTGGCGCCGATGGCCCGATAGGCGGCCGCAGGGCCAGAGGAGCCGTCTCGTGCGGAATCATGGGGTCTTCCACGCTGGGTTAGGCTCCCCGCGTGAAGATCGGCGTCGTGGTGCCGTTCTCGTGGTCGTTCTGGGGGGCGGTCGTCGAGCACGCGGAGCTTCAGGCAGCCGCCCTCGAGGCGCGGGGGCACGACGTTCGGCTCGTGATGGGCAACGATCCGCCGGGCCAGTTCACGCGTGCCCTGCATCCGCGGGTGGGGCGCCACGGCGAACCACCCGCGACCGTGATCCCGGTGGGGCGCTCGGTGATCGTGCCCGCCAACGGGTCGCTGCCGAACATCGTTCTGAGCCCTCGGTCGATCTTTCGGATCCGACGCGTGCTCGAGCGCGAGCGCTTCGACGTGCTCCACCTGCACGAGCCGATGACGCCGGCGATCTGCGTCGCGGTGCTCGCGTTTGCCCGTTCGCCGATCGTCGCGACGCATCACTCGTCGGGCGGTCACGGCTGGATGCGCCTCGGGATGCCGGCGTGGAACTTCCTCATGGACCGGGTCGACCACCGGATCGCGGTCTCGGAGCAGGCGCGCGCCTCGGCGGCCCGCTGGCTGGACGGCCCCTGGGAGATCATCCCGAACGGCGTTCTGATCCCGGACGAGGCAGATCCCGGCGGCAGGGAGCACACGGTGGTCTTCGCAGGGCGTCACGAGCCGAGGAAGGGCCTCCAGGTCCTGCTGCGGGCCTGGCCCGAGGTCCGGCGGCGGACGGGCGCGCGGCTCGTGGTCGCGGGCGCCGATCCGCTTGCCGTCAGGCTCCTGCTCGCCCGGCTCGGCGTGTCCGACGACGGGATCGACGTGGTCGGGTTCCTCTCGCAAGACGCGCTCACGGATCTCCTCGCCTCTACGAAGGCACTCGTTGCTCCGTCCCTCGGCGGCGAGAGCTTCGGAATGGTGCTAACACGTGCCTTCGCGTGTGCCACGCCGGTCGTCGCGTCGAGCATCGAGGGCTACCGTGAGGTCGTGACGCCCGATACCTCCGTCAGCGTCCCGGCGGGCGACGTGCCGGCGCTCGTCGCCGCGATCGAGGCGCTGCTCGTCGACGAACCGCAACGAGCCGCGATGGGCCTCGCCGCCCGACAGCTGGCGGTGGAGAGGTACGCGTGGCCCGACATCGCGCAGCGTCTCGAGGTGATCTACGAGAGGGTCAGCGGCGGGGCGAGGAAGGAGGCTCGGGCCGCGTGAGATGCTCTGCGTCCCTTGACGCCAGTCCACTCCTGCGGCGCCGTAGGTGGTGCGCCGCCGGAGGGCACGGTACGAGGGGTACGGGCCCGGAGAGCGCCGCGCCGCGAGCGGCGTCAGGCGGTCGCGGAGCTCGGCGCCGCCGGGCGGGCCAGGTGTGCGCATGACAACGCTCGTCGGGCTCTACCGGAACCCGTGGGCGCGGGGGCTCCTCGTGCTCGCGACGCTGGCCGCCGCGATCCTCGGGATCTGGTGGCGTGGGCCCGAGTGGAACACCGTCTACCACGCCTTCGACTTCGTGCTCTGGCGTTGGGTCGTGGTCGGCGTGCTGCTGAACCTGCTATCTGTCGTCGCGCGGGTCGTCTCCTGGAACCTCACGATCGGCCAGGCGCTGCCGGAGCCGCAGCCGCCGTTCGGGCAGGTGTTCTCGGCGTACGGCGTCGGCCTCCTCGGGAACGCAGTGCTGCCGGCTCGGGCCGGAGAGCTGGCGCGGGTCGCGGTGCTCAGGCGCCACGTCGAGCACGGGCCCGGAACGAGCGCAACGCTCCTCGGAACGGTGTTCGCCCACCGCCTGTTCGATCTCTTTCCGATCGCGCTGCTCGTCGCATTCGTGCTCGCCACTGCGAAGATCCCCCACTGGGCCGTCACCGGGATCGCAGTCGTCGGCCTCGTCGGGCTCGCGCTGCTCACCATGGCGGTCATCTCCGCCCGCCGGGAGCACGGCCGGGTGCACGTCGACGGCCTCGGCACGGTTCGCCGTCTGCTCACGATGGCGCGTCAGGGTCTCGCGGTACTGCGCACGCCGGTGCCGGCGATCGCCGCAGGGCTCTGCCAGGTGCTCGGCTGGGCGCTCCAGTTGCTCGCCGTGTGGGCCGTGACGGCCGCCTTCTCGCTCGGCGTGCCCCTGTCCGCGGCGGCTCTCGTGCTGCTCCTGATGAACGTCGCCACGATCTTCCCCCTCTGGCCGGGGAACATCGGGCTGTTGCAGGCGGCGGTCGCGCTGCCGCTCGTTCCCTACGGGGTCGACTACGGAACCGGGTTCGCCTACGGCCTCGTGCTGCAGGCCGTCGAGATGTCGGTCGGGGTGGGGGTCGGGCTCGTCGCGCTCGCGCGCGAGGGCCTCTCGTTCACGTCGCTACGGGGGATCGAGGAGCGGGAGGAGGAGTCGGCCGAGGACGTTCTCGAGGGACTCGAGGAGGCGTCGGACGACGAAGGCGTGGGGTACCTCACCGAGGCGCGGTCGTCGCGGCGCTGAGCGAGCCAAGCCGGGCCGCGATCAGCGTGTCCGCCTCGGCAGCGCTGGGCGCATGGCCTGTCACGGCGGCGACGAACGGCCCGCGCTCGAGCGTGACGAGCGAGACATCCGTCA
This sequence comes from uncultured Actinomycetes bacterium, assembly GCA_963798725.1. Taxonomy (GTDB): domain Bacteria; phylum Actinomycetota; class Thermoleophilia; order Gaiellales; family Gaiellaceae; genus Gaiella. Next base: position 798,751 of record CAWCUL010000001.1, read on the forward strand.
CGGCGGTCGCCGTCGCCGTGCGCGGCACGTCTCGCAGAAGTGCTATCTCCCCGAACGCGTCGCCGGCCCCGAACCTGCGCCCGAGGATCTCTACTTCGCCGAACGAGACCACGTAGAAACGGTCGCCGGGCTCGCCTTCGCGGACGATCGTCTCGCCGGCCGCGAACGTTGCGTGCTCCGCCTCCCGCGCGAGCCGCTCGATCACGGGCTCGGGGAGCGCGGCAAGGAGCGACACTCCGCGGAGCAGCCCGGTGTCCTCCGGCGCCGCCGACTCGCGGTCGATCGCACCGAGCCGAGGGCGCGTGACGAGGGCGAGGAGCGGGAGCAAGGCTCCCGTTGCGACCAGCGCTGCCTCGGGACCGACCAGCCCGATCAACACCGGGGCCAGGACCGCCCCGAGCCCGAGCGTTCCGAGCAGGAGCCCGTCGAGCGCGCCGAGGGCCCGCCCGAGCACCGCGTCCGGAACCGCCCGTTGCATGATCGTGAGCGCGTTGACGTCGACGATGGAGTTGCCTATCCCGAGGATGGCGAGCCCGACGACGGCAATCACGGAGACCGGGAGCCCGCCGATGACGGCAAGCGGCAGGCCGAACAGCGCGAGGCCGATCCCGAAGTCGCGGGCGAGCCTGCCGCGCGCCGCGAGCACGAGCGCGACGAAGCCGCCCAGCAGGCCGCCGACCCCGACCGCCGCATAGAGCAGGCCGACCCCTGCCTCATCGAGGCCGAGGAGCTCGAACGCGGTCACCACGATCAGCACGTTCAGCGCGCCCGCGACGAGCGTCTGGGCTGCGTACAGCCCCACGAGGGCACGAAGCGCCGGCTCGCGCACGATCGTCGCGATTCCGGCGAGCATTCCTGTCGAGCCGTCCTTCTCGCCCTCCGGGTTCTCCTTCCGCGGCGGCACTCGCTCCGGCTCGTACCTGCGAAGGCCGAGCACGAGGAACGCCGACCAGAGGAAGCTGGCGCCGTTCGCAGCGAACACGACCTGGACGCTCGAGACCGCGAGCAGCGCGCCGCCGAGCGCAGGCCCGAGGAACGTGCCGACGCTCTCGAGCGTGCTCGAGGCGACGTTCGCAGCGGTCAGCTCGGAGGGCGAGCGAACCAGCGCGGGAAGAAGCGCGGCCTTCGCAGGACGGAACACGGTTCCCGCGATGTTCGAGAGCCCCACGAGTGCGTACACGACCGGCGCGGGGCCGCCCGCTGCGATCGTCGCCGCCGCGCCGACCATGAGCGCGAAGCGGATGACGTCGCTCGCGATCATCATCGCCGTGCGTGGGAACCTGTCGACGAGTGACGCGCTGAACGGCGCGACGAAGGCGGCCGGGACGAGCCTGATCAACCCGACGAGCCCAACGGCCGCCGCGCCTCCCTGGTCGTACGCGTACACGCCGAGGGCGACGAGGTAGGCCCAGCCGCCCAGGATCGAGCCGACCCACGCGAGCTGGAGCCTGCGCAGCGGCGGGCTCGAGAACACCGCTCCGAGGGCGCGAAACGAGGCGCGCGCTCGGCTCTCCGGCTCGGTTGTCGCGGGTGCCGTCATCTCGGTTTGCCAACCACACCAGAAATGGGGGAAGATTTCAGTGGACTCGCGCGTCGGGTGGGATGAACGGCCCATCCGAGGCATCCACCGCAAACAGGAGGCACACCGTGTCGGACGAGCGCGAGAAGCTGGATCAGGGCACCGAGGTCGAGGAGACCGAGGACGAGGACTTCGAGGGTCATCGCTTCGACGTCGGCGACAACGTCGACCCTGGACGGCACGACGAGGGCGGAAACGTCGATGTCGGGCGTCACGACGAGGGCGGCAACGTCGATCCTGGCAGGCACGACACCGGCGACTGAGGTAGGGCCGTCGTAGCCGGCTCTCCCGCGGGGGGCCGGTACCGGTCGCGAACGGCGCCCAGCGGGCGCCGTTCGCGTCTCTCGGGGGATGTGGCTCGTTGCCACGTCCTCTGGGGGGCGTCGGAGCTCTGGGAGCGGCGGGCGGGGACGCGGGCTGAGCCCACGTCCCCCCGATCCGACTTGGACGCGGCGCTCGCGCGTTACTTCCGCTGCGCGACCAGCAGGCGCTCGAGCGCCTCCAGGAGCTGCACGGCAGCATCCGAGTCCTCGGCGTCGAGCAGCGACGAGACGCGCCCGACGAGCGCCCCGCTTCCTTCCCCGGCGAGCGCCGAGCGGGCGCGCCGCGCCCGCAGCAGCAGGTCGAGCCCGATCGCCGCCTGCGTCGAGAACCCCGAGACGAGATCGAGCTCGGCGACGCCGAACGCTCGATCCTTGGCCCGGTCGAGGACCGAGAGCACGCCCAGTACTCGCTCGTCGTGCAGGAGGGGTGAGGCGACGATGCTCGTCGGCACGTATCCGGTCGTCTCGGCACGCTCCCGCGAGAAGCGCGCGTCGGCTGCGAGATCGTCGACGACGATCGGCTGGCGCGTGACGAGCGCGAAGCCGGCGATCCCGGTGCTGGACGGGAATCGCGCCCCGACGAGCGCGTCGCCGCCCCGGCCGGAGACCGCCTCGAAGACGAGCTCGTCGGCCTCCTCGTCGTAGAGGAAGATCGACGCTGCCTCGGCAGCGAAGATCGCGCGGGCGACATCCACGATCGACTGCAGCAGCGCGCGGTACGTCCCCTCGTCTCCACCGAGCAGCCCCGCTGCGGCGGCGTTGCCTGCCTCGTCGCTCATGCCGTTGCCCCCGTGTTCGTCGCGGTGAGGTACAGGATGCTCTTGAGCTGAAACGGGGTCAGCTCGGGGTGCTTCGCGAGGATCAGCGCGGAGATGCCGGCGACGTGCGGTGCCGCGAAGCTGTTGCCCGTGCAGCGCAGCGCTGCGCCGCCGAGCCAGGCCACGTCGACGTCGACCCCTCTCGCGAAGAGCTCGACGGGAGGATCGGGGTTCGCGTACCACGCGAGCGGATCGGGCTCCTCGTGGCTCCCCACCGAGATCACGGACGAGAAGCGCCACGGATAGCTGTCGACGGGCAGGTTGTGCGCCGAGGCGACGATCACCGTCCTGTTGAAGTACGCGTCGTCTGCAAGCTCGTGCAGCTCCTCGGCGAAGCGTCGCTTGGTCGTCGAGAGGCTGAGGTTGATCACGCGGTGGCCCGACTCGATCGCGTGGCGCAGGCCGGCGAGGATCAGGTCTCCTGCGCCCGAGTTGCCGGCCCCGAGCACGCGTACCGAATGCAGCCTGCAGTCGGGGGCGAGCGACCGGACGATTCCCGCGCACGCGGTGCCGTGCCCGACGACGTCGCCGACCTCGTCCTCGACGATCGCGACCTCGCCGTCCTCTCCGCGTACTACGGCCTTGGCGCTCTCGAGCCGGCCGACGAGTGGGTGCCCTGCCTCGACTCCGCTGTCGACGATGCAGACGTCGACCGCGCCGAGCGAGCCGCCGAGCGCCCAGTCGCGCGTGACGGTCTCGTGCCAGATCGCTGGCGCCTCGACCGGCCGGACGCCGTCCGCCGGAAGACTCCACGCTGGCACCGCGCGCCCCCGGCCGCCTGACGCCGCTCGCGGCACGGTGCTCTCCGCGTAGCCAGGGCCGGTCACGAGACCTGGAGCGCGACCTCGCGCGCCGCGGCGGCGGCACGGGCGGCGGCGTCCGCCCGGGAGCTCAGCTCGTCGTCAGGCAGGGTCGACAGGTTCACGTGGACGAGCCGGGCGGCGGCGACGCTCGCCGCCTCTGCCAGCGTCGCGGCCGTCCAGGCGTCCCCGCGCACGGTCTCCGAGCCCTCGCGGGCGGCGAGGGCTGCCAGGACGCCCACGTCCGCGGCGGTCTCGGCGATCTGCAGCGGGACCTCGGCCGCGTGGCGAAGAGCCCGCCCTAGGCTCGCGTCCCGGCCCGGGTCGCGGAGCTCCTCCATCGCACGGCTGTAGGCACGATGGTCGTCGTCCGCGAGCGAGAGCGACCTGTCGCCGAGCGCCGCGGCCTGAGCCGCGACGCCTGCGGCCTCGTCCCAGTCACCCGAGACCCGCGCGACGAGCCTGACGAGCCCGGCCGCCATCGTGGTGGCGAGCGCCGCAGCCGAGCCTCCGGCCGGACCGGGACCGGTATCGGCGAGCGCTTCCTGGAGCGCCGCGATCGGCAGCCCCGACAGCGTCACCTCCGTCGTGGGAGCGCTCACGGCTCGAGTCGTTGGCGAAGAAGAGCGACGACGACAGGAGTCGGCTCGACCCCTTCGACCCTGAGGGTCTCCTCGAGGTCGGCCCGAACGAGGTCGCGGAAACGCTCGTCGCGCTCGAGGCGCTCGACGATCGTCTCGAGCTCGCGTCGCGCGGCCGGTAGCTCTTTAGCGGCCTCGACCAGCCCCTGAGGCGGGGCGGGGAGAGCGCGGAGCAGCTCGGCGATCTGTTCCTCGGGGGTCGTCATCTGTGTCTTCTCACCTTCTCACCTGACGCGCGGAACGCGGGCTTTCTTCCCGGCCCCGACCTCACCGGGCTCGAGGACGTCTCGCAGCTTGCCGAGGCAGCGCGCGATGCGGCTCGCGATCGTCCCCGCGGGCAGGTCGAGCTCGGCCCCGATCGTTCGGTAGCTCTCGTCGCGGGCGAAGAAGCGGTCGAGGATCTCGCGGCAGTCCGTCGAGAGCCCCCCGAGCGCCGCATGGACGGTCATCGCCTCGTCGAGGCGGGCGAGCCCCTCGTCGGCGCCTTCCGGCAGCTCGTCCATCGTGAGCTCGCGGCCCGACCGGCGAAGGGCGTCGACCGCGCAGCGCCGTGTGGTCTGGGCGATCCAGGGGCGGAGGGCTTCGACGTCTCTCAGCGTGTCGAGCCGCTCGAAGACGCGTGCAAAGACCTCCTGGAAGACGTCCTCGGCGTCGACCGGGTCGAGCCGGTACACCCGTGCGGCGATCGCATAGACATAGCGGGCATAGCGGTCGACAAGCTGGCTCCAGGCGTCCTGCTCACCTGCCCTGCAGCGGACGACGAGATCGGCGTCGGACGCGGCGTCCACCGCTCCCAGGGCTACCTCGACTCGGCGGCTCGGAGTCGCTCGGCCATCAGCTCGAGCAGCTTCCAGATCACGGCCGGCCGGGCCTCGGCGAAGCTGCGGAAGCTCCAGACGGGCAGGCCGAACGCCCTGAGCCGTGAGGTCGCCGTCACGGTCGCGGAGCGGGCCGACTTGTCGACCAGAGCCACCTCGCCGAACGATGCTCCCGGCCCGAGGGTGCCGACGATGTTGCCCCCCACCGACACGTCCGCGGTACCGCTCTCCACGACGAAGAAGTTGAGCCCGCCCTCTCCTTCGGTCGCGATCGACTGCCCCTCGTCGAACTCGCGCTCCATGAAGTCGTCCGCGAGCTGCGCGATCGAGGCGTCGTCGAGGTCGGCGAAGATCGGGACCCCGCGGATCAGGTCTGCGCTCGGACGTGCCATCAGGCGCGACCTTACCCGTCCGGCGCGGCGCTGTCACGGGTAGGCGCCGCGTCCCCGGAGCGAAGCTCGTCGATCGTGAGCTCGGCTTTCTCGAGCCGCTTCGCGAGCGCCCGATGGAGATCCTCGCCACGCTGCCACAGCACGAGCGCCTCGTCGAGCGGGACATCGCCCCGCTCGAGCTTCGCGACGAGCTCGTCGAGCTCACGCAGGAGATCCTCGAAGGTGCGGCCCTCGCTCACGGGCGCACGTCCTCCACGCGCGCGCCAAGGCCGCCGTGCGCTAGCTCGACGTCGATGCGGGCGCCTTGCGAGACGGTGCGTGCGTCCCGCAAGACACCGTCTCCGGCGCGCACGATCGCGTAGCCTCGAGCGAGCGTCGCGCGCGGCGAGAGGGCCTGGAGCCGTGCGCCGGCACGGTCGAGCGCGGCACGGCGGCGCTCCAGGAAGAGGCTGGGCGCGGCGGAGAGCCGCTCCCGGCTCCACCCGAGCCTGCCACGGTCGCGTTCGAGCGCGCGGCGCGTGCCCGCATCCAGCCGTTCTCGGGCGCGCGTGAGGCCGGAGCGGAGCTCGTCGAGGTCCGGGACGACCAGCCGTGCCGCGGCGGTGGGCGTGGGCGCGCGGACGTCGGCAGCGAGGTCGCAGAGCGGCTCGTCCTGCTCGTGCCCGACGGCGGAGACGATCGGCACCGGGCAGGCGGCGACCGCGCGAACGACGCGCTCGTCGCTGAAGGGGAGCAGATCCTCGAAGCTGCCGCCGCCGCGGGCGAGGATCACGACGTCGACGCCTTCGCAGGCCGCAAGCCGAGCGAGCGTCGCCGTGATCGCGCCGACCGCGAAAGGCCCCTGCACCCGCGTCTCGGCGACGACGAGCCGGACAGCCGGGTACCGGGTCGTGATCGCCGCGATCACGTCCCCGCGGGCCGCCGCGTCAACTCCGGTGAGAAGCCCGACAGCACGGGGGAACCGCGGCAGCCGCCGCTTTCGCTCGGGCGCGAAGAGACCCTCCGCGTTGAGCTTGCGGCGCAGCTCGGCGAGCCGCGCCGCATGGTCGCCGGCGCCCACCCGCTCGATCGCCGCGAGGCGGAAGCTCAGCTCGCCCCGCGGCTCGTACAGCTGAAGCGCCCCGTTCGCCTGGACGCGCTCTCCTTCGGCGAGCGGAGGCTCGATCCGCTCGAACCGGGCGCGCTGCATCGTGGCCGAGAGGCACGCGCCCGTCCGCGCGTCCTTCAGCGTGAGGAACACGGTCGCCCAGGCGGGGTTGCGCCGCAGCTCGGCGACCTCGCCTTCGACCCACACGTCCCGCACCCGCCCGACGTATCCCGCAAGCCGTCTGTTGAACGCCGACACGCTGTAGACCTTGCGCTCGGCTGCGCCCGCGGGCTCCACGTCGGGAGAGTATTCGTTCGGCAGGCTCCACCGACCAGCGTTCTACAGGCCCCGCCGCGGCGCTCGGCCTGTTCGCACTGTCCGGAGGACCCGGGCTCGCGGCGTCGACGCTAGAGCAGGATCTCGGCCGCGGTCACGGGCTTGCAGCCCTGCAAGACCAGCTCGACCGCCGTGTGGAGGTCGGCCTCGCTCGCCGCGATACGCTCCGCGAGCGGGAGCGGGAAGCCTGCCTCGATCAGCACGTGCAGGCGCCAGCTCTCGACCTTGGACTGCTCGTCCTCGCGCCACACGGGTGTCTCGATCGTCTCGGCCACGATGGTCGGCTCTTTCGTTCTGGCTCTGACGATCCCTCCCGCGGAAAGTTGGGCCGCGGGCCGGCGCACCGGGGGCCGCTTGTGTTGATTCAACACAAGCGGCGGAAGCACGGAGGCCATGCGTCCGACGTTCCGAGCCGCCTGGAAGCTCGCGCTCTACCGCGCGTCGAGGCGTTGCGCGAGCTCGTTGCGCGCCAGCATCTCGAGGGTGCGGTCGAGCTCGCGGTGGAGCCGCGTGACCGCCTCCTCGCGCGCCTCGCGGAGCCGCTCGTCGAGCGCCATCATCGCGAGCTGCGCATGCTGCTCGACCTCACGCTCGGTGACGCGCGCGAGCCGCTCGGTCTGCCGGCGCTCCCATTCGACGAGCACGACATCGAGCCGTGCCCGCACGTCCGACTCGCCCTGCTCGATCGACTCGGCGATCGCGGTCTCCCGCGCGCGCAGCCGCTCGGTGGTCTCATCGATCGCGCGCCGGCGCTCGAACGTCTGCGTCTCGAGCTCGTCGAGCGCCTCGCTGACCGCCTGGCCGGCCGCTCGCTCGAGCTCGTCGCGCAGCCGGAGCACCGTCTTGCGCTGCGCATCCGCGGTCGAGCCGAGCTCGGACGCCTCTCGCTCGAGCCGCGCCTCGACGTCGGCGATCGCCTGACGATTCTGCTGCTCCAGGCGCGCGAGCTGCGTCTCGAGATGGCGTTGGGCCCGATCGAGGTCGTCCGAGAATCCCCGCAGACGTTCCTCGAGCCGTCGCTCGCCGCGCGTGAGCTCGCCGGCGAGCCGCTCCATCGACCTCTCTTCGCGTGCCTCGAACTCGGCGCGCCGCTCCTCGGCCAGACGCCGCTCCTCCGTGCCGAGGAGGGCCACGGTCTCGGCTCGCTCCCGCCCGATGACCCGGCGTATCTCCTCAGCATGCGCAGCCGTCTCCGCCTGTACGGCGTCACGCACGGCGACCTGGGCCTGCGCGACGAGCACGTCGGTCGCGGCCGCCGAGGCCCGCGCCTTTCGCAGCGCAAGCCAGAGAAGTGCCGCGATGACGAGGGCGGCGGCAAGGCACGCGGCAAGGATCCAGACGGCCACCGCTGCAGGGTACTCAGAGCCGCATCGCGACGAGGCCCGCGGCCAGGGCGACGGTCGCGGCCGCGAGAAGGCGCAGGGCGGACTCGGGCGGCGCGGCGAGCGTCGCGCGGGTGAGCGCCTCGCCTGTCCCGTCGCGGAGCACCAGGCTCCCCTCGACCTCCGCGACGTCCCGACGCAGGTGGCGGGCCGTACCCGAGAGGTGCCTCTGCGCGAGCGAGAGGAGCGTCGCCCAGGCTGCGGCGAGCGCAGTCTCGGCCCGCAGCGCGCCGGTCTGAGCGACGTACGCCGTGAGGAGCGGAAACGCGCCCCAGGCGAGCCCGAACCCGAGATCGCTGTGCACGCGTCCTCCGAGCAGCTCGAGGTTGTACGCCGGCACGAGCGCGGCGCCGACGGCGACGAGCGGCAGGATCCAGAGCGTCCGCTCGAAAGCGACGACGATGCCGATCGCCGCGGCCGCGGCGACCGAGACGACCGCGAGGCCGACGAGGTGGCGGGACGGAATCGTGGTTGCGAGCGGTCGCCCGTTCAGCTCGTCCAGCGCGTGCGCTCCGACGCCCATCGCGAGCCCGAACGCGAGCACGGTGAGACCGAGCGTCCACCAGTCGACCGATGCGACGAGACAGCCGCCCACGACGACGTACGAGAGGTGCCACGCCGTGTACGGGGGGTGCAGCAGGGTGACGTAGTCGCGCCAACCGCCGCCTTCGAGCGCGTAGAAGGCGGGCCCCGTTGGGGCTTGCGAGGCTGTGTCGCGAGCTCTCATGCGCATTCGCCGTGCGAGGGAACAACGCCCCGGGTGCAAGCCCGAACGGTGCGCGGCCTCACGTGCGAACGCCCCAGACGAGGATGCCGCCACCGAGGCTCATCCGTCGGACGCGGACGTCGGCGATCCCCGCTTCTCGCCACAGCGCGACCAGGGCGTCCTCGGGGAATCGAGCGTGGAAGTCGCGGATCGAGGGGCCGAGGAAGCGACCCACCTCGTGCCATCCGGGCGAGATCAGCCGGCCGGCGAACGGGAGCCCGATCCCCACCCAGAGATCCCACGGCGGCCGCCACAACCCTCGCGGAAGGCCGAATTCGAGCATTGCGATCGTGCCGCCCGGGCGCACCACGCGTGCGAGCTCCGCGAGAGTCGCGCCGGGATCGTCGACGTAACGCAACAGGTACGTGAACGTCAGGTGGTCGAACGATGCGTCGGGGAACGGAAGCTCCTCGGCGGAGGCCTCGACCAGCGCGACCCGCCCGCCGAACCTCGCACGTGCGCGGGACAGCATCTCGGGGCTCTGGTCGAGCCCGGTCACGTCGAAGCCGTGCTCGAGCAGCGCCGCCGCGACGAGCCCCGTGCCCGTCGCGACGTCGAGGACGCTCCCACCGTCACGTGGCAGGCACGAGACCAGGAATCGCCGCCAGCGCGGGTCCTGGCCGAAGGAGAGGATCGCGCCCGTCCGGTCGTAGCGAGGTCCGAGCGGCGCGAACAGCGCCCGGGCATGACGGCGTCGCGCAGAGACCTCGGACATCCCGCTCTATCCTGGCACGGGTGGAGGCCCTGGCCGAGGAGCTCGTGCGGATCGCGGCCGAGGCGGCTTCGCTCGCCGACGGGAGGATGCTTTCAGCGGTCCTGGCGACCGAGGCGTCGGCGGGAGTGCGGGTCTACGTCTGCGCCTTCGAGGACGCCTCTGGTTCGCACTCCTGGCTTGCGCTCGGCGCGGACGGGCACGCGCGTCACGGAAAGCCGCGAGGTGCGCGACGCTGTCTCGATCGCGGCGCTTTGTGAGGTCGCGGAGGAGGCGGCGTTTCCCGGCGACCTCGACGAGCTCCGCGCCCAGCTCGTCGCCGTGCGGCTCACGGAGGACCCGGAAGGGATCGCGGAGGCAGAGGACGCCGCGCTCGCGCTGCAGCACGTCCTCGGTGCGCCGCCGCACCTCGCCTCGCCCGGGCGCCTGGATGCGATCGGAGAGGCTGCGCGACGACTCGAGCGCGCGCTCGACCCCACGGGCACGTCGCCCTTCACGAGCGCGATGCGGAGCGCGGCCGAGGTCGCCGATTCCCTCTGGCGCGACGTGGAGGCCGCCTACCTGGGTGCCCTCGAGTAGCCTGAAGGCATGGAAGGCGGAGGGTTCCTCCCGTTCGGCGGCGATCCCGAGGAGATCCTGAAAGGGCTCCGCGAGTTCGCCGAGCAGCAGGCAGAGGGCGTCAAGGACGCTCAGCGCGAGCAGTTCGCGACGCTGACGCTATCGACGGCCGTCGAGCTGACCCAGGCTGCGCTCGCGCAGATCGCCGCGTCCGGGCCGGTGGAAGAGCAGTCGCTTCAGCTTCGCGACGCGATGCGTGTGCTCTTTCCAGAGGCGGTCGCCCTCGTTTCCGCCGCCCGGCAAGGTTTCATGCGCGAGTCCTGACGCCACCGGTCGGCGGGCCTCTGGGCCGGTGGCAGGCCGAGACAACGCTTGTGTTGAATCAACACAAGCTGCCTGACGCGCCCCGCCGTTCTGGATCAGCGTAGGCGCCCTGTCGGGCGCGCCTGCCGCTACGGCTCGGTGTGCACGACGACGTCGGCGACGCCGGGGAGGGCGTCGCGGATCCGCTGCTCGACCCGGCTGGCCTCGTCGTGGGCGATGCCGAGCGTCGTTCCGCCGTCGAGCTCCAGCGTGACGAGCACCACCAGGCCGTCGTCCGTGTCGAGCGTCCGCAGGCGACGCGGCGGCCTGCCCGTGAGGGCGGCGACCTCGCGGGCTATCTCGGAGCGATCGTGACCGACGAGGCGTCCCGGGGTCGGCTCCGTGAGCGGCTCGAGATGAGTCTGGATGTCGCGTACCTCGGGCGCCGCCCGCCGGATCCTCTCCTCGACCTGCTCGGCGAGCGCGTGGGCGGCCGCCAGATCCAGGTCGCCGGGAAGCTTCAGGTGCAGCGACGCCTCGATCCCGTGCGCGGTGTCGATGAGGGTCAGGTCGTGCAGCTCGCGAACGTGGGAGACGGTCATTGCCGCCGCCCGGACGCGTTCGCGGAGCTCGGCCTCGTCGCCCGCCGGCTCGACGTGGACGACGACGTCGCTCCCGGGCAGAGCGTCGTGCACTGCCTCCTCGACCCGGTCAGCGGCCGCGTGACCCTGGCCGACGGCCGCGCCGGGCGAGACGCCGATCACGACGTCGGCAAAGCTGCGTCCGCCGGCCTGACGAAGCCGGAGGCGACTCACCGGGACCGGTGGATCGAGACGGCCGATCGCTGCATGGGCTGCTGCGACGGCGTCGGCGGGAGCACGATCCATGAGCACGTCCACGTTCACGCGACCGAGGCGTACCGCGGCTGTGACGACGAGCGCCGCGACGAAGAGGGCGGCGATCGAGTCCCCGTCGGGGAAGCCGGCGCGCGCCGCAACGAGACCGCAGATGACCGCGACCGACGAGAGGAGATCGGAGCCGAAGTGAATCGCGTTCGAAAGGAGGGCCGCGCTGCCGTGGCGACGCGCGGACCGGTACGAGACGATCGTCCGCGAGAGGTCGATCGCGACGACGACGCCGAGCGCGGCAAACGCCCACCAGGCCGGTTCGACGGCGAGGTCGATCCAACCGGCCAGGCGCGCGACCGCGAGCGCGGCAACGCCGACGGACACCAGCACGAGGAACGCCGCCTCGGCGAGCGCCGCGAGATGCTCTGCCTTTCCGTGCCCGTACGGGTGGCCCTCGTCGGCCGGCCTGATCGCGACCCCGACCGCGAAGAACGTGAGCAGTGCCGCGACGAGGTCCGTCCCCGAGTGCGCGGCATCGGCGACGAGCCCGAGGCTGCCCGCGGCGAGGCCCGTCGCCAGCTTGATCGCGATCAGACAGACCGCGGCCACGACCGACGCGAGCGCCGTACGGCGAAGCGGCGACATCGCGCGGAACGCTACTTGCCGGACCGCGCGTCGTCGCCTCCGGCTCTACGTGGGGACCTCCTCGTGCACGGAGCGCCGCCGCCGCGCCCCGACAGGGGAGCCCGCGGCGCGCGCCGCGATATGCTTCGCGACGCGCGCCCCGTCCCGTCCCGCACCGAGGACGAGCATCGAGCTGAACGAGTGCAGGAACGGGAGCCCGACGAAGTACAGGCCCGGTGAGGACGGGACCGCCCCCCGCTCCTGCGCCGGGAAGCCGTCCTCGTCTTCGGGAACCGGGAACCGGATCCATCCGTAGTCGTTCCGGAACCCGGTGCACCAGACGACGTTGGTCACGTCGACGACGCGGCCGTCCGCCAGTTGCGGCTTGCCGTCCTCGGCGCCCACCGTCCGATCGAAGACGCGCTCCACGCCTGCCTGCTCGAGATCGGCTGCCTTCAACCGGAGCCGCGGGCCGCCGTGCCCACGGATGTGCGACCTCGCCTTCCGCCCCATCGGCGTCGACACGGTGAGCACGCGCGTCCATGCGAGCCGGAGGAGCGGAAAGAGCAGCCGTGCGAGCGGGCCCTCGATGTCGAACGGGATCTGGCCCGTGTCCCGCCCGGAGAGCACCGTCGGATGGCCGGCGCGCGCCACCTCGTACGCGATGTCCACGCCCGAGTGGGCGGCGCCGACCACGAGCACGGGCCCTTCCCCGAGCTGCGACGCGTTGCGGTAGTCGGCGGAGTGGATCTGCGTGATCGCCGGGTCGAGCTCCGCGGCGAAGTCGGGGACGACGGGGTGGTCGTGCTGGAACACCCCGGTCGCGACGACCACGTTGTCCGCCTCGAAACGTCGGTCGCGGCAGGTGACGACGAAGCGACCGTCCTCGCGCTCGAGCCGCTCGACACGAACACGGTTGAGCACCGGCAGGTCGAATCGGGCTGCGTACTCCTCGAGGTAATCGGCCATCTCGGAGCCCGAGGGGTACGAGTACCGTGGCCCAGGGAAGGGCATGCCGGGCAACCCGTCGAGCGCGGCCGGGGAGTAGAGCCGCAGCGAGGGCCAGCGCTTGCGCCAGGAGTCTCCCACCCGCTCGCTCGCGTCGAGGATCGCGAAGGGACGCTCGTGCCTCTGCAGCTGGTAGCCGACCGCGAGCCCCGCCTGGCCGCCGCCCACGATCACGGTCTCGTAGCGTTCCACTCCGTTTGTCGCCATGTTCTCCTCCTTCGTTCGTGCCTATGGGCACCGTAGGACGGAGGGACGGCATCTCGCATCGCGCGGACACACCATCTTCCAGGATGGGTCGAATGGTCATTTCGGACCACGGAGGTCAGTGGAGGCCGTGCTCGTACGCGAACGCGCTCGCCGCTGTCCGGGAGGAGACCTCCAGCTTCCGAAAGATGTTCTGGAGGTGCCGCGCGACGGTGTGCTCGCTGATCACCAGGGTGGCGGCGATCGCACGGTTGCTCTCGCCGGCGGCTACGAGACGCAGCACGTCGAGCTCGCGCGTCGTGAGACCGTAGGTGGCAGAGGAGCGCCCGTCGCCCGCGAACTCCGACAGCCGCTCGAGGTCCGGAGCGGCCCCGAGCGTGTCGAAAGCGTCCCGCGCGGCGGCCAGCTCGAGCGCCGCGGAGTCGTCGTCCCCGAGCGCGCCGCAGGCAAGGCCGACGGCCACGCGGGCGCACGCCTCCTCGTACGGCGCGCCCAGGTCTCGCCACTCCTGCCACGCGCGGCGGGCGGCGACGAGCGCCTCCGATGGCTCACCCGAGGCGAGGTGAACGGCTGCACGGGCCGTCGCCGCGAGGGCGGCGAGCATCGCGCCGCCGTGCTCCTCGGCGAGGCGGTCGAGCTCGCGCGATGCGTCCCGCGCGGCATCGACGTCGCCGAGCGCGAGTGAGATCTCGACCTGCGCGGGAAGCAGGATGGCTCGTCGGGACCAGAGCGTCGTCTCGCTCAGGGCGCGACGGATCGCGGCCAGGGCGACGTCGGGCCTTCCCTGGGCCAGACGCAGCAGCGCAAGGCCCGGCTGCGGCTCCCAGCCGAACCGGCTCGACTCGCGGTACGCCCGCTCCGAGGCGTCGAGCCGGCCCGAGAGACGGTGCACCTCGCCCTGCCGGTAGAACGCCTGCGCCGCGGCGGCCCGGTTGAACCCCTGGACGAGCCGTTCCGCCGCGCGCGTCGACTCCTCGAGCGCATCGGGCCAGAGCCCGTTGAGCTGCATGATTTCGGCCCGATGCACGAGGCAGCGCCCGGTGAAGGCGACGAGACCGGGCTGCGCGTCGCACCAGCGGGTCAGAACCTCAGTCCATTCGCGGGCGCGACGGACGTCGAGCACGTCGACGCATGCGAGGATCACGCCGCAGTACACGAGCCCCGTGACGATCGGCGACACCGAGCCGCTCATTGCCACGACCATCGCCTCGTCGAGCAGCCGGAAGCCGTCGGTGAAGTTCCCTTGGCGGACGACGAACCGGCCCTGCGTGTGCGCGGCGAGCGCGTAGAGGTCGGCGTCGCCGAAGCGCTCGCCGATCTCTGCTGCCTGACCCGCGGCCTCCCCCGCTGCGACGAAGTCGCCGGCCGTTTCGTGCCGGAAGGCGACCGGCAGGAGGAGGTAGCCGCGCTCCGCGCAGTCACGATCGTCTCCGAGGAGGCGCTCCGCGCGACCGAGCCATCCCCCCGCGGGCCCCATCTCGCCCCGGCTCGCGAGATGCAGGCCGATCCATAGCGCGCAGCCGACCGCACGGCGCGGCTCATCCGCGTCGAGGTGGAGTTGGTGCGCGCGTTCGAGGAGGCTCAGCCACTCGTCGTCGTGACCGAGCATGAACGCGGCCGTCGCGTAGAGCTCGAGGTCCTCACGCGCGAGCGGTGCCGCCGCGTCCGCGCGCGCGAGCGACTCGTAGGCATCTGCCCACGCCCTGCTCGTGTATGCGCTGCGGCCACGCTCGAGGTCGTCGTCGGGCACAGCGCGCATTGTCCCCCACCTCGCGCCTCGTCGCTATTCGCCCGGCGGTGCCTCCACGCCGCGCCGGCGTGCGGCGACGATCCCGAGCGCGATGAGCACGCCGCCCGCCAGCTCGAGCGGCCCGAGCGTCTCCGAGAGGAGGACGACTGCGATCGCCGCCGCGAGAAACGGCTGGAGGTTCGCGGCGAGCGTCGCCCGCGCCGGGCCGATTCGGTCGAGCGAGCGGAACCAGAGCACGTTCGTCGCGACGAGCGGGCCGAGCGTCGCGAACGCGAGGAGCGCCCAGACCTCGAAGCCGAGCGACCAGTCCTGCGCGGCCAGCTGCGGGAGCCCGGTCAGGGTGAGCGGCACCCACGCCGCGGCGAGCACGACCGTCGAGATGCGCGAGGCCGAATAGCGGCGCATCAACGGTGTGATCAGCATCGAGTACGCAGCCCAGCTCGCTGCGGTGAGGACGCCGAGCAGCACCCCGCCGAAGTCGCTGGAAAGCGCACCCCCGGTTCCGAGCGCGACGAGAGCGACCCCGGCGAACGAGAGGGCGGCTCCCGTCCAGAACCGCCGCGGAAGCACCTCGGTTCGCAGGAGGACGCCTGCGAGCGCGGCGAAGATCGGGGTCGCGCCCAGGATCAGGGCGAGCACCGACGCCGTCGACTCTCTGAGCGCGTAGACGAACCCGATCTGGTTGAGGTAGAGGACTGCGGCGGCGGCGAGAACGAGCGCGAGGTCGCGGCCTGCGATGCGGAGCGAGCGCTCCGAGACGACCGTGATCGCGCAGAAGACCAGCGCGGCGAGCCCGTATCGCACGCTCGCGTACGCGAGTGGGGCGAACCCGTGCGTGAGGATGTAGCGGCTGACGGTGAGGTTGAGCGACCAGAGGCCGATCGTCGTCAAGAGCATGAGCTCCAGTGACGTCGGCCGGCGCATCGGGACGACGCTAGTTCGTTACGCTTGGCTGCCGATGGAAGAGCCGACGATCGACGACATCGACGCCCTCGTCGGGCCTGCGACGCCACAGTTCGCCTACCAGCTCAGGGCCCGGGTGCGGGAGCTGATCGCCGAGCTTCCCGAGGACGATCCGGTCCGCCGATACGGCGAGCAGCAGATGGAGCTGCTCGACCGCCTCGGGCTC
This sequence comes from uncultured Actinomycetes bacterium, assembly GCA_963798725.1. Classification (GTDB taxonomy): domain Bacteria; phylum Actinomycetota; class Thermoleophilia; order Gaiellales; family Gaiellaceae; genus Gaiella. Next base: position 814,829 of record CAWCUL010000001.1, read on the forward strand.
GCCTCGACGAAGGCGTCGAACTCCGGGGAAGAGTCGCGCGCTCGAATCGGCTGGGAGACGATCCCCTCGTCGGCGACGGCGTCCCGTCCGTTGCCGAGGCCGGGCGAACCGCCGGCTCCCTCCTCTCGCGGGACGTCGCCGCGATAGGCCGCATCGCCCCCCGTTCGGCCGGGCCGGCCTCCGGCCGCGCACACATGTGCCGGATGAACCGCGAACCGCGCGACCCGGGGCTTCCGTCATGACCAGGGTTCTCGTCACCGGCGGGTCACGGGGGATCGGCAAGGCGATCGCGTTGCGGCTCGTCCGCGACGGCGCGACGCGCGTCGCGATCGGCTACTTCCGCTCCGACACGGCCGCGGAGGAGACCGCCGAGGAGGTTCGCGCCCTGGGCGCCGAGCCCGTGCTCGTACGCGGGAACGTCACGTCGAGCCGTGTGGCCGAGCAGGTCGAGGCGCTCGGGCCACTCGACGTCCTCGTCCACAACGCCGCGACCGGTGTGATCCGGCCCGCGCTCGAGACCGAGGACAAGCACTGGGACTGGACGCTCAACGCGAACGCCCGGGCGCTGCTCGGCCTGACGCGCATCGCCGCGCCGCGGATGGCACCCGGAGCCTCGATAGTGGCGATCTCGAGCCTCGGCTCCGTGAGGGTGCTCGAGAACTACTCGCTCGTCGGCACGTCGAAAGCTGCGCTCGAGGCGCTCGTGCGGTACCTCGCCGTCGAGCTCGCGCCCAGGGGGATAAGAGTCAACGCAGTCTCGGCGGGCGTGGTCGCGACCGGCGCGCTCGAGCACTTCCCGAACAGGGAGGAGATGCTCGCCTCCGGCGCGGCGAACCCGGCCGGCCGGCTCGTTACGCCGGAGGACATCGCCGGGGTCGTCTCGTTCCTCTGCTCGGCCGACGCCGAGATGATCAGGGGGCAAACCGTCGTGATCGACGGCGGCTGGTCACTCCCGGCCGGTTGACGGACGAGCTTGTGTTGAATCAACACACGCTTCCCCTCGCGCTCGTCCTGGACTGGGACGGAACGGTCACCGAGCGTGACACGCTCCACATGGCGATCGAGCGCTTCGGCGACGTCGAGGTCTTCGGCTCGATGGACTCCGAGCTCGGCCGCAGCCTGACCCTCGACGAGGTGATCGCGGCCGAGATCGCGACCATCGCCGCGCCACTCGAAGAGGTGGTCGCGTTCCTGCTCGAGCACGTTCGCGTCCGCAGGGGCTTCCACGAGCTGGTCTCCGAGCACGACCCGCTCATCGTCTCTGCCGGCTTCCACGAGCTGATCGATCCGATCCTCCGCCGCGAGGGGATCGAGGCGCGCGTGGTCGCCAATCATCTCGCCGACGGGCCCGAGGGCCTGCGCACGATCTTCCCCGAGAGGGCGCTGTGTGCCGTGTGCGGCGAGCCTTGCAAGCGTGGCGCAGTCGTCGGGCTCGGACCGCTCGCATACGTCGGGGACGGTGTCTCCGACCGCTGCGTGTCGCTTCAGGCGTCGCGCGTGTTCGCCCGGCGGAGCCTGGCGTCCTGGCTCGACGAGCAGAACGTCGCCTACGAGCCGTTCGACGATCTCCTTGTCGTGGCCCGCGCGCTTCGGAGAGAGTGAGGCGCCGGCGGCGGTCGAGGGGGATGACCGCCACCGGGCTCTTGGAAGCATAAGTCTGCAGCGCGGCTCGCGCGACCCCGGCGGTACCATCGCGGCGTGACGGTCCGTCGCGCCACGTCCGCCGATCTCGCGGCGCTGGAGAAGCTCTGGGGCGCGTTTGCACGGGAGACTCCTGCTCCGTCGTACCTGGACCTGAACCCGGACGAGGAGGAACGGGAGATCCGGGAGATCGCCGACTCCGGCCTCGCATTCCTCGCGGAGGACGATGGGCAGGCGGTCGGGCTCGCTCTCGTACGACGCACGAACGCTCGCGTCGCGCGTCTCACGGACCTGTACGTCGTCCCCGAGGCACGTCGCGGAGGCGTTGCCGCGGCACTCGTCCATGCCATCGCACAGGCGCTCGAGCCGGAGGGCGTGGAGCACATCGACCTCGAGGTATCCGCGGCGAACACAGAGGCGCGCACGGTCTACCATCGATGGGGTTTCGCGGAGCGTCTGGTCGTGCTCGCCGCGCCGCTCGCGCCCTTGCGCGAGCGAGTCGCCCCCGAGCGCCATGCGGAATCGTTCGCCTCGATCCACGTGCAGACCGACGCTGTCGTCGACGTCGAGCGGGCGGCACGAGAGTTCGCGCCGCGGATCGGGTCGCGGGGAACCGAGGTCGTCGGGCCGCGGAACGGCTGGGTCGCCGTGTACGACGAGGTCGCCGACCGGGACCCGACCGCGCTCGTCCGGTTCGCACGGGAGCTTTCCTCTCGGCTGGGCGCGGTCGTGATCGCTCTCTCGGTCGAGGTGGACCAGGTCATGCGACTCGTTGCGCTCGAGCGAGGCGGGATCGTCGACGAATACCTCTCGGTACCCGAGTTCTACGGGCAGCTCGCACCGGGCGACGTGGTCGGGCTTGCTGCCAACCCCACCGTCCTCGCACGGCTGACCGGTGCCGACCCGCGCGCGATCAAGGCTCTGGCGGCGACGGCGTCCTCGCCCGCCGAGCTTCCGCCTGCCCGTGAGCTGCTCACCTCACTCGCCGCCGCGCTGGGCCTCGATGGCGCGGATCACGGCCATGCGCAGGTCGTCGCTGGCGCCGAGGGGTGACCGACCGGTGTCGATGACGCTCTACGACGCCGCGCGCTGTCCCTTCTGCGCTCGCGCCAGGATCGTTCTCGCGGAGAAGGGCGTGCCCCACGACGTGGTGACGATCGACCTCGCGAGCCGTCCGGCCTGGCTCGTCGAGCGCAATCCGCCCGACGGACGCGTCCCGGTGCTCGAGGAGGACGGTTGGATCCTGCCCGAGTCCGCGGTGATCGGCGAGTACATCGACGAGAGATATCCCGAGCCGCCCCTCTTGCCTGCCGACCCCGGGGAGCGTGCCGCGGCCCGGCTCGTGGTCTTCCGGTTCGACGACCACCTCGGGGGCCCGTACTACGCCCTGCGGCGGGGAGAGACGGGCGCCGAGGCGAACCTCGGCGAGGCGCTCGGCGCGCTCGATGCGTTCCTCGAGGCAACGCCGTTCCTGACGGGACGCTCGTTCGGGCTCGCCGACGTCGCGTACCTCCCCTGGCTGTTCCGTCTCCGCCAGCTGATGGGTTTCTCGCTCGGCCCGTACGGGGCGATCCGAGGATGGCTGGACACCTGCTCGACACGGCCGTCCGTTGCCGCCGAGGTCGCGACCGTCGCGTCGCTGGTGGCGTGAGCGACGTCACCACGACCGAGCTCGCAGCAAGGCTCGACGACCCCTCCCTCGTTCTCCTCGACGTGCGGCGGGCCGAGGAGTTCACCGGCCTCGTCACGGCGCCGTGCGACCCGCGACCGGGGCACATTCCCGGTGCAAGGCACCTCGAGCTCGACGTCTTGCTCTCCGCTCCCGACCTCGACGCCGTGCGCGCGCTCGTCGGCTGCGCCCCGGCGAGCGAGGTGATCGCGTACTGCCACTCGGGCAGTCGTTCGGCCATGGCGGTGGATGTGCTCACGGCGTGCGGCTACGACGCGAAGAACTACGCGGGCTCGTGGCACGAGTGGTCCCGCGATCCCGCGCTGCCCGCCGAGCTCGGCCCGGCGGCGGCCTGAGCTCGAGTCAGGCGCCGGGGACGGGGCGAAGCCCGCGCCGGCGGGCGGCCTCGTTCAGGAAGGCGTCGCAGAGCGCGCGGCCTTGGACGTTCCAGGTCGAGAGGTGGCGTTCGGTCTCCTCCTCGACCTCTGCGAGGGGCTTTGCGAGCTCGGCGCGGCCCTCGGTGAGCCAGCGGTCGAGCATGTGACGCTCGACCTCCGCGTGGAACTGGATCCCCCAGGCCCGGTCACCCAGCCGGTATGCCTGTCGGGCCGCTGGACTGGACGCGAGCTGCACGGCCCCGGCCGGCAGCTCGAACGTGTAGTGATGCCACTGGAACGCGGTGATCCGCCTCGGTAGCACGCCCAGCACGGGATCGGCGATCCCGTCCTCGTTCACCTCGACGGGGTACCAGCCGACCTCGGATTCGGTTGCCGGGCCGACGTGGGCGCCCGCGGCGCGGGCGATCAGCTGCGCGCCGAGGCAGACGCCGAGGATCGGCGTCCTTTCGGCGAGAGCCGTCCCGACGAGGGCGAGCTCGCGCTCGAGCCAGGGATGCTCGGCCTCCTGGTCGGGGTGCATGATTCCGCCGAAGACCATCACCGCGTCCCACAAGGACGGCTCCCCGGGTGGCGGGTCGCCGGCCGCGGCGACCCAGCGATCGAGCTCGTCGCCGCGCTCCGTCACGGCGCGCTCGAACAATCCACCCCCTCCCGTCGACGTCGGCTCGTGGACGACCGAGAGGACGCGCATGGCGGCGACTGTAGCGAGCGGTCGCTCGACCGGTGTCAGACACCGTCCTGGCCCGCTGCGCGCCACGGGGGCACGAGAAAGAGAGCGGTCATGCGGGATCCCGCAAATCCGATGCTTGACAGAAGGCAAACGGTGTCAGACACCGTTTTCTGTCAAGACGGCCGCCCGGGGCATGGCTGCAACGGACGATCCGCTCCTCAGAAGAGCTTCAGCTCGGTCGGTGGAGGCTCGACGCCACCCGCCGCCGGCACACCCGCTTCGTCGAGCAGCCCGCGCAGGATCTGCGCGCTCCGTGGCGCGAAGTCGTCACGGTTGTTGTTGAACATCGCGTAGACCTCCTCCGCCTCCTCGGCCAGCCGGGAGAGCGGCGCGACCCATTCGCTGAGCTCCTCGGCGGCGTAGAGCCAGTCGAAGCGGTCGGCGGCGATTCCGCCCTTGGCGTTCCACGTCCTGGCGTTGCGGCCGTGGAAGCGGACGTACGCGACGCCGTGGGTCGCGGCGGCGATCCGCGGCGAGACGTTCGACGCGCGCGTGCGCGGGCTGTCGACAGAGACGTAGGCGAGCCCGTGGCCTTCGAGGAACCGGAGCGTGTCCTCGCGCTCGTCCTCGTCCATCCAGGAGCGGTGCCGGAACTCGACGAGCGGCACGAGCGGCCCGAGCCGCCCGGGAGCGCGCGCCAGCTCCGCCTTCGCCTCTTCGGACTTCGTGAACCGCGGGTGATACTGGAGAAGGACGCCTCGAAGCTTCCCCGAGAGCTCGAGCGGCTCGAGCGCCGCCCGAAAGAGCCGGAAGGCGTCGTCGGTCGGCTCGCCGTCGTGCCAGGTCATCGCGGCGGAAGCCTTGACGTGGAACGTGAACGCGTCGGGTGTCCGCTGCGCCCAGCGCACGGTCACGGAGGGGTCGGGCAGCGCGTAGTACGGCGAGTCGACCTCGACCACGTCGAACCTGTCTGCGTAGTAGCGCAACCGCTTCTCGGCAGTCGAGATCCCACGCGGATACCAGGCTCGCAGGAGCCCGTCGTCCGCCCAGGAGCAGGTGCCGATGCGCACGATGGCGGTCATCGGGGCCTAGTCTGAAGTGTCTCCCGCATCGGGCGTCCGTATCATCGGCGCGTGGACGGGCGGCCGATCGGCGTGTTCGATTCCGGCGTGGGCGGGCTGACGGTCCTCCACGAGCTGCTCGTGACGCTGCCGCACGAGGACGCGCTCTACCTCGGGGACAACGCAAGGCTGCCCTACGGACCGCGGCCCCTTGCGGAGATCCGCGGATTTGCGCTCGAGATCGGACGGCACCTCGAGCGCGAGGGCGTGAAGCTCGTCGTCGCCGCCTGCAACTCCGCCACCGCTGCCGGTCTCCACGACCTGCAGCGCATGCTGGCCGTGCCCGTGGTGGGCGTGCTCCAGCCCGAGGCCCATGCTGCGGCTCTCGCAACGCGGAACCGACGGGTCGGGCTGCTCGCGACCGAGGCGACGGTGGCGAGCGGACGCTACGAGGAGCTCGTCCACTCGCACGACGCCGGCGTCGACGTGATCTCGGTGCCCTGCCCGAGGCTGGTCCCGCTCATCGAGGGCGCCGACCCGTTCGGAGAGGAGACGACCGAGGCCGTGCGGGAGGTGGCCGCCCCGTTGAAGGAGGCGGGCGTCGACACGGTGATTCTCGGGTGTACGCACTACCCGATCCTCCGCCCGATCTTCCAACGCGTCTTCGGCCGCTCGGTGACGCTCGTCTTCTCCGCGGACGAGACCGCGCGCGAGGTCGCCGAGACGCTCGAGCGCAAGGGCATCGCCAACGAGGAAGGCCGCGAGGGCTCGTACCGGTTCTCGACGACGGGTGACCCCGACGCGTTCCGGGAGATGGGGAAGCGGTTCCTCCAACTCCCGATCGGTGGGATCCAGCACGTGACGCTCGAGGCTCTCGAGCCGCAGGCGGCATGATCCCAGCCGACATCACACACGTCCCGAAGGGAGCCTGTTGACACGCCACGACGGCCGCCGGCCCGATCAGCTTCGCGAGCTCGATCTCCAGCCCGACTTCCTCGAGCAGCCGCACGGCTCGATCCTCTACGCGCAGGGTCGTACGGTCGTGCTCTGCACCGCGACGGTGGAGGAGACGATTCCCCGCTGGCTGCGGGGCAAGGGGCAGGGGTGGATGACGGCCGAGTACTCGCTGCTTCCGGCGTCGACCGGGGAGCGCACCCAGCGCGGCGTCTCACGCGGCCGTCCGGACGGGCGCACCGTCGAGATCCAGCGGCTGATCGGGCGGGCGCTGCGGAGCGTGTGCGACTTCAAGGCCCTCGGCGAGCGCACGCTGTGGCTCGACTGCGACGTGCTGCAGGCCGACGGCGGCACCCGCTGCGCGGCGATCACCGGGGCGTACGTCGCCGCCTATCGGGCGCTCGACCGGTTGGGGCTCGCCAGGGCGCTCGCCGGCTCGGTGGCCGCCGTCTCGGTCGGGGTCGTCGACGGTGAGCCGGTGCTCGACCTCGATTACGTCGAGGACTCGTCCGCGGAGACCGACATGAACGTCGTGATGACGGGGGACGGCCGGCTGGTCGAGGTGCAGGCGACCGCCGAGCGCGACCCGTTTTCGCGCGAGCTTCTCGACCGGTTGCTCGACCTCGCCGCCGGAGGGATCGGGCAGCTCGAGGCGGCGCAGCGCGACGCCTGCGCCGCACCCTCCCTCCTGAGCTCGTAGCGCGCTTGCCGCGACCGCGCCTCGTCATCGCGTCGGGGAACCCCCACAAGCTCGAGGAGCTGCGAGGAACGCTCGTGGCGTTCTCGGTCGAACCGCTCAGGCGGCACGACCAGCCTCCCGAGGACGCGGCGACCTTCGAGGGCAACGCGCGCATCAAGGCTCTCTGGGGCCGGGAGCATGCGCCTTCCGATGCGTGGGCCGTCGGGGAGGACTCCGGCATCGAGGCGGTCGCGCTGGACGGCCGGCCGGGTGTCCACACCGCCCGCTGGGCGGAGGGCGATCCGGTCGGGCGAATGCTGGACGCGCTCCGCGGCGTCCGGGAGCGCCGGGCGCGTTACGTCTGCGTGCTGGTCGCGATTGCCGCGGACGGCCGCGAGGTCACCGCTCGCGGCACGCTCGAGGGGACGATCGCCGAGCGCGCGGCGGGCGAGGAGGGCTTCGGCTTCGATCCCGTGTTCGTCCCCGTCGGCGAGACCCGGACCGTGGCGGAGCTCGGGGACGAATGGAAGCGGGCCGGCTCGCATCGCGCCCGTGCGTCGGCGCAGCTCGCGGCCGCGCTCGCAACGCCCCATTCTGCAACGAGCTCTAAGGGTCGGGATGCCTCGGGATGACCTCCTTCCCCGAAACCCCGTACGCCAGGACGTAGTTGAGCGCCGCGCCGAACACGATCACGTTCGCCATCACGTAGAGCCAGACGAGCAGGAGGAACGTCGTGCCCAACGCCTGGAGGGCGACCACCTCGGACGTGAAGAAGACGAAGAGGGGCAGCGCTTGAAGCGTGGCCGCGAGCACGATCGCTCCGAGCATCGCGCCCGGCACCACCTCCCCCCACGTCAGCCTGGCGTTCGGGAGGCGGTGGTACGCGGAGAGCAGGAAGAGGAAGAGCGCGAGGCCCGAAGTCGCGATCGTGAGCCCGAGCGCGACCCACTGGTTGGAGACGGCGTCCGTCGCGTAGCGCCGGAGGAAGTCGTAGCCGAACGTCCCCACGGTCAGGCCCGCGAACAGCACGACGAGCGCCACCGTCATGTACCCGACCGCGAGGAGCTTGCCGCGCACGAACGAGCGGTTCGGTCGCCCGTACACGATGTTGAACGCGGACTCGAGCGCAGAGAAGAGCGACACCGAGCTCCAGAGGAGGGCGACGGCGCCGAAGATCGAGAGCGTGGTGGCGTTCCGCTGCACGGCGTCCACCACCCTCACGATCGACTCCACCGACTGGCCGGGGAAGATGCCCTCCAGGTACGAGACGAGCGCGCTCGACGAGTCGGCCTGGTCGAGGAAGCCGAGCACGGACAGCGCGAGGAAGATCAGCGGCACGAACGAGGCGAGCGCGAAGTAGGCGACCATCGCCGCGAGATGCGTGCCGCGCTCGCCGAAGTAGCGTTCGAAGGTGGCGCTGATCGCTTGCACGTGGGCAGTTTGCTAGCTTCGGGCGCCGCCATGGATGCATCGGACGCCCTGACGGAGCTGCTCGACCTCTCGACGCAGGTCGTGGAGGCCGTGATCACGGGCCCCGATGGAGCGATCGAGGCGTCTCGTACGGCCGGAGAGGAACGTGCGCGTGCGCTCTCCGTGACCGGGTCGGAGCTCCTCGCGACGGCGGCGCGCGCCCGCAGCGGTAGCACGCCGCGTCGCGTTCAGATCGACCTCGACCGAGGGTCGGTCGTCGTCGCGAGCGACGGCGAGCGGGCGATCATCGTCACCACCGTGCCCGAGCCGACCTCCGTCCTCGTTGCGCACGACCTGCGCGTCACGCTCGGCCGACTCGAGGCGTCGCGCCGATGAGGGTCGCGTTGGTCGCCGTCGCAGGAGTGGTGGCGTGGATCCTGTGGCGCCGCCGCCGTGTCGGCGCGCAGGTCGTGATCGCCTGGGACGACGGCTCGGAGCTGGTTCTTCCCTCGGGCCCCGAACGCGAGTGGATCGTGGCCACGGCCGGCCGGGCGCTCGGATGAGCTCCGTCGACGCGCTGGGCGAGCGGCTCCTCGACGTCGCGCTGCTCGAGGGCGATTTCGTCCTGCGCTCGGGGAAACGGTCGCGGTGGTACCTCGACAAGTACCGCTTCGAGACGGACCCGGCGTTGCTACGCGAGCTCGGAGAGCGGCTCGCCGGGGTTTCGAAGGACGTGGAGCCGGACGCCGTCCGGCTCGCCGGTCCCGCGCTCGGAGCGGTCGCGCTCGCGGCGTCGGCAGCCATGGCGTCCGGGCTGCCCTTCATCATCATCCGCGGTGAAACCAAGGGATACGGCACCGCGAACCGCCTGGAAGGCCCGTACGAGCCGGGGGAGCTCGTGTGCCTCCTCGAGGATGTCGTCACGTCTGGCGGCGCCCTCTGCGAGGCGGTGGAGGCCGTTCGCGCGGCCGGGCTCGTCGTCCGGCATGCGGTGTGCGTCGTCGACCGTGAGGAGGGCGGCGCCGACGCGCTCGCACGCCTCGGCGTGCGGCTCGCTTCGCTCTACCGTGCCGGTGCGTTGCTTCGAACGCGGGAGCAGTTTGTGAACCCGCATGGTTGAGCCGAATCCGTTCGAGCGATACGCTCGGCGGACGTCCAGGAGACCATCGACCAGGAGGAGTTGCACGTGACCAAGCAGGAGTTCGTGGATGCCGTGGCCGACAGGGCCGGCTTGACGAAGCGCGATGCGGGCGCGGCCGTCGATGCGTGCCTCGGCGTGATCGAGAGCACGTTGCGGAACGGCGACGCCGTCGCCTTCACGGGTTTCGGAAAGTTCCATGTGACGCGGCGTGCCGCGCGCCAGGGCGTCAACCCGCGCACCGGAGCCCCGGTGCAGATCCAGGCCGCGAACGTCCCGAAGTTCTCGGCCGGCTCGCAGCTCAAGAAGGCAGTCAACTGATCTAGTCGTTTGCGGGACGGAAATCCGCCGAGCGGATTTCCGTCCCGCGGCCCGCCTCGAGGCGGGCAGATCCCTGAAGGCGGCCCGCTTTCGCGGGCCGCAACTGCTTAGCGGGACTTCGGTCCGTGCCTGGTGCGCGAGAGCTTGACCCGACGCGGGGGGGTTTCCGTCCCGCGGCCCGCCTCGAGGCGGGCAGATCCCTGAAGGCGGCCCGCTTTCGCGGGCCGCAACTGCTTAGCGGGACTTCGGTCCGTGCCTGGTGCGCGAGAGCTTGACCCGACGCAGGGGGGTTTCCGTCCCGCGGCCCGCCTCGAGGCGGGCAGATCCCTGAAGGCGGCCCGCTCCCGCGGGCCGCAACTGCTTAGCGGGACTTCGGTCCGTGCCTGGTGCGCGAGAGCTTGACCCGACGCGGGGGGGTTTCCGTCCCGCGGCCCGCCTCGAGGCGGGCAGATCCCTGAAAGCGGCCCGCTCTCGCGCGCCGCAATCGCGTAGCTGGGACTGTCTCGCGCCAACTCGGCGGGATCCGGGGAATGGTGGCACCCGAACATATGTTCGGTTACCATCGTCCCTCATGCAGCTCAGCTTCGACGCCGCCGACAGGCTCGTGGAGCTGGTCGAGACGCGACGCGGGCCCGTGCCGGTCGACGTCGCGGCGTGCACCCTCTTTGCGCTCCGAAGCGCGCCGACCGCGCTCGCCAGGTCGCTTCTCGAGGACGTCGTCGAAGGCGACGCCCGGCTCGCCTGGCGGGGCGCCGACGTCGGTCTTGCGAATCCGGCGGGTGCGAGCATCCTGCTCGAGCACGCGCACTTCGTCGTCGTCGACCTCGAGACTACGGGGCTTTCGCCGCGCGACTCGCGGATCTGCGAGATCGGCGCCCAGAGGGTGCGGACGCTCGCGCTCGGGGAAACTTTCGAGACGCTCGTCGACCCGGGCGTGCCGCTTCCGCCTGCGGTGAAGGCCCTGACGGGTATCGACCCGGGCGAGCTTCCCGCCGCGCCGTCGGCGGCGGCCGCGGTGAAGCGCTTCGTCGCATTCGCGGAAGATGCGGCGATCGTCGCGCACAACGCGCGGTTCGATCTCGCTTTCCTCGACCGCGAGGTCGAGCGGCTCACCGGTCGCCGCATCGCGGCTCCTGTCGTCGACACGATGTGGCTCGCACGGCGGCTCCTCTCGAATCGGACCACGCGCGTGGGCCTCGGAGCGCTAGCCCGTTTCTTCGGCGTGGCGACCGAGCCGTGTCACCGCGCTCTCCCGGACGCGCGGGCGACGGCCGAGATCTTGCTCGTGCTGGTGGGGCTGGCGCAGGAGCGCGGAGCGCGGAGCCTCGCCGATCTCGTCGAGCTCGCGGCTCCGAGAGCGCGTCGCCTGCACGCGAAGCGCTCGCTCGTCGCTGGCGCTCCGCCGCGTCCGGGCGTCTATCTGTTTCGCGGCGCGGGCGAGCTCGTGCTCTACGTGGGCCGGGCGAGAGAGCTTCGTACCCGCCTTCGCTCCTACTTCTCCGGAGGGAGGCAGAGGCCCGCCGTCGAGGCGGCGCTTGCCGCCCTCGAGCGGGTCGAGTGGCGGGAGGCGGGCTCCGAGCTCGAGGCTGCGCTGGACGAGCTCCGGTTGCTGCGCACGCTCCGACCGCCTGCGAACGTCCGCTCGACGAGGCCCGATCGCCACGTCTATCTGCGCCGTCGCGGTGAGCGCTGGAGCGTCGTCACCCAGCCGACGGCGCACGGCCCGCTCTCCGGACGGACGCTCGTCCGGCGCGCCGCACGCGCGCTCGAGGGACATGCCTCCGACGACCCCGCGACAGCGCTGACCGCATTGCGGGTCAGGCTCCAACGCCTGGCCGTCGATCAGCGCTTCGAGGATGCCGCCCGGCTGCGCGACCGGATCGCGGCGCTCGAAGAGGTCCTCGGCGCGCTCGAGGAGCTCGACCGGCTCAGGACGATGCGAGCCTGCGTGGTCGTCCCCGCGCGGCGCCCCGGTTTCGTCCGTGCCTATGCGATCAATGGCGGATGCATCGCCTCGACCCGCCTCGTGCCGCTCGGAGCCGGCGCTGCTCCCGAGACCGCGGCGCTCGTCTGCGAGGCCGACTCCCGTCGGGGCACCCCCGCTCCAGAGGACGTCGACGAGGTGCGACTGCTCGCGACGTTCCTCCGGCGCCCGCCGCCGGAGCTGCGCGTGGCCCCGCTCGATCCGGCGGCGATCTGCGCTCTGCTCGATGGCCGATCGGCGATTCGCGCGAACCGGATGGCGCCCCAGACACGACGCCGGAGCGCCCCGTCGGGACACGGCCCGTAGGTCCGCTACGTGCCGTGCCCGGCCGGTGCGGCCTGCTTGGTCTGGGCCGCCCCCGGACGTCACGCCAATCACCGATCAACCATCCGACGGGCTACCCTGGCCGCGTGACGGTGGACGTCGCAAGGGACCAGCCGACCCCGTTCGCCGATCGCGTTGCGGACGCGGTCGAGCGGAAGCGATCGCAACTCGTCGTCGGGCTCGATCCGGTCGTCGAGCTGCTGCCGGTCGAGCTGCGGGGCGAGGCGGCCACGGGCAGGGCGGCGGAGGCAAGCGCCGTGGAGCGATTCTGCCGCGGCATCGTCGACGCCGTCGCTCCCTACGTCGTGGCGGTGAAACCGCAGGTGGCGTTCTTCGAGGCGCTCGGCGCCGACGGTTGGCAGGCGCTCGAGGCGGTCACGGCCTACGCACGCGAGGCCGACCTCCTCGTCATCGCGGATGCGAAACGAGGCGACGTGGGCTCGACCGCGCGCGCCTATGCGGCCGCCTTCCTCGAGCGCCGGCACGAGTTGCCGCCGCTCGCCGACGCCCTCACGGTCAGCCCGTACCTCGGACGCGACTCGCTCGATCCGTTCTTCGCGGCGTGTCGGCGCGAGGGTGCCGGTCTGTTCCTCCTCGTGCGCCAGTCGAACCCCGGGGCAGCGGAGCTGCAGGATGCCGTGCTGTCCGACGGGCGTCCCCTGTGGCGCCAGGTTGCCGAGCTGGTCGACGCGTGGGGCGAGGACCTCGTCGGCGCGTGCGGCCTCTCGAGCGTCGGCGCAGTCGTCGGCGCGACCGTGCCGCGAATCGTGGGTGAGGTACGGCGAGAGATGCCCCGGGCAATCATTCTCCTTCCCGGCGTCGGAGCCCAGGGGGCGACACCCGCAGACGTCGCGCGGGCGTTCACCAGCGGCCCCTCGAGCGCGCTCGTGAACGCCTCCCGCTCGGTGATCTACGCGTACCGAGACGCGCCCGACGAGGACTGGCGCGCTGCGGCGGCCGCGGAGGCAGCACGTCTGCAGCGCGCCGTGTGGACGGCCGCGGGATGGTGACGCGGGACCGTCGCTGGGCGGCGGCGGTCGTCTTCGTAGCCGCGTTCGCGCTCTGCGGGCCCGTGCGGGCGGCGGCGCCCGTCGTGGACGCAAAGGCCTACGTCGTCGTGAGCTCAGTGGACGGCCGGACCCTCGCCGCGAGAGACGCGGACACGCCCCGTCCGATGGCGAGCATCACGAAGCTGATGACGGTCCTCGTCGCTCTGGAGCACCTCTCTCTCGACGACGAGGTCGTCGTGCCCGCCGCGGCAGCCCGGATCGGCGAGTCGTCGCTCGGCCTACGCACCGGCGAGCGGCTCTCCGTGCGCGACCTCGTCGCGGGCGCGCTCGTCCCGAGCGCCAACGACGCGGCCACGGCGCTCGCGATCGCCGCCGCGGGCAGCGTGCCCCGGTTCGTCGAATGGATGAACCAGAAGGCAACCGACCTCGGGCTGACCGGCACGCGCTACCGCAACCCGCACGGTCTGGACGAGCCCGGCCACGCCTCGACAGCCAGGGACACCGCCGAGTTGCTCAGGATCGCGCTGCGGAACCCGGTCATCCGCCGCTATGCCGGTATGGCCGAGGCGACCCTTTCGACGGGACAGGTCGTCGAGTCGACGGACAGTCTGCTCTCGAGCGTTCCGGGCCTCGTCGCCGGCAAGACCGGCCACACCGGGCTCGCCGGCTGGTCGCAGGTCGCGTTCGCGCGGGCAGACGGCATCGGCGTCACTGCGGCGGTCCTCGGTGAGCAGACGGAGTCGAGGCGTGACTCCGACCTCGCCGCGCTCCTGCAGTTCGGCCTTTCGAGCTATCGGCCCTCGCGTGTCGTGGACCCCTCCCGGACATATGCGGCAGTCCCGGTGGGGTGGGGCAAGGCCCCGATCCGTCTCGTCGCGCCACGTGCGATCGTGCGCCCCGCGCCCCTCGACCGGCCGCTCGTCGAGCGAGTCGTGGCGCCCGCCGTCGCGGCGCTGCCGGTCCGCGCCGGTCAGAGGCTCGGCACGCTGATCGTCACCGACGATCGCCGGGTGGTCGCGCGCTCTCCCCTGGTCGCCTCCCGGTCCCTGGCCGATCCGGGCGTGGCAGCCAAGGCCGGGTGGATCGCGGGCCGGACCCTGCATCATCTGGTAGGGCTGGTGTCATGACCCCGGGTCGCCAACGATGATCATCACCGTCACGCTCAATGCGGCGCTCGACCGGTCGCTCACCGTTCCGATCCTCCAGCTCGGTCAACGGCACCGCGCAAGCGATGTGATGACGCTCGCCGGCGGCAAGGGGATCAACGTCGCCCGCGCGCTCAAGCGCCTCGACCATCCGGTCGTCGCGACCGGGCTCGCCGGAGGCCGCACGGGCACGCGGATCGTCGAGCAGCTCACCGAGGAGTCGATCCTCAACGACTTCGTCCGCATCCGTCAGGAGTCGCGCACGTCCACGCTCGTCGTCGACCCGACCTCCGGAATGCAGACGGAGATCAACGAGTGGGGCCCGAAGGTGAGCGACACCGAGCTCGAGATTCTGATGGACAAGCTCCGCTATCTGTCCCGCGGAGCCGAGGTCGTCGTCTTCGCCGGCTCGCTGCCCCGCGGGGTCGCCGACGGCTTCTACGGCGAGGCGGCGCGCGAGCTCGCGCGCCGCGGCGTCCGGGTCGCTCTCGACACCGAGGGCGAGCCGCTGCGCCTCGGGCTCGAGGGCGAGCCGTGGCTCGTATCCCCGAACCAGCACGAGGCGGAGCAGCTCGTGGGACAGGAGCTGTTCGACGAGGAGGACTTCCTGATGGCCCTCGACACGATCGCCGAGATGGGTGCGAGGAACGTGCAGATCACTCTCGACACCGGATGCTTCGCGCTGTTCCGGGAGGAGCGCCAGATTCGTCGTTTTCGCGCCGTGGCACCGCATCTCGACCCGGTCTCAGTGGTCGGCGCGGGTGACGCGCTGCTTGCGCAGTGGCTCGACGCGGTGCTCGACGGCAGGCCGTCCGACGAGGCGCTGCGCCAGTCCGTGGCGGCCGGAGCGGCGTCGGTCCTCGAGGTCGGAGGGGGGCTCTTCGATCCCGCGGAGGCGCGCCGCCTCGTCTCCGCCGTCGAGATCCACGAGCTCCAGCGGGTCTAGCTTGTTGCGCGAAGCAGAAATCCGCTCGCGCGGGTTTCTGCCGCTTGATCCCCGCCCAGCGGCGGGGCACATCCCTGTAGGCGTCGCTTCGCTCCGCAACGGCTTGTTTCCTCAGGGCGTCAGCTTGTCGCAGCCGCAACGGCCTGCTGCCGCCGTAAGCCGCGGCGAATGTGTCCCACAGCCCATCCCGGTGCGCTGTTAGGATCGCAGCACTTGGAGAGCCTGCGGGACAAGTTCGCGAAGGAAGGGTTGGCCTTCGACGATGTCCTGCTCGTGCCGGCCGAATCGGACGTTCTCCCGAACGACGTCGTCACCGCCACCCGGCTGACGAGGACGATCGCGCTCGAGATCCCCATCGTCTCGGCTGCGATGGACACGGTGACCGAGGCGCGAATGGCGATCGCGCTCGCGCGTCTCGGGGGGATCGGCGTGCTCCACCGCAACCTGCCGATCGCCGACCAGGTCGCCGAGGTGGACAAGGTGAAGCGGTCGGAGGCGGGGATGATCGTCGAGCCGGTGACGCTCTCGCCCGACGCCCTCGTCGGCGACGCGCTCGAGCTGATGGCGCGTTACCGCGTCTCGGGGATCCCGATCACCGACGTCGACGAGCGGCTCGTCGGGATCCTGACGAACCGCGACCTCCGCTTCGGCGTGGCCTCGACGATGCGTGTCGCCGACGCCATGACACGCGAGGGCCTCGTGACCGCCCCTGTCGGCACGTCGCTGGAGGAGGCGCAGGCGATCCTCGGCCGCCACCGGATCGAGAAGCTCCCGATCGTGGACCTGGAGGGCCGCCTCAGGGGCCTGATCACCGTCAAGGACATCGCCAAGCGCGAGGCGTACCCGCTCGCGACGAAGGACGAGCGCGGCCGGCTCCGGGTGGCCGCCGCGGTCGGGGTGGGCACGGACGCGCTCGAGCGGGCCGCCGCCCTCGTCGAGGCAGAGGTCGACGCGCTCGTCGTCGACACCGCCCACGGCCATTCGGTCGGCGTCCTCGAGGTTGTACGCCGCGTCAAGGCCGCCTACGACGTCGACGTCGTCGCAGGGAACATCTCGACGCCGGAGGCGGCCGAGGCCCTGATCGAGGCAGGCGCCGATGCGCTCAAGATCGGCCAGGGACCGGGCAGCATCTGCACGACCCGTGTCGTCGCCGGGGTCGGCGTGCCGCAGGTCACCGCGATCGCCGACTGCGCGGAGGTCGCGGCGGAGGAGGGCGTGCCGGTGATCGCGGACGGTGGGATCACCTCGTCGGGCGACGTCGCCAAGGCGATCGCGGCCGGCGCCGACACCGTGATGCTCGGGTCGATGCTCGCGGGGACGGACGAGGCCCCCGGCGCCGTGCTCGTCGTCCAGGGCGAGCGCTTCAAGGAGTACCGCGGCATGGGCTCGCTCGGGGCCATGAAGGCGCGCTCGTTCTCGAAGGACCGGTACTTCCAGGGCGACGTCGAGGACGTCGCGGAGCTGGTTCCGGAGGGGATCGAGGGACGGGTTGCCTACAAGGGCCCGCTCGCGCCGATCGCGCACCAGCTCGTCGGCGGCCTGCGCCAGGCGATGGGCTACTGCGGCGCGCCGACGCTCGAGGCGCTCAAGCGCGCCCGGTTCGTGCGGATCACGGGCGCGGGGCTGCGGGAGAGCCATCCGCACGACGTCACGATCACGAAGGACGCGCCGAACTATCGCCGAGGCTGACGTCCTCCAGTTTCCGCTGCCGGAGCCCTCGCCGCAGGACCGGCCGGTGCTCGTGCTCGACTTCGGAGGCCAGTACAGCCAGCTGATCGCGCGTCGTGTGCGGGAGGCACGTGTCTACTCGGAGCTCGTCTCCCACCGCCTGGGCGCCGCCGAGATCCTTGCTCGAAGACCCCTGGCGCTGATTCTCTCGGGCGGTCCCGCCTCCGTCTACGCGGACGGGGCGCCGCTGGCCGACCCGGCGATCTTCGAGCTCGGGGTGCCGACGCTCGGCATCTGTTACGGAATGCAGCTCATGGCACGCGAGCTCGGTGGAGCGGTCGAGTCGAACGAGGTGTCGGAGTTCGGGAAGGCGGACGTGGAGCTCGACGATTCCGGAATCCTGTTCCGCGATCTCCAGCAAGAGCAGGTCGTCTGGATGAGCCATCGCGACTCGGTCACCGCCCCGCCGCCCGGCGCGCACGTCACGGCGTCGTCGGAGACGACGCCGATCGCGGCCTTCGAGGATCCGGAGAGAGGCCTGTACGCGGTGCAGTTCCATCCCGAGGTCGTGCACACGCCCCAGGGTCAGCGAATGCTCGAGAGCTTCCTCTACGAGGTCGCGGGCGCACCGCCGTCGTGGACGCCGGCCGCCGTGATCGAGGAGCAGGTGGAGAGGATCCGCGCCCAGGTCGGCGACGAGAAGGTGATCTGCGGGCTCTCGGGCGGGGTCGACTCGGCGGTCGCCGCGCTCCTCGTGCACAAGGCGGTGGGCGACCAGCTCACGTGCGTCTTCGTCGACCATGGCCTTCTCCGCGAGCACGAGGCGGAGCAGGTGGTGGAGACGTTCGGCACGCACTTCCACGTGCCCCTCGTGCACGTCGTCGCACGCGAGCGCTTCCTCTCCCGTTTGCAGGGCGTCAGCGATCCCGAGCAGAAGCGGGCGATCGTCGGCGAGGAGTTCATCCGCGTCTTCGAGGAGGAGGCCCGCTCGCTGTCACTCGGCGCAAGGCCGGGATCCGCTCGCGCGAATCCCGGCCGCGCAAACACGCAGGGCGACGTCCGGTTCCTCGTGCAGGGAACCCTCTACTCGGACGTGATCGAGTCGGGCGGGGAAGTCGGAGTCGCCGCCAAGATCAAGTCGCACCACAATGTGGGGGGCCTGCCTGCGGACATGCGGATGCAGCTCGTCGAGCCGCTTCGCGCGCTCTTCAAGGACGAGGTCCGCCGGGTGGGGGAGCAGCTCGGGCTCCCCGAGCGAATGGTGTGGCGCCATCCCTTCCCCGGGCCGGGCCTCGCGATCCGCATCATCGGCGACGTGACCGAGGAGCGGCTCTCGATCCTCCGGGCCGCCGACGCGATCCTGCTCGAGGAGGTGAGGCGCGCCGATCTCTACGGCGAGCTCTGGCAGTGCTTTGCCGTGTTGCCCGCGATCCGGTCGGTCGGCGTCCAGGGCGACGAGCGCACCTACGCCTATCCGATCGTGATCCGCGCCGTCACCTCCGAGGATGCGATGACAGCCGACTGGGCGCGGCTCCCGTACGAGCTGCTCGACGCGATCGCGAGCAGGATCGTCAACGAGGTTCCGGGCGTCAACCGGGTCGCGCTCGACCTCACCTCCAAGCCGCCCGCGACGATCGAGTGGGAGTAGGCCGCTCGATCTGTCTTGGGACGTTGCCTCTGGCCGCGTCTTCTCCTAGGGCCACGCGGGCACCCGGACGACGCCCGCCGGGTCGATCTCGACCGCGACCCGTTCGCCCGGCCGGGGGTGGCCGACCTCGGTCGTGACGGCGTCGAGCTCGGTGCCGTCGTCGCGGAGGACACGGAGGTTGACGACGGCGCCGTCACGGTCTGCCGCCGTGACGACGGCGCCGTCGCCCGGGACGAGACGCACCGCCTCCGGTCGCGTGACGATTGCGTGAGACCCGTCCCGCTCGACGTTTCGCATGCCGAGGAAACGTGCCACCCACTCGTCGGCGGGCTGCGCCCAGAGCTCGGCCGGGCGGGCGATCTGGGCGATGCGGCCCTCCCGGAGGACCGCGACGCGGTCGCCCAGCGCGAACGCCTCCCCGACGTCGTGCGTTACGTGCACGACCGTGAGCGAGAGGCGTTCGAACAGCCTGCGGAGGTCGTCCTGGAGGCGCAGCCGCAGCGGACCGTCGAGCGCCCCGAGCGGCTCGTCGAGGAGCAGCATGTTCGGCTGCGGCGCGAGCGCCCGCGCGAGCGCGACCCGCTGCGCCTCGCCGCCGGACAGCGTCGTCACGTCTCGTCGCTCGGCGCCGGCAAGCCCGACGAGCGAGAGCGCATCGGCGACCCGCCTCGCCTGCTCGTCCGAAGCCAGCCCGGCCACGCGCGGTCCGAAGCCGACGTTCGCCGCGACGTCGCGATGCGGGAAGAGTGCGGCATCCTGGAACACGAGCCCGATTCCGCGCCTGTGCGGCGGCACGCCGGTGATCTCGCGCCCGCCGACGAGTACGCGTCCCGCCGACGGGCGCTGCAGCCCTGCGACGACGCGCAGGATCGTGGTCTTGCCCGACCCGCTGGGGCCGAGCAGGGCGACCCTCTCGCCCTCACCGACCTCGAGGGACACCGTACGGACGATGGGCTCGCCCTCGAGGGTCACCTCGATCCGGTCGAGCTCGAGCGTCACGTCGAGCCCCGGGCCAGGGCCCGCTGCGACACGAGCGCCACGGCGGTGACGAGTCCCATCAGCACGACGCAGAGGGCCATCGCGCTGCCGACGTTGTCGGCGCCGGGCCGGCCGAGGTAACGGAAGATTGCGACCGGCACCGTCGGCCAGTCGGCGCGGACGACGAACACGGTCGCGCCGAACTCGCCGAGCGCGACGGCGAACGCGAGCCCGGCGGCAACCGCCAGCGGCCGCGCGACGAGCGGCAGCTCGATCTCGCGGCGCACCCGGCTCGGCGCCGCCCCGAGCACCGCCGCCGCTTCGAGAAGCCGAACGTCGAGCGCGCGCAGGGCCGGGACGAGCGAGCGCACGACGAACGGGGTTGCCACCAGTGCCTGGGCCAGCGGGACGATGGCGATGGACGACCGGAGATCGAACGGAGGCTCGTCGAACGCGAGCAGGAAGCCGAACCCGAGCATCACGGCGGATGCTCCGAGCGGCAGCATGAGGAGCGCGTCCAGCCCGCGGCTTCCGCGCGCGACCGAGACGGCCGCGGGAACCCCTACGGCGAGCGCGACGAGGGTCGCCGCCGTCGCGAAGAGAAGCGAGTTCAGCACCGCGTGCCACGGGGTGACGAGGAGCGCCGGCGTGTCGTCGAAGAGCGATGCGAAGTGGCCGAGCCCGTAGCCACCGTCGACCTGGAGCGAGCGCACGAGGAGAGCCGCAGGAGGGAGGGCGAGCAGAGCGAGGGTGCCCACGACCACCGACCCGACGGCAAGCCGATTCCGTCCGGTCGGGCGCGGTGCGCGCCGGCCCTTCCGGCGGGCGCCGCCCAGGCGGCGTTCCAGGAGCCCGGAGACGATCACCACCGCGGCGACAGCGGCGAGCTGGAGGAGCGCGAGCGCGGCCGCCGTGCGCAGGTCGAACAGCCTCGCCGCCTGGTTGTAGATCTCCGATTCGAGCGTCGCGTAGCGGATCCCGCCGAGCACGACGATCACACCGAACGACGTGAAGCAGAAGAGGAACACGATCGAGGTCGCGGCTGCGAGCGCGGGCGCCAGCAATGGCAGCGTGAGCCGCAGCTGCCGCTGGGCAGGCGATGCGCCGAGCGTCGCAGCCGCGTCCCAGAGGCGCTCGTCCAGTGCGGCCCAGAACGCTCCGACGACCCGGACGACGACGGCGACGTTGAAGAACACGTGGGCCAGGAGGATCGCCCACACGGACCGCTCGACTCCGTCGGGGAGGAGGGCGATGAACGCCGTGGCGACGACGACAGTCGGCAAGACGAACGGGACGAGGACGAGCGCCTCGACGAGCGAGCGGCCACGGAACGAGAACCGCGAGAGCGCCCAGGCGAGAGGCAGGCCGGCGAGCAGCGTCAGGAGCGTCGAGACCGTCGCCTGCCAGAGCGTGAACCACGCGATCTCCCGGGTCGACGCCGAGGTCAGCACGTCGAACGGCACGTCCAGAGCCCCGTTCCGGACGAGGCTCCGTTGCAGGATCGCCGCGAGCGGCCAGGCGAAGAAGACGGCGAGAAACGCGAGCGGCACGGCGACCGTCGCCGTCCGTGCCGCCAGGCTCAGCGGACGACGATCTCGGTCCACCGGGCGACCCATCGGTCGCGGTTGGCGTCGACCTCGTCCGCCGAAAGCTCGAGGGGGCTCTGCGGCACGATCGCGTGCTTCACGAAAGGCGCGGGAAGCTGCACGCCGGTACGCACGGGGTAGACGAACATCGAGCCGGGCACGTCGGCCTGGAATCGCTCGGAGAGCATGAAGTCGATCAGCTTCCGGGCGCCGGCCTCGTTGCGCGCGCCGCGCAGGATCGCGGCGTACTCGACCTGGCGGTAGCACCCCGAGTCGATCGCGGCAGTCGGGGCCACCGCGGGCTTCTTCGACGCGTAGATCACCTCGGCTGCGGGGCTCGTGGCGTACGACACGACGATCGGCCGCTTTCCTGGGCTGCCTGCCGCGCCCGAGAACTGCTGTGTGTACGCCTCCTCCCAGCCGTCGACGGCGAGGACGCCGTTCGCCCGAAGTCCCCGCCAGTACGTCTCCCAGCCGGGATCGCCGAACGTCGCGACCGTCGCCAGCAGGAACGACAACCCCGGAGAGGAGGTGGCCGGGTTCTCCACGACCAGCAGGTTCTTGTAGCGACCGAGCACCAGGTCGGCCAGGCTCGTCGGCGGTGGCACATGGTGGGTGGCGAACCAGCCGCGATCCACGTTCAGGCAGACCTCCCCGTGGTCGATCGGTGTGACGTGGGGATCGGGGGACGAGAAGTCGGGGGCAAGCGACGAGAGCTCCGGCGAGCGGTACTCGTCGAGGACGTTTCCGTCGAGCGCGCGCGAGAGCACGCTGTCGTCGATCCCGAAGATCACGTCCCCCTGGGGGTCGCCGGCGGTGAGAAGCGCCCGGTTGAGCGTCTCGTTCGCATCGCCTCCCTGGAGGATCCGGAGCGTGAGGCCGCTCTCGCGCTCGAACGCGGCTTTGACGTCTTTCGAGACGGCGAACGAGTCGTGCGTGATGAGCACGACCTCCTTGGACTCGGACCCCCCGCCGCCGCCGCACCCTGCGACGACGAGCCCCGCGACGCCGGCGAGGATGAGGGCCGTCAGCACCGCGACGGCCGAAGGGCGCTTGTGTTGAATCAACACAAGCGCCCTTCGGCCCCGTCGGGCCGGACTGCGAGGAGGGTTCCGGCGGCCAGTGTGACCCGGGCCTCTTCCGCGAGGAAGACATTCGAGATTCCCCGGGTGGAGCCGGGCTCCAGCGTCTCGCCGTGGAGCGGGTACTCGAGCCCTTGCGTCTCGACCCCCCGGGCAGAGCCCCCGAGCGCCACGAGGCTGACGAGCTCTCCCTGCGACCCCTGCAGCGTCCGCGCGCCGCGGACGACATGGACGAGCGCGTTGCCGAGGACCGCGTCGAGCTCGAGCCCCGCGTAGCGCTCGGAGCCGAAGAGCAGCAATGACCCGAGGAGGTGGTCGAGCCGGCCCTCCGCGCTCCCGACGACGAGGACGCGGCGGGCGCCGAGCGATACCGCCTCGTCGAGCGCAAGCTCGAGGTCGGTGGCGTCCTTCGCCACCGGGTGACGGACGATCCTGGCGCCGCCGGCCACGGCCGCCGCGAGGGCGTCGGCGGAGATCGAGTCGAAATCGCCGACGACGACGTCCGCCTCGAGCCCGAGCGCCAGCGCCCGGTCGAGGCCGCCGTCGGCCGCGACCACCCGGGCGCCGTGCGGCAGGCGCATGTCGGGGCCGGGCCCCGAGGAGATCACCACGACTTCCGGATCGAGCACGTACGTTCCTCCGCTGGCATTACCCAGATCAGGTTCTGCGGGTCGGCGGCGCCGTAGCCGCCCTCTCAGCCCGGTCGCCCGAGCTCCCCGGTTCGTGTCCCCGATCCTAGCGCGTCGCCGCTCAGAACGACCAGATGACCGGGACGAGGAGAACTGCTACGGCCCCGAACAGGCCGACGAGCGGCAGGCCGAGCCTCCAGTAATCCCCGAATCGGTAGCCACCGGGCCCCATCACCATGAGGTTCGCCGGGGTCGCGACCGGGGTGAGGAACGCGCCCGCCGACGCGACGCACACCGCCATGAGAACGGGCTTCGGCGATACGTCGAGGTCGGCCGCCGCCGAGACCGCGATGGGGATCACGATCAGCGCCGTCGCCGTGTTGCTGATCAGCTGGCCGAACACGAACGTCAGTGCGACGAGCCCGAGCAGGAGCGCGTGCGGCCCGGCGTCCCCGACGGCGTCGACGAGGCCGTCCGCGAGCGTCTCGGCGGCCCCGGTCGACACCATCGCCGTGGACAGCGGGATCATCCCCGCGACGAGGATCACCGTCGTCCACGAGATCCCGCGGTACGCCTGCTCGACCGTGAGCACGCCCGAGAGGATCATGCCGCCGGCCGCGAGCAGTCCGGCAACGGCGGGAGGCACGACGCCGAGCACGAGCAGGATCACCATTCCGGCGAGGACGACGAGCGCCTGCGCCCCGCCCGGTCCCAACGGGACCGCCTGCCGGCGCACGAGAGCCGGGTCGTCGACGACGAGCACGTCGGGATCGTCGAGGTGGTACTCGAGCGCCCCCCACGAGCCCTGAAGGAGCAATGAGTCCCCGGCGGTGAGCGTGGTCTCCCCGGTGAGCTCCTCCCCTTTCCGCTGGACCGCCAGCACGACGAGGTCACCGCTCTCGGTCACCATCCCTGGAAACACCGGCACCCCGATCAGGCCGGAGCGTGGCGGCACGACGACCTCGGCTAGGCCGGACGACCGGCTGACGAGCTCTTCCGGGTCGTGGTCGAGCGCGTACTCGCGGGCCAGCGTTCGGGCCAGCCCGCCGAGGTCCCTCGTGATGGTTCGCGGCTGCCGTTCCGGCAGGAGACGCTCCCCGAAGAGCACGACGATCGCGATCGTGCCGGCAACGAGCGGCAACCCTACGAGCGCAAACGAGAAGAAGCCGAAGCGGCCGGCGCCGGCGTCGTCCGCGGCCTCGGAGACGATCACGTTCACGGGCGAGCCGGTGAGCGCGACGAGCGAGCCCGCATGGGCGCCGAAGGCGAGCGGCAGCAGAAGCTGCGACGGCGACAGACGGAGCCGGACGGCCATCACCGCGACGACGGGCAGCAGCGCCGCGACAGAGCCGTTCACGCTGATCAGCGCCGTCAGCCCGACGACGAGGAGCATCATCAGGACGATCACCCGCGCCCGGCTGTCCCCGGCCCTCTCGATCAGCTGCTGCCCCGCCCACGCCGTGACCCCGGTGGCGTCGAGCGCTTCGCTCACCACGAAGAGCGACGCGATGAAGATCACAGTCGGATCGCCGAACCCGCCGAGCGACTGGTCGAGGTCGAGCACTCCGGTCGCCCACAGCGAGAGCGCGACCCCGAGCGCCACGACCCCCACCGGGATCCGGTCCCAGACGAACACGCCGACCGTCACCCCGAGGATGAGGAAGGTGATAGTCGAGTCGCTCATCGCGACGCGACGCCGGAGCTCATGGTTGCGAGCCGGGCGGCGGGGCCGCGACCGTGCCTCGACCGGACTCCCACGACTGCCGCATCGAGCGGGTCAGCCCGGCTGCGGCACGCAGCTGTACGACCAGGCCCGCGACGACCAGGGCCGCGTAGACCACGTACCACCACCAGTCGTCCGCCGCGTGCGCGGTGACCTGATCCTGGTCGAAGTCAGCGGTGTCGATCGCGCCGGTCAGGAGCATCAGCCCGGCGGTGATCGCGGTGGCGCCGCCGGTGGCGCTCAGAACGACGAGCAGGATCATGGGCATGTTTGCGGCGATTGCGACGAAGGCGAGCAACACGCCTACCGCGATCGCAACGAGCACGACGACCCACGTCCACGACACGCCCAGCGCCACCATCACGCCCGTACCCAGCGCGATGCCGATCGATCCCATCGCGAGCACGACGGCGACCTCGTAGAAGAAGTACGCGAGAAGCGCGAACAGGAGCGCGAATGCCAGCCCGACGATCCACGAGAGGCCCGTACGGAGGAAGCCGTCGTCCCCGCTCGCGACGATCCCAGCTCCGACCGCGAACCCGACGAATGCGCCCCAGAGTGGGATCACGATCCGGAACGCAAGGAACCCGGCGAAGCAGAACAACGAGCCTGCGGCGATCGCAAGCAGCCCGAAGAGGACGTCACGCACGTGTCGCGACTCCGCCGTAGAGAGTGCGCCGCCTGGTGGCCGGCGCCAACCGATCGTCGCCTCTGGATGAGACCGCCACGCGGCTCACTCCAGGCGGGTTCCGGTTCCGGGAGCGGCCTGATGGGCCTCGAGCAGAGCCCTGCGCGCCGCATCCGGAAGGCGGCGCCCGGGGATCGACGGGATCACGACCGGTCGCGCCAGAACCGCCTCGAGCCGCGGCGCGAGGTCGTGGATCGTGCCCGCGTCCGGGAGACTCATCCGCACGCACCTCGAGGACGGCGTTCCACGGTTGTCTCTCCTGACGGCTGCTGACGGTGACCGATCCAATCACGCGGCGGGTGTCGACCGCAATCCCGAGGGGGGACGGATGGCGGGAGGACGTCCCTGATCGTCGAATACGCTCTCCGCCATCTCGCTCAGCGCGTCGACATCTGCCCGGATCATCGTCACGATCGCGCTCGCTGCGGGATGTTGCCTCGCGTGGGCCGGTGGAGCCCTCGCCGACACCGAGCAGGACCTCGCGGCAAAGTACGCACCCGTCGTCCGCCTCGTCGAGCAGCCCGAGGAGTGCGGCCCGGGGGAGCCGTACCGTCCCATGGACGTCGATCTCCTGTTCGGTGAGCAAACCGTCGCGCTCCGCGGCCCGTGGAACACGACCGACCTCGTGAAGATCGCGCCGACGGCGAAGGACCTCGCCAATCTCTACGAGTACCACCTCGACTTCCCGGGAAGCGCCCTCGACCCCGGCTGCTCCTACGAGCGCTGGGCACGCCGTATCTCGGAGGGGTCCGACCCCACTGTCTACGCGCATGTCGCGTCCGACCCGCAGTTCCCGGGAAAGCTGGCGCTCCAGTACTGGTTCTTCTACGCGTTCAACGACTTCAACAACACCCACGAGGGCGACTGGGAGATGATCCAGTTGAACTTCGACGCCGCGGACGCCGGTGATGCCCTTCGTCAGGAGCATCCGAGCGAGGTGGGGTACAGCTCGCACGAGGGGGCCGAGCACGCCGCGTGGGGTGACGACAAGCTCGAGGTGGTCGACGGCACGCACCCCGTCGTCTACCCGGCCGCGGGCTCGCATGCCAACAAGTACACGGAGGCGCTCTACGTCGGAAGCTCCGCCGACGCCGGGGTCGGCTGCGACGACACGAGCGGGCCCCACTACGACCTCCGGCCGGTGGTGCAGACGATTCCCAGCGATTCGAAGGCGGCTGCGGCCGCGTTCCCCTGGACGACGTTCGAGGGGCGCTGGGGCGAGCTCCAGCGGGCCTTCTTCAACGGACCGACCGGCCCGAACCTCAAGGAGCAGTGGGCAGCGCCATTCCAGTGGGCTGCAGGTTGGCGCGATCGCAGCTACGCGGTGCCCACCGGCGGCATCCTCGGGACGAGGGCGACGGACTTCTTCTGCACCGGGGTCGAGAAAGGCTCTACGGCGCTCGCGCGCCTGCTGCGCAGCCCCGCCGCCACCCTCCTTGTCGTTTCGCTCCTGGCAGCCTTGCTCGTCTTCGCGATCGTCAAGGCGACGTGGACCCCGGTCGCACCCCTCCATGTGGCCCGCCGTCGCTCGTGGGGGCAGATCCTGTCGGCGTCCGGGCGGATGTACGTCGGGCGCCCGGACTTGTTCGTGGGCCTCGGCCTGGTTCTGATCCCCGTCGTGCTCGCGATCACGGTCCTCCAGTGGATCCTGCTCCAGTGCACCGACCTCCTCGGTAGCGTCACGGGCGACCTGGCGGGGATCTGGGCATACCTCGCGCTCGTGACCGGCCTGGTCCTGACGCTTCTCGCATTCGGCCTCGTCCAGGCGGCTACCGCGTGCGCGCTCCTCGAGCTCGACGCCGGCCGCCGGATCGGCCCGGTCGCCGCCTATCGTCTGGCGCTCGAAAGGGTGCGACCCCTGCTCGGCGCCGTCGCCATCGCCTCGATGGTCTGGGTTGCGCTCACGACCACCGGCATCCTCATCCCAGTTGCGATCTGGCTCGCGGTGCGCTGGTCGTTGCTGGCTCCGGTCGCCGAGCTGGATGACGTGTCGCGCCTGCGGGTGCTGCGGCGGAGCG
The DNA here is from genome assembly GCA_963798725.1 of uncultured Actinomycetes bacterium. Lineage (GTDB taxonomy): Bacteria > Actinomycetota > Thermoleophilia > Gaiellales > Gaiellaceae > Gaiella. The sequence continues at coordinate 842,199 of CAWCUL010000001.1, forward strand.
CGCAGCTCGTCCGCGGCAGGTGGATCCGCGTCGGCTCGCTCGTCGGGCTCGGCACGGCGATCGCGCTCGCCGCCGGCCCGCTCGTCGGTGCGCTCCTCATCTTCGCGTCGAACTCTTCACTCGTCCTCTTCAACCTCGTCGCGGGGCTCGTGTACGCGATCGCGCTCCCGTTCGTGGCGCTCGTGACGTCGTACGTCTACTTCGATGCGCGCGCCCGGCACGAGCTCGAGCACGTCGAAAATCCCGCCGAGCTGCCCGCCGAGATCGCGATCGCCCGCTAGACCCTCGCCGCGACTGCCGGCTCCGCCGGCCCCAGGCCGACGTCCAGGCCGCGCAGCGCCGCGTACGCGTACGGGTGGTCGAACACGTCCATCGCCCGATCGCCGTCGCCGAGCACGAGCTCGAAGGCCGCCTCGGCCGGGTCTGAGACGACGACGCTCAGGACGTCGTTCCCCGGTTGCCAGAGCAGCGTCACCTCGACGCCGCCGCTCACCCGGGAGGCGAGCTCTCTTCTGTTCTCGGTCGTGGTCATGCCGGTCATTGCTCCGCTCCTTTCGCCGTGTGCTGCACCGTCAGGTTTCCAGGCACGGCCGGCCCACGGGGGGCGGCATTCCGGCCGATCGCGGGGCGGAAAGCTCGCGTCTGGCGGTTCGGGAAAGCGAACCTTGCTACACTCCGCCGCCGGCGGTCGTCCCGATCGCCTTCTTTCCGAGCGATGACCACCTACACCGCCAAGCCGGGCGAGATCCAGCGCGACTGGTACGTCGTCGATGCCGAGGGCAAGACCCTCGGGCGTCTGGCGACCCGGATCGCAGACACCCTGCGCGGCAAGGGAAAGCCCGTGTACACGCCGCACGTCGACACCGGGGACTTCGTGATCGTCGTCAACGCCGAGAAGATCCACGTCACCGGCAAGAAGCTCGACGAGAAGATGGTGCGCCGTCACTCCGGGTATCCGGGCGGCCTCAAGGAGCGGACGCTCCGTCAGCAGCTCGAGCGCCGCCCCACCGAGGTGATCCGCAAGGCCGTGAAGGGGATGCTGCCGAGGAATCGTCTCGCCGCGGCGCAGCTCACGAAGCTCAAGGTCTACGCAGGCCCGGATCATCCGCATTCGGCGCAGGCCCCGCGGGAGCTGGAGCTGTAGATGTCCGAGCTCGCCACCTATCGGGGCACCGGAAAGCGCAAGACGTCGGTCGCGCGGGTGATCCTCCGTCCCGGCGACGGCGGAACCTGGGTCAACGGCCGGACGCTCGAGGACTATTTCCCACGTGTCGCCCAGCGCGCGCTGGCACTGGCGCCGCTCAAGGTCGCCGACGCGGAGGGCCGGTACGACCTCCGCGTGCGGGTCCACGGCGGCGGCGTCAGCGGGCAGGCGGGCGCGGTCAGGCACGGGATCGCCCGTGCGCTCGTCGAGGCCGACCCGGAGCTCCGCGTGCCGCTGAAGCGTCAGGGCTTCCTCACGCGGGACGCACGCAAGGTCGAGCGCAAGAAGGCCGGCCTGCACAAGGCGCGCAAGGCGCCTCAGTTCAGCAAGCGTTAGGCCGCGCGCTTCCCTTGCGGGAAGCGCCACTTGCGACCACTCTGAGCGGGTGGGAGAGCGTCGTCCGTGACAAACACGCGTGGACTGCATCCAGAGGCGCTTCGCGCCGAAGGCGGGAAGCGCCGCCGGCGCTGGTTCGGGACCGACGGCGTGCGCGGCGTCGTCGGCGAGACGCTGACGCCGCAGCTCGTCGAGCGCCTCGGCCGCGCGGCGACGCTCTGGGCCGGGCGTGGACGCGTACTCGTCGGACGGGACACCCGCGGCTCCGGGCCTGCTCTCGAAGACGCCCTCACGCGCGGGATCGTGGAGGCGGGCGGCACGGCTGTGCTCGCCGGTGTCCTGCCCACGCCGGCCGTAGCGCTCCTCTCGCAGGACCTCGGGCTCGTGGTCTCCGCGTCCCACAACCCGCCGGAGTACAACGGCGTCAAGGTCTTCGACCGCGAGGGTCACAAGCTCACGGACTCCGACGAGCTCGAGATCGAATCGCTGATGGACACGCAGGGGGCCGGCGGCGGATCCGTCGAGCACGCCGAGGATGCGGCCTCGGGCTACGTCGAGCACGTGGTCGAGCATTTCGGCTCGGATCTCTCTGGTCTGCGGATCGCCGTCGACTGCGCGAACGGCGCGTTCTCGCCCATCGCCCCTGCAGTGTTCCGGCAGCTCGGAGCCGAGGTCACCGCGCTCGCGAGCGCCCCGGACGGGTCGAACATCAACGCAGGCTGCGGAGCCACCGATCTTTCGCTTCTGCGGACCGCCGTCCGGACGGGGACGTACGACCTCGGGGTCGCGTTCGACGGCGACGGGGATCGCATGCTCGCGGTCGACGCGACGGGCGAGACGGTCGACGGAGATCAGATCCTCGCGATCTGCGCCCTGGCGCTTCGCCCCGAGGTGGTGGCGGTCACCACGATGACGAACCTCGGGTTCCATCGGCTGATGAAGGAGCACGGGATCCGCGTCGAGACGACGGACGTCGGCGACCGGTACGTGCTCGACGCCCTCCGCCGCGAGGGCGGCATGCTCGGCGGCGAGCAGTCGGGCCATTTGATCGTCCTCGAAGGGCACGTGACCGGAGACGGCCTCGCCGCGGCGCTGACCCTTTGCCGGTCGCTCGACGGGCGCAGCCTGGCCGAGGCGGCGGCCGTGATGCCCCGCTTCGCCCAGGCAGTGGAGAACGTCCGGGTCTCGAGCACGGAGCTTCCGACCAGGGTCACGCGGGAGGTGTCGCGTCTGAACATGCGACTCGCCGGGCGCGGGCGCGTGATGGTGCGCCCGTCCGGGACCGAGCCGCTCATCCGCGTGCTCGCCGAGGTGGAGCGCCGTGAGGAGGCGGAGGCCCTCTGTGCTAGCATCGCCGGGCTCGTCCGACAGGAGGCAAACGCCACCTAAAGTCCCTGCAAACCTCCGTTTGGCGGGGTAACACCAGGGAAACTCGGGCTCGATCGGAGAAGGAGGCACGCGATGTGCGGGATCATTGGTTACGTCGGACCCCGCGAGTGCAAGCCTCTCCTGCTGCACGGTCTGCAACGGCTCGAGTACCGGGGCTACGACTCGGCCGGTGTCGCGCTGCTCGAGGCGGATGGGCTGGCCTACACCAGGGCCGTCGGCAACCTCGCGAACCTCCGGGCGCGCGTCGACGCCGTTCCGTCTCCCGCGACGACGGGTCTCGGCCACACGCGCTGGGCGACGCACGGCGGCGTGACCGAGGACAACGCCCATCCTCTCGCCGCCGAAGACGCCGAGACACTCGCGATCGTCCTCAACGGGATCGTCGAGAACTACCGGGAGCTGCGGGAGCGGCTCGTCGAGAGCGGGCACGTGTTCTCGTCGGAGACCGACGCCGAGACCGTCACCCACCTGATCGAGGAGCACTACGACGGCGACCTGGTCGAGGCTGTTCGCCTCGCGTACTGCGAGCTCGAGGGCCACTTCGCGTTCGTCGCGATCCACCGCGACCATCCGGGCGTGCTGGTCGGCGCGAGGCTTCAGTGCCCGATGGTCGTCGGCCTCGCCGACGGAGAGACGTACCTGGCCTCGAACGCCGCGGCATTCCTGCGCGAGACGAACGTTGTGCAGTTTCCCGACGACGGTGAGGTGGTCGTCGTCACGTCCAACGGGTCGCGCTTCCTGCGCGCCGACGAAGGGTCGCCTGTCGAGCACGAGATCGTCGAGCTCGACTGGGACGACGAGGGCGCGGTGAAGGCCGGCTACGAGACGTTCATGCTGAAGGAGATCCACGAGCAGCCCGACGCGGTCGCGGAGACGATCGGCGACAGGCTGCGAAGAGGGCGGCTCTTCCTGGAGGGGCTCGGGATGGACGACGACGAGCTCCGCGAGCTCAGCCGCATCGTGATCCTCTCGGCGGGCACGAGCTACCACGCGGCTGTCGCGGCGCGGTACGCGATCGAGGAGTGGGCGCGGGTTCCGGTCGAGCACGACATCGCCTCCGAGTGGATCTACCGCAACCCGGTGCTCGACGCGGACACGCTCGTGATCGGCATCTCCCAGTCGGGCGAGACGCGCGACACGATCGAGGCGATGAAGCTCGCGCGCGAGCTGGGCGCCCACACGGTCGCGGTGACGAACATGATGGGCTCGCAGATCACGCGAGAAGTCGACTCCGTTCTCTATACGCGTGCGGGCCTCGAGGTGAGCGTCGCCGCGTCGAAGACGTTCACGGCGCAGCTCAGCCTGCTGTTTCTCGTCGCGCTGAAGCTCGCGCAGGTGCGCGAGACGCTGTCGCCCGGCGAGCTCGAATACATCGTCAACGCGGTCTACGGGCTCCCGGCGAAGATCAAGCAGTTCCTCGACGGCGACCACCCGATCGACGAGATCGCACGCCGGTTCCACGACCGGCCCTTCTTCCTGTATCTCGGTCGCAACATCGGTCTCCCGGTCGCGCTCGAGGGCGCTCTGAAGCTGAAGGAGATCTCGTACATCCCCACCGAGGCGTACTCGGCGGGAGAGATGAAGCACGGCCCGATCGCCCTGCTCGACGAGAACACGCCGGTGGTCGTGATCGCCACCCGGATGGACAGGGTGTACGACAAGCTCGTGTCGAACATCCAGGAGGTGCGCGCCCGGGGTGCGCACGTGATCGCGATCGCGTCGGACGGGAACGAGGACATCCAGCACCACGCCGACGACGTGATCTACGTGCCGAAGGCTCCGGCGTTCCTGTCGGCGGTCCTCGCTGTCGTGCCGCTCCAGCTCCTGGCGTACCGGATCGCGCGTCTGCGCGGCCTGAACGTCGACCAGCCCCGGAACCTGGCCAAGACGGTCACTGTCGAATAGGCGGGCAAAGCCCGCGTATTCACGGTGACAGGGACGTGGCTTCAGCCGCGTCCCCGAAACCGCCCGGTGCTTCGGGGGACGCGGTCGGAGACCACGTCCCCGGTGCGCTGCCGGGAGCGGGACGTGGCTCGAGCTGCGTCCCCGAAACCGCCCCGGAGCTTCGCGGGACGCGGTCGGAGACGACGTCCCGTAGGAGTGGGCGCAGACCGTGACCGGGGTGTGACCCGATCGGGGGAAGTGCCCCGAGCCCTCGGCGGCATACGATCGCGCGGTGCGTTTCGCCCGTCGGCGACACGGGAAGAAGGACATGATGCGTAGGCGTCTCGCGCTCGGTGCGACCATTCTCGTCGGCGTGCTCGCGTGGGCGCCGGGTGCGCTCGCGGCTTCGCCCGACCTGTTCATCTCGGAGTACGTCGAGGGCTCGAGCAACAACAAGGCGCTCGAGATCTTCAACGACACGGGAGCGCCGGTCGATCTGGCCTCCGGGTCCTACAACGTGCAGATGTTCTTCAACGGCTCGGCCGCGGCCGGTCTCACGATCGACCTGGCCGGTACCGTCGCGGACGGCGACGTCTTCGTGCTGGCGCAGTCGACCGCCGACCCGGCGATCCTCGCCGTGGCCGACCAGGTGAACGGCTCCGGGTGGTTCAACGGCGACGACGCGGTCGTGCTGCGCGAGGGAACGACCGTGCTGGACGTGATCGGGCAGATCGGTGTCGACCCGGGTACCGAGTGGGGCTCGGGGACGACCAGCACGCAGGACAACACGCTTCGCCGCAAGCCGACGATCGTGGTGGGCGATCCGAACGGCGCAGACGCGTTCGATCCGTCGAGCGAATGGGACGGCTTCGCCCAGAACACGTTCGACGGGCTCGGGTCTCACACTGTCGCAGGCGGCAACGCGCCGGTGGTGGTCACGTGCCCGGCGCCGATCTCGGTGCTCGCCGGAACGACGGCTTCCGGCGCCGTCGAGGCGACGGACGCCGACGGCACGGTCACGTCGCTGAGCCTGACCTCGGTGACGCCGGCGGCAGCCGGAATCACGCTGACGGACGTCACGCCGGCCTCGACGGTCGGAGGCACCGCGACCGCGACGCTCGCGGTCGACGCCTCGACCCCGGTCGGCACGTACGCGGTCGAGCTCGGAGCGGCGAACGCCGACGCGACGCCGCAGACCGGCGCCTGCGCGACGACCGTCGCGGTGCAGGAGCCGCTCCGCGTCTCGCAGGTGCAGGGAGCCGTGTCCGACGTGGATGCCGGCCCCGACCATCGCTCGCCGCTCGCTCCGCCGACCGGTAACGGCGCCTCGAGCGACTTCTACCTCGTTCGCGGCGTGATCACGCAGAAGACCCTCGCGCAGTCGTCGTCCGGCGGCGCCCAGCGCGGGTTCTTCCTCCAGGACACCCTCGCCCGGTCGGACGGGCTCGAGGAGACCTCGGACGGTGTCTTCGTGTTCATGGGCGCCTTCCCCGACCTGATCGGCGGGTACGTGCCGCGAGTCGGGGACGAGGTGATCCTCCGTGCGCGCGTCTCCGAGTTCTTCGATTTCACCGAGCTCTCGAGCGCGTCCCTCATCTCACTCGTCAACCCGCTGCTCGACGTCGACGTCGTCGCGCCGGCGTTCGACGCGAGCCCGCCGGACGACCTGGCCGACGCCGGCCGCTACTGGGAGCGCCGGGAGGGAATGCGCGGCCGCGTCGACGCGGGCGCCCTCGTGACGGGAGGCCGCGACGTGTTCGCGTCCACCGCCGACAGCGAGGTTTGGGTGATCCGGGGCGACTCACCGGTCGCCCAACGGACGGATCCGTACAAACGGCGCGTCTTCCGCGACGCCCATCCACTCGACAACGTGCCGGGGCTCGTGGACGACGGGAACGGCTATCGGATCCTTCTCGGCCCCCTCGGCGTGAAGGGCACCGCCGACGACCTCGACGCGCTGCTCCCGCCGGCCCGCGTCTTCGACGAGCTCACCGCGAGCGTCGTCGGAGGCGTCGACTTCTCGTTCGACAAGTACAGGATCAACCCGTCTGCGCAGCCCGTGTTCGCTCCGGGCGCCGATCCAGCGAAGAACAAGCCCCCACGGGCGTTCGCCCGTCAGGGTGCATACAGCGTCGCGAACTTCAACGTCGAGAACCTCTACGACTTTCGCGACGACCCATTCGACGGCTGTGACTTCGAGGGCAACTCCGGGTGCCCCGGCGTCGACCCGCCCTTCGACTACGTGCCGCTGACCCAGGCGGAGTACGACGAGCACCTCGGCGCGCTTGCCGTGCAGGTCGCCGATGACCTGCACGCACCGGACATCCTGCTCGTCCAGGAAGCGGAGGACCAGGACATCTGCGCCGTCTCGGGCGAGACGCTCACATGTGGGACGACGAACAACGCGGACGGCAAGCCCGACACGCTGCAGGAGCTTGCGCTCCGGATCGCCGCGGCAGGTGGGCCCAGCTACGACGCCGCGTACGACCGCGACGGCGCGGACGACCGCGGCATCGTCGCGGCGTTCCTCTACCGCACCGACCGCGTGCAGCTCTTGCCGGCCGCTACGAACGACCCGGTGCTCGGGAGCGCGCCCACGGTCCAGTACCGGAGCGCCGGCCTCTCGTACGACACCGATGTCCAGAATCCGAAGGCGCTCAACGCAGTCCTACCGAGCGACGTCGATACGTCGACCGGGGTCGACGGCTCGAACGTCTACACGCGCGCTCCCCAGGTCGGGCACTTCCGTGTCTGGCGGAAAGGCATCGGGCACGGCGCGTGGATCGATCTGTACGCGGTGTCGAACCACTTCTCGTCGGGCCCGGACAGCCGCGTCGGGCAACGTACCGAGCAGGCGGCCTATCTGGCTGCGATCGTCGCCGCGCTCCAGGCGGCAGACACCGGGGTCAGGGTCGACGCAGGCGGCGACCTGAACGTGTTTCCGCGGCCGGACGATCCGCTGGTGCCGGCGAGCGACCAGCTCGCGGCGCTGTACGACCTGGGGCTCGAGAGCCTCTACGACACGCTCCTCGCCGAGGTGCCCGCCTCCGCCTACACCTATGTCTTCGAGGGGCAGGCGCAGACGCTCGACCATCAGTTCGTCACGGCGTCGCTCGGCGACGACCTCGAGCAGGTGCGGGTCGCCCACGTCAACGCCGACTGGCCCGCCGCGTTCGCCGGAGACGGACCACGGGGCGCATCCGACCACGATCCGCTCGTGGCCCGCTACGAGCTTCCGGCGAGCCTCGAAGGGCTTCAGGCGCTACTCGACTACGACGAGCAGCACGGGCTCGTCGATCGGAAGTCGGCCGAGAAGCTTCGGGATCGCCTCGACCGGGCCGCCGCCGACCTTGCCAGGGGAAACCGGTTCGCGTATCGGGCGCAGCTGGTCGTCTTCATCGCACAGGTGCGGGTCAGGACTCCCGCGGGCATCGACCCCGGTGTCTCGGGTGACCTCGTCTCGGAGGCTCTGCGCCTGCTCGTGGCCTGACGCCCCGTCCGGTCACTCGACGGCCTTCACGATCCGGTCGAGCAACTTTCGATCGGTCTAGGCTCACGCTGTGGATCCGGCGCCCCATGCGACCTCCCGCGTGAGCGTGACGAGGCTGCCCGCCCTGTCGGTCGAGGTCGACCGGCTGGCGGTCGAGGAGCCGCTCGAGATTCGCGTAAACGGAAGCGCCGTCGCGGTGACGATGCGGACGCCGGGAGACGACGAGGAGCTCGCGCTCGGCTTCTGCGTGACGGAGGGGCTGCTTCCCCTCGCCGCGCGCCTCCCCGACGACCTTGCCGCGAACGTCGTCGAGGTCGAGGCGCCCGGTGCAGACCTCGGCCGGATCCAGCGGTCGTTCTACACCTCATCCTCGTGCGGAATCTGCGGCAAGGGCGCGCTCGAGGCCGTCGCGGTGGACGCCGCGCGCGTCGAGAGCGACCTCACGGTCCCCTTCGACGTCGTGGCCACGCTGCCCGACCGGCTGCGTGGTGCCCAGCCGGCTTTCGCGCTGACGGGCGGCCTTCACGCGACCGGGCTGTTCACGATCGCCGGTGAGCTCGTCTGCCTGCGGGAGGACGTCGGCCGCCACAACGCGATGGACAAGGTCGTCGGCTGGGCGCTCGGCGAGCGCCTGCTGCCGTTGTCAGACTCGATTCTCTGCGTGAGCGGGCGACTCTCGTTCGAGCTCGTCCAGAAGGCGGCGGTGGCGGGCTGCCCCGTCGTCGTCGCGGTCGGCGCGCCATCGTCGCTCGCCGTCGAGCTGGCCGACGACCGGGGGATCACGCTCTGCGGCTTCGTTCGCGACGGCCGCGGGACGGTCTATTCGCATCCCGCGCGGATCGTCGCTCGAGCGCGAGGGAGCCGATAGTTACAGATTGCAACGTGCGTCTCACCGGCGTTCTCCTCGTCGGCGGCGCCTCCGAGCGGTTCGGCTCGCCGAAGGCGCTCGCGCGATTTCGCGGGGAGACGCTCGTGGAGCGGGGCCTGCGGGTCCTCGGCGAGGCGTGCGACGAGGTGCTCGTCGTCGGCAGGGCGACGGACGGGCTTCCGTTCCCGGTGATCGACGACGGTGCGTCGTCCAGAGCGCCCGTGTTCGGGCTGATCGCCGGTCTGCGGCACGCCCGGTACGTGCGCGTGGTGGCGCTGCCCGTCGACGTGCCGCTCGTGACGGCCGCGACGCTCCGGGCGCTCGGAGAGGCCGGAGCGGTGCCGTCCGAGCGCATTCCGTTGCCCGGCGCCTACCCCCGTTCTCTCCTGACGGAGCTCGAGCGTCGGGTCGCGAAGGGCAAGCTCTCGCTGCGCGGCGTCAACCCGCGCGTCCTTCCCGTGCCCGCTGCGCTGCTGGTCGACGCCGACACGCCCGAGGAGCTCGCGGCGCTCGCAGCGCGCGGCTGACCCGCGGGCGTGGGCACGCCGCGGGAGGGTCGGGGTAGATTGGATTTCCCGCCAGCGTTGGAAGGAGCTCGACGATGTCCACGGTCAACGGTCGTCTCACCACGCCGCTCGTGCGAGAGGGAGACGCGCTCCGTCCCGCATCGTGGGACCACGCTCTCGATCTCGTCGCCGGCCGGTTCGCGGACGCGCGCGAGCAGGGTCCCACGACGTCGTTCGGCATGTTCTCCTGCTCGAAGGCGACGAACGAGATGAACTTCCTCGCTCAGAAGCTGGCGCGCCAGGTGATGGGCACCAACAACATCGACTCGTGTAACCGAACCTGACACGCCCCAAGCGTCGTCGGTCTGGCGACGGTGTTCGGAGCGGGCGGCGGGACGTCGTCGTACCGTGAGATCGAGGAGACGGATGTCATCCTCCTCTGGGGCTCGAACGCCCGGGAGACGCATCCGATCTTCTTCCACCACCTCTTGAAGGGGGTGCGGAACGGCGCGCGCCTCTTCGCGATCGACCCGCGCCGCACGACGTCCGCGCAATGGGCGGACCGGTGGCTCGGGCTCGACGTCGGCTCGGACGTGGCGCTCTCGAACACGATGGCCCGGGAGATCATCCACCAGGGCCTGCACAACGAGACCTTCGTTGCGCGGGCAACGGAGGGCTTCGAGGAGTACGCCGACTCCGTCGAGCCGTTCACCCTCCCTGAGGGTGAGAGGCTCACCGGCGTCCCGGCCGAGGTGATCCGCGAAACCGCGCATGCCTACGCCCGCGCCGACCGGGCGATCCTGTGCTGGACGCTCGGGATCACGGAGCACCACAACGCCGTCGACAACGTGCTGGCGCTGATCAACCTCGGGCTCCTGTGCGGCCACGTCGGCCGCTACGGCTCCGGGCTGAACCCGCTCAGGGGACAGAACAACGTCCAGGGCGGGGGCGACATGGGGGCGATCCCGAACAAGCTGCCGGGGTTCCAGGACGTCGAGACCGACGCGGAGGCCCGCACGCGGTTCGAGGCCGCCTGGGGAACGCCGATCGTGCCCGAGACGGGCTGGCATCTCACGCAGATGTTCGAGGGGATGGAGCGGGGCGACCTCCGCACGCTCTACGTGATCGGCGAGAATCCCGCGCAATCGGAGGCCGACGCGAGCAAGGCTCGTCGACTCCTCCACGGCCTCGACTTCCTCGTCGTGCAGGACATCGTGATGACCCGAACCGCGGAGATGGCCGACGTCGTGCTGCCCGGGACCGCCTCGTGGTGCGAGGCTGAGGGAACCGTGACGAACAGCGAGCGCCGGGTGCAGCGTGTCCGCAAGGCGCTCGACCCACCGGGCGACGCACGCGACGACACGTGGATTCTCGCGGAGCTCGCACGGCGGCTCGGCTTCGACTGGGGCGACCCGAGCGCCGAGCAGGTCTGGGACGAGTGCCGCTCGCTCTCGCCGATGCACCGCGGAATGTCGTACGCGCGACTCGACGAGCACCGCGGTCTCCAGTGGCCGTGCTACGACGAGGACGATCCCGGCGCCCTGTTCCTCCACGGGCGCCTGTGGGCCGACCCCGTCGAAGGGCCGCTCGCGCCCTTCAGCGTGGTCGAGGCGCGACCGCCGTTCGAGGCGCTCGACGACGAGTATCCGATCCGTCTCACGACAGGACGCCGGTTGGAGTCGTTCAACACGGGCGCCCAGTCGAACCGCTACAGCTCGCCGCTCCACCGGGGAGAGGCGCTCGAGCTCTCGCCGGAGGACGTCGAACGGCTCGCGCTCAGCGAGGGCGAGATCGTTCGTGTCTCGTCGCGGCGCGGCTCGGTCGAGGCACCCGTGCGGGTCGAGCCGTCGCTCCGGGCGGGCCTCGCGTTCATGTCGTTCCACTTCCCCGAGCAGGTCGACGTGAACCTGCTCACGATCGACGCGACCGACCCCAAGTCCGGGACCGCCGAGTTCAAGGCGGCCGCTATCCGGGTCGAGAGGCTCGCTCCTTCCGAGCGGCCCCGGGCCGACGAGCGTTCGCGTGCGGAGACCGGAGGCTGATGGACCTCAGGTTGATTCCGAGGGCAGAGGCGAGCGCGAGCGAGCGTGCCGCGCTCGACGCCGTCCTCGGCGCGCCCACCTCGGGCTGGGAAGGCGGTGCACGCGCGACAGGCGTCGCCGGAAACACCGCCGCGGGCGGACACGAGGCCCGCGCCCGCCGGCACCTCCTGCTTCCGGCGCTCTGGGCACTCCAGGACCGCATCGGGTGGATCAGCCCCGGCGGCCTCAACGAGATCTGCAGGCGGCTCACCGTGCCGCCCGCCGACGCGTACGGCGTAGCCTCGTTCTACGCTCTGCTCGCGCTCGAGCCGCAGCCGCCGCGCGTCGTCCACGTCTGCGACGACATCGCCTGCAGGTGCCATGGCGCCGCAGAGCTCGTGGCCCAGCTCGAGGAGAGCTTCGGGCCGGAAGGAGAGCCGTCGGAGGACGGCTCCGCCACCTGGCACCGGAGCCCGTGCCTGGGTCAGTGCGACCGGGCGCCTGCCACGCTCATCTCGACGGCGGGCGCCGAGCCGCTCGAGCGCGCCCAGGCCCCCACGAGCGCCGCGTCGGTGCTCGCGCTTCTTTCCGGGGACGCGCCTGCACCGTTCCCCGCCGTGCCCCTGCCTCAAGAAGGCGACCCTTCGCTCCGTCTGCTTCGCCGGGTCGGCGTAGTCGACCCCACGAGTCTCGACGCCTATCGCGCTGCGGGTGGGTACGCGGCTCTGCGCCGCGCGTTCGAGCTCGGTCCCGAAGGTGTTCTGCGTGAGGTGCGCGACTCGAAGCTTCTCGGCCGCGGGGGCGCTGCCTTCCCCACGGGCGTGAAGTGGGAAGCGGTCGCGCGCCAGCCGGCGCGTCCGCACTACCTCGTCTGCAATGCGGACGAGTCCGAGCCGGGAACCTTCAAGGATCGCGTGCTGATGGAGGGCGACCCGTTCGCGCTCGTCGAGGCGATGACGATCGCCGCCTACGCCACGGGTTGCGCGCACGGCTACGTCTACCTGCGCGGCGAGTATCCGGAGGCGCTCCACGCCCTCGAGCACGCCCTCGACGAGGCCCGTCGTCGCGGCTTTCTCGGCGACGACGTCATGGGCGAGGGCTTGGCGTTCGATATCGAGGTCCGTCGCGGCGCGGGTGCCTACATCTGCGGAGAGGAAACGGCGATCTTCGAGTCGATCGAGGGCTACAGAGGCGAGCCCCGCAACAAGCCGCCCTTTCCGGTCGAGGTCGGCCTGTTCGGCAAGCCCACCGTCGTCAACAACGTCGAGACACTCGTCAACGTGCTCGACGTCGTGCTCCGCTCCGGCCCGTCCTATGCGGAGACGGGGACTGATGGGTCGGCGGGCACGAAGCTCTTCTGCGTCTCCGGTCACGTCGAGCGGGCCGGGACCTACGAGGTGACCTTCGGCGCGACGCTGCGCGACCTGCTCGGGCTCGCGGGCGGTATCCGCGGCGGCGGGAACCTCCAGGCCGTGCTCGTCGGGGGCGCCGCGGGGAGCTTTCTTCGGCCCGACGAGATCGACCTGCCGCTCACGTTCGAGGACACGCGTGCCGCGGGATCGACCCTCGGCTCGGGCGTCGTGCTCGTCCTCGACGACACGGTGGACATCGGAACGCTGCTGATGCGGATCGCAGCGTTCTTCCGCGACGAGTCCTGCGGCCAGTGCGTCCCGTGCCGCGTCGGGACCGTGCGACAGGAGGAGGCGCTCGCGCGGCTCCTCGCAGGCGAGCCTCGCGGCGGGCTCGAGCGCGAGCTCGCGGTGATCGCCGAGGTCGGGCAGTGCATGCGCGATGCCTCGATCTGCGGGCTCGGACAGACGGCGTCGAGCGCGGTCGAGTCCGCGATCGGCCGCCTGGGCGTGTTCCAGGAGGGCGCGGCGTGAGCGAGCTCCTCGCGCCCCGGCGCATGCTCGAGCTCGAGGTCGACGGGCAGACGGTCAGCGTCTTCGAAGGGGCCACGATCCTCGATGCGTGCCGCAAGGCCGGAATCGACACCCCGACGCTCTGCTACGGCGAGACCCTCCAGCCCGCGAACGTCTGCCGCGTTTGCGTGGTCGAGCTGGAGGGCGCACGCGTCCTCGCGCCCGCCTGCTCGCGGAAGGCAGAGGCCGGGATGCACGTACGCACAGACTCGGAGCGCGTCCGGCTCTCGCGCAAGCTCGTGATGGAGCTTCTTGCCTCCTCGGTCGACCTCTCGACCACTCCCGTGGCGCCCGACTATCTGGCGCGCTACGACGCCGTGCCCGAACGCTTCGGGCCACCGGCATCGCAGGCCGACGACCGCGATCACCGCCGCGCAGGGCATCACGTCGTGCCGGACGGACGCACAGCGGCGACCGTGCATCAGCCGGTCAAGGTCGACAACGACCTCTACGTCCGCGACTACTCCAAATGCATCCTCTGTTACAAGTGCGTCGACGCCTGCGGCGACCAGCACCAGAACACGTTCGCGATCCACGTCGCGGGCCGCGGCTTCGACGCGCGCATCTCCACCGAGCTGGACACGCCGCTGCCGGAGTCGGCGTGCGTCTACTGCGGAAACTGCATCGCGGTCTGCCCCACGGGAGCGCTGATGTTCCGCTCCGAGCACGAGCTGCGCGGGGCGGGCAACTGGCGTGAGGACGAGCAGAGCGTGACCGAGACGACCTGCCCGTATTGCGGGGTCGGCTGCTCGCTCGAGCTCCACGTCCAGGACAACGAGATCGTCAAGGTGACGAGCCCCGACGACCACGACGTGACCCGCGGGAACCTGTGCATCAAGGGCCGCTTCGGCTTCGGGCACGTGCAGGGAAGCAGGAAACCCTGACGTTGCTCCGGCCAGAGAGACCTTGCAGCAGACCGTTACAAGGTGCCGTCCACCTCGCCGCTCGCGATGAGGCTCGTGGTTCCGTCGGTCCCGCGCAGGCGGAGGCGGCCGTCGGGCGCGAGGCCGTCTGCGGTGCCCGTCGCCTCGCCCACGGTGACGCTCGTGCCGCGGAGCACGTCCCGGCGCTCGAGCTCTGCGAGGAGCGCCGCTAGCCCGTCGCGGAGCCAGGCGTCGTAGCGTGCCTCGAGCCGCCCGAGGAGCGACACGAGCAGCGCCGTGCGGTCGTACGCGCGGCCGGTGGCGGTCCGCAGCGACGCCGCGGGGATGCGGGCATCGCGCGGAAGCCCTGACTCGGTCTGGTCGACGTTCAGGCCGACACCGCAGACCACGGCGCCGCCTGCGCTCTCGAGCAGGATGCCTGCGACCTTGCGGCCGTCGAGCAGCACGTCGTTAGGCCATTTGACTCCGGCCGTCCGTGCGACCGCGCCCTCGACCGTCTCGGCGACCGCCAGCGCGCACACGAGAGACAGCTGCTGCGACGGGGAGCCCGCCGGCGGCCTGAGCAGGAGCGAGACGAGGAGAGCCATGCCCGGCTCGTCCGTCCAGCGTCGCCGTTCGCGCCCGCGGCCGTCGGTCTGATGCTCGGTCACCGCGACCGCGCCCTCGGGCAGCTCCGCCCCGCGAAGCACGTCCTGCGTCGAAGCGCAGGCCTCGGACCAGAGGTACGGCCTGCCGAACCGACCGCGGAGCAGCGGCTCGACGGCGGCCGGTGAGAGAAGCTTGTGTTGATTCAACACAAGCTCAACCTTCCGCCGGCGGTGGAGCCCGACGGCGCTTGACGGCCGAGCGGCGGCGCTTCGCGTCGAGGCGGCGCTCGACCGACGCCTTCGAGGGGCGGGTGGGCACGCGGCGGCGCTCGACCCTGAGCGCATCACGGAGCTTGGCGACGAGTCGCTCGGTGGCCAGCTCGCGGTTCCGTGCCTGGCTTCGCTCGTCCTGCGCCACAGCGCGGAGCACGGCCCCGGCGCGCGCGACGACGCGGTGCCTCTGCCGCTCCGTGAGAGCCTCGGAGGCGCCGACGTCGAAGAGCGCCTCGACGCGCGTCTCCGCCGTGTTCGCGTGCTGGCCTCCCGGGCCCGAAGAGCGCGACACGCGGTACCCGATCTCCGAGGCGGGGATGGAGACCGACCGCGTCACCCGAATAGACTCCCGCTCCATGGCGTGCATTCTCCTGGACGTCGACGGAGTGCTGCACGTCTCCGGCGATCCGATCCCCGGCGCGCAGGATGCGGTTGCGCGCCTCCGGGCCGCGGGCCACACGCTCCGCTTCGTGACGAACAACTCGACCCGGCCGCGCGCGCAGCTCACGGGGGAGCTCGCAGAGCTCGGGTTCGCGCTCTCCGAGGAGGAGCTCCAGACCCCGGCCGCCACCGCGGCGCGCGAGCTTGCGGGCAAGCGGGTCTTCGCACTGGTGATGAGCGGGGTGGTCCCGGACCTGGAGGGCATCGAGCTCGTCGGGGAGGGAGCCGAGGCCGTGCTGATCGGCGGCTGCGACGAGACGTTCGAGCCGAACCAGGTCTTCCGCTACATGAATCTCGCCCGCGCGTTCGCGGAGATCCAGCTCGGCGCCGAGCTGTACTGCCTGCACAAGAACCGCTGGTGGCAGACGAGCCGTGGCCCGCTCCTCGACGCGGGTGCGTTCGTCGCCGGGCTCGAGTACGCAACGGGGGTCGAGGCGGTCGTTCTCGGCAAGCCGAGCCCTGCCTACTTCGCAGCCGCGCTCGACGCGCTCACCGCCGAGCCGGAGCTCACCTGGCTCGTCGGTGACGATCCCGAGTCGGACATCCGGGCGGCGCAGCTCTTCGGCATGCGGACAGCGCTCGTGCGGACGGGAAAGTTCCGGCCGGACACGCTCGACGGGCTCGACGTGACACCGGACGTCGTGCTCAGCTCTATCAGCGACCTGCCCGACTGGCTCGAACGGCGGTGAGCGCCCACATCGGAACGGATCTGATCGAGATCGCGCGGATCAGGCTCGCGCTCGAGCGCCCCGGATTCCGCGACCGCTGCTTCACCCCCGAGGAGCAGGCGTACTGCGAGACGCGCCGCAACCCGGCCGAGTCCTACGCGGCTCGCTTCTGCGGGAAGGAGGCGGTTGGGAAGGCCCTCGGTTGCGGTGTGCTGTTCACGTGGAAGGAGATCGAGATCGTCGGCCCGCCGAAGCCCGGTGTGACCCTTTCCGGAAGGACGCTTCGCTTCGCCGAGCGGGTCGGGATGCGCGAGATCGACGTGTCGCTCACCCACTCGCACACGATGGCCGCTGCGACGTGCGTCGCTGAGCTCGATGCGCCTTCGCCCCCTGTCCGCCGCGACCTCTGAGATGCACGAGCCGCTCTACTCGGCGGACGAGATGCGGCGGGCCGAGGCCCGGTTTCCCGGCTACCCGGAGACGGCCGGGGAGCTGATGGAGCGTGCGGGCCGCGCGGTCGCCGACGAGGCCCTGCGGTCGTTTCCCGACGCGCGCAGGTTCGCGGTGGTGTGCGGCGGGGGCGCGAACGGGGGCGACGGGCGAATCGCTGCCGCCGCGCTGCGCGAGGCGGGGCGCGAGGCGTCGGAGACGGAGGATCCGGCGGGTGCGGACGTGGTCCTCGACGCCCTTTTCGGCACCGGCTTCCACGGCGCGCCACGGCCCGAGGCTGCCGGGCTGATCGAGAGGATCAACGCCGCCGGCGGGGCCGTTCTCTCGGTCGACGTTCCCTCGGGTGTCGACGCCTCGACCGGGGAGGTCGCCGGCCCCGCTGTCCAGGCGGACGTCACCGTCACGTTCCACGGCCCGAAGGTCGGGCTCGCGGTCGCGCCCGGACGCTTCCGTGCGGGTCAAGTCGTCGTGGCGCAGATAGGGCTCGAGCAGGCCCCGACCGCGATCGTCCGTGCCACCGGCGCCGTGCTCGCGTCGGTCCCGCGACGCGGAACCGAAGACTCGAAGTACTCGGCCGGAGCGCTGGTCGTGATCGGCGGCGCGCCCGGGACCACCGGAGCCCCGGTGCTCACGGCGACCGCCGCCCTGCGGGCCGACGCCGGCTACGTGACCCTCGCGGTGCCGTCTGCGTGCCTCCCGGCGGCGGAGGCGCTCACGCTCGAGCCCGTCAAGCGGGGGTTCCGGCACTCTTCCGCGCTCGAGACACTGGGCCCGGACCTCGAACGAGCCTCCGCGCTCGCCGTCGGTCCGGGCCTCGGCCGGAGCGAAGAGGCGCGATCTCTCGTGCGCGCGCTGCTGGAGAGCTCGCCGCTTCCGGCGGTCGTCGACGCGGACGCCCTGTTCGGTCTCGAGCCCGTCGCACGCCGCGGCCCGCTCGTCCTGACGCCGCATGCCGGTGAGCTCGCACGGCTGCTCGACGCGGATGCCAAGTGGGTCTCGGCGCACCGCCTAGAGGCCGCCGCGCGCTGCTCCGAGCGCTTTGGCGCGATCGTCCTGCTGAAGGGCGCCGACACGATCGTGCGCGCGCCCGGCGGTCGGACGGTCGTGTGTGACACCGGCCCGCCTTCGCTTGCAACCGCTGGCACGGGAGACGTCCTGACCGGCGTCGTCGGAGCCTTCCTCGCCAAGGGGCTCGACGCTGTGGACGCCGCCGTCGCCGCCGCCGTCGCCCATGGGCTCGCCGCCGCGTCGGCCCCCCACCAGGCCGGGCTCGTCGCCTCCGACGTCGTCGCGGCGCTTCCGGGCGTCCTGTAGCGACAATGCGGCCGTGCCCCGCTCGCTCGTCACGATCGACATCGGTGCGATCCGTGCGAATGCGCGCGTCCTCGCCCAGACGCTCGGACGCTCCGAGCTCTGGGCGGTGGTCAAGGCGGACGGCTACGGGCATGGGGCCGTGGACGTGGCCCGCGCGGCGCTCGAGGGCGGCGCACGTGCTCTGTGCGTCGCCACGGTCGGGGAGGCAGTGCTCCTGCGGAGCGCCTTCCCGGCCGCGAGGATCCTCGTGCTCGGCCCCACCTCTGCAGAGGGCGTTCCTACGGCACGAGAGGCATCGCTCGAACTCACCGTCTCCGACGATCGGGGGCCGGACGGCGTGCGAGTCCACCTCAAGCTCGACACCGGCATGGGTAGGTGGGGCCTCTCGGAGCTCCCCGATCCGGGTGCCGATGTGGTCGGGCTCATGACGCATCTCGCCACCGCCGGCACCGATCCGTCGTTCGCCGAAGACCAGCTCGAGCGCTTCCTCGCCGCAACCGCCCCATACGCGGGGCGTCTCGTACGCCATGCAGCCAACAGCGCCGCGGCCCTCACGCAGGCGGCCGCGCGGCTCGACGCGGCCCGTTGCGGGATCGCGCTCTACGGGATCGACCCCCTCGGCCAGGAGGCGAGCCGCTTCGGTCTCCGGCCGGCGCTCCGCTGGGAGTCGGAGGTGGCTCAGCTGCGCCTTCTTCGCCCCGGCGAGAGCACCGGTTATGGGCGTCTCTTCACGGCGACGGAGGACACCTGGATCGGCATCGTCCCGGTCGGGTACGCGGACGGCTTTCGCCGCGACCTCGCGGGAACGGAGGTCGTTGTCGGCGGCGAGCGCGTACCCGTCGTCGGTGCGGTATCGATGGACGCGCTCGCCGTACGCCTCACCGGGATGACGGAGATCGGGACCACGGTCACGCTCGTCGGCGAGGGCGTGTCGCTGGAGCAGCACGCCCGGGTCGCCGGGACGATCGGCTACGAGCTCGCCTGCGGCATCCGGACGATGCCCGGGCGATCCGAGCGGAGCGTGGTCGATGCCTGACCCGGTCGAGCGCAGAAGGGCTCTCCAGGAGGCGCGTCGCGACGACCTCTCCGCGATGGTCGTGAGGCTCCTGGCCCCCTTCTCCGGGGAGGAGAACGCCCTCGACGTGGGCTGTGGCACGGGGGCGCTGGCGTACGCGCTCGCGCCGCTCGTCGGCGAGGTCGTCGGGATCGACGCGTCGGAGGAGTACGTGGCTGTGGCGCGCGAGCACGCCCCGGCCGGGTGCACCTTCATGGTCGCCGACGCCGTCGCGCTGCCCTTCGCCTACGGCGCCTTCGAGCTCGTGGGCTGCCTCCGCGTGCTCCATCACACGCGCCGCCCCGAGCTCGTGGTGGCGGAGCTCGCGCGCGTCGTGACCCCCGACGGGCGGATCCTGCTGGTCGATCAGCTCGGAGACGTCGATCCGATCCGTAGCCTCGAGCTCGATCGCTTCGAGCACGCCCGCGACCCCTCCCATACCCGGCTTCTGCCCGACGCCGACATCCGGGGCTACCTCGAGGCGAACGACCTCACCGTCGTGGCGAACGAGGTCGTCCGCGAGCGGCGAGACATGGAGGAGTACCTCGATCTCGTCGGGCTGGAGGGCGAGCAGCGCGAGCGCGTCGCGCGCATGGCCCCGGCGGCGTACGACGTCGACGTGGGCTGGTATGTCGCCCGCAAGCAGCGCGCATGAGGGAACGTCTGCGCCCGCCAGACACTGCTCCGTTAGCCACAGTGACGCATGAACAGTAGCCTAGAAGGCGCATGATCGAGGACATAAACCCGTTCGTCTACTCGCGGCCGGTTCCGCCCGAGGACGTCGTCGATCGCGAGACCGAGGTCGAGCAGCTCCTGCAGAACGTCGTGGGCGGCCACTACGTCCGTCTCTACGCCCCTCGCAAGTACGGCAAGACGAGCCTCCTGAAGCGCGCGCTTCGTGACGGTGAGCGGGGAGAGGGGCTCATCCCGATCCTCGTCGACCTGTACCGCGTCGCGTCGATCGCCGACGTCACCGTGCGGCTCGAGCGGGCATATGCGAAGCAGCTCAAGGGCGAGCTGCGCTCGCGGATCGAGGCGTTCCTCCAGCGCACGGGCGTGGGGCTCTCGCTCGGCGCCCTGGGCATCAGCGCGCGCCTTCAGCTCGAGCCCAGGGCGGACCCGCTTCCGGCGCTCCATGCACTGCTCGAGCTGCCGCTCCGGCTCGAGGCGTCAGGTGGATACCGGGCGTTCATCGCATTCGACGAGTTCCAGGACATCGGGAGGATCGACGGGCTCGACGGGCTCCTGCGCAGCCACATCCAGCACCACGGAGAGGTTGCCTCGTACGTGTTCGCCGGATCCGAGCCCGCGCTGATGCGGCTGCTGTTCGAGACGAAGGAGCGTCCGCTCTACGGCTCGGCCGTCCCCATGCGGCTGGGGCGCCTCGCCGACCCGGATCTCGCCGCCTACGTGTCGGCACGCTTCGAGGCGAGCGGCCGGAAGGCGGGCGAGGCGCTCGGGCCGCTGCTCCTCGCTGCGCGAGGCCATCCTCAACGAGCGATGCTGCTCGCGTATCGCCTCTGGGAGGAAGTGCAACCCGGTGCGGAGGGGACGCTCGAGGACTGGGATGCGGCGCACCGGTCAGCGCTCCGGGAGCTCGATCCCGAGTTCGACGCACAGTGGCGCGGGCTCGATACGTCCGGGCAGAAGACCCTGCGCGCGCTCCTCGTCGGCGACGGCTCGCCCTATCGAGCGGCCGCGCTGCGACGCCTCGAGCTGACAAAGGACGCCGTGCGCAGAGCGGTGCCGCGCCTTGCCGCGACCGCCGAGATCGAGCAGCGAGAGGAGGGCGGCTATGCCTTCGTCGACCCCCTCTTCGCCGAGTGGGTGTCCCAGCTGAACGACCGTGCCCTCTCCGGTCCGGCCGACGCCGACGAGGATCTCTACACGGAGCCGGGCCTGTAGTCGGACATCCCCGAGAAGCGCCCGATCAGCCCTGGTGCGAGCGCCTGCAGGATCGAGATCTGCCGGTACGGGAACCAGGGCACGGTCGTCTCGGCCTTGTCCTTCTCCACGGCGTTGACGACCGCCTGCGCCACCCGCGGTGGCTGGATGACGAACCGGCCGAGCAGCCGGCTCCTGAGCACGCCCTTCTGCGGGAAGCCCTCGGTCTCGACGAAGCCGGGAAGGACCGAATGCACCGAGATGCGGCTGCCGCGAAGAGCCGCCGCGAGCGAGCGGGAGAACGCGAGCTGCGCGTGCTTGGACGCGGCATACGCCCCCGCCGGGAGCGAACGCGGCCGTGCCTGGCACCGAGACCATGTTCACGAGATGCGCGCCGCCCGTCTCGGCTGCCGCCCGCAGACCGGGCATGAACGCGCGCGTGCACCAGACGCAGCCGAGGTAGTTCACCTCGATCACCCGCTGCACGAGGTCAGGGTCGACGGCGAGGAAGGTCCCGCGCGCCGGCATGCCCGCGTTGTTCACGAGCAGGTGCAGCGCCGGGTGGCGATCGAGGATGCGTGCCGCCATCGTCTCGACCGCCTCGCGATCGCCGACGTCGCAGAGCTCGACCTCGGCCCCGAGCTCCTCTGCGAGGGAGCGCAACCTGTCCTCCCGGCGGGCGACGAGCACGCACGACCAGCCTCGCTCGGTGAGCAGCCTGGCCGTCGCCTCGCCGATCCCCGACGAGGCGCCGGTGACGACCGCGACCCTTCTCCCGGGCGGGGCGCCGTCGATCTGGTGGTCGGAGGCCGTCACGCGGGTGCAAGTTACAAGTTGCAACTTGCGCCCGGCGCCCTGGGACGCCGCCACACACTAGGATCGGCGCATGGCGGGGCGGTTCGAGGGGAAGCAGGCGCTCGTCCTCGGCGTCGCGAACAAGCGCTCGATCGCGTGGGCGATTGCCGAGCGCCTCGCGGCCGAGGGTGCGCAGCTCGCGTTGACCTTCCAGGGCGAGCGGATCGAGAAGTCCGTCCGTGACCTCGCGGCGACCGTCGACACGAAGCTCGTCACGGCGTGCGACGTCCGCTCCGACGACGACCTCGACCGCGTGTTCGGGGAGACGGCAGACGCGTTCGGCGGCGGTCTCGACATCCTCGTCCACTCGGTCGCGTTCGCGGCTGCCGAGGATCTCGAGGGTCGCTTCACCGACACCCCACGGGATCGCTTCTGGCTGGCGGTGGACATCAGCGCGTACTCACTCGTCGCGTGCGCAAGGAGAGCCGAGCCGCTGATGGCCGCGCGCGGTGGGGGGGCGATCGTGACCATGACCTACCTCGGCGGCGTCCGCGCGGTGCCGCACTACAACGTGATGGGCGTCGCGAAAGCGACGCTCGACGCGTCGATGAGGTATCTCGCCTGGGACCTCGGAGCGCACGAGATCCGCGTCAACGCGATCTCTGCCGGGCCCGTGCGCACGCTTGCGGCTCGGTCGATCGCCGGCTTCACGACGATGGAGGAGATGTTCGTCGAGCGCGCGCCGCTGCGCCGCCATATCGACGCCTCGGACTGCGGCGCCGCGGCCGCCTATCTGCTCTCCGACGATGCGAGGAACGTCTCCGGCACGACGCTGTACGTCGACGCCGGGTACCACGCCATGGGCATGTAGAGGCTCCGGCGGGAACGCTGCGATGAGCCGCGGGCTGCAGTTGGCTGTTCGCATGTGGGCCCGGTGACGACACGGTCTCGAGCTCGCTCGGCGACGATTCGGGCCGCGATCCGCCTAGGATCCCGGCCATGGAAGCGGTTGACCTCCCGGACAAGCGAGCCGATCGGCGCCTCGAGCCGCCGATCCGTGCGGCCGAGCTGGTCGGGGCGCTGTCGCTCGCCACCGACCTCGGCACTGGGCAGCCGCTCGAGCACGCGCTTCGCACGGCGGTGCTCGCGGTCCGCCTCGGCGAGCTCGCGGAAGCGTCGGCCGAGGAGCTTGCGGACACCTACTACGTCGCACTGCTCCACGCATCCGGGTGCACGTCGAACAGCCACGAGGCGACGCAGCTGTTCGGCGAGGACATCACGCACCGTGCCGCCTTCTTCCTGATCGACCCGGCCGACCCCGAGCAGGTGCTCGCGTTCTATCGCACGCACGTGGGCCCCGGTCGGCCGACCGAGGTGCGCGAGCGGATGATCGAGGCGGCGCTCTCGAACCCGACCAGGGCGCGCGAGTCGTTCGCCGCGATGTGCGAGGTGGCGCAGCGGTTCGCGCGCTGGCTCGAGCTCGGCCCGGGAGTCGAGGCGGCGCTCGAGTACGTCTTCGCGCGCTGGGATGGCAAAGGCCTGCCCCGCGAGGTCGGGGGAGAGGCGCTGCCCTTGCCGGCGCGTCTCCTGCACGTGGCGCGGGACTACTCGCTCTTCCTCTCCGCTGCCGGCGCGGCCGAGGCGCGCGCCGTCCTCGAGCACCGAGCCGGCGCGGCGTACGACCCGCGCCTGGCCGAGCTCGCCGTTCGCCACTTCGACGGCGTGTCCGCGCAATTGGACGACACGCGAATGTGGGAGCATGCGCTCGAGAGCGAGCCGTTTCCGCACGTCAGCCTTTCCGGAGACGGGATCGACGCCGGCTTCACCGCGTTGGCGGCCCTCACCGGCCTCAAGTCGCCCTGGTTCCGCGAGCACTCGACCGGCGTCGCCGACCTCGCCGAGGCCGCCGCCTGGCGCCTGGGCCTGTCGGCGGAGACCGTGTCGTTCCTGCGGCGCGCCGCGCTCGCGGCCGACCTGGGCCGCGTCGGGGTCTCGAACGCCATCTGGGAGAAGCCGGGGCCGCTCGGCTTCGGCGAGTGGGAGCGCGTTCGGCTGCATCCCCACTTCACCGAGCGCGCGTTCGCCCAGTCGCGGGCTCTCGCCCCGATCGGCCTTCTCGCGGGCGCCCATCACGAGCGGGCCGACGGCTCGGGCTACCACCGGGGCATCCGCGGATCGGCGCTCGACCAGCCCGGACGCATCCTCGCGGCCGCGGATTGCTACGTGGCGATGAGGTCGGGGAGGCCGTACCGGCCGGCGCTCGAGCCGGCTGCGGCCGAGAGGGAGCTGAGACGAGAGGTCGAGGAGGGGCGGCTCGACGCCGAGGCGGTCGACGCCGTGCTCGCCGCCGCGGGTCACCGTGTCCCGAAACGGCCGCCCGGGCTGCCGGCCGGCCTGACGCGGCGCGAGCTCGAAGTGCTGCTGGCGCTGGCGCTCGGCCACACCAACCAGGCGATCGCCGACGATCTCGGCATCTCCGCCAAGACCGTCGGGCACCACGTCCAGCACGTCTACCAGAAGGCCGGTGTCCGCAGCCGCGCCGCCGCGACGGTCTGGGCCTTCGAGCACGAGCTCGTCCACAGCTCGTAGGCCATAGGGCGTTCGCCCGATGCGGGCCTGGCCCGCCGGGCGCAGACTCGTCCTCGACGCGTCGGGTGGACGCGCAACTCGAATGGAGGACGAGATGCTCCTGGCAACGACGACGGTCGAGAACATCGACCAATTCGTGAAGATCTACGGAACGACCGGCGCCGAGAAGCGCAAGCTGCACGGCTCGAAGGGCTCGACCGTCTTCCGCGACCCGAACGAGGAAGACCGGGTCTGGGCCATCTTCGACTGGGACCTGGAGGGCTGGAAGAACTTCGCCTCCGACCCCGAGGTGCCGGCCATCATGCAGGAGGCCGGGCACAAGAACAGGCCGCAGGTGACCGAGCTCGTCGGCCGTTTCGACGCCTAGTCGCCGCCGGCGCGCGGCAGGAGGAAGTCATGCCGGGGAACTCTGCGATCGTCCGCCGCGGCTACGAGGCGCTCAACCGTGGCGATCTGACGACGCTCGCCGAGCTCTTTGCCGACAACGTCTCATGGCATACCCCCGGCGGGAGCCCGCTCGGCGGCGACGTCGTCGGGCGGGAGGCCGTCTTCGCCCGTCTCGGCCGTTACATGACCGAGACGGGCGGCACCTTCAGGGCCGACCTGAAGCGCGTGCTCACGGATGAGGACGGCCGCGTGATCGGAATTCACCACAACGTCGCGGAGCGAGACGGAAAGCGGCTGGATGTCTACTGCTGCATCGTCTTCGAGCTCGAGTGCGGCCGGATCGTGGACGGCCGCGAGCACTTCTACGACCTCCGCGCGTGGGACGAGTTCTGGGCGTAGCACCGACAACCTTCGAAAGGGAGGAGAGACACCATGGCAACATCACCAGGCCCCGCCACCGACCCCATCAAGGTGGGACTGATCGCAGACGAGACAGGCCCGCTCTCGTTCGTCGGGCTCGCCAATGCGAACGTGGCCAGGATGGTCGTCGACGACCTCAACGCCGACGGCGGCCTGCTGGGGCGCCACCTCGAGCTGCACGTCGAGGACAGCGCGACGGACGACGATGTCGCGGCCGTCAAGGCGAGGAAACTCGTCGAGGTCGATCAGGTCGACGTCGTCTTCGGTGGCATCTACAGCTCGACGCGGCAGGCGATCAAGGGTCCGGTCGTCGTCGAGGGCAAGACGCTCTACATCTACCCCGAGCAGTACGAGGGGCAGGAGTCGGATCCGCTCGTCTTCTGCACCGGCCCGGGGCCGGCGCAGCAGGTCGACCCCTTCATCCCGTGGTTGATGGAACGGACGGGCGCGAAGACGTTCTACCTGCCGTCTGCCGACTACATCTGGCCGCACGTGCTGAACGCCCGTGTGGGAGAGGTCGTCACCGCCAACGGCGGCACGATCGTGGGCGAGGAGTACTACCCGCTCGACCACACGGACTACCGGGCGACGGTCGAGAGGATCGTCGCGAGCGGCGCCGACGCGGTCTTCAACACGATCGTGCCGCCCGGGGTCACGCCCTTCTTCGAGCAGCTGCACGACTCGGGCTTCACGAGTCGCGGCGGCCAGCTGATCTGCACGTACTTCGACGAGAACTTCCTCAACATGGTTCCGGCCGCCCATGTCGAGGGGCTGTACGGCTGTCTCGACTACTACCAGGCGGTCGACGACACGTTCAGCAAGAAGCTGCTCGCCCGGTACGACGCCCTCTACCCCGGCGCCGCGACGTTCACGGGCGGGAGCGCCTGCTCGGGCCTCTACCGCGGACTACGCCTCTGGGCCACCGCGCTCACCGAGGCCGGCTCGCTCACCCAGGAGGACGTGATCGCGGCCCTCGACCACGCGCGGATCGCCGAGGGCCCCGGCGGGCCTGCGGCCATGGTTCCCGGCCAGCACCATGCCCGCCTGAACATGTACATCGCGCAGGCCCGAAAAGGCCGCTTCGAGATCGTCGAGAACCTCGGGCCGATCGACCCGCAGGAACGCCTCGTCGGCACGCCGGTCCTTACCGCATGAGCGCGAAACGACGGTCGCCGTAGGCGACCACGCATCACGAGCGGAAGGGCCGCAGGCTCACCGGCCCTTCCGCTTCCCGCCGTCTCGGCGCTTCCCGGCGAGGGCGCGGTGACGACATGGATCATGTTCGCCACAAGGAAGTCCTGCAAATCGAGGGGTAGCAACTACTCGCTGGGCCTGTCGTACAGGCGGCCCTCGAGCTCGGCCCCGGGGCGAGGCGATAACGATGTGTCTCGCTCGAGGGTGAGAAGCCGAATCGATTTGCCTGCGCGGCGCGCTCTTCCCGGCGAGACGGTGCCCGATCCCGCCGGGGCGTCTCCGCCGTGGTCTCCGCGGGGATGCCCGGGGCGCCCGGCAAGCGGACCGCCACGTGCCCTTCGACCGGTGCGCGACTCGTTATCGTCCATGCGATGAGGTCCCTGCAACGCCGCCTCGCCGTCGCGCGCGGGGACGAACCGGCAGACGTCGTCGTTCGCGGGGGACGGGTGCTGTCGGTCTTCACGCGCGAGTGGCTCGAGGCGGACGTGGCGATCGTCGACGGGGTCATCGCGGGCGTCGGGTCGTACGAAGGTGAGGAGACGATCGATGCGGAGGGGCGGTTCGTGGTGCCCGGCTTCATCGACGCACACATGCACCTCGAATCCGTCAAGCTGCTCGTCGACGAGCTCGCGCGGCTCGTGCTGCCGCTCGGCACGACTGCGGTCGTCGCAGACCCGCACGAGATCGCCAACGTGCTCGGCTCCGACGGCGTCCACTGGCTGCACGACGCGTCCGCCGACCTCCAGCTCGAGGTGTTCTTCATGGCCCCCTCGTGCGTTCCCGCTTCGTCCTTCGAATCGCCGCGGCGGCCGCTCGCGCTCGGAGACCTCGAGGCGTTGATGCGGCGTCGGAGAGTGATCGGTCTGGCCGAGATGATGAACTTCCCAGGTGTGATCGCCGGCGACCCGGACGAGCTCGCGAAGCTCGGCCTCGAGGGCGCGGAGCACGTCGACGGCCATGCGCCGGGCCTGCTCGGGCCGTCGCTGCAGGCATACGCCGCGGCGGGCATCCGCTCCGACCACGAGGCGCTCACGGTCGAGGAGGGCCGCGAGCGGCTCCGGGCGGGGATGTGGCTCCTGATCCGCGAGGCGTCGATGGCGCGAAATCTGCACGCGCTCCTCCCGCTCGTCGCCGAGTACGGCCCCTGGCGGATCGCGTTCTGCACCGACGACCGCGACCCCGACGACATCGCCGACCACGGGCACGTGAACGGGATGGTGCGGGAGGCGGTTTCCGCGGGCATCTCTCCTGCCGACGCCCTCCTGATGGCGACTCTGAAGCCGGCGGAGTGCCATGGCCTCGCGACGCACGGCGCCGTCGCCCCGGGGTACGTCGCCGACCTGCTGCTCCTCCCCGACCTCGAGCAGTTCGTCCCGGACGTCGTCTTGAAGCGCGGTCGTGCCCTTGCCGAGATCCCGCCGGCGGAGGTTCCGGAGTGGGTCCGGCAGACCGTCCGGATCAAGCCGGTCGGCGCCGACGACCTCGCGATCGCCTGGGAGGGAGGCGCGGTGCGCGCGATCGGGCTCGTCGAGGACCAGGTCGTGACCGAGTCGCTCGTCTGCGACCCGCTCGTCGTCGACCGTCGGGCCGTCTCGGACCCCGAGCGAGACCTCGTCAAGCTCGCCGTCGTCGAGCGCCACCTTGCGACCGGTCGGGTCGGGACCGGCTTCGTCTCCGGCTCGAGGCTGCGGCGCGGGGCGCTCGCCTCGACCGTCGCCCACGACGCCCACAACCTCGTGGTGGTCGGGGCGAGCGACGATGACATGGTGACCGCGATCGACCGCCTCGCCGAGATCGGCGGCGGGATCGTGGCGGTCGACGGCGGGCGCGTGGTCGCGGAGTGCCCGCTCCCGGTCGCGGGCCTCCTCTCCGACCAGCCGCTCGACGTCGTCGTGGCGCAGAGTCGGGCGTGCAACGACGCGGCGCACGACCTCGGCTGGAGCGGTGCGACGCCCTTCCTCACGCTCGCGTTCCTCGCGCTCTCCGTGATCCCCTCGCTGAAGCTGACCGACCGGGGGCTCGTCGACGTCGACCGCTTCGAGCTCGTCCCGCTACGTGCCGAAGCCTCTGCCGCCGCTCACCACCGATCAACCGTCTAGGCGCTCCCCGGACGGCATCCGGGCGCGCCTACCTGCCGTACATCGCGATCGCGCCGTCGCGGGCGAGCAGGCGCCAGCCGCTCGCGCGCAGCGCCTTCTCGGCCCGGCTCGGACAGCTCTCGCTCAGGAGCCCGCTCTGCGCGTACAGGCCCTCGTGGACGGCGACGAACCGCACTCCGAGGCCGGGCGGCACGGCTCCGCCCCCGCACGAGAGGCTGCGTAGCTCGCGGGCGACCCGATCCGCCGTCGGCTTCGCGATCGTCGAGTAGCCCTCGGGCCGCTCGCGCGGGCTCTGACGCGCGTAGGCGAGGTAGACGCTGCCGTAGTGGACATCGGGCGTGAAGACCGGCAGCTCGAGCAGCCGCCCGCCGCTCCGGATCGCTGCGTACGCCGTGCTCGGCTCGTCGGCCGAGACCGCCGCCCCGAACACCGGCATCCGCAGGTCCACCGCGAGAACGACGACCACGATCGCGACGGCCGCGCCGAGCGGAACCAGCTTGTGTTGATTCAACACAAGCGTTGTCAGGCCCGCATCGGCCGCGAAGGCGACGAGGGCAGCAATGGCGAGACAGGCGATCGGCATCAGCCGTTCGGGGACACGCGTGGAGTCGAGACCCGGGAGCACGCGCCAGAGCGTCTCGTAGCCCGGCATGTTCGCACCGAGGGCGAGCAGGCACGGGATGAGCGCCGCAAGGCCCAGCACCACGGCGAGGCCCCGCCGGGCCCGGATCGCCACGAGCCCGGCGAGCGCGAGGAGCGGCGTCAGCCAACCCACGAACACGAGCTCCTCGATTCCCGTTCCCACCCCGCGCGAGACGAAGTCCGAGAGCTCGGCCGAATAGCGGGCCACCTGCGCGAAGGAACGGTCGGTGCCGATCGAGCCTGCAACCGCCCAGCGGTCGACCACGAGGCCCGCGGCGAGCGCCGTCGCGACACCGGCGCCCGCCTTCCACCAGTCGGACCGCGGCAGCCGCGCCCACGTGTAGCCGAGCACGAGCGGAATCGCGCCGAGCGCGAGGTGGAGCTGGCCCGAGAGCGGGATCGCCGCGAGCGCGAGCGCCGCCGGCAGGAATCGTCGTCGCTCGAGCGCGAGCAGCATGGTCGGGAGGAGAAACGCGATCAGACCGACCAGGTGTCCGGTCGACTGGCCGATCCGGTACGGCATGAGGCAGAAGACGAGCCCGCCGACGAGCGCCGCCGGGCGGGTAAGGCCGAGCGCTCGCAGCCACCAGCAGGCGAGGCCGCCGGCCGCGACGAACGACAGCAGCACGATCAGGTCGTATGCCCAGACATTCCCGAACACGGCGGCCAGCGGCCAGAACGGGCCCCCGAGCAGCCAGCCCTGGAGATTCGGCGGCGCTTGCGCCTCCGGTCGAAAGGAGTACGGGTCGGCGAGCGGCGAGGTGCCCCGCTCGAGCTGATGCCCTACGAGCCAGAAGTCCCAGCCGAGCTGCAGATGGTCGCCGGCGGCCGCCTCGCCGAATCCCGGGGCGGGCAACGCGAGGTAGTGGCCGTCGACGTGTCGGATCGCGGGCCACGTCGCCCAGAGTGCCGCGACCGTGTACAGGGCGACGGCGATGACGACGAATCGGTTGCGTCCTGCCACGAGGCGCGACCGTATCGCGCTATCGGATCAACACAGGCACTTCTGGTGTGCGGGCCCGACGGACACGCGCCGCGTCAGTTCCCGGGGGGCGACGCATCGGCGCCCGCGGGCTCGGTCGCGTCGGCGATCGCCCGCACGACCTCCACGATGTCGCGATTGGCGTTGTAGACACGGAGCTGGCGCTCGGCGGAGTTGCCCCTGCCGAGGAGCTCCGAGATTCCCTCGAGCTCCCGCTCGGAGCCCAACTCGCGGGCGTGTGGCTCGAGCTCGAGCAGCGTCCGTCGTACGACCTTCGCGACCGGGACGCGTATGCGCCGTCCGGTGGCGAGGTCCATCACCGGCGCCTCGAGCCCGTAGCGGGCGGCGAGCCACTTGTTCTCGCTCGTGAGTATGCGGTGATGCGTGTCGATCTCCTCGCCCGAGTCGTAGCGTTCGGAGAGCTGCTTCACGAGAGCCTGGCAGTACGCCGCGATCGCGACCGCGTCTTCGACCCTGGTGACCGCGTCGCAGATCCGGATCTCGACCGTGCCCCATTTCGGGTGCGGTCGGATGTCCCACCAGATGTGCGTGTAATCGGCGATGCACCCCGTGCGCTCGAGCTGGCCCACCACCGCCGCGTAGTCAGCGTAGTCCCGAAACCGGGGTGGCGGCCCCGAGCGAGGGAACGCAGAGAACACGATCTGCCGGCTCGAGGCGAGGCCTGTCGGCTCGCCCCGCCAGAACGGCGAGCTCGCGGACAGCGCGAGGAGCGGCGCGAGGTGGGGCAAGAGACCGCTGACGACCTGGATCGCCTTGTCCGGGTCGTCCACGGCGACGTGGATGTGCATGCCGAAGATCAGCTCGCGGCGCGCGACGTACTGGAGCTGATCGATCAGGGCGTGGTAGCGGTCTTTCGCGGTGATCCGCTGTCGCTCGAAGAGGCTGAACGGGTGCGTTCCGGCAGAGCCCACCCGCAGCCCGTGCGCTCGGCCGACGTCGCGCACGTAGCCGCGAAGGGTCTGCAGCTCGCGCATCACGTCGCCGGCCGTCCGGCAGACGGGCGTCGCGATCTCGAGCACGGACTGCATCAGCTCGGCGTTGATCCGGTCGGCCAGCTCGTCCCCCTCGATGGAGTCGAGCACGGTGTCGACGTGCTGGACGAGATCGAAGCTCTCGGGATCGAGAAGCATGTACTCCTCCTCGACGCCAAGCGTGTACGGAGCGCTCCCGCCGAAGCGGTGTTCGACGACGCTCGCGGCCGGCCCGCCGAGGCCTGTGATCGACGCGGGCACGACCTGCTTCACGAAATCACGGCCTCGGCCTCGATCTCGACCTTCCAGGAGTCGTCCAGAAGACGCGTGACGACGCAGGTCGTGGCCGGGCGGATGCCGTGGAACACCTGTCCGTGTGCGCGGGCGACGTCCTCGAAGTGTTCCGGGTCGGTGACGAAGATGTTCGTGCGGACGACGTGCTCCAACCCGGAGCCTGCCCGCTCGAGAGCGTCGCGGATGATCTCTAGGCAGAGCAGCGCCTGCTCGTAGGCGCCCTCGGGCGAGGGCGAGCCGTCGGGGGGGATCGGCGCCGTCCCCGCGACGTGCACGCGGTCGCCGGCGACGACGGCGCGCGAGAAGCCCGCAACGCCCTCGTACGGCGAGTGACCGGTGATGAGCCGGCGTTCAGTCACGTGACGCCTAGTATCGCCCTCCGTGGATGCGCTGCAACAGATCGACGGCTGGGACGTTCCGTTCGCGGCCGCAGGAGTGACGAACGTGGACGGCGTCCTCGCGAGCAGAGGAGACTCGAAGCGCGCCGTTCGGCTCGCGTCCGTGTCGAAGCCCATCGCGGCGCTGGCGGGGCTCGTCGCCGCAGAGGAGGGAGTTCTCGACCTGGACGAGCCGGCCGGGCCTCCGGGCTCGACGGTCCGCCATCTCCTTTCCCACGCGTCGGGGCTCCCGTTCGAGGGAGGAGTGCCCATCGCGGAACCCGGGCGCCGCCGCATCTACTCGAACGAGGGCTTCAAGGTTCTCGGTGAGCATCTAGCGTGGCGCGCGGAGATGCCGTTTGCCGACTACGTCCGTGGCGCGGTCGGACAGCCGCTCGCGCTCTCGCTCGACCCCCGCGGCCATCCCGGGGCGGGAATGCACGCCTCGCTCGACGACGTGCTGGCCGTTGGCCGGGAGCTGCTCGCACCGCGACTGGTCGCGATCGAGACGCACGAGGAGATGGTGCGTGTCCAGTTCCCCGGCCTCGACGGGGTGCTGCCCGATTACGGGCGGTACAGCCCGCTCGACTGGGGGCTGGGGGTGGAGCTCAAGGGCGACAAGGCGCGCCATTGGTCGGGGACGCGGACGTCACCACGCACCTTCGGCCACTTCGGGGGGAGCGGCACGTTCCTCTGGGTCGATCCGGAACGCGGAATCGCATGCGCGGCGCTCACGACACGCGACTTCGGCGACTGGGCGAAGGCGGCGTGGCCGCACCTCTCCGACGCGGTGATCTGCGAGCTCCCGTGAGCGCCGACGACCCGATCATCAGACTCGAAGCCGTGTCGAAGCGGTTCGGCCGCACGGTCGCGGTCGACGACGTGACGATCGACGTCCCGCCGGGGCGCTGTCTCGGCTGGCTCGGGCCCAACGGCTCCGGTAAGACGACGCTCATCCGCTGCATGCTCGGGCTCGCTCGCGCGAGCGCCGGAACGATCCACGTGCGCGGGCGCGAGGTGCCGAAGGACGTGCGGACCGCGCTCGCGGGGGTGGGCGCGATCGTCGAGGAGCCGCGCTTCTACCCGTACCTGTCCGGACGCGCCAACCTCGAGGTCGCCGCGGGTTTCGTCGGCGACGACGCGTTTGCACGCATCGGCGCGGTGCTCGACCGCGTCGATCTGAGCGACGCCGCCGGCCGGGCGGTGAAGAAGTACTCGCTCGGGATGCGGCAGCGTCTCGGCGTCGCGAGGAGCCTGCTCTCCGACCCCGAGCTCCTCATCCTCGACGAGCCGTCGAATGGGCTCGACCCCGCCGGCATGGCGGAGTTCCGGCAGATGATCCGATCGTTCGTCGAGGAGGACGGGCGCACGGTGTTCATCTCGTCCCACCTGCTCGACGAGGTGGAGAAGATCGCCGACGACATCGCGATCGTCCAGGCCGGGGCGCTCGTCGCACACGGGACGGTGGCCGACCTCGTCGCAGGAGGCACGAGCACCGTTCGGGTGCGAGTCGACGACGCCGAGCGGGCGGACGGCGTGGTCCGCGGGCTTCCGTTCGTCGTCTCGGTGGAGCGCCGCGAGCCGGGCACGCTCGAGCTGACCCTCGAGCGGGTCGACGACGGTCACGCGATCGCCGTCACGCGAGCCCTCGTCGAGGCGGGGATCGGCGTCGCCGAGGTCGTCCAGCGCAGGGAGTCGCTCGAGGAACGGTTTCTCGAGATCACCGCGGGAATGTCGGGGGACGTCACGGAGGGGAACCGGTGACCCGCGCTCTTCTGCGGACGATCGTCGGGCGGAGGGGCAGCTTCCTCGGCACGATGGGCATCGTCCTCCTGGGCGTGATCGCCTTTCTGGTCGGGCTCGTGATCGTTCATGCGTTGCGCCCCGGCCGAAACCCGTCGATCGGGGGACACCCGATGCTCGACGGCACGTCCGGAGCCGTGTTCCTGCTCGGAGGCGTCGGTGCCATAGTGATCGGCGCGCTGGCGGGCTCCTACGACACGGCCCAGGGCACGATGCGATACCTCGTCCTCACGGGGGTGCGTCGAATCTGGCTGTATGCGGCCCGAACCCTCGCCGTCGTGTCCGCGATCGTCATAGCGCTCGCAC
The DNA here is from genome assembly GCA_963798725.1 of uncultured Actinomycetes bacterium. Lineage (GTDB taxonomy): Bacteria > Actinomycetota > Thermoleophilia > Gaiellales > Gaiellaceae > Gaiella. The sequence goes on from CAWCUL010000001.1 coordinate 876,254, forward strand.
CGGGCCTGGCCTTGGGGATCGTCGCGGTGTACTCCCTTCCGCACGGGGACGAGGCGCACGTGAAGCCGAGCGAGCTCGGGGACGTCGTCTGGACCTGCCTCCTCTGGCCGGTGGTGTTCGGCGTCATCGCGATGGGGATCGGCTCGCTGCTTCGGTCGAACGGTGCGGCCGTTGCGATCTCGCTGTTCTTCGCGTTCGCGGCGACGCCCTTGCTCGGCCTCGTCAGCGCCGCGAGCAAGACACTCGGCGACCTGATGCTGCTCCCCGCGCTCGACCGCGTCACGGGCGGAGACGACAGCAGCGTCTCGATCGCGGCCGCTGCCGTCGCCGTGGTGGTCTGGGTGGGGATCTTCTGGAGCGCGGGCGCGCTCAGGATCCAGCGCGACGAGTACTGAACCTTGTTCGCGAAGCAGAAACCCGCTTGCGCGGATTTCTGCCGCTGATCCCCGCCTGCGGCGGGGCAGATCCCTGAAGGCGCCCGCTTCGCGGTCGCAACGGCATAGGAGCTCAAGTTCGGAGCGGTACTCCGCTTGCGCGGGTTTCTGTCCCTTGATCCCCGCCTGCGGCGGGGCAGATTCCTGAAGGCGCCCGCTTCGCGGTCGCAACGGCATAGGAGCTCGGTTCGGAGTGGTACTCCGCTTGCGCGGGTTTCTGTCCCTTGATCCCCGCCTGCGGCGGGGCAGATCCCTGAAGGCGCCCGCTTCGCGGTCGCAACGACATAGGAGCTCAAGTTCGGAGCGGTACTCCGCTTGCGCGGATTTCTGCCGCTGATCCCCGCCTGCGGCGGGGCAGATCCCTGAAGCCCCCCGGGGACGTGGGCTTTGCCCGCGTCCCTCAGCGCGTCGGCATCAGGGCGCCTGGGGACGCGACCGTAGGCCTCGTCCCCACGCACGGCATCGGAGGCAACGGCTCAGTCGTCGGCGAAGAGCGGGCGGAGGAGCTCGTCGAACGTGGCCCTGTCGCAGCTTGCGACCACCGACGGGGTCATGGTCGTGACCGTTGCGGTTCGAGGGACGTCCATCGCGAGCGCGACCTCGCCGAACGTCTCTCCCGGCCGAACCAGCGACCGGGCGCCTCGCTCCGTCTGGGTGACGGCGGCGAGCCCCGAGAGCAGGACGTAGAAGCGGTCGCCGTTCTCTCCCTCGGACACGATCGTCCGGCCGGACGGCAGCTCCTCCCGCCGCATGCGCTCGGCGAGCCGTATCAGCGTCTCACCGGGGAGGGACGCGAGCAGGCCGACCCGGGACAGCTCGGTCACCGAGGCCGGGACGTGACGCGGGCTCACGGGGATACGGTAGCGAGCGCATGGCGTTCCTCCACGGCTGGACGACCTGCCCGCGCTGCGCCGCCGTGCTCGACAACGGCGGCGCTCGCGCGAGCTGTCCGGTGTGCGGCTCCGTCTACTACGCGAGCTCGGCGCCGTGCATCAGCATTCTCGTCGAGGACGGTGAAGGGCGTCTGCTGCTCGCGCGACGCGGCGTCGAGCCGTATCTGGGCCTCTGGGACGCGCCCGGGGGATTTCTCGAGGAGGGAGAGCACCCGCACGACGGGCTCCGCCGCGAGCTGCTCGAGGAGACGGGGCTGGCGGCCGAGCCGGTCGACTTTCTCGGAGCGTGGATTGACGTCTATGGCGATGCGCCCGATGCCGCTGCGACACTCAACCTGTACTGGACGGCGCGCGTCGCCGACGGCGAGCCCACTCCGGCGGACGACGTGGCGGAGCTCCGCTGGTTCTCTCCGAACGCCCTGCCCGGTCCGAACGAGCTGGCCTTCGCGACGGTCGCGGACGCCCTGGCCGCCTGGCGCGACGGCCGGAGCGGCTCTCCCGGCTGACGGCCGGCGACCCAACGAGCGGCCGCAGCGGGTGGTCGGCGAACACCGGTGTCAGACACCGTTTGCCGTCAAGGCCAAACCGTGTCGAATTCGTGCCAGTTGCTCCACAGGCCGTGTGCAGGGATTTTGGCCCTACGACGGTTTACGGGCGGGGTCGCCGCGTCGGGTCTGACGGGACTGCGCCCCGGCAGCGCGCGAAACGGTGTCAGACACCGTTTGCCGTCAAGGGCAAACCGTGCCAGGTGTGTGCCAATCGCTCCACAGGCCGCGAGAGGAACCGCCAGGCCCGGGCCGAGCCGGGCCTGGCGTGTGTGAGGGGGAGGATCGGGGGGGCGGCCTATGCGGCGACGAGGCCGAGTGAGCGCTCGATCGCGCCCTTCGGCTGGGCGCCGATCACGGCGGCCGCCGGCTCGCCGTCTCGGAACAGGATCAGAGTCGGGATCGACGCGACGCCGTAGCGCTGCTGGAGCTCGTGTTCCTGGTCGATGTTGACCTTGACGAGCTTGAGCTCGTCCTCGCGCTCGGCCGCGATGCGGTCGAGGACGGGGGCAACTGCGTGGCACGGGCCACACCATTCCGCCCAGAAGTCCACGAGCACGGGTTTGTCGCTCTGGATTACCTCCTGGTCGAAGTTGGAGGTCGTGACGTCGAGGGCCATGGGTTCCTTCCGTTTCGGTGGTGAAGAAGTGTCTCATGCCTATCAACGTGGGGCGCCGAAAACTCCTTCCCTAGAATCGCGCCATGTTCGCACCGCTTTCGGACAAGCCGGATCACGACGCACTCGAGCGCGACATCCTCGAGCTCTGGAAGCGCGAGGGAACGTTCGGGAGGCTGCGCGAGAAGAACGCGGCCGGCCCACGGTTCAGCTTCGTCGACGGGCCGGTCACGGCAAACAGGATGGTGCTCGGCGTCCACACCGCCTGGGGGCGCACGCTGAAGGACGTGTTCCAGCGCTACAAGGCGCTTCGCGGATACCACCAGCGCTATCAGAACGGATTCGACTGCCAGGGCCTCTGGATCGAGGTCGGAGTCGAGCGCGAGCTCGGGCTCAACTCGAAGCGGGAGATCGAGGAGTTCGGCCTCGCCGAGTTCGCTCGACGGTGCCGGGACGTGGTCGTCAGGTCCTCCCGCGCGTTGACCGAAGGGTCGATCCGGCTCGGTCAGTGGATGGACTGGGGGAACGACTACTTCACGTTCAGCGACACGAACATCGAGTACATCTGGGGCTTCCTGAAGCTCATGCACGAGCGCGGGAGGCTGTACGTCGGCCATCGCTCGACGGAATGGTGTCCGCGCTGTGGGACATCGCTCTCGCAGCACGAGCTCTCCCAGTCGGGCGTCTATCAGGATCGCTCGGACCCGTCGCTCTTCGTCCGGTTTCCGCTCGTCGACCGCGACAACGAGTCGCTGGTCATCTGGACGACCACACCCTGGACGCTGCCTGCGAACGTCGCCGCGGCCGTGAACCCGTCTGCCGAATACGTGCGGATCGAGTCCGGATCGCATCGGTATTGGGTCGCCAAGGGGCTCGAGGACGTCGTGGGGCTCACCGGCCCGGTGTCGGACTCGGCACTCGGCGCCCAGCTCGTCGGCTGGCGCTACTCGGGCCCGTTCGACGTGCTTCCACCGGGCGCAGGGGTCGAGCACCAGGTGATCAGCTGGGACGACGTCGCGCTCGACGAAGGAACCGGGATCGTCCACATCGCGCCGGGCTGCGGTGGCGAGGACTTCGAGCTCTCGCGCGTCCACGACCTCGCGGTGCTCACTCCCGTCGACGAGTCCGGGCGCTTCTACGACAGCTACGGCTGGCTCCACGGCGTCTCGACCGGGGACGCCGCCGACCAGATAGTCGGGGATCTCGCCGAGCGCGGGCTGCTCCTCCACGCCGGGCGGTACGAGCATCGCTACCCCCACTGCTGGCGTTGCGACACCCCGCTCATCTTCCGGATCTCGGACGACTGGTTCCTCGCGGTCGACGAGCTGCGCCAGCAGCTGCTCGATGCGAACGCCGGGGTCGAGTGGACGCCGGCGTACATGGGCAGGCGCATGGACGACTGGCTCCGGAACATGGGCGACTGGAACATCTCGAGGCGCCGTTACTACGGTCTGCCGCTTCCGTTCTACCCGTGCCCGTGCGGACACCTCAACGTGATCGGCTCGAAGGCCGAGCTCGCGGAGCGCGCGATGCGCGACCTCGACGGGCTCGAGGAACTGCGGCGGCCATGGATCGACGACGTGCCCATCCGCTGCGAGGCGTGCGGCGAGGTGGTGGAGCGGATCCCGGAGGTCGGTGACGTGTGGCTCGACGCGGGCATCGTCCCGTTCTCGACTCTCGGCTGGGAGAGCAAGGAGCACGTCCCAGGGGGATACGGGACGGGCGCGGCGAGCGGGCTGACCCACGCCGACCTGCCCGACCACGCCTACTGGGAGGAGTGGTTTCCCGCGGACTGGGTGTCGGAGATGCGCGAGCAGATCCGTCTCTGGTTCTACTCCCAGCTCTTCATGTCCGTCGCGTTGACGGGGCGGGCGCCGTTCCGCAGGGTGCTCGGCTACGAGAAGATGCTCGACGAGACCGGCCGCGAGATGCACAGCTCGTGGGGGAATACGATCGACGCGCCGGACGCCTTCGCGCAGATGGGCGCCGATGTGATGCGCTGGCAGTTCTGCGCCCAGCCCCCCGATCGGAACCTCCTGTTCGGCTTCGGGCCGGCGCACGAGATCCAGCGCCGGCTGCTGACGCTCTGGAACTCCGTGACGTTCCTCGTGCAGTACGCGAACGTCGAAGGATTCGAGCCGCGATACGACGACCTCGAGCGCGGCCCTGCGGACGAGCTCCAGCCGCTCGACCGGTGGCTCGTCGAGCGGACGCGGCAGCTCGTGGTCGACGCGACCTCGGGGTACGAGCGCTGGCTGACGGTCGACGTGATCCGCGCCTTCGAGGCCTACCTGGCCGACCTCTCGAACTGGTACATCCGCCGGTCGCGCCGCCGCTTCTGGGACGGCGAGGAGGCGGCTCTCCGCACCCTCTGGCATGCGCTCGTCCAGACGCTGCGGATCACCGCGCCGGTGATGCCTTTTCTCTCCGAGCACCTCTGGCAAGCGCTGGTGCGCGACGTCTGCGAGGGCGCCCCCGAAAGCGTCCACCTGGCGGGCTGGCCGGAGGAGCTCGAGGCGGACGAGGCGCTGCTCGCCGAGGTCGCAGACGTTCGCCGTGTCGTCGGCCTCGGACACCAGGCCCGTCAGGCGGCGGGCATCAAGGTGCAGCAACCTCTGCGAACGCTCGTCGTGGAGGGGGCTGCGCTCGGCGTCGATCAGGCTGCGGAGATCCGCGACGAGCTGCGCGTGAAGGACGTGCGCATCGGCTCGGTCGACTCGGAGCTGATCGTGAAGCCGAACCTGCCGGTTCTCGGCCCGAAGCTCGGGCGCGAGCTCGCCAAAGTCCGTGCCGCGCTGCAAGCCGGTGCCTTCGAAACGCTCGAAGGTGGGCATTTCCGCGCGGCCGGGCACGAGCTCTCGCCGGACGAGGTGCTCGTCGAGCGGGCCGGGAAGGAGGGCTGGGCCGTCGCGGCGGAGGACGGCGTGACCGTCGCCCTCGATATGCAGCTCGACCCGCAGCTCGAGTCCGAGCGCCGCGTCTACGAGCTTATCCGCCGAGTCAACACGCTGCGCAAGGAGTCCGGTCTCGAGCTCTCCGACCGGATCGTGTTGACGATCCCGGCCGCCGACTCCGATCTGCTCGAGCATGCGGACTGGATCAAGGGCGAGACGCTGGCGGTCGCGCTCGACGCGGGTGGCGAAGGCTTCGCCATCGCCAAGGCATGACCCGGCTCTCCTACGTCGTCACCACGGACGCGTGGGAGCCGGTCGCCGAGCTCGCAGAGGCGCTGGCCGGCCAGACCGCGTCGGGAGAGCTCGAGCTCGTCCTCGTCTGCGACAGGCCGCTCGAGCCGCCGGACCTGCGGATCCCGGTCCTCGTCGTCGTCGCGAGTGGACGCGCCGCTCGGGCCGCCGGGGTTCGAGCCGCAACGGGTGATGTCGTGGCGCTCGGCGAGACGCATGTGACGCCGTCGCCCGGTTGGGCCCGTGCGGCTCTGGACGCCCACGACGCCGGAGCTGTCGCCGTGCTCCCGAGGATGCAGAACGCGAACCCGGGAAGAGCGCTCAGCTGGGCGGCGTTCCTGATGGACTACGGACGGTATGCGCGGCCCGCGCCGCCCACGACACCGGTACCGACGTACAACGCGACCGTCCTGCGAAAGGCGCTCGTCGGGCTCCCGGAGCTCGAGCGGACGCTCGTGCCCGGCCTCGCGCTCGACGAGGAGCTCCGTGCGCGGAGCGCAGCCGTTCTTCAGGCGCCCGCTGCGGGGCTCGCGCACCTCAACGTCGACATGCCGCTCGACTGGGCCCGCGAGCGCCTGCTCGGCGGGATCCTGCTCGCGCGAGGCAGACGGGTCGCCTTCGGTCCGTGGCGGCGTATCGGATATGCGCTCGCGTGGCCGCTGATTGCCCTGGTCTTGTTCCGGCGCGCCGTCCGCGCCCGCTACGACGACGTACCGCGCGGAACCACGCCCGCGCTCGCGCTCGCCTGCGCCATCTCCGCGCTCGGCGAGGCGGTCGGCTACGTGGGGCCTTCGGGCTCCGGACGTGCGGAGCGGCGCATGCTCGCCTACGAGACACACAAGCGCGCCCATGCGAGTCGGACCGCATGAACGAGACGGCGGTGTCCGTCGTTCTGGCGGTGGAAGACTTCGCGACAGGCCGCCGAACGGTCGAGGCACTTCGTGCGCAGACCGTGGCGGCGCAGGTCGAGCTCGTGCTCGTCGGCCCTGCCGTTGAGCTGCCGGCAGGCTCGGGCGAGCGGCTCGGCAGCGTCACCACGGTCGACGTGCCGACGCATCCGCTGTCCCACGCGCGGGCCGCCGGGATCGCAGTCTCCCGCGGCCGTGCCGTATTCGTGGCGGAGACGCACGGCTTTCCGAGGCCCGAATGCCTCGAGCACCTCCTCGTCGCGATCGACGGCGGAGCCGTGGCGGCGATGCCGAGGCTCGTCAACGCGAACCCCGCTACCGCCCGCTCCTACGCGAGCCTGTTCGCGACCTACGGTGCGTTCACGGGCGACACGCCCCGAAGGCTCGGGCAGGTCGCGCTGCACAACGGGATGTTCGAGCGAAGGCGCCTCTCGACCGTCGCCGAAGAACCGGCGGCGCTCGTGTACGGCGTGGGGCTGAGTAGGACGCTCGCTGCAATGCAGGCCGAGATGCGGTTCGTGCCCGAGGCCGTCGTCGACCATCTGAACGTCGTCAGGCCGCGCGGCATCCTCGACGACCGGCTGGTCGGCGGTCGTCTCTGGGCGGGAATGCGCTGCCGTGACTGGAGCTCCGCGCGCCGCGCCGTGCACGTCAGCGGGTCTCCGCTGGCGCCTGCGGTGATGTCGCGTCGCATCTTCGGCTCGGACGGCTGGCACCGGCTCGGGCCCGAGGTGCCGCGCGGAACCGCAGCCCTGGTCGTCGCGTTCGCTGCACTCCAGACGGTCGGCGAGGTCGTCGGGTACCTGAGGGGCCCCGGCGACGCCGAACGGCGGCACGTTCACCTCGAGCTCCATCGCGAGGCATACCTCTGACTCGTCCCGTACGGCTCGGTATAGCCGGGTGCGGCGCCCACGCCGTCGCCGTCCATCTCCGGAACGCGCGGCGACTGTCCGGAGCCGTCGTGTCGGCGATCGCCGACCCCGATCCGCGGGCGCTCGAGCGCGCGGCGGCGCTCGTTCCAGGGGCCGCCGCCCTGACGGACGCAGACGAGCTCGTCGAACGGGACGACGTGGACGCGGTCGTCGTCACGACGCCTCCCGCCACGCATGCCGATCTCGCGGTTCGCATCCTCGCCGCGGGCAAGCACCTCTATCTCGAGAAGCCCGTCGCGACCACGCGCGACGAGGCCGACCGTCTCGCGGCGTTGGGCCCCGAGTCGGGGCTCGTGATCGCGGTCGGCTTCAACCGCCGGTTCCATCCGGTCGTCCTCGAAGCGGCCCGTCTGCTCGACTCGGCCCGAAGCACGGTTGTCCGGGTCGACTCCTCGTTCGAGGAGCCACTCGCGGACGCTGCCCTCCCGGGCTGGAAGAGAGCTCGGGCAACCGGTGGGGGCGCGCTGCTCGACCTCGCCTCGCACCACGTCGACCTCGTCCGGCACCTCCTCGGGGTCTCGCTCACGCCCGTTGCCGTCGAGCTCGCATCGATCCGGAGCGAGCACGACGACTGCACGCTCCGCTTCGACGGCGACGGATGCGAGGTGGAGATCCGAAGCTCGTTCGTGAGAGGGCGCTGTGACGTGCTCGAGCTCCACGACCGGGCGGGACGGACGCTTCGCCTCGATCGCTGGGCCGGCACCCTCAGCGTGGGAGGGCGCCGCGTGCGCTCGCCGACTCTGCTCGCGGCCCGCTCCTGGGCCATCCTGCGCCCGCTCGCCGACCGTTCCTACGCCCCTTCGCTCCGCGACTGGGTCGCCCGCATCCACGGCGAGGGAACCGGATCGCCGGCCGCGATGGCAGACGGGCTCGCCAGCCTCGAGGCAATCCTCGCAGCCGAAGCGCTCGCGACCCCGGCCGTGACGTGATGCGTGCTCTCGTGGTCAACGACTGGACGGAGACGGGGGGTGGCGTCGAGAGGTATGTGACGCAGACGGTCGATGCCCTGCGGGCCGCAGGGGACGACGTTCGCCTGCTTGCCGCCCGTGTCGGGGACGCTACTGCGCACGCGGACGAGCTCGCCGCCACGTCGAACCGCCGCGCCGCCCAGGCGTTCCTCCAGGTGGTGAACCCGTTCGCCGTACGCAGCGCCCGCAGGCTCGTCCGGAAGTTCCGGCCCGACGTGGCGTTCGTCTCGATGTTCGAGATGCGGCTCTCCCCGGCGGTGGTCGCGGCGCTCCGCCCGGTGCCCGTCGTCCTCAACATCGCCTACTACAAGCCGATTTGCCCAACGGGACTCAAGCTTCTGCCCGACGGTCGGGTTTGCACGCATCGCGCGGGCGGGATCTGCGTCGGCTCGGGCTGCGTGGGAAGGGCGCACTGGCTGCGCGACCGGCCCCGCTACACGCTGATCCGGCACGTGCTCGACACCGCTGCCCTGGCGGTCACGTGCAGCGAGCACATGCGTTCACGGCTTGCCCTCGACGGGATCTCCGCGCTGCATGCGCCCTGGCCGACGGCACCGGTGCCGGAGGGCTTCGTCCGCTTTCCATCCCGCGATCCGCTTCTTCTCTATGTCGGTCGCCTCGCACGCGAGAAGGGCGTTCTCGAGTTGGTGCGTGCCTTCGCCGCCGGTCCGGCGTCGATCGGGCCGGCGCGGCTCGAGATCCTCGGGGACGGGCCGCTCCGGTCGCAAGTGGAGCTCGAGATCGCAGCGGCGAAGCTCGGCGATCGCGTCGCGCTCCGCGGATGGGCCGGGGCTGCCGAGCTCGAGGAGGCAATGGCTCGTGCGTGGGCGGTCGTCGTCCCATCCGTCTGGGAGGAGCCGCTCGGGCTCGTCGCCCTCGAGGCGATCGTCCGCGGGGTGCCGGTCGTCGCGACGGCCAGCGGCGGCCTCGTCGAGATAGTGGAGCACGGACGGACAGGGCTCCTCGTCGCTCCTGGCTCGCCCGGGGCCCTCGCGGCCGCGCTGCTGGAGATCGTCACGGGAGGTGCCTTCCCCGACCACGACGTCGAGCGTGAAGCGGCACTGGCCCTGGCGCATCGCCACGACGCGGCGGCACACGTGGCGTGGCTTCGGGGCCTCCTGCAGGACGTCTCGCGGTGAGCACGCGACTCGTGTCGGTGGTGATCCCGACGCGTGACAGGCCAGGTGCGCTCGCACGGTGCCTCGCCTCGCTGCGGGGCCAGCGGGACGTGCGGCTCGAACTCGTCGTCGTCGACGACGGATCGAAGGACTTCGGCGCGGTCCGGCGCGTCGCCCAGTACGCGGAGGCACGCGTGGTGAGGCTCGACGGAAGAGGACCTGCCGCAGCGCGAAACGCGGGGATCCGCGGTGCGGCGGGCGATGTCGTCCTGTTGACCGACGACGACTGCGTGGCATGGCCCGGCTGGGCCGCGGAGCTCGCGCGCGTCGCCGACGTCGGCGGTGGGCTCGCGGTGGGGCGCACGCTGCACGATCGGCGCCGCCCGCTCGTCTCGGCGTCCGAGGCGATCGTCGGTCATGCCGAGCGCTGCGACCGGTTCGCGGCAACGCGCAACGTGGGGCTACGGCGCGAGCTCGCTCTTGCCGTTCGCTTCGACGAGCGGTTTCGCATCGCCGGCGGCGAGGACAGGGAGTGGTGCCGCCGCCTGACCGGGGTCGGGGCGCCGCTCGTCGCCGCACCGCGGGCGGTGCTGTTCCACGATCCGGAGCTCGACGTGCCGGGGTTCTTGCGTCAGCACGCTCGGTACGGACGCGGCGCGCGGGTCGACCCGGGCTGGACGCGCGGGCCGGCCGCCGCATATGGGCGCCTGCTCCTGGACGGATTCCGCAACGGGCTGCTGGCGGGCTCGCTGGTCGTCGTCGCCCAGGCGGCTACGGCGATCGGTTACGCGTCCCGGCCGGCGCATGCCTTCGACGACCTCGCCTGAGGCCGACGGTGTCGGGCCTCAACCGCGTCTTCCGCGTCGCGCAGCGAGCAGGCCCGCCGGCACCGCGGCGGCCGCGATGAGCTGGTGAAGGACGTGCAGGGGCACGCCGGCAGCGACGCCGCGAGCGCCGAGGCGTCGCCAGAGCACGCCGTACAGATCGAGGTTCAGCGCGATACCGGCCGCGAGCGCCCCGGCGGCGAGCCGCGGCCGTCGCGTTAGGGTCGCGCCGAAAACGATCAGCGCGGCCGCGGCGCTCGCACGTTCGCGCGGGCCGAGGTTGAGTGTCCTCTGCACGGAGCGTCGCTCGGCCATCAACGCGACCCAGGGCACGCCCCGCAGCGAGAAGTCGGTGGCCACCATCGAGCGCAGAGTCCACTCCTTCAGATGGGCACCGCGCAGCCCCGGATCCAGCACGATTCGGCCGACGCCGGCGAGGCGGCCGCCGAGCTCGACGTCCTCGATCGACGACGTTGGGTATCGCTCGGCGTCGAACCAGCCGGCGGCTTCCAGGGCCGTGGCCCGGACGGCTCCGAGGCCCGCCCAGAACGTCGACGCCTCACCGGCGGAGCGCTGATGCACGACGTGGTGGAGGAGGTTGCGGAAGCCCGCCACGGTGCCGCGTGTCAACACGATGTCGTCGTACGAGCCGAACACCGCCACAAGGGCCTCGTCGCGGTCGAAGGCCGCGCGGATCCGCATGAACGCGTCGGGTCGGACGAGGACGTCTGCGTCGAGGAACACGAGTATGTCGCCGGTCGCCTCGCGTCCACCGGCGTTCCGTGCGAATGCGGGCCCGGAGCCCGCCGGGCTCGTGACCACGACGAGCTCGTCCGGTGGGTCGGTCGCCTCGCGAACGGCCTCGAGGCAACGGCCGAGGGTGGAGGGAGCGTCGGTTGCCGGGACGACGAGGCTCAGGCGCACGCGTCGTCAGTCGGGTCGGGCAGCGGCGAGCGCAAGTTCGCGCCGCAGCTCGACCGGGAGCCGGAAGGTGACGTCCTCCTCGACCATGCGGAACGGTTCGACCTCGTCGGCTCCTCGCGCCCGGAACCAGTCGCAGACGCGGGTCACGAGATGCTCGGGCGCCGACGCACCGGACGTGATCCCGACGGTATCGACGCCTTCGAGCCAGGTCTCGTCGATCTCGTTCTCGTCGTCGATCAGATGTGCGGGCACCTCGGCCGCCCGCGCCACGTCGACGAGTCGGTTGGAGTTCGACGAGTTTCGAGACCCGATCACGAGGAGGAGGTCGATCTCCGAGAGCATGTCCTTGACCGCCCACTGCCGGTTGGAGGTCGCGTAGCAGATGTCTTCCTTCTTCGGCCCGACCACCTCGGGGAAGCGGCGCCTCAGGACTCCGATGATGTCCGTCGTCTCGTCGACCGACAGCGTCGTCTGTGTGACGTACGCAACCCGCGCGTCGGTTGGCAGCTCGAGAGCCTCGGCTTCCGACACGTCCTGGACCAGGATGGTCGAGTCCGGCGCCTCGCCCATCGTGCCCACCACCTCCTCGTGCCCGGCGTGCCCGATCAAGAGCACCGTGTACCCGGCCGCGGCGTAGCGCTTTGCCTGCACGTGCACCTTGGTCACGAGCGGGCAGGTCGCGTCGATCACATCGTGCCCGAGCCGGGCCGAGCTCGCATGGACGGAGGGCGCCACTCCGTGCGCCGAGTAGACGACCGTGGCGCCCCGTGGCGCCTCCCGCTCGTCGTCGACGAAAATAGCCCCACGGGCCTCGAGGTCGCGTACGACGTGGATGTTGTGGACGATCTGCTTGCGGACGTAGACGGGAGCCCCGTAGTGCTCGAGCGCGCGCTCGACGGTCTCGACGGCACGCTCGACGCCCGCGCAATAGCCGCGCGGTGAGGCGAGGAGGACGCGTCGAACGCTCACGCCCACAGGGTACTGGCGCAGCGGCCGCGGGGCCCTCAGCGAGATGTCTGCGCGAGCACGATCCCGAGCAGCACGATGCCACCGCCTGTCAGCTGCATCGCCGAGAGCGTCTCTCCGAGCCAGGCCCAGGCGACCACGGAGGCCAGCACGACCTCGAGCATCGCGACGATCGACGCCCTCGTCGCGGGAAGGTGACGGAGCGCCGCGAGCGAGAGCACGAACGGCGCAATCGTGCCGAGGACGATCATCCAGATCGAGAGGAGCCAGACCGGAGCCGTGGTCGACTCGAGCGAGCCCTCGAGCGACACCGTCTCTCGCAGAGCATCGAACGGGAACCCCCACCAGGGCTGCAGCACGGCCCAGAAGCAGGCCGCGACGCCGAGGGACAGGCATGTCAACGAGAGTGCATCGCGCCGCGCCGCCTGGTGCTCACCGGCCAGAAAATACGTCGCGAGCGCACCCGACGCGAGCAGGCCGGCGGTGACCCCGACCGCGTCCAGCCTGACGTCCTCCCACACCTCGGCGACGAGCGCCAGGCCACCCAGGGCGAGGGCGAGCGCGGCCCAGACCCTGCGCCTCACCGGCTCGTGCCACGCGATCCGAGCCCAGAGCGCCACGAGGACGGGCGCAGTGAACTCGAGGAGCAGGCCGATGCCGATCGGGAGACGCTCGATCGCGACGAAGTAGAGCCACTGCACGAGCGCGAACCCGACGATCCCGTAGAAGACGAGGAGCCGCACCTCGTCCCGGCGCACGACGAGGAGCCGCGGCGCTGTGAGCGCGATGAAGGCGGCGAGACCGAGGAACGCTCCGGTTGCGCGAAGCTCCGTCAACCGGAGGCTCGTCATGCCGCCCGAGGTGAGGATGATCTTGGAGACGGTCCCGTTGACCGCGAAGAGCGCCGCGGAGGCTGTTACGAGCAGGTAGCCGAGACGCGGACGCCTGCGGACGGCGAAGCCCGTGTCGTGGAGGACGATCTCCGTCACCGCGCGAGGGTAGTCGCGTCATAGCGGTTCGTGATGCATCCAGATCGTCGAGCCGCTGTCTATGTTGACAACGATGAACAAGCGGTGCAGTCGTTGCGCGCTGAGGAGAAACGGCTGGAGGAATCTCATCGACGAGCCGAAATCAGGGAGGCGTGGTGTCGCGCATGCCGGCGCGCGTAGGCGTCTTGCATTCGGCGAGATCGAGGAGCGCGAGCTGGTTTGTGCAAACTGTCATGCTGTGCGCTCGCTCGAGCGTCGACGGGGTGTAGCTCAGCCTGGTAGAGCGCCCGGTTTGGGGCCGGGAGGTTTCGTCGGTTCGAATCCGACCACCCCGACTCATCGATTGCCATCGGACCCGAAGGAAGAGCCCGCGTCTGACCGAAGGCACGAGGCTGGACCGCACAGGTCGGTGGCGTCCTACACCGCTGGCCGAAAATGAGGCACGGCTCGGAAATGCGAATTGCAGGCGTTGCCCTGATCATGCTGCTCTCGGCCGGGATCGTCTCCGGCCAGTCGACGGCGCAGACGACGTCGTTTCGCGCGGCCGTCAGCGTGCTTCCCTCTCCGCTCCGGCGCACGATGACAGGCCTTTCGTGGCATCCGGGCTGTCCGATTGCCCTTCGCAGCCTGCGGCTGGTCACGGCAACGCATTGGGGGTTCGACGGGCGTCCCCACGAAGGAAGGCTGATCGTCCACCGCGATGTCGCCCATGATGTCGTCGAGGTGCTTCGCCGCCTCTACGCGGCGCGCTTCCCGATCCGCCGGATGGTGCCGGTCGACGCCTACGGCGCGAGCGACTTCCGGTCGATCGAGGCCGACAACACCTCCGCGTTCAACTGCCGGTACGTGGACGGTACGACCCGGTGGTCGGAGCACTCCTACGGCCGCGCGATCGACCTCAACCCGATCGAGAACCCCTACGTCACAGCCGGAGGCGCGACCTCGCATCCCGCGAGCCGCCCGTACCTCCGCCGCTCGCCGTACCGTCGGGGAATGGCCGTCGAGGGGGGCGTCGTCGTCCGCGCGTTCGCGGCCGCCGGCTGGGGCTGGGGCGGTCGCTGGTCGGGTGACCGCGACTACCAGCACTTCTCTGCGAGCGGTCGCTGACACGGCACCGCCGAGGCCACCAGCCGATGCCGAACGGGGCCAAGCGGGCGACCGGGCTCGAACCGGCGACATTCAGCTTGGAAGGCTGACGCTCTACCAACTGAGCTACACCCGCGCCGAAGTAGCGTAGCGCCGTGGGTCCCTCCACGTGGTCCTGGAGCTGGGAGGCGATCGTCCCGCTCGGGCTCGCCGCGGCGTATCTCCCGGCGACCCGCAACGACCGCCGGACGGGCAGGACGATCCTCTTCATGACGGGCTGCGCACTGCTCGTCGCCGTGCTCGTCACGCCGCTCGACACGCTGGCGCGCGAGTATCTCGTGTGGGCCCACCTGCTCCAGAACGTGGTGCTCGCCGAGTGGGCGTCCGCTGCTGCTCGTGCTCGGGATCCCGCCCCTCCTTGCGGCGCGCCTGTCCCGTTCGCGGACGGCGCGTTTCCTCACGCTTCCGGTCGTCGCGCTGCCGCTCTGGGTCGTGACGTACGCGATCTGGCACGTCCCGGCGCTCTACGACGCCGCGCTCCGCCGTCCCGACTCGCTGCTCGCACTCGAGCACGCGACCTACGTCGTCGTCGGCGTGCTCTTCTGGTGGTGCGTCTGGCAGGACGCACCACACCATGTCCCCGCAGGAGCGCGCTCGGGATACGTCGTCGCGGCGTTCGTGCTCTCCGCGCCCCTCGGGCTCGTCCTCGCGCTCGTCCCGCGGCCCCTCTACGCGTTCTACGCGTCCGCGCCCGAGCGGGTGCTCGGTATCTCGCGGCTCGAGGACCAGCAGCTCGGCGGGATGACGATGGCGGCCGAGCAGTCCCTGGTGTTCTTCGTGGTGTTCGGCTACTGGTTCCTCCGCTTCCTCGCCGAGCAGGAGGCGCTCGACGACGACCCGCGCGCCATCGGCTGAGGATCGCCTTTCCCGCCGACGTCGAAGGCTTCGTGCGACGCGGCACGCTCCGGGCGATCGAGCGTCTACCCTCCGGGTCGAGCGCCCGTAGCTCAGGGGACAGAGCGGCGGACTTCTAATCCGCGGGTCGGAGGTTCGAATCCTCCCGGGCGCATCGCCGCCGGCGTCGTCAGTGGCGATCGACGGTCTAGACTCGTGCCGTGCCCGAGGCGCAGCTCGAGGACTCCGGGTCGGGCCTCGCTCCGGCCGGCGAGGGCTGGTTCGTCGTCAACGCACGCGACGCCGCGTGGTCGACGGCGGAGAACAGCGAGCAGAAGCCGCCGGGCTCGGACTGCCGCTTCGAGAGCCGGGAGTTCTCCTTTCCCCAGGTCGGCGTCAAGCTCCGCGTCCTGGAGCCGGGGCAGCCGAACGGCCTCTACCACTCCGAGAACCAGCAGGAGGCGTTCCTCGTGCTTCGGGGGGAGTGCAGGGTGCTCGTCGAGGGCGAGGAGCGGCTCCTCGGGCCGTGGGACTTCTTCCACAGCCCACCCGGTACCGAGCACATCTTCGTCGGCGCGGGCGAGGAGCCGTGCGTGATCCTGATGGCCGGCGCGCGGCTCGAGGACGAGCGACTCCACTACCCGGTGTCGGAGCTCGCGGCGCGTTACGGCGCGAGCGTCGAGGAGGAGACGACCGACTTCGGTCAGGTATACCCGCGGTTCGAGCCGTCGCGCCCGGAGCGGCCCTCGTACTGGAACAGCCTCCCCTGGGCGTAGAGGCTTGATGCGGGTTACGGCCACGTCTGGATGGGGGCCTGGGCCGGCGGATCGCGTCCGCTTCGCCCGGCGTCAAGGCCACCAGCTTTGCCACCAGCCGAATCGGCCGCGCCCCTTGCCCCACGCCCTCCCCAACCGCACCCCTAACCCACATCAAGCCTCTAGATGACGAGCCGCATCTCTACTGGAGACAAGCCGTGGCGACCGAGTCCGAGCGAGTAGATCCGGCCCGGCTCGCGCGCGAGCTCGAGGGCGATGTCGTCCTCCCGGAAGACGGCGACTGGGACGCGGCGCGGCAGGCATGGAACCTCGCGGTCGACCAACGCCCCGTCGCCGTCGTCTTTCCGGAGTCGGCCGACGACGTCGCCGCAGCCGTCCGCTTCGCAGCCGAGAACGACATTCGGATCGCCTTCAACGCGGGCGGCCACAATGCGGGCACGATCGACTGGAGCAGACCAGCCCTCCTGCTGAAGACCGAGCGAATGACGAGGATCGAGATCGACCCCGGCCGAAGCCGTGCGCGCGTCGACGCCGGCGTGCTCGGCAAGCCCCTCGCCCAGGCTGCAGGTGAGCACGGCCTCTGCTTCCTCTCGGGCACCTCACCCGATGTCGGGGTCATCGGCTACGCGCTCGGAGGTGGGTTCAGCTGGATGATCCGCAAGTACGGCCTGGCCGCGAACAGCGTGCTCGCGGTCGAGCTCGTCACCGCCGAAGGACGGCGCGTCCGCGCCGACGCGCAGCACGAGCCCGACCTGTTCTGGGCGGTGCGGGGTGGCGGCGGCAACTTCGGTGCGGTCACGGCCATCGAGCTCGAGCTGTACCCGGTACCGGAGATATACGCCGGGTGCCTTTTCTGGCCGATCGAGCGGGCGACCGAGATCCTCACGGCCTGGCGCGCCTGGGTCGACACCGTCCCGGACGAGTGCGAGTCGATCGGGAGGATGCTGCAGCTTCCCGACGTTCCCTTCCTACCCGACCACGTCCGCGGCCGCTCGTTCGTTCTCGTCGAGCCGGCCTTTGTCGGCTCGGAGAGCGACGGTGCCGCGCTCGTGCAGCCCCTACGAGACCTCGCTCCGGAGCTCGACACCGTCGCGATGATGCCGACGAGCGAGCTGAGCCTGGTGAACATGGATCCCGACTTCCCGCTCCCGTACGAGGGCGATGGGATCCTCCTCGACGACTTCCCACCCGCCGCGATCGAGACGATGGTGGAGACGTTCGTCGGCTCTCCTCTCCTGCACGTCGAGGTGCGCCACCTCGGCGGTGCGTTGCGCTCCGATTCGCCCGACCACGGCTGCGTCGCCACGATCGACCAGCCGTTCATCCTCTTCACGTTCGGTCTTGCGGCCGACAGGTCCATGAAGCAGGCCGTGGCGCAGAACGTGGAACGCGTGCTCGAAGGGCTGGCGCCCTGGGACAGCGGGCGCAGATACCTGAACTTTGCGGAATCGCGCGTCGATCCGCGGTCGCTCTTCTCGGACGAGTCCTACGAGCGGCTGCGAGCGATCCGGGCGCGGTACGACCCGCGTGGGATCTTCGTCGCGAATCACGTCATCCCGCGCGCGGACTGAGCAGGCCGGTCAAGGCTCCGCCTCAGCGGGGAGGCCGGCGCCGCGCTCGTGTGGGGAGACGGGGCGATCCCGATCAGGGTGAAGCCGTCGCTTCGATGCGCCGGGCCGAGTGTCCCGGACCCGTCCGTCGCGCCGGGCGGCGGGCGAGGGCCACGACGTACCGTGGCGGCAGATGACCACACCGAGATCCGTCCAGCGCACGTACATCGTGCTCATCCTCGGCAACACGCTCGCGGCGTCGCTGATCTGGGGGATCAACACGATCTTCCTGCTGGACGCGGGCCTGTCGAACCTCGAGGCGTTCGCGGCCAACGCGTTCTTCACCGCCGGGATGATGATCTTCGAGGTGCCGACGGGGATCGTCGCCGACACCGTCGGTCGCCGAGCCTCGTACCTGCTCGGGACGGTGACGCTCTCCGCATCGACGCTCCTCTACGTGCTGCTCTGGCGCATCGAGGCCCCGTTCTGGGAGTGGGCCATCGTCTCGATTCTGATCGGGCTCGGGTTCACGTTCTTCTCGGGTGCGGTCGAGGCGTGGCTCGTGGATGCGCTCGCGGCGACCGGCTTCACGGGTGACCTGGACGCCGTCTTCGCGCGCGGTCAGATCGCGGCGGGCGCCGCGATGCTCACGGGCTCCGTCGCCGGTGGCTTCATCGCGGAGGAGGCCGGGCTGGGCGTGCCGTTCGTCTTGCGCGGCGGCGTCCTGATCGTGATGTTCGTCGTCGCGTTCAGGCTGATGCACGACGTCGGGTTCACGCCCGACCGGAGCGCCGGGGTCGTCACCGAGGTTCGGCGGGTCGCATCGAACTCGATCGCCTACGGATGGCGGGTGCCCGCGGTCAAGTGGCTGATGGTGGAGTCGCTGCTCACCGGAGGCGTCGGCATCTACGCCTTCTATGCGCTGCAGCCGTACCTGCTCGAGCTGTGGGGCGACCCGCACGCGTACCAGATCGCCGGTCTCGTCGCGGCGATCGCGGCCGGTGCGCAGATCCTCGGCGGCATCGTGGCGCCTCGCATCCGTGGGCTGTTCCGCCGCCGCACCTCGGGGTTGATCGTCCTCGCGGCCCTCAACGTCGTCACGTTGGCGCTGATCGGGACCGTCGACAGCTTCTGGGGGGTGCTCGGGATGATCGTCGTCTGGGGCCTGCTGTTCGCGGCGGCGACGCCGATCCGGCAGGCGTACATGAACGGGATGATCCCCTCGCGTCAGCGAGCGACGATCCTCTCCTTCGACTCGCTGATGAGCTCGACCGGCGGCGTCTGGGCGCAGCCGGTTCTGGGTCGGTCCGCGGACGTCTGGGGCTATGCGCCCTCGTACCTGATCGGCGCCGGGATCAGCGTGCTGGCGATTCCGCCGCTTGTCCTCTCACGGCGCCAGAACACCGCGGCAGACACGGTTCGTGGCACGCCTCCCGAGGTGCCCGACGCGGCACCGGCGGTTCAGCCAACGATCGAGTCCGAGCCCGGGTAGGGGCCGAGCACCGGGTCTCGCTCGGCGGGCTCCGCTCCGTGCCGGGTGGCGAGCACCGATCCGGCGAGCACGAGCACGAAGCCGACGCCCATCCCGAGCGTGAAGCGCTCGTCGAGGATCACGACGCCGAGCACCGCGGCCACCGCCGGGTTGACGTACGTGATGACGGTGGAGCGGACAGGGCCGATCTCCGCGATCAGCGCGAAGAAGAGGAGGAAGGCGACGGCGGTGCAGACCACGGCAAGCGCCAGCACGGAGCCGAGGGCGGCGGGGGACGGCGTCTCGTCCGGGAGGCTGAACGCTGCGATCGGCGCATACGCGAGCGCCGTGAGGACGAGCGAGATCGAGATCACGCCGAGCGCGGGCAACCCTGCGAGCCAGCGTTGCAGGATGGCAGGGCCGACCGCGTAGCAGACCGCGACGAGCCCGATCTGCACAAGCGGTACGACGTGCGTGTCCTCGAAGTCCACGCCGACGATCGCCGCGACGCCCACGATGCCGAGCGCGAGGCCGAGGCCGCCCTGGAGCCGGAGCCGCTCTGCGCCGGTCGCCAGCGCGATCGCGGTCGCGACGAGCGGCACGGCGGCAATGAGCAGGGCCGTCAGCGAGCTCGAGACCTCGGTCTCCGCCGCGCCGAGCAGCACCCACGGGATCGCGATCTCGATCGCCGCGAACGCGATCAGCGGCAGCCAATGGGGAACGACGGGGCGGATCTCGCGCCGGAACACCGCGATCGGGAGGAGGAGGAGCGCCGCGATCACGGTCCTCCCGAGCACGAGGACCGAGGGGCTCATGTCGTCGACCGCGACCTTGATCAGGAGGTACGGGATCCCCCAGATCACGCACATCGCGGCGAACAGAAGGGCTCCGCGCCGCGACATCGAGCCGCGTATGACTGCCTCCGCCCGCATCGTGCAACGCTACGGGTTCGTCGGAGGCCCGAGGCTGCGGGAAACCACACCTCTCGTCCCACCCGCTCGGCACCTCGTGCTACCACTCACGCCCCGTGCGCGGTGGCCGCTGGAGCATGCCCCTGAAGACAGCCGCGGCCGATCGTCTCGTGGTCGCAGCTGCGTTCCTCGTCGTCCTGCTCGCGGCCTCGCTCGTCGCGGCGATCCCGATCTACGCCGCCGCGGTCGCCGAGAGCAGCCTGCGCTCGCGTCTCGCGAGCGCCTCGGTCCCGGACGCGAACGTGCAGCTCGTCGTCGACGTGTTCGGGGGCGCGCCCGACGCCGGGCTGGACGCACATGTGGCCGCACTCGTTCGCGAGACCTTCGGCGGCGTGCCGGTGACGACGTTCCGAAGCGGGGAGTCCGAGCCGTTCCGGACCGACCGGTCGACGATCGCATTCGGCTTCGTGGACGAGCTGCAGGATCATGCGGAGCTCGTCTCGGGACGCTGGCCCCGGACGACCGCGGGCACGGTCGAGGTCGTCGTGCCGAGTGTCGTCGCGACCGATCTCGGGCTGGCTGTGGGAGACGCGCTCCGGGCGCGGAGTCGGCTCGACCAGGGGAATCTCGTCGATGCCCGCGTGGTCGGGACGTACCGCGCCGACAGCCCGGCGACCCCGTTCTGGTGGAGTGACCCACTCGCGACCGCAGGCGCGGGGCCGTTCGTCACGACCCGCGAGGTGTTCTCCCGGCTCGGCCTCCGCGACCAGAGCCTTCGCTGGCGTCTTCAGCCGGACACCCGGCATCTGACCATCGGTCAGGCGGCAACCCTCCGGGATGCGCTCTCGGGCCTCGCGAACCGGCTCAACGAGGGCAGGCCCGCGGGCGAGCAGTTCGACGTCCAGACGACCCTGCCGACGATGCTCGACGAGGCCGACCACGCGCTCCATCTCGCGCGCGCGGGCGTGCTCGTGCCGTTCATCCAGCTTGCGCTGCTGGCGGTGTACGGGCTCGTGGTCACGACCGCGCTCCTCCTCGGGCGCCGCTATCGCGTGACCGAGACCCTGCGGCTGCGTGGTGCGACGGCCCGTCAGATCACTCTGCTGGCGCTCGTCGAGGCGACGCTGCTGGCGTTGCCGGCGGTGCTTCTCGCACCCTGGCTCGCTGCGGCCTCCCTCCGTGCCCTCAATCACGTCGGCCCTCTTGCCGATGTCGGCGTGCATCTCGAGCCGCACGTGACCTCGGCCTCGTACCTGCTCGCGGCAGGGGCCGGCGTCGTGTGCGTCCTCGGGCTCGCCCTGCCCGCGCTGCGGGCCCGGAACGTCTCGGTCACGCGCGAGCGGCGGCGGCCGGCGCTCGCCGGGCTCGCCCAGCGCGCGCACCTCGACCTCGTCGTCGCCGCGTTCGCGCTGCTCGGCTACTGGCAGCTTCGCCGCTATCACGGAACGCTCGTCTCGCATCAGGGCAGCCTCGGCATCGACCCGTTCCTCGTCGCAGCGCCCGCTGTCCTCTTGCTCGCGGGCGCGCTGCTCTCGCTGAGAGTCGTGCCGCTCGTCGCAGCGCTGGTCGAGCGCCTGACGCCCTCGTTGCGCGGCTCGGTCTCGGCGCTCGGCTTCTGGCAGCTCGCGCGACGCCCACGCGCCTACTCGCGATCGGTGCTGCTCCTCGTGCTGGCAGTCGCGATCGGCGTGTTCGCCACGACCTATGCGAGCACGTGGCACCGCTCACAGATCGACCAGGCACGGCATGCTGCCGGGGCGGACGTACGCGTCGAGCCGTCCGGAATCCCCGAAGCCCCGCCTACGCTCGACCTCGCGTCGAGCTACGAATGGGTCGGCGCCGACGAGGCGCTTCCGGTCGCCTCGGACAGCTTCGCGATCGGGAGCGGCGGATCGGAGACCGCCGCTCTGCTCGCTCTCGACGCGGGCCGGGCGGGTCGCGTGGTGCACGTCCGACGGGACTTCTCGCCGAGCAGCCTCGGCGACCTGCTCCGGCCGCTCGTCGAGGATCGCGGCGCGCTTGCCGGAGCTCCGTTGCCCGGCCGGCCGACCCGACTGGCGATCACGATGCGTCTCGGGCTCGAGCAGGGCGGCGACCGCGAACGGCCCTCCGTCTACCTCTACGTACGCGACGGAGACGGGTTGCTCCACGTCTACAGCTTCGCTGCTGTCCCGGGTCGCGTGGCGCGACACGAGCTGGAGCTCGCCCACCGCCTTCCCGACGGCAGCCTCGCCCGGCCACGCTATCCGCTCTCCGTCGCCGGGCTCGAGGTCGACGTCGCTCCCAGCTTCCTCTCGACCCGGCGGGTCGAGCTCGAGCTGCGCTCGCTCGAGACGGCGCCCGGCCCGTCCGCGGGCTGGCGCCTGGTCCCGCTCGGGGAGGGGTGGCGGGGCTCGGCAGTGGGGTTCGACTTTGCATACCTCGCTCCGAAGGTCGCTCGCGTCACGACGAACCACGGGGCGCTCGAGGTGGTCGCGAGCACCGGCTCTACCACCACCGGCCCGCCGCCCCAGTTCGGGTTCGGACAGGCTCGCTCGACCGCGCAAATCGTCCTGCGCCCCGGGCAGGACACATTGCCGCACGCGATGCCCGTCGTCGCGAGCGACGCGTTCCTCGACGCGGTCGACGCCTCCGTGGGCGACGAGCTTCCGCTCGCGCTGTCGGCCGGGACGCGCAGGGTCGAGATCGTGGGCTCGTTTCACCGCTTTCCAACGCTCGCTCCCGAGACCCCGGCGGTCGTCGCGGACCTGCCGACGTACGCAGCGGGCGCGTTCGCCGCCGACCGGTCCGCCGTGCAGCCGGCAGCGTGGTGGCTCGCCGCGATCGACGACCGTCGAGTCGCGGAGCGGCTGCGCGCGGCGCCGTTCCGCAGTCTCACGGTCGTCTCTCGAAGCGCCGACGAACAGGCCGCGCTCGACGACCCGGTGGCGGTCGGCGTGATCGGCGCGCTCGCGCTCGGCTTCGTCGTTGCCGCCCTGTTCGCGGTCGCCGGCTTCGCGGCCAATGCGGCTGGCGAGGCGAGGTCGCGCACGGTGGAGCTCGCGGTGCTGCGCGCCCTCGGGTTGCGCAGGGGCGAGCTGACGCGGCTCGTCGGCCTCGAGACGGCGCTCGTCGTCGGCGCGAGCCTTCTCGGCGGCGCGGTCCTCGGCTTGCTCGTCTCGCGGCTCGTCCTGCCCGACGTCGGGCTCGGCGCGTCGGGCGCCGCACCGGTACCGCCCGTCCGGCTTGTCGTTCCCTGGACGAGCGTGATCCTCCTCGGGCTCGGCCTGCTGGCCGCCCTCGCGGGGATCGGTGTCGTCCAGGTCGAGGTCATTCGGCGCCTGCGCCTCGCGCCGGTGCTCCGCGGCGGGGACGGGGTGTCGAGGCCGTGAGCGTCGCGCACGCGAGGGAGGAGGGACGCCGTGGTGGACATCTGCTCGCGATGGTCGCCGGCGGCGCGTCCCTGCTCGCCCGCCGCGTACGGCTCGACCCCGGCCCGGCGCTCACGATGTTCGCGCTCGTCGCGGCGACGAGCTTTCTGTTCGCCGCGCTGCCGCGGCTGTTCAACGGCTTCGCGGACGACGGGCTCCGCTACGCGATCGCGCACGCCGCGTTCCGCGAGCGCAACCCGAGCCTCGTCGAGGCCGGCCGGATCGCCGCCTCGGGCTCGCGCAACCCGCTCGCGAACGTCGCGACGCGCGCCGTGCGCGCGCAGCACGAGTCGCTTCCAGGGGCGCTCGACGAACTCGTCGACAGCCACGCCGTCGTGATTCGCTCGCCCATGTACTCCGCACCGCCGAGCAAGGGGATCGCGCCGTTCATCACGCTTCGCGTACCGGCGGACGGCTTCGAGGACAACGTTCGAGTGGTCGCCGGCCGGCTGCCGCGGGCGAGCGAGGAGCACGTCCGCACCGTGAACGCGACCGTGCCCCAGCGTCCGCGGCCGGTCCGCCTGCGGCTGATCGAGGTCGCACTCTCGACGAACACCGCGCAAGAGCTCCAGGCGCACGTCGGCGACCGTGAGATCCTCGCGGCCGGATTCTCCGACGTCCAGGCGCGCCACGTGCCGCTGCACGACCAGCGCCCCGTCGCGGTGGAGGTCGTCGGGCTCTTCGACGTGATCGACGCGAACGCGCCGTTCTGGTTCGGAGACCCGACCATCGACCGGCCGAACCTCGAGTTCACCCCCGACCTGAGCGTCAAGTCGGTGTTCGCCCAAGCCGTCGTCGCTCCCGCCGCGTATCCGGCCCTCCTCGCCGCGACGAGCCCGTTCCGGCTTCTCTACGAGTACCGCTACCCGCTCGACGAGAGCCGGATCGATGGCAGTCGCGTGCCCTCCTTGCGCGCTGCGGCGAACCAGATCGACGCACGCTACGCGAGCGCCGGGCCGCTCGACCGCCGCGTGGAGCTCGGCCTCGGGCCTGTGCTCGACCGCTTCCGCTCCGCGAGCTCGCAGGCGAAGACGCTGCTCGCGGTGGCGGCGATCGGGCTGCTCGCCTGTGCGCTCGCAAACCTCGGTCTGCTCGGTGCGCTCACCTTCGAGCGGCGGCGCGCCGAGACGACGGTCTCGCGCGTGCGCGGCGCCTCGCCGCTCCAGACGCTCGGCGCGCAGGCCGCCGAGGCGGCGGCGATCGCCGTCCCCGCCGGACTCGTCGGCTGGGCGGTCGCGGTGCTCGCCGTCGACGCGCGGGCAAGCGCCCTCTCGGCCTGGCTCGCCGCGTTCGTCGTCGCGGGGACGATCGTCCTCCTCGTCGCGTCGATCGCCGGTGTCGCACGCCGTCCGCTCGGCTCACTCGGCCCCGAGGAGGTCGGGCCCGAACGTCCCACGCGGCGCCGGCTCGCCGCCGAAGCCCTCGTCGCCGTCGCGGCGCTGCTCGGCGTGTACCTGGTGCGCCGGCGCGGGCTGGAGGCGTCCGGCTTCGGGGCGTCCGGACGCTTCGATCCGTTTCTCGCCGCGGTCCCTGTTTTGCTCGGCCTCGCGTGCGGGATCGCGGTGCTCCGTCTGCACCCGTTCCCGCTCCGCGCTGCGGCCGGGCTCGCGCGGAAGGGCAGAGGGCTCGCTCTCCACCTCGGGCTGAGCCGCGCCGCCCGGCAACCCGACACGACGGCGGTCCCCGTGCTCGTGCTCGTCGTCGCGCTCGCGCTCGCGACGTTCTCCGCGGCGATGGCGAGCACGATCCGGGGCGGGCAGGGCGCGACCGGCTGGCGTGCGGTCGGTGCCGACATCAGGATCGATGCGCCGGACGGAAAGAGCCTGCCGCAGGCTCTCGTCGCGCGACTCGCGCACACGGGCAGTGTCGCCGAGGCGTACGTCCAGGATGCAGGCATCAGCACGGGTGCGGACGCGCTGCTGCTCGCGCTCGACGCGCCCGCCTACCAGGCCGTCGTCGCGGGCACACCGGCTGCGGTTTCGCTGCGCGCGTCGCTCGCGAAGCCGGCGCCGATTCCGTCTCTCGTCTCTGCGGTGGTTTCGACCGACTGGCCGACAGGGGGGAGCTTCCAGCTCCCGCTGCCGAACCAGGCGGTCAGCTTCCTCAGCATCGGCGACCGCGCGAGCTTTCCGGGGATCCCGCGCGGGACACCGTTTGCTCTCGTCTCGCTCGAGGCGCTGCGGGCCGCCGGAGGCCAGTCGTCGGTGAACCGGCTCTACGTCAGCCATGCGGGCGAGGGGACGGTTCGGAAGGCGGTGCAGGAGCTTGCTCCCGACGCCACGCTCGCCACGCGCTCGGCAGTCGCCCGCGGCCTCCGCGGATCCCCGCTCGTCGACGGGGCCCTGCAGGGGTTTCGCTGGGCGGTCGTCGTGGCGGCCGTGCTCGCCGCGATGGCCGTGGCGCTGCTCGTGCTGATCGCGGCCCGCCCCCGCTCGCGCGACCTCGCGCTCGTGCGCACCATGGGCGGGCGAGGCCGCGACCTGCTCGTCCTGTCGCTCGCCGAGCTCGTCCCGCTCGTCGTGCTCGGGCTCGCCCTCGGTGTCGGGCTCGGGGTCGCGATCGCCTACCTGATCGAGCCCGGCCTCGACCTCGGATTCTTCACCGGATCGGAGTCGAGCGCGATCGTGATCCCGGGCGGGGTCATGCTCTGGCTCTCGCTCGGGCTCCTGGCCTTCCTCGGCGCCGCGATCCTCCTCGTCGGTCTCGGCGCGCGCAGGGCCGATCTGGGCCGTGTCCTTCGGGTCGGTGAAAGGTGACCCGCCACACCTATGCTGGCCGCGTGGATGTCGTCCCCGCGCCGCACGCGATCCTGTGCGACAACCTCGTGAAGATCTACAAGGTCGCCGACCTGGAGGTGGTGGCGCTCCAGGGGCTCGACCTCGTGGTCGAGCCCGGCGAGGTGATCGCGATCGTCGGGGCTTCGGGGAGCGGCAAGTCGACCCTGCAGAACATCCTCGGGGGCGTCGACACGCCCACGGCCGGTCGCGTCGAGGTCGCCGGCACCGACCTCGCGTTCCTCACGGAGCATCAGCGGACGCAGTATCGTCGCCGCATCGTCGGCTTCGTGTGGCAGCAGACCGCGCGCAATCTTCTGCCGTACCTCACCGCCGCAGAGAACGTCGAGCTGCCGATGACGCTCGACGGCGTCGGCCGTCGTGAACGGGCGCGTCGCACGAGGGAGCTGCTCGACCTGGTCGGCCTCTCCGACCGCGCAGCTCATCGTCCCGACGCGCTTTCGGGCGGAGAGCAGCAACGTGTCGCGGTCGCGATCGCGCTCGCGAACGAACCGCAGGTGCTGCTCGCCGACGAGCCCACCGGCGAGCTCGACAGCCAGAGCTCCAACGACCTGTTCGAGACGCTCCGCCAGGCGAACCGCGAGACCGGGGTCACGATCGTCGTCCTCACCCACGATCCGCTCGTTTCGGAGCAGGTGCAGCGCACGATCCTGATCCGCGACGGCCGCACCGCGACCGAGACGCTCCGCCGGCGCGAGCTCGGGGCCGAAGGCGAGGAGCAGCTCGTCGCCGAGGAGCTCGCCGTGCTCGACCGAACGGGACGGCTCCAGCTGCCGCCCGACTACGTCGCGGCGCTGACGCTCGAGCGGCGGGTCCGGCTGGCGCTCGAGCCCGATCACATCTCGATCTGGCCGCAGGAGCGGCGGAGCGACGATGGCGGCTGAGGCGCTCGTCACGCTGGAGGGGGTCTCCAAGGAGTACAGCACGGGCGGCTCGACGGTGCACGCGCTGCGCGAGGTGTCGGTCGTGCTGCCGGCCGGGGTGCTGTGCGTCGTCCACGGCCGCTCGGGCTCGGGCAAGACGACCCTCTTGAACATGATCGGCGGGCTCGACCGGCCGAGCTCGGGTCGCGTCGAGGTCGACGGGCGCGAGGTCTCCTCGCTCGGCGAGGAGGCGCTCGTCGAATACCGGCGCGACGTCGTCGGCTTCGTGTTCCAGGCGTTCGGCCTCCTGCCGATCCTGACGGCGGCGGAGAACGTCGAGGTGCCCCTGCGGCTGCGCCGGACCGAGCCTGCCGCTCGCGACGCCCGGGTGCACGAGCTCTTGCACCTCGTCGACCTCGGTGACCGTGCCAATCACCGTCCGCCCGAGCTGTCGGGAGGGGAGCAGCAGCGGGTCGCGATCGCCCGCGCCCTCGGCAACGAGCCCCGCCTGCTGATCGCCGACGAGCCGACAGGCCAGCTCGACTCGCACCGCGCACAGATGGTCATGACCCTGTTACGGAGGCTCGTGCACGACCGCGGCGTGCTCGCGGTCGTCGCGACGCACGACCCGCTCCTGATGGAGATGGCGGATCGTCTCGTCGAGCTTCGCGACGGCGCGATCGTGAGCGAGGACGGCCCGCCGCTTCGAGGGGGAGTCGCAGGGCAGGGGGCCGCTGCGGCCTTGCCGCCGGGCGCATGACCGAGACCGTTGCAGGGATCGTCTCCGCGGGCTCCATGGGCAGCGCGCTCGGAGCACGGCTCCGGGACGGAGGCGTGCGGGTCGTGGTGGCGCTCGACGGCCGGAGCGAGCGCACGCGACGGTTGGCCGCCGAGGCTCGGCTCGAGGACGTCGGCTCACCGGCCGCGCTCCTACGCGAGGCGTCGGTCGTGTTCTCCGTCGTACCGCCCGAGGCTGCTCTCGCCGTCGCGGAAGCCCTCGCGCTCGACGTCGGCGCGTCACGGCCGGTGGTGGTCGACCTGAACGCCGTCTCACCGGCCACAGTGAGGCGCGTCGCCGCGGTGCTCGGCGAGGCCGGTCTCGACGCGGTCGACGGCTCGATCTCCGGCCCGCCGCCGCATCGGCCGGGCACGACCCGGATGTACTTCTCAGGCTCACGGGCCGCCGAGGTGGCCGCGCTGCCCGTCGACGGAGTCGAGAGCGTCTTGGTGAGCGACGTCGTCGGGGCGGCCTCCGCGGTGAAGATGTGCACGGCCTCGGTCTACAAGGGGCGCGTCGCGATCCTTGCTCAGGCGCTTCGCACCGCCCACGCGCACGGCGTCGTCGACCACGTGGTCGACGACCTCGCCGCTGCCCGTCTGGTCGACCGCGAGGGGACGGCGAGACAGCTCGGGGTCGCCTCGGCGAAGGCATGGCGCTACGTGGCGGAGATGGAGGAGATCGCCGCGACCCAGGCGGCGGCCGGCCTCACGCCGGAGCTCTTCCGTGCCCTGTCGACGGTCTACGCGGAGCTCGCCGAGCGCGCGGTCGCATCGTCGCCCGAGGACGTTGCGGACGGGCTCACGCTCTCGGACGTCCTCGACCGCTTCAGCGCGGAAGGCGAAGCCCGAGCTGACGAGGGAGGCCCGCGATCAGCCGCGTGAACGGCCCGGCGCGGCTAGCCGCGTCCTCTGCGATGTCCGAGCGGACGAGCGCCGCGCGGATCGCCGATCCCCCCGCCCAGCGGAGCGGCTCGGGCGGCATCAGCTTCCGCTCGGGGTCGACCAGCGCTAGGCGCGTCAGCTCGTCCCGCCGGTCGAGAGCGAGGCGCGCGAGGATCTCTCCGCCGAGGTAGGACGGCCCCACGCCGTTCCCTGTGAAGCCGAAGCCGAAGTGGAGGCGGCCGCGGCTGCCGAAGATCGGAAGATGCGTTGGCGAGACGTCGATCGGCCCGCCCCAGGCGTGCGTGATGCGACGCCCCGAGAGCGCCGGGAAGAAGCGGAGCAGGTCCCGGCGCGTCGTCCTCATCGCGTCTTTGTCGATCTCGAGGCGGCCAAGGGGCCGGCCGCCGAACCCCATGCGCCCGCCGCCCCAGCCGAATGCGATCCTGCCGTCGCGGGTCGTGCGGAGGTAGTGGAGCAGCGTCCGGCCGTCGGCGATCGGCTCGCCGCCCGTCCAGCCGAGGTCCTCGAGCACGTCGGGTACGGGCTCGGTGAGCACGATGTGGCTCGACGCGACCGCGTGCGCGAGCCCGAAGCCGCGAATCCCTGCCGTCGCGCTGTTCACCGCGAGCACAGCGTGTCCGGCGCGGACGCTGCCGGATCGCGTCACCGCGGTGCCGTCGTGGCCGAGCTTCCGGACGCGCGTTCGCTCGTGGACTCGAACCCCGGCCTCTATCGCCTTCTTACGGAGCCCGAGCGCGAGCCGGGCGGGATGGACGGTCGCCGACGTCCGGATCAGCGCGCCACCGCCGAAGCCGGCATCGCATCGCTCTCGGAGCTCGTCTGCTCCGATCGGCCGCACCTCCTCGGGGACGCCGAGCGCCGTGCACGCCTCGATCGCCTGGCGACACGACGTGAGCTGCGCCTCACTCGTCGCCACGACGAGGGTCGGCGCCCGATGGAACCATGCATCGACGTCCATGCGCTCGCACCACTCTCCGATCCCGTGCACGCCTCGCTCCGACGCCCGCGCGACCTCGAGCGCGCGCTCGTCGCCGATCCGCTCGCGGAGGATCGGGAGGTCGTCCCAGAGGGTCGAGACGAAGCCGCCGTTCCGGCCGCTCGGACCGTGGCCCGCGAGCCCTGCGTCGAGCACGACCACGTCGATCTCGGGCTCGAGCAGCTTCAGCTGCCATGCCGTCCAGAGCCCCAGATAGCCCGCGCCGACGATCACGACGTCTGCGATCGCCTCGCCCTCGAGCGGCGCGGTCGGCTCGACCGGCCCCGCTTCCTCGAGCCACCAGCCGTAGCGCGTGTGCCGGATGCCGCTCACCTGCCCAGCATGCTCCTGTCGCCGGCGCGACGTGGCAATGCCGCTGCTTCCCCTTCCCCTTCCCCCCCCCCCTCCCCTTCCGTGTCCGCTTCCGCTCCTGCTCCTGCTCCTGCTCCCCTTCGACGTCGCCTCGGCCCGCGGCGTCGGCAGACCCCGCGACTCCGCGCCGTCCGCGACACGGCGCTTGTGTTGAATCAACACAAGCTCTCTCTCGCACGCGTCGGCATCGCGGTGCTCGGGTAGGGGGGCAGTGCCCGCGGAGCCGTGCGGCTATCCTCTGTCCGGCGCGGTGGCGGTAGCTCAGCTGGTAGAGCCCCGGGTTGTGGTCCCGGTGGTCGCGGGTTCGAGTCCCGTCCGCCACCCTCTTCCCGATCCCCCGTCTACCATCGACGGGATCCAGGCCCCGTAGCTCAGCGGATAGAGCGGCAGGCTTCGAACCTGCGCGCGGAGGTTCGACTCCTCCCGGGGCCATAGACCTCCAGCTGCACGCGCCGCGTTGGTCGCTGGCACCCTGGGGCATAGAAGTGATCCACCGGAGATCGTCGCCCGTAGACCGGCGGACGCCCGCCGTCGTGCCGCTGTGGGGCGCTTTCGGACGCGGGCCCCTGCCGGCGTTTGGCCGTCTCCACGAGAGGGAACGACCGGGACGAGCGACCAGACGGGAGGATGGCGCATGGCCATGGCCGTTGCAGAGGCGTCAGTCGTCGTCGAGGCGGACCGCCGGACGGTCTGGGAGGCATTGACGACTCCGGACTTGGTCCGCGAGTACTTCATGGGTGCAACCGTCACCACCGACTGGCAGGTCGGGAGCCCGATCACGTTCGCCGGCGAATGGAAGGGACAAACCTACGAGGACAAGGGGGAGATCGTCACGGTCGAGCCCGAGAAGGAGCTGAGCTTCTCGCACTGGAGCCCGCTTAATGGCAAGGCCGACATCCCGGACAACTACCACGTCATCGACATCGTGCTCGACGAAGCCGACGGTGGAACCAAGGTGACCCTCACGCAGTCGAACCTCAACGGAGGAGTGACGGCGTCGGATCGTGCCAACCGAGACGACTACGAGAAGACCTGGGCGATGATGCTCGGCGGGTTGAAAGAGACAGTCGAAGCACGCGGCTGAAGCCGGAGGAGCTCGACTACGGCTCATCCCCGGGAGCGTTGTGCTGATGCCCTCTCGTGGGTTTCGGAATTTCGGTCTGGCGCGTCGGTGAGTCCAGCGGCGCGCGATCGAACCGCCGGGGTCGGCGCGACGCCGGCTCCGTCCGGGGCTGGTCCTACCCTCGGTCCATGACAATCGGGATCGTCGTGTTCGGGCTCGTGTTCCTCGGAGGCCTCGCGGTCGGGACGAGAACCGGCCGGCCGCTGGCGACGGCCGGGGTCGTCGCCGGCGCGTTCTGCGCGCTGCTCGTGATCCAGGCGAACGAGCCCTTCGTCGCGTTCGCGTCGTTCGCACTCATCGCGATCGGCGGGCTGGTCGTCGACTCGGTCCGCGAGACCGTGGGGCTGCTGCTCGGGCGCTAGCCGAGTGGACGCGGGCAAAAGCCCACGTCCCGGCGGCAATGCGGGCGAGAGGGATCGAACCTCCAAGGGACTCGCGTCCCACCGGGTCCTAAGCCCGGCGCGTCTGCCAGTTCCGCCACGCCCGCGCGGTCGAAGCGTAGCCTCGTCGACATCTCGGCTCGTCGTTCAGGGGTTCCGGCCCGGGCGGCCGCCACGAGCGGCTCTGCTTGAATTGCCCCATGAGCCAGGTGGAGGAGCTCGGCGGCAACCGCGTCCGCCTCACCGTCGACGTCTCGCCGCACGAGCTGGAGCACGCGGTCGAGCACGCGGCGTCGGACCTTGCGGGCTCCGTCAAGATTCCCGGCTTCCGGAAGGGCAAGGTTCCTCGTCAGGTGCTGCTCGCGAACGTCGGGCGGGATCGTCTCTGGATCGAGGCGGTCGAGTCACATATCGGCGGCTGGTTCTGGAGCGCTGCATCGCGTACGCGGCTCCGTCCGGTCGCGAGCCCCGAGTACGACTTCGAGCTGCCCACGTCCGAGAGCGAGCCGTGGCGCTTCAGCGCCACCGTCGAGGTCCAGCCGACGCCGGAGATCGTCGACTGGACGACGCTCGAGGTGCCCCGGGCCGAGTCCGCCGTGCCCGAGGAGCTCGTCCAGCACGAGCTCGACGCCTTGCGCAACTCGGTTGCGGAGCTCGTGCCGGCGGACGACCGCGAGGCCCGCGAGGGAGACACCCTGGTCGTCGACCTGACCGGCGCCGACGGCGACGGGCAGTCGGACACGGTGGTCGAGCTAGGGGCCGGGCGCCTGCTCGGCGAGATCGAGGACGCGCTCGTCGGTGCCCGGGCGGGCGACACGAGGACGGTGCGCTACGCCCTCTCGGACGGGTCGGAGACGACGATCGACGTAGAGGTCAAGCACGTGAACGAGAAGGTGCTGCCCGAGGCAGACGACGAGCTCGCCCGCTCCGCGAGCGAGTTCGACACGCTCGCGGAGCTGAGAGCCGACATCGAGGGGCGGATCCGTGCGGCGGTCGACGAGCGCATCGAAGCCGACTTTCGCTCGGCCGCCGTCGACGAGCTCGTCCGCGCGTCCGGCGTGCAGGGGGCCGGGCCGCTCGTCGAGTCGCGGGCCCGTGAGCTGCTCAACGCGTTCGTCCGCTCGCTCGCGAACCAGGGAATCACGCCGGAGGGGTATTTCCAGGCCACCGGCCAGACCCCCGAGCTCCTCACCGCGCAGATCCGCAGCGAGGCGGCCCAGTCCGTTGCGCGCGAGCTCGCGCTCGAGGCGGTCGCCGAACGGGCCGGGATCGTGATCTCCGACGACGACGTCAAGGAGCTGATTCGAGAGCAGGCAGGCGTGTCGGGTGACGACCCCGACGAGGTGATTGCCGAGATCTGGGCGCACGGCCATCAGGAGGCGCTGCGCGACGACCTGCGGCTGCGCGGCGCGCTCGACCGGCTCGCCGGCGAC
Organism: uncultured Actinomycetes bacterium; assembly: GCA_963798725.1. GTDB lineage: Bacteria > Actinomycetota > Thermoleophilia > Gaiellales > Gaiellaceae > Gaiella. Next base: position 909,279 of record CAWCUL010000001.1, read on the forward strand.
GTGAAGCCGATCGCTCCCGAGACGCATGCGGCGCGTGAGTCGATCTGGACGCCGGACAAGGAGAAGCCCGCCGGCGAGACGAAGTTGTGGACCCCGGGCGATCCTGCTCCGCAGGATCTCTAGGCGGAACGGCGAGACCGAGAAAGGACGCGATGCGCGCGACGGAAACATCGAGCTCCTCCAGCCCGCACCCGACCGCAGGGAGGGAAACGGCATGAGCCCCCTGATCCCGATGGTGATCGAGCAGACGTCCCGCGGCGAGCGGTCGTTCGACATCTACTCGCGTCTGCTCAACGAGAGGATCATCTTCCTAGGCACCCAGGTCGACGACCAGATCGCGAACCTGATCATCGCGCAGCTGCTCCACCTCGAGTCGGAGGATCCCGACAAGGACATCTTCCTGTACGTGAACTCGCCGGGCGGCTCCGTCTACTCGGGCCTTGCGATCTACGACACGATGCAGTTCATCAAGCCGGACGTGTCGACGATCTGCGTGGGGATCGCGATGAGCATGGGCGCGCTGCTTCTCGCGGGAGGCGCCGCAGGGAAGCGGATGGCGCTGCCGAACTCGAAGATCCTCATCCACCAGGTGTGGGGCGGCTATCAGGGACAGGCTTCGGACATCGAGATCCACGCGAGGGAGACGATCGCGCTGAAACGCAAGCTCGAGGAGATCATGGCCCACCACACGGGCCAGGACACCGAGAAGGTGCGAGCGGACATGGACCGGGACTACTTCATGACGTCGGAGGAAGCGACCGAATACGGGATCATCGACCGGGTGATCACGCATCGCTGAGCGTCGATCGACGCGCGGCGGGTAGCCGAACCAGTGCTTTCGTAGTAAAAGAGGAGATCAGTGGCCCGAGCAAGCGAGGGAAACGAGCAGCTGCTCTGCAGCTTCTGCGGCAAGAGCCAGCGGCAGGTGAAGAAGCTGATCGCCGGACCCGGCGTCTACATCTGCGACGAGTGCATCGATCTCTGCAACGAGATCATCGACGAGGAGCTCACCGCCCCTGCCGCGCTCGACCTCGACAACCTACCGCGCCCTCGCGACATCTACGCGGTCCTGAACGACTACGTCGTGTCGCAGGAGGAGGCGAAGCGAACGCTCTCGGTCGCGGTCTACAACCACTACAAGCGGGTCCGCATGGGCCTCGCGGACGAGGCGGACGTCGAGCTCCAGAAGTCGAACATCCTGCTCCTCGGGCCGACCGGCTGTGGGAAGACGCTGCTCGCGCAGACCCTGGCGCGGATCCTGAACGTCCCGTTCGCCATCGCCGACGCGACCGCGCTCACCGAGGCGGGCTACGTCGGCGAGGACGTCGAGAACATCCTCTTGAAGCTGATCCAGGCGGCCGATTTCGACATCAAGAAGGCCGAGACCGGGATCATCTACATCGACGAGGTGGACAAGATCGCGCGCAAGGCGGACAACCCGTCGATCACGCGCGACGTGTCGGGCGAGGGCGTCCAGCAGGCGCTGCTCAAGATCCTCGAGGGCACGGTCGCCTCGGTTCCGCCCCAGGGCGGACGCAAGCACCCGCACCAGGAGTTCCTCACGATCGACACGACCAACGTCCTCTTCATCTGCGGAGGCGCGTTCGCAGGCCTCGACAACATCATCGCCCGCCGGATCGGTCGCAACGCCGTCGGCTTCGGGGCGGAGGTGCGCGGGAAGGCTTCGGAGGAGTCCGCCGAGCTGCTCTCCCAGGTGATGCCTGAGGACCTGATGAACTTCGGGCTGATTCCGGAGTTCATCGGCCGTCTCCCGGTCGTATCGGCCGTCCACCAGCTACGGCGCGACGACCTCGTACGCATCCTCACCGAGCCGAAGAACGCGCTCGTCCGCCAGTATCAGCGGTTCTTCGGCTACGACACGATCGAGCTCGTCTTCACCGACGACGCGATGTGGGAGATCGCCGACAAGGCGCTCGAGCGCGAGACCGGCGCGCGCGGCCTGCGGTCGATCATCGAGGGGGCGCTCCTCGACGTGATGTTCGAGCTGCCGTCGCGACGGGACGTCTCGAAGTGCGTGATCACGCGCGAGACGATTGCGAAGGGACTGAACCCGACGCTCGTCACGCACCGTCCGCCCGACGAGCTCGACGCCGTCGCCGACGGAACCGGCTGAGCCACGGCCTCGACGCCGTGGCGGACCCGCGCTCGCGCACCACGACCTGGCACGACCCGCGCGACATAGCCGCGGCTTTCGCCGAGGTCGACGGGCGCGAGGTGCTCCGGCGCATGCTCGATGGCGAGCATCCGTACCCGCCGATCGCGGAGACGATCGGCATGCGCCTCCGGGAGATCGAGCCGGGGCGCGTCACCTGGGAGGCCGAGCCGGGTGAGTACCTCTACAACCCGATTGGAACGGTGCACGCCGGATTCGCGACGACCCTGCTCGACTCGGCGATGGGCACCGCGTTCGTCTCGGTTGCCGAGGCCGGGACGCGCTGGACGACGCTGGAGCTCAAGGCGAGCTTCACGCGCGCGATCACCGTGGAGACCGGGGTGGTCCGCTGCGTCGGCACGATCCTGAACCGGGGTCGGCGGGTCGTCACGACCGAGGCGCGCCTGGAGGATGCGACCGGGCGCCTCCTCGCCCACGCGACGAGCTCCATCCTCGTCCTCGGGGAGCGCGTCGAACGAGCGTAGGTCTCCGAACGAGACCGGACACCGGCACGGTCGCACGCGTCGCTCCGCGAGCGCAGGCCTAGACTCCGTCGCCATGGAATCGCTCTATGACCCTTCCGGCGTCGAGCGGCGCTGGCAGGAGACGTGGGAGGCCGAGGGCCTCTACTCCGCCGGCGCGGGCCGCCGGCGCGACGAGACGTTCGTGATCTGCGTGCCGCCGCCGAACGTCACCGGCGACCTGCACATGGGCCATGCGCTGAACGGCGCGATGCAGGACGTGCTCGTCCGCTGGCACAGGATGCAGGGGTTCGACACGCTCTGGCAGCCCGGCTACGACCACGCGGGCATCTCCACGCAGAACGTCGTCGAGAAACAGCTCGTCGCGGAGGGAACCTCGAGGCGGGAGATCGGCCGGGACGCCTTCGTCGCGCGTACCTGGGATTGGCTCGAGCAGACGGGCATGACGATCATGGGCCAGTACCGGCGACTCGGAGCGTCGCTCGACTATGCACGAGAGCGCTTCACGCTGGACGACGAGTACGTCACCGCCGTGATGACGTTCTTCGTCCGGCTCTGGGAGCGCGGATGGATCTACCGGGCGAACCGCATCGTGAACTGGTGCCCTTTCCACGAGACGGCGATCTCCGACCTCGAGGTCGAGCACGTCGAGAAGGACGACACGCTCTACCGGATCCGCTACCCCTTCGCCGAGGGCGAGGCAGAGGGCCTCACGATCGCAACGGTGCGGCCGGCGACGCTCCTGGGGGACGTCGCGGTGGCGGTGCATCCGGACGACACGCGCTATCGGGACGCCGTCGGCCGTGAGGTGGTGGTCCCCGTCGTCGAGCGCCGCGTTCCGGTGATCGCCGACGGGCGAGTCGATCCCGCCTTCGGCACCGGAGCGGTCAAGGTCACGCCGGGACACGACCCGATGGACTTCGAGATCGGCCGCGATCACGGCCTCGAGACGCTGACCGTGATCGGGTTCGACGGCCGGATGGTCGCCGAGGGCTTCGAGGGGCTCACGCAGGAGGAGGCGAACGACCGGGTCGTGGCATGGCTCGAGGAGCGAGGCCGGCTCGAGCGGCGCGACCCCTACCGACACTCGGTTGGCACGTGTGAGCGGTGTCACACGCGCATCGAGCCTCTCGTCTCCCCGCAATGGTGGTGCCGGATGGACAAGCTCGGGCGTCCGGCGATCGACGCGCTCGCCGAGCGGAGGGTCCGCTTTCATCCGGAGAGCCAGCACCGCTTCGCGATCGAGTCGCTCGAGCACGCGCCCGACTGGTGCATTTCGCGGCAGCTCTGGTGGGGGCACCAGATCCCGGTCTGGACCTGCGAGAACGGGCACCGGTTCTCCACGTGGCCGGCCCCCGACTCGTGCAAGGAGTGCGGCTCGGGTGCGCTCGAGCGCGATCCCGACGTGCTCGACACGTGGTTCTCGTCGGCGCTCTGGCCGCTCGCGACACTGGGTTGGCCCGACGAGACGCCCGAGGTCGACCGGTACTACCCGGGCAACGTCAACTCCACCGCGCGCGAGATCATCCGGCTCTGGGAGAGCCGGATGATCTTCTCCGGGCTCTTCCTGATGGGGGAGATCCCGTTCACGGACGTGATCATCCATTCGACGGTACTCGCGGCCGACGGCCGACGGATGTCGAAGAGCCTCGGCACCGGAATCGACCCGATGGAGCCGATCGAGGCGTACGGCGCCGACGCGACGCGCTACGGGCTGCTCAAGATCTCCTCCACCCAGGACGTGCGCTACTCGACGGGCGCGATCGAAGAGGGGCGCAAGCTCGCGATCAAGCTGTGGAACGTCGCGCGGCTGATTCTCCAGCAGACGGAGGGCTCCGTGCCGAGCGCACGCCCCGCGGCGCTCGAGGAGCGCTGGATCCTGGCGCGCCTGGACGCCGCCCGCGCGGAGGCCGAGGACGCGTGGGCCCGGTTCGACTTCGCCGCCGCGACGAGCGTTCTCTACCACCTCACGTTCGACGACTTCTGCGACTGGTACGCGGAGGCCGTCAAGCCGCGCCTCTACGACGGAGACGAGGATGCCCGGGCGACTGCGCTCGGCGCGCTCGAGCGCCTCCTGGCGCTGCTCCACCCGCTGATGCCGCACGTCACCGAGGAGATCTGGTCGCACCTGCCGGCACGAGAAGACAGGCTGATCGTCTCCCCCTGGCCGGATCCGGACGGGGAGCACGCGGACGGGCACGCCGCGCTCGACCGCGTTCGGGAGGCGGCGCAGGTGTTCCGCCGAAGCGGCGTCCAGGTCGAGCTCGCGGGAGAGGAAGAGCGTCGGATCTTCGCCGCGGTCGTGCGCCCCGACCGCCATCGCGCGACGGGGGACGCGGGGGCGGAGCGGACACGGCTGCGCAAGGAGATCGCCCGGGCCGAAAGCATGCTCGCGAACGAGCGGTTCGTCTCGAACGCGCCGCCGGACGTCGTCGAGGCGGAACGGGGGAAGCTCGAGCGCTACCGCGGCGAGCTGGCGCTCCTCGGCGAGTAGAGGCTCGTAGATGACCGAGGGAGATGCCGTCGCATGGCTGGAGAGCCTTTCGCCGTGGCCGGCGGCCGGCTTCGGCCTCGAGCGGATGACCGAGCTGCTCGGGGAGCTCGGTCAACCCCAGGTCGGTCTTCCTGCGGTGCACGTCGTGGGCACGAACGGGAAGTCGACGACCACGCGGATGATCGAAGAGCTCCTGCGCTCCCGGGGCGTCTCGACCGGTGCGTATCTCTCGCCACACGTGCGCTCCTGGTCGGAGCGCATCAGGGTGGGAGGGACGAACGTCGACCTCGAGCCCTTGCTCGATCTCGTGCGGGGGCCGGCCGAGAGCGTCGCGGCGACGCAGTTCGAGACGCTGACGGCGGCCGCGTTCGTCGCGTTCCGCGAGGGTGAGGTGCAGGCCGCGGTGGTCGAAGCGGGGCTCGGCGGCCGGCACGATGCCACGAACGTGCTCGACGCCGCGCGCGTCGTGGTGCTCACGAACGTCTCGCTCGAGCACACGGAGGTGCTCGGCACGACCCGTGAGGAGATCGCCGCCGAGAAGCTCGCCGTCGTCCGACCGGGCTCCATCGTCGTCGTCGGAGAGCCCGAGTGGGAGGCCGCGGCGCTCACGGCCGGCGCGGAGGGGGTCGTCGTGGAGCAAGGGGGCTCCCGGCCGCTGGCCGTCGCCGCGGCGCATTCGTTCCTCGGAAGAGACGTCGATCCCGCGGCGCTCGAGGGCATCATGTTGCCGGGGAGGCTCGAGCGCCGGCGGCACGAGATCCGCGACGGGGCGCACAATCCCGAGGGTGTGCGCTGGCTGGTCGAGCACCTCGAGCCGGGTGACTACACGGTGATGGCGTCGATCCTCTCCGACAAGGACGCCGAGGAGATGCTCGAGAGGCTCGCCGCCGTCGGAACGAGGTTCGTGGCAACGCGCTCGTCGAACGCGAGGGCACTGCCGGCAGAGGAGCTCGCCCGGCGCGCGCGCCCGTTTTTCGAACGTGTCGAGTCGAGCGACAGCCCGGCCGATGCGCTCGTGCGGGCGCACGCGCTCGGCGATCCGGTGCTCGTCACAGGGTCGCTCTATCTGCTGGCCGACCTCGAATCGGCTGGAGAGACCTAGATGGTTGATCGGCAACTCGCTCGAACCGGATGGCGCATCTAGATGCCGCGGATGCCCCGCGGTCGCGAGAGGCTCGCCGTGCTCGGCTTCGCGACGTTCGTCCTGCTCTCGATCGTGGGAGCTGCGTTTGCTCTCGGGTATATCCTCGGCAAGCTCCTCTTGTGATCATCGCCGCAGACGACAGCCTGTTCGACTCGAGCACATGGGACGTCGTGCGCAACGTCGCGATCCTGCTCGCCGTCGTGTTCTGGCTTGCGACCGTGTACTGGGTCTACAAGGACGCACGGCGGCGAATCGACGACACCTGGATCGTCGCGATGGCGGCCGTGCTCGGTGCCGTGCCGCCGTTCCTCGGGCCGCTCATCTACATGCTCTTTCGGCCGCCCGAGTATCTCGAGGACGTGCGTGAGCGCGAGCTCGAGATGCTCGCGATCGAGGAGCGGCTCGCCGAGACCGACCTCCGCTGTCCGGTCTGCCGCGGTCCCGTCGATGCGTCCTATCTCGTCTGTCCCGTCTGCACGACCAGGCTCAAGCAGGCCTGCTCCGAGTGCGCGGCGCCGCTCGAGCCGATCTGGCAGGTGTGCCCCTACTGCACCACGCCCGTCCCGCCCGGGGTCGTCACCGGCGAGGACGTCCTCCAGCCGGTTCGTCCGCGCCGCTCGCGTCGCGGGGGCTGAGCACACGCGCCCCGTCAATACAGCGGCATTCCTTCGACCTGCGTCCTGGAACTGCTCGGCTGGATGCCGCCGGGCACGGACGAACCGACGGGCCGCGTGTACATTCCCGCGCGATGGCGACGGAGACCACTCTCGTGCTCGTCAAGCCCGACGGCGTGCGCCGCGGCCTGTGCGGCGAGGTCGCCGCTCGGCTCGAGCGGCGCGGCTACGAGTTGCGGGGCGCGCGTCTTCTGCGGATCGCGAAGCCCCTGGCGCGCAAGCACTACGCGGAGCACCGTGACAAGCCGTTCTTCGGGGAGCTCGTCGACTTCATCACATCCGGTCCCGTGCTCGCGCTCGCCGTTCGCGGCGAGGACGCCATCGCCGGTGTCCGTGCGTTGATGGGCTCCACGCACCCGAGGGACGCCTTGCCGGGCACCATCCGCGGCGACCTCGCGACGCTTCTGCAGGAGAACGTCGTCCACGGCTCCGACTCGAGATCGAGCGCCCGGCGCGAGCTGCGGCTGTTCTTCCCGGACGGACTTCTCTGACGCCGCCGAGGCTCGTGCTCGCCTCGACGTCGCCGCAGCGGCGCGCGATCCTCGAGCAGCTCCAGATCCCGTTCGAGGTGGTCTCGCCGGGTTACGTCGAGCACGACCCGCCCGACTCCGACCCCGTCGCCCTCGTGCGCGCGCACGCCGCGGGCAAGGCGCGGTCGGCACGCACGCCGGGGAGCGTCACTCTCGGCGTCGACACGACGGTGCACCTGGACGAGGGCATCTACGCCAAGCCCGTCGACGAGGAGCACGCGACCTCGATGCTGCGAGAGCTCGCGGGGCGCACGCACGCGGTCGTCTCGGGCCTCTGCCTGCTGACCGACGGCTCCGAGACGCTCGAGCACGCTACGACCCTCGTCACGTTTCGCGCGCTCGACGACGACGCCGTCGCCCGGTACGTCGCGAGCGGCGAATGGAAGGGACGCGCCGGCGGCTATGCGATCCAGGGCCTCGGCGGCCGGCTGGTGGACCGGATCGACGGCGATTACCTCAACGTCGTCGGCCTCCCGGGCGCGTTGCTGATCAGCGTGCTCGAGCGGCGAGCCCCAGAGCTCCTCCCCTGAGGTCTGCTCGACGCCCGATCCCGGCCGTTGCCGAGTCGGGGCCGATGGTCGGGAGACAACGCTTGTGTTGATTCAACACATGCGTTGTCCGCCCGCCCGTGCCGACTCGCCCCGACGGCTCCGGCGTCGGGCGTGCCCGGGGACGCTCGAGGGGCCGGCGTGCTTGGTGCGCCGACGCGGAGAGAACAGGCTGCAAATCGGTCGGGAGCTACACTCAGGCCCCGATGAGCATGTTCCGCACGATGACGGGCTTCGGGGGTCGAGACATGGCCGTCGACCTCGGCACCGCGAACACGCTCGTCTACGTTCGCGGACGAGGGATCGTGCTCTCCGAGCCGTCGGTCGTCGCGATCGATCAGCGCACGGGAGACGTGCACGCCGTCGGTGTCGAGGCCAAGCGCATGCTCGGCCGGACGCCCGGGTCCATCTCGGCCATCCGGCCGCTGAAGGACGGCGTGATCGCCGATTTCGATGTGACCGAGCAGATGCTGCGTCACTTCATCCAGAAGGTGCATCAGCACCGCTTCGCCCACCCGCGCGTCGTGGTCTGCGTGCCGTCAGGGGTGACCGGCGTCGAGAAGCGGGCCGTCGAGGAGGCCACCCTGTCGGCCGGGGCGCGGCAGGCCTACCTCATCGAGGAGCCCATGGCCGCGGCGATCGGCGCCGGGCTTCCGGTCGCCGAGCCCACCGGGAACATGATCGTCGACATCGGTGGAGGCACCACCGAGGTCGCCGTGATCTCGCTCGGAGGCATCGTGGTGTCCCAGTCGCTTCGCGTCGGCGGCGACGAGATGGACGAGGCGATCGTCAACCACATCAAGAAGGAGTACAAGCTGCTCGTCGGCCAGCAGACCGCCGAGGAGATCAAGCTCGAGGTCGGCTCGGCGTTCCGCAAGTCCGACGAGATCCAGGCGGAGGTACGCGGGCGCGACATGCTCACGGGCCTGCCCAAGACGGTCGTGATCACCTCGGAGGAGATCCGTCGCGCTCTCGACGAGCCCGTTTCGCAGATCGTCGACGCGATCAAGTCGACGCTCGACAAGACGCCTCCGGAGCTCGCCGCCGACATCATGGATCGGGGCATCGTGCTCGCCGGCGGAGGCGCCCTGCTGCAGGGGCTCGACGAGCGGCTTCGCCACGAGACCCAGATGCCCGTGCACCTCGCTGAGAGCCCGCTCACATGCGTGGCGGTGGGCTCCGGCCGCAGCCTCGAGGAGTTCGAGGCGATCCACCGCTCGAACCGCTCGCGCGCCCGGCGCAACGGTAACCGGCGGTAGAGCCTCCGACATGGGCTCTGCCCGCGTCCGCCGCCGGGTGGTCCTTCGCGGTGCTCGGGGACGCGGCCGTATGGCCACATGCCGGCCACTGCCAGGCTCGTGCCCGATGCCCCGGCACCACAGATCCGCCTGAGACCGCCGGTACACTCGTCCGGTGCCCCGGAACCGCACCGCACGCCAGGCGGTGCTGGGCGCGAGCGTCCGGCGCCCTGCCGCACCCCGGTCATCCTCACGAACCACCGCAGCCCTCAGGCGGCGGCTCGTCGTGGGGGGTCTCGTCGTGCTCGCGTTCGTGCTGGTGACGCTCTCGTTCCGCGAAGACGGCGACGGGCCCGTGTCGAACGCACAGTCCGCGGGCGCCGCGCTCCTGAGGCCCTTCCAGGTCGCCGCCGACCGCGTCGCCGAGCCGTTCCGCGACGCGTACGCATGGGCCGACGGCCTCGCCGGCGCGCGCTCGGAGGCGGAGCGGCTCCGCCACGAGAACGAGGGGCTCCGGCAGCAGAACGCCCGACTCCAGGCCGCCGAGCAGGAGAACAAGAGGCTCAGGCCACTGCTTCAGTTCCGTTCGGGCCCCCGCTTTCCCGAGGACTACCGTGGGGTCGCGGCCGAGGTCATCTACCGGCCTCCCGGCGCCTACGCGCAGGCGATCGTCGTGGCGGCCGGGACGACGGACGGGATCCGCGTCGACGACCCCGTCGTCACCGGCCGTGGACTCGTCGGGACCGTGAGCAAGGTCTTCACCAAGACCGCCCGCGTGCGGCTCTTGACGGACGACCAGAGCGCCGTCTCGGCGACCGTCGTCGGGACGAACGCCGCCGGCATCGTCCGCCGCGGCCAGGGGCCCCGTGCGCCGCTGCGCCTCGTGCGCGTCCCGAAGGAGTCGGTCGTCGAGGTCGGCGACACGGTCGTCACAGCGGGCTGGCGCTCGCGACGCTTCTCCTCGCTCTATCCGCCCGGGATCCTGATCGGACGCGTGACGAGCGTCGGTCGACTCGACACGGACCTGTTCACCCAGGTGCAGCTCGAGCCGTTCGCCGATCTCTCCTCGCTCGAAGCGGTGCTCGTGCTCGTCCCGTCCGACCGGGCGGCGACACCGTGAGCGCCGCGCTCCGCGCCGCGCCGCTCGTCTTCCTCGCGGCGGTCCTCCAGGTCGGGGCGATCGCCGGCTCGCGCGTGCTCGGCGCCGAGCCCGACCTGCTCCTGGTCACCGTCGTCGTCGTCGCGCTCGCGGCCGGCTCCATCCCTGGCGCAGTGGCGGGCTTCGCGGGAGGACTGCTCGTCGACGTGATGACGCTCGACACGCTCGGAACCACGTCGATCGTGCTCACCGTGGCGGGGTACTGGGCCGGGCGCTACGGCGAGACCACGGGTCGCGGTCGTCCGTACGCGGCCCCGCTCGCGGCATTCGCGCTCACGATCCTTGCCACGTCGGCCGACGTTGCGCTGCATTTCCTGCTCGACGAGCCGGTCTCCGCGCATACGGCGCTCGTTACGGTGATCCCGAGCGCGATCGTCAATGCCGTGCTCGCGCTCGGGCTTCACCGCGTCTGCCGTAGGTTCCTCACGCCGCCCGATCGGCTCGGGCGCGCACGGGAGGTGGGGCTTGTCTGACGCACCGTACGGCGAGCGACGCGCCCCCTCGTCGCGGTTCCTTCCGCCCGATCCGAACGTCGAGGCGCCCTATCGGCTGACCCCCGGGCTCGCGCTTCGGGTCGGGATCCTCGGCATCCTCGCGCTCGGCGTCTTCGGGGTGCTCTTCTTCCGGCTCTGGTCGCTCCAGGTGCTCTCGGGCGACGCGTACCTCGCCGCGGCGCAGGGGAACCAGCTCCGGACGATCCGGATCGACGCGCCGCGCGGCACCATCCTCGACCGCCACGGGAAGGTGATCGTCGACAACGTCCCGGGAACGGCCGTCAAGCTCTGGGTGGGCGACCTTCCCGCCAAGCAGCGCTACTCCGTGATCAAGCACCTCGCGTGGGTCCTGAACGTTCCGCCGGTGCAACTCGCGAAGGAGGTCGACAGCCGGACGAACGATCCCCTGAACCCGATCACGGTCAAGACCGCCGTCGGCGAGGACCAGATCGCGTACCTCTCGGAGCACCAGGCCGAGTTCCCCGGCGTGGACATCCAGCAGACATATCTTCGGCACTACCCGTATCAGTCGATCGCCGCACAGGTGCTCGGCTACGTGGGCGAGGTCTCGCAGCAGGAGCTCGACGCGCGCCCCAAGGTCTACGTGTCGGGTGACACGGTCGGGAAGACCGGTGTGGAAGCCGCCGACGACCAGTACCTTCGCGGCACTGCCGGCGAGGCCCAGATCCGCGTCGACTCTCTCGGGCGCCCGCACGGCACGCTCCAGCCGAAGGTCGAGGCTCGCGCGGGGAGCGCGGTTCGGCTGACGATCGACGTCGGGCTCCAACGCTCTGCCGAGCAGGCGCTGCGCTACGGGATCCAGACGGCGCAGGAGAACGGCGCGTACTACGCAGACGGAGGAGCGATCGTCGCGCTCGACCCGTCCGACGGGGCTGTCCTCGCGATGGCCTCGACGCCGACCTACAAACCGTCCGTGTACGTGGGCCGCGTCGACCCGAAGAAGATCGAGCCGCTCGTCGACGACGACGCCGCCCGGAAGGAGAACTTCCCGGGCATCAACCGCGTGACGAGTGGCGTGTACCCGCCGGGCTCGATCTGGAAGCCCGTAACCGCTCTCGCCGCGATGCAGGAGCACCTGCTCGAGCCCTACCAGGCGCTGCGGTGCTCGCCGAGCGAGAAGTACGGGCTCGACGAGCAGGTCTTCAAGAACTGGGACCCCTACATCGACAAGTTCATAACGCTCCCGGAGGCGCTCGCGCGCTCCTGCGACACGTACTTCTACCAGCTCGGATACGACTTCTATCTCCAGGGCGACAAGGGTCGCTCGCGGATGCAGGAGTGGGCCCGCCGGTTCGGCTTCGGCGTGCCGACGGGCTTCGACCTGGGCGGCGAGCAGACCGGCCTGGTCCCGACCCCTGCGTGGCGCAAGAAGCACTTCTCCAGCGACTGGGATCGTGCGTGGAACCCCGGTAACTCGATCCAGCTCGCGATCGGACAGCAGGACATCCAGGTCACGCCGCTGCAGATGGCGCGCTTCTACGCGATGATCGCCAACGGCGGCAAGCTCGTGACCCCGTACGTCGTCTCACAGGTGGAGACCCCGGCCGCAGGGGATCAGGCGCCTGTCGTCCAGCGACGCTTCACGCCGGACCCGCCGGAGTCCGTCGGCGTCGACCCGGCGGCTCTGCAGGTGGTCCGCGACGGCCTCTTCCAGGCGACGCACGAGCCGTACGGGACGTCGTACGGGGTGTTCGGCAGCTTCCCGGTTCCGATCGCGGGCAAGACCGGAACCGCCGAGAAGGTCGTGCCGCTCCCCGGCTACCCGTCCGACCATCTCGAGGATCAATCGTGGTGGTGCGGCTACGGCCCGGCCGAGACCGAGGTTCCGCGGATCGTGGTGTGCGCCGTGATCGAGAACGGCGGGCACGGCTCGACGGCGGCGGCCCCGGCGGCTCTGCGCGTGTTCGAGAAGTACTTCCACGCCAAGGGCGGCTACCAGAGCCTCGTGGAGACCGACTAGTGCGGCCTCTCGCAACGTTCCATCGGACAGTCTCGTTACGAGACATCGCGTTCGCTGCTGACTGCACGCCGCGTGATGCTGAACGGGCCGAATCTCGTGAGAGGGCGCGCCGGCCGTGATCGTCGACGCAGGCCGTCCGCGGATGGCGCTCGGAACGCGCGAGCGGGTCGATCTCGGGGCGCTCGTTCGCAGGCTCGATCTCGTGCTGCTCCTCGCGGCCGGGGCACTCGTGGGCTACGGCCTCTGGGCTGTTTCGGGGATCACGCGCTTCGACGTCCCGGGCGACCCGGACTACTACGTCGTTCGCCAGGCGGTCGCAGCCGTGCTCGGCGGGATCGGGCTCGCGGCCGCTATCGCGATCCCGCCGTCGGTCTACCGCCGTCACTGGCGCGTGGTCTACGGGACAGCGCTCGTCCTCATGGTCCTCGTGTTCGCGTTCGCCGAGGCGATCCGGGGCTCGAAGCGTTGGATCGAGATCGGCCCGATCCAGTTCCAGCCGTCGGAGTTCGGGAAGCTCTTGTTCGTCCTGGCGATCGCGGGCTTTCTCGCCGAGCGGCAACGCCAGCTCGGCCTTCTGCGGACGCTCGCGGGGGCGATCGGGCTCGGCGTCGTACCGATGGTGCTCGTTTTCAAGCAGCCCGACCTCGGCACCGCGCTCGTGTACACGGCGGCCTTCGCGGCCGTGCTTTTCGTCGCAGGTGTCCGCTGGTCGCATCTCGTTTTGCTCATCCTGGCCGCGGCCCTGCTCGTCACGAGCGTCGTGTGGTTCCTGCCCGCCGCCGGCGTGACGGTGCTGGAGCCGTACCAGACCGCGCGGCTGACGCTGAATCCCGACGCCGACCCGGGCGGGCTCACCTACAACCTGAACCAGTCGATCACGGCGGTCGGTGCGGGCGGCCTGGACGGCCGGGGCGTCAGCGAGGCGAGCCAGACCCGCTTCGACTACCTGCCGGAGCACGCGACGGACTTCGTGTTCGCGTCGTTCGCCGAGCAGCGCGGGTTCTTCGGCACCGCGATCCTGCTGCTCCTCTACCTGCTCGTGGTCTGGCGCGGCCTGCGCGTGGTCACGATCGCCGGCGACCTGTACGGCGCCATGGTCGCGGGCGGCATCGTGTTCGCGTTCCTCTTCCAGGTGTACGTCAACGTCGGCATGACGATGGGGATCGCGCCCGTCACCGGCATCCCGCTCCCGTTCGTCACGGTCGGCGGGTCGTCCATGGTTGCGAACCTCGTCGCGGTCGGCGTGTTGCAGGCGATCCACGTCCGCGGGCGGACCGACGACATCCTGCGCAGGTGAAGGTCCTCGGGATAGGAGCGCGTGAGGTCATAGCGCTCGCGCGCGAGCAGCGGCGTGTGCGCTCGAGCCGTGGGCCTCTGCTCGTCACAGGCGTCCTCGCGGACCAGCTCGTCCGCGAGCTCTCGGCGGGGGGCGACGCGGCGCTCGTCCGCACGAGCGGCGACCCGACCCGGGCCGCGGCGGTCGTGCACGTCTTCGGCGGGGCTGCGACGCCCGACGCCGAGCGGGAGCTGCGGGCGGCGACACGCGCACTCGTCCCGGTCGTTGCGGTGCAGACCGGCGATCCGGCGACGCGACTGCCCTACGTCCTCGCCCCCGACATCGTCGATTGTCCTCCGGGGCAGGGGTTCCCGGTCGAGGAGATCGCCGGTCGGCTCGCGGCGGCTCTCGGGCGCGACGGCGCCACGCTCGCGGCCGGTCTACCCGTCCTACGTGACGCCGTGCGCCGCCGCCGGGCTGCCGAGGGTGCCGTCTCGGCCGCCTCGCTGGCGGTGATGGGCGCCGCGGCGGGACCGCGCATGCCTCTGCTTGCCCTCGCCCAGGTACGGATGTTGTCCGACCTCGCCTTCGCCGGCGGCCCGCGGCCGGCCGGCGGCACACCGGACGGCGCCCGGGAGCTCGCAGTGCCTCTCGGCGCCGCGCTCGGTACCGGCATCGCGGCTCGGACGCTCGTGCGCCGGCTTCCGTTCCGCTCGCGCGCCTTCGATGGGCTCGTCGCCGCTGGGGCGACGCTCGCCCTCGGGGTCGGGTTCGGCCGCATCGCCAATCGCTCGTAGCTCCGTCCGGCGCAGGTCCTAGGATCGCATCGACCCTGCTCAGATCGATGGAGGTCGACGGTGCCGGAGACGGAGCTCGCGGAGGAGTTGCTGCAGATCGAAGAGGCCGACGCCTGGTTCGAGTACCTCGAATCGACCCGCGGACAGAACGAGAACCGCTACGCGGAGCTGGAGCCCTGGGCATGGGCGCGACTCTCGCAGCGCCTGCGCGCCGTGCGCGCCCGACGCGCGCGCCTGCGGCCTGCCGCCGCCTGACGCAGAGGCGCGATCGGCTCGCCCTGATAGCCTTGCCGTAGGCAATGGCCGCCTATTTCCACATCCGACGCAGCGCGAGGCCCGCCGCGACCGCGGACGTGTGCCCGCGCGCTCTTACCCGAGGAGACACGATTCTTGCCCTGGTTCCGGTTTCGACGACGCAAAGAGGAGCACCCGGCGACGGAGGTCGCTGGCCAGACGCCGGAGGCC
This sequence comes from uncultured Actinomycetes bacterium, assembly GCA_963798725.1. GTDB lineage: Bacteria > Actinomycetota > Thermoleophilia > Gaiellales > Gaiellaceae > Gaiella. The sequence goes on from CAWCUL010000001.1 coordinate 924,734, forward strand.
TTTCAGGCTCCCGCTGAGGAGCCCGCCTCAGGCGAGCACGATAGGCCGACGAGTGACGGCGACGCGCCGAGAAAGCGTCGTCGCGGCAGCCGCGGAGGTCGCGGCAGAAAGAAATCCCCCGCCGGTGCGGCGCCCGAGCACCCGGCCGAGCAGAGCCAGCCGAAAGGCGAGCCGGCGAAGGGTGCCGGTGAGCGGGACGGAAGGAAACGCTCGAGCGGCACGAGCCGCGGCGGAAGCCGGGAGCGGCGCCGTCAGCCGCAGCGCCGGGCGCCGCTGCCCTCCGCCAAGCGCGAGCTTCTGATCTCGGTCGACGTCGGCGAGCAACGCGTCGCGCTGCTCGAAGACGACCGTGTCGCCGAGGTGTATCTCGAGCGGCCGGAGCGCCGCTCGATCGCGGGCAACATCTATCTCGGCACGGTCGACAACGTGCTCCCCGGCATGGAGGCGGCATTCGTCGAGATCGGGCTGGAGAAGAACGGCTTCCTCTACGTGGACGAGATCGTCGTTCCGGAGCTCGAAGGGCGCAGGCACGGCAAGAAGATCACCGACCTCATCCAGCGCGGCCAGCAGATCCTCGTCCAGGCCGTGAAGGATCCGATGAAGACGAAGGGTGCGCGCCTGACGACGGAGATCTCGTTGCCGGGGCGGTTCCTGGTCTACGTCCCGAACGGCGAAGGGCTCGGCGTCTCGCGCCGGCTCGACGACGCGGAGCGCCAGCGCCTCAAGGACATCCTCAAGAACATCTCACCCGCCGAGGGCGGCGTGATCGTCCGCACGGCGGCGGACGGCGCGTCCGCCGAGGACGTCGAGCGCGACCTCGTCTTCCTGCAGCGTCTCTGGAAGACGATCGAGACGCGCGCCAAGAACGCAACCGCCCCCGAGCTCGTCTACCAGGAAGCGGAGCTTCCGCTCAGGATCGTGCGCGATCTCTTCGCCGGGGACTTCGTCGCCGCGCACGTCGACTCCGACCGGGCGCACAAGCGAATCGTCGGCTACCTGAAGAAGACCTCGCCGCACATGATCGACAGGGTCCACCGGGCGAAGGACAAGGAGCCGCTGTTCGAGCGCTTCGGCGTGGAGAAGGAGATCGCGTCGACGCTCGATCGCCGCGTCGACCTTCCCTCCGGCGGCTACCTCGTGTTCGACTATGCGGAGGCGTTCACCGTCATCGACGTCAACACCGGCCGGTTCGTGGGCTCGCGCTCGAAGAGCTCGGCGCAGCGACTCGAGGACACGGTCGTCAAGAACAACCTCGAGGCGGTGAAGGAGGTCGTCCGCCAGCTCAGGCTGCGGGACATCGGCGGGATCATCGTGATCGACTTCATCGACATGGCGAACCCGAAGAACCGGCAGACGGTCGAGGACGCGCTCCGCCAGGAGCTCGAGCGTGACCGGACGAAGACCTACGTCGTCGAGATCTCTCCGCTCGGGCTCGTCGAGATGACCCGCCAGAACGTGACCGACGGCCCGCGCGAGGTGATGACGCGGAAGTGCCCCACGTGTGCGGGCGACGGCATCGTCGTCTCGGACGCCACGGTGGCGCTCCAGGTCGAGCGAAGGCTCCGCGCGCTCGCCGCCTCGGGCGCCGGATCCCGCGTGCAGGCATACCGGGTGGGCCTCGATCCGAGGACCCTCGCGCTCGTCGCCGGTCCCGGTGGCGAACGGCTCGCGGCCCTCGAGGACGCGACCCGGCGGCGGTTCTACCTCGTTGCCGCCGAGGGACACACTCACGCCGACCACTTCGAGGTGCTCGCGGAAGGCAAGCGGGACGAGCTCGCCCCCGTTGCCCCGGTCGAGGAGGGCGCGCAGGTCGAGGTCAAGCTCGTCGAGATCGACCTCCACGACGCCACTTCGGCGGTCGGAAGGGTCGACGGCTTCGACATCGTGGTCGGCGAGGCCGCCAAGCGCGTCGGAAAGAAGGCGACGGTGAACGTGGGCCGCGTCCTCGACGGCCAGGCATTCGCGACACTCGTCGGCGGCGAGCAGGCCGCGGCTCCGATCACGTTCGAGAGCGAGGCGGAAAAGCCCACTCGTGCGCCCGCGAAGAGGCGCCCCGACGCGCCCGGCCCCGGCGCGGCCCCGGAGGAGCCATCGACCGACGCTGCGGAGCAAGATGCCGAGCCCGGGGACACCGCAGACGAGCCAACGGCCGAGGCCGACGCCGCCGCGGACGACGGGACGGCCGCGCCGCGGAAGCGGACTCGGCGCGGCTCCCGGGGCGGCAGACGGCGCAAGAAGCCAGCTGCGGCCGGTGCCGAGGGCGGTCAGGACGAGGCGCCGGTCACCGAGGAGGCGGCGCAGGACGATCCCGCTGCGGATCTGCCCGTGCCCACCGTGAAGAAAGCCCAGCCGAGGAAGCGGACGCCCCGGATTCACGTCCCGGATGCCGGCAACGGCGCCGCGACCGCCACGCCGGACGGCGAAGCACACGAGGCCGCAACCGATACATCTGTGCCGGCGTCCAGCGCGGAGACTGCCGGGACGCCGGACGATGCGCCCCCCGCAGGTGAGACGCCTCCGAAGAAGAGAACGCGCCGCGGCTCCCGCGGCGGCCGCAACCGCAAGCGCAAGACGACCGCGGCTGCGGCTACTGCCGCCGACAACGGCGGGGGCGCGGCGGTGGCGACTCGAGAGCCCGAGGGGCCCGAGCCGGTCGCCGAGCCGGAGCCTGCAAAGACCGCCTCGAAGGATGCGGGAGACGGAGCGTACGTCCCGATGTCCGAGTGGATCGACGACCTGGAGTGAGCGGTCGATCCGAAGCGAGTGCCCGAGCCGCCGGTTCCGCCCGTCGCTCGTTTGACGCCGTCCGCGATCCCTGGCCGCCGTCCCCAGGGACCGGCTGCGTGGGCGACGCGACGCGCTGAACCGGGGTCCGAGGGCCGCGCGTTCGCTACAATCCGGCGCCTTGCGGGCACTGCCCGCACTTACTCTCGCCCGAAGGCACGACCATGAGCTACGCGATCATCTCCCTTGGTGGCAAGCAGTACCGCGTTCGCGAAGGCGAGCGGCTGCTCGTCGACCGGCTCGCGCTCGAGGACGGAGCGACGTTCGCTCCCCCCGTCCTGCTGTCGGGCGGGGACGGCGAGCCGCAGCTCGCTCCGGCCGGCGTGGTCGTCACGGCGAAGGTCCTCGGCGAGGCGAAGGGCCCGAAGCTGAGGATCGGGAAGTACAAGAAGCGCACCGGCTACAAGCGCCATACGGGCTTCCGCGCGGCGCTGACCCAGATCGAGATCGAGTCGATCGGCGCCACGGCGAAGCGGGCTGCGAAGCAGGCCGGCGGCGCGGAGAGTGCGCCGGCCGCGGAAGCGCCTGATCGGCTGCCGGCCGGCTATCGCGACCTCACGGTCGCCGAGGTCAAGGAGGCCGTCGCAGGCTGGGATGCCGAGGCGGTCGCGGCGGCCCTCGAATACGAGCAGTCGCATGCGAAGCGAAAGGGCGCGATCGCGGCGCTCGAGTCCGCGAGCTCGCAGGCTGATTGACGTGTCGGTCGCACGGCGACATCACTGGAGGAACCACTAATGGCGCACAAGAAGGGCCTCGGCTCCTCGAAGAACGGTCGTGACTCGCAGAGCAAGCGTCTCGGGGTCAAGATCTTCGCCGGCCAGGAGGTAAAGGCGGGGATGATCATCGTCCGTCAGCGGGGCACGCGCTTTCGCCCCGGCCCGGGCGTAGGAATCGGTCGCGACGACACGCTTTTCGCGCTGCGCGAGGGTGTCGTCGAGTTCTCCCGGAGCGGTGAGCGGCGCTCGGTCGCCGTCAACGCCCTCGCCGGGCAGGGCTGAGGCCACGCGCCGTGCGGCGCTCTCCGGGCGGCGGCTGTGTTCCACGACCGTATACGCATCGTCGTTCGCTCCGGTAGGGGCGGTGACGGCGCGCTCGGCTTCCGTCGGGAGAAGTACGTCCCGAAGGGCGGTCCCGACGGAGGGGACGGCGGCTCCGGCGGCGATGTCGTGCTGATCGCCGACCCCGCGCTTCGCGATCTCTCGGCGCTTCGCGGTCGAGCCGTGTTCGCGGCGGCGCGAGGCGGCAACGGGGGCGGAGGCCGCCGTCACGGTGCGGACGGTCGTGCGGTGGAGCTCGGCGTCCCCCTCGGCACCCAGGTGTCCGGTGAGAGCGGCGAGCTCGTGGCCGACCTGGCGCGACGCGGCGCCCGCGTCGTGGTCGCCACGGGTGGACAGGGCGGCCGGGGGAACGCCCGATTCGCCACCCCCACCCGCCAGGCGCCGCGGTTCGCCGAGACGGGCCTTCCAGGCGAGACCCTCGCCCTCGAGCTCCGGTTGAAGCTCGTTGCCGACGCCGCGCTGGCGGGCCTGCCGAATGCCGGCAAGTCGTCGCTCCTTCGTCGTCTGTCCAATGCGACCCCGAAGGTCGCGGACTACCCGTTCACGACGCTGCAGCCCGTGCTCGGAACGCTCGAGGCATCCGACGGCGGTCAGCTGACACTCGTGGACGTGCCCGGACTGATCGAGGGCGCGAGCTCGGGCGTGGGTCTCGGTCACGAGTTTCTCGCCCACCTCGAGCGCGCGCAGCTGCTCGTGCACGTGATCGACGGCTCGGAGGGCGACGCCGACGAGCGCTTTCGCACGATCGACCGCGAGCTCTCTCTCTACGGTGCCGGTCTCGACGAGCGTCCGCAGCTCGTGGTGCTGAACAAGGCGGACCTGACCTCGGAGCCGGCGCCGTTCCACGTCGACGACGAGCGCATCCTCGACGTCCGTCGCGTGTCGTGTGCGACCGGCGCCGGGATCGAGGAGCTGCGACGCTCGCTCTTCGACCTCTGCCCCGCGGCGCCCGAGCCGGGCAATGCACCCTCTGAGCTGCCGGAGTTCCTCGAGTACCGGCCCGCGCCCCGGGCGCGCCGAGCGTTTCGCATTCTCCGCACCGACCGGGGCTTCCGCGTCGTCGGCGCGGCGCCGGAGGGCGAGGAGCTCGAGGCGGCCCTTCGCGACGCGGGCGTTCGCAAGGGTTCTCTGGTCGAGCTCGGGGACGAGGAGCTCGAGTGGCAGCCGTGAGCGGGCCCCGGAAGGTGGCCTCTGCCCGCGTCCCCTCGAAGGAGCACCCACGATGAGCGTCGGGATCTTCGGGGGCGCGTTCGACCCGCCGCATCTGGGTCACGTCGAGCTCGCCCAGACGGGAATGGAGCGCTTCGAGCTCGAGCGGCTGCTGGTCCGGGTCGGCGAGCACCCGGGTCACAAGGAGGTGGCCACTCCCCCCGAGGTCAGGCTCCGCCTCGCCGAGCTCGCCTTCGAGCCGCTCCCCCGTGTGCGGGTGGAGCTCGACCCGTTCGCGCGGACCGTCGACTCGCTCGCGGCGCTCGGCCTCGCCGACCCGCTGTTCCTCGTGGGGGCCGACGAGTTCGTCTCGTTCCTCGACTGGAAGGAGCCGATGCGCGTCCTCGAGCTGGCCAGGCTCGGCGTCGCCACACGGCCCGGGGTGGAGGACGAGCGGCTCGACGCCGTTCTCGCACGGCTCGATCGTCCGGATCGCGTCACGTTCTTCCCGATCGAGCCGCTGTCCGTTTCGTCGGCGGAGATCAGGGCCCTTGCTGCGGCGGGCATGTCGATCGACGGGCTCGTGCCCGCCGCGGTCGCAGCCGAGATAGCCGTGCTGGGCCTCTACGCCCCGGTTGATCCCGCGGGGGGCACAAGTATGCTTGGGGACGACCCGAGCGAACGGACGACACCCACCTGACCTCTCTCGAACACGCACGCCGCATCGCCGCCCTCTGCGAGGAGAAGCTGGCGACGGACGTGACGATCCTCGACATGCGGTCGGTGTGCGACTACACCGACTTCTTCGTGCTTGCGACGGGCAAGAACTCCCGTCAGACGCATGCGATCCACGACGAGGTGCTCGGCCGTCTGAAGGCCGACGCGCGGCTCCTGCCTCGCTCGACGAGCGGCGTCCCCGAGGCAACCTGGATCGTCGACGACTACCTCGACGTCGTCCTGCACGTCTTCACCCCGGAGACCCGGGAGCGCTACCGCCTCGAGGACCTCTGGAACGACGTGCCGAAGCTCGAGGCCGCCGCGACCGCCTGACGTTCTCTCCGCCGGCGACGACGCCGTCCGATTCGTTCTCTATTTTGAGAACATGGATCTGTCGACCAGAAGGGCGCGATCGCCGAGTCCGCGATCGTCCACGCGGCGATCAAGCTGGGATCGGAGTACTGAGGCCCGTGACCGATGGACACCGGTACGACCTCGTTTTCGACTTCTTTCCGCAGCTCCTGCGAGTTCAGTGCAAGTGGGCTTCGCTCCACGGCAATGTCGTGGGGATTCGCGCGTATTCGTGTCGTCGGGTCAGGGACGGCCAGGTCATGCGCTCATACTCACCCGACGAGATCGACACCGTCGGCGCATACTGCCTGGGTCTCGATCGCTGCTTCTATGTTCCGATCGAGCTGCTCGGCGCGCGCAGGACGATTCACCTTCGGGTGGGGCCGACCCGGAATCAGCAGCGGAGCGGAATCAACTGGGCCGATGACTTCGCCTTCGAGCGGCTAGCATTCGACGCACCAGGGGCCGTAGCTCAGCTGGGAGAGCGCCTGGATGGCATCCAGGAGGCCAGGGGTTCGAGCCCCCTCGGCTCCACTCGGTAGTCCCGGACTCACGCGCGCCGCTCCGAGGTCGGCTCGCGGGCGCGAGCCGTTTGCGGCCGGCAAGATCGCGGGGGCGCACGGCGACCACGTTCCTTTCTACATCGGCGCGGCCGCGGTCGTGGGCGCAATCGCGGTGCTGGCGACGGCACACGAGCTGCTCGCCGGAGCACAGGCCACCCAGGCGGCCGAGGCGCTCGCCGCGATCCCCGAGCCGTTCGACTCCGAGGCAGACCTTCTCATGGAGGGTGCACGATGAGGATGGACGTCGTTTCGATCGAGGAGGTCGTGTGATGGTGATCCGCTGGTACGGGCAGTCCGCGTTCCTGCTCACGGGCTCGAAGACGGTCCTGATCGACCCGTTCGGGCGCGCCGGTGAGCGGCTCGCGGCTCGAGGTATCGAGTTCCGTTACCCCCCGATCGAGGACGTGTCACCCGACCTGGTGCTGATCACGCACGAGCACTCGGATCACAACGGCACGGAGATGGTGTCGAGCGACGTGCCAGTGCTGCGCTCGACCGCGGGCAGGCTCGAGTCGCCCGTCGGCGAGGTCGTGGCGATCGCCTCCGAGCACGACGACGTCGCGGGCACGATCCGCGGCCCAAATACGATCTTCTGCTTCTCGCTCGACGGCGTCCGTCTCTGCCATCTCGGCGACTTCGGCCAGCCGGCGCTTCGCCCTGAGCAGCGCGCCGCAATCGGAGACGTCGACGTCCTCTTCGTCCCGGTTGGCGGCTCCCCGACGATCGGCGGCAGCGTGGCCGCCGACGTCGTGCGGTCGATCGCCCCCCGGGTCGTGGTCCCGATGCACTACCGCACCGACGCGGTCGACTTCCTCGACCCGCCGGACGCCTTTCTCGAGGCGCTCGGCACAAAGGTCGTCGACCCGCACGCGAGCGAGGCAGACCTCGACGACGTGCCCGGATCGGTCGCTGCGCCGACCGTCCTCCTGCTCGCGGCGCCGTCGCCATGAGGACGGCGGAGGCATATCCGATCGGCGAGGTTGCAGAAAGGGTCGGGGTGACGACGCGGACGGTTCGCTACTACGAGGAGCTCGGCCTGCTCGGCGCAGCTCGCGAGAGAGCGAAGGGCGCACACCGCCTCTACGGAGACGCCGACGTCGCGCGGCTCGAAGAGCTGGTGCGACTGCGCGACCTGCTCGGGCTCTCCCTGGACGAGCTCGTCAGCCCCGCCGAGGCCGAGGAGGCGCGCGCCGCGCTGCGGGACCAGTGGTTCGACGACCCGACCGACGAGGAGCGCCGGAGGATTGTCGCGGAGGCAATCGAGCACGTCGAGCGTCAGCTGACCCTGGTCCAGGCCCGCGAAGAGCTCGCGCAGTTCGCGGGGGAGCTCGAGGGGAAGCTGCGCTCGCTACGCCGGCGAAGACGCGAGTCCTGAGGGCCCGGAACGTGGCCCGCGTTCCCGCTTCGGGCAGGATGGGATGATGAGCTCTGACGGGCAACCCGGGCTGGAGCGCCTCGAGCGTCGACTCGGGCCGCGGACCCGGGGTACCGCCGCGTCGACGGCACTCGGGGGGCTGCTCGGCCTGGCAGGCGTCGCTGTCGGAATCGCGCTGCTCGGCCTGACGTCAGCTGCGTCATACGCACAGCTCGTGGGTGCGGTAGCGCTCGCAATGCTGCTCGGAGGAGTACCCGCAGGTGTCGCGGCCACGGTGGTCGGGTGGACACTGGGGGGCTTCGTCCTCGAGGATAAGCACTGGCAACCGGTGTTCGGTGACCGCGACGAGTTCCTGCGCTGGCTGACATCGCTTGCCGCCGCGGTGGTCGTCGTCCTCGTCGGCACGGCGATGAGGCGCGGGCACGAGCGCGCTGCGGAGGCTGCCGCGGGCGCGGAGCGGTCACGCCGGCGTCTCGAGGCGATCCAGGAGCTGACAGCGAGCCTCTCCGCTGCCGTCGGCCCCGACGACGTGGCGACGGCGCTCGCGCGAGGCGTGGTGGAGGCGCTCGGCGCTCGTGGCGGTGCCCTGGGCCTGATCGACGGCGACGAGCTCGTGGTCGTCGAGTCGGGCCGGGACGGCAGTCGCACGCCTATCGCCTCGGGCACGCGGCTTCCGCTCTCGCTGCGGGCCCCGATCACCGCCGCCGCGCGCGAGGGGCACGCAGTCTGGGTCGAGCGTCGCTCCGAGCTGGTCCGGGGGTTTCCCGACGCGGCCAGGCCGACGCGCGACGCGTCGAGCGCACTTGCCGTCCCAGTTCGCCAGCGCGGGGCAGTGATCGGAGCGATGGCCTTCGCATTCCGCGAGCCGGGTGCGGTCACCCTCGAGCGTCGCGCGGTCGCGACCCTCGCCGCCGAGCTCGGCGGTCAGGCGCTCGAGCGCGCCCGCCTCTACGAGCTCGAGCGGCTCGAGGCCGACCGTATGGGGAGGCTTCACTCGCTGACCGCCGCGCTCGCGGTCAGTCTCGTCCCGGCGGACGTCGCAGTCATCGTCCGCGAGCACGGCATCGGCACTGCCGGCGCGGATGCAGTTGCGATCCACCTCGTCTCCGAGCAGGGCGAGACGCTGGAGCTCGAAGGGGCGAGCGGGCTCGACACGCCGGATCTCGAGGCGCTCGCACGGGTTCCGCTCGACCGCGAGGACGTGATCGGGACGGTGTTTCGGCGAGGACGCGCAACCTTCCACCCATCGCTCGAGACGCTCCCGCCGGACGACCCCGTCCTCGCCGCTCTGGCCGCAGAGGGGATCGTCTCCGCCGCTCTGTTCCCGCTCGGAGCGACCCGACGGGTGCACGGCGTGCTGCTTCTCGGATGGCGAACGGCGCAGCCCCTCGAGTCCGACGAGCGCGCCTTCGCCGGGACCTTCGCGAGCCAGTGCGGGCAGGCGCTCGATCGTGCGATCCGGTACGAGAGCGAGCGGACGATCGCCGAGACGCTTCAGCGCAGCGTGCTTCCGGAGGAGCTACCCGACATGCGCGGGGTCACGTTCGCCGCAAGGTATTTGCCGGGCGCGGCTGGAGTCGACGTCGGAGGTGACTGGTACGACGCGTTCTTGCTCGCCGGCGGGCAGGTCGGGCTCGTCGTCGGTGACGTGGTGGGCAAGGGCGTTCGGGCCGCGGCCACGATGGGCCAGCTCCGCAACGCTCTTCGCGCGTTCGCCTCCGAGCACGACGACCCCGGCGCGGTGGTCGGTCGGCTCAGCCGGATGGTCGACAGCCTCCCGGAGGCGCCGTTCGCCACGCTCGTCTACGTCGTGCTCGATGTCGCGGCGCGACGCTGCCGGTACGCCGTAGCGGGGCATCCGCCGCCGCTCGTGATCGGCGCCGACGGTCAGGCGTCGTTTCTCGAGGGCGGCCGTTCGCTCCCACTCGGCGTCGACGGGGATGCTCCGGTCGTCGTCGCGGACGCAGTGTTGGACCCGGGCTCGACCGTGGTGCTCTACACCGACGGCCTCGTCGAGCGCCGCGACGCCACGCTCGACGAAGGGCTCGAGACGATCCGTACCGCCGCCTCGTCGCTCGACGCCGGCCCCGATACCGTGGTCGACCATATTCTCCGCGGCGCATTCGACGGCGCCGATCGGGACGACGACGTCGCGGTGCTGGTCGCGCGGCTCGAGCCGCAGCCGGCGCGTTCCATCGAGCTCCGCCTGCCCGCCGACCTCGGCGGGCTCGAGCAGATGCGAGCGGAGCTCACTCGTTGGCTCGGCGAGCTCGGTGCCGGGCCGGACACCAGCCACGACGTACTGCTCGCCGTCTGGGAAGCCTGCGCGAACGCGATCGAGCATGCCCAGGGCCCTTCGAATCCAACGTTTACGGTGCACGGGGACGAGGAGGACGACCTCCTGACGCTCCGCATCGCCGACAGCGGACACTGGCAGGCGAGCACGGGCACGGCGGGCCGTGGCTTCGGGCTTCCCCTCATGCGCGGCCTCATGGACCGAGTGGACGTCGTACACGAGGACGGAGGGACGGTCGTCGTCCTCGAGCGGCGTCTCGAGACGCGTCCAGGTGACGCTTCCGTGCGAGTCGCCGCCCGGGTTTCCCAATCGCCTCGAACGGGTAGCACCCCGCCATGAGGCCGATATGAGCGAGTTGCCGACGCATGAGCGGCCCGCGGTCGAGGCGATCCAGCATTCGCCCGCCGTCGCAGTGCTGGTCCTTCACGGCCAGGTCGATCTCCATACGGCGCCGGAGCTGCGGGAGCACTTGCACGGGCTGATCGACGGCGGTGCATTCCATGTGATCGTCGATCTCACGGACGTGAGCTTTGTCGATTCGATGACGCTCGGCGTCCTCTTGGGCGGGGTCAAGCGGCTCCGACCGCAGGGCGGCCAGATGCGAATAGTGGTCGACCGGCCCGGTCTGCGCCGCATTTTCGAGGTCACGCTTCTGGATCGCGTGTTCACCCTCTGTCCGACGCGCTCCGATGCGCTCGAACGTCTTTAGGGAGCCTTATCCTCCCTGGATCGTGACGACCGTATCGATACCCGACATCTCGAGGACGCGCGCGACCTGTTCGGAGGGCCGTTCGAGCACGAATGCCGTTCCCGCCGCGCCCGCCGCGCGGTTGGCATCGGTAATCGCCTTGAGCGCGGACGAGTCGAGGAACGTACACTCGTCCAGTGCGATCGCGACCGCCTCGCCCGCGCGGATAGCCGTCTCGAGCTCGGTGCTGAGCGTGGCGACGGTCACGAGGTCGAGCTCGCCGCGCACCACGATCCTCCGGCCCGACTCGGCCGACAGGTTGCTGATCTCGAATTCGGCGCCTCGCACCAAGGCGATTCTACGCGCGTTCGGGCGCGCGGCCGCAGAGGTCGGCAACGGCGATGAGTGACACGGTCTCCCTCGTCCTTCCCGGTGGCCCGTCGTGGGCGCACGTCGCCGAGCTCGTGCTCGCCGGCCTGGGCGCGCGCCTCGACCTGCCCTACGACCGTATCGACGAGGTGCAGCTCGCGGTCTCGTCGATTCTCCGCGACACCTCCGGAGCCGCCGTTCAGGTGGAGGCGGAAGCCGGTGCCGAGACCCTCGAGGTGCGCGTAAGCCCTCTCGCGTCGGGTGTGGCGACAGATCCCGCGCGCCGGCTGGTGCTCGACGCGTTGGCCGACGGCGTCGAGCTCGATCAGCGGGACGGCGGGCTCGGGGTCGTGCTCACCTTCGCCCGCGGCGAAGCCAGGTGACGTCGTGCCTGCCGATCAACGCGTGCTCCTCGTCGCGTATCTCGAGGACGGCGACGTTCGAGCCCGAGATCGGCTGGTCGAGGACCTGATGCCGCTCGTCCGTTCCCTCGCGAGACGCTACGCGGGTCGCGGCGAGCCGACCGAGGATCTCGTGCAGGTCGGTGCGATCGGGCTGGTGAAGGCGATCGACCGGTTCGAGCTCGAGAAGGGAGTAGAGCTCTCGACCTATGCGGTGCCGACGATCGTCGGCGAGATCCGCCGGCACTTCCGTGACCGAACGTGGTCGGTGCACGTGCCGCGCCCCCTCAAGGAGCTGTCGCTCAAGCTTTCGCGGACACGGGACGAGCTCACGGCCGCGCTCGGTCGCGCGCCCACGATCGCCGAGCTCGCCAGCGCCGCAGGCGTCGACGAGGAGGACGCGATCGATGCGCTCGAGGCGTCGAAGGCGTACATGCCCCGATCCCTCGACCGTCCGTACGACGACGAGCCGGAGGTGGCCGCCGACCTCATGGACGAGGAGGCGGGGTATGCGGCACTCGAGCGCGGGTCCGTCGTCCGGCAAGGCCTCGATGCTCTCGACCCCCGGGAGCGCCGCATCGTCGTGCTCCGGTTCTTGAAGGGCATGTCGCAGTCCGAGATCGCGGCGGAGGTGGGAATCTCCCAGATGCACGTCTCGCGGCTTCTGCGGAAGGCGCTCACGGTCATGCGCGGACGGCTCGAGGCGTCGGACGAGGAGGTGACATGACGGACAGGGTGGTGCTCGATCTTCCCGCCAGGCCGGAGTACCTCCTGCTGTCGCGCCTGGCAGCGACCGGTGTGGGCCGCTCGGTCGGAGCGTCCGAGGAGCTGATCGCCGACGTGAAGCTGGCGGTTACCGAAGCCGTGGCGAATGCGGCGCGGCACGCCTATCCCGAAGGCGAGGAGGGGCGCGTCACGATCGAGCTCCTCGCGGAGGAAGGCCGCCTTCAGGTCATCGTCTCGGACACGGGGCGCGGGCTCCATCACGCCGACGTTCCGTTTCCCGATGCCCCTCCCGGGGAGGGCGGCATGGGGCTCGCGATCATCCGCGCCGTCGCCGACGAGGTCGAGCTCACCACGGGGCCGGACGGGCTCGGGACGCGCGTGCGTTTCACCTGCGCGGTCTGACTCGCGCCCGACCGACCGCATCTCAGGGGCGTGCGAGGGCGCTCTCCCGGTCGTCGTAGAGCTCGAGCACCTCGTCGAGCCCGGTCAGCTCGAACGCCCTTCCCACCGTTTGCGGCGGCCGCACGACGCGAAGCACCCCGCCGGCCTCGAGCATGCGTCGATGTGCGCCGACGAGGGCTCCGAGCCCCGACGAGTCGATGAACGTCACGTCGGTGAGGTCGACCACGACGAGGCGGGCAGAGCCGCCCACCGCCTCATGGAGTGCCGCCCTGAGGCGGCCCGAGGTGTACGCGTCGACGTCACCAGTCGGCCGGACGACCGCGATCCCGGGTGCGGGGCGATCGACAGGTGCGCTTTCCACGCCCCCGGTTGTACCGGTCCAGGAGGCGAGAGTGGGAGGATGGATCGTGCCGCGGACGCGGACACACGACCGGCAGCTCCGCTCAGTCGACCCGTTCCTCCCGCACCACGGTCCCGCCCGGGCCGCTTTCGACCGCCCGGCGGCGCGATCCGCCGAACCCGCCCCAGCTCGACCAGAAGACCAGCGAGATCGCGAGCCCGGCCACGCCGACCACCATGAGGATCACGCCTACCGTGTTGACGTCGATTCCCGACGCCTCTGCGGTCACGGCCCACGTGAGGATCGCTCCCGCGGCAACCAAGAGGAGACTTACGCTGACGCCCATCGCCGAGCTCCTTTCTCTCTGGAAGACGGTCGGCCCGCGTCCGTGTGACGTCCGAGCCCCCGTCGTAGCTCGAGCGTTCCCCCTTGCGAGACGACCGAAACGCGGTGGTCGAGCGTGCGTGGGGGAACGGGCGAGGTGCCCGTCCCCCCACGGCTTCGGCCTAGGTCCCGGTGACGGTGATCGTGCGCTCGATCTCCGCGGTCGTGGCCGTGTTCGCGGCGACGGTGATGCGGTACTTCTTCTTCTTCTGGACGGTGAGCCCGATCGCGCGTACGCGAATCGTGCAGTCGATGCCGAGTGGCGATGCGCCCTGGTCGACCTGGACGAGCTTTGCTCCCAGGTAGCTGCGAACCGTGTATCCGACCGTCGTGCCTACCGGGTTGTTGGCGCAGTACTCGCGAAGGTAGACGGTCACGAGCGGGTTCCGTGTGCCGCCTTTCACGGTGATCATGCTGTCGACGGCGTCGAGCGGCCTGGCGGCGGCCGCGAAGCGGGGCTGTGCCGGCTTCGGTGCGCTGTCGGTGCGATAGATACCGCTCTGCCAAAGGCTGCCGGCCGAGTCCTGCATCACGAACCAGACGAACATCTGAACGTTCGGATCCTTCCGCGCCATCCCGATCGCCTGCGTGAGGTACTTCGCCTGGAGCGGCTCGGTGACCCCGGCCGGCTCGCCGGGCTTCGTCTCGTGACCGTACTCGGTGATCCAAACCGGAATGTGCTTTCGCCGGAACGCGAGGTCGAGGTCCTTCTCGAACCGGGGCAGGCTACGTAGCGTCACGTTCGGGTAGCGAACGAGCTGCGTGGGCTTCTGCGAGACCGGGAACGGGTACGGGTGATCTGCCCATGCGTCGAACTTGAGCTTGAGCTTCTTGGCCTGTGCCGCGACCCCCTTCATGAACGTGGCGGGCGCGACGGTGTCGGTGAGGCCCTTCTTCGGATGGTCGCGGCCGTGGGACGAGGTCTCGCCGATGCCGACCAGTGCCCGCACGTTGCCCCGCTTGATCCCGGTGTAACCGGCCTTTGCGAGGCGTGCATAGTTCCGGGGGCTCACGATGCGGCCCTTCTTGTCGAACTGGGGCCGCAGGAACGTCGCGAGGTTCGACTCGTTCCAGATCGTGAAGAAACGGACGAACGGGTATCCGGCGTAGCGGCCGGAGTATCGGGCCGCGATCGCCTGGGCGAAGTTCTGGAAGTCACGCATGTTGCGTGGCAGCACCTGCGGCGTCTGACCCCCATTGGCCCACTTCGGCGTTCCCCACAGCGTGATCAGCACCTCCATGCCCCGCTGCTGCGCGTTGCGGACGAATTCGTCGACGTCCTCGAGCTTGTACGCGGGGTCGAACGGGTTGGCGGCGTTGCCCGGGCGTTCCGGCGCGGCGCGCGACCAGTCGACGACCGTCCGCACCACGCGGGAGTTGTTGCCGCGCGCGCGGTCCATCGCTTCCGTCCTGTTCGCGTCCCAGCGGAACATCGGGTCGTCCTGGAAACCGACCCACATGCGGTTGGCGGCGGCCGCAGCAGGCACGAGGACGGCGGCGGCGAGGCAGGAAATGAAGACCAGGCGCGCGATCGATCGCACGAGAACCTCCTTGACGGGGGTGGGGGATTGGGCACGGTAGCCCCGCCGCGTAAGGGCGGTGTGAAGGGCGTCCCTTCCGCTCCTTCGGCGTTTGCCTCCCCTTCCCTGTCAGGTCGCTGGCGGCGTGTGAGCGATGGCGTACACTCGGCGGTGATGCTCTGGGAAGCGATCTTTCTGCTCCTCGTGTTGAAGATCCCCATCGTCTACATGTGCGCCGTGGTCTGGTGGGCGATCAAGGCAGAGCCGAGCGATGAGCAGCACGCCTCGGTGGCGGCTGTCACCGACACGCCGTGGTCGCCACCTCCGATCGCGCCACGTGCATCGCCAACACGGACGCGACCCTCGGGCGGCCCCCGCCGGAAGCCGGCCGGTGGTCCCCGCGGCAGGCGAGTCTCCCGCCGCGCCGAAACACGCGCTGGGCGGCGCTCGTGAGCGCCCTCGAGGAGCCGCGACGCGACCGCTCCTCGGCGGTCGACGTGATCGCGGGGCTGCTCGCGGCGTCGTCGATCGTGCTGTCGGGGATCGCGATGGGGCTCGGGCTGCTGCTCCAGCTTCAGGCCCACCCTGCGCGCACGGCGCCCGTGGCGATCGTGATCGCCCTCGTCGCCGCCCGCATGAGCGCGCGCTACCAGTCGCTCGCGTTGAAGGCCGCACTGTTCGGCGGAGTTGCCTGGGTGATCGGGATGACCGTCGTAGTGATCACCGACGGCCCGTTGCTCTGACCTCCCTGCTACAACACGACGGGTCATGGCAGCAACCGAGTCGACGGGGCTAAACGCCGCATACGTCGCGCAGCTTCGCGCCGACTTTCTCGACAGCCCGGCGAGCGTGCCCGCCGAATGGCGGCGGATCTTCGAGGCCGACGGGCGAGATCATCCCGTCGACGACGCCGTCGCCCCGGCGCTCGTCGAGCCGGCTCCTCCTTCGGCCGCGGCGGCCGAGGGCGCGGCCACGGACGGCGCCGCCCCAGCCTCCACCGACGTGCCCACGGCCGTCGAGGCACCGGCTCCGGAGCTCCTTGCCGGCGTGGCGGCGGCGATGGCCCTCGTCAAGGCGTACCGGATGCACGGCCACCTGGCCGCCCGACTCGATCCTCTCGGCTCCGAGCCGAGAGGCGACCCCGCGCTCGACGAGACACGTCTGCAGCCCGCGCTGACCCCCGAGCTGCAGGCGCAGATCCCGGCGCGGCTGCTGCGTCTCTCCGTCCCGGGCGAGACGCTCCTCGAGGCTCTGCCGCGGCTCCACGACGTCTACATGGGCTCGAGCGCGTACGAGATCGAGCACATCTCGGATCACGCCGAGCGCGTCTGGCTCCGCAAGGCGATCGAGTCGGGGCGCTTTCGCGCCACCGCCGCTCCCGAGCAGCGGGTTGCTCTCCTGCGCCGGCTAACGCAGGTGGAGGGGTTCGAGCAGTACCTTCGCCGCTCGTTCCTCGGGCAGAAGCAGTTCTCGCTCGAGGGCCTCGACGTCCTCGTGCCGATGCTCGACGAGACGATCGAGCTTGCGGCGGCGGGAGGGGCGCACGAGGTCGTCATCGGCATGGCCCACCGCGGCCGGCTCAACGCGCTCGTCCACGTCGTCGGGCGCTCGTACGAGTCCGTCCTGCGGGAGTTCGAGGGCGAACGCTCCTACGACGCGCTCGTGGTCGACCCGGAGGGGGGCAGCGGCGACGTCAAGTACCACCTCCCGGCATCCGGTACGCGTGTCACGGCATCCGGTGAGATCGAGGTGACGATCGCGCCGAACCCGAGCCATCTCGAGGCGGTCGACCCCGTCGTCGAGGGCTGGGCCCGGGCCGAGCAGACCGATCGCTCGGTCGGCGCGGGCCTGCACGACCCGACGGTCGCGCTGCCCGTCCTGATCCACGGCGACGCCGCGTTCGCGGGTCAGGGCGTGGTCGCGGAGACGTTCAACCTCCAGAGCATCGAGGGTTATTCGACCGGTGGCACGCTGCACCTCATCACGAACAATCAGGTCGGCTTCACGACGGACCCTGCCGAGGGTCGCTCGACCCGCTATTCGAGCGACCTCGCGAAGGGCTTCGACGTCCCGATCGTGCACGTCAACGCCGACGATCCCGATGCCGCCCTCGGCGCCGTGCGCCTTGCGCTCGCCTACCGCGAGGAGTTCGGTCACGACTTCGTCATCGACATCGTCGGCTACCGCCGGTTCGGTCACCAGGAGCAGGACGAGGCTGCATACACGCAGCCGCTCATGGTCGAGCGCATCCACGCGCAGCCGACCGCCCGCGAGAAGTACGCCGCGCGCCTCGTCGACGAGGGCGTCGTCGCCCCGCAGGACGTCGACGCGATCCTGGACGAGGTCGTGGCGATGCTTCGGCAGGCCCACGACGCCCTTCGAAGCTCGATCGCGTCCGCGCCCGCACCGCCCGTCGAGCCGGCCGGAGGCACGGGCACCGGAGATGCGGTCGAGACGGCGGTGCCCGCTGGGAGGCTGCGCTTGCTCAACGAGCAGCTGCTGGCCGTCCCGGACCGCTTCACCGTGAACCCGAAGCTCGAGCGTCAGCTCGCACGGCGTCGCGAGACGATCGTGCAGGGCGGGATCGACTGGGGGCAGGCGGAGGCGCTCGCCTTTGCGTCGTTGCTCGAGGACGGGATCCCGATCCGGCTCTCCGGTCAGGATACGGAGCGCGGGACCTTCTCCCACCGGCATCTCGTGCTCCACGACCCGGACACGGGGGAGACCGTTGCCCCCGTTCAGCACCTCCCCGGGGCGACGGCGTCGTTCGAGGTCTACAACTCGCCACTCTCGGAATACGCGGCGCTCGGGTTCGAGTTCGGCTACTCCGTCTCCGCTCCGGACGCCCTCGTCCTGTGGGAGGCGCAGTTCGGAGACTTCGTCAACGGCGCGCAGATCGTCGTCGATCAGTTCATCGTGGCGGGACGCTCGAAATGGCGGCAGACGTCGCGCCTGACCCTGTTACTGCCGCACGGGTACGAGGGGAACGGCCCGGAGCACTCGAGCGCGCGGCTGGAGCGCTTCCTCCAGCTCGGCGCGCAGGACAACATCCGCGTCGCCAACTGCACGACCGCCGCCCAGTACTTCCATCTCCTGCGGCGCCAGGCACTCGACGTCGTCGCCCGCCCTCTCGTGCTGATGACGCCGAAGGGGCTCCTGCGTCTCAAGCAGGCGTCCTCGTCGCTCGAGGAGCTCGCCGCCGGGAGGTTCCGGCCCGTGCTCGACGACCCTGACGCCCCTCACGATGCGGTCGAGCGGCTCGTGCTGTGCTCGGGCAAGATCTACTACGACATCGTCGGCCACGAGCAGCGCGCCGCCGCGCACGCGGTGGCGGTCGCGAGGGTCGAACAGCTCTATCCGTTCCCGATGGACGCGCTCGCGCAGGTCCTCGCCTCGTATCCGGGGCTCCGGCACGTCGTCTGGGCGCAGGAGGAGCCGCAGAACATGGGCCCGTGGCGATCGATCCGGCATCGTCTCGAGGAGGCCGTCCGGGCAACGGCCGCCGAGGGCGTCCAGTACGTCGGCCGCACCTGGAAGGCGAGCCCGAGCGAGGGATACCCGACCGCGCATCAGCGCGAGCAGGATCGCATCGTGCGCCTCGCTCTCGGCGAGGCCTGAAGGCAGCTCTAGCGCGGGCCGGTGGGCCGCCGTCGTGCGCGCGCCGTCGCCGCCGCAGCAGCCCCAAAGGCGATCCGCGGCCCGTGCGCGCGGGCGAGGTCCAGCACGAACCGTCGTTGCGCGGGCGTCAACCGCCTCCACACGCGGAACAGCGCGAAGCCCATCGCAACCGGGGTCTTCGGAACACGCGGCATGTCCGAATCCAAGCAGAACCTCGGTGCCGCCCGTAGGGGCCGTGCGTCCCGCTCCTCCGATGGTCACCGGATCCGACGATTTCCGCCTGGCTAGACTTGGGTGTGGCCCACGAACGTCTCGACCACGAACACGGAGAACGAATGGCAACAGACATGCGGATGACCGAGAACCCGTTCATGGAGGACGAGGGCGAGGACGAGGACGGCGTCTCGTCGCTCTCGCAGGCGATCCAGGAGCATCTGGACTTGAAGCAGCGCAACTCAGGGCTCGACGGCGCGATGCCCCTCGACCGGTACTCGGTCGAGGATCCGTTCGAGAATCACCCGCTCTTCAAGTCCGAGGAGCAGGCGCGACTCGAGGAGACTCTGGAGGGCGCCGAGGCGCCCGAGCCACCGCCCGCGCTGCCCTGGCCCGGAGAGGACGACACCGCCGAGGGCGCCGCCCTCGACGAAGGGCTCTGGGGTCGCTCCCGCGACTTCGACTGGGGCGAATGATCGCGGGCACCCGGCCCGCACACCCGCCGCCGCGAAGCTGCAACGGCATCCGCGTCCCGGCTCGGCATCGATGACTCCCGACGAGCGACTCCGCCGATACGCCGAGTTGGTCGTGCGGGTCGGCGCGAACGTCCAGCAGGGTCAGGAGGTCGTGCTCTGGTACCTCGTCGAGCACGCTCCTGTCGCGCGCGAGGTCGCCCGGGAGGCGCTCCGGGCAGGAGCCCGCCGCGTCACCCCGGTCATCGTCGACAACCACCTGCGGAAGGCCGCGGTCGAGCTTGGTCCCGAGGATGAGCTCGGCAAGAGCCCCGCGCACGAGCTCGACTGGATCGCGTCGTGGTACGACACGAGGCCGGCGCTGATCCAGCTGGCGGGCGATGCGGAGCCCGGGCTGTTCGACGGGCTCGATCCTGTGCTGGTCGGCCGCTCAGAGCCAAGAGACAGGCGCGCGCTGATCCTGCCGCTCGTCACGGGCGGCGTCCTCAACTGGGTGATCGCCGCGGCGCCGAGCCCCGGCTGGGCCGAGACCGTGCTCGGGGAGCCGGACGTCGAGCAGCTCTGGCAGGCGGTGGCGACGATCATGCGCCTCGACGCCGACGACCCCGTCCAGGCGTGGCGCGAGCACGTCGCCATGCTCGCCGAGCGGGCGCGGGCCCTCGACGAACGGTGCTTCGACGCGATCCGCTTCCGTGGCCCGGGAACGGACCTCGTGGTCGGCCTGCTCGACTCGGCGAAATGGCTCTATGCGAGGTTCGAGACACAGTCGGGCGTGAGCCACGTCTCGAATCTTCCGAGCGAGGAGGTGTTCACGACGCCCGACCTGCGGCGTACCGAGGGCGTCGTGCGCTCGACGTACCCGCTGGTGGTGCCCGGTGTCGGTGCGCGTGTGGAGGGCCTCGAGGTCGTGTTCGAGGGCGGGCGCGTGGTGGACGTCACCGCCGAGGGCGACGGCGCGGATGTGATCAGGACCCAGATCCAGAGTGACCCGCACGCAGCGTTCCTGGGCGAGGTCGCCCTGGTCGACGGCTCGTCCCGGGTCCGTGAGACCGGGCTCGTGTTCCAGAACACGCTCTTCGACGAGAACGCGACGTGTCACATCGCGTACGGGAGCGGACTACCCGCGGCGGTGGAGGGGGCCGACGGCCTCGATCCCGATGCCCTGCGAGAGCGGGGGGTGAACGTTTCGAACGTCCACACGGACTTCATGATCGGCGGCCCGGAGGTGGACGTCGACGGCGTCGCCGCAGACGGCTCGTCGACCCCCGTCATCCGCGACGAGGTCTGGGTTCTCGCGTCAATCTAGAGAGGCCTAGGCGACGCGCCGAACGTCAGCGCCCTCGAGCGTCGTCGCGAGCCGCCTGAACGGGCCCTCCACCTCCATCAGTGAGTCGTACGTGCCATGTTGCGTGATCCTGCCGTGCTCGAGCACGACGATCACGTCGGCCCTACGGACCGTCGCAAGCCGGTGGGCGATGATCAGCGAGGTGCGCCCCTCGAGGAGGGTGTCGAATGCCCGCTCGATCAGCACCTCGGTGGGCCGGTCGATGTTCGACGTCGCCTCGTCCAGGATCAGGATGCGCGGGTCTGCCACCAGAGCGCGTCCGATCGAGATCAGCTGACGCTCCCCCGCCGACAGCCCCGAGCCGCCTTCGCGGACGACGTGCTGTAGGCCGTGCTCGAAGCGGGCGGCGACGCGGTCGACCCCGATCGCATGGGCCGCAGCCGCGATCTCCTCGTCGGTCGCATCCGGACGGGCAAAGCGAAGGTTGTCGGCGATCGTGCCGCTGAAGAGAAACGGGTCCTGGAGGACGACCCCGAGCTGGCGCCTGTACGAGCGCAGCCTCACGTCCCGCAGGTCGATCCCGTCGATCCGGACCGTCCCCTCGGCCGGGTCGTAGAACCGTGCGACGAGCTTCGCGATGGTTGACTTGCCCCCGCCCGACTCGCCGACGAGAGCCACGCAGCCGCCCGCGGGCACGTCGAGCTCGATTCCGTGGATCACCGGCTCGTCCCCGTAGGCGAATACGATGCGATCGAGCTCCAGTCGCCCCGCGACCCTGGGCAGCGAGCGGGCGCCGGGCCGGTCGACGATGTCGTGCTCGGCGTCGAGCACGGTCGAGATCTTCCCCATCGCGGCGCTCGCCGCCTGGACCTGCCCGTAGAGCTCCGACAGCTCCTGCAGCGGCTGGAACACGAGCGAGAGGAGGCCTACGGCCGCGATGAGCGTTCCGATCTCGAGCGTTCCACCGTCGATCAAACGCGCACCCGTGTAGAGCACTGCAACCTGAGCGACGACGCCGAGCAGCTCGATCGTCGGGAAGAACACCGACGAGAGCCTCTGCGCATGCGTGTTCGAGATGCGGTTTGCCTCGTTCAGTACCTCGAAATCGCGCTGGAACGCGCGCTCCCGGTTGAACGCCTGGACGACCGCCATGCCCGAGACGGACTCCGCGAGCTGCGCGGTGAGCGCCGAGATCCGTGTGCGGACATCCGAGAACGCCGCGTGCGACGTCCGCTGGAACCAGCGGGTCGCCACGATGCCGGGCGGGAGGACGAGCAGGGCCACGAGCCCGAGCCGCCAGTCGAGGAGAAAGAGCCCGCCCACCGCGGCGACGAGAGTCAGCGTGTTGACGACGAGCGTGGTGATTCCCTGGTTGAGGACGTCCGAGAGCGCGTCGACGTCGCTCGTCAGCCGGGCGATGATCCAACCCGCCTTTTGCTGCGAGAAGTAGCGGAGCGACAGTGACGTGAGGTGCTCGAAGAGGTCCCGGCGGAGGTCCAGCACCATGCGCTGCCCGATCCCGGCGAGCATCAGCCAGGTTGCCGTGCCGAGAGCCCATGCGACGACGCCGATACAGACGTACACGACGACGTCGCGGGCCAGCCGACTCTCGTCCCCGGCGCGGATGCCGTTGTCGATCGCGTCGCCGACCACGTGCCAGCCGGCCACCGGGGCGGCGGCCGAGACGGACGCGAGGACGAGCACGAGTGCAAGCCGCCGCCGCCGCTCCTCGGTGTAGCGCCACAGCCTGGAGAGCCCGACGCGGCCTCCGGCGCTGTGCCGCGAGCCGCGCCGGAGGAGCGCGCGGCGAGCGAGTGTCGGCATGGTTCTCACGCCGCGAGCGCCTCGTCGCCGAAGAGCTCCGCGAACGGGCCGCGACCGCGGATCAGATCACTCGGGACGCCGTCCTCGACGATCAGGCCGTTCGCGATCACCACGGCCCGATCCGCGACGAGAACCGTCGACAGTCGCTGGCCCGAGATCAGCACGGTCAGGCCACCGACCGCAGGCCGGAGGTGCTCGACGAGGTGACGTTCCGTCTCCGTGTCGACCGCCGACATCGGATCGTCGAGGACGAGCACCCGGGACCTCGCCACGAGCGCGCGGGCGAGCGCGACCCTCTGGCGCTGGCCGCCGGAGAGATTCACCCCGCGCTCCCCGATCAGCGTGTCGTACCCGTCGGGGAGGTCTTCGGCGAAGTCCGCCACGCCCGCCACCTCGCAGGCGACGAGCACGTCGCTCCAGTCGGCATCGGGTCGGCCGGCGAGCAGGTTGTCGCGGAGCGGGATCGAGAAGAGCATCGGCTTCTGGGTGACGATCGCGACCGCGTCGCGAAGCTCGGCGAGCGAGACGGCGCGCACGTCGACGCCGCCGAGAAGCACGCGCCCGCCGGTCGGGTCGTAGAAGCGGGGCACGAGGTCGAGCAGCGACGACTTCCCGGCGCCGGTCGGGCCGCAGACCGCGACGATCTCGCCCGGCTCGACGGCGAGGTCGATCCCGGAGAGCACCTCGCCGCCGGTGCCGTAGCCGAAGTGGACGCCGTCGAGTCGAACCGGGAGCGGGCCGGCGGGGAGCCGGTCGGGGTCGGCCCGCTCGGCGAGAGGCTCGATTCCGTCGAGCCAGGCGAAGCAGCGCGATGCCGCGGCCGTGGCGCGCTGGCCCAGGTTGATGATCCAGCCGAGTGCCTCGAGCGGCCAGACGAGCTGGAGCAAGAGCGACACGAAGAGCGTGAACTGGCCGATCGTGAGGTTGCCGTCGATCGCCTGGCGTCCGCCCACGTACAGCACGGCCGCGATCCCGAGTGTTGGAAGAAAGATCAGTCCGGGGAGGAATCGGGCCTCGACGGTCGCCTGGCGCATCGTCTCGTGGCGAACGGCCTCGGCGCGGCCGTGAAAGCGGTCTCGGACGTCGTCCTCGCGCCCGAAAGCCTGCACCATCTCGATCCCGACGACCGCCTCGTCGGAGGCCTCCGTCAGATTGCCCTTCCTCCGCTGCACCTCGCGCGAGATCGGGAACACCCGATGCGCGAAGACGTAGGTCAGGATCGCGATCGGAGGCATTGCGACCGCTGCCGTGAGCGCGAGCAGGGGATTCACGAGCACGAGGACGATTGCCGCGCCGACGAGCATCATCAGGCTCTGGATCGCCTGGACGACGCCCCAGCCGATGAAGTAGCGCACGGGGTAGATGTCGTTGGTCGCCCGGGAGATCACCTCGCCCGTCGCGTGGCGGTCGTAGAACGCGCGTGGATAGTGGAGGTAGGCGTCGTAGAGCATCGACCGCAGGCGCGCCTCGATCGTGATCCCGATCCGCGAGGTTGCGTAGCGCCGCGTGAAGCTCACCCAGCACCGCAGTCCCGCTACGACGACGATCGCTGCCAGGTACGGCAGGAGCAGCGAGTGGTCGGATCCGTCGATCGCATCGTCGATGGTGCGCTGCATGAGCACCGGGATCGCGAGCGTGAGCGCGGTGACGACGAGCGCGCACACGAGCCCCAGCGTGACGAGGCGCCGTTCCGCCCGCCACAGCGGATAGAGGTGCCTGACGGTTTGCCAGAGAGGAAGATCGGGTGGGTCGACCAGGCTCACGCGGTTGTGTGTCCTCCTTCGGCCGACGGCGCATCCTGCGCGCGTTGACGGTCGAGCGTCGGCCGCGCACCCGGACGGCGCTCGGAGCCGGACGCCCGGGCACAGTAGCCGCGGCTGCGGGGCGCGCGGGGTGCGGCTAGCCCTACTGCCGTCCCGGAATCAGCGATCGTCCTCGACGTGACGGCGCTCCGGCAACACGAGGCTCCGCAGGAGGCCGACGATCCGCGTCCCGAACGGAATCTTCGGCCCCGGAGGAGCCGGAGCGACCGTGTCGGGCCAGGCTGCGGTCACGCATGCGCCGAAGAGGAGCACGGCCGCGAGGACGTACACGAGATAGAGGAAGACGAGGATCGCGCCGAGCGGCCCGTAGATGTCGTCGAACCCGGCGAAATGGGTCAGATAGAAGGAGAAGCCTCCTGTCGCGAGGAGGACTCCGGCTGTGCTGATGAGCGCTCCGGCGATCGTCTCCGAGACGTTGACATGAACCGGCGGCATCGTCCGGTAGAGGACGACGAATGCGACGAACACCACGGCCCCGGAGATCGCCACCTCCGTCGACGTGCCGAGGAACCGGCCTGGATCGTCCTTACCGAGCGCCTCCGCGATCTCCGAGCCGATGCGGGTCAGCGCCTGCCCGATCACCGTGAGCCCGAAGGCGCTGACGACGAGGACGCCCGCGGCGACGACCAACGCCGCGTCCAACAGCTTCGCGCGGACGTACGGCCGGGCCGTCTCCGCGTGCCAGATCGCCCGAAAGGCGGAGCGGATCGCCCCCATCATCCCGCTCGCGCCCCAGAGCAGGATCCCCAGGGAGATCAGGCCCACGACCGACGCGGGGAGCCCTGCGTCCGCGACCACGCTCTCGACGCTCTCGTCGAGCTCCGGGGGCAGCTGGAGGCTGTTCACGAGCCACGACATGATTCGTGCCTCCGTCGTCGCGGGGAACACGAGCTCGAGCACGGACACGAGCACGGCGACGAACGGCACGAGCGAGAAGAGGACGCGATAGGAGATCGCGGCTGCTCGCTGGTTGCCGTCCGCGGAGACGAACGCCGCTCCGGCGAGTGGAACCGCTCGGATGACGCGCTTCGGGACGGAAGGTGGGCTCACGGCCATCGGCGCGTGGCGCTCACCCGTCGGAAGGCTCGTCCGGCGGCGCGAGCGAAAGGGCCTCCCCGGGCTCGAGCACGTGGATCTCGACCTCGGGAGCGACTGCAGCAGCTGCCCGAACGAACAGCTCCGGCGGCTCGCTCAGGAACCGGGGGACGGTCTTGACCCCCAGGTGCAGCGGGTGGTACGTGCCCCAGTGAATCGGAACCGCGATCCGCGGCCGAAGGAGCGTCAGAGCTTCCGCCGCGCGCTCCGGGTCCATGTGCCCGCCGTGGCCGAGCGTCGGTCCCCAGCCCCAGATCGGCACGAGCGCGAGGTCGAGGCCCGTGGCGAGGTCGGTCATGCCGGGGAAGATGTCCGTGTCGCCGGCGAAGTAGATCTCGACCGAGCCGCGCACGACGAATCCGAGCGCCGGGCCGGATGTCCCGAAGGGCCCCCGGGAACCGTCGTGCTCGGCTGGTGTCGCGGTGACGGAGACGGCGCCGATCGCAAGCGTGTCGCCGACGTCGACCTCGGTCACGGCGCTGAAGCGCTTGCGGCGCAGGAGTGCGCCGAGGCCCCGGGGGACGACGAGCGGGGTCGAGCGGCCCACGCGCTCGAGCGAAGGCAGGTCCAGATGGTCGTAGTGCGCGTGGGAGACGAGAACCGCGTCGACCCCTCGGAGCGCTGTCGGAGTCACGGGGACGCGGCGACGAAGATGGGTCACGCGGGTCCGCAGCATCGGGTCCGTCAGCAGGCGCACGCCGTCCACGGCGATGTGGACGGTCGCATGGCCGACGTACGTGACACGCGGCACGACGCTCTGGCTGTCCGCCTCGGAGACGGATGTGGCCCCGGATGCCATGGAGGAAGGAAACACCACGGGGCGGTCGCGGCGGCGTCGTGGACGGCTCAGGAGGCGACGTGCGTCACTTGTGGCACTTGACAGACATCATTTTGATGTCATACTGACGTCCGTGGAGATCCACGTCGATGCGATCACCCGCGACCTCGTGGCGACGGCGACGGCGCTCGGCGACGAGTCGCTCGTCGAGGGGCTGCGCCGTCTGTCGGACGCCGTCGAGCCTGCGCTTCGCCTGCGGCTGATCGACGTCCTCTCCGAGGCCGCCGTGTCACTCAACGGACAGCTCGTCTCGGGCCACGTCGAGGTGCGCCTCGCCGGCAGGGACCCCGAGCTCGTCTACGTGGACGAGCCGAGCTCCGCGGACGAGCCGCCCGCCCCGGGCCATGACCTGAGCGCACGCATCACGCTGCGGCTGCCCGAGTCGCTCAAGGGCAGCCTGGAGGACGTCGCGGCCCGCGAGGGCGTCTCGGCCAACGCCTGGATCGTTCGTGCGCTCGCTCGTGCCCTCGAGCCGCGCGCTGCCCGTCGTTCGTCGAACCGACTCCAGGGCTATGCCCGGAGCTGACCCGAAGGGAGCACCATGTTCACGTTCGTCTTGTTCGACCCGCGCGACCCCGACACCGCCGAGCGTCGCCGCCCACCTCGTCTCGGCGACATACGCGGTGACGTTCGCCCGGTCGTCCCCCCACGCAGACGCCGTGTCTGAGGTCGGCCGGCACAGCTTCGAGACGCCCGGCCACGTCGCGCTCAGCGTGGAGGTGCCGGCCGGCACGGTCTCCGTCGAGAGCTGGGCCGAGCCCCGCGTCGAGGTCGAGGTGGCCGCCGCGCAGGGTGAGGAGCGGTCGGCGCGGGCCGCAGTCGAAACGCGCGTCACGATCGCGGAGCGTCGGCGCGGCCACGAGGTCGTCGTCCGCGCTCCGAAGCGTGAGGGCCGGTTCGGGATCACTCTGGGGCGTGTGCCCGAGCTGAGCGTGTCGATTCACTGTCCCGAGGGCACCGACCTCGAGCTCACAACGCAGAGCGCCGACCTCGACGCGCGCGGATCGCTCGGCGACGTCAGCGCGAGGTCCGCCTCGGGCGACGTCACCGTTGCCGACACCGCCTCGCTGGCCGTCACCACCGCGAGCGGCGATCTTTCTGCAGGCGTAGTCGGCGGCTCGCTCTCGGTGAAGTCCGCCTCCGGGGACGTGTCCGTGCGCTCGGTCGGTGCGTTCGCCACCGTGAACACCGTCTCGGGTGACGTCCGACTCGACGGGACGGCGGCCGCGGCAGCGGTCAGGACGGTCTCCGGCGACATCGACCTCGCCGCAGCGATGGGCAGCGTGATGATCGGCTCGGTCTCCGGCGACGTCGAGGTCGCTGCCGTTCCGGGGCTCGTCCTGCGCCTCGACGCGCAGTCGGTGAGCGGAACGATGACCTCCGAGCTCGATCTGGGCGACGAGCCTCCTTCGGCCGCCGGCGACGTCGTCGAGATTCGCGCCCGGACCGTGTCGGGCGACGTTCGGATCGGGCGCAGCACCGCCTCGTCATCCGTGGGCTGACCTTCCGACGCGGGTCCTAGACTCGCAATGTGGCGACGCCCGAGGAGCCGTCGAAGCGCGTCGAGATCACCGTCTCGACCCGAACGCTGCTGACGCTGCTCGGCGCCATCGCCGTCACGTGGGCGTTCGTGGAGGCGCGCCAGGCGGTGCTCTGGGTGTTCATCGCGCTCTTCCTCTCGATCGTGCTCGCCACGCCCGTCAACTGGCTCCAGGAGAGGGGGATGAAGCGGAGCAGCGCGGCGCTCCTCGTCGTCGCCGTCTTCCTCGTCCTGTTCGGGGTGCTCGCCTACCTGCTCGTGAGCCCCTTCGTCGGAGCGGTGCACGACCTGATCGAGGATCTCCCGAACATCGTCGAGCGGATACGCGAGTCGGACATCTTCAAGCAGATCGATGCACGGACGGACCTCGGCGTGGAGCTGCAGAAGCGGGCGGAGGAGCTGGCATCCGACCTGCCGTCGAAGCTCGACGACATTTTCGAGGTCGGAGGGAAGGTCTTCGGCTTCGGGCTCGGCGCCCTCACGATCGGATTCATGACGCTCTTTCTCGTCATCGACCTGCCGAACCTGTCCCGCTCGCTCCACGGCGTGCTGTACCCGCGCGAGTCGGAACGGGTCGGCATGCTCGAGGAGCACATCACCCGCACGATCGGCAGATACGCGTTCGGCGCGATCGTGATCGCCACGATCGCGGGGACGGTCCAGGGAACGGCTGCCTGGCTGATCGGCGTGCCGTTCGCGCTCGCGCTCGGGATCATCGCCGGGCTCCTGGGTCTGATCCCCCAGGTAGGCGCGACGCTCGCCGCCGTCCTGCTCTCGCTCGTGGCACTCACCCAGGGGTGGCCGGAGGCGCTGATCATGCTTGCGGTCTCGGTCGGCTATCAGCAGCTCGAGAACTACGTCCTCCAGCCGACGATCCAGGGTCGCGCGGCCGACATCTCCGGGTTCTTCGTGATTGCCAGCGTGGTCGTCGGCGCGGCGCTACTCGGCATCGTGGGCGCGCTGATCGCGGTTCCGCTGACCGCATCCGCGCAGATCGTGATCCGCGAGCTGACGGCCGACCGTCGGGCCGCGGTTGCCCGGGCACACGCTGGGGCCACGCCAGGAGTGGTCGAGCCCGATCCGTAGCGGCACGCTCGCAGTGCGCTCGCCCGTCGCGCTGCGCGGGCGAAGCATCGTTCTGCAAGGAGCTCTCAGCCGGTAGCGGGGGCGGCGCAGTCGGCGCAAGTGCCGCGGAGGACAACCTCGTGCTGCTCCATCGCATAGCCGAGCCTCCCGCAGCGCGCGTGAGCGCGTGTTCGAGCGGTTCGTCGGTGAACGGCTCGACCCTGCCGCAGTCCTCGCACACCAGGTGGTGATGCTCGCTGCGCAGCGCGTCGCATGGAGCCTGCGCTCGACACTCGGCCTGGCGATGGCGATCGGGCTGGGCGCGGTGCTCGCCGGCCTTTCGCTCTCCTACTACGGCGACCTCGCCCCCGGCGGAACGATCGTGCTCCTCTCCGCAGGCGCCTTCGTAGTGGCCGCGCTCGCAGGCGCGCTGCCCCGTCGGACGTAGGTCGGGGCGGGTGCGGCCAGGCCGCACCCGCCCCTCATGACGCTACGAGAGGTTGTTCGCCTTGAGGAAGGCGGCAGCGACATCTGCCGCCGATTTCTTGTCGATCCCGACGGCCTTGTTCATCGCCGCGATCGCCTTGACGGTCAGAAGCCGCGTGACCTTGTTGATCGTCGAGGTGAAGCGCGTGCCGTACTGGGCGACGAGCTTCTTGCTCACGATCGGGGCGACGTGCTGGAACCCGAACATGTTGCCCGGGTCGCGGAGCTGCACGTACTTGCCCGACAGGAGCTGCGGATCGGTCGTGAACACGTCGGCGGCGAGCACCTTCTTCTGGTCGAGCAGGGTGTACGCCGAGATCCCGGCGAGCGGGACGAAGTCGAATCCCTTCACGCCGTAGCGGCGGCCGATCTCATCGGTCCAGCGGGTCTCCCACTCGGGAAATCCGGCGAGCGTGAGGTTGGGCACCTTCTTGAGGTCGCCGATCGTCTTCAGGCCGTATTTCTTCGCGGTCGCGCGCGTGACCGCGAGCACGTCCACGTCCTGGAACGGCGTCGGCCTGAGGAGGGTCTGCCCGCGCTTGCCGTAGAGCCGCTTGGCGAGCGAATACGTCGCAGCGGCTGTCTTGGGGAGCGTCTTGCGCTTGAACGTGACCGACAGCATGATCCCGGTGTACTCCGGGTACAGCGTGATCCTGCTGCTCCGAAGGGCGGTGTCGATCAACTCGGTCGACGCGATGTTCTCCTTGTACTTCACCTTGAAGCCCTGGGCCTCGAGTGCCTGCTTGTAGAGCTGGCCGAGGACGTATTGCTCGGGGAAGTTCTTCGTCCCCACGATGATCGGCGTCGCCTGCGTGGCGGATACCTCGTTGCCCGCGGCCGGCGCCGCGGCGGCTCCGCCCAAGACGAGAGCGACGCCGAATGCGATCGAGAACGCTGCCTTCGCGGCGCGCCGGTTGTGCTTGCGAATCACGTCACCTACTCCTTTCCGTTCGAGCTGCTGGGCATGGAACTCAAACGACCCTAGAGCATCGGCGCGCCCATTTCGGGCTGCCCGTCGACTTCTGGCATCGAGTCTGAATGCTCATCGGTTCGGCCCGGCCTCGACGACGTCGGGCTCGAACGTGCGTGCTGCCACGCGCAGCCCCGGCGGCGTCAGCGCGCGCTGCACGAAGCCGAGGGATACGTCTGCCAGGAGCGCGAGCACGGAGACGCAGATAGCGGCCCCGACGACGCCCTCGAGGCCGTAGCCGGCCTGGTTCACGATGATGTCGCCGAGGCCCCCGCCGCCCGCGACCGCGGCGATCGTCGCCGTCGCCACGACGAACACCGTCGCCGTGCGGATGCCCGCGAAGATCAGCGGCAGGGCGAGTGGCAGCTCCACCCCGACCACGATCTGGCGACCGGTCATGCCCATGCCGCGTGCGGCTTCGACCGCTTCCTCCTGGACTCCGTCGACGGCGACGTAGGCGTTCGTCAGGATCGGCGGGATCGCGAGGACGACGAGCGCGAGGGCGACGCTCCAGAAGCCCACCCCGATGAACACGAAGCCAACCGCGATCACCGCCAGGCTTGGCAGCGCCCGCCCCAGGTTCGCGACGTTGATGGCAAGGAACGAGCCGCGATGGTGGTGGCCGAGCCAGACTCCGAGGGGAAGGGCGATCGCCAGCGCGATCCCCATCGCCGCGGCTGAGAGCACGAGGTGCTCCCACGTCTTCTCGAGGATCAGGTGGCGCTCGTCCACGATGAACTCGGCCGCGCCCCCGAAGACGTGGAGGTCGAGGTTCGCGATCACGCGACCCTCCTCGTCCGTGCCCAGGGCGTCAATGCGCGCTCGGCGACGACGAGCAGGGCGTCTCCGACCAGCGCGAGGCCGACCGCGAGCGCGCCGGCGATCAGGATCTCTGTCTTGAACGCCTCGTGCAGCGCGAGGAAGATCGGGTACCCGAGGCCCTTTGGGATGACGAGGGCGGCAACCGTGGCGAGCGCGATCGTGGAAACCAACGCGACGCGGAGGCCGGCCATCGTCGCCGGGATCGCGAGCGGCAGCTCGATCCGCCACAGCACCTGCCGGCGAGTGAAGCCCATGCCACGGGCCGCCTCGAGCACCTCTGGCGGAACGCCGCGGAGCCCCTCGAGCACGTTCCGGTAGAGGATCAGGAGCGTGTAGCCGACGAGCGCGACCTCGACCGTCGCGACGGTCAGGCCCGTGATCGGGACGAGGAGCTGGAAGAGCGCCAGGCTCGGGATCGTGTAGACGATCGCCGACAACGCACCGAACGGGCGCTCCACCCGGCGGAAGCGATGCGTGAGGAGCGCCGCGGCGAGCGAGATCACCAGGCCGATCCCGACCGCGATCAATGTCAGCTCGATGTGCTCGACGAGGGCCGGCTGGAGCACGTCGTTCCAGTTGTCGCGCACCCAGTCCGGGCAGAAGACGCGGTTCTGCACGACGCAGGTGCTCCCCTCGCCGAAGTCGGGGATCACGGGCCCCGACTGGGCCAGGAGCTGGTCCTGGATCGGACCGGTCACTCGACTCCGTCCGCGAGCGCGTCGAGCGTGACCGTTCCGCTCGGCCTCCCGTCGCCGTCGACGACGACCAGTGATCGCGCTCCGGTGGTGATCATCTGCGACAGGGCGTCGCGCAGCGTCGTCGATCCCTCCGCGCTCGGTGCGGCGACGCCGTCGAGCGGTCCCAGGGCGAGCTCGTCGAGCCGACGGAGCGCCAATAGCTTGATGCCCCTGTCGGCCCCGAGAAACCGCGCGACGAAGTCGTCGGCGGGGCGGGAAAGCAGCGCGTTCGGCGCGTCGTACTGGGCGAGAACCCCTCCCTCGCGCAGGATCGCGATGCGGTCGCCCAGCAGGATCGCCTCGTCGATGTCGTGCGTGACGAACACGATCGTCTTGTGGACCTCGTGCTGGATGCGGAGAAGCTCGTGCTGGAGACGCGCGCGCGTGATCGGGTCGAGCGCGCCGAAGGGCTCGTCCATCAACATCACCGGGGGGTCGGCGGCGAGCGCCCGGGCCAGGCCGACGCGCTGGCGCTCTCCGCCGGACAGCTGGGCCGGAAAGCGCTCGCGGTAATCGGCTGCAGGAAGCTCGACGAGGTCGAGCAGCTCGTCGACGCGGGCGGCGATCCGCGCCTTCGGCCAGCCGAGCAGGCGCGGCACGGTGGCGACGTTCTCCGCCACGGACATGTGCGGAAACAGCCCGACCTGCTGGATCACGTAGCCGATCCCACGCCTGAGCTCCGTCACGTCGAGCGAGCGCACGCTCGTGCCGCCGACCGTGATGTCTCCCTCGCTGATGTCGATCAGCCGGTTGACCATCTTCATCGCCGTCGTCTTGCCGGCCCCCGACGGGCCGACGAGGCAGCAGATCTCCCCGGCGGGCACGGTCAGCGTGAGCTCCCGCACGGCCGGCTCGGCGCGGCCGGGATAGCGCTTTGTCGCACGGTCGAACGCGATCTCGGCGGCGACGCCGCTCACGCGCGACAGCCTACAAGCGAACCTCGGCGCTGCGAGGGTGTAGACATCGCCCATGGCGCCCAGGACGATCCGTGCCGCCGTCCTCCGGGAGCCGGGGGACGTGCGGGTGGAGGACGTTGAGCTCGATCCGCCGAAAACCGGCGAGGTCCTGGTGCGGGTCGCGGCTGCGGGCGTTTGCCATTCGGATCTCCATCTTGTCGACGGCGCGCTCGGCGACGGGCGCTGGCCGATGGTCCTCGGCCACGAGGGGGCAGGCGTCGTCGAGCAGGTCGGCTCCGGCGTGGAGCACGTCTCGCCGGGCGACAGGGTCGTCCTGTGCTGGGTGCCGGCGTGCCGCGACTGTGCGGCGTGCCGGGCCGGGCGACCCAATCTGTGCGTTCCCGTCGCGGCGAACAGCCTCACCGGCGCGCTCATGGACGGCACCTCCCGCCTGCGGCTCCCCGACGGCACGCGTCTCCAGCACGAGCTGATGACCGCGTGCCTCGCCGAGCGGACGGTTGTCGCGGCCGCCGGCGCGATCCCGCTGCCCGACGGCCTGCCCCTGTGGCAGGCCGCGCTCCTGGGCTGCGCCGTCGTGACCGGGTTCGGAGCCGTCCGCAACGCCGCCCGGGTTGCTCATGGAGAGAGCGTCGTCGTGATCGGGCTGGGAGGCGTCGGCCTCCAGGTGCTCGCGGCGGCGAAGCTCGCGGGCGCCGCGCCGATCGTGGTGGTCGACCGCGACGCCGACTCGCTCGAGCGGGCGCTCGAGCGAGGCGCCGACCATGCGGTCGACACGTCGCGCGAGGAGCGGCCGGTCCGCGCGCTGCGGACGCTGACGGACGGAGGCGCCGACCACGCCTTCGAGGTCGTCGGGCTCCCGGAGACCATGCTGCTCGCCTGGAAGGCGCTCCGGCCGGGCGCGACGGCGGTCGTGGTCGGGATCGCGGCGCGTGGTGTCGACGTGATGCTGCCGGCGCTCGAGCTGGCCTCCGAGAAGGGGCTGCGCGGCTCGTTCTACGGCTCGGGAGACCCGGCCGTCGACATCCCGGAGCTTGCGAGCCTGGCGGCGGACGGTGCGCTGGACCTGACCGGCGTCGTCTCCCAGGTGGACTCCCTCGACGGGATCGTTCCCGCGCTCGAGCGGCTGCGAAGGGGCGAGGGCGCTCGAACCGTCCTCGTGCTCGACTCGGAGCTGAGCTACACGTAACCGGCCCGGGTCGCCTGTGCGGCTGCAGCCGCCCGCGACGACTGTCCGAGCTTGCGGAGAACGTTGGCGACGTGGCGGTGGATGGTGTGCTCGCTCAGAACGAGCGATGCCGCGATCTCCCGATTCGAGAGCCCGGCGGCGACGAGCCGCAAAACCTCCGTCTCGCGCCGCGAGAGCGGAGAGTCCGCGTTCGCCTCTGCCGCCGCGACGCCGCTGAGGAACCCGACCAGCGCCCGTTGGACTTCGCGCTGGTCGTCCATCCACGGAAGGTGCGAGTCGCCGCTGAGCGTGACGAACCGGGCGTCCGGTAGCAGGGCGGCCAGTTCGCGACCGTGACCGATCGGGACTGTCCGGTCGCCTCGCCGGTGCAGAACGAGCGCCGGCACCGTGACGCACGGCAGGACTGCCCGCGCGTCTGACGTGAGATCGAGCTCGAGAAACGCGGCAGCGACCTCCGCATCCGCCGAGTGCCTCTGGTAGCGGCTGAGCGCCTCGATCGCATCGCCGTCGGCGTGGGGCACGTTCAAGCCTGCAAGCATCTGCGCGGCGAGCGGCCAGTTCGTCCGGACGAAGTCGACGAGCGACCGGCGCGTCGCCTCGGGGACGTCTGCACGCGAGACGTAGCTTCCGAAAAAGACGAGCCGGCCGATCCGCTCGGGCGAGGCGCTTGCGAGATGCGCCGCCGCCACACCTGCGCACGAGCATGCGAAGACCGCGGCAGGTTCCTCGCCGCACGCGTCGATCACCGCCGCGAGCGCGCTTGCCTCCGATTCGACCGTGGGCGCACCGCCTCGGGCTCGATCGGAGAGCCCCGTACCGAGACGGTCGTAGCGAACGACCCGATGCGTTGCGGCGAGCTCCTCGAAGAAGCTCCGAGCGCGCGGATCGTCCCACTCTTCCTCGAGGTGCGTCACCCATCGGCCCCCGAAGACGAGCGGTGGTCCTTCGCCCACCGTTGCATACGCGATGCGACGGCCGCCCAGCTCGCAGAAGCGGACGTCCTGCTCCATGGCCCGTCAGTCTCATGGCCGGATCGGGCCATGTCAAGAAAATGGCCCGCTGCGGCGAAGCGCGGAGGCGGCGCGATCGGCACCCTGGACGAATGCAAGCGCGTTTTTTCGACGGCCTCACCATTCGCCCGCTGCGGGACGGCGACGTCGGGCCGGTCGCGTCGATCTTCTCGCGCCTCGGTCCTCGCTCTCGCGAGCGCCGGTTTTGCGGCGCCAAGCCGAGACTGTCCGAAGCGGAGCTCCGGACGCTCGCCCGTGTCGACGAGACGCACCACGTGCTCGTCGGGTACGTCGACGGCGATCCCGAGCCCGCAGGGATCGCGCGGCTCGTGCGGGACGGGACGACGGGAGAGATCGCCTTCGAGGTGGCGGAGCCCCACCAGGGGCGCGGGGTCGGCACCATCCTCGCGCGCGAGCTCGCGGCCGACGCACGGGCGGCAGGGATCACGCACCTGGTGGCGACGGTCTGCGGCGACAACCCACGGGTGGTTTCGCTGCTCCGGCGTCTGGCGGGAACGCTCGACGTTCGGTGGCGTGGAGGGGAGCGCGAGCTCGTGATCGCGCTGGCCGACCGCGCGTAGCCGGACGCCGTCGCCGGAAGGCCCTTCGAAACCGATCTCGGAGCGCCTGGCGGTGTCGGCCGCGCCGAGTGCCTACGCGACGAGCTGGACCGCGTCGATCCCGGCCTCGTGGCAGTCGCGACAGCGCGCCTCGTACGAATCGAGCGCGCCGACGACGATCGTCTCGCCCGAGTAGGGGGCGGGCCGCCCGTCGACGAACCGCTGCGTCGTGGTCGCGGGCCCTCCACAGCGGTGGCAGACCGCCTGCAGCTTGTCGACGAGCTCGGCTCGCGCGAGAAGCTCGGGCATCGGCCCGAAGGGGAGGCGCCGAAAGTCCTGGTCGAGCCCCGCCGCGATCACGCGCGTACCGCCGTCTGCGAGCGTCAGCGCTGCCTCCACGATCGAATCGTCGAAGAACTGCGCCTCGTCGATCCCGACGACCTCGCAGGTGCTCGCGCGGGCCACGAGCTCCGCGCACCCGTCGACCGGGATCGCCGACATCCGTACGCCGGCGTGGCTGACGACGTCCGCAGCGTCGTACCGGTCGTCGATCCGGGGCTTGAAGAGCAGCACCCGCTGTCCGGCGATCTCGGCGCGCCGAAGCCGACGGATCATCTCCTCGCTCTTGCCCGAGAACATTGGCCCGCACACGACCTCGAGCCAGCCTCCCCGCTGCGGCAGCACCCTGATCACGCGGGCGATCCTAAAGGCGCCTGCGGACGGTCGACATCGTCGAGCAGGGGACACCCGTGAAGCAGGGCGAGGACAGGCCGGTAAGTGGCCGGTACCGGAGTGGTGAACGCCTCGACGTGTTCCGCGAGGTCGCGCTCGAGCTCGCGGAGGGCGGCGCTCGATGCCGCCGCGGGAGACCCCGATCCGGAAGCACGTTCAGGCGCCCTCGGCCGGGAAGGCGGAAAGCGGCCTTGCTACACTCCCGCCACGGCTCGGCGGCGTAGCTCAGCTGGTTAGAGCAGCGGAATCATAATCCGCGTGTCGTAGGTTCGAGTCCTACCGCCGCTACCTTTCGCCTTCCTTTCCCGTCCCGACGAAGAACGAGAGAACATGGCCACAGGAGTCCGAGTAGCAATCACGCTCGCGTGCACCGACTGCAAGCGGCGGAACTATCAGTCACAGAAATCGAAGCGGAACACTCCCGACCGGGTGGAGTTCCGCAAGTACTGCCGCTGGTGCGGCGCGCACACGCTGCATCGCGAGACGCGGTAGTCGAGGCTGGATCGTGGCGGGCGAGACGAGACGACAGCGACGCGACGCGCGCCGCGCAGCGGGCGAGCAGGCGCCCGCGCGCACGCCCCGCCCCGTTCCCGCAGGACCGGAACCGGCCGCGGTCGTCGAGCATCCGCGGCGTGGCGGCTTCGTCCGCGAGTCGGTCGCGGAGCTCCGGAAGGTCGAGTGGCCGAACCGGGCCCAGGTGATCCAGGGTACGGTCGTCGTGATCGTCGCCTGCATCATCGTCGGGGCCTACCTCTGGGGCGTGGATCAGGTGCTTCGGCCGTTCGTCCGCGACGTGCTGCTCGGGCAGTGACAGGAGAATCAGAATGTTCAACTGGTATGTGATCAACACCTATTCCGGGCACGAGAACAAGGTCAAGGCGAACCTCGAGCACCGGATCGTCTCGATGAACCAGCAGCCGCGTTTCAGGCGCGTCGTGGTCCCGACCGAGCAGGTGATCGAGACGAAGGACGGGCAGAAGGTGCAGATCGAGAAGCGCGTCCTGCCCGGCTACGTGCTCGTGAACATGGACCTGAACGACGACGCGTGGACGGTCGTGAAAGGGACTCCGGGGGTAACGGCGTTCGTCGGAGCGGGAGCAAGGCCCTCGCCGCTGTCCCAGGCTGAGGTCGAGCGGATCCTCCACGTCGGCGGCGGTGGGCCCGGCGCGGCCGCGCCCCGCGCCCAGGTCGAGTTCTCACTCGGCGAGTCCGTCAAGGTCACGTCCGGTCCGCTCTCGGACTTCGACGGGGAGATCGTGGACGTGAACGCGGACGCGCAGAAGCTGAAGGTGCTCGTCGACATCTTCGAGCGCCAGGTCCCGGTCGAGCTCGCGTTCGATCAGGTCAAGAAGATCGACTAGCGGCGAACGTGCTGCGAATCCACTAGGACGGAACAGACAGGCACGAAACCGAGACAAGACGGGAGGAGGGGCGAGGAGCCCCGCATGGACTCACGCACATGGCGAAGAAGGTACTCACACTCATCAAGCTCCAGATCCCCGGCGGGCAGGCGAACCCCGCGCCGCCGGTGGGTCCCGCGCTCGGCCAGCACGGGGTCAACATCGTGGAGTTCACGAAGGCGTTCAACGCCCAGACGGCACACGAGAACGGCCGCATCATCCCGGTCGAGATCACCGTCTTCGAGGACCGCTCGTTCACGTTCATCACGAAGACGCCGCCTGCCGCCGTCCTCATCAAGGAGGCGCTCGGGCTCGCGTCGGGCTCCGCCGAGCCGAACAGGACCAAGGTGGGCCGGCTCACACGGGAACAGCTGCGCTCGATCGCCGAGACGAAGATGCCCGACCTGAACGCGAACGACGTGGATGCGGCGATGCTCGTGATCGCCGGAACGGCCCGAAGCATGGGCGTCGAGGTGGAGTCGTGAGCGGGCACGGGAAGCGCTATGCCGAGGCGCATGCCGCGATCGATCGTGAGAAGGTCTACGCGCCCGCCGATGCGGTAGCGCTGCTCAAGGGTTTTCCTGCAGCGAGGTTCGACGAGACGGTCGAGGTGCATTTCCGCCTCGGGCTCAACGTGCGGCACGCCGACGAGCAGCTCCGAGGCACGATCATGCTCCCTCATGGGACCGGCCGCTCGATGCGGGTCGCGGTGTTCGCCGAGGGCGACAAGGCCCGCGAGGCCGAGGAGGCCGGTGCGGACATCGTCGGCTCTGCGGACCTCGCGGCGAAGATCGACGGCGGCTTCCTCGACTTCGACGTGGCGATCGCGACCCCCGACCAGATGGGCAACGTGGGCCGGCTGGGCCGCGTGCTCGGTCCCCGCGGACTGATGCCGAACCCGAAGACGGGAACGGTCACCTTCGACGTCGCGAAGGCGGTCTCGGACGCCAAGGCCGGCAAGCTCGAATATCGGACGGACCGCGGCGCGAACGTGCACCTCCCGATCGGCAAGAAGAGCTTCGACGAGCGCCAGCTCCTGGAGAACTACGCAGTGGTCGTCGAGGAGATCGCGCGCGCCAAGCCCGCGGCTGCCAAAGGCCGGTACATCAAGGGGATCACGCTGACGACCACCATGGGCCCGGGCCTGCACGTCGACCCGGCGCGCACCCGCGACATCGTGGAGTCCGCCGAAGCGGATTCCGCTCGCCTCGATCGGGAGGCGGCTGCTACCGTCTAGCGCTCAAACCGACTAGAACCGCCGAAGACAGCCGGCAGCCAGCGTGCAGAGGACCGGTCGAGGTAGGTGAGGATTTCGCGCGAGGCATCGCTCTCGCGTGTCTCCGGGCCCGCCTCCGAGGTGGGCCTGGTCGTTTCCAAAGGAAACGGCATGCTGAGAACTGAAAAGGAACGAGTGGTCTCGGAGCTCGCGGAGCGCCTCCGCTCGACCGAGTCGCTGATCGTCGCCGATTATCGCGGCCTGACGAACGCCGAGCTCGTCGATCTCCGCGCCAGGGTGCGCGGAAGCGGAGGCCGCTTCCAGGTGGTGAAGAACACGCTGACGCGCCGCGCCGCCGAGGAGGCGGGGGCGGAGCAGCTGCTCGCACTGCTCGACGGCCCCACCGCGATCGCGTTCGTGGAGACCGACGGCGACCCGGTCTCGGTCGCGAAGGCCCTGGCCGACACGGCGAAGGACACGAAGGTGCTCGCGCTGCGCGGGGGGATCCTGTCGGGCCGGCAGCTCAGCGGCGCCGAGGTCGAGCAGCTCGCGAAGCTTCCCGCGGTCGACGTCGTGAAGAGCCAGCTCGTCGGTGTCGTCGTCGCGCCGCTCACCCAGCTTCTGGGGCTCCTCGCCGCTCCGCTTCGCGACCTGGTCGGCCTGGTCGACGCACGAATCGAGCAGCTCGGGGGCATCTCTTCCGACGCGGGCGCTTCCGCCGGCGCAGAGGCACCGGCAGAAAGCGGCGCGGACTCCGGTGGCGATGCGGAAGACGCTTCTCTCGAGGAGACCGTCCCGGAGGAACCTGCCGAGGCCGAGGAGAACGCGCCCGAGGCCCAGGCGGCCGAAGAGGCGGAAGAGACCACCGACGAACCCAGCGAATAACGGCGAGTCGCGAAGCGGCCCGGCCCGGACACGAAAGGAACCACAGTGGCAACGGACACATCCAAGGTGTTGGAGACCCTCGGCAAGATGACCGTGCTCGAGCTCGTCGAGCTGAAGAATGCAATCGAGGAGGAGTGGGGCGTCACGGCCGCCGCTCCGGTCGCGGTCGCTGCTGCCGGCGCTCCCGCGGGTGGAGGCGACGGCGCGGCGGCTGCCGAGGAGAAGGACTCCTTCGACGTCGTGCTGACGGGCGCGGGAGACAAGAAGATCCAGGTCATCAAGGTCGTTCGCGCTGCGACCGGGCTCGGTCTCAAGGAGGCCAAGGACCTCGTCGACGGCGCTCCCGGGACCGTCAAGGAGAGCCTGACGAAGGACGAGGCTGACAAGCTCAAGGCGGAGCTCGAGGAGGCAGGGGCGGGCGTCGAGCTGAAGTAGTCGGGGCGCTTGCCTTCGGCAAACGGCACAACCCTGCGGCACACACGGCCGGCTTCGGTCGGCCTTGTGCCGTCGTGCTACAGTTCTGCGTGGACTTTCCGCCGCGCCGAGGTTGCGGCGGAGCATGCATGTCCGCTATCCTTGTGTGTTCTGGCCCCGAGCCTGGCTTCTACTCTGCCCTTCCCCACCACTGTCCGCCGTTACTAAGGGAGGCTGTTCTTGAGCAGCACCGCCGTCGCGCCACGCGCGCGCAAGACGTTTTCGCGCCTGAAGCACGTCCTCGACCTCCCCAACCTCATCGACATCCAGAAGGCCTCGTTCCAGTGGTTCCTGGACGAGGGGCTCCGCGAGACGATCGACGACATCTCGCCGATCACCGACTACACCGGCACGCTCGCGGTGGAGTTCGGTGACTACGAGTTCGGCCCCGAGCAGCATTCGATCTCGGAGTGCCGCGAGAAGGACCTGACGTTCCAGGCGCCGCTCTCGATGACGGTGCGGTTCGTGAACACGGAGACGGGCGAGATCCGCGAGCAGCGGGTCTTCATGGGCGATTTCCCCATGATGACCGAGCACGGCACGTTCATCATCAACGGCACCGAGCGCGTGATCGTCACGCAGCTCGTGCGCTCGCCCGGTGCCTACCTGATGGTGCCGAAGGACCCCACGAAGCAGGTCTTCACGGCGAACCTGATGCCGTCTCGCGGCTCGTGGCTGGAGCTCGAGATCGACAAGAAGGGCATCGTCTACGCCCGCATCGACCGCAAGCGCAAGTTGCCGATCACCACGCTCCTGCGAGCGCTGCCGGCCGAGGACCCGACGACCGGCTTCCCGCTCGACACGACGTCGAACGAGGCGATCCTGGCGCTGTTCGACGAGTCGGCGCGCGTCTACATCCAGAACACGCTCGACAAGGATCCCGCAACACGCGAGGAGGAGGCGCTCGTCGAGGTCTTCAAGAAGCAGCGTCCCGGCGAGCCGCCGACGCTCGACAACGCGCGCAACCTGCTCCGGTCGCTCTTCTTCGACCCCAAGCGCTACGACCTGACGAAGGTCGGTCGCTACAAGCTGAACCAGCGACTCGGAGTCGACGTCCCCGAGGAGACGCGCGTGCTCACGACCGAGGACATCCTCGCGCTCGTGCGGAGGCTCGTCGATCTTCCGGGGAAGCTCCACCTGCCGGAGGACGCGAAGGACTATGCGGCGGAAGCCGCGGCACTCCCCCGGGAGCCGATCCGTGGCGATCTCGACGAGTACGAGCACTTCGGCAACAGGCGTCTGCGCACCACCGGTGAGCTGATCCAGGAGGCGTTCCGCGTCGGCCTGTATCGCATGGAGCGCGTGGTCCGCGAGCGGATGACGACCGAGGACGTCGACACGATCACGCCGCAGACGATCGTCAACATCCGGCCGGTCGTGGCGGCGCTCAAGGAGTTCTTCGGCTCCTCGCAGCTCTCGCAGTTCATGGACCAGACGAACTCGCTCGCGGGCCTGACCCACCGGCGCCGGCTCTCGGCGCTCGGAGCGGGCGGCCTCACGCGCGAGCGCGCCCCGATCGAGGTCCGCGACGTGCACCCGACGCACTACGGCCGTATGTGCCCGATCGAGACCCCCGAAGGCCCGAACATCGGCCTCATGGGAGCGCTCGCGTCGTATGCGACGGTATCCGAGTTCGGTTTCATCCAGACGCCGTACCGGACCGTCAAGGGCGGAAAGGTGAGCGACGACATCGTGTATCTGGACGCGTCGCAAGAGGCGCTGTTCACGATCGCACAGGCCTCCGAGCCGATCGACCCGAAGACGGGCAAGTTCGTGAACGACCAGGTCCTCTGCCGCTCGGCGGCCGGGGAGGCAGTGATCTCCAGGGCCGCGGACGTCGACTACATGGATGTGTCGCCGGCGCAGATCGTCTCGGTCGCGACGGCGTTGATCCCGTTCCTCGAGCACAACGATGCGAACCGCGCGCTCATGGGCGCGAACATGCAGAAGCAGGCGGTGCCGCTGATGATCCCCCAGGCGCCCCTCGTGGGCACGGGGCTCGAGTATCGCGCGGCCGTCGACACGGGCGACGTTGTGCTGGCTCGCAACGCCGGCACCGTGATCGACGTCGACGCCGACAAGATCGTCGTCGAGGGCAGGGGCACGCGCGACGAGTACCCGCTCACGAAGTTCATGCGCTCGAACCAGGGCACGCTCATCCACCA
Source organism: uncultured Actinomycetes bacterium (assembly GCA_963798725.1). Classification (GTDB taxonomy): domain Bacteria; phylum Actinomycetota; class Thermoleophilia; order Gaiellales; family Gaiellaceae; genus Gaiella. Next base: position 967,191 of record CAWCUL010000001.1, read on the forward strand.
GAAGCCGGTGGTCACGCTCGGCGGCAAGGTCACGAAGGGCGAGGTCATCGCGGACGGCTCGGCAACCGACGGCGGGGAGCTCGCGCTCGGCGCGAACCTGCTCGTCGCGTTCATGTCGTTCGAGGGCTACAACTTCGAGGACGCGATCGTGCTCTCGGAGCGGCTCGTCAAGGACGACGTGCTCAGCTCGATCCACATCCACGAGTACGAGATCGACGCGCGCTCGACGAAGCTCGGCGACGAGGAGATCACGCGCGACATCCCGAATCGCTCGGAGGAGTCGCTCGCGAACCTCGACGAACGCGGCGTCGTTCGCATCGGGGCGGAGGTCGGATCCGGCGACCTGCTCGTCGGCAAGGTCACCCCCAAGGGCGAGACCGAGCTGACGGCCGAGGAGAAGCTGATCCGCGCGATCTTCAAGGAGAAGGCGCGTGAGGTGCGCGACACCTCCCTCAAGGTCCCGCACGGCGAGGGCGGCAAGGTGATCGGTGTCAAGACGTTCTCGCGTGACGCGGGCGACGACCTTTCTCCCGGCGTCAACGAGCTCGTCCGTGTGTTCGTGGCGAAGAAGCGCAAGATCGCCGAGGGTGACAAGCTCGCCGGCCGCCACGGGAACAAGGGCGTGATCTCGAAGATCGTCCCCGAGGAGGACATGCCGTTCCTCGAGGACGGACGCCCGGTCGACGTCGTCCTGAACCCGCTCGGCGTGCCGAGCCGGATGAACATCGGGCAGATCCTCGAGACCCACCTGGGCTGGGCTGCAGCGCACGGCGTGTTCACGGACGGCGAGGCGGTCAACCCGCGCGCGCCGATCAACGCGCCCGACCCACGGGCCGTGGCGACGCCGGTGTTCGACGGTGCGACGGAGGCCGACGTCGACGACGCGCTCGCAACGTGGGCGTCGCAGAGCGAGACGATCGCGATGAACGTCGATCCTGGCCGCGCCGAGGGCCGGCGCTGCTCGGGCAAGGTGCAGCTCTTCGACGGGAAGTCGGGGCAACCCTTCGAGCAGAAGGTGACCGTCGGCTACATGTACATCCTCAAGCTGCTCCACCTCGTCGACGACAAGATCCACGCGCGCTCGACGGGCCCCTACTCGCTCGTCACCCAGCAGCCGCTGGGCGGGAAGGCGCAGTTCGGCGGGCAGCGGTTCGGCGAGATGGAGGTGTGGGCGCTCGAGGCCTACGGAGCCGCCTACACGCTCCAGGAGATGCTCACCATCAAGTCCGACGACACGATCGGGCGGGTGAAGGCCTACGAGGCGATCGTCAAGGGGGAGAACATCGCCGAGCCCTCGATCCCCGAGTCCTTCAAGGTGCTGTTGAAGGAGATGCAGTCGCTCTCGCTCGACGTCCACGTGCTCTCGGACGAGGGCCGCGAGGTCGAGGTGCGCGAGGAGGACGACGAGCTACTCCGCGCCGCCGAGGAGCTCGGGATCGACCTCTCGCCTGCGAGCGTCCGACAGGCCGCCGCCGAGGTGAAGAGCGCGCAGGAAGTCGAGGAAGGCGCGCCCGAGGAGGGCGCCGAGCTTGCTGCAGCAGCGGACGAGAAGCTCGAGGAGGAGCCCGAGGAGTTGGCCCCGATCGACGCGGAGCCCGAGAGCTGAGCGGGCTCGGGCGCCTCGCGGCGCGAAGCGCCCGCTGACCGTAACGAACGACACCAGAACGCAAGACACATAGAGGACGATGGAGGAGCTCTCTCGAGGGCTTCTCCGAAGGAGAAGCCCCTTGGCGCAGATCGACATCAACGACTTCGACGCGATCCGGATCGGTCTCGCTTCCCCGAAGCAGATCCGTGACTGGTCGATGGGCGAGGTCACGAAGCCCGAGACCATCAACTACCGCACGCTCAAGCCGGAGCGCGACGGCCTCTTCTGCGAGCGCATCTTCGGTCCCACGAAGGACTGGGAGTGCTACTGCGGCAAGTACAAGCGCGTCCGCTACAAGGGCATCATCTGCGAGCGCTGCGGCGTCGAGGTGACGCGCCAGAAGGTGCGGCGCGAGCGGATGGGGCACATCGACCTCGCCGCCCCCGTCTCGCACATCTGGTTCTTCAAGGGCGTCCCGAGCCGCATCGGCTACCTCCTGGACATCGCTCCGCGCGAGCTCGAGAAGGTTCTCTACTTCGCCGCGTCGATCGTCACCGGGGTCGACCGCGAGAAGCGACAGGCCGACCTCGCGGACCTCGAGGACAAGGTCAACGGCGAGTCGGAGCAGATCAACGTCGACCGCGACGAGCAGCTCGCCGCACTGGACGAGCGCCTGGCGCGCCGCCGTGCGTTCCTCGCGGCCGGCAAGGACAAGGGCTTCGACGAGGACGACGAGTTCTGGGCTCGCGGGCTGTCGAACTGGGCGGAGGATCAGGTCGTGCCGACGCTCGACGAGGCACGCTCGCTTGCGGGCGGAATCCTCCCGGGTCTTGCGAAGTCGATCACGAGCGAGGACCCGAAGCGCCTGCGCGAGCTGGTACGTCAGTCCGCGACGCGCGACGACCGGCGCCTCGCACCGCGCGAGATCGAGTCGGTCGCCACCGCCGCGCAGGAGATCCGCGCCGCGCTCGAGCCGCTCCGCACCGAGCTCGAGCGCTCATCCGGATCCAAGAAGGGCGCGATCACCAAGCACCTGCACAGGGTGCTCGACCAGCTGCTCGGCGGGGAAGAGCTTGCAGAGGACGATGTCGAGCTCGTCGCGTCCGTCGACGCGAAGAACCTCGAGCGCGCTCGGGAGACCGGCAACGGCCTTCTGCGCGACGTGCTGGAGCACGCCGAGAGCGACGCGACCCCGGACGACGTACGCGAGCTCGCCTACGACGGGTGCCTCGTCGAGGGTGCCCACAAGGAGGACCTCGAGGTCGTCCAGCAGTGGGCGGGCAAGGTCAAGGAGATGGTGGCCGACATCGAGAGCCGTCGCGCCGACGCGCGCGATGCCGCCGTCGAGGGTGTCCGCAGGCTCGAGGAGACGTGGAAGCTGTTCCGCGAGCTCGACGTCAAGCAGGTCGTCAACGACGAGCAGATCTTCCGTGAGCTCAAGGACAGGTTCGGCTCGCCGTACGGGTTCGGGGTGTACTTCCGCGGCGGCATGGGCGCCGAGGCGATCCGCGAGCTCCTCCGGGACCTCGATCTGCAGCAGGAGTCGGTCACGCTCCGCGAGATGATCCGCACCTCCAAGGGGCAGAAGCAACAGCGTGCGATCAAGCGCCTCAAGGTGGTGCAGGCGTTCATCACGTCGGAGAACAAGCCCGAGTGGATGGTGCTCGAGGCGATTCCCGTGATCCCGCCGGAGCTCCGTCCGATGGTCCAGCTCGACGGCGGCCGCTTCGCGACAAGCGACCTGAACGACCTCTACCGTCGCGTTATCAACCGGAACAACCGCCTGAAGCGACTGCTCGACCTCGGGGCCCCCGAGATCATCGTCAACAACGAGAAGCGGATGCTCCAGGAGGCGGTCGACGCGCTGTTCGACAACGGCCGCCGTGGCCGCGCGGTCACCGGGCCGGGCAACCGTCCGCTGAAGTCGCTCTCGGACATGCTCAAGGGCAAGCAGGGCCGTTTCCGGCAGAACCTGCTCGGCAAGCGCGTCGACTACTCCGGCCGCTCGGTGATCGTGGCCGGGCCGAGCCTGAAGCTCCATCAGTGCGGGCTGCCGAAGCTGATGGCGCTCGAGCTCTTCAAGCCGTTCATCATGAGCCGGCTCGTCGAGCGGAAGTCCGTCCAGAACATCAAGGCCGCGAAGAAGTACGTCGAGTCGATGGTCCCCGAGGTCTGGGACGTGCTCGAGGAGGTCATCGCGGAGCACCCCGTGCTGCTCAACCGCGCCCCGACGCTCCACCGCCTCGGCATCCAGGCGTTCGAGCCGGTCCTCGTCGAGGGCAAGGCGATCCAGGTGCACCCGCTCGTCTGTCATGCATTCAACGCGGACTTCGACGGTGACCAGATGGCCGTTCATCTGCCGCTGTCGGCCGAGGCGCAGGCCGAGGCTCGCATCCTGATGCTGTCGTCGAACAACATCCTGTCGCCGGCACACGGTCGCCCGCTCGCGACGCCCACGCAGGACATGGTCCTCGGCGCGTACTACCTCACATACTGTGAGCACGACCCGCTCGCCGAGAAGACGGCGGAAGGGCTCGCCAAGGAGCTCGGCGTGAAGGGCATGCGCCGCTACGGCTCGGAAGAGCAGGTCGAGTTCGCACTCGAGTCCGGCGAGGTCGCGCTGCAGGACCCGATCGAGTATCGCGCCGGGGGCGAGGTGCGTCTCACGACGCCCGGCCGGGTGATCTTCGACAGCGAGATCGCACGGTCGTTGGAGGCAGCCGTGCGCGACGGCGTCCGCGAGCCGCTCGTCGTCGATCGTGCGCTGACGAAGCGCGAGCTCGACGGCTTCATCGACAGCCTCGTCGGACAGTACGGGGCGTACGTCGTCGCTTCCGTGCTCGACACGATCAAGACCCTCGCGTTCCGCTTCGCGACACGTGCCGGCATCACGGTCTCGAAGAACGACATCGTGATCCCGCCGTCGAAGGAGCAGATCCTCGCGGGCTACGAGGAGGACATCGCGAAGGTCGAGCTCGAGTACGAGCGCGGCCTGATGACCGAGGAGGAGCGCAAGGAACGGGTCGTCGACATCTGGACGCAGGCAACGGACAAGGTCGCCGAGGCGATGAGGGACAACCTGCACGTGACCAACCCCATCTACATGATGGCGAACTCCGGCGCCCGCGGATCGTTCAACCAGATCCGTCAGCTCGCCGGGATGCGCGGTCTGATGGCAAACCCGAAGGGCGAGATCATCGAGCGGCCCATCAAGGCGAACTTCATGGAGGGCCTGTCGGTGCTCGAGTACTTCATCTCGACTCACGGTGCGCGAAAGGGGCTCGCCGACACGGCTCTCCGCACCGCCGACTCGGGATACCTCACGCGGCGCCTGGTGGACGTCTCTCAGGACGTCATCATCCGTGAGGACGACTGCGGTACCGACGACCACGTCGAGCTTCCCGTGATCCTCGACGGGCAGCCGAACCTGAACGCCGCCGGCCGCGTCCTCGCGACGGACGTGCACAAGCCGCTCCGGGACGGGAAGCCCGGCAAGACGGTGCTTGCAGAGAAGGGCGAGCTCCTGTCCAAGCCGCGTCTGCACGAGATCGCCGAGCAGCTCGAGGAGCAGGCCGACGAGGTCGCGCTTCCCGTGCGATCGGTGCTCAAGTGCCGCAGCGAGGTCGGGGTCTGCCGCGCCTGCTACGGGACCTTCCTCGCCACGGGCGACATGTGCGAGATCGGGGATGCGGTGGGCATCGTCGCTGCGCAGTCCATCGGCGAGCCCGGCACCCAGCTCACGATGCGGACCTTCCACACGGGAGGCGTCGCGGGGGCCGACATCACCCACGGCCTGCCGCGCGTCGTCGAGATCTTCGAGGCGCGGAACCCGAAGGGTGCCGCGACCCTCGCGGAGCACGGCGGCAAGGTCGAGATCGCCGAGCAGGAGCGCACGATCCAGGTGACCGTGACGCCATCCGAGCTCGACGATGAGGGCGAGCTGCTCCCCGTGAAGGAGTACTCGTTCCCACGCCGCACACGGCTGCTCGTCGCAGAGGGCGACACCGTCGGTCGGGGCGACCCGCTGAACGAGGGCTCTCTCAACCCGGCCGAGCTCCTCGAGCTGCACACGCGTGCGGGTCGGGGCTCGACCCCGACGGAGCAGTACCTCGTGGGCGAGGTGCAGAAGGTCTACAAGTCGCAGGGCGTCGACATCCACGACAAGCACATCGAGCTCATCGTCCGCCAGATGATGAAGAAGGTGCGCGTGGAGACGCCCGGCGACACGGAGCTTCTGCCCGGCCAGCTCGCCGACAAGGTGGTGCTGGAGCGGGCGAACGACGGTGCCCGGGCCGGCAAGGGCGAGGAGGCGACGTTCGAGCCGCTCATTCTCGGCATCACGAAGGCATCGCTCGCTACCGAGTCCTTCCTGTCGGCGGCGTCGTTCCAGGAGACGACCAAGGTGCTGACGGACGCCGCGATCGAGGGCAAGGTCGATCGTCTGCTCGGGCTCAAGGAGAACGTGATCATCGGGAAGCTGATCCCGGCGGCCACCGGCCTCAAGCGCTACCGGGGCATCGACATCGAGCCGACCGAGCCGCTTCCCGCGGCGATGTTCGGCGGAGGCACCGAGGCCGAGCTGCTCGCCGCTCTCGAGGAGATCGGCGACGGCGACGGCCTCGACCTGTCGGCGCTCGGGCTCGGGTACGACACCGAGCTCCCGGAGCTCCCGGACCTGCCCGAGCTGCCGGAGGCCGCGCCCGACGAGGACGCCTAGGCCGCCCTCTCACGACGTGCGACCCGAAAACGGTCGCGAAGCGCGCCCGTGTGAGGATCGTGCGGCAAGCATCGAGTGCGGCGTCTCGTGACGAGGCGCCGCACCAACAGCCAGGGCGGCGGGAGCCGCCCCGGCCCGCTACGCGTCTAGCAGGCGGGTGACGAACTCGACGGCGTCCTCGTCCGGCCCGAGCTCCACCGCCCGCCCGGTCGAGGAAACCTCCGCCTCGATCCGTGCGAGGAGGCCGAGCGCGTCGGCTCGACCGACGCCGGGGAGCGTCACCGCCACGGAGCTCGGTCCGACCGCATAGACGGGCGCGCCGGCCAGCGATCGCACGGTGTCGGCGAGGGCGGCCGGCGTCGTGTCGCCTGCGACGGTCACGAGGGCGGCGGATAGCCTCCACCCTCCGGCACGGGCGTCGGCGACGGCGGCCGCTGCTGCGTCGATGAGCGCCGCCCTCCCGGGCAGCCGGTCGGCAACGAGCGGCGCCGTGAGGTCAGAACCCCGCGCGCGCGGCTCCGGGAGGGCGGGCGGCGGGCGGCGGAGAGGCGCCACGGCGGCGTCGATCCGCTCCGCGAGCGCGGTGAGTGCCGTCACGCGCTGGCGCTCCCGCGCCACGGCCCTGCGACGCGTGATTGCGATCGCCGCGACTGCGACCGATGCCGCGAGGGCGACGATCGCGACCACCCAGACGGTCACCGGCCCGCGTCAGCGCCCGGCAGCCGGCTCATCCCTTGCGGAAAACCGCTCCCGTAGACGCCGCCTCGAGCGTCCGCGTCGCGCGGGACGCGTGGTCGGCCGGCGCGATCGTCATCGTTCCGCCTCCGTCCTGCTTCGCGTTCGTGAGCGCGAGCTCGGCTCGTGCGGCGAACGCGCCGGCGTCGTCTCGAGGCACGAGCTCCGACACACCGCCCGACAGCGTCAGGGCGTCCGCGCTCGGCAGCGGATTCCGCGCGAGATCGTCTTCGAGGCTCTGGAAGAGCTCCCGTGCGTGGACCGCCTCCGAGCCCGGTCGCAGCACGGCGAACCGTCCGCCACCGAGCCGGAACGTGTAGTCGAGGTGGTGGATCACGCTCCGGAGGCGCTTGGCGAGCTCGAGGAGGACCGCATCGGCTGCCTCGAGCCCGAGCCTTCCGTTGAGCGTGGTCAATCGGTCGACGTCGAGGACGACCAGCGAAAGAGGGTGGCCCGCAAGCCTCGCGCGCACGATCTCGCGCTCGAGCACGGCATGGAAGGATTGACGGTCGAACAGATGCGTGAGCACGTCGATCTCGGGCACGACGTCCGGCTCGTCGAGGTTGAGAGCCCGAGTGACGGGGGAGCGGGCGACGCGGACGACGCCGTGGAGCGCGTCGACCTCCTCCTCGCTGAAGTGGCGTCCCTGCTCGCGCGTGAGGACCCCGAGCAGGCTCTGCCGCCGCTCGTCCTCGTCCAGCAGCGGCATCACGAGCCCGCTGCGGACAGGGTCGGCGCCCTCCGGGGCGCTCAGCTCGCCTGCGAACGACACCTCGATCGCCCGAGCGCCCCTGTAGTCCGGAAAGCCCATGCGCGCGATGTGATTCGTCTCCGACTCCGACAGGCCGACGGTCGCGACGACCGGTGTCCCGCTCCCCGACGTCACGAGCGCGATCGCGCCGTCCGCTCGGGTCCGGTCACGCGCGAGCTCGAGCGCGCGCATCATCGGCTCGGGGTCGTCGGACAGCTCGCCGGCTGCGGTGGTCGGCGACGACTGGAAGGCTGACAACGCGTCGCTCAGCGTCTGCGCGAAGCCCGCGAGCCGCTCGTCGTAGCGGCGCAGCATGCCGGCGGTGACCTCTTCCTGGCGTGCCAGGAGACGACGCATCGCCGCAACGAAGAGACACAGGGAAACCGCCGCCAGCACGACGGCGACGAGTGCCAGCCAGGTCGTCATCGTGTCCGTGATCCGCCTCCCGGTCCGCCCACCGAGCCGCCTCCCTCCATCGAGCTAACCCTACAGAGGGGGGTGGCTGGACACGCCCCGGCCGACGGGCGCGCTGTGACCGTCGGGTCGGCGGGGTATGCTCGGGGTCGTGGCCGGGAACGTGTCGCGCAACGTCGTCCCGTTCGAGCGGCGTCGCCTCGTCGACGCGTCCGCCGCCGCACCTCCTGCGGAGCCGCTGGTGCTGCCGCGGGCACGGAAGCCTGCGTGGTCGACGCTGGCCGCGCTCGGGATCGCGACCGGGCTGCTCGCGATCGCTCTCGGAACATGGGCGATTCTCTCCGACGCCAGGTCGTCTCCCGCCGAGAAGCTCTCCGGTGCGAACCTCGAGGAGGCGCTCGCGATCCTCACCGCGTCCGACGCGAGCCGGGTGCCTTTGCAGGGTTCGGTCGGTCGGATCACGCTCGTCGCGACGCCTGACGACCGCGCGGCCCTGGCGCTGGACGGGCTCAACCCGGCTCCGGCGGAAGGCGGATATGAGGCGTGGGTCGTCCCGCCGGGTTCGGCCACCCCGGCTCCCGCCGGCATGTTCGACGGGACAGAACGCGTCGTGCTGCTCACTCGTCCGGTGCCGTCGGGCACCCGCGTCGGCGTGACCCTCGAGCGCGAGGAGGGCGCGGGCAGCCCGTCGCGGCCGCTCCGCCTCGTCGCGACCCGCCCCTGAGCCGACGCTACTCGGCGGCGGTAGTCGCGCGGTCCTTGCCCTGCTCCTTCGATCGGTAGAGCGCCGAGTCGGCCCGCTCGAAAAGGCCCGCCGCGGTCTCGCCGTGACGCAGTTCGGCGATACCTGCCGAGATCCGAACCTGGTGGCCGCCGGGGACCGGCATCGTGATCACGCCGTCGTGCATCCGCTCGAAGAGCTGCCGGGCGTCCTCGGCGGTCGACTCGGGCAGAATCACGGCGAACTCGTCGCCGCCGACCCGGCAGCCGATGTCGACCGAGCGGACCTCGTTGCGAAGTCGCTCGGCGACCTGGGCGAGGACGGCGTCGCCCGCCAGGTGGCCAATCCGGTCGTTGACGGACTTGAAGTCGTCGAGGTCGAGGATCAGCAGGGCGAGGCGACGGTCGTAGCGCTGCGCGCGCAGCGCCTCCCGGCGCAGCGTCTCGTGGAAGTAGCGCTGATTGAAGAAGCCCGTGAGTGCATCGGTCTCGGCCATCTGGCGCGCCTCTCGGTAGCGCCGCGCGTTCTCGATCGCAGGGATGCACGTCTCGGCGATCTGCTCGACGGTGTAGACGCGCTCCTGCGTCGGCTCGTAGCCGGGGGTGCGCCAGAAGAGCGCGAGCGTACCGAGCTGGTTGCCGTCGCGGCTCACGAGCGCGAGGAACAGGCCGCCGCGGATGAGCTGCGTGTCGGCGGCGTCGGAGGCCCCGTAGCGATAGCTGACCGTGATCGGCCCGGAGGGGAGGACCCCACTCGCCCCGGAGGAAGGTGGGTGCGCCGCCTCCTCGGCCGTCAGTCCCCTGGTGGCGATCGTCGGCGAACCGCCGGGATCGTCGAGCACGACCATCGCGGCATCGAAGCCCGGCACCTCGAGCGCCGCATCGAGCACCCTGTCGAGGAGCTCCTCGAACTCGATCGAGTTGCCGAGGTCGCTCAGGAAGCGGTTTCGCCGGCTCTCCTGCTCGGCGCGGTCGAGCGCCTCGGAGAGATCCCGCCCGAGGTCGTCCATCCGCGTCCGCATGTCGTCGACGGCCCGCACGAGCCGGTCGTCCCGCTCGGTCGCAGGGCGCCTGCGCCCGACCAGGAGCACGGTGACCACCCCGAGCCCCAGCAGCGCGGTGACGGCGATGATCGTGCTTATGACTCCGCTCGAGATCTCCGGTCCCCCACCTTCCCCGTCCTCAATGTAATCGGCGCGGAGGGATTCGGCCATCCCGGTCCGATCGACGTTCCCGAGGGCGACCGAGTCTGTCGCGAGCGGGTGACGGCGGATGCGGATGAGACTTGGACGCGGCGCCCGCGAACCGACACGGGCAGGCGCCTGGGCTGTCGCGGCATACCGAGTGGCGGTCTGGCGATCCGGGCTCGTCAGGGCGCTCGGCCGGCGAAGAGCTCCTCCACGAAACGCCTGTAGACGTCCGTCGCGACGGTCAGGACATCCGGGGCACGCGACCCGACCCCCGCAGCCACGTGTTCGGCCCTCGCCCCGAGGAGTGCGTCGGCCCAGGGCTAGCCGGTGGGAGGGGCGCCAATTCGATCGCGGCAGCGACGTCGGCAGCCGAGAGCCACGCGAGCTGGTCGAGAAGCTCCCGTGCACCGAACAACGGGTCCTCGCCTGCGGCGATTCGGGCTCCGCTCGCCTCCAGCGTCACGACGGCGCCGGGAGTCGGTGAGTCGACGTCGTCGGGGGGTAGGTTCCGGCACGGATCGCGTCGATCAGGCCCATGTGCTCAGCGTAATCTCCGCGACGGCGAGTCGCGGCCGCGTGATGGCCGCTGCCGCGCTAGCTACATCGCCGCCCCCTTTCGGCTACCATTGCCAGCCCCGGGCTGCGGGACCTTGTGCCTGCCGGCCCTCTCTCCGCGACACAAGCTACGACCCAACCCCGAGGAGCAGCGTGCCCACCGTCAATCAGCTCGTCCGCAAGGGTCGCAAGACCCCCAAGACGAAGGTCAAGACCCCCGCGCTCCGCGGGGCGCCCCAGAAGCGGGGCGTCTGCACGCGCGTCTACACGACGACCCCGAAGAAGCCGAATTCGGCGCTGCGGAAGGTCGCGCGCGTGAAGCTGACGAATCAGATGGAGGTCGGCGCGTACATCCCCGGCGAGGGGCACAACCTCCAGGAGCACTCCGTCGTCTTGATCCGCGGCGGCCGGGTGAAGGACCTGCCGGGGTTCCGCTACAAGGTGATCCGCGGCGGGCTCGACACGTCGGGTGTCGCCGAGCGCCGTCAGGGCCGCTCGAAGTACGGGGCGAAGAGAGGCTCGTAGGTCATGCCGCGCCGCGCAGAGATCCAGCCCCGTACCCAGGAGCCCGACGCCGTCCACGGGGCGGTCCTCGTCACACAGCTCGTGAACCGGCTGATGCTCGACGGCAAGAAGTCGATCGCCGAGGGGATCGTCTACGACGCGCTGGCGCAAGTGTCCGAGAAGACCGGCAAGCCGGCGACCGAGGCGCTGGAGGCTGCCGTCAAGTCCGTGACGCCCGTGCTCGAGGTGCGCTCGCGCCGGGTCGGCGGCGCGAACTACCAGGTCCCCGTCGAGGTGCCGCCGGCGCGTGGCAGGACGCTGGCGCTCCGCTACCTCGTCACGTACGCGCGCGAGCGCCGCGAGAAGGGGATGCAGAACAAGCTGGCGGCCGAGCTGCAGGACGCGATCAACCAGCAGGGCGGCGCGTTCAAGCGCAAGGACGACATGTACCGGATGGCGCAGGCCAACAAGGCCTTCGCGCACTACCGGTGGTGAGGAAGAGGTAGAGGAGACGATGAGCACTACGGCAACACAGGTCGCGCTCGACCGCGTCCGCAACATCGGGATCATGGCCCACATCGACGCGGGCAAGACGACGACGACCGAGCGGATCCTCTACTACACCGGCCGCACCCACAAGCTGGGCGAGGTGCACGAGGGCGCCGCGACGATGGACTGGATGGCGCAGGAGCAGGAGCGCGGCATCACGATCACGTCGGCGGCGACGACGGCGTTCTGGCGCGACTATCGCATCAACATTATCGACACTCCCGGGCACGTGGACTTCACGGTCGAGGTCGAGCGCTCGCTGCGCGTGCTCGACGGGGCGATCGCGGTGTTCGACTCGGTCGCGGGCGTCCAGCCCCAGTCCGAGACGGTCTGGCGCCAGGCCGACCGCTACGGCGTGCCGCGCATCGCGTTCATCAACAAGATGGACCGCACCGGCGCGGACTTCGCGAACGCGGTCGAGTCGATGCGCGACCGCCTCGGCGCGAACCCCGTGCCGATCCAGATCCCGATCGGCGAGGAGGACAAGCACGTCGGCGTCGTCGACCTGGTCGAGATGCACGCGATCGTGTACGACGACGAGCTCGGGCAGTCGTTCACCGTGGGCGAGATCCCGGCCGAGCTCGCAGCCGCCGCGAACGAGGCGCACCACGCGTTGATCGACGCGGTCGCGGAGCACGACGACGAGCTGATGGAGAGCTACCTCTCCGACGAGGCATCGGCAACCCCCGAGATGATCCGCCGCGCGCTCCGTGCGGGGACGCTCGCCGACGCGCTGACGCCCGTCCTGCTCGGCTCCGCCTTCAAGAACAAGGGCGTGCAGCCGCTTCTGGATGCGGTCGTCGACTACCTCCCGAGCCCCCTCGACGTCCCGGCGGTGCAGGGCACCGACCCCAAGACCGAGGACGAGATCACGCGGCCGGCCTCCGAGGAGGCGCCGTTCTCGGCGCTCGTCTTCAAGGTCATGTCCGATCCGTACGTCGGGAAGCTCACGTACTTCAGGGTCTACTCGGGCAAGGTCAAGGCAGGCGGTCGCGTCGTCAACACGACGAACGGCCGCACCGAGCGGATCGGCCGCATCCTCCAGATGCACGCGAACCACCGCGAGGAGCGCGACGAGATCGGCGCGGGGGAGATCGCCGCCGCCGTCGGGCTGAAGCAGTCGACCACCGGCGACACGCTCGCCGCCGAGGCGGCGCCGATCGTGCTCGAGGCGATGACGTTCCCGGAGCCCGTGATCTCGGTGGCGATCGAGCCGCGGACGAAGGGCGACCAGGACAAGCTCTCGCAAGGGCTGCAGCGGCTCGCCGAGGAGGACCCGACCTTTCGTGTCTCCTCCGACGAGGAGACCGGTCAGACGCTCATCGCCGGCATGGGCGAGCTGCACCTCGAGATCATCGTCGACCGCCTCCTGCGCGAGTTCAGGGTGGACGCGAACGTGGGCCGCCCGCAGGTGGCCTACCGTGAGACCGCCTCGCAGACCGTCGAGAAGATCCAGGGCCGGTTCGTACGGCAGACGGGCGGCTCGGGCCAGTACGGCGACGTCGTGATCAACCTGGTCCCGCAGGCGCCGGGCGAGGGCTACGAGTTCGAGGACAAGATCGTCGGCGGGAAGATCCCGAGGGAGTACATCAAGCCCGTCGACGACGGGATCCAGGAGGCGCTCGGGGCCGGCGTGCTCGCCGGCTACCCGGTCGTCGACGTCAAGATCCAGCTCATCGACGGCTCGTACCACGACGTCGACTCGAGCGAGCGGGCGTTCAAGATCGCAGGCTCGATGGCCTTCAAGGAGGCCATGAAGCGCGCCAAGCCGAAGCTGCTCGAGCCGATGATGGCGGTCGAGGTCGTCACGCCCGAGGACTACCTCGGCGACGTGATGGGCAACCTTAACGCGCGGCGCGGACGTGTCGAGCACCTGGAGCCGCTCGGCAACTCGCAGTCCATCAAGGCGAGCGTGCCGCTCTCGGAGATGTTCGGATACGCCACCGACCTGCGGTCGATGACCCAGGGACGGGCGACCTTCACCATGCAGTTCGACCGGTACGAGGACGTACCCCAGTCCATCGCATCGGAAATCGTCGACGCCCAGAGGGGCGCATAGGCACCGGAAGGAGATCGGAACCGCAATGGCCAAGCAGAAGTTCGAGCGGTCGAAGCCGCACGTCAACATCGGCACGATCGGTCACATCGACCATGGCAAGACGACGCTCACGGCAGCGATCACGAAGGTGCTGTCGGAGACCGGGACGGGCACCGCGGAGCGCGACTTCGCGTCGATCGACTCCGCACCCGAGGAGCGCCAGCGGGGGATCACGATCAACACCGCGCACGTGGAGTACGAGACGGCGAACCGCCACTACGCCCACGTCGACTGCCCCGGGCACGCCGACTACATCAAGAACATGATCACGGGCGCCGCCCAGATGGACGGCGCGATCCTCGTGGTCTCCGCCGCCGACGGGCCGATGCCGCAGACGCGGGAGCACATCCTCCTCGCCCGCCAGGTCGAGGTGCCGGCGATGGTCGTCGCGCTCAACAAGGCGGACATGGTCGACGACGAGGAGCTTCTCGAGCTCGTCGAGATGGAGGTCCGCGAGCTGCTGTCGCGCTACGAGTTCCCCGGCGACGACATCCCCGTCGTACGCGTCTCTGCGCTCAAGGCGCTCGAGGGCGACGCGGAGTGGACGAGCAAGATCGTCGAGCTGATGGAGGCGGTCGACTCGTACATCCCCGAGCCCGTCCGCGACGTCGACAAGCCGTTCCTGATGCCGATCGAGGACGTCTTCACGATCACCGGTCGCGGCACGGTCGTGACGGGCCGCATCGAGCAGGGCAAGATCGAGGTCGGCAACGAGGTCGAGATCGTCGGCATCCACGAGAAGACCGAGAAGACGACGGTCACGGGTCTCGAGATGTTCCAGAAGCTGCTCGACTTCGCGCAGGCGGGAGACAACGCGGGCGCGCTGCTCCGCGGCGTCAAGCGCGAGGAGGTCGAGCGGGGACAGGTGCTCGCGAAGCCCGGCTCGATCACCCCGCACACGCACTTCAAGGCCGAGGTCTACGTCCTCTCGAAGGACGAGGGCGGCAGGCACACGCCGTTCTTCAACGGCTACCGTCCGCAGTTCTACTTCCGCACGACCGACGTCACCGGCTCGATCACGCTGCCCGAGGGGCAGGAGATGGTCATGCCCGGCGACAACACGAACATGGAGATCGAGCTGATCCAGCCGATCGCCATGGATCCAGGACTTCGCTTCGCGATCCGCGAGGGTGGTCGCACCGTCGGGGCCGGCGTCGTCACGGAGATCGTCAAGTAGGACGAGGCATCCGCCTCGCCCTCTTCTCGGAGAAAGCAGCACACACTCATGGCACAGCAGAAGATCAGGATCCGCTTGAAGGGCTATGACCATCAGCAGGTCGACCGTTCCGCCTCCCAGATCGTGGAGACGGCGCAGCGCACCGGTGCCACGATCACTGGTCCCGTGCCGCTGCCCACCGAGAAGAACGTCTACTGCGTGATCCGCGGCCCGTTCATCGACAAGGACTCGCGGGAGCATTTCGAGGTGCGGACCCACAAGCGCCTGATCGACATCCACAGCCCTACGCCCAAGACGGTCGACTCGCTGATGCGGCTCGACCTCCCGGCCGGCGTCGACATCGAGATCAAGCTGTGATCGAGATCCACGAGCCGATTTCGGAGCGAAGATGAAGGGCATCGTCGGCCGGAAGCTCGGCATGACGCAGGTCTTCGACCCGGAGACCGGGGGCGTCGATGCGGTCACCGTGATCGAGGCCGGCCCGTGCCCCGTGGTGATCGTGCGGACCGAGGCGGCCGACGGCTACGAGGCCGTCCAGCTCGCGTTCGAGCCGGTTGCCGACCGGAAGCTGACGAAGGGTGAGCTCGGCCACCTCGCGAAGGCGGGGACCGGCGCCCACCGCCACCTCGTCGAGTTCCGCGGGCGCACCGAGCTCCAGCAGGGCGAGACAGTCACCGTCGAGTCGTTCGAGCCCGGCGATCGGATCAAGGTCTCGGGCGTGTCGATCGGCAAGGGCTTCCAGGGCACGATCAAGCGGCACAACTTCAGTCGTGGCCCCATGAGCCACGGCTCGCACAACGTCCGCAAGCCCGGCTCTGTGGGCGCGTCGGCAACCCCGTCGCGCGTGTTCAAGGGCAAGAAGATGGCCGGCCGGATGGGCGGGCAGCGCGTCACCCAGCCCGGGCTCGTCGTCCACGAGGTGGACGGCGAGCGCAACCTCCTCCTCGTCCGCGGCTCCGTGCCCGGCCCGAAGAGTGGCCTCGTCGAGATCCGGGCGGTCGAACAGGGAGGGAACCACTGATGGCCGTGAAGGCGACGGTGCTCGGCGGCTCGGCGAAGGACCTCGCGCTCGACGCGGGGATCTTCGAGGCCGAGGTCAAGCCGCATCTCCTCCACGAGACGACTCGCGCCGAGCTCAACGCCGCCAGGCGCGGCACCCGCGGCGCAAAGAGCCGCGGGCTCGTCTCCGGCGGCCGCGCGAAGCCTTGGCGCCAGAAGGGCACCGGGCGTGCACGCCAGGGAACCATCCGCGCACCGCAGTTCACGGGCGGCGGTGTCGCGTTCCCGCCGACGATGCGGAGCTTCGACGTCAAGGTCAACCGCAAGGTCCGCAAGGCGGCGCTGCGCGCGGCCCTCTCGCACCATGCGGGGAACGGCACGTTCGCCGTCCTGGACCCGAGCTCGTTCGAGACCCCATCGACGAAGGCCGCGAAGCAGGTGCTCGAATCCTGGGGCCAGGACCTTCCGACCCTCATCGTCGCGCACGCGGACGAAGAGGCGGTGGTGAAGTCGTTCCGGAACCTCGAGCGGGTGCTCGTCACCGTTCCCGAGGAGCTCGAGGTCGCGGCGATCGTGTGGGCCCGAGCGGTCGTGGTCACGGAGGCAGCGCTGCCTCAGATCGAGCGGCGCGCCGGGAAGGACAGCTCCGCGTGAGCGGCCTGACGAACGAGCAGATCCTCCTCGAGCCGGTCGTGTCGGAGAAGAGCTACGCGGGGATCGCGGAGCGCCGGTACACGTTCAGGGTGCACCCGGACGCGCACCGCACCCAGATCCGCCAGGCGGTGGAGTCGTTGTTCGGCGTCCACGTCGAGCGCGTGAACATGATCAAGGTGCAGGCGAAGCCGAAGCGGCGCGGCCTGTTCAAGGGCACGCGACCGGGCTGGAAGAAGGCAATCGTCCAGGTGCGCGAGGGCGAGACGATAGAGATCTTCGAAGGGGCACAGGTCTAATGGCGCTGACCTCCCTCACATCTCGCGCGCTGGATGCCGCTGCGAAGCGGCGTCCTTCGTCGTCCTCAGTCGCACCCGTAGCCTCCGGCTACGAGCGCTCCCTGCGTCCTAGCAGGACTTGCTTCTCGCGGCGCCAGCGCACGATCTGCTCGGGAGGGCAGCGCTGATGCCAGTGAAGAAGTACAAGCCCACGAGCGCCGGCCGTCGCCAGATGGCCACCTCCTCGTTCGAGGAGCTCACGCGCACGAAGCCGGAGAAGTCGTTGCTCGAGCCGCTTCACAAGAAGGGCGGTCGCAACGCGAACGGCCGCATCACAACCCGCCATCAGGGCGGAGGGCACAAGCGTCGCTACCGCCGCATCGACTTCAAACGCATCAAGGACGGCGTGCCGGCGAAGGTCGCCTCGATCGAGTACGACCCGAACCGCTCAGCCCGAATCGCGCTGCTCCACTACGCCGACGGGGCAAAGGCGTACATCCTGGCGCCGTCCGGCCTTCGCGTTGGCGCGACCGTGCAGTCCGGCGCGGGCGCCGACATCAAACCGGGCAACGCCCTTCCGCTCGCGGACATCCCGACCGGCACCAACGTGCACGCGGTCGAGCTGCGGCCGGGTCAGGGCGCCAAGCTCGCGCGCTCGGCGGGCTCGGGGGTGCAGCTCGTCGCGAAGGACGCGCCGTATGCCGTGCTGCGGCTGCCCTCGGGCGAGATGCGCCGGGTGCTCCTCACCTGCCGGGCGACCGTCGGCGAGGTCGGCAACTCCGACCACGCCAACGAGTCGAGCGGCAAGGCCGGACGCAGCCGGTGGCTCGGCAAGCGTCCGTCCGTCCGCGGTACCGCGATGAACCCCGTCGACCATCCGCACGGCGGAGGCGAGGGCAAGTCGAAGGGCAATCACCCGGTCACGCCGTGGGGCGTTCCCACGATCGGGAAGCGCACGAGACCGAAGCACAAGGAATCCGACAAGCTGATCGTCCGCGGCCGTCGCCGCGGCAAGGAAAGGCGCTAACAACACATGTCGAGATCGTCGAAGAAGGGGCCGTTCGTCGAAGAGCGGCTGTTGGGCCGCATCGAGGCGATGAACGCTGCCGGCGAGAAGCGGATGATCCGCACCTGGTCGCGCGCCTCGACGATCTTCCCGGAGATGGTCGGGCATACGATCGCGGTCCACGACGGGCGCAAGCACGTGCCGGTGTTCGTGAGCGAGCAGATGGTCGGGCACAAGCTCGGCGAGTTCGCTCCGACGCGAACGTTCCGCGGTCACTCCGGCGACCGCCAGGCCCAGGTGAAGAAGCGTTGACCACGGTCGACACGCAGACCCAGGTTCGCGCCCAGGCGAAATGGGTGCGTATGTCTGCGCGCAAGGCGCGGCTCGTGCTCGACAACATTCGCGGCCGCTCGGTTCCCGAGGCGCGCACGGTGCTCGCGTTCACGCCGAGAGCTGCGGCGCGGGAGATCGACCGCGTGCTGGCGTCGGCCGTCGCAAACGCCGAGTCGGCGCACGGCCTCGACGGGGACGAGCTCGTCGTGCTCGAGGCCTACGCGGACGAGGGGCCGACCCTCAAGCGCTGGCGCGCCCGCGCCCGCGGCCGCGTCAACCGCATCCGCAAGCGCACCTGTCACATCACGGTGGTCGTCGCCCCCGTGGCGGAACGGCCGCGCCGCGACCAGGGCCGCAAGGCGCGCGCACCGGAGACGACCGAGGCGCCCGCGAACGAGACCGAAATGACCGAGAAGCCGTCCGACGAGACCGCGACGAAGAAGTCGCGCCCGCGCAAGAAGAAGCAGGAGGTGGCCGCGTGAGTGCGCTGGCCTCCGGCCTCATCTCGCGGCCGCTGGGCGGCTGCAACGCGGCGCCATGCGTCGTCCTCGGTCGCGCCCGTAGCCTCCGGCTACGTGCGCTCCCTGCGTCCTAGCCTGGCTTGCGTTTCGCCGCCAGCAACCACGATCTGGAACGGAGGCCAGCGCTGATGGGCCAGAAAGTGCATCCCGGCGGTCTTCGCGTCGGCGTCATCCACGACTGGAAGTCGAACTGGTGGACCGGCAAGAAGGAGATCGCCGACTACCTGCTCGAGGACATCCGGATCCGAGACCACATCAACGGCAAGCTCGCCCACGCGGGCCTGTCCGACATCCTGATCCGCAAGGACAAGCAGCGGGTCACGGTCGACATCTACACGGCCCGGCCCGGAATCGTGATCGGGAAGTCCGGAGTGGAGGTGGACGCGCTCCGCAAGGAGCTCCATGCGATCACGGGCAAGAGCGTCCACATCAACATCAACGAGATCAAGCGGCCCGAGCTCGACGCGCAGCTCGTCGCGCAGTCGATCGCCGAGCAGCTCCAGAACCGCGTGGCGTTCAGGCGGGCGATGAAGCGATCGCTCGCCTCGGCGATGCGCTCGGGCGCCCAGGGCATCAAGATCCAGTGCGGCGGCCGGCTCGGCGGGGGAGAGATGAGCCGCAGCGAGCGCTACACCGAGGGCCGGGTGCCCCTGCACACCATCCGTGCGGACATCGACTACGGCTTCGCAGAGGCGAAGACGACCTACGGCCGGATCGGCGTCAAGGTGTGGGTCAACAAGGGCGAGATCATGCCCGAGGGCTACGAGGGCTCGCTGGGCCACGAACGGATCACCGAGGCGGACGGATCGCGTCGCCGGCGGGGCTCGAACAGCGAAGGGCTCGGCGCTTCCCGCGAAGGCGGTCGGGGCCGCGGCCAGGATCGCGAGGGTCTCGGTCTCGTGCAGAAGCGCCGCCGGCCTGGGGGACGCGGACGCGGCGGCCAGGGTCGCGGACCGGCCCGCGATCGCACCACGGCGCCGGAGACGCAGGCGCCGCCCGTCGATCCGTCGGTGCAGACGCCGCCAACGGACGCCGCGCCGCCCGCGGAGGCGGCGCCGGAGACCACTCCCGAGGCGACGCCCGATTCCGGGGGTGAGAGCTGATGCTGATGCCCCGCAAGACCAAGCACCGCAAGCAGTTCCGCGGCCGGCGGAGGGGGTACGCGAAGGGCCAGACCGACGTCCAGTACGGCGACTACGGGATCAAGGCCCTCGAGAACGGTTGGGTCACAAACCGGCAGATCGAAGCCGCCCGGATCGCGATGACCCGCAAGATCCGCCGCGGCGGCAAGGTCTGGATCAACCTGTTCCCCGACAAGCCCTTCACGAAGAAGCCCGCCGAGACGCGCATGGGCTCGGGCAAAGGATCGCCCGAGGGGTGGGTCGCCGTGGTCAAGCCGGGGCGCGTGATGTTCGAGCTGTCCGGTGTGTCGGAGCCGCTCGCGAAGGAGGCGCTGCGCCTCGCAGCCCAGAAGCTGCCGATCAAGGCGAAGTTCGTGAAGCGGGAGGCCGATCTCTTTGAAAGCTGACGAGCGTGGGGGAACCCATGGTCCCCCCACGAGCCCCCTCCTTTCGCGTGGCGCACGGCTCGAAGGCGACTTGGCCTCCCGGCCGGCCAAGCCGGCCTCCGGCCGCAATGGGTCGTGCACAGGTCGAGGAGAAAAGGCATGAAGGCCGAGCAGTTGAGAGCGATGACCGACGAGGAGCTCGAGGAGAAGCTCGGCGAAGGCCGGCAGGAGCTCTTCAAGATCCGCTTCCAGGCTGCGACCGGCGCGCTCGACTCGAGCGCGAAGCTCCGGCATGCGAAGCGCGACATCGCACGGATCCTGACGATTCAAGGTGAACGGGTGAGACATGGCTGACAAGAAAGACGCAAAGGGCACCAAGAAAGAAGCAAAGGGCACGCCCTCCGACGCGGAAGCGCCGGTGGTGAGCGACGTGGACGAGAGCACCGAGACAACTCCCGAAGCGGAGATGCCGGAGGCTGCCGCCGACGAAGCGGCCACCGAGCCCGAGCCCGAGGCCGCCGGCGCCTCTGCGGAAGCAGAGGCGCCCGAGGAGGCGTCGGCAGACGACGCTTCCGCCGAAACGGACGAGTCCGACGAGGCAGCCGGCACGTCGCCGGAGGCCGAGGCCGATGTGCCCGCGGACGAGCCGGCCACGACCGAGACCGAAGCGACCGAGACCGAGGTCGACGCGGGGGCCGAGGAAACGGCGTCCGCCGAGGTGTCCGGCGCTCCTGTGGAGGCAGAGGCACCCTCGAAGCGGAAACGCAAGCGCCTTCCACGGGTCCTCCGCCCGCAGAAGACCCGACCGAAGCGGGCCCGGTCGACCGAGCGCAAGCCGATCGTGCGGCTCGAGAAGCCCGAGCACGAGCGGGGCCGCAGACAGGAGCGCCAGGGCAAGGTCGTCTCCGACGCGATGGAGAAGACGATCGTCGTCCAGGTCGTGGTCGTGAAGGCCCATCCGCGGTACAAGAAGGTCGTCCGCCGGAGCGTCAAGTTCCACGCGCACGACGAGCGCGGCGAGGCGAAGACGGGCGATCTCGTCCGCATCGTCGAGACTCGCCCCCTCTCCAAGACGAAGCGCTGGCGGCTCGTCGAGGTCGTCGAGGCGGCGAAGTAACGGAGCGGATGACGGAATGATCCAGCAGGAATCACGTCTCAAGGTCGCCGACAACACGGGTGCGCGCGAGCTGCTCTGCATCCGCGTGGTCGGAGGCTCCCGTCGGCGCTACGCCCGTGTCGGCGACGTGATCGTCGCTACAGTGAAGGCCGCAACGCCACAGGGCACGGTCAAGAAGGGCGAGGTCGTGAAGGCGGTCGTCGTCCGGACGAAGAAGCCCTACGGAAGAGGCGACGGCACGTTGATCGGATTCGACGAGAACGCCGCCGTCATCATCGACAACCAACTGAACCCCCGCGGGACGCGCATCTTCGGGCCGGTCGCCCGCGAGCTGCGCGAGAAGAACTTCATGAAGATCGTCAGCCTCGCTCCAGAGGTGCTCTAGAGATGGCAACCACCATGCGAATCAAGAAAGGCGACCTCGTCCACGTGCTGGCCGGCAAGGACCGCGGCAAGCAGGGGCGGGTGATCGAGGCGCGCCCGCGCGATCGCAGCGTGATCGTCGAGAACCTCAACATCGCGAAGCGACACACCAAGCCTCGTCCCGTGCGTGACACCACGCGCATGGGAGGCACGAACATCGTCCCGGGAGGGATCATCTCGGTCCCGGCTCCACTCGACATCTCGAACGTGATGATCGTCTGCCCGACCTGTAACCAGCCGACCCGCGTCGGGATCACGGTCAAGGAAATCAAGGGCGAGACCGTCCGGGTGCGCGTCTGCAAGCGCGCCGGCTGTGAGCAGGAGATCGACTGATGGCCACCGCGACGGAGATGATCGTGCCGCGCCTCAAGCAGCGCTACGACGACGAGATCCGGGCGGCCCTCAAGGACGAGCTGTCGCTGGACTCCGTCATGCAGGTGCCGCGCGTCGCGAAGATCACCCTGAACATGGGCGTCGGCGACGCGAAGACCGACGCCAAGGCGCTCGACGCGGCAATCGACGAGTTGACCACGATCGCAGGCCAGCGCGCGCAGGTACGTCGCGCGCGCAAGTCGATCGCGAGCTTCAAGCTCCGCGAGGGGATGGCCGTCGGTGCGCGCGTCACGCTGCGCGGCGCCCGGATGTACGAGTTCCTCGACCGGCTCGTGTCCATCGCCCTCCCGCGGATCCGCGACTTCCGTGGGCTCAGCCCCGACTCCTTCGACGGCCGCGGAAACTACTCGCTCGGCATCCGGGAGCAGATCATCTTCCCCGAGATCGACTACGACTCCGTGCCCGCGATCCGGGGGCTGGACGTCGCGATCACCACGACAGCGGCAGACGACGAACAGGCACGCGCGCTCCTGCGAGCGCTCGGACTGCCATTCGCCGCCGAGAGAAGGGATTCGTAATGGCGAAGACATCGCTTCGCGTGAAGCAGAAGCGTGCCCCGAAGCACAAGGTGCAGGCGTACACGCGCTGCAACCGCTGCGGCCGGCCGCGCGCCGTGTTCCGCAGGTACAAGCTCTGCCGGATCTGCCTGCGCGACCTCGCCCACGAGGGCGCGATCCCCGGCATGACGAAAAGCTCGTGGTGATGATGGATATCACCACGACCTTTTCGCTGATGTTCACGGTCGACGTCCGCAAGCGGACGTCGAGGAGCTCGTGGTGATGATGGATATCACCACGACCTTTTCGTTGATGTTCACGGTCGACGTCCGCAAGCGGACGTCGAGGAGCTCGTGGTGATGATGGATATCACCACGACCTTTTCGTTGATGTTCACGGTCGACGTCCGCAAGCGGACGTCGAGGAGCTCGTGGTGACGATGGATATCACCACGACCTTTGCTGGAGCGACGAGATGCTGACCGACCCGATCGCAGACATGCTGAGCCGCATCCGCAACGCGAACCGCGCGATGCACGAGTCCGTGTCGATGCCGACCTCGCGCATGAAGGAGGAGATCGCACGACTCCTGCACGACGAGGGCTACATCAAGGGCTTCTCGGTCGTCGAGGCGACGCCCGTCAGCCAGCTCGTGATCGAGCTGAAGTTCGGGCGCAACCGCGAGCGGGTGATCACCGATCTCAAGCGCATCTCGAAGCCCGGCCGCCGCGTCTACGCCAAGAAGGACAGGCTGCCGCGCGTCCTGGGCGGCCTCGGCACCGCGATCCTGTCCACCTCGACCGGCGTGATCACGACGCGTCAGGCCGCCGAGCGCGGCGTGGGAGGAGAGGTCCTCGCATTCGTGTGGTAGACGGGCACACTCGCGTCGCGAACGTGCCAGGAACGACTGAGAAACCATGAGCAGAATCGGAAGAAAGCCAATCGAGATCCCGGGCGGCGTCACCGTCGAGGTATCGCCGGGCGGGAACGTCAAGGTCACCGGGCCGCTCGGGACGCTCGAGCAGCGGGTCCCCGCGCGGATGCAGGTCGCGCAGGACGACGGCGTGCTCACCGTCACGCGGCCGACCGACCGCGGCGAGGACCGCGCTCTCCACGGGCTGACCAGGACGCTCGTCGCGAACATGGTCGAGGGCGTCACGAAGGGATTCGAGAAGCAGCTCGAGATACAGGGCGTCGGCTACCGCGCCCAGCTCAAGGGCGCCGACCTCGAGCTCGCCGTCGGCTACTCGCACCCCGTCACGATCACACCGCGCGAGGGGGTCTCGTTCGACGTCCCGCAACCGACGCAGGTGATCGTCAAGGGAACGGACAAGCAGGTCGTCGGGCAGACGGCCGCGGAGATCCGCAAGGTGCGACCACCCGAGCCGTACAAGGGCAAGGGGATCCGCTACCAGGGCGAGCACGTGCGGAGAAAGGTCGGGAAGCGCGCATGAGCCTTTCCACGCGCGAGGCGCGCCTCCGGCGTCACCGGCGGGTGCGCGGGAAGGTGTCGGGCACGGCCGAGCGGCCGCGGCTCGTCGTCCACCGCTCCAATCGCGGGATCTTCGCGCAGCTCGTCGACGACGAGGCCGGGCGCACGCTCGCGTCCGCGACCTGGCTCACCGAGCGGGGGCAGAAGGGCACCAAGACCGACCAGGCGGCCGCGGTCGGCAAGAGCCTCGCAGCCGCCGCGAAGAAGGCCGGGGTCGAGCACTGCGTGTTCGACCGGGCGGGGTACCTGTATCACGGACGCGTGAAGGCTCTCGCCGAGGCCGCTCGCGAGGGAGGTCTTTCATTCTGATGAGCACCATGGATGTTGCCGAGTCACGGGAGCTGAAGGAGCGCGTGATCGAGATCAACCGCGTCGCGAAGGTCGTCAAGGGCGGTCGGCGGTTCTCGTTCACGGCCCTCGTCGTGATCGGCGACGAGGTCGACCGCGTCGGCGTCGGATACGGGAAGGCCCGCGAGGTGCCTGTCGCGATCTCGAAGGCCGTCGACGACGCCAAGAAGAACCTGTTCACGGTGCCGAAGCACCGCACGACGATCACCCACGAGATCACGGGTGCCTTCGACGCGGCGCGCGTCGTGCTCCGGCCCGCAAGCGAAGGAACCGGCGTGATCGCCGGCGGCGGCGTGCGCGCAGTTCTCGAGCTCGCCGGCATCCGCGACGTGCTCGCGAAGAGCCTCGGCACGACGAACCCGATCAACATGGCGAAGGCCACGGTCAACGGCCTCCAGCGCCTCCGGCGCCCCGAGGACGTCGCACGGGCGCGCGGGAAGACCGTCATGGAGGTCTTGCCGCTGCCACGGGCCGGGGCACGCGCGGACACAGGTGCGAATGACGAGCAGGCGGCCACGGACGCCGCCGGCTCCGACGACGCGGCGGGCTCCGGCGACGAGCCCACCGGCGAGGCTCCCAAGAAGGCTCGCTCATGAGCAGCGTCAGGGTCACACAGACCAGAAGCGTGATCGGCCAGACGCGCAAGCACCGCGGCACGCTTCGCTCGCTCGGCCTCGGTCGTATCGGCAAGTCTGCCGAGCATGCCGTCGATCCGGCGCTCGAGGGCAAGCTACGCCACGTCGCGCACCTCGTCAGCATCGAGCCCCTCGACGCTTCGAAGGGGAAGGACTGAGCATGGCCGAAGAGCTCAACCTCCACTCGCTCGAGCCGGCTCAGCCGCGCCGCGCCCGCAAGCGCATAGGCCGCGGGCTCGGATCGGGCAAGGGACGCTATTCGGGCCGCGGCATCAAGGGTCAGAAGGCGCGCTCGGGCTCGCACAAGATGCCAGCCGGCTTCGAGGGCGGCCAGATGCCGATCGACATGCGGCTGCCCAAGCTGCGAGGGAACACGTCTGCGGACGCGATGCCGATCGGGCCGTTCCGGACGTACAACCAGCCCGTCAACCTGCGCGATCTCGAGGAGCGCTTCGACGCAGGGGCCGACGTGACCCCCGAGACGCTCAAGGAGAAGCGCCTGATCGGGAAGCTCTCGGTCGACGTCAAGGTGCTGGGCGTCGGAGAGCTTTCGAAGGCGCTCTCGGTCTCGGCTCACGGCTTCTCGAAGTCCGCGAAGGACAAGATCGAGGCCGCGGGCGGGACCGTGACGTGGCTGCGGGGCGAGCCGGTCGTTCGCCGCAAGCGGCGAGCGACCAAGTCGAAGCCCACGGACGACGTCGACTCCACCGAGACGGATCCCATCGAGACCGACGAGCAGGTCGAAGAGCAGGGCGCCGATGAGAACGCTCAGACCGATACCGACACGTAGAGGCTTGATGCGGGTTACGGGCACGTCTGGATGGGGGCCTGGGCCGGCGGATCGCGTCCGCTTCGCCCGGCCTCAAGGCCACCAGCCTTGCCACCAGCCGAATCGGCCGCGCTCCTTGCCCCACGCCCTCCCCAACCGCACCCCTAACCCACATCAAGCCTCTAGAAGCACGTTCGGAGAACATGCTTAACTGGCTCGCAAATGCCTGGCGGGTGCCGGAGCTTCGGCACCGGCTGCTCTTCACGGCGATGATCCTCGCCCTCTACAGGCTGGGCTCCTGGATCCCGTCGCCGGGCGTCAACGCGGACTCGATCGACCAGTACCTCTCGCGCACCGGCGGGATCTTCAACCTGCTCAACCTGTTCTCCGGAGGCGCGCTGTCGCAGTTCTCGGTATTCGCGCTCGGGATCATGCCGTACGTCACCGCCTCGATCATCCTCCAGCTCATGACCGTGGTCGTCCCGCGGCTCTCCGAGCTCCAGAAGGAGGGCGAGTCGGGCTACGCGAAGATCAACCAGTACACGCGCTACCTCACCGTCGTGCTGTCGGCCGCGCAGGCCCTCGGGTATGCGTTCCTGTTCAAGAACCAGGGCGTGCTCGAGGCGAACTCCGGTCGCATGGTCCTGATCATCGTCACGCTCACGGTCGGCTCGACGCTCCTCATGTGGATGGGCGAGCAGATCACGAAGCGCGGGATCGGCAACGGGATCTCGATCCTGATCTTCGCTTCGATCCTTACGAGCCTCCCGCTCGGCGTCACCGCCTGGTGGAACGGCGGGCCGATGGAGCGGATCTTCTTCCCGTTGATCGCGCTCGGGATCGTCGCCTCGGTCGTGTTCGTCCAGGAGGGCCAGCGCCGGATCCCCATCCAGTACGCGAAGCGCATGGTGGGTCGCCGGATGACCTCGGGAGGCTCGACATACCTGCCCTTGCGCGTGAACATGGCGGGCGTGATCCCCGTGATCTTCGCGGCCGCCGTGCTCGCGTTCCCGCCGACGGTCGGGCAGTACTTCCCGGCGACCCAGGACTTCGTGAACACGTACTTCCAGCCCGGCGACTGGCTCTACCTGTTCATCGAGGGCGGGATGATCATCGTGTTCGCGTTCTTCTACACGGCGGTGCAGTTCAACCCGGTCGACCAGGCGGACAACCTGCGCAAGCACGGGGGCTACATCCCCGGGATCCGGCCCGGCCCGCCGACTGCGCAGTATCTCGACCGGGTGCTGACCCGGCTGACGCTGCCCGGTTCGCTCTTCCTCGCCGCGGTGGCGGTGGCGCCGAGCCTCTTCATCCGCTACGGCGGCTTCTCGCAGGCGAACGCCCGCGCACTCGGCGGCACCTCGGTGCTGATCGCGGTCGGCGTTGCGCTCGACACAATGCGTCAGATGGAATCGCAGATGATGATGCGCAACTACGAGGGCTTCCTGCGGTGACGTGCCGTGCACCGGTGCTCCGCGGGGCGGGTCGCATCCCGCCCCTTCCCGCATCTTGGGGCGTGCGGTGAACCTCCTGGTGCTGGGGCCGCAGGGCTCGGGCAAGGGGACCCAGTCGACCCGGCTCGCGTCCGCGCACGGGATTCCGCACGTCTCGACCGGTGAGATGTTCCGCGCGGCGATCACGGAGGGCACGGAGCTCGGTCTCCGCGTCGAGCCGATCCTCGCCACCGGGGAGCTCGTGCCCGACGATCTGACCGTCGCGTTGATCCGCGAGCGCCTCGCCAAGCCCGACGCAGAGCGCGGTTTCGTGCTCGACGGCTTCCCGCGGAACCTCGCGCAGGCGGAGGCGCTCGACGCGATGCTGGACGAGATCGGCCGGGTGCTCGACGCCGTGCTGTTCTTCGAGCTACCTGACGAGGTAGCGGTCGAGCGGCTGCTCGGGCGCGCCCGCGACGAGGGACGTGACGACGACACCCCCGAGGCGATCGCCCGCCGGCTCGAGATCTACCACGAGCAGACAGAGCCGGTCGTCGAGCGCTACCGGGCTACCGGGAAGCTCGTCCCGCTCCATGCGGCAAGATCCATAGAGCAGGTCGCCGGCGAGATCGAAGAGGCGCTCGAGCTGCTCGACGAGGAGGCGGTCGCGTGATCATTCGCAAGGGGGGGCCCGAGATCGAGCGCATCGGCAGGGCCGGCGCGCTCGTTGCCGAGACGATCGCGCACGTCGGCGACCGAATCGAGCCGGGGATAACCACGCTCGAGCTCGACGTGATCGCGGACAGGTTCATCCGCGAGGCCGGTGGGATCCCGACATCGCTCGGCTATCGGGGGTACCCGCGCGCGATCTGCATCTCCGTGAACGAGGTCGTGGTGCACGGCATCCCCGACGAGAGGGTCGTGGAGGACGGCGACCTCGTGACGATCGACGTCGGCGTGACGCTCGACGGCGCGATCGCCGACAGCGCGTACACGTTCGGCGTCGGATCGGTCGACGTCGAGGCGCGGCGCCTGCTCGACGTCTGCCAGGACGCGCTCGCATCGGGGATCGCCGAGGCGCGCCTCGGCAACCGGATCGGCGACATCTCCCACGCGGTGCAGAAGGTCGTCGAGGGCGCCGGCTTCTCGGTCGTGCGGAGCCTCGTGGGCCACGGTGTCGGGCGCCACTATCACGAGGACCCCCACGTTCCGAACTTCGGCGAGCCCGGCCGCGGCCCGCGGCTCTCGGAGGGCATGACGATCGCGATCGAGCCCATGATCACGGTGGGCAAGCCCGAGGTCGTCCTCGCAGAGGACGGCTGGACGATCTCGAGCCGCGACGGCTCGCTCGCCGCGCACTTCGAGCACACCGTGGCGATCCTGCCCGACGGCCCGCGCATTCTCACCCCGCGCGTCGGGATCGCGACCGAGCGCGAGAGCCTCGCGGCCCCCGGTCGCCGCGCGTCCGCCTGAGCTTCCGGGCCGACCGCGACGGCAAACACTGTCGCGCTCGCATGGTCTGCGTTCCGTCGATCGACTCGTGGCGGAGCTTTCATTGCTGCCGATGCGAGCACGCCAAAGCCGACCGGCGTCCGCTCGGTGCGGCGCGGGTTTGCTACAGTAAGCGGCCCGCGCGTGCGGCCCGTCGGCCGTGCCCGGGATCTCATGAACACCCACGACGGGCAGGGCGCGAACCCTGCGCGAGGAGTCGGTTGGCAGTCAAGGAAGAGAAGATCGAGGTCGAGGGCGAGGTGGTCGAAGCCCTGCCGAGCACGATGTTCCGCGTCGAGCTCGAGGGGGGACAGTCCGTGCTCGCGAAGATCTCGGGGAAGATGCGAAAGCACTACATCCGGATCCTCCCGGGTGACCGGGTGAAGGTCGAGCTCTCCCCGTACGACCTCACACGCGGCCGTATCACCTTCCGTCTGAAGTAGCCGACCACTCAGGAGCCACATTTTGAAAGTCCGTCCTTCGGTCAAGCCCATGTGCGAGCGGTGCCGCGTGATCAAGCGGCACGGGCGCACCATGGTCATCTGCTCGAACCCCCGTCACAAGCAACGGCAGGGCTAGCGAGTGGATCCTCTGGCAACAGTTAGAGCGTCTCTGTCGCTCGATCCGCGGCGCATTGCGTCGTCCTCGGTCGCGTCCGGGCCTTCTGGCCCGCACGCTCCCCGCGTCCTCGCACTGCTTGCGTCTCGCACGCAGAGACGCGAAACCGCTACCAGGAGATTCACTAATGGCACGCATCGCCGGCGTCAACCTCCCGAATCAGAAGCGCCTCGAGATCGGGCTGACGTACATCTACGGGATCGGCCAGTCGACCGCGCAGAAGGTCTGCAAGGAGCTCGGCCTCGACCCCGACGAGAAGGTCAAGGACCTGACCGACGACGAGGTCACGAAGCTCCGCACGTACATCGACACGAACCTCGAGGTCGAAGGGGACCTGCGCCGTGAGCGCACCCAGGCGATCAAGCGCCTCTCCGAGATCGGTGCCTACCGCGGCGTGCGGCACCGCCGCAACCTGCCGGTGCACGGCCAGCGGACGAAGACGAACGCGCGCACCCGCAAGGGCCCGAAGAAGACCGTCGGGCGCGGGAAGAAGGCGAAGTAGTGGCCCCGCCTCGCAAGGCCGCAACCCGCGGGCGCACCCGCCGGCGCGTGAAGAAGAACGTCGCGATCGGCCAGGCGCACATCAAGACGTCGTTCAACAACACGATCGTCTCCCTGACCGACAAGGAGGGGAACGTGATCGCGTGGGAGTCCGCCGGCTCGGCGGGCTTCAAGGGCTCGCGCAAGTCGACTCCGTTCGCCGCGCAGGTCACGGCGGACAACGCGGCCCGCAAGGGCATGGAGCACGGCCTCCAGAAGGTCGAGGTGTTCGTGAAGGGCCCCGGCTCCGGTCGCGAGACGGCGATCCGCTCGCTCCAGGCCGCCGGCCTCGAGATCCTCGGCGTCAAGGACGTCTCCCCGCAGGCCCACAACGGCGTTCGCCAGAAGAAGCGGAGGCGAGTGTAGACGTGGCCCGCGATCTCGGACCGAAGTGCCGCCAGTGCCGCCGCGAGGGGATCAAGCTGTTCCTGAAGGGCGAGCGCTGCCTCACCGAGAAGTGCGCGATCGAGCGCCGCTCGTACCCACCGGGAGAGCACGGCCGTGGCCGCATCAAGCAGAGCGAGTACCTGCTCCAGCTGCGCGAGAAGCAGAAGGCCCGCCGGTACTACGGCCTGCTGGAGAAGCAGTTCCGCAACACGTACCAGAAGGCCTCGCGGCGCACCGGCCCGACGGGCGAGAACCTCCTGCGCATGCTCGAGACGCGGCTCGACAACGTTGTCTACCGCCTCGGCTTCGCCGGCTCGCGCGCCCAGGCGCGGCAGCTCGTCCGCCACGGCCATTTCCAGGTCAACGGACGGCGGGTCAACATCCCGAGCTTCGGGGTGCGGCCCGACGACATCATCTCGCTCAGGCCGTCGAGCCCCGCCGCGGCGATCGTCCGCGATGCCACCGACCTCACTGCCGCGGTCACGCCGTGGCTCCAGGCCGACCACGACGGGCTCACCGGCAAGATGCTCAAGTGGCCGGAGCGTGCGGAGATCGACACGCCCGTCCAGGAATCGCTGATCGTCGAGCTCTACTCGAAGTAAGGGCCGCGGCCCTACCGCCCGAACCACCCGAAAGGATCACATGGCCACCCGTTCCAGCCTGATGGACTTCCAGACGCCCAGGATCTCGTCCGAGGACGCCGACGAGCGCTCCGGGCGGTTCACCATCGAGCCGCTCGACCGCGGCTTCGGCTACACGTTCGGCAACTCGCTTCGGCGGGTGCTGCTCTCCTCGTTGGAAGGCGCCGCGGTGACAGCCGTCAAGATCGAGGGCGTCTCGCACGAGTTCACCACGCTCCCCGGCGTCCGCGAGGACGTCACCGACATCATCCTCAACCTGAAGAGCCTCGTGTGCCGCCTGCACGGCGAGTCACCCGAGATCGAGGTGCACGTCTCGAAGCGGGGCTCCGGCGCAGTGACCGCCGCCGACATCGAGGCGCCCGCGGACCTCGAGATCCTGAACCCGGAGCTCGAGATCGCTCATCTCGCCGACAAGGGCAAGCTCGAGATGACGCTCACGATCGGGCGGGGCCGCGGCTATGTCCCGGCCGAGCTGAACCGCGGACCGGAGACGACGATCGGCGTCGTCCCGATCGACTCGATCTTCTCACCCGTGCGCCGCGTTTCCTACGAGGTCGACGCCTCCCGCGTCGGGCAGCGCACCGACTACGACAAGCTCGTGCTCGACGTGACCACCGACGGCTCGGTTGCGCCGAAGGACGCGATCGCCGCCGCCGCCGACATCCTCATCACGCAGCTCGCGATCTTCACCGACCTCGAGAAGCTCGATCTCGGCGAGATCGCGGCCATGGAGGCCGAGGCGCCTGCGACCTCCCACGGGATGGAGAACTTCCCGATCGAGGAGCTCGAGCTCGGCGTCCGCTCGTACAACTGCCTGAAGCGCGTCGGGATCGAGACGATCGGCGACCTCACCTCGAAGTCGGAGGCCGAGCTCGGAGGGATTCCCAACTTCGGTCGCAAGTCGATCGAGGAGGTGCGCGAGACCCTCGCCGCTCACGGCCTCACGCTCAAGGGAGAGGACCTTCCCGTCTAGGGTCGCCGCATGAGGCACGCACGCTCCGGAAAGAAGCTCGGCCGCGACTCGGCCCACCGCAAGGCGCTGTACTCGAACCTCGCTTCGGCGCTGATCACCCACGGTCGGATCGAGACGACCGAGGCAAAGGCCAAGGCTGTCAGGCCGTACGCGGAGAAGATGATCACGCTCGGCAAGCGCGGCGACCTCCACGCGAGGCGCCTCGCGATGGCCGAGCTTCGCTCGAACGACGTGGTGTACAAGCTGTTCTCGGAGGTCGCGCCGCGCTTCTCGGCGCGAAACGGCGGCTATACCCGTGTCGTCAAGCTCGGCCCGCGCCAGGGAGACGCAGCCTCGATGGCGATCCTCGAGCTCGTGGACTTCGATCCCGCGGCGTAAGCCGCGGGATCGAAATCCACTACTTGGACGTGGCCTCCGGCCGCGTCCCCAAAGCCGCGGGCCAACGTGGGACGCGGGCGGAGCCCACGTCCCGGGGGTGCCTGGGCTTGGCCCTTGGGACGTGGCCTTTGGCCGCGTTCCCTCTGGTCCAGAGGCGTGGGTTCGAGGGACGCGGGCGGAGCCCACGTCCCTGGCTGTGCCGGGGGCGCCTAGGCTTGCGTGATGCTGACGGTCGTCGCGGTCATCCTCGCGCTCACCGTGCTGCCCGCGCCGTGGGGCGTGGTCGCGGTCATCACGGCCCTCGCGATCGACGTCACCGAGACCGCGTTCTTCGTCCGCTGGTCGAAGGGCCGCCGGGTGACGGTCGGCGCCGAGACGCTCGTCGGACGCACGGCCGTCGTGGTGCGCAGGATCGGGCCGCGCTGCCAGGTCAAGCTCGACGGCGAGCTCTGGGAAGCACGCGCCGAGACCGACCTCTCGCCGGGGGCGGAGGTGGTAGTCCGCGCGGTCGACGGTCTCGTGCTCGAGGTCGAGCCGAGCAGCTAACACTGTGTTACAAGGCTTCGCGTGGGCACCGTCAAGCTGACGCTCGAGTACGACGGGACGGGTTTCAGGGGGTGGGCGCGGCAGCCGGGCGAGAGGACGGTCGAGGGCGCACTGCGCAAGGCGCTCGACTCCGTGGTGCCCGGCTGGTCGGGGGTCGCGGTGGCCGGGCGGACGGACGCCGGCGTGCACGCCACCGGCCAGGTCGTGAGCCTCGAGATAGAGGGCGGCGCGCCCTTCGAGCGGCTTCCCGAGGCGCTCAACGCCGCGCTGCCCGACGATGTCGCCGTGAGGGCGGCCGAGGCCGCGTCCGCGGGCTTCCACGCCCGGTTCTCGGCGACGTCGAGGTCCTACCGGTACGTTGTCCTCGACGCGGGCCTGCGAGCGCCTCTCCGATCTCGCCGCGCTCTCTGGTGGCCGCGGCCCCTCGATCTCGATGTGCTCCGCGCCACCGGCGCGGCGCTCGTGGGCGAGCACGACTTCACCGCCTTCACGCCGACGGAGACCCAGCACGGGGTCTTTCGCCGGGAGATCCGCGCCGCCGCTTGGCAGCGGCAGGATGACGAGCTCCACTTCACGATCACGGCGGAATCGTTCCTCCGCCACATGGTGCGGACCCTCGTGGGCACGATGCTGGAAGGGCCGGAGTCGATCCCGCGTCTGCTCGAGGGTCGTCCCCGCGTCGAGGCAGGCATGACAGCCCCCCCGTGGGGGCTGTACCTCGAGCGTGTGGAGTACCAAGTGGCGTCCGGATAGGCCACACCATGGGTTCCCTCACGCTCGGGCTACGATCGGCCACATGCGCTTCCCGGTCGTCCTGTTCGACCTCGACGGCACGCTGATCGACTCCGGGCCGATCATTCTCGCGTCGATGAAGCACGCGTCGCTCGCGGTGCTCGGGCGCGAGGCGGACGAGGAGCTCGTCCGCTCGGCGATCGGCGGGCCGGGCCTGATCGCGCAGATGCGCGACCTCGACCCTGACCGCGTCGACGAGCTCGTCGCGGCCTACCGAGCGCACAACGAGCCGCTCCATGCGGAGCTCGAGGCGTTCGACGACGTGCTCCGCCTTCTTCCCGTGCTGAAGGACGAGGGACGCCGGCTGGGGATCGTGACCGCGAAGCGCCTTCGGACCGTGGAGCTCGCACTCGACCGCTTTCCGCTCCTGCGCGAGGTGATGGACGTCGTGATCGGGGCGGAGGACACAGAACGGCACAAGCCCGAGCCCGACCCCGTGCTCGAGGCCCTCGCGCGGATCGACGCCGCGGCGGAGGACGCCGTGTACGTCGGGGACTCCCCGTTCGACATCCGGGCCGGAAATGCGGCCGGTGTCTTCACCGTGGCGGTCGGCTGGGGCGGGATCCATCCCGACGAACGTCTCCTCCACGCCGAGCCCGACGCGCTCGTCCACACCGCGGGGGAGCTGCATGAGGTCATCTGAGAAGGTCGACGCCGCCGCGCGTTCAGGCGAGCTGCGCCGGCTGTTGGCGTACCACAACCACCGCTATCACGTGCTCGACGATCCCGAGCTCCCGGACAGCGCCTTCGACGCGCTCTTCGACGAGCTCCAGGCGCTCGAAGAGACGCATCCCGAGCTCGTCACCGCAGACTCGCCCACGCAGCGGGTCGGCGGCGAGCCTGCCGCCGGATTCACGAAGGTGGAGCACCTCCAGCCGATGGGCTCACTCGAGAAGGTGACGACGGGCGAGGCGCTCGAGAAGTGGGCGGTCGACGTCCGCAAGCGGCTCGGCACCGACGAGCCGGTCGCCTATGTGATCGAGCCGAAGATCGACGGGTCGGCGATCTCACTCGTCTACGAGCGCGGGACCTTCGTGCGCGGGGCGACCCGTGGGGACGGCCACCGCGGCGAGGACGTGACCCGCAACCTTCGGACGGTCGCCACGGTGCCTCTCTCCGTGCTCGTCGCCGACGGCGAGGCGCCTCCCGCGCTCCTCGAGGTGCGGGGGGAGATCTATTTTCCTCTCTCCGGTTTCGCCCGCTTCAACGAGGCGCAGGTCGCGGCTGGCAAGAAGCCGGCACCGAACCCGCGGAACGCCGCCGCAGGGTCGCTGCGGCAGCTCGATGCGCGCGTCACGGCCGCCCGCCCGCTCGCCCTCTGGGTGTACGGCTTCGGGGTCCGGGAGGGCGACCTTCCGCAGACCCAGTGGGAGATGCTCACGTGGCTCCGAGAGCACGGTTTCCGCACGAACCCGCACGCACGGCGGCTCGAGACGATCGAGGATGTCACCGAGGCGTGCCTCGCGTGGGAGACGCGCCGGGCCGAGCTCGACTACGAGATCGACGGGATCGTGATCAAGGTCGACGACCTCGACCAGCAGCGCCGTCTCGGTGCGCTCCACGAGCGGCCCCGCTGGGCACGGGCGTTCAAGTGGGCGCCCTCGACCGCGATCACGAAGCTCCGGCACATACACATCCGTGTCGGGCGCACGGGCGCGCTCAACCCGTGGGCCGAGCTCGAGCCGGTGCATGTCGGCGGTGTCACGGTCTCGACGGCCACGCTCCACAACGAGGAGGACGTGAACCGCAAGGACATCCGCGAGGGCGACCTCGTGATCGTCCAGCGGGCGGGCGACGTGATCCCGCAGGTCGTCGGGCCCGCCGGAGAGCACAAGAAGGGCACGAAGGCGTTCCGCATGCCGAAGCGCTGTCCCCTCTGCGGGGTCGAGGTGGTGAAGCCCGAGGGCGAGGTCATGCACCGCTGTCCGAACCGCGCGTGCCCCTCGCGTGGGCTCGAGACGCTGATCCACTGGGTGAGTGCCGCGATGGACATCGAGGGTGTCGGCGAGCAGTTCGTCCGCCGGCTCTGGGACGAGGGCCTGCTCCGCTCGATGCCCGACCTCTATCGCCTGACCGCCGACCAGCTCGCAGCGCTCGGCGGCTACGCCGAGGTCTCGGCGGCCCGCGCAGTCGCCGCGATCGATGCCTCGAAGGCACAGCCGTTCTCGCGCGTGCTCTTCGGCCTCAACATCCCGAAGATCGGCTGGGTGCTGGCGCGGAACCTCGCCTGGCACTTCCGCACGGTCGACGCACTGATCGCGGCGAGCCAGGAGGAGCTCGAGCGCGCCGAAGGAATCGGGCCCGATCGCGCAGAGCTCGTCGCCGAGTGGTTCGCCGAGGAGGAGAACGTCGCGCTCGTGCGCGAGCTCGCCTCACTCGGGCTCACGATGGAGGCGGGCGACGCCGAGAGGCCGGTGGAGGGACCGCTGACGGGCCGGCAATACGTGATCACCGGCACGCTCGAGAGGTACACGCGCGAGGAGGCGAAGGCCGCCCTCGAGGCGCTGGGCGCGAAGGTGTCCGATTCCGTCTCCAAGAAGACCGCCGGCGTGATCGTGGGAGAGAGCCCCGGCACGAAGGCACAGAAGGCGCAACGAGCCGGAGTGCCGATCCTCGCCGAGTCCGACCTCGAGGCACTGCTCTCGAGCTCAGCCTGAGCCGGTCGGCGGTGACGCGGTCGAGCGGCCGTACGACGAGCGGGCCAGCGTGGTCACGAAGCGGTCCTGCGCGATCCGCGCAGACCAGTAAGCGACGGGATTGCCGTTCTGCAGCACCGAGAACACGACACCGTTGCGGATCAACCCGGAGAGGCTGCACGCCAGATCGGTCGTCCCGGTCTTCCCGCGCACCACGCCCGCAAGGCTCGGCAGGCGTGAGCGAAGAGTTCCGTTCGTGCCGGCTACGGAGAGCGATGCGACGAACGCGTCCGAGATCCTCGGGTCGCGGAGACCGGCGCGGATCACCCCCGCGAGCGCCGTCGCGGTCAACCGGTCGAGCGAGGAAAGCCCGGAGCCGTCGGCGATGTGGACCCCCTGGAGGGGGATGCCGGCGACGCGCATCTCCCGGAGGACGACAGCGGCGCCCCCGGCGGTCGTCCCGACCCGCCCGTCGAGCGTCGCAAGATGCTTGAGCAGCATC
Organism: uncultured Actinomycetes bacterium; assembly: GCA_963798725.1. Classification (GTDB taxonomy): domain Bacteria; phylum Actinomycetota; class Thermoleophilia; order Gaiellales; family Gaiellaceae; genus Gaiella. The sequence goes on from CAWCUL010000001.1 coordinate 1,004,094, forward strand.
TCGGCCACGAAGTTGTCGCTCGTCCGGTTCATCTCCTGGACGATCGTCCCGAGCCTCGCCGAGCGCGTGACGGCGATCGTCTCGGCGGTCGCGGGGGCCGTGCCCAGCGCGTGACGACCGCGGACGGTGACTCCGCTCGCCACGAGGTCCGAGCGCAACGCACGGGCCGCGAGCAGGGGTGGCGACAGCCCGGGCCAGCCGACTGCGCGGTCGACTACGAGCGCGGAGAGCGGCGGTGACTCGCCCCCCAGGAAGTACGCTTTCCAGCCGGGTGCGGCCCGGCGGCTGTCGTAGGCAGACTCGTCACCCCGGATGCGGCCGGTCACGGTACGGATTCCGGCCGATCGCACCCCCTGCGCGAGGTGGGCGATGTCCGTCGCCGTCAGGGTCGGGTCTCCTGATCCACGGACGAAGAGATCGCCTTTCCACGTCGACCCGGAGCGCGTTCCCACACCCAGCACGTCGGTATGGAAGCGGTACGACGGCCCGAGGAGCATCAGGGACGCCCAGGCGACAGGCAGCTTCTCGTTGGAGGCAGGAACGGCGGGCCACGTGGCGTTGTGTGCATAGAGGACTGCGCCGGTCGACGCGTCAACTGCGATCGCCGCGGTCTGGCTGAGCGCAACGTACGGTGAGCGGAGCGATGTCGTGAGCCTGGTCGTCAGGTCGGAGCGTGTCGTGCCCGCCGCCGGAGACGACGCGGGCGCCACGAGCACGCAGGCCAGAGCGACCAGCGCAAGCCTGATTCGCACGCGCACAGGCACCTAACCGTAGACGGTGATCGTGACGGTACGGCGGCCCCAGGCCCGAGCAGCGGAGGTGCTCGGCATCCAGAGGTCGATCGTGTTCCCCTTGATCGCGGAGCCGACGTCGGCGGCAACGGCCGGACCGTAGCCGGGGACGAACACGCGCGTGCCGAGCGGGATCACGGACGGGTCGACCGCGATCACCCCGACCCCGACCGGGAGCCCGCTCGCGGTGTGCCCGGGGAGGTGGTACGCGACGGCGTCGACGACCAGGGTCCGCTCCGACCCGACCTGGTCGGCCGGGACGGCCGCGTCGACAGGCTCCAGGTCGTCGGCGTCGCTTGCGGCGGGAGACAAGACGGTCGACGGTCGAACGGGGAGGCTCCGGCGGTTGAGGCGGTCGGAGGCATCCGCTGCCATGCGCGCCCGCGACTCGAGCGCTTCCACCTTCGCCCGAGACAGGCTTTCCCGTCGGCGCAAGGCCGCGATCGTCTGGCGCCTGCCGAGCGTCGCGGCCTCGAGCCGGCGCACGAGCTCCTCGGTCTGCGTCCTCGATTCGGCCAGCGCATCGCGGGCTCGGGCGAGGCGCGCCAGCTCGAGGCGCACGGCCGCTCCGCGTGAGCGCGCCTTGCGCGCCAGCTCGCGGTTCCGGCGCGTCGCCTGCTCGAGGCCGTCGATTCCCTCGAGCACAGCCTGAAGCGAGCGCGCACCGAGTACCACCGCGACCGGCTCGGGCGTTCCCTCGACGTAGAGCCGGCGCAACAGCGTCGCGATCCGTGCCTGGGTCCCTGCCAGTGAATCCCGGAGCACGCTCGAGCGGAGGAGCGCACGGTCCCGGGCGGTGCCCAGCGCGTCCTCGTGACGCCTCTGCCGGTCGAGCTCGGCGCTGGCGCGCGCGAGCGCAGCCTCGGTCGCGTAGAGCTCGAGCACCGCCGAGCGCTCGCTGGTGCGCAGCGCCGCGAGCTCGCCGCGCGCGCCGTCTGCGCCGACGGCGATGCCGGTCGTCGAGCCGAGAAGGAGCGCCGCGACGCACGGCGCGAGGTATCTCGCAGGCCCGTGCATAGGGCAGGGGACCGTACCACACTTGCAATCGTCGCGTTTTGCAGAGCTTTTCCCGGCGATTCCCTGTGCATTCGTCCCCCGTCGCTGCTAGTGTCCCGCACTTGTGGCCGGTGACCCCACCATCGGCGCGCCGGTCTACGGGCATGCGAGAGGCGGCGTGAGCAGCACTGCGGTACGACGCGCGGTTGGACTCGCGCTCGCGACCGGTGCTGTCGTAGCCGTCCTCGTCGGGGGTACGGGCTCGGCCGGCGCAGACCCCTCGATCAGCTCGAAGGAGCAGCAGGCGCGGGCGATCTTCGCCCAGGTCCAGGATCTGGACTCACAGTTGTCGCACGCGATCGAGTCGTACAACCTCGCGAACATCCAGCTCTCCCAGATCGATTCGGATCTGAAGTCGAACGGGCAGCATCTCGTGATCGCGAAGGAGAGCCTCGGGATCGCGCAGACGCACATCGCGAAGCGACTGCGCGCGCTCTACATCAACGGCGACGCCGGCGGGGCGGTCGAGGTAATCCTCGGCGCCAAGAGCCTCGACGACCTCCTCGACCGCCTCGATGTCGCCCAGCGCGTCGGCGGCGAGGACTCGAGGGTGCTGCGCGACGTGCGCGTCTTCCGCACCGAGGTGCAGACGCGCCGCCAGAAGCTGCGGTCCGACCGTGATAGGCAGGCACAGGTCGTCGCCGAGCGGGCCGACCAGAAGAGCTGGATCCAGGGCAAGCTCGCCGAGCGGCAACGCCTGCTCGCATCGGTCCAGGAAGAAGTCAGGCACATGAAGGCCGCGGAGGCGAGACGACAGGCGCTCCTTGAGGCCCAGGCGCGCGCTCGGCTGGCGGCGACCCGCTCGGAGGCGTCGCAGCCGCAGTCGCTGCAGTACACGGCGCCGATCACGGACCCCGCGACGTATTCCACTCCCGCACCGCCGTCGCAGTACGGCGGCGTCGTCGGGATCGCAATGCAGTACCTGGGGACACCGTATGTGTGGGGTGGCGCCAGCCCCGGAGGATTCGACTGCTCGGGCTTCGTGATGTACGTCTACGGCCAGATGGGCGTCTCGGTGCCGCACAACGCCGCGATGCAGTACAACACGGTCGGCACCTACGTCTCGCGCGACCAGCTCGAGCCCGGCGACCTCGTGTTCTTCGACGGCCTCGGCCACGTGGGGATCTACATCGGTGGCGGAGAGTTCATCCACTCGCCGCACACCGGCGACGTCGTGAAGATCTCGAGCCTCGACGACTCCTGGTACTCGGCGACGTACGTCGGCGCAAAGAGAGTCTAGTTCGCGAGCGGGAATCCGCTTGCGCGGATTCCCGCCGCTTGATCCCCGCCCTGTGGGCGGGGCAGATCCCTGAAGGCGCCCGCTGTCGCGGTCGCAGTGGCTGCATGTTTGTTCGCGAGCGGGAATCCGCTTGCGCGGATTCCCGCCGCTTGATCCCCGCCCTGTGGGCGGGGCAGATCCCTGAAGGCGCCCGCTGTCGCGGTCGCAGTGGCTGCATGTTTGTTCGCGAGCGGGAATCCGCTTGCGCGGATTCCCGCCGCTTGATCCCCGCCCTGTGGGCGGGGCAGATCCCTGAAGGCGCCGCCTGTCGCAGTCGCAGACTGCAGCTTTCCTTCGGCCTAGCGCGCATCCGGCGCAGCCGGAGTCGCCTCGTCGTACATGCTCTCCACGTCGTCCGCGAAGTGCTCGAGAACGACCCTCCGGCGGAGCTTTAACGTGGGCGTCAGCTCGCCCTCCTGCATGTCGAAGTCGCGGTCCAGGATCGCGAACCGCTTGAGCTGCTCGTAGCGCGAGCGGTCGCGGTTCACGTCGTCGACGATCGACCCGACCAGCTCCAGGACCTGGGGATCACGCGCGAGGGTCGCCGGGTCGCCGTCCAGCCCTCGCTCCTTCGCCCACTTCACGATCTCGACCGGGTCGAGCGTGATCAGCGCTGCCGGGTACGGACGGCGGTCGCCGACGACGAGGGCCTGGGAGACGAACCGGGAGGTCTTGAGGTCGTTCTCGAGGTTCTGCGGCGCGACGTTCTTGCCGCCAGCGGTGACGATGATGTCCTTCTTGCGGTCCGTGATCGTGACGAAGCCGTCCTCGTCGATCGTCGCGATGTCCCCGGTGCGGAGCCAACCGTCGGCGTCGAGAATCTCGGCCGTCGCCTCCGGCTCCTTGTGGTAGCCGGCGAACACGGTCTCGCTGCGCAGCAGGAGCTCGCCGTCCTCCGCAAGCCGCAGCTCGAATCCCGGCAGTGCCGGGCCGACGGTGCCGAACCTGTAGCGATCGCTCCGGTTCGTGGTCGCGGCCGTCGTGCACTCGGTGAGCCCGTAGCCCTCCATGATGCAGATGCCCATCGAGTCGAACAGCTCGGCGATCTCGCGGGCGAGCGGCGCACCGCCCGAGATGGGCAGCCTGAGGCGCCCGCCGAGCCGCTCCTTCACCTTCGAGAAGACCAGCCGCTCGGCGATGCGGTGCTGTAGCGCCAGGCCCATGGGAAGAGGTTTGCCCTGCCGGCGCAGCTCGCTCTCCCTGCGGCCCACCCCCAGCGCCCAGTCGACGAGCCGCCGTCGGACGCCCGTGGTCTCGGCGAACGTGCCGACGACAGCCGAGTGCACTTTCTCGTAGACGCGTGGCACGCTCGGAAAGATCGTCGGCCGCACCTCCGGCAGAGCCCGGGCGACGTCGAGGGGATCGGGCAGGAACGCGATCGTGGAGCCGACATACGGCCCCGAGAGGTGCATCAGCCGGCCGAAGTTGTGGGCGAGCGGGAGGTAGAGGAGCGTTACGTCGCCGGGGGCCGTGCGGTCGGGAAGCTCGTCGACGACCGCGACCATCGCGTAATAGTTGCGGTGGCGGATCATGCAGCCCTTCGGTGGCCCGGTTGTCCCGGACGTGTAGATGAACGTGAACAGGTCATCCTCGTCGATCGCCGCGACCGCCTCGTCGAGTGCACCCGGGTTCGCCTCCCTGTATGCGCGCCCCTCCTCCTCGAGGGCGGGGAGGTCTGCGAACGTCAGGATGTGCCGGAGCGCGGGAAGCACACCCGACGCCACCTTCTCGCGTTGTGCTTCGTCCTCGCACACCACGCCGACAGCCTCGGAGTGCTCGAGTACGTAGCAGGCGTCGCGCGGCGACGAGTTTGCGTAGATCGCTGCTCCCACCGCGCCGACGTGGGCAAGCGCGAAGTCGAAGAGCGCCCATTCGAGGGTGTTGCGCGCCAGGATCCCGAACGCGTCGCCCTTGCCGACACCCCGTGCTAGGAGGCCGTTCGCGAGCAGCGCGACTCTCTCGCCAGCTTCTTCCCATGTGACCTCGGTCCAGCCGCCAGGGCCGTCGACGAGGTATGCGGCTCCGGTGTTCTTCGTTACTGCGTCCCGCCAGAGCCGCGGGATCGTGCGATCGGCGGCCATCCTGTCCTGACTGTAATCGCAGGGAACGGCTTCCCGGGCGCGAACTCCGACGGTCCGCGCCCGTCTAGACTGGAGAGTCATGCGCATCACCTGGAACGGATCACTGAGCTTCGGCCTCGTGAGCATTCCCGTCGGGCTCGCGCCCGCGACCAAGCCTGCCGCGCGGCAGTCGGACGTGTCGTTTCGTCTTCTCCACCGCGAGGACCTCACGCCGATCAAGCAGAAGCGCTGGTGCCCGGCGCACGACCGGGAGGTGCCCGCCGACGAGCTCGTCAAGGGGTGGGAGGTCTCGAAGGGCCGGTTCGTCGTCGTCGAGGACGCTGAGCTGGAGGCGCTCGAGCGTCACGACGACTCGCGCACGATCGACATCGAGCGCTTCGTACCGCTCGCGGAGATCGATCCCGTCTGGATGGATCGCACATATTTTCTCGTTCCCGGTGCGGCGCCGGCCCAACGGAAGCCGTACAAGCTCCTCCTCGAGGTGATGGAGGAGGCTGAAGTGGGCGCCGTCGGTCGCTTCGTGCGCTCCGGACGCGAGTCGCTCTGCCTTGTCCGCCCGCGAGGGCGAGGGCTGGTGCTGGAGACGCTCTACCTGCGTGACGACGTCTACTCGCAGGCGGAGATCGACGAGGCAATGGACTCCACCGACGTGAAGAAGCCGGAGCTCGAGCTCGCCCGTCAGATCGTCCAGGGCCTCTCTACCGAGTTCGAGCCCGACGAGCTGACGAGCTCGTACCGCCGCAACCTACGGGCGCTGCTCGAGGCAAAGCTGAGCGGCGAGGAGATCGCCGAGCCCGAGCCTGCGGCCGAGCCTGCGCCGGCCGTCGATCTGCTCGAGGCGCTCAAGGCGAGCGTTGCAGCCGCGAAGTCGTCTCACCGCGAAGAAGCCTGCCGCAAAGACTCAGCGGACGAAGCCCGAGAAGAAGCCGGCGGGCTCGCGCGCGAGCCGCTCCCGGCGCTGACAGCGCAAAGGGCCTCTCAGGCCTTACCCGGTCGCCTGCTGCCCCGCCCCAACCGCCTGGAGCTGTGCCTGGAAGAGGTGCTTGTCGATCTTGCCCTGGTAGATCGGGACGCCTTCCGCGACGCAGATCCGGATGACCGACTCGCGGTCCATGTTGAGCTCCTTCGCAAGCTCGTCGGGCGTCAGGTGATTTGCCATCGACCGTCTCCTTTCTCCGGCGACGAAAAAGCCCGTCGACGCTCTCGCGTTCGAACGGGCTCGATCGGCGCTCGTACGTTGGTGGCGGGGATCAACGGGCCCGTCTCCCGAAATCGTCCATGTCCTCGCAGGATACTCCGGGACGACGACGGTCCGCAACGGCCTGCAAATCATCGTCGGTGGGCGCCCAGCCGGCGGCCACCAGGGTCGCGAGGTGCGCACGACGCGTAGCCGTCACGGGTCGGGTCTCGGCCATGCCGACCCGCCCGTGGCCAGCCTCGGGGCGGGTCTGGTGGCGAAACCAGGTGGTTCCCCCGACACTGTCAAACCGGGTTCTCGACCTCCACGTAGTGCCAGTCGAGGCCGAAGCGCTCCGCGAGATGGGCCGCGAGCGCCTGCACTCCGAGCCTCTCCGAGGCGTGATGACCCGCGGCGATCATGTGGATCCCGAGCTCTCGGGCGGTCGCCGCGCTCGGCTCCTCCGCCTCGCCCGTGAGAAGCGCATCGAAGCCCTCGTGTCGGGCACGGACGAGCTCGTGCCCGGCGGCGCCCGAGCAGATCGCGAGCCTCCGGATTGCGCCGTCGCCCCCGCGTAGCACGAGTGGCGGCCGGCCGACCGTCGCCTCCACGCGTGCTGCAAGCTCGTCGACTGTGATCGACTCGATCGTGCAGCCGACACCGACCTCCGCGAACGGGCCCTCTGTCACCGCACCTATCCGGCTTGCAAGCTGAGCGTTGTTGCCGAGCGTCTGATGCGCGTCGAGCGCGAGATGGTAAGCAACGAGCGATGCGTTTCCGTCGAACAGGGCGGCAAGCCGACCGCGCATGCGTTCATCGACGACGAGCGGCTCGTTCCGCCAGAAGAGACCGTGGTGCACGAGCACGAGCTCGGCGCCGAGCCCGACCGCGCGCTCGAAGAGCTCGCGCGAGCACGACACGCCGCACGCGATCGCCGTCACCTCGTCCGCGCCGATGACCTGCAGTCCCGGTGGCCCGAACTCCGGGAACCGCTCGATCTCGAGCAGCCGGTTCGCGTACTCGACGATCTCGTCGCGTGGCCCCATGCTCCCGAGTCTACGAGCCGCGGAGCCTGGAATCGCTACCCTTCGCTCGCTCGGGGTGTGGCGCAGCCTGGTAGCGCGCTCCGTTCGGGTCGGAGAGGCCCCCAGTTCAAATCTGGGCACCCCGATATATGTTCGCGAAGCAGGAATCCGCAGGAGCGGATTCCTGCCGCTTGATCCGCGCCTTCGGCCGGGGCAGGCTTTCTTGTTCGCGAAGCGGAAATCCGCTTGCGCGGATTTCCGCCGCTTGATCCCCGCCCTGGCGGGCGGGGCAGATCCCTGAAGGCGTCGGCTTCGCCGCCGCAACTACGTGTCGCCCGCGTGGCGTTGCAAGGAGGTGGTCGTGCCTTCCTCCTCCGGCCGCGATGCGTGGCTCACAGATGTGACCGAGAGAACCGAGTTGCACGTGCCTGGTTCCCGCCAGAAGAGCGGCCTCCGGCCGCGACACGTGCGGGATCCGAGCCGGGGAACCCGTATCCTCGGCTCGTGCTCAAGGCGGTGCTGCTCGACGTCGACTTCACGCTCTTTCGACCCGGGCCGGAGCTCGGGCCCGAGGGCTACGCGCGCGTCGGGGCACGCCATGGGCTCACGCTCCACCCCGACCGCTACGACGCCGCCCGGCTCGCGGCGCTCGACGACCTACAGGGCAGCCCCGACCTGGTGCACGACGAGGAGCTCTGGATCGCGTTCACCGAGCAGATCGTCGTCGGAATGGGGGGAGCGCGGGACGATGCGCGGGCATGCGCCGTAGAGCTCGTGGGGGAATGGGAGCGGCACGAGAACTTCTTCCTCTACGACGACGCCCTACCCGCGCTCGCGGCACTGCGTGCCGATCGCCTTCGCATCGGGCTCGTCTCGAACGGACAGCGGGACCTCGAGTCGTTCGCACGCCACCATGCGCTCGACGTCGACGTGTGCGTCGGCTCGATGAGCCATGGACGCGTCAAGCCGCACCGCTCGATCTTCGAGGCTGCCCTCGAGGCTCTCGACGCCGCGCCCGCCGAGGCGGCGATGGTGGGCGACAGCTACGCGGACGACATCCAGGGCGCGCGGGCGCTCGGTATCCGGGGAATCCTCGTCGACAGGGAAGGCCTGCACGTCGGAGAGCAGGACCGGATCGACACGCTGCTCGCCCTGCCGGCGGCACTCGGGCTGGTGCCCTCGTAGCACGGGCGCGCCCCGGGCGAGCCGTGGCGACGCTACGTACAGCTTGAAACTTGGGACGCCACTCGGCTGGCCTCGGGCGCTCTCGTCATGTGCGTGCCGAGCGGCGCCGTTCCCTGCGCCCGTGTTCGGCGTCAGCCCGCCGCCCGTCCCGACCGCAGAGCCACCCGCCAGGCGTCCGTGTGCGCGCCGAGCGCGACGTCCTCGGGCGGATCGGGCCACGGCCCGAGATCTTGGTGTGCCTCGGCGAGCGTCGCCACGGGGCCGACGCAGACCTCCTCGCCGTCGAACAGGGCGAGCCAGTCGCCGAGCGGCCGGCCGGCGAAGATCGCCGCCAGCTCGGCTCGGAGCGTGTTTTGGTCGCCCGCGTACTGGTGCGCGACGAGGTCGTCGCGACCGAGGATTTGGCAGGTGCGGGCGAAGAACGCCGGCTCGAGCGCTGCGAGCGTCAGGTGGCGCGCATCCGCCGTCGCGTAGGTCGCGTAACACGCGAGCCCACCCGTGAGAAGCCGCGGAAGGGGGTCCCCGTCGAGACGATGCGCGACGAGATCGTGTGATCCGTGCGTCATCGAGACGACCAGTCGCGCTCCCTCGCCGGTGCGCTCGCGTCGTATCAGCGCGGCGAGCGCGCGTGTCACCGCCTGGAGGGCTCCCGCCGCGAGATCCGCGATCTGTACCGGTGGTGCAGACGGAGCCGTGTCCGCGAGCGCCCCGGCCCAACCGAGGTAGTTGAGGTCGTGGCCCACGCGTGCTGCATGCCGCCCGTCCGTGCCGAACCCGGTTATCGAGCAGTACACGACGTCGGGCGGGACGTCGTCCGGGCCGAGGCCGAGGCGCGCCGCGACGCCGGGCCGGAACCCCTCGAGGACGACGTCGGCACGTGAACAGAGCCCGAGGGCGAACGCGACGTCCCGCTTCAGGTCGCAGACGACCGATTCCTTTCCCCGCCGCAGCACGTCGTCCCAACCCGGCGCCGTGCGGCGCATCGGGTCGCCGTCGGGGCTCTCGACGCGGACGACCCTGGCACCGAGCCGCAGCAGCTCCCGGCTCGCAAACGCACCCGGGAGGTAACGGGTGAGGTCGATCACGAGGAAGCCCTGGAGAGGCAACTCGATGGGGCCCGGCATCACCCCATTCTGCTCACCCGGACGAGCAGCCTGGCGATCGGGCGCGACATCGGCGCGCGGACGGTGTCGGACACCGCGTCGCAGGCCCCGCTGAGCACCCGGCCTCAGAGGCGCGTCTCCAGACCCTCGCGCATTTCGCCACGCGGTCTCGAGCCTGTGGAACGATCGGCACACAACCGGCACGGTTTGCCCTTGACAGAAAACGGTGTCTGACACCGTTCGCGCGGACCACCTCCGGGTGCCGCGAAGATGCCCCGCAAAACGCGGGTGTTGCGGGCCACCGGGTACGGCGCCTATCCTGGCCACGGCTTGACTGACCGTTCAATCGTACGCGAGCAACCGGCCGGCGACAGGCCGGGCGGTGCCGAGGAGAAGCGTCGGCGCATCCTCGAGGCGGCCGTGCGCGTGTTCGCAAGGCGCGGCTTCCACAGGTCTCGCGTCGGGGACATCGCGGAGGAGGCGGGGGTCGCGCACGGCCTGCTCTACCACTACTTCACGTCGAAGGACGAGGTCCTCGAGGTCGTCTTTCGGGAAAACTGGCGCGAGCTGCTCGAGCGCTTCCGGCTCGTGGAGACGTCGAACGAGCCCGCGGACGAGAAGCTCCGTGGGATCGTCAAGATCCTGCTTCGCACGTGGCGCAACGACCCCGAGCTCGTGACCGTGATGGTGCGGGAGGTCGGTCGCAGCGCGCACCTCGCGTCGCAGGTCGAGGAGATCGGCAAGGGATTCGCGGTGATACAGCGCATCATCGAGCAGGGCCAGGCAGACGGAGTCTTCCGCCCGGAGCTCGACGCCCGGCTTGCGAGCTGGGTCGTGTACGGCGGCCTCGAGGAGGTTCTGACGGGCTGGGTGATGGGTCGGCTACCGGACGGTGACGAGGAGGTCGCCCGTGCCGAGCGAACGATCGTCGACGTCGTCTGCGTCGGTCTCGCCGGTCACTCCGCCGCGGCCTGAGGCGGGCGACAGGCGCACGACGCTCGTGCTCGGCGCGGGCGCGCTCGGGCTTGCCTGGGCGCTGACGACGACCTCCGCCTACTTGCCTCCGATCCTCGGCCGCTACACGACCTCGACGACGCTCGTCGGGCTCGTGTTGGCCGCAGAGGGTGTGTTTGGCATCGCGCTGCCGCTCGTGATCGGGCCCTGGAGCGACACCTTCCACACCCCGTTCGGCCGCAGGCGTCCGTTCATGCTCGCCGCGCTCGGGCCGATGACCTTCGCGCTCGCGCTCCTCGCGTTCATGCCGAGCCTCTGGACGACGGCTCTCATGCTCTGTGCACTGTTCTTCGCGTACTACGTGTACGAGCCGCCCTACCGCGGCCTGTACCCCGACCTGCTGCCGGAGCGCGTCTTCGGCCGCGCGCAGGGCGTTCAGCACCTCTTCCGAGGGCTCGCAATTGGTGGAGCGCTGATCGGAGGCGGGTACCTCTTCCACCTCTGGGAGCCCGCCCCGTTCCTCGTCGCGGCCGCGGTCGTGTCGGTGTCGTGTTTCGTCCCCATCGCGCTGGTCGCGGAGGACGGGGGGCACGGGCGGGTGTTCGAGGGGGTGCGCACGTACATCGCTCACTCGTGGCGCGTGCTCCGGACGAATAGGGACGTCGCGACATTCCTGGTTGCCAACACGGCGTGGGAAGGGACGTTCGCAGGCGCGCGCACCTTCGTGGTCCTCTACGTGACGGTCGGCCTCGGCGAGCCGCTCACGACCTCCACGTACATCCTCGGCGCTGTCGCCGCGGGGTACATCCTGGCGGCTCTCGTCGCCGGCCGCATCGGCGACCGGATCGGGCTCGCCAGGGTGATCGTGCTCGCGTCGGCGGTGTACGGAGTAGGTTTGCTCGCGGGTGGGCTCGGAACGACGTGGCACGCGTGGTACCTCGCGCTCATCTTCGTCGTCGCGATCGCCGGGGGCACCGTCATGACGCTCGCGTGGGGCCTGCTCTTCAAGTTGATGCCGGAGGACGAGCGCGGCGCGGTCTCCGGGCTCGCGACCACGACGAAGGGGATCGGGCTGGTCATCGGGCCGCTCGTCGCAGGCGCGGTCATCGACCTGCTCCGCCCTCACCTCTCGGCGACGGAGGGCTATCAGGCTCTGTGGCCGATGCTGGGCCTGCCGATCCTTCTCGCGATCCCGCTCGTTGTTCGCCTCGGGCGCGCCGAGCGCGCCCTCGACGGGCGGTGAGCCCTGCGGCACCTCCCTACGGAGCACGGCCCGCACGATCGTGTTCGCGTCCACGATCGAAACGAGCGCGCAACGCCCCGGCGCCAGGTGTCGACCTGATGGGGCTCAGTCGCGGCCGAAGGCGTTCTCGCCCGTCAGCGCCTGGCCGACGACGAGCGTATGCACCTCGTGCGTGCCCTCGTAGGTCAGCACGGACTCGAGGTTGTTCATGTGGCGGATCACCGGGTACTCGAGCGTGATGCCGTTGCCCCCCAGGATCGTGCGAGCGGAGCGGCAGACGTCGAGGGCACCGCGGACGTTGCCCATCTTCCCGAGGCTGACGTGCTCTGGTCGAACCGTGCCCTGGTCCTTCATCCGGCCGATGTGGAGCGCGGTGAGGTAGCCCCGGTTCACCTCGAGCGCCATCTCGGCGAGCTTCTGCTGGGTGAGCTGGTAGGCGGCGATCGGCTTGCCGAACACGATGCGCTCCTTCGCGTAGGAGAGCGCCTCCTCGAAGCACGCGCGAGCAGCGCCGACCGAGCCGAACACGATCCCGAAGCGCGCCTCGTCGAGGCACGAGAGCGGGCCGCGCAGCGTCGACGCCCCGGGCAGCATCGCGTCGGCCGGTACGCGGACATCCTGAAGCACCAGCTCGGAGGTCACCGACGCGCGGAGCGAGATCTTCTTGTGGATCTCGGGGGCCGAGAACCCGTGCGTGCCCTGCTCGACGAGGAACCCCCGGATCTCGCCGTCCTCCGTCCGGGACCAGACGACGGCGACGTCGGAGATCGTCCCGTTCGTGATCCACATCTTCGTCCCGTTCAGCACCCAGTCCGAGCCGTCACGACGCGCGTGGGTGCGCATCGTCCCTGGATCCGAGCCCGCGTCGGGCTCTGTGAGCCCGAAGCAGCCGATCGCCTCGCCGCGGTGCATCGCCGGCAGCCAGCGCTCCTTCTGCTCCTCGCTTCCCCAGCGCCAGATCGCGAACATCGCGAGCGAGCCCTGTACAGACACTGCGCTCCTGATCCCCGCGTCGCCCGCCTCGAGCTCAAGGCACGTGAGCCCGTAGGCGGTCGCGCTCGCGCCGGGTAGCCCATAGCCGGAGAGGTGCATCCCGAACAGGCCGAGCTTCGCGAGCTCCTGAATGATCTCGCGGGGCAGGATGCCCTGCTCGAACCAGTCCCCGACGTCGGGCAGCACCTGCTCGCGCACGAACTGACGTACGGTGTCGCGGATTGCGCGCTCCTCGTCGTCGAGCAGCGCGTCGAGCGCCAGGAAGTCGAGAGGGTCGAGGTCGGGTCGCGCTGCGGTGGTCGTCGCCACGGTGAAAGCCTCCGGCTCGGGTGGCGCTGATTGTAGAGGCGGCCGCGCGCCCGGCCCGGCGTGCTGGACAGCAGGAGCGTCCCGACCGGATGATGGGCGAATGAGCGACGGGCGCACATACGGCGTCGACGCGCTGCTCGCCGCAGCGCGGAAGCGGATCGCACGGGTCGAGCCGGACGAGGCATGGGCAGCCGCCGAGGCGGACGAGGCGCTGATCGTCGACGTTCGCTCGTCGGACGAGCGCCGCCGGGACGGCATCGTGCCGGGCTCCGTCCACGTGCCCCGCAGCGTGCTCGAGTGGCGCGCCGATCCCGGTGGCCGGTGGCACAATCCCCAGCTCGGCGGCGTCGATCGGAGACTCCTGATCCTTTGCGCAGAGGGGTTCTCCTCGAGCCTCGCGGCGGCTTCGCTCGTCGACCTCGGACGCCCGCGAAGCGGCGACGTGTCGGGCGGCTTCGCCGCCTGGCGACGGGCCGGGTTGCCGATCGCTGGCGCACTCGGCGAGCCGGACGGCGTTCTCCCGGGCATGGGCGGCCCTCAGACGGGGAGCTTGCCCGACGCCCGCCCGCCCGATAGCATTGACTGACTAGTCAATCGAGATCGGGGAGCAGGACATGACGACCGTCGAGACCGGGATCGTGAACGGCGTCTCGTTCGCGCTCACGGACGAGCAGCGCGAGCTGCGCGCCCTGGCGCGGGCGTTCGCGGAGAAGGAGATCCGTCCGAAGTCGGCGGAGCACGACGAGCACCAGACGCATCCGGCGGAGATCGTCGCGAAGGCGCACGAGCTCGGCCTGATGAACCTGCACCTGCCCGAGTCGTTGGGCGGGCCCGGGCTGTCGGCCTTCGACGGGATGCTCGTCGGCGAGGAGCTCTACTGGGGCTGCTCGGGGATCGGGACCTCGATACTCGCCAACGGGCTCGCCGCCGGACCGATTCTGGCCGCCGGGACGGAGGAGCAGAAGCGCGAGTGGCTCGCACCGCTCGTAGTCGAGCCGATCCTCGGGTGCTTCGGGCTCTCCGAGCCGGGCGCCGGGTCGGACGTCTCCGGCATTCAGACCACAGCTGTTCGGGGGGGCGAGGAGTACGTGGTCAACGGCTCGAAGATGTTCATCACGAACGCGGGCAAAGCGTCGTGGATCGTCTGCTTCGCGTCGACCGACCGCTCGAAGGGGCACCGGGGCCTCACCGCGTTCGTGATCCCGATGGACGCGGACGGCGTGACGATCGAGAAGCACCTGGACAAGATGGGCCAGCGCGCCACGGACACGTCGGCGGTCGCGTTCCAGGATGTCGTGGTGCCCGCTGCGAACCGGCTGGGTGAGGAGGGGGACGGGTTCAAGATCGCGATGCAGACCCTCGACTTCACGCGGCCGGGCACCGCGATCGGCGCGGTCGGCGTCGCGCAGGCGGCATACGAGCTGGCGCTCGAGTACGCGAAGGAGCGCGTCCAGTTCGGGACGCCGATCGCGATGAACCAGGGCATCTCGTTCCTCGTCGCGGACATGGCGACCGAGATCGAGGCGGCGCGGCTCCTCACGTGGCAGGCAGCGTGGATGGTCGACCAGGGCTTCGGCCGCGGCGCGACGAAGCACTCCTCGTTCGCGAAGCGCTTCTCCGCCGACACCGCGATGAAGGTCACGACGGACGCGGTCCAGGTCTTCGGCGGCTACGGGTACATGAAGGAGTATCCCGTCGAGAAGCTCATGCGCGATGCGAAGCTGTTCCAGATCTACGAGGGAACCTCGCAGATCCAGAGGCTCGTGATCGCGAAGGAGATCTTCCTCCCGGGCAACGCGTAGCTCGCCGACTTACTCCGGCGGGCGAGCGAGGCGGGTGCCACCCACCCGCCCCTTGGACGCGACGGCGTGGTACGCGGGGACGAGCTCGCTCGTGACGAGGCCCGCCTCGTCCGTGACCTCGTCGACGATCCCGAACAAGCCGCGGATCCGGTCGGGCCGGTCGACGATCGTTGTGAGAACGGGGACCCGGCGGCGGACGCGGAAGAGCCGATCGCCGTGCGGTGCGTGGTCGCCGGAGAACCCGTATGCACCGCGCAGGCTCGTGGCGCCGCTCGCGCCCTCCGCGCGCAGGCGGCGGATCAGCTCGGTGTGCAGAGGATGCGCCCCGTACCGGGCCCGCTCGCCGGCGTGGACGGTGAGCTTCTGCCAGATCCCGAGCCCGGCGGCGTCGCGCTCGGGGAGATGCGTGGGCGACGCGAGCAGCACACCGTCCCGCTTGCAGACGACGACGCGCTCGAGCGTCACGATGGGGTCGCGCAGAAGCTGGTCGAGCACGGGCAGGGCTCGTGCCACGGTCTCGCCGGGCCCGACTGCGACGACCATCATCGGGACCGACCCGTTGCGGGAGAAGAACCGAGCGCGCCGCCGGCCGCGATGCGCCATCCCGTCGACCCCCAGCAGGGCCGTACCGCCTGCGAGCCCTGTGCGGTGGAGCGCGCCGACCACTTCGACGAACGCAGGACGCCCCTGAACCCGTTCGTCGCGGCCGAGATAGACGGTGAGCTTCGTCGCGTCGTCGTCGGCGACCGCCACCCGTGCGACCGCGGCGCCGTCGTGGAGCAGCCGTGCGCGCTCGAGCGTCACGAGGCCTCCGGCAACGAGGCGGTTCACCTCGGGGAGCAGCGCTTCGATCCGGGGGCGCTCGTCGACCGCCACCGCGACGAGGGGCAGATCCTCCGAGAGGCTCAGGAAGCGGTCGGTTCGGAGCGTCTGCCCGAGCCCGAAGCCCTCGGCGGCCCGCAGGAGCACGGCGACGTGGATGCGATGTGCCTCGCACAGGTCCACGAGCGCATCGGAGAGGAGGTGGTGGCCAACGCGGTCGGACTCGCCGAAGTACACGGTGAGCTTGAGGCTGTCCGCGTTCACAGCGCCGCTCCCAGGAGCCATCCGAGCCCTGCAGCCGCGAGCCCTGTCACGAGTGCCCCGGCAACGTTGACGAGCGCGAGCCGACCCTCGCCCTCCTCTCCCAGACGCTCGGTCTCCAGCATCCAGGTGGAGAACGTCGTGAAGGAGCCGAGTAGGCCTGTTCCCGCCAGGAACAGCACCGTGTCGCCGACCGACAGCCCGGTCAGGAGCCCGAGGCAGAACGACCCGAGTACGTTGACAACGAGGGTCCCGAGCGGAAGCTCCCCGTCCGCGCGCAGCTGGATGTACGCGTCCAGGCGAAAGCGGAGAAGCGCCCCCGCGCCGCCCAGCAGCGCGACACCGATCCAGTCGCCCAGGCTCACACGCGCACCCGTCGGGTGAGGGCGGTCGCGAGGTAGACGCCCACCAATCCGGCGGCGAGGCTCGCACCGCCGTACGCGACGGCGAGGCCGGGCGTGCCGTCGCGGGCGAGGCGGATGAGCTCGATCTGGAACGTCGAGAACGTCGTCAGGGCGCCGCAGAGGCCGGTGCCGAGCAGCGGCCGACGGTACGTGGACGGAGGCAGACGCTCCTGGAGGCGCGTGGCGAAGTAGCCGAGAAGCAGCGTGCCGGCGACGTTCGCGAGGAAGGTCGGCCAAGGCCATCCCTGCCCGTCCCAGGGAAGCGCCCGCTCGAGCGTGGCACGGCAGATCGCGCCCGCGACGCCTCCGGCGACGACGGCGGCCTGCAGCCGTCCGCGGCCCCACCGGATGCCGCCCCGCAGGTGGGCGTCGCGATCGTGGGGCTCTGGGTCGGGCATCGGGCATCCACCGGGTCGTCGTCGGTAGAAGCCATCAGCCCTCGAGGGGCGGTTCTGAGGCGGGCCTCATCGCCTGGGGACAGCCTACTCGCGGTGGGCCCCGTCGTGGACGTCGCCGAGCGCGTCCGCCCAGGTCCCGCGCGCGCGAGAACCGTCCCTAGGGCAGCTGCAGGCGGTAGACGTTGAGCGTCTGGTTCCCGGGCGCGTCGCGGGCTTCGGAGACCCCGCGGGCTCCCTGAAAGTCGCGGGTCCCCCCGATCACCGGGATCCTCACGACGGCGTCCGGTTCGCTCACGTGGATCGTCCCGCGGAGGCGCAGGCCGCCGCCGGGCAACGTGATCTGCACGTTCACGAGCCTCTCCCGCTCGGACAGGAACGTGATCGTGGAGTAGTCGACGCCGACGATCGAGCCCTTCGGCCGGCCGAACTGAGGAACCGCGTTCCGGAGTTGGGACTCGACGAAGACGCGGTCGCCCTTGTTCTGGACGTTCCTCGGAGGTAGATCGACCGGACGCGCGCTCGTCACGGTCGCGAGCACACGGATCGTCACCGCTCGCCTGCCGGTCGTGGTCGTCGTTGTCGTCCCTCCCGCCTCGGTCACCGATGCGGTCGACGAGGTGTCACTCGACGAGTCGTCGTCCGGCCACACGGCGAACCCGATCGCCACACCGGCGATCACGACCGCGACCGCTGCTGCCGCGACGGCGAGGGGCTTGGCGCGCACGTGGGGAGGGTACCGGCGACTCGCGCCGCGAACGGGGCGAGCGTCCGCGTAGGATCCTGCTCCGTGTCCCTCGAGATCGACCTCTCGGGCCGGGTCGCGCTCGTCACGGGCGGCTCGCGCGGTCTGGGGCGCGCCGACGCGCTGACGCTCGCGCGAGCCGGCGCGGACGTCGTCGTCTGCGACATCCTCGTCGAGTCGGACACGAACGCCGCCGAGCGGTACGGGATCCTCGCCCAGGCGGCGGTCGCCCAGGGCATGGTGTACACGGAGTCGACCGTCGAGGAGATCCGCGGGATGGGCCGTCGTGCGCTCGCTCTACGCTGCGACGTGACCGACAGGGACGACGTCGCCGCGGCTGTCGCGCGTACGGTCGCGGAGCTCGGCCCCGTCGACATCCTCGTCAACAACGCCGGCACTCTCGACCATGTGGGCCAGTTTCCGGACCAGTCCCCGGAGCTCTGGGAGCGAGACCTGCGCGTGAACCTGACCGGCGCCTTCAACTGCGCCCAGGCCGTGTGGTCGCACATGCTCGAGACCGGGTGGGGCAGGATCGTGAACATGGCTTCCGTCGCCGGCACGCTCGGCGGCTTCGGCCAGGCGAGCTACTCGACGACGAAGGCAGGGCTTCTCGGATTGACCCGAACGCTGGCGATGGAGGGCGGCCGGCACGGGATCACGTGCAACGCGATCGTGCCGGGGATCATCGGGAGCGAGGCATTTCACATGGGGAGCGCGGCGATGAACGAGCGGATCGTCGCTCGGACCGTCTTCAAGCGGCCCGGCGAGCCGCAGGACATCGCGAACGCGATCGCGTTCCTCTGCTCCGACCTCGCCTCGTACGTCACGGGAATCGAGCTGAACGTCTCCGGCGGTGTCGAGCTGTTCGTGTTCTGAGACGGGCCTCCAGCAGCTACTCCGAAGGGTGAGCAGGAGCCGACCGGGGCTTCGCTACATTTCGAGTTCGTGTCTTCCGGCGCAACGAGCGTTTCGGGAATGGCGCGCCGGCGACGCTCGCAACGCTTCACGGCGCGCAGGACCGTCCTCGCGGTCGGTGGCGTGGCCGTGCTCGTCGTCGTGGTCGTGAGCGTCTTCGCCGGGTCCCCGAGCCGGCTTGCAGCGGGCACCACGATCGCGGGGATGGACGTCGGAGGACTCGAGCTCCAGTCGGCACGCACGCGGCTCCAGCAGCGAGCCGACGCGCTCGCTCGCCAGCCTGTGACGTTCGTGGCCGGCGGCCACAGCTTCAGGCTGACGGCGTCGCAACTCGGTGTTCGGTCCGACTGGGGTGCGGCGGTTCGCCGCGCCTCGCGGTCGAGCGACGGGGTCGTGCCGATCCGCGGCGTCCGGCGGATCCAGGCGCGTCTCTTCGGCGTCGACGTCCAGCCGAGCGTGGACACGTATCCCTCGGTGGTCAGGTACTCGATCTCGCAGGTCGCCGCCGCGGTCGACGAGGCAGCCTCGAACGCCCGTCTGAAGCGTCATGGGCTCAGCGTGGCCGTCGTCCCCGAGCGCTCCGGCGTGCGTCTCGATCGCGATGCCGCCCGATCGGTGATCGTTTCCTCGCTCGCGTCGCTCGAGCGCGACGGCCGCCCGGTTCCGCTTCCCGTCGAGGTCGCGGCGCCGAGGGTCACCGCCGCGCAGCTCGACGGGGCGCTCGACCAGGCGCGGACGGCGCTGTCGGCGCCGGTGACGCTGACGCTCGGGGCTACGCGCTACCACCTGCCGAGATGGCGCATCGCCGGGCTCCTCGAGCTTCCGGCCGGCGGCGCGACGCAGGTCACGATGGACAGTCCGGGCGCCCATCGCTGGATCTCACGGCTCGCGCGCACTGTCGCGCGCAAGCCGCAAGACGCCACGTTCAGGGTCGTGTCCGGGGGCATCACGGTCGTGCCGTCGCGCGATGGTCGCGCACTCGACGTGCCGGCTTCGCTGCTCGCGGTCGGTCGGGCGGCCTTCTCACCGACCATCCGGACGGCCCCGCTCGTCGTCGGCGTCGCAGAGCCGAAGCGGAGCACGGCCGACGCCCGGGCCATGGGGATCAACGGTGTCGTCGGCTCGTACACGACGACGTACGGGGGCACCTCGGGACGGCTGCACAACGTCCAGCTCGTCGCCGATCTGATCGACGGGGCGCTGGTCGCGCCGGGCGACCGCTTCTCGTTCAACGAGACCACCGGCGAGCGGAACGCCGCGAAGGGCTTCGAGGAGGCGCCCGTGATCATCAACGGCGAGCTCGAGAGCGGGATCGGCGGCGGCGTCTGCCAGGTCTCCACGACGGTGTTCAACGCGGCCTTCGAGGCCGGCCTCTCGATCGAGAAGCGCACGAACCACGCGCTGTACATCAGCCATTACCCGCTCGGCCGAGACGCGACCGTCAACTACCCGGACCTCGACCTCGTCTTCCGCAACGACACGGACCACTGGCTGCTCCTGCGGACGTTCGTCGGGTCGGGCTCGCTCACCGTGAACCTGTACGGCACACCCACGGGTCGCAAGGTCGAGAGCGAGACGAGCCCTCTCGTCGCCGACGGGAAGACGCCCTGGCAGCGGGTGGACGACGACACGCTCTTCAAGGGCGAGAAGGTCGTCGAGCAGTACGGAACGCCGCCGCGCACGACAAGCGTCACGCGACGCGTCTATGCGCCCGACGGCACGCTCATGTACGACACGACCTGGCGCAGCTACTACGTCGGCGAGCCCACGATCGTCCGGCTCGGGACGAAGCAGCGACCGAAGCCGACAAGGCCCGGGACGCCCGGGAAGGACGCGAAGGGCAAGTCGGCCAAGTCGTCGGCGGCATCCGGCGAGCCCGCCGCGGGCACCGACGCGAAGGCCGACGGCTCGGCCGAGCCGTCCGCTGCGGCTACCCGCTGACGAGACTCTCGCCGAGCCAGGAGGGAACGCGGATCGGCCTGCGCGCCTTCGTGTCCACCGTCGCGTGCCTCGTCGCTCCGTGCGCGATCTGCACGCCGTCCCGCTCGATCACGTACTCGTAGCGAAACCGCGCACCGCGGATCTCCACGCAACGCACGTGGATGGTGAGGACGTCGTCGAAGCTTGCGGCGCGCTCGTAGGTCAGCTCGAGACCGGTCGTCAGCGCCTCGATCCCGCGCTCGCGAATCGCCCGGTAACCACCGGCGACGGCCGCCAGGTGCGCGACCCGCGCCTCTTCGAGCCAGACGACGTAGGACGCGTGGTGCGCGATGCCCTGCGCGTCGGTCTCCGCGAAGCGGACCCGTACCGCGTGCTCGAACCAGCCGTCCTGCATCGTCAACGAGATATATCTGCCCGAAGCCCTTCTCGCCGGCTCACGTTGAGTGATATGACTGGGCCATGCCGACGACCAACCCCAGCAGTGACAACGACGTGATCGGCCGGCTCGCGGGAAAGGGCGAGGAGGCCGTCCAGCGACTCGCGGAGCTTCCTGGGGGCGCGCGGGCCCTTCGGGCGTTCAACGACCTCAAGCTCCGCGTCGACGACCTCTCGAAGAAGGTGCGTGGCATCGACGCTCTCGAGCAGCGCGTCGCCAAGCTCGAGAAGGATCTGGCGGCGCTCAAGCGCGCCCAGAAGCCGCCGTCGTCGCAGAAGGCGCCGGCACGCAAGGCCGGCGTCTAGCTGAACCAAGCCCGGCTCCTGCCTACGTCGTGAGCCTCCTACCCGGCGGGCACCCGGAGGCTGAGCGCGGAGGGCACGAGCTCGAAGCGCACCGGTGTCGTGCCGGGCTGCTCGCCGTCGAGGACGATCGGCAGCGGCGAGGCCGCATCGACCCGGAGCTCACGAGCCCGGACGATCTCGACCTTGGCGTGCGCGACGTGCGTGCCGCGATAGATCTTCGGAAACGTCGTCATGAACTCCCGTTTGGAGAAGTCGCCGATCAGCACGACGTCGAAGCAACCGTCGTCCGGCGCGGCGTCCGGCGCGATCCACATGCCGCCGGCCGTGTAGTCGCCGTTCATCGCGAGCGCCTCGAGCAACCGCACGTGCCGCGTGTCGCCGTCGATCTTGACCGTCATCTCCGCAGGCGGCCAGCGGCTGAAGACCGCGACGGTCGCCCAGAGGAACGAGAGCTTGCCCCCGAGGGCCTTCGTCGTCCGGTTCGCGCGGCGGGCGATGGCCCCGCTGATCCCGGCGCCGGCGAAGTTGGCGAAGTACGCGGTCGCCTCGCCGTCGGCGGCGGCGTATGTTGCACGGCCGACGTCGATCGTGCGGCGGGCGCCGTCGCGCGCCACCTCGAGCGCTGCGTCGAAGCCGCTCGGGATGCGGAGGCTGCGGGCGAAGTCCCTGCCGGTGCCGAGGGGAAGCAACGCCACGTCGAGCGGCTCGCTGGGCGCCGCCTGCAACAGGCCGTTCACCACCTCGTGCGCGGTCCCGTCGCCCCCGACGACGACGATCCTCGTCGCTCCTTCCCGCACGGCCTCGCGCGCCAGCTCGGACAGGTGTCCCGGCCGCCGGCTCGAGAGCGTGTCACCGACGAGACCCGCCGCTGCCGCACGCCGCGAGAGCTCGGGCCAGCGACGCCCGGTCGACCCGTTCGCCGAAGCGGGGTTGACGAGAAAGAGGCACTTCTCACCCTCCTGGCGAGAGGTGCCGGACCCTAGGGGCGCCATGTCTGGCACGTTCGCGAGGCGAAGGTGCCGGCCCCTTCAGCTCGCCGTGACCACATGCAGTGCCAGCTCGGTCATCTGGTCGACTGCCGCGCGCATCTCGTCGTCGGTGATCCTGATGAACTCGCCCTCGACGACGACGTCGGAGACGATCAGCATGCAGCCCGCCTGGATCCTGCGGAGCGCACCGAGCGTGAAGAGGACCGCAGCCTCCATCTCGACCGCCAGGATCCCTCGCTCCGACCAGCGGCGCGCGAGGTCCGTGTCCGGCTGGTAGAAGACATCGCTCGAGACGATCGGGCCGACGCGCACGGGCTTCCCGAGCTCCTTCGCCTGGTGAACGGACTCGTGGACGAGGCCGAAGTCCGCGGTCGGCGCATGTGCTTCTCCGCCCACGTAGTGGCTGGCCGTCGAGTCGGCGGGAGTCGCCGACAGGGCGATGATCAGGTCGCCCATCGCGAGGTCGGGCTGGAGGCCCCCGCAGGTTCCGACCCGCATCAGCTTCTTTACGCCGAGCTGCGCGAGCTCCTCGATCACGATCGCGGCGGACGGGCAGCCCATGCCGGTCGACTGCACCGAGACGGGCTTCCCCTCGAACGTGCCCGTGTACCCGAGCATCCCGCGCTCGGCGTTTCGCTGGACGACGTCGCCCATGAACGTCTCTGCGATGTACTTCGCCCTGAGAGGGTCGCCGGGCAGCAGGCAGGCCTCGGCGTAGTCGCCCTGGTTTGCGCGCACGTGGATTGGCATGGCGGGAAGCCTACGGCTTCGCACCTAGAGTGCAGTCGACATGCGCGCCCGCGTGATCGAGCCCACGACGGAGCAGATTCTCGCGTACTGCGCCGAGAGCCCCGTCGAACGGGTCTTCCTCGAGGACGTCGCCCGTCGCGGACAGGGAAGGTTCGCGGCCGTGCCCGGCGAGAACGGAGAGCTCCGGGCGCTGTGCCATCTGGGGACCAACGTCGTTCCGTCCGGTAGCGGCTGCGAGGCGTTCGTCACCGCCGCGGCACGCGCGGCGCCGCGCATGTTGATCGGCGAGGAGCACGCGGTGGGGGCACTGTGGGACTCGGGCCGCAAGAAGCTCGGAAAGGCGCGCGACGACCGCCGGGGACAGCCCGTCTACGTGTCCACGGATCCGCCCGAGCCCGGTGGAACCGGTCTGCGAGAGGCGCGGCGCACCGACCTCGATCTGCTGGTGCCCGCGTGCGCCAGCGCCCATTTCGAGGAGCTGTCGGTCGACCCTTTGCGACGCGATCCGAACGGCTTTCGCTGGAGGACGCGCGCCCAGATCGAAGAGAGGCGCTCGTGGGTGTGGATCGAGGACGGAGTGATCCTCTTCAAGGCCGAGGCGTCGGCCTGGACGCCCGCCGCGGTCCAGCTCCAGCAGGTGTGGGTCGATCCACCTGCACGGGGCCGCGGGAACGCGTCGAGAGCGCTCCGCGACCTGATCGGGCTCCTGCTCGGGCAGGTGCCCGCGGTATGCCTCTTCGTGCGCGCCGAGAACACGTCTGCGATCCGGCTCTACGAGTCGGTCGGGATGCGTCACGTGCTCGACTACCGGAGCGTCCTCTTTTGATGCGACTCGTGCTCGCGCGGCATGCGCATGCGCTCACGAATGCGACCGACAGGATCAGCTCTACCCCGCCCGGGCAGGGCCTCTCCGAGCCCGGTGTGGAGGAGGCCGTCGCGCTCGGCGCCACCCTCTCGGACGAGCCGATCTCCCTCGGGGTCTCGACACGGCTTCGGCGCACCCAGGAGACGCTC
This sequence comes from uncultured Actinomycetes bacterium, assembly GCA_963798725.1. GTDB lineage: Bacteria > Actinomycetota > Thermoleophilia > Gaiellales > Gaiellaceae > Gaiella. The sequence continues at coordinate 1,028,069 of CAWCUL010000001.1, forward strand.
GAGCTCGCGCTCCATGCCCGCGAGGTTCCCAGAATGGTGCTTCCCGGGCTCGACGAGATCGGGTTCGGCTCGTTCGAGGGCGGGCCGCTCGCCGCGTACCGCGAATGGGCCTGGAGCCACGAGCCCGAGGCGCCGTGCCCAGGGGGCGGCGAGAGCAGGGCGCGTGTCGCCGAGCGGGTCGCGGACGCGCTCGACTCGCTCCTGGCTCAGCCTGAGGAGATCGTGCTCGCCGTCTCCCACTCGCTTCCCATCCGCTACGTCCTCGATGCGTCGGCCGGAAGGCCGCCGGTCGCGCGGGTCGTGCACGTCCGGCACGCGAGCCCCCATACGATCGAGGCGACGGCTGTGCGGCGCGCGGCAGACACCCTGCGTGCGTGGGCGTCCGCTCCGCGGTTCGCCGACACACCCTCCTGAGCGATTGCGCGGAGCGATGTCGCGTACGATGAAGAGTCGATGAGAGATCGCATGCCCCGTGTCCTGCTCGGTTTCCTCGCGCTGTCCGTCGCGGCCCTGCTCCTGGCAGGCTGTGGCAGCACGCCTACGACCGCGCCGGTTCTCGACGACCTTGCGCAGGTAGCCGATCGGAGCGCGGCGGCGGACTCGGCGTCCTTCGCGCTGCGTGCCGACGAGAAGCTCGGCGCCCAGACGTTCTCGGTCTCCGCTTCGGGCGCATTCGACAGCGCTCGAGACCGCGCGCGGGTGTCCGTCGATCTCTCGTCGCTCGCGAAGGCCTTCGCCGGGCTCGGCTCGGCGCTCGGGGCGCCGAAGGGCGCGCTCAAGGGGTTCGGTGACCCGGCGAACTGGAAGCTCGAGCTGCGAAGCCACGGAAAGCAGGTCTACATCTCGTCGCCGCTGCTCACGCAGGCGCTTCCGGCCGGGAAGACGTGGGTCTCGGGTGACCTCGAAAAGCTCGGAAGCGAACACGGTGTCGACCTCGGACAGCTCGGCGGCCTCGACAAGACCGATCCGCGCGACCTTCTCGACCTGCTGCGCGCGGCCTCGGGTGGGCTCGACACGGTTGGAACCGAGACGCTGCGCGGCGTGGAGACCACCCATTACCGGACGACGCTCGACGCCGAGGACATCGTCTCGCAGATCGGCAAGGACCTCGACGACAGCATGGCCGCCCAGATCACCCAGGCGATCGAGCAGTCGGGGCTCGACGAGATCCCGATCGACGTCTGGGTCGACGGAGACTCGCTTCTCCGGCGTCTCGACACGACGATCGCCGCGCAGGCGGGCGGTCGCTCCAGCTCCTCGACTCTCTCGCTCGAGCTGTACGACTACGGCAAGCCCGTGGACGTGACGCCGCCGCCTGCGGAGCAGGTCGCGAGCGTCGACACGCTGCGCGCCCACGGCTAGCGGCACTCGAGGGGGCACCCCGGCAAGCGGGCTCCCGGGGCGTAGGATCTGGGAGCCGTGTCGGCGGAGGCCGAAGCACTGCTAGGTGAGGCTCGTGCCACGCTCGACCGTGGCGACTGGGCCGCTGCGCGATCCTCGTTCGAAGCATCGCTCGAACGGAAGGAGACGCCCGAGGCGCTGCTGGGGCTGAGCGATGCGCTGTGGTGGCTCGGCGACACCGACGGCGCAGTTCGATGCGGAGAGCGCGCCTACGCGGGCTTTCGCCGGCGGCAGGACGCGGTGCAGGCGACGCTCGCCGCCGTGGCGCTCTACTTTCACTATCGCGTCAGCCTCGGCAATGCAGCTGCCGCACGCGGCTGGTTGGGCCGGGCGGCGCGTCTGGTCGAGGAGCTCGGGCTGGAGCCGCTCGCGGGCTGGGTGCTGCTGATGCGGGCGCACGACAGCGGCGATCCGGTAGCGACTGAGCGTTGGGCACGAGAGGCGCGGGAGCTTGCTCGTCGTTTCGACGACGCTGACCTGGAGCTGTGCGCTCTCAGCCAACTTGGGGCGTCGCTCGTGGAGACGGGGCGGGTGGAAGAGGGTGAAGCGCTGCTCGACGAGGCGATGGCCGCCTCCTTGGCTGGCGAGGCCGCCCAGCTTCGGACGGTGGTGTACACGAGTTGCAACATGATCAGCGCCTGCAGCCAGGTGGCGGGCGTCGAGCGGGCGTCTCAGTGGATTCATGCCGCCGACGAGTTCACCCGCCGGTATGGGAGCCCGCACCTCTACACGAGCTGTCGCATCTACTACGGCAGCGTGCTCTTCGCGACGGGTGACTGGGCGGAGGCCGAGCGACAGCTGACAGCCGCGCTCGAAAGTGGCAGGAAGGCCGAGCGTGCGCTGTACGGCGAGGCACTTGCTCGGCTGGCGGAGCTTCGGCTCGCACACGGCCGCGTCGACGAGGCGGAGCGTTTGCTGGCCGGCTTCGAGGACCACCATGTGACCGCCGGCGCAGTGGCTTCGGTTCGTCTCGCTCGCGGCGATCCTGCGGCCGCCGAGACTGCGCTTCGCCGCCGCCTGCGCGAGCTCGAGGAGCACGAGCGGCCGGGTCCGTATCCGGTGGGCGCGGCGGTGTGCCTGGAACACGCGTCTCTGCTCGAACTGCTAGCTCTCGCCGAGCTCGAGCAGGATGCCGTCCACGACGCTCGTGTGACGGCGGAGAGCCTGGTTGCGCTGGGTGAGCGCGCGGGCTGCGAGGAGATCGTCGCCAGGGCGGCCCGAACCGTCGGCCGGGCACTGGCAGCGGTGGGCGAGACCGAGACCGAGGCCGCGGTCACGTCGCTGAACCACGCTCTGGCCCTCTTCTCGCGACTCGAGCTGCCGTTCGAGGTGGCGCGGACCTGCGTGCTGCTGGCGCACACCCTGCGTGACCGAGAGAGCGCGATTCGGGAGGGGCGCACGGCGTTGGCCGGCTTCGAACGACTCGGTGCGAGGCGTGACGCCGACTCGGTCGCGGCGTTCCTCCGCTCGCTTGGAGTGAAGGCCGCGCGCAGCGGCCCGAGGGAGATTGGCGTCCTGACGAAGCGCGAGCGCGAGGTGCTGGAGCTTCTCGCCCAAGGCCTCACCAATCAGGAGCTCGCCGAGCGTCTCTTCGTAACTCGCAAGACGGCCGAGCACCACGTGCACAACGTCCTGCGCAAGCTCGGCCTTCGCAGTCGTGCGGAGGCGGCAGCGTATGCCGTACGCGAGCTCGAGCGAGGCCCGGCCTCGATCCAGAGGCAATGAGCCATCTAGGTGTTCTGACCGATGCGGACGGGGTTGCCGGACGTCACGCTGCCCGCATGACCGACGACGAGCACACACGACCAAGCGCCCGCCGCGCGCCGGAACCGGCGTACTCGCAGGCGAGGCGGCAAACGGAAAGGTAGGCAGCATGAACTCGAACGAGAAGGTGGTCGTCAACCTCGCAACCGGGCTCGAGGACGCCGAGCGGGTGACCGTCGCGTTCCTCGTCGCCACCGCCGCGGTCGAGCAGGGCAAGCAGGTGGCGATGTTCCTGACCAAGGACGCGGTACGGCTCGGTCTGCCCGGCGAAGCGGAGGGGGTCGCGTGCGACGGCTGCCCGCCGCTTGCACGTCTCTTCGAGCAGTACGCGGCCGGCGGCGGTGAGCTGCTCGTCTGCCCGATCTGCTTCACCGCGCGAAAGCTTGCCGAGGAAGGCCTCGTCGAGAACGCGCGGCTAGCGGGCGCGACGCCGCTCTGGCAATGGATCGGGGACGGCGCCGTCGTCTTCAGCTACTGATGGGGGCGGCAAGGCACTCCCACAGGGATTCGACGGCAATCCCCACCGACGGCGCGCGCCGCGCAGCGGAGCTCGACAGGCGGCTGCACGGCGACGCGATCGGCCCGGAGCACCCGCTGTACGAACGCGCGCGTACGGTCCACAACCAGCTGTTCGACAGGCACCCGGCGCTGATCGCGCGTTGCGCCGACACCGCCGACGTCAGCGCGGCGTTGGACTTCGCGCGGCGCGAGCACGTCGAGGTCGCGGTGCGAGGCGGCGGGCACAGCGTCGCCGGCTTCTCCTCGGTCGACGACGGCCTCGTGATCGACCTGACACGCATGGGCGCCGTGGAGGTCGACCCCGGTTCGCGAACCGCGACCGTCGGAGGAGGAGCGACCGCCGGCGGCCTCGACGAGGCGACACAGGCATTCGGGTTGGCCACCCCCACTGCGACCGTCTCGACCGTCGGCGTCGGGGGGTTCACCCTGGGTGGAGGCATCGGCTATCTCAACCGCGCGCACGGCCTCGCAATCGACAACCTGGTCGCGGCCGAGGTCGTGCTCGCCGACGGCACGGTCGTCCAGGCGAGCGACGAGAGCGAACCGGACCTCTTCTGGGCGCTTCGCGGGGGCGGCGGCAACTTCGGCGTCGTCACGCGGCTTCGCTTTCGGCTGCATCCGGTACGAAACGTGGCCGGCGGCCCGATGCTCTGGCCGCTCGAGGACGCGGAGCGCATCCTCCCGCTCTATCTCCGCTGGCTGCCGGAGCAGCCGGAGGACGTCTATGCCTTCTTCGCGGTCCTCACCGTCCCGCCCGCCGATCCGTTCCCGGAGGAGCTTCGGCTGCGAAAGGCCTGCGCGCTCGTGTGGTGCAACACGTGCGCTCCCGAGCGCTCGACCGAGGCGCTCGAGGTCTTCCGCGCCGAAGCGCCGTTCCTCGACGCTGTCTCCGAGCTTCCCTATGCCGCGCTCCAGACCGCCTTCGACCCGATCGCAGCGATCGGCGTCTACAACCACGTCGACGGACAGTGCTTTACGACCGTGCCGGAGAGCGCCGCCTCGGAGTTCGTCCACTTCGGTGAGATCGCCCCGAGCTGGCTCTCGTTCACGCACCTCTACCCGCTGGATGGGGCGGCCGCGGGCGTCGGCAACAGCGAAACGGCCTGGCCCTGGCGCGACGCCGGGTACGCGCAGATGATGCTCGGCGTCGATAACGAGCCGGGCCGAGGCGAGGAGCTACGCGAGTGGGCAAGCGCCTTCTCGGCGGCGCTCGCGCCGTACGGGATGGGCGGCGCCTACTCCAACTTCGTGATGGACGGTGGGCCCGAGCGGGTGCGCGCCTCGTACGGTGCCAACTACGAGCGGCTCGCCGGCATCAAGGCCCGGTACGACCCCGGCAACGTCTTCCACGTCAACCAGAACATCGAGCCGGCGACCCGCTGAGTCGTCCGCCTCGGTAGCGCCTTCCGCGTGGCCGCTTTGGGTTGCGCGCCGCCTCGCCCGGCGGCAAGGCACACTTCGCGCGTGGAGGTGCCGGAGCGGGTCGAGAAGCACATCCGGGAGCACTCGCTGATCGAGCCCGGGGGCAACGTCACCTGCCTCGTCTCGGGCGGCGCCGACTCGAGCTGCCTGTGGCACGTGCTCGGCACCCTCGGCTACCGGGTGCGGGCCGTCCATGTCCATCACGGTGTGCGCGGCACGGAGGCGGACACCGATGCAGAGCACTGCGCCAAAACGCTCGGAGCCGAGGTCGTCCGTGCGCCCCCGGCGGGCACGGAGCGCGGTCTCCGCGAGCTTCGCTACGCGCTCACAGCCCACTTCGGGCTCCGGGCGACGGGGCACACGGCGTCCGACCAGGTGGAGACCGTCCTCTACCGGATCGTTTCCTCCGGCTCGACCCGCGGCATCCGCGTGTGCCGCGCCGACGGCGTCGTCAGGCCGCTCCTGACGCTCTGGCGCGAGGAGATCGAGGCGTACTGTCGACTCAACGACCTCGCGTGGCGCATCGACTCGTCGAACCCCTCGACCAAGCGCGGCTTGATCCGCGATCGGCTGCTGCCGCTCCTCGAGGAGCTCGACCCGCGCGCCCGCCGGAGCCTGCTCGCGCTCGGGGCCTCTCGCCCCCGGCTGCCCCGGCGGCTCGAGGCGTCGCTCGTCGAGCTGCTCTCCTCCCGCGAGGGAACGCGCACGGTGGATCTCGGCGAGGGGATCAAGGGGGTGCGGGCCTACGACACGCTGCGGCTCGAAGGCGCCGTTCGATGGGGCCCGTGGAGGCTCGAGAGCGACCGGCCGGGTCTCGTCGTCCGGTCCCGCCGGCCGGGAGACAGGCTCGCAGGCCGCTCGCGTAAGGTGCAGGATGTGCTCGTGGACGCGAAGGTCCCCCGTGACGAGCGGGAAGCCTGGCCGCTCGTCGCGACCGAGGACGGTGCAGTCGTAGCCGTCGCCGGGCTCGCCGAGGCTCCGGGCTGGGAAGGAGTCGTGCGGATCTCGAGGGAGCGCACATGACCGTCGTGCACGCCGACGTCGGCGAGGTCCTGATCGACGGGGAAGCCCTGCGCGGTCGGATCGTCGAGCTCGGAGCCGAGATCTCCGCCGATTACGAGGGTCGCGACCTGCTGCTCGTGGGTGTGCTGAAGGGTGCGATCTTCTTCATCTCCGACCTGATGAGGGAGCTGACGGTGCCGTGCGAGATCGACTTCATGGCGATCTCGAGCTACGGCGCCGCGACGGACTCATCGGGGGTCGTGAGGATCCTGAAGGACCTCGAGATCAACATCTCGGGACGTGACGTGCTCGTCGTGGAAGACATCATCGACTCCGGGCTGACGCTCTCCTACCTACGCCGGACGCTCGGAGCGAGGAAGCCCGCGTCGCTCGAGATCTGCGCGCTGCTGACGAAGCCCGAGCGGCGCGAGGTGGACGTGCCGGTCCGCTACGTCGGCTTCGAGATCCCGAACAGGTTCGTGATCGGCTACGGGCTCGATTTCGCCGAGCGCTACCGCAACCTGCCCTACATCGGCGTCCTCCACCCGGATCTCGTGCCCGGCAGCTCCTGACGCGCAAAGCCTCGCGCGGAGAGGACCCGGCGTCGGGGCGCGAAAGTGCGAGAAACAGCCCCGATTGCGGGGCGATTCGATCGGTATTTCGTCCACACATCGGGTAATCGGGGCTGGCAGCCGGGGGGCACGCTGCTACCCTCAGAGCACGTGAATCGTTTCTTCCGCAGCGCGCTCTTCCCGCTGGTCGTGATCGTGCTACTCGTCTACCTGGCGAGCCAGACGCTCATGCCGCGGCGCGACAACAGCGAGAAGCTCACGTACTCGCAGCTCATCGACGAGACGAAGAAGGGGAACGTCAGCGAGGTGACGTTCTCGCCGACTCGCCAGTCGATCGAGGCGGTGCTCGACTCGGGCACGAAAGTGAAGGTCAACTACCCGTCGTCGGAGTCGCAGGCCGCTTACCAGAAGGTGCTCCAGGAGAACAACGTCAAGTTCGACTCGAAGGGCATCGGCACGAGCGCATGGTGGGCGCTTCTCACCGGGTTCCTCCCGTTCCTGCTTCTGATCGGCTTCTGGATCTTCCTGATGAACCAGATGCAGGGCGGCGGCTCGAAGGTAATGAGCTTCGGGAAGAGCCGGGCGAAGCGGATGTCGCCGGACTCGCCGAAGGTGACCTACAAGGACGTCGCCGGCGCAGACGAGGCGGTGGAGGAGCTCCAGGAGATCAAGGAGTTCCTCGAGAACCCGAAGAAGTTCCAGGCCCTCGGCGCGCGAATCCCGAAGGGCGTGCTGCTCTACGGGCCGCCCGGAACCGGCAAGACCCTGCTGGCCCGAGCGACCGCTGGCGAGGCGGGCGTGCCGTTCTTCTCGATTTCCGGCTCGGACTTCGTCGAGATGTTCGTCGGCGTGGGCGCCTCGCGCGTCCGCGATCTGTTCGAGCAGGCGAAGCAGGCGAGCCCGTGCATCATCTTCATCGACGAGATCGACGCGGTCGGTCGGCATCGTGGCGCGGGCCTCGGCGGGGGGCACGACGAGCGTGAGCAGACGCTGAACCAGCTCCTCGTCGAGATGGATGGGTTCGAGCTGAAGGACAACATCATCCTGATCGCCGCCACGAACCGGCCCGACATCCTCGATCCGGCGCTGCTGCGCCCCGGCCGCTTCGACCGGCAGATCGTGGTCGACCGGCCCGACCGCAAGGGCCGCCAGCAGATCCTCGAGGTGCACACGAAGGGGAAGCCGCTCGCGCGGGAGATCGACCTCGACGTGCTCGCGGCGGCGACGCCCGGGTTCACCGGCGCCGATCTCGCGAACGTGATCAACGAGGCGGCCCTGCTCGCCGCCCGCCGCGGCTCGAAGACGATCGGCCAGTCGGAGCTCGAGGAAGGGATCATGCGCGTGATCGCCGGGCCGGAGAAGAAGTCGCGCCTCTTCTCGGAGAAGGAGCGGAAGATCACCGCGTACCACGAGATGGGGCATGCCCTCGTCGGCTACTACCTCGAGGGCACCGACGAGGTGCACAAGATCTCGATCGTCAGCCGTGGTCAGGCCCTCGGCTACACGATCTCGCTGCCGGCCGAGGACCGCTACCTCACCACCAAGGGCACGCTGATGGACCAGATGGCGATGACCCTGGGCGGTCGAGCGGCCGAGGAGCTCGTGTTCAACGAGGTCACGACCGGAGCGGCGAACGACATCGAGCGCATCACCTCGACCGCGAAGCAGATGATCATGCGGTTCGGCATGAGCGAGAAGCTCGGGCCGCGCGTGCTCGGCCGCAACCACGACATGCCGTTCCTGGGTCGCGAGATGGGCGCCGAGCCGGACTACTCCGAGGAGATCGCGAAAGAGATCGACGACGAGATTCGCAGGGTCATCGAGGAGGCCCACGACAAGGCGAGGACCGTGCTCCGCGAGCACATCGCCGAGCTGCACAAGCTGTCGGCGATCCTGATCGAACGGGAAACGATCGACAAGATCCAGTTCGAGCGCCTCCTCCAGGGGGAGGACGAGGAGGCAGTCTTCGTCGAGGAGACTCCGGCTCCGGCGGCGCCGGAGCAGCCCGAGGCGGAGAAGAAGCCGGTGCTCCGGCCCTCGCCCCGCCCGCTTCCGGGCGCGGCGATGCAGCCGCCGCCGGACCCAGCCGCCTCGTAGTCCAGGAGGGCGGTGGACGTGGGCGCGGCCCGCGTCCAGGAAGCATCTGTCGCGCTAGCCTCCAGCCGATGAACGGCACGTTCGCCGACCGCTTGCCGCGCCCCTCGGTGATGGGCATCGTCAACGTCACGCCCGACAGCTTCTCGGACGGCGGGACGCATCCCACCGCGGAGGCGGCCGCCCTGGCTGCGCGCCGGATGCTCGACGAAGGGGCGCTGATCGTCGATCTCGGAGGCGAATCGACACGACCGGGGGCCGATCCCGTGAGCGTCGAGGAGGAGATGCGTCGCATCGTGCCGGTGCTCGAGGCGCTCGTCGGCCTTCCCCTCTCGATCGACACGTCACGAGCGGAGGTCGCGCGCAGGGCGATCGACCTCGGCGTCGGCATGGTGAACGACGTCACCGCTCTTCGGCGCGACCCCGAGCTCGCGGGTGTCGTCGCGGACAACGGGGTTGCGCTGTGCCTGATGCACATGCAGGGCGAGCCGCGCACGATGCAGCACGCGCCCCGCTACGACGACGTGGTCGACGACGTGGCGTCGTTCCTCGAGGAGCGGCTCGGCTTCGCGATCGACGCGGGCGTGGCCGAGGAGAGGATATGCCTCGACCCTGGCATCGGCTTCGGGAAGACGCCCGACCAGAACCTCGAGCTCGTCCGCCGCCTGAACCGGATCGTTGCGATCGGGCGCCCTGTGCTCCTGGGGCTGTCGCGGAAGTCCACGCTCGCGCGCGTCCTCGGGGACTCGTCGTCGACCGGCACCGAAGCCGCGTCCGTGGGCGCGTCCGTGGCGGCCTTCGACCGCGGCGCCACGGTGTTCCGCGTCCATGACGTGCGGGCGCACGTCGAGGCGCTTGCCGTGGCCCACGCGATCGAGCGCGGGAACGTCGCCGCATGACGATCGAGCTCATGGGAATCGAGCTGTACGGCTTCCACGGCGTTCTCGAGGAGGAGCGCGAGCACGGCCAGCGCTTTCTCGTCGACGTCGAGCTCGATCTCGACGATGCGACGGCTGCCTCGACCGCGACGAACGACCGGATCGAGGATGCCGTCGACTACCGGAACGTCGTTGCGGCCGTCGAGGAGGTCTCGGCCACGCGCGCCTACCACCTGCTGGAGGCGTTCGCCGCGGCTCTCGCGGAGACGCTCCTCGTGCGGTTCCCCCTCCGCGGGGTGCGGGTGAGGGTCAGGAAGCCTGACGTGGTGCTCGCCCGGCCCGTCGAGCACGCCGCGGTCGTCGTCGAGCGTCGCCGCTAACGACCCGTCGTCGGCTTCGGCTTCCTGGTCGACGCTGCGAAGGCGAGGTTGTACGTCGCGCTGACCGTCGTCGGCGGCAGCGCGACCGCGACGTACGCCCAGCGGCCGGGCCCGGCGTTCCGGTAGACCAGGCGTTGAAGGGTGCCCGAGGCATGGGCCTGCGCGAGTCGGCCGGTGCTCCCGAAGCGGCTCTCGACCGTCCGCGCCGTGCTCGAGTACAGCGAGACGATGGCGTTCGCGTCCGCTCGCAACGTGGCGGTGACCCATGCCCGCGCCGGGAGCCAGACGCGGAAGACGTCGTGGGGGTCCTCCCACTCGTCGACTCTGCCGGCGATGCGCGAGTGCCGCTTCGACCGCGTCGTGAGAGGAGGGGCCTTGCTGTGGTCGTTTCCGCTCGCGGGGTCGACCTGATCGATGTCGTCGTTCGGCTCGAACGGATCGCGAACCGGGGCCGGTAAGGCGAGCGCCGCGCCGACGTCGAGCATTCCGAAGCCGGAGGCGGGGTCGCGGCCCGGCTGGCCGATGTCGCGCGCCGAGCGGCGGAGGATCTCGGCGACCTGGGAGGCGGTCAGCTCCGGACGCGCCGTCCAGATCCACGCGGCCGCACCGGCGACGATGGGCGAGGAGAAGCTCGTGCCGTCCTCGGCGTCCCAGTTCTGCCCCTCCGCGATCGCAACCGGAATCCTGACGCCGGGCGCGGCGAGGTCGACGTACGGGGACTGGCTCGAGAACGAGGTGACCCGGCCGGAGCGATCGGTGGCGGCAACCGTGATGACGTGCGGCAGCGCACCCGGGTAGCTGATCGGCCGACTCCCGGTCTCTCCGTCGTTGCCGGACGCCGCGACGACCAGCGAGCCCATGGCGACCGCCTCGTCGACGGCGAGCTCGATCGCCAGGTCGCGACTGCCGCCCACGCTGAGGTTGATCACCCCGCGTCCGGCGCGCGCCGCCGCAAGGATTCCGGCTGCGATCTGGCCCGAGTCCAGCGTCGTCCCGGCACCCAACGCGATGTCCCAGGAGCGAAGCAGCGCCTGCGGGTAGATGCCGACCGTACCCACGCCGTTGACGGGCGCCCCGATCACTGAGGCAACCGACGTCCCGTGGTTTCCGCCGATCCCGGGCGGTTCCTGCGCGTTGAGCGCAACGGTGTCGGGACGGTCGGCGAACTCCGGGTGGGCGAGGTCGAGGCCGGTGTCGACGATCGTGACCGGGATGCCGGGGCCGGGCGGTGTCAGGCCGTCGATGCCGATCTGCGCGCGCCACCATTCGTCGAGCTCGAGCGGATCGGGCGTCAAGGTTGCCCGGTCGATCTCGTAGATCCTTTCGGGCTGCTCCGTCGCGATCATGTCCCGCGAGCGGAGCAGCGGCAGAACGTCCCCAGCTCTGGCAGGCACGGACCAGAGCCTGAGCTGCGAGTCGATCTGCGTCGCCCCGGCGCGGGCGAGGAGAGCGCCGCCGCCGCGTGTGCGTGCGACCTTCAGCTGCACTACTTCGCCCGCCGCGGCCGCCCGGGCCGGGCCGGATGCCGTCCCACCGGCGGCGATGGACGCGGCGGCGAGGACGACCACGACAACTCGCTGCACGATCATCGAAGTGCGATTGTCGCGCTCCGCGATGTGGAGAACGTCAACGCGATAGTTAAGAAACGGTAACGACCAGGTAGCTTCGGGCTGATGCGCGCGTACGTGGGGCTGGGCGCGAACCTCGGCGATCGGGAGAAGACGCTCCGGCGAGCCGTCAGCCTGCTCCGGGCCGCGCCGGGGGTCGCCGTCTCGCGGGTCTCCGCGCTTCGCGAGACGGAGCCGTGGGGGCCCGTCGAGCAGCCCCCGTTCCTGAACGGCGTCGCGGAGCTCGAGACGTCGCTCGACGCGCGGGCGCTGCTCGACCTGCTTCTCGACGTCGAACGTCGGCTCGGCCGTGTTCGCGCCGAGCGCTGGGGGCCTCGGACGATCGACCTCGACCTCCTGCTCTGGGGAGATGCCGTGGTGGACGAGCCCGGGCTCGTGCTTCCCCATCCGCGCCTCCACGAGCGGTTGTTCGTGCTCGAGCCGCTGGCAGAGCTCGCCCCTTGCCTCGACATTCCGGGACGCGGGACGGTCGCCCCGCTCGTCGCGGCCCTCACGTCCGGCGGGCGGTCATGAGGTCTGGGCAGTGCGGTCTACACTCCGGGCATGAGCCATCTCGACGAGCTCGACGAGTTCGAGGCGGAGCTCGAGCTCCAGCTGAAGCGTGAGTACACGGCGGTGTTCCCCCTCTTCCGCTACTGCGTGCTGACACAGGACGCGACGTACCTGTGCAACATCCTCGACCTCAAAGTCGTGCCGCAGGCGAGCTACCCGTTCTTTCACGCCCAGATGGAGGACGTCTGGGTCTGGGACAAGAACCGACCCACGCGGATCATTCCCCGCGCCGAGGTCTACACCTCCGGGGACGTCACGATCGAGGAGCTCCGCGGCGAGGACGACGAGCCGCGCCTCACCGCCGAGGCGCTTGCCGAGCGCATCGGAGAGTCCCGCCGCAGCGACGACGAAGACGACCTCCTGTAACGGCGGCTCCGAGACGCTCGGCCCCGAGCGGCGTGCTCTGATTCACTTCGGCCGTGCTACTGGCTGTCGATGTCGGCAACACGCAGACAGTCCTCGGGCTGTTCGAGGGCGACGAGCTCGCTGACAACTGGCGGCTCGCGACGGACCGGACCCGAACGGGCGACGAGCTGTCCGTTCTGCTCGGGGGGCTGCTCGACCCAGACTCCGTCGACGGCATCTGCCTCGCGACCACCGTGCCGACGCTGCTCCGGGAGTGGGAGAGGCTCGCCGAGCGCTGGGCGGGCGCCCCACTCGTCGCCGTCGGCCCCGGCGTCCGTACCGGTGTCCCGATCCGCTACGACGACCCTCGGGAGGTGGGCCCCGATCGGATCGTGAACTCGGTCGCCGCGAAGGCTCGCTTCGGCAGCCCCGTGATCGTCGTGGACTTCGGCACCTCCACGAACTTCGACGTCGTGTCGGCCGCGGGCGAGTACGTGGGTGGCGTGCTCGCGCCGGGAATCGAGACGTCGATGGACGCCCTGTTCGCCCGCGCTGCTCGCCTCGTCAACATCGAGTACGCGGAGCCTCCGAGCGTGATCGGGAAGACGACCGTAGCGGGGCTCCAGTCGGGGCTCGTGTACGGGTTCGCCGGCCAGGTCGACGGGATCGTCGCCGCGATCCGCGGGGAGCTCGAAGCACCGCGCGCCCCGGTCGTGGCCACCGGCGGGCTCGCCGACCTCGTCGCGCCGCACTCGTCGGCGATCGAGCACGTGGACCCGTTTCTGACGCTCGACGGGCTGCGCATGGTGTGGGCGCTGAACCGGTGATCCCCGACACGCGTTCCCTCGCCGTGTTCGCGGCCGCGTCTCTCGCGCTCGCGGTCGTCCCGGGGCCGGCCGTGCTCTACATCGTGGCGCAGAGCATCCCGGGTGGGCGCCGGGCCGGAATCGTGTCCGCCTTCGGCGTCTCGACCGGAGGGTTGTTCCACGTAGCCGCCGCTGTGATCGGGCTGTCCGCCGTCATCGCGGCCTCGGCGGAGGCGTTCACGGTCGTGAAGCTGCTCGGCGCCGTCTATCTCGTCTGGCTCGGAGCTCGGGCGCTCCTTGCGCGGGACGACCGGATCGGCGGTCGAAGGGTCGAGTCGACGCTCGGCCGGACGTATCGACGCGGCGTCGTCGTCAACGTGCTGAACCCGAAGACCGCGCTCTTCTTCGTCGCGTTTCTCCCGCAGTTCGTCGACCGCGGCAGCTCGACCCGCGGGCAGCTAGCGGTGCTCGGCGTCGTGTTCGTCGTGATCGCGCTCACGAGCGACCTCGTCTGGGCGCTCGTCGCCGGGAGCGCCGGAGCCGTGCTCCGTCGCAGCCGCACGTTCGCGCGGATCCAGCGGTACGTCTCCGGGACGATCTTCGTCGCGCTCGGCGCGCTGGCCGCGACGGCCGGCCGCTCGCGCTGACCCGCGGCGTCTGACAACGCTTGTGTTGAATCAACACAAGCGCCTGCGGCTCGCCGACGCTGGCGACCCGAATCCGGGCGACCACTCGTACGAACGCGGAAGAGGCCACGATCATGGCGGTAGTCCGGCTATGCCGGCCGGAGGCCGGTTATGCATCGCGGGCAGCGGCGGTGGAGGAGGGGCTGGTGGGGAACCATGGGTTCCCGCACGCTCTTCAGCCGCCGCCGTAGATCGAGATCGGGAGGGCGAGCGTGACCGCGTCGCCCGGAGGAATCTCGGCCTCGAGCCGGTCGACGAGGTCGAGCGCGTCCGGAGCAGCTGCGAGGAGCCGTCGCTCGACCTCTTCGGTCGAGTCGAGCACGACAAGCTCTTGCCTGAACTGGCGCGGGAAACGCCCCGCCCCGAGATACCAGCCGTAGAACTTCTTCAGGAACCCGCTTGCACGGCGCTCGCCGAGCTCGCGCACGGCCTCGCGCAGGAACACCACGAGCTCGGCGACAACCTCTTCGCGCGAAGGGTCGCGTGCGACCCCGTCCACGATCTGCTCGAGCGCCCACGGGTTGCCCTGCGCAGCGCGGCCGACCATCACGGCAGTGGCGCCGGTCTCCTCCAGGACGGTGCTGGCCCGCTCCCGCGAGTCGATGTCGCCGGAGGCGACGACGGGGACGTCGACGAGCGAGACGAGCTCGGCCGTCAGCGCGTGATCTGCGGTGCCCGTGTACATCTGCTGGGCCGAGCGCGGATGAAGCGTCAGCGACGCCGCTCCCGCCTCCACGAGCCGTGGCGCGACCGTCAGGCAGTCGCGCGAGCCGTTCTTCATCCCCCGGCGGAGCTTCACCGTCACGGGAATCTCGACGGCGTCGGCGATCGCCGAGACGATGCGTGCCGCGAGATCGGGATCGTCCAGCAGCGTGGCTCCGGCGCCGGTCTTCGTCACCTTGCGCACCGGACAGCCGAAGTTCAGGTCGACGAGGTCGGCTCCCGCCGCCTCTGTCATGCGGGCGGACTCGGCCATCGCCGCGGGATCAGAGCCGAACAGCTGGATCGCCAGCGGATGCTCGTCGGCCGCCACGCGCAGGTACCCGAGCGTACGTTCGTTCCGGTGCTCGATGCCTGCGCTCGAGACCATCTCCGAGCAGACGAGGCCCGCCCCGAAGCGGCGTCCCTGGCGGCGAAATGCCTGCACGCTGACACCCGCCATCGGCGCGAGAACGAGCCGCGTCGGAATCTCGACCGGCCCGATCGACCAGGGCTCGCGAAGGTCGACCATCGTCGTCAGGGGATGGTAGACACGGCATGGCACGTCTCTCCCGTGCGGGGGTTGCACAACCCTGCTTCCCGGCGCTACCATGCGCGTCCGCGTGGCGCGGTGCGCCTCGTCTTTTCTTACTGGCGACGACCCGGAGACCTTCCCTGAAGGACGTCATCCTCACACCCGACGGCTACGAAACCCTGAAGGGCGAGCTCGAGACGCTCCGCACGGACAGGCGGCGCGAGATCGCCGAGCGCATCCGCACGGCCCGAGAGTTCGGGGACATTGCCGAGAACGCGGAGTACGACGACGCGAAGAACGAGCAGGCGATGCTCGAGCACAAGATCGCGCAGCTCGAGGACCGCCTGGCGCACGCCCGCGTGATCGACACGGACGACGTCGACACGAGCGTTGTCTCCGTCGGCTCCGTCGTCCGGCTTCGCGACGTCGACGCGAAGCAGACCGTCGAGTACCACATCGTCGGCTCGGCCGAGGCGAACCCCGCCGAGCAGAAGCTCTCCAATGAGTCGCCCGTCGGCAAGGCGATCATGGGGCACAAGAAGGGTGAGACCGTGGAGGTCACGACCCCGCGCGGCTCCATCGTGAAGTTCAAGATCATGGAGATCAAGGCAGCCGCCTGAGCCGCCGCGTTCGGACGCCGGGTCCGACACGCCTGCGGGACAGTGTTGCCGGGGCAGCCGGCCGGAACGCCGCGACGTACGATCCGCCGATGCCCGAGCAACCCGCGCCCAAGCGCTTCCCCGACCGGGACGCGATCGCCGGGGTCCTGGCCGAGGCGGAGCCGCTCGAGAACGGCGGAGCCGCGGAGGAGACCCGGCGCATCGCCGGGCGCGCGATGGCGCGCCGTGGGATGGGCAAGCTCGTCTTTCTCGACGTCGTCGACCGCTCGGGCCGTATCCAGGTGATCTGCGACGCCGCGGTGACCGGCGAGGTCGAGGTCCATCTCGGCGACGTCGTCGGCGTCGTCGGCGTCCCGGCGAAGTCGAGGCGCGGCGAGCCGTCCGTCCTCGCCGAGAGCGTCGAGGTGCTGTCGCGAAACACGCAGCCGCTGCCCGACACGTTCCATGGGCTGACCGACGTCGAGCTGCGCTACCGGAAGCGCCATCTCGACCTGCTGATGAACCAGGACGCTCGCGAGGTGTTCCTGACGCGCGCTCGGGCCGTGACGGCGATCCGTAGGACGCTCGACGAGTGGGGCTTCGTCGAGGTCGAGACGCCCGTCCTCCAGCCGCGCTACGGCGGCGCGTTCGCGCGGCCCTTTACGACGCACCACAACGAGCTCGATGCGGATCTGTACCTCCGCATCGCGACCGAGCTGTACCTCAAGCGCCTGATCGTCGGTGGCCTCGAGCGCGTCTACGAGATCGGCAAGGACTTCCGCAACGAGGGCGTCTCGTTCAAGCACAACCCCGAGTTCACGATGCTCGAGTGGTACGAGGCGTACGCCGACTACACGGACACGATGACACGCATCGAAGCGCTCATCGGGCGGGTCGCGGTCGAGGTGCTCGGGACGAGCGCCGTGACCTTCCGCGGCCACGACATCGACCTCGGGGCTCCGTGGGAGCGCGTGCGGTTCGTCGAGGCGCTCGAGCGGCACGAGCTGTGGTCACGGGATCCGGGTGAGCTGCGCGCGGCTCTCACGGAGCGGGGAGTGGACACCGAGGCCGACAAGGACTGGGCACAGCTCGTCGACCATGCGTTCTCGCACTACGTCGAGCCCGGGCTGATCGCGGCGACGATCGTCCACGACTACCCGGTGGAGCTGTCGCCGTTCGCGCGGCCGACGGACGGCGACCCGACCCTGACCGAGAGGTTCGAGTACTTCGCCGGCGGGATGGAGCTCGGAAATGCGTTCTCGGAGATCAACGACGCCGCGTTGCAGCAGGAGCGGTTCGACCAGCAGTCGCAGCAGGTGGAGGGCGAGCGCGGAGACCCCGACTACGTGGACGCGCTCTCCTACGGGATGCCGCCGACCGGAGGGCTGGGGCTCGGCATCGACCGGCTCGTGATGCTCTTCACCGGGAAAGAGTCGATCCGCGACGTCGTGCTGTTCCCGGCGCTGCGCCCGCGCGAGAGCTAGCCAGTCAAGCTTGTACCTCGGTGCGGCGCTGAGACGGGCTCAGGCGGTGGTTGCGGGCTTCCAGCCCTGACCCACGTCGACGGCCCGCTCGTGGTCCGCGATCACCGCCACGTCCTCCTCCGGATGGGCCGCACGGTGCTCCCGGAACCACTCGACCGAGCGCGCGATGCCCTCGGAGAGCGACACGCGAGGCTCGTAGTCGAGCAGCGCACGCGCCTTCGAGAGATCGGCGACGTAGTGCGTGACCTCTCCGAGCAGCGACGAGGCGAGCGTCATGTCCGGCTCGACGTCGAGCTCCGAGGCGATCAGTTCGGCGCAGCGGACGAGCGTGTTCCCTTCCCCGTAGGCCAGGTTGATCGTCTGGTTGGCGACGCGGCCGTCGACGAGCGCGTCGATCCCGCGCACGATTCCGTCGATGCAGTCGTCGACGTACGTGAAGTCGAGCGTCTTCTCGCGGCCGCCGTAGATCGTGATCGGCTCGCCCCGGAGCATCGAGTGCGTGAAGAGCGGGATCACGCGCACCATCCGGTGGAGGTCGTTGTCGTACCGGCCGTAGACGTTCGAGAACCGGAACACGAGGTAGGGAAGCCCGTAGCAGCGCGCGTACGAGTAGATGAACGCCTCGCCCGCGATCTTGGACGCCGAGTAGGTGCTCTCGGTGTAGGCGAAGTCCGCGACCTGCTCGCTGTACCCCTCGAACCGGTGCACGTCGCCGTACACCTCGCGGCTCGACGAGAAGACGATCGGCAGGTTCGCCTGGCGCGCGTACTCGAGGACGTTGAACGTCATCATCGCGTTCTCGAGCGCGCGGTGCGGCTCGCGGACGAGCTGGTGCACCTTTGCATGGGCCGCGAGGTGCACCACGAGGTCCGCCTCGGGATACTCGACGCCGTTGATCCCACCGGGGAAGGGCGCGTAGTGACCCGCCAGGTCCTGGAGGAGATACGGGAACGCGTCCGTCCAGGTGTTCAGCCGCTTGTCGACGCCGAAGACGTCGTGCCCGTCACGCTGGAGACGCAACGCGAGGTTCGTTCCGATCTGGCCCGACGAGCCCGTGATCAGGATCCGCATCGCGCGCGAAGGCTACCGCCTCGGCCGCTTCGGATCCGGTTGACGGCGACCTCGAGGCCGTGCGGTACGATCAGATGTGCCCTCGACTCGGGGCCCGCGGCACCGTGGGCGCCGATTCACGGGAAAGGAGGGGTCGAGGCAACCGTGTTCGAGCGCTTTACAGAGCGGGCCAGGCAGGTCGTCGTTCTCGCCCAGGACGAAGCACGTGCGCTGAAGCACAACTACATCGGCACTGAGCACATCCTGCTCGGTCTGCTCCGCGAGGAGGAGGGGCTCGCCGCCCGCGTCCTCGAGCAGCTCGACATCACCGTGGAAGAGGTGCGCGCGCAGGTCGCGCACATCGTCGGCCAGGGCGACGAGGTGACGACAGGTCAGATCCCGTTCACGCCGCGCGCGAAGAAGGTGCTCGAGCTCGCGCTGCGCGAGGCGCTCTCGCTCGGCCACAACTACATCGGCACGGAGCACATCCTCCTCGGCCTCGTCCGCGAGAACGAGGGCGTCGCCGCCCGGATCCTGCTCGACTTCGACGCGGATGCCGAGAAGATCCGTAACGAGATCATCCGCATGCTCTCCGGCCCGGGTCGCCGCCAGTCCGGCCAGGCGGGTGCCGCCGGTCAGGGCGAGAAGACGAAGAACTCGAAGCTTCTCGACCAGTTCGGCCGCAACCTCACGAAGCAGGCGACCGAGGGCAAGCTCGACCCCGTCGTCGGGCGCCAGCTCGAGATCGAGCGCGTGATGCAGATCCTGTCGCGGCGCCAGAAGAACAACCCGGTGCTGATCGGCGAGCCGGGCGTCGGCAAGACCGCCGTCGTCGAGGGGCTCGCCGCGCGGATCGCGTCGAACCAGGTGCCCGAGCTGCTCAAGAACAAGCAGATCTACACGCTCGATCTCGCCGCGCTCGTCGCGGGATCGAAGTATCGCGGAGAGTTCGAGGAGCGCCTGAAGAAGGTGATGAAGGAGATCACCCAGCGCGGCGACATCATCCTGTTCATCGACGAGCTGCACAACCTCGTCGGCGCGGGCGCCGCCGAGGGCGCGATCGACGCGGCCTCGATCCTGAAGCCCGCGCTCGCGCGCGGCGAGCTGCAGACGATCGGCGCGACCACGCTCGACGAGTACCGGAAGTACCTCGAGCGCGACGCGGCGCTCGAGCGGCGCTTCCAGCAGGTGCGGGTCGAGGAGCCGTCGATCGACGAGACCGTGCAGATCCTGCGAGGCCTGCGCGACCGCTACGAGGCCCACCACCGCGTGAAGATCACCGACGACGCGCTCCGTGCCTCCGCGGTGCTGGCCGACCGCTACATCCAGGACCGCCACCTCCCGGACAAGGCGATCGACCTGATCGACGAGGCCGGCTCCCGCGTCCGGATCCGCACGATGTCCGCCCCGCCGCGATACCGCGAGCTCGAGGAGGAGATCGAGACCGTCCGCTCCGACAAGGAGGCGGCGATCGAGGCCCAGGAGTTCGAGAAGGCCGCATCCCTGCGCGACAAGGAGCGCAAGCTCTCGCAGAAGAAGAAGGAGCTCGAGGAGAACTGGCGCAACGAGGCCGACGAGGAGCAGCCCGAGATCGGCGAGGACGAGATCGCCGACATCGTCTCGATGTGGACGGGGATCCCGGTGTTCAAGCTCACCGAGGCCGAGTCGCAGAAGCTCGTGCGCATGGAGGAGGAGCTCCACAAGCGCGTGATCGGCCAGGAGCCCGCGATCGTGGCCGTCTCGAAGGCGATCCGGCGCGCGCGCGCAGGGATCAAGGACCCGAAGCGCCCGACCGGCTCGTTCATCTTCCTCGGCCCCTCGGGCGTCGGGAAGACCGAGCTCGCGCGCACGCTCGCCGAGTTCCTGTTCGGGGACGAGGACGCGATGATCCAGGTGGACATGTCGGAGTACATGGAGAAGCACTCCGTGTCCCGGCTCGTCGGCTCGCCTCCCGGGTACGTCGGCTACGACGAGGGCGGCCAGCTCACCGAGGCCGTCCGCCGCAAGCCGTACTCGGTGCTGCTCCTCGACGAGATCGAGAAGGCGCACCCGGACGTCTTCAACATCCTGCTGCAGATCCTGGAGGACGGGAAGCTGACCGACGCACAGGGGCGGAAGGTCGACTTCCGCAACACGATCGTGATCATGACCTCCAACATCGGGGCGGCGCAGATCTCGAAGAACCAGTCGCTCGGGTTCACGCTCGGCGACGAGCAGGGTCTCACCTACGAGGACATGAAGTCGCGCGTGATGGGTGAGCTGAAGAAGGTGTTCCGGCCGGAGCTTCTGAACCGGATCGACGAGATCATCGTGTTCCACAAGCTCGAGAAGAGCGAGATTCTCCAGATCGTCGACCTGATGATGAAGCGGCTGCGGGACCAGATGTCGGTGCACGGCTCGACCGTCGAGCTGACCCAGGATGCGAAGGAGCTGCTCGTCGAGGAGGGCTACGACCCCGCGATGGGCGCACGGCCGCTCCGTCGCGCGATCCAGCGCCTGATCGAGGACCCGCTCGCCGACTTCGTCCTCGGACGAGAGCTGACGGAGGGCTCGACGATCGTCGTCGACCGGCGCGAGGACCCGGGCCCCGACGACCCGAAGGTCGAGATGCGCGTGATCGAGGGCGAGGTGCAGCCGGAGGCGGTCACCGTCCCGCCGGAGGCGCCGACGGAGGACGAGGAGCCCGAGACGTAGGGTCGCGGTGTCCGACGTACGAGTCGGACGCCTGCGAAGTACGGCAAACCGTCCTTCCCCGGAGCGGTTCTCGCCGTAGCGTGCGCTCCATGGATGCGACCGAGCCTCGGACGCGCTTCCGTCAGGCCTTGCCCCAGCTCCGCGCGACGCCGTTCCTGACCGACGGCGGCATCGAGACGACCCTGATCTTCCACGACGGCCACGAGCTGCCTCATTTCGCGGCGTACGACCTGTTGACGCGCGAGGGCGGTGAGGACGCGCTCCGCCGCTACTTCGAGCCATATGTCCGGATCGCCCGTGAGGCGCGCGTCGGCGTCGTGCTCGAGACCGCGACCTGGCGCGCGAGCGCCGACTGGGCCGCACGCCTGGGTCAGACGCCGCGACAGCTCGATTCGCTCAATCGCCGTGCCGTCGAGCTCCTCGAGGAGGTCCGCCGTGCGCACGAGACGAACGAGGCGCCGATCGTGATCTCGGGCTGCGTGGGGCCGCGCGGGGACGGCTACGTCGTCGGCGAGGCGATGTCTGCGGACGCCGCCGAGGCGTATCACGCGACCCAGATCGGGACGTTCGCCGGCACCGCCGCCGACCTCGTGACCGCGCTCACGATGACCTACGCGGACGAGGCGGAGGGGGTGGTTCGTGCCGCGCGAGCCGCGGGGATGCCGGTCGTGATCTCGTTCACGGTCGAGACGGACGGCCGGCTTCCGAGCGGTCAGCCTCTGCGGGACGCGATCGAGCGGGTCGACGCGCGGACGGGCGCCTACCCCGCCTACTTCATGGTCAACTGCGCCCATCCGTCGCACTTCGACGCAGTCCTGGAGCCGGGCTCGGCCTGGACCGACCGTGTCATGGGACTGAGGGCGAACGCCTCCCGTCTCAGCCATGCGGCGCTCGACGACGCCGAGGAGCTCGACAGCGGGAACCCCGAAGAGCTCGCGCTCGAGTACGTCGCGCTCCGCGACCGTCTGCCCCGGCTGACCGTGCTCGGCGGATGCTGCGGAACCGACCATCGCCACATCGCGGCGATGGTCGCTGCGTGGCCGTCGACGTAGACGTCGACTGTGGTCGGACAGCTCCGGGACACGTCTCGGCCGCGTCGCAGTTCGTGCACACTACGGTCGAGGGAACGGAACACGCGGTGTCGCGAAGACAGAGCATGCGGGCGATCGTCGCCGCCGTTGCGTGGATGTTGTGCGTGGCACCGGCAGCGAGCGCGAAGTTCGGCGTCGCGCTCTACCTGTCGAGCGATCGACCGGCGGTGGGATACGCGGTACGGGTGCTCGCGCGAACGGACGAGTCCACCGGCAACGACTGCGGCATGCAGCTGCTGGCGGTTGCCCCGGGGGTCAGCATCTTCAGGGCGCTCGACGCGTTGGTCGCGGGCGGCTACTCGATCAACGGCCCGCAAGGTCCGAGCTTCCACAGGATCCGACCGACGCCGCGGATGGGATTCGTGCGCAGCATGACCCGCGAGCGCCCCAGGAGATGGCGCGTGACGATTCGCTTCCCGCATCCCGGAGAATGGCGGCTGATCGTCCCGAGCTGGTGCTCACCGGGCTACGTGTATCCGCTCCCCGTCGACCGTCTCGTCACGGTTCGCTAGCGGCTACTAGGCTCCGCTCGTGGAGATCAGGCACGCACAGCCGGCCGACTACGGACGCGTCATCGCTCGCGTCAACGCGTGGTGGGGCGGTCGCGAGATGGCCCCGATGCTGCCGCGGCTCTTCTTCGTCCATTTCGAGGGAACGAGCTACGTCGTGGACGACGACGATGGTCAGCTGGCGGCATTCCTGATCGGGTTCCACTCGCAGACCGGCCCGGAGGAGGCGTACGTCCATTTCATGGGCGTGGCGCCAGAACGGCGCGGGGAGGGCCTCGGGCGGAGGCTCTACGAGCGGTTCTTCGAGGATGCGCGTGCCGAGGGACGTACCGTCGTTCGCTGCGTCACGTCCCCCGCGAACGAGGCGTCGGTGGCGTTCCACCGGGCGCTCGGGTTCGAGGAGGAACGGGTCGCCCGGGACTACGACGGCCCCGGCGAGGACCGGGTGCTGTTCGTGAAGAGCCTCGTCTAGAAGGCGGCGCCGCGCTACCGCCGTAGCTCGATCAATGCATCGGCAGCGTCGTGGTCGACCTGCAGGGTGGTGTGCGCAATACCGAAGCGCTCCGAGAGCATGCGCTCCACCTCGCGGCGGAGCGCGTGACAGTCCTCACCGCGACCGACCAGGACGTGAGCCGAAAGCGCATCGAAGCCCGACGTGATCGTCCATACGTGGAGGTCGTGGACGCTCGTTACGCCCGGGACGTCGACGATCATCCGCGCGACGGCGGTGGCATCGAGCCCGGACGGAGTCTCCTCCATCAGGATCGCCGTCGCGTCGCGGAGGATGGTCCATGCGCTTGCGGCGATCAGGAGCGCGATCGCGAGCGAGACCAGTGGGTCGACGAGGGTCCATCCGGTCGAGACGACGACGAGTGCCGCGACGATCACGCCGACGGAGCCGAGGAGATCGGCGACCACGTGCCGCAGCGCTGCCTCCACGTTGAGGCTTTGCCTCCCCGACCGCACGAGGATGGTCGCCGCGGCAACGTTCACCACGAGGCCCAGGACGGCCACCGCGAGCATCCAGCCACCGAGGATCTCGCGCGTGTCGCCGATGCGCGCGATCGCCGCCCAGACGATCCAGGCGCTCACGAGCACGAGCACGAGCCCGTTCACGAACGCAGCGAGGATCTCGGCGCGCTGGAGACCGAAGCTCCGTTGTGGAGTCGAGGGACGACGGGCGAGCGTGAGGGCCACCAGTGCGAGGCCTATGGCGACGTTGTCCGACACCATGTGCCCGGCGTCCGCGAGGAGCGCGAGGCTGCCCGTCCAGAGACCGCCGGCGATCTCGACCACCGTGAACGCGAGCGTCAGGCCGAGAACTGCCAGGAGCGCGCGGCGGGAGGCGCTGCGATGGTCGTGGGCGTGGGAATGCACGCCGACGCTGGGGTGCGACGCTCTCACGACCTGGAGGATAGGCGAGCGGTCACCCGTGCGGTCGCTCGTTGCCCAATCGGACGACGTACCGTCCGGCGGCTCGTCTACCCTTGCTCCATGGCGAAGGTGGTGGTGCAGTTCACGTGCGGGGAGTGCGGGGCGACGACGGGCCGATGGCTCGGACGCTGCCCCGGGTGCGGCGCCTTCGGGACGCTCGTGGAGGAGCTCCATGGATCGGACGGCCGCCCGGCTTCCGGCGCGGCGCGGTCGGCGGAGAGGCTCGGCGACGTACAGGCGACCGAGGCTGCGCGGCTCGAGACCGGAGTGCCCGAGCTCGACCGCGTCCTCGGCGGTGGGCTCGTGCCGGCGTCGCTCGTCCTCGTCGGGGGTGAGCCCGGCGTGGGCAAGTCGACCCTGCTGCTCTCGGCGCTCGGCTCGATCGCGCGCGGTGGGCGCTCGGCCCTCCTCGTCACCGGCGAGGAGTCCGTCGCGCAGGTTCGCCTGCGTGCCGAGCGCCTGGGCGGCGCCGACGACGTGTCCATTCTCGCGGAGACCGAGCTCGAGACGGTGTGCGCCACCCTGGAGCGCGACCGTCCCGCCGTGTGCGTGATCGACTCGGTCCAGACGCTCTACGCGAGCGAGTTGGGCTCTGCACCGGGGTCGGTCGCGCAGGTTCGCGAGGCGGCCGCCCGTCTCCTGCGCGTCACGAAGCAGAGTGGCGTGGCGACGATTCTCGTCGGCCACGTGACGAAGGACGGGGCCGTGGCCGGGCCACGGGTCCTCGAGCACCTCGTGGACTGCGTCCTCCAGTTCGAGGGCGACCGCTATCACGCCCATCGCGTGCTGCGTGCCGCGAAGAACCGCTTCGGCTCGACCAACGAGATCGGCGTGTTCGAGATGACCGCCGGCGGTCTCGTCGGCGTCCCCGATCCCTCGGCGATCTTCGGTGCGACACGCGTCGGCGAGGCGGGAGCCGCCGTCGCAGTTGCCCTCGAGGGGACGCGCCCGATCCTCCTCGAGATCCAGTCGCTCGTGTCGCGCACCGACCTCGCCATGCCACGCCGCGTGGGGACCGGCGTCGATCCCAAGCGGCTCGCGATGATCGTCGCGGTCCTGGCGCGTCACGCCGGCGTCCCGTTGGGGGCCGCCGACATCTTCGTCAACGTCGCCGGCGGTGTGCGGATCGACGAGCCCGGGGCGGACCTCGCGATCGCGCTCGCGATCGCCTCGGCTGCGCGCGGCGCGCCTCTGAAGGAGGGGATCGCGGCGTTCGGCGAGCTCGGACTCACCGGCAGGCTCCGGCCGGCTGCCCAGGCCGAGCGGCGGCTCGAGGAGTGCTCGAAGCTCGGGGTGACGGCGGTGCTCGTGCCCGAGGGCACGAGCCCTCGTGGCGCCGGCCCGCGTGTCGTCGCATCGGAGACGCTTCGCGAGGCTCTCCGCGCCGGGCTCGCGTCTCGATCGGACGGTCAGGAGGGGGTGATCGGAGAGCCCCTGGCGGAGCCGTGAGCGCCCGCGGGAGCTGTTCGTGGAACGCGTTCATGCGGCGAGCGCAGGGATTTCTTTCGGGTACAATGGGTCCTCACAACGCCGGCATATCGAGGCCGGCGCTTTTTGTGAGTCAGGGCGCATCCAAGACCGGACGACGGGAGGACTTCAGGCGTGTTCGATGTCGGCGACAAGGTCGTGTACCCGCACCACGGCGCTGGAACGGTCGAGAAGAAAGAGGTCAAGATCGTTCTGGGCGAGGAGCGCGAGTACCTGACCATCAAGATCCTCCACAACGAGATGACCGTCAACGTGCCGGTCGACAACGCCGAGAAGGTCGGGCTGCGTTGGGTGATCGACCAGGAGATGGTCGAGGTCGTCGTCAAGGTGTTGCTGGGCGGATCGACCGAGATGCCGAAGAACTGGAACCGTCGCTTCAAGCACAACCGCGACAAGATGAAGACCGGAGACATCCTCGAGCTCGCGGAGGTCGTCCGGAACCTCGCGCTTCGGGACCACGAGAAGGGCCTTTCCACCGGCGAGAAGCAGATGTACGTCAAGGCGAAGAAGATCCTCGCCTCCGAGCTCATGTATGCGAAGGACCTGTCCGAGGACGACGCGCATGCGTGGCTCGAGGATGTGCTGGCGAACCCGGCCAAGGGCAAGCGCGCCAAGGCGAAGCCGAAGACGGCCGCGGCGGCCACGGCCTAGCCCGGCGATAGCAGCCCCGGAGCGCTCCGCGCGGGTACGGTCACGCGGATGGCCGGGCAACTCTCTCGTGGCACTCTTCGCGACGCGGAAAGTGCCACATGGGCCGTCCTCGTCGCGGCAGGCTCCGGAGAGCGACTCGGAGGGGACCGGCCCAAGGCGTTCGCGGCGCTCGGCGGTCGGCCGCTGCTCGCGGAGAGCCTGGAGAGGCTGGATGCCTCCGACTGGGTCGACGCGGTCGTCGTCGCCGCGCCGCCCGCCTGGGAGGAGCCTGTCATTCTGCTCGCGGAAGAGCTCGTGACCTCGAAGGTCGGGTCGGTGGTGACAGGGGGTGCCTCGAGGGCCGAGTCGGTGCGGAACGCATTGCACGAAGTGCCTCACGAAGCGCTCGTCGTGCTGGTGCACGACGCCGCGCGACCGCTCCTCGACGAGGCCGTGCTCGAGCGGTTGCTCGGCCGACTCTCGGAAGGGCTGGACGGTGTGGTTCCGTGCCTGCCGGTGCGGGACACGATGAAGCGGGTCGAGCGGGGAGTCGTCGTCGAGACGCTCGCGCGCGAGGGGCTGGTCGGTGTCCAGACGCCACAGGCGTTCATCGCACCCTCGCTCCGCGCTGCATACGCGGGAGACCTTGCCGGGGCGACCGATTGCGCATCGCTCGTGGAGCGGGCCGGCGGGCGCATCGGCGTCGTGGACGGTGATCCCCGTCTGCTCAAGATCACGACTCCGTCCGACCTGGCGCTCGTCGAGTCGTGGCTTTGAGCTCCTCTCAGAATGACGCCTCGTGCTCTAGTCCCGGCCGCGCTGGCGTCCGTGGAGTGAGCCGTCGTGCGCGACGCCGGCGGAGACCTGGGTCATGAGCGAGCTGCGGATCGGGCTCGGTGTGGATGCGCACGCTTTCGGGGACGGGGTCCCGCTCGTCCTCGGCGGGGTCACGATCGAGTATCCGAGAGGGCTCGTCGGCCATTCGGACGGCGACGTGATTGCGCACGCGCTGGCGGACGCGCTGCTCGGCGCGGCCGGTCTCGCCGACATCGGGGCGTTGTTTCCGTCCGACGACGAGCGGTATCGGGGCGCGGACTCGCTTGTCTTGCTCTCCGAGGCCTATCGTCGGGTCCGCGAGGCGGGGTTCGCGCTCGTCAACGCGGATTGCGTTCTGGTCGGGCAGGAGCCGAGGATCGCGAAGTACCGCGAGAAGATGCGCGAGCGGCTCGCGGATGCGCTCGACGTCGAGCGGGAACGGGTGAACGTCCGCGCGACGACGACCGACAGCCTCGGCTTCACGGGGCGGCGGGAGGGGCTTGCCGCCGAGGCGGTTGCGCTGCTCCGGCCCCGGTGAGTGACGGCCCGGCGGTCGAGGCGAGCCATGCGTCGACCTCCCGTTGCGAGCGGAGACGGACGACGTGGAGTCCGGCGAGCCCGACCGGGTAGCGCCGGCGGCGCGCAGCGTAGCCACGCAGCGCGTACGGGATCAGCGCGTCACGACCGACGAAGGCGTTGCGGAACGTCTCGCGGTTCCCGTTCCACAGCTCCTCGCGCCGCACGATCCTGCCGATGCTGCGGCGCAGGAGTCGAGGCAGCCATACCCGCCGCGGGAGGTCGAGCCAGAGGACCGTGTCGGCCGCACCGAGGACGAGGTCGCCGAGCTTCTCGCGGTAGCTCCCGTCGATCACCCATGACTCGCTCGAGAGCACCGGCCCGAGACGCTTTCTGAGCTCGTCGGCCGTCGCCTCGGTCCAGCCGGGCCCGTGGTTCAAAGCATCGAGCTCGACGAAAGGCACGTCGAGCCGTCGCGCGAGCACGCGACCGACCGTCGTCTTGCCACACCCGCTCGCAGAGGCGATGACGACGATCTTCCGCACGTCACGCCGACATCTGCCTGCGAGGTGACGCCGTGACCTCGTGTGGCGTCGGTGTCACAGGAGCCGCGCGTCGAGTCGCTCCTCGCCCTCGGCGCCGACGCGGTAGGCGCTGGCGCCGGGCTCTCGTGCGATGACCTCGACGAGCTCGGTCCCTTCGTACAGCGCGGCCGCGGCATCGTCGCAGGCGATCCCCGGCGGGAAGCCCTCCCGCACGAGCCGGGTGAAGACCGGGCGGCGCCGCTCCTCGCCGTCGTAGTGCGGGCACGCGCTGCCCGGAAGCAGCCCGAGACCGTCGCGCATACCCGCGAGCTCGGGGCCGAACGAGTCCGTGACGCCTGCCTCGAACCAGCAGATCATGCCGGCGCTCCATCCGCAGAGGAGCGCGCCGCGCTCCCACGCCTCACGCAGGATCCGGTCGAAGCCGTGCACTCTCCAGATCGCGAGGGCGTTCGCCGTGTTCCCACCCGATACGTACACGACGTCGTGGGAGAGGACGAGCTCGCGGAGGCCGTCGGGAGGCCAGGGATTGAAGACGAGATGTCGGGGCTCGGCCCGACCCGCAAACGACGCGTAGAACGACACGACCGCCGTCGCCGACTCTCCGGCGGCCGTCGGCACGAACAACACGCGCGGACCCCGAGCCAGCTCGAGCACGAGCTCGTCGAAGGCGGTTCCGAGCGAATAGCCGCCCATCGCGAGGATCCGTCCCGACACGGCCTGAGTATGGCATCGCGCTTCACAGCGCCACCGCGTCGCGCTATTGTCGAGGAAGACCGTCCCTTCGAAGACCGGAAGGGGATGACGTTGGAGACGAGTCCACCGGACTAGGAGAGAGCGTGCGCTCCGCCACGCGGTGCGTGCGCAAGGCCGCGAGTCCGTCCGCGGTTTCGACCTCGAACGGAACCGGCTGTCGACGCGGCGCATTGGGCGCGCGTCACGGAGGTTCCCTGGCTGCCCCGGGCGCATCGACGGGCACGTGTGATGCGCCCGGGACAGGCCTCCAGCATCCGACGGGTCGTGGGCTGGGACATCCCACCCGATTCCGCGCGCAGGCCGTTCGGGACTCTAGGACGCGGCCGGCAGCGTGAAGGACACGCGTGCGCCTCCCTCGGCGCGTCCCTCCGCCCACATGCGGCCACCGTGGGCCTCCACAAGTCCGCGAGCGATGGCGAGGCCGAGCCCTGCTCCCCGCGCGGAGCGAGCGGGGTCGCCGCGCCAGAAGCGATCGAACATCCTGTCGCGCGCCTCGTCGTCCAGCCCCTCCCCGGTGTCCTCGACACTGATCCGCACCTCGCGGTCGAACCGCGTCACGCGGACCGCGATCGTCCCATCCGAAGGCGTGTGCCGGAGCGCGTTCGTGAGCAGATTGAAGAGCACCCGCTCGACCTTCTCGGGGGCGCAGCGCGCAGCAAGGTCGACGGGCACGCTCGAATCGAGCTCGACCCCGCGTCGCAGCGCGTCCGCCTCTACACCGCGCAGACACGACTCGACCATGGGCTCGAGACGAGCCTCTCTCAGCTCGAGCGTGAGCGCGCCGGCGTCGATCCGCGCCAGCTCGAAGAGGTCGTCGACGAGCGAGGAGAGCACGGCGACCTGCTCTCGCAGCACGGGCAGGGTCGTGTCGGCCTCGACGAGACCGTCCTCGAGCGCCTCGAGCATCGCCTGCATGTTCGCAAGGGGCGTGCGCAGGTCGTGGCTGGCCCACGCGACGAGCTCTCGGCGTGCGTCGAAGAGGGTCTCCAGGCCGGCGGCCATCTCGTTGAACGACGCGGCGAGCTCGGAGACCTCCGCGGGCCCTGTCTCGGACGCGCGCACGGTGAGGTCGCCTGCCGCGAGCCTCGACGACGCATCACGCAGGCGCTCGACCGAGCGCGCGATCGAGCCGGCAAGGATGAGCGCGGCAACGACCGCGACGGCGGCGGACGCGGCCGAGACGGCGAGGATCTTCACGTCGTCGCCCATGTGGAACGCGACCCAGCCGGAGAGCATGACCGACGACAGAGGGAGGCAGACCGCGAGGGCTGCAAGGCCCGTGAGCTGAAGGCGGAGGCTCGGAAGGA
This sequence comes from uncultured Actinomycetes bacterium, assembly GCA_963798725.1. Taxonomy (GTDB): domain Bacteria; phylum Actinomycetota; class Thermoleophilia; order Gaiellales; family Gaiellaceae; genus Gaiella. The sequence goes on from CAWCUL010000001.1 coordinate 1,058,268, forward strand.
GCCGCAACAGCGCAACCGCCGTCAGCCCGACCCCCAGCGTGAGTACCCCGACCGCGAGCGCCGTCCCGATCATCGCGGCGGGCATCATGGCACCACCCGGTAGCCAACGCCCCACACGGTCTGGAGATGCCGCGGCTGCGAGGGATCGTCCTCGATCTTCTCGCGGAGTCGGCGCACGTGAACCGTCACCGTTCCGGTGTCCAGCGCGGCCTCGTAGCCCCAAACCCGACTCATCAGCTGGTCGCGGCCGAAGACGCGGCGCGGATGGCTCGCGAGGAACCAGAGCAGGTCGAACTCCTTTGCCGTCAGCCGGAGCTCGGTCCCCGCCTTGTGCACCTCCCGCGTCCCGGCGTCGAGATGAACGTCTCCGAGAACCAGGCGCTCGGAGAGATGGGCGCCACGGCGTGACCTGCGTAGCACTGTCCGTACCCTCGCCGCGAGCTCGCGAGGCGAGAAGGGCTTGGTCACGTAGTCGTCGGCCCCCAACTCGAGCCCGACGATCCGGTCCGCCTCCTCTCCGCGGGCAGTGAGCAGGATCACGGGGAGCTCGGAGCGAGAGCGAATCCAGCGGCAGAGCTCCAGCCCGTCGGTCCCCGGGAGCATCACGTCGAGCACCACGAGATCCGGCTTGTCGCCCTCGACGAGCAGGCGGGCAGCGTCGCCGTCGCCGGCCTCGAGGGTCGCATAGCCCTCACGCTCGAGGTAGCGCACGACGACCTCGCGGACGATCGGCTCGTCGTCGACGACGAGAACGGTGGCCACGGGGTCGATCGTGCCAGCCTGCTCCTTACGTGCGTGTGAACTCGGCACCGTTCGCGAAGCGTTCACGAAACCGTCACGTCCGCGCAAGGGGCCGCCACTAGCGTCGATCGGGAGCAATCACGAACGGAGGTCCGACATGAGGAAGATCGCGCTCTTGCTGGTCGTCGGAGCGGCGCTGCTGGTACCCGTCGCCGTGTACGCAGCCGACGGCCCCGTGAAGCAGTTCCCACAGACGGTGACGCTTGGCTTCTACCGCGGCCAGGTGATCTCGTATCTCGACTTCGGACCGGTTTCGCTGGCGAAGGGCAATCGCGTCGCCCCGATCTGGACCGTAACGAACGGCGTCGACGCGCAACGCAACATCGTCGACACGGTGCCAGGCCGCGCCGACTACACGCCGCTCTGGGCGGTACGGATGGTCACGTGGAAGGCCGGGGCCGCTCCGCGTGTGCTGAGGTCGCGAAGGGCCGTCGAGGCGGCGGTACGCGCAGGGCAGGCCACCGTGAAGGCCGCGCCGGTCGTCGTGAACTGCCCCGTTCTCTGATGAGCGACGAGAGGGATGCGCATACCGCGGGCGCATCCCTCGCGTACGCTCGGAGAGATGGGCGGGCTGATCCAGGGAGGTTGCGCCTGTGGTGCCGTTCGTTTCGAGGTGACGCGGCCGTTCGTGTCGGCGGGGTATTGCCACTGCACGCGCTGCCAGCGGCGCACCGGGACCGCGGCGTCCGCGAATGCGCGCGCCGAGCCTGGCTCGGTGCGCATCGTTCGGGGTGAGGACGAGCTTCGCGCGTGGGCGCCGGAGGGCGGCCGCGAGAAGGTGTTCTGCGCGCGTTGCGGCTCGGCGCTCTTCAGCTGCGAGCCGGGATCGCGCGACTACACGGGTGTCCGGCTCGGAGCCGTCGACGGCGATCCCGGAATCGTCCCCGAATCGCGGCAGTTCGTCGCATACGCGGCGTCGTGGGAGGATGTGCCCGACGACGGGCTGAGCCAGTATCCGGAGTCCCGGCCCGGGTACGAACAGGGCCGTTGATCAGGCCGGGAGCCTGACGAGGCCGTCGGTGACGACGACGAGCCCGTCCCGCTCGAGCGCCCGGACGGCGTCGGCGTCGAGCTCCTCGAACGCGCACGGTGCCGCGGCAACCGACCTGAGCGCCCTGGAGCGGCGTTGTCGAAAGGAGCCCTCGAACCGCGACTGCGTACGGCGTGGCTCGTCTCGCCTTCCTTGGAAAGGACAGGTCCTTGCCAGGGGACAAGCAGAGCATCGTGGGACGCGGGCCAGGCAGACCGTCGCGCCGAGGTCCATCAAAGCCTGTGCGGCGCGCCCCGTGAACGTGTGCCCCGTGCGGCGCTCCACCCGGTCGACGTTCACGTCGCGGGGGAGAACGTCGTGGCCGAACGCGAAGTTCCGCACCGCGGCTGCGGTATAGGGCCCCACGCCCGGCAGCACCGTCAGGTCGTCCGGCCACCCGTTGTCCGACACGTGACGCGCAGCCTTGTGAAGCGCGAGAGCGCGCCTGTTGTAGCCGAGCCCCTGCCATTCGACGATCACGTCGCCGGCGGTGGCCTCCGCGAGCGCGTCCGTGGTCGGCCAGCGCGCCAGCCATCTCCCGTACCGTGGCACGACCCGGTCTACCTGCGTCTGCTGCAGCATCACCTCGCTGACGAGGATCGCGTACGGATCGCGGGTGAGGCGCCAGGGGAGCTCACGTCCCGATTTCTCGAACCACGACAGGAGTCGGGCCTCCATCCAGGCCGATGGTATGTGTGCGCGCAGATGCTTGTTGTCCGTCCTCTAGAGTCGTACGCTGGGACGAGGGGGAGGAGGAGCGACGTGGCCGACGCAGAGATCGGTGTCATCGGAGTCACCGCCGAAACGTCGCCGCTGGACGACGCGGAGGAGATCGTGCTCGACACGCCGTACGGTGCGCCCTCGAGCGTGATCTCGGTCGGGAAGGTCGGTGGAAAGCGCGTGGCGTTTCTCGCCCGCCGAGGCGACAACGGACAGATCTCGCCTCCCCGGATCCCCAGCCGCGCGAACGTCTGGGCCCTCAAGGAGCTCGGGGTGCGCCGCATCCTCGCACCCGCGGTATGTGGTGCTCTCTCGCTCGACTTCGATCTCGGGGACATGATCGTGTGCGATCAGTTCGTCGATCGCACGTGGGGGCGTGAGGACACCTACTACGACGATTCCGATGCTGTTCTCGTCGGATCCGCCAGGCCGTTCTGCGACGACCTCGGGGACGCGGTCGTCCGGGCGGGCCGCGACCTCGGGCTCCGTGTTCTCGGCGGTGGGACGGCCGTCGTGACCCAGGGCCCGCGCTACTCGACCTCGGCGGAGTCGGCGTGGTTTCGGGCCATGGGCTGGGACCTCGTGAACATGGTCTCGTACCCCGAGTCCCATCTCGCCCGCGAGCTGGAGCTCTGCTACGTCAACATCTCCCTGGTCACGGACCACGACGTCGGCATCGCGGGTGTCGGGGCGGTCACGACTCAGACCATGGCGCGCACGTTCGCCGAGAGCGTCGACGACGTCAGGCGGCTCTTGATCTCGGCGATCCCCGTGATCGGCCCACAGCCGGACGACGAGTGCTCTCGGGCTCTCGCCGGGGCGCGCCTGTAGCTACGCCGGAAGCCCCGCGCCTCTCAGGCAGTCGGCCAGGTACGTGCGTGCCAAGGCGGCGCACCGGGCGCGTACGCTCTGCGTGCCGGTCTCGAGGGTCGAGACGATCGTCCCCACGCCCTCGAAGCAGCGAGCCTGCAGCGACCGAGCGACCACACGACAGAACGACGCGGCAGGACCGCCGCTCGATGCGTTCGAGGCGATGTCGCGCGACGCCCCGTAGACGCAGTCGGACTCGCCGTCGCCTGCGATTCGGCAGAGCGTGGCGACGGTTGCAAGCTGCCCGTAGTTGCTTCCGGACGCCTGACGCCCGTATCCCTCGAAGCACCGGGCGCGCCACGTCGGCGACGGCTCCGTGCGGCACGCGGCGGCGACTTTCTCCCAGCGATACCCGGTTGCGCGCACGAGGTTGTCGGCCACCTGCAGGTAGCAGTAGAGCTTCGTCCTCTCCGCGAGTTCGGGGCAGGGCGCGAGTGGATCCTGCGGGTCGAAGGGCGGTGGCTTGCCGCCGAGTGACGGGCTGAAGCTCTCCATGAACACGCCGCCCGTACAGGATTGACGTGACCAGTCGTCGCCGAGCTTCCAGCACATGTCGAGCGACATCTGCATGGCGTAGCCCGTCCGCAGCATCAGCCCGTGGCCCAGGCCGTGGAGGCACTGATAGAGCGTGAATCGCGACCATGTCCGCTCGCCGGGCTCGCACAGCGTCCGGATGAGCTTGGCCAGCTCGTCCGCCGAGCGTGCAGGTGCCAGAGCGCGCTCCAGGAGGCCGTGGTAGAAGCCGCTCCAGCAGGTCGAGTCGCCCTCGGCGAGCGCCACTGCGACGTTGCCGTTCTCCCGTGCGAGTACGGCAGCCCCTATTGCATGGGCGATGCGGTGGCAGTCGGCGGAGATCGCCGGGACGCTCCTACCGTCCATCACCGCAAGCGTGAGCGCATGCTTCGCGCTCGTCCGGTATGCGACGTTGCCGAACGCCTGCTCGAAGCAGAGCGGCCCAGACCGATCGCCCCGGTTCGCCTCGCAGTCCTGGACCGTCGTGTCGTCGACGTTGAACGGGCCTGCCGCCGGATGAGGATTGAGAATGGACGGGCGGGCCCCGGCTGCTTTGCCGCCGTGGCCGGTCGCCAGCGCTACGACCCCGAAGACGACGGCGAGGGCGGGTACAAGGGCGAGGGCCGCGAAGACCCAGCGGCGCCTCATTCTCTCCACCGGGGCGGTCACCCGCGGAAGCATGCCCGTGATCGGGCCGCGCCGTCTGCGAGGATCGCCCCCTGCTCCTCTTCAACTCCCCGACCTCGGGCAATTGCTACAAGGTGCGTCTCCTCCTCGCGCACCTCGGCCTCCCGTACGAGCGGCGTGACGTAGACGTCCTCGACCGGTCGAACCGTGGCGAGCTGCTCGGCGGGCTCAACCCAGACCTGCGCGTCCCGACACTCGTCCTCGACGACGGCCGACCGATCGCCGAATCCGGGGCAATCCTCTGGTACTTCGGGGATGGCACCCGCTTCGTCCCCGACGACCGCTACGAGCGGGCGAAGGTGCTCCAGTGGATGTTCTTCGAGCAGTACACGGTCGAGCCGGCGCTCGCCGTCGTGCGATTCCTCGTGGCGTACTCCGGGAATTCGAGCCCTCCCGCGGCGCTGATCGAGGAGAAGACGGCTGTCGGGTACCGCGCACTCGATGCGCTCGAACGGCATCTCGAGGGCGCGCAGGGCTACCTCGTGGGCGCCTCCCTTACGCTCGCGGACATCGCTCTCTACGCGTACACGCACGTCGCCCATGAGGGGGGGTTCTCGCTCGGCGGATACGACGCGATCGACGCCTGGTTCGATCGAGTGGCGGCCGAGCCGGGGCACGTGCCGATCGACGCATGACCGTTCGGGTCCGATTCGCTCCGAGCCCCACCGGGTCGCTGCACCTCGGTAATGCGCTGACGGCGGCGGCGAACAGACACTTCGCCGATGAGAGCGGCGGCGTGCTCGTGCTCCGGATCGACGACACCGACCCCACGCGTGCGGTCGACGGCGGGGAGGAAGCGATCCTCGGCGACCTCCGCTGGCTCGGGATCGAATGGGACGAGGGCCCGGTCCGCCAGAGCGAGCGGGGCCCGCTGTACGCGGAGGCGGCTTCCCGCGCGCTCGAGCACGGCGCGGTTCGCGACGATGACGGCTCCGTTCGTCTCGACCGCATGACGCTCGTCCGGCCGGATGGCACCGCGACGTACCAGCTGGCGAGCGTCGTGGACGACCTCGCGCTCGGGATCACGCACGTGATCCGTGGCTCCGACCACCGGGCGAACGAAGCAGTGCAGCGCCGAATCGCCGATGCGCTCGGGGGCACCCTTCCCGAGGTGATCCACCATGGCCTGCTTCTCGGCGACGACGGGAAGAAGCTCTCGAAGCGACACGGAGACACGTCGGTGGCCGAGCTCAGGGCCGAGGGCATTCCCGCAGGCGCCGTGCGTACCTACCTGGCCGAGCTCGGGCTTCCGCTCCACGATGTGCGCCTCGACCCCGCGCGCATCGGGCGGCTTGCGATCGACGCGATCGCGGCTATGCCGGACGAGGAGCTTGCCGCGGCCTCAGGCGCTCCGGTCGAGTTCGCGCGGGCGCTGCGTGGCGCGCGGACGCTCGTGGAGGCGACGGAGATCGGGCGGCAGATCGCTCGACCCGAGCCCGTCTCGCTCCCGTCCGAGGCGGGGGCCACGCTCGAGCGGTTCCTCGAGCTGCGAGCCGGCGCGGGGGAGCTCGACGAGGCCGGCGCCCGCTCGATCGTGCGGGAGCTGAAGGCCGTCGGCGGGGATCTCCGCGCGCTCCGTCTCGCTCTCACGGGCGCCGAGCGTGGGCCTGAGCTGTGGACGGTCGTCGTGGCACTGCCGGCCGGCGAGGCGGTCGAGCGCGCCCGGCGTGCGCAGGGACGCGGCTGAAGCCACGTCCCGGGGCCGTCTACGATCGCTCCATGCGCCTGTACGACACGTTCACGCGGTCGCTCGTCGAGCTGCCACCGCCGCCCGAGCCGATCGGGATGTACGTGTGCGGGCCGACGGTCTACCAACGTGCACACATAGGCAACGCGCGTCCGTTCGTCGTGTTCATGTGGCTCGCGCGGTGGCTCCGGGCGCAAGGCCACGACGTTCGGCTCGTCCACAACATCACGGACGTCAACGACAGGATTTACGAGGCGGCTCCGGGGGCGAGCGCGGGGCTTGCACGCGAGGCCACCGCGTGGTACCTCGAGGACACCGCGGCGTTGGGACTCGGCATGCCCGACGCACAGCCGCTCGCGACAGACACGATCCCGGAGATCGTCGGGATGATCGGCGACCTGATCGCGTCGGGTCGCGCCTACGCGGTGGGCGGCGACGTGTACTTCCGCGTGTCCGGCTTCGAAACGTACGGGGCGCTCTCGGGTCAACGGCCGGATCAGGTCGAGGAGCAGGAGCCGAACCCCGCGAAGGAGGATCCACGCGACTTCGCGCTGTGGAAGGCGACGAAGGAAGGCGAGGACACCTTCTGGAATGCTCCCTGGGGCATCGGGCGCCCGGGATGGCACATCGAGTGCTCGGCGATGGCTGCGAAGGAGCTGGGGCCCGAGTTCTGGATCCACGGCGGCGGGCTCGATCTCGTCTTCCCGCATCATGAGAACGAGCGAGCACAGTCGCTCGCGGTCGGCCATCCGTTCGCGCGCGTCTGGATGCACAACGGGATGCTTCGCTTCACGGGCGAGAAGATGTCGAAGTCGCTCGGGAACGACGCCACGATCCGCGACGTGCTCGACGCGTGGGGCGCGGAGACCGTCCTGCTCTTCTTCCTCACGGCTCACTGGCGCAAGCCGATCGACTTCTCGGACGAGACGATGGCGGCTGCTTCAGCCCAGGCCGAGACGCTCCGGAACGCGTTGCGGGGCGAAGAGCGCGCGACCGGCGAATGGGATCTCTTTGCGGCAGCTCTCCAGGACGATTTCAACACTCCTGCGGCGCTTGCGATCCTCCACGAATGGGCGCGCGTCGGCGCGCTCGACGCACTGCGGCGCGCACTCGACCTGCTCGGGCTCGCGTCGCTTTCCGCGGGGGATGTCCCACCTGCGGAGATCGAGGCGCTCGCCCAGCAGCGCTCACGCTCGCGTGAGGCGCGCAACTGGGACGAGGCCGACCGGCTGCGAGCCGAGATCGAGGCGGCGGGATGGGTCGTGCGGGACACGGCAGAGCCCCCGTTCTTCCGGCTCGTGCGCCGCGCGGCATGACGCGAGAGCTCGTCTACGGACGCAACCCCGTCCGCGAGGCGCTGCGCGGTCGGCGTGCCGTGCTCGAGCTCTGGGCGAGCGAACGCGCCGTTGCGACGTTCGAGTGGATCGCTGAAGGACCGCGGGCTCGGGTCAAGCGCGAACGCGAGTTGACGGCGGCCGCCGGCTCGCCCGATCACCAGGGCGTCGTCGCCTGGTGCGAGCCGTACCCGTACGCAGACGCGTGGGAGCTCGCAACCGTGCCGCTTCCGTTGCTCTGCTGCCTGGACCAGGTGACCGATCCCCGCAACCTCGGCGCGGTCGTCCGGAGCGCCGCAGGCGCCGGCGCGACGGGCGTCGTCGTCCCGGCCCACGGCGCGGCCGCCGTGACCCCGGCGGTCTGCCGTGCGTCGGCGGGAGCCGTGGAGCACCTTCCGGTCGCTGTCGTGCCGAACCTCGCCCGGTACCTCGCCGAGGTGAAGGGCGACAGGCTCTGGGTCTACGCTGCGGCGGCCGACGGCGAGACGCGGCTCTGGGACCTCGACCTGGCGGACGGGGCGGCTCTCGTGCTGGGCGCCGAGGGCCGGGGCGTACGGCCCCTGGTCCGCCGGACATGCGACGCCACGGTCTCAATCCCCCTCGCCGAGGGCGTAGAGTCGCTCAACGTGAGTGTCGCCGCGGGGATCGCTCTCTTCGAGGCGAGGCGTCAGCGCGAAATCTCGACCTCAACTTCAGGTTGAGTTGAGTGGAGCCGTCGCTCTATCTCTTCGACGGATCGAATCTCTTCCACGCGGGACGGTTTCGCGATCGAACCGAGCTCGTCGACCTGCTCGCGAGCTTCGTGGCGATGCGCGGCGCCCGGGGTGTGGTCGTCTTCGACGGCGTGGGGCGGGAGCAGAGGCTCGGCGCGCTCGACGTGCGGTACGCCCCGAACGCGGACACGGTCCTCGAACGACTCGCGGTCGAGCATCGCAGGAGCGAGGCGGTGCTGCTCGTGACGAGCGACGACGCCGTGCGAGGAACGAGCGGCCAGGAGGTGCGTCATCGCTCTTCGGGGGCGTTTCTCGACGAGCTCGTCGGAGCCGGGCACACGGAAAGCCATGCCAGCCGAATCGTCGACCGCCTGGACGATGCGATCCGGGCGCGGCTCGAGCGGCTGCGAAGGGGCATGCCGCCGTGAGCAGCTGAGGGCGGGGGCGAACGCATGTTCCTATTACAATGGAATATGCGCAAAGGGGTTGTAACGCGCGCGCGATCCTGCTAGCTTCTCCCTCGACTTCAGGGTGAGTGTTCACCTCGACGTCGATTTCCAAGCACTCACCGAGACCAGGGAGAGACCCATGGCGGCCCGGACAGGAGCAGCACCGAAGAGCCCTCAGAAGCTGCAGCGGGAGCTCGAAGACCTCCAGCTCGTGCTCAGGGTGAGGAACGGCAGCAAGACGGCGCAGGACGAGCTCATGCGCCGGTACCACGGCTTCGTGAGGCTCAAGGCGAGCTCGTACTTCCTCGCCGGTGGCGATGCCGACGATCTCATCCAGGAGGGCATGATCGGCCTCTACAAGGCTGCACGCGACTTCCGCTCCGACAAGGAGACGTCGTTCCGCTCATTCGCCGAGCTCTGCGTGACCCGCCAGATCATCACGGCGATCAAGTCGGCGACGCGATACAAGCACGCCCCTCTGAATACCTATGTCTCGTTCAGCCACACACCCGCCGGGCAGGACATGGAAGGCGAGTGCACACTCGGGGACGCGCTGCCGGGCCCGTCGACCGACGACCCCTCGGTCTGCGTGATCTCCACGGAGGAGCTGCAGTCGCTCGTGGGCTGTCTCGGCACGACGCTCTCGGAGCTCGAGTCGGAGGCGCTGCGCCTCTACCTCGACGGCAACTCGTACGAGGAGATGGCGGAGCAGCTCGGCTGTGACTGCAAGACGATCGACAACGCGCTCCAGAGGGTGAAGCGGAAGATTCTCGCCCACCAGGCGGAGCGGGCAGTCCCCGCCTGAGCTCAGCCGCTTCCCGAGCGCAACCCGCGCCGGTCGGGCCGCCCGTTCAGCCGTGCTCCGGCTCCACGATCTCCACGATCCCGCTCGGAGCGCCGATTGCCGCGACCGTGCGCGCCGCCGCCTCGTCGATCTGGATGCGGGGGTGCGGCGGGCGGGTCGCGTGGTACGTGCCCGGCCCGTAGAACTGGCCATAGCGGAGCACCACGCCGCCCCCCGCGTCGAGCGTCGCCCGCTCGTGCGCGGCGACGGCCGCGCCCGACTCGCCCTGGAGCTCCCACGCGACGCTCTGGGCGAGGAACCGGGTAGAGCCGGCGGCACGTGCCGCCTCGAGGAGGTTGGCCGTCCCTTCGCGCCGCATGCGCGCGTTGGCCGTCCCGCGCTGGGGAAGCTCGGCCGCGTCGTCCGGTAGGTCGGTGAGCTGGTCGATCACGACGTCCGGCCGAAACGACACGACGGCATCGCGCAGAGCGTCGAGGGCGTAGACGTCGCAGACCACCGGTGTCGCCCCGAGCGCCCGCAGCGCATTCGCCTTCTCGGGCGAGCGGGTCATTGCGGCGACCTCGTGCCCCGCTGCCACGAGGCGGGGGACGAGCCGTACGCCGATCACACCACTTGCGCCGGCCACGAAGATCCGCACGCGCCCGACGCTACCCGCCAGGCTTACCGCGGGGAGCGGTGCGGTGTCTGCGGTGTGGCCGAAGGCCAGCGCCCGGCAGTGTTCCTGTGCAGGCCGTAGCGGGCGTCGATCGTGCCGATCTGGAAGTCTGTTGCGAAGCGGATTCTCAATCGTTGTGCGTTACGGGGTGGGTCGACTCGCAGGTACGCGCACGCGCGGGTCGGGACGTCCGCGATCGGAACGAGGTACACACCGCCGGTCTCGGGGCAGTAGACACCGAACTCGTCAATCTCGCCGGTGTAGCTGCGACGCACCTCTCGTGGCGACCGAAGGTGCCCGTACGTGCTCGCGGTGGCGAAGCGGATCGTTCCGTCGCGAAGTCTTCCCGTCTTGCATTGGACTCGGGACAGGTTGTCCTCCCGATCGACGATCAGGTCGTATCTCGAGTTCTCGCCGAACGGGACGGAGACGTCATAGCCGGCGTCGACGAGGGCGAGCATCAGCGCCAGCGTCGTCCGATCGCCGATCTGCTTCGGATGCTCCACCCTGCCCATCATAGTCGTCTCTCCGGACAACAGGATGAGCTCGGAAGCGCGGCAGCGCCCGCGGAGCAAGAGAGAAGCCGGAGAAGGGATTCGAACCCTTGGCCCCCGCTTTACAAGAGCGGTGCTCTGACCAGCTGAGCTACTCCGGCGTCTGCTCGATGGTAGACGGCGGCGGCGCGGTCGCACTGCCGGGGGCGGCAAGGCGGCGTCGGGATCCCGAGCACACCGGCGGGCCGCCTCTCAGGTGCTCGTCGCGTCAGGCCGCCAGGCGAGACGGCTCGGGGCCGGGCTCGGCGCGCTCGGACTCGGCGCGGGGCTCGCGGCACGGCGCCGACGACCCGCCCGCCAGCGCGAGGCGGGGCGGGCCGAGGCCGGCCGTCGCGGTCTCGCCCGGGGCGGCAGCGCGACGAGCAGGCGACGTGACGAGCGCGCGTGCGGCCACCCACGCCACGACGACGACGAGCCCACCGAGGGCGGCGTCGACGAGGAAGTGGTTTCCGGTCGCGACGATGACGAGCAGCATCGCAAGCGGGTACAGGGCGCCCGCGAGGCGGACGACCCGGTTCGACGCGAGCGTCGCGAGCGCCACGCCCACGATCAGCGCGTACCCGAAGTGCAGGCTCGGGATCGCCGCGAACGGGTTGTAGAGCGCGCCGAGCAGGTCGGAGCTCAGGTTCAAGCCGGTCGAGCTCGTCACGGTGTCGGCGAAGCCCATGTCCGCGAGGCGCGGCGGCGCTGCGGGATACAGGACGTATCCGATGAGCGCGAGCGCGGTCGCGAAGACGAACGTCGTCCGGACGATCGGGAAGCGATCGGGATGGCGCCGGTGGATCCAGAAGAGCGTGAGGGCGGTGCCGAGAAAATGGAGCACCACGTAGCCGAGCCCCAGCACGGTGGGCGCGAGCGGGACGGCCGCGAACGCATTCTGGACGTTGTGCTCGACGTAGACGCCGATGTCCTGCTCGAGCTCGACGATCTTCGCGGTGTGCTCCATCGCCGCCTGGACGTTCTCGCTGGGCAACCCGCGGACGAGCTCGTAGAACGAATAGAGGACGACGAGCGCGCCGATCTCCTGCAGGCCTGAATGTGAGCGTGAGAGCCAGTTTCTGAGCACACCCAAATGATGTTCCCGCGAGGTCACCCCGTGCGTTCGGTACCCCCTCCCGGGGCGGTGCGGAAAACCGCACTGCCTACGGTCGAATCGAGGGATGCGGTGCGGTACCTGATCGCGCGGCCCCAGGGGGCGCATTCGCGCCGAAGGGCTTCTGGCCTCTAGCCGCGCAGGTAGGCGAGCACAGCGAGCACGCGGCGATGGTCGTCCGTCGAGGCGGGCAAGCCAAGCTTCGTGAAGATGCTGGTCACGTGCTTCTCCACGGCACGGAGCGTGACGAACAGGCGCTCCGCGATCGCCTGGTTGGAACGGCCTTCCGCCATCAGCTCGAGCACCTCGCGCTCGCGCGCCGTGAGCAGGTCGAGCGGGTCGTCACGCCGCTTGCGACCGACGAGCTCGCTGACGACCGCCGGATCGAGGGCAGAGCCGCCGTCCGCGACCCGGCGGACGGCTGTGCCGAACTGCTCGAGGTCGGCCACGCGATCTTTCAGGAGATAGCCGACTCCCTCGGCGCTCGACTCGAGCAGGGCCATCGCGTAGGCCGGCTCGACGTACTGGGAGAGGAGGAGAACGCCGACGTCCGGGTGACTCTCGCGGATCTCCTGCGCGGCCCTGAGGCCCTCGTCGGTGTGGGTCGGCGGCATCCTGATGTCGACGATCGCCACGTCCGGCTTGTGCATCGCGACATGCCGGAGCAGGTCGTCGGCCGTTCCCGACTGTGCGACCACGTCGAAGCCCGCTTCCTCGAGGAGCCTGACTACGCCCTCGCGGAGCAGAACGGAGTCGTCGGCGAGGACGACGCGGCGCGCGTCGCCGAGCTGCGACACGGTCCCGCGCAACGGAGGGAAATCGCGTGGGAGACCGTCGGCGAGCACCTGGTGGATCGACTCCGGGTCGGGTAGCCCCTGCAGCCTGTGTGTTCCCAGCGCGCGTGTCTCCACTCCGGTCGCAAACGGCGCGGCGGTCGACGAGAGGAGCACCTGGCCGCCGTGGCCCGCCGCCGCGATGCGCGACGCACGGATCACGTCCAGACCGGTGTATCCCTCCTCGTCGAGGTGGGGGACGCCCGTATGTAGGCCCATCCTGACCTTGACCACGATCCCGTCGGGCCACTCGTGGTCGCGAATCCGCTCCTGTCCCGCGAGCGCCGCGGAAAGAGCGGGCTGCACCTCTTCGAAGACGGCCGAGATCTCGTCCCCGGTCGCGTCCATCTCCGTGCCGCCGGTCTCGGCTATCTCCCGGCGGAGCAGGCGGCGAACGTCCGCGATCACCGCGGCGTAGGCGCCTCCGGCAGTCTGGACGATCCGGGTCGAGCCCTCGATGTCGGCGAAGAGGAAGGTCACGGTTCCCGTCGGCAGCTCGGCCATGTGCGGGAGTGTAGGAGTCGCGGGCACGCGGGTGCGCTGAATCTGGCTCACCGTGTCAGATCGCCAGGGCGCTTCGGGCGAGAGGGATTCTCGCGACGACCCGTGTGCCGCCGCCGGTCGGGCTCTCGATCTCGAGTGCGCCGTCCAGCGCCTCGACGCGGTCTTCGAGGCCCTTGAGGCCCGAGCCTCGCGACGGGTCGGCGCCCCCGATCCCGTCGTCGTCCACCTCGACCACCACCTCTTCCTCCTCGCTCAGGGAAACGCGGACGTGCGCCTCGCCGGCGTGCGCGTACTTGGCGACGTTCGCGAGCGCCTCGGCCGCGACGTAGTACGCGGCAGCCTCGATCGCGGGCGGAAGCCGCTCGTCCGGGACCTCGATCTCGACGGGAAACGGCGAGCGTACGACGAGTGACTCGAGGGCGGGGCCGAGGCCACGGTCCGTGAGGACGTGCGGGTGGATGCCACGTGCGAGCTCGCGAAGCTCGTCCAGTGCGCGGCCGAGCTCGTCACGAGCCGTCCTCAGGAGCCTCGCCGCCTCTTCCATGTCGGTCTCGAGCCGCGACTCGGCGAGGCGGAGCGAGAGAGAGAGGGCTGCGAGGCGCTGCTGTGCTCCGTCGTGGAGGTTGCGCTCGAAGCCGCGCCTTGCCGCGTCGGTCGCCGCCACGATGCGGCTCCGTGACGCACGGAGCTCCTCCTCCTGGAGCTTGCGCTGGCTGACGTCCGCTCCCGAGACGAGGACCCTCGCGGTTCCCCGCTGGTCGAGGATGGGCGTCGCCGTCCATGCGACGACCAGCTCGCAACCGTCTCGGGTGAGCCAGCGCGTCTCGCGCTCCGCCTGGGCGACGCCGTTCGCCGCGCCTGCGATCGCCATCCGGGCCTGGAACTCGTCCTCGGGCGCCACGAGCTCGAGGACCGAGCGTCCCTCGAGCTCCGACATGCTTCGTCCGAACGCATCGCAGAAAGCGCGGTTGGCGCCGCCTTTGACGATCACCGCCTGGTGGTCGGTGAGCACGATGTAGCTCGGAATCGTGTTGGCGACGGTGTTGGCGAAATCGCGTTGCCGCTGGATCTCCTCCTCGCGGCGCTTGCGGTCCGTGATGTCGATCCCGCCCGCGATGATCCTGACCACGTTGCCCTGCTCGTCGACGAGCGGCGCGGTCCGCCAGGCGATTACTCGCTCCTTGCCGGCGGCGTCGACGAAGTTGTTCTCGTATTCCGAGCTCGGGAATCCCGGCGCCGCGTCGGCGAAGCGTTGAATCATCGCCTCCCGCTCCTCGCGGGAGATGAACACGTCCCAGAAGTAGGCTCCGTCGATCCGGCTCCGATCGTCCAGGCCGCTGGCCGTCTCGACCGCCCTGTTGAAGTTCCGGAAGCGTCCCTTCGTGTCGACGACCGCGAGGAGGCTCGGGGCGGTGTTGATGATCGTCTCCAGGAACCGGTACTGGGCACGAACCTCGGCCTGCAGCCGCTCCTTCTCGAACGCGAGCGATGCGGTTGCCGCGACCGCGTCGACGAGCTCCTGCTGCTCGCCGAGCGTGCGATCGTGGATCAACGCTGCGACCCGGTGGCCGTCTTGCTCCACGAACGTCACGGCCTTGGCACCTTTCGCTATCGGTTCCTGCAAGTCGCGCCCGTCCTCGTCGACCCAGCTTTCGCGCTCGGGTGACCAGTACGCGAGCTCGAGGGACGGATCTCCTAGCGCGTCCGCGAGGGCGGCGCGGAGCGGGGTGCCGCTGTCGATCGCGATGGCAAGGTCGGCGATGCCGGCGCGTGCGAGCCTGATTCTGAGCACCCCGGCGACGAAGGCGACGGGCATGAGCGCGAGGGACGCAAGCGCGGCGAGGTCGACCACGAATCCCGCGGAGGCGCTGACCGTGGCGATGAGGCTGCTCGCGACGAGAGCGACCAGCGAGACGAGCGTGAACAGGTAGACGGGGCCGATCACTCGACGCAAGGGCGGTGTCGCTGCCCGATAGCGGCGGACGAGACGCACGATGAACGCCGCACCGATCGCCGCCGCTCCGAGCGCGAGGAAGATGCCGGCGGCGCGCGCGAGGCCGGGGCTGTCCTCGACGAGGAACGCGCTCCGCGGGCAGTCGTCGCAGGCCGGGATCGGCGTGGGGTCGAACAGCGTCACGAGGAGCGGCCCCGCGACGACGAGCGCGAGCACCGCCCAGACGAGCCACCTGTCGTTTCGATACAGGCGGCCGGTCGGGTACGACAGGATCAGATGCGCAAACGCGACGAATGCGACACCGCTCAGCAGGTAGCCGACCGTGAACGTGAGCGACGTGTTGGTGACCTGGAGCGCGCCGAGTGACCAGAGGAGGCCAACGGCGAGCATCTGGGCCCCCGTCCGGTTCTCGGGCCGTGTGGCGGCTGCGAAGGCCCCGGCGATCGTGAAGCTGAGGCCTGCGAGCACCGCGATCACGATCGCGACCCTCGGGCTCCCGAGGTCCGCGAGCGCAACGAGCACGACCGCGCCCGCGTAGAGGAGCGCGCCGGCCGAGACGGCGGCGGCGAGCTGCCGGCGGCTCACCGCAGGAGCGAGCGAACGGCGGTGCCCGACAGCTCCGCCTTGGAGATGAACCCGCGCGCGCCGCTCGACCGGATCAGCCCGTCGTAGTCGCACGCGTCGCGGCTCGAGACGAGGACGACGGGCGGCGCGCTCGAATCGAGTCGCTCGAGTACCGCGAAACCGTCCATGTCCGGCAGCTGGACGTCGAGCAGGACGACATCCGGGGTAAGCGATCCGATCGCGTCGAGCGCGCCCTGCCCGTCCTCTGCCTCACCGATCACCGAAAAGCCGTCCGCCTCGAGGATCGCCCGTGCGCATGCGCGGAAGCTCGGGTGATCGTCGACGATGAGGACGGTCGTTGGTGTCTCCACGAGCAAATCGTCGCAGACGAATGCATGCGGCGAGGTGTGGCAAACCGCACCGCGGGCGGCGGTCTGCCCTGCGCATTGCGAGGCCCAGGGGCTTCCACAGCACGCGTTTGCTCCGTCATACTCGCGCGCATGACCTCGACGGAGCACCGGACGACGAACGACGTACTCGCGCGCAGGCAACAGTACGTCTCGGGTGGCGTCTCGACGCCTCGCCTCGTGGTGGCCGCCGCAGAGGGCGCGCGCGTCACTGACCCCGAGGGCCGCGTGTTCGTGGACTTCGCGGGAGGCATCGGATGCCAGAACACGGGGCACCGCTTCGGTCCGGTCGTCGATGCGATCCACCGGCAGGCCGACCTGTACCTGCACCAGTGCTTCATGGTCGGCGTCTACGAGCCGTACGTCGAGACGTGCAGGCTTCTCGCAGAGCTTTCCCCATGTGCCGGCTCCTTCCCGCCCGGCGAACAGAAGGACGCCCAGAAGTCGATCCTCGTCAACTCGGGGGCCGAGGCGAACGAGAACGCCGTCAAGATCGCGCGTGCGGCAACCGGACGCCCGGCCGTGATCGTGTTCGACAACGCGTTCCACGGACGGACGCTCCTGACGATGACGATGACGAGCAAGGTGCATCCCTACAAGGCCGGCTTCGGCCCGTTCGCGCCGGAGGTGTACCGCGCACCCGCCCCGTACCCGTACCGCGGCGTCACCACCGACGACGCGCTCGAAGGTCTCGCCCGGCTCTTCAAGTCCGACGTGGACCCCGAGACCGTGGCGTGCGTGCTCCTCGAGCCCGTTCAGGGCGAGGGCGGCTTCGTGCCGATGCCGCCGGACTTCCCCGCCCGCCTCGCGGAGGTGTGCCGGGCGCACGGGATCCTCTACGTCGACGACGAGGTGCAGTCGGGTGCCGGGCGCACGGGGAAGGTGTGGGCGATCGAGCATTACGAGGGCGTCGAGCCCGACCTCATCGTGTCGGGCAAGTCGATCGGCGGCGGGCTCCCGCTTGCCGCCGTCACCGGCCGCGCGGAGCTGATGGACGCCGTGTCGCCCGGCGGGCTGGGCGGAACGTTCGGCGGCAATCCGCTCTCGTGCGCGGCGGCCGTCTGCGTGCTCGAGACCGTCCGTGACCCGGACTTCCTCGCGGCCGCAGCGCGGCTCGGTGAGCGGCTTCGCTCCCGCCTCGACGCCGTCGCCGTCCGATATCCGGCGATCGGCGAGGTGCGCGGCCTCGGGCCGATGCTCGCGTTCGAGCTCGAGGAGCGCACGCCCGCCCGGGCGAAGGCGATCGTCGACATGGCATTCGACCGCGGGCTCCTGCTTCTCTCCTGCGGCCTCTACGGGAACGTGATCAGGCTCCTGCCCCCGCTCACGGTCACGGACGACGAGCTGGACGAGGGGCTCGGCCTGCTGGACGAATCGCTGGCCGCCGCCCTGTCCGGGTGACCGGGGCGCCCGACATCCGGCTCCACGGGCTCACGAAGGCTTACGGCGACGTGGCCGCTGTAGACGGCGTCGACCTCGAGATCTCGCGCGGCGAGTTCTTCACCCTTCTGGGGCCGTCGGGCTCGGGGAAGACGACGACGCTGCGGATGATCGCGGGGTTCGAGCGCCCCGACGCGGGGGTGATCGAGCTCGGCGGACGCGACGTGTCGCGGGTCCCGCCGTTCGAGCGCGACGTCAACACGGTCTTCCAGGACTACGCGCTGTTTCCGCACATGACCGTGCAGCAGAACGTCGAGTACGGCCTCCGGGTGAAACGTGTGCCGAAGGACGAGCGCGGGTCGCGGGCCGCCGACGCGCTCGCGCTGGTCCGGCTGCAGGGCTTCGCGACCCGCAAGCCGTCGCAGCTCTCGGGCGGACAACGTCAGCGGGTCGCGCTCGCCCGGGCGCTCGTGAACCGCCCTCAGGCGCTCCTGCTCGACGAGCCGCTCGGAGCGCTCGATCTCAAGCTCCGCCAGGAGCTCCAGCTCGAGCTGAAGGGGATCCAGCAGGAGCTCGGGATGACGTTCGTCTACGTGACCCACGACCAGGAGGAAGCGCTCACGATGAGCGACCGGATCGCCGTCTTCAATCGTGGACGCATCGAGCAGGTCGGCACGCCGGCAGAGACGTACGAGCATCCCGGCTCGGCTTTCGTGGCCGGCTTCATCGGCACGTCGAACATCATCGACCGCGACGGGCGCTCGTTCACCGTGCGCCCGGAGAAGATCCGCGTCGTCCCCGAAGACGCGGGTGACGGGGAGCCGGGCACGATCAGGGCCGCCGTCTACGTCGGCTCGTTCACGAAGCTCGTGGTCGGGCTCGACCGCGGCGGCGAGCTGACCGTCGTGGAGCAGAACCTCGAGACGTCGTCGAGCGACGTCCGCGAGATGGAGGGTCGGCGCGTCAGGCTCCGCTGGAGCCCCGACGTGGAATTCGTCGTCAAGGAGGGAACGTGAAGCGATTCCGTCTTCTGCACCTGCTGGTCGTCGCGGGCGTCGTCGCGCTCGCCGTACCGGCAGCGGGCGTGACGAAGTCGGATGCCCTGCCGACCTCGGTCGGCCCCGGCGAGGGAAAGCTGACGCTCGTCGCCTGGGAGGGCTACACCGACAAGAAGTGGGTCGGCCCGTTCGAGAAGCAGACCGGGTGCAAGGTTCAGGCCAAGTACGCCGGCAGCTCCAACGACATGTTCAACCTGATGACCTCCGGCGGGGGCGGCCAGTACGACATGGTCTCTGCTTCCGGCGACGCGAGCTTGCGCCTCATCTACGCGGGCGCGGTCGCCGAGGTCAACGTCAAGCTCATCCCGTCCTACAAGGACTTCTTCAAGGCGTTCCAGTCGCCGCCGAACAACACGGTCGACGGCAAGCACTACGGCGTCTCGCTTCAGTTCGGCCCGAACGTCCTTCTCTACAACACCAAGGCGTTCACGAAGAAGCCGACGAGCTGGGGCGCAATCTACTCGCCGAAGAACAAGGGCGAGATCACCGTGCCCGACAATCCGATCCAGATCGCGGACGCGGCACTCTACCTCTCGAAGACCAAGCCGGCGCTCGGCATCAAGGATCCCTACGAGCTGACGAAGCCCCAGCTCGATGCCGCGGTCGCACTCCTGAGGAGCCAGCGGCCGCTCGTCAAGAAATACTGGGCGCTGGCGTCCGACCAGATCGATCTGTTCAAGAACGGCGGCTCGACGATCGGCGCCTCGTGGCCCTATCAGTACTCCCAGCTCCTGGCCGCCAAGACGCCGGTTGCCTCCGTCATTCCGAAGGAAGGCGCCACCGGGTGGCTCGACACGTGGATGCTCTCGTCGAAGGCGAAGCACCCGAACTGCGCCTACAAGTGGATGCAGTACATCTCGAGACCGGCTGTCCAGGCGCTACAGGGCGTGACCTGGGGCGAGACTCCCGTCAACAAGAAGGCGTGCCGGCTGATGGACAAGCTCGCGAAGGGCTCCTGTAAGCAGTACTACGCGAACGCGACCGAGAAGTTCTACCGCTCGCTGAAGTTCTGGAAGACGCCCGTGGCGGACTGTGGTGACGGGCAGAAGAACTGCATGGACCTCCGGGCGTGGACGGACGCCTGGACGAAGATCAAGGGCTAGTCCGCTGGAGACCGGCCCGGCACCGCCGGCGGAGAGCTCCCTCGGAGGGGGAGCTCTCCGCCCTCTCTCGCGCCTCGCCTGGCGGACGCCCGGTCTTCGTACCCTCGGCCAGGTCTCGTTGCCGGTCGCTGCATTCCTCTTCGTCTACGTCGGTGCGCTCGCCGCGCTCCTGATCCAGAGCCTCTGGACGACCGACTCGTTCACCGGGAAGGTCATCCACTCCTGGAACCTCGACAACTTCCGGCAGATTGCCGAGGCGCCGTACCCGACGATCGTCCTGCGGACGGTCGGGATCGCGTCGGCCGTGACGGTCACCTGCATGCTGCTCGCGTTCCCGTACGCGTACTTCCTCGTGCGGGTGGCCTCCCGCAGGCTGCGGATCGCGTTGCTCGTCGCGACGGTGCTGCCACTCTGGGTGAGCTACCTCGTGCGCGTGTATTCCTGGCGGCTGATTCTGAACCCGGACGGGGCGCTCAACTGGGCCCTGAACAAGGTTGGCCTCGGCGACCTGAACATCGCCTACACGAACTGGGCGATGTGGCTCGTCTTCACGTACATCTGGCTCCCGTTCATGGTGCTGCCGGTGTACGCGTCGCTCGAGCGGGTGCCGTACTCCTACCTCGAGGCCTCCGCCGACCTGGGGGCGCGTGGAGCGACGACCCTGCGCCGAGTGATCCTCCCGCTCGCGGTACCCGGGCTCGCGGCCGGGTCCATCTTCACCTTCGCGCTCACCCTCGGCGACTACATCGCGCCGTCGCTGGTCGGCGGCCCTGGCTCGTCCCTGATCGGCACCGTCGTGTTCGAGAACATCGGGCTCGCGAACAATGCGCCGTTCGCGGCTGCGTTCGCCACGATCCCGCTCGCGATCATGGCCGTCTACCTCGTCCTGATGAAGCGGCTCGGGGCATTCGAGAGCCTGTAGTGGGCCATCCAACAATGCCCTCCAGGCGGCCGCGTCGCTGGACGGGGCCCTGATGGAAACACGGGCGACACGTGTCGGGCTCTGGGCGTGGGCGCTGCTCGTCTTCGCGTTTCTCTGGATCCCGCTCGGGATCATGGCCCTCTACGCGTTCAACTCGTCGAACATCCAGAGCTGGCCGATCCCCGGGCTCACGACGAAGTGGTTCTCTCAGGCGTGGAACGACGAGGAGGTGCGCGACGCGCTCTGGCTCTCGTTCCGGGCGGCGCTCCTGGCGACGGTCGTGGCGCTCCTGCTCGGCTCGCTGGCTGCCTTCGGCCTCGCCCGGTCGAGGTTCTTCGGCCGCGACTCGATCTCGTTCCTGTTCGTCCTTCCGATCGCCCTGCCGGGCATCATCACCGGTCTCGCCCTGAACTCGTTCTTCGTGCTCTGGGGTGTGAGCTTCTCGCTCTGGACGATCGTGATCGGCCACGCGACATTCTGCGTCGTGGTCGTCTACAACAACGTCCTCGCCAGGCTGCGGCGGACCTCGGGGTCCTACTTCGAGGCCTCGGCTGACCTGGGGGCGACCGGCTTTCAGACGTTCCGCCTCGTCACCTTGCCCGTCGTGGGCACGGCTCTCGTCGCGGGGGCACTGCTCGCGTTCGCGCTGTCGTGGGACGAGATCGTCGTCACCTACTTCACGGCCGGCGCGCAGAACACGCTGCCGTTGCTTCTCTTCGGCTTCATCCGGCAGGGACAGAACCTGCCGATCGTGAACGCGATCGCGCTCATCGTGATCCTGGTCAGCGTGATCCCGGTCGCCCTGGCGCAACGGTTGACCAGCGACGCCGGCGCAGGCCGCGACTGAGGCGCGCAAGTTGCAAGTTGCAACGATCGTTGTCGAGTCCGGGCAACGGTGCTGCCCACGCTGATGAGGCGCCCGACGGAGCGGTAGCCGTCGCGGCTCTCTTCGCCGGGCCGACCCGTTTCCGAGCCCGGCCGCTGCTAGCCGGCGGCTGTTTCTACCCCGCGGGGCAGAGCCCAGGCCGGTCGTACGAAGTGGCAGGTGTAGCCGTTCGGGTACCGCTCGAGATAGTCCTGATGCTCGGGCTCGGCCTCCCAGAACTGTCCCGCCGGCGTCACCTCCGTCACGACCTTCCCCGGCCAGAGGCCCGACGAGTCGACCGCAGCGATCGTGTCCTCAGCGACCTGCCGCTGCTCGTCGTCGAGGTAGAGGATCGCCGAGCGGTAGCTCGTCCCGACGTCATTGCCCTGACGGTTCAGCGTCGTCGGGTCGTGGATCTGGAAGAAGAACTCGAGGAGCTGTCGATACGACGTCTGCTCGGGATCGAAGCCGATCTCGATCGCCTCGGCGTGCGTGCCGTGGTTGCGGTAGGTCGCGTTCGGGACGTCGCCGCCCGCATACCCCACCCTCGTCGAGAGAACGCCGGGCTGCTGCCGGAAGAGATCCTGCATTCCCCAGAAGCACCCACCGGCAAGAATCGCCTTCTCCACTGCTCCGCTCATGTTCCGCTACCTCCTCGCTCTCTGACCACAAGGATACGTCGCGTGTCCAGCCCCACGTCGCCGCCGACAATGCTCGGCTGAGCGCATGGGCTCCGGTTACCGTGCGCCGATGACCGCGCGCTCCGCGACATCCGTCTGCTTCTTCGTCAACGGCGCGATGGTCGGGACCTGGGTCGCGCAGATCCCCTTCGTCCAGGATCGCTTCGGGGTCTCGAAGAGCACCATCGGAGTCGTCCTGCTTTTCATGGCCGCCGGTGCCTTCGTGGCCATGCCGCTCACCGGACATGTCCTCGACCGGCGCTCGAGCGCACGCGTTCTGCGGGCCACAGCCCTCGCGTACCCGCCTCTCGTCCTCCTGCCGCTGCTCGCGCCCGCCCCGGTTTGGCTCGCGGCGGCCCTCGTTGTGTTCGGCGCGGCCAACGGGTCGATGGACGTGGCCATGAACGCGCACGGGGTCGCGGTCGAGCGCACGCTGGGCAGGCCCATCCTGTCGTCGCTCCACGCGTGCTGGAGCTTCGGGGGCCTCGGCGGCGCCGGTCTCGTCGCCTTCGCGGCCGCACTCGGCGTCGACCCGCGGGTGGAGGGCGCGTTCGCGGCGGTCGTTCTTTGGGGCGTGGTCCTGGGCGCGACGACTCGGCTCGGGCGCTCCTCGCTGAACGCCCAGTCGGAGCCGCGGGCGGCGGGACTCGCGTTGCCCTCGCGCGCGGTGATGCTCATCGGCGCTCTCTGCTTCCTCGTGATGACGACCGAGGGGGCGGTCGCGGACTGGGCAGGCATCTACCTCACGGGCGAGGCGGGGGCGAGCCACGCGCTTTCGGCCACGGGCTTCGCAGGGTTCTCGCTCGGGATGGCGCTGGCGCGGCTCGGGGGCGACGCACTCGTCGACCGCTACTCCGCGCCCGCCGTGCTCGTCAGCGGCGCGGCTCTGGCGGCCGGCGCGCTGGGCGTCCTGCTCGTCGCGGGAAACATTGTGGTCGCCCTGGTCGGCTTCGCCCTCGTGGGGATCGGAGTGGCGAACGCCGTGCCGCTGCTCTTCAGCGCTGCCGGGCGGGTTCCGCCTGCCGGCCCTTCGCTCGCCGCCGTCTTCACGATCGGCTACCTCGGCTTCATCGTCGGGCCGCCGCTCATCGGCGTCCTCGCCGACGCCGTCACGCTCACGGCGGCGCTCGGCGTCGTCTGCGGCGCGCTCGTCCTGGTCGTGGCGCTCGGCGGGCGAGCGGTGAGCGTCACCCGTCCCGCGGCGCGCGGGCCGCTGGGTGGCCTCGCAGGAGAGAGCACCGAGCGCTGACCGCGGGACGTCGCGGCGTCAGGACGCCGAGCGACGTCGAGCGCGCGGAGCGGCGGCCTGCCTCACATGCACATCCAGCCGCCGTCGACGTCGAGGTTGATGCCGTTGATCGCCTGGTTCTCGAGCAGGAAGCGGGACGCGCTCACCACCTCCGCCATCGTCACGAGGCGCCCGATCGGCGTCCGGTCGACGAGCGCCTGCCTCCGCTCGGCCGGCATGCCCATCCACTGCGGGCTGTCTCCCACGATCGCCGGGTGCATTGCGTTCACGCGGATCGGTGCGAGCTCGATCACGAGCGTGCGGACCATGCTCGTCACCCCGCCGTTCACGGTGGTCACGGTCGTCGAGCCCGGATACGGGCGGTCGCGTGCGAGACCCCCGTAGATGAGGATGCTCGAGTCGTCCCGGAGCCCGGGGAGCAGCGCGTGGATCACCTCCGTGTAGCCGACGAGCTTGAGGGTGACGAGTCGCAGTGCCCCCACGATGTCGTACTTCCTGCACCTTGTTGATGTCGCGCTCGATTGCGGCGAGCACGATGTGGTCGACATCGCCGACGTCCGCGAGCGCGCCGGAGATCGTGCCCGGCTCGGCGAGATCGAACCCGATGCCCCGCGCGCGACCGCCGATCTCCTGCGCCGCGGTCGCGGCACGGGACTGGTCCCTGCCCGTCACGACGACGTCGCGGCCGTCGGCCGCGTACGACTGCGCCACCTCGCGCCCGAGCCCCTGCGTGCCGCCGACCACGACCACGCTTCCCATGCCGTCTCTCCTTCCTCTCGGAGCCGTGCCGGCTCGCCGCGCCGTGGCGGTGAGCCCGGCCCCTTCCAGACCGTCTAGGCCGCCGCCGTCGGCTCCGCCGCCCAGTCGGGCAGGAGGCCACCGGCCGACAGGATGTGGTTCCTCGACGCGTCGAGCTTCTCGAAGACCTGCTTCAGGTCGACGCCCACGAGCTCGCCGCCGCGCTTCACCGCGCTACCGGCGACGAACACCGAGTCGACGTTCGAGGTGTCCGAGAACACGACGATCGTCCCGATCGGGTCGATCATCGGGGCCGTGTTGATCGCGTCGGTCTTGAGGAGGACGAGGTCCGCCTGCTTCCCCGGCGTCAGCGAGCCTGTCCGGTCGTCGAGGCCACAGGCGCGCGCGCCGTCGATCGTCGCGAACTCGAGCACGTCCCTGTGCCCGAGCTTTGGCGCGAACGCTTCGTCCGGCGTGTCGGTGAACTCGAGGATCCGGTCGTAGGCGAGCGCCGTTCGCATCTGCGTGAACATCTCGCCCGGGACGCTCGAGACCACGTCGACGGAGAGCGACGGGCGGACGCCGCGGGCGAGCAGCTTGCCGGTCGGCGGCGGCCCGTGCCCCATCAGCATCTCGACGTAGGGCGCGATCGACGCCTTCCCGCCCGTCTCGGCGATCCAGTCGAGCTCCTGGTCGGTCAGGTCGGTCATGTGGATGTAGCAGACGTCCGGGCCCATCAGCCCGAGGTCGTGCATGTCCTTCACGGGGTTGTAGTGCAGGTTGTGGAGCCGCATCCCGACGTGCACGCTGATGAGGATGCCGAGCTCCCGCGCGAGCGCCCAGTCGTGCTTCGCCACGTCGAAGTTCGAGTTGCCGGGCTGGCGCGCCGCCATCGCGAGCGTGATCAGGCCGTCGTCGGAGGAGAAGTACGTGTCGCGGATGCGGCGGATGTCCTCCGGGTGCTCGAGCTCGCTGAACGACCACCACTCGCCGCCCGTCGGCATGCCGTGGGCATAGACGGCGCGGATGCCTGCGTCCTTGAGGCCCTGGATCGCCGCGTCGGAGTGGTCGGGCGTGTTGCTGATGTGCGACCAGTCGAGCAGCGTCGTGACACCGGCGTTGAGCGCCTCGAGCGAGCCGGCGTAGTCGCCGATGTGGACGTCCTCGGGGCGGTAGTGCCCGCCGACACTGCCGAGCATCACGGCGAAGTAGTGGTCGAGCGTGCAGGACGGGAGGACGCCGCGCACCGGCGTCTGCCAGGTATGGCGGTGCGTGTCGACGAATCCCGGCATCACGATCATCCCGGTTGCGTCGACCGTCTCCGCGTCGTCCACCGAGAGGCCCCGTCCGACCTCGACGATCACACCGTCCTCGACGAGCACGTCGCCGTTCGGGATCTCTCCGACCTCGGTGTCCATCGAGACGACGAAACCGTTGCGAATGAACAGTCGCTGCGAGCTCATGTCACTCTTCTCCCTTGCCGCTCAGGACAACGATATCGCGGCAGCACCGAGGCCGCTCGTCTACAGCAAGCCTCTCTCGCACTGCCGAATGTACAGCGAGCATAAACACCGCCCCGACCGGGAGTCAACACGCGCCTGCTCGGGTTTTCCCTGGCCGCTAGACGGTTCGCACAGACTCGCCGGTGGTCCGCTGCAAGAGCCCGAGCATCTACCGCGCACCCATTCGTTCGGTCATGGTTGACACTTCGCGCCGAAAGTGCGCACAATGGACGCCTGGTCGCGGCTAGCTCCTCTCCGTCCTGCCGTCCACGATCGGGCGGTTCGTGAGCGCTCCCGGGCATACCGGCCGCCTCGATCCCTCTCCGAACAGCGGACGTCGTGCGCCGTTCGTGGCCAGCGCCGTCGTCGCGGCTCGGTTCCTGCCCGTCTGGCTCGCCACGGGAGCCCTCGTGGTCGTCGCGGCGATCATCGCACCGAACGCGATCCGCAACACCTCGTGGGCGTTCGTGCTCCCGTATATGACAATCCTCGCGATCGCGGCCCTCGGGCAGATGCTCGTGGTCATGCACGCCGGCATCGACCTCTCGACCCCCGGAGTGATCTCGCTGGGCGGGAACCTGCTCGCGGGAGTCAGCGCGGGCTCGGACCACCGGCTTGCGGCCGGGATCCTCGCGTGCGTCGGCCTGGGAGCCCTCGTCGGCCTCGTCAACGGCATCTTCGTCGGCATCCTGAGGCTGAACCCGCTGATCGTCACCCTGGCCACGGGTCAGATCGTCCTCGCATGGAGCTTCCGGTACTCGCGCGAGGTGACGAGCCAGTCCTCCGTGCCGGGAGCGCTCTCGTCCTGGGCAGCGCACAAGCCGCTCGGCATCAGCGCCGTCTTCTGGACCGGCGCTGCCATAACGCTGGTCGTCGCACTCGTCCTTCGCTACACGGCGCCCGGCCGGCGCTTTCAGGCAGTCGGCGCAAACCCGCGCGCCGCATGGATGGCGGGATTGCACGTCCGGTCGCATGTCGTCTTCGCCTACATGGCGGCCGGCACTCTCTACGGGTTGGCGGCGGTTCTGCTCGCCGGCCTGCGGATCAGCATCGACCCGGCCTTCGGCGCCGCCTACCTGCTCGCCCCGATCGCCGCGGTCGTGATCGCCGGCGCGTCGCTCTCGGGCGGGCTGGCGAGCGCGACGTCCACCTGGGTCGCAGCGCTCGCGCTCACGTTGTTGACCCAGATGCTGCTCATCCTCGGCCTTTCGACGGCGATGCAGTACATCGTCTTCGGCTGCGCGATCATCGCCGGGATGCTGGTCTCGGGCGACCGGCTCGCATCGCTCCTCGGTCGCGCTCTGCGGCCGGTCGAGGCATCGGCGGTCATTCACACCGACATGAAGCAAAACACGAGCTGAGGCTCGCGAAAGGAGACACGATGCACGATCGGAAAGCATCGGAGGGGTCACGGAGCCCGCTGGTCGCGGGTGCGCTGGCGCTTCTTCTGCTCGGGACGGCGCTCGCGCTCGTCACGACAAGCAGCGGTGGGACCGACAATCGGCAGGCGGCTGCGGCCAAGCCCGTGATCGTCAGCGGCGGAAAGGGCTTCGGCGAGGTGTACGCGGCGAAGGCGTCAACCCTCAAGAAGACGCTCTTCCAGGCAAACCTGCTCCCCGCGAACAAGGCGGCGCGCAACATCGCGCTCGCCGGGCTCGGCCGTGCCGACCGGAAGGTCAACTACAACCTCGCCCTCAAGTGCTGGAAGAGCAACGGCTGCAGCACCGGGACGGGCGGCAAGCTCTCCGTCGCCTACGTCGAGGGCTTCGGTGAGAACGTCTATCGGCAGGTCTCGAAGATGGAGTTCATCCTCCAGGCGCTGACCTATCCGCAGATCGGCAAGATCACCTACACGAGCGCTCACTCCGACCTGAACCAGGCGCTCACGGACTTCCGTGCTGCTATCTCGCAGCACGTGGACGTCATCGTCACGTATCCGGACTTCGGAGACGCGATGCTGCCGGTGTTCAAGGAGGCGACGAAGGCCGGAATCCCGGTTGCGACATATGCCTGGGGCTACGTGAGCGGCCCGGGCAAGGACTACACGACCGTTGTCGGCGAGGACACCTGCAAGCTCGGCAAGGCATTCGCCCAGAAGATGAACACGCAGGTCAAGTCCGGGGACATTGCGTTCCTCGGCGGCTTCCCAGGGAACCCGCTGTCCCTCGGCTGGCAGAACTGCGAGAAGCCGGCTCTCAACAAGTCGATCAACGTCGTCGCGAACGAGCCGACGAACTGGGACCCGTCGAAGGTCCAGTCCGTCGTCGCCGGGATCCTCGCCCAGCATCCGGACCTCAAGGGCTGGAGCTACGAGGACGCGGAGTTCATGGCCGAGGGCGGATATGCGGCGTACCAGGCCGCCGGCATCCCGTACAACGCCGTGATGACGCTCAGGACGGATGAGACCGCCATGGGCTGCCTGTACGACAAGCTCAAGAACCCGAACCTCAAGGTCTACTACTACACGGCCGGGAACTCGCAGATCCGAGTCGCCCTCACGGCCGCGATGATGAAGCTCAAGGGCGCCAAGATCCCGCCGAAGATCGTCTTCCCGATCCAGCTGCAGGACCAGGCCAAGCGCGACATGTGCGTCAAGGGCTATCCGCCGTCGGGATCTGCGACCTCGCTCGTTCCGTTGAGCCTGCTCAAGAGGATGTACCCCTAGGAGGAACGCCAGAACGCACGAGAAGCCAGAGCCAGAGAATCGATGTCGATCCCCGGGCCCACGAGCCCCGTGGCGTTGTCCCTACGCGGCGTCTCGAAGGCGTATGGAGCGGTGAGGGCGCTTCAGGACGTCACCGTCGACTGCCGGGTGGGGGAGATCCACGCCTTGGTCGGGGAGAACGGGTCCGGGAAATCGACATTGCTCGGTGTCGCCAGCGGCTTCCTCGCACCCGACCGCGGGACGGTCGAGATCGGGGGCACCGAGCGGCGCCGGGCGTCTCCGGGTGAGACCCGCAGGCTCGGTCTCGGCATCGCGTACCAGACCTACTCGCACGTTCTCGAGCTGTCCGTCGCAGAGAACCTCTATCTCGCAGCGCCCGCGGAGCTGCGACCGAAGTACGGGCGCATGGAGGAGTGGGCTTCGGCGCGGCTCGAGGAGTTCGATCTCGACGTCCCGGTGACCGCGGGTACGGGGTCGCTGTCGCTCGTGCAGCGTCAGCTCCTCGAGGTCGTCAAGGCTCTGCTCGCAGAGCCGAAAGTGCTGCTCCTCGACGAGCCGACCACCGCGCTCGGGCCGGAGGACGTCGAGCGTCTCCATGCGCTGGCGCTCGAGCGCAGCCGAGCCGGGGTCGGGATCGTCTACGTCAGCCACAGGCTGCCGGAGGTTCTCGGCATCGCCGACCGGATCAGCGTCCTTCGCGACGGCGTCTGCCAGGGAACCTTCGAAGCGGCGTCTATGTCAGAAGAGAGCCTGGTGGCGCTCATGATCGGGCGTCCCCTCCAGCTCGCCTTTCCTGCGCGCCACGTTCCTGCTGGCGACCGAGAGGTGCTCCTGGCCGTCTCCGGCTTGCAGGGCGAGCGATTCGGCCCGATCGACCTCGACGTGGCGAAGGGCGAGATCCTCGGGATCGCGGGAGCCGAGGGCAACGGCCAGGTGCAGTTTCTCCGTGCGCTCGCGGGTGTCGAGCGCGCAACCGGGCGAGCCACCTGCGACGGCCTCGAGCTCGACTCCCACTCGCCGCTCGGCGCGCTCCGCGCCGGTGTCGTGCTCCTCAGCGGCGATCGTGCCGGCGAATCCCTCTTTCCCGTCCTGAGCGTTCGCGCGAACGCGACAATCCAGGTTCTCCGTCGGCTCGCGCGCATCGGCTTCCTGCAGCGTCGGCGCGAGCGCCGGATGGTCCACGGTCTTGCGGGCCGGCTGCGTATCCGGATGGCGTCGATCGAGCAGCCCGTGCAGTCTCTCTCCGGCGGCAACCAGCAGAAGGTCTCGCTCACCCGGCCGTTCCTGCGAGGGGACGTGAAGGTCATCCTCGCGGAGGAGCCGACGCAGGGCGTCGACGTGGCCGCGCGATTCGACATCTACGACGCCTTGCGCGAGAAGGCGAGGGAGGGTGTGGCCACCGTCGTCAAGTCGAGCGACCCTCTGGAGCTTGCCGGGCTCTGTGACCGGGTCGTCGTGATGTCGCGTGGCAGGATCGTGGACGAGATCCACGGCGACGACCTCGGCGAGCGGAGAATCGTCGAGGCGATCGTCGGCTCGGGTGTGGGGCGAAGGCCGCTCGAGGATGCGGGAGGCGGCGGGCCGGCATGACCGTGTCACGCAGGTTCAAGGGCTGGCTTCCGTTGCTTCTGATGGCGACGTTGATTCTCGCTCTCGGCGCCTACACGTCGGTGAGGCAGGACGCGTTCCTCACGAGCTACAACCTCAACAATCTGCTGCTGGCGACGATGCCGCTCGCGGTCGTCTCGCTCGGCCAGGCGACCGCACTGCTCGTGGGCGGCTTCGACGTCTCGGTGGCCGCCCTCATGACGTTCTGCGTGGTCGTCGCCTCGTACACGATGACGCCTGAGACGTCGGGGTGGGGGTTGTTCCCGGGAGCGCTCGCGCTCCTCGCGGTGGGTCTGGCGGCCGGAGTCTTCAACGCCGTCCTGATCCGAGTCCTCCGGCTTCCGTCGATCATCGCCACGCTCGGAACGTTCAGCATCCTCGAAGGGGCCTCGCTCCTGCTCCGTGACCACCCCGAGGGGACGATCAACGGAGACGTCGTCAGCGGCCTGACGAGGAGCGTCGGCTTCGTCCCGCTCGCGTTCGTCGCAGTCGTGGTCCTTGCCGTGCTCGCCGACGTGTGGCTGTATCGAACACGAACGGGCCTGGCGCTACGCGCGGTCGGCTTCGACGAGACGTCGTCGCGCCGGCTCGGGATGAGCACCGCGCGCGTGGTGATCCTCGCGTTCGTCCTGTGCTCCGTGATGGCGTCCGTCGCGGGCTTCTACCTCGCGGCGCAGGTCCAGATCGGCTCGCCGATCATCGGCAACTACGGGCTCGAGAGCATCGCGGCGGCAGTGCTCGGCGGCGCCAGCCTCGCGGGCGGACGTGGCTCCTACGTGGGCACGCTGCTGGCGGCACTCTTTCTCAGCCTGATCGACAACGTCCTCCCGTTGTTCCAGCAGCCGACCGAGTATGCGGAGGTCACGATCGGCGTCCTGATCCTGCTGGCGCTCGTTCTCTACCAGGCCCCCGACCTCGTCGCCCGGCTCCGTACGAGCTGGGGCGGCGTCGGCCGCCTCCGGACGGGTCAGGGCGAAGCGCCGACGGGCTGACGGGCTACGGCTCGAGGTCGGGTGCCAGAGCGGTGGTCGAGCGCGGATCCGCCTCGCGGCCGATGACCACCCAGATCGCGTGCACGGGCTCGCTGCCGCTCGTCCACAGCCGGTGGGGCGACGTCGAGTCGAACGCGATCGAGCCGCCGGGTCCGAGCTCGTACTCCTCGAAGCCGACCTGGACTCGGAGCGTGCCGCTCGAGACGTAGCCGTACTCCCTGCCGCCGTGTGTCGTCAGCGCGTCCTCGGGGCACGACTCTGCGCCGACCGGATACACGACGTAGAGGAACTCGACGTCGCGGTCGCTGTCACGCGTCAGCCTCTCCCAGCGCACGCCTGACGCAAGGTTGATCACGCGGCGCGTCGCAGGGCTCTCGGCCAGGCCGTCTCTCCGTTGGACGACTCTGCCCTCGGGTCGCTCGCCGAAGACGTCGCTCATCGTGATGCCGAGCGCGGTGACGATCGCGTAGAGCGTGCTGACGGACGGGTTCACGCGGTCGAGCTCGATCTGGGAGACAAGGCTCGGCGAGACGCCGACGCGGCGGGCCAGCTCACGCAGGCCGATCCCCAGTCGCTCCCGCTCCAGCCGCAGGCGGCTGCCGACCTTCGACGCCTCGAAGGCGCGATCGAGCGATCCAGAAGTGGGCGCGACGTCGCTCAGCGGTCGTTCTCCGGCTCGTGTCTCACGCGCGTCGCAGTCGATCCCTGATCTCCGTCGCGATGCGCCCCGACCCCGGCAGGAACGCGTCCTCGAGCGGAGGGCTGTACGGGATCGGCGTGTTCGGCGTCGCGATGCGCCAGGCGTCGTCGAGGTACCCGAGCGCGTGCTCCGCCACGGTGGCGAGCACCTCGCCGGCCCAGCCGCCGGTCGACGGGCCTTCCTCGACGACCACGATCCGGTTGGTCTTGCGGACCGAGGCGAGGATCGTTTCGACGTCGAAGGGCCGCAGCGTTCGCAGATCGATCACCTCGACCGACAGGTGATCCCGCTCGAGCTCGTCGGCCGCCGCGAGCCCGTCGTGAACGCTCTGCATCGCGGTGACGAGCGTGATGTCCTGCCCTTCGCGGACGACGGACGCCTGTCCGAGCCGGGCTTCTGCCCCGTCCACCTCGCCCTCGAGGGTGTAGAGCCGCTTGTGCTCGAAGAAGAGCACCGGGTTGTCGTCGCGGATGGCCGCCTTCAGCAGCCCTTTGGCGTCGGCAGGGGTGGAGGGACACACGATCTTCAGGCCCGGGACCCCCATGAACCACGAGACGGGCATCTGCGAATGGATGGCCCCGAACCTGCCGCCGGCGCCGACCACCGAGCGGATCACGAGCGGCACGCTCACCTGCTCCTCGGTGAGGAACCAGTACTTCGTCGACTGGTTGACGAGGCTGTCCATCGCGAGCGTGAGGAAGTCGCCGAACATGATCTCGATCACGGGCCTCATGCCCGTGACCGCGGAGCCGAACGCGGCCCCCGCGAGCGCCAGCTCGGAGATCGGCGTGTCGAAGACGCGTTCCGGGCCGTACTTCTCGTAGAGGCCGGTGGTCGTCGCGAAGACGCCGCCGGCGACGGCCACGTCCTCGCCGAAGAGAATCACGCGCTCGTCGCCGGCCAGTTCCTCGTCGAGGGCGTCGCGGATCGCCGTGCGAAAGGTCAGTGTCTCCATGTCAACGGTCCTTCGTCATCCCGTCAGAGGGTGAGGGCAAGGGGTCGCTCGAGCAGCTCACCCAGCCGGGCCAGGAACTGTGCGGCGTCGGCGCCGTAGACCACTCGGTGGTCGCAGGTGAGGGTGATCGTCATCACGATCGCGGAAGACGATCCGACCGGCGCCGTCCTCTGTCGGCGCGCGCCGCGCGCCGCCGACCGCGAGGATCGCGACCTGCGGAGGGTCGATGATCGCGGTGAACGACCGCACGCCGAACATGCCGAGGTTCGAGACCGTGAAGGTCGCGTGGTGGAGGTCTTCCGGTGTCAGCGCTCGCCGCCGCGCTGCGTCCGCGAGGCGCCTCGTCTCGGCGGCGACCTCCGCGAGGGACCTCATGTCCGCGTCGAGCACGACCGGGACGAGCAGCGCCTCGTCAGCGGCGACGGCGATCCCGATGTTCACGCGCGCATAGGACTCGACCGTCCCGCCCACGTACGACGAATTGAAGCGCGGGAAGTCGCGTAGCGCCCTGGCCGCCGCCTTCACGACGAAGTCGTTGAGGGAGGGGACGTCGCCGCCCTCTTCCCGTGCACCGCTCCGCAGCGCCGCGATCAGCGAGACGTCGACGTCAGTCGCGACTGTGATCGCCGGGATCGTCGTCGCCGAGTCGACCATCCGGCGCGCGATCGTCGCCTGGGTCGGGGTCAGCTCGAGCGCGGTGACCTCGCCCTTTCCGCCGCCGGCCCGTGGCGCCTCCGGCGCGGCAGCAGCGGCGGCGGCCTTCACGTCCTCGACGGTGATCCGGCCTCCGGGGCCCGAGCCCGCAATCCCGTGGAGCGATATGCCGAGGTCGACGGCCGCTTGACGCGCGACGGGCGATGCGTTCGGCCTTGGGCCGGAGGCTCCGGCGGCGGCAGCAACCTCGTGTTTTGGCATGGGGTCGGGGTCGGGGTCGCGTCCTGGCTGGACTGAGGATGCGCCGCTCGTGGGCGCCTCACCGTTCGAGAGGGTCGCGATCGGCTCCCCGACTGCAGCGGTGGCCCCTTCCGGAACGAGGATCGAGGCGAGGGTGCCGTCCCACTCGGCCTCGTAGACCACGGTTGCCTTGTCCGTCTCCACCTCGATCAGGGCCTCGCCCTGGGCGAACTCGTCTCCGGGCGACTTCAGCCAGCGGATGATGACGGCGTCCGCCATCGAGTCGGAGAGCTTCGGCATCGTCAGCTCGAGGGCCACGGCGCCGACGTCAGTCCCTGAACTCACGTACGGGCAGCTCCGTCGGCCAGGGCGCTTCGAGGCCGCGGGCGCGCATGTGCTCCAGCTCGTCCCCCACCGTGCGCCTCAGCTCGTCGAGGCCGGCTTCGTCGACGCCCTCCGCGACGAGCTGTGCGCCGAGGACGGCGATCGGGTCGCGCACCCGCCACTCGTCGAGCTCGCCGTCGGGCCGGTAGGCGCCGGGATCGCTGCGCGAGTGGCCGACGAAGCGGTACGTCAGCGCCTCCACGAACGCCGGCCCCTTTCCCGCGCGCGCGTGTCCAACGGCGCGCTCGGCCGCTTCGCGCACGGTCCACACGCTCATCCCGTCGATCGTCTCCGCCGGCACGCCCATGACCTCTGCGCGCCCGCGGAGCTCGCCGGCCGTGACGGAGCGAAACGGCGTGTACTCGCCGTAGCCGTTGTTCTCGCAGACGAAAACGAGCGGAAGCTCGAGGACCTGGCAGAAGTTGAGGCACTCGTGGACGTAGCCCTGGTTCATGGCACCGTCGCCGAAGTATGCGACGGCCACGCCTCCCGTCGTCCGCTTCAGGGCAAGTGCCGCCCCGGTGGCCGCGGCGATGCTTCCTCCGACGATGCCGAACGAGCCGATCAGCCGGTCGTGCGGCGCGTTCACGTTCATCGAGCCGGCCCGCCCGCCGTTGATCCCGGAGGCACGCCCCAGCATCTCGTCGAGCAGCGCCTGCGGGTCAACGCCGACCGCAAGCGCGTGGCCGTGCCCGCGGTACGTAGCGGCGACGCGATCGCGGTCGTCGAGGACGCTCGCGACACCGGTCGCGATCGCCTCCTGACCCGAGTAGAGATGGGTCGTCCCGTAGACCTCACCCGCGAGGAAGAGCGACTGGACGAGCTCCTCGAACCCGCGGATCAGGAGCATCTGACGGTAGATCCCCGTGTAGAGATCGAGATCGTCCAGCACGCCGGTCGTCGGCCCGTCGCTGACGTGGCTCATCCCACACCTGCGTTCGCGTGGGACGCGACGAGCTCCGAGAGATAGTCCCAGTCGCGCTCGTGCCGGTAGGAAAAGCGAGGCGGCGGGCCGGGCGCCGAGGTCTCGAGCCAACGTACGCGAGCGTTCTGCGTCTCGTAGAACGCGTGGACGCACCCCGTGCCGGTCCAGAAGGCGTCACCGGGACGAAGCGTGTACCTGTCGCCGTCCGCGACGACGTCGACCTCTCCGGAAAGCATGTAGTACGACTCCTCGAACGGATGGTCGTGCGGATTCGCGCAGGCTCCCGGCTGGTAGTCGACCATGAACATCGTGTGGAGCTGCGCGTCGAGCCGCTGGTCGACGAGCATCTTGACCGCGATCCCGCTGTAGGCGAGGACCGCGCTCGCCATGCTCCCGGACACCGTCGGCGCGCCCATCGCCTGTGCGTGCTTCAGGCGATCGAGCTCCATCTCGCCCTCGGTGAGCAGGAAGAGGTTGTGATTGCGTGGGTCGCGAGCGTCGAGCTTCTCGGCGGGCCCGCTCGGAGCCGGGCCGAGAAAGAACGTGTCGCTCGCGTCGACGCGTGGTCGGGGCGAGGCCATCTCGATCCAAAGCGCGCTGCCGGTGCAGCGGAACGCATGGGGCGTACCCACTGGTATCGCGCCACACGCGCCGGGGAGGAGCCTCACGCCGCGTCCTTCGAGGTAGAGCACCGGCTCGCCCTCGAGCACGTAGAAGCTCGTCTCGTAGGAATGCAGGTGCTCGTCCACGAGCCCCTCTGCGAGGGAGACGAGCGTCAGGGCCATGTGGGTGGAGCCGAGCGTGCCGTCGACGAGCCGGCAGGTGGTCAAGCCGCTCGAGCGTCCCGGAAGGGCCTCGGCGAGCTCGATCTCCTGCCGCCTGACGATGCGGTAGCCCGGACGGCCGTCCGCGAGCGCGTGCGTCCCGGTCTCGTCGGTCACAGGGCAGCGCCCGACGGCTCGACGACGGCGGACGATGCGACGACCCCGGCAAGGCCCTGCTCGCCGGCGGCCCGTCCGTCACCGGCCTCGACGAGGTCGGCCCCGCGCACGTACGTCCGGCCCGCGACGAGGAGCTCGTCGGCCGGGAAGCGCGTGATCACCTCGCAGCCGGCCGAGGTCACGACCACCTCCTCCTCGATCCGGGCCGCGGACCGGCCGTCCGTCGCCGCGCAGTACGTCTCGAGCGCGAAGACCATCCCCTCCTCGAGCTCGACCGGATGCTCGAGCGAGTGGACGCGCGAGATCATCGGAGACTCGTAGAGGCCCACGCCGATCCCGTGCCCGAACTGCAGGCCGAAGCACGTTTCCTCGTCCGGGAAGCCGAGCTCCTCGGCGGTCGGCCAGACCTCCGCGATCCTGTCCGTCGTCATGCCGGGGCGAACGAGCTCGATGGCGGCGTCGAGCCACTCCCGGCACTGTCTGTATGCGTCGAGCTGGGCGGAGTTGACGCCGCCGACGTTGAACGTGCGGTAGTAGCACGTCCGGTAGCCCATGAACGAGTGGATGATGTCGAAGAACGCCTGGTCGCCCGGACGCAGGAGCCGGTCGGAGAACACGTGCGGGTGCGGGTTGCATCGATCCCCGGACACGGCGTTGACCGCCTCCACGTGTTCCGATCCCATCTCGAAGAGGAGCTGGTGGGCGCGCCCGACGATCTCGTGCTCGTAGACGCCCGGTCTCAACATACGGTAGATCTCCTCGTACACGGCGTCGACGAGCCCTGCCGACTGGTCGAGGAGCGCGATCTCCTGGGGCGTCTTGATCTTTCTCGCCTCGAGCAGCACGCGCGACCCGTCGGTGACGTGCACCCCCGCACGCTGGAGCGCCTCGATCGTGACGAGGTCCGCCATGTCGACACCGAGCGGCTCGTCCTGCAGGCCGCGCTCGCGCAGCTCGTGTCCGATCCGCTCGCCCAGCCGGTCCGGGATGCCCGTCTCCACGGGCATGGCCCCGCGCATCGGCGCGACACCGGCGCGGAAGTTCTCGGCGGGCAGCCACGGAGCGAACAGCTGGTGATGGCGGGCGGCGGACCCGAAGTCCCACAGGATCGGGTCGGCCCCGCGCGGGAGCAGAGCGAATCGGGCGTTCTTGTCGCGAGCCCACTCGCCGATGTGGGTGCTCGTGACGTACCGGATGTTGTTCGGGTCGAACAAGAGCAGCGCGCCCAGGTCCGAGGCGTCGAGCGCGGCCTTCGCCCGGTCGAGGCGATCCTGGCGAAGCCGCGGGAAGTCGATCCGTTGCTCCCAGTCCACCGCGCGCGTCGCGTCGGGGGACCCGTTCGTCCGGGGTGGCGTGGTCACGGCACAACCTCCTGATCCGGATGCGTGTTCGCCCTCGCCCCGTCGTCACCTGATGCGTCGAGGCCGGACGCGCGCCGTAGGTATGGGAAGAGCGCGATGAAGTCGTCGTCCGCGTACCCGGCGTCGATCGCGGAGCTGATCCGTTCCTTCATCTCGCCGGCCAGCGGCAGGTGGACGCCGGAGTCGTCGGCCGCCTCGAGCACCAGGTCGATGTCCTTGTCCATCAACGCCATCGTGAAGGTCGCGGAGTAGTCGTCGCGGAGGAGAGCATCGGTCTTGTACTTCACGAACGGCGCGCCGACGGCCGACGATCCCATCACGTCGAGGAGCGCCGCTCGCGAGACGCCGCTGCCCTCGCCGAGTACGAGAGCCTCGGACATCGATTGCGCGAGCACGGCGATCATGAGGTTGATCGCGAGCTTCACGATCCGGGCCTGCTCTCCATCCCCGACGTGGTGGATGGTGGGCCCGATCGCCAGGATCACGGGCTCGACGTCCTCGAGCGTGACCGGGGAGCCGGAGACGATGAAGGTCAGGTTGCCGGCGCGCACGACGCTCGGGTTGCCGCTGACGGGCGCGCGCAGATAGCCAACAGAAGCTGCTTCCGCGTGTGCGGCGACCCGTGCCGAGACGGCGGGTGAGACAGTGCTGACATCGACGAGCACGGTGCCCGGCTGTGCAGCGTCGATGACCGACGTCGCCACCGCCTCGAACGCGTCGTCGTCCGCGAGCGAGGTGAGCACGACGTCGACCTGCTCCACGAGCGTCTCGGGCGTGCTCGCAACGGTCGCGCCGCGCTCCACGAGGCCTTGCGCCTTGTCGAGCGTTCGGTTGCTCACGACCAGGGGATAGCCGGCGTCGAGAAGGCGCTCTGCTATCGCGGTGCCCATATTGCCGAGACCGATCAACCCCACGGCGGAACGTGGGTCGTGAGAGGTGCGCACTGTCCAGTATGAATAAACGAAGGGCGGGCGTGGGTCAAGCCGGAGCGTCGATACGGTCGCTTGCCGGCGTGGGTCGGAGGGCGCTCTGTACAGCGGGACGACACGGACTCACGTTTCGCGAGCGGCCGACCATGGAGCGTCGACGACGCACTTCGTGGGTGGCCCCTCAGACGCCGGAGAGCGCCCGCTCGAGGTCGGCCCACAGAGCCTCGGTGTCCTCGAGCCCGACCGAGAGACGGAGCAGCCCCGCCGGGATGCGATCTCCTTCCCAGCGGTGCCGCGCCTCGAGCTTCGAGCGCGCCCCGCCGAGGCTCGTCGCGTTCTCGATCAGGCTCACGGCGCGCTCGACCCGACCGGCTCCAGCGCCGTCTGCGACGTCGAACGAGACGAGGAACGAGAAACCGGGGTAGCGGACGGTCTCGACCCTCGGATGTTCCTCGAGGCGCTCGGCGAGGATGCGGGCGGTCGACTCCTGTCGCGCGAGCCGCACCTCGAGCGTCTCGAGGCCGCGCCGCACCATCCACGCGGTGTCCGCGGAGGCGACGATCCCGGTGAGCCGGCGGGTCGAATGGAGCCGGTCGCGTAGCTCGGCATCGCGGGTCACGGTGACGCCGGCGAGAGCGTCGTCGTGACCGGCCATCACCTTGGTCGCCGAGTGGAGCGCGACATCGCAGCCGTGCTCGAGAGGCCGAAGCCGGAGCGGTGAGGCGACCGTCGCATCGCACACGACCGGCGCGGGGTGCGAGGCGGCAGCCTCGAGATCGGGCATCGTGAGCATCGGGTTGGCGGGCGCCTCGACGAGGATCAGGTCGGCGCCGACGGGCGGCGGACCGGTCTGGTCGAACTCGACGACCTCGATCCCCCACGGGGCGAGATGGTCGAGCAGCGTGCGATGCCCGTAGTAGGCGCCCTCGGCGAGCGCAATCGTCTGGCCCGGCCCCAGCATCGTCAGGACGACGGTCGTGACCGCGGCCATCCCCGACGGATAGAGCAGCGCCTGGCCGCCGTCGAGCGCTCCCAGTGCGTCCTCGCAGGCGACTCCGGTCGGGTGGTCGGCGCGCGCGTACGAGAACCGCGCCGGCTGGCCCTCCTCGTACGGCCAGGTTGCCGAGCGGTCGAGGGGCGCGTCCACGACCCGATGCTATTCGGCCGGGCCCCCGGAGGGACTTGGCCGCTCGAGCGTCGTCGGCCCGGGGTCGGTGAAGCCGAGCCTCCGATAGAGCCCGTGTGCGTCGGAGGTGTGGAGGGCCCACTTCGTTCGGGCGAGCGGCCCCTCGTCCACGCTGAAGCGGACGAGCTCGACGCCGAGACCCCGCCCTCGGTGGTCGTGGAGCACGTACACGTCCGCGAGGTAGGACTGCACGTGCCCGTCCGAGATCGCGCGGGAGAAGCCGATCTGGCGGCCGGCACGGTAGAGGCCCACGACGCGCGCAGAGTTGTCGATCAGCGCGTCCTGAGTCTCCCGCGAGCGCCCTTTCGCCCAGTAGGACTCGCCGCCGAGGTAGCGGTGCACCGCGCCCCGGTCGATCCGCTCCCGGTCGTCGTCGAGCTCGTACCCGTCGCCGAGGTCGCGTTTCACGGCGGTGAGCCTACGTGCGCCTCCCGCCGCGCTGCCGTCCGGCGTCCCGCCGTCCCTGCTGCGGCGGGGCCAGAAGCCGGGCGCGGGCACCAGCCGTTGACAACGCTTGTGTTGAATCAACACAAGGTTTCGGGGCGGCGCAGCGGGCCGGCCTACGCGCCCTTCTCTTGGCGCCACAGCCAGCGGAGTGCGTCAGGGAGGATCGCGCCGCCATGGTTGGGGTCGTGGCCGCCGTCGCCGAGAACGAGACGGAAGTCGTACCCGCGCTCGGCGAGGGAGGCTGCAACACGCAGGTTGGCGCTGAGCCAGTTGCGCTCCGCGGCGGCCCAGTTGAGGTCGCGCGTCGCCGCCTGGAGAAACACGCGCAGCGGCTTCCTCGGGGTCTTCAGGATCAGCTCCGGGTATGGGTTTCCGCCGTTGATCTGGGCGAAGCTCCCGAAGAAGCTCAGGACGCGTCGAAACCGGTCGGGTCGTGTCCACGCGACGGTGAACGCGCAGCTGCCCCCGCTGCTTCCGCCCGCAACGGCCCACCGCTCCGGATCGTCCGTTATCGCGAAGCGGTCTCGGACACGGGGAACGATCTCCGCAAGCAGGAAAGTCGCGTATGCGTCGCTGAACGCGTCGTACTCCGCGTTGCGGCGCCCGGGCTCTCCCGGGTCGACGAAAACGCCGATCGTCACCGGCATCTCGCCGCGGTGGATCAGGTTGTCGAAGACGATCGGCACCCGCATGTCGTCGTCGGGATCGGTATACCGAGCGCCGTCCTGGAAGACCATGAGGGACGCAGGTGTTGAGGCGTCGTACTGCGCCGGGACGTACACCCGAAACCCGTGACTCGTGCGCGGGAAGACGTGGCTCGCGCTCCATTCGTCCTCGAAGAGCGTGCCGCGGGGAACACCGGGCTGGGCGACCGAGTCCGGGCCGTGCTCGTATCGCACCGGCTTGGAGAGGTCGGCGGCCTGACGGACGTAGGGAACGTTGCTCATGGTGTCTGAACCTGGCCCGTATTTCGGAACGTTAGGCTCCACGCGATGTCGGCGCGACACGAGACGACGGAGGCGAAGCTGGCCTGGCTCCGCGATCTGAGCGAAGAGGCGTCGCACGCCGGATCCGAGAGCTCAGTCGCGCGGCAGCACGAGCGGGGCAAGCTCCTGGCCCGCGAGCGGCTCGACCTGCTGCTCGACCCCGGCTCGTTCGTCGAGCTCGACAGGTTCGTCCGCCACCGCGAGGCGGAGTTCGGAATGCTCGAAAACCGGCCCTGGGGCGATGCCGTCGTCACGGGCTACGGAACCGTGTTCGGCAGGCCGGTCTGCGTGTTCAGCCAGGACTTCACGGTGTTCGGCGGCTCGCTCTCGGAGGTCTTCGCCGAGAAGGTCTGCAAGGTGATGGAGATGGCGCTGAAGATCGGTTGCCCGGTGGTCGGGATCAACGACTCGGGCGGAGCGCGCATCCAGGAGGGCGTGGTCTCGCTGGCCGGATACGCGGAGATCTTCTGGCGGAACGTCCAGGCCTCCGGGGTCGTGCCGCAGATCTCGCTGATCATGGGCCCCTGCGCGGGCGGAGCCGTCTACTCGCCCGCGATCACCGACTTCGTGCTCATGACCGAAGGATCGTCGTACATGTTCATCACCGGGCCCGACGTCGTGAAGACCGTGACGGGCGAGGACGTCAGCTTCGAGGAGCTCGGCGGCGCATCGGCCCATGCCGCCAAGTCCGGTGTGGCCCACCTCGTCGCCCCCGACGAGCAGGCATGCATCGAGGACGCCCGTTACCTGCTCACGTTCCTGCCTCAGAACAACCTCGAGACGGCGCCCTACGCGCCGCCGACCGACTCCGCGGACCGCGAGTCGCCGGAGCTCGATGCGTTGATCCCGGACTCGCCGAACAAGCCATACGACATCGCACGGGTCATCGACGCCGTCGTCGACGACGGCGCCTTCCTGGAGATCCAGGCGGCGTACGCGCAGAACATCGTGTGCGGCTTCGCAAGACTTGGTGGACACGCCGTCGGCGTCGTCGGAAACCAGCCCTCCGCGCTCGCCGGCGTGCTGGACATCGACGCCTCCGTCAAGGCCGCGCGTTTCGTCCGGGCCTGCGACGCCTTCAACGTGCCGCTCGTGACGTTCGTCGACGTGCCCGGCTTCCTGCCAGGGACGGCGCAGGAGTGGGGCGGGATCATCCGCCACGGCGCGAAGCTCCTCTACGCGTATGCCGAGGCGACCGTGCCGAAGCTCACCGTGATCACGCGGAAGGCGTACGGCGGCGCCTACGACGTCATGAGCTCGAAGCACATCCGCGCCGACGTGAACGTGGCCTGGCCGACTGCCGAGGTGGCGGTGATGGGGCCCGAAGGGGCAGTCAACATCGTCTTCCGCAAGGAGCTCGAGGCGGCCACCGACCCCGACGCACGCCGGGCGGAGCTGATCGCGGACTACAAGGAGCGCTTCGCGAACCCGTACTCCGCGGCAGAACGAGGCTATGTCGACGACGTGATCGAGCCGCGTCGCACGCGCCCGTACCTGATCCGTGCGCTCGAGGCCATGCTCTCGAAGCGCGAGCCCGCTCCAAAGCGCAAGCACGGCAACATTCCGCTGTAGTTTGTTCGCCAGGCGGTAATCCGCTTGCGCGGATTCCCGCGGCTTGATCCCCGCCTGCGGCGGGGCAGATCCCTGAAGGCGTCGGCTTCGCCGCCGCAACGACCGGTTGTTGTGTAGCCGGGGTCGAACCCGAATGCAGGGGTTCGTCGACCCGGGACGTGGGCTTTGCCCGCGTCCCTCGAGCC
Source organism: uncultured Actinomycetes bacterium (assembly GCA_963798725.1). Taxonomy (GTDB): domain Bacteria; phylum Actinomycetota; class Thermoleophilia; order Gaiellales; family Gaiellaceae; genus Gaiella. Next base: position 1,100,668 of record CAWCUL010000001.1, read on the forward strand.
GTTGTCCGCGCTTCGTGGGACGCGGCCGCAGGCCACGTCCCGAGGCTGTGCGAGCACCAGCTCGCGCCCGCAACGCGTCAGGAGATCTCGATGCGCATGACGCAGTTCTTCGCGCCCTTGGGGCGCACGTAGCTGAAGCCTGCCTGCTCGAACAGGCTGCGCGTGCCGTTGTAGAGGACCGAGACCTTCTTGCCGTCGTTGTCATGCGGATAGCCCTCTACGACTCCCCCTCCGGCCTCCCGGATCAGGCGCAGCGCACCCTCGAGCGCGAGCGCGGACATCCCCGTTCGCCGATACCGCTTGTCGACGAAGATGCAGGTGATCCGGTAGTCGGGCGCGACGTCGAGCTCGGCCTCGTACTGCTTGCGGTGGTAGATGTTCGGCAGCTCCTCGGGGGTGCCGTACTCGCACCACGCAACCGCCTCTGTCCCGTCCATCACCAGCGCGGCATGGGCACGCCCCTCGTCCACGAGCCGTTTCTTCAGCGCGCGGTTGCCTTCGGCGCTGAAGGTCTTCTCGGAGTGGAAGGTGTGGAAGTAGGTGCACCAGCACCCGCCGAACACGCCGTTGTGCCGTTCTGCCAGTCCTGCGAACGCGTCCCACGAATCGGTGGTGAGAGCCGAGATCGTGTATTCCTCGTCGTGCCGGATGGCGGCTGGGGACATGGCCGCAGCCTAGAGCACCTCCTCCGAGCGGGCCGGGATGCATCGCGCTGCGGGACGTGGGCTTTGCCCGCGTCCCTCGGGCCGTAGCCCCGCTTCGACGGACGCGGCAGGCGGCCACCGCCGTGCTGGCCTATCCCGGCGAAAACGCGAGCTCACGCGACTCGCAGACCGGCTCGTAGCCGATCCGCTGGTAGATCGCTTTCGACGTCGCCCGACCCGTAGGCTCGGCCCATGGAGCCGTTCTCGCAGCGTGTCACGACGCCCGAGTGGCGCACGGAGGCCGAAACGTGGATCTCCGAGCGACTCGAGCGCGCCGGTCAGAGCGTCGCTGGCCCGATCGAGCAGCCGCGGGTGCGGCCCTGGTCGACCCAGCTCGTCGTCCCGACCGACACGGGAAAGGTGTGGTTCAAGGCCAACTGCGTGGCACAGGCCTTCGAGCCGCGTCTCCAGGCGCTGCTCGCGGGAATCGCGCCGGAGGAGGTCGACGAGCCCTTGGCGGTCGACGCCGAGCGAGGGTGGATGCTGACGAGGGACCGCGGCGCAACGCTCCACGAGGCGCGAGCTCCGACGCTTTCCGACTGGCAGCGCGTGCTCCACGAGGCGTCGAAGCTGCAGCGGCTCGTGGCGGACCACGGCCCCGACGTGCTGGCCGCAGAGGTGCCGGATTGCTCGCCGGCGACGGTCGCCCGCAGCTTCGACCGCATGCTCGAGCTCCTGCGCGACCGGCCCCAGGACGACGCTGCCCACCTCGGCCGGGACGTGATCGAGCGGCTGGAGGCGGCGCGCCCGTCCGTCGTCGCCGCGGCGAGCGAGCTCGCGGACGGCCCGCTCCCTGTCACGCTGCAGCACGGAGACCTCCATCCCGGCAACGTCTTCGAGGTCGGCGGCCGGCTGCGGATCTTCGACTTCGGGGACTCCCAGTGGGCACACCCGCTCGAATCGCTGTGCATCCCGTGGGCGTTCACCCACGGCGAGCGCTCGCTCCCGTGGAACGAGCTTCTCGCCGCGTATCACGAGCCCTGGAGCGACCTGCTCACGCTCGACGCGCTCGTCGAGCTGCTCGGGGCAGCCGTCCTCACCCAGCCCGTCAACCGGTCGCTCGACTGGTGGGAGGCGCTCGCGGAGACGACCGGCGACGAGTGGGCCGAATGGGGCGAGGCCCCGGCGCGGCACCTCGCCAACGTGCTCGTGCCATGGCCCTGAGAGGCGTCCCGGCCGGTTGCATGTCGCCCAGGGGCTAGGAACACTCCCGGCGTGTCCGGGACCGACGTCGACGCGCTGCGCTCGCTCCAGCTCGAACGGCTGCGCGACACCGTCCGCCGGGTGTACGACCACGTTGCGCACTACCGCCGGGCCTTCGACGACGCGGGCGTGGCTCCGGACGACCTCCAGACGCACGGCGACCTGGGGCGCTTTCCGTTCACGACGAAGGACGACCTCCGCGCGAACTATCCGTTCGGGCTTTTCGCGGTCCCGAGAGAGGACGTCGTCCGCATCCACGCCTCGTCAGGCACGACGGGGAAGCCGACCGTCGTCGGCTACACGCAGCGCGACGTCGACACCTGGGCCGACCTCGTCGCCCGCTCGATCGAGGCGGCCGGCGGCCGCCGGGGCGACATCGTCCACGTCGTCTACGGCTACGGCCTGTTCACCGGCGGGCTCGGGGCGCACTACGGCGCCGAGCGGCTCGGCTGTACGGTCGTGCCGATGTCGGGCGGCATGACCGACCGGCAGGTGCGGCTGATCGAGGACTTCCGGCCGAGGATCATCATGGTCACCCCGTCGTACTTCCTCGCGATCGTCGACGAGATGGAGAGGTTGGGCGTCGACCCGGCGGCGACCTCACTCGAGATCGGGATCTTCGGCGCGGAGCCGTGGACGAACGAGATGCGCCGGGAGATCGAGGAGCGCGGCGGGATGCACGCCGTCGACCTGTACGGGCTGTCGGAGGTGATGGGCCCCGGCGTCGCGCAGGAGTCCGTCGACACGAAAGACGGCCTCCACGTCTGGGAGGACCACTTCTACCCGGAGATCGTCGATCCCGAGACCCTCGAGCCGCTGCCCGACGGCGAGGAGGGCGAGCTCGTCTTCACGTCGCTCACGAGGGAGGCCATGCCCGTCGTTCGCTACCGGACGCGCGATCTGACGCGGCTCCTGCCCGGGACGTCGCACGCGCCGCACCGGCGCATGGAGAGGATCACGGGCCGGAGCGACGACATGATGATCGTGCGCGGCGTGAACGTGTTTCCGAGCCAGATCGAGGAGCAGATCCTGCGCACCCCCGGTCTCGCCCCTCACTACGTCTGCGTGCTCGAGCGCCCGGCCAGGCTCGACTTGCTGACCGTTCGCGTCGAAGCGGCTGTCGGGACGTGGGCAGAGGGAGTGGACGCACGCGGCGCCGAGCTCGTCGACCGCGTCAAGCAGGCGGTCGGGGTGACCATCCGGGTCGAGGTCGTCGCGCCTGGCGCTATCGAGCGATCCCAGGGCAAGGCCAAGCGCATCGACGACCGCCGGCCCGCGGATCTCGTACGGTGAGCGCATGCGGGTCTCGGCGAAGGTCGACTACGCGCTTCGGGCCATGCTCGAGCTTGCGGCGGCCGGCGAGCTCGTGAAGGGCGAGCAGGTCGCCACCGCCCAGGGGATCCCGCAGAAGTTCCTCGAGACCATCCTTCTCGACCTCCGTCACGCCGAGCTTGTGACGAGCCGCCGTGGGGTGGAGGGCGGATACGCGCTCGGCAAGCCGGCCGGTGAGATCAGCCTTGCCGACGTGATCCGGGCCGTCGAGGGGCCGATCGCGACGGTGCGGGGGGAGCGACCGGACGACGTCGCCTACCTGGGACCCGCCCGGGCGCTTGCCCCGTTGTGGCTCGACCTTCGCTCCGCAATGCGCGGGGTGCTCGAGGAGACCACGCTCGCTGACGTCGTCGCGCGGTCGCGCGACGGCCTCTAGAGGCCTGCGAGCTCGGCGCTCGCGAAGACGAGCGTGTGTTCCGCCCGCACCCAGACGATCTGGCCACGCTCGAGCTCGAGCTGGTCGAGGCGCTCGCGCGTCAGGCGCGCGGCCAACGGCGTTCCATCCGCCGCCGTGAGCTCGACCCGGGCGTCGAAGCCGTAGGGCGTGATGCGGTCGATCATCGCCTCGACGGCATCCGGCCGGGGCATCTCGAGCAGCTCGAGCTCGTGTGGGCGGACAAACGCGTTCCCGAGCCGGTTGGCGTCACCGACGAAGCCCATGACGAACTCGCTCACCGGCCGGTCGTAGAGGTCCGTCGGCGTCCCGACCTGCTCGATGCGTCCGCCGTTCATCAACGCAACCTGGTCGGCCACGTCCATCGCCTCCTCCCGGTCGTGGGTGACGAACACCGTGGTCACGTGCATCTCGGTATGAAGGTGGCGGAGCCAGTCGCGAAGCTCCAACCGCACACGGGCATCGAGTGCGCCGAACGGCTCGTCGAGCAAGAGGACATCGGGCTCCGGAGCGAGGGCGCGCGCCAGCGCCATCCGCTGCCGCTGGCCGCCGGAGAGCTGGGCGGGGTAACGATGGCCGAACGGCTCGAGCTGGACGAGCCGAAGCAGCTCGTCGACGCGCTCGCGGATCTTCGCCCGCGGGCGGTTTCGCACTTTCAAGCCGAATGAGATGTTCTCGCGCACGGTCATGTGCTTGAAGGCGGCGTAGTGCTGGAAGACGAATCCGACGTTACGCCGCTGCGGCGTCAGGGCCGTCGCATCGAGGCCCGACAGAGCTACGTCGCCCTCGTCGGCCCATTCGAGCCCCGCGACGATGCGGAGCAGGGTCGACTTTCCGGAGCCGCTCGGTCCGAGGAGCGCGGTGAGCGACCCTCCTTCGACTTCGAGCGAGACGTCGTCGAGAGCGACGAAGTCGCCGAAACGCTTGGACACGTTACGGATCACGATCGACATCAGGTTGTCTCCTCGGTGCGTTGGAACATGGTCATCGCAACGAGCACGAGCACCGCCAACAGCGCGAGGACGAGGGAGATCGCGTAGGCGCCCTCCACGTCGAAGCTGTCGTAGCGCTCCTCGACGCGCAGGGTGGCCGTCTCGGTCTGATCCTGGACGCGTCCCGAGACGACGGCGACCGCCCCGTACTCGCCGAGGCACCGGGCGGTCGTCAGCACCACCCCGTACACGATCGCCCAGCGAATCGACGGGATCGTGATGCGCCGCAACGTCTGGAGTCGGCTCGCCCCGAGCGTGCGTGCCGCCTGCTCCTGCTCGGTTCCGATCTCGCGCAGCGTCGGCACGACCTCCCGGCAAACGAACGGAAGCGAGACGAACACGGTCGCGAGCACCATTGCCGGAAGGGCGAACAGCACCTGGACGTCGTACCGCTCCAGCCACCCTCCGAACCAGCCGTTGCGACCGTAGAGCAGGAACAACGAGAGGCCCACTACGACGGGCGAGAGCGCTAGCGGCAGGTCGACGAACGCGTTGAGGAGACCCTTCCCGCGGAATCGCCTCCGAACGATGAGCAGCCCGCAGAGGACCCCGAAGACCGTGTTGATCGGGACTGCGATCAGGGTCACGATCAGGGTCAGCTTGAACGCGTGGAGCGTCTCGGGCATGGTGAGCGCGTTCCAGGCCGCGTCATAGCCGTTCTCGAACGTGCGCCAGAACACGAACGCGAGCGGGCCGAGGAGGATCGCGGCGAGGTACGCGAGCGCGATCCACCGCAGCGCTTGCCGCCTGATCCGGACGCCCGGACTCTCCAGTCTCACAGCCGTGCCTGTGCGACGTCGTGTCGCGTCGTGAGCCGCCTGACCACCCCGATCCCGAGGATCAGCAGGAAGGACGAGACGAGGAGAACGACGGCGATCGCCGCCGCGCCGGCCTGGTCGCCGCTCTCGATACGTGAGAGGACGTAGACGGAGGCGACCTCGGTCTTGTACGGGAGGCTGCCCGAGATGATCACGAGCGCGCCTATCTCGCCCACCGCCCGTGCGAAAGCGAGCGCCACGCCGGAAAGGATCCCGGGAAGGATGCTCGGCAGGACGATCCTGACGAAGACCGTAAGCTCCGACGCCCCGAGCGAGCGCGCCGCCTGCTCCATGTCCCTGTCGAGCTCGTGGAGCACCGGCTGCACCGTCCGGACTACGAAGGGCAGCGTGACGAAAAGGAGGGCCAGCACGATCGCGGTGCGTGAGAATGCGACGTCGACCCCTATCGGGGACGAAGGCCCGTACAGCGCGAGGAGGACGAGGCCTGCCACGATCGTCGGGAGCGCGAAGGGCAAGTCGACGAGCGCGTCGACGGCACGCTTTCCCCGAAAGGCATCCCGGACGAGCACCCAGGCGATCAGCGTTCCGATCACGCCGTTGACCACCGCGACCGCCAACGCTGCGCCGAAGCTGAGCTTCAGCGCAGCGAGAGCCTGCGGGCTCGTCACGACGTCCCAGAACCCTTTGCTGCCGCCCTTCGTCGACGCCCAGACGAGCGCCGCGATCGGCAGGGCGACGACGATCGAGAGAAACCCGACCACGACGCCGAGGGAAAGCGCGGTCGCCCTCTCCCTCGGCCGTCGCACCGGGCCCACGCGCCCGACGAGTTCGACGCTCGACACCGTTAGGTCCCGACTCCGCTGCGCTTCGCGATTCCGACCCAAAGCCCCTTGTCCGGGTCGAACCACCGCTTGTCTACGGCAGCCCAGCCGCCTATGTACTTGTCGCTGATCTTGAAGATGCCCGGCCGTCTCGGGTACTGCTCGATGAACTCCTGGTACACGGACGGGATCAGCGGCCGGAACCCATACCGCGCGAAGATCCGCTGGGCCTCGGCCGTCCTGGTGAACCGGACGAACCCGGTGGCGAGGGCCCGGTGCTCGCTCGTCTTGATCACGGCGATCGGCGCCTCGATCAGCAGCGTCTGCCGCGGGATCACGTAGTCGAGCTTCGCGAGCCGCGCCTCGTTCTCGTAGGTGATGAACACGTCGCCGCGGCCGGCGAGAAAGGCGTTCGTGGCATTTCGGCCCGATGTGTCGAGCGAGACGACGTTCTCGAACATCCTCTCGACGAACGCGATCGCCTGCCCGTCGGACTTGCCGAGCCGGCGCTGTGCGCCGTAGGCGGCCATCACGTTCCACTTCGCCGCCCCTGACGAGGCCGGGTTCGGGGTCACGATCTGAACGCCCGGCTTCACCAGGTCGTTCCAGCTCTTGATGCGCTTCGGGTTGCCGTCGCGGACCGCGAACACCACGACCGAGTTCGTCGCGATCCCCTTCGCGGTCTGGCGCGCCCAGTTCTTCTCGACGAGCCCTGCCTTCACGAGCAGGTCGATATCGAGCCCGGTCGAGAGCTGGACGACATCCGCCTTCAACCCGGCGGCAACCGCGCGGGCCTGGTCGCCCGAAGCACCGTAGGACTGCGTGAAGCTTACGTCCTTGCCCGCCGGCGTCCGACGCCATGCGTCGATCACGGCTCCGAGCGCGTCGCGCGGCACGGAGTAGCCGACGAGGCGCAGGGTCGTGTCGGACGTGCGGGCAGGGGCCGAGGCGGCGGTCGCGAGTGCGATCGCGACCGCGAGGGCCGCGAAGGCTGCGACTGTGCGGCGCGGCATGGCGCTCCTCTCATTCTCTTTCATTCCCATTAGAGTAATAGAGATTAGCATAGTTCATTCTGTGAATAAGTTTTTCCCATAGATAGCGTGGGAGCGTGGTTCAACCACCCTTTCCCGGTTCCGCTCGAACGTCGCCGACACGAAGCCGTCGGGCCTCGGCGCTGGGGCGCAGCTAGCGTCCCGGTCGTGAGGCTCGAGCTCGTCGCCGCGACCGACCGGGAGGCCCTGGAGGCCGTGCGGCTCGGCGTCGCCGTCGCCGGGATCGAGCTCGGAGCGCCGGATGTCCGGTCGTCGCGCGGCGCATGGTGGCAAGCGGGGCTTGCCGAGGCGATCGATCGGACACCCACCCCCGGCGGGGCGGGATCGGTCTACGAGGCCGCGCCTTCTCCGCGCAGCACTCGTGGCGCGACACGCGCGTAGTCGACCCCGGAGATCCAGGTCAGCAATGTCGCCACGAGCAGAGCCCACCATGCGACATCGGCCTCCCAGGCCCCCGCAGCCTGCAGGCCGGCCAGGACCGCCGCGACCGTCTGGGCCCACGTCTTGAGCTTCCCGAGGTCACGGGCGCCCATCACGACTCCGCGCTCGAGCGCGGCGAGCCTCAGACCGGACACCGCCACCTCGCGCGCGACGATTGCCGCCACCATCCACGCCGGCGCCACGCCCTCGGCGATGAGCATCACGAGCGCGGCGAGGACGAGCACCTTGTCGGCGATCGGGTCGAGGAGGGAGCCGAACGCCGACGTCTGGTTCCTGCGGCGCGCCAGCCAGCCGTCCACCTGATCGGTGGCCATGGCGATCGCGAACGCCGCCGTCGCCCAGTAGAGATGGTCCTGGAAATCCCACGCGAAGAGAACCACGACGACCGGAACCGCGAGTGCTCGGACGAGTGTCAACTGGTCGGGCAGCGTCACGCTTCGGGGAGAATACGCGGCGCATGCATCACTTCTCGAAGGTGCTCGTCGCGAACAGGGGCGAGATTGCCGTCCGGGTGTTCCGGACCCTGCGGGAGCTCGGCATCGGCTGTGTCGCGGTCTATTCGGACGCCGACCGGGGGGGCGCGCACGTTCGCGCGGCAGACGAGGCGTACCGGCTCGGGCCGGGCCCGGCGGCCGAGAGCTACCTCCGTGGCGACATCGTCGTCGAGAAAGCCGCGCGGGCAGGGGTCGACGCGATCCACCCCGGCTACGGATTTCTCGCCGAAAATGCGGGATTCGCGCGGCTCGTGGGCGAAGCGGGAATGGCGTGGATCGGACCGCCGCCCGAAGCGATCGAGCTGATGGGCTCGAAGACCGCCGCGCGAGCGGCGATGCGTGCCGCGGGGGTGCCGATCATTCCGGGAGCCGTCGAGCCCGTCGGCTCCGCGGCGGAGGTCGCAGCGCTCGGCGTGGATCTGGGCTACCCGCTGATCGTGAAGGCGGTGGCAGGCGGGGGAGGGAAGGGCATGGAGCTCGTCACCGGCCCGCAGGACGTCGGCCGGGCCTTCGAGTCCGCGAGCCGGCAGGGCGAGCGGTTCTTCGCCGATTCGACCGTATACGTCGAGCGGTTCATCGAGGATCCGCGCCACGTGGAGGTCCAGGTGCTCGCCGACGCGCACGGTCATGTGATCCACCTCGGCGAGCGCGACTGCACCGTCCAGCGGCGGCACCAGAAGCTCGTCGAGGAGACTCCGTCTCCCGCGGTCGACGCGACCCTCCGCGATCGGATCGGGCAGATCGCCGTGGACGCCGCGCGCGCGGCGGGCTATCGCTCGGCCGGAACGATCGAGGGTCTGCTCACCCGCGACGGTGACTACTTCTTCATGGAGATGAACACCCGCATCCAGGTGGAGCACACCGTGACCGAGGCGGTCACGGGCCTGGATCTCGTTCGCGAGCAGATCCTGGTCGCGGCGGGCGAGCCCCTTTCGCTCACCCAGGACGACGTCGAGTTGCGCGGGCACGCGATTGAGTGCCGGATCAACGCCGAGGACGTCTCGGCCGGCTTCATGCCGGCGCCCGGGAGGATCACGGCCTACCACGAGCCCGGTGGGCCGGGCGTCCGCGTCGACTCCGGGATCGCGGCCGGGGACGTCGTGAACGAGCTCTACGACCCGATGATCGCCAAGCTGATCGTCCACGACGTCGACCGGAAGCATGCGATCGCCAGGATGCTCCGGGCGCTCGGGGAGTTCCGCATCGAGGGGACGCCGACGCTCCTCGGCTTCCACCGAGCCCTGCTCGAGCACCCGTGCTTCGCGCACGGCGAGACGTGCGCCGGAGTCGTCGAGTCGGACGAGCTGGCCAAGCGCGCGGGGGAGCTGGAGCATCCGTTCTCTCATGGGACAACAAGTGTGGCACTTCGGTCGGATGGTGCGGCCGGGACCACGACGAGGCTCGTGGGGGCCGAGGTGGACGGCCGCTCGTACGAAGTGCGACTCCACGTCACCGAGGCGCCGTGGGCGACCCTCGCCCGACGCCGACGCGAGCGTGTCTCGACCCGAGCCGGAGGCGGCTCTGACGGCGCCGTCACGAGCCCGATGCAGGGAACCGTGCTGAAGGTCGCCGTCTCGGAGGGCGAGGCGGTGGAGGCGGGTCAGCTGCTGTGCGTCGTCGAGGCGATGAAGATGGAGAACGAGATCGTGGCTCCGCGCGCGGGGATCGTGCAGGGCCTCGAGCTCGCATCGGGTGCAGCGATCACGAACGGCCAGCTCGTGTGCATCATCCGCCTGGCGGAGTGAGCCTCGCCCGGCGCTCCGGAGCCTGGACGGGTGACCACCGGATCGGCTCTACTACTTCGTGAGGTAGCCGTAGGAGGGCGACGACGGCGATCCCGCTTGGACGGGGCCGTAGAGCGGGCCGAGAGGCGATCGAACGTTGTGGGCGTGTGCATACGGGTCGTTCGTGTCGGTCGAGCCAGATGATCCGCTCGCGCTCGCCCAGACGGCGGTGGGTGCGGCGACGATTCCGGTTACAACGGCGACGATGATCGCGGTGCGCTTCATCTTGCGTCTCCTCGCTCCTGGTGATCTGTTGATGTCCATGCAACGACTGTAGGAGGCGGGTCGTCACGCGTCGTCGACGCAGGCGACACCCCGTGTGTCAGCGACGTGACACACGCGCACCTCGCTCGTCCGCAGTCGTCCGTGTCCGTCAACGCCCGGCTGGCTCGACGACGCGGGCATCGCCTTTGGCACATCCTTGGCGTCGTTCGTGACGCCGACGAGCTACGCCCTCGTCAACGCCGTCGGAGCGGGTACGAGCTGTCCGTGATCCACGAGAACTGCGTCTGCATGCCGTCGGGCGGATCGCCGACCGCGACGAACGGGCCGAACATCAGCCGTACGTGGAGACCCGCCGCCAACGGTCCGGGGGCGGAGATCGTGCCGCTCCAGGTCGCGCCCGGAACGAGCCGCGCGGGCAATGGGGGAACGAAGTCCTGCGCGGGCCGCAGTCCCGGGAGGTCGTCTTCGCGGCTCCGTTCCTCGACTTCGGCAACGTCGCCTGTCACGAAGAGCATGACGCCGAACGACCCGGCGGCGGCGCCGATCTCGTCGAACCGCCAGGCTATCCCGGACTCGTTCTCGACCGCCACGTCCGCACTCCAGCCGGACGCGGTGACCTCGAAGCTGCGCGTCTCGAAGACGAGTCCGGGCCCCTGATCGGGAAAGCGCTCTACCCAGCCGAGCGAGGCACGTTGCGGCGGGGCGGGCCCCGGCGGAAGCCGAGGTGCGTCCTTCGCCTGGCAGCCGGCGAAGAGGGCGAGGCAGGCGAGCAGGGCGAGCGTGAGGCGGGCGGGCGCCATCGGGTCATGCTCGCACAGCTTCAACGGAGCGCCCTGCCGCCCGCAGGTCGCCGGTAAGACCGGACGAGGTCGCGACACCAACAAGTCGATGAGCGCTTCGGGCAACCGAGAGGAGACGGAGTCGCCGGGCTTTCGTGTCTCTCCCACCGACCCGGTCCCGGAGAGACGTCGACCCGATCACAGCGCCGACCGGCGCAACAGGCGATGGGGCGCCGGATAGCCTTCGGGCGTCCCCGCGACGATCGAAACGGAAAGGTGACATGGAGACCACGCGCTACCTGATCGTCGGTGGGGGCATGACCGCCGACGCAGCGTGCAAGGGCATCCGCGAGCACGACGAGGACGGCCCGGTCATCCTCGTCGGCAGCGAGCCGCATGCGCCGTACAAGCGCCCGCCGCTCTCGAAGAAGCTGTGGTTCGGCGACGACGAGGAGACGATCTGGCGTGGGACGGAGAAGCTCGGGGTCGAGCTGCGACTCGGGCGGCGGATCGAGCGAATCGATCCCGATGCCCACACCGCCGCCGACGATCAAGGCAACGAGTACCAGTGGGAGAGGCTCCTTCTCGCGACCGGTGGACGGCCACGGCGGCTCGGCGGCTCGGACGGCGACGTCGTCTACTACAGGACGCTCGACGACTACCGGCAGCTTCGCGAGGCGGCAGGTGCGGGCAGGAGCGCCGTCGTCGTCGGGGGCGGATTCATCGGCTCGGAGATCGCGGCCGCGCTCGCGACCGTGGGAACGAGCGTCACGATGATCTTTCCGGAGCCGTCTATCTCGTGGCGCGTGCTTCCGGCCGACCTTTCTCGGTTCGTGACCGACACCTATCGCGAGCACGGCGTCACGGTGCTCTCCGACGAGTCGCTCGCAGCCGTCACCTCCGTCGGGGTACGGACCGGCTCCGGCTCGGACATCGCGGCAGACGTCGTCGTGGCCGGGCTGGGCATCGAGCCGGCAACAGAGCTCGCCTCGGCGGCCGGGCTCCCCGTCGAGAACGGGATCGTCGTCGACGACCGCGGTCGCGTCGGCGGGCGGGCCGACGTGTTCGCGGCCGGCGACGTGGCCCGGTTCCCGATCACCTTGCTCGGCCACAGCGGCCGCGTGGAGCACGAGGACCACGCGAACTCGCACGGGCGTGCGGTCGGCGCCAACATGGCGGGCGCCGACACGCCGTACGACCACCTGCCGTTCTTCTACTCGGACATGTTCGAGCTGGGCTACGAGGCGGTCGGCGAGCTCGATTCGCGGATGTCGGTCGTCGCCGCGTGGAAGGAGCCGAATCGGAAGGGCGTCGTCGCCTTTGTCGACGAGGAGCGTCGGCCGCGAGGCGTCCTCCTGTGGGACGTCTGGGGCAAGGTGGACGCCGCGACGGATCTGATCCGGGCGGGCAAGCCCGTCGACGAGGGCTCGCTTGACTCGCTTTTCTGACCCAAGCTCTCAGACGAGCGCGTCGGTGCGGGCGGCCATCTCGCGGTCCCGGTCGGTGACGCCGCCCGCGGAGTGGGTCGACCAGCGCACGGTCACCCGCCGAAAGCGGATGTCGACGTCCGGATGGTGGTTCTCGCTGTCCGCCAGCTCCGCCAACCGGTCGACGAACCTGATCGCGTCGGCGAAGGACTCGAACTCCACCTCCCGCTCGAGCGCCTCCGAGGTCTCCGTCCACGACTCCACAGGACGAGTATGACGAGTCTCGACGACCCGCCGGGAGCGCTTGCGCGCTCCCGCAAGCGGCGGCAGGGGGTCGAAATCCTCTGCGAGCACGTTTTCCGGCCGCTCGCCCATCTCGTGGTGCTCGGCCTCGCGCCGCTGCGCGTGCCGCCTCCCGTGGTGGTGCTGGCGGCCGGGGCCGTGGGGCTTGCCGCGGCCGGAGCGATCGTCCAGGGGAGTCTCGTGCTCGCGGCGCTCCTGCTCCAGCTCAAGACCGTGCTCGACAACGCCGACGGCCAACTCGCGCGTCTGACCGGCAGGGTCACGCCACTAGGCCGCTACCTCGACTCGGAGTCCGACCTGCTGGTCGACGCCGCGCTCTGTGCCGCCCTCGGCTGGTCGACCGGGCGCCCGGTGCTCGCCGCGGCTGCGTTCGTCTCGCTCACGCTCGTGCTCGGAGTCAACTTCAACGTCGAGAGGCTCTTCAGGCAGGAGCGGGGCCAGGTGACGGACCCGGCGCCCGCGGCACACGGGCTGGCCGGTCTTCTGGGACGCGTCTACCTGATCGTCTACGCCCCCGTCGACAGGTTCGTCGAAGGCTTCTGCGAGTGGCGCCTCGGACGGGCCGGGCCGGGAGCGCGCCTCGCCTATCACGACGCTGGCACGGTGTCCGTGCTCGCGAACCTCGGCCTCTCGACGCAGCTCGCGGCCCTCGGGGTCTGCCTCTTCTTCAGCCGCCCGGCCTTGTACCTCTGGCTCGCCGTCGGCTGCGCGGGGGCGCTCGTCCCGCTTGCGCTGCGGCGAGAGCTCCTCCTCCGCCGCGCGCTCGACCGCGCCGAGCCGGCTACAGCCTGAGCACACACCGATGACAGGAGACGGACGATGGAGCCCGACGCAGCACGCGTGATCGACCTTCACCCGGGGAGGCGGATCGACCCCGCCGAGTGGGAGCGCTACGAGCGCCATCTCGCCGAGATTCTCGGGGCGCTCGGCATGGACCTCGAGACACCCGGCACGCGCGAGACGCCGAGGCGGTTCCTCGAAGCGCTCCGCGACGCCACTGCAGGCTACGAAGGCGACCCGAAGCTCAGGACGGCGTTCCCCTCGGAGGCGAGCGGCGCCGAGGACGCGATCGCCGGCCAGATCGTCGAGGGCCCGATCGCGTTCGCGAGCCTCTGCGAGCACCATGCTCTGCCGTTCCACGGCGTCGCCCACGTGGGTTACGTCGCCGGCGACGAGATCATCGGCATCTCGAAGCTGACGCGGCTCGTACGTCTCTACGCGCGGCGCTTCACGGTGCAGGAGCGGCTCGGCGAGCAGATCGCCGACACGCTCGTCGAGCTCGTCGCTCCGCTCGGCGTCGCCGTCCACCTGGAGGCATCGCATCTCTGCACGCAGATTCGCGGAGTCGAGGAGCACTCGCGGACGGTGACGACCTTCTGGCGAGGCGCCTACCGCGACCCGGTGCTGCGGAGCGAGTTCCTCCAGGACATACGGCATCGGTAGGCGCGGCGCGATGCGCGACGACGTCGAGCTCGAGCTCCTCTACGAGCCTGCGGGGCTGCCGGCGTTCGCGTTGCCGGGCGAGCTCGCGCGACGCTACGGCGGCACCCTCGGATTCGAGCTACCGCTCGTCGTCGCGAACTTCGTCTCCACGATCGACGGCGTCGTCGCGATCCCGTCGATCCCACACTCGAACCAGCTCGTCTCAGGCTCGAGCGAGGCGGACCGCTTCGTAATGGCGCTCCTTCGGGCATGTGCGGACGCGATCCTGATCGGCGCCGGAACGCTCCGTGCGTCAGCCGGGTCGCTGTGGCTCCCGGAAACGGCGTATCCGCCTCTCACCTCGGCCTTCCGAGAGCTCCGCCGGAGCCGCACGGCCACCCCGGCGCTCGTGGTCGTCACCGGCAGCGGCTGGGTCGATCCGGCGCATCCGGCCTTCGAGCGTGGCGCGACCGTCTTCACGACCGATGTCGGCGCCGAACATCTACGCGGCAGACTGCCCCCCTCGTCCGAGGTCGAGTCGATAGGCACCGGGGCTGAGGTCGACCTCGCGCGCGCCATCGACATCCTGCGCGGGCGGGGTCACGAGCTCGTCCTCGTCGAAGCCGGCCCGCACGTGGTCGGCTCGCTGCTCGAGGCGCGGTGCATCGACGAGCTCTTCCTCACCGTCTCGCCGGTCCTCGCGGGCCGCGCGACGGCACCGCGCCTCGGGCTGGCCGAAGGCGTCGAGCTGCTCCCCGACGCGAAGCTCGGCGGGCGCCTGCGAGGCGTCCGAAGAGGAGATGACCACCTCTTTCTCCGCTACGCGCTCGGTTGATCCGAGGAAGTCGACACCTGCGCTACGGCCGCGACCCTTCGGGTAGCCTCGCGCGCGGTGGATCTCTACGAGTACCAGGGCAAGGAGCTTTTCCGCCAGGTCGGGATCCCCGTCTCGGAGGGGCGGCTCGCAGTCACGCCGCGCGAGGCCCGGGAGGCCGCCGAGGCGCTCGGCGGGGAGGTCGTCGTCAAGGCGCAGGTCCTGACCGGAGGGCGCGGCAAGGCCGGTGGAATCAAGCTCGCTACCGGGCCTGACGAGGCGGAGGCGCGCGCGGAGGAGATCCTCGGCCTCGACATCCGCGGTCACGTGGTGCGAAAGCTCTGGATCGAGAAGGCATCCGACATCGCGAAGGAGTACTACCTCTCGCTCACGTTCGACCGCAGCGCGAAGCAGGCGCTCTACATGTTCACGACCCAGGGCGGAGTGGAGATCGAGCAGGTCGCCGAGGAGAGCCCCGACGCTCTGGTGCGACTCCACGTCGACCCGCTCGAGGGCTTCCATCCGTGGCAGGCGAGGCGCCTCGTCTACGGCGCCGGGCTGAGTGAGCCCTCCGAGCAGAAGCAGGTCGCCGCGATCGTGGAGAGGCTCCACGAGGCGTTCGTACGCTTCGACGCGATGCTCTGCGAGATCAACCCGCTGATCGTGACCCCCGAGGGCGAGGTGAAGGCGCTCGACTCGAAGTTCACCGTTGACGACAACGCCCTCTACCGGCACCCGCAGATCGCGGAGATGCGGGACGTCGAGGCGGACGATCCCCTCGAGTCGCTCGCACGCTCGAAGCACGTGACGTACGTCAAGCTCGACGGAGAGGTCGGCGTGCTCGGCAACGGCGCGGGCCTGACCATGTCGACGGTCGACGTCGTCACCTTCGCTGGCGGCCGGCCGGCCAACTTCTGCGATCTCGGCGGCGGCGGCGATGCGCAGGGTGTCGTCGATGCGCTCTCCGTGATCACCCAGGACCCGCAGGTAAAGGCCCTCTTCTTCAACATCTTCGGTGGAATCACGCGCTGCGACGAGGTCGCGCGCGGAATCCTGCAGGCACTCGAGGAGATGACGATCGAGTTGCCGATCGTCGTCCGGCTCGACGGGACGAACGCGGAGGAGGGACGGCTTCTCCTCGCCGAGGCGGCACCCCACAACCTCAGCGTCTCCCCGACGATGCTCGATGCGGCGAAGCGCGCCGTGGAGCTTGCGGCGTGAGACGTCCTGTGTCGACTTCTGAGCCGTGGAGCGCCCGCGCGTCCGCCTACGTCGAGTCGGACGCGCACCGCGAGGGCGAGGATCTCGACCTGGTCGTCGAGTGGTCGTCGGGCGCGAGGACGGCCCTCGACGTCGCGACGGGGGGTCGGCATGTCGCCCGGCGCCTGCGCGAGTCGGGCCTCGAGGTCGTGACGTGCGATCCGGCGCCCGGGATGCGCGCCGACGTGACCTGCCGCGCCGAGTCGCTTCCGTTCGCAGACGGTGCGTTCGACGTCGTCGCGTGCCGCACGGCCGCTCACCATTTCGACGACGTTCGCGCGGCGGTGCGCGAGATGGCCCGCGTGTCCGGCGACCGTGTCCTGCTCGTCGACACGGTGCACATGGGTGAGGACGTCGAGGAGGCCGAGACGCTTCGCGACCCCTCCCACGTGCGGAACTACACGGAGGCCGAGTGGCGGGGATTCCTCGACGAGGCCGGGCTCGGCCCCGACGAGCTGCGGCTGCTCGCGCACACGTTCGACTTCGGCGCGTGGCTCGCGCGGACCGGTTGCGGCGGCGAGGACGCGGAAAGGGTCGAGGTACTGCTCGCCGACCGTGTCTCGAACGGACGTCTGACGTTGGACAAGATCGCGATCCGCGCCACGATCGGTCAATAGCTTGGCAATCCTCGTCGACAGAGAGACCAGGCTCGTCGTCCAGGGCCTCACGGGCTCGGAGGGACGTTTCCACGGTCTTCGCAACCGCACGTACGGGACGCACCTCGTCGCGGGCGTCACGCCGGGAAAGGGGGGCCAGGACGTCGACGGCGTGCCCGTGCTCGACACGGTCGCCGAGGCCGTACGGGAGCACGGTGCGAACACCGCGATGGTCTTCGTGCCGGCGCCATTCGCGGCCGATGCGATCTACGAGGCGGTGGACGCCGGCGTCCACACGGTGATCACGATCACCGAGGGCGTGCCTGCCCACGATATGCTTCGCCTCCACGGCTACGTCCGCGCGAAGGGAGCGCGGGCGCTCGGGCCGAATTGCCCGGGGGCGCTCTCCCCCGGTAAGGCAAACGTCGGCATCATTCCGGCGGAGATCTTCACGCCCGGGAACATCGGGCTCGTCTCGCGATCCGGGACCCTGACCTATCAGATCGGCCACGAGCTGACCCAGATGGGCCTCGGCAACTCGACGATCGTCGGGATCGGCGGCGATCCGATCGTCGGCTCCTCGTTCGTGGACATCCTGCGCCTGTTCGAGGCAGATCCCGAGACGGACTACGTCGTGATGGTCGGTGAGATCGGCGGCGACGAGGAGGAGAAGGCCGCGGACTTCATCCGATCCGAGATGTCGAAGCCCGTCGTCGCGTACATCGCGGGGTTCACGGCGCCTCCGGGCAAGACGATGGGGCACGCCGGCGCGATCATCTCCGGCTCGGCGGGTACGGCCGAGGCGAAGAAGAGGGCGCTCGAGGAACGCGGCGTCCGCGTCGGCACGACGCCCACCGAGACGGCCCAGCTCGCCGCCGAGCTCGCACGCTGACCGAAGCGTCGGAAACGCCGTACGAGCCCGGCTCTGCCGACGGGCAGGCGCCGGTCGCCACGCGCCCCGCAGAGGTCGCGGTGCTCGCGGCGGGCGCGACGCTCGACGAGGTCGCCGCGCGCTCGTCGACCTGCCGCGCCTGCCCGCGCCTCGTCCGCTGGCGTGAGGAGGTCGCGGCGACGAAACGGAGAGCATTCGCGAACGAGCCGTACTGGGGCCGTCCCGTGCCCGGATTCGGCGACCCGGAGCCGGCCATTCTGATCCTCGGGCTCGCCCCGGCGGCGCACGGCGCCAACCGAACGGGGCGGGTGTTCACGGGTGACCGGAGCGGCGACTGGCTCTATGGGGCCATGCATCGAGCCGGTCTTGCCTCGCAGCCGACGTCGACGCATGCCGGCGATGGGCTTCGTCTGACGGGAGCCCGGGTCGTGGCGGCGGTTCGTTGTGCGCCGCCGGCCAACAAGCCGACGCCGGCGGAACGCGACGCGTGCTCGCGCTGGCTCGAGCGCGAGGTGGAGCTCGTGCTGCCCTCGCTGCGCTCTGTCGTGGCGCTGGGCGCGTTCGCATGGTTCTCGGGGCTTCGTGCGCTCGAGCGTTGTGGCCTCTCCGTCCCGCGCCCGCGTCCGCGCTTCGGCCACGCGGCCGAGACGCTCGCCGACCGTGCCACGGGCGACGGAGTCGCGGTGCTCGGCTGCTACCACCCGAGCCAGCAGAACACGTTCACGGGCCGGCTGACCGAGCCGATGCTCGACGCAGTCCTCGCCCGCGCCTGCGCCGCCTGACGGCGCCCCGCCGTTGAAGGGACGCCGTCGCGCCGGCCGAACAGTTCGGTGTGGAATCGAAGTTCGAGGCTCGCATCCGGCACGACATCCAGAACCTCACGATCTTCCGAGCGATCGGACTGATCTCCGTGATCGCGTTGACCCTCGCGTTCGTCGCGGCGGCGCTCGAGTTGCTCGTCGACCCCGCGTTTCGCAACAGCCGGGACGCCGCCTGGTGGGCGATCACCACCGTCACGACCGTCGGCTACGGAGACGTGGTGCCGGAGAGCTCGGCCGGCCGTCTCGTTGCATCGCTCCTCATGCTGGCCGGCGTGAGCGCGATCCCCATCACCACGTCTCTCGTCGTCGCGGTGTTCGTCTCGCGTTCCCAGGCGGAGGAGCGCGAGCGCGATCGGGCGGATCGCGACATGCTCATCGAGCGGCTGGAGCGCATCGAGCGGGCTGTGCTGAAGCAAGATCCCATCGCGTAGGATCCGGCGGGTGAACGTTCGCTCGCTGACCGCAGTCGAGCCGTTCACCACGAAGGACGGCTCGACGATCCGCGAGCTCCACCACACCGCGGCGCAGTCCCTCGCGGAAGCGTCGCTCGACGCGGGCCGGAAGACACGGCGGCACTACCACGCGGCGAGCGAGGAGATCTACCTGATCACCGTGGGCGGCGGGCGGCTCGAGATCGACGGCATGGCACGGGACGTCTCCGTAGGAGACGCCGCGCTCATCCCGCCCGGCGCGTGGCACGAGCTTCTCGCCGGGCCGGCCGGTGTGCACCTGCTCTGCATGTGCTCGCCGCCGTACGCGGACGACGACACGTTCTTCGACTAGCGAGCCCTCCAGAGGCTTGATGCGGGTTACGACCACGTCTGGATGGGGGCCTGGGCCGGCGGAGCGCGTCCGCTTCGTCCGGCATCGAGGCCACCAGCCTTGCCACCGCCCGAATCGGCCGCGCTGCTTGCCCCCATGCCACGCCCCTAACCCACATCAAGCCTCTAGTCGAGGTACCCGAGGCCGCGCAGCCGGTCCTCGACCGCTGCCGCCTCCTCGGGCGTGTACTCCGAAGCGCCGTCGTCCGCGGGGGACTCGGTGGGATCGTCGTCGCCGTATTCGGGCGCACGGGCATCGAGCAACGCAGGGTCGATCGCCTCGAACAGGAGCCGTCCTTCGAACGCGGAGGGGATCGGCTCCCCGAGCACGTACATCGCCGTGGGCGCGACGTCGAGGATGTCGACGTCCGTCCGGTCGCCCGGGTCTGTCCTTCGGGCCGAAGGGCCGGCCATGACGAAGATGCCCTCCTTGCGATGGCTCCCGACGTAGCTGTGCTTGCTGCCAGGCTCGAGCTCGATCTCGTCCCACCACGACTCGGTCGTCTTCCTGAGGTTTCCCTTGCCGAGCCAGCGGTAGTCGGTGAACTCCACCAGGAGGTCGGGTACCTTCGCGAGCTCGGGGCCGGAGTAGAGGTCCTCGCGCTTGTGCACCGCCGCGACGATCCGCTCGCCGGTCGGGTCGCGCAGGTCGAGCGCACGCTCCGCGATCTCGCTGCGAACCTGCTCGTACTCGACCCCCGGCTCTACGATCCCGAGAGCCTCTCGTCCACGCACGTTGATCACGATGTTGCCAAACGTGCCGTAGGAGAACGCCCGGGTTTCTGCCCAGTCGACCACGGTGTACTGCTTTCGCTCGTAGACCCGCTCACGCAGGCCCATCGCTCGCTGCTTGACGGCGTAGCGGAGCCGCTGCGGGATGTATGCGCGTAGGTCGAACAGCCGGTCGGCGATCTGGCGAGTCCGGTCGGCGCCCTTTTGCGTGAACGTGAGGAATCCCTGGTCGGCGAGCCATGCGTTGAGATTGACGACCCCGCTGAGCGACCCCCCTCCGTGGTCGGACACGACGACGACGTCCCCCCCGCGGGCCTCGGCCAGGGCTCCGACAGACTCGTCCAGAATTCGATAGGTCTCTGCGACCGCGCTCTCGCGGCCGCGCGCATCCCAGTCCGGCCAGGCGAGATGGTGGATGTGGTCGGCGGCCATGAACACGACGGCGAGCAGGTCGGGATCGAACTGCTCCGCGAGCCAGAGGGTCGAGGCGACCTTTTGCTCCGCGGCACGACGGACGAACGCGAGGTCGGGGAGCCCCTCCTTCGTCACGGGCAGCTTGTGATCGAGCTCCAACCGGCCGAACTCCTGCTGGAGACGGGAGACCAGGTCTCGCGGGTACGTCATCCCCTGCTCCCTGGCGGCGGCGTCCAGACCGGCGATCGAGAACCCGTCGACCTCGGGAGCCGGAAAGGTGAACGGGATGTTCACGACGCCGACCCCTCGGCCGGCCGGAAGCCGGCTCCAGAAGGCAGGCGCCCGCCGGTAGCTCCCGTTCACGAAACGCAGCTCGTACCCGGACGCGTCGCGCTCGGTGAAGTCCCAGATGCCGTGGCGACCGGCGTTGACCCCGGTGATCATGGACGACCACGCGTGCGGCGTGATCGGGTGGATCGGGGAGTGGAGCGTGCCGCTCGTGCCCTCGCGCGCGAGCCTAGCGAGGTTCGGCAGATCACCGGCCTCGACCAGCGGGTCGATCACGTCCCAGGTCGCGGCGTCGAGCCCGATGATCGTCAGTCGCGGGGCAGGCATTCCTCCACCCAGTCTAGGAAGACATGCTCGTACGGGCCAGACGGGCCGTGCCGTGCGGTCAGATCTTGCGGCGGGGGCGGACCGGGCCCCACTTCGAGCCGCGGCGGCGCGACGAGTAGACGAGCCGCGGCGCGGCCGTCTTCATCCCTGTCTCCGCGAACGTCTCGTGCTGGCCGTTCAGGCGTGCGACGCGGCTCATGTCGGCCTGCTGATCCGGGAGCACGAGCGTCACGCCGGTTCCCGACCGTCCCGCACGGCCGGTGCGGCCGACGCGATGGGTGTAGGACTTCCCGTCCTCCGGCGGGTCGAAGTTGATGACGTGCGTGACGTTCTCGAGGTCGAGGCCGCGCGCGGCGACGTCGGTGGCGATCAGCGTCGTCACCCGTCCGCTCTCGAAGCGCTCCAGCGCGCGCTGCCGCTGGCTCTGGTTGAGGTCGCCGTGCATGGCGACCGCCTTCACGTCGCGCTGCTCGAGCCTGCGCGCCAGGCGGTCGGCGCCGCGCTTCGTCCGCACGAACACGAGCGCGAGCCCGCGCTCCGCCTCGAGCAGCTCCACGAGCGTGTCGATCTTTCCGTCCTGCGTCACCGAGACGAAGCGATGGTCGATGTCGCCCGGCGCATGCTCGCTCTGGAGCTCGGCCTCGATCCGGACGGGCGACTGGGTGTACGCCCGCGCCAGCTCCCCGACCTCGCCGTCGAGCGTGGCGGAGAAGAACATCGTCTGACGGGTCCGGGGGAGGCGCTTGACGATCCGGTCGACCTGCGGCTTGAAGCCCATGTCGAGCATCCGGTCGGCCTCGTCGAGCACGAGGATCTCGACCGCGTCGAGCGTGATCAGGCGCCGGTCGATCAGGTCCTGCAACCTGCCCGGGGTCGCGACGATCACGTGGGCGTCGCGCGCCGCGTTCGCCTGGGGGCGGATCGAGACGCCTCCGTAGACGGAGGCAACGAGAACTCCGCTCGGCTCTCCGAGCATCGCGATCTCCTCGGTCACCTGGAGCGCGAGCTCGCGGGTCGGGACGAGGACGAGGGCGGCGGGCCGCGCGTCGTCGCGCGGGACGCGCTCGACGAGCGGAATCGCGAACGCGAGCGTCTTGCCCGAGCCCGTAGGGGACTTGGCGAGCAGGTCGGTGCCGGCCAGCGCGGGCGGGATGGCCCGGGTCTGGATCTGGAAGGGGGTGGTGAATCCGCGCGCGTCGAGCGCTGCGATCGATTCCGCGCTCACGCCGAGCGCGGCAAACGTCTCCTGATGCATGTGACTCCTGTGTTGTGACGAATCTGGCTCGAGACCTACGACACTCGAGCCCACGAGGAGTCGAACGAAGCGGATCTCACAGGTCGACCGGCGGCCGACCATGGCCGTACGGTAGCAGCAGGGTCGGCGGATATCGCCTGTACGCTCGTCCGATGCCCCCGATCTCGTTCGCCCGCGGCGCGCCCTCGCCGGAATGCCTCGATCCCGGGCTCCTCGCAGACTGTGCGGGAGCTGCCCTGGCGCGCGACGGGACCGCGATTCTCTCGTACGGCGCAGGTGGTGGGTACGGGCCGCTCCGCGAGGTGCTCGGTGAGCGCCACGGCGTCGATGCGGCGCGGGTCTTCGCGACCACGGGTGGGCTGCAGGGATTCCTCCTCTACGCGACCGTCCAGCTCCAGCGGCGCCCGGGCCGGGTGCTCGTCGAGGCACCGACCTACGATCGCCCGCTCAAGCTTCTTCGGTGGCAGGGCGCGGAGGTCGTCTCGCTGCCGATGGACGACGAAGGCCTCGATGCCGATGCCCTCCAAGCTGAGCTCGAGCGCGGAGGGGACGTCTCGTTCCTCTACACGATCCCGACGTTCCAGAACCCGAGCGGCCGCACCCTCGGCGACGATCGCCGTCGCCGGATCGTCGAGCTCTGCGCCGCCCACGACCTCCACGTGCTCGAGGACGATCCGTACGGCCTCGTCCGCTACGAAGGAGAGCCGCCCGCGTCGATCCACGCGCTGGAGGGCGGCGAGCGGGTGACATTCACCTCGTCGTTCTCGAAGACGGTCGCACCGGGCCTCCGCGTCGGCTGGTTCGTCGTGCCGGAGTCGCTGCGCGCCGCCTACGACGAGCAGGCGGTGTCCACCTACATCTCGCCGCCGCTCCTGCCGCAGGCGATCGTCCACGAGCTCTTCGCGCGTGGAGGCTTCGAGCCCAACCTACAGCGCATCAAGGGCATCCTCCGCCCGCAACGGGACGCGATGCTGAGCGCTCTCGAGAGCGAGCTCGAGGGCCGCGCGAGGTGGAGCACGCCGCAGGGCGGCTACTTCCTCTGGGTCGATTTCGGTGAAGGGGTCGATGCGTCCGAGCTGCTTCGGCGGGCCACCGCGGCGGGCGTGACGTTCGTCGCAGGGGCGGACTTCTTCGCGTCCGGAGGTGGGAGAAGCGAGGCGCGCCTCGCGTTCTCGTACGAGTCGCCCGACCGGATCGGCGAGGGCGTGTCGGCTCTCGCGGCGCTCGTACGGCCGGCCGGCTAGCGGAGCTGGTCCTTCTTCTCGCGGCCCCGCCACCAGCGCGGGCCGATCCGGCCGAGAAGCGCGCCGAGAGCCATGCTGAGCAGGATCAGCCAGATGAGGCGGGTCTCGACGGAGAAGAAGACGAAGCTGACCTGCTGCTTGCTCGAGTTCGCGAGCAGGAAGATGATGGTGTAGAGCGCGACTGCGCCCCAGAGGACGAGCCGCCACGGAATCGGCCTGGAGGACGAGCCGGCGGCCCCTCGCTGCTCGTCTGGCATGGTCCGATCCTACGCGTTCGCCGCCTGTGCGACTGTCGCGACGGGAGCGCGGAAGACGAGGCGCGGCTGTGCCGGTGGCGTCAGGCGGCCCGTGGCGGCGCGGAACGTCGGGCACGGCGTGTTCCCCGGAAGCGCGCAGAGCCCGGCGCGGCGGAAGTAGCAGTCATCGCATGTAGCGACCGAGCGCTTGCTCATGTGTTCTCTCGTCTCATGGTCCCTTCCCCCCGGACGACAGCGGCCATTCTGGTCGCGGGGCGGTGTCCACGCAACCCCCTTCGAGATGAACTTCCCGCAATTTGCGGCTGTCGCCCGGAGAGACGAAATACCTGCAAAACGGCTATTTCTTGGAAAACGTTTTCAAGGCGTGCAACGCCTGTCGAAAACTCTCCACAGCGATCACGCGCAACCCCCCTGCATAGCGCCGTGCAGTGGCCGCGTTTTCCCCAGCCGGGACGAGGAACACATCGGCCCCAGCCTTGCGCACGCCGAAGGTCTTCTGCTTCACGCCCCCCACGGGCGCGACGGACCCGTCGAGCTCGATCTCGCCCGTCGCCGCCACCCGCAGGCCACGGTCGACGTCGGCGCCGAGCTCCTGGTAGACCTGGAGCGCGAACGGAAGCCCGGCGGAGGGGCCGCCGACGTCGCCGAGGTCGATCGTCACCTTGCGTGGGAGCACGATCTTCGCGTCCTGCGACACCTGGATGCCGACGATCGCGCGGTCCGGATCGTCCGGAGCGGCCACCGTCTCGACCGTGCGAGTGAGGATCTGCCCGTCCCGTCGCAGCCGCAGGCGGACGCTCGCCCCGGGATCGAGCCCGTGGAGCTCGGCGAGAAGAGCTTTCACCGTGCGGACCGGTCTGCCGTCCACGGCGACGATCACATCGCCCGATGCGAGCACCTTGGCGGCAGGGACGTCGATAGCGACGCCCTCGACGAGCACGCCGCGCGATTTCGTCCCGACGTCGAGCCCTGCCGCGCGGAGCGCGACCGCGGCGGCGACCTCCTCGGAGCGCGACATCTCGTTTCGGGCCTGGACGCGGCGCTCGGCGAACGACTCACCCGGGGCGGTCACCGCGTGCTGCGGGACGAGGCTGGCGCCGTCGGGGCGGAGGAACGGAACGAGTCGCTCGAGCCATCGCGCCCTTCGCAGGGAGACGTCGACGAAGTAGATGGCGCCCCCGTTGTCCGGCTCGGCGCCGCCCGCGACCTGCACCTTGCCCGCGACGGGCTGAGCCTCGTTCGAAATGAAGAGGTAGTCGTCGGAGGGGAGGATCGCCGCGGCCGCCAGCACGGCGGCGAGAAGAACGGCCCCCGACAGGAGGAGGGTTCTCGGGCTGGGTCGCATCGCGCTTCTACAGAAGCCCGCGGCCGAGGCCGCCGTCGACCGGGATCAGGGTGCCCGTGACGTACGAGGCTCGGTCGGATGCGAGAAACGCGGCGAGCGCCGCGATCTCCGAAGCCTGGCCGAGCCTGCGCAACGGGATCTGCTCCAGGTCGGAGGCGGGCGGGCCACCGTCCCCGTGGAGCGAGCGCAGCCGATCGGTGTCGATGCGGCCGGGGGCGATCGTGTTGACGGTGATCCCGTCCGGGCCGAGCTCGCGCGCCAGCGACTTCAGCCAGCCGACGACACCGGGGCGTACGGCGTTCGAGAGGGCGAGCCCGGGGAGCGGTTCCCTCACCGACGTGGACTCGATCGCGACGATACGACCCCGACCGCTTCGACGGAGGTGAGGGAGACAGTGCCCGACCAGGGTCACATGCGAGGTGAAGAGGAGCGCCACTGCCTCGTCGACGGCCTCGGCCGTCAACGTTGCCGCCGTCGAGGCGGGGGGTCCGCCGCCGTTCAGGACGAGAATGTCGAGGCCGTCGAAGGCGCCGAGCGTCGCCTGCGTCAACCGCTCGAGGTGCTGCGGGATCGTCAGGTCGCCCTGAACCGCGAGCGCCCCGAGCCGCTCGGCTTCGCGCTCCAGGAGCTCACGGCGGCGCGCGAACATCGCAACGTTCGCGCCTTCGGCGGCGAGCGCCTCCGCTATCGCGAGGCCCATCCCCGACGAGGCGCCGCAGACGATCGCCGTCCTGCCTTCGAGCCCGAGCTGCACGGCGGCAAGGCTACCGAGCGGGTCGTTCAGCCCGGATGAAGGGGTGATGGAACGTTGTAAGGAGCTCTACGCCGTCGCGAGCACCCCGACGACGTCCTTTACCGCGGCCGCCGAGGCGCGCAGCATCTTCTTCTCCTCGGCGCTGAGCTTCAGCGCGACGATCTCCTCGACGCCGCCTGCGCCGAGACGGACGGGCGCACCCATGTAGAGGCCGTCGATCCCGTACTCGCCCTCGAGCAGCGCCGTGCACGGAAGCACGCGCTTCTGGTCGAGGCAGATCCCGTCGACCATCTGCGCCGCAGCCGCCCCCGGCGCGTACCAGGCCGAGGTGCCGAGGAGCGACACGAGCTCGCCGCCGCCCTTTCGCGTGCGCTCGACCATCTTCGCGATCTTCCGCTTCGTCGTGAGCTGCGCCAGGGGCACGCCTCCGACAGTCGTCGCCGATACAACAGGGACCATCTGGTCGCCGTGGCCGCCCAGCACCATCGCCTGGACGTCCTTGACCGACGAGCCGGTCTCCCAGGCGATGAACGCCGAGAAGCGCGCCGTGTCGAGAATGCCGGCCATGCCGACCACCCGCTCCTTCGGGAACCCGGAGACGGCGCCGGCGACGTGGCACATCGCATCGAGTGGGTTCGAGACGACCACGATCACGCTCTTCGGGGAGCGTCGCGCGACCTCCCTCGTCACCGAGCCGACGATCGCCTCGTTGGTCGTCACGAGGTCGTCGCGGCTCATCCCCGGCGAGCGCGGCCGGCCGGCCGTGATCACCACGACGTCCGAGCCCTTCGTCTCTGCATACCCCTCGGTTCCGACGATCGTCGGCTCGAAGCCGGTGACCGATGCCATCTGGTTCATGTCGAGCGCCTTGCCGGCGGCGAGGTCCGGGACGATGTCGACGAGGACGACGTCGGCGTAGTCGCGCCGCGCCACCTCGAGCGCGCACGTCGCGCCCACGTTCCCCGCCCCGACAACCGTCACTTTCTTCCTGCCTGTCACGTTGTGCTCCTTCGTCTCGTGCGGGCTCGCCTCAGCGAAGCCGCGCAATGATCGCGTCCGCGAACTCGGACGTCCCGACCGCCGTCGGGTCGTCGCGCGTCGGCTTCAGGTCGTATGTGACGTGATCTCCCTCGGCGATCACGGCGGCGACCGCCTCCTCGAGCCTCCGCGCGGCGTCGCGTTCACCAAGGTGCTCGAGCATGAGCTTGCCGGACAGGATCATCGCGGTCGGGTTGACGCGGTTCTGCCCCGTGTACTTCGGCGCCGATCCGTGTGTCGCCTCGAAAACCGCCGCGTCCGTCCCGATGTTCGCGCCCGGTGCCACGCCGAGGCCTCCGACGAGCCCTGCGGTGAGGTCGCTGACGATGTCGCCGTACAGGTTGGGCAGCACGAGCACGTCGAGCTCCTCGGGACGCTGCACGAGCCCCATGCAGACCGCGTCGACGAGCGTCTCCCACGGTTCGATGTCCGGATACTCCGGCGCGACCTCGCGGAACACCGCCAGGAAGAGCCCGTCCGTGTGCTTCATGATGTTCGCCTTCGTGACACACGAGACGCGCTTGCGCCCGTTGGCGCGCGCGTACTCGAACGCGAACCGGATGATGCGCGCCGACGCCTCGGGGCTCAGTGGCTTGACCGAGATGCCCGAGCTTTCCGCGATCCGCTTCGGCTGCCGCGCGTTGAGGAAGTCGATCACTGCCCGAGCGTCGGGCGTGCCGGACTCGAACTCGATTCCCGCATACAAATCCTCCGTGTTCTCGCGCACGATCACCACGTCGACGCCCTCGTAACGCGAGCGCACGCCCGGGTAGGTCTTGCACGGGCGAATGCAGGCGTAGAGCCCGAGCTCGTGACGGAGGGCGACGTTCACCGAGCGGAACCCGGTCCCGATCGGCGTCGTGATCGGCCCCTTGAGCGCTGTTCCCGTCCGCCTGATCGAGTCGACGGTCTCGGCCGGAAGCGGTGTGCCCGCCTCCTCCATCACGTCGACGCCCGCCTGACGGACGTCCCAGGAGAGCTCGACGCCCGTGGCCTCGAGGACACGACGGGTCGCCTCCGTGAGCTCCGGTCCGGTTCCGTCGCCCGGGACGAGCGTGACCTCGTGCGGCATCCGCCGCAGGATAGTGACAAGGCCGAGCGCCTCTGCTCAGGTACCGTCCGGGCGGAAACAGGCCGCGGACGAAGGGAGGGCGATGAGCGAGTTCAAGCCTGGCCTCGAGGGCGTCGTCGCGTTCGAGACCGAGATCGCCGAGCCGGATCGCGACGGCGGGGCGCTTCGCTACCGCGGGATCGACATCGAGGAGCTCGTCGGCTCGGTTCCTTTCGAGAAGGTCTGGGGGCTGCTCGTCGACGAGGCGCCCGAGCCGGGCCTTCCCCTCGCCGACCCCTATTCCGGCGGAGACCTGACCGGGCGGACACCTTCCGACTTGCAGACGGTCACGTCCCGGCTCGGCGCCGAGTGGGGCCTCGGTCAGCTGATCGACATCGCGGACGACGAGGCGAAGGAAGATCTTCGGCGGCTGTCGGCCACGATGATCTCGGTGTGCGCCCAGTCCGCACGTCTCGCGGACGGTCATACGGATCCTGTCGAGCCCGACATCGTCTCGGCCGGGGAGACGACCGCCGAGCGATTCCTGCTCGAGTGGCGGGGAGTCGCCGATCCGAAGGACGTCAGGGCGATCGACACCTACTGGATCTGCACGGCGGAGCACGGGCTCAACGCCTCGACCTTCACGGCTCGGATCGTCGCCTCGACCGGCGCAGACTGTGCCGCCGCCCTCTCGGCCGCCGTGGGGGCGCTGTCGGGGCCGCTTCACGGCGGGGCGCCCGCGCGCGTCCTGCCGATGCTCGACGGCGCGGCCGCCGCCGACTCCGTCGACGGGTACGTCAAGACGCTTCTCGACCGAGGAGACCGCCTGATGGGGTTCGGGCACCGCGTCTATCGCGCAGAGGATCCGCGTGCCCGGCTCCTCCGCCGCACCGCCAAGGAGCTCGGCTCCCCGCGATTCGACGTCGCCGAGGAGCTCGAGCAGGTCGCCCTCGCCGAGCTCCACGCGCGCAAGCCCGACCGCGTGCTCGCGACGAACGTGGAGTTCTGGTCGGCGGTCGTGCTCGACGTCGCCGATGTTCCGCCGCAGCTCGCGCCGGCGATGTTCGCCTGCTCGCGCACCGCGGGCTGGTCGGCGCACGTCCTGGAGCAGAAGAGGCTCGGGCGGCTCGTTCGACCTTCGGCGCGCTACATCGGCCCGGCCGCTCGATCGCTCTCCGCCGTCTGATGGAGCTCGCGGAGGCTGCCACGCGCGCCGAGGCGCTCGTACGCTCGGGTGGTGCGGAGCGCGAGCTCGCGGTTCTGCGGGCGGAGTGGGACGACGAGATCGAGGCTGCCGCGCGCAGCCGCGACTATCGCGTCCGTGGGCTCGCGTATCGCGCGATCGCGCAGTTCCGGTACCGGCAGAAGCTCGAGCTCCTCCGTCGGGGGCTCGAGGACGAGAGCGCAGGGGCGCGCGGGTCTGCGCTGATAGCCCTGCAGGCTCTCTCGACGGACCATCCCGGCGACGTCAACGCGTTCCGGCCGCTGCTCAACGAGCTTGCGATGCGCGATCCGAACGCGGCGGTCCGCCGACTTGCGATCCTCTGCCTCCAGAACGGCACGTCGGACAGGGGCACGGTGCAGCTCCTCGACGGGATCGCCGGCGACGACGAGACCGATATCGGCGTGCGGGATACGGCGCGCAAGGTCTCGGCCTCCCTCGTGCGGAAGTCGCGGGCGAAATAGGGTCCTGCCGTGGCGTCGCCGCTCGTCGGGCTGATCATGGGGTCGCGCTCCGATTGGGAGACGATGCGGCACGCCGCCGAGACCCTCGATGAGCTGGGAATCCCGTTCGAGCAGCGCGTCGTGTCGGCTCATCGAACGCCTGACCTCCTCTTCGAGTACGCGGCGGGGGCGGAGAAGCGAGGCCTCAGAGTGCTGATCGCCGGGGCCGGCGGCGCCGCGCACCTTCCCGGCATGACCGCGTCGAAGACCACGCTTCCGGTGCTCGGCGTGCCTGTCGAGTCGGCCACCCTCTCGGGGATCGACTCGCTGCTCTCGATCGTCCAGATGCCGGCGGGCGTGCCCGTCGCAACGCTTGCGATAGGCCGTGCAGGGGCCGTGAACGCGGCGCTCCTGGCCGCCGCGATCCTCGCCGGCTCCGATGGCGGGGTCGCCGAGCGCCTGCGCGCGTTCCGCACTGCTCAGACGCAGGCAGTGCTCGATGCTCCCGATCCGGCCGCCTGAGACCGAGCTTGTGTTGATTCAACACAAGCGGTGACAACGGTCGGCTGCATCGGCGGTGGGCAGCTCGGGCGGATGCTGGGGCTCGCCGGGCTCGAGCTCGGCTTCTCGTTCAGGTTCCTCGATCCCTCCTCCGAGGCGTGCGCACGTGACGTAGGCGAGCTCGTAGTTGCCGACTACGACGACCAGGGCGGGCTCGAGCGGCTCGCCTACGAAGCCGACGTCGTCACATACGAGTTCGAGAACGTCCCCGTCGCCGCGGCCGTGCGTGTCGGTGCGGTCCCGGGTGCGGCGTCGCTCGAGGCGGCCCAGGACCGGCTGCGCGAGAAGGAGCTCTTCCGGTCTCTCGGGATTCCGACCGCCCGTTTCGGGACTCTCGTCGAAACGGGCGTCCCGGCCCTCGTCAAGTCCCGGCGGCTCGGCTACGACGGCAAGGGTCAGCGGCGCGTCGAGCATTCCGGCGAGGAGCTTGCCGACGGCGAGCTCGCGGAGGAGATCATCCGGTTCGAGCGCGAGCT
Organism: uncultured Actinomycetes bacterium; assembly: GCA_963798725.1. Lineage (GTDB taxonomy): Bacteria > Actinomycetota > Thermoleophilia > Gaiellales > Gaiellaceae > Gaiella. The sequence continues at coordinate 1,131,431 of CAWCUL010000001.1, forward strand.
CTCGATCGTCGGAGTGCGCAGCGCCGACGGCGAGGCGAGGTTCTGGCCGGTCGGGGAGAACCTCCATCGCGACGGGATCCTTCGCCTGACGCGCGCGCCCGCTCCCGATGCGCCGCAAGCCGAGGGGGAGGCGATCTGCTCGGCGGTGATGGAGGCGCTCGGCCACGTCGGCGTGCTCGCAGTGGAGCTCTTCGAGGAAGGCGGCCGGCTGCTTGCCAACGAGTTCGCGCCGCGCGTCCACAACACTGCGCATTGGACGATCGACGGCGCCCAAACGAGCCAGTTCGAGAACCACCTGCGCGCGATCATCGGCCTACCGCTCGGCGGAACGGCCGCGCCTGCGCCCTGCGTGATGGCCAACCTGATTGGCGCGGTGCCGCCGCGCGGCGAGCTCCTCGCGCTGCCGGGTGCGCACGTGCATCTCTACGGCAAGGAGCCGCGACCGGGGCGCAAGGTCGGCCACGTCACACTCGTCGACCCTGACGACGCGACCGTGGAGAGGCTGGTCGAGCTGGTCGAGCTGGTCGGCTAGTCGGGTCTACGAGGCCGCGTCGAGCTCGTCCACGGTGGTGTCGGCCGGTCACGTTCACAGCCTCATCCGCGCGTCGACGCCCCCCGTGTGACGAGGTAGATCTCGGTGAGCCTCGAGTGGACGTGCGGCTCGCCGACACCCACTCGGGCGAAGCCGATCGAGAGGCCGACCTCGCTGTTCCACGGGCCTGCGAGCCAGCCCTTTGCGTGCTCGGTCGTGCGCTCGTGTCTCACGGCGTCGAGGTCAGCCTGCGTCAGGCGCGGGTTGCACGCGCCGCTTCGCGTGCGGGTGCGCGCGGAAGTAGGCCTCGCGCCGGTGGCGGTCCGAGACGTGCGTGTACCGCTCGGTGGTCGCGACGTCGGCATGGCCGAGCATCTCTTGGACGCTTCGCAGATCTGCGCCCCCCTCGAGCAGATGGGTGGCGAACGAGTGGCGCAGGAGGTGCGGGTGGACGCGGCCGGGCTCGAGCCCGGCGCGGTCCGCGAGGCGCCGGAGGATCAGAAACGCACCGGAGCGGGTCAACGCGCCGCCGCGCGCGTTGAGAAACAGGTCAGGTCGGTGGCGGTGATCGAGATGCGGGCGGCCCAGGGCGAGGTACCGGCGCAGCGCTTCGGCCGCCGGCCTGCCGAGAGGCACGAGCCGTTCCTTGTCGCCCTTTCCCGTGACGCGCACGATCCGACCTTCGAGATCGACAGCGGCCTTCACCAGGCCGAGCGCCTCCGAGACTCGGAGCCCTGCCCCGTAGAGGAGCTCGACGAGCGCGCGGTCGCGCATCGCCCGCGGCGTCGTTCCGCCCGCCGCATCGATGAGCCGCTCGGCCTCGGCCGGCGACAGCGTCCTCGGCACGCTGCGCGGGCGCCTCGGGCCCGCGATCCCGGCGGCAGGGTTGTCGGTGCGCGCCCCGATCAGCGTGAGGTGGCGGAGGTAGGAGCGCACGGCGGCCAGCCGGCGCGCGATCGTCGATGGCGCACGGCCGTCGGCCCGCATGGCGGCGAGCCACGCCTCGATCTCCTCGGTGGCGGCAGCTCCGACCGGCCCGTCGAGCGTGGCCGCGAACGACGAGAGGTCGCGCCGGTAGGCATCGACCGTGCGCGGCGAGCGCCTGGCCGCGAGGAGGAGCAGGAAGCTGTCGACGTCGGGGTCGTTGTGGTGGCTCATCGCGGCGGGACCCGATTCGGCGGCGCTCGGCGCCCTCCTGCGCGTCTCGCCGAGCGGAGCAGTCGGCGGGGACGGTGTCAGACACCGTTTGCCGTCAAGGGGAACCTGTGCCGATTTCGTGCCAATCGCTCCACAGGTGTCCTGCGCCCAGCCCCTGTGTGACGTCGGCTCAGCCAGGTCACCGACCGGACATGGCCAGATCGGACCCGTGCACGTCTCGGGGACACGCGTCCGGAAGGGACGGCTTGACAGACACCGGTGTCTGACACCGGTGTCTGCACCCTCACGAGCGAGGGTGCGCCCGGTCGTAGACCCGCCGCAGGCGGCGGGCATCGACGTGGCTGTACACCTGCGTCGTCGAAAGCGACGCATGCCCGAGAAGCTCTTGGATCGTCCGCAGGTCGGCGCCCCCCTCGAGCAGGTGCGTCGCGTACGCGTGACGGAGCCGGTGCGGGTGCGGATAGAGGCGCCGCAGCGTGCTCGTATCGAGTCGGTTCCCGCGGATGGAGACGAACAGCGCATCGCATGCGCCTCGTGCGAGCGCCGGACGACCATCCCGGAGCCAGCGCGCGATGCGCCACGCCGCCTCCTCTCCGAGTGGGACGAGCCGCTCCTTCCCGCCCTTCCCGCGGACGTGGACGTGCTCGCGGTCGAGGTCGAGGTCGAGAAGGTCGAGCCCCACGGCCTCCGCCGAGCGGAGCCCGCACGAGTAGACGAGCTCGATCAGCGCCGCGTTGCGAAGGGTGAGAGGGTCGGCGCCGCCGAGCGTGTCGACCGCGGACTCCACCTCGACCAGCCGCGGGGTCTCGGGCAGCCGGCGCGAGCGCCGCGGCGCGAGCGCCGCCTCGGGCACCTGTGCCGGGCCGAGCGCATGCCGCACGAGCGACCGAACTGCCGAGAGCCTGCGTCCGATTGTCGCCGGGGCCAGGCCGCGCCGGGCACGTCCGAGCTCTGCCGTGTAGTCGGCGAGTACACGTGCATCCACGTCGTCGAGCCCGAGCTCGCCTCCTTCCAGCCACGACCGGAAATCCCGAAGATCCGAGCTATAGGCGCGCCGCGAGGCCTCGGAGAGACCGGGGCTCGAGAGGAACCGTTCGATCGCGACCGCGGTGTCCACGTCTAACGTTTCTCGTCGCGTCGGACGACGCCTGCCATGCGCATCCTCCTCGCCCTCGTCGTTGTCGCCTTGATTGCGGTCGCGCTGCCCGTCGCGGTCGTCGTCGAGCGTGGACACGACGACCATGCGGCCGCTCGGGTCGGTTCGGTCACGCTCGTCGGAGACTCGCTCAACGTCGGGATCGAGCCGTACCTGGGGAAATCGCTGTCCGGTTGGCACATCGATCCGCACGACCGCGTCGGGCGCCCCACTACGGAGGGCGTCGAGGAACTGCGGGACCTTGCCCCGGTGCTGGCACCGGTCGTCGTCGTCAGCCTCGGGACGAACGACGCCGACGGCTCCGAGCCCGAGTTCCGCAAGCTGGTCGGACAGGCACTCGAGATCCTCGGCCCGGACCGGTGCGTCGTGTGGGCGACGATCGTCCGCGACGGGGCCGAGCGCACGGGGTTCGACCGCGTCCTGACGGACGCCCGCTCGTCCCACCCGAACCTGCTCCTCGTGGAATGGGCCGGCCTGATCGCCGACGACGACTCGCTACTCGCGCCGGACCGCGTCCACGGCACGCCCGAGGGGTACGAGAGGCGGGCCGAGGCGATCGCACGGCTGGTCCGCGCCTGCCCGCAGAACAGCTCGTGAACGGGTGAGCTCGGCGCCCGCCGCGGGAAATACCTGGAGCTGGTCGGCGCTGCGCCTCGCCGGCGAGGTCTCGTGAGGCAATCCCCGGCCCTGGCGGGAGTGCCGGGAGCATGAGAGACGACCGCGGTGTATTCGGTCTGTCGCGGCGTCGGCCGCGAAGCGCGAGGGAGTAGGCACACTCAGGAGATGCCCGGTTGGCGCATGGAGAGATCGGGAAGCGGGGAACCGGTGGTGCGGCCCGCGGACCCGGCGGTTCGCAAGGCCAACCTGCGCAGGATCATCGGCCTCTTCCGCCCCTACCGCCGGAGGCTCTCGCTCGTTTCCGGTCTGATCGTCCTCTCCGCCGGTCTCGGCGTGGTGTCGCCGTTCCTTCTGCGCGACGTGCTCGACACCGCGATCCAGGTCGATCCGTCGAACGGCGAGGCGACCGTCCAGCTGGGGCTGCTGACCGCGCTCGTCGCGGGGATGGTCGCGATCCCGATAGCCACGGGCGTGCTGGGCGTCTGGCAGACGCTGCTGTCGAACCTCGTCGGGCAGGCCGTGATGCACGACCTGCGGACCGCCGTCTACAGGCACCTGCAGCGCCTCTCGCTCGCCTTCTTCACGCGGACACGGACAGGTGAGGTGCAGAGCCGGATCGCGAACGACATCGGCGGGATCGAGAACGTCGTCACGACCACCGCAACCTCGGTGCTCGGAAACGTCACGACGGTGATCGCGACGATCATCGCGATGCTGCTGCTCGACTGGCGGCTCGCGGTTTTCGCGCTCGCGCTGCTGCCGCTCTTCGTATGGCTGACCAAGCGTGTCGGCGAGCAGCGGAAGAAGGTGACGGCGGAGCGGCAGGTGTCGCTCGCCGACGTCTCGTCGATCGTCCAGGAGTCGCTGTCCGTGTCCGGGATCCTCCTCGGGAAGACGATGGGCCGTTCGGGCGATCTCGCGACGCGGTTCGAGACGGAGTCGCAGCGGCTCGCGGGCCTCGAGGTCAGGAGCCGCATGACGGGACGCTGGATGATGTCCGCGATCCAGACGTCGTTCGCCGTCATGCCCGCGCTCGTCTACCTGTTCGCCGGATGGACGATCTCGCGCGGCGCAGGGGCGATCACGATCGGCACGATCGTGGCGTTCACGACCCTCCAGACCCGGCTCTTCTTTCCGATCGGCTCGCTGCTCGGCGTCCAGCTCGACGTGCAGAGCTCGCTCGCGCTGTTCGATCGGATCTTCGAGTACCTCGACCAGCCCGTGGATATCGTCGAGGGGACCGAGCTCATCGAGCAGCCGGAGGGAGATGTCGCGTTCGAGGACGTGTGGTTCGGATACGAGAAGGGCTCCTGGACCCTCGAGGACGTCACCTTCGTCGTACCGTCCGGAACGAAGACCGCGCTCGTCGGGGAGACGGGCTCCGGGAAGACCACCTGCGCGTACCTCGTCGCGCGGCTCTACGACGCGACGCGCGGAACGGTGACGATCGACGGCATCGACGTGCGGGATCTCACGTTCCCGTCCCTGACCGCCGCGGTCGGGGTCGTGTCGCAGGAGACGTACCTGTTCCATGCCTCGGTGCGCGAGAACCTCCGTTTCGCGAAGCCCGACGCGACGGATGACGAGGTCGAGGACGCGGCGCGTGCCGCTCAGATCCACACCCTGATCGCCGGGCTGCCCGAGGGGTACGACACCGTGGTCGGGGAGCGGGGCTATCGCTTCTCCGGCGGGGAGAAGCAGCGGATTGCGATCGCGCGGACGATCCTGCGGAACCCGCCGATCCTCGTCCTCGACGAAGCCACGTCGGCGCTCGACACGCAGACGGAGCGGGCCGTTCAGGCGGCGCTCGAGCGCCTCGCCGAGGGGCGCACGGTGATAGCGATCGCCCACCGCCTGTCGACCGTTCGCGATGCCGACCAGATCGTGGTGCTCGATCACGGGCGGATCGTCGAGCGCGGCACCCACGACGACCTGCTTGCCCGCGGGGGCCGCTACGCGTCGCTCGTCGCCCGCGATTCCGATGTCGATCTCGACACCATCCTCTCACCGACGTGACAGCCGTCGAGCGTGCCATGTCACGGGGTTGCATCTACGGTTCCGCCCTACCACTATTCGAGAGGCCGCGCGATACGAGCGCCCGCCCGCACACACGAGGTGATCACCGATCATGACCGCGACGACGCCGGAGACCGGGCTGGAGAGGCACGGGATCGAGCCTTCCGGCGACGTCCTACGTAACCCGACCACGGCGCTTCTCTACACCGACGCGCTGAAGCGCGGAGACGGCCGACTCGCGGAGGGCGGTCCGCTCGTGGTCGATACGGGTCGCTACACGGGGCGCTCCCCCAAGGACAAGTTCGTCGTCAGGGAGCCAGGGTCCGAAGACCGGATCGCCTGGGGCGAGGTAAACCAGTCGATCGATGAGGCTGGCTTCGGCGCGCTTCGCCAGAAGGTGCTCGACTATCTCTCTGCCCAGGAACGGCTCTACGTCGTCGACGCGTTCGCCGGCGCCGACCCTGCTCATCGGATCGGGGTGCGCGTCGTCACGGCGAGCCCGTACCACGCGCTCTTTGCGAAGACGATGTTCATCCGCCCGGCCGCGGACGAGCTCGACGTTCACGAGGTGGACGCGCTCGTCCTCCACGCCCCGGACGTCGTGGCGGACCCGGCGGAGGACGGGACGCGCACGGGGACGTTCGTGGTCGTCCATCCGAGTCGGATGGAGGTGCTGATCGGCGGCACGTTCTACGCCGGCGAGATCAAGAAGTCGATCTTCTCCGTGATGAACGACCGCCTGCCGCTCGAGGGCGTCTTCCCGATGCACTGCTCTGCGAACGTCGGCCCGGACGGGGACGTCGCGGTGTTCTTCGGTCTCTCCGGGACCGGAAAGACGACGCTCTCGGCCGACCCGGCCCGCACGCTGATAGGCGACGACGAGCATGGGTGGGGCGAGAACGGCGTCTTCAACATGGAAGGCGGGTGCTACGCCAAGGTGATCCGGCTGTCCGCCGATGCCGAGCCCGACATCTTTCGCATGACGCACACCTTCGGGACGATCCTCGAGAACGTCGCCGTCGACGAGCGGGGCGTGATCGACCTCGACGACGACTCGAAGACCGAGAACACCCGAGGCGCCTACGAGCTGGACGGCATTCCGAACGCGCATCCCGAGAAGATGTCGGGGCATCCTCGCAACGTCGTGTTCCTCACTGCGGACGCGTTCGGGATCCTTCCGCCGCTCGCGCGTCTGACCAGCGAGCAGGCGCAGTACTGGTTTCTGTCGGGCTTCACCTCGAAGCTGGCCGGCACCGAGATCGGCGTCACCGAGCCGCAGCCGACCTTCTCGACGTGCTTCGGCGCGCCGTTCATGCCGCAGCCGCCGTGGCTGTACGCCCGGCTGCTCGCGGACAAGCTCTCAGAGCATCGCGCGACTGTCTGGCTGGTGAACACGGGTTGGTCCGGGGGGCCGTTCGGCGTGGGTCACCGGATGCCGATCGGAGCGACGAGGACGCTCCTCGAAGCGGCACTTTCGGGCTCGCTCGACGGCGCCGCGATGCGGGTCGATCCGGTGTTCGGGATCGAGGTGCCGCTCGCGGTGCCGGGTGTCGACCCGACGCTTCTCGACCCGCGCTCCACCTGGGCCGACACCGAGGCGTACGACGCGAAGGCGCGTGAGCTCGCGGCGATGTTCCGGGAGAACTTCGAAAGACGCTTCGCGGCCGACGGGGACGACGCCGTCGCCGCTGCCGGGCCCCGCTGACCGTAGCGACTGCGCTCGCTGCAGCGAACCGGGTGGGCCTCGCGTGCGTGGGCCGTCTTCGTTTGCATCGGGCTCGTCGTCGGCCTTTGCCGCGCCCGTTGGCCGGGCCGTAGGTGCCCTGCGTCCGATAGGTTCCAAGCGATGGACGACCCCTTCGACGTGCTGGTCGTCGGCGCCGGGTGCGCCGGCATGCGCGCCGCGATCGAGGCCCATGACGCCGGCGCACGCGTGGCGGTGGTGTCGAAGCTCCATCCGACCAGAAGCCATTCGGGAGCCGCCGAGGGAGGCATCAATGCCGCCCTTGGGAACACCGCGGAGGACAGCCCCGAGATCCACGCGTTCGACACGGTGAAGGGCTCCGACTACATCGGAGACCAGGACGCGATCGAGATCTTCTGCCAGGAGGCGCCGGGCGACATCTTCCAGCTCGAGCACTGGGGGTGCGTCTTCTCGCGCAATGCAGACGGCAAGCTCGACCAGCGCCCATTCGGTGCCGCCGGCTCGCCGAGGACGGTGTTCGCGGCGGACATCACGGGTCACGTGCTGATCCAGGTGCTGTACGAGCAGCTCGCCAAGCGTATGGAGGCGGGGCTCGTCGTCTTCGAGGAGTATTTCGCGTTTCGGCTCGTCGAGGACGACGGTCGCTGCGCCGGCGTCGTCTGCTGGGACATCCTGAACGGAGGCGTGAAGCTCGTCACCGGCCAGGCGACGATCCTTGCGACGGGCGGCGCAGGGCGGCTGTATCGGGCGACGACGAACGCCTACGCCTGCACCGGCGACGGGATGGCGATGGCGCTCCGCGCGGGGCTGCCGCTCAAGGACATGGAGTTCATGCAGTTCCACCCGACGACGATGTACCCGTCGGGGATCCTGATCACGGAGGGATGCCGTGGCGAGGGCGGCTACCTGCTGAACAAGGACGGCGAGCGGTTCATGAAGCGCTACGCGCCGAATGCGCTCGAGCTTGCATCGCGCGATGTTGTCTCCCGTTCCGAGACGACCGAGATCGAGGGCGGCAGGGGCCTGAACGGCTCCGTCATGCTCGACCTGCGCCATCTCGGCCCGGAAAAGATTCTCTCCAAGCTTCCGGGGTCGAGGGAGCTCGCCATGACGTACGCGGGCGTCGATCCGATCCTCGAGCCGATCCCCGTTCGGCCGGGCGCTCACTACCACATGGGGGGCGTCGAGACCGACGAATGGGGCCGCACATCGCTGGAGGGCCTCTATGCGGCGGGCGAGGCAGCCTGCGTGTCCGTGCACGGCGCGAACCGTCTCGGCGGCAACTCGCTCATGGAGACGATCACCTTCGGACGACGCTCGGGACGTCACGCGGCGGAGTACGCGCTCGGGAGATCCGGCCCGACCGGCGGGCACGCCGAGGCGGCCCGTGCCGACGCTGAGTCGTGGGTCAAGGGGCTGCTCGCCGTCGACTCGGGGGAACGCCCCTGGCAGATCCGCGATGAGCTCGGCCAGTCGATGCTCGACAACTTCGGCGTGTTCCGCTATCCGGATCGTATGGAAACGCAGATCGAGGTTCTCGACGGGCTCAGCCGACGCTACGAGCGCGGGATCGTGATCGAGGACAAGGGGGAGATCTTCAACAACGATCTGACCCAGGCGATCGAGCTCGGCTACCTGCTCGATCTCGCGTCCTGCATGCTGCAGGCCGGTTTGGCCCGGGAGGAGTCGCGTGGCGCCCACTCGCGCCCGTCGGACTTTCCGGAGCGGGACGACGAGAGATTCATGAAGCACTCGATCACCGAATGGGTCGACGGGTCGCCGCAGCTCTCGTACCGCGACGTTCGGGTGACGAAGTGGGAGCCGACGGTGAGGACGTACTGATGGCGCTCAACCGACACAGAGTTGGCACAGCCTCGTTGCACACTTCGGCAACAGAGCCGATAGAATCGCCAATGGGTGGTGGGTTGGGGTGCCCCGACGGAGCGAGCCGCCACGACGGCGATCAGGGCGGCGTAGCATGAAGGTCGAGCTGAAGATCTGGCGCTACGACGCCGCGACCGGCGATCGGGCTCTCAGGCCGTACGAGGTCGACGTGTCGGACGAGGCGACGCTCCTGGACACGCTCGACGTGGTCAAGGACCGCGTCGACGGCACGCTCGCCTACCGCAAGAGCTGCCGGATGATGATCTGCGGCTCGTGCGGGATGCGGGTCGACGGCGGCGCCGTGCTCGCCTGCAAGACACGGGTCGCCGACATCACACGCGACGGCCACGTGCCAGTGGTCTCCGCGATGGGAAACCTCCCGATCGTCAGGGACCTCGTCGTCGACATGGACCCGTTCTGGGAGAAGATGCGGGCGATTCAGCCGTATCTGCAGCCGCGGCTCGACCGCGCCACCGAGCGCGAGAACGTCGTCCCGGCGGCGCAGATGAACGCCATCCACAAGGAGTCGCTCTGCATCAACTGCGGCTGTTGCGTCTCGGAGTGCAACTCGATGGAGTCCGACCCCGACTTCCTCGGGCCGGCGGCACTCGCCAAGGGCTTTCGGTTCGTCGGCGACGCCCGCGACGGCGCCACGATCGAGCGGCTCGAGCACTACAGCGAGGAACACGGCATCTGGGACTGCACGCGCTGCTATTTCTGCAACGAGCGGTGCCCGAAGGGCGTCGACCCCCGCGACGCGATCGCAAAGCTCGGCGCGGAGGCGATGAAGGCCGGCATCGATCGCGACATGGGCGCGAAGCACGCGAAGTGGTTCGTCACCTCCGCGAAGACCACGGGTTGGCTCCGGGAGACCGAGCTCGTGCCGAAGACGCAGGGCGTCGTCAAGGCGATCAAGGAGATCAAGTTCGCGATGCAGCTTCTGCCGAAGGGCAAGGTGCCCCCGCCGTTCCCGCCGCATGTCGCCGCGGACGTGGGGGAGTCGAGAGCGCTCTACGACCTCGTGAAGACACAGGACCGGGGTGGGGCGGAGGGGATCGTGCAGGGCGAGCACGCCCTCATCCAACTCGCGCACGAGCAGGCTGCGATCGAAGGCGGCCCGAGCCATCCATACGACGACCCCCGCTCGTTCCCGAAGCCCTATCTCCCCGACGAGGAGCCAGCCGCGTGAAGCAGGTCGCCTACTACAAGGGCTGTCTCGCCAGCCTGTCAGCCAAAGAGCTCGACACCTCGACCCAGGCACTCGCGCCGAAAGTCGGGTACGAGCTGCTCGAGCTCGAGTCGGTCACCTGCTGCGGTGCCGGCGACATCCATGAGGCCGAGCCGGACTACTACCTTCACCTGAACGCACGCATCCTCGCCTACGCCGCTGCGACCGGGTCGGACACGTTGATGACGGTTTGCAACGTCTGCACGCTCAACCTGCGTCAGGCCAACCATCAGCTCCTCAACGACCCCGCTTTGCGCGAGCGCGTGAACGACAACCTCGAGCGTGTCGGCGCGCCGCGCTACGAGACCGACGTCGACTGCGTCCACTTCCTCTGGCTCGTCGCAGGGGAGAGCTTCTCCGCGCTCCAGCAGGCCGCGCACAAGGGGCTTCGCGGGCTCAAGATCGCCCCGTTCTACGGGTGTCAGATCCTCCGTCCGTCCAAGCTCATGGGTTTCGACGACCCGGACAAGCCGGACTCCCTCGAGCGGATCATCACGGCGTGCGGCGGTGAGCCGGTCGACTATCCCGCGAAGATCAAATGCTGCGGGTTCCCGATCATCCAGGCGCGCGAGGACACCGCGCTCGGCGAGCTGATCCAGCCGATCGAGCAGGCGAAGGAGGCGGGTGCGGACGCGATCGTCACGCCCTGCCCGCTCTGCCACCTGTCACTCGACGCCTGGCAGTCGAAGCTCAAGCAGCAGACCGGGAAGGACTTCCAGATGCCGATCCTGCATCTCTCCCAGCTGATCGGCGTGGCTGCGGGACTGGAGGACTCGGAGCTCCGCTTCAAGCGGCACGTTGTCTCGGTGCAACCGGTTCTGGAGAAGTTGGCGCTGTAAGGCGCAGGAACTGAGAGCGACGCAGCAGGGCCACCTCCCAGAGTCCTAGCCCGACGAGCGCCCATCCTCCGACCTCGAAGCCTTCCTTCGCGACGATCTGCAGCTCGTGCGAGCGGTCGCCGCGCCGTCCGAACGACGGATCGAAGTGCTTCAGCTGGCTGACGAAGAACGATGCCGCGAGGAGGGCGACGCCGAGACCCAGGGTGATCCTGGCGCGGGTCCCCGCGGTGAGCGCGATGAGGATGACGATCGCGACGGTGCCCGCGGCGAGCAGGATCACGAAGGAGCCGTGGTTCTGGGTCGGATGGGCTCCGTCGTGCAGGAGGTCGGCCAGCGTCAGGGCCGCGAGCGTGAGCACGGCGATCGAGGCGAGGATGCGGTTGATGCCGTCCTCGTACGCGGCGAGCACCGCCGCGCCCAGCGTGCCGAGGGCCAGGACGACGGTCGAGATGAGATCGGGAATGCCGTTGGAGCGGTCGAGGTCGAATTCCGTGTGGTACTCGTGCAGATGGAGCGTGAGCACGAGGTACACGATCGACTGGGCGACCACGATCGCAACGATCACGAAGATCCACAGGGCGTACGTACTGCGGCGCATGCCCCCCGTCGCCGAGCTCCCCATCTCACCAAGAGTAATCAGTGACCGCCCGGTTGCTTCGCGATGCAACCAAACGTGAACAAAGGCCGACCGTTCGCTCTGCGTAGGGTGCTTCCGTGCTCGCTCTCGGCGTGGTCGTCGTCGCGTTGCTGTGCCTGCTGACGTACGGATGGCTGGAGGCCGGGTGGCTCCGAGCGCGCGTCGTCGAGGTCGCCGTGCCAGGCCTGCCGGTCGCGCTCGATGGGCTCCGGATAGGCCACCTGTCGGACTTCCACCTCGGCGCTTTCCTCTCGCGCGGGAACAGGGCGAGCGTCAGAGCGGCTCGATGGGTCGCCCTCCGTGCTCCCGATCTCGTCTGCGTCACCGGAGACCTTGTCTCCCACCCGCGCGGCGAGGAGCGGCTGCGTGCCCTACTCGCCGGGCTCGACCGCCCGTTCGTCGTGCTCGGAAACCACGACGTGGCGTTGACGCGCGACCCGTTCTCGCGGGCCGCCGAGCTCGAAGACCTCGAGGAGGCGACGCTGCTCCGCGACAGCGCGGAGACGATCGTGTTGCGCGAGACCGCCGTCTCGGTCGTCGGCGTCGATCCCGCGACCTACCAGGACTACGAATCGAGGCCCCACACGCTGGTCGATCCCAACGCCGCGTGGCGCCTGCTCCTCTGCCACTACCCGGCGATCGTGGACCGGATTCCGCGAGGCTCGTTCGACCTCGTGCTGTCCGGCCACCTGCACGCAGGGCAGATTTGCGTGCCGTGGCCCGGAGGCTACGTCCCGCTGACCCATCCCGCCGCACGGTTCGTCGCCGGCATCTACACGACGGAGTCCGGGGTGATGCACGTGTCACCGGGGACCGGGACGACGTTCGTGCCGTTCCGGTTTCTCGCCCGGCCGGAGGTGACGGAGCTCGTGCTTCGACGTGCCGAGGAATTGAGCGGCCATCCCTAGACTGGGTGCGATGGTGGCGCAGCTGTCGCACCCGGCCCGCGTCCCGGCCGTCTGATGGCGTCCGGGGCCTCCGGCCTCACACGCGGGACGCTGCACTCGGCTCCCTCCGTCTGCCGGGACTGCGTCTGGTGGCAGTCCCGTGGCAACAAGACCGCGTCGAAGGAGCGCTGGATGGACAGAGCAGAGGAGGAATGGGGTGAGTGGGGGACCGTCTACTCCGACGACGGCGATCGTCTGCTCGGATCGCTCCAGTACGGGCCCTCTCATCTGTTTCCACGTGCGGCCGATCTCCCCGCCGGGCCGGCGTCCGACGACGCGGCGCTCGTCACGTGTGCCTACCTCATCCGCGACGTTGCCGGCTGGGTCGAGAAGTCGTTGTTTCTCGCTGCGATCGGAGAGTCGCGGGACCGGGGTGCCGGAGCCCTCGAGGCGTTCGCCTATCGGTACCCGGAGGGGGAGTCCGAGGAGGAGCGCTTCCTCGTCCACCGTACGGTGTTCCCCCGTGACTTCCTCGACGAGTTCGGGTTCGTCACGCTGCGGGCACAGGGCCGTGTGGAGCTCTGCCGTCTCGAGCTGAGCGGCCTCGCGCCCGTCGAGGAGGGCCGGCGGGCACGAGTGCTGCGTGTTGTGCAGGACGCGTTCACGCCGTCTCCCGCACCGGTGCCGCGACCCTGACGGCGTACGCTATCTCCCGGCTGCGACGACGCCGGCGAGCAGGAGCTCAGCGATCTGGATCGCGTTGAGCGCGGCGCCCTTGCGAAGGTTGTCGCTGGACAGGTAGAGCGCGAGCCCTCTCGGGGACGCCGTGTCGCGCCGGATCCTGCCGACGAGGACGTCGTCGGTGCCCGCGGCGAGAGCCGGCGTCGGGAACTCGGGCAGGTCGAGGACGCGAAGGCCCGAGCTGTCACGAAGGATCTCCGCCGCTTCGTCGGGCGAGAGCTCTGTCTCGAGCTCGACCCAGACGCTCTCCGAATGACCGACCATCACGGGCACCCGCACGCAGGTCGCCGAGATCGGGAGCTCGGGAAGCTCGAGGATCTTGCGCGTCTCGGCCCGGAGCTTGGCCTCCTCGTCGGAGTCTGCGCCTTCCCAGGTCCAGTCCATCAGCAGGTCGTGGCCCGCCGGTGGCTCCTCCGCGAGTGCTGTCATCCGCTGCGCTCCTGCCCCGGAGACGGACTGATAGGTCGAGACGCGCACCGCGGCCAGGCCCGCCCGGTCGTGGAGCGGCTTCAGGACGCAGGTGAGCGGGATCGTGCAGCAGTTCGGGTTCGCGACGATCCGATCGCGACCGAGCGACTCGAGCGCACGCCTGCCGTTGACCTCCGGCACCACCAGCGGGTAGCCGTCCACGAGCCGGTAGGCGGAGGACTTGTCGACGCAGATTGCGCCCGCGGCCGACGCGACCGGTACGAGCTCCCGGCTCGCGTCCGTGCCGACCGAGAAGAGGAAGAGGTCGACGTCGCCTGCCCCGAGCGCCTCGGCAGTCGCCTCCTCGACTCGGAGCGCGGCGTCGCCGAACGCGACGTTCGAGCCGGCGGAACGTGCCGACGCGAACGCTCGCACGTTCTCGTACCCGCGCTCCGCCAGGAGCGCGAGCGTCACCGTGCCGACGGCACCCGTCGCTCCGACGACCCCGATGCGTGGCTGCTCGTCCATCTCGTCTTGGTTCTAGCGGAAGCGCCCGGCTCCCTGCTTGCCATCTGCCGTGCAGACAACTCGACGGACGATCCTTACGCGCACATGATCGCCCGCTGCGAGGAGCGGTTCGCCGCCAGGGGCGAGGCCGAGTGGAGGCGCAAGCTGCGACTCCGTCCTGGTCGCCAGGGCTGTTGGGCCGAGAGCTCCGCCCGGAGCCTCAGGCCGGCCGGCGGCCCGCCAGCGCCCGCCCGAGCGTGACCTCGTCGGCGTACTCGAGGTCGCCCCCGACGGGAAGGCCGCTCGCGAGGCGGGTCACTGCGACCTGGTCGCGAAGACGGTCGGCGAGATAGGCGGCGGTCGCCTCGCCGGTCATCGTCGGGTTCGTCGCGAGCACGACCTCCTCCACGCCGTTCGCGCCGACCCGGTCCATGAGGCGTCCGATGCGCAGGTCGCCGGGCTCCACGCCGTCGAGGGGCGACAGGGCCCCGCCGAGGACGTGGTAGAGGCCTCTGTACTCGTGGGTGCGCTCGAGGGAGAGGACGTCGACGGGCTGCTCGACCACGCAGATCACGGTCCGGTCGCGTCGCGGGTCGGAGCAGACGCCGCACAGCTCCTCTTCGGTGAGATTCCCGCATTCCCGGCATGGGCGTACGCGTGCCTTGACGTCGGCGATCGCATGGCCGATCGCGTTCGCCTCGTCGGCCGGCGCGGCGAGAATGTGGAAGGCGAGACGCTGAGCGGTGCGCGTTCCCACCCCCGGCAGGCGCGTGAGCTGCGCGACGAGGTTGTCCACCGCGGGGCTCAGCACGGTGTCACGGTATCCACCTCGACCGGACGTGGCGCAGGGCTCGTCGCGCCGCCGGTCCCCGCGGGAACGCCTCTCACATCCCGGGCAGGCCGAGCGCGCCGAGATCGGGCAGCTCGCTGCGGAGCTTGGACTCGACCGCCTGGGAGGCCGCCCGAAGCGCCTCGTTCGCGGCGGCGAGCACCATGTCCGCCAACATCTCCGGGTCGTCGTGATCGATCGCACGGCGGTCGATCACGATCTCGACGAGCTCGCCGGCGCCGTTCGCCTTGGCGGTCACCATGCCGCCGCCTGCCGACGCCTCTGCGACCTCGTCCTTCGCGGCGGCCTGGGCCTGTGCCATCTGCTCCTGCATCTCCTGCGCCTGCTTGAGGATCGCGTTCATGTCGAGCTTCACGTGGTTTCCTCCACTTCGGTTGCATCGAGGTCGGTCTTCAAGAGCGAGATGAAGCCCTGCTCGTCGAGCGGCGAGTCGTCTTCGGGGTCGCCCTCCCGGGCGGTGTCGTCCAGGGTGGTGACGACGGCGAGACGCCGGCCCGTGACGTCGTACAGTGCGTCCCGCAGGAGCTTGGCGTTTCCGGTCTCCTCCACCTGCCGGCGATGAAAGTCGGCGCTGGACTGGAAGGAGAGCGTGAGGGTGTCGTCCTCGAGCGCCGACGGGCTCGCCTCGGCGAGGAGAGTGGCGACGGGAATCGAGCGCTCTCTGACCGCCGGGAGCACGCTTCGTTTCCAGGCCTCCTGCATCTGCTCGAGCGAGACGTCCTGCGCCGGAGGCTCGTCCTCTCCCGGCCCGGCCGGAGAAGGTGCCGGGCCCGCCGCGGGCGCGGGAACGGGGGAGGGGCCCCACGACTCCGCGGCGGGTGTCCCGGCGTGCACCCGTGATTCCAGCACTTCGACCCGATGGACAAGCGATTCGCGCGCCAGATCGGCCTGGGGGCGGGTCACCTTCACGAGAGCCAGCTCCAGCGGTAATCGAGGATCTCCGCCCTGGCGATCGTCCTCGAGAACGACCGCGAGGAGGTCGATCAGCCGCAGCACGGTGGGCTCCGGAAGCTGGTGCGCCTGCTCTCGAATGCGCTCGCGTGCCTCCTCGGTGAGCGGCAGCGAGTCGGGCACGTGGCCTATGTGCTGAACGAGCAGGAGCTGCCGCAGGTGCTCCAGGAGGTCACGTGTGAGCTGTGCGAGGTCGATTCCTCGCTCAGCGAGCTCCTCGACGGTGACGAGCGCGCCGGCAACGTCGCGGTCGACGACCGTGTCGCAGATCCGGAGCAGGATGTCCTCCTCGACAGCTGCCCCGAGCTGGAGCACGTCCTGCACCGAGATCGTCTTCCCGGTCGCCGCGGAGAGCTGGTCGAGCGTCGAGATCGCGTCGCGGTACGCGCCGCCCGCGCCGCGCGCGATGAGGGACAGGGCCGGATCGGCCGCGTCGATTCCCTCGCCGTCGCACACGGTGCGCAGCGCCTGCACGAGCTCCTGCAGCCGGGGCCGTTGGAACACGAACGTCTGGCAGCGTGAACGGACGGTCTGGATCACCTTCGCGAGGTCTGTGGTGCAGAAGACGAACACGAGATGGGGCGGCGGCTCTTCGATCAGCTTCAGCAAGGCATTCCACGCGGCCGTCGTGAGCTGGTGCGCCTCGTCGACGATGTAGACCTTGTAGAGGCCCTCGGCGGGACGCAGCATCGCTCGCTCGCGGATCTCGCGAACCTCGTCGATTCCTCGCTGCGACGCGGCGTCCATCTCCACGACGTCGAGCGACGAGCCGTCGGCGATCGCCCGCGCGATGCGGGTGGTCGGGTCGAAGTCGGCGGTGGGACCGCCCTCGGCGTTCAGCGCCTTCGCGAGGATGCGGGCCATCGACGTCTTCCCGGTGCCCCGCGGGCCCGCGAAGATGTACGCCTGTCGCACCTGGTCGTGCTCGAGCGCGTTCCGCAGCGTCCGCACCACAGCCTCCTGGCCGACCACCTGCGTGAAGTCGAGCGGACGGTACTTGCGGTAGAGCGCGGTCACGAGGTCGCTCGCTCGTGGGGCGTTTCTCGCCGGCGCGAGAGCGGCCTCTCGCCGGGGTGCGAACCTGGGGCTGTTCTTTCGCTGTGGCGGCGCATCGTCTCTGGAGCGGTGTTCGTGGCTGGGCCTGACGATGACGATACTCGCTGACCAGTGCGAGCGAACAGCGGGCGTCGTGCAGCGCTCGAGCAGCCTGCCGCCGGCTCGATCCACCATGCGTCGCTCGCCGACGACATGGTCGCACGCGGCGTCCGGGCCGAGCGGAAGACGGGGGCCGACCCATACCGCCACGTAGCGCGTGCGTCTGGGTGATGTCGTACGATGCTTCGGCATGCCGGTCGTCGGCGGTGTCCGCATCACTCGCGAGGCCACCCTCGAGCTCGTGGCGATGCTCACGAGCGACGGGTCGGACCGCACCGCGCGCCTTCTACTGAAAGCGATCACCCACCGGCAGGAGTTCGTCGCGCTCTCGTTCGACGAGCGGGAGGCGATCCTCGACGTGCTCGATCACCCGCCGGAGGAGCTCGTCGACCTGCGGAGCTCGCTCTTCGCAGAGCTCAACTGGCGCCGCAGCACGAATCGCTCCGCGCGGCGTTCCGGTCGGTTCCCATACGCGGCACGCGAAGCCTGACTCCCTCCCGTGCATTGCGGGTGGGCGACAGCTCCCTCGAACGAGGCCTCAAGCCGGCCCGGGGTCGATCCGAAGCCCCAAACAGGTTCTGGCAACACCACTGCGGAGGAGCACCATGGGCATGCGGCAGCCCACCCGGATTTCACCGAGACCCGTCTACGGACTGCCCGCCGCGGACGGCGTGGAGGGGCGTTCGGGCTCGTTCAGCGTCGTGCTCGCCCTCCTGCTTCTCACCCTCGGGCTCGCCGTGGCGACCGTCTGGTACGTCGCTCTCCCCGCATTCGACGAGAAGCCGCAGGTGGAACGGTCGTGCGAGGTCATCGTGCTCGAATCGGGCGCCACCAGATGCGTTGTCAACCCGGTCCGCGCATCACGCGTCGGCGCGCGCCTCGCCCACCGCGCGACCGCGCCATAAGTGGCGTCGAAACGAGCTCTGACCCGCACCGACGGTTCTCGCCGCGCGAGAAATGCCCGGTCACGCGCTCCGTCTTCGTGCAGGGCGGCCCCGGGTGGTGCCACCGCCGCCTGCTCGGGCCGGGCGGTGCCGCGGCACCTGGGAGGGAGTCCTTAGCGCTGCTTCCTTCCGGACCTGACGCGGTTCGAACGCTCCCAGTGCGCGGGACCCGGCCGTCAACGCCACGTTTCGGTGACCCGTGCCCGTGACCGCCGCCCTCGGACGGCGTTCGGTCCCGCTGGAGCGGATTTCGGGTTCAGGGAACCGCTGACTCCCCACCTAGCGCGACCGGGCGCGGCCAGGTTAGCAGGGGCTTTGCGTTCGACGCCGAATGGCCGCGGCATGTCCAGTAGACTGCCGACGCGAATGGGCCTTGCGGTGCCCTCACAGGCTGGCGCTTCGCGCGAGCTTCAGCGGATCAAGGCAGTTTCGCCGGCCGTCGATGACGGTCGTGTGACACCTGTCGCCCCGGATCCCGTTCCGGTGGGTGAGCCGGTGAGCCCGGAACTCGCGCTGGTCGATCCGGAGCTCGCGGCGCGGCTCCGCGCGAGCCTTCCCGTGATCGAGCTCGAGCCGCCTGCGCCGCCCTTGCGTGCCGTACCCGCTCCTGCCCATGACGGAGGAGAGGTCATCGCGCTGCGTCAACCGGCGCACGAGGACGCGTCCCTGTGGGTCGCCGAGACGATCCCGCCGACCACCGCGGCAGGTGCTCCTCCGGCCGCCGACCGCTCCGATACCCGACGGCTGCTCACGGCGTTCCTTGCGGGGGCGGCCGTGGCGGCGGTGGTGACGACAGGGGTGATCGGCGAGCTCGGCGAGTCCCGTCAGACGGTCTTCGGCGACCCGGGCACGGTACCGCCCGCAACGTCGCCCGCGGCGTCCGGCACCGAGCAGTCCGGCGCGGCCAAGGCTCCGGCGACATCCGGCGGCAGTCCGACGAAGGGCTCTGCTGCGAGCCCGTCGAAACCGGAGCCCGGGTCCGGCAAGCCGTTGACGCAGCCACGGGCGCACTCCGCCGGTCCGGCGAAACAGACGGGATCGAAGCCGGCTGCGAAGCCGAAGCAAGCCACACGTGCGCACGCGACGACGAAGCAACCGTCGGCGCCAAAGCAGGGAGCGGCCAAGTCCGGCGCCGCCGCGAAGCCGTCCGCGAAGGCTTCCGCCTCGACACCGCCGGCGGCGAAACAGGCCGACTCCGCCGCCGAGCCTCGCAAGTTCGCCTGGGCGCCGGTGGCGGGCGCGGTCGCGTATCGCTTCGAGCTCTTCCGCGGCAGCCAGCAGGTGCTCCGCGCGACGACCAAGTCGGCGGCGTTCGAACTCGGGTCGACCTGGCGGCACCGGGGCCATGCGGAGGAGCTCTCGGCGGGGAGCTACCGCTGGTACGTCTGGCCGATCCTTCCGTCCGGCGCCGCTTCCGAGGCGGTCGTCCAGGCGCGCCTCACGGTCCCGTAGCCGCGAGAGTCGCGGCGACGGGGCTGACTGTCCCTGGAGCGCGTTACGCGCGCGTCGCGGAGTTGGCGGCCACCGCCGAGCGGATCAATTCCTTGAAGGCCGGCTCGTCGAGCTGCTCGCCCTCGCGAATGTCGATGGCTCGGCGCGTGTTCCCCCCGAGGCTGGAGTTGAACAGCTTCTGAGGATCCGGCAGGGATGCGCCTCTGAAGAAGGTGAGCTTTACGACCTGCTTGTACGACTCCCCGGTACAGACACCCCCGTCGTGAGACCAGACCGGAGTCCCTCCGGAACTGGGCTTCTCCCACTTCCATTCCTCCTGGATCTCGGGGTCCGCATCGTGGATGAGCTGGCGGACCCACGCGAGCGTCTCGCCCCTCCAGTCCCCGAGCTCCTCGATCTTCTTGGTGATCTTCGTCGACGCTTCAGCGCTCGTCGGGGCACGCTTCGTCGTCATTGCCTTCTCCGATCTGAGCCTCGCTGTCGCCCGACTGCCGGCGAAGCGGTGGAGCTCTTCATGGCTTCGACTCTAGCGAGCATGCGGTGCCAACACGTGCGTCGCATGCCCGCGGACGCGTTCCAATGCCCGCGCAGCCCGTCGAAGTCCCTCCCCCGGAGCAGTGCAAGCCGGACGGGTTGCCTCTCTTGCCCGCGTCGATTGGCGCGCCGCTCCACGCCACTTGGCCTCGGTAGCCGGGCCCGATGGGCGCACCTGGGATCGAAATGAGCGAAGCCCCGATCGACTAGGCGCTACTCGGGGCGACTTTGAGTCGCTTTTGCAGGGACTTCTTGTCGATGCGGAGGGGCGTCCTATCTCACTCTCCGCGACCGGTTTTCACTCTGCGCTTGGACGGATTCGGGACATGCTGGCGGGCTCGGAGCTCGTGCGGGAGCTCGCGCTGGCGTTGCTGTGGGAGCTCGGAGGGCGATGAGTGCTGCGGTGGATGCCGGCGGCCGGCTGGCGGTCCGCAGGGCGGCCCGCCCCGGCCGCCGGTTCTACCGCTGCTCATGCGGTCGTCCGATTCCGATGGAAGTGAAGCGGTGCTCGTCACGCACATGTCAGGAGTTCGCTCCGATCTGGGCGCGGGACACGCGGCGGCGGCTGTTCGTGAACCTGGAGCAGCTGAAGCTGTCGGTGATGTTCTCGGTGACGGCACCGGGGGCCGACCTGTACCCGTTCGACCTTCGCTTCTGTTCGCATCTGCCCAGTCAAAGATGCTCGGGGCGGCTCGGCTGCCGCGTCGATCCCGAGCTCGCGGAGACGTTCAACCGGCAGGCTGGCAAGTGGTGGAGCGACCTGAAGCGGGTCGCGAAGCAGCGCGCGGACCGTGCGACGGGCTTCAAGGGCAAGCTGGCTGTACGAATATGGGAGAAGCAGAAGCGAGGGCTTGCGCATGTGCACGGTGTCATCTCGGTCGAATCGCCGGCGCACCTTTCTTGGGCCAGGGCGTACGTCACGGCGCTCAGCGAACTCGCGCCACGGTATGGGTTCGGCTACGTCGATCGGTGGTGGGAGAAGGAGGGGCGCAAGTTCTGGCCCGGGGTGCAAGCGGCGGCGTACCTGTCTAGCTACTTCGCGAACGGCCAGGGCCGCAAGATGGCAATCACCGAGAACGTGCTCGCCGGCGACCTTCCACGTCTTGTCGTGTTCGTCGGACGCGATCTCACATCCCAAACTGGCTGCACGATGCGCAGCCTCAGAACTGCGCGGCGACTCTGGGCCGCGCGCAAAGGCCTCTGCGACTTCCCGCGCCTCGACCTGCGCGAATGGCTGATGGCGGCGGCGATGCTCAACCGCCGCCGGATCGAGCAAGGAGCACGCTGACTCAGGCGGCGGTGCGGGCGGGCCACTCATCTCGATTCGATTTCCGCAGTCGCGGGTCGTCGTTAGCCAGCGTAGAAGTACGACGGAGACAGAATCAGGCTGAAGTGGCTCGTATCTCCTCCTACTGGGCCGATGCGTGTCAGCACCGTGGTGTCGTTGGTGAACGTGTCACCAAGGTGGACGTCTTCGGAATAGCCAGCGGGGATGTACGGCCCAGTCAGGCCGGCCCAGGCGTCGGTGTCGGAGACGGTCAAGAACAACTGAACGATGTGCGATGGAAAATAGGCGGATTGCAGGCCACCATGGAAACCACCCTTCGTGAACCGAGTCTCATGGGGCGAGTAGTAGAGGTTCCCTTCCCATTGACCACCGACGGTCTCTTCGTCGTACTGGATCATCTGGCAGCGCGCAACGCGCTTGAGAAGCGGCGGGAAGTCGCTTGGAAGCGTCTCCTGCAACACATCTATTAGAGCTTGGAAGTCAGCCTTTGAGGCCACGGGTCCACCTTGTTCGGATTGAAACTAACCCTCCCAGGATTCGCGACGGCATGCAAGGGCTCGCTACTTCGTGGGTAGAAGCCGACGTGATCGATGCCCCGCTCCCGGCAGGCGATTGTGCGTTTCGATGCCGGAGTGGTGGGAGGCTGGGCGGGGGCGGCTGGCGCGGGGCGCCCCCCGGCAGGGTGGCCCCGCGCGGCCGCGCCGCGCCGCTACTCACTCTCGGTCAGCTCCGCAGCCGGAAATGCTTGCTTAAGCTGGGCTCCTCGACCGACTTGATCACGTAGACAACGCGTGTAACACGCGTTCTTGCTCTTCACGAGTTACGCTTGACATCCAATTATGAGTTACGCATACTGAGCGCATGGCGAGAGAGAAGGCACTTGGCAGCGTGATCAATCTTCGTGTCCCGGATCCGTTGAGCGCAGAAGTGAAGCGCATCGCTCATCAGCATGAGACGACTGAGAGCGATGCTGCTCGACGGCTGCTGGTCTGGGGAGTCGAGGCGCATCGTGCGATGGAGGCGGCGAGGCTGAGTCGGTCGTACGACTACGACCCCACTGCGCGAAGCGGTGACCCTGTGCGCATGCGTGTGGTCGTGACGTGGGAGACGTTCTCTCCCGAGGATGGAGATCTCGACCCGGGCCTGCAGTGGTAGGCGTGGTTGAGCGTCACTTCACGACGGCGCAGCTTGCGGAATTGCTCGCAGTGCATCCGGAGACGATTCGGCGGGCGGCTGCGCGAGGCGAACTGCGCTCGATGCGGGTCGGGCGAGATCGGCGCTACCCGGAGAGCGCGGTTCTGGAATGGCTGCAGTGGCTGAGCGAGAGAGACGCGGCGTGAGCGTTCGGAAGCGCGGGCCACGGTCGTATCAGGTTCGGGTGGCGCCGTTCCCGGCTCAGACCGTGCCGACGCGCGAGGCGGCGTTGCGGCTCGAGCTGGATCTGAAGCTTCGGCGCATTGGTGGCGCGGCGTCGCCGGAACGGCCTACGAAGCTCGGGGAGGAGATCGACGGGTTCCTCGCGCGTCTGCGAACTGCCCGCGGGCTTGCGGCCGCGGAGCATGGAGTTCTACGAGCAGAAGTCGAAGGCGTGGAAGCCGCTTCGTGGCGTGCGGGTGTCGGCGCTGCGACGGGCGCAGGTCGAGGATTTCGTCGTGGCGCGGGCTGCGGAGCATCCGCGGTCGGCGCTGGACGAGCTGCAGTTCCTCAAGCGGGTGCTGCGGGAGGCGCGGGATCGTGGTCAGCGCGTCGACGAGGCGGTGCTGACGATCAAGCCGGTGAAGCACGCTCCTCGTCGCGGACGGGCGCTGACGGTCGAGCAGCTGTACGAGCTGGCGTCGTGGTTCCCGGAGCAGTCGTCGCGGCTCGTGCTGCTGGCCGGCCAGGTCGGGGCGCGGCAGGCGTTCTGGTTCGGGCTGACGGACGAGATGCTCGACCTGGAGGACGGCACGATGCCGATCCCGGAGGAGCTGGCGAAGAACAAGAGCGAGCATCGCGTGTACCTGACGTCGGTGGAGGTCGCGTTGCTGCGCGAGCAGCTGATGGCGCGCGCGCCGGGAACGCCGCTCGTCTTTCCGACGCCCGAGGGCGGGCAGTGGAACCGGGCGCGCTTCCGCGACCGGGTGTGGACGAAGGCGGTCAAGGCGGCGGCGCGGCACGACCGGGAGCAGTCGGGGCGAGACTCGTCGGTGTTCGACGGCTTCCGGTTCCATTGGCTGCGGCACACGGCCGGGTCGCTGATGGCGGTGGCGGGGATGGATCCGGCGGTGGCGTCCGAGCGGATGGGGCACCGGGACGGCGGGGCGCTGTTCCTGCGGACGTACAGGCATCTGTACGAGGGCGAGAAACGCGCGCAGGCGGCGCGGCTCGAAGCGCATGTCCAAGAACGCTTGGACAAGAGCTTGGACAAGGAGTGGACAAGCGACCCTACCAATCGGCGGAAATGGCTCAACCAAGCCGATTCCGGGGATGGGCGCACCTGGGATCGAACCAGGGACCTCTCGCGTGTGAAGCGAGCGCTCTCCCGCTGAGCTATGCGCCCGGGAGGCGAAGGCTATCGGAGGAGCGCCTGCGACACGGTGTCGCAAGCCCGGCCGTTACGAGAGCACCCAGGCGTCGTCGACGATGATCGGAACCTCGGCACCGCTCGACTCGACGCCAGAAGCCCTGACGTCGGGGCCCCCGATCATGAAGTCCGTGTGGACGACCGAGTCGTTGTAGCCGACGGCGGCGAGCTCGTCGTCCGTCATCTCCTCGCCGCCGTCGAGTGCGGTCGGGATGCCCTGGCCCCAGGCGATGTGGCAGGCGGCATTCTCGTCGAAGAGCGTGTCGAGGAAGACGACCTCGGACTTGCGAACCCGCGACTCGCCGTCGACGAGAGCGACCTCGCCGAGGAACTGCGCTCCCTCGTCGGTCGTCATCTCCTGACGCACCGCGTCCGCGCCCGACTCGGCCTGGACGTCGACGACCCGGCCGTTTTCGAAGCGAACCTCGAGGCCGCGGACGATCGTGCCGGCGAGCGCCAGCGGGAACGTGGACCGCACGGTGCCCTCGGTACGCCGGCGGTCGGGCGTCGTGTAGACCTCCTCCGTCGGGAGGTTGACGAGATGACGGACCCCGTCGACGCTCACCTCCGCCGCGGTCAGCCAACGATGGCGCTTGGAGAGGCCGACGACGAGGTCGGTTCCCGGGCCCTCGAAATGGATTGCGTCGAACGCCCGCTCGTCGAGCGCGGCGGCGCGTTGCTCGAGTCGCGCGATATGCACCTGCCACGCGGCCTGCGGGTCGGACTCGTCGAGCCGGGTGGCCATGGTCACCGCGTCCCACAGGCGCTCGACATCCGGCTCCCCGAACACGGATCGTGCCCAACCCTCGTTCGGGTAGCCGACGATCGTCCACTGGATCAGGCGGCGGTTCTCGGCATCGAGCAGCTTCTCGGTGGCTGCGCGCGGACGGGTGCGCTGCGCGCGGCTCTGGTCGAGGTCGGCAAGGAGCTCCGGCTCGGCGTCGCCGGTGATCGCGATCGTTGCGCCGCGCGTGGAGACCATCTCGTCGATCAGCGCGACCGTCCAGGGCGGGCTCCACTCGAGAGACTCCTCGGGAGCGTGCCGGATCCGGGCGCGGCGAAGGTGCATGTCCCGGTACTGCGTCTCCACGTAGCTGGCCCCACGCTCGTACGCGACGCTGCCGATCGCGCGGACGAGCGGAAGATGCTCGGGCGCCGCCGAGATGCGGAGCAGCTGCCCCGGCTGGAGGTTGACGGCGACCTCCACCGCGAGTCGTGCGTACCGCTCGAGCCTTTCGTCAGGAGTCATCAGGCAAACCATATTGCCTTTACAGGCTCGTGCACACAGGCGTGCTTGACGCGCAGGGCCCCGTGGTAGCGTCCTCGCGGTGCTGGTCGCGGAGACAACAAGCCTCGGCAAGACGGTCCTGCTCATCGTCGCGATCACGTTCATCACCTGGGCGATCGTGACCGCGATCTTCGTCCCGAAGCGAAGCCCCGGGTTTCCGCGGCGCCTCGATGCGTACATCGTCGTCTCCGCGCTCCTGTTCCTCGCGCAGATGACGACGATCGTCTGGGTGAGCGAGACGCAGGAGGTCGAAGAGGCGCAGGCGGCCGAGACCCCAGGCGGCGGCTCGGAAGGTGGAGAGACAACCACACCGGCGCCCGCAGAGGGTGACGCGACGGCGGGGAAGCAGGTGTTCGAGACCGCGGGATGCACCTCGTGTCACACGCTCGCCGATGCAGGCGCGACCGGGACGGTCGGCCCGAACCTCGACGATGCGAAGCCGCCCGCCTCACTCGTTGTCGATCGAGTCACCCACGGCAAGGGCGTGATGCCCTCGTTCTCGGGACAGCTGACCGAGACGCAGATCCAGGACGTGGCTGCCTACGTCTCGTCCGTCGCCGGCACCTCGTAGCGGTCGCTTCGACCCGGCTGTCTGCGGGAACGCGGGGAGGCCCGGAGACGCCGCTCGAGCCACTCCTTCTGCCGAATTGCGCTCCGTAGCATGAAGGCCCCGATCGGGGCCCTCACGCTACGGAGAGGGCGGGATTTGAACCCGCGACGCAGCTTTCACCACGTACGCGATTTCCAGTCGCGCTCCTTAGGCCACTCGGACACCTCTCCGGGGGAACAAGCGTAGCCCGAGCCACGACTGGGCCCGTGGGACGGGGCCGACGGCACCACCCCGGTAGCGGATCCCGCGGAATTCAGCAATATACGGCGTATGCGCACACTCGTAACCGGCGGCGCCGGCTTCATCGGAACGCACCTCGTCGCACGACTCCTCGAGCGTGGAGACCAGGTCGTCGTGCTCGACAGCTTCGAGAACCAGGTGCACGGCGACGACGTCTGGCAGTTCACGGACGACGTCGAGCTGATCGTCGGCGACGTCGGCGATCCGGATGCGTGCGACCGGGCGCTCACGGGAGTCGACCGGATTGCGCATCTCGCCGCCGTGGTGGGGGTCGGGCAGTCGATGTACGAGATCGAGCGCTACACGAGGAAGAACACGATGGCGACGGCGACCTTTCTCGAGCGGCTCGTCGCGACGGAGGACCGGCCGGCGCGCCTGGTGGTCGCCTCGTCGATGTCGATCTACGGCGAGGGCGAGTACGAGTGCCCGGTCGACGGCAGGGTTGCGCCCGGCCCACGCGCAGAGACGCAGCTCGAAGAACGTCACTGGGAGTGCAAGTGCCCGACGTGCGGCCGCGAGCTCGCGCCGGTCGGGACGGCCGAGACGAAGCCGCTCATCCCGACGTCCGTGTACGCCATCGGAAAGCGCGACCACGAGGAGCTGTGCCTCGTCGTCGGGTCGGCCTACGAGGTGCCGTCGACGGCGCTGCGCTTCTTCAACGTCTACGGGCCCGGTCAGGCGCTTTCGAATCCGTACACGGGGGTCGCCGCGATCTTCGCCTCGCGCCTGCTCAACGGGCGAGCGCCGCTCGTCTTCGAAGACGGCCGGCAGTCCCGCGACTTCATCCACGTCGGAGACATCGTCAACGGCATCGTCCTCGCGCTCGAGTCGGACGCGGCCGCGGGGAGAGCCGTCAACCTCGGCACGGGTCGGCCAGTCACGGTCGAGGACGTCTCGAGCGCACTTTCGGCCGGCCTGGGATTGGAGATCGAGCCCGAGTACCCGGGCCGCTACCGGGCGGGCGACATCCGCCATTGCTTTGCGGATCCGTCGCTCGCGGCTGAGCTACTCGGGTTCCATGCGTCGACGACGCTGGAAGAGGGAATGGCCGACCTCGTCCAGTGGCTCGCCGGGCAGGAGGCCGTGGATCGCGTGGACGAGGCCACCCGCGAGCTCGAACAGCGCGGCCTCGCCCGCTGACGTGCATGACACCTGAGCTCGGAATCGTCGTCGTCTCGACGAACGAGGCGCACTGGCTTCGGCCGTGCCTCACGAGCGTGTACGAGCACGCGGGCGACATCGAGCTCGACGTCATGGTCGTCGACAACGAGTCGACCGACGGCACGCGCGAGCTCGTCGAGAGCGAGTTTCCGGAGGCGCGCGTGATCGCCTCCGAGAACCGCGGCTTCTCGCATGCGAACAACCGTGGCCTGTTCGCCACGAGCGCGCCCCATCTCCTGTTCCTCAACCCCGACACCGAGATCCGAGAGGGAACCTTCGAGAGCCTCGTCCGCGAGCTCCGAGACCGACCCGAGGTCGGTCTCGTCGGCGTCAGAGAGGTGACTCCGGACGGCAACGTGTTTCCCACGATCCGGCGCTTCCCGACCCCGACGCGCCACTGGTTCGAGGCCCTTGCGGCGGAACGCTTCCCGTTCCGTGCCTCGTGGCTCGGAGAGCGCGAGCTCGACATGTCGCTCTACGACCGCGACGTCGCCTGCGACTGGGTGCTCGGTGCGTTCATGCTCGCCCGGCGGGAGGCGCTCGAGAGCGCCGGCTATCTCGACGAGCGCTTCTTCCTCTACTCGGAGGAGATCGACCTGTGCCTGCGCATCCGGAACGCGGGGTGGGACATCCGCCATCTGCCGACGATGACGATCCTCCACCACGCGCAGAAGGCCGGGCACAACGCCCGGCTCACGGCGCAGGCTGCATATGCGCGTCGCCAGTACATGAACAAGCACTTCGGCTTCGTCCGGCGCACCAGCGGCATCGCAGCGCTCTACGCCCGGCACGGGATCCGCGCCGTCGGCCCCGGCAGGAACAGTGCGCTCGCGGGCGAGCGTCGGGCGGCGTCCCGCACCGCGCTCCGGGTTCTCATGGGCATCGAGCGGCCGCCGTTCGGGGAGCCGCCTGCGCGCGCCCTGGCCCTCAGGTCCGAGACGGGCGCGAAGCACCCCATCACCTGACCGTTTGCGGGTCGCCGCCCGCCGCAACGCTCAAGTCGGGCCCCGGCTGGGCCGATGTTGTCCGACATGGCCGTTCCGGCACGCCGGATACCGACTTCTCCCGAGCAGCACTCGACGCTCCTGGGCTACGCCGTGGCCATGCCGGCGTTCCCCGGCGCCGAGCGTCCGGCGCCCGAGACGCGTGGACGGCAGCGGCTGATCCATGTCGTCTCGATCGTCGCGCTCATCGCCACCCTCGGGTACCTCGTCTGGCGAACGGCCTTCACCATCGATCCTGCGTACTGGTGGGTCGCGGTCCCGCTGCTCTTGCTGGAGTTCCACAACGCCTTGGGGTTGGGCATGTTCACGGTCGCGCTCTGGGACGTCGACGCGGGGCCTCGGGTGTCGGCGCGCGACGCCACCGAGCACAGGATCGCGGTCCTCATCCCGACCTACGACGAGCCCGAGACGGTGCTGCTTCCGACGATCGCGGCTGCCGTGGCACTCGAGCCGGCCCACGAGACATGGGTTCTCGACGACGGCAGACGACCGTCCGTGGCACGGCTCGCCAAGGAGCTCGGCGCGCGCTACCTGACCCGCCCGGATCGCGAGCACGCCAAGGCGGGCAACCTGAACCATGCACTTGGGACGATCGAGGCGGACCTCGTCGCCGTGCTCGATGCCGATCACATCGCGCGCAAGGACTTCCTGCGCCACACCCTCGCCTATTTCGACGACCCCCAAGTGGCGCTCGTTCAGACGCCGCAGGACTTCTACAACCTCGACTCGTTCGAGCACCAGGTGCGAGGAGGGCAGAGGCTCTTCAACGAGCAGTCGGTCTTCTACCGCGTGATCGCCGCGGCCAAGAACCGTTGGGGCGCCGCCTTCTGGTGCGGCACCGGAGCCGTCGTCCGCGTGGAGGCGCTTCGTTCGATCGGCGGGGTCGCGACCGGCACCGTGACCGAGGACATCCACACCACGATCCGGCTGCATCGTGCCGGCTGGAGGGCGATCTACCACAACGAGGTGCTGGCACGAGGCATCGCGGCCCGGTCGGCCTCGGAGTACATGCTGCAGCGTCGTCGCTGGGCGACGGGCGCCATGCAGGTGCTTCGGCGCGAGCGGCCGCTCACGGGGCCGGGGCTCACGTTCGGGCAGCGACTCGGGTACGCGACGACGCTCTGGGGCTGGTTCGACGCGTGGCGCAGCCTCGGGTACATCGTGCTCCCGATCGCGGTGATCGCGACCGGTGCCGTGCCGATCGACGCGCCTCTGTACATCTTCGGGCCCCTGTTTCTCGGCGTTCTGCTCGTCCAATTCGTCGCGCTCCGCCTTCTCGCACGGGGGCACTACCCGCCTGTCCTGTCGATCCTGTTCGAGTTCCTGCGGATGCCGGCGGTCCTGGCCGGAACCCTCGCGCTCGTTCACGATCGCGCGCAGGGCTTCCGCGTCACGCCGAAGGGCGCCGCCGGCGCGAGCCACACAAAGGCGGCCGTACCGATGCTCACCGTCGTGCTTCTCGCCCTCACCGCCGCGGCGTTCGTCTGGTTCGCGCTGACGATCACGGGTGTCGGTCCGATGCACTACCCCGCGTCCGGGGTCGCGATCGGAGCAACCGTCTTCCTCGCAGGGAACGGCGTGCTCCTCGCCGCCGCGGCGCACAGGATCCGCCAGCTCCGCTTCGCCCCCGACCGCCGGGCCGGAATCCGCCTGCCGCTCGTGCTCCAGGGCTCCGTCGCGGGAGCTCCGGGGGCGATGCTGGACCTGTCTCTCTCCGGTGCCCGCGTCCTCATCGAGACGGCGGGCCCGTCCCTCGGGGACGAGGTGCCGTTCACGGTCGAGCTCGAGCGCGAGACCGTGACGCTCTCTGCGATCGTCCGGCGGAGGCTCACCAGCGAGCCCGGACGGACGGAGCTCGGCCTCGAGTTCGCCCGAGGGCAGCGTGATGCCCGTGCAAGGCTTGCGGTCGCGCTACTGACGACCGACCTCACCCGCAGCACGCCGGCCGACACGATCTCTGGGCCACCCGAACGAGGCAAGAGCGGGATCGCGCTCGTCCGGCAGCGCGCGGATGCTCCGGGCGGCACCACTCCGCTTCCGTCCTAGCCTCGCGTAGGTCTTCCGACGCGCGAAGGTCGGGCCAGCCCTACGGGCTTCGCGCGGAGACCGCTACTCGGCCTTGAAGCCGTAGCGCTCGAATCTCGGTGCGAGCTCCGACGCTGCTGCCGGCGCGGGAACGAGACTCGTCGGGTCGGCCCCGCTCACCACCAGCCCGACCACCTGCTGTGAGCCCTCGTCTCCCTCCAGGAGCGCCCACGCAACGATGCGAGCGCTCTCGGCGTCGGTTTCGTGCTCTCCTGCGTACAGGGCACGCCATCCCGTCTCCGCCGGGACCAACGACACGATTCGATCCGCCACGGTCGCATCGTAGGCATTCGGCCGAAGCACGCGCAGGCCGAGTCGCGGCTCGACGAGGTCGGTCCGGGCCGAGCGGTCGGCGACGGCGACGGTGGAGCGGAGAGGGAGGGATTTGACCCTCGAAGAGCTTGCACCCTTGACGGTTTCGAGATCTCTGCGTTGAGAACGGGCGGGTGATGGCAGCGGAGCCTCCTCCTCGTCTGCCTTGGCAGGGGTCTTGATGATTCTTGAGATCCCGCGGACTGCCTGGCGGATGCGGTGCTCGTTCTCGACGAGTGCGAAACGGACGAATCCTTCGCCGCCTGGGCCGAACCCGACACCGGGCGACACCGCCACCCTGCCCTCGCGTGCGAGAAGCTCGGCGAAGCGGAGCGAGCCGAGTTCCGCGAACTGTCTGGGTACTGCCGCCCAGGCAAACATCGGTCGCTTTGGGTCGCGGCACGACGCAGCCGATGCGCGAGGCCGTCGCAGTGTTCAGGAAAGTCCCTTTGAGGTGGAGTGTAAGGTCGGCCTTACTACCTGTGATAGGGTGCCGAGCCATGGCAGCCGGCTCGTCTCGTTGGCCCGCTCGCTTCTGGGTGACCTGGGGTGTGTGGCTACTCGGTGCGTTCACGATCGTGGCGGTGATCGCTGGGATCGCAGTGGTCGCGCAGAGCGGTTCGCCTAATCCGACCGAGGCGACGTCGCCGCAATCGCACGCAGTAGTGGTCGTGAACAGCTCGATCATCGTCTTCCGGGAAGGACTGGAGGCGATCCTGATCTTCGCGGCGGTGACGGCGTCGATGCTGGGTGCGCAACGGCAGCTACGGAAGCCGGTAGTCGGCGGAGCAGCCATCGCGTTTGCCGCGACGGTCGCCACCTGGTTCCTGGCGCAGGCGATCCTCGCCCAGTTCTCAGCCTATTCGGACGAGCTCCTGGCGATCACGGGTCTCATCGCGGTCGGGGTACTGCTCGTGATCATGAACTGGTTCTTCCACAAGGTGTATTGGACGCAGTGGATCGGGAAGCGAAACGATCAACGCAAGCGGGCACTCGCGCGCTCTGCGGAGGGCGGCTTCCTAACCGGCCAGGCGATAGCACTCGTTCTGCTGGGCTTCTCGAGCGTCTATCGCGAGGGCTTCGAGGTTGTGTTGTTCCTCCAGACGCTCCAGCTCCAGGCCGGCACGTCGGCCGTATTGGAGGGTGTCGCAATCGGCCTGGCCGGGACGGCCGCAGTCGGGGTCACTGTGTTCTTCCTCCAGCAGAAGCTGCCCTATCGACGAATGCTCGTCGTCACGGGAATCCTCTTGGGGGTCGTACTCGTCGTGATGATCGGTGGCAGCGCGCGAACACTCCAAGACCTTGGGTGGATTCCGACGACTCCACTTGGGGTGACGTTCCCCGACTGGCTCGCGCGCTGGTTCGAGGTTGTCCCGACCGTGGAGACGCTCGGCCTGCAGCTGCTCGCAGCGCTCCTCGTCCTCGGCTCCTACTTCGCGGCCCGGTACGTGAAGATTCAACGCCCGCTCGCCCGGGGCGAGACGCCTGCCATGCGATCCGACGCGCCCCCCGCAGAGCCCCAACCCGCCCGGATCTAGACGCCGCCTGCTGCGGCCTGATCGGCCGCCCCGTCATGCACGCTTTGCCTTCCTGCCTTGTAGTGACAACAGAGGCGCAGGTCGTTCGGCCGGAGCGTGCCCGGGCGCCAGCCCGTGGCTCTGGTTCGCGCGGTGGAGGAGCTCGCCCGATCGTGGGGCCGGGCCCGGGGGTTGGATCCCGGTCGCAATCATCGCCTTCACCGTCCCACCGGCCGCTTCGAGAAAATGTCGGTTTGGACAGAACCTAGCGTCAGGACGTTGCGCCGAGTCGGTGTCGGACCACCCTGCGGCGCAGGGTGGGCGACGCCTCGACCTCGTAGCCGGCGTCGATGAAGACCTGGAGCAGCCCGACCGACGCCTCGTCCCAGATCACGGTCTTCCCCGGCGTCGGCTCGGTCGGATAGCCCTCTAGAACGCGAGCACCGACCTGCCGGCCGTACTCGACGGTTGCTGCGGCGAGCTCGTACATCAGTCCCTGTCGACGGAAGCCCTTCCGCACGACGAAGCAGGTGACCGACCAGACGCCCTCGAGCTCAGGGTCCATCCGCATCCACGCCTTCTGTCGCGCCCAGATCCTCGGGTAGTTCTCCCGCGGCTCGACGGCGACCCAGCCGGCCGGCTCGCCGTCGACGTACCCGAGGAGGCCGGACGTCGGGCCGCTCGTGCCGCAGCCGGTCTGCTCCAGCAGCGCCGCGTCGCGCTCCTCCTGAGTGGTGTCGCGCCAGATCCAGCCCGGGACCTTCAGCGCCTGGCAGCGACACTTACGAGCGCCGCCGGTGTCGAACACCGCCTCTAGATCCTCGCTCGTCGCCTCGTTGGCTGGTCGCCAGCTGAACTCGGGCACACCGCGAGACTAGCGGCGGCCCATCGCATCGAGGCGCGGATCGGGCAGCTCCTCGGCGCCGGTCCCGGCTACGGACACCCGGAGGAGAAACAGCACGCTGATTCTTTCGCGACGCAGCATCGCGTCGAGTTCCGGACGTCGCGGGTGGCCGGGGCGGCGAGCGCGGGCACGGGCTCATCATGGCGCGGGCCCGCCGTCAGCGCGCGCCACTCGCGCGCCAGCACGCGCATGAAATCTCGGACGGATACGGACGAACTCGGATAAGCGAGCCTCATGCGGGCCGCATCGAACGAACGCTCGCAACCCCTGTATTCATGGGGATTGCGAGCGTTCATGCGACGGAGGGGGAGGGATTTGAACCCTCGAAGAGCTTGCACCCTTAACGGTTTTCGAGACCGCCCCGTTCGACCGCTCCGGCACCCCTCCGAGCCGCGTTAGCCTAGCGGCCCCCGCAGGGCGGGGATCGATCGGCGAACAGAGTTCAAGCGGCGTTTGCGGCCGCGTGAGCGGACGCCTTCAGGGATGTGCCCCGCCCGGAGGGCGCGGATCGTGCGGCGGGGATCCGCTCCGCGGATTTCCGCTTCGCGAACAAGAGCAGCGGAGAAGGAGGGATTCGAACCCTCGAGGCAGGGATTTCCCCACCTAACGCCTTAGCAGGGCGCCGCCTTCAGCCACTCGGCCACTTCTCCGGATGGGCCAGGACGCCGGCTTCGAGGACGCACCGCCGCTCGGCGGCACACTCTCCACCGTTGCCATGCCCGGAGGGTCAGTCTAACCGCTACCCGGGAGCGCTCACCTCGACCGTCTGGACGCCCGTGCGACGCCCGTCCGGACCGGATGCTCGCGTGCGCCGGCCGTCCGTCCGCTCCACACGGGGAACGAGGCCGCGTTGCTCGAGCGCGGCGAGGACGCGGACGACGCTTTCCGCGGGCGTCTCTCGTTCGGTGTCGGCGATCACCTCGGCCCCGGCGGGCTGCTCATAGGGGTCGCTGACCCCCGTGAACTGCTCAATCTCTCCCGCGAGCGCCTTCGCATAGAGGCCCTTGACGTCGCGACGTGCACACTCCTCGACCGCTGCCTTGACCCAGACCTCGACGAACGCGCCGTGCTCCTCGACCAGCGCGCGCGCGGTCGACCGCGTCTCCTCGTACGGGGAGATCGCCGCGACGACGACGGCTGCGCCGTGGCGGGTGAGCCTGGACGCCACCCAGCCGATGCGCTCGACGTTCGTGTCGCGGTCCTCGCGCGTGAAGCCGAGGCCGCGCGAGAGGTGCGTGCGGACGACGTCGCCGTCGAGCACCTCGACCCGATGCCCACGGCGCTCGAGCTCGCCGGCCAGCGCGTGGCCGATCGTGGACTTCCCCGAGCCCGAGAGGCCTGTCAGCCACACGGTGAAACCCGAGCCGCCTCGGTTCATGCGCCCTCCCCCTGTCGATCCGGCATCCCGGACGCCCCCCACGGGCGTATCGACGAACGATAGGCACGAGCCGAGGTGCCCGCAAGCCTGGGCGTCGCGGCAGGAATCAGGACAATGTGAACGTGATGCCGGGGGCAGCATTCTCGGTCGACGGTCCCCGCGCGCGGATCGTCGCGACCGCACTGCGAGTGGTCC
Source organism: uncultured Actinomycetes bacterium (assembly GCA_963798725.1). Taxonomy (GTDB): domain Bacteria; phylum Actinomycetota; class Thermoleophilia; order Gaiellales; family Gaiellaceae; genus Gaiella. The sequence goes on from CAWCUL010000001.1 coordinate 1,166,178, forward strand.
GACTGGGCGTCGGCCTGTACGTGTTCGTCGGCGCCCTGCAGCTGATGAAGGCGGCAGCGTCTTCCCTCAGCATCCTCCATTCGGGTCTGCTCGTCGAGAATGCCGGTACCACGCTCGGTCTCGGTTGGCTCGGGGCCCTCCTCGTTCTCTCGGGGTCGCCGGTCGCCGCGACCGCGATGTCCCTCGTCGCGGCCGGCGAGGAGAAGGCCGCGGTCGGCGCGGCGCACTTCACCGAGCTCCAGGGATTCACGATGCTGACCGGGTCGCGGCTCGGCGCGGCATTCGTGGTGCTCGTGACCGCGGTCGTCTGGGCGCTGCGCGAGGGACGCGGCAGACGCATGGTCCCCCTTTCGACGGCGGTGATCGCGCTCGTGGGGACGGCGGTCGTGTACGTCCCTGCTGCGCTGCTCGGCGCCGTCCTCTTGCGCAACCCTCCGTTCGAGACCCTCGACGTCCGGTTGCCGGCGCACGCCGTCGACGTGATCGATTTCCTCTACGGCGACATCGTGGCGACTGCCGACGGGCTGCCGTCGGCTCTCCTGCTCGCGCTGTCCCTTGGCCTCCTGCTCGTCGCCTTCCGCCTGGTCGACGCTGCTCTGCCCCGGGTGGACGACGACGCGCTCGGATCGAAGCGCGCGGCGATGTTGCAGCGCAAGTGGCCGATGTTCGGGATCGGGGCGGCGGTCGCGCTCGTCACGATGTCGGTCTCCGTCGCCCTGACCGTGCTGGTCCCCGTCGTCGCGCGCGGCCTCGTACGCCGGGAGAGCATCGTTCCCTATGTCTTCGGTGCCAACATCGCGACCCTCGGCGACACGATGGTCGCGGCGTTCGCTCTCGACTCGCCCGGCGCCGTCAGGATCGTGATCGTCGAGGTGATCGCGACGACCACCGTGAGCGTCCTGATCCTCACGCTCTTCTACGCCCAGACACGCCGTGGCATCTGGGCGTTCCAGCGATGGGTCGTCGAGACCCCCACGCGTCTCGCCGGGTTCACGGTCGCGTTGTTCCTCGTCCCACTGGGTCTGATCCTCGGCTTCGGGCTGGCCGGATAAGACGCCGCCCTGGCCCTTCAGGTGGTCCTACTCGCCTTTCGTTCGGGGGGTATTGCCTCTGTCGGGTTACCCCGCTAAGGTCATAGGCGGGGCGACGCTACGACAGGTCGTAGAAACGAGCCAGGGGAGGGGCGGGGGAGCCGTGCTCGGTTACGGGGGATGACCACTCACGAGAGTGCTGCCGAAGCTCGGGTAGATTTCGTCGCCGATAGCGGCGAAGCACTCGTTTCGGAGGTCACGCAGTCGATAGCGGCGCGCGCCTCGCTCGCCCGACGGCGGGTCAAGGACCGCGGCTGGGTGACCCGTCGCGCGCTGGCGACGGCGGATCTGATCGCGCTGACGTTTGCCTTCGGGTTCTCGCTGCTGCTTCTCGCGGGCACGACACAGTCCAACCACGTCAGCGACGGGATCGAGCTCGCGATCTTCGCGGTCTCGCTGCCGTTCTGGATCTTCGTGGCGAACCTCTACGGCCTGTACGCCTCGGACGACGAGCGGACCGACCATTCGACGGCGGACGATCTCGTCGGGGTCTTCCACCTCATCACCGTGGGGACCTGGCTGCTCTACATCTTCGTCTCGTTCACCGGCGTGGCGAACCCGAGCATGCAGCGGCTCGTGTCCTTCTGGCTCTTCGCCGTCGTGCTCGTCACGACCGCCCGGGCGGTCGCGCGCGTCCTCGTGCGACGGTCGCAGGCCTTCGTGCAGAACACCGTGATCGTGGGTGCCGGCGTCGTCGGCCAGCTCGTCGCGCACAAGGTTCAGCAGCATCCGGAGTACGGAATCGCAGTCGTGGGCTTCGTCGACGCGGACCCGATGGACCGCGCCAACGGCGTTGGACGGCTACCCGTCCTGGGCGCGCCCGACGAGCTTCCCGGGCTCGTCCGGCGTCTCGACATCGATCGCGTGATCGTGGCCTTCTCGAACGACCCGCACGACAGGACGCTCGAGGTCATCCGCGCGCTCGACGGCCTCGACGTCCGCGTCGACATCGTCCCCCGGCTCTTCGAGGTCCTCGGGACAGACGTGGGGGTGTACTCGGTCGAGGGAGTGCCTCTGCTCGGGCTGCCGCTCGGCCGGCTGCCCCGCTCGTCGCTTCTCATGAAGCGTGCCTTCGACGTCGCGTTCGCGGCGGCGCTCTTCCTGATCCTCTCGCCGTTCCTCGCGCTCATCGTCATCGCGATCCGGCTCGATTCGCGCGGCCCGGCGCTCTTCCGTCAGGTCCGCATGGGCGCAGGCGGAAACGTCTTCAGCATCTACAAGTTCCGGACCATGACCGTCGACGCCGACGAGCGGAAGCAGGAGCTCGAGCACCTCAGCAAGCACGCGGACGGCGACTCGCGGATGTTCAAGATCCCGAACGATCCGCGCGTGACCCGGGTCGGCGCGCTGATACGCCGGTACTCGCTCGACGAGCTGCCTCAGCTCATCAACGTCCTCCGGGGAGAGATGAGCATCGTCGGCCCGCGCCCGTTGATCCTCGAGGAGGACCGCTTCGTGGTCGACTGGCGCCGGCGTCGCCTGAATCTCAAGCCCGGCATCACGGGCCTCTGGCAGGTCCTCGGGCGCGACGGAATCCCCTTCGACGAGATGGTGAGGCTCGACTACGTCTACGTTGCGAGCTGGTCCGTCTTCAACGACATGAAGTTGATCCTGCGTACGATTCCGGTGCTGTTCCGTCCCAACGTGTGCTGAGCACGTAGGGCCGGCGCATCCGAGCCCGCAGACAGCCATGACCATGAAGCCGTCTCACACGAGGCACGAGCCGACGACGGCCTCGGTCGTCATCGCCGCCCACAACGAGGAGGCGGTGATCGAGCGGTGTCTCGAGGCGCTGACGCGTGGAGCCGCGCCCGGTGAGCTCGACATCGTCGTGGTGTGCAACGGCTGCAGTGACGACACCGCCGATCGGGCTCGCGCGTTCGCCTATCCCGTTCGGGTCGAGGAGACGGACGTCGCCTCGAAGCCAAACGCGTTGAACCTCGGGGACGGGGTCGCGCGTGGCTTTCCACGGGTGTACGTCGACGCGGACGTCGTCGTGTCCCACGACGCGGTCGCGGCGGTCGTCGCCGCGCTTCGAAGCGGCCGGTGCCTGGCCGCGGCTCCCAGGATCGCCGTCGATCTCGAGCACGCGAGCCGGCCGGTACGCGCCTTCTACCGCGTGTGGCTGAGGCTGCCGTACCACACAACGGAGATGATCGGCTCCGGCGTCTACGCGCTCTCCGAGGAGGGTCGGCGGCGCTTCGGCGAGTTTCCGGACACCATGGCCGAGGACACCTACGTGCGATTGCTGTTCGCACCCGGAGAGCGCGTCAGCGTGCGCGACCACCGATTCACGATCTTCGCCCCGCGGCGCTTCGGCGACCTCGTCGCCGTCAAGAGCCGGGCGCGGGTGGGAAGGCACCAGCTCGGCGTGCTCTTTCCGGATCTCCACGCGACCGACGGCAACGGATTTGCCGCCACGGCAAGGCGGATCGTCTCCTCACCGTCCGTTTGGCCCTCGGTGCCCGTCTACTACGCGGTGACCTTGCTGTCGATCGTCCGGGCCCGCAGGCTCTGGCGACAGGGCGATGTCCGCTGGATCAGGGACACGTCCTCACGGAGCGGTACGGGGCACGAGGCAGTGCGGGACGCGCCCGAGCAGACGGTGCCGTGACGGCCTGCGGCAGGAGCCTCTGGTGAGCGCAACCGGACTGGGAGCCCATGTCACGATTGCGCGCACCGTCGAGGAGGTCGAGGCGCTCCGACCTGCGTGGCTCGAGCTGCAGGGACAGAGCCTGACGACGGATCCCGATTACTTCCTCACCGTCATCCGGGCCGACCCGAACGTCATACGACCTCACGTCGTGCTGATCGAAGAGGACGGCCGGCCCGCGGGGCTCGTGGCCGGGCGGCTCCAGTGGAGCCGGCTCCGCTGCAGGGTCGGCTACCGGAAGCTCTACGAGCCCCGGCTGCGAGCGCTGACGGTCGTGTTCGGTGGGCTGCTCGGCCCGCTTGCCCAAACGGCTCCCGACCGGTTGCTCGAGGCTGCGTCGTCGGGGCTCGATCGGCGGGAATGGGACGTCGTCCACGTTCCGGCGATCCGGGTGGACCACCCGCTCGTCTCGCATCTCGCGACCGAAAGCCCTCGCTGGCGGCGGAGCTTCTCCGAGCCGCGGCTCCACTGGCGGGCGCACCTGCCCGGGTCGTACCCCGAGTTCCTCGCCTCGCTCTCGTCGAGCACACGCCAGGGCGTCCGGCGCCAGGCTTCGAAGCTCGAGAAGGAGCATCCCGAGATGGTCGTGACCCACGTCTCGACGGATGACCAGCTCGACGACTTCTTCGCTGCCGCGAGCGCAGTCGCGGACCTGACGTATCAGCGGAACCTCGGCGTTGCCGTACGCGAGGGTGACGAGCTGCAGCGTGCCATCATCACCCTCGGCATGGCACGCGGCTGGTTTCGGGCCGTCGTCCTGCACCTCGAGGGGACACCGGCGGCCTTCTGGCACGGCTTCGGGTACAGGGGCATCTTCCAGACGTCCGTTCCCGGCTACGACCCGCGTCACGCGAGGCTGAACGTCGGCACGGTCGCCCTGACGAAGCTCGTGGAGCGACTCTGTGAGGACGAGTCGATCGCGGCGCTCGACTTCGGGCTCGGCGACGCCGAGTACAAGCGGCGCTTCGGCGACGAGTCCTGGAGCGAGCGCGATGCGATGCTCTTCGCACCGTCGCTGAAAGGGCTCCGCGTCAACGCCGTCAGGTCGACCCTGCTCGCGGGGACGCGGGCGGGTGGGAACGTGCTGGGCCGCGTCGGCTCGGCAGACCGCATCAAGCGGGGGTGGCGCCGGCGGATGTCTGGGTCCGGACAGGCAGAGGGACGGGCTCAGACGTAGCCGAACCGGGCGAGCCCCTCGGCCGCCTCGCGCTCCAAGGCACCCACGAGGCGCTTGCCTTCGTCCTTCCATCGACCGAGGCTGCCCGGAGGCCGCACCTCGGAGGCGGCGATCTCGTCGGCGTCGCCCTCGAGATCGAAGAACTCGAGGATCCTGCGCACGGTGGTGGCGGGCTCTCCGCACAGATCCTCGAAGCGAACGAGCAGATAATGATCTCCCAGCACGTCCTCGCCGAACCGTGCGGCGGCGAGGTTGACGCGGTTCCAGAGCCCGATGGAACGGATGGGCCTTCGCCACGACGGCCATCCGTCGGGGAAGACGGCGCGGCCGTGCTTCTGGAGCTGCTGCTGGTTGTCCGAGAACGCCATGTCGCGGCCGTCGCGGATGAAGTGGAGGAAGCGGAGCGACGGTGCCCGACGGTGGAAGAAGTCGACGAGGTAGATGCTCCGCGGCTCCTTCCAACCCCAGGCGGCCGCGGCCGCAGGCAGGTCCACGAGGTGCTCGGAGAGCACGCTCTCGAAGTCGGGCACGATGGACTCCTCGAGCGCCGACCTTCCGTCCCCCGCGACGAGGTAGTCGCTGATCCACCGGTCCGAGAAGCTCGCGAAACGGAGCGAGTCCTCCGACTTGTTGAGGTCGGTGCCGATGTACATGCCCGCGTCGCGCACGATGCGCGCCACGACGCGTGTTCCCGAGCCGCCGGTGGCGCCGACGACGAACGGACCGGGCACGCCGGTGGGAATGGTGCTCACGCTCGTACCGGGGTCGGTCGCCACGACGCGCGGCAGCCTACCGGCTCGACGCCTCCACCCGGGGTGTTCCCCGGTGTTGTGAAAGCGCCCGCCGCCACTACGATACGTCGGTGACGAGCCCGCTCAGCGCCCCCGAGGTAGGTGCGCCGACGCCGTCGTCCGGCGGCAACCGTGACGGAGCACAGCGGATCGTCGTCGCGCGATCGTTCGACGAGGTCGAGGCGCTGCGCGATCGATGGGCCGAGCTCCAGTCGGACGCCGTGATGGCGGACATCGACTACTTCCAGGCGATCGTGCGAACCGACCCGAACGTCGAGCGGCCGCACGTCGTGCTGCTCGAGATCGATGGGCGCCCGGCGGCGCTCGCACTGGGCAGGCTCGAACGAGTCGAGCTCGGCGCGCGGCTCGGCTACTGGCGCTTCTACCGGCCCAAGGTCCGCTCGATCACGGTCGTCCCCGGAGGCGTTCTCGGAGCGCCCGACGAAGCTGTGTCTGCCGCCCTGGTCGACGCACTCCGCCTTTCCCTTGCAGGGGGCGAGGCAGACGTCGCCATCGTGCGGCATCTGCCGGTCGACTCGGCGATGTTCCATGCGGCGACGACGATGCCCTCGTTCCTCGCGCGCCAGCACGTCGTCACGTCGCAGCCGCACTACTTCCTCGAGCTGCCCGAGACGTTCGACGAGTATCTCGCGAGCAGGACGAAGAGCACGCGGTATCGCCTGACGCGGTACCGTAGAAAGCTCGAGCGTGAGCTCGGCGACCGGGTCGACGTCAGGGTCTTTGCGAGCCCTGCGGACGTCGACGAGTACTTCGAGCAGGTGGACGCGATCGCGGGCACGACGTACCAGGCCGGGCTGGGGGTCGGGTTCGTCGACAACGAGCGCAACCGGGCGCTCACCATGCTCGCCATGAGCAACGGCTGGTTCGCCGGGTACGTGCTCAGCGTCGACGGGGCCCCGGGGGCGTTCCTGAACGGCGTCCTCTACCGGGGGCGGCTCCGTGTAGGCCATACGGGCTACGACCCGGCCTTCCGTGACCTGCGTCTGGGATCGGTGCTCTTCCTGCAGCTCGTCGAGGACCTGTGCGCGCGACCAGACGCCTCATTGATCGACTTCGACTACGGCAAGGCGGAATACAAGGCTCTCATGGCCAACGTCGCGCGGGAGGAGGCGGACGCGATTGTCTACGGCCCCACCTTCCGAGCGGCGCGGATCAACGTCGTTCGGAGCGCGCTCACGCATTGCACCGCGGCGATCGAGCGCGTGGGTCGGTGGGCCGGTCTCGGGGAGCGTGCCAAGCGCGCCGTGCGCCGGCGGGCATCGACCACGACCGAGAGCTCGTCCGCAGGCTGAACGCCCCCGGCCGGCCTGAAACGAGCCCTACGCCGCTGTGCCCGCGTCCTGCTCGGCCGTGCGTGCGCCGCGCAGCCGGCGGGGCCGCGAAGAGAGCCGCCTGATCGCATAGCGGCGCACCTTCTCGTCGAGCGCGACGAGCACACCGACGGTCGCGAGCGTCGCGAGCGTCCCGACGATGAACACCGCGATGCGCGGAGAGAGCGGGTCGAGCACGCCCGTCACCTCGAACGCGCCTCCGACGAGGAGCGCGGCGGCGCCGGAGGCAAGTGGGGCTGGGAGCCAGGAGAGCATCTGGCGCGGCGAGAAGCCCGTGACGCGATATACGACGTAGAGGTTGATCGGGATCACGATCGCGACGAAGACGACCGCCCGTGACAAGGACATCGCGAGAAGCTGCGTGTCGCCGCTCGCGTCCGAGACGGCGGATCCGACGATGACGACGCTTCCCACGCCGATCGCCGCCAGCCCCCACATCGTCGCCGCGCGGATGCGAGGCCGATCGACGGCGAAGAGGAGCGGCCCGACGAAGTTGATCATCGACTTCGCGATCCCGGCGACGCAGAGCAGCTTCAGCGCGGTTCCACCCGGAGCCCATTCCTCCCCGATGGCGTCGAGCAGCCATGGCCCGCAGGCTGCGAGCAGGAGCAGCACTGGAACGGCAATCGTGATCGCGAGCCGGATGCACCACGCGACACCGCGTCTGAGCTCGACCGCATCGTTCTGGAGCCTCGAGAAGTAGGGGAGCGAGGCGAGGCTGATCGGCTGCATCGTCACCTCGAGGGTCAGCGTGACCAGGCGATCACACAGTCGGTAGATGCCCACGACCTGCGGAAGACAGAACAGGCCCAGCAGGAGCGCGTCCGATCGTCGATAGAACCATGTCGCGAGGTTCGCGACGAATACGCTCGTCGAGAAGCGAAGGAGCTCGAAAGCGTGCTTCGTCGAGAACCTGAAGCGCGGACGCCAGTCGCCGACGGCGTACAGAGTGAAGAGAGACACCGCGTCGAAGGTGATCATCTGGGCGACGAGCGCCCAGGCGCCCGCGCCGCCGAACGCGAGGCCGATCCCGACCACTCCGCCCGCGAACGTAGCGGCGTTCGAGCGGATCCCGAGGAGCTTGAACTTCATCTCCCGTTCGAGGATCGCGACCTGCACCTGGACGATCCCCCGCAGGATCAGGATCACGGAGAGCGCCGCGACCATCGGCTGTACCGCCGGGGCGTTGTTCAGGTCCGCCCACCACCAGCTCGTGCCGATGGCGAGCCCGGTCAGCAGAAGGCACCAGACGATGTTCATCCAGAACGCCGAGTCGAGGTGCTCGGGCTCGAGCACCTCCCGTTGCACGATCGCCGTCCGGAGCCCCTGCTCGACCATCACGGTGAGCAGGGCGATGTAGATCGTCGCGATCATGACGAGGCCGAACTGCTTCGGTCCGAGAACCGCGGCCAGGATCAGGGTGACCGCGGCGGTCATCACCCGCCGCAGCCAGGTCATCAGGTACGCCCATTTGAGGGAACCGCGGAATTTCGCGCGCGAGACCACGACTCAGGCCGGCCGGGCCGACGACGGACGGTCGCCCCGATCCTCGGCACAGACGCACATCGGCGCGCTGCGCACCGTCTCAGCCCTCATGATCGATGCCCAGGTGACGACAGGCCGCCAGCCGACCTTTCCCACTCGAGATGCGTGCTCACGATCCCCTCGCTCCCCCTCACCCGCATGGTACTCGCGACTGTCAAGGTTGCCACCGGTACTGCGATGTTCTCGCGCGCTTCGTTTGCGCGGCCGAGCCAGGACCGGCTTCGCGGGTGGCGGTGCGACAGCTACCCGAAAGGGTTTGCAACACCCCTTGATCGAGTGACCTTCCCCCGATCGGGGGTACGGCAACGCGGTTGGCCGACCGAGCGAAAGGGCTATGCCTGCCGCCACAGCATTCAAAACCGTGTTCTCGTTCGTCCTCGCGTCGCTCATCATTGTGCTTCTCGTGGGGACGGCCGCGGCCTCACCGCGCCGCTACGCACCACAGCCCCGCCCGGCCACAGACCTCTCGGTCGTGTCCGTCACTCCTGAAACGATCTCGGTCAAATGGTCGGCCCCGCGGTCGATCGACCGGTTCAGAGTCCGTTTCGACCGTCGGCACACTGTCATGACGCAGCGTCAGAGCTGGCGCTTCGACGGGCTCGATTGCGGTTCCACGCACGTCGTCGAGGTGAACGCCCTCGACGGCGGCGACAGGAGCCGGAGGACGCAGAGTCGAAACAGGTCCCGCCGGTCCACCGCGAGTGTGGCCAGCTCGAGCGTGACCGTTGCGACCGCCGCATGCGGCGACGTCAAGCCGCCGACCGCTCCACACGATTTCACGCAGGTCGTCACGACCGGCGAAGCAGTAACCCTCGCCTGGACGCCGTCCGCCGACGACTTCGGCGTGGTCTCATACGCGATCTACTCGTCCGGTCTGCGCATCGCCGAGACGGCCGCGCCGACCTTCGTGTTCGGTGATCTCGAGTGCAGCTCGAGCTACCAGTTCGCGATCGACGCCGTCGACGCCGCCGGCAACCGTTCGCCGCGCGGCACGGTGGTCGTGGCCACGAGCCTCTGTGGTGACACGAGCCCGCCGTCCGAGCCGCAGAACGTCGTCGTCCTCGATCAGACCAAATCGGCGCTCACACTGCGGTGGAGCCGTTCCTTCGATGACGTCGCGGTTCGTAGCTACGGCGTCTACAAGGCGCAGACGCTCGACGTCGAGACCGACCGGACGACCGCGGTCGTCGACGAGCTCCCGTGCGGCGTGTCCGTCACGGTCGGGGTGGACGCGGTCGACACGTCGGGTAATCGTTCCGACGCCAACGAGGTCACCGCCGCGACGGCTGCATGCGGCGGAGGCGGCTCCGGTGACCAGACCGGAGATACGGCCGACACCGTTGCACCCTCCCAGCCCAACGGGCTCGCAGTCACCGACGTCACGGCGAGCTCCGCAAAGCTCACCTGGAGCGCTGCTACCGATGATGTCGGCGTGACCGGCTACGCGGTCATGCGCAACGGCTCGATCGTCGGTCTTCCGACCGCGACGTCGTTCGTTCTCGAGGGGCTCGCCTGTGGTACGTCGTACGGGCTGTCCGTCGAGGCCATGGACGCTGCCGAGAACCGATCGGCGCCCGCGGAGACCTCCGTGTCCACCGCGGCGTGCGCGGACTCGACGCCACCGAGCCCGCCCACCGGCCTCACGCTTGCCACCAGGACGACGACGAGCATCTCGGTCCTGTGGTCGGCGGCCAAGGACGATGTCGGCGTGACGGCCTACGGCGCATACCTCGCCGGCGGCCTCGCAGGCTCGACTTCCGGAACCGCGTACACGTTCGACGGCCTCGAGTGCGGCCGGAACTACACGATCGGTGTCGACGCCGTCGATGCGGCCGAACATCGGTCGACCCGTACGTCGACCATGATCGCCACCGCCGCGTGCGGCGATCAGGCTGCGCCGGCGGCGCCGAAGAATCCGGCCGTGACCCAGATCACTGCGACGGGGGCCGCCTTCGCGTGGCAGCCGTCGACCGACAACGTGGGTGTTGTCCGCTACAGGGTTTTCGTGAACGACTCCCAGGTTGCCACCCCCACGGGGACGTCGACCGGTCTCACGGGCCTCTCCTGCAGCAAGGCCTATCAGGCCTCCGTCGACGCCCAGGACGCGGCCGGGAACACATCGCAACGCGCAAGCGTCGGCTTCTCTACGAGCGCGTGCGCGCCGCCTCCGCCTCCGCCTCCGCCTCCGCCTCCGCCTCCGCCTCCGCCTCCGCCTCCGCCTCCGCCTCCGCCTCCGTCATCCGGCGGGAAGACCGTGGTCGTCGACGGCCGGGGCTGGGAGTGCAACAGCTCGGTGAACCTCGATCTCGTGAAGGTCTCGAACCCGGGGGGCGACGGTGTTCAACTCGCCTCGGGTTGCACGGGCCGGATCGGCAGGATCGAGGTCAGCGGCGTGGTCAACGGTGACGGCGTCAAGATCCAGAACCAGTCGAATGCCGCGCACGACCTCGTGATCGAGTCGGGTTACGTCTCCTGCGCCAAGGCCGCCACCGACGGCACACATCAGGACGGTGTGCAGGCGATGGGCGGCACGAACGTGACGTTCCACGACGTCGCCTTCGACTGCTACGGCAAGGGCGGCGGCAACTTCTTCGTCCAGCAGGCGGTCGGGTCGGGAACGCCGACGAACATCATCTGCGACCACTGCGCCCTCGGCCCACATCACCCGAACAACATCAACATGGGCCCCTCCAAGGGATCGGGCGTGAAGAACTCGCTGATCTGCCGCCCGACGTCGGGTCGCGACCCGTTCATGTTGAACGGGCCGAGCTCGGTGGTCGACTCCAGCAACACGGTCGTCTCCTCGAGCGACTCCAGGTGCTCCTCGCTGAGCAGCCTGCTCTCGGCCGCCGGCGGCTGACCGGACGCCGCCGCGCGCGGCGGTCTCATCCTCCTCTACGAGCGGCGCCCGAGACATCGGGCGCCGCTCTCGCGAGTGGCCGGTCGACCCGCCGGCCAGGGCGCCTCGTCCCGCGCGCGCCGGCGCCTACCTCTTTGCCGCTGCGCCGGCGTGAACCGAGACGCCGACGGGGCACTATGCGGCCTTCGTTCGGACGATCCCACGTGCCGAGCTGCCGCTCGAATTCGCGCGCGCGTTATCTCTGGCAGTAGGGATCCGAGCGAGGCAGGGTGATGTTCCCCTGGTCGACCGGATCGCGCGCGGCGTTGCTGAAGTAGAACGCGTCTCGGGTGTTTCGCCCGACGCACGCCTGTGAGTTGCGCGCGCCAGAGCTCACGCTCACGTCGACGCGAACGGTGGTCGAGGCATGCGGCCCGAACTTGCATCCCTCGCACACGATCGACGTCGGCACGCCGGCGCCGGCACCGGCACGGTTCACGAAGAAGTTGCTGTTCAGGAGACAGTTGAACTCGAGTCCCCAGAAGGTGATGTCGTGGCCGCCCATTGCCTGGACGGCGTCCTGGTGCACGCCCGGGGTGAGGTCGTGACAGTGGACGTAGCCGCCCAGGATCGTAAGGTCGTGCGCGGCGTTCGGGACGTTCCGGATCTTGACACCGTCCTCGGTGCTGGTATCGACCTCGAGCCGCCTGATCGTTCCGCTGCACCCGGCGCCCAACTGGACTGCATCGTCGGGCGGGTCCGTCACCTTCACGAGGTCGAGGTCGACGTGGTGCGAGCATTTCCACGACGAGCCGTTGAGCACGACCTGCTCGCCGTTCGGATGAGATGCAGGGGGTGTGGTCGGCGACGGGACAGGCGTCGTCGTCGTGGGGGGCGGGGGGGACGTGCTCGCACCGCTGAACATCGCCCGCACCCAGACGTTCGTGTTGATCCGCACCGCGCACGAGACGCGCTTGCCCTTGCACGTCGCGCCCCAGGCGTCGAACGTCTCCCCGCTCGACGGCGTCGCGATCAGGACGACCCGCGTGCCGAGCGGGAACGTGGCCCTGCAGAGCCCCGGGCAGAGGATGCCCGAGGGCTTGCTGCTGACCGTGCCGGCTCCGCGCAGGTTGACCGTGAGCTTGAACGGATTTGCCTTCGGCGGGCTCATCCGCACGGGGGACTTGACGGGCGTAGGCGCCTTCGGCAGCGCACTCGGCTTCAGGCTCGACCGTTCGCAGTCCTTCTTGACCAGGTCCACCTTGTCACGTGCCACGTTGTCCTGGCCGGGGCCGCAGAACACGACGTCGCGCTGGCCGTCGCGTGCATCGATGAGATCGTTGCCGGCGCCGCCGACGATCAAATCTCGGCCAGGCCCGCCGACGATGATGTCGGAGCCCCCGTTCCCGTAGAGCTGGTCGTTGCCCTTGAAGCCGTAGATCCGGTTTCCCTTGTCGTTGGCCCGGATGATGTCCTTCGAGAGTGACCCGCGGACAAGGCTTCGCCCGGCCTCGTTGCGCACGCTCGTTGCCCCGGCGACCGCGACCAGCACGACGGCCATCATTGCCACAGGTGCGACTCTCGCTGCAAGACGGGGAGTCACAGGCCAGCCAGGGTAGCAGCAGGTTTCGAGACCTCCTGCGCCGGGTCGGATGAGGGCGGCCCGTGAACCGATCCGCCTGCCCTGCTAGAACATCCTGTAGAGCAACGTCCCGGTCGAGGCGTTGCGAAGCTCGGTAGAGAAGGGGGAATCGGCACACGTTGAGCGGGTCTCGAGCATCCAAGGATTCGCGTGCCGACCTCCTGCTCGTCTGCTCCGCGGGCGGGCATCTCCTCCAGCTCCTCGCGTTACGCGACGTGTGGGGGGATCGCGCGCGGGTCTGGGTCACGTTCGACAAAAGCGACACGCGATCGCTTCTCGTCGAAGAGCGCGTCGTCCATGCCGCTGGCCCTACCAACAGGAGCTTCGGGCTCGTCGCGGCGCGGAACCACCTCCGCAACGTCCTCCTCGCCTGGCGCGTCACGAGGGAGTTCCGGCCCCGGATCGTACTGACGACGGGCGCGGGCCTCGCCGTTCCGTTCGCGTGGATAGGGCGAGCGCGAGGAGCGCGAGTGGTGTTCGTCGAGAGCTTCTCGCGGGTCGAGCGGCCGTCCCTCGGATTGCGCATCGTCGCGCCGATCGCGAACCGCGTGTACGTCCAGTGGCCGCAGCTCGGTGTGCGCTTGCGGCGGGCGCGCTATCTCGGCAACGTCTTCCGGCAGTCGAGTTGATCTTCGTCACGGTAGGAACCAACGAGGCTCCGTTCGACCGTCTCGTGATCGCGGCAGGAGCCCTGGTCGCGGAGGACGAGGTCTTCGTTCAGTACGGCGCTTCCGGCGTGCGCCCTCCCGGTGCCACGTGCGTCGACTTCCTTTCGTTCGAAGCGACGGTCGACGCGATGCAGCAGGCCCGGATCGTGGTCACCCACGCAGGAGTGGGATCCGTGATGACCGCGCTGGCGAACGGGAAGCGTCCTTTCGTGGTCCCGCGTCTCAAGCGGTTCGGTGAGGCGGTGGACGATCACCAGGCGGAGTTCGCCCATGCCATCGTGGACGTCGGGCTCGCCATCGTGGTCGACGACCCTTCGAGCCTCGCGCGCGTCGTCTCGGCCGAGGACCAGCGAGAGGCGATCGAGCTCGGGCCGGCGCGTCGTCTCGTCGACGATCTCCGCGCGTACGTCGAGGCTGTTGCCGGACCTCCGTCCGCGGGCGCGCAGCGCCGGGAAACACCGTGATGTACGCGACCTGGACGACACTGCCAACTGGAGGCATACTGGGCCGACTGTCCGGGCGGGGCTGGACAAACGAGGCTCGGTGGACTATTAGGTATTCTGGCAGCGGTAGTGCGGGATTTCGGGTAGGGGGGGACTCTCGCCCGGCGTCGAGCGGGTGGTCACGGGGGAAGGGGACTGGTTTGATCGCAATCTTGTCTCACACCGAGCAGTCGGGGCTGTTCAGGTGAGCCGCCACAAGCAGGCACTGCGCCGCTTCTGGCCGATCGTCGCGGTGGGTGTCGTCCTCGGTGTGCTTGCCGTGCTTGCGGCGATGTTCAAGCTCCCGACCTTCGAGCAGCGCTCGCCCGCCAACTACACGGCGACGGCAAAGCTCCTGATCACGAGCGCTCACGGTCCCTACATGCGCACGACCGTCACGACGACGGACGGTACGCCGGCAACCGGCAGCACGGCGGCCACGACCACGACACGCACGTCCGCGCCGAACCTCGCGCCCTTCGTCCAGGCGGCGAACCTCTATCCGCTTCTCGTCGAGTCCGATCAGGTTCAGAGGTATCGCGAGAAGCAGTTCGGCGTCATCAAGGGCGACATCACGGCGAACGCCATCTACCAGGTTGCTACACCCTCCCGGTTTCATCCGTCCGATCTTCCCGTGATCCAGGTTTTCGGCACGACGACGAGCGGGCCGACGGCGCTGCAGCTCACGCAGCAGACGTCGCAGGCGTTCATCTCGTGGATCGCCGGGCAGCAGCAGGCGTCGGGGATTCCCAAGGGACAGCGGATCGTGGTCCAGGAGATCTCGAGCCCGGAGGCGATCGACCTCGTCAAGACCGGTGGCACACCGATGAGCCTCGCAGCGCTCGTCTTCCTGGCGGTTGTCGCGGTGTTCGCGCTGATCGCGATCGTTCTCGATCGCATCAGGCCGGTCTCGCAGTCCGCGATGGCGCCGACGGCGGTGCCCGAGCCGGACGTGAGCTCAGCCAGGCCTGCCCCCGTGCCCGAGCCCGTCACCCGTGAGGCAACACCGGTTGCACCGAGAGTGACTTTGAAGCTCGAGCCCGACGCACCGCGCGAGCAGAGGCGGAAGGCTAGGCGCGTCGGCGGATGAGTGTCGCCGACGTCGGGGGGGTCCGGCGGACGGAGGTGCCCTGGGCGGCGATCGTGCTGTCCGTGGTCGCCATGGTCGTCGCGGTGCCGTTCGGTGCCGTCGCCGTCCTGTCGGCGTCGGCAGTCGCCTTCGTCTCTCTCGGGGTCGCGCTCCGGGACATGGTCGCCCCCGTCTTCACGTGGGCGTCCGGGATCGTCGCATTCGTCTACGTGGTGTGGCTGATCCCGATCAAGGGCTACACCCTTCCGGTCTCGCTGCCGTTCAACCTCGAGCACTACCGCCTGCTGCTGCTGTTCCTCGTCGTGGTGTTCGTCTACGCGGTCGCGACGCACCGCATGACCGTCAACGCAGCGGGTTCCGGTTGGGCGCTTCTCGCCCTGGCCGCAATCGCCCTGGTGTCCGCGATCCTGAATCTCCACGCGATCACCGCCTCCTCCGGCAGCGGTGTGGCGCTGAAGTCCCTCTCGTACTTCCTAAGCTTCCTCGTCGTGTTCGTCCTCGTGGCATCGGTGATCCGCACGAAGGAGCAGATGGACGCCGTCGTCCGCGCACTCGTCGTCGGGGGGGTCATCGTGGCCGTATCGGCCCTCTACGAGACCCGTTCCGGGTACAACGTCTTCGACCACCTGAATCAGTTCCTGCCAGGGCTGAAGCGCCTTCCTCGGGACGTGCTCGAGCTGCGGGCCGGCCAGGTGCGGGTGTACGCGTCTGCGCAGCATCCGATCGCCCTTGGCGCCGCGCTCCTGCTCGTCACGCCGCTGGCCCTCTACCTGAGCGGGCAGGCCCGCAATATGTTCAGGTCGATCCTGTGGCTCGTCGGCGGGGTGATCATCCTCACCGCCGCCACCGCGACGATCTCGCGGACAATCGTGGTGATGGGCGTGGCGATGGTGATCGTTGCCCTCCTCCTCCGTGGGGTGCGACTCAAGCGCTTCTGGCCCGTGCTCCTGCTCCTGCCCGTCGTGATCCACTTCGTAGCGCCCGGGACGATGGGAGGTCTCTACCAGGCATTCGGTCAGACGCCGGCGCTCGCGAACGACCCGCGGGCCGGGCTGGCGGGCTCCGGACGCCTCTCGGACCTGACGCCGGGCTTCAAGCTCTGGCTGCAGGAACCGATGTTCGGTCAGGGCCTGGGGAGAGAGCTTCCGACCTTCGACAACATCTACCAGACTCCCGGCCGAACTCAGGTACCGCTCATCTTCGACAACCAGTACCTCTCGACGCTCGTCTACATGGGCATGCTCGGTCTGTGCGCGACGCTCGTGTTCGTATGGGGCTCTTCGATCCGGCTCTACAGGGCGGCGAAGCGTGCAACCGGCCCACCTGCGGATCTCCTGGCCGCGTGCACCGCGTCGGTGGTGGGGTTCGCTGCATCGATGTTCCTCTTCGACGCGTTCAGTTTCGTCCAGTGCTCCCTGATCTTCTTCGCCATCGCCGCGCTCGGCCTCCGGCTGGCGGCCCTCACGCAGGAGGAGAGCGCAGTCGTTCCCGGGAGCGTCGGTTGAGATGAGAGCGCTGTCTCGGATCGCCACAGCCCTGGCGACGCTCGTCCTGGTCGGCGTCGCAACCGGCGCGACCGGTCCGACCGACCATCAGGTGGCGCTCACGACGACAGGTCCGCAGCCGGCGGCCGTCGGGGTCGCCTGGGGGGACAGCGTCGTGTTCACGAACACGGCCGGGGCTGCGGTGCGCTTCGCGATCCCGAAGCTCAACGTCGCGACGGACATCGCTGCTGGGGGCACGCTGTCCCAGAAGTTCGTGCTCCGTCGAGGCTCCTATCGGTTCACTCAGCGGATAGGGAACGAGATGCATTCCGGGACCGTGACGGTGGACGTCGCCGGCGCGGTGACGGTGAAGGCGGTGCCCGCGGATGTCCCGTTCGGGAAGCCGGTGGCGTTGACGGGGACGTCGCCGTACGGCGCGGCGCCTGTCGATGTCACGATGCGGGAGGCACAGGGCGCTCTGAAGACGCTCGCGACGCTCACCACGCAGACGGACGGATCGTTCTCGACGCGCGTGACCGTCCCGCGGGGTGGGCGGATCGTGGTGACCGCCGCCGCCGGACAGCTTCGCTCGAACCGTGTGACGCTCACGGTTGTGCCGCGCGTGGTCGTCACGGCCAAGCCGCAACGGACGAAGCCGGGGACGTTCGTCAAGGTCCGGGCGGTGTTCCGTCCTGCAGGCGCCGCGGCGAGAGCATTCCTCGACGTCTACGAGACGGCGCGCAACAGATGGCAGCCGAACAAGAGCGCGGCGGTCAACAAGGCAGGTGTGGTGGCATTCGGCCTTCGCGTGGCGAAGGGCAAGACGCAGATGCGGATCCGCGTGCCGGCCTCGGGTCGGCGTGCGGGATACGCCGACGTCACGACGAAGCCCGTCGCAGTCGTAGCCAAGTAGCGCGGTCGGTGTCGATGCGCGTCGTCACGAACGCAGACGACTTCGGCGCGTCCGAGGAGACCGTCGCCGCGACGATCTCGTGCTTCGCGGCAGGAGCTCTCACGAGCGCGACCATCATGACGGCCATGCCGTCGACGCGCGACGCGCTCGACTTCGCGGTCGACCATCCCGGGCATTCGTTCGGCGTTCATCTCGCGCTCGTCGGCGACGGATCCGAGAGGCCGTGCTCGGATCCCGACGAGGTGCCGGATCTCGTGGACGAGGACGGGTTTCTGCTCGGAACGCGCGTCGTTCGCCTGCGCGCGCTCACGGGCCGCCTGCCCGGCTCGCAGCTCGAGCGTGAGATCGGCCGGCAGCTCGCTGTTGTCGAGGATGCCGGGATCCAGATCTCGCACGTCGATTCACACCGGCACCTCCACAAGCTGAAGCCGGTGCGCCAGGCGCTTCGCCGCGTGCTGCCGCGATTCGGCGTTTCCCGCGTGCGCCGGGTTCAGGACGTCTTTCTCCGGCGCCCACTCGGCTCTCCGACGTACTGGGTCGGACGACTCTGGCAGCGCGACCTGCGCCGGAGCTTCGAGACGACGGATCATTTCTACATGCCGTCGAGCGCGCACGATCTCGCCTGGGCCGACGCGCTGCTGGAGCGCCTTCCCGCGCTGGCGGGGACGACGATCGAGGTCGGCGTGCATCCCGGCGTCTCCGAGCCGTGGCGGGCGGACGAGGCCGCGTCGGTCGTCCGGCTTGCCGAGGGTGTCGCCGGGCTCGGGCACGAGCTCGTGCCATGGGCCGCGATCGGGGGAGCCGCTAGCCCCCTCAGTCGTGAACCCGTGCGATCAGCTCGTCGCGCTTGACGACCTTCACCTCGATTCCGCCGAGCCTGACCTCGTAGCCTGCCTCGCGCGGATAGAGCACCTTGTCGCCGGGCTCGACTCCGGTCACATCCGTTCCAGTCGCCGTCACAATGCCGGTCCTGCACGCGGCTGCCTGAGCCGCGGACGCCGGCAGGATCAGCCCCGCTCGCGTCTCGGTC
The DNA here is from genome assembly GCA_963798725.1 of uncultured Actinomycetes bacterium. Lineage (GTDB taxonomy): Bacteria > Actinomycetota > Thermoleophilia > Gaiellales > Gaiellaceae > Gaiella. The sequence continues at coordinate 1,184,935 of CAWCUL010000001.1, forward strand.
TCGTCGCTCGAGGGTTGGATCACCACGTATTCGTCGAGCGGCTCCAGCGAGACGTCGACGCGGTGAGGATCCTGCAGCACGACCTGAACGATAACCAGACCGACGGCGCTAGAGCCGTCCTGCCGCGACGATGCGCTGCAGGAACTGGCGGGTCCGCTCCTCCTTCGGGGCGCCGAAGATCTCCTCCGGTGGGCCTTCTTCGAGGATTCGTCCCTCGTGGAGGAAGCAGACCCGGCTTGCCACGTCGCGGGCGAATCCCATCTCGTGGGTGGCGATCAGCATCGTCATCCCTCCGGCCGCGAGCTCACGGATCACGTCGAGCACCTCCGAGATCAGCTCGGGGTCGAGCGCGCTCGTCACCTCGTCGAGGAGCAGGAGCCGCGGCTGCATCGCGAGGGCGCGCACGATCGCGACGCGCTGCTGTTGTCCCCCCGACAGGCGGTCGGGATACTCGTCCCGCTTGTCGGCGAGCCCGAACCGCCCGAGCAGCCGGTCCGCGTCGGCCGTCGCCTCCGCGCGCGACCGGCCGCGCGCCTTGCGCGGCCCCAGCGTGACGTTCTCGAGCACGCTCATGTGGGGAAAGAGGTTGAACGCTTGAAAGACGATCCCGATCTCGCGGCGCACGCGGTTGACGTCGACACCCGGTCGGGTGACCTCCTCTCCGCCGACCGTGATCCCACCACCGTCGACGGTCTCGAGCAGGTTGACGCAGCGGAGCAGCGTCGACTTCCCCGAGCCGGACGCGCCTATCAGGCAGACCACATCGTGCTCGTCCAGCGTCAGGTAGATGCCGCGGAGCACCTCGAGCTTTCCGAACGACTTGTGTACGTCCTCCATCCGCAGCGCCTCTCCCGTCATGCGAGCCTCCCTGCCTGCTGGCGCCGGCGGTCGCGCGCGACGAGCCAGTCGGTGAAGCGTGCGAGTGGGATCGTGATCGCGACGAAGAGCGTCGCCGCGACGAGGTAGTAGGTCCCGTTGAACGTCGCGGCCTGGTCGATCTGAGCCTGGCGAAAAGCCTCCACGACACCGAGCGCGCCGACCAGCGCGGTGTCCTTCTGGAGGCCGATGAAGTCGTTGAGAAGCGGCGGGATCACGCGCCGGACCGCCTGCGGGAGCACGACGAACCGAAGTGCCTTGCCGTGGCTGAGCCCGAGCGACCGCGCGGCCGCCGACTGCGAAGGATGCACCGACTCGATGCCGGCCCGGTACACCTCCGAGACGTACGCCGTGTAGACGAGCGTGAGCGCGACGACCGCCCAGAAGAACTGCGAGTCGGGGATCCACTCGAGGCCGAGCGACGGCATCCCGAAGCCGAGCATGAAGATCACGAGGATCGTCGGCAGGCCCCGGAACACGTCGGCATACGCGATCGCGAGGACGCGGATCGGGAAGAATACGGGGCCCGGAAGGCTTCTCAGCACGGCGAGCAGGAGGGCCGCCGGGAGGATGATGACCTCGGCGATGCAGAACATCTTCACGTTCACCCAGAACGCGTCGAGGATCTCGGGAAACGACTCGCGGTAGTAGTCCCAGTTGAAGAAGTAGGACTTGAACGCGTCCCAGCCCGGCGAGCGCGTGACGACCACGACGATCGTCGTCGCGACGACGACCGTGGAGAGAAGGGCGATCGCGACGGTCCGCGACTCGCTCGAGCCTCGGCCGACCGCGCTGCCGAGTATCCGGGAGCTCCGGTTCCCGTCCAGTTAGCGCTCCGTCTCGGAGGCCGCTTGACGCGACCTAGGACGCCGCGATGCGCCGCTTCGCAGCCGCCCGGGGCGCGCTTGACTTCCGAGACGGAGCACTAGGGCTCCGTCAGGGACGGTTGCCTCGCTGCTCGCGTTCGTCGGGCGACCGGGACCGGGCTGGCGAGCACCGACACCCGAGGCCCTCGAGGCGGCCGACGAAGACGCGTGGCGACGTTCCTCCGCAGGCGAGTCACCTGGATCGCGCTCGGTCGCGGTCATGGGCTACTTCAGGTCGGGTGCGCCGGCACGCGCGAGGTACACGCGCTGGAGCTTCTTGATCGTCCCGTTCCGCCAGAGCCGGTTGAGCGCCTTGTTCACGCATCCCGTCAGCGGGTTGCCCTTCTGCAACACCATCCCGAAATGCTCCTTCGTCCCCTTCGTCGGAAGCTTGCCGACGATCACGCCGTCCGGCACCTGGACGGCGGTTACGTAGAAGGCCGTCGGCAGGTCGACGACGATCCCGTCGATCTGCCCGTTCTTCAGAGCCTGGACAGCGGCGTCGTTCGTGTCGTAGACGAGCGGGCTCGACGACGGCTTGATGTTGTCGACGATGTACGAGTAGCTCGTGGTTCCCACCTGCGCGCCCAGCTTGTACTTCCGGAGCCCGGCGATCGAGCGCACCTTCGCGATCGGCTCGGACTTGCGTCCGACGACCGCCTGGTTCACGAAGTAGTACGACTTGGAGAAGTCGACCGCCCTGGCGCGGGCCGGGCTGTACGACACCTGGGTGATGTAGACGTCGAACGACTTCTTGCCGGGGCGATAGGAGTTCGAGAACGGCACGACGGTCCACGCGACCTGTCCCCTCGTGAACCCGAGCTGCCGCGCGACCGCATAGGCGACAGCCGACTCGTAGCCCTTGCCGCTATAGGGATCGGAGACCTTCCACGGCTTCGTCTTCTCCGCTCCGCCGAACCATGGCGGGAATGCAGGGTTGTCTGCGCCGATCGTGAGCACGCCGTCCTCGATCAGGTCGAGCGAGCCCTTGGCGCACCCCGGGATCGCCGCCCGTGCGACGTCCGTGGAGGGAGCGCCGACAGCGGTCGCGGCGAGCGCGAGCAGCGCCGCGGGGACGAGGACGAGCGTGGACATCGAGAGCTTCCGCATGATCGATCGACTCCTACGAGGGGACCCTGGCTCGCGGGCGAGGCTACCACAGCGCCCCTCCTTACTTCACTTTGGAAAGCGAGGGCTCTCGGGCGACGGCCGGCTTCCGTCGAACGGCGGTGTCTGACACCGCCTGCGGCGGCCCGCGCGGCGACGCTTGCCGGGTTCTCCACAGGCCGCGTCCGACGTGGCTTGCCGTCAGGGATGCCGCTGGGGATCGATTGGCACGAAGTCGGCACGGTTTGCCCTTGACACAAAACGGTGTCTGACACCGAACTGGGGCTACGCGGCCGACTAGGGTCACGGGATGGCCTCTCCGTTCGTGGAGCTCGAGATCGGCCGCCGCACGGTCAAGGTCACGAACCCCGACAAGCTGCTGTTCCGCGAGGCGGGGCACACGAAGCGAGATCTTGTGGACTACTACCTCGCGGTCGGAGAAGGAATCGTCCGTGCGCTGAGGGAGCGGCCGACGCAGCTTCGACGGTTCCCCGACGGGATCGAGGGCGAGCAGATCTACCAGAAGCGCGTTCCGCAGAAGCGCCCCGACTGGATCGAGGTCGCGCGGGTCACGTTCCCCTCCGGGCGGCATGCGGACGAGCTCTGCGTGACCGAGCTCGCACAGGTCGTCTGGGGAGCGAACCTCGCCGTGATCGACTTCCACCCCTGGCCGTCGCGCCGCGCCGATGTCGACCGTCCCGACGAGCTGAGGGTCGACGTCGACCCTCAGCCGGGCACGACGTTCGCCGACGGGAAGCAGGTCGCGGCGATCGTCCACGAGCTGCTCAGCGAGATCGGCTACGTCGGATGGCCGAAGACCTCCGGCAACCGAGGCATACACGTCGCGGTGCGGATCGAGCCTCGCTGGGAGTTCCCGGTCGTCCGTCGCTGCGCGCTCGCGTTCGCGCGCGAGGTCGAGCGCCGAGCCCCCGATCTCGTGACGACCGCGTGGTGGAAGGAGGAGCGGGGCGAGAAGGTCTTCATCGACTACAACCAGAACGCACGCGACCGGACCATCGCGTCGGCATATTCGGTGAGGCCGCGTGCCGACGCGACCGTGTCGGCGCCCGTGACGTGGGACGAGCTGCCCGACGTCGAGACCGAGGACTTCACGCTCGTGACCATGCAGGAGCGCTTCGCCCGCCTGGGAGACGTCCAGGCGGGGATCGACGACGTCGTTTGCGACCTCGAGGTGCTGCTCGAGTGGGTCGACCGCGAAGAGGCCGAGGGTGTGGGCGAGGCGCCCTACCCACCGAACTTCCCGAAGATGCCGGGCGAGCCTCCGCGCGTCCAGCCGTCGCGGGCGCGCAAGGGCGAGTAGCGGCCAACGCACGACCGCGTGCAGCACCTGGACGGTTCGTAAGGATTCCGTGTGACGTCTTGCAACCCCGGTGCCGTAGGACGAGCATGGGGGGACGATGAGGCTCCGGGTCGCCGCTCTCGCGCTGGGTGTGCTCGGCGCGGCGTGCTTTGCGACAGTGGTCGCCGCTGCGGGCACCGCCGGGCCGGCACCTGCGACCCGGCTGCGCGCGTTCGACGGATGCGGCTCGTTCGTCACGTATATGAGGAGCCACGCCTTGCCGATCGTCGGGCTTCCCGCGCCGGTCGCGTCAGTCGGAGCCCAGCCGGGAGCGTCGCGCGGCAAGGCGAGCGGCTCGGCCGCGCAGGATCCCACCTTCTCGGGCACGAACGTCCAGGAGGGCGGCGTCGACGAGCCGGACACCGTGAAGACCGACGGCCACTACCTCTACGTCGCCGGCGCAAATCGGATAAGCGCGATCGACGTGCGCTCCGCCAAGCCGGCCCTGGCGGGGACGCTGGCGCTCGAGCTGGGCGGTACGCAGGAACTCTTGCTGCACGGCGACCGCCTCCTCGTGCTCTCGCGGGGCGTCCCCGTGGCGGTCCCGGGAACGAACAACGGGATCAGATCGCCGGTTCCGCTCCCGATCCGCTCGAGCGTCTCGGAGCTCGACGTGTCGAACCCCGCGCGGATGCGGCTGATGCGGACGATGGAGCTCGACGGCAGCTATCTCACCGCCCGGCTCGTGGGCTCGACGGCCCGCATCGTGACGTCGTCGCCAATGCTCACGGAGTTCCCCCTCGTTCCACCGGATCGCGTCGGCCCGAGCGTCGGAACGGGCGCCACGGAGCGAAACAAGCAGATCGTCCGCTCGGCCGGCGCGAAGGCATGGCTCCCGCGCTACACCGTCCGCGATGCGGCGGGCAAGGTGACGCGGCAGGGAGGCCTGGTCGGATGCAAGGACGTTCTGAGACCGCCATCCTATGCCGGCCTCGGCCTGACGACGGTCGTGACGGTCGACCTCGCCAGGGGTCTAGCGCCGGTTGACTCCGACGCCGTGACGGCAGACGCACGTGTCGTCTACGCCTCTCCGTCGAGCCTCTACGTTGCGACCGACCAGATCCAGGGCCTTCCGGTGCGTGGCGTGCCGACGCCTGGCGGGACGACGATCCACCAGTTCGACATCTCGAGCCCCACGCAGACCGTGTACCGCGCCAGCGGTCGCGTGCCCGGTGTGCTCCTCGACCAGTGGTCGCTCTCGGAACGTGGCGGGATCCTGCGGGTGGCGAGCACGACGGTTCCCGTATGGACGGGCGGTCCCGAGACGCGGAGCGAGACGGTGGTCACGACCCTCACTTCGAAAGGCGGCAGGCTCGTTCCGCTCGGCAAGGTCGGCGGCCTCGGAGCGGGGGATCGCGTGTATGCCGTCCGCTTCGTCGACGACGTCGGGTACGTGGTCACGTTCAAGCAGGTCGACCCGCTCTACACCGTGGATCTCTCCGTTCCCGCGCGGCCAGTGGTCCGCGGCGAGCTCGAGCTCCGTGGCTATTCCGCATACCTGCATCCTGTCGGGGACGGCCTCCTGCTCGGGATCGGGCAAGACGCGACGGACGAGGGACGGGTGCTCGGCGTTCAGGCTTCGCTGTTCGACGTCTCCGACCTTCGGCATCCGCGGCGGATCGACGCCTTCTCGCTCGGGAGCGCGGCGTCGCAGGCGGAGCAGGACCATCACGCGTTCCTGTGGTGGCCGCGGACGCACCTCGCCGTGATTCCCGTCCAGACCTACGCCGGAGACTCCTTCGTCGGTGCGCTCGGGCTCCGGGTCGGCCGCACGGGGATCACCGAGGTCGGTCGCGTGGCCCATCCGGGCACGCCGGCAGGCTCGATCACCCGCTCGCTGGTCGTCGGCGACACGCTCTACACGGTCTCGACAGCGGGGGTGAAGGGGTCCTCGCTCGCGACGTTCGCCGACCGCGGGTTCGTGCGACTGCCGTCGGCCGCCGCGGATCGCCCACCGCCGACGCCGAAGCCGCCGCCTCCGCCGCCACCCCGTCGCTAGCGGGGCGGTGCGGATCGGATTCAGGGGGACGATGACCCCAGAAGCCGGGCCAGCCTCGCGTCCCCTGCCTCGAGCGGCGGCCGGAGCTCGCGCCACGTGCAGTCGGTCGGGCTCTTGTCGGGTCGGAGCCGCAAGAGCTTCGTCCCGTGGCGAAAGCGACGCCCCTGGACCTTGTCGTAGCGCACCTCGACGACGAGCTCGGGGCGCACCGCGGTCTCCTCGAGCTCGCCGCCGCCCCAGCGATTGGGTTGGGAGAAGCGCCGCGTCGGGGCGTCACGCAGGAGGGGAGCGACAGCCGCCTCGATCTCCGCGTGGCGTGCCGGCGCGACCGCCGCGGTGCCGACGTAGTCCACCGTACCGTCGTCCGCGAAGAGCCCGAGCAGCAGGGTTGCGATCCGGCGCTCGCCGGCCTTCCAACGAATCCCCGCGACGACGCAGTCGGCCGTCTTCTCCGGCTTGACCTTCGCGACCGCGTCCCGCGCCCCGGGCGCGTAGCCGCGGTCGCGTCGCTTGGCGATCACGCCGTCGAGACCCACAGTCTCGAAGGTCTCGAGCCATCCGACCGCCTCTGCCCGGTCGAGCGTCATGGGGGAAAGCGTGATCTTCGTCGCGACCGCCTCGAGGGTCACCCGCCGCTCCGAGAGCGGACGCTCCCAGTGCTCCACGCCGTCCCAGACGAGCACGTCGAAGGCGAGGTACTGCGCGGGGATCTCCGTCGACAGCTTCGTGACCCTGCTCGCGGCGGGATGGAGCCGGGTCTGCATGGCGTCGAAGTCGAGAACGCCGTCTCGGGCGATCACGATCTCGCCGTCGAGCGCGGAACGTGGGGGAAGGAGCCCCCCGAGAGGCTCGAGCTCGGGGAAGTAGCGAAGCAGCGGTCGTGCGTTCCTCGACCAGAGCCGGAGCTCTCCCGATGCGTTCTCGAGCACGCCGCGGAAGCCGTCCCATTTGGGCTCGTACTGCCACTCATCGCCCGTCGGCAGCTCGCGGACGAGCTCCGCCTCCATCGGTGGAAACGGAATCGCGGCGTCGAGGTCGCCGGGCCGCTCGACCGGTTCGCCGCTGCGCGAGCGTGGGCGGGGCACGCGACAAACTTACGCGCTCCCACTCTCGCCGGTTGCAAAGCGCGCGCGAATCGCGCTTGCAAAGACTGGTGCAAAGCTCCTCTCTCTCGCAGCCGCCTCCGGTCGGCAAGCAAACGCGCCGAGCGGGCCGCCTTGCAACAGACTGTTGCAAAGGGTCTTCTCGCCCTTCACAGGCAACCGTCCACGACCTAGAGTGAGGGCACACGACGAACGGGCACCCCGAGAGCCCTCGCGCGCCAATCGGAGCAACGACGGTCGACGAGACCCGGCGCGCTGTCCGTCCGTCGTGTCCAGACCCGCTCTGTCCGAGTAGTCTCTCGGCTCCATGCGACGGGTTGCGATCACGGGGCTCGGAGCCGTTACGCCGATCGGTCGCGACGCGCCGTCGTCGTGGGAGGCAGCGCTCGCGGGGCGGAGCGGGGTCGGCTGGATCGAGGCGTTCGACGCAGCCGAATATCCGGTCAGGATCGCCGCGGAGGTGCGTGGCTTCGACCCGGGGGATCTCGTGCCCGCAAAAGAGGCGCGACGGATGGACCGAAATGTCCTGCTGGCGATCGCGGCCGCGCAGGAGGCGTGGGACGACGCGGGCATCGACGAAGGATTCGACCGCTCGCGCGTCGGCATCCTGGTCGGCTCCGCGATCGGCGGGATCGCGACGATCGCCGAACAGCAGCAGGTGTTCGCGGAGCGCGGGCCCGACCGCGTATCGCCGTTCTTCATCCCATCGGTGCTCGTCGACACCGCAAGCGGCCAGATCGCGATCCAGCTCGGGCTCACCGGGCAGAACTTCGCTCCTGTCTCGGCGTGCGCGACGGGCTCCACCGCGATAGGAGAAGCCGCTGCTTCCATCAGGCGCGGCCAGGCAGACGTGGTGCTCGCAGGGGGCACCGAGGCTCCGATCACTCCGCTGATCCTCGCGGGCTTCTGCGCGATGCGAGGTCTCGTGGCCGAGGAGGTGGATCCTGCCCTCGCATCACGACCGTTCGACGCTACCCGCGCCGGCTTCGTGATGGGGGAGGGCGCGTGCATCCTCGTGCTCGAGGAGCTCGAGGCAGCGCGCGGCCGCGGCGCGACGATCTATGCGGAGGTGCTCGGCTATGGAGCGTCGAACGACGCGCATCACCTCGCGCAGCCCGAGCCGGAGGCGACGGGCGTCGCGGCGATGATCGGTGCCGCCCTCGACGCAGCCGGTGTCGCGCCCGAGCGCGTCGGATACGTGAACGCGCACGGTACGTCGACGCCGCTCGGCGATCTCGCCGAGACTCGTGCCCTGAAGCAGGTGTTCGGCGACCACGCGTACCGCCTCGCAGTGTCCTCGACGAAATCGGTCACGGGTCATTGCTTCGGCGCGGCCGGCGCGCTCGAGGCGATGATGTGCGCGCTCTCGGTGCGGAACGGCGTCGTGCCCCCCACGATCAACTACCGCAACCCGGACCCGGAGTGCGACCTCGACTACGTGCCGAACGAAGCTCGTCGAGTCGACGTCGACGTCGCCCTCTCGAATGCGATGGGGCTCGGCGGACACAACGCCTGCGTGCTGATCGGACGCGTCTAGGCGGATCCACGAGTGGACGCTCCAAACGTTCCTTCAGGATCACACTGCGCGGCTGCAGCGCAGCCGGGTCGCGTGCGTCGCGCTAGAGGCTTGCGACCAGCCCCGGCGTGAGCGACTCGAGGTCTGGGAGCACGAAGTCGGCCAAGCCGAGCGCATCTGCCTGTGGCGGATAGTGCCGGTTTGGGTACGCGAGCACCAGCATTCCCGCGGCGTGGGCGGATCCGATCCCGCTCGCGGAGTCCTCGATCGCCACGCACTGCTCGGGAGCGAGGCCGAGCCGGGTGGCAGCCTCGAGGTACACGTCGGGCGAGGGCTTTCCACGTGCCACCTCCTCGGACGACACCGTGACCTCGAACGAGCGCTCCAACCCGAGGCGGTGGAGGACGGCGTCGATCAGCTCACGGTTCGAGGACGACGCAACGGCGAGCCGCAGGCCGGACTCCGCGAGGAGCTCCACCGCGTCGACGGCACCGTGGACGACCGGCAACTCGACCGCGTAGCGGCGGAGCATGCGCCGGACCACCTCGGCGTTGATCACCTCTGGAGGCTCGCGCAGCCCGACCGTCTCGTGGAGATACCTCGACCATTCGGTCGAGCTCATGCCCATCATCGCCTGCTGCGCCTCGGGCGTGTACCGCCCGCCCCACTCCCGGGTCAGCTCCTCGCGCACGTCGTCCCAGAGGTGCTCGGTGTCGACGAGCACACCGTCCATGTCGAAGACGGCCGCCTCGATGCGCGGATGCGCGGGCATCCTTGGGGATCCTAGAAGCGGGCTAGACCGGCTTGCAGAGCGTGTCGGCCCCGTAGACCGCCCGCTGCATATCGGCCAGCTGCCGGTCGACCGCAGGGTCGTACGCTCCCGGCGCGGCGCCCTCCCACGACACGTCGGGCGTGACACCTGGCCCGACCGCCGTGGCGCGGTACCGCGTGCCCTTGCCGGACGGACGACGGCCCGTCGAGGCGGGGTATCCCGGATAGGGGTCGTGCGCGTAGAGCCCGTAGCAGAAGACACCCGTTCCCTTGTGGGCCAGGAAGCTGTTCTCACGTTTCCAGCCGGGCCCGTATGCCGAATCGAGCGTGTCGAGGTAGATGTTGCGTCCGAAGCCGTCGGTCGGGGCGCCCTTCGCCGTCGAGGCGAACCCGTAGACGGGTTGCCCGAGGTACGTGTAGCGCCCGAAGACGTGGTCGAACCGCTTGCTGTACGCCCAGTTCGCCCAGAGCTCCAGCCTGGGGAGATCGGTGCTCCAGTGGCTCAGCCGGAGATCCCGGGACGCCTGGAGCGGCTTCCAGGGGTCGACGCCCAGATTGGGGAGCCCTCGTTGCCAGGACTGAAGTGCCCAGTTCGTTCCATCCGGCATCGTGCAGCCGGCGACGAACCACGCCAGCACGGGGCCCTTGTACGGGCCGCAGACGTTCCTGAAGCCCGCCGAGAGCGTCTTCCGATACGTCCCCCAGCCGCCTGCATAGTCGAGCTTGAACGCCACCTGGCTGCGCTCGGAGGTGGGATGGAGCGCATCGATCGCCCCCCACGCGAGAACGGTCCATCGCTTGCCCTTGGCGTTGTAGCTGACGAGGGCACGGCCCTGCGCGTCGACGGCCAGCGTCACGGCCGTCGCGTCGCGCGCGATCAGCTGAGACGCCTGAGCCCCCGCCGGGGCTGCCAGGCTCGCGAGCAGGAGCAAGCTGAGCGCCAAACGCCGCACTGACCTGAGAGTCGTCGGCACGCGCCCGAGAATAAACCCCCAATGTGAGGGATCGCACTACCGTTGCCGGTCGCGGTGGCTCTAGGCTGCCTGTGAGGCTCGCGCCGCCCGTGCTCTGGCGTCGCTTGCCTGGCGCGTGTCGCGCACTGCACGGAGCAGCTTGACCTTCGCGATCGAGGTCGCCACGTCGATCGGCACGAGATGCGACGCGAGGCGCTCGGCGAGCGCGAAGTCGAGCGTCACCTCACGGCGGTTCGCGCGGAGCGTCGTTCCGATCTCCTTGCGGATCTCCGTGCGTCCCTCGAACGTCGGCGTGAGCTCGATCCCTTCACGCACCGCCGCGAGCTCCGACCGCGTCCACTTGATGTGAACTGCTTCCCCCTCCATCCCCATGTCGCGCACTGTACCCCGATCGGAGGACTTTGCAACCCCGATCGAGGGATCTGACGCGCCATCCGGGGCATGCGTTCTCTGCACACGCCGGCGGCGTCGCGACCGCCGACGACGCGCTAGCGTATCGTCGACGTCCCCACACAAGGAGGAGCGATGACCAGCCTGCACGACGACGAGATCCAGACGGTCCCGACCGACGGCCGGCGGCTCGAGCCCCAGGCCGACGCCGATGGGGACGACACCGACACGACCGACGGCGACGACACCGACACCGACGACACCGACGCCGACGCCGACGACACGGACGCCGCATAACCGCGCCTCACCCGCCCGGAGCGCGGTTATGAGTCAGCTCGGGGCGACCGACGACGACACCGCGCGTCGTTTCGGAGCGAGCTCCGAGCAGGCGGCGGCGGCGCTGGCACGCTGCCTCGACCCTGTGCAAGCCGAGACCTTCTTCGCCGATCACCGCGAACGGCGTCCGCTCGTGGTCCCGCGCCGCGAGCCGGGGCGCTTCGACGACCTCCTCTCGGAAGAGGACGTCGAACGCCTCGTCTGCTCCACTGCGATCCGCTACCCGGCGCTCCGGCTCGTTCGCGAGGGAGGCCAGCTCGACATCGGTGCGTACACAGAGGACGTGTCGTGGCGCCCCCCGTTCACGAGGACCGCGAACGTCATGCGCGTGCTCTCCGAGTGGGAGGCTGGAGCCACGATCGTCCTCCAGGCGCTGCACGTGAACTGGCATCCGCTCGCCGTCTTCTGCCGGTTGCTCGAGGACGCGCTCGGCTACGGCGTGCAGGCAAACGCCTACTACACGCCGCGTGGCTCGCAGGGCTTCGCCGTCCACCATGACACCCACGACGTCCTGGTCCTTCAGGTCGCGGGCCAGAAGCGCTGGACGTTGTACGACCCGTTGCTCGAGCTACCGCTGAAGCACCAGCGCTACACCCGCGCGCTCGGTGAGCCTGGTGACCGGGGTGAGCAGCTGGTGCTTCGCGCGGGCGACACTCTCTACCTCCCCCGGGGCTGGCTCCACGAGGCAGAGACGTCCGAGACCGACTCGTTGCACCTGACCATCGGGATCACGGCCTACACCTGGGCAGATGCGGCGCGGGACGCGCTCGCGGAGTGCGGGAGCGAGCTCGCGTTCCGCCGGGGCGTCGACTCCGGTGACGCCACCGGGCTCGCGGGCCTCCTCGACGAGAAGCTCGACCCCGGCCTCGTCGAGCGCCGCCGTCGTCGCAGGTTCGTGCAGTCGCGCCGTCCGATCCGCGAGGACGGTCTCTCGCAGCTGCGCGCGCTCGAGCGGCTCGGCATCGACACCGATGTCGAGCGGCGCGAGACCGTGATCGCGGAGCTCGAGGAGCGAGACGATGAGGTCGTCCTACTCTTCGAGGGCCGGGAGATCCGCTTCCCGCCTCATGCGGCGGAGGAGCTTCGCGCCTGCTTCGAGAGCCGGGGGTCGTTCCGGGCGGTCGGCTTGCCCGGGGAGCTCGATCCGGCTGGACGGCTCGTACTCGTCCGTCGCCTCGTGCGGGAGGGATTCCTCCGGGTCGTCAGCTGAGCACGTCATGCGCCGTCACGACATGTCGGCGGGCGCGACGCGGCTCCGTCGACTCGCACGTCAGGTACTCCGGCTCCTCCGCGTGCATCTCGACGACCTCGAGTCGGTGGACCGACCCGCCCCGCGTCCGAAATCGCACCAGCCACTCGCCGTCCCCGCGCCGCTTGATGTCGAGGAGGGCGAGGTCACCGATCCCGACGAGCCCTGTCGTCTCGCGAATCGCCTGCTCCGCCGCCTGCACCGGGAACGAGTAGGAGCTTCGTCCGCGGTAGTGGTCGAGCTCCACCCGGCCCGCGGCATGCGCGGCAAGGAGCTCCTCGGCTCCGGCGGGATCGACGCGCCCGTAGTAGAGGCCTTCCGGCAGCACGACGACGTTACCGGCGAAGCGGTCACCTCCCACGTGGGTCGACTGCCAGACGCGGTCGGGCTGCTCGTCGCGGCGGAGCGCATCGTAGAGCGGGCGTCCCGCGCGCGCACAGCACCGATCACGCTTGCCGTGGGTGCACACGACGAACAACGGGTGGTCGACGGTCGTCCCGGGTGAGCCGTCCGTGGAGAGCGCGGCGACGAGGTCGAGCTCGCGCAGGTCCTCCTGGTGCTCCACCTCGAGGCGGAACAGGCGCTCGTCTCCGGGCCTCGACGTCCCGAACAGGACGGCCCGTCCCTGACGTGCGCGCTGCTCGGGTTGCTTGACGAAGAGGAGCCGTGCACGGCCGAGCGCGGCCAGCTGCCCGCGCAGGTGCTCCTTGAGCGCCGCCGAGAGCAGGCTCCCGCCGAGTACATCCCTTCGCCAAGCCCCGCGGTACTCGACGAGAAGCCAGTGATCGACCCTGCTCGCGGTCGCCGCGAGCGACTCCGCGCGCTGGCTCGAGACGGCCGCGCAGAAGGCACGTCGTACGCCCGTCGCCCTCGGCTCCACACTCGTTCCCACAGCTGGAGCGTAGCCACTGCGGTAAGGGAAGCCTTACACCGGAGCGTACGTGCGCTCCGTCGTTTTGGCACGAGACGGCGTGCGTACACTCGTCGGCGCAATGGTCGAGCAGCGCGAGCGTTTCCGGGTCGGGTGGATCGACACCGACACCGGAGGCCGGATCCACTTCACGGCCGCGTTCAGGTGGGCCGAGGCGACCGAGACGTCCCTCTACCGCCGGCTCGGCATGCTGAACGGCGAGCTCGCCGACTATCCGCGGCGGCACGTGGAAGCGGACTTCCTGCGCGTTCTCGTGTTCGAGGACGAGGTCGAGGTACGTCTCCGCGTGGAACGGCTCGGCACGACCTCGATCACGTACGTCTGGGAGGTCGTGCACGACGAGACGCCGGCGATCGAGGGCACGCACACGGTCGTCCACGTCGGCGCCGACGGCCGGCCCGCGCCGCTCTCGGACGAGGTACGGGCGCTGCTCGGCTGACGCCCGCCCTCGCCGGATGCCGGCGGCCCCGGTACACCGTGGAGCGTCCGCGACGGTCTTGTCCGTGTCCGAAAGAATGGGATGAGGCGTTGACTGATCGTACGGACCGAACGAGAATGGCCGTCCGGGCCATGAGAGAAGAAGGAGGTCGGTGATGCGATTCAGGTTGGTCGCTGCCGTGGCTGCCGCGGCGTCGCTCGTCGCCGTACTCGGCGGGTCGAGCGCGTTCGGCGGATCGAGCGCGACGAGTGCCGCCCAAAAGGGGGCCCCCATCAAGATCGGCGTGCTCACGTCGCTGACGGGGAATTTCGCCCCGTGGGGCATCCAGTACCGCGCAGGGGCGGCGCTGGCGGTGAACGAGATAAACAGGAAGGGCGGTGTCAACGGGCGGCTGCTGAACCTCGCCGTCGGGGACGACCAGTCGACGCCGAACGGGGGCATCGACGCGTTCAGGAAGCTCACCCAGCAGGACAAGGTCTTCTCGACCGGCGGCGTGGTCGGCAGCAACGTCGGGCTCGCGACGGCGCGTCTCGCCGAACAGGCGCAGGTGCCGCTGTTCCTGTTGAGAGCGGGTGACGACACGATCCTGACCCAGCAGAGCCGCTACACGTTCCGCACCTGCCTGCCTCCAGCGCAGGAGGACGCGCCTCCGATCCTGGACCTCGCGCAGGCGCGCGGCGTGAAGAGCGTCGGTGCGATCGTCGCCGACTACGCATGGGGTCAGGCGTTCAAGAAGGCGTTGCAGGATGCGTTTGCCGGTTCGGACATCAAGCTCAACATCCAGGTAGCGCCGGTCCCGGCGACCGACTTCACGCCGTACCTGCGTGCGTTGGGCAGCGTCGGGATGATCGTCGCGACGGGTCATCCGCCGGGAGGCGGAACGATCCTCGCACAGGCCGGACAGCTCGGCATCAAGGCGCCGGTCATCGGTGCCTATTCGCCGTTCACGTTGACGGCGAAGGCGGCGGGGTCGTCCGCGTACGGCCGCTGGGCCGACTTCAAGTGCATCAACGTGGCGAGCAAGGCCTACCGTGCCCTCGCGAAGCGGTACCTCAAGGCGTTCCCGCAGAACGGGTTCTTCGAGGACGAGGCGATGGAGGGCTACGTGTACGTGAAGATCGTCGCGGAGGCGGTCGGCAAGGTGGGCACCGATCCGAAGAAGGTCGCGGCCTACGTCCACGCCCACACGTTCAACATCCCCGGGTACGCATTCCCGCTGAAGTGGACCGCGTGGGGGGAGATGGCAGGGCCGACGCCGTTCCTCACGGTCCTGACGAAGGGGCCGCCGCCCGATCCGGCGCTCAACAAGGCCGGTGACTGGTGGCCGCGGAACCTGTCGAAGTCGAAGCCACTGACCCCCTACAAGCCGTCGTAGCCCCGGAGGCGATCTGCTCCTCGAGGTTGACGCGGTCACGAAACGCTTCGGTGGCCTCCCGGCCGTCGCAGGCGTGACGTTCGGGATCGACGACGGCGAGATCGTCGCCGTCGTCGGTCCCAACGGGGCCGGGAAAAGCACGCTCCTGAAGATCATCGGGGGCCTCCAGCGTCCGACGTCGGGCAGCGTGAGCCTGGACGGCGCATCGGTCGGTGGTCTGGCCGCACACCGGGTCAGGCGCAAGGGGATCGCGATGGTCTTGCAGACTCCGCTCTCGTTCGGCTCGCTGACCGTGCTCGAGAATGCCGTCCTCGGAGCGATGTTCGGCACCGGACAGGGCGTCGTCTCCGAACGAGAGGCCACACGCCGGGCGCTCGAATCGCTCTCCTTCGTCGGGCTCGAAGCGCGTGCCGGCCAGCCCGTCAAGAGCCTGAACCTCCACCAGCAGCGGTTCCTCGAGCTCGCGAAGGCGCTCGCGGGGCAGCCGCGGCTGCTTCTACTCGACGAGGTGATGGCCGGTCTCAACGAGACGGAGCTGGCGGCGTCGGTCGAGATCGTCCGGCGGGTCCGCGACGAGCTCGGGACGACGATCCTGTGGGTCGAGCACGTGATGAGCGCCGTGATCCAGCTCGCCGAGCGGGCCATCGTCCTCAACTTCGGCGAGATCCTCACCGAGGGTGTGCCCAAGGCCGTGATGCGCCACCCCGACGTCATCGACGCCTACCTCGGGCAAGCCCATGTTGCTTGAGGTCGAGGCGCTGGCCGCCGGCTACCTCGGCGAGAAGGTCGTCGCGGGTATCGACTTCGGGGTCTCCGCGGGGGAGGCCGTCGCGATCGTCGGCTCGAACGGCGCCGGCAAGACGACGCTGCTCCGGGCGATCGCCGGTCTTCTCAGCCCGATGGAGGGCCGGGTGCTCCTGGACGGACGTGACCTGACCCGTCGAGCCGCCCACCGCATCGCGCGCGCTGGCGTCGCATACGTCCCCGCAGAGCGTCACCTGTTCCCTGCCATGACCGTGAAGACGAACCTGACGCTCGGGGCGTACCCCCATAGGCCCGACCGCGACGTCCTCGACAGCGTGTTCGGTCTCTTCCCGCGCCTGCAGGAACGTCTCCACCAGCGGGCCGGAACGCTCTCGGGCGGCGAGCAGCAGATGCTGGCGGTAGGGCGGGCGCTCATGTCCCGGCCGCGCGTGCTGATGCTCGACGAGCCGACCACAGGACTGGCCCCGAAGCTCGCGCGCGAGGCATTCGCGGCGCTCGAGGGTCTCAACGAGACGGGGCTCACCCTTCTCATCGCCGAGCAGCAGGTCCCGCTCGCCCTCTCGGTGGCGGACCGCGGCTACGTCCTCGAGAACGGGCGCTTCCGACTCGAAGGCACTCCCGGCGAGCTCGAGGCGAACCCCGAAGTCCGACGCGCGTACCTGGGCGTGGCATGAGCCGACGGCCGAAATGAGGGCGGTGATCCTCGACGGGATCGTGCTCGGCCTCGGGTTCGGGCTGCTGGGAGTCGGCCTGACGCTCGTCTACGGGCTCGGCGGCGTCCTCAACCTCGCGTACGGCGAGATTGCGGTCTTCGGCGCGATCGTGGTGTCGGAGCTGATGGCGCGCGACACCCCGACTCTCGTCGCCGCCGGGGTCGGCATGCTCGCAGCGGCTGCACTGAGCGTGTTGCTCGACCTCACGCTGATGCGGCCGGTGTACCGGCAGAAGGGGGAGGAGAGGACGCTCCTCGGGCTCCTCCTGACGTTGGGCGTCGCGTTCGTGCTCGTCGGGCTGCTCAACTGGAAGTACCCGACGGGCGCCCTCTACATCTTCGTCAGTGGCGATCCGATCACGATCGCCGGCGTGCCTATGTCGGCCGGAAGCGTCTGGGCGTCCATCGTCGCGCTCGCCGTCGCTGGATTGCTGCTGCTGTTCTTCGGCCTCACGACCTTCGGGCGCGGCGTCCGCTCCGTGATCCAGGACGAGACCGGCGCGCGCCTCGTCGGTATCAGCCCCTCTTTCGTGCGGACGCTGATCTTCGCTCTGAGCGGCGCCCTGGCGGGGCTCGTGGCGGTCACCCGCTCGATGACGGCGCCGCTGACGATCACCCAGGGCTTCACGCTCACCACCTTCGCGTTGATCGTCGCGGTCGTCGGCGGGCTCGGCAGCGTCGCGGGAGCGTTCCTCGCGGGCATCGTCCTCGGGATCGTCAGCAACGTGAGCGCCCACTACATCGGCGAATACATCACCGAGATCGTGCTGCTCGGCGCGGCCGCGCTCACGATTCTCGTGCGGCCGCGAGGGCTGCTCGGACGGTAGGCGCGTGGCAGAGCCTCCCGAGACCCGGCCGTGGCGCGCAGGCGTCCCCTCCGCAGCCGTTCGCGCGCTGCTCCCGATCGCGGTCACGGCGGCGGTCCTCGTCGTGCTGCCCCGGTTCTGGTTCCAGGACTCGCCCTATACGACGGGGCTCGCGGTCGAGGCGCTCGTGTTCGCGTGCTACGCGGTTGGCTTCAACCTCGTCTTCGGCAGCACGAACCAGCTCTTCCTGTGCGTTGGCGCGCTCGCCGGCGTCGGCGGCTACGCCACGGCGATCCTCTCCGACCGCGCTTCGCTGCCGCTCCTCGTCGGCGTCGCGCTCGGAACCGTGAGCGCCGGGATCGTGGGCGGCCTCCTCGCGTGGATCGCGGTGCGGCGCTCGCTCGACGTGATCTTCACCGGGATCGTGACACTCGTGTTCTCGCTCGCGTTCACCCAGCTCCTGATCGGCCAGGACGACCTCACGGGCGGCGACACGGGCAAGGTCCTGACGGATGCGGCGACCGACCTCGCCGACGACGCGCTCGGGGGCTACTACCTCTTCGTGGGGGTCCTGCTCGGCCTGCTCATCGTCTTCCGCGTGCTCCAGCTCTCGCACATCGGCTGGGCGTTCAAGGCGCTCCGCGACGACGAGACCGCTGCGGAGCTGGCGGGCGTCGACGTCGCGCGCTATCGCATCTACGCAGCGGTGGTGGGCTCCGCGATGATCGGTCTGACGGGTGGCCTCTACGCGTACAGCCTCGGCTTCATCAGCCCGGTCACGTATGAGTTCGCCCAGGTCGACGTGCAGGTGCTCGTGATCGTCGCGTTCGGCGGCCTGGGGACCCTGCTCGGGCCCGTCGTGGGCGCGGCCGCCTTTGGATTCCTCGATCGCGCGCTGAGCGACAGCGGCCAGTTGCGCGAGGCGTACTACGGCGCGTTCGTGATCGCGATCTTCCTCTTTCTCAGGCAGGGCCTGATCCCGATGCTGTTGTCCGTCCCCCATCGGCTCCGGCGCATGCGCCGCAGGATGGGGGAGTGGCGACCCTCATCGTAGGCACGGCCGCCGATGCGGCGCGAGCGTCGAGCCTTGAGTGGCGGACAAGACTCGTCCGGCCTCCGCTCCCGGCGGCCTAGCCGGCGGCGGTAGCGAGGCCCGCGGCGCGCATCGCTTTCCGGTACGAGACCGCAACGGCGTCGAAACGCAGGTGGAGCTCGTCGGCGAGGTCGAAGGGCACTCGTTCGGGACGCTGGGACTCGACCACGCGCTTGTCCTGGTTGAAGATGGTGTCCTCGAACTCCTGCAACATGCTTGCCGGCTGGTCGTGGTCGTAGTTTCGGGCGATCGTCACGTAGCCCGTGCAGCGATCCTCTTCGAGCGGCTGCGAGCTGAAGAAGTAGACCATCCCGCTCTCGCCGCCCCAGCCGAGCCGCAGGACGATCGTGTAGGGGAGATGCAGCTCGTAGCGGCTGCGCCGCTCGGGCGGGCCGCTCGTCTCGTTGTCGAAGACCGGGAACTCGTCGGTGCTCGTTGCCTCGGGTCGCACGATCTCGTACCGCAGAACGTGCGCGTCGGTCTCGACCGTGTGGGCCGGGACGACCGGTCGCTCCGGGTCGCCGAGCAGGCCGGGGTGGACCCATGGGAAGTGCCCGAAGTCGGTGAAGTTCTCCAGCTGTCGCGACGCGTCTGCGTTCCACGTGTAGGGCCCCGTCCGGACGACCGTCCACCCGGGCGAATCGAGCTCCGGTACCTCCGGCAGGTCCCACCGCGGATCGTCGATCGCCACCCAGAGCAGGCCGTACCGCTCCCGGCATGCGAAGGCGTCCACGCGGGCTTTGGCCGGTATGCGCGTCGGGTCGGGAAGCTGCGGGATCGCGGTGCAGACCCCGTCGGTCCCATATCGCCATCCGTGGTACGGGCACATGATGGTGTCGCCGATGACGCGCCCGAGCGAGAGGGCCGTGCCGCGATGGATGCAGAGATCGCGAAGCGCGTGCGCGGTCCCGATGGTGTCACGCCAGAGCACGAGGTCCTCTCCGAGGAGCCGGGTGTGCATGGGGGCCTCGGCAAGCCCGGCAGCGTAGCCCACTGGGTGCCAGCAGCTGCGCAGGGCCTCGATGTCGGGTGCCGCCGCCGGAGCGTTCGCGCCCATGGAGTCTCCTCGCGTTCGGATGCCTTGTTCCGGCGATGCTATGCGACGCTCAGACCCGGATCATCGGGGCGCGTGCCTCCCTTTCGCCGAGCCTGTCGGGATCCGTGGGCGCCGCGCAGGCTGGCTCGAGGGAGCGGCGGGGGTGGGATTCGAACCCACGGAGCCTTGCGGCTCAACGGTTTTCAAGACCGCCCCGTTCGACCGCTCCGGAACCCCGCCGGGCGCTCAGTCTATGCAGCGGCCGACGCGGCGACGGACTCGGAGGCATGTGCCGCCGACAGCGTCGCCATGACCGGCGCGACCCCCCGCCGCCGGGGCCCCCTTACGGCGAGAAGGAGCTTCGCACGCGCCATCGCCGTGGGCTGGTCGATCGGCACGATGCGGTTGCCCAGTCGCTCTGCGAGCTCGTGGGGAAAGGTGACGTCGCGCAGCCGCGGCGCCCGCAGGGCGAGCCGGAGTACCTCGCGTGCGTCGAGCCGCCCCTCGAAGTTCGGCGTTATCTCGAGCGCCTCGCGAATCGCCGTCAGCTCGGCCCGGTTCCACCGGACGCGCACTTCCGCCTCCTGCCGCATGCGCCGAACCGTATGAGCGACCCCACGAAGGGGCACTAGCCGGGTGGGGGAAACTACCTCCCGATTCGGCTAGGGGCCCCGAACGGCAGGAGAACCTCGGGCACGTCGCCCTGGAAGTTCTCGAGCAACGCCAGGACGGTGCGATCCGTGACCACCGTCCCGTTCAGCGTGTGAGGCGCCTCGAGCCCGCCGGAGCCGCGCCAGCGGATCCCGAGCCGCCGCGCCTGGAAGTCCGTCGTGTTCGAGCACGACGTGACCTCGCGATAGCGGCCTTGCGACGGGAACCACGCCTCGAGGTCGATCTTTCGAACCGCGGAGGCTCCCAGATCCCCCGCAGCGACCTCGACTGCGCGGTAGGGGAGGCCGAGGGCCTTGAGGAAATCCTCCTCCAGCTCGACCATGCGCTCGTGCTCGGCGGCGGAGTCGTCGGGCCGGGTGAACACGAACATCTCGACCTTGTTGAACTGGTGGACCCGGAACATTCCTCTGGTGTCCTTGCCCGCCGCCCCGGCCTCGCGGCGAAAACAGGTGGAGAAGCCGGCGTAGCGGAGCGGGAGAGCGTCTGCTTCGAGGATCTCGCTCATGTGCAGCCCGGCGAGCGCGACCTCCGACGTTCCGGTCAGGAACAGCCCGTCCTCCTCGAGCGCGTAGATGTTCGAGCGCTCCGTCGGGAAGAATCCAGTGCCTACCATCGCCTCCTCGCGCACGAGGACGGGCGGGATGACCGGCGTGAAGCCCGAGTGCGTCGCATGGTCGACTGCGAAGCGATAGACGGCGAGCGCGAGAAGCGCGGTGTCGCCCACCATGTAGCCGAATCGCGCGCCCGAGAGGCGCGCGGCGCGCTCGAGCTCGAACCGTCCGATCTCGGATGCCTCGAGGGCACCTTCGCCCGGCGTCTGCTCGCCCACGCGGCGCAGCTCGACCGCATCGTCCTCGGTGTCTCCGTCCGGCGCTTCGTCGTCGGGCGGGTTTGGCACGTCGAGCAGCGCGGCGTCGCGCTCGGCTTCGGCCGCCTGAAGCGCTTCCTCGGCGTCCTTCAGCTCCGCCTTGACGCTCCTGAGCATCTCGAGCTGATCGGGAGTGGGCTTGCCCTTGAGCTTCGTGCGCGAACGCAGCTCGTCGACGCGGGGAACGAGCTCCCGCCATCGCTCGTCGGCTTCGAGCAGCCGGTCGAACGCCGCTGCTGCGCCCTTTCTGGCCAACGCAGCGCGCATCGCCTCCGTGTTCGCCCGCGCTGCTCTGAGGTCGATCATGGATCAGAGTCTAGGACGGCGTCGATGACGGTCGCGACGCCCTCCTCTGTCGGGCCCGGGCACGTGAGGTCGGCGATCGTTGCCAGCCTCGGGTGCGCGCCCTCGATGGCGACCCCGAAGCCGGACTCCAGAAGGAGCTCCACGTCGTTCTCTCCGTCCCCGAACGCGACGACCCGATCGAGCGCGATGCCGAGACGGGCTGTGACGAACGCGATTCCAGATCCCTTGGTCACGCCGGGATTGCCCAGCTCGAGCATGTGCGGGAGCGACGTCGTGATGTGCATCCGCTCGCCGAACCGAGGCTCGAGCTCGGAGCGGATGCGTGCGAGCACCGGGGGGTCGGCGACCGCGACGAGCTTGGTGGGCGGCCTGTCGAGCCACGCCAGCAGATCGCCGACCGCGGTGACCGGCAGATGCTGAAACCGCGTGTATCTCCTCGACGCCTCCGACTCCTTCGCCACGAAGAGCTCGTCGTCGACGTAGACGTTCGGGGAGCTCCCGAGCGCGGCGAGGGCCGCAATCGCTTCCCGGGCGAGATCGAGGTCGAGCGGCTCGTGGAGCAGGAACGTGCCGGACTCCGGATCGACGACGGCCGCGCCCTGGTAACAGACGACCGGCTCCGAGATGCCCGCTTCGTCCAGGTAGCGCTCCACCGAGCGAAACATCCGTCCTGTCGCGACCAGCACCGGAACGCCCGCGTGACGCGAACGTGCGATCGCGGCGAGGGTGCGCGCACCGAGGATGCCGTCGCGACCGATCAGCGTGCCGTCGAGGTCACAGGCGAACGCCTCGACCGGACGCGGTAGCGCGTCGGGGATGGCCGGTCGTGTCGCGCCGCTCAGCTGCCGGCCGACGTCGAGACGAACTCCGCGACGTCGGCGATCTGCTGCGGTTGGAGCTGGTCCTTGAACGACGGCATGCCGCCCTGACCGAGGGTCACGCGTTGTACGACGAGGTCGTGCGAGGGCTTCGCGTCGTCGAGGTTCGGGCCGACCGTGCCCGTGGAGCCCGCCGCGGAGAGCGTGTGGCACGCCGTGCAGCCGGCGGTTTCGAAGACGGTCTTCCCGGCGGTCGCGTCGCCGGTGAGGCTCATCGCCGGAAGGTCGGCGTTCCCGCCGGTCGTGGTCTCGTCCGGCAGTGTTCCCTGGACGGTCTCGGGGGTCGCGCCGACGTCTCCTTCGCTACAGCCCGCGAGGCAGACGGTCAGTGCCAGGAGCGCGAGCACGAGCGTGGCCACGGCAGCGGGACGGCGCATCGCGCGCAGTCTATCCCGTGAGATCGGCGCGTCGTGCGGGGTTCCGTTCTCGAAGCGTCGCACCACGAGGGCGGCAGCTGCGCCGACACCCAGGACGTCGCTCGGTGTGTCGTTCACGACCAGCGACACGACGATGGCGACCAGCAACGCGTCCGTGAGCGGCCTCCGTGGACGCCGCGTAGCGACGACTGCGAGCACCGCGAGCGAGGAGAGCGAGACGAAGGCTGGCCCGAAGGCGGTGAACGTCCGGCGGGCGGAGATCTCCGCGCGGTCACCGAGGTCGCCGAGCAGCCGGCCTGGGCCGCCGCCGAGAGCGTGCGTGACATGGCTGGCCCCCCCCAGCGCGGCATCGAGGCCCACGAGCAACATGCCTCCGACGATGACGGCGGCCGCGATCGCGGTCAGTCGGCGGGCGTCGAGCCGCACGCCGCCTCGGCCCGCGATCAGCGCCGCATAGCCCGCGAGCAAGACGAGCAACCCTCCTCCGTCGGCGCCGAACCGGCTTCCCGCGGTGGTGACCAGCGCGATCGCGCCAACGGCGACGCCCATCCGGCCGAGCAGCGCGGCGCCGAGTAGCGCAGGCACGAGCAGCATCGTCTCGAGCAGGTTCGAGACACCGTAGAACCGCCCCGCCTGCGACGGCCCGAACGGCGACAGGGCGACCGCCTCGGGATCGAGACCGAGCGTCAACAGATACGCGGCGAGCACCGCTGCGCAGGCGGGCCCGAGCGGCAGCAGGACGGCCGCGAGCCCCACCAGCGCCACCACCCACCAGCCGGCAATCCACAGGTTCGCCGCGAGTGCGACGAGGAACACCCGCGGCCCGAATCTCGGCGCGAATGCGGCGGCGAGGTAGGCAGCTGCGCCGACGAGCACCGTGAGCGGCAGCCTGATGCGGTCGTTTCGGTCGATCCGGCTCTCGAGCCGCTCGAGCGTCGCCACGGGGTCGGCCTCCTCGACGATCTCGAGATGCCCGTGCGCGACGTCGGCGAGCGACACGAGCCCCGTGATCCGCGTCGAGTCCGAGGTGAGGACGCCGCGACGGCCCGGTGTCACGGCAATCGGGTAGCGGTCGTTCTCGCTCTCGCCCGCCGGTGGGAGCACGACAAGGGTGTCGGGGGGCGGCCCCTTGCCGAGCCCGATCAGCGGCGTTCCCGCCGGTGCGCCCCCGACGAGGGAGCTCTTCGTGTCGCCCGTGAGGAGGGTGTGCAGGGCGCTCTCCCTCGTCACCGTCGGGCCGGCTCCGGGAACGGCCAGGCCGACTGCCCCGACGCCGGCATACCGCGCCGGCGGGAAGGGCTCGACGATCCTGACGGCCGCCGTGGCCGTCGCGGGGAGTGCCAGCGCGAGCACCGCGAGAATCGCTGCCGGCTCGCGCTTCACGCCAGGAGTCTTGCGAACCCCCGCCTGTCGCGTAGCCTGTGCCGATGATCATCGAGCGCTCGATGGATCGCCGCTGGCTCTCGAACGCGTTCGTCGTGGGTGACGAGCCCCGCGGCGTCGCCGTCTTCGTCGACTCGGGCGCCCCGCTCGAGCCTCTGCTCGAGGTCGTCGATCGCGAGGCCCTCACGCCGACGCATGTGCTCCGCACGCACGCGCACCCGGATCACGTCGAGCACGAGGAGGAGCTCACGTCGCGCTTCGGCATCCCCGTCGTGACCGGCGGCGTGGAAACCGGCGGCCTCGTGATCGAGGCGATCTCGACACCGGGCCACTCGGACGACGGGTTGGCGTTCGTGGTCAACGGCGAGGCCTGCTTCTCGGGCGACACGCTGTTTCGCGACGCCGTCGGCGGCGGCCCCGCCGACGAGGTAAGGGCATCGGTCATGGACCGGCTCATGACCCTGCCGCACGAGCTCCGCGTGCTCCCCGGTCATACCGTCGAGACCACGATCGGGCGCGAGTGGGAGCGAAACCCGTTCATCCTCTTCTGGCGCGGGATCGAGGAAGCGGACGGTGGCCGCTGCCGGGTCGGCGGTGTCGAGGGAACGGTGCTCGTCACGTCGCCCGACTACGACGGCAAGGGGAAGCTGCTGGTCCGGCTGGACGACGGCACCGAGCGCATCGTCGGCGCCTCGGGCGTCGAGCTCGTGTAAGCCGGCGCCGCCGCCGGCCCCAGGCGTGCGACGATCCGCGAGTGGCGCCGGTCGTCCGCGCGCGCCGATCGTGCCAGGCACGGGGACACGGTCGACCTGGACGTGTCCCGTCGAGCCAAGGTGCATACGCGTCAAGGTGTCCCGTTCGGCCAGGAAATCGTGTCAGGCACGTAGGCACGGCCGCCGCGGACCTGTCCGCGCGGGGCGGTAGCGTCGGGGCGTGAGGCTCGTCGTCGCCCGCTGCGAGGTGTCGTACACCGGTCGCTTGACCGCGTACCTGCCCGAGGCGATCAGGCTGCTCGTGTTCAAGGCGGACGGCTCCGTGCTCGTGCACGCGGACAGCGGAGGATACAAGCCGCTCAACTGGATGACCCCGCCGACGGTCGTCGAGGAGGGCGACGGGACGATCGTCGTGCGGAAGCGGGCGGGACGGAGCGAGGACCGGCTCGAGATCCGCATCGCCGAGGTGCTCGCAGAGTTCCAGCACGAGCTCGGGGAGGATGCCGGTCTCGAGAAGGACGGCGTCGAGCGCCATCTTCAGGAGGCGCTCGCAGAGCGCCCCGACACCCTCGGTGACGGGCTGCGGCTCGTGCGTCGGGAGTGGCCGACCGAGATCGGGCCCGTCGATCTCATGTGCCGTGACCCCGACGACGGTTGGGTCGCGGTCGAGATCAAGCGCGTGGCGACGATCGATGCGGTCGAGCAGCTGACGCGCTACCTGGAGGTGATCCGCCGCGATCCCGTCCTGGAAGCATGCCGTGGGATCCTCGCTGCGCAGTCGGTGAAGCCGCAGGCCCGGACGTTGTGCGAGGCGCGAGGGCTCGGGTGTGCCGAGGTCGATCTCGAGCTGTTGCGCGGCGACCGCGAGCCCGATCTGACGCTCTTCTCCGCCTGAGCGCGCGGCGTGGCGTCTAGCTGTACGGCAGCACCGCCGCCTTGAGGAGGTCGCGCGGCGGGTCGGAAAAGAGTCCAGAGACGCCCTCGAGCGGAACGCGGTGGGTGACGAGCCTCTCGAACGGGTACGCGCCGGATGCGAGGAACGCCAGGGCCGCCCTGAAGCTCCGTGGGGTGTGGTGGAAGGCTCCGGCGAGACGGACTTCCTCGTAGTGGATCCGGTACGGATCGATCTCGACCCTCGCCTCCCGCTCGAGCCCGCCGAACGCCAACACAGTCCCTCCGGGTCGCACCAGCTCGAGTGCCCGCTCCCACCCCTCGACGGAGCCGGTCGCCTCGATGACGACGTCCGTTCCGTTGGCATCGCCCTCCTTTGCGCCGAAGCTCGGCGCGAGCTCGCGCCGTCCGGGCCTGCCGCCCACGACGACCGGTTGTGCGCCCGCGTCGGCGACGCACGCGCATAGCATCAGGCCGATCGGACCGGGCCCGACGATCGCCACGGCGTCCCCGCGCTGCAGGGCGGCGACCTCGACTCCGTGCAAACAGCACGCGAGCGGCTCGGCCATCGCCGCCATCTCGGGCGAAAGACCCGGCGGGACCGGAAGGAGGTTCTTCCGCGCGATTCGCTCCGGGACGAGCAGAAGCTCGGCGTACGCCCCGTTGAGCAGGGGGAGAAGGTGCTCGCAGAGCGTCTCCTGGCCCCGCACACAAGCCGGACAGGACCCGCACGGCGCCGAGTTCGCCGGGACGAGGCGTCGGCCCGTGGCGACGTCGATTCCGCAGAGCTCGTGCCCGAAGGGGCTCGGAGGCGTGCCGAGCAGCACCGGGTGCCCGCGCCGGAACGCCTTCGCGTCCGTGCCGTCCGTCAATGCCACCTCGACCTGCAGCACCACGTCGCCCTCGGCGGGAGCGGGATCGGGTACGTCCTCGACGCGGAGGTCGCCGGGGCCGTGAAAGCGCAGCGCCCTCATGCGCGCCCTGTGAAGCGATTGGCACAAAGTTGGCACGACTTGCCCTTGACGAAGATCGGTGTCTGACACCGCCGTCGGCCCCTCGCGACCCTCGGCCCGATCGATCCCGGGCGGGCGTACTGCCTCGCTCGGCCGGTGGAGCACGAAATGCCTGCAAACACCCTGTGGAGTGACTGGCACGAAGTTGGCACTGTTTCCCCTTGACGAAGAACGGTGTCTGACATCGTTTTCGCCGTCTCGCACCCCGAGCCGGTCTTCATGGGGTGAAGACGACCTTCAGAGCCGCACGGCGACGGAAAAGATCGAGACCTTCGGCGAAACGCTCGAGCGGAAGGACGGTTGGCTCGGGGACGTCGAGGTCGTCGAGCAGCGCGACCGCCTCCGGCATGTACGACGGGGCCGCCGAGCGCACGCCGACGACGGTCAGCTCCCGCCGGTAGACGTCGTCCGCCGGGATCGTGCCGGCGCCGGCGAAGACGACGACGGTGCCGCCCGGCGCCACCGTGTCGAGCGCCGAGGCGATCCCGCCCGGCGCGCACACGACGGCGGCCCCGACCGGGCCGTCGGGCGTGCGACCCGACCTCCCGGGCTCGACGTCCACAGCGAATACCTCGTCGGCGCGGCGCTCGAGCACGAGCCCGAACAACCTGCCGATGAAGCCGTTGCCAACGATGAGTACGCGTCCCTGAGGGACGCGGGGAGTCGCGCGGAGGACGCAGGCGAGGGGCTCGGCCATCGTTCCGCGCCAATCCGGCCAGTGGTCCGGAATCTCCAGCCATCCATCGGAGCGGACGCGCTCGGCCAAGCCGCCCGGACGGATCGTGGGCGCCGGGAACCGCTCGCAGGTCGACTCGTGCCCGGCGAGGCAGCGCTCGCACTCGCCGCACGAGGCGTGGTGGACGAGTGCGACCCTCCGTCCGTCGCTACGCCGCGCCACCACCTCGTGGCCGAGCACGACTCCGGCGTGCGCACGGTCGAGCTTCTCGACGTCCGAGCCACAGAGCCCGCACGCGACGACCGGGACAAGGTCGCCCGACCCCTCGGGCTCCGCCACATCGGCAAGCGCAGCCTCTCCTCCCGGCCCCACGACGACGGCGCGCACCGGCGTATCGTATGGCGCGACCGAGGAGGTGCCATGGCCGTCAGGTTGCATCGTTGCTCGTTCGTCTGGATGGAGAGCTCCCGTCACCCCTGCTGGCGCGTCCAGCACGCGCTCGACGAGATGGGTGTCGAGTACGAGATCGTCACGGTGCCGTGGCCGCGGCGAAGCAAGCGGACGGCCGTGATCGAGGGCACCGGCCAGAGCGGCGTCCCTGCGCTCGAGCTCGAAGACGGCACGTGGTACCGCGAGCAGTCGACCGAAATGGCCCGCGCGATACACGCTGGGCGCTTCGGCTCCGCCGGCTGACCGGCGCTACACTTTCTCCGTCGCGGGGCTATAGCTCAGTTGGGAGAGCGCCTGGATCGCACCCAGGAGGTCGGCGGTTCGAGCCCGCCTAGCTCCATTCTCGTCCAACGCCTTGGCAGGCCGGTCCGGACGCAAAGGCTTCCGGATTGGCGAAACCGCAAACCCCATCCTGCCGGCCGCTCTCTCGCTTGGACCAGGGGGTAGTCGGCATGCACGCCGGGGTGCCACCTACCATGGTTCATGTGGACGAGAGAGATTCCCGCGGTGGCTCGGGCTTCTCCGCAGGCGCGGTCGGGGAGCGAAGCCACGAGGAACCGCTCGACGACTGGCTCGGCGACGTCTCCGACGATGACTGGAGCGAAGACGCAGCCGAGCGCGCCGGGCGCCGACAGGCCACACCCGGCCGGCGGGGAGCCCCAGCGACCGTCGGCGACCCATGGCGCGAGCCTGCGGCCGATCACCCCGTGTCGGCCCGACATGCCGACCCCGCCGAGGCGCGCCGGTCGGTCATCGAGCGGCGGCGGGTCATCGCCGCGCTCGTGGGCGTCGTGATGCTCGGGGTCGTCGCCGCGATCCTTGTGCTGCTCCTGCGAGGCGGAGAGCCTACGGCCGACGCGACCGAAACGACGACCACGACGACCACGACGACCACGCCCACGGAGAGCACGCCGTCGACGACGCCGACCACCACCAGCCCGACGAGCCCCTCGACAACGACGACGACACCGTCGACGACGCCCTCGACGCCCGACGCCTCCAGCTTCACCCTCCCCGAGGGCACGAAGCTCCGGGTCGGCGAAGGCGACCCGGCCGTGATCAGCGAGCTCCAGCAGGCCCTGACCAGCGCCGGCTACGAGCCAGGCCCGGTCGACGGCACCTACGGCCCGAGCACGGAAGCGGCCGTGACCGCGTTCCAGCAGGCGAACGGTCTCTCCGCGGACGGAGTCGTCGGGCCCGAAACCGCGTCCGCGTTGAACAGCGCCCTCGCGGGCGGCTGACGCCTCCCAGAGCTCGACCCGGGGGCCCCGCCGGCGAAGCGACGCGTCGTTCTGCAACGAGCTCTCATGGACGCGATCTCAAGCGGTCATACGGTGTGCAACCTCGTACTTCGTGACCGACGTGCGGCGGCCGGGAGTGTCCCCGGTCGGCATGGCGCTCAGCGTCGCGTGGCCCTGCTCGTAGTCCTCCTCCGTCTCGAAGAAGACGATTGCGACCGACTGCTCTGAATCCGGGTCGTGGAGCAGGATCAACTCGGTCGCGGGCAGTCCCTCGGGCCGATCACCCTCGGCCATCTCGCGCGTCAGCTCGTCGATCCGCTCCTTGGTGACGCCTTCGAACGACACAACGCGTGCGAACGCCATCTCTAGGCCTCCCTGTGGGTTTGGGCCAGCGTACGCCCATCGCGCCGCCGACGCGAGCTCGGTGCCGAGGTCGGTTGCGAGCGCGAGGGCGCGACGGCGTTCGGCGGCGCGGACCGGTTGCTCGACGGAAAGACGGTGTCGCCGCGGCCGCTCCGAGTGCCTACGTGTAGCCGATCGACTTGAGCCGGATCATGGTGAGCCGGATCGCCTCGTCGTAGAAGGCTTGGGGCTCGACCCCGTAGCCCGAGACGACGAGGTCGGCCATTCGGGAGTTCGCCGTCGCGAGGGTGTCGGTCGCGAGCTCGAACAGCTCCTTCGTGAGGTCGTCGATCAGCTCCCGGGTGTGGCCGGGATCGGCGTGCATGCGCTGCCGGACGTACGAGACGCCGATCCCGATGTGGCGCGCCTCGTCGCGGGAGACGAGGCGTTGCCCTTTGACGAGCCCCGGAAAGCCCTGGTAGCGCTCGTATTGAGCGGCTGCAAGATTCTGGCCGGTGCGCGCGACGACGCCCTCGCCGATCAGGTGGTAAGCGAAGACGGCTTGCAGGAACGTGTCCTCGTCCTGGCGCTCGAGCAGCGGGAGGGTCCATTCCTCGAGCTTGTCGTACAGCAGCATCTGCGAGACGGGATCGAGGTTGCGATCGGCGATCTCCTTGACAGCGTCTATGCCTCCGCGGATGCCGAACACGTGCTCGTAGACGCGCAGCACGGCTTGCAGGTGGCGGTGCTCGTCCGCGACCTGCGTTGCGAGCAGGAGCTGCACCTCCCAGCTGGGCGCGGCGAGCAGAAACGGGGCGAGAAGGCGGGCGACGTTGAACTCGGCATGGAACCGGTTCGCGAACAGCCAGACAAACCCGTCACGTTCGTGCTCGCTCATCGCCGCGAACGTCGCCGCGTCGGTCGAGTAGTCGAGCTCGAGAGGCGACCACTGGGTTCTCTCCCAGTGCGCGTACAGCGATTCGTACGGGCTCGCCGTCTCCTCGATCTGCTCGTCGCTCAGATCGCCGGCGGCCGATACCGCCTCCACTGGCTCCACGGACGCTTGTCCCTTCACGTGATCGGTCGGTCTGTCATCTGGTTGACCTCGTGGTGTGCCATCTACACCGGTGCCTCTCGATCGCGCCTTGGTGCGTTCCTTCGTCCGTGGCACACCGGATCCGGATCTCCGTCGAAGCGTCGAGCGACAGCGCGAACCCTAGGGGAACCCGGCCCGAGACGCGCGCGCAACGAGAACGCCTGCGACGAGGAGGACAGGCGCCGTAAGTGGGGCTACGAGGTGATCTCGGTCCGCTGGCGGTGCCGATCGTCGGGCCGAGATCGCGAAGGAAAACGTGGAGGTTCCTGCGCGCGACGCAGTCGTGGGGACGATGTCGGCGCCGCCCCCAACCAGAAGGTCGGCCTAGCGGCCGACCTTGAGGAACGCGACGTCTCGCGCCACGCGGGGTGACAGCTTTCTCGGCCACGCGCCGAGGTCGACAGCGCCGCCGGGTGTCGCGGGCGAACTCGAATAGGTTACGAAGTCGCTTTCCCAGAACCGGAGGGCCTGGCCGGCTACGCTCGCAGGTAGTAGCAGCGAGAAACGTCCATCTCTGGCCGGCCAATGCGCTGCGAGGGGCTTGATCACACCGGTGGGGCCCGAGGCTCCGACCAGGAGGCCGCGGTAGAACGCACCCTCCTCGGGCGTGGAGAGGGGGAGAGTGAGTGTTGTGCTCTTTGCCGGTAGCTCCACATCCATCGTCGCGCTGTGCAGCCGCGAGAACTTCACGGTCCTGATGCCGGAGCCGTAGGAGACGTTGCCAGCGGCCACCTGGACGCTGAGCGCAACAGGGTTGCTGCCGGACTCGTCGGAGGCCGAGAAGTAGGAGACGTAGTGGCCGTTGAGGTCGGAGGGCTCGGAAAAGGTCCAGAAGTCACGGTCGGTCGTACGAGTGACGACGGTCGCATCGCGCACCGGGTTCCCGCCCGCGTCTTTGATCGTTCCGTGCAGACGGTACGAGAGCAGGACGACTCCGGGTGCGGGTGCGCCGTCGACGCGCACGGCGCGGCCCGTGACGAGGATCCCGCCGGACGACCGCACGGCACGAAGCCCGACGAGTCGATAGGCGACGGACACGCCACCCGAGGCTTGCGTGACCGCCTTCCTCTCGGGGGCGGTGAGCCTACGCTCGCCAACGGTCGCGTGGGATCCGGCAACGACGTGGAGTGGGTGCCGGCGGGCGAGCGTCGAGTCCACGCTGGCGGAGAACCGTCCTTGCGCGTCGGTCTTTTTGGGCAACCGATAGCGGTCGACCGCGACGACTGCGCCGGCGACGGGCTTGCCGCGAAGGAGGACACGTCCCGTGACGGCGGTTTCGTTCGAGCTGTTGGCCTGCCAAAGCGTGAGCGGCACGGCGCCGCCGTCGACGACGATTCGAGCGCCGCGGCCTGTGGCCGAAAGTGCGCGCGAGGCGGCAGGTCGCGCCGGGGCGCCACCGGTCACCGGCCACGCGGCGGCCGGCCGCACGCCCTCCGTCGTCCTCGCGGCGGTGCTTTCTCCGAGGCCGAAGACGAAGATTTGGGAGACAGTGCCTCCGTTCGAGGAGGTCGGCGTCCCTCCCACGGTGATCGCGACATACTCCTTGCCGCCTGCCGCGAAGACCGTCGGCCCGGACGCGATGGGGTTTCCGGTCTTGAACGTCCAGAGAATCTTTCCGTTCCGTAAGTCGAAGGCGCGCATCACGCCGTCTCCGCCGCCGGCGAACCCCAGGCCGCTGGCGGTCGTCGTCACGCCGCCCCTCTCGGGCTCAGGTGTGCGGAACTTCCATACTCGCTTGCCGCTCGCGACGTCGATCGCGCTGATGGAGCCATGATCGTGCCAGCCGGCGAGCGCCGCACCGAAGTTTCCGTTCTCGAGCCCGAGGTAGACGTCCCCGAGCAGGAGCTTGCGCCGCTTCTGGGTCGGCGTCAGCTTTTGTTGGATGAGGACGGCGGCCGTCTCGGCCGCGGCATTGAAGACATAGTTGGTCTTCGGATCGTAGGAGGCGGGCGAGTAGTTCAGGCCGCCGAGCGAGGACGGGAAGACGGTCACCGGCTCGCCCGGGCGAAGTGGCGGGTGCTCGACACGATCGATGACCTTCACGCGCTCGTGGAACGGTCTCCCGGTGTCCGCGTCAAACGCAAACCACACCCCCTCCATGGTCGCTACCGAGACGACGTTGTGAACCGCGCCGCCGACCTTGCCGCGATAGACGAGTGGTGGCTGCGAGACGTCGTAGGCCCACTGGTTGCCCGCGACCAACTGCTGCCACCACTTCAGGCGTCCGGTCGTCAGGTCGACGGCAACGAGCGCGTCCGTCCGAGGGTTCACTCCGGGCCGCAATGCCCGGAAGTACAGCGGCGTCGCCGACCCGGTCCCGAAGTAGACGGTATTCGTGCGCGAGTCGACGGTGACAGGCGTCCAGACCGCGCCTCCGCCGACGACTCGCGATGTCCGCCGCCAGGATTGGAGATCCGGCGGAATCGTCCAGGACGCGCTCGGCCAGGCAGGCCGCAGCTCGGTCGTGTAGGCCATGACGAAGCCACGGATGCCGTACTCCGAGCCGGCTGCGCCGACCAGAACCCGATGGTTCGCGCAGATGGGTGCGCTCGTCTCCGAATAGCCGTAGTTCGTGGACGCGTTCCAGACGTCTTGACTCACCGAGACCACGTCCAACACCTTGCCGTCGCTTGGCCGCAGCGCGACGAGCTTCATGTCGAGCTGGGCAATGAACAGGCGCCCATCGCAGTACGCAAGCCCTCGGTTTGCGACGATGCCGAAGTTCTTGAAGAGCGCGCTGTTGGGTGGCTTGTACTGCCAAAGCACCTTTCCGGTCGCGCCGTCGAGCGCAAAGACATTGTCGTCGTTCGTCGTCACGTAGAGCTTGCCGCCGATCGCGAGCGGATACGACTGCTGGCCGCGGCGCACGTCCGAGTCGAGCTTCTGGAAGTCGACGGTGTACGCCTTGGCGAGGTCGGAGACGTTTGCGGGAGTGATCTGAGTCAGGGGCGAATGACGGTCGTTCGTGGGTGTACGGCCAAACGACGTCCAGTCGCCATCGGCGGCTGCGATGCCCCCCGGCGCAGCGCCGGCAACGAACGCCACGGCGGCTACGCCGAGCGACGCTGCCGCCGCGACCCGGCCGAGCCCCGTCACGCCGCTCGATCCATCTCGCGCATGGCACCAGAGTATGCGTCCGGCTCGGACTTGTGGAATGGCCGGAGTCGAAGGAGCGCTGCCCCGAGTCCGATAGCAAGCGCCAGCGCGACGCCGGCGAGGAGCGGAGCGAGCCGGCGCTGGCGCGCTACGAAGGCGGCCCGTGTGATCGGGCCCCTTTCAGCGAGATGCCGGAGCGCCGTAGCGGCTTGCGCAGCCTGCTGGGCGTCGAAGGCCTCGCCGCGCGTCACCTGTGCGAGGCGACGTACGGCTGACGGGGCAGCATCGTCCGGCCGATATCCCGCCTCAGGGGTCTCGTCGACGCCGAAAATGCGCTCGCCTGGAGACCACGTCTGCACGATGAGGAGCGAACAGCCGTGGGCTCCACCCAACGCATCCGCCACCCCGGCCGACGAGTACGGGCGGCTCTCCCCGTCCGTCACGAGGATGCATGTTCGGCTCGTCGCGGACGTCGGAAAGAAGCCGGAAGTCGGCACAGCGGCGAGTGCGTCGAAGCTCGTTGAATTCTGAGCGACCTCCTGGGGCGGGGGCGCCTCGATCGCGATTGACTGTCGGACGACGTTGTCCAACGTCGCCTCGTCGGACGTCGCGAAGACGTACGGTAGAACTCGGTCGGTGAGACCTGCAACGCTTGCCGGCACATCTGGCACAGCTCGGTGAAGTCGGAGCACGACGCTCCGGGCGCGCTCGAGTCGGGACACTCCGTCCGGTCCTTCCGAGGCGAGCATCGAGCGTGAGACATCGACGATGAACAGCACCTGAGACGATCGTCGGACATGCTCCGTGCCGCTGGTCCGGAGCATCGGTTGTGCTGCGGCGAGCCCCAGCAACGAGCAGATAGCCGCCGCCGCCGCCGCGCGAGGTAGGACCGGCCGTAGTCGTGAGGGCACGAGCCCGAGGACGTCCGCGACTCGTTGCCCCCGGCGGGCGGCTAGCCCGATGAAGCCGACGGGTACGATCGCGCCGAGAATCGTGACGCCGGCGAGCGGCGAGAGTAGGACGATCGATCCCAGCACGACCTAGTAGCCCCTGCCGGGTGTGCCGGAGCCTGCGCCACGCTGGCCGCTGCCACGAGGTCCGGAACCGTTGCCCGGGCCCTGCCTGACGAGCGTTGCGTGCAGGCGTCGCAACGCGAGCTCGAGGTTGGTCTTGGCGTCGAGATTCGACGGATCGGCCCGCACCGCCGCCTGGAACGAGGCGACCGCGAGCTCGTCGGCCGTGGCCTCCGGCCCGAGCGCCTCGAGGACACCCAAGAGGTCGTTCGCTTGGGAGGCCGCGGCGGGCGGAGCGTCGGCCGCGATCGCCGACAGAGCGCTCTCAGCCGCGGACCTCGAGCGCGCACGGGACTCGCCGTTGTCGAACCCACGGCGGGCATGCACGGCGGCGATGAACATTTGGATCGCGCGACGGAGCTCGACGTCCTGCGACGCGTGAACCGTCCTGCCGACGGGGTCGCCGGGGAACCATGCCTCTGCATTCCAGCGAGCCCGCAGGGGAGCGTGGGCGTAAAGCTCGTCGCCTCTGCGCATGGCGTTCCGCCACGAGCGCGCGTCGTGAGCGAGCCCGGCGGTACAGGCAGCCGCAGCGACGACGGCGAGCGCCGCGAGCCAGCGGCCCCTCATGCCTTCCCCCAACGAAGTCGTTCGGTGATCACGAGCAGGACGGCGAGTGAGGCTGCTGCTGCCAATGCGAAGACAACAAGCGGCGCGGGAGACGGCGCCTCGTCGCGGAGTTCACTCCTGCTGTGCGCCGTCGCAGGCTGTAGGTCGCTTGGGTGCGCGAGCAGGTGCGTCACGAGGCGTGCATCTTCGGGCGACGGGTTGAGCCCCACGACTCGCAATGGAATGTGGAGCTTGCGGTAGGCAAGCGCCACGTTCGTCAGGGCTTCGATATCCGAAGTGTCGTCGTCGAGGTCGCTGACGAGAACGACGCCGGGCTTGCCGAGGCGCTGCCCGCGGATGATGTCGAACGCGAGCTGGAGGCCGGTCGAGATTCGAGTCCCTGCGCTGAACTGGCCCGACCAGGGATTCGCGGGAGGAAGAGGCGCGCCGCCGGGCCCGGTCTGTCTCGGCACTGCGAAGAAGCGCCCGAATGGATGGAGCTGACGCGCGGGCGTGCCGGGTGGCAGAGCCTGGTACGCAGTATCCGAGAAGAGAACGAGTCCGTACCGGCCATGCGAGTTCGCCAGTCGCTCGAGCGTCGCGGCGATCTGCGCGTAGGTTTCATCGGAGATGCTCGCCGAGACATCCAGAACCACGATGCCATTCGTCCGCGGCGGGAGGAACGCGGTCGTCGTTGGGTGCGTTCGTAGCGCGACGAGGAGGGCAAGGACGGTGGCGACGATGAGCGCGGCAGCTGAAAGCAGGCGGAGTCGCCGCGTCCTCCTCGCCGCCTCCGCCAACCTGCCAAGGTCTGCGAGTGGGATGGCGTCTGTGCTCATCGCGCACCCTCCTCCGCACGCTCGGCGAGCACCACCGTGCGCGCAGGCTCCGGTGGACTCGCCGACCATGCGAGGTGGGCGGCATCGTCGGCGAGTGAATACGCTCCGGTCGAGTCGGCGACGCGAGAGACGAGGTCCGCCGCGCGTCTGCGATCCGGTGCGGGTCGTGCGGCTGACTCGCGGAGGAGCCGGATCGCTCGTGCGTAGTCCTCCTCACGGGGCTGGACGGTGGCCCGAAATCTCAGGCCGATGATTCCCACGACAACTGCGACGAGTCCGAGGACGGCACTACCGACTGCGAGCAGCACGAAAACGAGCCCGATGGGGCGCGTCGCGGCGGGCAGCGCGGTCTGCTGCCGATACGGCGGCGAAGCAGAGTGGACGGCGGTGTTGGCTACTCGTGGCGTGACGGCGACCGTGACGGGGGAGGCCTGCGCGGTCGTCACTCCGCTCCCGGCGACCCCGGCCGCCACGCGCGCCGCCGGTAGTTGGATGCGACGGAGCGCTTGGCCGGGGGCGCATGCGAGGTCGAGACAGGCGAGCTGCTGAGCTAGCTCGACGACGACGGTTGAGCCCTCGGTGCTCCTCGTGGTTCGCGCCGCACCGACCTGCGCGAATGGCCCGGTATCCGCAATGATGCGAACGTCCGAGACGTCGGGCACGTTCGCATCGAGTCGGACCTCGACGAGGTAGGTAAACGTGTCGCCGACG
Source organism: uncultured Actinomycetes bacterium (assembly GCA_963798725.1). Classification (GTDB taxonomy): domain Bacteria; phylum Actinomycetota; class Thermoleophilia; order Gaiellales; family Gaiellaceae; genus Gaiella. The sequence continues at coordinate 1,221,813 of CAWCUL010000001.1, forward strand.
CCGACCGCCCCTGGTTCTGCATCTGCGCGGATCTGCGGCACGGCAGCCTGCGCCGGGCCAACGGCGAGCCATGCGCCAATCAGGCTCGCCGCAAGGAGCTTCATGCTCCGCGGCGTCGGAGGCTGCGGCGCCGCGCGGCCCAGGCATGGAGGGTCCTGGCGATCTCGCCCTGGTCGCTCGTTCCCACGACGACGGTATCGAAGCCGAGACGCCGGAACCGCGCGGTCGTCTGTGCGAGGCGCCGCTCGTTGGCCACTGCCAACGCTTCGGCCCGGCGGCGTCCGATCCAGACATCGCTACTCGATGCCGAGCCGGGCTTGGCGAAAGGCAGAACGACGCCCTCGACGCGCGGGAACGATTGCTCCCAGACCGGGTCCTGCACGATCAACAGCGTCACGTCCCACCCGAGCCCACGGAGGCGGGTCCAGAGCCGACCCGGAACGGGTTCGAGGAAGTCCGAGACGACGAAGACGAAGGTGCCCATGGGAAATGCAGTCCGCCGGCGAACAAGTAGCTCGAGCGACCGGGCGAACGAGTCGGGCGAGGCTTCAGCAGCTCCCAACGCGCGTTCCCTCAGCCACGCCTTCGACGATGCCCGCCCAGGGGGCACGAAGAAGGGTCCAGCAGCACTGGCGGACACGAGCCCGACGTCGCCACGGGCGGCGCGCGCGCTCGCGGCCACGAGATCGACGATTCCGCCGATCGCCGCGCCCTTGTCGAGCCACGGCAGCGGAGGCTGGTATATGCCGAGAGACGGCCGGCGGTCGCAGACGATCACCGAGCGTGGCGCGCGCTCTGCGAAGAACTCACGCACGACGAGCTCGTCGCTCCCTCTCGCCGCAGAGAGCCGCGCCGAGGCCGCCCAGTCGACCCAGCTGATGCGGTCACCGGGCCGATAGTCTCGCGAGCCCGCCGCCTCGTCGCCTTCGCCCCGCTGCGGCGTGCGCAACGCCCCTGGGTGTACCCCGCTGAACCGACGTCGCGGAACAAGCGCGAAGGGCCGGGATCCGCGGTCACTCATCGCGTCCGCGGGGCGCCGCGCTGTCCCAGTCGGGCTCGGGACGCGGCGCGCGCTCGAGACACGCCTCCCACACACGGCGGACGACGTCGATGCGGGAGGCACTTTCGTCTACGAGCAGCTCCTCCCCGAGCAGTAACCGGTGGATGACGACCGGCTCGAAGAGTTCCTCCACGTCGTCCGGGACGACGAAGTCGCGGCCATTGGCGAGCGCCCAGGCCCGCGCCGCGCGATCGAGAGCCAGGCTCGCTCGGACCGACGCGCCAAGCTCGAGGTAAGGCAGCTCACGCGTCGCGCGGACGAGCTCCACCGCCCAGCGCTTCACGAGCGGATCGATATAGACATGCTCGACGGCTTCGCGGAGCGCGCGCAAGTCGTCGAGCTCGGCTACCGGGCGCAGCCTACTCAGTGGATGCCCGTGGATCTGCTGGTCGAGAATCTCGACCTCCTCGTCGACGCTCGGATAGCCCAGCGAGGTACGGACGAGGAAGCGGTCGAGTTGCGCCTCGGGGAGTGCGTACGTGCCGTCCTGCTCGATCGGGTTCTCGGTCGCGATCAAAAGAAACGGGTCCGGGAGCGGCCGCGTCGTGCCGTCGACGGTCACCTGAAGCTCCGACATTCCCTCGAGCAATGCGGACTGCGCCTTCGGAAGTGCCCGGTTGATCTCGTCGACGAGGACGATGTTTGCGAAGACCGGACCTGGCCGGAACTCGAACTCACGGGTGAGCGGGCTCCAGATGGAGAGGCCGGTCACATCCGTCGGTTGAAGATCCGGCGTGCACTGGATTCGCGAGACAGAGGCAGGCTCGATGCTGCCGGCGAGGGCACGAGCGAGCATGGTCTTCGCCGTGCCCGGCACGTCTTCGAGCAGCACGTGACCTCCGCAGGCAAATGCGGAGATGACGAGTCGAACCGCCTTCCGCTTGCCGACGACAACGGTTTCGACATTCGCGAGGATCCGACCCGCGGTTTCTGCGCCGGCCTGAACCGCACTGGCGGGAACGGGCATCGCTTCCTCGCCGGGCATGCTCATCCGCGACTTCCAACCCCGTGTCCCATCAGGCAATCGTAGGTGAGACCACAGTCGCCTACAGAAGCTCGGCCAGCGGGAACGCGCGGTGTCGGCGAGGCGGTACGAGGAAGTTCTGGCGGTGCGTCGTTCGCAGCACGCGATTCAGTCCCTGCTCCTCGGCACGAGGATCGAAGGGAGTCTTGCGTCCGGCGGAGTAGTGGCCGTCCATCGCCAGACGCGCACGGTGGAAGAGATCGGTCGTCGCGGCGAACGCGACGAAGTGGAGACCCGTCGCCGCGCCTTTCGCCATCCCGTCGCGTGCGGGGCGCGAGCTCCAGAAGAACGGGTTATCGAGCGTGTTGAAGTCGGCCCGCTGGATCAAGGCCGTCCCGCGCGGGTAGCGGACGCCATGGTTGTCCACGACCGCTGTCGCAAGCCGCGTCGCCGGCTGCAGCGAGCCGCTGTGCCCGACCAGCCCCTTGTCGTTTGCCTCGGCGAGGACCGCCCCCTCGCTCTGCACGTCGCCAGGGCCTTCCGCAATCGTCAACGTCCCGTCGGGCACTGTGAGCCCAGGCCTGAACGCCGCCCATAGGCGGCGGGTGTAGGAGAAGCTTGCGTACCACGTGTCAAGGTCCTCGTCGAGGTGTGAGAGGTGCATCGTGGTGCCGCCGCGAAAATAGCCATTCGGCCACTGATCGGTCATGCCCCGCAAGGACTCGAGGTTCGCGATCAGGTCCGGCCCTAGGGCGCTCCGCTGCGTAGAGGTGAAGCCCAGGAAGAGCTGGGCGTTATCGGGGATCAGCCGTGCGGTCGGGAGCCCGGCACGGAGGGCCATCTGCTTGGGAAGGCTGGGACCACCGTCCTCCCGTCCGCCGACGAATCCCTTGCGGACGCTCGTGATCGCAAAGAGGCCGTCGAGTGAGCCAAAAACGGCACGCGCTCCTGCGGCGATGTGCTCGAGCGAGTCGCTGCGGAAGAGCATGCAAAGGTGGTTCTGCTCGAGCCGTGTCGACCCGGGATCGCTCGGGAAGCGAATGCTGTCGAGAATGGCCTCGCGGCGGGTGCCGGCTCGCTCGGAGGCCTGCACGTCCACGGGCAGGTAGTGCGGGAACCGTCGGCGGTCGCGTAGACGGGGGAGGAAGTCGCGGAAGTATGTCCGGCCCCAACCGACCGTCGTACCGAGCCCGGCGGGCGTCGACGCAAATTGCCGATCGAGGCCCTCAAGCGCGTGGTCTAGCTCCCGACGGGCCGCCTGAAGCTCCCGGCGATCTCGCCCGACGCGGAGCATGGCCGTGACGATCTGGTGGTGCCGTGGCGGCACGATTACCTCCACGTCGTTCTCCGTCACGATCCGAACCCCACGTAGGACGTGCTGCTCGGCCGGGTGCCGTGTTTCCGTCGTCAGCGCCCGGGCCGGCGCCGCTGCGAGCCCGTCGACGAGCCCATAGAGCCCAGAGGCGACGAGCGCTGCAAGTGCGCTCCGCCGCATGAAGGCTTCACGCGTCAGATCGGGCGCGCCGTCCCAGTCGTCCACCGGGCCAGACTAGTCCACGTGTAGAGCGTGGTCGTTCGACCGTGCGACCCACAACGCCGTAGTGAGTCAGACCGGTCCGAAGGTGCGTGACTTGTGAACGCCTAGGGGTGTATGCTCGCGCAAAGACCTCGGTGTCGCCTAGCCAGGAGGAAAAATATGGGTGCGAAACGCTTACTTCTTCTGGGCTGCGGAGTAGCCCTTCTGGTCGGTGCGTCGGTATCGGCGATGCCGTCTCGCACAGCGGCCGGCACCCAGACCCAGGCCGGGACGGCCGCGTTCCCCTCGGGCGCGCGAGCTCCAGCTTTCTCAGCGGCCGACCTGGCAGCGGTACCAGGAGCGAACTGGCTCACGAACGGCGGGAACACGACGAACGACCGTTACTCGTCGCTCAACCAGATCAATACGACCAACGTCTCCCAGTTGAAAGAGGCGTGGCATGTCCATCTCGACGGCTCGGGCAAGGCCGCGAAGTACTCGGCCGAGGGCACGCCCGTCGTCTACAACGGCGTGATGTACCTCCCCACGGGCAACAGCGACGTCTTCGCGATGAACGCCGCGACCGGGGAGCGCATCTGGACGTATCACTCGGGGATTGATCAGACGATCAACACGGCGTGCTGCGGGTGGGACAACCGGGGCGTCGCGATCGGGGACGGGAAGGTCTTCGTCGCCCAGCTGGACGGCACTCTCGTCGCACTCGACCAGATGACGGGCGGGGTGGTGTGGAAGATCATCGTCCACAACTGGAGAGAGGGCTTCACCCTGACTGCCGCGCCGCTGTACTACAACAGCGCTGCGACGGCGGACAGCCCGGAGAAGGGGCTCGTCTACGTCGGTTCGACGGGCGGCGAGTACATGAGCCGCGGGAGCGTCTCCGCGTACCACGCGAGTGACGGGAGCCCCGCATACCGGTTCTTCACGACCCCGGAGCCCGGTCAGATCGGCGGCCAGACCTGGGCGGCCGGTCCCCTCGGATTCTCTACCGGAGGCGGGACCGTCTGGAACACGCCGTCGGTCGACCCCGCTACGAACACGATCTACTTCTCCACCGGGAACGCGGCGCCATGGACGAGCCGCGGGCCAGGCCTGAACCTCTTCACGTCGTCGATGGTCGCGATCGATGCGACGACCGGCCAGGTTCGCTGGTGGTACCAGATGGTCCACCACGATCTCTGGGACTACGACTGTCCGAACGCCACGATGTTGTTCGACGTGCCGATCGGCGGCGTCATGCGCAAGGGGATCGGAGAGGCGTGCAAGACGGGCTGGCTCTACCTGCTCGACCGGACCACCGGCAAGCCGCTCATCGGCATCGTGGAGAAGAAGGTCGCACAGTCGAAGGTCATGAACACGTGGCCGACTCAGCCGATCCCGGTCGGCGACCGGATCAACCCGCAGACCTGTGCCAAGAAGGCGAACTACAAGAAGCCGTTCGCCGGGAAGCCGGTCAAGATCGGCTGCATCTGGGATCCGCCCGCCCTCGACCACGCCGTCGCCTCCGCACCGAGCGCGCAGGGCGGCGTCGACTGGAACCCGGCGGCCTACAACCCAGACACGCATTACGCGTACTTCTGTGCCGCAGACAGCGACTTCGCAATCCAGGCCATACCGGCTGCAAAGCTGAACGCCGATTACCTCGCGGGCAAGTCGAGCGCCGGCGTGAACTTCGCGGGCATCACGTTCAACCAGGGCTACGTCGTCGCCATGGACGTGACGACGAACAAGGCGGCCTGGCGCGTGAAGTGGCCACGAACGTGCTACAGCGGACTCTTCACGACCGCGGGCGGGCTCGTGTTCGCCGGGCGCGGTACCGGGGAGTTCGACGCGTACGACGCGAAGACCGGCAAGGAGTTGTGGAAGACCATGCTCGCCGCGAACGTCGCGGCACCGGGCATGACATACAGCGTGAACGGGAAGCAGTACATCGCCATCTACGACGGTGGTACGGCGTTCACGTTCGAGTCGCCCGGCAAGCATGGTGACGACGTCTACGTGTTCGCGCTGCCCTAGCGGGAGCCAAGGTCAAGTGGGAGCGGTGGCCCCGGGGCTGCCGCTCCCACGTCGCTCGCGGTCGGCCAGGTATGGTGACTCGCAGGGCCGAGAGTGACCGGCGGGTGAGTCGGAAAACAGGCACCGAGAAGGTCAAGACTGACACGGAAGGGGTCGCATGAAGAGCAGGCGTAGGGTTACGCTCATCGTGATGACGGCGAGCGTCGTCGTCGCTATCGCCGCTGGACTCGCGACGGCCGGTGGCTCCGGCGTGAGCACGAGCCAGGAGGCAACGAAGCTCACGCCTGGCTCGTACAGCGTGAAGACGCCGCTCAACACCAAGCTCGAGGTGCCGCGACCGAAGGGGACGACGGCCGGGACAGGGTTGTTCACCGGCACGCTTAAGGTCCTGAGCGCGACGAAGGCCACGCTCACCTGGAAGCTCAGGTTCGCGCACCTCACCGGCGCCGCGCTCGCGGCGCACGTCCACCTCGGCGCGCCCCGGAAGTCGGGCAAGATCGTCGTACCGTTGTGCGGGCCGTGCCGCTCGGGGAGGAGTGGGAGATCCGCCGTCACCGCCGTCGCGGCCGCCGCGATGATCGCCGGCAAGGCGTACGTCAACATCCATACGAAGGCGAACCCCAAGGGCGAGATCCGTGGCACCGTGAAGGCGACCCCCGCGGGCGGCGGGACGAGCGCCAACCCCTACGCGAACATGACCGTCGTGGTCACGCCGGCGCTTGTCGCACTGGGAAAGCGGCTCTCCGAGAACTTCGGCTGCGAGGCGTGCCACACGCTCACCGGGGCGAAGTCGACGGGCCCGACCTGGAAGGGCCTCGCAGGGAGTAAGGTCCGCCTGACGACGGGCCAGGTGGTACGCGCGACCGACGGGTACCTGATCAACGCGATCGAACAGCCCGACGCAGAGATCAGCGAGGGCTACTCGTCGGGCATCATGTCGACGGCGATCGGCAATATTCCGGTCGCGCAAGCCAAGGCCCTCGTCGCCTACATCAAGTCGGTGAAGTAGGGACGCACGTGAGGCGTATCTCGTCCGCGACTCCGGGCAGCGCTGCGGTGTTCGCCGCCGCGCTCGCCTTCCTGCTCGGCGCTTTCGTGGCCGCTGCCCCGGCCGCGGCCACGAAAGCCGCGCTCAAGGTCGTGAAGCTGAGACCGCTCACGATCCGCGGGACCGGATTCAAGCCCACCGAACGGGTGACGGTCAGGCTCAGCGCAGGCGCAGCGGGAGCCGTGAGGGGTACCGCGACCGCGGCCGGCACGCTCGCCGTCTCCTTCCCCAAGGCCAAGGTCACGGCTTGCACCGCCTACACGGTCCGTGCAGTCGGCGCGGCCGGGACGAAGGTGACCTTCAAGCGGACGGTCGCGTCATCGTGCAAGCCGGCGGCAGGGCTGAAGTTTACCGGCACGGACGTCATCGTCGCCGGCACGCACTTCCGTCCAGGCGAGAAGCTCCGCGTGACCCTGGTCGAGGGGGGCGGCACCCACTCGCGGTCCGCGACAGCACGCTCCGTGGGCGCATTCAGCGTCAACTTCGGCGCGCTTCCCATGAACGACTGCACCGCTTTTACACTCACGGTCAGAGGCTCTCTCGGCAGCCGCTTCTCCACGTCCCAGGAGGCTCTCCCGTGCTAGGACGGTTCACGATCGCGTGCGCAGTCTGCATTGCAGGGCTCGTCGCGCTCGTCGGCGCGACCACGCAAACGGCATCGGCGACGACGGGCGTCGATCCCCTGCAGAAGGTCACAGTCAGGATTACCGACGGCCGGCTGATCGTCCGCCCGAAGCGCGTCGAGCGGGCAGTAACGATCTGGTTCCGTGTGGTGAACAAGGGGACGAAGAAGCACAACTTCGTGGTCTCGGGTCTGAAGACGAAGGCTCTCGGACCCGGTCAGGTCGACCATCTCGTGCTGGCGTTCGACGACCGCGGCGACTACGTCTACCGGTGTGCCCTCAACTGCGACGCCCGGGCCATGCGAGGACGCATCGCGGTGTTCTCGGGACTCGGCGACTAGGCGGCGCACAGGCGGTGGCGGGTCGCTTCGGCGCCGCGGCCGTCGTTGGGTCGCTTTGCCTCGCCACGCTCGCCGCCTGCGGCGACTCGGGGGAGGCGACAACGGCCGGTCGGTCGGGCTGGTCCCAGGCGAATGCGAACAACGCAAGCACTCGCGCCGTTCCCGGGCCTGCGCCTCCGTCGTCCCTCACCACGCTCCGCGTGCGTTGGCGCTTCCGCCTTCGTGGCGAGCCCGGTTTCTCCGGCATCTTCGCTTCGACGCCGGTCGTCTCGAACGGCCGGGTCTACTTGCAGGATCTGAACAGCGACGTCTATTCCCTCTCGTTGGCGGACGGGCACATGCTCTGGCACCACCGGTATAGGCGTCCGGATGGTGGGCCGAACGGCGTTGCGGTACTGAACGGCGTGGTGTACGGCAACACCGACACGAGCGCATTCGCGCTTTCCGCACGCACGGGGGTCGAGCGCTGGCGCACACGGCTGACCCGGGCGGCGAACCCGGTCACGATCGCCCCGGTCGTCGCGAACGGCCTCGTCTATACGAGCTCGACCGGGCAGGCGCCCGGAGGCCGTGGCACGCTCTACGCCCTCGACGCGAGAACCGGGGCGGTGCGGTGGCGCTTCGACACGATCCTCGGGCCATGGCGCTTCCCGGCGGAGGCCTCGGGCGGCGGCGCCTGGCATCCACCCTCAGTCGACGCGGACGGGCGGGTCTACTGGGGTACGGCCAACCCCTATCCGTGGGGCGGCTCACGCACCCGCCCGAATGGAGGCATGTACCCCGGGCCCGTCCGGCACACCGACTCGCTGCTCGTGATCAACGGCAGGACGGGCACGTTGCTCTGGAGCGATCAGGTGACTCCGCACGACGTCCGGGACTACGACTTCCAGCTCCCGCCCCTTCTCCTGGGTGACATGATCGTCGGTGCCGGAAAGTCCGGGCGGGTGATCGCCTGGGATCGCTCTACTCATGCGCGTCTCTGGGAGACGGAGGTGGGAGCCCACCGCAACGACCACGGCCCGCTGCCGGCGCGACCAGTGACCGTCTGCCCCGGGTTGCTCGGCGGAGTCGAGACTCCGATGGCGGCTGCGGAGGGCAGGATATTCGTGCCCGTCGTCAACCTCTGTTTCCCGGAGAGCGCCTACGGGCTCAGCGGCGTGAAGTTCTACGCAACCGACTACTCGAAAGGAACAGGAGAGCTCGTGGCCCTTGAGGCATCCGATGGGCAGCGGCTCTGGACTCGACACTTTGCGTCGGCGAACTTCGGCTGCGCATCGGTCGTCGGCGGGGTGGTCTACACAGCGACCTACGACGGTCGGGTCTACGGCCTCGCGACGCGCGATGGCTCGATCGTCGCGCGCGCGCGTGTCCGCGCCGGAATCAATGCGTGCCCGTCGGTCGCGGGTCGCACGCTCCTGGTCGGGGCGGGGGCAGACCACCCCGACTTCCCCGCGCCGGTTTTCGAGCTCGTCGCCTACGCGATCCCCTGACGCCGGAAGTCCGGGAGGACGACGGCGACGATGACGCTTCCCGGCCAGCTGTTAGGGGGCCGTGATCGACAGTGGCCTGTCGAAGCCCGCATAGACATGGTGCATGAAGTGCGCCGCGGCCGTCATCCAGAGCTCCAGCGTGCGACCCGACTGCTTGTCGACCAGGATCGTGTACCAGGCGGGGACGCTCGGGTCGACGAACGAGATGCGCCACACGGCGCGGCCGCGGACCGACTCGCTCCCGAGCAGAGCTGCCCGCCGCGGCGCAGCGCCCCAGGTCGGGGTCGGCTGCTGTAACGGAAGCTGCGGCGATGCGATCCACTCTCCTCCCGCCTCGCGGTCCCACCGGTGCTTGCCGACGACGATCGCGGCGGAGCCACCGTCGATCGTGTACGAGAGGCGGTCGGGCGCCTGAATCTGCCACAGCGTATGCAGAACGTTGGTCGCGCTCGAGCCGAGGTGCTCGTCGATGGTGAGCGACTTCAGCCCGGAGAAGACCCGTGTCGCGTGCCGGGCGAGCCTCGTCGCCGGCGGTGGCGGCCAGACCGAAGGAAAATCGAACCGAACGACGGAGGGCGGATAGCCGAGCCGCCGGATCTCGATGAGGGCCTCGCGGGGCCGATCGGTGTAGGGCAGGGAGACGGCATAGCAGCCGGCACCGCAGAGCTGCGTCGACCCGTTGGCAGACCTGCGCGATCGGAGCGAGACCCTCACGTCGAGGCCCGTTGCCGCATCGCCGTCCGGGTCGAGCACGGTGGTGGTCAGGGACAGCCGACCCCTCGGCTCAGGTGCGGCGGCGAACGCCACGGCGAGGTCACCGTCCTCCCGGGCGACGACGAACGGGCCTGTCGGGATCGAGGCCCTCCTGACCGGACCGGGGGCGACGACCGTGCCCACCTGGGCTCGTTTCGGATAGCTGAGTGTTCGCTCGATCGAGCGGCCCTGGCTGACGATCCGCTCACGACGGAGCTTGTTTCCCGCGTCGAGCCAGTCCTCGTACCACGTCGTGGCGTCGGCCGAGGCGAACGTCAGCTTCGTCAGGCCGTGCCGGAGTCCGACGACGCGCACGTCGATCGGGCCGGCCGCCTTGTCGGAAGCGGCAAATGCACCGCCGGTCAGGTGGTACTGCGTCGTGGCCGACGGGAGGCCGGCTCCGGGCCCGAGCCGCTCGACGACGTTCACGTACGGTGCCGCCCGTATCGCCTTCGCCATCCGCCCGAGAAGCGCCGGCCGCTCGGCGGGGATCGGCGCCCGGATGTCGAGCCGGACGGCGCTCGCAGCCGCATCGGGCGGTGACACCGTGGTCATCAGGTGCGTCGTTCCCCGCTGCAGCGCGTAATGGACCGAGAAGCAGCCGGAGCCGCACGGTCTCGGGAAGAGCGCGGCCGTCTTGCCGTCGGGGGCCGTTGCCTCCACGTTCAGCTTGAACCGCGCCGCCGACCGGCCGTGCGGCGGCATGACGAGGAACCGGAGCTCGTCTCGGGTAGCGGCAAGGCCCACGGCGACCGTTCCGGCGAACCCCGCCTGGCGCAGTGCGGGCCCGACGAGCGCGGGTGGCCCAAGCGGAGATGTCGCGGCGGCGACCTCCGCCGGCCCACGCGGAGGCGCCAGGTTCACGAGCAGGCCCGCGGCCGCCAGGACGGCAACGACAAGCCCGAGCTCGCCGAAGGTGAGGCGGCGGAGAAGCGGGATCTCGATGCCCGGATTCGCCGGCAGCGCGAAGAACCGGCTCGCCGCAGCCGCTCCGAGCGCCGCCAGAACGAGCAGCGCCTTCACGACGAGCGTCCTGCCGTACCCGGTGTCGAGGACGGATCCGACGCTTCGGAACTCGGCCAGCGCCGTCAGAGCGCCGCTCGCCAGGACGACGAGCACCGTCGGCAGCGCGAGGCGTGAGTATCTACGAACGGGGATGGCATCCGTGCGCCTCGTGTCGCGGTCGCGTGCAAGAACGACGACGAGGTGCGCGAGAGCCCCCACCCAGGCGGCAGCGGCGAGCAAATGGACCGAGTCGGCCACCGGCGCCCACCAGTCGCCGCTCGTCCCCGCATGGCCGCGCGCAGCGGTCAGCACCGCGGCCGCAGCGAGCGGCGCGAGCGCGAGCCGACGCCAACGACTCCGAGGGGCGAGGAGCAACGCGAGCAGCACCGACCCGAGCACCGCGATCGTCAGCGACCCGGGTCGGCTCGAGGCAACCTCGCGGATCGCATGTCCATGCAGCCCGTCGACGAACCCGCCGCTCACCCTCTCGCCGGCAAGCAGGACCACAAGGCTCGCCGAGGCGAAAGCAGAGACGACGAGGCCTGGCACTACGGGAGCACGCACTGCGGATCTCGGCCAGACGAGCAGCTCGCTCAGCAGGCCGCCGAACGCGAACGCGAGCCCGACGAAGAAGAGCCAGCTCGCGACGACCTGGGACCAGGGAGTCGCCGCGGACGAGGCGGAGGAGGGCGGAATCGCACCGGAAGCTCCCACCGAAAAGGCGAAGTCTCCGGCGCAGAGGTGGCCGTCGTTCGAGACGAGCGTCCACGAGACGACGAAGACCCCGTGAAGGCCGGGCGGCAGGGGCTGGTCGATCACGGCTCCGCTGCCGGACGGCCGTGGAAGCACGATCGGCGCCTCGTCGACCCTCCGCATGGAAACGTGTGCGCTGCCAGGGACATAGGCTTCGCTGAACCGCATGACGAGCGCCTTCGGGGACGAGCTCAGACGCCCTCCGGCAGGCGGGTCGGAGTCGATCAGATACGCGTGGGCGCTCGCCGCGCCCGGGAGCACGACCGCAGCCGCCACGACGACGGCGAGCGTCGTTGCGGCGTGGCGAAGCCGTCCGGGACGGGAGCTCGTCTTGCGCCTCACCAATGCATGGTAGGAGCCGTCGAGCTTCGCGCGGGCAGAGGGACGGCGCGATTCGCCCCGCAGACCGTCGCCCGATCTACCCGAGCCGGACGAGCCTGGTCGCTGTCGCCTTGAAGGTTGCGAACGCGGTACCGCCGCGCTCGAGCTCGAGTCGCCTGGCCGACACCGTGGCGACCTCGGCGGTGATCGGGCCGATCGAGACGCGAACCCTGTTGCCGATCTCGACGAGCGTCCCCACCTCGCCGCGGATCGCGTTCATCGCCGAGTCCTCGCCCGGGAGCCGGGCGACGGAGACGTCCCACGGGTAGACGACGACCCCCACCGACCCCTCGGCTGCGTCCGTCGAGTAGACCGTCTCGCCCGTGTCGAGCCGGATGCCGGTGAGGTCGTCGTCGAGCGGCCGGGCGGTGCCGTGCATGAGATTCGCGCCGGTGAAGGACGCGACGAACGAGTCGACCGGGCGGGACACGAGCTCCTGTGGGGACGCGAGCTGACGAAGCCTCCCGTCGACGATCACGCCGATCTCCCCGGCCAGCGCAGCCGCGTCCTGGAAATCATGGGTGACGAGGATCGTCGGGAGGCGGAGCTCGCGGAGAAGCTGCTGGAGCTCGGACCGCACCTCGGCCTTGGTATGCGCGTCGAGTGCCGAGAGCGGCTCGTCGAGAAGCAGGACGGCCGGGTCCCGCGCCAGAGCGCGCGCGAGCGCGACACGCTGGCGCTCGCCGCCCGAGAGCTCCGACGGCCAGGCGCCCGCGAGGTGGGAGATGCGAAAGCGCTCGAGGTACTCGTCCGCGCGATGCCGGCCGGCGTACTCGACGTTCCGCCGGACGTTCAGGTGCGGGAACAGCGCATAGTCCTGGAAGAGGAGACCCACTCGACGTTCCTCCGGCCGGAGCACGGTCCGGCGCTCGTGCTCGAACCAGATCTCATCGCCGAGCGCGACGCGGCCCGTCCGAGGGCGGACGAGGCCGGCGATCACGCGGAGCGCGGAGGTCTTGCCCGCCCCGGACGGGCCGACGAGCGCGACCGTCCCCGAGACGCCGAGCGTCAGCTCCAGCTCAAAAGCCCGGAGCGGGAGCGCGAACTCTGCCTCGAGGCGTGCCATTGGGTGCTCAGCTTGAGGGTCAGGAGCAGGGAGGCGCTCAGGACCACGAGCAGTGCGCCCATGGCGAGCGTCGCGTCGAAGTTGCGATCGAACTCGGCGTAGATCGCGAGGGGCAGCGTCTGCGTCACGCCCTGCAGGCTTCCCGCGAACATGATCGTCGCGCCGAACTCGCCGAGGCCGCGCGCGAGCGCGAGCGCGAAGCCGGCCGCGAGCCCGCCGCGTGCGAGCGGCAGGATCACGCGGAAGAACGTCCGCGCCGAACCGGCGCCGAGCGTCCGGGAGGCGGCGACGAGGTTGGCGTCGACCGACTCGAACGAGGCGATCGCCTGGCGCAGGTAGAGGGGGCTCGCGACGAACGTGACCGCGAGGACGACCGCGGTCTGCGTGAACGGGATCGAGAAGCCGAGCACCTCGAAGGTCGAGCCGAGCAGGCCGTTGCGGCCGAACGCGACAAGCAGCCCGAGCCCTGCGACGGCGGGAGGCAGGACGAGCGGCAACTCGACGAGCGTGATCACGAGCGAGCGGCCGGTGAACTGCCGTGCCGCGAGCAGGTAGGCGGTCGGCGTCCCGAACAGCACGACGACGAGCTGTGCGATCGCGCTCGCCTTGAGGCTCACGACGATCGCGTCGACGACCGCCGGGTTGGAAAGCTGGGAGAGGAGGTTGCCGGGCTCGGTGTGGACGAAGATCGCGACGATCGGGAGCAGGAGGAATCCCAGCGCAACGACGCTCGCACCGAAGATCGCCAGCGTGCCGAGCAGGCGACGCACCTTCTAGCTCTTCTTCCTGAGCTTCTTCTGCTTCTTTTTCTTCGGCGTCGCCTTCTTCACGGGCACAACGAGCTTCGCCTTCACCCGGGGAAGGAATCCGGCGGCGATCAGCTTCGCCTGGCCGGCCTTGCTCAGCACGGCGTTGACGAATGCCTGCGCGTCGCTGTTGCCCTGCGCGGACTTCGAGATGCAGATCCCGTAGGCCACCTTCGGCTGCGCCCACGCCGGGAGCTTGAGCACCGTCACCCGTCCCGGAACGGTCTTCGCGTCCGTGGAGTAGACGAAGCCGGCGTCGGCCTCGCCGAGCGCGACCTTGGAAAGCACCTCGCGCACGTTCGTCTCGTTGCTCACGACGTTCGAGAGCACGCTCGAGAGGTTCATGTTCCCGAGGATCTGGCGCGTATAGCTTCCGACGGGAACCCCCTGGCCCGCGACGACGAGCTTCGTGCCCTGCTTGCGCAGGTCGTAGACACTCTTGACGCGGGCGGGATTCGAGGTCGGCACGATCAGGACGAGCGTGTTGCGCGTGAACACGACCGGCGTCGAGCACAGGCCCTGTTGCGCAAGCTGCTGCGGGATCGTCATGTTCGCGGAAGCGAACACCTGCGCGGGCGCGCCCTGGCGGATCTGCGCGGCGAGCATGTTGGAGCCTGCGAACGAGTACCGCTGCGAGCCGTCGATCTGAGGGAAGACGTCAGTCAGCGACGAGGCGGCGTACACCGTGATCTGCGCCTGACGCGCACCGGGGGCTGCGCCCGCGAAGAGCGACGCGGCGACGACGGTCGCCGACGCTGCGATGGTGAGTCGTTCGAGGCGGAAACGCACGGGCACGGCTCCTCTCAGCTCTCGATCATCACGGAGGTCGACTTGACGACGGCGGTCGTCGCCATACCGGGCTTGACCCCGATCTCCTCGACGGCGTCGCGGGTCACGATTGCGACCAGCCGAACCGGGTCGCTCACCACGATCTCCACCTGCGCCATCAGCCCGTCGACCTTGACGTCGGTGACGACGCCCCTGAAGCGATTGCGCGCGCTCAGATGGGCCATGCCGGAGTCGCCACGCAAGCGCTCGAGCTCCGAGGCCCGCACCACCCGGCGGTTCGCCCTGTCGCGCTCGGTCCGGATCCTGCCGTCGCGATCCCAGCGGCGCAGGGTATCGATGCTGATCCCGAGGGCCTTGGCCGCCTCGCTCGCGCTGTAGATCTCCTTCGGCATCCGGGCTAGCTCTCGAAGGCGGCGAGGGCGATGGTCGCCGCGTCCAGTGGCAGCGCCCCGGGCAGCGCGGGGCCGATCGGGCTTCCGCCGGTCAACGACGCGAACGACGAGAGATGCTGCGCCTCGCTGGCCGCGATCTGGCCGACGAGCAAGCGGAGAGCGTCGGACTGGAGGCCTGCGACGGCGCCGAGCGCTGCGCCGAGGAAGATCGCCTCGAGCTGCAGCCCCAGGCGCGCGATCGAGCCGCGCGAGTCGTACGCGCCGTCCGGATAGGTGAAGTCGATGTCGTCCCCGACTGCCGCAAGCGACCCCGCGTCGGTCAGCGCCTGCGCGAGCGCCTCGTAGTGGGCGTTTTCGTTGGCGAGTGCCCGCTTCAGCGTCCCTCCCGGGGGCTGGCCGTCGTACTGCTTCGTGGTGATCGCATTCGTGTAGAAATCGATCGCGAGCAATTCCGAGGCAATGAGTAGGCGTAGGTAGGCGAGGTCGCTACCCGTAGGCGCGACGGCGCGAGCCTTGGCGGTCGCCGTCAGACCCCCCACCGAGAGGGCAGCTGCGGCGATGGCGCCGCGGGTCAGAAAGGTCAGACGATCGAGCTCGGCCACCCCGGAGGCTCCTTTGACGAGACCGTACAACTGGGCGTTGCATAGGTGCAATCAGGAACAGCGAGGACGGTAGCAGACCCGGCACGAACGAGCCCACCACTACCCAAATACCCCTTGCGGGTATACACTGGACTCTCCCGCAGCGTCAGACGGGAGGTGAGCTGAGTGCAGCACGGCTACGACAAGGCCCGGATCGCGACGCGACTGCACCGCGTGGAGGGGCAGGTGCGCGGCATCGAGCGCATGGTCGAGGACGACCGCTACTGCATAGACATCCTCACGCAGATCGCGGCGGTGCGGACGGCGCTCGAGAGCGTCGGCTTCGAGATCCTCTCGGACCACGTCACGCACTGCGTGTCCGACGCGCTCGCGTCGGGTGACGCGGAGCATGCGACGGAGAAGAGCCGGGAGCTCCTCGCGGCGGTCCAGCGCTTCGCAAAGACGACCTGACCGTCCCGGGGCGATGAGCTTCGCCCGTCGGAGCGGGCGTGACTCGCGTGACCGACGCCGATCTCGCTCTGGCGCCCTGCGAAGCCGGGCACTGGCATCCTGCGCCGATGGAGCGGGAGCTGGCCATCCAGCTGCGGGGCGTCGTCAAGCGCTACGGGGCGATCACGGCGGTCGACGGGCTGGACCTCGAGGTGCCGGTGGGGACGTGCGTCGGCCTGCTCGGCCCGAACGGCGCCGGCAAGTCGACGACCATGCGCCTCCTCACGGCGCAGTCGATCGCAGACGAGGGCGAGCTCTCGGTGCTCGGGTTCCGCCTCCCCGAGGAGTCGAAGCAGGCGCGGGCGCGCTGCGGCGTCGTCCCACAGCTCGACAACCTCGACACGACCCTCACCGTCGAGCAGAACCTGCTCGTCTTCTCCTACCTCTACCGGATACCGCGGCCCGAGCGGCCTGCCGCGATCGAGCGGGCGCTGGAGATGGCAAAGCTCGTCGACCGCCGCGCCGATCGCGTGGACAAGCTCTCGGGTGGGATGCGCCGGCGGCTCCTGATCGCACGTGCGCTCGTTCATCGTCCGAGGCTCGTGCTGCTCGACGAGCCAACGGTGGGGCTCGACCCGCAGGTGCGCCAGGAGCTCTGGGCGCTGATCGACGCGCTGCGGAGCGAGGGGACGACGCTCCTCATGTCGACGCATTACATCGAGGAGGCGCAGCGTCTCGCCGACACCGTGCTGATCATGTCCCACGGGCGCGCTGTCGCAGCGGGCTCCCCTTCCGAGCTCGTGCTCGAGCACGCCGGCCGGGAGGCGCTCGAGGTCTACGGCCCGCCCGCGCGGCTCGCGGAGGTGGAGGCGGAGGCAGTCGCGGCCGGCATCGCGACCCGCCGCACCGGAACGAGCATCTCGCTGCTCGGGGTCGACGGGGCGAACGGGGTCGCCTTCGAGGGCGACCGGAGACCGGCAAACCTCGAGGACGTCTTCGTCCTCCTCACCGGCGAGGAGATCGGGTGACGGCCACGACCGAGACCCAGGCTCCGCGGCTCGGCAGGCTCGAGCGGACGGCGCTCCAGGGCGTGCTCGTCCGCGAGGTCGTGAACTTCTCGTCCTACTGGAAGTCGACGACGTTCTCGTCGACGGTCGAGCCGACGATCTACCTGCTGGCATTCGGCTTCGGCTTCGGGTCGCTCGTCTCCACGATCGGCGGCTACGACTACGTCGACTTCGTCGGCACGGGCACCGTCGCCACCGCGGTGTTGTTCTCGAGCGCCTTCCCGGCCATGTTCGGGACGTTCGTGAAGTACCAGTTCCAGCGCACGTACGACGCGATCCTCGCCGCGCCCGTCGACACCGAGGAGCTCGTCACGGCGGAGGCGCTCTGGATCGCCACGCGCGCCGGTGTCTACGGGTGCGTGCCGATGCTCGTCGCGATTGCGTTCGGGCTCGATCCGGCATGGGGGATGCTCCTCGTGCCGTTCATCGGCTGGATCGCCGGGTTCGGCTGGGCGTGCTTCGGGATCTCCATCGCCGGCTACTCGAAGTCGTTCGAGAACTTCAACTACGTGGTCAGCGCGGTCCTCACCCCGCTCTTCCTCCTCGCGGGCTCGTTCTTCCCGCTCGACGGGTTTCCGCGCTGGGCGCAGATCCTCGCCGGGCTCAACCCGCTTCACCAGTGCGTCGAGCTGATCCGGGCCGCGGTGTTCGGCCTCATCGGCTGGGACGACCTGCTCCGGGTGGGAGTGCTGGTCGCGTTCGGCCTCGTCATCTGGCGCATCGCGATCCGGGCAATGACCAAGAAGCTCATCGACTGAGTCGCTCTGCCTGGCAGCGGGGGCACCAGTAGGCCGTGCGATTCGCATCGCCGAGCCCGCGTGAGGCGATCGCCGTCCCGCATCGGTTGCACGGCCTGCCTGCCCGGCGATAGACCGACCGCGGGAGACGCGGCGACGAGACGGCTGCGCCCATCGCGGAGCGCGCCCAGCCGAGCGCGTGGGCGATCTCCTCGTCGCGCAGCGAGGAAAGGCGGCTCCAAGGGCAGACACGAGCTTGCCAGAGCGCCTCTGCGAGCCACATGTTCCCGATACCCGCGATGACCCGCTGGTCGACCAGCGCCTCGCCGACGAGGCGCGACGGGTCGCCTCGGCGGAGCCGCGCGACGAGGTCCGGAATGCCGGTGTCATCCGCGAGCAGGTCGGGGCCGAGCCACCGCAGCGAGCGGCGCTCGAGCGTCAGGATCGGGCCGTTCCACTGCGTCGCCTCCCAGACGCCGCCGCGAAGGACGAGCCAGGGCCGCCCCTGTGTCGTGCCGCGCCGGGCCATCCGCCAGCGCCCGTTCATCCGCAGGTGGCTATGGAGCACGACTCCGCCCTCGAACGAGAACAGGAGGTGCTTGCCGATCGCCTCGACGCCCTGCAGGACACGCCCGTCGACCTCCCGAGCGACTCCTGTGGCCTCGCCACGGGGGTTCGGGCTCTCCGCCTCGATGCGCTCGCCGACGAGCGGCTGCAGGCGCCTCGCCGCCCGGTGGAGTGCGTCACCCTCCGGCATCGACCCGAATCATGCGACGGCGACCGACTCCTCGAGCCTCGCAGCGAGCTCCCGGACGCTGTCCCTGAGCTCCGCGGGCTCCACGATCGTGAAGCGACAGCCGAGGCGGGCGAGCACCCCCGCCATCCAGTCGAGAGAGCCGACCCGCATCCGGAGCTGCGTCCGTCCCGCATCGGCCTCGACCAGCTCCGCGATCGTGGCGGGGACGCGCCGAGTCGCCTCTTCGAGCGGTAGCTCGAGCAGCGCGACGACTTCCCAGCGCCAGGGGACGCGCGCGAGCGAGCGACTCACGTGCGCGACGGCGTCGAATCCCTTGGGCGGCGCCTGCCACGGCCCCTCGCAGACCGCAACGCGGCTCATCCGGTCGACGCGGAAGGTCCGCCTGTCGTCCCGCACGTGGTCGAAGGCCGCGAGGTACCAGCGGCCCGAATGCACGACCAGCCCGTGGGGGCTCACATCGCGCATCGTCTCCTCTCCGGCGAAGGCGGTGTATGCGAATCCGACCCGACGTTGCCGCCGGATCGCCTCAGCGAGGATGAGCGCGACATCGCTGGCGACCGGGGCGCCTGACCGCTCGGCCTGGGTGAAGCCCAGTGTGGTCTCGAGCGCCTCGACGCGGCGGCGGAGGAGATCGGGCAACACCCGGTGGATCTTCGTCAGCGCCCCGTCGACCGACCCCTCGCTCGACTCGAGCCCCTGCCGCCGCGCGGCGAGGAGCCCGAGCACTACGACGACCGCCTCGTCGCCCGAGAGCATCAGCGGCGGCAGGCGGAACCCGGGGCGGACGCGGTATCCGCCGCCCACTCCGCGCTGACCTTCGACGGGGATCCCCAGATCCTGGAGCGCCTCGATGTACCGCCTGACGGTACGCGCGTCGATCGCGAGGCGGTCGGCGATCTCCCGACCGGTTGTCAGCGGCCGTTCCTGGAGCAGCTCGAGCAGCTCCAGGAGGCGCGAGGTCGGTGTGCGCACCTGCCGAGTCAAGCACACATAGAGGGCGCAATGCGCCCTAATTGAGTTGTAGCGTGGAGCGTGGAACGTCCAGCGAGGGAGGAGCGTGATGCTGCAGGGCAGGTCGACAGGGAAGGACTTCGACTTCCTGATGGGGAGCTGGGACGTAAGAAGCCGGAGGCTCCGGGAGCGCCTCGCCGGGTCGGACGAATGGGAGGAGTTCGACGCGACGGCCCGCGCGCGCCCGATCCTCGCCGGGAACGGCAACGAGGACGAGTTCCACACCGCGCACGACGGTGGCTTCGTCGGGATGTCCTTCCGCTTCTTCGACCCCGAGACGCGACGCTGGTCGATCTACTGGGCCGACAGCCGTCGT
Organism: uncultured Actinomycetes bacterium; assembly: GCA_963798725.1. Taxonomy (GTDB): domain Bacteria; phylum Actinomycetota; class Thermoleophilia; order Gaiellales; family Gaiellaceae; genus Gaiella. Next base: position 1,241,753 of record CAWCUL010000001.1, read on the forward strand.
CCGGGGCTGCTCGACCCGCCGGTCCTCGGCGGCTTCGAGGGGGACGTCGGGACCTTCGAGGGGGACGACATCTTCGAGGGACGGCCGATCCGCGTCCGCTTCGTCTGGTCCGGGATCACGACGTCGACGCCGCGCTGGGAGCAGGCGTTCACGGACGACGGCGGCGAGACCTGGGAGACGAACTGGGTGATGGCCTTCGCTCGGCGAGCAGAGGACGGATCGTGACCGTGTGGAGCACGCCGCGGTGCGCAGCCCTGTGGCGCGGAGCGACTGCCTCCTCCGCGACGCTTCGAGGTGCCCGTATGCGGGGGCTCGCGCCGACAAGATCGCCCCCGAGCGCGATGTGGAGCCCACGGTGAGGCCGCGGAGCCGGCCGGACGTGCGGGCGGGATCGAGCACGAGCGTTCGCCCGAGGGCACCGGCGGTGAAACCGCGATGTGCGGTGCGCCGTACTACGAGACTGGCGCTACCCGTCCGATGTTGCGGCCCGGCGTGCGCCACCCTGTGACCTGGTCGAGCGGGAGGAGCCCGATGATGCAGACGAGAACGTACGAGCGCCGGGACGGCCGTCGCGAGGTCGCAGGGCTGATCCGCGAGATCCAGCAGCTGACCGCCGAGCGCGGGCGGCTGAACGCGCGTGGCGCCGACGGTGCCGAGCTCCAGGCGAACGAGCGGGCGATCGACGAGCTGCGGTGGCTGCTCGCGGACGCCGCGCGCCGCACGGCCGGCGCCCCGATGGCGGCAGCCTGAAGAGCCGCTCGGCACGGTTGCGCCGGCGCCGCCTCGGCGCCATCCTGGACACTTAGGCCGTGCTGAGCGAGAACCAGGACACCGATCCCGTCGAGACCCGCGAATGGCTCGACTCCGTCGACGCCGTCGTCGCGTCGGACGGGCGCGAGCGCATGGGCCGTCTGCTCGACACGGTGGTGGATCATGCACAGGATCTGGGGGTCTCCGTCGGTGCCGGCGTGTCGACGCCCTACGTCAACACGATCCTTCCCGAGGACGAGCCGGAAATGCCCGGCGATCGCGAGCTCGAGCGCATGGCGTCGGCGCTCGTCCGCTGGAACGCCATCGCGATCGTGCTGCAGGCCAACGCCGAGTCCACGGAGCTCGGCGGCCACATCGCGAGCTACCAGTCCGCCGAGACCCTGTACGAGGTCGGCTTCGACCACTTCTGGAGGGCTCGCTCGGACGCTCATCTCGGCGACCTCGTGTACGTCCAGGGCCATTCGTCCCCGGGGTTCTACGCCCGGGCGTTCCTCGAGGGGCGCCTGAGCGAGGACGAGCTTCGCCGGTTCCGGCAGGAGGTCGGCGGTGGCGGTCTCTCGTCGTACCCGCACCCGTGGCTGATGCCCACCTTCTGGCAGTTTCCGACCGTCTCGATGGGCCTCGGCCCGTTGATGGCGATCTACCAGGCTCGGTTCACGAAGTACCTCGACGCTCGCGGCATCGTCCCGGCGGGCGACCGGAAGGTATGGGCGTTCATGGGTGACGGCGAGATGGACGAGCCGGAGTCGATGGGAGCGATCTCGCTGGCCGGCCGCGAGAGGCTCGACAACCTCGTGTTCGTCGTCAACTGCAACCTCCAGCGTCTCGACGGCCCGGTGCGCGGCAACGGGAAGATCATCCAGGAGCTCGAGACGAACTTCCGCGGCGCGGGCTGGAACGTGATCAAGGTGGTCTGGGGCTCGAACTGGGATCCCTTGCTTGCGGCGGACGAGGGCGGCTGGCTCCGGCGGCTGATGGAGGAGTGCGTCGACGGCGAGTACCAGACGTTCAAGGCGAACGACGGTGCCTTCGTTCGGGAGCACTTCTTCGGCAAGTACCCGGAGACGCTGGCGATGGTCGACGACTGGACCGACGACGAGATCTGGGCGCTCACGCGCGGCGGCCACGACCCGAAGAAGGTCTACGCCGCGTACCACGCCGCGGTACGCCATACCGGACAGCCGACCGTGATCCTCGCGAAGACGATCAAGGGCTACGGGATGGGCGTCGCCGGCGAGGGGCGAAACATCACGCACCAGCAAAAGGCGATGAACGAGGAGGCGCGGCTCGCGATCCGCGACCGGCTCGGCATTCGCCTCACCGACGAGGAGGCGACCGGCGCGTTCTTCCATCGCCCGCCCGAGTCGAGCCCGGAGCTTCGGCATCTGCTCGAGCGCCGCAGGGCGCTAGGAGGAAGCCTCCCGGCACGGCACGCCGATGCCGATCCGCTGCCGACGCCCGAGCCTTTCTCGAGCCTGCTCGAGGGAAGCGGCGAGCGAGAGAATTCGACCACGATGGCGTTCGTGCGGATTCTCAACACGCTCGTGCGCGACGAGGTTCTTGGCCCACGCGTCGTGCCGATCGTCCCCGACGAGTCACGGACGTTCGGGATGGAGGGGATGTTCCGACAGCTGGGGATCTACTCCCAGGTCGGGCAGCTCTACCAGCCGGAGGACTCGGGCGACTTCATGTACTACCACGAGGATCGCGACGGCCAGATCCTGCAAGAGGGGATCAACGAGCCCGGCGCCTTCTCGTCGTGGATCGCCGCTGCGACCGCGTACTCGAATCATGGCGTCACCATGATCCCGTTCTACGTCTTCTACTCGATGTTCGGGTTCCAGCGCGTGGGCGACCTTGCGTGGGCGGCCGGCGACAGCCGCGCGCGCGGGTTCCTCGTCGGCGGCACGGCCGGGCGCACGACGTTGAACGGCGAGGGGCTCCAGCACGAGGACGGCCACTCCCACGTTCTCGCCTCGGTGATCCCGAACTGCGTCGCGTACGACCCCGCCTACGCCTACGAGCTCGGGGTGATCGTGCGCGAGGGGCTGCGGCGGATGTGCACCGAGCAGGAGGACGTCTTCTACTACCTGACGGTCATGAACGAGAACTACGTCCAGCCGGCGATGCCCGAGGGCGCGGAAGAAGGGATCCTGCGGGGGATCCACCTCGTTCAGGAGGCCGGCGGAGACGGCTCTCCGCGCGTCCAGCTCCTCGGGTCGGGTGCGATCCTTCGCGAGGTGATCGCGGGAGCCGAGCTTCTCGCCGCGGACTTCGGGGTGACCGCCGACGTCTGGAGCGTCACGAGCTTCACCGAGCTTCGTCGCGACGGGCTCGAGGTCGAGCGCTGGAACCGCCTCCATCCGACCGAGCGACCGCGGCGGGCCTACGTCGAGGAGTGCCTCACGGGGCGCGCAGGACCGTACGTCGCCGCCACCGACTACATGCGAACGTTCGCCGACCAGATCCGGCAGTTCGTCCCCGGCCGTTACACGGTTCTCGGCACCGACGGGTTCGGGCGCAGCGACTATCGCCGCGCGCTGCGGAGCTTCTTCGAGGTCGACCGCCACCACGTCGCGACCGCCGCGCTCAAGGCCCTCGCGGACGAGGGAGCGGTCGCGCCGGAGCTCGTCCAGCAGGCGATCGAGCGGTACGGCATCGACGCCGGAGATGCCCCGCCGTGGACGCGGTGAGCGTCACCGGTACGGAGCGTCGCGCCCGGTTCCGCGCGCTGCACGCGCGCAAGCAGCTCTTCGTGATGCCGAACCCTTGGGACGTGGGCTCGTCGAGGCTGCTCGCGTCGTGCGGGTTCGAGGCGCTCGCGACGACGAGCGCGGGCTTTGCGTGGGCGCTCGGCAGGCTGGACGGCGAGGTGACGCGGGCCGAGCTCGTCGCGCACGTCGAGGCCCTCGCCTCTGCGACCGAGCTGCCGCTCAACGTCGACAGCGAGCGCTGCTTTCCCGACGACGCGGACGGCGTCGCGGAGACCGTGCGGCTGCTGGGCGCGGCCGGCGCGGCCGGGTGCTCGATCGAGGACTGGAATCCCGTAGACGGCCGGATCGAGGACGTCGGGCTCGCGGTCGAGCGCGTCCACGAGGCGGCGGAGGCGGCGCGCGCCTTCGACCCGCCGCTCGTGCTCACCGGCCGCGCGGAGAACCATCTGCGCGGGGTCGACGACCTCGACGACACGATCGCGCGCCTCGTCGCCTACTGCGTGGCCGGCGCGGACTGCCTCTACGCGCCCGGGCTCACCCGCATCGAGCAGATCGTCGCCGTCGTCGAGGCCGTCGACGCGCCCGTCAACGTGCTCGCGCTGAACTCGGCGCCGGCGTTGGGGGAGCTCGAGTCGGCCGGTGTGCGACGTGTCTCGACGGGGAGCCTGCTCGCCTCCGCGGCGTACGGCGCGCTCCTCGCCGGCGCGCGGGAGCTGCTTGCAGACGGGACGTCGCGGTACGCCTCGATGGGCATGACCGCGTCCGAGCGGGAGACCGCGTTCGGCTAGGAAGGATCGGCGCGAGGACCCGCGAAGCGTGACACGTGATCGGCTCGCGCTACCGGTCGGCGCTTCGCGCCACCATCGCCGCGAGCGCCGCTCCCTACGGGTACACGCTCACCGTCTGGACGAGCGGTGCCGTCCTCTCTCACGCGCGTGGGATCCCGAGCTCTGCGGAGGCGCTCCTCTTCCTCGTCGGCGCCGTGGCCGGTTTCGCGCTTGTCGGCGGAGCGGCCTTCGGCGGCTTCTCGGAGCAGCTGGTCGTCCAGCCGGCCCGGTCGGTGGTGTGGGGCGGGCTCCACTTCTTCTCCGTGGGGCTCGCCATCGTCGCGGCCACGATCGTCGCGCACCTCGTGAAGAGCGTCGCTGCCTGGCCGCTCGGTGGATTCCTCGCGACCGTGCTCTACCTGGTGGCGTCCGCGTCACAGCTCGCAGTCGCACACGTGCCCCGCAGACCCGGCACGACGTGAGCTCGTAGCGCTCTACCGCCGCCCCTTCGCCCGCCCGGCCTCGCGCGCGAAAGCCGAAAGCGCCTTCCAGCGCTTGCGCTCCTCTGCGGTCGCGCGCTTGTCGAGCCGCCGTTCGAGGTGTGCGAGCTCGCGCTGCAGCTTGAGGTAGCTCTCCCAACGCTCGGAAGAGAGAGTCCCGGCCGCAAGTGCCTCCTTGACCGCGCAGCCCGGCTCGCTCGAGTGAGCGCAGTCCGAGAAGCGGCAGCGGCCGAAGAGCTCGGTCACGTCCTCGAAGGCGCCCTCCAGTCCGTCCTCGGCGACCCAGAGCTGCAGCTCCCGCATGCCCGGCGTGTCGATCACGAGCGCGCCGTCGGGCAGCTGGACAAGCTCGCGCCGGGTCGTCGTGTGACGGCCCTTGCCGTCGTCTCGGATCTCCTGTGTGGAGAGGAGCTCCTCACCGGCAAGGCGGTTCACGAGCGTCGACTTGCCGACGCCCGACGAGCCGAGCAGCGCCGCGGTGACGCCGGGGCGTAGAAGGGCCTGAACCTCGTCCAGCCCCGCCCCCGTCACGTTCGAGAGCGCAACGACGGGTGCCCCGAACGCGATCGAATCGACCTCCGCGACAGCCGCCGGCACGTCGTCGGCGAGGTCGGCCTTGGTGAGAACGAGCACCGGGCTCGCTCCGCTCTCCCAGGCGAGGGTCAGGTAGCGCTCGAGGCGGCGGAGGTTGAGATCCTCGTTCAGCGAGCTGACGATCAGGACGACGTCGACGTTCGCGGCGAGCACCTGCTCCTCCGATGCCTGCCAGGCGGTCTTGCGGGAGAACTTCGTGCGGCGGGGGAGCACAGCCTGCACGGTGCCCGCGCCTTCCTCCGGCCGCGCCGCCACGGCGACCCAGTCGCCGACAGCCGGGAGGTCGGCGGGGGACGAGGCCTCGTCGTAGAGGCGCCCGGGGACGTCGCAACGCAGGTCGCCGACTTCGGTGAGGACGTCGTAGGCGCCGCGATGCTGCACTGCGACACGGCCTGGAATCAGGCCGGCACGGGCATGTGGTTCGAACTGCTCGGCGAAGGTGTCGTCCCAGCCGAGTGTCGTGAGGTCGAGCACGGTGAGCGGTCTCCTCTCGGACTACGTGGAGCAGGACGCGGAGCGGCGCGCCCTTCGCGAGAGGCCCGTCTCGAAGATCAGCCGACGGGCCGCGCGGGGCGCGACCGGGAGGAAGCAGTCTTTGTCATCGCGGCGACCTCCTTCGTCGGGTACGGCCTCAGTATGCCCGACGGTGCCGCGTCGGCCAACCCGGCGATGTCAGAGGATCGTTCGGAGGTGCGCCTCGAGGCTCTCGTGCTCGAAGACGAAGCCCGAGCCGTTCAGTCGATCCGGGAGCGCGTGTTGTCCACCGAGCAGCATCTCCTCACCCATCTGCCCGAACGCCAGCCTGACCGCAAATGCCGGCAGCGGAAAGATCGTCGGGCGGTGGACGGCGTGGCCGAGGGCCTCCACGAACTCGGCGTTCGTGACGGCGCCGGGTGAGGCGACGTTGACCGGTCCCGCGAGATCCGACTCGAGCGCGAAGAGGTACGCGCGAACTGCGTCGTCGCGCGATACCCAGCTCCACCACTGGCGGCCGCTTCCGATCCTGCCCCCCAGACCGAGCCGGAACGGGAGCAGCATCCGGCCGACGGGGCCGTCCTCGCGAGCGACGATCGGCGCCTTCCGGAGGGCCACGACCCTGATTCCGGCCGCTCGTGCGGGCTCGGCGGCCTGCTCCCAGGCCTCGACGACGTCTGCGGCGAAGCCTTCGCCCTTCGGGCTCTCCTCGTTCACCGTGCCGACGTCGGGCCCGTAGTAGCCGACCGCCGACGCGTGGACGAGCACCGAGGGACGCCGATCGAGAGCGGCGAGGGCTCGTGCGAGGAGCCCGGTCCCTTCGATCCGGCTCGAGACGATGCGCTCGCGCGCGCCCGCAGTCCAGCGCTGACCTATCGTCTCGCCCCCGAGGTGGACGACCGCGTCGACTCCCTCGAGGCTCTCGGCGTCGATCGCGCCGCCCGACGGATCCCAGCCGACCTCGTCCTGGCCTGTGGGCGGGTGCCGTACGAGCCTCACGACCTCGTGCCCCGCATCCCGGAGCGCCGGCACGAGCGCCGAGCCGACGAGCCCCGAGGCGCCCGTGACCGCGACCTGCATCCCCGGAGCCTACGCGCGCGCGGTCGGGTCCGGGCAACGCTTGTGTTGAATCAACACAAGCGTCTCGCCCGACGTCGCTCCTTCAGCGGGTGCGCGGGCCCGTGTGCCAGAAGACGAGCGCCGCGGCGGCGGCCTCGGCGGTCAGGCTCGCGAGAGCGACGAGCTTCAGTGAGATCGGAACGTGCCGCATGCCCTCACTATCGGCACCTCGGCGCATTTGTCGAGATGCAGATCTTCCTTCTCTCCCGTCGGCGCCCTGCCCGGCTCGTGCCGTTCGGCGCGAAGGGAGACCGTCCATAAGGGGCAGTACGATGGCCCTTCCGTGAGACGACCCGTGCCAACCGCTGACGCCCGAGCCCCCCTGGCCGGCCGCCACGGAGCCCGGGTCCGGCGGGCGGGAGCAACCGCCGGCCGGGGGCTCGCGTGAGCGCTCCGTTCGTCCACCTGCACGTCCACTCGGAGTACTCGATCCTCGACGGAGCCTGTCGGATCCCGGCCCTCGCCAAGAAGGCCGCGGAGCTCGACATGCCTGCCGTGTCGCTCACGGACCACGGCTCGATGGCGGGCGCGATCGACCTCTACAAGGCTGCGGCCGAGCAAGGGATCAAGCCGATCTTCGGGTGCGAGGTGTACGTCGTCGACGACCGTCGCGCGCAGACGAAAGGGCATGCACACCTGACCCTGCTCGCCGCGGACAACACCGGGTACGCCAACCTCGTCAAGCTCTGCTCCCTCGGGTACCTCGAGGGCTACTACTACAAGCCGCGGGTCGACTGGGAGCTGCTCGAGCGCCACGCGCCGGGGATGATCGCGCTCTCGGGATGTCTTTCGGGCCGCGTCTCGCGCGCTCTCTCCGAGCAGCGCGAGACCGACGCCGAGTCGGAGCTCGACCGGCTGGCGCAGATCTTCGGGCGCGACTCGACGTACGTCGAGCTCCAGAACGTCGGCCTCGACGTGCAGCAGGCGGCGTTTCGCGGGCTGCCCGGCCTCGCCGCGCGCCAGAAGCTGCCGCTCGTCGCGACCGGAGACGTCCACTACCTCGACGCCGCGGACGCCTCGAGTCACGACGCGCTCCTCTGCATCCAGTCCGGCGACTCGCTGAAGAACCCCGATCGCTGGCGGTTCGGAGCGGACGAGTTCTACTTCAAGACGCCCGACGAGATGGCGCTCGACTTCCCCGGACACGACGATGCGCTGCGCCGCAGCCTCGAGGTGGCCGAGCGCTGCAACGTCGAGCTCGAGCTCGGGCGCATCCGGCTCCCGCGATTTCCGGTTCCCGACGGGCGGGATGCCTTCGACTACCTCGTGGAGCTCTGCGAGAAGGGGCTCCTACGGCGATACGGCTCCTCGACCCCCGAGCTCGACGAGCGTCTCAGGTTCGAGCTCCGAACGATCCGGGAGATGGGATTCGCCGACTACTTCCTGATCGTGGCCGACTTCATCGGGTTCGCGAAGCGGAACGGCGTGTCGGTCGGGCCGGGACGTGGCTCGGCGGCGGGCTCCCTTGCCGCCTACTGCCTCGAGATCACGGACATCGACCCGATGCGCTACGGGCTGCTCTTCGAGCGATTCCTCAACCCCGCGCGGAAAGACATGCCGGACATGGACATCGATTTCGCGGTCGAGGGCCGCGAGCGCGTCATCAACTACGTGGCGGACAAGTACGGTCGCGACCGCGTTGCGCAGATCATCACGTTCTCGAAGATGGCCGCGCGCGCCGCGCTTCGCGACGCCGGACGCGTCCTCGAGATCCCGTACGGCGTCGTCGACCGGATCGCGAAGCTCGTCCCCGAAGGCCCGGGACAGACGCTCGACGACGCCCTGAAACCCGGCAACGAGCTCGCCCGCGCGGTCGCGGACGATCCCGTGGCCCGAGAGATCGTCGACCTCGCCCGTCCGCTCGAGGGCCTCACCCGCGCCGACTCGATCCACGCGGCAGGCGTCGTGATCGGAGCAGAGCCCCTCATCGACGTGGTTCCGCTGCAGCAGAAAGGCGCCGACGCCGAGGTCGTGACCCAGCTCAGCATGAAGAACGTCGAGGCGCTCGGCCTCCTCAAAGTCGACTTCCTCGGTCTTCGCAACCTCGACGTGATCGACAAGGCGGTCGAGCTCGTCGGTGCCGTCGACATCACCGCGCTCCCGCTCGACGACCGGAAGACGTACGAGATGCTCGCCCGGGCCGACGCGACTGGCGTGTTCCAGTTCGAGTCGTCCGGCATGCGCGACGCCCTCCGCTCCGTGAAGCCCACGGAGTTCGAGGACCTGATCGCGCTCGTGGCGCTGTACCGCCCCGGCCCGATGCAGTACATCCCGGCCTACGCGGCGCGAAAGAACGGGCGAGAGCCGGTCACCTACATCGACAACCGCCTCGAGCCGATCACGGGAGACTCCTACGGGATCTGCATCTACCAGGAGCAGTACATGCAGATCGCGAAGCAACTCGCGGGATTCGAGCCGGCCGAGGCGGAGACGCTCCGGCGCGCGATCGGCAAGAAGATCCATGAGCTGATGGCGTCGCTCAAGGGCAAGTTCCTGGACGGCTGTGCCGCGAACGACGTCTCGCCCGCGGTCGCCGAGCAGCTGTGGAAGGACATGGAGTCCTCACAGGACTACTCGTTCAACAAGGCGCACGCCGCCTGCTATGCGCTGATCGCCTATCGCACGGCCTGGCTGAAGGCCAATCACCCCTGCGAGTACATGGCTGCGCTGATCTCGAGCGTGATGAACACCAAGGACCGTGTGCCGTTCTACGTCAACGCCTGCGACGAGATGGGCATCGAGGTGCTGCCGCCCGACGTGAACTCGTCCGACGTCGACTTCGCGGTCGTCGAGGGGAAGATCCGTTTCGGGTTGAACGCCGTGAAGAACGTGGGGGAGACGGCGGCCCAGCGGATCGTCGCCGCCCGCGTCGAGGGGGGCCCGTTCGCATCGATCTGGGACTTCACCGAGCGCGTCGACCCGCAGGTCGTGAACAAGCGCTCGCTCGAGTCGCTCGTCAAGTGCGGCGCGCTCGACTCGACCGGTGCGTCCCGCATGGGAATGCTCTCCGCGCTCGAGCAGGCGCTCGCCTACGGACAGAAGCTCGCCCAGGACAGGCTGATGGGTCAGTCGAGCCTCTTCGAGGGCGGCTTCGACTCGGTCGAGAGCACGGCGGCGATGCACCATCCGACGATCGCGGCCGGAGAGTTCGACAAGACCGAGCTGCTCCGCCTCGAGAAGGAGACACTCGGGCTGTACGTCTCCGAGCATCCGCTGTCGGGCGTGCGCGAGCAGCTTCGGCGAAAGACCGATGCCACGCTCTCCGAGCTCGAGCGTCGCCGCGACGGCGAGGTCGTCACGATCGGCGGGATCGTCTCCGACACGAAGCAGGTCACGACGAAGCGCGGCGACCCGATGGTGTTCCTGACGCTCGACGACCCGACCGGGACGGCCGAGGTCGTCGTCTTCAACTCGGCGTACCAGGCGGCACGGGAGCTCTGTGTCGCGGACCGCATCCTCGTGGTCAAGGGCCGCGTCGATCACAAGCAGCAAGGCGAGACGAAGCTCGTCGCCATGGAGGTCTCGGCGTTCGAGGCCGTGACCGAAAGGTCCGAGGTTCGTTTCTCGCTCGATGCACGCGAAGCGCCTGCCGGGGTGATCCGTGAGCTCGCGCGCCTCGTGCGCGAGTTCCCCGGCGACTCGCCCGTCTACCTCTCGCTCGACACCTCGGAGGGGCCCAAGACGTTTGCGCTCGGTCCCGGGTACAGGGTGCGGCCCGACGCCGACTTCATCGCCGAGGCACGTTCACTCCTCGGCGCAGCCTCGCTCCTGTAGCGATCGAGCCTCCAGGGGCCCGACGGTCCTGCACCGCGCTGGCGCCGGTCTCGCCGACGACGCGTCCCTCTGTGACGTGCCTTACAGGAGGATGCGCAGGGCCAGCGCGACCGAGCACCCCTGCTCGAGGAGCGTCACCGCGCGATGAAGGTCGACCTCGGTGGATGCCGCCAGAAGCGACGCCGACTCGAGGTCGTAGCCTGCGCGCTCGAGCGAGGCAAGGCGCCACTGCTCGACCTGGTCGAGCTCGAAGTCGAATTCGGTGACGTTTGCGGCGGTCATCTTTCCTCCCACTCTCCTCAACGACCGTGTGTGTTCCCGTATTCGCCGATGTCGGCTTGCTGCGTTCTCCCGTTGTACGGCACGGACGTCTGGGAATTGCGTTACCGCGGTGAAGGAGCTGTTAAACCTGCCGACGTCGCGGTCGTCGCAAGCGGCAGGAGTCCGCGCGACGAATCAGAGCGCGTCTGCGTGCAGCCGCTCGCCGAGCGAGCGCATGACCTTGGGCGAGATCGACGGGGCCTGCTCGAGGAGACGGCCGAATGCGCGGTCGGTGAGGACGAGCAACCGCACGGGCGACGTGGCCGTGACGGTGGCGCTGCGCGGCCTGTCGACGACGAGTGCGATCTCGCCGATGAAGTCCCCGGCTCCGAGCTCGCGGAGGGTCTTTCCCGCCCGCGTCACGCGCACGGTCCCCTCGGCGACCACGATGAACTCGCGTCCGCGCTCGCCCTCGCGGATGAGCGTGGCTCCGGCGTCGAGATCCAGCTCGTCCGCGAGCCTCGCGACCTGCTGGAGCTCGGACTTGGTACAGCCCGAGAAGAGCGGCACGCCTTTGAGGAGCTCGATCTTCGCATCCTTCTGCAGCTGCATCGCTCGATCCTACGAGTCCGACCCCGGGCGCTGCAACTGCTGTAGGCGGATCCCTGCCGTGCGGGGCCACATACCTGGGGGAGCCCGCCTTGCCACCGCGATACGTCGAGCTCGTCCGGTCCGGCCGCGCCCTCGGGTCTCGCAATTCGATCGCCGGCCCAGAGACTCGTGCGCCTCCGGCGGTAAAGCGGTCGTTCCGACACGACGGTAGGCAGAATGGGGCGGCGGTGAGCCTTCTCGCATCGATTCCCTCGCCGAGCTCCGGCACGCTCGACATCGGTCCGCTCACCCTGCACATGTACGGGCTCACGCTGCTCGTCGCGATCATCGTCTGCACGTACGTCACGGGCCGCCGCTGGATCAACCGCGGCGGCGATTGGGACCTGATCTTCCGTTGCGCCGTCTGGGGAGTCGCCGCCGGCATCGTCGGTGCGCGCCTCTACCACGTCATCACGAGCTGGGACGAGGTTCCCGACACGTGGTGGGGCCCCTTCGCGATCTGGCGAGGGGGGCTCGGCGTCTGGGGCGGGATCGCGCTCGGCTGTCTCGTCGGGGGGATCGTCGCGAAGCGGGCCGGCGCAGACGTCTGGTTGCTCGCCGACTGCCTCGCGCCCGGCCTCCTGCTCGCACAGGGCATCGGGCGGATCGGCAACTGGTGGAACCAGGAGCTTTTCGGCAAGCCCACCGATCTTCCCTGGGGGCTCGAGATCGATCCCGTCAACCGGCCGATCGACCATCTCGACGTCGCGACCTTTCATCCGACGTTCCTCTACGAGCTTCTGTGGGATCTCGCCGCGGCCGCGGTCCTCGTCTACGTGATCGAGCGCAGGCTCCGGCCGCGGCCGCCCGGAGTGTTCGCGGCCTACATCGCGCTCTACTGCGTCGGTCGCTTCGGAGAGGAGCTTTTGAGGATCGATCCGGCACACCACATCGCCGGCCTTCGCCTGAACGCATGGGTCTCGTTGATCGGGATCGCCGTGGGGGTCACGTGGTACGTGCTCTCACAGCGGAGGGGTCGCGAGACGCCGCCCGGCCCCAGGCGTCGCGCCCGCCCCGAGAAACCGCCGCGGCGCATGGCCGTCCCCGGCGGGAAGCGCGCCCGACCGCCGGCTTGACGCGCGGGCAGCATCTGCCTCCACCACGGTGACGTCCGGAGACCGGGTGGCCTGCGAGTGGCACGGCGTCGGCCCGATATCCGGTCGACCATCTAGATTCCTCGTGTGGCGTCGGCGGTTCGCGATCTCGAGCTGGACCTCGACGCGTTCGAGGGCCCATTCGATCTCCTCCTGACGCTCGTTCTCGAGCAACAGCTCGAGCCGGCGGAGATCGACATAGCCTCGATCGTCGTCGCATTCGTCGAGCGTCTCGCCGACCGTGACCAGATCGACCTCGATGCGTGCGGCGAGTTTCTCGTCCTGATCGCCGCGCTGCTCGAGATCAAGGCGCGCCGGCTCTTCCCCGACGAGGACGCCGAGCTCGCGGAGCTCGAGCCCGAGGAGGCCGCGGAGGAGCTCGCTCGCAGGCTGGCGGAGTACAGGAGGATGAAGGAGGCGGCGGGCTGGCTGCGCGAGCGGATAGCGGCCGAGCGCGACCGCTACTTCCGGCTCGGGCCGGCGCCGCTCGCCCCGCGCGCCGAGCGTCGTCTCGCTGCCCAGGAGCCGGCACTGCTCGTCGCGGCGCTCGAAGGGTTGGCGGCCCCCCCGCCGAAGGTGTCGCTCTCGCACATGGCCCTCCGCTTTCCGCCCGTCGCCCAGTTCCTCGAGCGCTTTCGCGCCCTCCTTCGCGGCCGCCGCGTGTTCGATTTCGATCACGCGGTGACGGGTCTGTCACGGGTCGAGCAGGCGGTTGCGTTCCTCGCGTTGCTCGAGCTGCGCAAGAGCGGCGAGGTGGCGCTCGCGCAGGCCGCCCCGTTCGCCCCGATTCGCGTTTCCCGCCCCGAGCACGAAAGGATCTCCACGTGGACCGTTCGCTCCGCCTGATCTCGGCCGACGACATCGCAGCGAGCCCGATCGACGCGCTTGCGCGTACGCTCGAAGCACTCCTGGTCGTCGCCTCCCAGCCTCTCGGCCCCGACGAGCTCGCCGAAGCGGCGCAGGACGATCCCGAGCGCATCGAGACCGCACTCGGCCTTCTCTCCGAGCGGTACCGGGAAGGGCGCAGCGGGATCGTGCTCGAGCGCGTCGCGGGCGGCTATGCGTTTCGCGCGTCCCGCGAGGCGGCCGAGGCGTGCGGACGGCTCTTCGAGCGCCCGGTGGAGCGAGGGCTCACGCAGGCGGCTCTCGAGACGCTCGCGATCGTTGCATACACCGGGCCCGTGACCCGACCCGAGATAGCCCGCATCCGGGGCGTCGCCGCGGACTCGACGGTGGCGTCGCTGGTGGAGCGCGGACTGATCGCCGAAGCGGGCCGCGAGGCGGGGCAGGGCGGCGCCATCCGCTACCGCGTCACGCCGCTCTTCGAGCGCGTCTTCCGTCTCGATACGCTCGCCGAGCTTCCGCGTCTCGACGACCTTGGCGACGACGCCGAGGCGATTCGCGACCGTCTGCTCGAGGTCGCAGCCGCCCGCGCCTCCTGAGCATCGCCGGCATGACCGTGATCGCGATCGTCCTCTTCGACGGCGTCGAGGAGCTCGACTTCGCCGGGCCGTGGGAGGTGCTCGCCGCGTGGGCAACGCAGTTCCCGGACGACGGGGTCTCCGTCTTCACCGTCGCCGACACCACCGACATCGTCCACTGTGCGAAAGGGCTCCGCGTCGTGCCCGACTACACCTGGGAGGCGGCGCCGGCCGCCGACGTCCTTCTCGTACCGGGCGGCTCGGGCGTCAACGCGAAGCTCGAGGACGCCGCCTTCCTCGACCGGCTCCGCGTTGCCGCCGGCCGTGGCGCGCTCGTGACGAGCGTGTGCACCGGAGCGCTCGCCCTCGCCTCGGCAGGCCTCCTGCGAGACCGGCCCGCGACGACCTGGTGGGGCCGTCTCGACCGGCTCGTCGAGATCGACCCGACGATCGAGGTCCGTCCGGACGACCGCTTCGTCGACAGCGGCGAGATCGTGACGGCGGCCGGCGTGTCGGCGGGGATCGACATGGCCCTCCACCTCGTCGCGCGGCTCCACTCCGTCGAGCGGGCCCGCGAGGTGCGACGCTACATCCAGTACGACCCGGAGCCTCCGGTTTGACCCGGACGCGGGCGCGCGTGGCGGGCGAGCTTCGTTGCGCTTCTGGGGACGCGGGCAAGCCCACGTCCCGTGCTCGGGTCGGCGAGGCGCGCGAGCGAAGCAGTGGCACAGCCTCGTGCCGGACGTGGGCTTTGCCCGCGTCCCGTGCTCGGTCTGCGAGACGCCCGAGCGAAGCAGCGGTAGCGGTTTGAGCCGGACGTGGGCTTTGCCGCGTCCGTCGAGCCTCGTTGTGCTTCTGGGGGCGGGGGCTAGCCCGCGTCCTGTGCTCAGATCTGCCAGGCGCCCGAGCGAAGCAGCGGCACGACCTTGCCGTCGGCCGTGTGGCCGTCGACGTCGAGCTCGGGCGAGCCGATCATGAAGTCCACGTGGATCTCGCTGCGGTTGACACGGGGCAGGTCGTCGGGGCTCTGGACCCCGAGGTCGTACCCGCTCCCGAGCGCGATGTGGCTCGCGGCGTTCTCGTCGATCAACGTGTCGTAGAAGACCGTCCCGAGCGGGCCGATGCGGCCCGCTCCGTCGACGAGCGCGAGCTCGCCGAGGCGCGACGCACCGTCGTCCTTCGCAGCCAGGGCCCGTAGCGTTCCCTCGCCGCGGTCGGCGTCGATCCGGGTCGCGCGGCCGCCGACGAACTCGACGCGGATTCCGTCCAGCATCGCGCCGTAGACCTGAAGCGGCCTCGTCGCGGTCACGTGCCCATCGACGCGCTCGGGATCCGGCGTGGTGAAGATCTCCTCGCTCGGGATGTTCGGGAAGTGACGAAGCCCGTCTGCCGTCTGGAAGTCGGCGGCCTGCCAGGCCGAGGAGGGAAGCAGGCCGACTGTGAGGTCGGTCCCGGGCCCGTGGAGTCGGATCGCATCGAAGTGCCGCTCCGTGAGACGTGCTGCGGCGCTCTCGAGCGTGCGTGCCCGCTCGCGCCAGGCGGCTTCCGGGTCGTCTGCGTCGAGCCGGCAGATGAAGGTGATGTCCTCCCAGAGGCGGTCGTACGCGTCGCTCTCGGAGAGCTCCGGGTAGACGAGCCCGGCCCAGCCGGGCGTCGGGGCGGGAGCGATCGTCCAGTTCGTCGTCCGCCGGTTCACGACGTCGCTCGTGTTCGGCAGGTACGGGAGGATGTCCCGCCCGGCGCGGGCCGGGTCGATCCCGTCGAGGGCGTTCGGGGAGGCGGGGCCGTTGAGCGTGATCCGGGCGGCGCGCTCCTCGGACAGCCAGTCGAGGCGCTCGACGAGCCATCGCGGAACGTACTCGAGCGTGTCCTCGGCGGCGCGCGCGAGACGCTCGCGCTTGACCCACGGGTCGAACGTGACCACGTCGACCCAGCGCGCGCCGCGCTCGTATGCCGCCCGGGCGACCTCCCGCGTCAGCGCCTCCTTGCCCGTGTACGTCGTCACTCCGACGATCTGCCCCGACTGGACATTCGCGCCGAAGTCGACGACGAGATCGGCGAGGCGGCGAGTCAGGTCGGCATGGTCGCCCACGGCCGCAGGGTAGCGGTGAGAATCGGCCCGTGAGGCTGAACGCATATCTCGCGCGCGCGGGCATCGCCTCGCGGCGCGGCGCGGACGTGCTGATCGCGGCGGGCCGCGTGACCGTGAACGGCGCGCCGGGCCGCTTCGACATGTTCGTCGAGTTCCAGGACTCCGTCCGTGTCGACGGACGAGAAGTAGGCAAGCAGCCCCTCCGTTACGTGCTGCTGAACAAGCCCCGCGACACGATCTCGACCGCCCGAGATCCTCGCGGCAGGCCGACGGTGGTCGACCTCGTCGGCGGCGACGTGCGCGTCGTCCCGGTCGGTCGGCTCGATCGGGACACGACCGGGGTGCTCCTGCTCACGAACGACGGGCCGCTCGCCCACCGGCTCGCCCACCCCCGTCACGGCGTCGAGAAGCTCTACGTCGTCGACGTCGAGGGCGAGCCGGGAGACGACGTCGTGCTCGCACTGGCGTCGGGGATCGTGCTGGAGGACGGCCCGACGGCCCCTGCGCGGGTTCGACGCCTCGGTGACTCTCGTCTCGAGCTCGTGCTGAGCGAAGGGCGCAACCGGCAAGTGAAGCGGATGCTCGAGGCTGTCGGTCATCCCGTAAAGCGGCTCCGTCGCGCCCGCTACGCGGGTCTCGGCACCGGTCGGCTTCGCCCCGGCGAGTGGCGGGACCTGAGCCGTCCCGAGGTCGCGGCGCTGCGGCGGCTCGTCGGTCTCTGAGGCCTCGGCCCAGCGATGCGCAACCCGTCATGCGCGGAGGCGCGGGCGGCGCCTCGAAAGGGAGCTTGTGTTGATTCAACACAAGCTCCCTGGCCGCCAGCCGCGCGGCCTACTCGAACCAGACCAGCGTGGCGAGCACGACGTAGAGGCTGACGAGCGCGAGGCCCTCGAACAGCACGGCCCTGCCGTCTCCGGTGATCTGCCAGAGCGCGATCGCCGTGAGCGCGAGCGCGCCGAGGTACACGGGCTGGACAACGAACGTCAGTCGGTCGTCGAAGGCGAGCGACGCGATCACGAGCGCGGGGTAGAGGAAGCACGCGATCTGCGCCACCGAGTTCTTGACGACCGAGATCGCCAGGTCGTTCTGCCCCTTCCACGCAAGCTGCACCGCGACCACGTTCTCGACCGCGTTGCCCACGAGCGCGACGATCACGAGCCCCGTGAATGCCTTCGAGATGCCCAGCGCCTCGACCGTCGGGTCGATCGCATGCACGAACCAGTCGGAAAGCAGAGCCGCTGCGACGCCCGCGACGGCCAGGAAGACGATCGCGAGCCTGAAGGGCAGCACCGCGTGAGAGCCCTCGACGAGGGCCTTCTCGGACGTCCGGTCCGAGCGGAGGTATCCGACGAGCCACGCTCCGTAGACCACGAGCAGGCACATCGCGCCGACGACCGAGATCGCAACCTGATGCTCGCTGGCACTGTCGCCGACCTGGTCAGAGAGGCCGAGGATCGTGATCAGAAACACAGCGAGCAGGAGGAGCGTGGCCGTGTCGTTCGGCAGGCGGGCGCCGAAGCACATCGTCCCGTCCGCCTGCCGCGTCGAGCCGGCGAAGATCGCGAGCCCGAGCACGAGAAGCGCGTTCGCGAACAGCGAGCCGAGGATCGAGAACTGCGCGACCACCACCTCGCCCGCCGAGAGGGCGAAGAGCACGATGAAGAGCTCGGGCAGGTTGCCGAGCGTCGACTGGAGCGCGCCCGTCACGGCGGGGCCGAACCTCGCGCCGACCGACTCCGTCGCGACGCCGATCACCCAGGCAACTCCGCCGAGCGCTGCGCCGGTGACGAGGAACACGGCGACCGGCTCGGCGTCCGCGAAGTGGAGGATCCCGCCCACGATCGCGACTGCGAAGACGCCCGCCGCGATCGCGTAGACCTTCGTCACGGGAGCCTCACGAAACCCATCCTCTCGTACATCGCCGCGAGGGTCGGCGCCGAGGCCGCACCGGCTTTCTCCGCTCCGAATCCGAGCAGGCGGAGGAGCTCGGGCTCGTCGGCGCGTAGCTCGAGGTAGTGCTCCCGCACCGGCGCGAGGAGCTCGACCACGGCGTCACCGACGTCACGCTTGAGGTCGCCGTACCCGGCGCCGTCGTACGCCTTCTCGACCTCCTCGGGGGCGCGCTCGGTCGCCACCGAGAGGATGTCCACGAGATTCGTCACCCCGGGCTTGTCGTCGCCTCGCCTGATCTCCCGACCGGAATCCGTCACCGCCGAGCGGAACT
This sequence comes from uncultured Actinomycetes bacterium, assembly GCA_963798725.1. Classification (GTDB taxonomy): domain Bacteria; phylum Actinomycetota; class Thermoleophilia; order Gaiellales; family Gaiellaceae; genus Gaiella. The sequence goes on from CAWCUL010000001.1 coordinate 1,260,209, forward strand.
TCTTGCGGATCAGGTCGGGGTCTTCGAGGAGCTTCACCGTGCCCTGCTCGGTGCCTCCGGTCGTCGACATCTTCCTCGTCGGCTCCTGCAGGTCCATGATCCTCGCGCCGACCTCGGGGTAGATCCCCTCCGGGCTCACGAATGTCTCGCCGAAACGCGCGTTGAACCGCTGGGCGACGTCGCGGGCGAGCTCGAGGTGCTGCCGCTGGTCGTCGCCGATCGGCACCTTGTCTGTCTGGTACAGGAGGATGTCCCCGGCCATCAGCACGGGGTACGTGAACAGGCCCGCGGAGACGAACTCCCTGCGGTCCGACTTGTCCTTGAACTGGGTCATCCGCCCGAGCTGGCCGTAGCTCGTGACGGCCGAGAGCAGCCAACTCGCCTCGGCGTGAGCGGTGACGTGGCTCTGGGCGAAGACCGTCGAGCGCTCCGGGTCGAGCCCGGTCGCGAGGAGCATCGCGAACAGGTCGAGCGTGCGCTCGTGGAGATCGCGCGGGTCGTACTCGTTCGTGATCGAGTGGAGATCGACGATGCAGAAGAACGCCTCGCCGAGCTCCTGGGTCCGCGCGTACTGGCGGAAGCCGCCGATGTAGTTGCCGAGATGCTTGTCGCCGGTGGGCTGGATGCCCGAGAAGATCCTCATGGGTTCCTTTCGTCCGCTTCGCGCCGAAAGGAACCTAATCGCGCCTCCGGCCGCCGTGACGTGTGGATGGGCTCGCGCGCCAGAAGACGGTGTGACGGTCGATGCCGGGCATTCGTCATTTCTAGCCGCTTTGGCGCGGAGCGTCAAAACCGCCCGGATACACTCGCCGCATGGCCGTGACCGAGCCCTGGACGCCATCCTCGTGGCGCGCGCTGCCCGCGCTGCAGCAACCCGAGTGGCCGGACCCGCAAGCCGTCGAGGCCATTCGGGACCGGCTGGGGCAGCTGCCCCCGCTCGTCTTCGCCGGCGAGGCCAGGGCGCTGCAGCGCGCGCTCGGAGAAGCGGTCGAGGGTCGTGCATTCCTGCTCCAGGCGGGCGACTGCGCCGAGTCGTTCCGGGAGGTGTCGGCGGTCGGGATCCGCGAGCGGCTGAAGGTGATCCTCCAGATGTCCGCTGTGCTGACGTACGGTGCCACGCTCCCGGTCGTGAAGGTCGGCCGCATCGCCGGGCAGTTCACGAAGCCGCGCTCCTCGCTGACGGAGGACGTGGGCGGAGTGGAGCTGCCGTCGTTCCGGGGTCACGCCGTCCACTCCGACGAGCCGACGCCCGAGGCACGGGTCCCCGACCCCGAGCGCATGGTGCAGGCCTACTACCAGGCGGTCTCGACGCTCAACCTGCTGCGCGCGTTCACGAAGGGCGGCTTCGCCGATCTGACGCAGGTGCATACCTGGAACCAGGAGTTCGTCACGACCTCGCTCCAGGGACGCCGCTACGAGGTGATCGCCAACGAGATCGGCCGCGCCCTTCGCTTCATGCAGGCGATCGGGATCGACCTCGGCGACGAGCGCTCGATCCACGAGGTGGACATCTGGACGAGCCACGAGGCACTCCTGCTGGACTACGAGGAACCGCTCGTCAGGCGCGACTCCACGACCGGAGACTGGTACGCCTGCTCCGCGCACTTCCTCTGGGTCGGCGAGCGGACGAGGCAGCCGGACGGCGCGCACGTGGAGTTTCTCACCGGGGTGGAGAACCCCGTCGGCGCGAAGATCGGCCCGGCCACGACGCCGGAAGAGCTCGTGACGCTCTGCGAGCGGCTCAACCCCGGCCGCGTGCCCGGCCGGCTGACGCTCGTGACGCGTCTCGGGGCCGAGCGCGTGAGGGACGTCCTGCCGCCCCTCGTGCGTGCCGTGGCCGAGACCGGAATCCCCGTCCTCTGGGTCTGCGATCCGATGCATGCGAATACGTTCGTCACGCCGTCGGGTCACAAGACCCGCCGCTTCGACGACATCCACGGCGAGATCGAGGGGTTCTTTGCCGCGCACCGTGAGGTGGGCACCTGGCCGGGGGGCGTGCATCTCGAGGTCACCGGGGAGGACGTCACCGAATGTCTGGGCGGCTCCGAGGAAGTGCTCGAGGAGCAGCTCGACCATCGATACGAGACGTTGTGCGACCCGCGTCTCAACGTGCGGCAGTCACTCGACCTCGCGTTCCGCGTCGCCGAGCTCATGCGAGCGGTATGAGCTTCGAGCAGGTGCAGCGGCTCGCGATCGTCGGGACAGGGCTGATCGGAGCGTCCGTAGGGCTCGGAGCGCGTCGCGCCGGGGTGGCTGTCGTCGCCGGGTGGGATCCCGACCCGGAGCCGCTCTCGCTGGCCGCCGAGCGTGGCGCCGTCGAGCCGGCAGGCAGCCTGGAAGAGGCGCTTGCAGATGCGTCTCTCGTCGTCGTCGCAGCGCCGGTGGGGGAGCTGCCGGACACCGTCAGAGAAGTCCTGGACCACGCGTCCGCCGAGTGCACGGTCACCGATGTCGGGTCGACCAAGCAGCCGGTGTGTGCGGCTGCCGCCAGCGACGAGCGGTTCATCGGCGGTCATCCGATCTGCGGCGCGGAGACGCGCGGCCCGGGACGCGCTTCGGCCGAGCTCTTCGCGGGCGCGACCTGGTTTCTCACCCCGACCGCGGCGACAGCCCCCGGCCGGCTTCGCCTCGTCCACGGGTTCGTCGCGGCGCTGGGCGCGCGCACCGTGGCGATCGGGCCCGAGCCGCACGACCGTCTCGTCGGGGTCACGAGCCATCTCCCGCACGTGCTGGCGAACGTCCTCCTGAACCAGGCCGGCTCGACGCGGATCGACGGCCACGACCCGTTGCAGGCTGCGGGTGGGTCACTTCGCGACATGACCCGCATCGCAGGCGCCAACGCGCGCGTCTGGGTCGACATCTTCCTCGACAACCGCGAGGCGATCGCGGTTGCGCTCGCCGAGCAGCGGCGGGCGCTGGAGCAGGTGGAGCGGGCCCTTGTCGAGGGCGACGCGGGGTTTCTCGCCCGCTGGGTCGGCGAGGCGAGTGGGCACCGGCGAAGGCTGCTCTCGACGGCGTTCGGCGACCCGGGAGAGCTGCAGCGCCTGCGAATCCACATCCCCGACCGCCCGGGCGTCCTCGCGGGCATCTTCCAGGCGCTCGGTGCCGAGCGGATCAACGTCGAGGATTTCGAGATGGATCATGTCTCGAGCGAGCGCGGCGGCACGTTGAGCGTGCTCGTCTCGGGCGAGGGCGAGGCGGAGCGTGCGATGCGGCTCCTCGAGGGGCAGGGCTACGGCGTCGTCGCGGCGCCGGTGATCGGCGAGTGAGCGGTGTCGGACACCGCCTGTCGGAACGGGCGCCGGCTGCGTGCGGGCCAGGCGCCGAGAATCGGCGTGTGTGCGGGGCTCACGGCGACTCCCCACGGCCCGGTGGGTCGAACGGTGTCAGACACCGTTTTGTGTCAAGGCGTCCGAGAAGGGCATGCCCGGGATGGGCGGGATGACAGGCATCGCCGGCGCTGAGGTCCTCGTCGAGCCGGCGCCTCGGCTCGTCGGCCACCTGGCCGTGCCCGGCGACAAGTCGATCTCGCATCGCGCCGTGCTGATCGGCGCGATCTGCGACGGAGAGACGCATGTCACCGGCTTCGGGCGCTCCGCCGACACCGAGGCGACGATCGCGGCCGTCCGTGCGCTCGGGGCCGGCATCGAGGAGGGTGGCGACGAGCTGCGTATCGCAGGCGCAGGCCTCCGCAGCCTGTCGGCGCCGGCTGCGCCGATCGACTGCGGGAACGCGGGGACGCTCGTCCGGCTGCTCACGGGAATCCTCGCGGGACAGCCCGACGGCCGGTTCGAGCTGACCGGCGACGCGTCGCTCTCCCGCCGCCCGATGGAAAGGATCGCCGAGCCGCTCGGCCGGATGGGGGCCCGGATCGCGACGACCGGCGGATCGCTGCCGCTCGCGATCGACGGCGTCCCGCTGCACGGGATCGACTACGCGCTCCCGGTGGCGAGCGCGCAGGTGAAGTCGGCCGTGCTCCTCGCGGGCCTCTACGCGGACGGAGAGACGACGGTCGTCGAGCCTGCGCCGACGCGCGACCACACCGAGCTGATGCTTGCGGCAGCGGGCGCCGACGTGACGGCCCGCCCGAAGAGCGTCACCGTGCGGCCCGCCTCGCACCTGGCGCTCGGCGAAGTCGAGGTGCCCGGCGATTTCTCGTCTGCGGCGCCGTTCATCGTGGCGGCGACTCTCGTTCCGGGATCGGAGATCCACGTCCACGGCGTCAACCTCAACCCGCGACGGACCGGGCTCCTCGCGATCCTCGAGCGCATGGGCGCCAGGATCACGACCTACAACCGGCGGTCGATCGGTGGCGAGCCCGGGGGGGACATCGAGGTACACGCGGCTCCGCTCGTCGGGACGACCGTCGAGGGTCTCGAGGTGCCGATCGCGATCGACGAGCTGCCGTTGTTCGCGCTCGCCGCTTCCTGCGCGCGCGGGGAAAGCGTGCTCCGCGGTGCCGAGGAGCTCCGGCTGAAGGAGAGCGACCGGATCGAGGCGACGACGGACGCCCTCCGGGCGCTCGGAGTGAGGGCACGGGCGACGGAGGACGGCTTCAGGATCACGGGGGTTCCGGCACGGCTGCGTGGGGGCCGCGTCTCGAGCCGCGGAGACCACAGGCTCGCCATGGTCGCGACGGTCGCGGGCCTCGCCTCCCGCGAAGGCGTGGGGCTCGAGGGCGCCGAGGCCGTGACGGTCAGCTTCCCTGGCTTCTTCGACGTCGTGGAGCAACTCCGCCGCTCGACTAGAACTACGACGTCATGGGTCGAGTGAATGGTCTTTGCGCGGTTTCTCTCCATCGGGAGAGAAACCGTTGATCGTGGCGATCGACGGTCCTGCGGGGGCGGGCAAGAGCTCGGTTGCGAGGGCGCTCGCGGCACGCCTCGGGTTCGAGTACCTCGACACGGGAGCGATGTACCGTGCGCTCACGTGGCTCGCGCTGCACGAGGGCGTGGCGCTCGACGACGGCCCGGGGCTTCGGGCGCTCGCCGCCAGGAGCCCGGTGGGCTTCGGCGGCGACGGCACCGTGTCGATCGCCGGGAACGACGTGACCGAGCGCATCCGCGGGCCCGAGATCGACGCTGCGGTACCTGTCGTCGCTCGTCACCCCGAGGTACGCGAGGTCATGCGTGAGCGTCAGCGCTCGCTCGGACATTCGGGTGACTCGGTGATCGAAGGGCGGGACATCGGCGTCGTCGTGGCTCCCGACGCCGAGGTCAAGGTCTGGCTCGTCGCGGATCCCCGGGTGCGGGCCCGCCGGCGGCACCTCGAGCGGGAGGGACAGGACGCCGAAGAGCTCGCGGAGGAGCTGCGCCGACGAGACGAGCGCGACGCCGCCAATACACACCGCGCAGACGACGCGGTAGAGCTCGACACCACGGATCTGAGCCTGGACGAGGTCGTCGAACGCGTCGTGCGGCTCGTCGAGGTGGCACGGTGAACACCGCGCGGGTCACCTGGGCGATCGGCCGCCCCACCATCGGTCTCGCGGGCAGGCTCTCCACGAGGCTCCGGAGCTACGGGCGCGAGCGCGTTCCGCTCCACGGCGGCTGTGTCGTCGCGTCGAATCACGTCCACTGGCTCGACCCCGTCGTGCTGGGGGCAGCGAGCCCGCGCATCCTCTACTACATGGCGAAGATCGAGGCGCATCGGGCACCCGGGTTCGGGGCGTTCATCCGATCCTTCGGCTGCTTCCCGGTACGGCGGGGGGAGTCCGACCGCGAGGCTGTGCGGACGATGCGGAGGATCGTCGCGGACGGCAACGCGCTCGGCCTCTTCGTCGAGGGCACGAGACAGCTCGGGGGCGAGCCCGGCGTGGTGCAGCCCGGCGCAGCGATGGTCGCGATCCAGGAGAACGTGCCGATCATCCCGGTCGCCATCCACGGAACGCATCGCTGGCGGTTCGGCCAGCGGGTCAGGATCGCATGGGGTGAGCCGATGACGTTCGAGGGGCTGCCGAAGGGCGGTAGGGGCTACAAGGCCGCATCGGCGGAGCTGCAGGCCGAGATTCGCCGCCTCTGGGATTGGCTCGTCGAGGTCGACGGAATGAGTCGGCCGGGTGCCCCGCCGGGTGGGCCGCCCCGCGCGGAGCACCTCTGAGAGCATGGACAACGAGCTTCTCAGCGGCGACTCCGGCTCCAACGAGGTCAGGAGCGCCGGAACCGTGGCGATCGTGGGATTCCCCAACGTCGGCAAGTCGACGCTCGTCAATCGGCTCACGCAGAGCCGTGCGGCCGTCGTGCACGAGACCCCCGGCGTGACCCGGGACCGGAAGGAGCTCCTCTGCGACTGGAACGGCGTCACCTTCCGGCTCGTGGACACGGGTGGCGTCGACGAGGCGGACACGGGCCCGTTCGGACGGCATATCGCTGCTCAGGCGCGCTCGGCGGTGGCCGAGGCGGATCTCGTGCTGTTCGTGGTGGACGCGAGAGCCGGGATCACCCCGGGCGACCAGGATCTGGCCGCGATCCTCCGTTCCTCCGGCAAGCCCATCATCGTCCTCGCCAACAAGATCGACGACCCCACGCGCGACCTCGACTCGGTCGAGTTCCATCGGCTCGGCCTCGGCGACCCTGTGCCGCTCTCCGCGCTGCACGGTCATGGAACGGGAGACCTCCTCGACGACGTGGTCTCCCGGCTTCCCGGACGGGACGAGGCTGTCGTCGGGGAGACGGCGATCCGCGTCGCGATCCTCGGCCGCCCGAACGTGGGGAAGTCCTCGCTGCTCAACGCCCTGCTCGGGGAGCAGCGGGTGATCGTGTCGGAGGTGCCGGGCACGACCCGCGACACGATCGACACGGTGCTGACCCGGGACGCGACGACGTTCGTGCTCGTCGACACGGCAGGTCTGCGGCGCAAGCGGCGCCAGCGTCAGGGAGTCGAGTACTACTCCGAGCTCCGATCGCTCGCGGCGGCGGAGCGCGCGGACGTCGCGCTCGTGCTCGTCGACGCGTCCGAGGGGATCGTCGAGCAGGACCTCGCCGTCGCCGACGTCGCGCGCAGGGCCGGCTGCTCGACCCTCGTCGTCCTCTCGAAGTGGGACATCGGGGTCGTCGACCTCCAGGAGACGCGGGGTCTCCTGAACCGGCGTCTCAGGCAGCGGCCTCCGGCCGTCGCAGTGTCGGCAGCCACCGGGCGTGGTCTCCGGCGGCTCCTCGACCACGTCGAGACGTTGTTCGCGAAGCATGTCGCCCGAATCTCGACCCCGGCGCTCAACAAAGCCCTTGCCGAGCTCAAGGAGGCCAGGCCGGGCCCCGCCGGGGATCGTGGTCGGCGTCTCAGGCTCCTGTACGCGACCCAGACCGGGACGCGTCCGCCGCGCCTGCGCGTATACGTGAACGACCCTCGCCTCGTCACCCGCGACTACGGGTACTGGGTCGAGAACGAGCTGAGGGCGCGCTTCGACCTGCAGGGAGTACCGGTCTCGATCGACTTCCAGAGGTCCTGATGGCCGGTCAGCTTCGATGAACGTCGCCGTGCTGGGTGGGGGGTCCTGGGGCACGGCGTTCGCGCGGCTGCTCGTCGAGCGCGGTCACACGGTCACCCTTGCATGCCGCGACCCTGGACAGGTCGAGGCGATCCGCCGCACGGGTCGAAACCCGCGCTACCTCTCGGAGGCCGATCTCGGCGGGGTCGCCGTCGCCACCATCGACGACGCGGACGTGGAAGACGCAAACCTCGTCGTGGTCGCCGTGCCCAGCGCCGCCTTCGACGGGGTCGTCGCCGAGCTGCCCGGCACCGCGCCCGTGCTGAGCCTCACCAAGGGCCTGGACCCGGTCAGCGGATCGCGTCTCTCGACCCTCGTTCGCGAAAGGCCCGTCGCCGTGCTGTCCGGGCCGAACATCGCGGAGGAGATCGCGCGCGGCCTGCCCGCCGCGGCGGTGATCGCGTGCGAGAGCCTTCCGCTTGCCGTGCAGCTCCAGCTGGCTATCAACTCGACCGCCTTTCGCGTCTACGTGACCGACGACGTCCTGGGCGTCGAGCTCTGCGCGGCCGCAAAGAACGTGATCGCGCTCGCGGCGGGTGGCGCAGACGGCCTCCGGCTCGGCGACAACGCGAAGGCGGCGCTCGTCGCGCGCGGGCTTGCCGAGATCGGTCGTCTGGCGGAGGCCGCAGGCGCAAAGCCCGAGACGTTCGCAGGGCTCGCGGGAATGGGCGATCTCATCGTGACGTGCTGGTCGGCGGCGGGCAGAAACCGCCGCTGCGGCGAGCTCGTAGCGCGGGGCGCGACGCCCGAGGAGGCTGCCCGGACGATCGGAATGGTCGTCGAGGGGCTGACGACAGCCCCCGTGGTCCGTCGTCTCGCTCATCGGCTCGGCGTCGAGCTACCGATCGTCGAAGGCGTCTGCGCCGTCCTCGACGGCGTGCCCCTCACCGATCTCGTCGGACAGCTGATGGGACGCGACCCGACGCTCGAGTGACGACGCTGGCAGGGCCGGGGATCGTGGCTAAGGTTCGATCCACGATGGCTGCGCGCACGTTCCAGTTCACGTCGGAGTCGGTGACGGAGGGGCACCCGGACAAGATCGCCGACCAGATCTCCGATGCCGTCCTCGACGCGGTCCTGACGGACGACCCGGAGGGTCGTGTGGCATGCGAGACGCTGATCACGACCGGGCTGGTCGTCGTCGCCGGGGAGATGACCACCGACACGTACGTCGACGTCCGCTCGATCGTGCGCGACACGATCAAGGAGATCGGCTACACGCGCGCCAAGTACGGGTTCGATGCGGAGACCTGCGGCGTGATGGTCGCGATCGACGACCAGTCGCCCGACATCGCACAGGGCGTCGACGAGTCCTTCGAGGCGCAGCACGGCGACGCCGACCCGCTCGACCGGATCGGAGCGGGTGACCAGGGCATGATGTTCGGATACGCGAGCCGGGAGACCGAGGAGCTGATGCCGCTCCCGATCATGATCGCGCACAAGCTCGCGCGGCGACTCGCGGCTGTCCGCAAGGCGGATGTGCTGCCGTACCTGCGGCCGGACGGCAAGACCCAGGTGACCGTCCGGTACGAGGTCGACGAGCACGGGATCCAGCGGCCTGTCGAGATCGAACGGGTGCTGATCTCCACCCAGCATCGCGACGGCCTCGACGCGGAGTCGCTGATCAAGCCCGATCTGCTGGAACAGGTGGTCGAGCCGATCCTGCACGCCGACTATCGCGATCTCTTCAATCCGGCCCGGTTCGGCTCGAAGGACTTCTTCTACGTGAACCCGACCGGCAAGTTCGTGATCGGCGGCCCGATGGGCGACACGGGGCTCACAGGACGAAAGATCATCGTCGACACGTACGGCGGTGCGGCGCCGCACGGCGGTGGCGCCTTCTCCGGCAAGGACCCGACCAAGGTCGACCGCTCGGCCGCCTATGCCGCCCGCTACGTCGCGAAGAACGTCGTCGCCGCCGGCCTCGCCGACCGCTGCCAGGTGCAGGTCGCGTACGCGATCGGGGTCGCGCACCCGATGAACGTGCTGGTCGACACGTTCGGCACCGAGGCCGACGGACTGACGAACGAGCAGATCACCGCGCTCGTGCTGGAGCATTTCGACCTCCGTCCCGGCGCGATCGTGCGGGACCTCGACCTCCGCCGTCCGATCTATCGCAAGACCGCCGCCTACGGCCACTTCGGCCGCACCGACTCCGCGGACTTCACCTGGGAGCGAACCGAAAGGGCCGACGCGCTCCGCCAGGCTGCGCGAAGCGGGAACCCGCAGGAGCGGATCTCCGCGCGGTAGTCCTTTAGTTGCGCGAAGCAGGAATCCGCTTGCGCGGATTCCTGCCGCTTGATCCCCGCCTCCGGCGGGGCAGATCCCTGAAGGCGTCGGCTTCGCCGCCGCAACGACGTCCTTGCTCGCCAGGGGGAATCCGCTTGCGCGGATTCCTGCCGCTTGATCCCCGCCTCCGGCGGGGCAGATCCCTTCCTTGTTCGCCAGCAGTAATCCGCTTGCGCGGATTCCCGCGGCTTGATCCCCGCCCTGCGGGCGGGGCACATCCCTGAAGGCGGCCGCTTTCGCGGCCGCAACGACTGTCCGTTCGCCAGGCGGTAATCCGCTTGCGCGGATGACTGCGGCTTGATCCCCGCCCTGCGGGCGGGGCACATCCCTGAAGGCGGCCGCTTTCGCGGCCGCAACGACTGTCCGTTCGCCAGGCGGTAATCCGCTTGCGCGGATTCCGCGGCTTGATCCCCGCCCTGCGGGCGGGGCACATCCCTGAAGGCGGCCGCTTTCGCGGCCGCAACGACTGTCCGTTCGCCAGGCGGTAATCCGCTTGCGCGGATTCCTTGATCCGCTCCCGCGGGGCACATCCCTGAGGCGCCCCGCCTTCCGCTTCGCGGTTGCGGCTTGATCCGCGTCCTGCGGGCGGGGCACATCCCTGAAGGCGGCCGCTTTCGCGGCCGCAACGACTGTCCGTTCGCCAGGCGGTAATCCGCTTGCGCGGATTCCCGCGGCTTGATCCGCGCCCTGCGGGCGGGGCACATCCCTGAAGGCGGCCGCTTTCGCGGCCGCAACAACTCTCCGTTCGTGTGGAATCCGCCTCCGCGGATTCCCACGGCTTGTCCCCGTGAAGGCGTCGCCTGGCGGTGCCGCAACTGCCAGGGGCCAGTTGCCAGGGATTCGCCCGCTGGCGCGGATTCTCGCCGCGGGCGGCCAGCTGAACCGGGGGCTGTTCCTCGGCGGGCTGAGCCGCCGAGGAACAGCGGATCTGCCTACGTCGTCGTCGGCTTCGCCTTCGGCGCGCGCTGGACGAGCTTCTCGAGCCCGTCCTGCAGGCGGGAGAGCAGCTTGTCTGCCTGCTCCTGGGTGAGGCGCTCGTTCTCGACCGCCTTGTCGATCCGGTCCTTTGCCGGCGCCAGCATCGCTGTGACCAGGCCGTCGACGCTCTTGTCGTGCGCGGTCGCGATCTGAGCGAGCGACTTGCCCGTTCGAAGCTCGGTGCGGAGCTCGTCGCCGCTGATCCCGATGTACTTCGCTGCCGCACCCGATCCCAGTGGGCGTGCACCCCTGTGCCCGATGCCCCCACGGAGGTGCTTCTGGAAGTCCTTGCGACGCTTCTCGAACCGATCGCGCACACCGGTGCCGATTCCCTTGGCGTTCGCGATCCGCTCCTTGAGCTTCGCTCCCTGGTCCGCGGTGAGCTTGCCCGACTTGACGGCCGCGTCGACACGCGCCGACAGCGCGTCCTTGAACGCCGACCGCAGCTTGTCGGCCGAGATCCCGAGTCTCGCCGCGACGTCGTCCACGAGCGAGGGATTGTCGGCGGCGACGGCTCCCGAGGCTCCGAAGCCAAGAGCCAGGACGGTGACGATGCCGGCACCGAGGATCGTGATACGTCTCATGTGGAGGTCCCCCTTCTGGTCAGGTGAGGCAATCGAACCAGCGGGCAGTTCGGTTCGGGTGAGGGGACGGTAAGCCCGGTGTAAGGCGGGGCCGGCGGTCAGGAGATCCGAGACGACCTCTACGCGGCGAGCCGGACGTACAGGCCCTGCGCCGCCTTCTCACCGATCGCCCGCTCGCTCGCGTCGAGCACGACCGCGAGCTGACCGGCTGCCGGGTGCGCGGCGCGCATCTCGATCTTCGAGCCGGGGACGTAGCCCTCGTCGTAGAACCAGTGCAACAGGTCGCCGTCGTGCTCCGCCAGACGGACGATCTCACCCGCCTGGCCGGGTTGGAGCTCGGAGAGCGCCAGGAGCCCCTCGTTCTCGGACTGCTCGAACTCGGTGGAGACCGGCCAACCATGCGGACAACGGTCGGGCTGACCGAGCCGCTCGTAGATCCGCTCGATCATCTCCTCGGTGAACGTGTCGCCCATCTCGTCCGCGTGGACATGCGACTCCGATGCGGTGTAGCCCATGAAGTCCGTCAGGAAGCGCTCGATGATCCGGTGCTTGCGCACCACCTTCTCCGCGCGCTCGATGCCCGCGGGCGTGAGGATCGCCTCCTTCTGCTTGCCGCGCTCCACGAGGCCCTCGAGCTCGAGGCGCTTCAACATCTCCCCAGCCGACGCCCGGGAGACCCCGAGCATCTCGGCCACACGCGCGGCTATCGCGCTCTCTCCGGCGGGGCGGTACTCGCCGATCGGAAAGGCGAGGAAGTAGATCACCTCCAGGTACTCGTCGACCGAATGCCCATGCCCTGCCATACGCGAAGCCTACCGCGGGAGCTTCGAGATCGTCCGGCGGGCGAGAGTACCCTCGACGGGTGCCACTGGCGTCCGTGTATCCCCTCGTCTCGACCCGCTCGCTCGCCCGGCCGTTCACCTACGAGGTGCCGGAGGGGACGGGAAAGGGCGCGGTGGTCGCCGTCAGGCTCGGGCGGAGCGCGACGCGGGGGGTCGTGTGCGACCTGGGCGTCTCTGCGCCTCCGGGGATCACACCGGCAGCCGTCGGCAAGTTGCTCGACGAGATTCCGCCGCAACTCGTCGATCTCGCGCTCTGGCTCGCCGACTACTATGGCTCGACCCCGGCTAGGGCCCTCGAGCTCGTCGCGCCTGTGCGTCGCGCTCCGCGTGGAGAGCGTCCGTCGCCTGCGCTGCGCGAGTCGCTCGCCGGTGAGCCCGAGCCGGCCGAGCTCGCTCCCGAGCAGCGAGCATCCGTGGACAGGATCGTGGCCGCCCTCGACGAGGGCGTCGGTGAGCACATCCTGCTGGAGGGCCCGACGGGCAGCGGCAAGACCGAGGTGTATCTCCAGGCGTGCAGTGCCGCGCTCGATCGGGGTCTCGGCACGATCGTGCTCGTCCCCGAGATCGGGCTCGCGCCGCAGACCGTGGGGCGGTTCCGCGAGCGCTTCGGTGATCGAGTGGCCGTCATCCACTCGTCCCTCGGCGACGCCGAGCGACGCGATGAGCGCGATCGGATCGCCCGGGGGGAGGCGCGGATCGTCGTGGGAGCCCGCTCTGCAGTCTTTGCGCCGATGCGCGGTGTCGGGCTGATCGTGGTCGACGAGGAGCACGACGCGGCGTACAAGCAGGAGTCCGACCCGCGCTACGACGCGAGGACGGTGGCCGCCAAGCGGGCGGCCCTCGAGGGAGCGGTTGCGGTGTACGGGTCGGCGACGCCTCGACCCGAGAGCTGGGCGCGACTCGCCCGCTGCTCGCTGAGCGCACGCATCGGCGCGCCGATGCCGCGTGTCGCGCTCGTCGACCTCCGCCGCGAGGCCGGCTATCCACTCTCCGCTCCGCTTCTCCACGGGCTCGGGGGGATCGTCGAGCATGGCGGACGCGCGATCCTCCTCCTCAACCGACGCGGCGTCTCACCCGCGATCCACTGCCGCGCGTGCGGCATCTCGCGGCGCTGCCCGCACTGCGACGTCGCGCTCACGCTGCACGCAGACGACGTGCTGCGCTGTCATCACTGTGGAAGTAGCGAGCGCGTGCCGGTCACCTGCCCGGCTTGCGGCTCGGCCGAGATGGCCCGGATCGGTGCGGGGACGCAGCGCCTCGAGGCCGAGCTCGCGAAGCGCCTCCCCGAGCTCGAGCGGATCCGGCTGGACGCCGACGTCGCGACCCGGCCAGGAGCGGCGCGGGACGCGATCGAGCGCTTCCGGGCCACCGATCGCGCGGTGCTCGTGGGAACCCAGATGGTCGCAAAGGGGCACCATGTGCCTGGGGTCTCCCTCGCGGCGGTCGTCGACGCGGACACGGGCCTGGCGCTGCCCGACTTCCGCGCGGAGGAACGAACGTTCCAGCTGGTGACCCAGCTCGCAGGCCGAAGTGGACGCGACGCGCCGGGGCGCGTATTGGTGCAGACCTTCCAACCGGACGCGACGCCGCTGCGTCATGCCGTGAACCACGACGTGACGGGCTTCATGACCGGCGAGCTCGAGCGGCGCGAGGTCCTGGGATACCCGCCCTTCCGTCATCTCGTCGCGATCCTCGTCGCGGGCGCAAACCCGCAGGCGCCCCTCGCGGCGCTCCAGGAGCTTCGAGACCGCCTCACCGACGTGGAGGGAGAGCTTCTCGGTCCCGCCCCCGTGCTCCGACTTCGGGGCCGCTATCGCGCCCAGCTGATCGTCAAGACCACCCAGCCGCGATCGGTTGCGCGCCGGGCATCGACGCTCCTTGCGGCCGCGGCGCGGACGATGCGTCGCGACGGCCTCACCGTGGTCGTGGACGTCGACCCGCAATCCCTGTAGCGCGCCCGCGGCGCACCGTCTAGGTTCAAAGCGGTGGATGAGAGCCTCACCGTGTTGGTTCGCGAGGCGATGCCGTTCGCCGCCCTGCTCGGGTTCCAGGCCGCCGAGGGGAGCCCCGGCGCCGTCGTGCTGCGGGGCGCATGGGCCGCCGAGCACTGCACTGCGGACGGCCTTCTCCACGGCGGCTACCTGATGGCACTTGCGGACGCTGCCGCTGCGACCCTCGCCTTTCTCAACCTGCCTCCCGGGGCGACGACGTCGACGATCGAGGCCAAGACGAACTTCCTCGCGGCGGTGCGGGAAGGCTCGGTGACCGCGCGCGCAGAGCTCGTACACACGGGAAGGACGACGATCGTCGTGCAGACCGACGTCACGGACGACGGCGGCAGGCTCGTCTCCCGCACGCTACAGACCCAGGCCGTGTTGCAGAACGCGGGCTAAAATCGAAGCGTGTCCGACCACGACCACGAACACGACCACGATCACGCCGAAGAGCCGACCGAGCAAGAGGCGCGCGCAGAGGCCGAGAGGCTCATGCGCAAGGAGGTCGCGCTCGCCCAGATCCGTCAGTACGGCGATTCGGTGCTGAGGATGCGCGCCGCCGAGGTCGAGACCTTCGACGCCGAACTCGCCCGGATCACTGCGCGGATGCTCGAGCTCATGCACGACGCCGACGGGATCGGGCTCGCCGCGACCCAGATCGGCATCGTGCGCCGCTTCTTCGTCTGCACGCTCGACGGAGAGGATCGCGTGCTCGTAAACCCGGTCTTGACTCCGGTCGGCGAGGAGACCGAGGTCGACGAGGAAGGCTGTCTCTCGCTCGGCTCCGTACGCGTGCCGGTCGAGCGCTTGGCGCGGGTCACGGTCTCGGCGCAGGACGAGGTGGGAAAGCCGGTCGAGCTCCAGCTCGAGGGCATGGCGGCCCGCGTCGTGCAGCACGAGCTCGACCACCTCGACGGCAGGCTCGTGCTCGACCGCACGGATGCCCCGGCGCGCCGTGAGGCGCTCGCGGAGCTCCGCCCCAGGCTCGTTCTCTCGTCGTAGGCGGCCGCATGGCACGGATCGCCGTCGCCGCGACCGCGCCGTTCGGGGCGGACGTGCTGGAGCGCCTGGCGCGGCAGCACGACGTCGCGGCGCTCCTGACGCGGCCGGATGCCCCCGCAGGGAGAGGCCGAAGGGTCGCCGCGCCGCCGGCAAAGGAGGTGGCCGAGCGGCTCGGGATCCCCGTGCTCCAGCCGGAGCGCCCCGTGGGCGGGCTCGACCTCGACGCGTCCACGATCGTCGTCTGCGCATACGGGCTGCTCATTCCCGAGCCTCTGCTGGCGGAGCGGTCGTGGCTCAACGTCCATCCCTCGCTCCTGCCGCGCTGGCGTGGTGCGGCGCCGGTCGAGCGGGCGATCATGGCGGGTGACGCCGAGACCGGGGTCACGATCCACGAGACCGTCGCCGAGCTGGATGCCGGGCCGATCGCCGCCCAGGAGGCGTTCCCGATCGGGCCGGAGGACGACGCGGGCGCGGTCTACGGGAAGGCAGCGGAAGTCGCCGCAAGGCTCCTCGACGCCGTCCTCGCCGACCCTGCTCCTCACTACTCACCGCAGTCGCCGGAGGCCACGTACGCCGAGAAGATCCAGCCCGAAGATCGACGGCTCGACCTCGCTCGACCCGCGCAGGAGCTCGTACGCGTCGTCCGGGCGCTCCACCCGCACATCGGCGCCCGAGCGGAGCTCGAGGGGCGGCCGGTGACCGTCTGGCGCGCACGGATCGGCGACGACGGATCGTTCCAG
This sequence comes from uncultured Actinomycetes bacterium, assembly GCA_963798725.1. Classification (GTDB taxonomy): domain Bacteria; phylum Actinomycetota; class Thermoleophilia; order Gaiellales; family Gaiellaceae; genus Gaiella. The sequence goes on from CAWCUL010000001.1 coordinate 1,276,124, forward strand.
CCGCTCGAGGTTCAGCCGGACGGCGGCCGGCGGATGTCCGTCGACGCCTGGCGCCGCGGCCTGCGATGAGCGAGATCTCGCCTGCGCGTGCTGCCGCATTCACCGTCCTCCGGCGGGTGTTCGAGGACGGCGCGTACGCCGATCTCGTGCTCCGGTCGGTGTCCGTGGGCCTCGACGATCGCGACCGCGCGCTCGCGCGCCGGCTCGCGTTCGGCGCCGTCCAGAGGAGGCGGACCCTCGATCATGCGATCGAGACGCTCGGGCGCAGGCCGGTCCGCAAGCTCGATCCCCCCGTCACCGCGGCACTCCGGCTCGGCGCGTATCAGCTCGCGTTCATGGACGGCGTCCCGCGCTACGCGGCAGTGAACGAGTCGGTCGAGCTCGTTCGACACGCGGGGCTCGAGCGTGCCGTCCGGTTCACGAATGCGGTCATGCGCAGGCTTGCCGAGGGTGCCCGCGAGCTCTGCGGGTCGCTTCCTGAAGCAAGCGCTCACGAGGCTGCGCTCCGGCACTCGTATCCCGACTGGATCGCCGAGAGGTGGTGGTCGGAGCTCGGGGCCGACGAAGCGCGGGCGCTGATGATCGCGCAGAACGAGGAGCCCGAGACCGCCGTGCGCCTCGTGCGCGGCACGATCGCCGGCCGCGAGGACCCCGCCGTTCCCGGTGCGTGGGTCGTCGACCGGGTGGACGAGCAGGCGCTCGCGGAGGGGCGTATCTGGCCGCAGAGTCGGGCCTCCCAGCTCGTCGGCCACGTCGTCGGGTCGCGACCCGAGGAGCGGTCGCTCGACCTGTGCGCCGCGCCGGGCGGCAAGGCGACGATGCTGGCGGGGGCCGTGGACGCTGTCGAGGTCGACGAAGGCCGCGCAGCCCGCCTCCGCGAGACGGCCGAGCGGCTCGGCGCGAGGCGCGTGAGGGTCCTCCATGCGGACGGCAGAGACCTTCCGCCGGAGCTCGCCGGGTACGACCGCGCCCTCGTGGATGCGCCCTGCTCGGGCCTGGGCGTGCTCGCCTCCCGGCCCGATCTGCGCTGGCGCGCGACGCCGCTACCCGGGCTCCAGCTCGAGCTTCTTCGCGCCGCGATCGAGCGGACGACGGCCGGCGGCACGGTCGTCTACTCCACGTGCACGATCAACGCGGCCGAGTCCGAAGACGTCGTCGACGCGGTGGTCGCGGACGGGTCGGTGCGGGTCGACGCCACACTCGGCGACGAGTGGCCGCAGTTCCGTCACCGCGCACGCGCTGAATTCCTCCAGACGCTTCCGCACGTCCACCGGACGAGCGGGTTCTTCGTCGCGCGCCTACTCCGTGCGTGAGCCCGCAAGTTGCAACCTGTTACAAGGCGCATTTCCGCCACTAGGATCGTCAACGTGGGCTGGAGCGAGTGGATTCGCGACGGCGTGGAGGTCGAGCCGTCGCTGTACGCCGCCGACTTCCGGCGGCTCGGAGAGCAGATCGACGCACTGCTCGCGGCCGGCTGCCGGATCGTCCACTTCGACTGCGGCGACGGTCATTTCGTGCCGCCCGTGACCATGGGCCCCGTGGTGCTGCGGTCGATCGCGCCCACGATCCATGCCCGCGGCGGCGTGCTCGACTGCCACTTGATGGTCGACGACCCGGAGCACCACCTCGAGGAGTTCGCCGCGTCCGGAGCCGACTCCGTCACGTTCCACATCGAGGCGACATCGAAGGTGGCCGCGGTCGCGGAGCGGGCGCGCGAACTCGAGCTGGGGGTCGGCCTCGCGTTCAATCCGGAGACGGAGCCAGCGCGGGCCGCGGAAGCCGCAGACGAGATGAACGCGGACATCGTCCTCTGCATGTCGATTCACCCCGGGTACTCGGGGCAGGCCTTCATGGACGGCGCCCCGGGCCGGATTGCCGCACTTGCCGCCCTGACCGACCGGGCCATCCAGGTGGACGGCGGTATCGGCGAAAACACGATCGGGCGGGCGCGCGACGCCGGCGCATCGCTCTTCGTCGCGGGCAGCTCCGTCTTCGGAGATCCCGACCCGGTGGCCGCGTATGTGCGCCTCGCCGCCTTGGTCGCGTGAGCCTGAACCGCGCTCTGGCGCTTGCGGCGGAAGACCCCGGGCGTGGCCACCCGAACCCCACCGTCGGCGCGGTGATCGTGGCGGCCGACGGCGCGGTGGTCGGCGAGGGAGTCACCGAGCCGGCCGGAGGGCGACATGCGGAGATCGTCGCGCTCGACACGGCGGGAGAGTCGGCGCGTGGCGCGACGCTCTACGTGACGATGGAGCCGTGCGCCCACCACGGGCGGACGCCGCCCTGTGTCGACAGGATCGTCGAGGCGGGAATCGCAAGGGTCGTCGCAGGCTGCGCCGATCCCAACCCGGAGGCCGGTGGCGGGGCGGACAGGCTGCGGGCGGCCGGCATCGAGGTCGAGCTGCTCGACCTGCCCGAGGCGCGACGCCAGAACGAGGCCTGGCGGACGTGGGTCGCGCTCGACCGCCCGCACGTGACGCTCAAGCTGGCCGTCTCGCTCGACGGCTGCGCGGTCGTGCCGGGCCGCCGCTGGGTGACGGGAGGAGAGTCTCGCCGCCGAGTCCACGAGCTCCGCGCCTCGGTCGACGCAGTGGGCGTGGGCATGGGCACCGTCAGGGCCGATGCGCCGCGGCTCGACGCGCGCGACGTGCCCGTCGTGCGGCAACCGCGCCGGCTCGCATTCGGGCGCGGACCGCTTCCCGAGGGGTCCGCCCTGGAGCTGCGGAGCGGGTCGCTCGCAACGGAGCTCGACGCGCTCGCGGCCGAGGGTGTCCAATCGCTTCTCCTCGAAGGCGGACCGAAGATCGCAAGCGCCTTCCTCGCGGAGGGGCTGGTCGACCGGCTGCTCGTGTTCGTCGCGCCGGTCTTGGCCGGTGGAGGCGTCGCGATGCTCGCTCCGCTCGAGCGCCCGATCGAGCTGCCGCCCCCGTCCGTCGAGCGCGTGGGCGACGACCTGCTGCTCGACATGCGGCTCCGCGAAGCGGACGCCTCGAGCGAGACGACGCCTCCGGCTGCGAGATCGTGACGCCCACACGCGCCCGTCTCGATCCGGGTCAACCCGCGCGCGACCGCACCCCGTCCTGTCGGCCGGCGTGCGCGGGCATGTCGGCTTCGTCCGGCGCGGATCGGCGGACGATCAGCCGGGACCCGCGTCCACGCGTGACGAAGCTGATCGTCCAGCGAACGAGGACGAGCACCCGGTTCTCGAATCCGATCAGGTAGAAGAGGTGGACGAGGAGCCATGTCACCCAGGCGACGAACCCGGAGAGGTGGAGCCCTTTGACGTCGGCGACGGCCTTGCTGCGTCCGATCGTCGCGAGGTTGCCCTTGTCGCGATAGCGGAACGGCGCAGGCTCCCGGTCACGGAGACGCTCACGGATCGCGTGCGCCGCGTACCGGCCCTGCTGCATCGCGACCGGGGCGAGCCCCGGAAGCCGCGTGACGGTCCCGTCTGTAGCCCGTACCTCCACCATGTCGCCGAGCGCGAGCACCTCCGGGTGCCCCGGAAGGGTCAGGCCGGGCTCGACGGCGACTCTCCCGGCGCGGTCGACCTCGAGCCCCGCCGCGTCGGCGAGCTTCGTGGCCAGGTCGGAGGCGGTGACACCGGCCGCCCAGATCGCGGTGCGCGCGGCGACCTGCTCGGTCTCGCCGTCGGGGTCTCGTATGGCCACGGAGTCGGCGGTCACGTCGACGACCGTGTGCCCGGCGAGGGGGGTGACGCCGAGCTGCTCGAGCGCGCGGGCAGCCTTCCCGGAGAGCGGCGCGGGAAAGGCGGGCAGGATACGGTCGGAGGCCTCTACCAGCAGAACCCTCGCGCTGCCGGTGTCGACGGAGCGGAAGTCGCGGCGCAGCACATCGTGGGCGAGCTCCGCGATCTGCCCTGCCATCTCGACTCCGGTGGGGCCGGCTCCGACCACGACGAACGTGAGCCAGCTCCGTCGCCGATCCGCGTCGTTCTCGAGCTCGGCCGCCTCGAACGCGGCCAGGATCCGGCTGCGGATCTCGAGCGCACCGTCGAGCGATTTCAGCTCCGGCGCATGCACCTGCCACTCGTCGTGGCCGAAGTAGGAATAGCGTGACCCGCCCGCGACGATCAGCGTGTCGTACCCGACGATTGCATGCTCCTCGCCGTTCGGGAGGCTCTCGAGCGCGACTTCGCGTCGCTGGAGATCGAATCCGGTCGCCTCGGCGAGCAGGACACGGGCGTTCTCCTGTCGCCGGAGCACCGCGCGCAGCGGCCTGGCGATCTCGGCCGGGGAGAGAGAGCCGGTCGCGACCTGGTAGGCGAGCGGCTGGAACAGCGTGAAGTTCTGCCTGTCGACGAGCGTCACCTCGACAGGGGCACGGCGAAGCCCGCGCACCGCCTGTAGCCCCGCGAAACCGCCGCCTACGACGACCACGCGGTGTCGTCCGCCATGGACCGGCGGCTCGCGGTCGAGATCGCGCTCCGCGAAGGCGTCGTCGCGCATCTGCGAGCTCATGCCTCTGTGCCTCGACCCGTCGAGAGCATCGCAAGCATCAATGTAGGGACCTCGCCGCGGGGCTCGCGCCGCCAGGTCCCCGGGCACGCTGACGTCAGGACGGCGAGCCTGGCGTCGGGTCTCTCACGTGTGAGCGCTTCACGCGGCATACCTACATCCTCCCTGCCGACCGCTCATACCGGCAATGGGGTCTCCCGGCCTTCCGGACGTGTGGGTTGCCGCACCGTCGATCGGCCTCGAGACGCACTCGCCCTGCTCGACGAGCCGGCGTTCGCTCGGCACCGCCGCGCACCGGCGCCGCTCTCGTCGCCGTTCTGCTCCTCTCCTCGACGGCCGTCGGGCCGACCATGGGACCCCGCCGGGCGGCAGACGAAGCTCACGGAGGGAACGCCTGTCCGGGTCTGGGCGAGGCTACGGTGCGTCGATGGGATTCGTGGACGTCCGACGTCTTGCGGCCGTCGACATGTATGGCGCACGAGGCACATCGTTTCGTCGCAGGGTGATCCTCGCCGAGTTCGTGCTCGGCGCAACCCTGGGAACGGCGGTCGGGCTGCTCGTGGCGACGGTGGCGACGACGCTCGGATGGCTCCTCCTCGGCCTCTGGATCGCGGGTGCATGCCTGAACTACGTGCCGCTCGCACTGCATGCGATCTCGCTGTCGCGGCCCGGCAGGCTCGACTCCGAGCTGGCCGGCGCGGACATCCAGGGCGAGCTTCACCGCTACACGAGGAGCCAGTTTTGGATCGCGGTGCCGCTGCTGTTCGTCGTCCTGGCCGTCCTCCAGCGTCGGCGTCCCTGACCTCGGCTCGAGCCGCCGGATCGAGGAGCTCCACGACGAGGTGCGGCCGGGATCGGTAGACCGGTCCAGTTAGCCTGGCGTCGATGTTCACCGGGATCGTGCGCGAAGTCGGGACAGTCGCCGACGTCGACGACCGCGAGGGCGGACGAACCCTCGAGGTGCGCGCGCCGGAGACGGCCGAGGGGTCACGTTCGGGCGACTCTGTCTCCGTGGCCGGTGCGTGCCTCACGGCCGAGTCGGTCGAGGGCGGGACGATGCGCTTCCACGCCGTCCCGGAGACGCTCGCCCGGACGACGCTCGCGCGGCTCGCCCCGGGTGACGAGGTCAACGTCGAGCCGGCACTGCGCGCGGGCGAGCCGCTCGGCGGCCACATCGTGCAGGGTCACGTGGACGATCTCGGCGTGGTCGCGTCGATGAAGCGGCTGGGTGAGGGTGCGCGACTCGAGGTCGCCGCATCCGAAAGCATCCTCCGCTACTGCGTCGAGAAGGGCTCCGTCACGGTCGACGGCGTCTCGCTCACGATCGCGGAGCTCGACCGGGCCGCCTTCGCCGTCGCGCTCGTCCCGCACACGCTGTCGGCGACGACGCTCGGCGGGCTCGAGCCGGGGGAGCCCGTGAACCTCGAGGTGGACGTGCTGGCGAAGTACGTCGAGCGGCTGCTGAACCATGGGGAGGCTCGGTCGTAGCCCGGCGAGCGGACGGGGCTACGATGGGCCGGGTGAGCGCGACGACGAAACCCGAGACGAGCCCCTTCGCCTCGATCGAGGAGGCGATCGAGGAGGTCAGGGCGGGCCGGTTCGTCGTCGTCGCCGACGACGCCGACCGCGAGAACGAGGGCGATCTGACGATCGCGGCGCAGTTCGTGACACCGGATGCGGTGAACTTCATGGCGACGCACGGCAGGGGCCTCATCTGCCTTTGCCTCACGCCCGAGAGGTGCGACGAGCTTGGCCTGCGTCAGATGACCGACCAGAACGGCGCGCAGTTCGGGACCGCGTTCACGGTCACGATCGAGGCTCGCGACGGCGTCTCGACGGGTATCTCCGCGGCTGATCGCGCGAGGACCATCCAGGTTGCAGTCGACCCCACGTCGACTCCGCACGATCTCGTCCACCCCGGCCATGTGTTCCCGCTTCGCGCCCGTGCCGGCGGAGTGCTAAAGCGCTCTGGTCAGACCGAGGCGGCGGTCGACCTGGCCCGTCTCGCAGGGCTCGCGCCGGCGGGGGTCGTGTGCGAGATCATGAAGGACGACGGGACGATGGCGCGGGTGCCCGATCTCGTCGAGTTCTGCGAGCGGCATGGCCTCAAGCTCGTCACGGTCGCCGACCTGATCGAGTACCGCAAGCGCAGTGAGAAGCTCGTCGAGCGCGTCGTCAGCGTCCGTCTCCCGACCGAGTACGGCGCGTTCCAGGCCGTGGCCTACCGGGAGACGCTGACCGGCAAGCAACACGTCGCTCTCGTCAAGGGCGACGTGGCCGGGGAGAGCGACGTGCTCGTCCGCGTCCACTCCGAGTGCCTCACCGGAGACGTATTCCACTCGCGGCGCTGCGACTGCGGCGAGCAGCTCGAGCAGGCGCTCGCCCGCATCGAGCGGGAGGGGCTGGGCGTCCTGCTCTACCTCGCGCAGGAGGGCCGCGGAATCGGGCTCCTCAACAAGCTCCGGGCGTACGAGCTCCAGGAACAGGGGCTCGACACCGTCGAGGCGAACCTCGAGCTCGGCTTCGAGGCCGACCCACGAGAGTACGGGATCGGCTCCCAGATCCTCGTCGACCTGGGCCTCACCACGATCCGCGTCCTGACGAACAACCCGCGGAAGATCTCCGGGATCAGCGGGTTCGGGCTCGAGGTCGTCTCGCAGGAGCCGATCGAGGTGGAGCCGAACGACGAGAATCGCAGGTACCTCGAGGCGAAGCGTGACAAGCTGGGGCACACGATCGGCAGCAGGCTTCACCATCAGACCGAGCGCTACGGTGGAGCCGAGCTCTGAGAAAGGCGGGATGACGCGGATGGACGACCTCGAGCGGCGGGACGACGACACGCGCGCGCAGGAGACGGACGATCTCGACCGCGCGAGCGAGAACGTCCTCGGCGTGTGGCCGAGCGCCGGCGTCGAGGACGCAGCGGACGACGGGCCCGCCTCTGTCGAGGAAGCCTTCGAGAGGGGCGAGCCCGACGCCGACGACGAGGCCGCTGACGCACCCGACGTGGGTGCGAGCGCCGTGGACGTCGGTACGGATTCCGCCGAGCCCGACGTCGTCACCGACGAGCCGGAGGCCCTCGAGTCGAGCGGCGAGCACGCCCCGGGCATGCTTGCGATTCCCCCCGGGTACCCGGTGCTCGAGGGAGAGCCGCACGGCGCACGCCGTGCGGTGGGGATCGTCGTCAGCCGCTTCAACGGCGAGGCGACGGCGGCGTTGCTCGACTCCGCTCTTCGAGAGCTGACTTCGCTTGGGGTCGACCAGGACTCGATCACCGTGATGCCGGTTCCGGGAGCGTTCGAGCTGCCCATCGCGGCGATGGCGCTGGCCAAGACCCGCCGCTTTGCCTGCATCGTCGCGCTCGGCTGCGTGATCCGAGGCGACACGCCGCATTTCGACTACGTCGCGAGCGAGGCGGCCTCGGGCCTGCAGCTCGCCGCGATCGAGACGGGCGTGCCCGTCTCGTTCGGCGTCCTCACGCTCGACCGCCAGGACCAGGCCGAAGCGCGGCTCGACAAGGGCGCCGAAGCGGTGCGCACCGCGCTCGAGATGGCAGACCTCTTCGCGAACCTGAGGGCAGCAGCTGCGAGATGACCAGTCCGCGGGCGGGAATCTGCTTGCGCGGATCCCCGTCGCGAAACCCTCGCCCGCGGCAGGTGAACCTCTAAAGCGACTCTTGCGGGATCGCGAGAGCCGAGTCGGACGTGGGCTCGGCCCGCGTCCGCCGAGTCCCGCGCGCTTCGGGGACGCGGGCAAGCCCACGTCCCGACGCAGCGCGCATCTCGAGTTGTTCGCGAGCAGGAGTCTGCTTGCGCGGTTTTCCGCGGCCTGATCCCGCCTGCGGCGGGACACATCTCTGAAGGCGGCTACTGGTCGCATCCGCAACCAACTCCATGCCTCGTGTGGCTCTCGGGTACCATCCTCGGCCGCATGTCCAGGGTCTGCGCCATCTGTGGCAAGAAGCCGTCGACCGGAAACTCCCGGTCGCACTCGATGGTCGCCACGAAGCGGCGGTTCAACCCGAACCTTCAGCGCATCCGCCTCGTGCTCGACGGCAAGCCGACCCGCGATTACGTCTGCACGCGCTGCCTCAAGGCCGGCAAGGTCACGAAGGCGATCTGACCGCCGGCGCGTTCGTCGCGCTCGGGCGGCGTAGACTCGCGCCGTGATCGACACGGAGCGTCCCGCGCGGCTCGCGCGATCGGCCCTGCAGAGCATCGAGCGCCACCGGAGGCGGATCGACGCGCTGAACGTCTATCCGGTGCCCGACGGCGACACCGGCACGAATCTCACCTTGACCATGCGGGGAGTGGTCTCCGCGCTGGAGGAGTCGCATGCGACGGAGCCCGGCGAGCTCGCGGCGGTGGCTCGCCGTGCCGCGACCATGGAGGCGAAGGGGAACTCTGGGGTGATTCTCTCCACGATCGTGCGGGGCATGGCAGGGGTACTCGCCGAGGCGACGACCATCGATGCGGAACGACTGGCGAAGACGTTCAGAGCGGGCTCGACGAGCGCATACGACGCGGTGCAGAGACCGGTGGAGGGAACGATGCTGACCGCGATCCGGGAGATGGCCGAGGAGGCCGAGCTCCCGGAGGTGCAGGCGCTTCCGGTCGTCGATGCGCTGCGTCGAGTGGTGGAGCGCGGTGAGGACGCCGTCGAGCGGACACCGGAGCTGCTCGACAAGCTGCGTGAGGCTGGCGTGGTCGACGCGGGCGCCGCGGGGCTCGTCGAGCTCGTCCGCGGCGTGCTCCACGGGCTCACCGGGGAGCCCCTGCCGGAGGTCCCCGAGGTGACGGAAGAGCTCACAGAGGAATCGATCCATCAGGAGGAGTCCGCGTACCGCTACTGCGCGGTCTTCGTCGTCGAGGGGGAGCGGCTCGACCTCGACGAGCTCCACGCGGGGCTCGAAGGGCTCGGCGACTCCCTGCTCGTGACGGGCGACGCCACCCTGGCGAAGATCCACGTTCACACCGACGAGCCCGAGCGTGCGCTCGCGGCGGGACGAGGAGCCGGCGTCGTCGACCCGGCGCGCGTCGTCGTCGGGGACATGCGGAGCCAGGCGGCCGACCGGGAGCGCTGGCTCGCGGCTCTCCAGGCGGCTGTGACGGCACCTGATACCGCGACGGCGCTCGTTGCGGTCGCGCAGGGAGCCGGGAACCGCGACCTTCTTCGCAGCGAGGGCGCCGCGATCGTCGTGGAGGGCGGGCCGACCTCGAACCCGTCGGTCGGCCAGTTGCACGAGGCGATCACGGCAGTCAGCTCCGGCCGGGTGATCGTTCTTCCGAACGATGCCAACATCCTTCTCGCGGCCGCCCGTGCGGCGGCGGAGTCGACGAAGGATGTGCGCGTGATCGCGACTCGCTCGATCCCGGAGGGGATCGCCGCGGCGCTGTCGTTCGACGCGAGCGCCGAGGTCGACGTGAACGAGACGGCGATGCGGTCCGCGGCGGCGGAGGTCACGGCCGCAGAGATCACGCGGGCGACGCGGGCGGTGACGCTCGACGGTGTCGCGGTCGCCGAGGGCGACTACCTCGCGCTGCTCGAGGGCCGCGCGGTCGCCGCCGGGGGGGACATCTGGGGGGTGCTCGACGTCCTGCTCGAGCGCTTCGCGAGCGACGGGCGGTCGTTCGTCCAGATCCTGCTCGGCGACGGTGCGCCCGACGCGGCAGAGCTCGAGGCGCACGTCGCGGGCCGGACGCTCGAGATCGACGTCGTTCGCGGCGGCCAGCCCCACTATCCGCTGCTCCTGTCGGCCGAGTGAGACGATGGGGGCCCGGGTCCTGCTCGTCGAGGACAACGAGGTGTACCGCGCTTCGCTGGAGCTCCTGCTCGGTCTCCAGCCCGGCCTCGAAGTAGTCGGCGTAGTCGGCTCGGGCGACGAGGCCGCGGCTGCTGCGGCAAACGTACGGGCAGACGTGGTCCTGATGGACTACCGGTTGCCGGGTCTCGACGGGGCGGATGCGACGCGCGCCGTGATCGCCTCCTCCGGCGCTGCAGTCGTGTGCCTCACGGCGGAGGCGACCCAGGAGGAGCGCGATCGGGTCATCCGCGCGGGAGCGATCGCACTCGTCGAGAAGGGAGGTGCGATCGAGGCGCTCGCGGCGACGATCAGGGAGGCTTCGCCGGGCGCAGACGCGGGTTAGGGTCATCGCATGGAACTGACCCGCGAGACCACCGCGATCGTTCTCGACTCGACGTCCGACTTCGTCGACGCACGCGAGCGACACGCCAACGTTCGCATCGTTCCGCTCTACGTCCTGTTCGAGGGCGTGCCGCTTCGCGATCACGTCGACATCACGCCTGCGGAGTTCTACGAACGGCTCGAGGGGGCGAAGACGCTCCCGACCACCTCCCAGCCGACGCCGTCGGACTTCCTCGCCTGCTATCACGAGCTGCTCGACGAAGGGTTCACCCGGATCTGGTCGCTCCAGCTCTCCGCGAAGCTCTCGGGGACGTACGAGTCGGCGCGCCACGCGGCCGAGGAGCTCGGCGGCGACCGGGTGCGCGTCGTCGACACGCGCACCGCGTCGCTGGCGTGCGCGCTGCTCGCAGAGGCGATCGACCGCAGGCTCGCGCGCGGCACGACGGACGGGGAGATCGAAGAACTCGTCGCGGGCTTCGAGCGCACGAACAGGGTCGTCTTCACGTGCGCGACCCTCGAATACCTCCAGAAGGGAGGGCGGATCGGCAAGGCACAGGCCCTCGCCGGCTCGCTCTTGAACGTCAAGCCGATCCTCGAGATCCGTGACGGCGAGGTCGAGCCGATCGGCAGGGTTCGAGGGCGTCAGAAGGCGCTCCAGGAATTCGGACGCCTGTTCGTGGAGGGGACGGACGACCGGGACGGCCTCCATGTCGCGATCGCCCACGCGAACGCGCCCGAATGGGTCGACGTGATCACCGACCTCGTCTCGAAGGCCCGGCCGGGCGCGACCGTCGATCTCGTCGAGCCGCTCGGCGCGGTCGTCGGCACGCACGCCGGGCCGGGTGCGGTCGGCTTCTTCTGGTTCCAGGACTCCTCGTGACGCCACCCGCCGGCGGGCACCCGTCGGTGGGGGCCCACGCTTCGTGGGTTGGGACGTGGTCTGCGCCCCGTCCTCGAGAGGCAGAAGCGGTAGGCACACGGGCAGAGCCCGGCTCCGTCCGCCTGACGGGGGGCGCCACCCTCGTCCGCCGGTTCACCCGCCGGAGTTGCTCGTACACTCGGGCAACGGTGCCCCGGGCCACACGACGCACCCGGCTCCCGGCCGGCTTCGGCGGCGTGGACCCGCCTGCGCATCTGCCCGTGACCCGCGCCGTGCCCAGGCCGGAGGCGCTCGCGCTCCCGGTCGAGACGCTCCCAGGGGTGGGGCCCGCCGTGCGCCGGAAGGTGGGACGCCTCGGCATCGTGACCGTCGGCGACGTGCTCGCGCACTGGCCACGGCGATACGAGTCGGCGGCCGACGAGCGGACGGTGGCGACCCTCTTCGACGGCGACGAGGCCGTGCTCGACGTCGTCGTGCGGCGCGCATCCGGGAGACGGCGGGGGCGCCTTCACATCCTGACCGCTCACGTTGCCGACGAGACCGGGGAGATCCGGGCGACATGGTTCAACCAGCCGTGGCTCGAGGCGCAGCTCGTACCCGGGACGCGCCTTCGGCTGCGCGGCAAGCGAAACCGCTACGGGCTCCAGGTCGGCTCCTACGACATCGGCGACGTCGCGCAGACCGCAGACTTCGCACCCGTCTACCCCGCTACCGCCGACCTCGCGCAGAAGACCCTTCGCGCACTCACGGACCTTGCTCTGGCGCGCGCGCGAGATGGTGGTGAGCCGCTCCCCGCCCGTGTTCGCGAGACGAATGCCCTTCCAATCCGTGCCGATGCGCTCGTCGCGCTCCATCGACCCCGGTCGCTGGAGGACGCCGAGCGAGCGCGACGACGGCTCGCCCTCGACGAGCTCGTGACGCTCCAGATCTCGCTGCGACGCCGGGCGGCGCAACGCGAGGCGCTTCTCGCAGAGCCGCTCGAGCCCCCGGGGGAGCTCGCTGACCGCTACCGGGACGTGCTGCCGTTCTCGCTGACGAAGGAGCAGGAGCACGCCCTCGCCGAGATCGACGCCGATCTCGCGCTCGCGACGCCGATGCAGCGCCTGCTGCAGGGAGACGTCGGCTCGGGCAAGACAGCGGTTGCGCTCTACACGTTGCTCCGCGCGGTCGAATCCGGACGGCAGGGCGCGCTGATGGCCCCGACCGAGACGCTCGCCGAGCAGCATTTCCTGACGATCGAGGGCCTCTGCGCGGAGCTCGGCGTGCGCGTGGCGCTGATCACGTCGAGCCTGACGGCGAGGGAGCGGCGTGCGGCACATCAGCTCGTCGCCTCGGGCGACGTGGGTATTGCTGTCGGCACGCACGCCCTGATCCAGCGCGACGTCGAGTTCGCCGACCTCGCGGTCGCCGTCGTCGACGAGCAGCATCGGTTCGGCGTCGAGCAGCGCGCCGCCCTGGCGGAAGGTCGCAGCCCCCACGTCCTGCACATGACCGCGACGCCGATCCCACGCACGCTTGCGCTGACCGTCTACGGCGACCTGGCCGTCTCGGAGATCGCCGCGCCACCCGCCGACCGGCGGCCGATCGTCACGCGCTGGGTCACCGAGGAGCGGAGCTCGGAGGCGTACTCTCGACTCCGCCGCCATCTCGACGACGGTCGCCAGGCGTATGTCGTGTGCCCTCTCGTGGAGGGCTCGGAGACGACCCTCGCGCGGGCGGCCGAGGACGAAGCCGCGCGGCTCCGCGGGGGGGAGCTCTCCGGTTACCGCGTCGGCTGCGTGCACGGACGGCTGAAGGCGTCCGACCGGCGCGCGGTGATGGCGGCGTTCAGGGCCGGCGAGCTCGACGTGCTCGTTGCAACGACCGTGATCGAGGTCGGAGTCGACGTCCCGAACGCGACGATCATGATCGTTCAGGAGGCGGACAGGTTCGGGCTCGCCCAGCTTCACCAGCTGCGCGGGCGTGTCGGACGTGGCGCCGAGCAGTCCTTCTGCCTGCTGGTCTCGCGTGCGCGCGACGAGCTCTCCGAGTCGGCGAGCGAGCGGCTCGAGGCGATGGTCTCGACGACGGACGGCTTCGAGCTCGCCGAACGCGACCTCGAGATTCGCGGCGAGGGGCAGCTCGTCGGCGCTCGTCAGTCGGGCCTCACCGACCTTCGCTTCACACGTCTGCGCACGGACCGCGATCTTCTCGAGCGGGCGAAGGAGCTCGCCGCCACCCTCGCTGACGACCCGCTTCTCGCCGCCGACGCGGAACGCCTGCTCGACGATTCCGAGCACGTCGGCGAGTCCTGAGCCGCGTCTCCCCTCAGCTCTCGATGCGCTCCAGGAGGTGCTCCACGACGACGTGTCCGGCCGGCCGTATCTTCTTCGCTGCATGCGGATCATCGGCGGGACGCACAGAGGCCGGCACTTCGCGGCGCCGAAAGGAGCGCACACACGACCGACGGGAGATCGTGTGCGGGAGGCGCTCTTCAATCTCGTCGGGCCGGTGGACGACGCCTCGGTTCTCGACCTCTATGCAGGCTCCGGCGGCCTCGGGCTGGAGGCGCTCTCCCGCGGCGCGCGCCGGTGCACCTTCGTCGAGGCCGACGCCGCGGCGTGTCGGGTGATCCGGGCCAACCTCGAGCAGCTCGGCCTCGCCGGCGAGGTCCGTCGGCGCGACGTTCTGGCCGTTCTGCGCGACGAGATCGCAGCCGGCCGGCGTCACGACCTCGTGCTGCTCGACCCCCCGTATGAGCTGTGGCCGTCGGTCGAAGACCGGCTCGCCGAGCTCGTGCCGGCTGCTCTCGCACCGACCGGTCTCGTCGTCGCCGAGACGGACGCGCGCGTCGAGCCCCGCCTCTCGCTCGACCTCGTGACCACGCGGCGGTACGGTTCCGCCCGGCTCACCCTGCTCACGCCATGACCGACCGCGAACCCATCGTCGCCATCAACCCCGGGACGTTCGACCCCGTCACGCTCGGGCATGTCGATGTCGTGCGGCGCGCCGCCGCGATCTTCGATCGCGTCGTGGTGGGCGTCGTGCGTGACCCGATCCACAAGCAGACGTTGTTCACGGTCGACGAGCGGGTGGCGTTCCTCGAGGAGGCGCTGGCCGACGTCCAGAACGTCGTGGTCGACGTCTTCAGCGAGCTCGTCGTCGACTTCGCGCGCAAGCACGGGGCCCGCACGATGATCAAGGGGCTCCGCGTCATCGCGGACTTCGAGTGGGAGTTCCAGATGAACCGGCTCAACCATCTGCTCGCCCCGGAGGTCGAGACGATGTACGTGATGTCGAGCCCGGAGTACGCGTTCGTCTCGTCGAGCGGCGTCAAGGAGATCGCCTCGTTCGGCGGGAACGTCTCCGGCCTCGTTACCGGTGCGGTGGCCGAGCGCTTCCGCGAGCTGTATCCGGACGGACGGCCCGGTGCGCCACTGAGCCCGCAGGACTAGGCCACCAGCACCCAGAGATCCGGCGTCGCGAGTACCATCCCCCGCATGGACGTCCTCGTACTCATCGACAAGCTCGACGATCTGGTGCACAACGCGAAAGCGGTGCCCCTCACCGATCAGGTGCGCATCGACCGTGAGGAGATCTACGACATCCTCGACCAGATGCGCGCGACGATCCCGGAGGAGATCAAACAGGCTCGCTGGATCGTGAAGGAGAGGCAGGAGATGCTCGCGGAGGCGAAGCGCGAGTGCGATCGCCTGATCGGGGAGGCGCGTGAGCAGGCGGTTCGCGAAGCCTCCCAGACCGAGATCGTGAAGCTTGCCGAGCGACAGTCTCAGGACATCGTGGAGGAGGCGCGTCGCGCCGCCCGCGAGACGCGGCTCGAGATGGAGGATTGGGCGGACGGGATCCTCTCGACGCTCGAGGTGAACCTGGACAAGTTCCTCGGTGCGGTGCGGCGCGGGCGCGAGCGTCTGCACGAACGCTCCCAGGAGACAGTCGTCGCGGGGATCGGCCCCGTCGACCGCGACGGATCGCTCGAAGACTCGTACCAGTAGCGCGCGCTTCAGCAGGGCGCTCTCCGCGATGTTCGAGGGGCGGCTCGCGGCCGCCCCTCGTGACACCGATGAGCCCTTCCGACTACGGCGCGAGCGGAACCTGTACGAGACGGTAGCCCGCCACCTTCGAGAGCGTGGGGTCCCCCTGCCGGTGCGCCTTCACGAAGAACTGCAGGGCGTAGCCGTTCCTGAGCGCCGGGAAGTCGACCTCGGGTGTCACGCTCAGGGTGAGCCAGCCGTCCTGCCCCGTTGCCTGATCCTGGGCGTTGCGTGTGACGAGCGGGGTCGAGCGCAGGAACACGAGCGCATCGCGCACGACGTAGCCGCGCGTGTCCTTCACCTTGATCTGAACGTCGAAGGACGCAGTCCGCGAGCGGATCGGGTTCGTCGCGAAGCGGACCTGGTCGACGACGAGGTTCTCGTCGTCGGGGATGCTCGCCGCGGGGATCGACCTCTCGCCGTTCGGCAACGTGATCATGCCGGACGGGCCCTGTGGGCCCTGCACGGCGGGGCTCGCCGCAGACATCCGACTTGCCTCGCCGCGACTGTTCCGGGCGGCGACTCGGGCACGGAGGGTCTTTCCGACGTCCCCCTCGCGGAGCTGATACGCGTCGTCGTCGAATCCTGCCTGGACGACGCAGTTGTTGCCCGCGGTGTCGCACCGGAGCCAGCTGAAGCGATACGTGATCGGCTGGCGGCCGTTCCACGTGCCGGGCGTGGCGTGGAGCGTCGCGCCCTGCGCGGCAGTGCCCGTCACGGCGGGCAGAGAGACGTTCACGGGCTTGCCCGCGGTGGGCTTGCGGATCCGTGGCGTGGCGTTCGACGCCACGGTCGCGCTCCCGTCGTCGTTCGCCGCGGTCACGCGAACCCGTAGGCGGTGGTCGACGTCGGCTGTCTCGACGATGTACTTCGACGTCGTCGCGCCGCCGATCGCCGCGCAGTTGGCCCCGGACGGCTGTCCGCCGCCTCGCGGGCAGCGGACCCACTGGTACGCGTAGCTCTTCGGATCCCCCGTCCAGGAGCCGGTGCTGGCGGTAAGCGTCTTGCCGACGGAGGCGTCCCCGGTGATGCGGGGCTCCGTCGTATTGCTCGGCGTGTCCTGTGTGGCCGCGCCGCCGCCGCCCGGCAGAACGAGAAGGGCTGCGAGAGCCGCGACCGCCGCGGCCGCGATCGTCGGCGCGAGTCGGATGGTTCGTGTCCTGCCCATCGCTTCGATCCTTTCGTCAGGATTGACGACACAGAGATATCTCCGCGGAGGGGCGGGGGGAATGGCTCCTAACGGAAGCTTCACTCGGATTACCAAAGCTTCACGCGCCGCTGACCTGGGGCTGACGAACGGGGCCCCCGGTACCCTCGCGGGGTGCCCCGATTCATGCTCCGAGCCCTTCGACTCCGTCCAGGCGAGGAGGCCCGTGAGACGGTTTCCGTCGTGCTCGAGCCGTTCACTCTGGGCGGTGAGAGCTATGTCGCGGTGCCCGCCGAGCTCGCGACCGATCTGACGATCCAGCGCGCCACGAGCGGCCACATCTTCCGGCTCGCCGTCGAGACCCGGGTCGAGGGGCCGTGCATGCGATGCCTCGTGCCCACGTCCGTCCCGGTCAAAGTGGACGCGCAGGAGTACGACGCGACAGACGGCGCCGACGAGGAGCTGCGCTCCGAGTACGTCTCCGACGAGGGCCTCGACGTCGATGGCTGGGCCCGTGATCTCGTGGCGCTCGGCCTTCCGGAGCCGGTTCTGTGCCGCCCGGACTGCGCCGGCCTCTGCGCCGTGTGCGGCAAGAACCTGAACGAGGAGCCGCACGTGCACGACGAGGATGCCGTCGACGCGCGCTGGAGCGCGCTCGAAGCGCTCCGGGGGGAGGACAGCTAGGAACCTGCTTCGCGGGCGGATTCCCGCTTCGCGGGCTGGTGCGGGCTGGTGTATCTGCGACCGCGTAGGCGGGCGCCTTCAGGGGTTTGCCCCCGCCGGGGGCGGGGGATCGAGCGGTGGGGGTCCGTGTGAGCGGATCCCCACTCGCGAACAGGTAAACTGCGCGACCGCTCATGGCCGTCCCGAAACGAAAGACGTCGAAGTCCCGTCGCGACAAGCGTCGTGCGCAGCACGGCGTGGACGCGCCGCGCGTCTCGACCTGCGAGAACTGCGGCGCGCCGAAAAGGGCGCATCACATCTGCCCGACGTGCAAGACATACCGGGGGCGTGAGGTCTCGCCCCTCCGGTCGCCCGCTCCGTAGATGGTCGACCGGCGCCGTGTCCGGCGCCACGACCGCTTCGCATGAATTGCCGATCGACCAGCCAATGACGACGCGGGTGGCGGTCGACGCTCTCGGGGGCGACCACGCGCCGGACGAGGTGGTCGCAGGTGCCGTCGACGCCGCGTCGCCTACCATCGCGCCGGTTCTGTTCGGGCCTGCTTCGCTGGCATCGTCGGGGCTGGAGGTCGTGCCCTGCGACGAGCGGATCGGGATGAGCGACAAACCGGCCGAGGCGGTTCGCGCGAAGCCCGACGCGTCCCTCGTCCGCGCAGTGCGCGCGGTCGGTGACGGCGAGGCCGCGGCGGTGATCTCCGCAGGGAACACGGGCGCGGTGCTCGCTGCGTCGCTCTTGCACATCCGGCGGCTGCCGGGCGTCCTCCGACCCGGGATCGCGATCGTGCTCCCCGGCAGGCTCGGGCCCACCGTGTTGATCGACGGCGGCGCGAACGCGGATGCCCGCGCCGAGCATCTCGTGCAGTTCGGGTACATGGGGACGGTCTTCGCGGAGGAGCTGCTCGGCGTGGAGGAGCCAGCCGTCCGCCTCCTCTCGATCGGCGAGGAGCGCGAGAAGGGAAACCAGCTGACGCTCGAGGCACACGGCTTGCTCGAGGCGTCCGCCCTGCGGTTCGAGGGGAACGTGGAAGGCCGTGCCCTGCTCGAGGGCGAGGCCGACGTCGTCGTATGCGACGGGTTCACCGGCAACGTCGCGCTCAAGACGCTGGAGGGCACGATCCGCAGCGTGCTCGGCGCCCTGCGCGACGAGATCACCTCGTCCACCAGGGGCAGGATCGGCGGGCTCCTCATTCGTCCGGCCGCCCGGGGGCTGCGAACGCGGCTCGACCCGGATACGTACGGGGGCGGGTACCTTCTCGGGTTGCGCGGCCTGGTGGTCATCGCCCATGGATCGAGCTCGCGCATCGCGATTGCAAACGCGACGCGCATGGCCGCCCGCGGGGTCGAGCACGGGCTCGTCGAGCGTCTCTCGGAACGGCTGCCTTCGGAGACGCGTGCCACCCGCGTCTGACGCTGTTAGAGTCCTGCCCTCAATCCACCCTGCAGCGACCACAGTGAGGTTCGAACGTGGCTCTTTCCCGCGATGAGGTCTTCGAGCGCGTCAAGTCGGCGCTCGGCGAGCAGCTCGGCGTCGACGAAGGCGAGATCACCAGCGAGGCGTCGTTCCAGGACGACCTCGATGCGGACTCGCTCGACCTCGTGGAGCTGATCATGGAGCTCGAGGATCAGTTCGGGATCAAGATTCCGGACGAGGATGCACAGAAGCTGACGACCGTCGGCCAGGCCGTCGACTACGTCGTCGAGCATCAGTGAGGTGCACGAGGGGGAAGGCCAGGCGTTCGCGCGCCTGATCGACGGCCTTCCCCCCGAGCGCCGCGAGCAGGTCTTCACGCACACCTCCTGGGCACCCGACCGCGGGTCCTCGTACGAGCGGCTCGAGTTCCTCGGCGACTCGGTGCTCGAGCTCGCGATCGCCCGGGCGCTCTACGACCGGTTCCCGGAGGCCTCCGAGGGCCGGCTCGCCAAGATCCGCGCACATGTCGTCTCGCGTCAGAGCTGCGCGGCGGTCGCGCGTTCGCTCGAGCTCGGCGACGTCCTCGTCGCCCGGGCGCAGGACGTTCCAAAGCCCGAGCTCCATCGCATCTCGCTGAGCCGCAACGTCCTCGCCGCGCTGCTCGAGGCAGCGATCGCGGCCGTCTATCTCGAGCACGGCTTCGAGCAGGTGGAGGAGGCGATCGTCGGCGCCTTCGACGGCCGGATCGAGTACGCGAGCACGGGCCATGTCGACTCGAAGACCGAGCTGCAGGAGGCGCTTGCGCGGACCGGCCGGATCGTCCAGTACGACGTCCTCACGGTCGACGGCCCGCCGCACGAGCGGCACTTCGTCTGTGCCGCGCTGATCGACGGCGTGCAGCTCGGAACCGGGCGTGGATCGACGAAGAAGGCCGCAGAGCAGGAGGCCGCCGCACAGGCGCTCTCGACGCTGAGCCCACGCCAGGAAGGCTGACCTCGCCCGGACGGTCGAGCCGACGATCTCGCCGTCCGTCCGCTCGACGATACTTGCCAGCCGGTGCACCTGCGCTCGGTCAAGCTGCGCGGCTTCAAGTCGTTTCCGGACCCGGTCGAGGTCAGCCTCGAGCCCGGGGTGGCCGTCGTGGTCGGGCCGAACGGATCCGGCAAGTCGAACGTCTCCGACGCGATCGTTTGGGCGGCGGGGTCCCTGACGCCGTCGGAGCTGCGCGCCGAGAAGCCCGACGACGTCCTGTTCGGCGGGTCGCCGACGCGATCCGCGGCGGATCACTGCGAGGTCGAGCTGGTGTTCGACAACGAGGACGGGGAATTCGGCGAGCTCGACTTCGCCGAGATCTCGATCGCCCGGAGGCTCGTGCGAGGTGGTGAGGGCCAGTACCTCGTCAACCGCACCCCGGTGAGACGGACGGAGCTCGTCGAGCTGCTCGCCGACGTGGGCCTCGGCGGCTCCATGCACTCGATCGTCTCGCAGGGGAAGGTCGATGCCGTGCTCGCCTCTCGACCCGAGGACAGGCGCGCACTCATCGAGGAGGCAGCAGGTCTCGGGAAGTTCAAGCAACGGCGGCATCGCGCCGAGCTCAAGCTCGCACGCGTCGCGATTCAGGTGGAGCGTGCACGTGACGTGGAGGAGGAGGTGCGCAAGCGGCTGCGACCGCTCGCGCTGCAGGCGACTGCCGCGGAGCGCGCCGAGAAGCTCGCAGGCGAGATCGCGACACTCCGGGCGCGCGTGGCCGGCCTCGACCTTGCAGCGCTCGACGCACGACGCGCCGAAACGGAGGAGCGCCGGGCAGCGGCGGCACTCGCTCGGCGCTCGACACAGGATCGGCTCGGATCGGTCCTCCGCGAGCGTGAGGACGCGGAGGTCGAGCTCTCCGACGCGGCAGGTGCGCGTGAGACCGCGATCGGCGCCCTCTATCGGCTTCGCGGGGCCTCCGAGCGGCTCAGCGTCAGGGCCGAGTCCGTCGGCGCTCTGAGCGAGCGGCTCGGCGGCGATCTCCGCGACGCGAACGACGCGCTCGCCGCGCGGTCCGACGATGCCGTGGAAGCACTCGGCGTGGCCGCGCGCCAGGCGGGCGCCGCAGCGCGCGATGCGGCGGCGGAGAGCGGTCAGGCAACCGAGCGCGCGCGCCATGCCCACGCGCTGCTGGCCGCCGTCGAGCGGATGCAGGCAGTCGACGCCGAGGGTCGCCTGGAGGCGGTCAGAGCGGAGCGCGAGGGAGTCGACACGGAGCTGAGCGAGCTCGCCGCCGGTGGTGGAGATGCCGGGCGGGCTCTCGTCGCCTTCGGTGCGACTCGCGAGCGGTTACGGGCACGTCATGAGCGGGCCGTGGAGCTCGCGCGCCTCATCCGAGAGCATCATGATGCCGCCCGCGCCCACCACCGTGCGGGCGGCCCTTCGCCGGCCGACCTCGAGCGGCGCGCGAACGAGGCGCGCGCGGAGTCGCGCTCGGCCGCGAGCGAGCGGGACGACCTCGTCGAGCGCGCGCGCTCGACGAGGGATCGGCTGGCGGCGCTCGAGCGATCCCTCGCGGAGCGCGAAGGCATCGCGCCTGCGGCCCGCGTGCTCGCGTCGGAGGGTGAGCGGCTCGCGCTCGCGGGCCTCGAGGTCGACGACGGGCTGGAGAAGGCCGTCGCCGCCGCGCTCGCCTCGCGGGCGTCGGCTCTGCTCGCGGCCGATCCGGGAGCGGCGCTGGCCCTCCTCGAGCGCGCTCGGGCCGGCAGCCTCGGCAGCCTCGATGTCGTCGTTCCTGCGGCACGCCGGGAGGACCTCGACCCTCCTTGCCCCGGCGCGCAACACCTCGCGTCTCTCGTCGCCGGCCCGGAGGATGCGGTCGCCTTGCTCGAAGGCATCTGGCTCGTCGAGACCACGCGCCTGCTCGATGCACGGAGAGGGACCGTCGTGACGCGCGAGGGGCACGGCTACGACGCTGCCAGGGGAGAGCTCTGGTTCGCGGGGAGCGCGGGGGAGACGGTCCTGCTCGAGCTCGAGGCGCGGCGTCGCTCGCTGGCGGACGAGGCGGACGAGCTCGACGGCCGGGTCACGGCCGCGGGGCGCGAGGCAGCCGACGCCGCCGCCCGCGCCGAAGAGGCCGAGGATGCGTTCGCGGCCGTTTCGCACCTCCGCGGACAGCCTTTCGACCCCGTGGTGCTCGGCCGGCTCGCGGCGGTCGCCGATGGGCTGGTCGACGCAACGTCCCGCGGCACGGAGCTCGTCGCGCGCTTCGAGGCTCCGGTCAACGCACGCGCCGCCTCGGTCTCGCGCCGCTCCACCGAGCTCCGTGACGAGCTGCAGCGGCTGGCGGCCCTCGAGGCCGATGCCCGGCGTGGTGCAGCCGATGCCGCGGCCCGGGCATCCGCGGCCGAGGTCATCCTCGCCCGTCTAGGAGGCGCGGTCGTCGGTGTCGCTGCCGCCGCCGGTCGCTCGTCGACCGATCTGGCAGCCGAGGCCGAGGCCGCTCTGGTCGCCTCGGATGCCGCGACGGCGCGCGCGAGGGATCTGGCCGACGCGGCGCGCGCGGCCGAGGCAGCGCTCCGCGAGCGGGCGCCTCACCGCACGCATCTGGATGTCGACCTGCTTGTACGGCTCGGTGGGGCGGCCGGGGTTCTCGGTGAAGCGATCCGGAGGACGTCCGCTCTCGCCACCCGCTTCGAGGCTCCCGTCCAGGCCAGGGTGGACGCGGGCGCGGAGCGCGCCCTGCGCCTCGGCACCGAGCTCCGCAGGCTCGGGGCCGCAGAGGTCGAGCTTCGCCGTGAGGCCGACGAGGCGGCCGAGCGCGTCACGGTGGTCGAGGTCGAGCTCGCGCGCCTCGAGGGCGAGACCGTCGAGGCGCGCAGGAGGCTCGACGAGGCGTTGGCGGCCGGTGGTGACGATGCAGCCGCACGAGATCCGGAGGGCGGAGCCGAGGCGCCGCATCGCGACGAGCTGGCAGCGCGGGTGACGCGTCTCGAGTCCCGTCGCGAGGCTCTCGGGCGCGTGAACCCGCTTGCCAAGGAGGAGTACGCGGACGAGAAGGCCCGGCTCGAGGAGCTTGCAGTGCAGCGCGCCGATCTGGAGGCGTCGCTCCAGGAGCTCGGGGCGCTCCGCGACGAGCTCGTGGAGACCGTGCGCCGCCGCTTCGACGAGACGTTCGCCGCCGTCGCCGCGAACTTCGAGGAGGTCTCCGGCACGCTCTTTCCCGGCGGGGAGGGCCGTCTTCGGCTGATCGCGCCCGACGAGGAAGGGGAGGACTTGGAGCCCGGGGTCGAGGTGGAGCTCCGTCCCGCGGGCAAGAAGATCACGCGGCTGTCCCTGCTGTCCGGAGGAGAGAAGGCGATCGGCGCGATCTCGTTCCTGTTCGCGCTCTTCCTCGCAAGGCCCTGCCCCTTCTACCTCCTCGACGAGGTCGAGGCGGCGCTCGACGACGCGAACATCGCCCGGTTCGTCGAGCTCCTGCGACGCTACGCCGACCGGGCGCAGTTCCTCGTGATCACGCACCAGAAGCGGACGATGGAGGCGGCCGACGTGCTGTACGGCGTGACGATGGGCGGCGACGGCATCTCGCAGATCGTCTCCCGCCGCTTGCCGCGCGAGGAGCGCGCCACCGCAACGGCCTGACCCGCGGCGGCCCCGGAGCCGGGGCCGCTCTTTGCAACAGACTGTTACAAGGTCGTCGCGGACGGCTAGCGTTCCCGCGATGTCGCGGACGTGGGCCGAGCTCCTCGGAGACACGGAGCAGGACGGGCCGGACGAGGACGAGCGGACGGGGCTCTTCGCGCGGCTTCGCGACTCGCTCGGCAAGAGCCGGCGTGCGCTCGTCGCGGAGCTCGGAGCATCCCTCGATCCGGGCGACGCAGACGCGTGGGAGCGGCTCGAGGTCGCGCTGATCCGGGCGGACGTGGGCGTCCCCGCGACCGCGGAGCTCGTGCAGAGGCTGGAGGCGCGCGGCGAGCTGTCCGACATACGCGCGGCTCTCGCGGCGGAGGTGGCGCTGCTCTTCGGCGAGCCGGCCGTTCTCGCGGCAGCCGAACGCGGCCCGAGCGTGATCCTGGTGGTGGGCGTGAACGGGTCGGGCAAGACGACCACGATCGGCAAGCTTGCGCACAGGCTCTCCCGGCACGGCCGCTCGGTGCTCGTCGGCGCGGCCGACACGTTCCGCGCGGCCGCCGAGGAGCAGCTCGAGATCTGGGCCGAGCGGTCCGGCGCGGACTTCGTCGGTGCCGCACGCGGCGCCGACCCCGCCGCCGTCGCCTACGACGCGGTGGAGGCCGGACGTGCACGTGGACGCGACGTCGTGATCATCGACACCGCCGGCCGGCTCCACACGCAGGGCAACCTCATGGAGGAGCTCGCGAAGGTCAGGCGGGTGATCGCGGGGCGCGTCGATGGTGGGCCCCACGAGACGCTCCTCGTGGTCGATGCGACCACGGGCCAGAACGGGCTCCAACAGGCCCGCCTCTTCTCGGAGGCGGCGGGTGTCACGGGAGTGGCGCTGACGAAGCTCGACGGATCGGCGAAGGGCGGAGTTGCGATCGCGATCGCATACGAGCTCGGGATCTCGGTGAAGCTCGTCGGGGTCGGAGAAGGCCTCGACGATCTGCGGCCGTTCGACGCGCCCGACTTCGCGCAAGCGCTCCTCGTCGAATGAGGGGTCTGTTCGGGGGCGGCCCTTGCGCGTCGACCATGAATGCGACTACCCTCGGTAGGGTGATAGACGTGTTCACGGGGTGAGGGGAAAGGAGCGTTCGGCATGGCTGTGATGGTGACCGTGTCGTACCCGGACATAACGTCGTCGAGGTATGACGAGATCGTCTCGTCGCTCGACCTGGATGCGAACCCGCCTGCGGGCGAGATATTTCACGTCGCCGGAGTGTCCGACGATGGATTGACGGTCTGCGAGATCTGGCAGACCGAGCAGACGTTCCGCGCGTTCTACGACTACCGCCTCCAGCCGGCGCTCCGGTTGCACGGCATCAACGTTCAGGCGGAGCTGGAGATCACGCAGCTCCACAACGTGTTCGCAGCGGACATGGGCGCCGTCGAGCGGCTCGGCGCCGTGTCGTTGCCCGCCCATCTCGCGGGCACCGTGTACTAGGAGGGCCCCTCCTTTCACCCCGCCCTCGTGTGACGCCCGAACGGGCGTCACACGAGTTTTGGGGCTGGTCGCAGCGAACGCGTGTTGTCGCGTCGACGCTACGAGTTCGGCGTGAGAGCTATCGAGTGCTCGCGAATCCGTGGATTCGCGATCCGCACCACGTGGTACGCCACCACGAATCGCCTGCCGTCGTTGTCGCGATCCTCTGCGATGGCGTTGGCCGCAGCGTCCTCGAGCGCATCGTCGAACGTCTTGCCGGCGCCGGGATACAGCTTGATCGGGGGGCCCGGCTCGTAATCGGACATGCCGTCCTCCTTGCTCGTTGCACGACATGGTGCGCACATTGCCCCGGCGTCTGCAACCGGTTCGCGCCGTACTGAGCTCAGACCCTCGCCGGCTCGACGCCCGCGATGAGAGCCGCCTCCACGATCGTCAGGGCCCGGCCCTCGTCGATCGCATCGGAGAACTGCTCGAGCTGCGAGCGGGCGATCGCCTCGAGGTCACGTTCGACCGGAACGGCCGATGCAGAAGCTCGTGCGCGTGCCGCGACCGCCGCGCCCAGGAGCCGTGCATCTCGTTCGCCGTCTCCTGCCGCCGCGAGGGCGACGAGGCACTCCGCTGCGGCCGGCTCGTTCCCGAGCCTCGTGAAGGTCCCGAGCGCCTCGAGGAGGGGGGCGCGGGCGGTGTCGGGAGAGCCGCGAAGGACCGCGGACTCGCCCAGGCAGCAGAGCGCTCCCGCCTCGTGCACGGCGTCGCCCACGGCCCGGGCGAGCTCCAGGCACTCGCCGAGAACCGTCTCGGCCCCATCGAGATCGCCGTCGGCGAGGGCAGCGGCGCCGGCGGTGAGTGCCGCGTCCGCGATGAGGAGACGATCGCCGATGCGGCGTCGTATCTCGAGCGACTCGAGCGCCAGCGCTCGGGCACGGCCGGAGTGGCCTCGCTCCGCCGCGAGAGAGGCAAGCGCGTTGAGCGCGCTCGACGCGGCTCGTTCGTCGGCGGCGGCGCGTGCATGCCCGAGAGCTTCGTTCGCCTGACGCTCGGCCGTGTCGAGGTCGCCCCGGTCGAGCGACATCCAGGCGAGCTCGGTGAGCGTGAAGGAGATCTCCCGCTGGTCTCCGAGGATGCGATAGAGCTCGAACGCCTGCTGGAGCGGCGCTGCCGCGGCGGATGCGTCGCCCTGCACCGTTGCGAGACGCGCAAGAGTCCAATGCGCCCTTGCGCGCGAGCGGATCTCCTCCGGCGGCGCCGCCTCGAGCGCATCGGCCAGCGCGCGGCGCGCCTCGCCTGCGTGGAGGTGCGCGCGCCAGAAGCGCTCGAGCGACGAGATCACGCGGATCACCCGCTCGTGATCACCTGCGAGCCGCGCGTCGTCGAGCGAGGCACGAAGGTCCGGCAGCCAGAACTCCAGCTCGCGCAGCCACTCGGCAGGATCCGACTGGGAGAGCTCCTCCGTTGCGCGCTCGACGAGATCGTCGATCCAGGCATCTCGCTCCAGGCGCGCCCGTGTGAAATCGGCGGTGGAAAGCTGTTCGAGCGCGAGCTCTCTCACCGTGCGCAGCATCACGAGCCCCGTCCTCTGCCCGCTGTCGGCGCGTCGGAGAAGGGCGGCCGAGAGAAGCGCCTCGAGATCGTCCAGCGAGGCTCCGAACCCCACCAGTGCCGCCTGCGGCGTGAACCTGCCCTGGAGCACTGCCAGCCTCGTATGGAGCGAGCGCAGCTCGGGTCTCAGGACGTCGTAGCTCCACGACAGGGTGGCGGCCAGAGTCCTCTGTCGATCGGGAAGATCGTGTGCCGCCTCCGCTCCGAGCCACGTGCGCATCTGGGCCGCGAGATCGTGCACGGTCAGGGTGCCGACGCGCGCCGCCGCGATCTCGATCGCAAGCGGGAGCCCGTCGAGCTGCCGGCACAGCCCGCGCACGACCTGCCTGTCGGCTTCGTCGAGCCTGAACCCGCTGTCCGACGCCGCAGCGCGGTCGACGAAGAGCTCGACCGCCGCATCGTCGTCGAGAGGGTCGACCTGCACGACGTGCTCGTGCGAGAGACGAAGCGGAGAGCGGCTCGTGCACAGCACGACGACGTGCCTCGTGCCGTCGACGATCTCCGCGATCAGAGGTGCAGCCCCGTTCAGATGCTCGAGGTTGTCGAGCACGAGCAGGAGCTCGCGATCGCGAAGGTAGTCGAGCAGCGACTGCTCCGGATCAGTTGGTTGCAGGATCTCGAGCGACCGTGCTATCTCGGCTGCGACGAGCTGGTGATCGTCGATCGTCGCGAGCCGGACGAGGTGCACGCCGTGAGCGAGCTCGCCGAGGAGCGCTCGGGCGGCCTCGAGCGCGAGCCGCGACTTGCCCGCCCCACCGGGCCCGACCAGGGTCACGAGCCGCACCCGCGAGCGCAGCAGCTCGCCCAGCGAGGCGAGCTCGGTCTCTCGCCCGATGGTGGGGCCTCGGAGCGCGGGCAGGTTGGATGCCGTGCTCGTGCGGAGAGGTGGGAAGAGCCCGGCCGAGCCCGGCACGGTGAGCTGGAAGAGACGCTCGTCCCCCACGTCCCGCAACCGGTGGCGGCCAAGGTCGACGAAGACGAGCGCTGGGTCATCTCCGACGAGAGCCCGGGTGACGCTCGAGAGCACGATTTGACCGCCGTGGGCCGTCGCGCAGATGCGCGCGGCTCGATGGACGTCCAACCCGACGTAGCCGTGATCTCGCTCCTCGGGCTCTCCGGTGTGGACGCCCATGCGAACCCTGAGCATCGCGTCGTTCGGCCACGTGGTCGTGTCGAGCAGCCGCTGGGCCTCCAGGGCGGAGCGGAGGGCGGCGGAGGCACTGGTGTACGCCGCCATGAACGCGTCGCCCTGCGTGTCCACCTCGACCCCGTCGAATGCGGTGATCGCCCGCCGGATGAGGGATCGGTGCAGGGCGAGCGCATCGGCGTACGCCGGGCCGAGCGATCGCAGGGCGGCCGTCGATCCCTCGACGTCGGTGAACAGAAGCGTCACCGTTCCACGCGGCAGCGTTGCCACCGATCGAGTGTAGGACGAATACCGCGACGTTTCGCATCGGCGGCGTGGCGGCGTCCTATTCTGCTGGGATGAGCGAGGCGGACGTCGAGTTCGAGCTGCGGCCGTGGGGCGCCGACCCCAAGCTCGTCTCGCTTCTCGGTGCACAGGGGGCGGCAGAGTTTCGCGCGCTCTTCGACGGGTACCCCGATCCCGTGGGGATCCTCTGGGCGCTGCGGGATCTCGAGGGCACGATCGTCGACTTTGCGTTCGGATACGGCAACCTCGCGATGATGGCCGGCTTCCGCCTTCCGGCCGCGACGCCCGACCGCTATACGCTGCTCGAGGCGCTCCCGGGCATGCACGACAGCAACGCGTTCCGGTCGTATGTCGAGGTGTGCCAATCGGGAATCCCCTGGGTCGACGAGGTCACTTACGACACGCCGTTCGGCGACGGGTACATGCTCGGGACGTTCGTGCAGCGCGTCGCGAGGCTCGGGGACGGTCTCATCGTGTTCCTCGACGACGTCACCGACAAGCGCCGGATGGAGGCCGAGCTCCAGGCCTACGCGAACCTCGTCGCGCACGACCTGAGCGAGCCGCTCGCGAGCATGGCGCTGCTCGTGTCGCTCCTAGAGCGACGTTCGGACGTCCCGCCTGCTCCGGACGTCCTGATGCAGCTTCGCGCGAGCGCCGCTCGCGCCCGCGAGCTCGTGGAGGGCGTCCTGACGTATGCGCGCTCGGGGGAGCTCGAGATCGGCAGCGCCCCGCTCGGCCGCGTGATGGCGGAGGTCGCCGAGGACCTGCGGCCCGCGCTCCACGACGCCGCGTGCGAGCTCACCGTGGGCGACCTGCCGGTCGTCGAGGGCGACGCGCGTCAGCTCCGGCGTGTCCTACAGAACCTCGTCGCCAACGCGATCCGGTTCCGGGGCACCGAGCCGGTTCGGATCGAGGTGTCCGCCGACAGAGACCAGCGCGAATGGGTCGTGACGGTGCGTGACAACGGCCTCGGCGTGGCGCCCGAGAATGCCACGCGCATCTTCGGCATGTTCGCCCGGCTCGATCCCGGCTCCGAAGGGATCGGCGTGGGGCTCGCAGTGTGCCGCCGGATCGTCGAGGCGCACGGTGGGCGGATCTGGGTCGAGCCCTCCCCCGTCCGTGGCAGCGCGTTCCGCTTCACCCTGCCCCGCTAGGCTCATCCGTCCGTCACGCCGGTACCGTTCGCCTGGATGATCGGTAATCGGCAACTCACGCGAACGGGCGGGCGTATGTAGATGTTCGACACGCTCTCCAACCGCCTGCAGGACGTGCTCGGAGACCTCGGGCGCCGCACGCGGCTAGACGAGGAGACCGTGACGCGGGCGACACGCGAGATCCGACTCGCCCTGCTCGAGGCGGATGTCGATTTCGAGGTCGTGAAGGCGCTCGTCGACTCCGTTCGCGAGCGCGCGCTCGGCCAGGACGTCCTGAAGGGCCTCGAGCCCGGGCAGCAGGTCGTGAAGATCGTCCACGAGGAGCTCACCGAGCTCATGGGCTCGGCAGACTCGAAGCTCGTGTTCGGCCGCCCGCCGACCGTGATCCTCCTCTGCGGCCTCCAGGGAGCCGGCAAGACCACGGCCGCGGCGAAGCTCGCGCTCCACCTCCGGCGTCACGAGCAGAAGAAGCCCGGTCTCGTCGCGGCCGATCTCCAGCGGCCAGCCGCTATCGACCAGCTCGAGCAGCTCGCGCTCCAGCTCCAGGTGCCGGTGTACCGCACGGAAACATCCGACCCCGTGGTCGCGGCGCGGGAGGGCCTCGAACGCGCGACGGCCGAAGGGTGCGACGTCGTGATCGTCGACACGGCGGGGCGGCTCCAGATCGACGAGGCGCTGATGGACGAGCTCGCGGGCGTCCGCGATGCGGTCAAGCCGCTCAACGTCCTTCTCGTCCTCGATGCGATGACGGGGCAAGAGGCAGTCTCGGTCGCGAGGACGTTCCAGGAACGCATCGCGTTCGACGGGATCGTGCTGACGAAGCTCGACGGTGACGCCCGAGGTGGTGCGGCGCTGTCGGTCAAGGCGGTCACCGGGCGACCCGTGAAGCTCGTCTCGGTCGGTGAGAAGCTCGACCAGCTCGAGGTGTTCCACCCCGACCGGATGGCGTCACGCATCCTCGGGATGGGCGACGTCCTGACGCTGATCGAGAAAGCCGAGCAGGCCGTCGAGCTCGACGAGCAGGAGGAGCTCGAACGTCGCATGCTCGCCGGCGAGTTCACGTTCGACGACTTCCTCGCCTCGACGAGGATGCTGAAGAAGATGGGCCCCCTCCAGGGGGTGATGAAGCTCATGCCCGGGCTCGGACGCCAGTTGGACGGAATGGAGCTGGATGACTCCCAGATGGCACGTGTCGAGGCGATCGTGCTCTCGATGACCCCCCACGAGCGCCGTGTGCCGCACGCAATCAACGGCCCGCGGCGACGTCGCATCGCGGCGGGCAGTGGAACGACGATCGAGGACGTCAATCGGCTCCTCCAGGCACGCAAGCAGATGGAGAAGATGATGCGGGCGATGGGGCGAGGGAAGATGCCTGGACTCCCTCCCGAGCTGACCGCCGGTGCGCCGCCTGCCAGACGCGGCCGGCCATAGATGGTTGATCGGCAATTCACGCGAACCGGATGGCGTCCCAGACGCTGCGCCGGATCGCCCCGTCCGGGCACGACCCGTAGTGTCCGCTACGTGCCGTGCCCGGCCGGTGCGCCCTGCTTGGTCTGGAACGCCCCCGGACGTCACGCCAATTACCGATCAACCATCTAGCGCTCCGAACATTCGCCTCGAGCGGATTCCGGCACAATCCACGGTTCAAACGAGAGAAAGGCAGCAATGGTTCGTATGAGATTGACGCGGGTCGGGTCGAAGAAGAACCCGATCTACCGCGTCGTGGTGGCCGACGGGCGCTCGCCGCGTGACGGCCGCTTCATCGAGATCGTCGGCCGGTACAACCCGCAGACCGAGCCGTCCACGATCGAGCTCGACGCCGAGAGGGTCAAGGAGTGGCTCGCAAAGGGTGTGCAGCCGTCCGCCCCCGTCGCGCGGCTGATCAGGGCCGCCGGGATCCAGTAACCCCATGGACGAGCTGCTCGACTGGATCGCACGGGGCCTCGTCGACGAGCCGGACGCTGTGCGGGTCGAGCGGGTGGAAGAAGGCGGCGTCACCGTTCTGCGGTTGACGGTCGCGCCGGACGACGTGGGCAAGGTGATCGGGCGCCAGGGGCGTGTGGCGCGTGCGCTGCGGACGGTGGTGCGCTCCGCCGGAGCCCGCGGCGAGACCCGCTTCGTCCTGGAGATAGCCGGCTGAGAGCTCGCTGCGGAACGGAGCCCTGTGCCGTCCTGACGCGCCGGCCGGGACGCTGCGATCAACGAGCTCTGAGCGACGGGCCGTGA
This sequence comes from uncultured Actinomycetes bacterium, assembly GCA_963798725.1. Classification (GTDB taxonomy): domain Bacteria; phylum Actinomycetota; class Thermoleophilia; order Gaiellales; family Gaiellaceae; genus Gaiella. The sequence continues at coordinate 1,307,398 of CAWCUL010000001.1, forward strand.
CGGAGGGCGAGCCCGTCGTCTCGATCGGGGCGGTCGGGAGGCCCCACGGGCTCGACGGGGCGTTCATCGTCGAGCGCGCGAGCACGAACGAGGGACGGTGGCGGGTCGGGACCACCGTTCTCGTGGACGGACAGCCGGCGACAGTCGAGCTGTCGCGCCGGGTCGGCGGCGGCCGTCGCGCGATCCGACTCGACCGCGCCGTCCCCCGCGGCGCGGAGCTGACGGTCTCCGCCGACAACCTGCCCGCGCCGGAGCCGGACACTTACTACGTGTTCCAGCTCGTCGGGCTCCAGGTCGTAGACGAGAGCGGAGCGTCGCTCGGTCACGTCAAGGACGTCCATTCGGGCGTCGCCAACGACAACGTCGAGCTCGATGACGGAACGCTCGTGCCCCTCGTCGAAGACGCGATTCGCGACGTCGATCTCGCCGGCGGGCGCCTCGTCGTCTCGCGGGGTTTCCTCGGGTAGGTGACCCGGTCCCCGCCGGGCCGGGTAGGGGTACCCTGGGCGTCCGTGCGCGTCGACGTCTTCACCCAGGTTCCGCACGCCTTCGGCTGGCTGACCGAGCAGAAGCCCCTTGCGAACGTGCTCGGCGCAGAGCTGGAGCTCCGCCTGTTCAACTACCGCGACACGACCCCGCTTCGCTCGGGCCAGGTGGACGACGACCCGTACGGCGGCGGCCCGGGGATGGTTCTGCGCGTAGACGTGGTCGATGCCGCGCTCGAGGCCGTGTACGGCGCCGGTCGGCCCGCGCGGATCGTCGCGCTCACGCCGCAGGGGCGCCAGCTCGACCAGGAGCTGGTCGAGACGCTGGCCGCCGTGCCCGAGCTCGCCTTGCTCTCGTCGCGGTTCGAGGGCTTCGACGACCGGATCGTGACGCACCTCGCCACCGACGCGATCTCGATCGGCCCGTACGTTCTCTCCGGGGGCGAGCTCCCCGCCATGGTGCTCCTCGACGCGCTCGCCCGCAGGCTGCCCGGCGCCCTGGCGGACGGATCCGGCGACCAGGAGAGCTTCTCCGCAGAGCTCGACGGACGGCTCGAGTATCCACACTTCACGCGGCCCGCGGACTACCGCGGCTGGAACGTGCCGGAAGTGCTGCTCTCCGGAGACCACGGGCGGATCGATCTCTGGCGACTCGAGCAGAGCCGCATCAGGAGCCTCCGCTGAGCAGCGGCGACGAGCTCGATCCACCAGCCGGGAACGACGTGTCGTCTCAGGACATCCCGTCAACCGTCGAGAGGGGAGACCGGGAGGGATCGGATCCGACACACGGCCTCCACGACGGCGGCTCGGGCTGGCCGACGACTCCCGGCGAGATCCCGCCCGTCCGCCCGGAGCGCCCGGCCTTCGAGCCGGCGGAGGCCGTTCCCCCGCGCGTCCACCACTCGCGCAATCCCGTCGACAGGCTCACGCGGCGCCTTCCCGACCCCGTCCGTGTCTTCGTCGACTGGGTCGTCACGATCATCGCGGCGGTCGCGATCGTCCTGCTTGTCAAGGCATACGTCGTCAACCCGTACAAGATCCCGTCGTCGTCGATGGAGCCGACGTTGCACTGCGCGCAGCCCAAGCCCGACTGTGAGGCGCGCTTCGACGACCGCGTGCTCGCAAACCGGTTCATCTACCACCTTCGCGACCCCCGTCGCGGCGAGATCATCGTGTTCAACACTCCTCCCGCCGCGCAGGTCGCCTGTGGTGAAGGAGGCACGTTCGTCAAGCGGCTCATCGGGCTGCCCGGCGACACGGTCGAGGTCCGCCTGATCGGCGGGCGGGGCTACGTGTTCATCAACGGGCGCAAGCTCGACGAGCCGTACATCGAGACCGCCCGACGCTCCACCGAGGAGTACGGGCCGATCACCGTCCCCGCGAACAACTACTTCATGATGGGCGACAACCGCTCCCAGTCGTGCGACTCGCGCAAGTGGGGCACGGTCACGCGCGGCGAGTTGATCGGCAAGGTGTTCGCCACCTACTGGCCGCCGAACCGGATTTCGCTGCACTGAGCCTGTTTCGCGAAGCGGGATTCCGCAGCAGCGGAATCCCGCCGCTTGATCCCCGGCCTTTGGCCGGGGCACATCCCTGAAGGCGTCCGCTGCGCGGCCGCAACTGTCGGTTTCTTGTTCGCGAAGCAGAAACCCGCTTGCACGGGTTTCTGCCGCTTGCTCCCCGGCCTTTGGCCGGGGCACAGCCCTGAAGGCGTCTTCTTGTTCGCGAAGCGGGATTCCGCAGCAGCGGAATCCCGCTGCTTGATCCCCGGCCTTTGGCCGGGGCACATCCCTGAAGGCGTCCGCTGCGCGGCCGCAACTGGCGGTTTCTTGTTCGCGAAGCGGGAATCCGCAGCAGCGGAATCCCGCCGCTTGATCCCCGGCCTTTGGCCGGGGCACATCCCTGAAGGCGTCCGCTGCGCGGCCGCAACTGTCGGTTTCTTGTTCGCGAAGCAGAAATCCCGCTTGCAGCGGGTTTCTGCCGCTTGCTCCCCGGCCTTTGGCCGGGGCACATCCCTGAAGGCGTCCGCTGCGCGGCCGCAACTGTCGGTTTCTTGTTCGCGAAGCAGAACCCGCTTGCGCGGGTTTCTGCCGCTTGCTCCCCGGCCTTTGGCCGGGGCACATCCCTGAAGGCGTCCGCTGCGCGGCCGCAACTGTCGGTTTCTTGTTCGCGAAGCAGAAATCCGCTTGCGCGGGTTTCTGCCGCTTGCTCCCCGGCCTTTGGCCGGGGCACATCCCTGAAGGCGTCCGCTACGCGGCCGCAACTGGTCGCTTTGGCATGGGCTTTGCTTTTGCGGACGTGGGCTTTGCCCGCGTCCGTCAGCCCGTGGGTACCAGGCGGCGCTCGGGGTCAATTGCTCGCTCTTGCGGGCATGGGCTTTGCTTTTGCGGACGTGGGCTCTGCCCGCGTCCGTCATCCCGTCGGAGGCTCAGTCTTCGTGACGGGTTACGGAACTACAGCCGGCCCCACGCGCCGGCGAGCGCAGGGGGGAGGAGGACGGCGCCGGTCGCTTCGAGCTCGCGGGCGAGGCGGGTCTCGAGCGTGTCCAGCCCGAGCTCGGCCTCCGTGGCGATCCCGCTGGAGAGGATCGTCCGGGACAGCGACCGCAGGACGCTGGTCATCAGCGCCGCGCCGAGAGGGCTTCCGGCCGGGAGATACGGCTGGATGCCGAACGTCGCGACGTCGGCGAAGCCGGCCTCGCGCAGCATCGTGGCGAGGCGCACGCCGATGCGCGGGCTCGCGTCTGCCGCGCGAAACCCCGCCTCGATCCAGCCGAGCGCACGTTCGGCCAGCTCGACCGCGGGCTCCGTGCGCGCCGCGCCGATGTCGAAGTCGAGCGCGACCATGGTGCCGCCGGGGCGCAGGTGTCCCTGCACGTGGCGCAGCACGTCGACGGCGTCGGGAAGGTGGAAGAGCAGAAGCCGGGTGACGATGGCGTCGAAGGGCTCGTCGAACCGGACCGCGCGGACGTCGCTCTCGACGAAGCGGACGTTGTCGGCGCCGGCCGCCGCCCGGCGGTCCTCCGCGAGGGCGAGGAGAGGCGCCGAGCTGTCGACGCCCACGACCGCTCCGGTCGGCCCGATCAGCGCGGCAACCTGGAGCGCTACGTGGCCGAGGCCGGTGCCGAGGTCGAGCACACGCATCCCGGGCTCGATCCCGGACGCGCGAAGCAGCACGTCCGTCGCGGAGACGAGCGTCGCGGCCTGGCGGTCGAGGCGTGCCACCTCATCCGCGTCGCTCCCCAAGACGTAGCTTGGCCTCCGTGCCATGGTGAGGCTCTCTATCGTACTCGGCCCCGCCGCCGCGTTCCGCTATCATCCGCCCCCGGCCGTCGGCCGACCCTTTGGCATGAGCACGATCGTCGAGAGCCTCGAGCGGCGCCAGCTGCGTGACGTGCCCGCCTTCAAGGCGGGTGACACGGTGCGCGTCCACTTCAAGGTGATCGAGGGAAGCCGGCAGCGCCTCCAGGTGTTCGAGGGCATCTGCATCAAGCGGCAGGGCTCCGGGGTGCGCGAGACGTTCACGGTGCGCAAGAGCTCGTTCGGGGTCGGGGTGGAGAGGACGTTCCCGCTCCACTCGCCCAAGATCGAGAAGCTCGAGGTCGCGATGATCGGTGACGTCAACCGGGCCAAGCTCTACTACCTCCGCGGCCGCGTCGGCAAGAAGGCGCGTATCCGCGAGCTCCGGCAGTCGTAGCGGCGCTGTCGCGCGTCTCCGACCGGATTCGACCCGCACCCGTCGTCCTGGCGCTCGTCCTCGGCTGCTCTGCGCTCGTCCTTGCCGGCTGCGGAGGCTCGGAGGACGCGACCCAGAAGTTCGCCCGTGAGGCGACCGAGTCGTACCTCGCGGACGACCCGTCCTACGACGTGGGCGGGGTCCATTGCACGGGCAACCCCCGGCCCTGGTTCGTCGAGCAGCAGGCGAGCATCGTGATCTGTGCGGCGCGTCGGAGCGCCGGAGGCTGCGATTGGTTCCGCGTCGAGCTCGTGCCGCTCGCGTCGCGCGTGACGACGAAGATCCGGCTCGAGGAGGAGAACGCCGGCTGCGTGCTGCCGGCGTAGCGCTCGATGTGGTTTGGGGGTGCTGCGCGGACCCGGCAAGGACACGGCACGGTCCCGTCCGGAAGCGCCGGATATCCTCGTCACGTGGCCCTCTCAACCGGGCAGCGCCTTCTTCGCTACGACCGCCGGCTCGGCACGCGGTTCGTCGCAGGAGCAGACGAAGCAGGGCGCGGCTCGCTCGCGGGGCCCCTCGTGGTTTGCGGCGTCCTGCTCGACTATGCGTCGCTCCGGGGACATCGCGTCCGGCCCCTCGCGTCCCTGAACGACTCGAAACAGGTCGAGCCCGACGAGCGGGAGCGGCTCTACCATGCCGTGGTCGCTGCCGCTGCGCGCATCTCGCTGCGGGTCATCGCATCCAACGACATCGACCGGACGGGCCTCCACCGGTCGAACCTGTGGGGCCTACGGACCGTTCTCGCCGACGTCCGGGAGGAGCAGTGCACGTGCCTCGTGGACGGCTTCCGGCTCGGGCCGCTCGCTCCGCCGCACGCCGCGATCGTCGACGGGGACACGAAGAGCGCGGCGATCGCGGCCGCCTCGGTCGTCGCGAAGGTCACGCGCGATCGCCTCATGCGACGGCTCGACGCGGTCTACCCTCGGTACGGCTTTTCGTCCCATGTCGGGTACATCACCCCGGGGCATACCCGGGCGGTCATCACCCACGGTCCGTGCCCGCAACACCGCCGCTCGTTCGCGAGCCGCGCGTACCTCGCCGCGTGAATCGGGGCGAGCGTCTCGCCGCGCGTCATTACCGCCTCCGGGGCTACCGGATCGTCGATGCCAACGTTCGCTCTGCCGGGAACGAGGTCGACCTGATCGTGCGTCGCGGTCGGCGTCTCGTGTTCGTAGAGGTGAAGGAACGTGCGCGGGACACATACGGTGGCGGCGTCGGCGCGGTCGACCGCGAGAAGCGGCGGCGTGTGAGACGCGCCGCCGCATCGTGGCTCCAGCGCCATTCGGAGGCGACCGAGCTCGAGATCCGCTTCGAGGTCGCCTCGGTCACCGGGGGCCGGGTGGACAGGCTGGAGTTCGCAGAGGATTGAGCTCGTGCCAGCGGCGCGGCGAGGATCGTCCGGCGCGCCGTCGAAGGAACCCGAATGGCGGCCACGCAGGAGGCGCTGTACGGCCGGATCGACCAGGAGCTTTCCTGGTCGGAAGCCGAGCTGCCCGAGCGCGAACGGACAAAGCACGTCCACCGTCTCCATCCCTATCTCGGGAAGTTCGTACCGCAGCTCGTCGAGACGCTGCTCGAGCGGTATGTAGATCCGGGCGGTCGCGTGCTCGACCCGTTCGCAGGCTCCGGGACGACGCTCGTCCAGTGTCTCGAGTCGGGCCGCGACGCCGTCGGCGTCGACATCGCACCGTTCAATTGCCTCCTCATGCACGTCAAGACCGGGAGGCACGACCTCGTCGCTCTTCGCCGGGACATCGAGCTGGCGCACGAGAGCATGGCGGCGTTCACCTGGAACGGCGAGGTGCCTCCGGGTGCCACGGCGTACGTTCGGGAGTGGTACGCACCCGCGGCTGCGGCAGAGCTCTTGCATTTCCGCTCGTTCGCCGAAGAGGTCGCGTCGAGGGACGTGCTTCGCGTCGTCCTCGCCCGAGCCGCGCGCTCAGCGCGCCTGACGACCCACTTCGACCTCGACTTTCCGCGCACGCCGCAGATCGGGCCGTACCGCTGCCACAAGCATCGCCGCACCTGCCGCCCCGTCGAAGAGGCGCGGCGGTTCCTCCTGCGCTACACGCGCGACACGCTCGCGCGGATCGAGTCCTTCGCCGGGATCCGCGACGACCGTGCGCGCGCGACCGTCGTCCCGGGCGACGCACGCCACGTCGACCCCGAAGGGCCCTTCGCCGGCGTCATCACCTCACCGCCGTACCCGGGGTTGATCGACTACCACGAGCAGCACCGCTACGCGTACGAGCTGCTGGGCCTTTCCGACCGGGGCGCCGACGAGCTCGGCCGCCCGGCCCGTGGTGTCGGGCGCGCGGCGATCGAGGCGTACGTCGACGGTGTCGCGGAGGTGCTCCTGAACGCGCAACGCCATCTCGCTCCGGGCGCTCCGGTCTGCATCGTGGTCAACGACCGGCGCGCGCTCTACCCCGAGATCCTGCGGCGTGCAAGACTCCGGCTCGAGGACCGGCTCGAACGCCACGTCAACCGCCGAACCGGGCGCAGGGCGGGGGAGTACTTCGAGTCGGTGCTCGTGTGCAGGGCGGCCTGAGCGGCGCCCTCGTCCTCGCAAGCGACCCAGGAGGTCTCATGCACAGGCTCATCGAGCACAGACCGAGCCCGGCGATGGTCGTCGCGTGCCTCGCGCTCCTCGTCGCCCTCGGCGGCACGAGCGTCGCCGCCGTCGACGCGCTCCGACCGAACTCGATCACTGCGCGTCAGATCAGCCCCAACGCGGTTGCGACGTCGGAGCTCCGCAACGGCGCGGTCACCACGCCGAAGCTCCGAAACAACGCCGTGACCGGGCTGAAGGTCCGAAACCATTCCCTCACGGCCGTCGACTTCATCCCGGGCACGCTTCCCGCGGGCCCGGCAGGCCCCGCGGGGCCCGCAGGGCCTGCCGGCCCGGCCGGGACGATCGGGCCGATCACGGTCAGGCAGGACAGCGTCTCGGTGCCCGGTGGGGCGGCGCAGAACAGTGCGTACAGCACCCGCACCGTGACGGTCAACTGCAACGCCAACGAGAAGGCGATCTCGGCCGGCACGGGTTGGAGCGACGACGCCGCCGACCGCGAGCTGTGGACGCAGCGCCTGACGCCCGTGATCACGAACGGGGCGGTCACGGGATTCCGCGGTACGGGCGGAAACGACAGTGGCAACACCAGTACGTTCATCGTGTACGTCCTCTGCTACACGGGCTGACAGACGTGGGGGAAACCATGTTTCCCCCACGAGCCCCTTCTTCAGCGTGCTGCACCTGGGCCCGCGGCTGACCTCCCGGCCCGGCGAAGCCGGCCCCCGGTGCGACGGCCTGCTCCTGCGCTGACGTCACGCTTCTTGCTCAGAGGCGGCACAGTCTTGTGACGGGTTCGCCCGTACGGTCGAGGGGTGCTCGGCCGTGCGGTCACGTTCGCGCTCGTAGGCCTCGAGCCGCGACGGGTCGAGGTCGAGGCCCACCTGCGCCCGGGTCAGCAGCCATCGTTTGCGATCGTCGGTCTCGCCGACCGGGCCTGTCAGGAGGCGAAGCATCGCGTGCGGAGTGGCGTCCACTCGGCGCTCCTCGACTGGCCCGGCAAGGTAATCACCGTCAACCTGGCGCCGGCTGCGCTGCGCAAGGAGGGGACGGGATTCGATCTCGCGATAGCCCTGACCGTGCTCGCCGCGTCGGAGCAGGTGCCGGCCGAGCGGCTCTTCGAGCATGCCTGCGTCGGCGAGCTCGGGCTCGACGGGCGCGTCCGGCCCGTCGCTGGGACGATCGCCGCGGCGGAAGGAGCGGCGAAGGCAGGGCTCACCCGCGTGCTCTGCGCTGCCGAGTCGTCCGGAGAGGCTGCGCTCGCCGGGATAGACGCCGTCGGCGTGCGCCACCTCGGTGAAGCCGTCGCGTATCTCCTCGGCCACGAGGAAATCAAGCCCGCGTCGCCCGACCCGCCGCGGAACGGGCAGGCCCTGCTACCGGATCTGGCGGAGGTGCGCGGGCAGGAGCGAGGCCGGCGCGCGCTCGAGCTTGCCGCCGCCGGGGGACACAACCTCTTGCTCGCCGGTCCTCCCGGGACGGGGAAGACGATGCTGGCGCGCAGGCTGCCGTCGATCCTGCCGGTGCTCGGCGACGAGGAGGCACTCGAGGTGACCCGTATCCACTCGATCGCCGGCACGCTTGCGCCCGGCTCGGGGCTTGTCGCAACGCCGCCGTTCCGGGCTCCGCATCACGGTGCCTCCGCCGCGGCGGTGGTCGGAGGAGGCGCGGTGCCGCGGCCCGGCGAAGTGAGCCTCGCGCACTGTGGCGTTCTCCTGCTCGACGAGCTGCCCGAGTTTGCCCGTCCGGTGCTCGAGGCGCTGCGTCAGCCCCTCGAGGACGGTGTCGTCTCGGTCGCGCGGGTGGGCGGCCGCGCCCTCTTCCCTGCCCGCTTCCGGCTCGTCGCCACGATGAACCTGTGCCCATGCGGAGGTCGTGGCGACCCCAGGTTCGAGTGCACGTGCACTCCCGCGCGGGTCGCGGCCTACCGGGACAAGGTCTCGCGGGCGCTGCTCGACCGGTTCGACCTCGTCGTTGCGATGCCGCGACCCCGCGCCGAGGAGCTGGCATCGGGCCCGGCGGAGCCTTCCGCCGAGGTCAGGGCCCGAGTCGTCGAGGCCGTCTCGCGCGTAGAGCGAGTGATGCCGCGCCGCGTGACGGCTGCGTCCGACCTCCTCGATCGGGCCGTGGACAGGCTTCCACTCTCCGGGCGAGGAAGAGCTCGGGTAGCGCGCGTGGCCAGGACGGTCGCGGCTCTTGCGGGCTCGCCGGAGGTACTTCCGGAGCACGTCGCCGAGGCGCTCTCGTACAGGTCGCCGGCGGAGCTCTCGGTTCCGTGACGATCCGCCGTGTGCTGCGTGGCGAGCGCGGCTACCCGCCGCTGCTCGCGCAGATCCCGGATCCGCCCGGGTCACTCTGGCTGCGCGGCGACGCCGACCCCGCCCTGCTCGCCCGGACGGCTGTGGCGATCGTGGGAGCGCGAGCCTGCTCGGGGTACGGCCGCTCGGCGGCGCGCATGCTTGCGGAAGGTGCTGCGGCAGCCGGCGCGGTCGTCGTGAGCGGCCTGGCGAGAGGTATCGACGGAGAGGCCCACCGCGGCGCGCTCGCCGGGCGCGGCGCCACCGTCGCGGTCCTCGGCTGCGGAGTCGACCGTGACTATCCGTCTGCCCACGCCGCGCTCGCGCAAGCGATCCTCGAGGGTGGCGGGCTCGTCGTCTCGGAGTACGAGCCCGGTGTCGAGCCTGCACCCTGGAGGTTCCCGGCCCGCAACCGGATCATTGCCGGCCTGGCGGCTGCGACCGTCGTGGTCGAGGCCCGGGAGCGCTCCGGGGCGCTGATCACGGCGGACTTCGCGCTCGAGGATGGGCGGGAGGTGCTCGCGGTCCCGGGCGAGATCACGAGCGCGCTTTCGAGCGGCGCGAACGCGCTCTTGCGGCTCGGCGCGACCCCGGCGACGTGCGTGGCGGACCTGCTCGAGGCGATCGGGCTCGAGGGGCCCGCCGCCGTGCCGTTGCTCCCCGAGGATCCGGCGGCACGGGCTGTGGTCGACGCGCTGGCTACCGGGGCGGGCACGGCGGACGAGCTCGTGCGGGCGACCGGGCTCGCGGCGGGAGAGATCGCGGCGGCGCTCGCGCTGCTCGAGCTGGCCGGGGCGGTGGCGGTCGAGGAGGGGGTCGTGCGCAGTACGATCGCCCGGTGAGGCCCTACTGGCTGGACGAGCCTGCACCCCCGCTTCGCAGCGGGTCGGACACGCCCGTGGACGTGGGAATCGTCGGTGCGGGGGTGACGGGCTGTGCGTGCGCGCTCGCCCTCGCCGAGGCGGGGCTCCGGGTGCGAGTGGTCGACGAGCGGAGGGTCGCCGAGGGCGCGAGCGGGCGGAACGGCGGGTTCGCGTTGCGGGGGACGGCGTCGCCTTACGACGAGGTCGTGGCCGCCCTGGGGCGCGAGCAGGCGCTCGCGCTCTGGAGGTGGACCGAGGCGGAGATCGATGCCCTTGCCGCCCTCGCCGGAGACGCGTTCCGCCGGGTCGGGAGCCTCCGCCTCGCCGCCGACCTCGAGGAGCGGGAGGAGCTCCGCGACGAGATCGAGGGGCTCTGGGCCGACGGGATCGAGGCTGAATGGGTCGACTCCCTCACGGGACCGCTCGCCGGCAGGTTCACCGCTGCGATCCACCATCCGACCGACGGTGCCCTGCAACCGGCACGCTGGGTAAGGCATCTGGCGGAGCTGGCCGTGAGGGCGGGCGCGGAGATCGTGGAGGGGCATCGCACGTCGGACCCGTCGGAGCTCCGGGCGGAGACCGTCGTCGTCGCCACCGACGGCTACCCCAGCGGTCTGCTCGGGGAGCTGGAGGGGCTTATCGTCCCGACGCGGGGGCAGGTGATCGCAACCGAGCCTCTCCGCGAGCGCATGTTCGAGATGCCCCACTACGGGCGACACGGGTTCGACTACTGGCATCAAGACGAGACCGGACGCTTGATCTGCGGCGGCTTCCGCGACGTCGCGCTCGATCGCGAGTTCACGGCCGAGGAGGAGCTCACCGACGAGGTGCAGGCCTCGCTGGAGCGGTTCGTGGCCGACCTCGTCGGACACGACCTTCGCATCGACTACCGGTGGGCCGGCATCTTCGGCCTCGTGCTCGACTTCATGCCCGTCGCGGGCCGGGTGCCGGGTCTCTCCGAGACGTGGGTCGCCGCCGGGTACTCGGGGCACGGCAACGTTCTCGGGTTCGCGTGCGGCCGCCTGGTCGCACGCGCGATTCTCGGCGATCGCGACCCTCTGCTGGATCTGTTCGAGCCGGCGCGCCTGGTTCACGTCTGACCGCCGCGGTCTAGTCTCTGCACCGAGCAAATGACGGAGGAAGCGAGAGTCGAGCGGCGCGAGACCGGCCTCGTCCCCGAGGACGAGGGCTGGTTCGTCCTGAACCTCGCCGACATCAGCTGGGAGCGCGTGCCAGGTGGAGGGACATGGTGCGGCTTCGACTCGTCCTCGTCCCGCTCGCCCCTTCTCGGCATCGGCGTGCATGTCCTCTGGCCGGGCGAGACACCGGGCTTCTACCACGCGGAGTCGAACCAGGAGGGGTTCCTCGTCCTCTCGGGCGAGTGCATCGCGATCGTGGAGGGAGAGGAGCGCCGCCTTCGCCCGTGGGACTATCTTCACTGCCCACCCGGGACCGCGCACATCACGGTCGGGTCCGGCACCGGCCCGTGCGCGATCCTCATGGTCGGTACCCGATCACCCGACGAAAAGCTCCACTATCCAGTCGAGCCCGCGGCCGCCAGGCACGGCGCCTCGGTCGAGGTCGCCACGGACTCGCCGAAGGACGCCTACGCCGGCAGGCCGCCGATCGAGCCGGCGCCGTCGCCCTGGCCGCTCCCCGCGTCGGCCGGCGGGCGCAGCAACGAAGCCGCCCCGGCGCCGGCCGACGCATGAGCTTCGACGACCGGTCTACCGGTCGTCGATGAGGAACGCGATCTGCCGATCGTCGTCGATGCGCGCGTCCAGGGCCTTGCTGTCGAGCAGGTCGGAGGTAGTGCTCTCGAGGAAGACGCGCGCGCCCTTCTCCTCGATTACCTCGTCGTCCTCGCCGGGCACCGATGCGATGCTCAGCTCGAACGCCGCCTGCCCGTCGGTCTTGACGTTCGCGACGATCCTGACTCCGCTCGACTCCGGCGCGTCGGGCGCCGAAGCCACGATCGTCTTCACGGCCTCCACCGCGTTCTCGGTGAGTGTGAGCGACATGCTCACGCCTCCTTCCCTCGGGTGTGGTCGGACACGAACCACGCTAGCAGCCGCCCAGCCCGCGCCCGGGTCGGTCCCCGTCGGGGTGCCCACGTACGAATCGCTACAAGGCAAGTCGCGGGATATCGAGCCCGGAGGACTCGCCAAAAGCTGTGATCGCGATCGCGAGGTCCTGGATCGCGAGCCCGGTGGAGTCGAACAGCGTGATCTCCTCTTCACTCTCGCGACCGGATGCGTCGCCCGCCAGGACGGCGCCGAGTTGCGTCACCGTCGCGCGCTCGACGATGCCGGCCTCGACGCCCGCGGCGACCTCGCCCCCGTGGCTCGCCTGTTCCCAGTCGTCGCAGAACACCCGCGCTCGAGCAAGCTCGCTCGTCGCGACCTCCGCCTTCCCCGGCCCGTCGGCGCCCATCAGCGAGACGTGCTGCCCGGGGCGTAGCGAGCCGTCGCCGAAGAGCACTTCGCGACCTGGCGTGACCGTTACCACGACCTCCGCGGCGAGGGCTTCTGCAAGGCTTGCGGCCGCGGGGACACCGACGTCGGCCGCCGTCGCGGCACGGCGCTCCGGGTCGACGTCCCAGACGAGAGGGTCGGCTCCACGCGCCGTCAGCATGCGTGCGGTCTCGGCGCCGTTGACACCACAGCCGATGACGGCTGTACGCCCGCCGGGGCGACCGAGCGTCTCGGCCGCGATCACACCCGCCGCAGCCGTGCGCAGGGCGGTCACCGCGGCCGCGTCGAGCACGGCCTCGAGCGCGCCGGTCTCGGCGCTCGAGAGCAGCACGAGACCCGTCACGGTCGGGAGGCCGCGAGCAGGGTTCCCGGGAAACGAGGTGACCCATTTGAGCAGCGCATGCCCCGCGCCGAGCGCAGGCATCGCGCGGAAGTCGCCGGCCGGATAGTTCGTCACGTAGAGCTTCGGCTGCATCGTCCACTCGCCGCGGTGATGGCGAACGAACGCATCTCGCACGGCGTCGTACGCCTGGAGCGGCGAGACGGCCTCGCGCACGGCCCGGCCCGAGAACACCGGGACCGGGTGGGTCACTGGGCCTTGACCGCCCCGATCAGCTTCACGACCGATTCCTTGGCGTCGCCGAAGAGCATCGTCGTGCGTGGATCGAGGTAGAGCTCGTTGTCGATGCCGGCGAAGCCGGGATTCATGCTCCGCTTCATCACGATCACGCTCGCGGCCTTGTCGACGTCGAGGATCGGCATCCCGTAGATGGGGCTCGACGGCTCATTTCGGGCGGCGGGGTTCGTGACGTCGTTCGCGCCGATCACGAGCGCGACGTCGGTCTGGGCGAACTCGGGGTTGATCTCGTCCATCTCCTTGAGCTGGTCGTACGGGACGTTCGCCTCGGCCAGGAGCACGTTCATGTGACCGGGCATCCGACCCGCCACGGGGTGGATCGCATAGGCGACGTCGACGCCGCGGTCCTCCAGCACCTCGGCAAGCTGGCGAACGTCGTGCTGGGCCTGGGCGACCGCCATCCCGTACCCGGGCACGACGATCACCTTGCGCGCGAAGGAGAGCTGCACCGCCACGTCGTCGGGCGTCGTGGAGCGGACCGTGCGTCCATCGTCCTCGCGCGCGGAAGCGGGGCCACCTGCCTGTACCTGGCCGAACGCGCCGAAGAGGACGTTCGCGACCGAGCGGTTCATCGCGCGCGCCATGAGCAGCGTGAGGAGCGTGCCGGAAGCGCCGACGAGCATTCCCGACACGATCAGCACGGTGGAGTCGAGCACGAACCCCGTCGCGGACGCGGCGAGACCCGTGAACGCGTTCAGGAGCGAGATGACGACGGGCATGTCCGCTCCGCCGATCGGCAGCACGAACATGACGCCGAACACCAGCGCGAGCACGATCAGCGCGACCAGCGCCCACTGGGCGTCGAGGCCTGCGACGAGCGCAACGGCGAGCCCCACCGCGCCGAGCAGGATCGCGGAATTGACGACGTTCTGGCCCCTGAACACGATCGGACGTCCCGAGACGAGCTCCTGGAGCTTCGAGAACGCGACCAGCGACCCGGAGAACGAGACGGACCCGATCAAGCTCGAGAGCACGATCGAGACGATCTCGTCGGTCGCGAGGTCGCCGTGTCCGACATGGAACTCGGAGAGCGCGACGAGAGCCGCCGCGCCGCCGCCCACCCCGTTGAAGAGGGCGACCATCTGCGGCATAGCAGTCATCTTCACGGTGCGCGCACCGACGAGCCCCACGATCGCCCCGATCGCCGCGGCGACGGCCAGGAGCCCCCAGTTGCCGATGCCGTCGAGGGCCAGCGTGGTCCCGATGGCGACGAGCATGCCGACCCCACCGATCCAGTTCCCGCGGCGCGCGTGCCTCGGGGAGGAGAGGAACTTCAGCGCGACGATGAAGCAGACGATCGCGACGAGGTAGAGGAGACCGACGACGTCGGGATCCGAGATCACTTGTCGCGCCCCTTCTTCTCTCCGGGCGCCTTCGGCTCGGTCGGGCGGCGCTTGAACATCTCGAGCATCCGGTCGGTGACGAACCACCCGCCGACCACGTTCGCGGTCGCGAGCACCATGGCCACAAAGCCGATCACCTGGGTAACCCCGTCGTCGGCGTACCCGAGCACGATGATCGCGCCGACGATCACGATCCCGTGGATGAAGTTCGTCCCCGACATCAACGGCGTGTGCAGCATCGTCGGCACCTTCGAGATCACCTCGAACCCGAGGAAGATCGCAAGCACGAGAATCGTCAGCTCGACGACAAGGCTCGTGTCGGTCATGCGGGCTGCTCCGCAGCGGGCGCTCCGGCGACGCAGGCTCCGGACGTGATCTCGTCCGAGAAGTCGAGCGTGAGCTCGCCGCCCGGCGCGAGATGCTCGAGCAAAGCGGTCACGTTGCGCGCGTACAGCCGGCTCGCGTCGGCGGGCATCGACGACGGCACGTTCGTCAGCCCGACGATCGTCACCCCCGTGTGCGTGATCTCGCGGCCGGGCGACGTGAGCTCGCAGTTGCCACCCGTGTCGGCGGCGAGGTCGACGATCACCGAGCCCGGCCGCATTCCCTCGACCGCCGAAGTGGGGATCAGTCTCGGCGCAGGGCGCCCGGGGATCGCCGCCGTGGTGATCACGATGTCGAACTCCGGGATCCGCTCTTCGAGCGCGCGCTGTTGCGCCTTCTGCTGCTCCTGGTCGAGCTCGCGTGCGTAGCCTCCTTCGGTTTCCTCACCCATGACGCCGAGGTCGAGGAAAGCGGCTCCGAGCGACTGGACCTGCTCTGCGACCGCGGGCCTCACGTCGAAAGCGGAGACGACCGCTCCGAGCCGCCGCGCCGTTGCGATCGCCTGCAGTCCTGCGACTCCCGCGCCGAGCACGAGAACTCTCGCAGGCGCGATCGTGCCGGCCGCCGTCATCATCATCGGGAAGAGCTTCGGGCTCCTGTCTGCCGCGAGAAGCGTCCCCTTGTACCCCGCGACCGTCGCCTGCGACGAGAGAGCATCCATCGACTGCGCCCTGGTGATGCGCGGGATCGACTCCATCGCGAACGCGACGACGCCGCGCTCCTCGAGGAGAGCGATTCCTTCACGGTCGGTCAGGGGCTCCAGGAACCCGATCACGACCGTGCCTGCCTGCAGGTTCCCGATGTCCTCGGCCGTCGGCTTGCCGACGCGAACGACCCCCTCGACGTTGTTCAGTTTCTCGGGCGCATCCTCGAGCAACGCGCCCGCATCCCCGTACAGCTCGTCCGGAAAGCCGGCGAGAACTCCGGCCCCTCGCTCGACCACGATCTCGAAGCCGTTCGCGCCGAGCCTCGTCACGGCCTCGGGCGTGAGCGCGACCCGGTGCTCACCGGGCCCGGACTCCCGGGGCACTGACACGCGCATCGCGCAAAACCTACGGGAAGGGTTCCGGCCGCGCGAACGGAACGAGACACCCCGTGGCCCGCCTCGCCGCCTTTGCAACCGCGATGGACGTGTGCGACCCGCTTCTCGGGCCGCACGCGGCCAGGGTCGGCGCAAACGCCGAGGCCGTCGCGACGCGCCTCGGATGGGACGATCAGGAGCTTCAGGGCCTGCGCCTGGGGGCGACGCTCCACGACGTGGGCAAGGTCAACGTGCGATCGGAGGTGCTCGCCAAGCCAGGCAGCCTCGACGAGCGCGAGCTCGCCGAGATCCGTGCCCATCCCGTCGAGGGAACCTGGCTGATCGCGGGCATTCCGTCGCTCGGGCCGGCCCTTCCGTACGTCCTGTTCCACCACGAACGGTGGGACGGCGCCGGCTATCCGACCCGCCGCGCGGGAATCTCGATCCCCGTCGAAGCACGCGTCCTCGCGGTCGTCGACGCGTTCGACGCGATGACCTCGCTACGCCCCTACCGCGGCACGCTCTCCACCAGCGCGGCCGCGCACGAGATCGCGCGCTGCTCGGGCTCGCAGTTCGACCCCAATATCGCAGAGACGTTCCTCGATGCTCTCGACGCCGGTGAGATCGTTCCCGGCGAGACGGCCGTCGCAGCCTGACGTCACCGCGTACAGACGACGACCTTGTGTTGAATCAACACGAGCTCGCGCTTTGCGGTGCAGCGACCTGTCGCTCCGCTACAGCGACGCCCAGACCTCGAGCTTCGTGCGGACGCGCCTGATCACCTCGTCGGTGAACGCCGTCGTTCCGTGATGGCCGCCGAGATCGGCCGTGCGGATGCCCTCGGCGACCGCCTCGAGCGTCGCCTCGCGGATCGCGCGACCGACGTCCTGGCACTCCTGGTCGTCGGACTGGACGAGAAGAGCGCCCGCGGCCAGGATCATCGCCATCGGGTTTGCGACGTCCTTGCCCTCGAGTGCCGGGGCAGTGCCGTGGGCCGCCTCGGCCATCACCGCGGTCGGGCGATCGAGGTCCTGGTCGCCGAACGCGACGAGGAGCGACTCCGAGCCGGCGATGGAACCGAACAGTGGAAGCACGAGATCCGAGAGGATGTCGCCGTCGCGGTTGAGCGCCGGGATCACCATCGGTGCGCCGCTCGACGAGATCAGGAGCGCAAAGGTCGCGTCGATCAGCTGTGGCTCGTAGGGGACGTCCGGATGGCGTTCTGCGGCGGCGTCCATCTCCTCCTTCAACATGCCCTCGTAGACCGGGCTGACGGTGTACTTCGGACCGCCGAAGACCTTGGCGCCGGTCCGAACCGCCTGGCGGAAAGAGAACTCGGCGACCGCGCGGCAGATCCGACGCTCGATGCGCTCCGTGCGAAACGCGATCTCGTCGGCGCCCTGCCCTTCGCGCCACTCTTTTGCGCCGTACGCGTCTCCGACGGCCATTCGGACGACCGAGATCGGTGCGTGCACCCCTCCGACCGGCAGCACGCCGGGAATGCGCCGCCCGGTACGGACGATGACCTTCCCGCCGATGTCCTCGCGGAGCAGGCGGTTCGGCGAACCTACGTCGTCGCGGCCCTCGGGCGTGATGGTCGCCGCCTTCAGCCCGAGCCCGTGCATGGCGATCGCGCTCGCGGCCTCGTGCACGATCGCGTTGGCCGTCCGGCGGCGACTCGCGAGTGAGAGGTCGTGGCGCAGAAGGGACAGCTCGAGCCCCACCACGTCAGGCTGGAGGACACGAAGCGCGGCCTCCAGGAGCTCCTGGCCTGTCTGATCACCTTCCAGCACCACGATCGTCCGAGAGTCCATGATCGCGCGGGATTCTAATGGCGGCGCCGACCGGCGGCCCTACTAGAACCGAGTGAAAGTTTGTGCCTATTATTCAAACGTCGATATCAGTCCTAGACCGAATCGAAATCGCATCGCCGATTTCCACAATTGGAGGAAAATCGTGGCCCGAAAGACAGTGCTGGTTTGCGACTCGTGCAGCAAAGAGGTGGAGGAAGGAAAGGGCGCGGTTCTGCGCGTGACGTTCAACGACGCCCGACGGGGCGCGAAGGCGGCGGATCTGTGCGATTCCTGCGCGGGCGGAATGCCCGGCGCCGCGGTGGCCCGCCGCGGACGTAAGCCGAAGTCCCTCGCCTGAGCCTCGGCCACCGTGGCGCACGGGCGGGGCATCCGGTCGTAGCCGCGCCCCGGTGTCGGAGAAGACGATGGCATGACGCGGAGCGGGCTCCGACCCGTGGGCCGGAGCCCGCTCTACCATGCACCGGTGGGTCTCTCACTCGTCGTCGGCCCGGCGCACGCCGGCAAGGTCGCGCACCTGCTCGCTCGATTCGTGGAGACGGTCGACCGCGATCCCTGGCTCGTCGTGCCGAACCGCTCGGACGTCGAGCGGACAGAGCGTGAGCTCCTCTCGCTCTGCGGGGGTCTGCTCAATGGAACCGTGGGTACTTTCGACACGCTCTTCGATGCCGTCGGGGGGCAGAACGGTGGTAGGAGACGGCTGCTCACGGAGACGGAGCGAAGCCTCGTTCTGAGAAAGGTCGGCGACACGGCGGCGGCGTCCACACGTCTCCGCCAGCCGGGATACGCAGACGCCCTTGCGCGGGCGCTCGCCGATCTCGACGGGGCGCTCCTCGGGCCCGAAGACGTCGACGAGCCGCTCGCGACGATTCTGCGCGCCTATCGCTCCGAGCTCGACAGGCTCGGAGCCTGGGATAGAGGCGGCCTCCGTTCGGATGCGATCGAGCGCCTGACGGGCGACCTCGACGCCTGGGACGGACGGCCTGTGCTCGCCCACGGGTTCGAGGACCTCACGGGGGCCGAGTGGCGACTGATCGAGGCGCTCGCGGCGCGGGCGGAGGTGCACGTCTCCCTGCCGTACGAGCCGGGCCGTCCGGTCTACGCGTCTCTCGCCCGGACGGCCGACGATCTCGCGGCACTCGCGCGGAACGAGGTCGTCGAGCTGCCTCCGCGAGGGTCGGAGTTCCTGCCGCCATCGCTTGCGCATCTCGAGCGGCAGCTCTTCGTCGACTCGCCGGTACGCGCGGAGCTCGACGGGGCGATCAGGTTCCTGGAGGGAGCGGGCACCAGGGGAACGCTGGAGCTGGTGGCGGAGGAGGCGCTCGGCCTGATCCGAAGCGGGATCGGGGCCGAGGACGTCGCGATCGTCTGCCCGTCGGTCGAAGCCGTTCGGGTTCCTCTCTCGTCCGCGTTCGCGTCGGTCGGCGTGCCCGTCGCGTTCGAGGCGCGGTCTTCGCTTCGCTCGACCGCCTTCGGCCACTCTCTCCTTTCGCTCCTCCGGTTTGCATGGCTCGACGGCGAGCGGCCCGAGCTGTTCGCCCACCTTCGGTCGCCGTTCTCGGGCGTCCAGCGGCGGGACATCGACTGGGTCGAGGGAAAGCTGCGCGGACGCGGCATTCACCGGGGCGAGCGCACCATCGAGGTCACCACGGAGCTGCGGGGCGGCCGAGCGCTCCCTCTGCTCGAGCTCGTGTTCACGGACGGCGCGCCGATCCGACAGGTCCGCTCGCTGGCGGATTCGATGCTACGAAACGCCCACGGCACCGTTTCGCCGCCGGTCGGGTGGCCGGCGCAGCTGGATCTCGAGGCTCACGAGGCTGTCACGAAAGCGCTCGACGAGCTCGAGTCGCTCGAGATCGGGGGCCTCGAGGTCGACCGGCGAGACCTGCTCGTGACCCTCGAGCGCGCCACTGTCCGTGGCGCGCGGCCGGGCGCGCCGGGCAGGGTGGCGGTCATCGACCTCCTGCGGGCGCGAACGCGCCGGTACGACACGGTCTTCGTGCTCGGTCTCGAACAGGGAAGCCTTCCGCGGCGTGCGCGCGTCGAGCCGTTCCTCGACGACGATGTTCGGCGAGCGCTCGACGAGCGCCGCGGCGCGCGCCTTACCCGGCCCGACCCGGCGAGCCGGGACCGCTATCTGTTCGCGACCGCATGCACACGGCCACGAAGGCGCCTCGTCCTCGTCCGCCAGGCGGTCGGCGACGAGGGCGCGCCCCGCGAGCCGAGCCCGTTCTGGCAGGCGGTCCGCGAGGTGTTCGACTCGGACGACGTCCGCCACCAGACCTTCCGGCGGCCCCTGTCCGCGTTGACCCGCGAGCTGGAGTCGGCCCCCACCGAGCGCGAGCGGCTCCGCGCGCTCGCGCGTCTCTCTTCGACGGATCCCTCGGAGGCGGCGGAGCTCGCGCGGGAGAACGGCTGGGGACGGCGGCTTCGCCGCGCAACGCAGGCCTTCGACCGCCCCACGGAGCTCACCCACGAACGTGCGCTGGCACTCGTCGGAAGCAGGGACTCCTACTCCGTCTCCGAGCTCGAGCGGATGGCCTCGTGCTCCTCGGCGTGGTTCGTCGAGCGCTACCTTCGCCCCGCGAGGATCGACAAGGAGATCGACCGCATGATGCGGGGCTCGATCCTCCACGCGGCCTTGCAGCGCTTCTACCAGCAGCTTCCGAGCGCGATCCCCGGCGCTGACAGGGTGGACGAGGCCAACGTCGAGGCCGCGGTCGCGTTGATGCGCGATTGCGTCGTGCAGGCGGTCGAGACCGGATTGCGCATCGACGCCGGGGACATCGACCGGCGCGAGCTCGAACAGGGGCTGCAGCGGGATCTCGAGCAGCTCGTCCGCGACGAGGCGACGTTCGATTCGCCGTTCGTTCCGCGCCACCTCGAGGTCGGGTTTCGGTCGTTCGAGCTCGCGCCCGGCGTCGAGGTGAGCGGCAAGATCGACCGCATCGACGGGGATCCGATGGGTGCGCGCGGCATCGTCGTGGACTACAAGTCCGGCGCCGCCTCGTCGGCCTCCCAGATCCGCGAGCGCGACCTCCTGCAGCTTCCGCTGTACATGCTCGTGCTGCGCGACCAGCTCGGCCTGGAGCCCGTGGGGGGGCTCTACGTACCCGTGGGAGGCGGCCGCCGGCCCAGAGGAATGCTTCGCTCCGGGCCGGAGGCGATCCCGGGCTTCAGCGCCCGCGACTATCTCCCGCCCGAAGAGTTCGACGAGTCGGTCGAGCGCGCGCGAGACACGGCGGTCGGGTTGGTCGAGAGGATCCGGGCCGGGGACATCCGTCACGATCCGCAGGGGGGCGAGTGCCCGCACTGGTGTGACCTGTGGCGCATGTGCCGGAAAGCGCGGCCGTGAGGCCGCCGCCCAACGACCAGCAGCAAGCGGCGATCGAGGCGCGCGGCGGCGTGTTCGTCGCCGCGGGGGCGGGCACGGGCAAGACTGCGGTGCTCGTGGAGAGGTTCGTCAGAGCCGTCGTCGACGACGGGCTCGACGTCGACTCCCTTCTCGTGATCACGTACACGGAGCGCGCCGCCGGGGAGCTTCGGGCACGGATCCGCGAGCGTCTGCTCGAACGCGAACGCCCGGACCTCGCCCTCGAGCTCGACGGTGCGTGGGTCTCGACGATCCACGGCTTCTGTAGACGGCTGCTCGGCTCTCACCCGCTGTCGGCGGGGATCGACCCCTCCTTCCGGGTGCTCGACGAGTCGCAGGCGCTCGTCCTCCAGGCTGAGGCCTTCACGACCGCGCTCGAGCGCTTCTGCGCCTCCGACGAGCCGGAGCGCTGGCGGCTGCTTGCAACGTACGGGGCAACCGGGCTGCGCCAGATGCTGGTCGGCGTCTATGCCACGCTGCGCTCCGCAGGGAGGGATCTCGTGCTCGAGCCCGGTGCACGAGCGGATCTCGCCGAACGGGCCGACGCGCTCTCGGAGGCGGCGCTCTGTCTCGTCGACGACGCGAAGGCGACAGAGCTGCAGCGGGGCGCTGCGCAGACGGCGCTCGACGTGCTCGCGGCGACGCGGCTGCCCGAGCGGCTTCTGGCACTCGCCGAGCTGAAGCCGCGGGGACCGCGGGCGGCGACGTTCGCCGAGGCGAAGGAAGCCCTGGTCGCCGCGGCGTTGGAGGACCTGGCGGCTCGCGACAGAGAGTTGCTCCAAGAGCTGCTCGGGGCGTTCGCCGCCGCCTACGCGGACACAAAGGACCGGGAGGCCGCGCTCGACTTCGAGGACCTCCAGCTCCGTGCGCGCGACCTGCTGCGCTCCGACGACGACGTACGCGAGCGTACGCGAGAGCGCTTCAGGGCGATCATGGTGGACGAGTTCCAGGATACGAACCGTCTGCAGACCGAGCTCCTCGACCTCCTTTCCGAGGGCACCGGCGCCGACCTGTTCGTGGTGGGGGACGAGTTCCAGTCGATCTACGGCTTCCGGCACGCCGACGTGGCGGTGTTTCGCGAACGCCGCGGGGAGGCGCAGACGGTGCTGCCGTTGACGAGAAACCACCGGTCGCGCCCCGAGGTGCTCGCCGCCGTCAACGAGCTGTTCGGCACCGAGTTCGGCGACGAGTTCCAGCGGCTCGAGCCCGCCGACGCGAGGAGTGAGCCGCTCCTGGGTACTGCGTTCGAGCTTCTCGTGACCGACAAGGCCGCCGCGGGCGAGGCAGGTGTGCACTGGCGCCGCTCCGAGGCTCGGCACGTCGCGCATCGGGTGCGTGAGCTGGTCGACGCGGGCGATGCGACGCCGGGCGAGATCGTGCTCCTCTTCGCCGCGGGCACGGACGCCGAGTGGTTCGAGCAGGAGCTTCGCGCGCTAGGGCTGCCCACGTACCGGGCGGCGGGGCGCAGCTATTTCGGGCAGCAGCAGGTGGTCGACATGCTCGCGTACCTGAGGCTCCTGCACAACCGCTACGACGACGAGGCGCTCCTCACGGTGCTCGCGTCGCCGTTCGTGGGCATCTCGAACGACGCGCTCGTGCTGATCAGGGCCGAGGCGTCGCGGCAGCCGATCTTCCGCGGGATCGAGCGCTCGCTTCCGGGCGACCTGTCGGAGGATGACCGCCGGCTGCTCCTTGCCTTCCGCCAGCGATACGAGCGGCTCCTGGAGGTAGCCGCCCGAGCTCCGCTCGAGCTCACCTGTGAGCGCGTCCTCGCCGAGCACGACTACGACCTCGCGATCCTCGCCCGACCGGACGGCCGGCGCCGCTACGCGAACCTGCGCAAGCTAGCCCGGCTCGCGCGCTCGTACGAGGAGCTGCGGGGAGGGGACCTCGAGGGGTTCGTCCGATTCGTCGAAGGCCAGGAGGCGCTCGGGGCAAAGGAGTCGGATGCGGTCTCGGAGGAGGAAGGCGGCGACGCGGTTCGCCTTTTGACGATCCATGCCGCCAAGGGGCTCGAGTTCAAGGTGGTGGTGGTCGCGGACGCAGGACGCAGCCGGCCGCCGGTCTCGGACATCCTCGCGCTCTCCGACGGGCGGTTCGGCTTCAAGGTCGCGCATCCGGCGACCGGAACCCGCGTCGGGACGGCGTCGTATCGCGACGTCAAGGCCGACCGAGAGCGCGCCGAGCAGGCCGAGCGCCTACGCCTCTACTACGTCGCGATGACACGGGCGATGGAGCGCCTGATCATCTCGGGCTCGATCGGATCGCCGGACGAGGCGGCCGAGGAGACGCCGATCTCGTGGGTGCTCGGACGTCTCGCGCTCGACGATGCCGTGCGAGAGCATCCGACATCCCGGCCGCACGAGGTCGAGCGCGGCGGCGCGACGGTGCTCCTGCGCATCGACCGCGGTCAGCCAGACCCTGCTCCGGCGGCGCAGCCGGTGGCGGAGCCGCCCGGCGTCGCATCCGAGGCGGGGCAGCTCGCGCTCTTCGAGGGCGTCGGCGAGGCGCTCCCGCCGCCCGCGCCACGTCTGCGCGAGCTGACCGTGCTACCGGAGCCGCCCTTGCATGTCCCGTCGCGTCTCTCCTACAGCGCCCTCTCGTTGTTCGAGCGCTGCTCGTATCGCTACTACGCCGAGCGTGTCGCGGGCATGCGGCCCGTCCCGTGGGCGAACGGTGCTGACGGGGAGCCCCGGCTTCACGCAACGGAGCTCGGCGACGCGGTCCACAGGCTGCTCGAGCGCGTCGAGCTCGGAGCGCCGAGGCCGCCGGCGGCGCTCGAAGAGATCGTGCGGGAGTGGTACCCCGCCGTCGGGGAGCCGGAGCTCGCGCGTGTGCGCGGGCTCGTTGCCGCATATTGCGGCTCGTCGCTCGCGACCAGGATCGCGGCGCTCGACGGCGTGCGCGTGGAGCGGCCGTTCTCGTTTCTGCTCGACGACGTGCTGTTGAACGGGCGCCTCGACGTGCTCTGGCGCGACGGCGAACGGTCGCTCGTGCTCGACTACAAGACGAACGCACTCGAGGGTCGTGATCCCGCCGAGATCGTCGAGACGGAGTACCGCGGCCAGCGCGCCGTCTACGCGCTCGCCTGCCTGCGCGCGGGAGCGGCGGAGGTCGAGGTCCTGTACCAGTTCCTCGAGGCACCGGAGAGCCTCGTCTCGTCGACGTTCGCTCGTGACGATGTCGGGACGCTCGAGTCAGAGTTGCGGGCCGTGATCGAGCGAGTGCGGGAGGGAGACTTCAGGCCGACTCCGAGCCTCTACGCCTGCTCGGGGTGCCCGGCCCTCGACCGCGTCTGCGCCGGGCCCGGCCTCGGTTCGGACCCGGAGGGAGCGCCGCTTCCCGAGTTGACGGCCGCCGGGTAGCGTCCCCGGACGTGAGGGTCGCCGCGCTCTACGACGTCCACGGCAATCTCCCGGCGCTCCAGGCCGTGCTCGCTGACGCTCGCTGCGTCGGGGCAGACGTGATCGTCAGCGGCGGCGACCTCGTGATCGGACCGAGACCTGACGAGTGCCTCGACGCGCTCGAGGCGCTCGGCGACCGGGTTCGCTTCCTCAGCGGGAACTGCGACCGTGAGGCCGTCGAGTTGCCGGAGGCCGACGAGCCGGGGCTCGGGTCGGCCGCGCGCTGGAGCAACGAGCGGCTCGGCCCGGAGCGGGCGTCGCGCGTCGCGGCATGGCCGCTCACCGTCGAGCTCGAGGCTGCGGGGCTCGGACGCATGCTCTTCTGCCACGCGACGCCGACGTCTGATCTTCCGATCCTGACGCGCGCCACGCCCGAGGAGGACGTCACCCGGGAGCTCGGCGAGATCGCGGCCGATGTGGTCGTCTGCGGACACACGCACGTCCAATACGACCGGCAGGTCGGCGGCGTTCGGCTCGTCAACGCAGGGAGCGTCGGGATGCCCTACGAGGGCTCACCGGACGCACGTTGGGCGCTGCTCGGCGACGACGGGATCGAGCTCCTGTCCACCTCGTACGATGCGGACGCTGCGCTCGCATCCCTCGAGGGGGCGGAGTTCCCGCTGTTCCAGCAGTGGTGCGTCCGCTCGCTGCGCGGCGAGGTGAGCGCCGAGGAGGCAACGGCCTCGTTCGAGAGCCGCCGTGGCTCGTAGCTACGTGGCGGAGGCGCGCCGTCGCGGGCTCGGTCGCAGGCGGGAACGGATCGGCCCGATCGTCGAGAGGCTCGCGGTGGAGCACTCCGACGCGACGATCGCGCTGCGCTTCCGCACCGACGCCGAGCTGCTCATCTCCGTGATGCTCTCGGCCCAGACGACCGACGTGAACGTCAACCGCGTGACAGAGCGCCTGTTTCGCAAGTACCGGCATCCCGAGGACTATCTCGCGGTCCCGGCTTCCGAGTTGGAGCAGGACATCTACGCCACGGGCTTCTACCGGCAAAAGGCGAAGTCGATCCGGGGCGCGATGCGGATGCTCCTCGAGGAATTCGACGGGCAGGTGCCGCACGGGCTCGACGACCTGCTCCGTTTGCCAGGCGTCGCGCGGAAGACGGCGAACGTCGTCGCGGCGGAGCTCGGGCACCCGCAGGGCATCGTCGTCGACACGCACGTGCGACGACTCTCCCAGCGGCTCGGGCTGACGCGCCGGGAAGACCCGGTGAGGATCGAGCGAGACCTCGTGCGGATCGTGCCGCGGGCCGACTGGGGAAGGTTCCCGCACCTCCTGATCTGGCACGGACGCCGGATCTGCGACGCGCGCGCGCCGCGGTGTGCCGAGTGCGTTCTCTTCGATCTCTGTCCCGCCGCACGCTGACGCGCCCGGGCGCGCTACGGGCGTACCCAGCGTTGCACCACGACGCCGCTGCCGGCGCTTTCCTGCGTGAGCAGTGCGTATCGGGGCGGTGTCACCACCTGCCTCGCCGTGGTCGCCGCGAGCGCCGGGTCACCGTCGATCACGACGAACACCGCGGCTCCACGCCCTACCCGGCTCAGGCGAAGCTCGGGCGCGTAGTACGAGAACGGCGCCCGCCCGCGCTCGGGAATGACGACGACCGTGTCACGGGGCGTGGCGCTCGCCCGGACGAGCCTCGCGGCCCGGCGCCAGTTCTCGGCCGGGTCGCGCACGACGGCCGTGCCGAGCGCCGCGACCGCGACGACCGCGACGGCAGCGGCGGCGGCGAGCCGAAGGGCCCGGTCGGTGACGGCGACGAGGCCTACTCCCGCGGCGAGCGAGAGACCGGCAGCGGCGACCGTGAGGGACGGCACGGGGTACACGGGCAGCGCGACACCCGCGACGAGGAGCGCGACGAGCGGGCCGATCGCGAGACCGGTCACCAGCACGGCTTTCCAGAGCCCCCGGCCCTGCCTCGACCGGCGAACGAGGAGGATCGCGCCCCACACCGCGAGTGCCGCGACGATCGGGCTCCACCCGAGCGCGCGCGCGACACCCCGGCCCACGTCGGCAAGCTCGAGCGTGCCCGCGCCGTCGGGCGCATCCGCTCGGTCGACAACGGCCGCCGCAAGGAAGACCCCGCTCTCCAACGTGGCGATCGCCGCAGCGGGCACGGCAAGACGAAGGTCTACCTCCCTTCGAGCCACGGCGAGGGCGGCGACCTGCGCCGCAAGCGCGCTGATCGCGATCGGGTGCGTCAGCGGGAGGAGCGCCGCGCCGACGGCGTAGGCGGCCCACCAGACCGCGTTCCCACGTTCGACGGCGCGCGCGAAGAGCGCGCTCGAGAACAGCATCGCGGCGAGCGCGAGCGAAAGCGGGCCGGCCGAGCGCGAAAGCAGGACGACCCCTACCGAAGACGCGAGGATCAGCGACGAAGCTGCGCCCGCGTGCCGACCGGCAAGGCGGCGGCCGAGCCTGTAGGCGGCGGTCGCCGCCACGACCGCAGCGACGACCGACGGAAGCCGGAGCCAGATCTCCGCGTCGTCCTGGCGTGCGATCGGCTGGATCAGGGCGATGTATCCGGCCCGGGCGGGGTCGTCCGAGAGCGCCCGCCCCAGGACGTCCGAGAAGGAGCCGTGCGCCGCGACGAGCACCGACGCCTCGTCGATGTCGAGCGAGCGACGTCCGAGTGCCACGAGCCCGAGCACGGCGGCGACGAGCGGCCCGAGATAGGGGAGCGCACGATCGAGGATGGCGATCCACCGGGCTTCCACGGCGATCTGCTCACCCGTCGAGGAAGGGGTGTGGGCAGGGGCACTCACCCGCGTCCGAGGGTAGCGGCGAGGTCGGCCGGCGGTCATGCCGACCTCTCCGCTCGACGCCGTCCCCGCGATACCCTCCGAGCGATGTCGCGCAGGTGGCTCGCGGGGGCTGCGGCGGCCGTGCTCGCGACCGTCGCGCTACTGACGCTCGGTGGGTGGTATGTCCTGTTCGGCGACGTCTCGGAGCCGGCCAGCGTCTCGGACGCGGTCTTGGCATTTCGAGACCAGGCGGCGTCGGGGACGGGCGGCGATTCCCCGATCCCTGTCGGCGTGTACGTCTACGACACCGACGGATCGGAGCAGACCGACGCGCTCCGCGGCGCGACGCACCGGTACCCGACGTCGTCGACGATCACCGTGACCGACGCCCCCTGCGGCGTCCGTCTGCGCTGGGACATACTCGAGGGGCGATTCAGCACGTGGACGCTCTGCGCCGGGAAGGGCGGGTTGACCGAGAAGGTCCGCGACGAGCGGCACACGTTCTTCGGCGTCGGCGATCAGACGACGTACACGTGCTCGGGCACACCGTTCCTGCCCCCGGAAGGCCGCCCCGGATCGACGTTTCGCGTCTCCTGCACGACGGGCTCCGCGACGGAGCTCGGACGCGGACGCGTCGTGGGTCGCGAGCAGATCGACGTGGGCGGCCGGCGTGTCGAGTCGGTGCATGTACGTACCGCGACGCGGTTCGAGGGCGATACGACGGGTCGCGCGACGTTCGACTTCTGGCTCGCGCGCGACACCGGCCTCCCGGTCGAGGTCACGATGGTCAGCCGGACGACGAGCGGCTCGCTGATCGGCGACGTCCACTACGAGGAGGACGTCTCGCTCGCGCTGACGTCCCTCACGGCGAGACGGTGAAGCGCTCCGCGCGGGAGCGCTTCCACAGCCTCGGACTCGCTCCCGACGGCAAGCCGCGCCCCGGCGCCCCGTTCGGCCGCGGTCCTGTGGCCGCCCATGTCCTCGGCTCCGCTCTCGAGCTCGCCGTCCGTGGAGGATCCCGGCTTCCCGTAGGCCTCGCCCACCGGCTGGCCGTGATCGGCGGCACCGTGGAGTGGGCACTGCGTCCGCGCAAGCGTCGCCGACTCGCCGAGAATCTCTGCCATGCGATCGGGAGGCCGCCGGGGGATCCATCGGTGAAGACGCTCGTCCGGCGGGAGATCCTGAACGAGGCGCGCCGCTCCGCAGACCTCTTGTGGGCACTCGGGAGGCCCGAGGACTTCTTCGAGTCGACGTCGGTGGAGGGCGAGGAGCATCTCCTCGCGGCGCTCGCGCGTGGCAATGGCCTGCTGCTCGTGTCGGCGCACCTCGGCGGCTGGGAGGTCGCCACGGCGCTTCCCCGGGCCTTCGTACCCGTGCCGACGACTGCGATCGTGACCGACGACTGGATCGCCTGGGCGGTCGACGGAGCACGTGCCCGCGTGGGCCTCGGACGACTCTACGACTCCGAGCCCGTGGCCCGAGCGTCACGCATTCTGCGGGAAGGCGGGGCCCTGCTCGTGCTCGGGGACTATGCGAAGAGCTCGATGCGCACGCACCCCGTGCGCCTCCTGGACGCGATCGCCGAGCTACCCGCCGGACCCGTCGCTCTCGCCCGCCTGTGCGGAGCGCCGATCGTGCCCTTCACCGTCCTTCCACTCGGCCCGAGGCGCTGGCGCGTCGTGGCCGAGCCTCCGCTCTACCCTCCGCCGAGACCCGGCGGGCGTAAAGCCGAGCGCGCGCTGCTCCAGCAGCTGGCGGACAGATGGACGGAGCAGCTTCGCGCGCACCCGGAGCACTGGGCCGCGGCCTACCCGATGACGTGGCTGCCCGGACGCTTGTCGCCACCCGACGGACGCGCGCCGCGCGAGGCTCTAGGAGGTCGCGAGACCTGCGGATAACGCGGCGTGGCGCCGCTCGCTCAGCCAGCGCTCGGCGTCGAGCGCGGCCGCGCAGCCCGACCCGGCGGCGGTGACCGCCTGACGATAGACGTGATCCTGCACGTCACCTGCCGCGAAGACGCCCGGGACGTTGGTCTCGGTCGACTTGCCGCGCGTGACCAGGTAACCGGTGTCCGGCTCGTGATCCAGCTGGTCGAGGAAGAGCGCGGTGTTCGGGTCGTGTCCGATCGCGACGAAGAGCCCGTCGGCGTCGATCGTGCTCTCCCCGCCCGTGATCGTGTCCCTGAGCCGGACGCCGGACACCGAGCCTTCGCCGAGCACCTCCTCGACGACGTGGTTGAGGAGGAACTCGATCTTCTCGTTCGCACGGGCACGGTCGACCATGATCGGTGAGGCTCGAAACTCCTCGCGCCGGTGGACGACGATCACCTTGCTCGCGAAGCGCGCGATGAAGCTCGCCTCCTCCATCGCCGAGTCGCCGCCGCCGACCACGACCACGGCCTTGTCGCGGAAGAACGCCGCGTCGCACGTCGCGCAATACGAGACACCGCGACCCTGCAGCCGAGCCTCCGTCTCGAGGCCGAGCCGGCGTGCGGTCGCCCCCGTCGCGATGATCACGGCCTCGGCGCGGTACTCATCCTCCCCGACCCAGACCCGGAACGGTCTCTCGGAGAAGTCCACCCTCGTCACGTCGTCGGTCACGAACGTCGTTCCGAACCGCTCCGCCTGGCGCCGAAAGTCCTGCATCATGGCCGGCCCGAGGACACCGTCCGCGTAGCCCGGGTAGTTCTCGACGTCCGATGTGATCATCAGCTGCCCGCCCCAGTTGAAGCCCTCGATCACGAGTGGCTCGAGATTGGCCCGCGCCGCGTACAGCGCTGCCGTATAGCCGGCGGGGCCGCCGCCGATCACGATCACGTCCCTGACGTCTTCCACCATGCTCACATGCTCCCGGCTCGACTTTGCAGCTTCCTACTGTAGAAAACGTTCGGGACGCAGCGCGTGTTCCGGTCCTCACGCCGCGTGGGCGCCGCGAGGCAGCTCCACGACGGCGGGGTCGTCCGCGTCGCTCACCGACCGGGTCTGGATCTCGATCTGCCGCGCCACTCCCAGCTCGCCGGTGACACCGTGATCCTCGAGGCGTCGTGCCTGGACGAGCACGCGGGACTCGAAGGATCCTACCGCCTCGTTGTATGCGCCCACGGCCCCGTCGAGCGACCGGCCGAGCTTCGCGAGATGGCCCGTGAAGGTGGCGAGGCGCTTGTGCAGCTCGGCGCCGAGCTCGTGCACCGCGCGCGCGCTCTGTGCGACGGTCTCCTGCTGCCAGACCGTGGAGACCGTGCGCAGGAGCGTCATCAGCGTGCTCGGCGAGGCGAGCACGACGCCCTGGGCCCACGCGTCCTCCGACAGCGTCCTGTCGTGCTCGTGCGCGACCCGGAGAAGCGTCTCGTCGGGCACGAACATGACGACGAAGTCCGGGGCCGGCGCGAACTGGCGCCAGTACGCCTTTGCCGCGAGCTTCGACGCGTGATCACGGACCTGCCTCGCGTGTGCCGCGAGCCCGGCTGCACGTGCGTCCTCGTCGGACGTCTCGAACGCCTCGAGGTATCCGGCGAGCGGAACCTTCGCGTCGACGACGACGTGCTTTCCGCCGGGAATGCGCACAACGAGATCGGGTCGCAGCAGGTCGCCGGCACCGTCGCGCGTAGACGCCTGGGTGACGAAGTCGCAATGCTCGAGCATCCCGGCGAGCTCGACCACGTTACGGAGCTGAGCCTCGCCCCAGCGCCCTCGCACCGACGGCGAGCGAAGGGCGTTCGCGAGGCTCCCCGTTCGCTCGCTCAGGAGCGACACCTGCTTCCCGAGCGCCCCGAACGCGTGCTCGCGCGCCCGATCGAGCTCCTGGACGCGCACGCCGACGTCCCGGAGCGACTGCTGGAGCGGCGCAACCGTCGTCTCGAGCTGCCCCCGAGCCGCATCGAGATACCGCGTTCCGCTCTCGCGAAACGCCTCGGTCGACGCGGTACGCACAGCGTCGGCGAGGCGTGTGTCGAACGACGCCTCAGCGGTCTCGAGCCTCGCCGAGGCTGCTGCGAGCTCCCGCTCCAGATGGAGCATCCGCTCGCGCCGCACGTCGAGCGTCGAGCGCAACACAACGAGGACGCCGACCGCGCCTACGACCAGACCGATGAGGAGCGCCACGATCGTCATGAGGGCGACGGACCGTAGCGCCCGGCCCGGACGGAGCCGGCCTGGCCGGTATCGTTTCGTGTCCGATGCCGCTCAAACCGCGCCCACAAGAGCGATCAGGGCCGCCGCCGACCCGTCATGGCATCGACAAGAGGCTGGTGATCGGCCTCGCCGCGGGCGGCCTTGCCCTTCTGGCCGCACTCGCTGTGGGCTTTGCGCTCGCGTCCGGCCATGGGGACCGGCCGGACCTGAACCAGGTCATGCGTGCGGCCGGCTGCACGCTCGTCACGAAGCAGGCGCTCCCCAGTGTCCAGTCGATCACGACGCCGACCGGCAGCTCGCCCGCCTGGAACACGAGCCCGCCGACGTCAGGCCCGCACTATTCGGTCCCCGTCGTGTGGGGCGCGTACACGCAGCCCGTGAACATGGCGCAGCTCGTCCACAACCTGGCGCACGGCGGGATCTACATCCTCTACGGGCAGAAGGTGCCCGCCGCGACGGTCGCGCAGCTCCGGTCCTTCTACGACGACCACGCACGCGGGACGATCCTCGCTCCGTTGCCGTCGCTCGGACACCAGATCGCCCTCGGGGCCTGGACCACCCGGGACGCGGGCGACGCCTCGCGCGGCCGCGCGCACCTTGCGACGTGCACGGCGTTCCACGACCGCGCGTTCAACGTCTTCTTCCGACGCCTCCAGTTCAGAGGCCCCGAGCGCTTCCCGCCGAACTCGCTGTTACCGGGCCGGAACTAGCAACTCCTCTCGCCGGGGTGGCGGAACGGCAGACGCGGCCGGCTTAAAACCGGCTGTCCTTCGGGACATCTGGGTTCGACTCCCAGCCCCGGCATGAACGTGGGGGAAACCATGTTTCCCCCACGAGCCCCCTTCTTCGGCGTGCTGCACCGTTGATTCGCGCGTGGCCTCCCGGCCGGCAGAGCCGGCCTCCGGCCGCGACGCAGCACGCCAGTGCGACCGCCTCTGCCGCGGCAGGGTTACGCCGCTGTCGCGGCCGAAGGGCGATCATGAACGTGGGGGAAACCATGTTTCCCCCACGAGCCCCCTTCTTCGGCGTGCTGCACCGTTGATTCGCACGTGGCCTCCCGGCCGGCAGAGCCGGCCTCCGGCCGCGACGCAGCACGCCAGTGCGACCGCCTCTGCCGCGGCAGGGTTACGTCGCTGTCGCGGCCGAAGGGCGATCATGAACGTGGGGGAAACCATGTTTCCCCCACGAGCCCCCTTCTTCGGCGTGCTGCACCGTTGATTCGCGCGTGGCCTCCCGGCCGGCAGAGCCGGCCTCCGGCCGCGACGCAGCACGCCAGTGCGACCGCCTCTGCCGCGGCAGGGATACGTCGCTGTCGCGGCCGAAGGGCGATTCAGCTGCCCGAGAGGCCAATGACGAATCGCGACACCACGACGCAGAAAAGGGCCGGTGGGGGAAACCATGTTTCCCACACGCGGTCTACACTCATGGCGCCATGGCGAGCACAGAGCACGCGCCGTCGTACGCGAACCTCGAGTACGACACGCCGCTCTATCGCACGGCGATCGCGCAGTTCGACCAGGCGGTGCCGTACGCCGTGGTCGACGACGGCGTCGCGGAGCGGCTGCGCCATCCCGAGCGGTCGATCGTCGTCGCGTGCCCCATCCGAATGGACGACGGCCGGAGGGTCGTGCTCCCCGGCTACCGGGTGCAGCACTCGAGCGTTCTCGGCCCGACCAAGGGGGGCGTGCGGTACGACCCGGAGGTCTCGCTCGGCGAGTGCGCCGCGCTTGCGGTGTGGATGACGTGGAAGTGCGCACTGCTCAGGCTGCCCTACGGCGGGGCGAAGGGCGGGGTGCGCTGCAACCCCCGTGCCATGTCCCGCGGCGAGCTCGAGCGCCTCACGCGCCGCTTCACCTCCGAGCTTCTGCCGTTCATCGGCCCGCAGGAGGACATCCCGGCACCGGACATGGCGACGAACGAGCAGACCATGGCGTGGATGATGGACACGTACTCGATGCAGCGCGGTCACGCGGTCCCGGAGATCGTCACCGGCAAGCCCATAGCCATCGGAGGCTCGGTCTTTCGCCACGAGGCGACCGGAGCGGGCGTGGTGATGGTCGTCGCCCGGGCGTGCGAGCGCCTGGGCTGGAAGCTCGCGGAGCAGCGGTGCGTCGTCCAGGGCTTCGGCAACGTCGGTGGGATCGCAGCCCAGGAGCTCGTCGATCGCGGCGCAACCGTGATCGCTGTCTCGGACATCTCCGGAGGCGTGTACGACGCTGCTGGACTCGACATCCCCTCGATGAACGCGCATGTCGTCGCGCACGGCTCGCTCGACGGGTGGGAGAGCGGAACACGGGTCTCGAACGAGGAGCTGCTCGAGCTGGAATGCGACGTGCTCGTCCTCGCCGCGCGGGAGGATCAGATCCATGCCGACAACGCGCCGCGGTTGCGGTGCAGGCTCGTAGCGGAGGGCGCGAACGGCCCGACGTCGCTCGAGGGCGACGAGATCCTCCACGAACGGGGGATCCCCATCCTCCCGGACATCCTCACGAACGCCGGCGGCGTGACCGTGTCGTACTTCGAGTGGGTGCAGGACCTCGGGCGGCTGTTCTGGGGGCGGGACGAGATCCGGGCAAAGTTGGCGGAGAAGCTGAACGACGCGTTCGACCGGGTGTGGGAGATCTCGCACGAGCGCGGCCTCTCGATGCGCACGGCCGCGCTCGTCGCCGGGATCCGCGACGTCTCGTCGGCCCTCGAGGCGCGCGGGCTCTATCCCTGATGAGTGACGAGCATGCTCGCGTCCGCGATGCGATGATCGCCGAGCCCCGCTCGCTGACTGCCGCGGCGACCGCACGCGAGGCAGGCGAGGTGCTGACGCCGGCCGAGGTGCGGGCCGTGTACGTCGTCGGCGACGGGGGCGAGCTCGTCGGGGTCGTGACCCGCAAGACACTCGTCGCACGTGTCGTGGCAGCCGGGCTCGATCCCGACACGACGCGCCTGTCGGAGATCGCCGAGGCTCCGTACTACGTGATCGACGCGGACACCGGGCTCGACGACGCCTTTCGCTTCATCGAGGAGCACGACGCCGAGCGCGTGCCCGTCGCCGACGACGGCAGGCTCGTGGGCGTTCTCTCGCGGGCTGTGCTGCAGCGGCGGCTCGCCGAGGACGAGGAGCCACCGGTCGACGAACAGTAGGCCGGCGCCGAGCCGGCGGCCGTGACGCTCGTCAACAGCAAACGTAGGCGCCCGGTGGTGCAGGCCACTCGTCGGGCTCGGGCAGCTCCGCCGCCTCGAGCGCCGCGCCGTACAGGAGATCGTGCTCGCTGACGGTGAGCTCGGCGAGCGCGTAGCGGGCGAGGATCTCGTACAGGACGACGAGCCCGGCCACGATCACCGGCGCGCGGGCGGGCGCGAGCCCCGCGACACGCTCCCGTTCCGCGAGCGGCAGCGACGCGAGGAAGTCGAGCGTCTCCGCGATCGTCTGCCGTGTGAGCCGGTGGCCGTGCACACTCGACGGATTGCCGAGTTGAACGGCCGCGGCCGTCGTGACCGTGCCGGCGACGCCGATCGCATTGTCGACGGCGAGATGCGGAAGCAGCGAGCGGACATGAGCACCCAACGCAGCGAGCTCCTCGCCGTGTGCAGGGTCGGAGTGGAGAAACCGCTCCGTGAGCCGGACGCTGCCCGCCTCCGTGCTGACGCTCGAGTCGACTCCCGACCTCCCCGCGACGACGAGCTCGGTGGAGCCGCCGCCGATGTCGACCACGAGTGTCCGGGGCGAGAGCGACGCTTCGCTCGCGACGCCCGCGAACGTGAGCTCCGCCTCCTCCGCACCCGTCAGGAGCCGTGTCGTGAAGCCGTAGCTCCACTCGACCTCGCCGAGGAAGGCCTCGCCGTTGTCGGCGTCGCGCACCGCGCTCGTACCGACGGCGAGCACGCGCTCGGCGCCGAGCGCCTCGGCCTCGCGTCGGTAGTCGACGAGCACGTTACGTACACGGGCTATCGCGACGGGAAGAAGGATCCGTCGCCGATCGACCGATTCGCCCATCGCCGTGATCTCCTCGCGGCGCACGACGTCGACGACCCGCCCCTCCACGACGTCCGCGACGAGCAGCCGGGTCGTGTTGGTTCCGAGGTCGACGGCGGCGACGCGCATCCGCTCTCACGTTAGTGCGGTCTCGGCCGGCGGAGTAGTGCAGTCACCGGATCCTCGCCCTGCGGGGTCCCGGCTGCTCAGACGCCGGGGAGGAACCACAGCACGCGCCGCACCGTTTGGCGCGCCTCGCGGATCGCCTGGAGCTGAACGTCGAGCCTCGCACGCGAGACGGCGAGACGAGCCCCAGCGTCGCCGAGGTTCGCGCCCGACGCGCTCGCGCGATCGAGATGCACCTGTATCTCGGCGGTCGCCTCCGCGATGCGGTCGGCCTCGGACTCGAATATCCGACCCGTCCGCTTGATCCGGCGCCACAGCGCGAGCCCACGCAGGACCGCGTAGAGGAGCCCGCCCACGACGCCGAGCAGGAGCACGGCCAGCGAGATCCAGAAGACCACGACGCTGCTACGATAGAGGTCGCGACGCGGGGTGGAGCAGTCAGGTAGCTCGCCGGGCTCATAACCCGGAGGTCGCAGGTTCAAATCCTGCCCCCGCTACTGAGAAAGGCCCGCAAATGCGGGCTTTTCGTGTCTTGAGTCTCGGCCTTGCGGGCAGCGAGCACCACCAATTGCTGCCCCAACAACGGATCGCCGCACTCCTCACCGAACCCGCGGCATCACCGGACGCTCGACCTCGGACACGGCCTAGCCCGCCGACGCGCCAACACCTCCTCACGAGGCGCTCGTAGCGGCGGCGTAATTCTCGACCTGGTCAGTCCCGGATTGACTCCGCGATCGTTTCGCCGCGGTGACAGCCGGGTACACCGCACAGTGATCATCTCTATGTAGCGGTCATCCGAAGGAGAAGAAATGGAGCTCAACTCGTTGACGGATGTGTTGGTCGAGGAACTCGGAGACCTCTATAGCGCGGAGCAGCAGCTGGTCGATTCGTTGCCGAAGATGGCGGCGGCTGCCCATTCGTATGAGCTGCGCGAAGCCTTTGAATCGCATCTGGGTGAGACGCGTGGCCACGTCGAGCGGCTCCAGCAGGTGTTCGACGAGATGGAGATCCGATTTGTGCCCTCCAAGACGAGCGAAGCGATGGGAGGTCTCGTCGAGGCGGGCGACGGGATCAGCGGCGCAACCGGCGATTCGGTAGCGATTGATGCCGCCTTGATCGGAGCGGCACAGCGGATTGAGAACTACGAGATCGCCGCATACACCATCGCCCGCGCCAGGGCAGACGAGCTCGGCCTTGACGACACGAGCTCGCTTCTCGACAAAACGCTCGATGAGGAGGCAAAGGCAAGCAAATCGCTGGCCAAGCTCGCATCCGGAGGCCTACTCAGCAGCGGCATCAACCGCCTCGCTGCAGAGCGCTCCGACACTGATCCTGACGGAACGGCAGTGGAATCAGTGCCGGCTGAAGAGGAGACGCCCGCGTAGGTTTTCTGCACGACGACCGCGACACGGATAGTCGGGCAAGAGCGCGTCCGCCTGATCGCCGCCAAACGACGGAAGGAGCAAGTCATGCTCGCGATTGCGGGTACGGGGTACGGGCTGATCGGGTTACTCGTGATCATCCTCCTCATCGTTCTGATCTTCTATTTCGTTCGGCGCGTCTGATCTGGCGTCGTGGATTGGAACGCGCCGCGGCGCTGATGGGGCGACTGCGACGGATGGATGAGACGGTGACGGGATGCGGGAATCGCGATCGGCTCCTGCTTCGTGGCCGACGACCGCGTCGTCCGTCCCGGATCAGCGCCGCGGACGTCCCACACCCCGTCTAGCTCTCGACTCGACCCGGGTGGAATCCGTGATCCAGTTCGTCTCCCATGTGTCGCCGCCGTCCTCGGAGAACGCCTGCTCCCAGTGCGGCGTCGGGGTCGAGGTCCGCGACCACGTGTAGCGGACGGGGATCGGTCGGCCGTCGACGACGTCCTCGCACTCGAAGACGCCCACGTCGCCCGAGAACGAGCCGATGACAGGCGGCTCGAGCGGCCCGCTGCGGCGGGTGTCGGTCCAGTAGATCGACCAGGTGCGGGAGCTGCCGTCGAACAGTCGGATCGACGCGCCGACGAGCCCATCGCCCCAGTCGGTGCGGAGCTCGTCGACGTTGCCGAGACCGTCGAGGATCGGCAAGGCGATGCTCGTCGACTCGAACTCGTCCCACTCATCGCAGCCCGCGAGCCGCTCCTTCAACCTCCTGTGGTGCTGCCGCCAGGTGCCGATCCAGAAGTCGAAGTCGTGCCTGGTGGACGTCGCGTGTGCCTTCGTGTCCATGTGCGCTCCTCGTTCGAGGGTCCCGCGAACGCTACGAGATGATCAGGGCGTAGCTCGCCCTCTATCGTCCGTGCGTGTGCACGTGCTGCTGCCGCACGGAGTAGCGTCGCGCAGGCATCGTCGGCAGAGTCGTCGGAGAGGAGAGACGCATGAAGCTGGGTATCGGCCTGCCGAACACGATGGCCCACGAGACGGATCGCACGTTGATGCTCGACTGGGCCCGCCTCGCCGATGAGGCTGGCTTCGAGACGCTCGGCACGATCGACAAGCCGAACTACGACTCGTGGGAGCCGCTTGCGACGCTCGCCGGCGTTGCCGGGGTGACCGAGCGGATACGGCTCGCGACCACGATCCTTCAGCTCCCGCCGCGCAACGAGGTGCTCGTCGCCAAGCAGGCGGCGGTCGTCGACCAGCTCTCGGGTGGACGGCTCGTGCTCGGCGTCGCGCAGGGCGGGCGCGAGGACGACTACGAAGCGCTGGGCGCTCCGTACAAGGGGCGGTCCGCGCGGTTCGAGCGACAGGTCGGGCATATCCGCGAGATCTGGCGCGGTGCAGGGGGCTCCGATCGCGACCACGGCGTCGTCGGGCCGGCGCCGGTCCAGGAGCCCGGGCCGCCGATCTGGGTCGGTGCGATGCAGCCGAAGGCGGTCGAGCGCGCCGTGCGAGTCGCAGACGGCTTTCTGTTCGGCACCGCTGGCTCTGCGGCGATGGCGGAGCGAACACCCGAGATTCGGGAGGCTTTCGCCGCAGCCGGAAAGCCCGACGCGCCGATCGCCGGGCTCGCGTACGTCGCCGTCGGCGATGATGCCGACAGGGCACTCGAGGAAGGCGCCCACCACGTCCTCCGCTACTACGGGCAGCTCTGGACGGAGCCCGAAAACCTGATCCACCACGGTTCTGGAGCGAAGCTCGTTGAGGAGATCGCTGCGTATGCGGAGGCCGGTGTCGACATCCTGATCCTGTTCCCTCAGATCCCGAGCCTCGATCAGGTCGAGCGGCTTGCGGAGGACGTGCTACCGGCATATCTCTGACGCCATCCGGCGCGTCGACCGTGCGCGTGCCGAGCCGAAACGTCGGGGTCGGCGCCCGCTTGTACGCTCTGCCGCATGGCAGCGGGACAAGACCTGTCGCGCCATACCGAGCAGGAGTCGTCCGGTCGGGCACGGTCGCCCCGCGCAGGCGTGGCCGTACCCGTCCTTCTGGTGCTGATCCTCACGGCGATCGTCGCGATCGCAGCCGCCGGATCGACGCCGAGTGGGTCCGGGAGGTCGACCTCGCCCTCGGACGCGCTCCTCGACACGGTCTTCAGCCTGATGATCGTCGCACTCGTGGTCGGGCTCGGGGTCGTGGTGTACGCATTCCTCCACTGGCGTGAGATCGAGTGGAGCGAGCCGCGGAGACAGTACGGCCTGCGCTCCCTCGCCGCATTCCTCGCCTTTGCCTTCGCGCTCGTCCTGTACGTTCGCGCGCGCGGACTGCATCTCGCGTTCGACCCGGAGCAGACGCCGCTCGACCGTGGCCAGAACGGCGCACCTCCACCGGGCCTCGACGCAGGATCCGATCCGGGATACACGTTCGCCTTCGCCTGGCTCCCTGTTCTCGCCGTGCTCGTGCTCGCCG
Source organism: uncultured Actinomycetes bacterium (assembly GCA_963798725.1). Classification (GTDB taxonomy): domain Bacteria; phylum Actinomycetota; class Thermoleophilia; order Gaiellales; family Gaiellaceae; genus Gaiella. The sequence goes on from CAWCUL010000001.1 coordinate 1,346,609, forward strand.
CGATCGGTGTGGCGGCGTTCGTGCTCTCTGCTCGGCGGCGCAGGCCCTCGCCCCGAGAGGCGACGTTGGCCACCGAGCTTGCCTCCGCCCTCGACCTCAGCCTGGACGACCTCAGGGCCGAAGCCGATCCCCGCCGGGCCGTGATCGCGGCGTACGCGCGTCTCGAGCGGGTCCTTGCCGCGCACGGAGAGGCGCGCCGCGCCGCCGACACACCGGAGGAGCACGTCTCGCGTGTGCTGTCTCACCTCGCGGTCGACCCAAGGGCGGTCCGGCGCCTCGCAGATCTCTTCGTGCAGGCGAAGTTCTCGCCACACGAGGTCGACGATCGGATGAAGGGGGACGCGATTCGCGCGCTCGAACAAGTGAGGGACGAGCTGCGCGCAGCCGTCGAGGAGCCCGCGGTGGCGCCCGCGCCCACGGAGGTGCCTGCGTGAGGAACGATCTCCGGCGCGCGCTCCGAGCGCTTCTACTCCCGACGATCGCGCTCGTCGTCGTGGCGGCGTTCCTTCCCGGCAGGCTCGAGACGGGCGTCAGGGTCTACGCGCTCCTGGTCTGCGCGGCGACGCTCGCCGTTGCGCTCGCGGGCCTGCGCCGCTCCTTCCCGCCCATCGGTGGGACACTCCGGCGGAAACGCAGGGCCGACCGTCGTCCCGAGCCCGCGCGAAGCCTCGCTCAGCTCCAGAACATCACGCTGCTCGGTGTCGCCGACGCCCGGGATCTTCACTTCCGACTCCGGCCTCGCGTGCGCCTGATCGCGGCCGGTCTGCTCGAGAGCCGTCACGGCATCGCTCTGGACGAGGAGCCGGCGCGGGCCCGGGCGCTCCTCGGGGAAGAAACGTGGGAGCTCGTTCGCGGAGACCGTCCGGTCCCCGCCGACGAACGTGGGCCGGGGACGTCGCGCGCGGCGCTCGAGCGCGTCGTCGTGTCGCTGGAGCGCCTGTAGTGGAGCTCGAGCGCGTCCAGGAGCTCGCGGGTCACGTCCTGGACGAGGTCGAGCGGGCCGTGGTCGGCAAGCGCGAGCCCCTCGAGCTGGTCCTGCTGGGCCTTCTCGGCGACGGCCACGTCCTGCTCGAGGACTACCCGGGCCTCGCCAAGACGCTCGCTGCGCGGTCGTTGGCGCAGACGCTCACCATGGAGTTCACGCGAATCCAGTTCACGCCCGACCTGATGCCTTCGGACGTGACCGGGTCGTCGATCTGGAATCAGCGCGACGGCGACTTCGAGCTCAGACGCGGGCCGATCTTCACGAACCTGCTTCTCGCCGACGAGATCAACCGGGCGCCGCCGAAGACGCAGGCGGCGCTGCTCGAAGGCATGCAGGAGCGGCAGGTCACGATCGAGGGCGAGACGTTCCGGCTCGAACCGCCGTTTCTCGTGATGGCGACTCAGAATCCGATCGAGTACGAGGGTACGTACCCGCTGCCCGAGGCGCAGCTCGACCGTTTTCTGCTGCGCACTGCCTTCGGCTATCCGGCCCGGGAGGACGAGATCGAGATCCTCGGCCGCCGCGTGGAGCGGCAGACGGAGGACGTCGCGCTCCGCGCCGTCGTCGACCGCGAGACGCTCGTCGAGATGCAGCGGGCGATCGAGGGGGTCCATGTCGCCGACAGCGTGCGCGGCTACTGCGTCGACGTCGCCGCAGCGACCCGCGCATCGCAGAGCGTGGCCGTCGGCGCGAGCCCGCGTGGCAGCCTTGCGCTGCTCAAGCTCGCGCGCTGTAGGGCCGCGCTCGCGGGGCGCGACTTCGTCCTGCCCGACGACGTCAAGGCCGTCGCCGTTCCTGCGCTCGCTCACCGACTCGTGCTGCGGCCCGAGCTCTGGGTGCGGCGTGTCTTCGCGGAGGACGTCGTCCGCGACGTTCTCGACGTCGTCCCGACGCCTCGGGCCGAGGACATACCGACGGCCCGGTGACCCGCCGGGGCAGCGCCCGCATCGGCGGCTACGCGACGCTCGCCGCCGCCGCCCTCCTCGCGGGGCTCGCGCTCCGTCGGCCGGAGATCGTGATCCTCGCAGCGCCGTTCGTGCTCGTGCTCGTCGCGGCGATCGGGCTCTCGCGCGAGCCCGGGGTAGACGTGTCCCTCTCGCTCGCAACCGAGCGTGCGATCGAGGGCGAGGAGGTCGCGGCCGAGCTCGTGGTCGCATCGAGGACGGGCGTGGATCGTCTCGAGCTGGTCCTCGACCTGCCCGACGGCGTCGAGGCCCTCGATGAGGGGGACGCGGTCGCAATGCGTCTCGAGGCAGGCGGCGAGCGCGTGATCCCGTTGGTGCTCCGCTGCGCACGATGGGGCGCCTACGACGTCGGGGCGGTCGAGATCCGCGCGATCGACCCGCTCCGGCTCGTCGTCTGGGAGAGGAGGCTCGACTTCCCGCTTCTGCTCAGGGCGTATCCCCGTCCGGAGCCCATGGCCCGGGTCTTCTCCGCCTTCGAGCTGCAGGCGTTCGCGGGGAACGAGGTGGCGCGCACCGCGGGCGACGGAATCGAGTACGCGGATCTCCGGAACTTCGTTCCGGGAGATCGAGTCCGGTCGATCAACTGGAGGGCTTCGGCCAGGCGCCAGGGGCTCGTGGTCAACGAGCGGCATCCCGAGCGAAACACCGACGTGGTCCTCTTCGTCGACAGCTTCCTGGACCTGGCCCTCGGTGATCGCAGCACGCTCGACGACGCGGTTCGGGCCGCGGCCTCCCTCGCGACCCGTTACCTCGAGCGCCGTGACCGCGTGGGGCTCGTCGGGTACGGCGGGATCCTGCGCTGGCTTCGCCCTGGAATGGGCGTCGGCCAGCGCCACCGGCTGATCGAGGCCCTGCTCGAGACCGGCGTTGAACCGACCTTCACCGCACGGGACATGAACCTGATCCCGGCACGCATCCTTGCGCCTAAGGCGCTCGTCATCGCCCTGACGCCGCTCGTCGACCCGCGCTTCGTCGCGGCGCTCGAGGATCTCCGCGCGCGGCGCTTCGACCTCGCCGTCGTCGAGGTGGATCCCAGCGCGCTCGTCGCGCGCGGCTCGAGCCGACTCGACGAGCTCGCGTACCGCCTCTGGCTCCTCGAGCGCGACGTTCTGCGCTCCAGGCTGCAGGGTTTCGGCATCGGCCTCGCGCGCTGGGGCGACGACGTCTCCCTCGATGCCGCGCTGGAGGGGGTGAGGACATACCGGCGCTACGTGGGGCGGGTACGCGGATAGGGGTCGGGGCGGCGGCGGTCGCCTGCGCGGCGGGCCTCGCCGCGCTGCCCCTCGCACGGGCCGAGGACGACGTCCGCGCAGCAGGGCTTCGCGTGGCGCTCGTCGCCCTCGTCGCGCTGGTCGCCGGGCTGGTGAGCGGTAAGACCGCTCTCGTCCCTCTCGCGCTCGTTCTCGTCGGAGGCATCTATGCGGCAGAGCTCGTCGCGCACGACGCCCCTCTCGACGCGGCGGCGCCCGTGTTCGCCGCAGGCCTGCTCGTCGCCGCCGAGCTTGCGTACTGGTCGCTCGACGAGCGCCCGCGGATACGTGAAGAGCGGGGAGACGGCTGGAGACACCTGGCGCAGATCGCGTGCCTCGGTGTCGTCGCGCTGCTCTCGAGCGCGGTCCTTCTCGGCACAGCCGACGTCGTGCGCGTCCGCGGGGTCGGAGTCGACGTTGCCGGCGCAGCCGCCGCGGCGCTCGCGCTGCTCACGATCGTGCTCTTCGCTCGGGGCCGCGGCTCGGCGCGCGACTGACCACCCGCCCGTTCAGGCGGCCGGCGGCCCGATCGGAACGCTCGCCGCGGAGCATCATCGATGGGGAGAACTCCCGATTCCCTTGCCGCGCCCCGGAGCCTAGTGTGACTGGCAGCTCGGGCTCGCCGGGCGCGACCTGGGAGGCGGAAGGAGGAAACATGACCGTTCATTCGACCGAGGACGCCCAGCAGGCGGTGTACGAGATCGCCGAGGCGATCGCGCCGAGCTGGGAGAGCCGCCGTGAGGCAATCGAGGATTCGGCGGGCCCCGTGCGGGGGTGGCTTCTCGCGAACCTTGCGCCGCAACCCGGCGAGACGATCCTGGAGCTTGCGGCAGGGGTGGGCGACACGGGCTTCGGCGCCGCCGGCATCATCGGTGAGGGCGGCCGGCTGTTGACGACGGACTTCTCTCCGACGATGCTCGCCGGCGCCCGCCGGCGCGGCGCCGAGCTCGGTGTCGAGAACGTCGAGTACCGGGTGATCGACGCGCAGCGGATCGAGCTCGAGACGGACTCGGTCGACGGTGCTCTGTGCAGGTTCGGGTACATGCTCATGCCCGATCCGGGAGCGGCGCTGTCGGAGGCCCGACGCGTCGTCCGCCCGGGTGGGCGTCTGGCGCTCGCCGTGTGGGGCGCTCCGGAGCGAAACCCGTACTTCGGGATCATCGCCACCGCGCTCGTCCAGCGCGGCACCATCCCGCCACCCGAGCCGCCGCCGGCCCCGGGGATCTTCAGCATGGCGAGCCCCGAGCGCACGACCACGCTGCTCGAGAGCGCCGGCTTCGGCGAGGTGCGCACGGAAGAGGTGCCGGTGCGCTTCCGCCTGGCGGACGTCGACGCGTACGTCGCTCTGATCGCGGATACCGCCGGCCCGATCGGCCTTGCGCTCCAGCGGTTGTCCGACGGTGAGCGAGCAGCAATCGGGGCCGAGGTCGCAGATTCGTTCGAGCGCTTCGCGAGCGAGGATGGGTACGTGCTGCCGGGAAGCGCGCTCTGCGCGCTCGCCGGCTGAGGTGTCGGGGCGATGAACGCAACTCGGTCGATGTCGAGCGACGCGCCCCTCACCGACGACGTGGATGCCCGCACGCAGCGATACCTGGATGCGGAGCGAGCGCTCTGGAGTCGGTACGGCCTGGAGCCGAACGAGCGTTTCATCGAGCTCGACCGGCCTGCAGTGCGTGTGAGGGTCCTCGAGGTCGGATCCGGCCCCGCCGTTCTCTTCCTGTCCGGCACGGGCGGGACAGGGCCGAGCTGGGGGGCGCTGGTCCGCGAGCTCGAGGGCTTCCGATGCCTGCTCATCGACCCGCCGAACGCGGGGCTCAGCTCGCGACTCGACTACGCGGGCCGTGAGTACCGGGTCGCGATCACCGAGGTGCTGCTCGGTGTGATCGACGCGCTCGGCATCGACCGGGCCGACGTCGTCGGCAACTCGGTGGGCAATGTCTCGGCTCTGGGGATGGCCACCGCGCATCCCGCCCGGGTAGGAAGGGTCGTGTTGCTCGGCGCGGGGCCGATACCCGATGGATACCGCGTGCCGGGGATCCTGAGGGCGATTGCCTCGCCGCTGGGCGCGCTCATGATTCATCTGCCCCCGGGCCGGAAAGGAGCGCGCTCGGTTCTGCGCCAGATCGGCCATGGCCCGAGCCTCGACGCGGGACGGATCCCCGCCGAGCTGATCGACTGGCATGTCGCGCTCGACCGCGACACGGAGACGATGCGCAACGAGCGCGAGATGGTGCAGGCGCTGGTCGACTGGCGCGCCGGACGACTCCGCCCGGGCGTCACCTTCGAGGATGGCGAGCTTGCCGCGATCGCGCAACCGACGCTGCTCGTCTACGGAACCGGCGACCCGACCGGGACGCTGGACGAGTTCCGTCGCGTCGTCGATCTGCTGCCGCGCGGCGAGCTCCGGCTCGTCGACGGTGCCGGTCACATCCCCTGGCTCGACGACGCCCGAGCCGTCGCGGGCCACGTCGAAGGGTTTCTGTCCGGGTGAGCACCCGCGTCGAGCTCCAGCACCGCTTCGCCGTACCCCTGCGCGAGGGCTACGACTACATCACGGATCCCGAAAACTGGCCGGAGTACTGGCCCGGTCTCGTTCGCGTCGCGCCCGGGTCCCACTGGACCGCGCCGGGTGATAGGGCCACGTTGGTGATGAAGCTGCTCGGACGCCCCGTCGAGCTGGCGATGACGCTCACGCGCATCGAGCCGTATCGCATCGTCGAGTACACGAGCCTCCAGCGGGGGTTGCCCGAAGCACGCCACGAGCGCCACTTCGCCGAGGACTCCGGTGCTCTCGGATTTCGGATGGTGATCGAGCTCCTGCCCCGAGCCGGGTGGCGCGCGCTGTTCGACCGTCTCGTCGTCCGACGCGCCGTGGAGCGCGCGGCGAGGCAGACCGTCGCCAATCTCGACCGGCGGTTCGACGAGCTCACGAGTCCGCGCGAGTAGGCACCCCCGTGGCGCTCCGAGCCTCCGCCCAGAGCGTCAGCCCATGCTCCATGGCGAAGACGGCCGCGGCGGCACGCGTCGAGACCCCGATCTTGCCGTAGGCGTTCTGGATGTGACGATCGGCCGTCTTGGCCGAGATCCCTAGGGTCCGCGCGACCTCCTTCGTCTGCATGCCGCGTGCGATGAGGCCGACGACCTCGGCCTCGCGCTCCGTCAGGCCCGCGGGCCGCTCGATTCGCGGCACAGGCTGTCCGGCCACCTCGAGCACGGCGGAGACGGCTTCCGGGTCGAAGAGGCCGTTCCGGCATTCCCGCAGGAGGGTGTCGGCCGCCTCCCTCGGCGAAAGGGCCGGACGGTGCGGCCGCGCCTCGGTCATCGCGTGATACGCGTCGGCCGCCTCGAGGAGTCGGGCGCCGGGGCCGAGAGCCTGCGCCGTCGAGCCGCGGTGGTAGCCGGATCCGTCGAGACGCTCGTGGTGGCTTCCCGCCACCGGTACGAGGCTCGCCAGGAAGGGAGAGGGGGTCAGCACGCGCTCCGTGTGGTACGGGTGCAACCTCACCCTCTCCCACTCGTCGGGGTCGAGCCGTCCGGGCTTCTGCCAGATGCGCGTCGCGATCGCCGCTCGCCCGATGTCGTGGATAAGCGCGGCCCTTCGGATCGACAGCTGCTCGGCCCGGTCGAGCCCGAGGCACGCGGTCGCGGTACTCGCCAGCCCGGCGACGCCCGCCGAGTGGCCAACGAAGCTGGGGGAGATGAGGTCGGCGAAATCTCCCATGGCAGCGAGCGCGCGGTCGATCTCGTCGCCCTCGAGGGTCGGCCCGGGTGACGGCTCGCGCTCGAGCAGCTCGTCCCAGGCCGAGTCGGCCGGTTCGGCCCCGAGCAGCTCCGGCGCGTCCGCGACCACGAGCCGGGTGACCTCGGGGTCGAAGGCGCGGCCCGCGCGCTCGCCGGCGACCCGGGCCGCATGCTCCGCGCCGCCGACCAGCCGCTGGAACGCCGTGTCGCGTGCCACGTGCGCGATGCGAACGGCCCGTGGGATCTCCTCGCCTTCTGCCCGGCCGAGCCTCCCCCCGCCGTCCCAGCGCTCGGTGAGAAACGCGAAGCTGCGCTGGACGGACGACGGGAGCCCGAGCCGCCCGGAGAGCATCTCCGCCACCTCGCAGAGCGCGGTCAGGTGCGGCTTTCCGGTCCTCGCCGCCCGCGGCAGCCGGCGCGCGACCTGCAGGGCGCGTACGGGCGACGACCGTTCGGGGTCGGGGAGCGAACGGACGATCCCCGAGACGATCTCGCGCTGGCTTCCGTACATGACCGGAACGAACTCGCGTGTCATGTCGCCTGCGAAGAGCTCGGCGGAGACCTCTGCGTCGGCCGTGCACCCGGCGTACGACAGGAGGCAGACGTAGTAGGTCGTCGACGCCGTCTCGCGGTCGACCCCCAGACGGTCGCAAAGCCGCAGGGCAAGCAGCGTGCTGCGCAGGCCGTGTTCGAACGGAAACCCCATGGCGAGGTCTGTCGCCAGGCAGAGGGAGCCCACGACCTCGGCGACCCGAACCTTCTCGGCCGTGGCTGATGCCTCGTCCGCCACCGCGCGACACTAACCCGGATCCGGGTCGACGGGTCGCCGGGGACGTCTCGCGGCGCTAGCCGCGGGGGTCGCCGGCGTGCTCTTCGGCCGTCAGCTCTCGGCGCCAGCCGGCGAGGATCTCGTGCACTCGAGCGGCGCCGAGGATCGGCCCGGCAGGCACTTTTAGCTCCACAGGATGAAGGATGAACGGTCGTGTCTGGGGGCCGCCGATGCCGCCGTGGAACGAGATCAGCTCCTCGAACGCGCAGCCCTCGTCGAGCTGTGGGTCGTAGAAGCTTCCCACCATGATGTCCGCGACGTGGGCGAAGCCGTCCGTGCGGAGGAGGTGCTGCGGCGCACCCGGCGAGAAGTGGCCGAGCGGGTCTTCCCCTTCGACACGTCCGTCCGCCAGGTAGTGGGCTCCGCCGCCGCCGAGAGCCACGGCGCCGTGCTCGGCGGAGCGGACGAGCAGCCAGCCGACGTGCGGATGTGAGCGGAGAGCGGGGAGGAGGTCGGGGTGGCGCTCGTCGATCTCCTCGAGCGTCAGGCGGCGCTGCTCATCCATCAGGTAGACGAGCCCGAGGTTCCCCGAGCCGAGCACGACCACCTGCTCGCCGCTGACGTCGTTCTTCGCACGCTTCGCGGCCTTCGGAGCGCGCCCGGTGGCCTCGCCGAGCGCGTTGCCGACCATTGCGTGCTGCTCGTCGCCCCCGGCGATCTCGGTCACCTCACCCCGCGCCAGCGACCGCTGGACGAGCTCGTCGAGGCCGTAGCCGTTTCGCTGCTTGAACGTGGCGCCCTGGGTCTGGCCGTGGTCGGAGAGAACGACGATCTCGTACGGCCGTGCGGCATACCGGCGCGCGCGGTCGATGCGGCCGAACTGCTGGTCGAGCTTGCGTAGCGCCTCGAGCGTGTCGGCCCGCTCGAGGCCCGAGTGGTGGGCGACCTCGTCGTAGCTCGAGAACGTCGCATAGATCGCCGGTCGTCCCCTCATCATGTCCGACAGCACCCCGTAGACGATCAGGTCGCGCACGACGACGCACATCGCGGCTCTCATCAGGGGATAGATGCCTCCCCGGTGACCCCGGGGGCGGACGTCGCGTCGTATCGCCCGTAGCGCGGCGACCCACTCGAGGATCACCTCCCAGCCGAACAGTACGAGCACGCGCGTCACGTTGAAGCCATTGGCGAAGAACGCCCTGTAGCCAGGATTTGCCCGCTTCTCGGCCTCCATGCGGCTGACGGTGAGGATCACGTGATCGGCTTCGCCCGAGAGCAGGTTGCCTCTGCTCGCCCCTCCGTCGACGAGGAGCCCGATCCCCGTTGCATGTCGCCGCTCGATCTCGGCGCAATCGGCCGGCGCCGAGCAGGTCATCAACGTGCCCGTCTCCTTCTCGACCCAGCGGAACGCGGGGATGTCCTCGTTCGAGCCGAGCAGGATCCCGGCCTGGCTTGCGCCGGTCTGCGAGGAAAGGTCCGTCTCCCACTCGGTCAGAGCGTGGGTGCCGTTCGCGAGCCAGCTCGCCATGTGCGGGGCGTTGCCGTCCCGCATCGCGCGGCGTAGGACAGGGAGCGCCAGGCCGTCGATCTCGAGGTACACGACACCCGGAGTGTCTGTCTCGACGAGCTCACCCGAGCGGCGAGCGATCCGCTGGATCACCCGCACCGTGTACGTGTCGTCGTCATTCGCCCCGAGGACGACCTCGAGCACGACGCTGACCGCCGCGATGACGAGCGCTGCCAGGAGAGCCCACCAGAACGAGTCGACCGAGATCGCGCGCTCGAGGATGTCGGAGGCGGCGACGAGGATCCAGGCGTCGAGCACCAGGACGAGCAGGAAACCGAGGACGAGGGTGTACGGGAGGCGCAGGGCCGCGAGGAGCGGCGGAAGAGCGGCGTTGAGAACAGCTACGACCGCCGCAACGAGGACGGCCCCCCAGAAGCCGTCGACGGAGACCCCGGGAACGATCCACGCGGCGACGAAGACCGCGGTGCCCGCGACGAGCCACGAGACGAGGAGGTGCAGAGGGCGGAACCGTGGCCGGTCGGGCCGCCACGCCGGCCCCCGCGCGTCCGTCTGCCCTGGAGCGTCAGCCATCGTCTGCCTCGTCCGTCCTCTTGCCGTGACGGTGGAGAAGGTTCGTCCTCGACTCCGTCCGCTCCGCCTTCTTCTCCGCACGCTTCTCGGCGCGCTGGGCCTTCTGCTCGGCCACCTTCTCCTTCGCGTCCGTGTACGAGCTGCCGACGAGCTGCTTGCCGCCTGTCCAGCCGAAGACGAGCACGACGAGCACGACCGCGACGAGGACGTTCCAGGCGGTGGTGACGAGCTGCTGGGCGGTGGAGTAATCCACCGCGGTGCTCTTCGGGACGTCGCAGCAGGTGTGGAGCGCGAGCGCGTTGGTCGCCTGGGTGACGCCGACCGCGCCGGGTGTGAACGAGGCGACGTTCGCGAGCGAGCCCGAGCCCGTCACCCACATGATCGACTCGAACGTGACCGGGATCGCGAACGCGGCCAGGAAGATCCCGATCACGGTGAGCTTGCAGAGCCAGGAGAGCAGCGACGGCAGGAATGCGTGTAGGAGATACTCCCGCGGGCGGCTGAGGATCGCGCCGCCCTCCTTCGCACGCTCCCACAGCTTCTTCACCTGCCGCCAGAAGATCCGGGCAAGCAGGACGATCAAGGCGACGCCCCCGGCCACGATCACGATCGCGAACGCCGGATGATGGTTGATGTTCCCGAGATTTGCGTCGAACGACCCCGGCACGGAGAGAAACAGGTAGAGGTAGACGAACGTGCCGGCGATCGTGAAGAAGATCTTCTGCACGAGGTACGCCGCGATTGCGCCCGGGAACGTCGCCGCGGGGATGAGCGCGACGAACATCAGGAGCGTCACGAACGTGCCGATGTTCGCCGGGAGGAAGGTGTTCATCGCCACACCCACCGCATACGCGGTCACGATCGGCCGCAGCTCGACCTGCCCGGGGTAGGCCGCGCGCAGGATCCCGTAGTAGGAGAGCCCGGCGAACAGCGTCTGGCACGTCTGGAACACGAGTGCGGCCACGATGTAGCCCGGTGGGACGTTGCGGATCTGATCCCAGAGATCCGAGAACCAGCCAGTGACGTCGACACCGAGCAGGTTCAGGACGATCACGAGGAGCGCGAGGCCCACGAGCCACGCGGCCACCTTGACCAGGCGACGTCGGCGGGACACGTCGTGGAACGGGAGCGGCGAGGGCGTCTGAAGGGTGTGTTCGCTCAGGTCTGCTCCTGTCTCGATCCTGCCACGCTCGCGGGGGAGCGCATCATCCCATGCGGACGACGTCCCGGCCATCGCGCTGTGAAATAGTCGCGCGGTGAGCGCGGTTGATGCGGGGCGGAGTCCGGGCGCGACGGCACCGCAGCGCGCGGGCCTCGTGCTGGTCGCGCTCATCCTGGTGGCAGCCGTGGCCAATCTCAACCTGGCCGTCGCGAACGTCGCGCTGCCGTCGATCGGGGCCGCCTTCGACTCGTCGCAGACGACGCTGAACCTGATCGCCGTCGGCTACTCGCTCGGGCTGGCGGCGTCGGTGCTCTACTTCGGTGCGCTCGGCGACCGCTACGGCCGCAAGCTCATGTTGATCCTCGGGATGGCGCTGTCCGTCCCGGCCTGCCTGCTCGCCGCTTGGGCTCCGACGGATGATGTCCTCTTCCTCGCCCGCGTCCTCGGCGGCCTCTCGGCCGGGATGGCGTTCCCCACCACGCTGGCGCTGATCACGGCGCTCTGGTCCGGTCCTGGACGCACGAAGTCGATCGCCCTCTGGTCCGGGATCGGGGGCGCGATCTCGTCCCTCGGGCCGGTCATCTCGGGCGCTCTCCTGCAGCACTTCTGGTGGGGCTCGGTGTTCCTCGTCACGCTGCCGCTCGCCGCGATCGCTCTCGTGATGGCGCTCGTCTTCGTTCCGGCCCACGTGAACGAGGCGACGGAACCCGTCGACAACCTCGGCGGGATCCTCTCGGTGGTGCTCGTCGGGGCGCTCGTGCTTGCGATCAACTTCGCCCCGGTGCCCAACCGGGGAACGCTCGTGCTCGGTCTGGCAGTCGTCGCGATCGCGGCGCTGGGCGCCTTCCTGATCCGGCAGCGCCGGGCTCGAAACCCGCTCTACGACCTCGATGTCGCGGGACGCCGCATCTTCTGGGTGGCGGCGACCGCCGGAGTGATCGTGTTCGGGTCGCTCATGGGTGCGATGTTCGTCGGGCAGCAGTTTCTCCAGAATGTGCTCGGCTACTCGACGTTCGACGCGGGTCTCGCGATCCTGCCCGCAGCCGTGTGCCTGGTCCTCGTCGCGCCGCGCTCGGCGAAGCTGGTCGAGTCACACGGCGCCCGCGTGACGCTCCTGATCGGATACGCGTTCTGCCTGCTCGGGTTTCTCGCCATGCTCGTGCTCTGGGGCGAGGACAGCGCGTACTGGCAGGTCGGGCTCGCGTACGCGCTCGTCGGCATCGGTGTGGGCTTCGCGGGCACACCTGCCTCTCACTCGCTGACCGGGTCGGTGCCGGTCTCGCGAGCCGGGATGGCCTCGGGCACGGCGGACCTGCAGCGCGACCTCGGGGGCGCCATCATGCAATCGATCCTCGGTGCCCTCCTCACCGCGGGGTACGCAGCCGCCATCGGCGCGGCGATCGCGTCCTCGCCGGATCAGGCGCAGATCACCGACGGCGTCGCGAGCCAGCTGACGAAGTCCTTCGCCGGCGCGGAATCGATCGCGGCACGGTATCCGGACCACGCGAGCGAGATCACGGCGGCGGCGAAGAGCTCGTTCCTCGACGGCGCCGACTGGGCGTACACCGCCGGTATCGTCGCCATCGTGCTCGGAGGCGTGCTCGTCTTCTGGCTCTTCCCCAAGAAATCCGATGAGGAGGCGCTGCTCGCCCGGTATCAGGCCGAGGACAGCCGCGGCCGTCCTGCGCCGGGCGACTCCCGCGGCGAGGTGCCTGCGGCGCGGCCGGCAACGCCGTAAGCTCGGCGCGATCGTCCGTACGGGATGATGCGCGCCGGGGCCTGGTCGGCGATCGTTCGCGAGTTGGATCAGTCAGAAGCCCGCCGGGAGGAGCAACCATGAGCGTCGAGCCGCAGAGCAACCGCCACGTGCTGCCCATCCCCGACCGTTCGCACGTCGGGCTGACGACGTACGACGCCAAGGACCCGGACACGTCGTACCCGCCGATCGAGCGGTTGCGGCCGCCCGACGGCGCTCCCAACGTGCTCATCGTGCTGCTCGACGACGTCGGCTTCGGTGCTTCGAGCGCGTTCGGGGGCCCGTGCCGCACGCCGACGGCCGAGCGGCTCGCAGCGAGCGGCCTCAAGTACAACCGGTTCCACACGACGGCTCTCTGCTCGCCGAGCCGGCAGGCGATGCTCACCGGACGGAACCACCACTCCGTCGGCATGGGCGGCATCACCGAGATCGCCACGTCGGCGCCCGGCTACAACTCGCTTCGGCCGAACACGTGCGCGCCGCTCCCGGAGGTGCTCCGCCTGAACGGCTACTCGACGGCGCAGTTCGGCAAGTGCCACGAGGTTCCGGTCTGGGAGACGAGCCCCATGGGCCCGTTCGACCGGTGGCCGACCGGCAGCGGCTTCGAGCACTTCTACGGGTTCATCGGCGGCGAGGCACACCAGTACTACCCGGCGATCTACGAGGGCACGACGCCGGTCGAGCCCGAGACGACGCCTGAAGAGGGCTACCACTTCATGTCCGACATGACCGACCGGGCAATCGCCTGGGTTCGCCAGCAGAAGGCGCTGATGGCGGACAAGCCGTTCTTCGTCTACTTCGCGCCCGGCGCGACGCACGCGCCGCACCACGTGACGAAGGAGTGGGTCGATCGGTACGCCGGACAGTTCGACGAGGGCTGGGACGCGCTCCGCGAGCAGACGTTCGCGCGCCAGAAGGAGCTCGGCGTGATCCCGCCCGAGGCCGAGTTGACGGAGCGGCCTTCCGAGATTCCCGCCTGGGACGAGATGCCCGACGCGCTCAAGCCCGTGCTGCGAAGGCAGATGGAGATCTACGCGGGCTTTCTCGAGTTCACCGACCATCACGTCGGCCGACTCGTCGATGCGCTCGAGGACCTCGGGGTGCTCGAGAACACGCTCGTCTACTACATCGTCGGCGACAACGGGGCCTCCGCCGAGGGCACGCTCAACGGCACGTTCAACGAGATGATCAACTTCAACGGCGCCGCGGCGCTGGAGACGCCCGAGTTCATGATCGAGCGGCTCGACGAGTTCGGCGGCCCCGACTCCTACAACCACTACGCGGTCGGGTGGGCCCACGCGATGGACACGCCCTACCAGTGGACGAAGCAGGTCGCCTCCCACTGGGGCGGGACGCGCAACGGGACGATCGTTCACTGGCCCGGTGGGATCCGTGCCTGCGACGAGCTCCGGTCGCAGTTCTCCCACGTCATCGACCTCGCTCCGACCGTGCTCGAGGCAGCCGGGCTGCCCGCTCCGGTGTTCGTGAACGGCGTCCAGCAGGAGCCGCTCCACGGCGTCAGCATGGCGTACTCGTTCGACGATGCCTCGGCGGCAGAGCGCCACGAGACGCAGTACTTCGAGATGCTCGGCAACCGCGGCGTCTACCACAAGGGCTGGACCGCGGTCACGAAGCACTCCACGCCGTGGCTGTTGGTCGGCCAGGAGAAGCCCGCCTTCGACGACGACCGCTGGGAGCTGTACGACACGAGCAAGGACTGGACGCAGGCCCGCGACCTCGCGGAGGAGCATCCGGAGAAGCTGCACGAGCTGCAGCGGCTGTTCCTGATCGAGGCGACGAAGTACGGGGTGATCCCGCTCGACGACCGCGGCATCGAGCGGGCGATTCCGGACCTTGCCGGCCGGCCGAAGCTGATCGAGGGCAGCCGGCAGATTTTCTTCGCGGGGATGGGGCGCCTGTCGGAGAACTCCGTCGTCAGCGTCAAGAACACCTCCCACGCAGTGACGGCAGAGCTCGTGGTGCCCGACGAGGGCGCGCAGGGCGTCGTGATCGCACAGGGCGGGAGCATCGGCGGCTGGAGCCTCTACCTGAAGGACGGCGTTCCGCGCTACTGCTACAACCTGCTGGGGATCCAGCGCTTCCACGTCAGCGGCGAGAAGCCGTTGCCGGGCGGCACGTGTCAGCTGCGGATGGAGTTCGCCTACGACGGCGGTGGGCTTGGCAAGGGCGGCACCGCAACCCTGTACGTCGACGGTGACAAGGTCGGCGAGGGGAGGATCGACGCGACGGCGGCGATGATCTTCTCCGCCGACGACACCTGCGACGTCGGGCGCGAGAACGGCGCGCTGGTGGCCGACGACTATCCGGTCCCGAACACGTTCACAGGCCGGATCAACTGGGTCGAGATCGACGTCGGCGAGTCGGCCGACGATGCCGACCACCGCATCGACCCGGACGAGCTCCTCCGGGTGGCCATGGCGCGCCAGTGAGGCACCGGCCGCCTGCGCACCGTACGGCCGCGAGGCTGACTTTAGAACTCGTTCAAAGCGAAGCCTTGTGCCGCCGGGCCGCGCTGGGCGCGCCCCGACAACGAAGCGTCATTCTGAAACGAGCCCTTAGTGGTACGAGGTGCGGTAGCGCTGGGACGCCGAGCGCGAGGCGTAGGTGGCGATGTCGGCTGCCAGCCCGAGCGCGACGACGAGCCAAGCCGCGCCGCTCACTCCGCCAACGGTCCAGACGAGCAGGTACGCGAGGGTCGTCCACGGGAGGAAGATGAGGCCGAGAAGCGGCCAGACCCACGAGTCGAAGGCACGATCGACGCGCTCTCCGAAGATCCAGATCAGGAGGAGCGCGAACCGCGGTCCGAGCGTCACGAGGGCGGCGAAGAGGCAGCACATGGACGGCAAGGCTATCCTGGATCGCCGGACGCCGCATCGTCTCATTCGGATGAAGCCCGATGAGCAGCGCGATCGTCGAGCGGACGGAATCGCTCAGACAGGCGACGCGGCGAGCCGCGGCCGGGTGCCGTCGTCTTCGCGGCCACCTCCGCCGAGCCTGACAACACGGTCGACGAGATCCAATCCTTCCGGCCGGTGCGTGATCAACAGGACGGCTCGGCCGTCGGCGGCAGAGAGGATGTCTCGTACGAGCTCCTCGGCCGTCTCGGGATCGAGATGCGCCGTCGGCTCGTCGAGCAGGAGCACGGGGGCGGGGGAGAGGAGCGCGCGCGCGAGCACGAGGCGCTGGCGCTGACCGCCCGACATCCGGCCGCTCTCCTCGCCGACGAGGGTGTCGATCCCCTCCGGAAGGGACGAGACCCACGCGTCGAGGCGCGCGCGCTCGAGCGCATCCCAGAGCTCGGGCTCGTCGGCGCCGGGACGGGCCAGAAGGAGGTTCGCGCGGATGCTCGCGCGGAAGACGTGCGTCTCCTGTCCCGCCAGCGCAAACCGGCGACGGACGTCTTCCTGGCGAAGCTCGCGCAGATCGCGACCGCCGATCGTGATGCGTCCCTGCTCGGGGTCGAGAAAGCGGAGCAGCAGGCTCGTGACCGTCGTCTTGCCCGCTCCGCTCGCGCCTACGAGGGCGACGCGGGCGCCGGGCTCGAGGCGGAGGCTGAAGCCGTCCAGCGCGAGGGGCTGCTCCGACCCGTACCTGGCGCTCACGTCCTCGAGCACAACCGTCCCGTCGGCCGGCGGCGACGATGGCTCCTCGGGATCGCGGATCGCAGGCTCGCGCGTCACGAGCTCGAGCACCCGGGAGCCCGAGGCGAGCGCCGCGGAGAGCTCCCGCGCGCTCGCCGGGAGCGGGAAGACGACCTCGAAGGAGGCGAGCGCGAGCAGGGCGAGGGTTCCGACGAGCACGCGGTCGAGCGTGCCGTCGGCGTGGGCTGCCACCGCGACGGCGAGAACGCCGACGACGGTCGCGCCCGCCACGAGGATCGCGAGCGCGTCCGCGAGCCCCGCGGCGAGCGCGTCCCGTCGTGCGAGCCGAGTGAGCCGGTCGTCGAGTGAGCGGACGCGAGCGAGTGTGTCCCTCTCGCGGCCGTAGGCGACGAGCTCGGGAGCTCCGCGGAGGAGCTCGACGAGCTCCGCCGTGAGCTCGGCCCTGGCAGCGCCCTGCCGGCGCGTCGCCTGTCGTCCGGCCGCCCATCCGGCCAGCGGGGCCACCGTGCCGGCGACGAGCAACCCCGCGGCCAGGATCAGGGCCGCGATGGGCAGCATCGCCGCGGCGACGGCGACGCAGGCCGCGGCGACGACCACGGCGACGAGCGGAGGGCCGAGCCCGCGCAGGTAGAGCCCCTGCAGGGCATCGACGTCTCCGATCATCCGGCCGAGCAGCTCGCCGTGGCGGTAGCCCTCGAGGTGGACGGGCGCTAGCGGCTCGATGCGCCGATAGAAGGTCGTGCGGATCCGCACGAGGGCTCGGAGCGCGACGTCATGGGAGACGAGACGGTCGAGGTAGCGCGTGACGGGCCGCGCGAGCGCGAAGAAGCGGACGGCCACGATCGTCACGGTCAACGAGAGGATCGGTGGGTGCTCCGCGGCGCGCGAGATGAGGTACCCGGCGGTCGTCAGCAGGGCTATGCCGAAACCGACGCCGAGTGCCCCCAGGAGGAGAGAGAGCGCGAGCCGCCCGCGCGGAAACGCGGCAAAGCCCACGACACGACCGAGCGCGG
Organism: uncultured Actinomycetes bacterium; assembly: GCA_963798725.1. Classification (GTDB taxonomy): domain Bacteria; phylum Actinomycetota; class Thermoleophilia; order Gaiellales; family Gaiellaceae; genus Gaiella. Next base: position 1,363,971 of record CAWCUL010000001.1, read on the forward strand.
CGATCACGCCGACCCCGCCGCGGCGGCCAGGACGCGGCCCGACTCGAGCAAGACGACCCGGTCCGCTCGTTCCGCGAGCTCCGGCCTGTGGGCGATCAGCAGCATCGTGCGTCCGGCGCGGAGGCGCTCGATGGCTTCACCCACGAGCTCGGCGCTCCCGGGGTCGAGATCGGCGGTCGGCTCGTCGAGGATCACGAGCGGCGCGTCGCGGAGGAAAGCGCGCGCCAGCGCGATGCGCCGCCGCTCTCCCGCCGAGAGCGACCGCCCTCCCTCTCCGACGACGGTCTCGTAGCCGTCCGGGAGCCGTCGGACGAAGCCGTCGGCGCCGGCGAGGGTCGCGGCGGCTCGCACCTGCTCGTCGTCGGCGCCGGGATGCCCGAGGCGCATGTTGTCGGCAACCGTGCCGCGGAACAGCATCGGATGCTGCGCCACCCAGGCGATCTGGGCCCGCCACGCGGCGGCGTCGCATTCGGCGAGGTCCGTCGCACCAGCGACGAGCCTGCCGCGCGAGGGGTCCGCCAGCCGGAGCAGCAGCATCGCGACCGTGGTCTTGCCGCCGCCGCTCGGGCCGACGAGAGCCACCATCTCGCCCGGCGCGAGCTCGAGGTCGACCGCATCGAGGACGCGCGCCTTCCGGTCGGGGTATGTGAAAGAGACGCCCTCGAGGCGAATCGGGGCTGTCGCGGGGCTGGGCGGAGCCGCGTTGCCGTCCCTCACGGCCGGTGGCGCCTCGACGAGGTCGAGCAGGCGCTCGGCGACGGCAAGTCCATCCGCGCTCGCGTGGAACTGCGCTCCGAGGTTGCGAAGCGGCGCATAGAGCTCGGGGGCGAGCACGAGCACGGTCAGAGCGGCCTCGAAGCCGACCGCGCCGTCGACGAGGCGCACACCCACCGTCACCGCGACGAGGGCGACGCCCAGGGTTGCCGCGAGGTCCAGCACCGCTCCCGAGAGGAACGCGACGCGCAGTGTGCCCATCGTCGTGCGCCGGTAGGCATCGCTCACCTCGCCGATCCGCTCGGTCTGCGCCGTGCTCCGGTTGAATGCCCGAAGCGTCGGCAATCCGCGGACGACGTCCGCGAAGTGGGTTGCGAGGAGAGCCAGCGCCTGCCAGCGCTCGCGCGCCCGATCGCTCGTGTAGCGGCCCACGAGCCACATGAACACGGGGACGAGCGGCAGCGTGACGAGCATCACCAGTGCCGAGACGGGGTCGACGACGACGACGAGGACGAGCACCGCGACGGGGACGACGATCGCGAGGAGGACCTGCGGGACGTATCGGGCGAACGTCGACTCGAGGCTCTCCGCCCCGGCCACGGCTGCAGTTGCGATCTCCGCGCTCTCCGCACCGTCGAGAGCGGCAGGCTGGCCGTGGAGGCGCCGTTCGACGACCGCGACCCGGAGCTGCGAGAGGACATCGCCTGCTGCTCGGCGACCCACTACCTCGAAGCTCCAGGCCGCCAGCGCCCGGCCCGCCTCGACCGCGACGAGCAATACGAGCGGTGCTACGAGGTCGTCGAGCGACGCTCCGCCGAACCCGCGTGCGGCGATGCGGGCGATCAGCACCGCCCGGGCCAGGATCAGGAGCGCCGCGAGCACGCCGAGAGCCGCGTCGGCGGCAAGCGCCACGCGGACCGCACGCGCCCGGTGGACGAGCCGCGGGTCGAGCCCCCGCACGGGGATCACTCTCCGGGCTTCGGCGCCAGCAGGTCGATCGGAGTGCCGACGTCGGTCCCGCCGAGTCGTGCGCGAAAGACGTGGTACGTCCATGCCTGGTAGAGCACGACGAGGGGAACGAGGGCGACGGCGACGACGGTCATCACGGTCAGCGAGTAGTGGGCCGACGAGGCATTGCCGATCGTGAGGCTGTTTCCGAAGCTCGGGTCGGACACCATCACCCGCGGGTACAGGCTCACGAACAAGGTGGTCACCGCCCCCACGATCGTGAGCGCCGTCGCCAGGAACGCCCACCGCTCCCGGCGAGCGCGTGAGAGGACGACTGCGGCTACCGCGGCGGTCGCGGCAACCGCGACCGGAAGGACCCCGGGGAAGACTCCTTTGTCGTTCGTGTCGCCCGCGACGACAAGCGTCCAGACGAGGAAGACGCCACCGACGAGCGCCGCGGCGGGAGCGACCCGCGCCGCGACGGTCTGGGCGCGCCGCCGGAGGTCGCCGAGCGTCCGAAGGGTGAGGTACACGGCCCCGTGGAGGGCGAAGAGCAGGCAGAAGGCGACTCCGGCAAGGATCGTGTAGGCGCTGAAGAGATCGCCGAAGCTTCCGCCGAAGCTCTGGTCGGAGGCGATCGGGACGCCGTGGAGGAGGCTCGCAAGCGCGATTCCCCAGAGAAGCGGGACGCCCAGCGACCCGATGGTGTTCATCCACGCCCAGAAGGCCCTCCAGCCAGAGTTATGCGCCTTCCCGCGCCACTCGAACGAGAGCACCCGGACGATCAGGAGGAGCAGGATCAGGAGCAAGGCGAGGTAGAACCCCGAGAACATCGTCGCGTACCAGACCGGGAACGCCGCGAACGTCGCCCCGCCGGCGATCACGAGCCAGACCTCGTTCCCGTCCCAGACCGGCCCGATCGACTCGAGCATCGTGCTGCGGTCCGCCTCCGTCCGGCCGAGCACGGGTAGGAGCATCCCGACGCCGAAGTCGAAGCCCTCCGTCACGAAGTACGCCGTCCATAGGAAGGCGAGCACGCAAAACCAGAAGATCTCGAGGGTCATCTCAGGTGGTCAACCATCTCAATACACGAGCGCCGGCCGCGCTCCCTCCTCCCGCTCGCCGCCGACGTCGGGAGGATCGACGCGCGCATAGCGGCGCATCAGGTAGACGTCGAGCAATCCGAGCGCCGCGTACAGCGAGACGAAGACGCCCAGGCTGAGGCCGACCGTCCACGCGCTGACCGTCGACGAGACGGCGTCCTCGGTCTTGAGCAGCCCGAAGACGACCCATGGCTGGCGCCCCGTCTCGGTGAGGATCCAGCCGGCGAAGTTGGCCAGGAACGGCAGGAAGAGCCCTACGATCGCGGCGCGCTGGAACCACCTGGCGTTGTCGAGCTTCCTGTGCCGCAGGAGCCACACGCCCCAGAGGGCGAGGAGCACGAGCAGCGTTCCGAGGTAGGCCATCACGCGCATGCTCCAGTACACGAGCCGCACGTCGGGGATGTAGTTGCCGCGGCCGTACTGGCGCTCGTACTGGCTCTGGAGCTCGTTGATCCCGACGACCTGGCCCTTGAAGGAGTTGGTCGCGAGGAACGAGAGCAGCCCCGGAATCGCGATGTCGAACGACGGCGTCTGGTCGTCCTCGGTGAAGCCGCCGATCTGGAAGAGCGAGAAGCCGGCCGGCTGCTCCGTGTTCCACAGCGCCTCGGTGGCGGCGATCTTCATCGGCTGCGCGTCCGTCGTGGCGACACCGAACTCGCTTCCGACGCCGAGCTGGACGAACGTGACGGGAAGCGCGACGACGATCGCGAGCTTTGCCGCGCTCCGGAAGACGTCGACGTTCCGTCCGTTCATCAGGTGCCAGCACGCGATGCCCAGCACGACGAAGCTTCCGGTCACGAGCCCGGCCAGGATCACGTGCACCCAGGCGAACAGAAAGAAGCCCTGAGAGAGGATCTCGAAGATGTTCGTCGCCTCCGCCCGGCCGGTCTGCGAATTGAGCTCGTAGCCGACAGGGTGCTGCATCCAGGAGTTCGCCGCGATGATGAAGTACGCGGAGAGCCAGGTGCCGAGCCAGACGAGGTACACGGTTGCGAGATGCACCCTCGGCGAGAGCCGCTCCCAGCCGAAGACCCACAGGCCGATGAAGGTCGCCTCGAGCATGAACGCGCCGATCCCCTCGATCGCGAGCGGCGCCCCGAAGACGTCCCCCACGTAGGTCGAGAACACCGACCAGTTCATCCCGAACTGGAACTCCATCACCAGGCCGGTCGCGACCCCTATCACGAAGTTGATCAGGAAGAGCGTCCCGAAGAAACGCGTCAGGCGAAGCCACTTCTCGTCGCGCGTGCGGTACCAGCGCGTCTGCATGACGGCGAGGAGCGGCGCCAGGCCGAGCGTCACGGGGACGAAGATGAAGTGGAAGAGCGTCGTCGTGGCGAACTGCCAGCGGGCGAGATCGAGGGCCGTGGAGGCGAGCATGCTCACCCGTCAGATCCTCGGCACGGGTGCTTCCCATCCGTCGTCGCGGGCTGTCCCGGCCTCCGGGCCCGTCCTCTGCAGCACGTCGCCTCGTGATGGTCGTCGTGCTCGATGTGCATGAGCTCTTCCATCTGCCTCGCGCTCCTCGGAGCATCGTCCCATCGGGGCGGACGCCTCCACATCATCCGGTCGGGATGATGTGGCCGGCCCGGCCGCGGGGGATAGGGTATCCCGTATGGGAACGATCGTCGTCGGGTTCGACGGGGACGCGGCCTCTGGCCGGGCGCTCGACCGTGCGATCGAGGAGGCACGGAGCGCGCACGCGCGCCTCGTCGTCGTCGCGGTCGCCGAGATGCCCATCAACCCCGAGGGGCCGCAGAACTTCGGCACCCTCGACGACAGTCCGGCGCGCATGATCCCCCTGGTGGCTCCGCCCGAGCTGGAGGCCGTGCTCGCCGAGGCGCGCGAACGAATCGAGGCTGCGCGCGTATCCGCCGACTACGCATGGGCGGCCGGGGAGCCTGCCGAGGCGATCGTCGGCGAGGCGCGCGAGCGTCACGCGGACATGATCGTGCTGGGGACCCACCACCACGGCTTCTTCTCCCGCATGATGGGCACCGACGTCGCCGCCGAGGTCAAGCGGTCGATCGGATGCGACGTGCTCGTCGTGCCCTGAGCCCAGGGCTCTAGTCGAGGGCCGACGGGGCTATTCCCCACGTGCCGGTGTGCGAGTCGCCCGGCTCGAGGCGGATCAGGCCCTCACCTGTACGGAACGCGTTCGCCGGGCACGTCATCGGCTCGACGGCGAGGCTGCGGCGGGAGACATCGGGCAGGGGGTCGCCGGTGAAGAGCTGGAGGTACCCGTAGGCTCCGTCGGCCCAGAACGTCAACCCGTTGCCCTCCGGGTCGCGGAGGTCGACGCGGGCGAGCCCCTCTGCGTCCCGCTCGAGATCCGTGTAGGCGTTGTCGAGCGTGGTCTCGCCGATCGGCCGGGGGAGACGGAAATCGCAGTCTGTCCCGTCGACGGGCTCGCTGCCGACAGGGAGGCCCCGCTCGTCGGTCCGGAGCACGGTACGCCCCGGTGCGCGCAGGATCGCGGAGTCGACGGTTGGCGTGCCGACCGTCAGGTAGGGATGCTGGCCGGTGCCGTACGGGCACGCATCCACGCCGACGTTGGTTGCCGTTGTCGTCACGCGGAGACCCTTCTCCGAGAGCGCGTACTCGATCCGAAGCGCGAGCGAGAACGGGTAGCCGGGCTGCGGATGCAGGACGTGCTCGAGGACCACGCGGCTCGGGAGGCGCTCACTGATGCCCCACGCGGCCCAGCGGACGAGCCCGTGGATCGCGTTCCGGGCGGCGACCTCCGTGAGCGGAAGCTGATGTTGGCTCTCGTTCCATTCGTAGCGGCCGTCTTCGATCCGGTTCGGCCAGGGGAGCAGCACCTGTCCGCGACCCGAGCTGCACATCTCGCCCGCCGGGTAGCCGTCGACCAGCTCGCGGTCGCCCGCCGAGTACGACCGCAGCCCCGCGCCGACCTCCACCACCACGGCCCGCTGGTCGCCGAACACGAGCTCGACCTGCTCGCCGGAAGGGGAAATCGCGTTCACCGCGGTCTCGGGGGGGTGGCCCAGGTCAGGCCAGCCGCTCGAGCAGATGGTCTCCGACGCGGAGCGCGTTGGCCATCGCGGTCAGGGCGGGGTTCACCGCCCCGATCGACGGGAAGATGCTCGTGTCGGCGACGTAGAGGTTGTCGAGCTCGTGTGCGCGGCAGTCGGTGTTCGTCACCGACGCCCCCGGGTCGGTGCCGAACCGTGCCGTGCCGGCCTGGTGCGCGCAGCCGGCGACCGGGATGTCGTTCTTCATGTAGGCAAAGCGGTGGATCAGGTGGCCGGGATTCATGTCGAGCTTGCCGAGCAGCGAGTGGAGCTTTGCGTTGAGCCGCTGCTTCGGCTCGTCGTTGTTCGGGGTGTAGCGGAGCTCGACCGCGCCGTCGGGACGCAGGGTGACGCGGTTCTCAGGTCGCGGCAGGTCCTCGGTCGAGAGCCAGAAGTCGATCGCGTGGCGGGCGATCCGGTCGAGCGTCCATTGGGGTGCCAGCTTCGTGTCCCTCGGCCGCTCGCCCCGGAACATCTCCGCCTGGGACTTTCCGACCATCTGGATGTTCCCGAGAGGGAAGTCGAAGTCGTCGCTGCCGAGATAGAAGTCGTTCAGCCCGAGCGTCTTCTGGAAGACCGTCGGGTTCTCTTCGCGCGAGAGCGCGAGCACGGCGCTCGAGTTGTGGAACATGTAGTTGCGGCCGACCTGGTCGGAGCCGTTCGCGAGCCCGTTCGGGTGCGCGTCGCTCGCCGAGGCGAGCAGCAGCTGCGCGGTATTGGCAGCTCCGCAGGCGAGGACGACGATCCCCCCCGAGTAGCGCTCCGTACCGCCGTCCTGCTCGACCACCACCTCGGTCACCGCGGTTCCAGCGTCGTTCGTCTCGAGCTTGATCGCCTTCGCGTTCGTGACGAGCGTCACGTTCGAATGCTCGAGCGCGGGGCGCACGCCGAACACCTCGGCGTCGGACTTGGCGTGCATGGGGCACGGGAAGCCGTCGCAGCTCGGGCAGCGAACGCAGACGCTGTACGGCATGTTGCTCTCGTCGAGCCGGACGCCGCACGGCGCGTGGAAAGGATGATGGCCCGCTGCCTCGAGATCGTCGGCCAGCTGCTGGATCCGCGGCTCGTGCGAGACCGCCGGGAAGGGGTACGGGCCGCTGGCCGGCGGCTCGGTCGGGTCCTCGCCTCTCGCGCCGCGCACCTCGTAGAGGTGCTCCGCCTGCGTGTAGTACGGCTCGAGCTCCTCGTACGAGATCGGCCAGGCGGGCGAGATGCCGTCGTGATGGGCGAGCTCGCCGAAGTCCTCCCGTCGGAGCCGGTAGAGCGCAGCGCCGTAGAGCTTGGTCGCGCCGCCGACGAAGTAGTGCACCTGCGGCTGGAACGACGTGCCCTCTCCGTCGTACCAGGTGTCCTTCGAGACGTAGCGGTTGTCGACGAACACGTCCTCGGCGAGCCAGTTCTGTGGCTCGCGGGGAAGCCAGTCGCCGCGTTCGAGGAGCAGGATGCTCTTGCCCGACGGGGCGAGATGACGGGCCATGGTTCCGCCGCCCGCGCCCGTTCCGACGATGATCACGTCGTACGAGTTCATGAGATCTCCTCCAGCCTCTCGACGACGATGATCCTGGCAGCGGCCTCGATCAGCGCCAGGTGGGAGAACGCCTGCGGGACGTTGCCGAGGTGCCGGCCAGTCGGGGCGTCGAACTCCTCCGCGTACAGCCCGAGGGGCGAGGCGATCCGGAGCAGTCGCTCCATCAGGTCTCGCGCGCGTTGCAGCTCGCCGACGATCGCGAGCGCGGAGACGAGCCAGAAGGAGCAGATCAGGAACGTCCCTTCCCTGCCCGAAAGGCCGTCGTCGGTCTCCTCCGTGCGGTAGCGCAGCACGAAGCCGTCGTCTGTCAGCTCGTCTGCGATTGCGACGACGCTTGCATGCAGGCGCTCGTCGCCCGCGGGTAGGAAGCCGAACACCGCCGCGAGCAGAGTCGAGGCGTCGAGCGCGTCGGTGTCGTAATGCTGGCGGAGGACGCCACGGTCCGAGACGCCGCGGGCGAGGATGTCCTCGCGAATCTCCTCCGCGGTTTGCCTCCAGGTGGACTGGAGTTCGGGGTCGCCGCGGATCTCTGCGACCTTCGCCGCCCGGTCGAGCGCGACCCAGCACATCAGCTTGGACGAGACGTAGTGCTGCGGCTTGCCGCGTGCCTCCCAGATTCCCTGGTCGGGCTCCTGCCAGACCTGGGTCGCGCACTTCGCCTGCGCCTGGACGATCGGCCACAGCCGTTGAGGGAGACGCTTGCTCCTGCGGGTGTGGAGCAGGATCGAGTCGAGAACCGCGCCGAACACGTCGTTTTGGCGCTGGTCGAACGCGCCGTTCCCTATCCTCACCGGCCGGGCGCCGGCGTAGCCCGACAGGTGGTCGAGCGTCGACTCGGTCAGGTCCCTTCGGCCGTCGATCCCGTACATGATCTGCAGGGCCCCGTCGTCGTTGCCCTCGAGGTCGGCGACGAACTGAACGAACTCGTCCGCCTCCCAGTCGAGGTTCAGATAGTGCAGGGCCTGGAGCGTGAACGTCGAGTCGCGCATCCACGAGTAGCGGTAATCCCAGTTGCGCTCGCCCCCCGGGGTCTCGGGAAGCGACGTCGTGAGCGCTGCCACGGTTGCTCCCGTCGGCATGTACGTGAGCCCCTTGATCACGAGCGCCGAGCGCTGGATCGGGTCGCGCCAGGCATGGTCGGGGATGCGGGCACGCCCGAGCCAGTTGCGCCAGAAGTTGACGGTCGCGTCCATCCGCGCCTCGGCTTCGTCGACGTCCGCCGGCGCCTCGAGCCCGGCCGCCCACGACAGGGCGCAGAACGCGCGGTCGCCCGCGTGGAGCGTGTGTCGTCCGTGGACGCGATCTCCCTCGATGCCGAGCGCCAGGTCCGATCGCAGCCGGACCACGTTGCCTGCCCCGGTGGCGTCGGCGACATGGCGGTCACCGTCCACGAGCACCCATTCGGCGGGCGTGCGACCGTAGTCGAAGACGGGCTCGACGACGACGTCGACCTCGACCTGTCCCTCGATGCACCGGACGGTTCGTACGAGCATGTGGTCGGCGTCGTCGTCCGCCGGTGGGCGGGTATGCGGCGTGACCGAATCCTCGTGGTCCCAGGGCCCCATCGTGAGCGCATCGCGCACGACGATCCAGCCGGTCGGCGTCTTCCAGGTCGTCACGAGCACGTTCGTGCCCGGCTCGTATGCGCGTGCGGACGGATGGTTGATCCCGTTCGGCCCGAACCGGAAATAGCCCGCCTGGCGATCGAGCACGCTGCCGAAGATGCTCGGCGTGTCGAACGAGGGGACGCACAGCCAGTCGATCGCTCCGTCGGGTGCGACGAGGGCACCGGTGTGGCAGTCGGAGAGGAAGCCGTAATCCGCGATCGGCGGAAACGGCGACGGAGCCGCAGCGCTCTGCTCTTGCGATCCCGAGCCGGCGTCGGTGCTCATGCGACGATCCAGGGTCCGTGCCAGCCGCCGTGCCCCGAGACCAGCGCGTCGGCCTCCTTCGGGCCCCACGTTCCGGGCGCGTACGGATGGACGGGCGGCGGCGCGTCGAGCAGCGGCTGCATGATCCGCCAGGTCTGCTCGACGCCGTCCTGACGGGTGAAGCGCGTGCTCTGGCCGATCAGCGCGGCATGGAGCAGCACCTCGTACGGGGTCGGCCCCTCGCCACCTTCGTCTGCGAACTCCATGTCGAAGGTGATCGGCTCGGGCCCCGGGGCGTCTGCTCGGTGCGCCTCCAGCTTGAGACGGACGCCGGTCGAAGGGTCGAGCTTGACGACGAACTGGCCCGGCTCCGTCTGGCCGTCGAGCACCCCGAGCCCCAGGTTCGGAGGCCGCTTGAACACGATCCGCATCTCCGTTTGGGTGGCCGACAGCAGCTTGCCGGTGCGAATGAAGAAGGGCACCCCAGACCAGCGCCAGTTCTCGATCTCGAGACGCAGGGCGGCGTACGTCTCGGTGGTCGATCCCTCCGCGACGCCGTCGACGTCCCGGTAGCCGTCGTACTGGCCGCGGACGTAGTGCTTCGGGTCGGCTTGCTTGACCGCCTTGAACAGGGCGACGAGGCCGTCCTTCAGCGTCTCGGGGTCTCCTCCTGCGGGTGGCTCCATCGCGGTCGCGGCGACCACCTGCATGATGTGGTTCACGACCACGTCGCGGAGGGCCCCGACGGGGTCGTAGAAGTGCCCTCGGTCGGCCACCCCGAAGTCCTCCGCCATCGTGATCTGCACGCTCTCGACGTAGTTGCGGTTCCAGACCGGCTCGAGCATGGTGTTCGCAAACCGGAGGTAGAGGATGCCCTCGACCCCCATCTTCCCGAGGAAGTGGTCGATCCGGTACAGCTGCGATTCGTCGATGTACTGGTGCAGCTCGGCTGCGAGCGCCCGCGACGACTCCAGATCGTGTCCGAAGGGCTTCTCGACCACGACGCGGGCCGTCTGGGTCAGACCTGCTTCCGAGAGGCCCTTGACGACGCGGCCGAAGAGGAAGGGCGGGATCTCGAGGTAGAAGACGGGCTGCTCCGCGCCCGAGATCGCCTTGCCCACCCGTTCGTAGGTCGCGTCGTCCCCGAAGTCGCCGGCGACGTACGAGAGCCTGGCGGCGAACCGCTCGAACACCGCAGCGTCGATCGGCTCGCCGGTGCCCTCGATCGACTCCCGGGCGCGGTCGACGAGCTGGTCGACGGTCCAGTCGTCGACGGCCACGCCGACGATCGGGCAATCGAGCAGCCCACGCGCCTCGAGACGGTAGAGAGACCTGAAGGTCATCACCTTCGCCAGGTCGCCCGTGATCCCGAAGATCACCAGGACGTCCGCCTTCTGTCCTCGGTGGCCCCGGCGCTGCTGCCGGTGCCGGTGCGGTCGTCGTCTCTGCCATCACTCTCTCTCCTTCGTCCTCACGCTGATCCGGCCGGGTCGCTCGTGGGAGAATCCCGCCCACGTCCAGTTGATGATCGCCTTTGCGCGATCCTCACCGGTCGACAGGAGCGCGAGATGGACCGTGCCCCAGGCGAGCGAGGCGGACTTGCCCTTCATCGTCCGTCCGCGATGGAACTGGATCACGGCCGAGGCCCGGCCGATCGTCGCCATCGTGCCCTTGTCGTGATACGCGAACGGCTCCGTCTCGTCGCCGGCCACCAGTCTCGCGACGTTCTCGCCCGCGTGCTCCCCCGTCTGCAGCGCGACTGAGCCGAGCTGGGGGAGGACGCCGTCCGTCTTCGTGTCCGTGATCCAGGCGGCGTCGCCCACGGCGAATGCCTCGGGATGTCCTGCGACTGCGAGGTCGGGCTCGACGGGCACGCGGTTGCCCTTCTGGAGCTCCAGACCGAGTGTCTGCGTGATCGGGTGTGCCTGCAGGCCCGCACCCCAGACGAGTGTGTGGGCCTCGAGCACCTCGCCCGACCTCAACGTGATCCGGGTCGGCGTGACCGATGACACCATCTCGCCTAGAAGCACCTCGACGCCCCGATCCTCGAGCGCCTTCTTCGCGTACCTGCGGATGTCGGGCTTGAACATCGTGAACAGCTCCGCTCCCGCCTCGACGAGGTAGATGCGGGCGTTCTCCTGGGCGAGACCGGGGTAGTCCTTCGCAAAGATGCTCCGGTAGAGCTCTGCGAGGGCGCCCGCGCTCTCGACGCCCGTCGGGCCTCCGCCGACGACGACGACGTTGAGGGCGCCGTCGTCGACGAGCGCCGGCTTCTTGTCCCCCGCCTCCCACTTGCGGAGCACATGCTCTTTCAGCTGGACGGCGTCGGCGAGCGTGTACATGGGGAACGCGTGCTCGGCCGCGCCGTCGGTGCCGAAGAAGTTGACCTGGGCGCCGGGCGCGAGTACGAGATAGTCGTAGGCGATCGGATCGAGGTCGACGAACCGAACCTCGCGGCGGGCGAGGTCGACTGCGGTTGCCACGTCCTGATGGACCGTGACGTTCGGCTGCTCGTGGAACAGGTCGCGGAGAGGATGGCCGACGGACGACGGCTCGAGGAGGTCGGTCGCGACCTGGTAGAGAAGCGGCTGGAAGGTGTGGTAGTCGTTGACGTCCACCAGGACGACGTCGACCTCCGCGTCCTTGAGCTTCCGCGCCGCGCCGACGCCCGCGAAGCCGCCTCCGAGAACGACGACGACCGGACGTCGAGCCTTTGCGGCGCTCGTGTTCGCGTGGTCCGACATCCCAGGGCCTCACACTAGACGGCGCTGGTCCGCCGGGCATCGTCCATACCGGACGAAACCGTGCCGAGCCTCATCTGTGTCGGCTGTTTCGTCCGAGTCGGAGCCTGTAGCGGGGGCGAAGCGCGCCGAGACAGAGGCTCAGGCGTTCTCGACCGACTCGAGGGCCTCACCGACGTCGTAGCCGATGGCGAGGCCGAGGTTCGGCGCCGCCGACACGACCCGTGCGACCCCGACGACCGGGAGGACGGCGATGAGCGCGCCGACCAGCTCCTCGCGCGTCGAGCCGGCGAGCAGCGCCGCCTCGGCGCTCTGCATGTACGACGGCGGCGCCGCATCCAGCGCGATCAGCGCCCCGAGGCAGACCAGAGCGCGCGTGCGACCGTCGAGCTCCGATTCGCCGGCGCGGCACTCCTCCGCGAGCACCGACTCGATGTACTGGTCGTCGCGAAGCGCGAGCTTGCGGAGGATGGCTCTGTAGTCCTGCACCGACTCTCTGGACGCATGAGGCCATACCGCTCCCGCGACCGCATCATCCGGCTGGGGTGAAATCGGCGGCCGTCGGCGCGGCGAAGACGGCGTCGACGAGCCCCAGCTCGGCGGCCCGCGCGATGGCCTCGCTGCGGCTCGACGCGTTGAGCTTTCGGTACACCGAGATGGCCTGTGTCTTGACGGTGTTGCGCGACACGTAGAGGCGCTCCCCGATCTCGCGGAACGAGAGATGGGTCGTGAGCAACGGCAGCAGCCGGAGCTCGGCGGCCGTGAGCGTGGAGGCCCAGCCTGCGCTCGGGGCGGTGACCGCGGCGAGCTGGGCGCCGATCTCCTCCACCTGCGCCGGGAGAACCCCGAGGTGAGGCCGCTGGCGGAGAATCTCCCGCGACTCGAGCTGCAGCGTCCGGGCGCCGTCGGGGTCGGCCAGCGCCAGGTGCACACGGGCCAGCTCGAGGCTCGACTGCACCGCGTACCACGAAAGTGCCGTGGTCAGCTGCGGGCGCAGACGGTGGGCGAGCAGCAGGTCGTGTTGGGCCGCGTCTCTCTCGCCGCGTCTCAGCGCCACCCTTGCGCGCGCCGCGAGAAGAAGCGCCGTAGGTGCATAGTCGGTGAGCCACGCGTCCTCGACGAAGTCGCTCCCGGCGACGATCTCTCGCTCCGCATCGGCCAAATCCCCTCGCTCGAGGGCGAGCAGCGCGAGCTCCGCGTGGGCGACCACGCCCGCGAACGCGGCTCCCGTCGAGCCGGCGGTCTCACCCGCTTCGACGAGCAGAGGCGTGGCGCGCTCCTCATCCCCGTCGAGCAGGGCAGCGACGCCCGCGAACAGAACGGCGACCGCCCGCCAGGGGCTCGCGGCCGTCAGCTCCGCGATCGCGATCTCGGCGTCGGCCCGCATCTGCTCGATGCCGTGGCGGCAGAGCAGCGCACGCACCATCGCCGCCCACGAGCTGGCCGGGCTACCGTCCGGCATCGGGCCAGCGTGGACCGAGCGCTCGATCGCTGCGGCCCAGCGGCCGGCCGCGGCGGGCCTGCCTCGAAGCGCATGGATGAACGCGCCGAACGTCGCGAGCGCGGGATAGTGCGCGAGCCGCTCGGGATCGTCGAAGGCCTCGAGCCAGCCCTCCACCGTCGCAACCCGGCCGCTCCTGTAGGTCGGGAATGCGGCGATGCCGACCAGTCGAGCCACCTCTCCGATGTTCGCTGCTGCGGCTGCGTAGTCGATCGCCGCGGGCAGGAGGCCGTTCGCAGCGCACCACGAGGACGCCCTCAGATTGAGCTCGGCGACCAGCTTGGGCTCACGGCGATCCAGCTCTGCCCGGAGTGCACCCCTGAAGAGCCTGTGGTAGCGGTACCAGCCGCGGACCTGGTCGAGAGGGACGACGAAGAGGTTCGCGCTTTCGATCGACTCCAGAATCTCCGCCGAGTCGTCGCGCTCGAGCACGGCGTCGCAGAGTGGGCCCGAAAGGCGGTCGAGCACGGATGTCCGCGTGAGGAACCGGACTGTCTCGGTGTCCAGCCGCGAGAGCAGCTCCGACCGCACGTAGTCGGTGACGAACCGGTCGGTGCCGTCGAAGTCCGAAGCTCGAGCGGGATCGGCCGTGGCGTCGACGGACAACGCTGCGAGGTAGAGGCCCGCGGGCCATCCCTCGGTACGGCTGTTCAGAGCAGCCGTAGCGGCCCGTGAGAGCTCGAGCCCGACTCCGGAGACGAGCAGGTGGGCCTCGTCGTCGCTCATCGCCAGCTCGGGCGGCCCAAGCTCGAGCAGGCGACCCTCGACCCGCATGCGAGCCAGCGGGAGCGGTGCCTCCCCGCGGGACGCGAGAACGAGTCGCGACCCCTCCGGGATGTGGTCGGCGAGGGCGGCCAAGGCGTCCAGGCAGTCACGGCTCTCGAGCTCGTCGACGTCGTCGAGCACGAGCACGAACGGCCGGGCGGCCGTCATCAGGGTCGCCCCGAGGCGGGGCACCGACGTCGTCCACATCGCCGTGCCCGCTGCCGCCACGGCCCGGAAGACGGCGGGATCGAGCTGCTCGACCCGGTCGAATGCAGCGGCGATGTACGTGAGGAGCACGACGGGGTCGTCGTCACGACGATCGAGCGTGACCCAGGCCACCGCCCGCGGGTCGTGGAGAGCCCACTGCGCCAGCGTCGTCGTCTTGCCGTACCCCGCCGGGGCGGCGATGCTCACGATGCGCGCCCCGGATGACCGAAGTACCTCCACGGGTTGCTCGCGAAACACGAGCTCCGGCCGCAGGTGCGGAGCGGCCAGCTTCGATTCGAGCAACTCGAAGGCGCGCGCCTGGCCGGGTCGCCGGCGTCCGACGCCGGCCGAGGCTCTGGGCCGTCCGCCGGACGAGCCCTCGTCGGGTGCCGGACGGTGCCTGCCGGAATGTGGGCTGCGTGCACCAGGCATGGTGGTCACGCCGAGCTCGTGACGACATGAGCGACCGGAACCGGCGGGGAGCACAGCATAGATCGTCGGATCATCCCGATGGGACGATGCGCCGGGCGTCGCAGTTGACATCGTGGGCTACGGAGGATCGCCGCGAAGGAGGTGTTCGATCGTGCGCCGCATCTCATTCCACCGCACGGACACGACCGCCTCGGCGGCGTATGTCGATGAGCCGCTGCCGATAGACGAGACGGTGCTTGCACGGATGTTCTCCGCGCCCCCCTGGCTTCGTGACCTCGGCATGATGTCGTGGTTCATCGTCGGCGTCGGGGTGGTCCTGGTCGGCGCGACGTGGATTCTGGGTCGGACCGAGACGATCGTGGCCCCCGTCGTGGCCGCAGGGATCGCCGCCGCCGTCACGGGCCCCGCGGTCACCGCGCTCAGCCGCTACCGGGTGCCGCGGGCGTTGGGGGCTCTCCTCGTGCTCCTCGCTCTCCTCGCGCTCTCCGTGGTCATCGCGCTCCTCGTCTTCGGAGGGATCGTGGAGAACTCGGACAAGATCAGCTCGCTTGCGTCGCAGGCGCTCGACAAGGTCGAGGGGTGGGCGAACGACACCGGAGCCGACGGCACGGCCGGCGCCAAGCAGGACATCCAAAGCGCGGTCCCCGACGTCGGCCAAACGCTCCTGCGCGGTGTGGCGGGCGGAATCCAGGGGCTCACGTCGCTCGCGTTCTTCTTGTCCTTCACGCTCTTCAGCACCTTCTTTCTCCTGAAGGACGGTCCGGCGATCAGGCGCTTCGTCGACGGCCACCTCGGCCTGCCGCGCGAGGTTGCGCAGACCGTGACGACGAACGTGCTGGCCTCGCTTCGCCGCTACTTCCTGGGCGTCTCGATCGTCGCCGCCTTCAACGCCGTCGTCGTCGGCGCCGCGGCGTGGGTGCTAGGCGTGCCGCTTGCCGGCACGATCGCGGTCGTCACACTCGTGACGGCTTACGTGCCGTTCATCGGCGCGGTCGTGTCGGGCGCGTTCGCGGTGGTACTCGCGCTCGCCTCGGAAGGGACGAACACGGCTCTCGTCATGCTCGTCGTCGTGATCCTCGCGAACGGGATGCTCCAGAACATCGTCCAACCCATCGCGTTCGGGGCGACACTCGATCTGAACCCGCTTGCCGTCCTGATCGTCACCATCGCCGGGGGAGCCCCTCTTCGGGATGATCGGCCTCGTCCTGGCCGCGCCCCTGACGTCGGCCGCCGTTCACATCAGCCGCGATCTTGCCCGCGCCCAGGCCGCGACGGCGGTGGCGGTTCCCGGCGCCCTTCCCGTGGCCTGACGCCCGGCTGCGGCACCGTTCTTGAGCGCAACCGGACCGGAGGGCCACATTGCCGTGACCGGCCCGTCCGTTCGCCGCCTCGGCGGCCTACCCGCGGCGCGCGCGCGAGACGTACTCTCGCTCGCGCTCGCCGACGTAGATCTGCCGCGGGCGCGAGATCTTCTGCTCCGGGTCGGCGAGCATCTCCTCCCATTGCGCGATCCAGCCGGGTAGCCGTCCCAACGCGAACAGCACGGTGAAGTAGTCGGTGGGATAGCCCATCGCCTGGTAGATCAGGCCCGAGTAGAAATCGACGTTCGGGTAGAGCTTGCGCTCGACGAAGTAGTCGTCCTCGAGCGCGATTCGCTCGAGCTCGAGCGCGATCTCGAGCTTGGGGTTGAGCCCCGTCTGCTCGAAGACGTCGTCGGCGACGCGCTTGACGAGCTTCGCTCTCGGGTCGTAGCTCTTGTAGACACGGTGCCCGAAGCCCATGAGGCGCCCCTGGCCCTGCTTGACCTGCTCGATGAACGCCGGTACGTGTCGTTACGTCCCCGATCTCGTCGAGCATTCGCAGCACGGCCTCGTTCGCGCCACCGTGGAGCGGCCCGTAAAGGGCGGCGATTCCGGCGGAGACTGCCGAGAACGGGTCGACCTGCGAGGAGCCGACGCCCCGGACGGCACTCGTCGAGCAGTTCTGCTCGTGATCCGCATGCAAGCACGAGCAGGATCTCGAGCGAGCGCTGGAGCACCTCGTTCGGCTCGTGTCGCCCGCCGATCTCGAACGTCATGTTGACGAAGTTGCCGACGTACCCGAGGTCGTTTCTCGGCAGGACATAGGGCAGTCCGCGCGAGTGGCGAAAGACGAATGCCGCGATCGTCGGGAGCTTCGCGAGAAGACGGACGCGCTGGAGCTTCCGGCTCTCCGATGTCGCCGATCTGCTTCGCGTCGGGATAGAAGGTCGAGAGCGCGCCGACCGCGCCGAGCAGCATCCCCATCGGGTGCGCGTCGTACCGGAACCCCTCGAGGAACTTCTGGACGTTCGTGTGCACGTACGTGTGCGAGCGCACGGTCTCCTCGAACTCACCAAGCTCGGCAGCCGTCGGCAGCTCACCCTCGAGGAGCAGAAAGGCGGTCTCGAGGAAACCGGCCTCCTCCGCGAGCTGCTCGATCGGATAACCCCGATAACGGAGGATCCCGGCGTCGCCGTCGATGTAGGTGATCGTGCTCCGGCACGATGCGGTGTTGAGGAACGCCGGGTCGTACGACATGAGCCCGTGGTCGCCGTCCGCGGCGCCGATCTGCCGGAGATCCGTCGCGCGGATCGTCCCGTCAGTGATCGGGAGCGTGTACTGCCGGCCGGTACGGTCGTCCGTGATCGTGAGAGTGTCTTCGGGCACCCCGCCCCCTTTTTCTCGAGTCCAGGCTGGATCGTCTCAGATCGTGCCCGGGCGGCGCGCCGCCCTCGATCGTCTAGCGTTGCTGGGAGATGCACCGCACGCCCACCGAGGTGATCCCGCGGATCCCCGACCCGGTCCGCAAGGTCGTTCGCAACACGATCTGGGCATCGGGACGGATGACGGTGCGCTGGCGAGGGCTCCCGGACTTCCTCGTCATCGGTGCGCAGAAGGCCGGGACGACCGCCCTCTACGCCTATCTCCGCTGGCATCCGGCGATCGTCGGGCCGTTCTGGAAGGAGGTGAGCTTCTTCGACCGGCACTGGTGGAGGGGGGAGGCGTGGTACAGGGGCCAGCTGCCGCTCCGCAGCCAGGGCAAGCTGGTCGGCGAGGCGAGCCCGAGCTACCTTTTCCACCCCCTCGCGCCCCAGCGGGTGTACACCGTCGTCCCCGAGGTTCGGCTGATCGTGCTCCTGCGTGAGCCCGCCGAGCGCGCGTACTCGCACTACCAGCACGAGGTGGCGCTCGGGCGCGAGCCACTCTCCTTCGAGGACGCGCTCGCGGCCGAGGAGGAGCGGCTGCATGGCGAGATCGACCGACTCCGCGCAGATCCGCGGGCGTTCAGCAACGCGTGGTGGGACCATGCGTACGCGTCACGCGGTCTCTACGCCGACCAGCTCGAGTGCTGGTTCGAGTTCTTCCCGCGCGAGCAGCTGCTGATCCTCACGACCGACGATCTCGGTCGGAGCCCCGCGGAGACGTACGCGTCGGTGCTCTCCTTCCTCGGCGCTCCGCCGCACGAGCTCGCCGCGTACCCGCGGGTATTCGACCGTGACTACCCGCCGATGCGCGACGTGACGAGGAAGTCGCTCGAGGCTCGCTTCGCCGAGCCCAACCGCCGCCTGGAGCGTGCTGCTCGGCACGGCCGCTCGGCTGGCCGTCCACGTGACGACGTCAGGTCGCGTCGCTCGAGCTCGCCCAGATGTTGATGTCGCTCTCGGTGGCGTAGCGGTCGATCTCGGCGAGCTCGTCGTCGGAGAGCTCCAGGTGCTCGAGCGCGCGGACGTTCTCCTCGAGCTGCGCGACGCTCGAGGCGCCGACGAGGGTCGACGTCATCCGCGGGTCGCGGAGCGTCCACGCGAGCGCCATCGCGGGAAGCGGCTGCCCGCGCCGTGCAGCGATCTCCCGCAGCCCCATGGCCTTCGCGATCGTCTGCTCGTTGAGCTGATCGGCGGGCAGGCTGAGGTCACGAGCGATCCTGGAGTCGTCCGGGATGCCCTCGGCGTAGCGGTCGGTGAGGAGCCCCTGGGCGAGGGGCGAGAAGCCGATGCACCCGACTCCCAGCTCGCCGAGGACGTCGAGCAGTCCGTCCTCGATCCAGCGGTTGAGCATGGAGTACGACGGCTGGTGGATGAGGAGCGGCGTGCCGAGGCGCTCGAGGAGAGCGGCGGCCTCTCGGGTCCGCTCCGCAGGGTACGAGGAGATCCCCGCGTACAGCGCCTTGCCTTGCCTGACCGCCGTGTCGAGCGCGCCCATCGTCTCCTCGAGGGGCGTGTCCGGGTCGAAGCGGTGCGAGTAGAAGATGTCCACGTAGTCGAGCCCGAGCCGGCGCAGGCTCTGGTCGAGGCTCGCGAGGAGGTACTTGCGGGATCCCCACTCCCCGTACGGGCCGGGCCACATGTCGTAGCCGGCCTTCGTCGAGACCACGAGCTCGTCGCGGTACGGCGCGAGGTCGGTCGCAAGCAGGCGCGCGAAGGTCTCCTCGGCCGAGCCGTACGGTGGCCCGTAGTTGTTCGCGAGGTCGAAGTGGGTGATCCCGAGGTCGAACGCGCGGCGGACGATCGCGCGGCTCGTCTCGAGAGGCCGGTCGGCGCCGAAGTTGTTCCAGAGCCCGAGCGAGATCGCCGGCAGATGGAGCCCGCTGTGCCCGACGCGCCGGTACGGCATGCGGTCGTAGCGATCGGGGTCGGCGACGTACGTCACTCCGCCGTCCATTCTGCAGATGCCGCGAGCTCTTCGAACGGCCGAAGCGCGTCGGGGTCTGCGAGCGCGTCCCGGCTGAGGGTTTGCTCGACGGGCTCGCCGGAGAGGATGCGCTTCACGGGCACCTCGAGCACCTTTCCCGAGAGCGTCCGCGGCACCGCGGGAACGGAGCGCACCTCGTCGGGGACGTGGCGCGGCGAGCAGTCTTCCCGGATGCGTGCCCGGATGCGCGAGGCGAGCGCCTCGTCGAGCTCCACGCCGTCGCGCAACACGACGAACAGCGGCATGTAGCCCTGTGTCCCCTTGCGCGGGAGGTCGACGACGAGCGCGTCGACGACCTCGTCCACCGCCAGCGCGGCGCGGTAGATCTCGGCCGTGCCCATCCGGATTCCTCCGCGGTTGATCGTCGCGTCGGAGCGACCGGTGATGATCGCCGTCCCACGCTCGGTGAGCTCGATCCAGTCGCCGTGCCGCCACACGCCGGGGTACGTCTCGAAATAGCTTGCGCGGTAGCGGGAGCCGTCGTCGTCGCCCCAGAGGCGGATGGGCATCGAGGGCATCGGCTCGGTGATCACGAGCTCGCCCACCTTGCCGACCTGCGCGACGCCGTCCGGGCTCCACGACTCGACCTTGGCGCCGAGCGCCCGTGCCTGCAGCTCGCCGCGGTACACGGGCAGCGTGGGCACGCCACCGACGAATGCAGTGCAGAGATCCGTGCCGCCCGACGTCGAGAAGAGCCACACGTCGGGCCCGAGCTTGTCGTAGACCCAGTCGAACCCCTCCGGGGAAAGCGGCGAGCCGGTCGATCCGACCGCCTCGAGGCACGACAGGTCCCGGCCCTCGACCGGGTCGACGCCGTCCTTCACGCAGGACGCGATGAAGCTCGCGGAGGTGCCGAAGCACGTAATGCGGGCCTCGTCCGCGAGCGTCCAGAGCGAACCGAGGTCGGGGAAGCCGGGATTGCCGTCGTAGAGAACGATCGACCCCTCCGTCAGCAGACCGCCGACCAGGAAGTTCCACATCATCCAGCCGGTGGTCGTGAACCAGAAAAGCCTCGTGTCGGGCCGTACGTCCACGTGGAGACAGAGGCTCTTCAACCCCTCGAGGAGGATTCCGCCGTGGCCGTGGACGATCGCCTTGGGGAGGCCGGTGGTGCCGGAGCTGTAGAGCACCCACAGCGGATGATCGAACGGCACCTGCTGGAACGTCAGCGGCTCGTCCCCGGCTTCGGCGACGAAGTCCGCCCAGGCCGTCGCGCGAGACAGACGTCCGAGCGCGGGCTCGGAGTCGAGGTATCCGAGCACGATCGTCCGCTCGAGGCCCGGCAGGGCGTCCTGTAGCCGGCCGACGACGTCCAGCCGGTCGTGGTCACGGCCTCCGTAGCGATAGCCGTCGACTGCGAGAAGCACTTTCGGTTCGATCTGAGCGAAGCGGTCCACGACGCTTCGT
The DNA here is from genome assembly GCA_963798725.1 of uncultured Actinomycetes bacterium. Lineage (GTDB taxonomy): Bacteria > Actinomycetota > Thermoleophilia > Gaiellales > Gaiellaceae > Gaiella. The sequence continues at coordinate 1,384,932 of CAWCUL010000001.1, forward strand.
ACGCCGAAGTCCGGGGAGCAGCTCGACCAGATCGCCCCGATGGACGCACACGCCTCGAACGCGGCGACGGTCTCGACGGTGTTGGGGAGGTACGCCGCGACACGGTCGCCCGGGCCGACGCCGGACGCCCGCAGCGCCGCCGCCAGCCGTCGGGTGTCCTCCTCGAGCTCACCCCACGTCGTTTCCCCGAGCGACCGCAGCTCGGACGCGTGACGGATCGCAACGGCCCCGGGGTCGCGACCCCGGAAGACGTGCTCGGCGTAGTTCAGGAGGGCACCCGGAAACCAGTCCGCGCCCGGCATCGCCCGCGATCCGAGCACCCGCTCGTACGGGGAGGAGGCCCGAACGTCGAAGAACTCCCAGACCGAGCTCCAGAACGCATCGAGGTCGTCGACCGACCAGCGCCAGAGGTCGTGGTAGGTATCCCCGTTGACGTCACGGCGCTCTCGGAGCCACGCCGCGTATCGCGTGAGCGTGGCGCGCTCGACGCGGGTCGCATCGGGTGTCCACAGAACGGGCGGTGCCGGGGTCACGCCTCGAGCCTATGCTCGCGAGCGCTCAGCTCTCAGCGCTGGCGATAGGTGATGCGACCGCGCGTCAGGTCGTAGGGCGAAAGCTCGACGGTCACATGGTCCCCCGGGTTGATCCTGATCCGGTAGCGCCGCATCTTGCCGGAGACGTAGCCGAGCGTCTCGTGACCGTTCTCCAGCGCGATCCGGTACATGCCTCCTCGGAACGCCTCCACGACCTCGCCCTGCATCTCGACCTTGCCGTCGTTGTCAGCCACGAGTCTCCCGAATCGCCTGGATCAGGTCCGGGCGCGCCGCGCGGGGCGGCGCGCCCGGACGAGCGCATCAGCCGGCGACGACCACGTTGGTCGCCTGCGGGCCCTTCTGACCCTGCTCCGGCACGAACTCGACCTTGGCGCCCTCGGGGAGCGTCTTGAAGCCGTCGCCCGCGATGCCGCTGAAATGCACGAAGAGGTCTTTTCCGCCGTCGTCGGGGGTGATGAAGCCATACCCCTTGGCGTCGTCGAACCACTTCACGGTTCCGGTTGCCATCTGATGAAACACCTCCTTGCCAAGTACTCACGAACGGGCAGGAAGGTGCAGAAACGCACGACCGGACCTCGTCCTGGTTGAACGATCGGCACGGTAGCACCGATCCGCGCAAAAGGACTCGGGATGGACCCGAAGGCCCATCCCGAGCCGGTCCTAGGCGGCGTCCGCCAGGTCGCGCCGACGCTCGAGCGGCTTGCTGTCGCGGTCCAGCACGTGCTGGAGCCGGATGAGCGCCGACTTCTCGAGCTGGCGAACCCGCTCGCGGGTCAGCTCGAGCTCGCGTCCGATCTCCTCGAGCGTGAGGCTGTCGCGGCCGTCGAACCCGAACCGCAGCTCCAGCACGCGCCGCTCGCGCTCGGGCAGCCCCGACAGCGCCGAGCGGACGCGGTCTCGCTGGAACGTCTCGTCTGCCTCCTCCACGGGATCGGGGGCAGTGCGGTCTGCGAACAGGTCGCCGAGCTCGCCGTCGCCGTCGGAGCCGACAGCCTGGTTGAGCGAGACGGACGCCTCGACCGCGTCGAGCGCCTCCTGCACGTGGTGCAGCTTGAGCCCCGTCGCCTTCGCGAGCTCCTCGATGGTGGGCTGGCGCCCGAGGCTAACCTCGAGGCGCTGCCGCGCACGATTGAGCTTCTGCTGCCGCTCCTGCACGTGCACCGGCACGCGGATCGTGGCCGACTGGTTCGCGACCGAGCGCTGGCAGGCCTGTCGGATCCACCAGGTCGCGTACGTCGAGAACTTGAACCCCTTGCGGTAGTCGAACTTCTCGACCGCGCGATTCAGGCCGATCACACCGTCCTGGATGAGATCGAGGAACGGCACGCCGTGACCGCGATAGCGCTTCGCGATCGAGACGACGAGACGCAGGTTCGAGTTGATCATGCGCTCCTTCGCGGCCCTGTCGCCACGCTCGACTCGCTTTGCCAGCGCGATCTCGTCGGCGGCGGTGAGAAGCTGGTAGCGCCCGATCTCGGACAGGAACAGCCCGAGGGAATCGGTGGTCGCCGGGCCCGACCCGGGAGTGAGGTCGAGCTCGAGCTCGTCCTCGTCGACGGGCAGCTCGACGCCACGCTCCGTAAGGAGCGTCCGGAAGGCGGTCAGCGCCTCTTCGTCGAGCTCGTGCTCGAGCACGAGCGCATCGAGCTCGTGGGCTTCGACCTTGCCGCGCTCCTCCGCCTCTGCGGCGAACGCGTCCAGTGCGGGAATCTCGATGATGCTGGTCTCCAAGTGTCCTCGTTTCGTGTTCAGTCACGCGGCACCTACTGGCCCGCGCGGTTGTGGCGTGTGTCGTGAGGTCGACGCCGCGCGCAGCAGCTCATGCTGTGCGGCTTCGGCGCGCTCGAATAGTGTGAACGGCCGGGCGGCCCCTGTCATTCCCAGGGGGCCACTCCATACGAATTGTTTACGTTTTCCCTCGTTTTTCGCTCATTCGAGGGAGCCGAGGCGACTCCTTTGGTCGTCAATTGACATGCGGGTCGTCGGGGAGAAGCGCGAGGATCGCGAGCCCCCCGCCGCTTCGGCGAAGCACTTCGGCCCAGAGGCCCTCCGGCGTCGTGGTGAACACGTCCGAGCGACGTGCAGGCAGCACGACCCATGCCTCCTCCGCGAGCTCGGCCTCGAGCTGTCCGGGGCCCCAGCCCGAGTACCCGGCAAACACGCGGGTCTCGCGCAGCTCTCCGATGGAAGTGACGTCCTCGACGTCACCCGGCAGGAACCCGATCGTGTCGAGCACGAGCGCTCCGGCTTGCTCGGGCTCGACGAAGTCCGCCAGTACCACGACCGCCTGAGGCTGCACGGGTCCGCCCACGTGGACGAGCGCACCGTCGGCCACTAGCTCTGCGATCGGCGGGACCGCCTCGTCCACCGTCACCGACGTCACCCGGTTCAGCACGAGCCCCATCGCCCCCTCCTCGTTGTGCTCGCCCACGAGCACGACCGTGCGGCGGAAGTTGGGGTCGACGAGCCCAGGCCCTGCGACGAGCAGCTCTCCACGAAATGAGCGCACATCGCCATTCTCGCCCGCCCGGGCGGGGTCCCGGGCGGGCGAGATGCAATCTGGGTTATCCGCGGACTCTGACCCGGAACGTCTTGGTGACCGGAGAGCCGTTCTCGGGGAACGCGAACACCTGCAGCTTGTAGACGCCGGCCTTCAGGAGCATCCCCGTGAGGCGTCCGGTGTCGTCGAGCTCGAGGCCGGGCGGGATCTGTCCGGCCACCGCGAACTGCGCGTTCTTCGCGTCCTTGCCCCTCACGGGGATCCGTGCGGAGTACACACGGTCGACCTTCCCGACGGGAAGGCCCTTGCCCTTCGCGAAGTCGAGGAGCGGGAGGATCGTCACGTTCCACTCGACCGACGCCGTGGCGCCGGTTCCGTCCGTGACCGTGACCGTGAACGGGTACCGGCCCGACGTGGTGCCGGCTCCGGTGATCTTCCCCGTCGCCGAGTCGAGCTCGAGGCCCGGCGGCATCGCACCCGTCTCGGTGAACGTGTACGGCGGGCGACCTCCGACGGCCTTCACGCCGGTCGTGAGGGGTGCCCCGACCAGCTTCTTCGCGGTCAGCCCGGTCGCGGGGGGTGTCTTGTTGACGAGCGTCTGCACCGCGAGCGGGGCGAGAACGAAGAGCGAAAGTTGCTTCTGCGCGTTCGCTCCGGCGCCGTTCGCCTGCACGGTGAAGGTGAACGTGCCGCTCTGGGTCGGCGTGCCCGAGATGACGCCGTTCGCGCCGAGGTTCAACCCGAAGGGCAGCGCACCGGCTGCGAGCGACCAGGAGCTGACCGCCGTACCCGTCGCCGTCAGCCCTGGTGCGGTGTACGGCTGGTTGATGCCCGCGTCGGGCAGCGAGGCCGTGGTCACGGTCAGCTGCACAGCCGGCGGCGGGGCAGCGCTGCCGGGGCCGATCTTGATCTCGAAGTCCCGCTGGGTGGTCCCGTCTCCGACACCATTGTGCACCTCGAGATAGAACTTGAAGTCGCCTTCCTGCGTCGGCGTGCCCGCGAGGGTCGCGGTCTTCGTGTCCTCGCTGGTGGTCAGCGTGAGGCCCGGCGGAAACGAGCCGGACGAGAGGTGCCACGAGAGCGGCGGGGTTCCGCTGCCGTCCTTCATGACGAACGTGAAGCTGTACGGGACGCCGACGGAGCCAGTCGCCGCCGGGACCTCCTTGATGCCGAGCGCCGAGGCTCCGGCGACCAGGAGGCCGGCAAGCGAAACCGTAGCGGCGAAGATCAGGACTTTGACTTGGATCCGGCGCATCGAGCTCCCTTCGGGAAGAGGACGTTCGAGGTGGGCAAGTGGTCGAACAGCCTGCGTTCGACAGACACGGTGTGGGTCCTGCGCACCCACGAGCGGGCCAACCTACCAGCGATCTTCAAAGATTCCGTAAGGGTTGCCTGGTTTGCGCCCATGCGGGGGCGGCGTCGGACTCGTAGGCGGTGGCGTCTGACCCATGCGGCGGTGGCGTCCAAGTCATGTGGTGGCGGCGTCTGACTCATGCGGTGGTGGCGTCCGGCTCAAGCGGTGGCGTTCGAGCCATGCGGCGGTGGCGTGCAAGTCATGCGGTGGCGGCGTCTGACTCATGCGGCCGTCCGAGTCGAGGGGCGGTGGCGTGCGACTCGTGCGGCGGTGGCGTCGGAGTCCTGCGGTGGTGGCGTTCGAGCCATGCGGCGGTGGGTCCGGCTCTGCGGTGGCGGCGTCCGACCCATGCGGTGGCGTCCGACCCATCCGGCCGTCCGAGTCGAGGGGCGGTGGCGTGCGACTCGTGCGGCGGTGGCGTCGGAGTCCTGCGGTGGTGGCGTTCGAGCCACGCGGCGGTGGCGTCCAGCAACCCTGTCGTGTCGGCGCCCAACCCATCGGACATGTCAGGTCCGACCGTGGCTTCGTGCCTGGCACGCTGTTTCGCCTGCGCGGGGGTTGCGCAGCGCCGGAACGTCGCAAAGTGCGAGGAGCTCGGCGGGCATGACCTCTCCCGACCGGACATGTCCCGTCCGACCGTGGCTTCGTGCCTGGCACGATCCGTCCAGCGCCGCCTCTCGGCGCCACGGCGTTCTACGATGGGCCGGTGCCGTTGCGGTCACGGGAGATCAGGCTCGTCGCCAGGCCGCGCGGTGTGCCCATCGCCTCCGATTTCGAGGTCGCCGAGGTCGAGCTCGCCGATCCGTCCGACGGGGAGGTGCTCGTCCGGAACGCGTACGTCTCGGTCGATCCATACATGCGGGGACGCATGAACGACGTGCGCTCGTACGTAGCGCCGTTCGCTCTCGGCCTGCCGATGACCGGAGGCGCCGTCGGGCAGGTTGTCGCGTCGCGAAACGAGAGGTGGGCCGAGGGGACGTGGGTGGTCCACGACCTCGGCTGGCGCGAGGCGGCCCTCACCGACGGCACGGGCCTGCGGAAGGTCGACCCGGCGTCCGCGCCGCTCTCCACCTCGCTCGGCGTGCTCGGGATGCCCGGCCTGACAGCGTTCGTCGGCATCGTCGACATCGGGAACGTGACGGAGGGTGAGACCGTGTACGTCTCGGGCGCAGCCGGCGCCGTCGGCAGCCTGGCCGCTCAGCTCGCCCGTATCAGAGGGGCTCGGGTGATCGGTAGCGCGGGAAGCGGGGAGAAGACCGCGTTTCTGACGGAAATCGGGCTCGATGGGGTGTTCGACTACCACGAGACGCCCGTGCTCGAGGCGTTGCGCGAGCTCGCGCCCGAGGGCATCGACGTGTACTTCGACAACGTCGGCGGGGACACGCTGGAGGCCTCGATCGGCGCGCTGCGTCGCGACGGCCGGATCGTCGCGTGCGGCTCGATCTCGCGCTACAACGCGACGGAGGCGCTCCCCGGGCCGCGCAACCTGTTCATGGTCGTCACGAAGCGGCTCCGGATGCAGGGATTCATCGTCTCCGACCACGGCGACCGGTTTCCGGCCTTTGTCGAGGAGGTCGCTCCGCGCGTCGTCGACGGCACGATCCGCTACCGCGAGACGGTCGTCGACGGGATCGAGCGAGCGCCCGAGGCGTTCATCTCGCTGCTCGACGGCGGCAACATCGGGAAGATGCTCGTCCGGGTGGGGCCTGCAGAGGCGTGAGACGCTGGCTCTGCAAGGTCTTCGGTCACAAGGTGCCGGAAGGCCGCCGGTTCTTCCTGACCGAGCGCAGGGCGCGTTGCTCTCGGTGCGGCAAGCGCGTCCGCGTCAATCGATAGCCCCTCGGCACGGGAGTCGTCACGCGTCGAGCGCAGCCCGCAGCGTCGCGACGTACCCCGCGAGTGCGTCCGGTCCGTCCTCGGCCACCTGCACGGCGCGCGAGCCGACGACGACGCCGTCGGCGAGCGCGGCGGCCGCCGCGGCCTGGTCCGGCGTCGAGATCCCGAAGCCGGCGTACAGGGGCAAGCCGTTCGCGAGAGGCCTCGTCCGCGCCACGAGCCCCTCGAGGGCCGTCGAGAGCTCGCTGCGGGCTCCAGTCGTGCCCGTCAGCGTGACGAGATAGAGCCAGCCGTCGGTCGTGTCGGCGGCGAGGCGAATCCGCTCGTCGGTCGAGGTGGGGGCGACGAGATGAACGCGACGCAGCCCGGGCCGCTGGCCGGCGGGTACGTCGGAGACGATGAGGCTCGTCGCGCCGCGCGCCGCAGCGTCGACCGCGAATCGCTCCCAGCCGTACGCCTCCAGAAGAGCGGCATAGGTCATCGGGACGATGGGCGTCACGCCGACGCGCTCGCGCGTAGCAGCGAGGCAGTCGAGGCATCGCGCCGTCCGCATGCCGCGCGCGAGCGCGCGCTCGGATGCGCGCTGGATGACGGGCCCGTCCGCGAGCGGGTCGGAAAACGGGAAGCCGAGCTCGATCATGTCCGCGCCTGCTGCGACTGCGGCCTGCGCAAGCTCCGGTGTCTCTGGTTCGGCGACGAGGTAGATCCCGAGTGTCTTCCGCATCGCGCGCCTAGGCATTCCCGGCCCCGAGGGCCGAAAGCGCCTCCGCAAGGTCCTTGTCGCCCCTCCCGGACAGGCAGACCGCCACGTAGTCGGCCTCGAGCCGGCTGACGACCGCGAGGGCATGCGCCGACTCGAGCGCAGGCACGATCCCCTCCGTTCGGGACAGACGAGCGAACGCCTCGAGGGCGTCCTCGTCGGTGCACGGGACGTAGGTCGCACGCCCGGTGTCTCGCAGCCATGCATGCTCGGGGCCGACGCCCGGGTAGTCGAGACCCGCCGAGATCGAGTGGGCGTCGGCGATCTGGCCGTCCTCGTCGGCGAGGATCGACGAGCGCGCACCGTGGAGGACCCCGGCCCGACCCGTACCCAGCGAGGCGGCCCCCGCGGCCTCGACTCCGACGAGCCCGACGTCTGGATCGTCGAGAAAGCCGGCGAACATGCCGATCGCGTTCGAGCCGCCGCCTACGCATGCGACGACGAGCTCGGGAAGGCGCCCCTCCGCCTCGAGGAGCTGCTCCCTTGCCTCGCGGCCGATCACGGCCTGCAGCTCGCGGACGAGCTCCGGATACGGCGCGGGCCCGACGCACGAGCCGATCACGTAGTGCGTCGTCTCGACGTTCGTGATCCAGTCGCGGATCGCGGCGCTCGTCGCCTCCTTGAGCGTCCTCGTCCCGAGCTCGACCGGCTCGACCTCGGCGCCGAGCAGTCGCATGCGCTCGACGTTGGGCGCCTGGCGCCGCATGTCCTCGGAGCCCATGTAGACGACGCATTCGAGCCCGAAGCGCGCACATGCGGTGGCGGTCGCCACGCCGTGCTGACCGGCGCCCGTCTCGGCGATGATCCGGCGCTTGCCGAGCCTTCGGGCGAGCACGACCTGCCCGAGCGCATTGTTGATCTTGTGCGCCCCGGTGTGGTTCAGGTCCTCGCGCTTCAGGTACAGGCGCTTGCCCGGGGCGAAGCGCTCGGCGAGCGTGACCGGCGACGGGCGCCCCACATATGTGCGCCCGAGCGCATCCAGCTCTGCCACGTAGGCGGGGTCCCGCCTGGCGTCCTCCCATGCGGCGGCGAGCTCGTCGAGTGCAGGAACGAGGGTCTCGGGCACATACCTGCCCCCGTAGGGGCCGAATCCCTCGTCCGTCGCGCTCATGCTCGCGCCGCCTCGACGTAGGCTCGCACGCGAGCGTGGTCCTTGATGCCCGGCTCGCTCTCGAGTGAAGACGACGCGTCCACCGCCCAGGGCCCGACCGCAGCGATCGCGTCGGCGACGTTGTCGGGGCCGAGGCCCCCCGCGAGGACGACCCTGCCCTCCGTCCCGGAGGCTCGCCGCCAGTGCGACGCGTCCTGCTCCTGCCACGGAAGGTCGACGAGGCGCGCGACGGCCCGGCCGTCCCGGTACAACGTCGCGTCCCGGCCGCGCACCTTGCCCGGCTCGACGGTATGCACCTGGTCCAGGTCTCCGTCGCTCTCTCCCGCTGTGCCGACCCAGACCGCAACCGACAGCGTCTCGGGCGGGACGGGGAGGACGCCTCGCGCGGCGCGCGGGCTCTCGGGGACGAGCACGAACCCGAGCAGGTCGGCGCCTGCCTCGGCGGCCGCCGCGACGTCCTCCTCGCGGGTGAGCCCGCAGACCTTGACGAGGGGCCGCGAGACGAGCTCGGCGAGCTTCGCGGCGGGATCGGGGGCCCGCATCAGCGCGGAGCCCACGAGGATCGCGTCCGCTCCCGCGAGCTCCGCGGCCGCACCGTGTGCACGTGCGCCGATGCCCGACTCGGCGATCACCACGCGATCCGCCGGGATGCGGGCAAGTAGTCGGAGCTGTGCAGCGCGGTCGATCGCGAACGTGTCGAGGTCGCGCGCGTTGACACCCAGGACAGGCGCTCGGAGCTCGATCCCGCGATCGACCTCCCGTGCGTCGTGCGCCTCGACGAGCGTGTCGAGGGCCAGGCGCTCCGCCTCGCCCAGGAGTGCTCGTACGGTCTCGTCTTCGAGGTCGCGGAGCAGGAGCAGCACCGCGTCCGCCCCCGCCTCCTTCGCGGTGCGCAGGTGATCGGCGGTCGAGAAGAAGCCCTTCGCGAGAAGCGGCACGTCGCTCGAAGCGCGTGCGGCGCGCAGGTCGTCCCACGTGCCGCCGAAGCGCTCGTCGACGAGCACCGAGACGGCCGCGGCGCCGACCGCGGCGTACGCCGCCGTGATCGCGGCCGGATCGGCGTCGGGCCGCAGGTCACCGGCGGAGGGAGAGCGGCGCTTGATCTCGGCGATCGCCCCGAGTCCGGGGGCGCGGAGCGCGTCCGAGAAGCGCCCCATCAGGCCGGAACCTCGTTCGAGAAGAGGACGAGCCGCTCGAGCGTCTCGCCGGCCGCGCCCGAGTCGATCGCAGCCGCGGCCGCGTCCAGCCCGTCGGGAAGGGCGTCGACCACATCGGCGGCGACCAGGGCGAATGCTGCGTTGAGGAGCACGGCGTCGCGCGCGCCTCCGGTCTCGCCGGCGAGCATCCTGCGAATCGTCGCCGCATTCTCGGACGGCCCTCCGCCTCTGAGCTCTCGTGGATCCCGCGGTTCGATCCCGAGCGACCGAGGTTCGAGGGCCCACTCGGTGATCTCGCCGTCGTCGATCTCGACGACGAGGCTGGGCTCGTACGGCGACAGCTCGTCGATCCCGGCGCCATGGACGACGAACGCGCGGCGCGCGCCGAGCGCGGCGAGCGACTCCGCGTAGGTGCGCGCGAGGTCGGGCTCGTACACGCCGAAGACGCCGTCGCGTGCGCCGGCGGGATTCGCGAGCGGACCGAGGACGTTGAAGACCGTCCGTGTGCCGAGCTCCTGCCGTACGGATGCCGCATGACGCATGGCCGGATGATGCGCGCGCGCGAACATGAACCCAAAGCCGTGCTCGTCGATCGACTCCGCGATCCTCTCCGGAGGAAGCTCGAGCTCGAGACCGAGGGCCTCGAGGACGTCCGCCGACCCGCAGGCGGAGCTCGCGGCGCGATTTCCGTGCTTCGCGACCGCGGCGCCGGCCGCTGCGGCGACGATCGCCGTCGCGGTCGAGATGTTGAATGTGCGTGCTCCGTCCCCTCCGGTGCCGACCACGTCGACGAGAGGGGTGCGCGCCGGACGAACGGGAACGACGTGCTCGCGCATCGCCTCGGCGAAGCCGGTGATCTCGTCGACGGTCTCTCCCTTGGCGCGCAGGCCGATCAGGAGGCCGCCAATCTGCGCCGGGGTTGCCTCGCCGCGCATCACGACGTCCATCACCGAGCGCGCTTCGTCCCGGGTCAGGTCACGCCCGTCGGCGAGCGCGGCGATCGAGGCGGTGATCACGACAGGAAGTTCTCCGCCATCCGCGCGCCGAGCGGTGTGAGGACGCTCTCCGGGTGGAACTGGACGCCCTCGACAGGATACTCCAGGTGGCGAACGCCCATCACCTCGTCATCGGTCGTGCGCGCGGTGACGACGAATGCGTCGGGTACCGCGGTCGCCGCGAGCGAGTGGTAGCGGCCGACCTCGACCTCGTCGGGCAGGTCGCGGAAGATCCCGGCGCCGTCGTGCGTGATCCGGCTGGCTTTTCCGTGCAGGAGCGCGTGTGCCTGCCCGATCTCGCCGCCGAACGCCTGGACGATGGCCTGGTGTCCGAGACAGACGCCGAGCGTCATCGTGGTGGGGCCCAGGCGCCGGAGCAGCGCGATCGACGCGCCCGCGTCTTCGGGGCGTCCGGGGCCGGGAGAGACCACGAGCCGGTCCGGCCGCAGCGCGACGGCTTCGTCCGGCGTGATGGCGTCGTTTCTGAACGTGACGACCTCGGCTCCGAGCTCGGCGAACAGGTGCACGAGGTTGTACGTGAACGAGTCGTAGTTGTCGATCATCAGCACCTTCATCTCACATCACCGCCGCGGCCGGTCCGAAGCGCTCGGGCGACGGGTGCCGGACGAGCCGCCTCCGCGCCGCCGCCCTCGGCTGCCTGCTCTCGGCTGTCTGCCCGCGCGCCGCTCATCCGAGTGCCTCACGCTCCGCAAGCTCGATCGCCGTCTCGATCGCCGCGAGCTTGTGCAGGCATTCCTCGTGCTCCGAGGCCGGGTCGGAGTCGGCGACGATCCCGGCTCCCGCCTGGAGGTATGCGACCCCGTCGCTCATGACCACCGTGCGAAGCGCGATGCACGCATCCATGGTGCCGTCCGGCAGCACATAGAGGACGGCTCCGCCGTACGGTCCGCGGCGGAAGCCTTCCAGCTCGGAGATGAGCTGCATCGCGCGGATCTTCGGCGCACCGCTCACGGTGCCGGCGGGAAAGCACGCGCGGAGCACGTCGAAGGACGAAACGCCGTCGCTCAGCTCGCCGACGACCTCGGACACGAGGTGCGAGACGTGCGAGAAGCGCTCGACCTCCATGCTGCGAGCGACGTGGACGCTTCCGGGCCGGCATACACGCGAGAGGTCGTTTCGCCCGAGATCGACGAGCATCACGTGCTCGGCGCGATCCTTCTCGGAGGAGAGGAGACGCTCGACGTCCCCCTCGGTGGGCTCGGTCGTCCCCGCGATCGGACAGAGGCTCGCGTGGCCGTCCTCGCACGCCACGAGCCGCTCCGGTGACGAGCCGACGAGCGCGAGACCGTCGAGCTCGAGCAGGAAGAGGTACGGGGAGGGGTTCACACGGCGGAGGGCGCGATAGACCTCGAGCGGGGAGGCCGACGTCGGCCGCTCGGCACGCTGTGACGGCACGCACTGGAAGACGTCTCCCTGGACGATGTGTTCCTTGACGGCGCGCACCATCTCGACGTAGCGCTCGCGGCCGGGCGAACGCACGAGCGGCCCTGCGACCCCGCGAGTCTCCCGCTGCCAAGGAATGCCCGCCTCGAGCCTGCCCGCCACCTCTTCGGGGTCGCCCGTCACGACCTCCGCGGTTCCGGCTCCATGGTCGAAGCGGACGAGCGTTTCGGCGACGATCAGCCTGCTCTCGGGGAAGCTGTTGCCGTCGGTCGGGAGCCGCACCGTCGGCTCCAGCTTTGCGATGTGGTCGTACGCCACGTAACCGACGACCGGCAGACGGAGTGCCTCGGCCTCCTCGAACGTCGCGAGCCGGGAGCCGGCGCCCATCCACGAGCTGCGACCGAGACGACCGCGCTCGACCGACTCGAGCAGGAAGCTCGCGCGCCCCATCCCGCGCAGACGCAGGTATGCGCCGAGCGGCGTGAGGAGGTCCGTCGTGATCGTCGCGTTGGAGGTCATCGGCTTCGAATCAGGTCGAGGAACGAAAGAGACCTCCGTCGGAGGTCTCGGGTCGGACGGGGTAGCTGCTCGTCTTCAGCGCACGCTCCCGCCTCGCCCCGTGTGTGGCCACCAGATCCAGGTACGAGCGGAAGTCATCTCGGGTCGAGCGTAGCGGCAGCCTCACGGGCGCGCAACGGCTCCGACCGTGGCTACGCTGAGCTCGCATGCCGCGCACCGTCATCGTGTCCGCCGTTCGGACGCCGTTCGGCCGCCTCGGGGGCGGGCTCGCCGCGCTTCCCGCGACCGAGCTCGGCGCGATTGCGATCAGGGCCGGCCTGGAACGAGCGGGCGTGGCGCCCGAGGACGTGGGGTACGTCGTCATGGGCCAGGTGCTCCAGGCGGGCGCCGGGCAGGCGCCCGCGCGCCAGGCGGCGATCGCCGCCGGAATCCCGAAGGACGTTCCGGCCGACACGATCAACAAGGTGTGCGCGTCGTCGGTCAGGGCGATCGAGATCGCGGAGCTGATGATCGGCGCGGGTCGCCACGATGTCGTCGTCACCGGCGGCATGGAGTCGATGTCGGGCGCGCCGTACCTGCTGCCGAAAGGTCGTTTCGGCTACCGGCTCGGGAACGGCGAGGTGCTCGACCACATGGTCTTCGACGGCCTCACGTCCACCTTCGACGGGCTCCACATGGTGCAGCAGGCTTCGTCCGTCGCGCGTGAGCTCGGGATCTCCCGGGAGGAACAGGACGCGTGGGCGCTGCGCTCCCAGCAGCGCGCGGCGGCCGCTCAGGACGCGGGCGTGTTCGAGGACGAGATCGTCTCTGCCGGGGACGTCGTCGCCGACGAGAGCATCCGCCGCGACACGACGCTCGAGAAGCTCGCCGCGCTCGCACCCGTCTTCGATCCCGACGGGACGACGACGGCGGGGAACGCACCGGGAGTGACCGACGGTGCGTCGTGCGTCGTGGTCTGCTCCGAGGACTGGGCGCGCGAGCGAGGGATCGAGCCCCTCGCGCATCTTCTGGGCCACGCGTACGTCGCCGAGGAGTTCGCGTTTCTCGCCCGGACACCGGCTGCCGCGGCGGAGCGCGTCCTGAGCGCGACCGGTCACGGGATCGACGATGTTGCGCGCGTCGAGATCAACGAGGCGTTCGCGTCCGTCGCGCGCAACTCGACCCGCATGCTCGGAGTGGACGAGGACCAGGTGAACGTGAACGGCGGCGCGGTCGCCCTCGGACACCCGATCGGAGCGTCGGGGGGGCGCATCGTCGGCACGCTCGTGCACGAGCTGCGTCGCTCGGGCGGCGGGCTCGGGCTCGCCGCCATCTGCTCGGGCGGCGGCCAGGGCGACGCCGTCCTGCTCGAGGTCTGAGCGCTGCTCGCGCGCGTCCTCGTCGCAGCGCTCGCCTCGCTCGCGCTCGCGCCCGGCGCGCTTGCGCTCTCGTGCCCCAACATTCCCCTCGACGAGCGGCTCGAGCGCACGGACATCGCGTTTGTGGGGCGCGTGACGACGGAGCGTCCGTCGGCAACCGGGAAGGGGCGCGTCTACGAGTTCGTCGTCGACCAGAACGTGAAGGGGCCCGTGGGGCGCGAGATCGACGTCGACGCGGCCGTGCCGCTCGTCGACGCCACCGACAAGCCGATCGTCCGAGACGAGGCGCTCGGCGTTCTCGCCGACCTCGAGGGCGCCCGGATCGTGACGGACTCCTGCCGGCTCAGCGACCCCGGCACGTTGCTTGCGACCAGCGACGAGCCGCGGGGAAATGCGATCCGGCTCGTGATCGGCATCCTGATTCTCGTAGCGGTGCTCGGCTATTCGCTCAGGAGGCTGCGTGCGCGCGGACGGGCGGATGCCGCCCGGAGTAGCCTCCCACGGTGACCTTCGACCGAGTGCTCGTCGCCGGCGCCGGCCAGATGGGAGCGGGCATCGCCCAGGTGATGGCTGCGTCCGGACGAAGCGTGCTGCTGCACGACCCGCTCCCCGGCGCCGTGCCGCGCGCCCTCGACGGCATGCGCAAGAGCCTCACGAGGTTGCAAGAGAAGGGCGGCCCCGATCCGGAGGAGGTGCTCGCGCGCGTCACGCCGTCGGCGGAGCTCGCACCGGCCGACCTCCTCGTCGAGGCGATCGTCGAGGACGCCGATGCGAAGAAGGCGCTGTTCCGGGCCGCAGATGCGGCGCTGCCCGCGCACGCAGTGCTCGCGTCGAACACGTCGTCGATCCCCATCACCGAGCTCGCCGCCGTCACGGGTCGCCCGCAGCAGGTGATCGGGATGCATTTCTTCAACCCGGTTCCCGTGCTTGCGCTCGTCGAGGTGATCCGCGCCGACCAGACGTCGGCCGAAACCGCGTCGGCGATCGTCCGGCTCGCGCAGGATCTCGGCAAGACCCCCGCAGAGGCGAACGACTTCCCGGGCTTCGTCTCGAACCGGATCCTGATGCCGTTCCTCAACGAGGCCGCCTACGCGCTGATGGAGGGCGTGGCCGACGCGGAGGCCATCGACACGGTCGCGAAGCTCGGTTTCGCCCATCCGATGGGCCCGCTCGCGCTTGCCGACCTGATCGGTCTCGACACGTGCGTCGCGATCATGGAGGTGCTGCATCGCGGGCTCGGTGACCCGAAGTACGCGCCCTGTCCGCTGCTTCGCCGGCACGTGGCTGCGGGCCGGCTCGGCCGCAAGTCCGGCCGGGGCTTCTACGAGTACTCCTGACCCGTTGGACCCGCTCGTCGCAGCAGCGCTCGATGCGCACACGAGGACGGATGCGGAGTTCGTCGAGCAGGCGTTCCGCGAGGTGCTGCGCAGGCCGCCCGACGACGAGACGCGGGCAAGAGCTCTCGGCAAGCTCGAGGACGGGACGCTCTCTCGATCGACATACCTGAACGAGCTCGTCACCTCGCCCGAGGCAGCCAGGGTCAGGGAGCTCGACGACGCGGTCGCTCTCGGTCTCGGCGCGCGGCAGCGCGGCGACCGGCTCGTCTGGCTCCAGGCGCCCGGCGGAACCGACGAGCGGGTGGTCGAGATCCCGTGGGTGCTTTCCCGCCTGACGACGGTCGGGCGGGTGCTCGAAGTCGGCTACGCGTTCGCCGAGCCTGCGTATCTCGCGGCGCTGCTTCGCGCGGATGTGGAGCTCGTCGGCGTCGATCTGGCCGAGCGCGACATCGAGGGCATGGAGACGGTCGTAGCGGATGTGCGCTCGTTGCCGTTTCCCGACCGGAGCTTCGACCAGGTGCTGCTGGTCTCGACGCTCGAGCATGTCGGCGCCGACAACACGGGTTACGGCCTCGAGTCGGAGTCCGATCCCGCTTCCCGGGTGAGTGCGCTCCGCGAGCTCGCGCGCGTCCTGCGGCCCGCGGGGAGGATCCTCGTCACTGTCCCCCTCGGTGAGCCCGGCGATCACGGCTGGTTCCGTCTGGACGACGTACGCGGGTGGACGCGGATGTTCGTTGCCGCCGGCCTGTTCGTCGAAGAGCAGGAGGCCTACGAGCTGCGAGACGAGGGGTGGTTGCCTGCGCCCGCGTTCCGCGCGCGCGGCGTCGGGTACGGCGACCGCGGCCCCGCGGCGTCGGCGGTGCTCTGTACCGAGCTTTCGCGCGGCCGTCTCCGGCGCCTGGCGAGCCCTGACGGCCTCGCGCGCACCGTGAAGCGGCGCGCGCGGCCGCTGCGTCACCGGGCCTAGACTGCCGCCGTGGACTTCGCCCTCACCGACGAGCAGCGCGAGATCCAGGCGCTTGCGCGTGAGGTCGCCGATACCGAGATCGCCCCGCACGCCGCCGCCTGGGACCGTGAGCATCGTTTCCCGCGAGAGGTGATCACGAGGCTGGGCGAGCTGGGCCTGATGGGCGTCTGCGTGCCGGAGGAGCTCGGTGGCGCCGGGGCCGATTTCGTCTCGTACATCCTCGTGCTGGAGGAGCTCTCGCGCGCCGACGCAGGAGTGGGGGTGACCGTCGCGGTGCACACGAGCGCGGCGACCCTGCCGATCGTCTCGTTCGGGACCGACGAGCAGCGCGAGCGGTTCGTGCCCCCGCTGGCACGCGGTGACGCCATCGGTGCGTTCGCCCTGACCGAGCCCGGCTCGGGCTCCGATGCCTCCTCGCTGCGTACCGTGGCCTCGCCGGAGAACGACGGCTGGCGGGTCACGGGGACGAAGCAGTGGTGCACCAACGGGAGCCATGCCTCGACGTTCGTGCTGTTCGCGCGCACCGATCAGGAAACCGCCGGCGCACGGGGCGTGTCGGCATTCGTGCTCGACGCAGAGCACGTCGAGGTGACGCGCGAGGAGGAGAAGCTCGGACTGCACTCGTCCTCGACCGCCGACCTGCGCCTCGATGGCGTGTTCGTCGGCCGCGATCGCCTCCTGCACGAGGAGCGCAAGGGATTTGCCGTCGCGATGGCGACGCTCGACGGCGGGCGGATCGGGATCGCCTCACAGGCGGTGGGGATCGCGCAGGCCGCGCTCGACACCGCTCGGACGTACGCGCTCGAACGGCAGCAGTTCGGCCAGAGGATCGCGGACTTCCAGGCGATCCAGTTCACGCTCGCCGACATCGCGACGGAGCTCACGGCGGCACGGCTGCTCACGCTTCGTGCGGCATGGCTCAAGCAGGCAGGGCTTCCGCACGGGGCGGAGGGCGCGATGGCGAAGCTGTTCGCATCGCGCGTCGCGGTGCGCGCGAGCCAGGACGCGATCCAGGTGCTCGGCGGCTACGGCTACACGCGCGAGTTTCCCGCCGAGCGGTACTACAGGGACGCCAAGATCACAGAGATCTACGAGGGCACGAGCGAGATCCAGCGGATCGTGATCGCCCGCGACCTGCTCCGTCATGCCGACCGCCACCTCGCCGCCGCGCCGAGCGCCGATCGCACACCCGGGTAGGCTGGATCACATGATGGCTCGCGCAAAGGACGAGCCGGTGCGCCTGACGACGATCTACACCCGCGGAGGCGACGCGGGGGAGACGTCGCTCGGCGACGGGTCGCGCGTCTCGAAGCTCGATCGCCGGCTCGAGGCGTACGGCACCGTCGACGAGCTCAACTCCGCGCTCGGCGTCGTGCTTTCCTCCGGTCCCTCCGACGCGGCGCGCGACGTTCTCGTCCGCGTCCAGAACGAGCTGTTCGACCTCGGCGCCGACATCTCCGTCCCGCCTGGCGCACGGGGCGACCGCCTCCGCGTGACGCAGGAGCTCGTCGACCGGCTCGAGAAGGACTGTGACGCGTTCAACGCCGACCTCCCCGAGCTCCGGAGCTTCGTGCTCCCGGGCGGAACGTCCGTCGCCTCCGTGCTTCACGTCTCGCGCACGATCTGCCGCAGGGCGGAGCGCGAGACGATCCGCGCCGCACAGGAGCACGAGCTGGGGCCGCTACCGGCTGTCTACCTGAACCGGCTCTCCGACCTCCTGTTCATCCTCGCCCGCCACGCGAATGCCGCTGCGGGCCAGGACGAGCCTCTCTGGAAACCGGGCGCGACCCGGTAGCGGCCCGTCAGCCGACGGTCGCGACCACAGGCCACTCGCGCTGGAGCCACCTGGTCAGGTCCTGCGCCGGGAGCGGGTGCCCGAGGTAGTAGCCCTGGGCCCGGTCGCAGCCGAGCCTGGCCGCCATGTCCCAGGCGACGCGGGTCTCGACACCTTCGGCGACGACCTCGAGCCCGAGCTCGTGCGCGAGCTCGACGAGCGAGCGGACGATCGCCCGGGACCGATCGTCGCGTCCGACCCCGTGAAGGAACATCGCGTCGATCTTCGCCTGGTCGAGCGGCAGCGAGCGGATCGCCGCGATCGACGACGCGCGCCCGAGATCGTCCAGCGAAAGGCGAACGCCGAGGCGACGCAGCCTGTCGACCTCGACCGTGTCGAGCTCGGCGCCTGCGCCGGGGCCTGAAGGCACGATCTCGAGCGTGAGGCGATTGGGCTCCATGCCACTCCGCCGCAGGAGGGCTGCGAGCCCGGTGACGAGCTCGGCGTCGTCGACGAGGCGGTACGGCACGTTGACTGCGGCCTCCATCGGATGTCCGATGGCGTCCCATTCCTCGAGGCGGGCCAGCGCATCCGCGGCGACGGCAAGGGTCAGCGCGCGAACGACCGGCGCCCGCTCCACGTGCGGGATGAACTCCGCCGGGCCGATCAGGCGACCTGACTGTGCTCTGCGGACGAGGGCCTCTACCGCACGAACCTCTCCCGAGCGGAGATCCACGATCGGCTGGTAGTGCACGACGATCTCGTGGTGCTCGATCGCGATCTCCATGTCCCTCACCACGCCCGCGTCGAGCGGCGCCCGGTCGAGCGCGGACTCCTCGCTCGTGTCCCGCTTCGTCGCGTACATCTGACCGTCGGCGAGGGAGAGCAGCTCGCTCGGGCTCGAACCGTCCTGCGGGAAGAGAGCCCAGCCGATGGACGAATCGAGCTCGACGAAGCTGCTCTCGACCCTGTACGGCCTTCGCAGCGCCTGGCGCAGTCGCCCGACGAGCGCGGCCGCTTCCGCGTCCTCCTGTGTCCCGAGCGACAGGATCACGAACTCATCGCCACCGATCCTGGCGACCGTGTCGGTCTCGCGAACCACGGCCTCCAGGCGCCGCGAGATGGAGCGGAGGACGACATTTCCGGCCTCGTGCCCCCTCATGTCGTTGACGGCCTTGAAGCCGTCGAGGTCGATCACCAGCAGTGCGAACGGGTCGCCCGTCCGCCGAGAGCGGGCGAGTGCCTGCTCGATCCGGTCGTCGAGCAGCTTTCTGTTCGGAAGGCCGGTGAGCGGATCCCGGAGCGCTGCGGTCTCGGCGACGCGCATGCGCCTCGTGAGGAGAGAGACGGCGAGCCCCGCCAGGAGCGCGACCGCGGACGCGACGACGAGTGCCGCCCAGATCCGGTCCTGCCGGCCGAGCTGAAAGCCCGCAAGGGCTCCCGCCCCTATGACGAGGGTTGAGACGACCGGCCTGTGCAGGCCGGCTGCCGCAACCTTTCCGATGAAAGGTTCCCGCACGTTTACGCTGTGTGCGCCCCGGACGCCAGGAGCGGGCGCTGCTCCGCAGTAGCTCTGATCCTGCTCGAGCGGCGCCTCGTCTTCGCCACCCGACCGAGGGAACTCCATGCCCCGATCGAGGGAGAGGATCGACCCGGCCCATGGTGAATCCGGCGTCGTGCCCCTGCGTGCGCTTGCTGTGGCGGTATGGGTAGCGCTCGCGGTCGCGTGCGCGGTCGTCTTCGACAGCTCCGTCGAGGCGGTCGTCAATGCCCTCGGCTGTGCCGTGCTGGTTGCAGTCACGGTCACCGACCTCGAGCGTCGGATCATTCCCAACCGGATCGTGTTGCCGGCCCTCGCGGCCGCTCTCGTCGTTCAGACGGTGCGGGAGCCGAGCGTGGAGTGGGTGGTCGCCGCTCTCGGCGCAGGTGGGTTCTTCCTGGCGCTCGCGCTCGTCCATCCGGCAGGGCTCGGGATGGGCGACGTGAAGCTCGCCGCATTCCTCGGCGCGTGGCTTGGACGCGACGTCTTCGTGGCGCTCTTCTTCGGCTCTCTGCTCGGCATGCTGCCCGCGCTCGTCGTTCTTGCGCGGCACGGCCGGGCGGGGCGCAAGGAGTCGCTTCCGTACGGCCCGTTCCTGTCGGCCGGCGGGCTCGTCGGGCTGTTCTTCGGCGGCGCCCTGATCGACGCCTGGCTCGGCTGAGCCTGGATCCGGCGCCGCGCGCGGCGCTCAGAGTGAGGCGGCGA
Source organism: uncultured Actinomycetes bacterium (assembly GCA_963798725.1). Classification (GTDB taxonomy): domain Bacteria; phylum Actinomycetota; class Thermoleophilia; order Gaiellales; family Gaiellaceae; genus Gaiella. The sequence goes on from CAWCUL010000001.1 coordinate 1,404,803, forward strand.
CCTCGACGGGCTCGAGGATCGCGCAGCGGCGAGCGTCGCGTGGATAGGGCGAGGGAGCCAGGCGGACGCATCGATGCTCGATCGAATCGAGCTCGACCGTCTCGCCGGGCGAGGGAGGCGCGCCCGCCCTCTCCACGATCCGGTAACCGGTGCCCGACACGAGGGCGACGTGGGTGCTCTCTGCCTCCCCGACAGGTCGCGTCGCCGGCGATGTTGGGGGCGACGTGAGGAGCTCGACCGGGCGCGACGCCGGTGGATCGGCAGCGACGGGTGCGTCAACCGAAGGCGGTTGCGGCGCATCGCGTTCCACGGCCTGACCGATGACCACGATCCGCCGTGACAGGTCGTCCAGGTCGAGGGCACGCCGGTCGAGCTCCGCGGCCCGCCGCTCGAGGTCGTCGGCGCGACGTTCGAGGTCGGTCTCGCGATCCTCCAGAGCCTGCTCTCGACGCTCGACCGCGGCGCCGCGGAGCTCGACGGCTCCGAGCTCGCGACGTCGTTCCTGGACACGCGCCTCGGCCTCGCGCACGGCCGTCTCGCGTCGGTCGAGCTCGGTCGCCTGCACGGTGAGCTCGGCGTGTCGTAGATCGAGCTCCGCGGATCCCTCCCGAAGGACGTGCTCCACCCGGCCGTGAAGCTCCCGGGCGCGCGTCTCTCGCTGCTCCAGCTCGGCGACTGCTGCGCGGAGCTCGTCGGAGCGCTCCTCGAGCTCGCGCGCATGTGCATCGATCAACTCGGCCACGGCGTCCCCGGACTCCGGGGTGAACAGCTCCCGCAGCCGATTGCGGACGCCGTCGTCGGCGCTCCGTCCGGGCCAGTGCTCCCATTCCGGGTTGGTTCGAGGATTTTCGTCCATCACTCCCTCGCCCCCGGCGCGAACGGTCGCGCCGGCGGCACATCCTCAGCCGTCGAATTCGGAATGAGCCGCCGGCGCTTCCCGGCCTTCGGCGCATCCCCGCCGCATCCTTCCTCCCCTTTTGGGGGGAGCAATCCTCGCCCATAGGGGGATGCCCGTGCGGCACACGATCCGTAATAAGGAGTACATGGATGCCTCTGGCGCACGACTTCTCGCTGCACGCATAGCTGCCGGGGTTCGGATCGGCTCGGTGATCGAGCTCGTCGCGGACTCTGAAAGCGACCTCAAGGCAGGCGACCGGGGCGTCGTCCGCGAGATCGAGACGGGTGGTGTGATGCTCGTCGCGTGGGACCGTGGGTTCGACAGCATCGTCGATCCGCGCCAGACGGTCTTCCGTCCGGTTCCGGCCTAGATCCGGTCGCCTGCAGCCCGTTCGGTCCGTCCGAGGTCGTCCGGACGGCGGTGGCTCAGCGGCGGCCGAAGTCGAACGTGATCACCCACGTCGGCAGGCCGCCGAAGACGCCGCCCGCGGACGGGTCGTGGACGATCGCGACGCCCGCGTCACGGAACATCGGGCGGAGAACGTTCGCGCGATGGAGCGGCGATGTCATCCAGGCCGCCACGATCCCACCGGCATCGGGTGTTCCGTCGCCACCGAACATGGCGAGGTTCTCCCCGACCGTCCAGTCGTCGGAGTGGGGCCCGTAGAACACCTTGACGCGCTGCCAGAACGGCGTTCCGCTCTTCGACTCGTGCGCGAAGTACCCGAGACGGACCATCGAGCGCGAATGGCCGAGCGCCGCACGCGTGAGCGACGCGGACGGCTTGAGCGTGGAGAGCCCGTGTGACGCGCGGACGACGTTGATCTGGTCGAGCACGAGCGCCTCGAGAGATGTCTCACGCGTGACCGAGCCTTCAGCCGCGGTTCCCGAAACCCCGCTCGCAGCAACCCCGCTTGCAGGAAGCGCAAGCGCGGCAAGAACGACGAGGATGCACCCTCCACGAAGCATCACTCACTTTATCGCGGTCGAACGCGCCGTGTTCTCTCCCCCATTTGGGGGAGTTTCTCACCGTTCGAGGGAGCTACCTCTGCGCGCCTGGGTAGGTTCAGGGCGGAGGGGCCAGGCGTCAGCGATGGCCTCGCCGGTGTTCCCGGAGCCACTGCACGAGCTGTCTCCAGTGCGCCCCGCGATGATCCGACGCGCCCGACCCGCGGTGGTCGCCGTTCGTGTCGTCATCTCCGCCCTGGTCGGAGGTCGGCGGAGTCTCGTCGCCGGTCGACGGGGGGGTCGGTGTGCTCGGCGGGGTCGTCGGCGGCGTCGTGCTCGCCGGCGGGTCCTCGGCGGGTGGCGTCGGCGCAGGCGCCTCGTCGACAGGCGTCTCGTCCGCAGGCGGCGCCGTAGCGGACGTCGTGTCGTCTGCGGTCGGATCCTCCGGCGCCGTCGACGTCTCGTCGGGCACCGTTGCGGTCGCCGGAACCTCCTCGACAGGAGGCTCGGCAACGCTCTCGGCCGGGTCCGTAGGCGCCGCCGCATCCGAGACCGGCGCGACGACGCGAGGCTTGGCAGGCGCGGCGACGGCAGAGGCCTTTTCCTTCGGCGGCTGCGTCGTCCCGGATATCGGGCTCGCGCCCGATACCTCGGGGCTGGTCGCGGCTGGAGCGGAAGCGGGACTTGAGGCGGAGGTGGTCGGCGCATGGCTCGTCTGCGTATCGTCCGCCGCCGGGGTCGAGACGTCCCCACCGGAGTCGTCCGTCGACGCTGCGGGCGTTGTGACGACGTGCGGCTTCGTCGCACGACGCTTCTTTACGGGAGCCGCCGGCACCTGCTCGACGTTCTTCGGCGCCACCTTCTGCTGGCGCGCGGGGTGCGCCGCGCGCGGCTCGGCAGGCGCTGTCGCCGGAACGGAAGGCGCAGGCTTCGTGGGTGCGTCCTCGATCGCCTGGACGCCCTTGTATCCGACTCCGGTGGCCACGGTGGCGGCAACGGCGACCGCGGCGACCTTGACGACGGCCGTCCCGACGAGCGTTCCGCCGAGCGCCGCACCACCCGTGGCCGAGCCTGCCACCGCGCCAGAGCCGGCGACGGCGGCGCCAGAGCCGGCGACCGCGGCGCCCGCGCCCGAGCCCGCCACGGCGCCCGAGCCCGCCACGGCGCCCGAGCCCGCCACGGCGCCCGAGCCGACGCCTGAGGTGCCGAGGCCGATGGTCGGCAGCCCGGCTGCCGTGGCGGCCGCGGCGCTCGAGGTGCCCTTGATGAGCGAGAGACCGACCGGCAAGGGGAGAAGCGCGAGGCCCTTGAACGCCCTGCGCTGGCGCTTCTGGGTGGCCGCGAGTCGTGCGCAGGGCGCGCACTCGGCGAGGTGCTCGTCCAGCCTGCGACGGTCCTTGCGTGAAAGGCGCCCGTCGAGCCGGCGCGAGAGCGCGAGCTCGGCGTTCTGACAGGTGACGATGTTCTCGAGCTCGTCTGCGAGCGACCGCCGCGCGCGGAAGAGCAGCGTCTCGAGCGCGGACGTGGAGAGGCCCAGCACGGCGGCGATCTCCCGGTAGGGCCGCCCCTCGAGCTCCCGCATCACGATCGCCTCGCGCTGCGTCGGCGGGATGCGCTGGAGGGCGCGAACGAGCTCGGTCAGCTCGAGCTCGTCCTCGTCGTCGCCCGACCCGTCGGCGACGTCCATGTCGAGCTCCACGACGGCCGGCCGGCCGGCCGCCTGGCGCCAACGTTGGCGTACGACGTTGTGGGCGATCGCGAGGAGCCAGCTCGAAGGATCGCGTGGAGTTTCCCCCTTTTCGAGCGCTCTCAGCGCGTTGAAGAACGTCGTCTGCGTGACGTCCTCGGCGTCGGCATGGTTGCCGAGCACCGCGTACGTGTAGCGGTAGACATCGCCGACGTGGCGACGGTAGAGGTCGTCGATCGCGGCGTTTGCGCGCGCACTGATCTCGGTGACAGCCATGGCCGGTTCAAACGATTGCTGAAACCAGCAGGCTCCGCATCCCCTTTACGAATTCCTTACAAGTGAGCGCGCAAGTTTCGGCGCCGAATCGCATCTTCTCCTTTGCAGGGCCGCCGAAATGACCGACCTCTTCCACACCCAGGCGCACCGTCCACTCGTCGTCCCGACGGCTCATGCGGCCGAGTCGGCGCGACGCCGAGGGACGCGGCGCTTGCGGGGGGTGGCGTGCGGACGGCTCGCGGTGTCGGGCGGCGCCCGCACCGAGCTTTCGAGGAAGAGCGTCTTCGGTCGACCAGAGGCGTCGACAGTGAAGACGCTCGCGGCGGAATGCCGGGCGGCATGGGAGGGCGCAGGCGGCGCGTCCATGGCCCGTGCTCGCTCGGCAGACGCCAGTCGTTGGGTCTCCCACGGGGGGCGGCACACGCCGTAGAAGGGCTCCACGACCGACGGCCCCTCGCCCCGCAGTGGGGGGTGGGGATGGGGGCCAATTTGGGGGGAGGGCAATTGCCCTCCCCCCAGTCGTTTGGGGAAGGCGAGCGGAGGGTCAGCGCGACCAGGGACGGTCGTCCGGCGCCACGCGTGGCAGTGCGAATGTGAGCATCGTCGGGCCGCCCGGGGCGCTGTCGATCTCGAACGAGCCGCCGAGCACGCGAACGCGCTCGCCGATCCCGACGATGCCGAGCCGGCCCCGCTGGGCTGCGCGGGCGAGCGCCCTACCGACCTCGAAGCCGTGGCCGTCGTCCACCACCCGTACCTCGATCGACGAGCGTCGCATCCTCAACCTGACCTGGACCGTCGAGGCGCCCGAGTGCTCACGCACGTTCGAGAGAGATTCCTGGATGGCGCGGTACACGGCGATCCGCTGGGCGGAGGTCAACGCCTCCGGGTCGCCCCTGATCTCGAGCGTCGCCTCGATCGCCGAGCGTTCGCTGAACGCCTCGATCTCCCGGTGGAGGATCTCGCCGAGAGGGCGGGAGATGATGCTGCGGGACTCGAGCGAGCGGGAGATCTCGCGAAGCTGGCGGTCGAGCTCGACGACGCGTCCGTGAAGATCGTCGAGGCGGCCTGCGGCCCGCTCCCGGTGTGAGTCGAGGATGAACGGATAGATCTGATCGCGCAGGTGCGTGATCTCGGCTCCGAGGGCGAGCACGTCCTGGATCGGGCCGTCGTGGAGGTCGAACCCGATGCGCATCAAGCGCTGCTCGCCGGCCGAGACGAGCAGCCGCTCTCGTTCGGCGGAACGCTCCAGCAGGAGCTCGCGCTCGAAGATCGGTGCGAGGGCCGTCGAGCACACGGCGAGGTATGCGTCCACCTGCTCGATGGGGCCGGCGACACGCGCCACGACGGCGGCGCACGGCTCGGCGAAGCGGCGAACGAGCGCCGAGCGGAGCGTGCGGCTTCCGAGAAGGGTGAGCGCGCTCCCGCGACGCAGCGCCGCCCGGGCCGTGGCGCGTGCCCGGCGGCTCCCGGCCCCGTGCCCGATCGAGCTGACCAGCTCGAGATTCCCACCCTCGCCGCGCCAGAGCGAGGCCTCGCTCGCTACGCCGAGCTGGACGAGAAGCCGTAGCTGGAGCTCGCACGCCACGATCGGAGGAAGCTCCAGCAGGACAGGGCTGGCGCACACGATGCGGTAGAGATCGAAGGAGACGGCCTCGAGCGGCTCGCCCAGCGCCTCGGCCAGGGTCTCGACCGCGATCGCCGCGTCGGAGGCGTCGAGCTCTCCCTCGGCGGCCAGTGACGCGACAACGGAGCCGACGTAAAGGCTGGTTGCGACCCTGTCCGCGGCATCGCTCGAGCCGGCGCCGGCGAAAGCCGTGAGCGCGGCACGGTGCGCGGTCTTGAGAAACGGCTGGACCCGCCGGTCGGCATCGGCGAGGAGCGCGCGATGCGCGCTCTCGAGACGCGCGGCCCCGCCCGGGGACACCGACACGACCAGGCGAGGGCGCTTGTCCGCCCGCGCGCTGCGATCGTCGACGCGTGCGAACGCCGCCATCAGCGCCTGTCTCGCAGCGGTCGTCGTGTCATCGCCGTGTCTCCCGTCGTGCCGTGCCGGTAACCGTCTTGTTTACACGAGTCCGTTGTCGTTCGGCAAACCACCATCTGGATCGCGCGCCCGCCCCGTCTTTCGAGCCGCGCACCTCGTGGCGATCAGGATGCCCTTCGGTCGAGGGCGTCCTCGACCGCGGCCACGACCCCGTCCGTCTCGTCCCATTTCTCGTAGATCCGCATGCCGCCGGGAGATCTGTGGCTCGTGCTCTCCCCGACGAGGACGACCGCTGTCTCGGGTCGACGTGCCCGCGTGACGTTCGCGAGGCGCAGGCCCTCGGTGACGGTGTCCCCGGTGTCGATCACGACGACGTCGGCCGCCTCGCCTCCGACCGCCTCTGCCGCGCCGGACGGCGCGACGCTCGCGACGACGTCGATGCCCTTTCCGTCGAGCAGGAAGCGGACGAGCTTGACGTAGCGCTGGTCGCGACTCGCGAGCACCACCGTGCCGCGGCGCTCGATACCTCCCGTGGACACGGCCGGCTCGGCTGCGAGCGGGCTCTCGTCGGCGGCGGCCCGCGCCGCCCAGGCGACCCGGTCCCCGAGCGAGAGGCCGCGACGGCTCGACTCACCGGCTCGGAGCTCGACGACCTCGCGCGACCCCCGGCACGACGCGGTCTTGAACGGGGGCAAGTTCTGCACGATCTTGATCACGACCTGGTCGGCGTCGAGGAACACGACGTCGATGGGAAACCGCATGAAGGCCGTGTGTATCGACCACGCGGGCCGCAGCAAGACGCCGTGCCCCGACGGAAGATCGCGCTTGCCGAGGAGCCCACGCAGACGACGGAGCGTGGAGTCGGCGACGACGACGGAATCGGCGACGACCCTGCCGTCCTCGCGACGAAGGGTCAGATTGGGGACGGGGCGCATGGCGGAGGCTCCCGGACGGTGGGGTCAGGCCGCGCGTGCGCGCGCGGGCGCTGTCCTCATCCGAGCACGTCCATGATCGAGATCATGACCGGGAGCAGAAGCACGATGAAGAGCGCCGGCATGATCAGGAGGAGGATCGGGAAGAGGACCTTCACCGGAGCCTTCTGCGCCCGCTCCTCCGCATATGCCCTCTGCCGCTTCCGCAACTCGATCGCGAGGTTGCGCATGATCTGACCGGTCGAGACGCCCATGATCTCGCCCTGGGCGATAGAGCGGGAGAGCATGCGGATACCGGGAGTGTCGACGCGAACCAGGAGGTTCTCGAGCGCCTCGACGAGCGTGAGGCCCATGTTCTGCTCCTGGAGCGTGAGGCGAACCTCGGAGGCCAGCGGCTCCTTCACCTTCGTCGCAGAGAGCCGCAGCGACTGCGGAAAGCTGAGCCCCGCCTCGAGCGTCACGACGAGGAGGTCGATGAGATCGGGTAGCCCGCGCTCGACCTGCTCGCGGCGCTTGCGCGCGCGCGAGTCGACGACATAGGCCGGGAGCACCCAGCCGAAGACGGCGGCGCCGATCGTGCCGAAGAACAGGAGCCACGCCGGTGCGCCGCCGAGCACGGAGAGCCAGACCCAGAGGAACGCGGCGACGAGCCCGGCCAGGAACTGGGTCCCGAGCAGGCGGTCGGGCGTGGTCGTGTACATGCCCGCCGAGATGAGGCGGGCGCGGTAGTCGCGTCCTCGCAGACGGGCGAAACGGGACCCGATCCAGCGTCCGATGGCCGTGCTGAGGTCGGCCAGCCGCGACGAGAAGCTCGGCATCGGCTCGGTCGCCGCGGCCGTCGGCAGGGAGCCGGCGAAGCCGTAGGCGCTGATCTGCTCGAGCGTCTCGGTCGACGGACCGGACGGGGTGGTGAACCCACGAACGAGCATCGTCACCGCGACTGCGACGAGGAAGAGACCGAGGATGAGAACGAAATGGATCATGGCTCAGAGCTCGATCGACACGATGCGACGGATGACGTAGAACCCCGTGATCACCATGAGGATGGCCATCACCGAGGCTACCTGGCCGATCGTACGGTGGAAGAGCGGGTCGAGGTGGTGGGGGTTGACGAGCATCAGGAACAGGAAGATCCCGACCGGCACCATCGCGACGACGACGGACGAGAACTTGCCCTGCGCGGTCAGCACGCTGACGAGGCGGCGGATGTCCATCCGTGCGCGGATGTTGGCCGTCACCTGGTCGAGGACCTCGGCCGTGTTGCCGCCGGCCTCACGCTGCACGAGGGCGAGGATCGCCATCTGGTCGCAGTCGGTGTTCTGCATGCGCTTGGCGGTGACCTCGAGCGCCTCGTCGAGCGGGATGCCGAGCTGCTCGTCGGTGACGACGCGGGTGAACTCGCGCTTCGAAGGCTCCGGCGCCTCCTCGGCGACGACGCCCATCGCACCCGCGAGGCTGTGACCGGCGCGCAGCGCGGACGCGAGCACGTCGAGGTTCTCCGGAAGCTGCTCGCCGAACTCGTTGCGCACACGCCGCGCCTTGCCGCGCACGATGAAGTTGAGCGCGAGCGGGGGCACGATCCCGAGCACGATCCAGAACGTGCCGATCAACACGCCGCCGATCACGGCGAGCAGGAGCCCGGCGAAGAGAGAGGCCCAGATCATGACGCTCGGGTCGTGGTCGATCTGCGCGACGTCGACGTCCTCCGAGAAGCCCTCGAGCCAGCGCCAGTTCCGCCGCCGCTGCCGCTGCTGGCCGACCACTGCGAGGAGCTCGTCGACCTCCTTGCGGCGCTCCTTGGCCTTCTCCTCGGCGGGAAGAGTGACGAACTCGCCGAGACGCGAGACGAGCTGCTTGTTTCCGCGAAGGCTCCAGATCGAGCGCACGGCGATCGCGCCGAGCCCGAGGATGATCGCGATCAGGAGCGGGATCAGGAGCCAGGACTGGAGGAGCTCGTCCCGGAAGCTCGGCTCGTACGGCGCGGCGGTGCCGGCCGACGGGCTGTCGTACGAGAACCGGACGGGCTCGGGGATGCCAACGACGGCGACCTTGACGTCGACCTTCTTGCCGGGTCGCGCGGTCGACTTGTAGCGGAGCAGGTACTCGTTGCCGAGCTCGAGGCCGAGCTGGTTGTAGATCCGGGTGAGCGCCTTGGGCGAGGTTGCGACCGCGTAGGTCCCGCCGGTCGACTCTGCGATCTTCTCGAGATCACCCGGGTCGAAGGAGGGCGACTTGATCCCGACCGTGAACACCCGGATGTTCTGCCCCTCGAGCTGGGACAGCGCACTGTCGAGGCTCGTGACGCTTCCGATGTCGGCGCCGTCCGAGAGCAGCACGAACCGGGCGGCGCCGAGCCTGGAGCCGCGCACCTGCGCAACCGCCGCTGCGAGCGCGTCGTACATGACCGTGCCCTCGCCGAGCTTCGGCGTGTTCGCGAGCGCGGCCTTGATCGCCGCCGGGTCGGTGGTGAGCTTCTGGGCGACCATCGGCTGGGAGTTGAAGAAGACCACCGACAGCGGCTGCCCCGGGTTTCGGGCTGCGAACGCCCGTGCAGCGGTCATCGCGGAGGCGATCTTCTTCTTCATGCTGTTCGACGAGTCGATCAGCAGCACGGTGCCGATCCCGTTCGCGGACGCGGACGAGAACACCGAGAGGTTGTTCACCGGCTTTGCGTTCTCGGTGACCTTGACGTCGTTGTTCGTGAGCGGCGTCTTCCGCGGTGCGGGGAGCGTGAGGATGTATGCCCGATCCGGGAACAGCGCCGTCCCCGCCTCGACGACCTGGGCACCGCCCGAGTCGTCCGCGGCAAGCGCCGCAGGGAGCACGACGACCGCTGCCGCGAGGGCAGCGAGCGCGACGATGACGGGTCTCAGGGCCCTGCTCACCGGCGGAGATCCGCGACGTTCGCAGCGACCGGACGGTGGGTGAACAGGCCCGCCGGCAGCTCGATGCCGCGCTTCGCGAACTTGTCGAGGAAGATCGGACGCAGACCGGTCGCCTGCAGCTTCCCGTTGATCGTCCCGTCAGGCGAGAACGAGTCGACCTTGAACTCGAAGATGTCCTGGAGGGTGATCACGTCGGACTCCATCCGCTGCACCTCGGTGACCGCGGTGCAGCGACGTGACCCGTCCTCCATGCGCTCGATGTGCACGATCATGTCGAGCGCCGACGACACCTGCTGGCGGATCGCTCGCACGGGCAGGTCGTACCCCGCCATCAGCACCATCGTCTCGATGCGGGCGAGCGCGTCTCGAGGGGCGTTGGCGTGGACGGTCGAGAGCGACCCGTCATGACCCGTGTTCATGGCCTGCAGCATGTCCAGGGCCTCGCCGCCGCGAACCTCTCCGACGATGATCCGGTCGGGCCGCATGCGCAGGGAGTTGCGCAGGAGATCTCGAATCGGGATGGCGCCCTCGCCCTCGATGTTGGGCGGCCTCGCCTCGAGCCGAAGCACGTGGCGCTGGTTGAGCTGGAGCTCGGCCGCGTCCTCGATCGTCACGATCCGCTCGTTGTCGGGAATGCCCGACGAGAGCGCGTTGAGGAGCGTCGTCTTGCCCGAGCCGGTACCGCCGGAGATGAGGACGTTGAGCTGCGCCTGGATGCACCGGCGCAGGAAGTCGGTCGCCTCCTCGGAAAGCGATCCGAGGTTGACCATGTCCTGCAGGCCGAGCCGCTTGCGCGAGAACTTCCGGATCGTGAGCAGCGGGCCGGAGAGGGAGAGAGGTGCGATGATCGCGTTGACGCGCGAGCCGTCGGGCAGGCGCGCGTCGACCATCGGCGAGGACTCGTCGATGCGCCGGCCGACCTGCGCGACCATGCGGTTGATGATGCGCCGCAGGTGCGAGTCGTCGCCGAAGCGCACGGTGGTCTCGTACAGGCGCCCCTGGCGCTCGATCCAGATCTCTCCCGGCCCGTTGACCATGATCTCCGTGATCGAGTCGTCGGAGAGCAGCCGCTCGAGCGGCCCGTAGCCGAGGATGTCGTCCGCGATCTCGTTGAGCAGGCGCTCGCGGTCGTCCCGGGAGATGCCGGTCTCGCCCGAAAGGAGGCGCCTGATGTCCGCGATCACCCTGTCGCGCATGCCGACCGGGTCGAGCGCCTGGCCGGTGAGCTGCGGCCCGAGCTCGGAGATCACCATCATGTGGATGGTGTTCTTCAGGTCCGCGAACGGCTCCTTGGTCGCGGGAGCGGCCTTCGGCTTGTTGGTGACAAGTCGCTCGTGGAGCTCCATCTACTTCCTCCTAAGGCGGAACAGAGAACGTCGTGGCTCGGGCTTGGCCTGTTCCTCGACCGGGGCGGAAACCCCGGTGAACAGGGCGGCGAGCTCGTGGAACGATGCCGCGGCGAAGGACTGCGGCCGTGACAGCGTGATCGGTATGCCCTCGTTGACCGAGCGGGGGATCTCGCGGTCCGACGGGATGAAGATCTGGGGCTCGGAGCCCAGCACCGCGACGACGTCGTGCTGGCTGATGCCGACACGCGTGTCCGCGCGGTTCAGGACGAGCCGGATCTTCTGCGGGTCGTAGTCCATCAGGCTCAGCGTCTCGAGCCCGAGCTTCGTGTTCTTGAGCGACAGGGAGTCGAGCGTCCCGACCATGACGAGGTCGGTGCTGGCGTCGATGGTCGCGATCACCTCCGCCGTGAAGCCGGGGGGCGTGTCGGCCAGCACGAAATCGTATTGCCTGGTCGCGATCGCGAGCACGTCGCGCAGCAGCTCGATCGTGATCGCCGAGGCCTGGTCGGGACGCGCGGGGGCGAGCAGCACGTCGACCCCCGTGTCGTGCGTCATGACGTAGTCCGCGAGCTTCTCCTCGTCGAGGCCGCCGCCCGAGACCGCCAGGTCGTACATCGTCTTCTCGGGCGGCAGGCCGAGGCAGAGCGCGACGTCGCCGAACTGGAGGTCGAGGTCGATGACGAGCACGCGCTGACCCGCCAGGGCGAGCGCCGTCGCGAGGTTGGTCGACGTGAGCGTCTTACCGGTGCCGCCCTTCGGGCCGAGCACGCAGATCAGCTTGCCCTCCGAGCTGACCTCGGGCACGTGACCCTGCCCGGGGTGTCGCGCGATCGCCACGCTCATGAGGAACCGGAGCTGCTCCTTCGTCTGCGGGAAGATCGCCATGTCGACGGCGCCGGCCTCGAAGGCACGCCGGAGGAAGCCGTTCGGGGACGTCGCCGAGAGCACGATGATCGGCACCTCGGGGCGCTTTCGGTGGGCGCCCTCGATCATCTGGAGGGAGCGGTCGTCCTCGCGCCCCTGGCAGGCGACGACGAGGACATCTGCGCTGTTCTCCTCGAGCGCGTTGACCGCGTCCTCGGGCGACTGGACGAGGTCGACGAGCTCGAAGCCCGTGTCGTCGGGCAGCGCCCGGCGTACCTCGTAGGCGTCGATGCCCTCGACGGCGACGATCGCGCGGATGGTGCTCTCGCTCACGGCCGGCTTACCTCGCCGCCTTGTTCCGCTTTGCCTGTTCGAGCAGGGTCTGTGTGCTGATCGTGAGCGGCGGTGTCTTCTTCGCGCCGACGACGGGCCGCAGCAGGAACCACAGCGTGCCGTTGTCGGAGGCGAAGGCGAGCCGCTGCGCGAGCGGCGCAGGAGCCTTGAGGACGTAGGTCGTCTGCCCCGAGGCCGGCGCACGGATGATCTCGACGTCGGGCGCGAGCAGCGTGAGCAGCACGCCGTTGTCGGCGTTCAGCGAGACGTACACGTCGACGTGATCGCCGTCCTGCGTGTAGCCGACGAGGCCGCGCGCGCTGTCGATCGGGATCGCCACGGCACGCTCCGGACCGATGAGCTTGGTCGGGACGGCTTCCGTCGTGCCCGAGCTCAGGTCGGCGGTCGTGATCTGCTGACCGGGGAAGATGTCCGCTGCCGCAACGCGGCCGTTGAGGTACGCGGGATCGGAGATCGCGCCGACCTTGAGGTCGTTCTTCGCCAGGCTCGCGACCTGGAACAGCTCTTTCTTCGCAATGATCTCGCCGGACGTGCCCGCCGGGATCAGGTTCTTCGCGACGAGGACGGGCGTCGCCGCGTTCTCGGCGTCGACGCTCGACCGGTACCTGTTCAGGTACACGACGAGCAGGATCGCGGCAAGCGCGGCCGCCCCGATGCCGAGGGCGAGCGTCATCCCTCTCGAAGTTCCTACCTTGCCCTTGACCGCTTGCTGCATTGTCCTAGCTCCTCCTGAGTCTCTGTCCGGAATTCTTGTCGGCATCCACGAGGCAATCCATGAGGGTCACCTGAGCGCCGGCGGAAAGGTCGTGAGCGGAGGTTCCTCGAGTGTACTCGGGCCGTCCGCCTGGACGTGCGTCGTTACGCCTGTCTCTCGATTCACCTTCGATCTTCCCCCTCCCGGCGCATGCACCCGCATGGTGCCGCGCCCCCCGGACGCCCCCGCCCGGGATCAGCTCTTTTGCTTGGTCACCGCGACCAGTGCCTTGTGGAGTGTCTTGAACGTCCTGTCGGTTTTCTTGACCGGCTCCGAGCCTGTCCACCAGAGGACGAGGTTCGAGCCGTAGCGATGCTTCGCCATCCATCCGAGCTGCCCGCCGAGCGAGCTGTCCTGCTCCCAGTAGATCCCACCCGGTGCAGCCGGATCGAGCTCGCCGGTGTGCGGGTTCTTGAGCAGGCTCTGCACGTCCGTTGCCACGTCTCCACCCGAGACGAGGAAGATCGTGAACGTTCCGTACCGCGCCTGCTTCGTGAACGTCTGCACGCCGAGATTGAATGCCGTGTAGCGACCTGCGGACGAGCGCAGCTTGTCGACGACGAGCTTCTGGCCCGTTGCCTTCTTGAACCCCGACTTGAGCTGCGCGGGGGTCACGTCGCCGGGCGCCGCCTGGGCGGCGGCCACCGTCATCGAGGCGACGAGTACCGCGAGCACTCCTGCCAGCCGAAAGATCCTGGTACGTGTCACGATCATCACCTCTATCTATTCCACGCGTTCCGTGGTGCGGCTGTTGATCTTCGAGTCGAAGATCACGATCCCGAACAGGTTGACCTTGAACGGGTAGGACGCTCGGACCGTGACGTCGCCGCTCGGATACCAGCCCGCGGTGCCGTCGACGTCCTTGGGCACGACCGAGATCACGAGCTTGCTCGTGTCCAGGCTGGCCGCCGAGCTCTTGATCTTCGACTCGATCAACGGCACCCTTGCCGACTCCGGGTCGATGGAGCGCGAGATCGCGGCCTGACGGGCGCCCACACGCACCGCGTCGGTAAGCGTGATGTACGTCCTGAATGCGTTACCGAACTGGATGATCCCCATCACGAGGAGCAGCAGAAGCGGCAGGATCAGGGCGAACTCAACGTACGCCTGGCCGGCTTGCTCTCGCTCGGAGCGCTGCCGCCACGGTGACATACCTGTCCTGCTCATTCGAGGAGATCGGGTAGGTCGTTGGACACGAGGCGCGCCGCGTTCGTGAGCACCTGCCCCGCCACGCGGAGGAAGATCTGCTGCAGGTCCCCAGGATCGTGCGTGGTGTAGAAGTTCTCGGGGATCGAGGCCATCGCCGTCAGCGCAGCCGTCGGGGTGCAGCCCCACGACTGGCACGTCTCTTTTGTGCCACCGCTCGTAACCTGATGGCCGCTCGAGGAGGGCTTTTGGCAGCGCTGGGCCGCGCTCTCCTGGTTCGTGAGGTCGTACCCGATCGTGTAGATGATCGTGCCGACGAGGGGGCCCGAGCCATCCGGATCGGCGGCCTTGGCGACCGACGCGGCCTGTACGCCCGAGCCGCACGGCTTGTCTCTCCACGCGGCGCCCTCGGCCCAGTACCCGCCGTAGTAGCCCGGCCGGCTGTTCGCGCCGCCGTCCGTGAAGAACACGATCACGTTCTGCACGTCTGCGCGCCCGTGCGCCACGAGCTCGCGCTGCGCCTCGTCGATCGCCATCGAGTAGCTGGTGCTGCCGGCCGCCTTGATGCACCCGACCGTCTGGACGAGGCCGGACGCAGGGTTGAGGTCCCAGTTGCCGTCTGTGTCCTGGGTGACGTAGTCGTCGGTCGGGTCGTTGTCGACGTCGTCGTCGGTCAGCGACGAGACGACGTAGAACGCTCGATCGTTGTTCTTGTAGTTGGGGTCCGACTCGGCCTGCCACCACGGTGTGTACGCGTCGTAGCCGAAGTATTGGGTGTTCTGATCCGGCGTCGAGCAGACGTTCTGCGGCGTGTCGGGGTTCCGAACGGCCACCTGGGTCCATTTGTTGCAATTCGCGTTGTTATGCGGGAACTTCGACCACCCCAGGCACGGTGGTGCGTCTACGTTGTGGGTCAGGGGCTGGCCGATCGCGGGCGGAAGGACCGCGAGCCCGACCCGGTCGAGCTTCGGGTCCATCAGCGAGATGAAGGTGTTGATCCCCTGCCTCGCCGCCTCGAGATCCACGCACTGTCCGTGATCCGTCTTGTCGCACATCGACCCGGTGCGGTCGAGGACGAGCATGATGTCGAGCGGTCGTACCGAGCACGGATAGCAGGCCGTGGCCTTCGCGCTGACGGTCAGGCTGTCGACGCCGATGATGCGACCGAAGAACGTGGGCACCTTCGCCGTCGACTGGACGGTGACGGCGTTGGACGTCCCGTAGCGCGTGTTGCAGCCGGGGATCGACGTGAGGCAGCGAACGTTGACCGTCGTGGTCGCGTTGTCGATCGTGTTGACCGCGTTCTTGTTCCCGGGCGTCGGGCTGTACGCCTGCGCCGTCGTGACGGAATCGTTGGTGTCCGGAAGGTCCTGCGCGCCGGCGAGCGCGGCGGCGTCGACGCCTGCCTGGAGCTGGCGCTGCACGAGCTGCGCGTGGCCGATGTCGATCACGAGCGCGACGGCGACGAGCATGATCACCATGAGGAGGCCGGTGATCATCATGATCTGGCCGCCCTCGTCCTTCGCGAGCCTGCGCGGCAAGGACCGTGCCGAAAAAGTGGTGTCGGGCGTGCTCACAGCCCGCTCACTGAAGTCGTCCACAAGCATCTGCGCCATCCCTCGATCGGGTTCCCCTGAAGCAGCGACACGCCTGTCCCGCAGGATAGCGTCGTCCACCGACGGCGCATAGCCTCGGGAGGACTGTCGTGCCTTGTGCGTTGAGCCTGCGGGCGGATGCACTTTCCTGTCCTCCTGGGTGACGAGGCGCCGGTCGCCGGCGACTCGTGGTACGAGCCGCGGCGGCCGTCCGGGCGAAGGGAGAGCCCGGCCGGCCGCCGCATGTTTTGCTCAGCCGCTCGGGAAGCTGGTGACGGAGCTGCCCGTGCTCTTGAACAGGTTGGCGATCGCCGGGCCGAGAATCAGGATGCCCGCGATCACGACGATGGCGATCCCGCCGAGGATCAGCGCGTACTCGGCCATCGTCTGGCCCTCCTCGCGATCCCGGAGGTTCGCGACGAAGTTCTGAACGCGCACGATGAGTGCGGTCATTGGTGGAGCCCTCCTTGGTGTTTGAAGGGGGAACGCCCCCCCTAGCGTGATGCCTCACTACGTTCCCCCCGTTCGGGAGGCCTACGCATGGTGCTGTCCGGAGCGCTTTGCAGGTACTCCCCGTCGGTCTAGACGGTGCTAGACCCGCGGCCAAAGCGCGTGAGGTGTCGGACGGATGACGGCAGACGGTCGTGTCGACAACCCGGCCTCCGCCACGGCGACGGTCGCTGCGGCCGTCGCCAGGCCCAGCGCCGTTTGCCACGTGGAGCCGTTGTACGACCCGGGCACGAGCCAGAACGCGAGCGGGATCAGCCATGCCGGGCCGAAGCGCGGACGGGAAAGCGCCAGCGGGATCACGAGAAGCGCGAAGAAATGCCTCCACACGATGGGTGAGAGCACGAGAGCCGCGCCGACGAAGAGGCCGAGGCTCCGCCGCCGCCACGCGAGCGCGAGTACCGCAGCACCCGCGGCGAGCGTGGCCGCGCGCGCGACCGACGAGGGCGTGCCGAGATCGACGAGCAGCGCATACGTCGTATAGGAGAGGCCGTCGAAGGTGTCGCTGAGGTTGCGGAGGAGCCGGACGTAGTCGGTGAGGCTCGTGAAGGGCAAGAGCAGGAGCAGGGAGGCTGCAGCGAGCGTCACGGCGAGCACCGCCGCGCGGACACGGCGAACGACCGCGAGCCAGAGCAGCACGGGCCAGAGGAAGAACTTCACGGCGAGAGCGACGCCCAGCGCAGCTCCGGAGACGAGCGTGTTCCCCCGGTAGCGCCACGTGAGCCCGACGAGGAGCGCGAGGGGAAGCGTCACGTTGGCCGTCTGATACGCGTCGATCACGGGCGGCCACAGCAGCGTGACGCCGTACACCCTCCAGTCGCGCACCTCGAGCGCCCAGAGCGCGCCTACGAGCGTCGCGAGCACCAGGAACGTCACGACCCAGCCGGCCGTCTCGGGCGGAAGGGCGGTCAGCGCCACGACGGGGAGCACTGCGGCCATGGGCCAGATCGCGTTCGTCCCGTCTGACAGATCAGCATTGGGCGGCGGATACGCGTCACGGCCGTCCACGACGGCCTTGGCCTGCGGGTAGAGCTCCTGATGGAAGTCCAGCGCCAAACGGTCCTGGCCCGCGAACGTCACGAGCCCGAGCACGAGTGCCGCGAGCGGGACGGCCGCGAGCGCCGTGATCTCGATCACACGGCGCGCGGCGACGCTCATGTCGCGGGCAACGCGCGCGGGACGGCCCGCAGCTCGCCCCGGTACGCGACGGCGAGGACGATGGAGAAGACGAGGAGGACGCGCACGTCGGAGGCGACGTCGCCGATGCCGATGCCCGCGCCCTGAGCGCCCCAGGTAGCCACGGGCGCGAACCAGATCGCCGAGAGCCTCGGCCGGGCAACGGCGAGCGGCAGCGCGGCGAGCGCGAAGTAGTCGAGCCACACGATCGGGGAGAGGACGAGCGCGGCGGCGATCGCCAGCGCGAAGCTTCCGGTGCGCAGTGTCGCGGCCAGAAGCGCGGCCCCGAGAACGAGCGTCACCGCACGTGCGACGCCGTCGGAGGCTCCGGTCTGAGCGAGGAGGCCGAACACCGTGTAGCCGTCCTGGTCGAACGCCCTTCCCAGACGCAGGAGCGAGCGCACGTAGTCGTCGAGACCGGTGAACGGCAGCACGAGGAGCAGCGAGGCGCCGGCAACGACCGCAGCGAGAAGCGCCTCGCGGGTGCGCCGCATCGCCACGAGCCAGAGCCCGACGGGCCAGACGAAGAACTTGACGGCAACCGCGAGCCCGACCGCTGCACCGGGCACGTAGCGCGCGTCGCGGAATCGCCAAGCGGCAGCGATCAGCACAGCCACGACCGGCGTCAGGTGCGAGACGCGCATCTCCCCGACGAGCTCCGGCCAAAGGGCAACGACGCTGTAGACCCTCCAGTCCCGCACGCCCACGAGCCACAGCGAGAGCGCGAAGCACGCGAGCCCGATCAGGACCATGAGCGACGTCGGCGACGCCTGCGGGGAGCACGGTGAGGGGCGCAACGAGATAGGCGGCGACCGGGGGCCAGACGAGGTTCGAGCCGCCGATCTGCCAGTCGGGCGGCGGGAACGGGTTGTGCCCGTGGAGCAAGAGCTTGGCCTCGGGGTAGAGCTCGTGGTGGAAGTCTCCGGAGATCGGCCCGTCCTGCATGCCGACGACGAACATCGTCACCAGAGCGGCGACCGGGAGGATCCCAAGGACGACGACCGTGCCGATGCGTCGCAGAGCGGCCATGAGATCGGGCGCGGGGCGGGCCTGCATGTCGATTGGCGACGGGCTGTTCACGATGGGCGCCGGGCCGGTGGTCGCGACACGAGCGTTCCGGAACGGTCAGCGTATGGTTGCGACACGACGGAGCCGTCGCTCTGGACGTTGGTCCAGCCGCCGCGGGTCGTGGGGCGGGGGCGTCTGCCGATCACGAGCGGCACCCTTCAGGGATCCGATGGGCACGAGGATGAGTGGAACCCGACGCGGCGAACCCGGCGAGGTGCGCGGAGCATTCGAGTGCGCTGCGAAGAGGCCGTCAGGATGAGCGCCGTGGATAGCGAGGCTGGGATGTCTGCGGCGAGCCTCGGCCGCACGCTCCGGCAGTTCCGAGACCCGATCCTGCTGTTCGCGGTTCCCGTGACGTTCGGGCTGCTGCTCGCCTTCGTCGCATATGGGTCGTCCTGGCCGATCGGATTCGACTTCCGCGGCACGCTCTGGGAGCCTGCGAGGGCGCTCCTGGACGGCAACCCCATCTACCCGGCGCCGACCCGCGACGCCGTGGTCGTCGGGAACCCGGCCGTGTATCCGCCGCTCTTCATCCTCGCCTCGGTCCCGCTCGCCCTGGTGCCCGCCACGGCCGCCGCATGGCTCTGGATGGGCGCACTCGTCCTGATCGTGGTCGCCTCGATGTGGGTTCTCGGCGTTCGCGACTGGCGCTGTCACGTCCTCGCAGTGACCTCGCCCGTCGTGGTCCACGGCCTCTATTTCGGGAACCTCACGATCCTGCTTCTCCTTCCGCTCGCGCTCGCCTGGCGCTACCGCGACAGGGCGTGGATCGCCGGGACCGCGATCGGCGTGGTGGTCGCGGGCAAGCTCTTCGTTTGGCCGCTCGTCGTCTGGCTTCTCCTGACGCGCCGCTTCAGGGCTGCAGCGTGGGCCGTCGGCTCCGCCGTGGTGCTCGTTCTGGGCGCATGGGCTCTGATCGGGTTCGAGGGACTGCGCGACTATCCGACCCTGCTCCGTGTCGTGCAGGACGTGTACGCGGTCCGCAGCATCTCGCTCTCGACGGTCGCCGGAGTCCTCGGCGCCTCGACCTCGGTCGCCGTCGCGGTCGCCGAGATCGCCGGGCTGGTGTGCATCGGGATCGCCGCATGGCTCGTCCGGCGAGCCGACGGCGACCGGCGCGCGTTCTCGGTCATCGTGGCCGCGTGCATTCTCGCGTCGCCGATCGTCTGGCCGAACTACGCGGCTTTGCTGTTCGTGCCGATCGCCGTGACGTGGCCGCGGCTCGGCCCCGTGTGGTTCTTCGGCTACGCGACCTGGATTCTCGGCGCGGTCGCCCCGAAGCCGACGGCCCTGGAGGTCTGCTGCCGCCCGGCCGACGTGCCGGAGCAGGCCTGGGGATGGAGCCACAGCCAGCCGGTGATCTGGTATCCGGCCGGGGTCATGCTGATCGTCGCCGGTGTTGCGGCGGCGCTTGCCGTCGTCGTGCGCCGATCGCCGCGGTTCTCCGAAGCCTCGTCTGGAGGCACGTCCCACTTCGGCTGAGCGAGAGTTTCACTGGACGTCAGCGGGCAGAGCTCCCGGCTCTGGACCTCAAGTGTCCGCGGCAACTGCCGAGCCGTCGTCGACATGCGGTGGAGCCGTCACGCGGTGACCACCTTCGATCTGCGTGTGATCACGCGTGACCTCGCACGGGACCATCCACCCGAGGCGGATCTGTCGGGCGCGGTGGCGGATCATCGCTTTGCCGGCAGCTCCACGACTGCGATCCCCGTGTCTCGATAGACAACCCTCGTGTGGGGCTCGGCGAGAAGCTCGTTCAGCCTGGCGTTCCCCGGGACGATCGGGACGAGGACGACCCTGTAACCGTCGAGCAGCGACTTCCACCCGCCGCTTCGCGTGCCGTACCGGACGATCTCGTCGAGCGCATCCTGGTCGTAGAGCTCGAACCGGACGTCGTAAGCGAGACGGCCGCGGAGGTCGGGGATCCGCCAGAGCAGCCAGTCGGCGGTGCCGTCGGTTGCGTAGACGCGCGTCGAAGGGTCACGGGTCGCGGCGCGCACCGCCTCGACGCGCTGCTCGGGCCAGTCGGAGACGAACCACGACCCCGGCCGTGCGACGAACGCGATGACGGCGACGGCGAGTGCCGCGAGCGCACCGATCGAGATCATGCGGTTGAGCCTTGGGGCGTCGACGTCGGCGCGGGTGAGGAGCCCGTCGAGCGCGACGGGGAGGATCGCGGCGCAGGCGAGCGCGAACCAGATCACTCCACGCACGGCCTGCACCGCACCGACGAACGCCACGAGGAGCACCGCAAGCTCGTAGAACGTGAGCCGGCTGCGGCAGCGGCGCAACGCGAGGATCGCTCCTGCGACGATCGCGAGGCCCCAGAACAGCGCCGTCGTTCCGCTCGGGCTCGACCACTGCCACTCGCGCAGGATCGGCGCAAACGGAGCGTCGACGAGCATCAGCCTGTAGTAGGCGACCAGCTTCGTGCCGTACGGGGAGACGAGCACGCAGAGCGGCGCGAGAACCGCGAGCGCAGCGGGGATCCACGACAGCCGGCGCGCTCTGACCATCACGAGCAAGGCGAGGAGCACGGTGAGGCCCGCACCGAGCACCACGGAGCCGTGCAGGTTCGCCCAGATAACGAGCATCGGCAGCACGAGGAGAGTGCGTCTCCGAACGCCCTGCCGAGATGCATCGACGAGCAGCCAGAGGACGCCGGCGAAGAGGGGCAGCGCGGCGGTCTGCGCGCGGATGGTCCAGCCCCACGGGCCGGCAAGCACGGCGAGAAGCCCGACGAGGAAGGTCGAACGCGACGAGCCGCCGCTCGCGCGGGCAGTCGCGACCGCGAGACCAAGCGCGAGAAGGACGAGCGCGACGTCGAGCAGGATCACTGCGCGCACGCCGCCGACGACATGTGCGCCGTAGAAGAGAAGCTGCGCAAGCCACTGCTGGTCGGTCCAGGTCGCTCCTTGCCCGAGGATCGTGATCTCCTCGGTGTGCGGCAAGCCGTGCTCGACGATCTCGCGGCCCGCCATCAGCGTCAGCCACGTGTCGCCGACGACGATCGACGGCGCGAAGACCGTGAGGAGCACGATCCCGACGAGTGAGACGAGCAGTATTGGAAACGGGCTCGTCTCGAGGATCTCACGCGTGCGCGAGGAGCTCACGTGGTCGGCAGAGGGCATCTCTCCGAGGACGTCGGCGCTCGCGCTCATGTCCACGTTGCCACTCGGCGGTGCCGCGCTCACCGCCGCTGCGCCCGCAGTCGCTGGCCGAAGCCGACGTCGAGCGGCCAGTTCGCCGGCGAAGTCGCTCGGGTTCTCCGACCAGAGGAGATACAGACCCGTCTTCCTCTCGACCCCGCCGTAGTACTCGTAGGCGTCCGCTGCCCAGTACGGGTACACGGTCGCGCCGCCGCGCTGCATGGCGAACCGCGTGGCCGCTTGCCAATCCTCGCCGCGCCAGTTCTGCGACCCGTCCGGCCCGTACCAGATCAGCAGTCCCGCGATCGTCCCGACGGCGAACGCGGCGACCGCTGCGGCACGCCACGTTCCCCGCAACTCGCGGAGCACGACGGCTACGAGTAGCGCAAACGCCGGAGTCGAAACGATCACGTACCGATCGACGAAGACCTTCCCGATCGGCGTCACCACGATCGAGATGAGGAGAGGCGCGAACGCCCAGGAGGCGAGGAGCAGGCGCTCCCGGCGGACGACCGCGAGCCCGACGACGGACAGCGCCAGGCCGACCCCGAGGGCGCCCGAGAGCTCGAGGACGGCCCGCGAGACCGAGCCGACGGTGGGGTCGACGTTCCACACGAGGGTGCCGCTCTTCGAGTCGCGTTCGGCGACGCCGATCAGGAAGACCGACGTCACCAGCATGACCGCGACTCCAGCCGTGACAACCTTTACTCGGAACCCTTTGGCCGCGAGGAAATGCGTCGCGGCGACGAGCCCCGCCGAGAGTGGCTGAATCAGCACGAACACGCCGAGGCAGACGGCGTACGCGAGCCACGAGCGCGTCGCAGCCTCCGATCGCATGCGGACGAAGAGCCATGTGGTGACGATGGCGGCGAGCATCACGATCGTGTAGCTGCGTGCCTGTTGCGACCACTGGACGACGAACGGGTTGAGCGCGAGAACGACACCGGCGATCGAGCCGACGGGGCGACCGAGAAGCCTGTTGCCGAGCGGGACGAGCAGCGCGCATGCTGCTGCGGCGGCGGCGACGGAGGGCAGCCGGAGCGCGATCTCGCTCGTCCCCGCGAGCGCCGCCCACGGCTTCATCAGGCTGTAGTAGATCCAGTGGTGCTCGTGTACGAGGTCGACGTACGACCGCGACGACGCCTCGTACGTGGCCGCCTCGTCGATCCAAAGCGACGGCTGGCCGAGCTGGTAGAGCCCGAGCGCCACGGACACGCTCGCCGCGATCAGGGCCGTCCACATGTCCGCGAGAGCCGCGACGCGGGCCATCGCGCCCGAGAGCGGGAAGGCGGTGGGCGGCTCCCGAGAAGTCTGCAGCCCAGTGCTCATCGCCGCAGCTCCGAACGCAGGTCGTCGCCGAACGACCGGTCGAGGGACGCGCTGCCGCTCGTGGCGCCCCCCTCTCCGAGGATGAGGTACAGCCCGTTGTCGCGAACGGCACCGCCGTAGTACTCGTAGGCGGGTGTGGCCCACGACGGCTCGACGGTCGCGCCGCCGTGCTGCATGGCGAACATCGTGGCCGCTTTCCAGTCCTGCCCTGCCCAGTTGTCGGAGCCGTCGGGCCCGTACCAGATCAGAAGCCCCGCGATCGTTCCGGCCACGAAAGCGCCGACCGCGCCGGCCCGCCACGGCCCGCGCAGCTCGCGGATTGCTGCCGCGACGAGGAGCGCGAATGCGGGTGCGGAAACGAGCACGTAGCGGTCGACGAAGACCTTCCCGATCGGCGTCACCACGACGGAGATCACGAGCGGAGCGAGCGCCCAGGAGGCGAGCAGGAGCCGTTCGCGCCGCACGATCGTCAGCGCGACGAGCGTCAGAAGGAGCCCGACTCCCACCGCCCCGGAGAGCTCGAGAATCGCGCGCGAGACGGAGGAGACCGTCGGGTCCACGTTCCACGAGAGCGTTCCCGACTCGGAGTCGCGCTCGTACACGCCGCGGAGGTACCAGGCCGCGACGACCGAAACCGTCACGCCCGAGGCGACGATCTTCAACCGGAACCCCTTTGCCGCGAGGAAGTGCGCGGAGGCCACGAGACCGGCCGAGAGCGGCTGGAGCACGAGGAGGACTCCGAGCGCGACCGTGTACCAGGCCCACGAGCGTCTGGTTCGCTTCTCGCGCAGGTCGACGAGGAACCACGTCGCGACGATGGCCGCGAGCATCACGATCGTGTAGCTGCGGGCCTGTTGGGACCACTGGACGACGAACGGGTTGAGAGCGAGCACGATCCCGGCGATCGAGCCGACCGGTCGGCCCAACAGCCTGTTGCCGAACGGGACGAGCAGCGCGCACGCCGCGGCGGCCGCGATCACCGACGGAAGCCGGAGTGCGACCTCCCCGCTCCCGAACAGAGCCGACCACGGCTTCATGAAGCTGTAGTAGACGACGTGGTGCTCGGAGCGGAGGTCCCAGTACGGATCCGCGATCGTCCGGGCCGTGTACGACTCGTCGATCCAGAAGGACGGCTGGCCGAGCTGGTACAACCCGAGCGCGAGCGAGATCGCGGCCGCCGCCAGCGCGGCCCAGGCATCACCGAGCGCGGTGATCCAGGCGGTCGCCCGCCCGACGACGGCTCGCGAGGGCGCGAGCGCGTGAGCATGGCCTTCCATGTGCGACGTCCGTACGAGGGTACGCGAGGCCTTGGGGGTCGCGCTCTCGAGCGCCGCGGCGGCGTCGGGCGGCATCGAGAGCATCATCGTGGAAGCGCCGGAGGTTCTCTCTGGACGAACGGCTAGGTCGGTCGCGACTCGTGCCGATGGCGGCTTTCACCGCCGGCGACGACCGTTGAGATGTGACGGTGGTCCCAGACTCCCTCCCCCGGATGTCGCCGGCGCCGAATGCGGCCGGAATGCCTGACCCGCGCAGTCGTCGCACGCTCGCGATCGCTGCGATGGTGGGCATTCCCGCGTCGGCGGCATTCCTCTTCCTTGCGATTCGCGGCGCCGATCTCGGTGCCGTCTGGACGACCGTGGAGAACGTGCGGGTCGCGCCGCTTCTCGGAGCAATGGGCTGCCTGGCAGCGGTCTACTGGCTCCAGGCGCTGCGCTGGCGGAAGATCGCGATGACCGGGCGCGGGCAATGGCGTTTCGTCGAGATGGTCGTCGCCGGGGTGGCGGTCAACAACGTGCTCCCGGGCCGGGTCGGCGACCTGCTGCGGGCCCGGTGGGTTTCGCGCGGCGCCTACTCGTACGGGCGCGGAGTCGCAACGGTCGTCTTCGACCGCGGCTTCGATCTGGTGGTGCTCGCCGGCATGCTCCTCCTCACGCTCCCGCTCGTTACCGACGAGCCCTGGGTCGACCGGGTGGTCGCCGGGACGCTGCTGGCTGTGGCCGCACTCGCCTTCGGGATCGCCGCCGCCCGCTCGTACACGCGGCGGCGGCCCTATACGCGGCGGCGCAACCGCGGCATCGTTCGGCGCTTCGCGCGCGACACGCTCGACGGCCTCTCCGAGCCTCTCGGGTCGACGCGCACCACGGAGCTCGTCGGGCTCAGCATCGCCGCGTGGCTCGCGTGGGCCGTGGGCGCTCTCCTCGTGGCGCGGGCCGTAGGGATCGACCTGACCGTGCTGCAGGCCGTGTTCGTGACGGGCGCGATCAACCTCGGCGTCGCCATCCCGTCGTCGCCGGGCTTCGTCGGCACCTACCAGTGGCTGGGCGTCTCCGCGCTCGCGCTCTTCGGCATCGGGCAGGAGAGCGCGCTGGCGTTCGCGATCGTCCTCCAGGCCGTGTGGTACGTGCCGACGACCTTCATGGGCGTCGTCCTGCTGCTCACCGGTGCGCGGCGCGGCTGGCGCGGGCCGGTCGCACGAAGAAGCCTCGTTCCGCCCTCGGGCGTCTGATCGACGCTATTCGTCGCCGAGCGGGCGCTCGATGAGACCGAGCTGGTACGCCTGGCGGACGGCGTCCGCGCGGTTCTTGGCGCCGAGCTTGCGGTAGACGTTCGTCAGATGGAACTTCACGGTCTGCTGGGTCACCCACAGCTCTTTCGCGATCTCGTCGTTCGACATGCCCTTGGCGAGCTCCGTGAGGATCGCGATCTCGCGATCGGTGAGCCCGGCGGCCCGTGCGCCGCTCGGCACCGCCTTCTCGGGCAACCCGACGGTCGAGAACACCGTGCCGCTCGCCACCTGGCGTAGCGTCGACGGCAGATCGCTCGGATCGACCGTCTTGAGCACATAGGCGCTCGCGCCGCGACGAAGCGCGCCGTCGATCAGATCCTGGGTCGTCGAGGCGGAGAGCATGACGACCTTGACCTTGGGGTAACGGCGCCGGATCTCCTCGAGGCACTGGAGCCCGTCCATGTTCGGCATGCGGACGTCCAGGACGACGAGGTCGGGGTTCGTCTGGCCCACCAGCGGGAGGACCTGCGCCCCGTTCTGGGTCTCGCCGACGACCTCGAAGCCACCGTCCTCGTCGAGCGCGCGGCGGATCCCGTCCAGCATCAGGCGGTGGTCGTCGGCGAGGAGCACGCGCATGGGCCTAGTCTCGCAAACCGGCCCGACGGTGCGTGCCGAGGGAGCCACCCGTTCGTGCCTCCTGGACGACGTTCAGTCCCTCGCACGGGGCATTGCATCACCCTGAAGGGGCATTAGCGTCATGGGTGGGACGCGATCACGCGAGGCGAGCGGCTCGGCGGCCGGGAGGGGGACGTCGGATGGGGACGCAGAAGCAACAGGAGATCCGGGTGACAGCGCTCGGCCTCGTGCTCGTGGCGCTGCTCGCGGCGGTGATCGCAGTCTCGATCGCGATGGCGATGAACGGCGGCCTCCAGCTGCCGAGCCTTCGCGCGCCGACCAGCCAGGGCTCGAGCGCGAACTCCTCGGCGGTCGGTCGCTGAGTCTGGTCCACCCGGCAGGACCTGGACTCAGGTGGGGGACAATCCCCCTCGTTAGAGGGGCAGCAGCGGCGCAAGAGAGGCATACGCTGCAGCGCAGACCGAATGCCAAAAAGGTTCCGCTCCTTCGTGCACGGAAGGCGGCGGAGCTGCCGAGCCGGAACCGAGCCCATGGGGGGCGGAGTGACGAGAGCGGGCAATGCGTCGGGGGACGGACGCGCGCGATCGAAGTCTCCGGTCACGGGGTGAGAGAAGTGGGCTCTTCCTTCGGCAAGCAGCCGGTGCTCCCGGATCACTCCGGGGGCACCGGCGTTCGGTTCTCCTCTTCCTGACCGCCGCGAAGTCGAGGGTTCGTCCGGCGCGGCGAGTACACCTCGGTGCTCTACGCGTGCCGCCGGCCCGCTCACCTCGGGCCTTCGTGGAGCGCGTGTCGCAAACGACGCGAAGGGAGTGTGCTTCTCCCGTGAACGCGGGCGATCGGGTCTCCGGGCTCGGATGACGGCGGTGAAACCCACCCGAATGGAGTAGGACACCACCCGAACGAGGGGTTTCCATCACCCGTTGTGTTCATAAGATGCATCGAGAGTGTCGGCAGCGTCTCTGCGGCTGGTCGAGGCATGTTCGACAGACCAAGGCGACAGGAGGATTGGGATAGATGGATAGTCGGAGAAGGGCCCTGCGCGCTTTCGTGGCGATTGCGGCCGCGGGGATCACCGTTCTCGCAGTCACCGGAGCGGCCTCGGGGAGGGTCGATCGGGCGATGGGCAAGGACCTCGTCGTTACGAAGACCGCGAAGACGACCTGGGAGCGCGTCAACACGTGGACCGTCGCGAAGTCGGTCGATCCGTCGACGCTCGAGCTCCCGGCCGACGGCTCAGGGTCGGTGACCTGGCACGTCGACGTGACGAAGACGGGCTCGTACGCGCGGAACGCGACCGTGTCGGGCACGATCCGGGTCTCGAACCCGGACGACTCGTGGGCGGTCGGAGTGAGCGTGAGCGACTCGCTTCCCGGCGCGGTCGTCGACTGCGGGGGCGGCGCCTCGTCGAATCTCAGCATCCAGGGTGGAAAGTCGATCACCTGCAGCTACACCGCACATGTCGATTCCACCGCGAGCGGCACCAACACGGCGAGTGCCGCGGGCGTCATCAAGTGGAACAGCCACCCGGTGAGCGGCAGCGGGTCGGCCGACTACGCCTTCGGCTCGCCGACGCAGGACATCAACGCGACGGTCTCGGCCGTTGACGACCTCAACACGTGGAGCTCGATCGGTCAGACGTCCAGCTTCTCGTACGACGAGACCTTCGACTGCTCGAGCCAGGGCCGGACGAACGTCGTGCGGCTGCTCGGCGACAACCCTGACACGCAGACGGTGGAGACCGACTACGAGCTCGGTACCGACTCCGCCTCGGTGACGGTCCACTGCGGCGAGACGCCGCCTCCGCCACCGCCGCCGTCTCCTCCGCCTCCTCCGCATCCGAGCGAGTCGATGGACCTGCAGATCGTGAAGAACGCGACGCCGCAGGTCGAGCTGGTGAACGGCCAGGCCGACATCGCCTACTCGATGGTCGTGAAGAACAACGGCCCGAACCAGGCGCACGACGTCGTGGTCTCGGACGCGGCTCCGAGCGGCGTCACGTTCGTCGCGGTGACGACACAGCCGGAAAGCGGCAACTGCACGGTGACCTCCGTGCTGCTCAGCTGCACGCTCGGCACGCTCGGCCCCGGGGTCGAGCGGACGATCGGCCTCAGTGCACGTGTGACCCAGACCGGAACGTACGTCAACTGTTCGACGACCACCGGTAACGGCGGCGACACGAACTCGGCGAACAACACCGATTGCGCGGAGACCGTCGCTACGGCTCCGGTGACGCCTCCGGTGACGCCGACGCCGACGCCCAAGCCGACGCCGCATCCGAAGCCGCACCCGAAGCCGACGCCAAAGCCGAAGCCGGCGATGTGCCGCGTGCTCAAGGTGCGGACGGCGATGGTGCAGGCGGACGGTAGCCGGCAGATCCTCGTCGCACGCGTGACGCGGTCGCGGAACCCCGTCAAGGGCGCGAAGGTGCGATTCCAGGGAGCGGGCGTCGCCAGCTCGGTGCATACGAACGGCAAGGGCTTCGCGCGCATCGGAGTGAAGACGACGAAGTCCGGGATCATCCGGGTGCACATCGTCAACGCCAAGGCCTGCAATACCGCCAGGATCGGTGTGGTGGGCGCCTTCCAACCCCCGGTCACGGGGTAGAGGTTCCTCGGGGCCGACACTCGATCGGCGCTCCGGAGAACGCCCTCCGGAGCGCCGACGCCCAGAGGAGAAGGTCAGCGGGGCCGCCAGGCCCCGCAGGCCTTTCCGGAAGCTCGTTCCGGACCGGTCACAGGTGCGGGACTGGACCCCTCGTTCGAGGTAGGACGCCTTCCCCCGGCAGGGCTACGGTGCGACAGTGACACGGGTTTTCGCAGCGGTCGCGGTCGTTCTAGGGCTCGCGGCGGTAGCCGGCTCGCCCGCGCTCGCTGGCGGCCAGGCCCCCATTGCGCCGCTCGCGAACGTCGACGTGGTGGGCTCCGGCCCGCTCGCGTGGGGCAGTGTGGCGGTGCGGCGGGCACCGAGCCGCACCGCACCCGTGATCACGACGCTCCGGCAGTTTCGCCCGGACTTTCGGCTTCGAGCGGTCCTCGCGCTCTCCGAGCGCATGACGCACACGGGCGAGCCCTCGTGGTACCGGATCACGATCCCGGGTCGTCCGAATGGGAGGACCGGCTGGATCCCCGCCGCGGCGGCGAACGTGTCCCCGGTCGACCGCTGGCTCGTCGTCTACCGGGGCGCGCGGAAGTTCGAGCTGTACGTCGACGGCCGCCTCCGGCGGACGGGGCCGGTCGCAATCGGCGCTCGAGGCACGGAGACCCCTCTCGGTCTGTTCTACGTCCAGTCCCGCTTCGTGCCGACCCAGTACCCGATCCTCGGCGCCTACGCCTTCGAGACGAGCGGCTACTCCAAGCTGTCGGACTGGCCGGGTGGCGGGGTCGTCGGTGTCCACGGCACGAACACGCCGTGGTCGATCGGGCAGGCGGTCTCGCACGGATGCGTGCGGCTGCGCAACAGTGACATCCTCGCGCTCCGTCGTTACGTGCGGGTCGGCACGCCGATCAAGATCGTCGCGGCCTGATCAGGCCGACAGCGCGTCGAACGCATACGGGGCGATTGCGCCGACCGTGGAGAGCGTCCGTTGTCCCTGGCCGCTCGGAGTGAGCTGCCTGACCTCGTAACCCTGGTCGCGGAGCGTGTATCCGGGCACGAACGTCCGCCACGATCCGCCGAGCGACTGGGCGACGCCGACACGCTCGAAGCGGTAGCGGAACCCGTTGCAGGTGGCGACGCCGCCGTTCCACGACTCCGCGGTCGCGAGCGGCTCCCAGCGCTTGTGCGATCCCGGAAGCACGATCGGGTCGGTCACCGGCTGGCCGTCGAGCCAGACCCGCCACACACCCGGCCGGCGGCTCATCTCGAGCACCGCGAGGCGGTGGCTCTCGCCCACCTGCACGTCCGTCCGTAGCGGCAGAAACACCGGATTGACTCCGGGGCGGGTGATCTCCGCGTACACCATGAGAGGAGTGCGGGGCAGCGCGGCGATACCCGTCTGCAACCACATCGTCTCGCCGTTCGGGCCCGAGCCCGGACCACCGACGCCGATCCATCCCGCGGCGTGGCCCGCCCTCACGTCCGGCTGCGCGAGCGGAGTGATCGTGGCCCTCACGCCGCTTCCGACGCTGTTCGATTGAACGCCCGCGTACGCGTACCCGGGAGAGCCGTGCGTACCCGATCCGCACACGAGAGCCTCCTGGACCGCGCCGGCAGGCCCGAGGAACACCGCCACCGCGACCAGGCCGACCGCGACGATCTCGATGATCGCGCCCGTTCTCTTCACCGTCCCTCGATCGGCGTGCCTCGATCCGGTGGACATCCCTCGAACGGGTGCTGGGTCGCCCGAGACGGCTGGGTCGACTACCCCGGGGTACCATCCGAGGCATGGCGCGAGTCGAGGATCGGCGCACGTCGGGCCTCGAAGCCTGGCGCGCGCGGTTCGAGGGGTCGGCGCCTCGGGAGGACGAGCTGTTCTCGTCGATCTCGGGTGCCGAGGTGGAGCCGTTGTCGGCTCCCGAGTCGGTGGAGCTCGACTACGAGCGCGATCTGGGGTATCCGGGCTCGTTCCCGTTCACGCGCGGGGTGTACCCGTCGATGTATCGGGGCCGGTTGTGGACGATGCGTCAGTTCGCGGGGTTCGGCACGGCGCAGGAGACGAACGAGCGGTTCCGGTATCTGCTGGGGCACGGGCAGACGGGGTTGTCGGTGGCGTTCGACATGCCGGCGCTGATGGGCGTGGACTCGGACTCCGAGCGCGCGGTGGGCGAGGTGGGCCGTGAGGGCGTTGCGGTGGCGTCATTGGAGGACATGGAGATCCTGTTTGCGGGGATCCCGCTGGGTGAGGTGTCGACCTCGATGACGATCAACTCGGCGGCGGCGGTCGCGCTCGCGATGTACCTGGCCGTCGGAGAGTCGCAGGGAGTGCCTCGCGAGAGGCTGCGGGGGACGATCCAGACGGACATCCTCAAGGAGTACATCGCGCAGAAGGAGTTCATCTTTCCGCCGGCCCCGTCGATGCGGCTCGTGACGGACATGGTCGAGTTCTGCGCCGCCGAGATGCCGTTGTGGCATCCGATCTCGATCTCGGGCTACCACATCCGCGAGGCGGGCTCGACGGCGGCGCAGGAGCTCGCGTTCACGTTGAAGGACGGGTTCACGTACGTCGACTGGGCGCTGGAGCGGGGGCTGGACGTGGATGCGTTTGCGCCCAGGTTGTCGTTCTTCTTCAACGCGCACCTGGATTTCTTCGAGGAGATCGCGAAGTACCGGGCGGCCCGGAGGATCTGGGCGCGGGAGATGCGCGACACCTACGGGGCCAGGGACGAGCGCTCGCTCCTGATGCGCTTCCACACCCAGACGGCTGGCGTGTCGCTCACGTGGCAGCAGCCGCTCGTGAACGTCGCGCGCACGGCGATCGAGGCGCTCGCGGCGGTGCTCGGCGGGACACAGTCTCTACACACGAACTCCTACGACGAGGCGCTCGCGCTGCCGACCGAGGACGCGGCCAGGTTGGCGCTGCGGACGCAGCAGGTGATCGCGCACGAGACCGGTGTCGTGAACGGGATCGATCCTCTGGGTGGCTCCTACCACGTCGAGGCCCTGACGAACAGGCTCGAGCAGGAGGCGTACGAGCTGTTCGGGCGCATCGACGAGCTTGGTGGGATGGTCGCCGCGATCGAGCAGAACATGCCGCAGCGCGAGATCGCCGAGGCCGCGTACCGCTATCAGCAGGAGGTCGAGAGCGGCGAGCGCGTCGTGGTCGGCGTCAACCGCTACCGGACGGAGACCGAGGAGGACGTGCACACGCTGCGGATCGACCCCGAGCTCGAGCGCAAGCAGATCGACAGGCTGCGCGCCTACAAGGCCCGCCGCGACACGGCGCTCGTGGAACGACGGATCGCCGAGCTCCGCGAAGCCGCGTCACGACCCGACCGCAACCTGATGCCCGTCACGGTCGACGCCGTCCGCGACGGCGTCACCCTCGGCGAGATCTGCGACGCTTGGCGCGAAACCTGGGGCACCTGGCGCGAGCAGGCCGTGTTCTAGTTTTCGCCAGGGAGAAATCCGCTCGCGCGGATTTCTGCGGCTTGATCCCCGCCTTCGGCGGGGCAGATCCCTGAAGGCCTCCGCTGTCGCGGCCGCAACGACCTTGTGTTCGCTGCGCAGGGTTCCGCTCGTGCGGATTTCTGCTGCTCGATCTTCCTTGTTGACGCGAGGCAGGAAGCCGCTCGCGCGGATCCCCGCGGCTCGATCCCGCCACGCACGGCCGGAGCAGCCGCGCCGTCGACGTCAACCCGTGGGCTCGACCTCGAGCTCCATGCCGTCGTAGGCAAGGTCGACACCGTCCGGGAGCGCGAGCTCGGCTGGGCGATGGGTGATGAGAAGCTTGCGCGCTCCCGAAGCCCGGTAGGCGTCGAGCGCCTCGTCCGCGCTCAGGTGCCCACGCGGCTCTCCATCTGCCGAGCCAGTCTCGAGGGTCGCCTCGCAGACGAACAGGTCGGCGTCGCGCGCCAGCTCGGCGATCCGCTCGCTCGGGCCCGTGTCGCCCGTGTAGGCGAGCGTCGTGGCGTCGTTCGAGACACGGAAACCGTATGTCTCGAGCTTGTAGTGGGGCAATCGGATGGGCAGCACCTCGAGCCCGGCCGTTCTGAAGGGCGTCTCGGCGTCGTACTCGAACACCTTGAAGGTCCGGTCGAACATGTCGGGGAAGCCGAGACGAGAACCGAGCTCCTCGAGGTACGCGTGCCCGCCGCGGTAGACCCAGAGCTCGGGTTGGACGTCGTCGTGGCCGCGACGGTAGAAGCTGCCCCACACCCATGGCACGAGATCGCCCCAATGGTCGAGATGGAAGTGCGTGATCGCGATTGCGTCGAGCACGGGCCACGCTTCTTGCTCGCGAAGGCGTCCGAGCACGCCGGGCCCGCAGTCGAGCAGGAGCCGCTTGCCGTTGGACGAGACGAGGTAACCGGAATGGGCGCCACCTGCGTTCGGCCACGCGGGGGACGACCCGATGACATTGAGACGCACGTTCCTATACTGACCGCGTGGAGCGGCCCATTCGAGTGGTGATCGCCAAGCCCGGGCTCGACGGGCACGATCGCGGCGCCAAGATCATCGCGCGGTCGCTTCGGGACGCGGGAATGGAGGTCATCTACACCGGCCTCCACCAGACGCCCGAGCAGATCGTCGAGACCGCGATCCAGGAAGATGCGGACGCGGTCGGGATCTCGATTCTCTCGGGTGCGCACATGACGCTCGTGCCGCGGATCGTAGAGGGTCTCCGCGCGAACGAGTCCGGCGATGTGCTCGTCGTCGTCGGGGGCACGATCCCCGAGGCGGACGCGGACGAGCTCAAGCGGCTGGGTGTCGCCGCCGTCTTCACGCCCGGCGCCCCCACCAGCGCGATCGTCGACTTTCTCCGCAGCGCGCTCGCTCCCGCATAGGAGTCGGCGCGGCGCGGGAGCCGGCCTCCGGCCGTTCCGGCCGAGCGCCGCCACGACCTCGAGCTGACCCCGGACCGGTCAGACACCACGGGGCAGGCCGTCCTCCGTCGCGTCGGAGATCGCCGCTCCGTCGTCCTCTCCGCTCAAGTCCGGTGTCGAGGGGAGGACGGGCGTCGTCGGCTCGACCGAGACCGTGCCGCCCGGGCGGGTAATCCGCGTGGCGACGAGCGCACCCGGGGCGCCTCGCAGCGCGAGAGCGGTCAGCTTCTCGCGTGACGTGTAGGCGGTGACCGTTCGCGGGGGCCCCTCCTCGAGCGTCCGGAGGGCCGGGCCTTCGAGCGCCGGGAGCAACGTCTCGTCGATGGTGGCCCCATTTGCGACGCCGACCTCGATGACGCGATCCTGGACGAGTGATGTCCAGCGCCCGCCCGGCCACCAGCGCACCGCGCTCGCCCGGATGCGGAGCGTCCCGGCTCCGGCCGCGACGACGTCGCCCCGGATGCCGAGCGAGAACGGCGATCCGAGCCGCCCCGGGAAGACGAGGCGCTCGGCGGCGTTCAGATACGGGTACGGGTTGACCGCAGCGCCGTCGTTCGGATGCACCTCGAAATGGAGGTGGTAGTTCCCTTCGGCGTCGCCGGAGTCCCCGCTCCAGGCGATCTGCTGGCCTGCGGTCACCTTGGCGCCGTCCGGGACCGCGTACGACACGCCCTGCTTGCAGCCGCCGCGGTCGTCGGACGCGTCGGTCAGGTCGTTGTTCAGGTGGATGTAGAGGTAGGTCGTGCCGCTTTTCCCATACAGGTAGAGCATGCAGCCCGCCCGCCAGGACGTCGTCCACCACTTGATCTTGCCGGCCTCGGCGGCGACGACCGGTGTGCGCCAAGGGACGTGCTCGATGTCGATGCCCTCGTGAGGGCCCTGCGCACGCGCGTCGCGGTAGTTCATCGTGTAGGCGTAGTCGCCGATCAGCGGGAAGACGATCGGCTGTCCGGCGACGAGGCCGGCAGGCTTCTGCGCGGCATTCCCGGATGCGGCCAGGGCGGAGCCGAGAAGGGCGGCGAGGAGGAGGGCGACCCCTCGTGCTGTCGTCCGGTGGCGATCCATGGCTCCGGTGCGCGGCGCGAAGGGCGAGACGCTACCACAGCCCAAAGTCCGCGATCTCAGTCGAGGCTCGCTGCGGGTCGAACGTCGGTGTCTGACACCACCGGCGGCCGGCCAGTCCGACACAGTCATGGCCAGGGCGGACGGTCGTCACGCCGCACTCGTCGTTTGCGGCCATGTCCCATCGGCCGTGCCAGCCTCGAGCCTTCGCATGGTTCCTCGGCACCCGCCGCCTGTGGAGCGATCGGCACGAAATCGGCACACGCTAAGCCTTGACACCAAACGGTGTCTGACACCGTTCGTCCCTTCGGGTGCCGCTGCGCGTACCCGGGGTGGCCGCTCTGCGGCGGTCGATAGAGTCCGCCGCGATGAAGATCGCCGTGTGCGTCAAGCAGGTTCCCGACGGGACCTCGCACAAGCGCCTGGACGCCGCCACCCACCGCCTCGATCGCTCGGGGGAAGGCGTCCTCAATGCGACCGACGTGAATGCGGTCGAGGAGGCTTTGCGTCTCAAAGAGGCGCAGGACGGCGAGGTAGTCATCGTCTCGGTCGGGCCCGAGAAGGCGATGGAGTCGCTTCGCAAGGCGCTCGCGATGGGGGCCGACAAGGCGTTGCTCGTGTCGGACCCGGCCGTGGAGGGCTCCGATCTCGTCGCGACGAGCTACGTGCTCGCGAAGGCGCTCGAACGCGAGCAGGCCGATCTCGTCCTCTTCGGCCAGCAGTCGAGCGACGCGGACGGCGCGGTCCTCTGGGCCGCCGTCGCCGAGCGGCTCCGGAGGCCGTTGATCTCGCAGGTCGCCGAGCTGAACGTGGCTTCGGGCGAGCTCACGGGAAAGCGTCAGACGGAGTTCGGCTACGACGTGATCGCGGCGCCCCTCCCGGCGGTCGTTGCCGTGTCCGACGCGATCAACGAGCCGCGGTACCCGTCCCTCAAGGGGATCATGGGAGCGAAGTCGAAACCGCAGGAGACCGTCTCGATCGCCGACCTTGGTGCTGAGGCGGGGCGGGTCGGCGAGGCAGGCTCCCGGACGAAGGTCCTCGCGGTCTCCCCGCCGCCGGCCAAGAGCGGCCAGGTGACGATCGAGGACGATGGCAGCGCCGCGGAGAAGATCGTCGAGTACCTCGCGGAGAAGCGGTTGATCTGAGTGACGACCCTCGTCTATCTCGAGAGCCATGACGGCCAGCTGACAAAGGGCGGCCTCGGCGTGCTCGGCAAGGCCGCGTCCCTCGGCGGCGAGGTGAGCGGGGTCGTTCTGGGAAGCGGGATCCGCGACGCCGCTGCCACGGCCGGCTCGTTCGGCGCGACGACCGTCTACGTGGTGGACGACGAGCAGCTCGCCGCTCCCCTGCCGCAGCCCAGGGTGGACGCCCTCGAGGCGGTGGTGAGGGAGTCGGGCGCGGACACCGTGCTCTTTGCCGCCTCGGTGCTGGCTGCCGACGTCGCGGCGGGGCTGGCCGCACGTCTCGACGCCGGGCTGAACTGGGACCTCACCGACCTCCGTCTCGACGGGGACGAGCTCGTCGGAGTCCGGCCGGCTCTGGGAGACGCGGTCCTGGTGGACGTCGGATGGACGTCCACGCCGCGTCTCGCTCTGATTCGCTCCGGGTCGTTCGACCCCGTCGAGTCGGCCGGGACGGCTGACCTGAAGGACGTCGGCGCCGACTTCGCGGACTTCGCGACCGAAGCGCGCCTCGTCGAGCACCTCACCGAGCAATCGAGCGGCCCGTCCATCGAGGACGCCGACGTGATCGTCGCAGGAGGCCGGGGCCTCGGGGGGCCGGAAGGCTTCTCTTACTGCGAAGAGCTCGCGGCGGCCCTCAGGGGCGCCGTCGCCGCCACGCGCGCCGTCGTTGACGCCGGGTGGTATCCGTACGCGGCGCAGGTGGGGCAGACCGGCAAGACCGTCTCGCCCAAGCTTTACATCGCGCTCGGGATCTCGGGTGCGATCCAGCACAAGGTCGGAATGCAGGGCTCCGGGACGATCGTCGCGGTCAACAAGGATCCGAACGCCCCGATCTTCGACTTCGCCGATCTCGGCGTCGTCGGGGACCTGGAGCAGATCGCGCCGAAGCTCACCGAGCTGCTTCGGGCGCGTTCGTGAGCGGCGTCCGGCCGTCGGACTATCCGCCGCCGTTCTCGATCTCCGAGGCGATCGGCGCGGTGACGGACGCGCCCGACGAACGGATCGACGTCGGCGTCCTGATCGTCGGCGGCGGGCCCGGTGGTCTCGCGTGCGCGATCCGACTCGGCCAGCTGCTCGAGGAGCGCCCGGACGTGCGGGAACGCCTCGGGGAGGTCCCCGTCGCCGTGCTCGAGAAGGGAAAGCAGGCGGGCTCGCATCTTCTGTCCGGTGCGGTGATGAACCCGCGAGCGATCCGCAAGCTCTTCGCGGGGCGCATACCGATCGAGGACATGCCGACGTACGGTCCCGTCCAGGGCGAGGCCGTCTACCTGCTCACGAAGGGCGCCGCGCTGAGGATTCCGCCGCCGCCCACGATGATGAATCACGGCAACTGGATCGTCTCCGTGTCGGAGCTCGGGCGCTTTCTCTCCGAGCAGGCCGAGGTTGCGGGCGCGATGCTCCTTCCCGAGACGGTGGGACAGCAGCTGCTCGTCGAGCACGGCCGCGTGGTCGGCGTCCGAACGGGCGACAAGGGTCGAAACAAGGCGGGTGAGGCGCTCGGGAACTTCGAGCCGGGCGTCGATGTGACTGCGCGTGTAACCGTGCTCGCGGAGGGCACCTCCGGGCATCTCACCGGTGCAGCAGTCGATCATTTCGGGCTCGAGGGCGAGAACCCGCAGATCTGGGCGCTCGGCGTGAAGGAGGTCTGGAAGGTTCCGACGCCGTTGCGGAAGATCGTGCACACGCTCGGGTGGCCGCTCCGCAAGCGATCCCGCTTCGCGGAGTTCGGCGGCTCGTGGATCTATCCGATGGGCGATGATCACGTGTCCATCGGGTTCGTCCTCGGGCTCGAGTACGCGGACGTCGAGCTGTCCGCCCATGACGTCCTGCAGGAGTTCAAGACGCACCGGCTCGTCCGGAAGATCCTCGCGGGCGGCGAGCGGGTCGCCTGGGGTGCCAAGACGATCACCGAGGGTGGGCTCAACTCCATGCCCTCGAGGCTCAATGCGCCGGGCCTCGTTCTCGTCGGAGAAGGGGCCGGGCTCGTGAACGTGCCGCGGCTCAAGGGCGTGCACTACGCGATCGAGTCGGGGCGGCTCGCGGCGGAGGCGGTCTTTGCCGCCCTGCAGCGCGGCGAGGTTGCCGGGCGTCGGGGCGCGCTCGACACCTATGATGCCTCACTTCGTTCCAGCTACGTCTGGGACGAGCTTCGCGAAGTCCGCAACATGCGCCAGGCGTTCGACAAGGGCTTCTTCGCCGGCGGCGCGCTCGCGAGCCTGATGACGGTGACGAAGGGAAAGCTGCCGCCGAA
This sequence comes from uncultured Actinomycetes bacterium, assembly GCA_963798725.1. GTDB lineage: Bacteria > Actinomycetota > Thermoleophilia > Gaiellales > Gaiellaceae > Gaiella. Next base: position 1,442,823 of record CAWCUL010000001.1, read on the forward strand.
GGAGCTCTCGACCCATCGCAACTCGCAGACCGCGCTCGTGCGGACGGGTCGTGCCGCGCGATACCCGTCTCCCGACGGCGAGCTGACCTTCGACAAGCTCTCGTCGGTGTTCTCGTCGGGGAACCGGACGCGCGACGACCAACCGAACCACATCCGCGTCCGGACCAGGGTGCCGCGCGAGCTCGCGGAAATGTGGCACTGGATGTGCCCCGCCGAGGTCTACGAGATCGGTGAGGCGGACGGCGACGGCACGGTGCAGGTGCACGTGAATCCGTCGAACTGCGTTCAATGCGGCGCGATCAGCGCGAAAGGCGGCCGCCTCACGCCTCCCGAGGGCGGCTCGGGGCCCGAGTACACGGTCACCTGACGTCGGGTCGCGGCCGCTCGGTCGCACGACGGTGTCTGACACCGATCGTCCGGCGCGAACTGCGTTCGGTGCGGCGCGATCAGCGCGAAGGCGGCCGCCTCACGCCTCCTGCGGGCGTTCGGGGCCCGAGTACACGGTCACGTAGCGCGCGGCGCACTATCGTAGCGCGTGGCGCGATCTCATAGCGCTTGCGATCACGTGCGTGATCGCCGACTCCGTCGACGCGAAGCACGATCCGGTCGTCATGCCCCCGACGGGACACGTCCGGTGCGACCGTGGCTTCGTGCCTGGCACGAGTTGCGCGCAAATGCGCGGGCCGACGCGTGGCGAACCGCATGAAACCGTCGTCGAAGCGCCGCCTCCCGTCCCCAACCGACGTGTCTCGTGCGACCGTGGCTACGTGCCTGGCACGCCCGCTCGACGCGCCGCCCAGGCGTCCGTCATGCCGACCCGCTGCGCCAGCGTGGGGTGGTTCGCGAGCAGGGCATAGGCCCACCCGGGCGGGCTCGGATCGCCGAGGGAGGTAACCGCAAAGCCGCGGAACAGCCCGCGGGCCGCGGCGGGGTCGCGGGTCGTTTCGAGCGCCTTCCAATCGGCCTCCGCCTCGATGCGGCGGCTGACGGCGTTCTGGGCGGGGCTGGTCACGAGCGACCAGACGACGACGACGAGGAGTGCGAGAGGCACTGCGCCCGGCTCGCCCATGCCCCCGCGCGACCGCGTCACGAGCATCAGCACGAACGCACCGGGCAGAGCGAAGACGGCGAACCAACCGATCGATTTCGCGATGTGGTCACTCGAATGATGCCCGAGCTCGTGGGCAAGCACGACGTCGACCTCGCGCTCGTCGAAGCGGCCGTCGAGCAGCGTGTCCCAGAGCACGACCCGCGCCGAAGGGCCGATGCCGAATGCGAACGCGTTCGCCTGGCTCGTGCGCTCGCTCACCTTCTCGACACGAAGCCGGACACCGTCGATCCCCTGCAGCCCCTCGAGTCGCTCGAAGCGCCGCGTGAGCGCCGCGTCGGCTGGGCGCTCCAGCCCGGGGTAGACAAAGGGGGCAACGAAGACGCCTGTCGCAACGATCGCAGTGAGCACGGCGGTCGCCGGAATCCACCACCACGAGCCGAACCGTCGGGCCAGCGCCATGACGACGAGAAGCGCGACGCAGATCGAGACGAACGTCACCGCCAGCTCGATCCAGTCGCCCGTGACCGCATCGAGATAGCCCACCGACGAGATCCCATGCCGGCGGGCCCACCAGAGCGTCGAGAGCGAGAACGGCAGTCGCACGAGCCAGACGATCGCCAGCCCGAGCATCCCGAGCAGCATCCCTGTGCCGAGGGGGCCTGCGGCCGACTCGCGTGCTAGCCGCGCCCCGAAGCGCGCGTACACCGCAAAGGCCGCGAGCGTCACGATCGTCTGCATCACCCACGCGACGAGTAGGAACCTCTCGTAGCGCTCCGTTCGTGCGACGAGGTCCCGCCCGAAGACGGCGTCGACGTTCACATGGGTTTCGCTCAGGTCTCCGGGAACCGTGGTCCCGAGAAGCAGCCACGCGAGGACCACCCAGCCTGCCGCGAGCGCTACGTACACCGCCCCGCGGCCGCGAGTCACGTCGAGCCGTCCGTCGACTCCTCGCCCGGCACGATCTCGTGGTGGCGCGGACGATCCCGGAGAGCCGGAGACGCGTACGGATATCGCGGCGTCAGCAGGAACACGTACGCGGAGGCCTGCGCCTCGTAGCGGAGCGCAACCGCTCCCAGATCGCGGAGCCCCACCGGCATCCGCGCTGTGGCGAGGGAGGCGAACCAGCCGAGCACCGCGACGACGAGCGCCACGCCGAGGTAGGACAACGAGAGGAGGAGCGCCGGGACGGCAAGCGGCAATCGGAAAAGCGCACCGAGCCGGCCCTGTGTGGTGGGCGACGCGAGCTTCAGATGGACCGGGTAGCTGTCTTCGCGTCCCACGAAGCCCGGAAACGGTCGTCCGATCAGGAAGAGAAATGAGATCACCTGGAACCTCGCGCGGACGTACGCGGCCAGGAATCGGTGAAGCGGCAGCGGCACGCGTCCAAGGGCCAGGGCGCAAACCCAGGCCGCGACCGCCGCGGCCACTCCGAGCACCGACCAGCATGCGAGCCACAGGAGATGGGGGACGACGAGTGGTGCGCGGAAGAGCACGAGCAGCCGGGGCCGGCGCAGATCGTCGTCGACCTCGAGCTCGACAGGGTGGGCGGGGAGCGGCGACGACGGGCCCGCTCCCGGAGCCGAGTCGGGATATCGCTCCGTGAGCAGCAGCAGGTACGCCGTCGTCTGCGCGCAATACCGGACCGCGAAGACCGCGGCATCGCGCATCCCGCGCGGCATCCGGCCGACGGCGAGCGACGCGAACCAGCCGAGGATGCCGACGACTGTCGCAAGACCAACGGAGCCGCCGAGCGCTGAGCCTCCGACCACCGCCCCGGCGGCCGCCGAGCCTCCGAGCGCGGACGAGAGCATCACGGCCGGGATCGCCAGCAGCAGGCGAAACGCTGCGCCGACCCGTCCCTGGCTGCTCGGCGGTGCGATCTCCACGTCGACCGGGTACGGTCCGGCGCCCGTGAAGCCCGGGTAGGGGTCGGCTGCGAGGCAGAGGTACGCGGTCAGGTGAACGGTGTAACGCGTGTAGCTCGCGAGAAACCCGTGCAGCGTTCTGGGCGCCCGCCCCTCGACGAGCACCGCGATCCACACGACGAACGACAGCGCGAACGCCGCGATCCCGAAGAGGGTCACCCAGAGGAGGTGCGGCACCGCCAGCAGGAGCCGAAAGGCGACGGTGATACGTCGCCGCGAGAGGTCGTCGGTGACGACGAGTCGCACCGGGTGCGTACGAGCAAGCTGGTCGACCGGCAAGCTCACGCGCCCATTCTGCTGGCCTGACCGCTGCAGCGTAGGATCGCCGGGGTGGCCGGCGATCCCGTCACGCGAGACGATGTCGTCCGGGCTGCCGAGACGATCCGCGGGCGGGTGCGTCGAACGCCCTTGCTCGATGCGTCGGCGATCTCGCCCGGCCTCCAGCTCAAGGCGGAGCTCTTTCAGCACACGGGCTCGTTCAAGGCTCGCGGCGTGACCAACCGGCTGGCGGCGCTCGACGCGAGCGAGCGCGCAAGGGGCGTGGCGGGTGCCTCTGCCGGCAACCATGCGATCGCCCTGGCCTGGGGAGCGGCGGTCGAGAAGCTCAGCTGCACCGTGTTCTCGTGGGCGGCGGCGAGCCCGTTCAAGCTCGATCGCGCCCGCGCCTTCGGGGCGCACGTGGACGCGCAGGCAGATGATCCTGCCGGGGCCTTCGTCCGGCTCGACCGTCATGTGACCGAGACGGGCAGCGTGCTCGTGCACCCGTTCGACGACCCCGTGGTCATGGCCGGCCAGGGGACAGTGGGCCTCGAGATCCTCGAAGATGCGCCGGGCATCGACGCGATCGTCGTTCCGGTCGGGGGCGGGGGGCTCATCGCGGGGATCACGGCCGCCGTAGGGCCTCGCGACGTGCGCGTGGTCGGCGTCGAGCCCGTCGGATCGGCCGCTCTCGCCCTCGCTCTCGAGGCGGGGGAGCCCGTCACCATCGCTCCGGATACGCGTGCCGGCGGCCTCGACGCGCCGTTTGCCGGACGCCATGCCCTCGCCGTCTGCCGCGAGTTCGGCGTGGACGTCGTCCGGGTCTCGGAGGAGGAGATCGAGGACGCGATGCGACGCGTCTACACGGACGCGAAGCTGGCGTGCGAGCCTGCCGGCGCAGCCGCGGTTGCTGCCGTGCTCGGAGGCCGAATCGATGCCGAAAACATCGTGGCGGTCGTCTCGGGAGGCAACGTTGGGGCCGAAATCGCCTCTGCTATCCTGGGCGTTTCATGAAGGCTGACATTCATCCCGAGTATGTCGTCTCGCATGTCACGTGCTCGTGCGGTAACGAGTTCGTGACGCGTTCGACGAAGGCGGAGCTCCACGTCGAGGTGTGTTCGGCCTGCCACCCGTTCTACACGGGCAAGCAGAAGCTGATGGACTCGGGTGGGCGGGTCGAGCGCTTCCAGCGCCGGCTCGAGAAGGCCGCCGCCGCGAAGAGCGAATAGTCCGCTCGCCTTCCCCCGGTAGCCTGGCCGCATGAGCGTTTCCTACGGAGGGCAGGCGGTGCTCGAGGGCGTGATGATGCGCGGTCCGTCGTGCTGGGCCGTCGCCGTGCGCACGCCGGAGGGCGGCATCGAGCAGGTCGTCAAGGACATCAGCTCGCCGATGCGGCGGCATCGGATCTGGCGGCTCCCGGTGATCCGCGGCGTGATCGCGCTCGGCGAGTCGCTTGCAATCGGCTTCCGCGCGCTCGCGATCTCGGCGAACGTCGCGACGCGGGAGGAGGACGACGACGGCGAGGTCGTGACCGAGATCTCGCGCGGCCAGATCATCTTCTCGTTCGCGATCGCCATCGGGTTCGCGCTGATGTTGTTCAAGGTGGGGCCGGCCCTGATCACGAACTGGCTGCCGATCGACGGCACGGCCTGGTTCGTGGTCGTCGAGGGACTGATCCGGGTCGCGGTGTTCATCGCGTACATCGGGTTGATCGGATTGCTGCCCGACCTGAAGCGGGTGTTTCAGTACCACGGCGCGGAGCACAAGACGATCAACGCGCTCGAGGCCGGCTCCGAGTTGACTCCGGAGAAGGTGCAGAAGTTTAGTTTGATCCATCCACGCTGCGGAACGGCCTTTTTGCTATGGGTAATGGTCCTCGGGATCTTCGTGTTCGCGTTCGTCGGGCGACCGGTCTGGTACTGGCTGATACTCAGCCGAATTCTTCTTCTGCCGGTCATCGCCGGCCTGGCGTACGAGCTGATCCGCTTCGCGGGACGCCATCAGGACAACCGGCCGTTGATGACCCTGCTGGCGCCCGGGCTCTGGCTTCAGCGCCTCACGACGCGCCAGCCGTCGCTCGACCAGGTCGAGGTCTCGATCCGCGCGATCGAGGAAGTACAACGCCGCGAGGCGGGCGACTCCAGCTCGGAGAGGGAAGCGGCTCGTCGGGTCGAGGTAATGGCATAGCCTCTCCTCGAGATGCCGCGAATCGTCCGTGAAGCAGAGGTCGCCTGGGAGGGAAACCTGGCGCGAGGCAACGGTGCGCTGAGCGCCGTCTCCTCGGGCGCTTTCACCGCCCTCCCGTACTCGCTGCCAACACGGATCGCGGCGCCGGAAGGAAAAACGAGCCCGGAGGAGCTCCTCGCGGCGGCCCACGGGGGCTGCTTCACGATGTCGCTCGCCGGCGAGCTCACGGCGGCCGGCACACCTCCGGGTGCACTGCGGGTCGGATGCCGGATCACGATGGACGAGGTCGAGGGTCGCGGGCATCTGATCGTGCGCTCCACGCTCACCGTCACCGCCACCGTCGACGGGTTGGAGGATGTTGCGTTCGCAGCGGCGATTGACGCTGCTCACCGCGGCTGCTCGTTCTCCTCGCTCCTGCGCGATGCCGGCGTGGCCATCGACATCGAAACGACGCTCGAAGGAGGCGACTGATGGCGACCGAGAGGATGGCGAAGGTGAAGTGGGCCGGCTCGTTGATCGACGGCAATGGGACGATCGAGGGCGTCGGCAGCGGGGCCTTCGGGCCCCTGGACGTGACCTGGGCCTCACGTGCGGAGGCGCCCGACGGGCGAACGAGCCCCGAGGAGCTGCTCGCAGCGGCATGGGCGTCGTGCTACTCGATGGCGCTCGCGCACGCCCTCGCGGGCGACGGGACACCCCCGGAGCGGCTCGAGACCTCGGTGACCGTCACGTTCCAACCCGGTGAGGGGATCACCGCCGGGGCGATCCACGTCGTAGGCACGGTCTCCGGCATCGATCACGCCACGTTCGTCGCGCGTGCGGACGACGCAAAGGTCAACTGCCCCATCTCCATGGCGGTCACCGGGATCCCCGAGGTGACTGTCGCGGCAACGCTCGCGACGGCGTAGCCGGGGCACGTTCGCCGCGGCGCCTACCATTGCGCCGTGGCCCTGGACGAGTTGATCGACGAGCTGGAGAGAACCCACGAGGATCTTCAGCGCCGGATGGCGGATCCGTCCGTCTACAACGACCACCGCGAGGCTGCGGAGGTCGGGCGTCGCCTCAAGGAGCTCGAGCCCGCCGTGCGCGCCGCCCGCGAGTGGCGGCAGGCAAGCGCCGACCTGGAAGCGGCGAAGGGCGACGCCGAGCTTGCCTCACTCGCGACGGAGCTCGAGTCCGAGGTTGCCCGCCTCGAGGACGAGCTCCGGGTTGCTCTCGTGGAGCGTGACCCGGCCGACGGCAAGGACGTGATCGTGGAGGTCAGGCAGGGGGTCGGTGGCGACGAGGCGGCTCTCTGGGCCGGTGAGGTCTCACGCATGCTCCAGCGCTACGCGGAGCGACGGGGGTACCGGACCGAGCTCCTGTCGGTGAGCGACAACGACGGCGGAGGGGTGAAGGAAGCTGTGTTCGCCGTGAAGGGTGACGGTGCGTACTCCGTGTTCAAGTGGGAGGGAGGAACCCATCGCGTCCAGCGGGTGCCCACCACCGAGTCCCAGGGACGCATCCACACCTCGACGGCGACGGTCGCGGTCATGCCCGAGGCAGAGGACGTCGAGGTGACGGTCGAGGACAAGGATCTGAAGATCGACGTGTACCGCTCGACCGGGCCCGGCGGTCAGTCGGTCAACACGACGGACTCCGCGGTGCGGATCACGCATCTCCCGACAGGCATCGTCGTCTCGATGCAGGACGAGAAGTCGCAGCTTCAGAACAAGCAGAAGGCGATGCGCGTCCTTCGGGCGCGGCTCTACGAGGCAGAGCGTGAACGTCAGCAGGCAGAGCTCGACGCCGCGCGGCGTTCACAGGTCGGGACCGGGGACCGCGCCGAGAAGATCCGGACGTACAACTTTCCCGAGAACCGTCTCACCGACCACCGCGTCAAGCACACGGCCCACCGTCTCGACCAGGTGCTCGACGGCGACCTCACCGAGTTCACCGAGGCCCTCCAGGCGGAGGAGCGCAGGCGGGCGCTCGAGACGGCGGTATGACAACGCTTGTGTTGAATCAACACAAGCGCTGAACGGAGCACGGTGACCGCTGGCGACGCAATCGGGCTCACCGCCGCGCGGCTCGAGGCAGAAGGAGTGTGGACGGCGCGGCTCGACGCCGAGCTGATCGTGGCCCACGTCCTGGGGCTCTCGCGGGCGGGCCTCGCCGCCGAGCGCCGCCGTGCGCTGACGGCGGGCGAGGCGGAGCGGGTCGAGGCGCTCGCCGCCCGCCGTGCCCAGCGCGAGCCGCTCCAGTACGTCGTCGGCGAGTGGGGATTCCGGCGCCTCACGTTGACCGTCGACCGCCGCGCCCTGATCCCACGTCCCGAGACCGAGACGGTGGTCGACCGCTGCCTCGCGCTCCTCGACGGCATCGACGCACCGCGCGTGCTCGACGCGGGCACCGGCTCCGGCGCGATCGCGCTCGCGATCGCGGACGAGCATCCGGGAGCGCACGTCACGGGAATCGACGTCTCGGAGGAAGCGCTCCGACTGGCCCGTGAGAATGCGGAGCGGGCCGGCATCGAGATCGAGCTGCGCCGTCATGACTTTCTGTCGGGGCTGCCGGAGGGCGACTGGCAGCTCGTCGTCTCGAATCCGCCGTACGTCGCTCCCGAGGAGATCTCGGAGCTCGCGCCCGAGGTCGTGCGCTGGGAGCCGCACGTCGCACTCGTCGGCCGCGGGCACACCGAGGCGCTCGTCGAACGCGCCGCTGCGGCGCTCGGGCCAGGTGGTGCTCTCGTCCTCGAGACACACGACGCGCGGGCGGAGACGGTGGCCCGACTCCTCGTCAGCGCCGGGTTCAGCGAGGTCGTCGTGACGCGGGATCTCGCCGGCCGGGACCGGGTCGTCGAGGGACGACGCGGCCGTGTGACGTCGCCGGGCGCGGCGTGAGCGCGACCCTCGTTGCGTCCGCCGTGGAGGAGCTGAGGGCCGGGCGCCTCGCGGTGCTCCCGACCGACACCGTCTACGGCCTCGTCGCGGACGGCGCCAGCGAGAGCGCGGCGCGGAGGCTCTACGCCGCCAAGGGTCGTGAGACGGTGCAGCCGACCGCGATCCTCTTCTCCTCGATCGAGCGCATGGTCGAAGATCTGCCGGAGCTGCCCGAGCATGCCGTTGCTGCCGCACGAGCCCTGCTGCCCGGCCCGGTGACGCTCGTTCTGCCGAATCCCGCGCGACGGTTCGGTTGGCTGAACGTGCGACGACCGGACACCGTCGGCGTTCGTATTCCGGCTCTTGCGGGCGACCCATGGCGGGTGCTCGACGCGCTCGGGCTGCTCGTCGCGACAAGCGCAAACCTCCCGGGGGGGCCTGATCCGCGCAGGCTCGGTGACGTGCCCCCGGAGATCCGCTCCGTCGTCGGGGTCGTGATCGACGGAGGTGAGCTCCCGGGAACGCCGTCGACCGTGATCGACCTGTGCGCACCGGAGCCGACGATCCTCCGCGAGGGTGCGCTTCCAGCGTCCGAGGCGCTCCGACTCCTTCGCGCCGCGGGGCGCTGACACGCCCGGAACGGTGCACCAGGGCGAAACGGTGTCAGACACCGTTTTCTGTCAAGGGAAACCTGTGCCGGTTTGGCGCCGATCGCTCCACAGGCCCGATCGCAGCGGGGATGTGGCGTCGGCGCCCCGCCTGTGGACTGATCGGAGCGGGGCGGGGCAGGTGGGCGTCGACGGTGTCTGACACCGTCCGGCCAACGACCACCGGTCGACGCGGCGAGTACCATCCACGCCGTGGCCGTGGCCTTCGACCAGCTCGACCGTCTACGCACCGGATCGCTCGCCGAGCACGACCCCGAGATCGCCGCCCTGATCGGACGCGAGGCGGAGCGCCAGCGAACCCAGATCGAGCTAATCGCCTCGGAGAACTTCACGTGGCCGGCCGTGCTCGAGGCGGTCGGATCCGTGCTCACGAACAAGTACGCAGAGGGCTACCCCGGTCGTCGCTACTACGGCGGCTGCGAATTCGTCGACGAGATCGAGCAGCTCGCGATCGACCGCGCGAAGGAGCTTTTCGGCGCGGAGCACGCAAACGTCCAGCCGCATGCGGGCGCGCAGGCAAACATGGCCGTGTACACAGCGCTGCTCGAGCCGGGTGACACGGTCCTCTCGCTCCGGCTCGACCACGGCGGGCATCTGACGCACGGGTTGAAGGTGAACTTCTCCGGCCGCCTCTACACGATCGTCCACTACGGGGTCTCCCGCGAGACGTCGATCGTCGAGGAGGAGGAGGTTCTCGCCCTCGCGCGCGAGCACCGCCCGAAGCTCCTGATCTGCGGCGGGTCCGCCTACCCGCGCACGGTCGATACTGCGATGTTCCGCCGGGTCGCAGACGAGGTAGGGGCCCTGCTCTGGTGCGACATGGCCCACTTCGCGGGGCTGGTCGCCGCAGGCATCCACCCGAACCCGGTCGAGCACTGCGACGTCGTCAGCTCGACGACCCACAAGACGCTGGCCGGCCCGCGATCGGGATTCGTCCTCTGCAGATCGGAGCATGCGCAGGCGATCGACCGTGCTGTGTTCCCCGGGCTCCAGGGTGGGCCCCTCGAGCACGTGATCGCCGCGAAGGCCACTTGCTTCAGGATCGCGGCCACGGACGAGTTCCGCGTGTACCAGGCGCAGGTCCGCACGAACGCCGACGCGCTCGCAGAAACCCTGGTCGCCGGCGGGCTCGACCTGCTCACCGGAGGCACGGACACGCACCTCTTGCAGATCGACCTCCGCGGCACGGATTGGACGGGAAAGGACGCCGAGGAGCGGCTTCACGCCGTCGGTCTGACGACGAACCGCAACACCGTCCCGTTCGACGAGCGTCCTCCGACCATCGCCTCGGGCGTGCGCCTCGGCACCCAGGCGGCGACCATGCGTGGGTTCGACGAGGAGGACATTCGCGAGGTCGGCCGGATCCTCGTGAGCGCTCTCTCCGACGACCCAGACCTGAACGCTCTGCACGTGCGCTCGGCCGCGCTCTGCGACCGTCGCCCGCTCTACCCCGGCTTCCGCGGCTACCCGTCCTTCGAGGCCTAGATGGTCGATCGGCAGTTCACGCCAACCGGCTGGCGCCCCAGACACGGCGCCGGATCGCCCCTTCCGGACACGGCCCGTCGGGCCTGTTACGTGCCGTGCCCGGCCGGTGCGCCTTGCTTGGTCTGGGACGTCCCCGGACGTCACGCCGATTACCAATCAACCATCTAGATGGAATCCGTTTCGGCGGCCGACGTGGCGACGGCGGGCACCGTGATCGAGGTCGAGCACCCGCTCGTGCAGCACAAGCTGGGCCTCCTCCGGGACGTCACGACGACGACCCAGATGTTCCGGCAGCTCGTGAACGAGCTGACACTGCTTCTCACCTACGAGGCGACGAAGGACCTCGCCGACGAGCAGGTGGCGATCGAGACGCCACTCGAGCGCACGACCGCCCGGCGCATCTCGGGGAAGAAGGTCGCGATCTGCCCGATCCTGCGCGCAGGGGTCGGAATGCTGGACGGGGTGCTCTCGCTGCTCCCCGGCGCGCGCGTGGGCTTCATCGGCCTCTACCGCGACGAGGAGACGCTCCAGCCGGTGGAGTACTTCGTGAAGCTTCCGAACGACATCTCCGACCGGGACGTGATCCTCCTCGACCCGATGCTCGCGACGGGCAACTCGACCGCCGCCGCTGTGGCGACCGTGAAGGGGGCCGGCGCAACCTCCATCCGCCTGATCGCCCTCATCGCGGCGCCCGAGGGCATCGAGCGCATCCACCGCGACCACCCTGACGTCTCGATCGTGGTCGCGTCGGTCGACAGGGCGCTCAACGAGAAGGGGTACATCGTGCCCGGCCTCGGGGACGCAGGCGACCGCCTGTACGGGACGAAATGAGTGATTCCATGACCCCGCCGGCGATAGGCTGAGGCACACATGCTCGACGATCTGCGATCGAGCCCCGAGGTCATCTGGGGAGCGCTGATCGCCTTCGGCATCGTCGTGCTGCTGACGCCGGCCGTGGGTGGTATGGCGCGGATGCTCGGGGTCGTCGATCGTCCCTCGGAGCGCCGGCTGAACAAGCGGCCGATCCCCCGCCTCGGCGGTCTCGCGATCTTCCTGGGCATCCTCGTACCCTCGCTCGCCTTTCTCTCGCTCGACGGCGAGATGCGCGGGATCCTCCTCGGCGCCGCGGTCGCCTGCGTCGTGGGCGCGGTCGACGACTTCCGCGGGCTCGCCCCTCTGCAGAAGCTCGCGGGGCAGGTGGCGGCCGGTGCGATCGCATGCGCTGCGGGTGTGTGGATCGACCACTTCACGTTCCCCTTCGTCGGGATCGTGGATCTCCCCGCGTGGGTGGGCATGCCGTTGACCGTCGTGTGGATCGTCGCCGTGATGAACATGGTGAACTTCCTCGACGGCCTCGACGGTCTCGCCTCGGGAGTCTGTGCGATCGCAGGCATCACGTTCGCCGTCCTTGCGCTCTCGCTCGGGAAGACGGATGCGGCCGTGCTTTCCGCAGTCATCGCGGGCGCCTGCATCGGGTTCCTTCGCCACAACTTCTTCCCGGCGAGGATCTTCATGGGCGACTCCGGAGCGCTCGTGCTCGGCTTCACGCTCGCCACCGTCTCCATCTCCGGCCTCCTGAAGACGGCGTCGACCGTCGTCCTGTTCCTCCCCCTGCTGGTGCTGGCCGTCCCGATCATCGACACGTCGTTCGTCGTGGCGCGGCGACTCAAGTATCACCAGCCGATCTCCACCCCCGATCGCTCGCATCTGCACCACCGGTTCATGACGATCGGGTTCTCGCAGCGCCGCGCCGCGCTCACGATGTGGGCGTGGACGGCGAGTCTCGGTGCGGCGGCTCTCGCGACCCGGTTCATCCCCTTCCGCGCGAGCGGAGCGTGGCACCTCTGGGACACCGTCGCAGTCACGGCGATCGCGCTCTTCGCGCTCGCGTTCTCGGTGTACGTCGTCTACCTGCTCGAGATCGTCAAGCTTGCGAATCCGCGCGTCCGCCGCCGCCGCGCCGAGGCCGATGCGGCAGAGCGCCTAAGCGCGTAGCAAAGGCCGTTCACCGTCGAAGACGTCCACGGAGTTGGACACGGGCGAGATGTGTTGCAAGGACATCCGGCACGCACTCACGCACGGTCAGGTTAGGCGGGCGTCGGCGCGACGGATCGTGTGACGAACCTCGGCGAATATGGCTCAAAAACGGGGCTTTGGATGTTACAAGCTCGCTGGTATGCTCCGGTCCGCATGGCCGCCGCCACTGCTTCCTCACCGCACTCTCTCGCCACCGCGTCGGGTTTGCTGCTCGGCACGACGGGCGCTGCGATGGCCGTCGGCGGGCTGCTCGGCTGGCCGCTCGGCTCGTGGGGTCTCGGCCTACTCGTGGGCGCGATCGTCGGTATCCCTCTCTCCGTCTTCGTCGTCTACAAGGTCTACTCCACCACCGGCCGATGAGCGCCGACGTGTTCACGACCCCGCGGCCGATCCCCGGTCGCCTCGTGCCCGCGCTCGCCGGTACGGGGCTGATCGTGCTCGCGCTCCCGGTCTTCGTCGTGGCAGGCTGGCCGTTCGGCGGGTGGCTGCTCGCCGCCGTGCTGTGGCTCGCGGGCCAGATCTTCGGCTGGATGCTGACGCGACTCTCGCTCGACGCGGGTAACCTCGCCGCGGCAGGCATGCGGGGCATCGGCACGAGCTTCCGGGCGATCGCGGTTGGCATCCCGCTGGTCGCGGTCACAGTCTCCGACGAGGGCGTCGGTCTGGCTGCCGCATTGCTGTATGCGCTCGCGTTCACTCTCGAGCTCGCCGTCTCGCTCGTCTCGTTCTTCGGCGCGGAGGCCGACGCGTGAGGGCGCGTATCGCCTCGGTCGCGACCACGGCCTTCTTCGTGCTGCCGGCGCTCGCGCTCGCGGCCGACGAGACGGGCGACGAGAAGTTCAACCCGGCCGAAGAGTGGGAGCTCCACGACTGGATCCCCATCCACCTCGGGCCGCTCAACATGTCGATCAACAAGGCCGTCGCGTACCTGCTGCTCGGGGCGTTGTTCTCCTGCCTGATCGGCATCGTCCTGATGCGCGTGAAGGTCGGTCGCGAGCCAAGCCGCCGGCAAGCGCTCGGGGAGACGATCTACGAGGTCGCGCAGGTGCAGGTGGCCGAGCAGGGACTGCCGACGAAGGCGATCGCGCGGTGGTTCCCGTACTGCGCGTCCCTGCTCCTCTTCATCTGGACCGTGAACATGCTCGGCTTCATCCCGCTGCCGCTCTCGGACGAGAAATGGCACGGGATTCCCACCTTCGCGATCTTCGCGGCGACCTCGACGCTCTCCGTCACGCTCGCGCTGGCCCTGATGACCTGGGTGTTCACGCACGTCGAGGGCATCCGCGAGAACGGGGTGCGGCGGTATCTGCAGAGTTGGATCCCCGACGTCCCGAAGGGGCTCTATCCGCTGATCGTCCCGCTGGAGATCCTCGGCCAGTTCATGCGCCTCATCTCCCTCAGCGTCCGTCTCTACGCGAACATGCTGGCGGGGCACATGCTGATCCTCACGTTCATCGGCCTGATCTTCCTCGTCACCCCGTGGATCGCGCCGTTCTCGGTCGCACTCGCGACGGTCTTCTACCTCTTCGAAGTCGTGATTGTCGTGTCCATCCAGGCGTACATCTTCGCCGCCCTGTCCGCTATCTACATCGGCTCGGCGATCGAGCCCGAGCACTAAGGAGGCTCCTCTCACATGCTGTCTGCGTTCTTTGTCCTCGCGGAGACCACCGGCGACGTCGCCGACGCCGGCAAGGCGATCGCGCTGGCGCTCGGCATCGGTCTCGGCTCGCTCGGTGCCGGCGTCGGCATCGGGAACATCTTCGGGTCGATGATCCAGGCGGTCGCCCGCCAGCCGGAGCTGCGCGGCGAGCTGCAAGGCATCCAGTGGCTCGGGTTCGCGCTCACCGAGGCCGTCGTGTTCTACGGCCTGATCGGCGGTCTGCTCGCCTACGTGCTCATCTGAGGTGTACGGCGTGCTCGCCTCATCCGGACTGATCGAGGTCGTCCCGGGTCTCATGATCTGGACGCTGATCGCCTTCGCGATCACCTTCTACACGCTCAAGCGGGTCGCCTTCGGCCCCATCCAGAAGACGATCGACGATCGCCGCGACCGGATTCGGCAGGCGGTCGAGGAGGCGGACAGCGCACGCAACGAGGCTCGTGAGCTCCTCGAGCAGAACCGCGCGATCCTGGCCCAGGCGCGCTCCGAGTCGGCGGAGATCCTCGCCGAGACGCGCAAGGTTGCCGACGCGCAGCTCGACCGGGCGAAGCATGAGGTCGAGGAGGACCGCAAGCGACGGCTCGAGGAGACGCGGAAGCAGATCGACGCCGAGACCATGCGCGCGATCGGCCAGATTCGGAGCGAGGTCGCCGACCTCACGGTCGAGGCTACCCAGCGCGTGGTCGGAAAGGTGCTCGACTCGGCCGACCAGCGTCGCCTGGTCGAGGAGGCCGTCGAGAGCCTCGACTTCTCCGCCCTCGAGCGCGGGGGCGGAAGCGCGAACTGATGGCCGTTGCGCACCGCATGTACGCCCGCGCCCTCTACCAGGCCGCCGAGGAGCGCGACCGGGTCGACGTCGCCCGCGACCAGCTGGCGCAGCTCGCCGAGGCGATGGAGGAAACGCCCGAGCTCGAGGCGTTCCTCGCCAACCCGCAGCTCGATCCGAGCGCCAAGGAGAGCGTGCTCGACGAGGTAACGACGGGAGCCGACCCCGTCATCCGGAACTTCGTCCGGCTCGTTGCCTCCAAGGGACGCGCAGGGCAGCTTCGAGCTATCGCCGAGGAGTTCGACGCGCTCGTCGACCGGGCGCAGGGCCGGCTCGCCGTCGAGCTGACCACCGCGTACGAGATGGCCGAGGACGAGGCGGCGTCGATCGTGTCGACGATCGAGAAGGCCTCCGGTCGCACGGTCGAGGCGACCCGTAGCGTGGATCCCGACCTCATCGGCGGGGTGATCCTCCAGGCCGGCTCGCTTCGCGTCGACGCGAGCGTCCGCGGCCGTATCGACCGCCTGCGCCGCGAACTGGCCACACGAACCTAGGAGAGCGCGACGTGAAGCTACGCCCCGAAGAGATCACATCCATCCTCAAGCAGCGGATCGAGCAGTACGACGTCGAGACGGACCTGTCCGAGGTCGGCACGGTGCTCCAGGTCGGCGACGGCATCGCCCGCGTCTACGGGCTCGAGAGCTGCGTCGCGCTCGAGCGGCTCGAGTTCGAGCACGGCGTGGTCGGCATCGCGTTCAACCTCGAGGAGGACAACGTCGGGGTCGCGCTGTTCGGCGAGTGGTTCCACGTCAAGGAGGGCGAGCCGGTCCGCCGCACGGGCGAGGTGATGAGCGTGCCCGTCGGGGACGCACTCCTCGGTCGAGTGATCGACCCGCTCGGGGTGCCGCTCGACGGCCAGGGCCCGATCGAGACGACCGAGCGCCGTCCCCTCGAGTTCAAGGCGCCCGGGGTGATCGCGCGGCAGCCGGTGCACGAGCCGCTGCAGACGGGAATCAAGGCGATCGACTCGATGATCCCGATCGGCCGCGGCCAGCGCGAGCTGATCATCGGCGACCGCGGCACCGGCAAGACGGCGCTCGGCGTCGACGCGATCATCAACCAGCGCGGAGGCGACGTGATCTGCATCTACGTGGCCGTGGGGCAGAAAGCTTCGACTGTCGCGCAGGTGGTCGAGCGGCTCCGTGACGCAGGCGCGATGGACTACACCATCGTGATCTCCGCCCCGGCTCAGGAGGCGGCGCCGATCAAGTGGATGGCGCCCTTCGCGGGGGCCGCGATGGGTGAGCACTTCCTCTTCGGAGGGAAGCACGCGCTCGTGATCTACGACGACCTCACGAAGCATGCCGACGCGTACCGGCAGCTCTCGCTGCTGCTCCGACGGCCGCCCGGCCGGGAGGCGTTTCCCGGAGACGTCTTCTACCTCCATTCGCGACTGCTCGAGCGCGCGTGCAAGCTCTCGGAAAAGCTCGGCGGCGGCTCTCTCACGGCGCTGCCCGTGATCGAGACGCAGGCCGGAGACGTCGCCGCGTACATCCCCACGAACGTGATCTCGATCACGGACGGCCAGATCTTTCTCGAGTCGGACCTCTTCTACTCCGGTATCCGGCCCGCGATCAACGTCGGCATCTCCGTGTCCCGTGTCGGTGGCAACGCGCAGACGAAGGCGATGAAGAAGGTCGCAGGACGGCTCCGCCTGGATCTCGCGCAGTACCGGGAGCTCGAGGCCTTCGCGCAGTTCGGCTCGGAGCTCGACGCCGCGACGCAGCAGGCGCTCGCCCGCGGCGAGCGAATGGTGGCGACCCTGAACCAGCCCCAGTACCAGCCGTGGGCCATCGAGGAGCAGGTCGTCGCGATCTATGCCGGCATCCACGGCTGGGTGGACAAGGTGCCCGTGGGGCAGGTGCCGCGCTTCCAGGAAGAGCTACGCGAGACCCTCCGCACCGAGAGCTCGATCTACGAGACGATCCGGACGAGCGGCGACCTCGACGACGGCACGACGGAGAAGCTCGACGCGGCGCTCGAGCGCTTCGTCGACGGCTTCAACGTCGAGGAGGAGGCCGGGCTCGTTGGCTGATCCCCCCGGCTTCGCTGCCGACATCACACTGGGCCTGGGCCTGGACGGAATCCTCGGAGCGTAGGCGGAGTGGCCTCCGTCCAGGACTACAAGCGGCGGATCAGATCGGTCCGCAACACCCGCAAGATCACGCGCGCGCTCGAGCTCGTCGCGGCAGCCAAGCTCCGCCGCGCCCAGTCACGGATCGAGGCCATGCGGCCGTACGCGGACACGATGCAGGAGCTGATCTCGGGCGTCGGCCGTGCTGCAGGGTCGGTCCAGCGCCTCCCGCTGCTCCAGCAGCGAGAGGCGACGCGCTCGACGCTGATCGTCCCGCTGACGGGGGACCGCGGGCTCGCCGGCGCGTTCAACGCCCAGGTGACCCGGCGAGCGCTCTCGCTCGAGCGCAGGCTCGGGGCTGAGGGCCAGACTGTACGGTGGGTCGCCGTCGGGAAGAAGGGGCGCTCGACGCTCACGTTCCGGCGCCGTACGGTCGACGGTGCGTTCGTCGGTTTCATGGACGCGCCTGGATACGAGGACGCGCAGGCGATCGCCCATCGGGCAGCGGAGCTCTTCGTCGAGGGCGAGGTCGACCGGGTGGTGCTCGTCTACAACAGGTTCGTCTCGGCGCTCACCCAGACGGTGACCGAGCAGGAAATCCTCCCGATCGCCGCGGAGCTGCTTGAAACCGACGAGGAGGAGCGCCGTGACGACGCGATGCGAGGCGACTTCATCTTCGAGCCGGAGCCCGAGGAGATCCTCGAGAGGCTGCTGCCCGTGTACCTCGAGACGCAGGTCTACCGGGCGCTCCTCGAGTCCGCCGCTTCGTTCCAGGGCGCCCAGATGACCGCGATGCGGAACGCGTCGAAGAACGCGGGGGAGATGATCGAGCGGCTGTCGCTCGAGATGAACCGCGCCCGCCAGGCCGAGATCACGCAGGAGATCCTCGAGGTCGTGGCCGGCGCCGACGCGCTGCAGTAGCTTGCGAGCGTCCGATCCGCGTTCGCGGAACGGACGCCGCAAACCCCCTCGGGCCCGGCTTTGCCGGGCGCGAGGGTCGATCCCTGAAGTGGACTGCCGGCTGCGCCGGCGTCTGGTTCCAGCTTGCGAGTGTCTGTTCGGCGTTCGCGGTACGGACGCCGCAAACCCCCTCGGGCCCGGCTTTGCCGGGCGCGAGGGTCGATCCCTGAAGTGGACTGCCGGCTGCGCCGGCGTCTGGTTCCAGCTTGCGAGTGTCTGTTCGGCGTTCGCGGTACGGACGCCGCAAACCCCCTCGGGCCCGGCTTTGCCGGGCGCGAGGGTCGATCCCTGAAGTGGACTGCCGGCTTTCGCCGGCGTCCGGAACTGCCCTCATAGCGCCTCTCTGTGTGGCGCTCGGTTCTTTGGGACGCGGGCGGAGCCCACGTCCCGGCCGGCGGGAGCGTGGGCGTGGAGTGTGGTACGTGGGGGGAGCCCAGGTCCCGGCCGGCGGGAGCGTGGGCGTGGAGTGTGGGACGTGGGGGGAGCCCACGTCCCGCCCGGCGCGAGCGCGGGTGGAGCGGGGGACGTGGGCTTGCCCGCGTCCCGGCTGGGGTGTGCGGGTGTGTGGGGTGTGGGACGTGGGCTTGCCCGCGTCCCTCGGAACCGTCGACCCCCAGACAGGGCTGGCGTATCTCGGGCGACGCAGGCAGGGCCTGCCGGCCGAGCCTGCGACGTCCGAAAAATTCGCGGCTCCGCGAAGGTTAAGAACTTGTTGTCGAGGGCGGTCGCGCCCAAACTTCGAGCTAACAATCGCGCCGCATTGTCGTTCAACTATCTGACGCCCATGCCGGACGCCATTCGAAAGCATGCCCGTGGCTAACATCGTGCGCGTGGATCGTGCGATCGCGGAAGGCGATAGAGAGATGGAGTCCGAGCTCGTCGCGCGCGCGGGCGAGATATCGACGCGGTTCCTCGACAACATCGAGACGGTCGTCTACGGGAAGCGGGAGGAGATCAAGCTCGTCCTGACCGCCCTCATGTGCGGCGGCCACGTGCTGCTCGAGGACGTTCCCGGCACAGCCAAGACGATGCTCGCGCGAGCGATCGCCGGCAGCATCGAGGAGGCGACGACGTCCCGGATCCAGTGCACGCCGGACCTCCAGCCGACGGACGTGACGGGCCTCGCGATCTTCGACCAGAAGAGCCGCGACTTCGAGTTTCGGCCGGGCCCCATCTTCACGAACGTGGTGCTGGTGGACGAGATCAACCGGGCAACGCCCAAGACCCAGTCGTCGCTGCTCGAGGCGATGGCGGAGGAGCAGGTCACGGTGGACGGCGTCACACGCGAGCTTCCGTATCCGTTCCTCCTGCTCGCGACGGAGAACCCGATCGAGTACGAGGGTACGTTCCCGCTCCCCGAGGCACAGCTCGATCGGTTCTTCCTGCGGACAGCGCTCGGCTATCCCGAGATGGAGGACGAGCTCCGCATCATCGAGGAGCAGCGCTTCACCCACCCGCTCGACGATCTTCGCCCGGTGGTCGGGCTGGACGACATCCAGGAGCTCCGCCAGGCGGCGCAGCACGTGTACGTCGACGACGTCCTCCATCGCTGGCTCGTGCAGCTCGTGCGAGCGACGCGAGCCCAGGACACGGTCGTGATCGGGAGCTCGGTACGGGGCAGCCTCGCGCTCGAGCGGGCCGCCCGCGCATGGGCGCTCCTGCACGAGCGGGGCTACGTGGTCCCCGAGGACATCGAGCTGCTGTTCGCCCCGGTGCTTGCTCACCGCGTCGTGTTCACACCGAGCTTCGTCGCCCGCGCGCGCCAGTCGGGATGGGCGGCCGCGATCGGTGACTTTCGCAGCGCATGTTTCGAGGCGGCGCCTCGCCCGGGGTCGGAGGCCGACCCCGTCTTCGAGCAACCCCACCCCGTGTAAGGGTCGGCCACGTGGCCAACGCCCGGCCGACCTTCACCTTCGTTCCCCGGCGGCGCGTGATCGGGCTCTCGTTCGGGACGATGCGGAGCCTGAACCGCGGCTCGGGCACGGACATCGCCGGATCGCGGCCGTACCGCCGGGGCGACGGCATGGACGTGATCGACTGGGCGGCCTCGGCGCGACTGTCGACGGCGCGCGGCACCGACGAGTTTCTCGTGCGTGAGCGGTTCGCCGAGGAGGCACCGAAGATCATCCTCGTCTGCGACAGGCGGCCGGGCATGGCCCACTTCGCGCCACCGCTGCCCTGGCTGGACAAGCCCCGCGCGATGCGCCAGGTCGTCGAGCTCGTCCTCGCGAGTGCCGGTGCGTGCGGCGGCTACGTCGGGTACCTCGACTTCGCCGACGGCGATGCTCACTGGCGTCAGCCGAAGGGTGAACGCAAGCTGCTCGAGATCCGCGACGATCGGCTGGTGTCCCGGGAGTTCGGCAGCCCTGCCGACTGGCTCGAGCGATCCGTGGCGCACCTCGTGGAGCGGCCTCGCGCCGCCAGCGCCGGGACGTTCGTCTTCGTCCTCTCGGACTTCCTGCCGCCACCGGACGACGAGCTGTGGCTGACCGCGGCCGAGCGGCGATGGGACATCGTTCCGGTCGTGATCCAGGATCCGACCTGGGAGCGGAGCTTCCCGGACGTGAGTGGCATCGTCGTGTCGCTCCGGGATCCGGAGACCGGTCGCGTCGCGCCCGTCAGGCTGCGGCGAGGGGAAGCCGCAGAGCGGCGGTTGGCGAACGAGCAGCGGGCGGAGGCGCTCCTCGAGTCGTTCCGCACGATCGACGTCGATCCCGTGCTCGTCTCCTCGAGCGATCCCGCGGAGATCCTCGCAGAGTTCCTGGTCTGGTCGGACATGCGCCGGACGCGAAGGGTCGTGGGCGCCTGAGGCCTTCCGTGACACCCGTCCGACGCCCGCGTCTCCAGGAGTGCTCGTGACTCGTGACCGCTTCCTCGCCGGGGCCGCGCTCGCGGCCATCGCTGCGCTCGGCGCGGTCGTCGTGATGGTCTTCTGGGACGGTGGTGGCAGCGGAGTGCCCGAGCCGACGGTCGCGAGCCCGGAGGGCATCGAGGCGTACGCCGATCTCGATCCGTACCGCGTCGAGTTCGGCGACACGGTGACGGCGCGCGTGGAGGTGACGCTCGACCGGTCCCGCGTCGATCCCGACTCGGTCCGCGTTCGTGCCGCCTTTGCGCCGTGGAAGCCTGTCGGCCCGCCGACGGTGGTTCGACGTGACGGGAAGCAGACGACCTATCTCGAGACGAGGTACAAGCTCAGGTGCCTCGAGAGCTCCTGTGTCACGCCGCAGGACAGCGATCCGCAGGACTTCGATCCGGCGCGCGTGAGCTACGCGAGCCGGGACGAAGGAACGGACGAGACGGAGACGCGGACGCTCCAGGCCCGATGGCCGCAGCTCCTCGTCACCGCGCGTTATGCGCCGCCGAGCTCGAGCACCAGCGGACAGCCGCCGGCCAACTGGGAAGCGGACCTCGTGTCGCTCCCTGCGGCGTCGTACCGGTTCGGCCCATGGCCCCTCGCGGCGCTCCTCGCCGGCGGCGCCGTGCTGCTCGCAGCCGCTGCCTGGGCGATCGTCCGCGCCGCGCGCCCGCGACGTGTCGCTGCCCCGATTGTCATGGATGCGCCGACCGGTTCCACGCTCACGCCGCTCCAGTACGCGCTCGCGCTGCTCGAGGATGCCTCACGCGTGAACGGATCGGGCGATCAGCGGCGCGCGCTCGAGCTCGTGGCCGACGGCCTCGCCGGTCGTGGCGACTCCGTCTCCGCCCGGACCGCTCGCGGGCTCGCGTGGTCGCGGCCGGTCCCGCGGATCGAGGAGACGCGCGGCGTCGCGAGGCACGCACGGAAAGCGCTCGGCGAGGAGGTGGAGGATCGTGCGGATTCGACATAGCGGCTCCGTCGTGGACAGCCGCGATGCGCGCACGATGGGCCGGGCAGCCTTCAGGACGCGACTGCTCCGCGCCGTACTCGTCGTATCCGCTGTCGCGCTCCTCGCGCTTGCGGCTGCTTCGGCCCGCGGGCTCGACACCGGAACCGCGAGCGGCCTGCCGCAATCGAACGGCGTCGCCGTGATCGATCTCTCGTTGAGCATCGGCCCGAAGGACTACCGCGACATCCGCAGCACGCTTCGGCGGCTGATCGACTCGAACGCGTCCCTCGGGCTCGTGATCTTCTCCGACGTGCCGTACGAGATGCTGCCGCCCGGAACCCCCGCCTCCGAGCTCGAGCCGCTCCTGCGGCTGCTCGTTCCACCCGAGTCGAAGGGGAAGGCGGCGGCGCGCCTGAAGAGCCCATGGGCATCGAGCTTCTCGGCCGGCACTCGAATCTCGACTGCGCTCGAGCTCGCCCGCGACATGCTCGTGCGCGACGGTGTCGGGAACGGCACGATCCTGCTCCTCAGCGATCTCGTGACCGCGCCGGACGACGTGCCGCAGCTCGCGCGGACGCTCCAGGAGCTCCAGCGGCAGTCGATCGCGGTGAAGGTCGTTCCGCTCACCCCCCTCAAGGACGGCCGGACGATCTTCGAAGGGCTTCTGGGCAAGAGCGCTTTCATTCCGCCGTCTCGCGCGGCGACCGCGGAGCCGCTGCCCTCCCGCTCCTCGTCGGGGCTGCCCCTGACGCTGCTCGGGCTCGGGACGCTCGTCCTGCTCGTGCTCGCCGCGCACGAGCGCTTCGCGGGGCGCCTGGGGCTACCACAACCGGAGAGGAGAGCCGCATGAGCGACCCGCGTGTGAAACGAGCAGTCGTCTTCGGAGGCGCCTTCGTCTGCGTCGCGCTGGCGGCGTTGCTCCTCGTGCTCGCCGTCGGCGTCGTGAGCTCGCGCGACGCCCTGTCGTCGGGAGATGACGTCTATCGCGAGACTCCCGACGCGGGGAGCCTGTGGAAGGCGAAGGACCGGCCCCGGCCTCGGTCACGCAGAAGCTGCTCGGGGTCGACGACGATCTCGCGTTCCGCCGGGCGGTGCGCGCCGTGCGGCTGTCGCAGCTCGACGATCCCACAGACTCGGATCCACACGTCGTGCTGCGCAGGGCGAAGGCTCAGGCGCTTCTGCAGGACGTGATCTCGCAGGACACCAACCCAGCAAGGCGCTCCCGGGCAATGAGCCTGTTGAGCGTGTCGTTGCTCTCGACCCCGTCCGCCGACCAGGACGAGCGCGCCACGATCCAGCGGGTCGCGCTCGCGAACCTGCAGAAAGCCATCGAGATCGACCCGTCGAACGACGAGGCCAAGTTCAACCTCGAGGTCGTGCTGCGCCGCAAGGCGGGTGTCCAGACCGTCCAGGGCGGGCCGACCCCGAATCCGTCGAGCGGTCAGGGGGACTCGAGAGGGGCCGCGACCGGGCCGCCCGGGAAGGGATACTGATGCGGTCTCCGGCCGCAACCGGTGGATACGGACGGGTGCCTCGCAGTCATCGGCTCCAGCCGGGCTCCTCTGTCCGGTTCGAGGGAGCGCCGCCGAGCCGATGAGCGTCGAGTTCCTCACGCCCGAGGGAGCACTCCTCGCGCTCGTCGTGCTCGTGCCCCTCGCGGCGTTCCTCGTCGTCTCGCGGCATGCCTCGCGCGTCCGCGGGGCCCTCGGGGTGCCCGAGCTTCGCCGCGACGCACACATCGTCCCTCTCATCGCCGTCGTCGCGGTCGGCGTGCTGCTCGGGCTTGCCGCGGCGCAGCCGCTCGTCGAGCGATCGACGACGCGGCACGTGCGCTCCGACACCGAGGCGTTCGTCGTGCTCGACGTGTCGCGCTCGATGCTCGCCCGGCAGGGCGCGCACGGAGCGATGCGGATCGACCGGGCCAAGGCGGCGGCCGAGCAGTTGCGCGCGTCGCTTCCCGACGTCCGTGTCGGGGTCGCGTCGCTGACCAACCGGGTCCTGCCGCACCTCTTCCCGAGCGCCGACGAAGACGTGTTCAGGGCGACGCTCCAGAAGGCGGTTGGGATCGAGCGTCCGGCTCCCGGAACGGGCTTCCTGGTCGCGCCCGGCCAGGTCGCATCCCGCAACGCGACATCCTTTGGAGCGCTGACCGGGCTCGGCACGCAGAGCTTCTTCTCGCCGGAGGCCCGGCATCGCCTCGTCGTGGTGCTCACGGACGGGGAGAGCACCGACAACACCTCCGCGCAGGTGGGGGAGAGCTTCAGGAGAGCGGGGATCGACGCGATCTTCGTGCAGTTCTGGGGTGCGCGCGAGCGTGTGTTCACGAACGGCGAGGCGGAGCCGCAGTACCGGCCGCAACCCGAGGCCCGGTCGGTTCTCGACACGCTCGCGTCGTCGACCGGGGGTAGCGCCTTCGGGGAGCAGAATCTGACGGCCGCCGAGCAGCAGGCGCACATCGACGTCGGCAACGGCCCCACACGTGCCGTCGAGAATCGCCGAGGCCGCAGGCTTCCGCTCGCCCCGTACCTCGCGGTCGCCGCGTTTCTTCCTCTCGGTCTCCTGCTCTGGCGCCGAGACCGCTGAGACGGTCTGCTAGCCCCGCGACGCCGAACTACCCAGGCGCAGCGTCTCGACCGCTGGGCTGTCGGCGAGCTGGGGGACGATGCAGCCGCCGATCGCATAGAGCTTTCCGCGAAGCGCGTAGAGCGCGAGGGCGTGCCGTGGGACCTTGAGGGCCGGGCCACGCGTCCAGCGTCCGGTGGCGCCGTCGTAGACGAAATACTTCGACTCGAGCACGGCATGGAGCTTGTTGCCGACGGCTGTGACCCCGAGGAGGTCCATCGGCCTGGGCATCGACGGGCCGGCGCGCCACGCGTTCTGCTTCGGGTTGTAGATCCAAACCTGACGCACGATCTGCTGGCTCGCCAGGCGGCCGCCGAGCACCCAGATCTCCCCCTTGAACACCGTCGCCGCCATCGCGTGGAGCGCCTCCGGAAGCGGCGCGACCTCCGACCAGCTCCCGCGTGGCACGTCGTACGCATAGACCGTGGCCACCGGGTTCACCGGGTCGAGGCCGCCGATCGCGTAGACCGTGTCTCCGAGCGCGACCGCTGCGAGGTTCGTGCGGGGTGCCGGCAGCGGAGCGAGACTCTGCCAGCGGCCGCCCTTGGTGTCGTAGGCATACACCTGTCGTCCGTCCGTCTCGGGGGAGTTCCCTCCGATCACGAACATCGTGCTACCGAGCGAGGCGCCGGCCCCTGCGCTGAACGCGTGCGGCAGCGGCTTCAGGGAGCTCCACTGGGCGTTCTTCGGATCGAAGCGCTCGAAGAGGTCGAGTGGGCGCCCGCTGTTCCCGACCATTCCCGCTGCGACGTAGATCTTGCCTCCGATCGAGGCTGACGCCGTGTAGCTTCGCCTGTGCGGCATCGGCGGAGACCAGGTCCAGACGGGCCTGGCTGTCGCTCCGGTCTCGCCCGCGCTCGCCCGCGCGAGCACCCCCGCCGTCGCGACGACGACGAGGAGCGCGACGAGCCCTACGGCTACGGCGCGGGCCTGCGACTCAGATCGACTCGGCCAGCGCATGCTTGTGCTTGCGACGCTCTTCCTTGCGCTCGCGCATGCGGTGTGGTTCCGGCACGGGAACGGCCGCGAGCAACGCCTTCGTGTACTCGTCGCGCGGCTGCGTGTACACCTGCTCGGCAGTGCCGGCCTCCACGATCTTGCCCTTGTTCATGACCGCGATGTCGTCGCTCATCGTCCGCACGACCGCAAGGTCGTGGGCGACGAACAGATAGGTGAGGCCGAATTCCGCCTGGAGGTCCTTGAGGAGGTTGAGGATCTGCGCCTGGATAGACACGTCGAGCGCCGAGACCGGCTCGTCGCACACGATCAGCCGCGGGTTGAGCGCGAGCGCGCGGGCGATCCCGATGCGCTGACGCTGGCCGCCCGAGAACTCGTGGGGGTAGCGGTTGACGAAATCGGGGTTGAAGCCGACCACCTCGAGGAGCTCCGAGACCGTCTTCCGTCGCCGTGCCCGGTCGCCGACCTTGTGGACGAGCAGCGGCTCGCCGACGATGTTCCCGACCGTCATGCGCGGGTTGAGCGACGCGTACGGGTCCTGGAAGACGATCTGCATCTCGCGCCGCATCCGGCGGAGATCCTCCTTCTTCATCGTCGTCAGCTCCTCGCCGAGGAACCGCACAGAGCCGGAGGTCGGCTTGAGAAGCTCGAGCACGCAGTAGCCCGTGGTCGACTTGCCCGAGCCCGATTCGCCCACGAGCCCGAGCGTCCTGCCGGGGTAGATCTCGAACGACACGTCGTCGACGGCCCGCACGTAGTCGACCGTCCGGTCGATCAGGACGCCCTTCTTGATCGGGAAGTACTTCTTGAGGTTCTTCACGACCAGCAGCGGCTCGCCGTTCTGAGAGCCCTGGGTCGTCTCACCGGCGGTGCTCATCGCGCCGCCACGGGCTCGGCGGAGCGCTCGGACGCGGGATGC
Organism: uncultured Actinomycetes bacterium; assembly: GCA_963798725.1. GTDB lineage: Bacteria > Actinomycetota > Thermoleophilia > Gaiellales > Gaiellaceae > Gaiella. Next base: position 1,469,122 of record CAWCUL010000001.1, read on the forward strand.
CTGGAACGGACCCAGTGGTCGCTGCGGATCTCGCGGAGCTCGGGCTGGACCTTGTTGCAGTCGTCCGTCCCCGCGTACTTGCAGCGGGGCGCAAAGCGGCAGGCCTCCGGGGGCACGAGCAGGTCCGGGGGCCGCCCCGGGATAGTGGCCAGGCGGCCGTTCCGCGGATTGGGCTCGTCGATGTTGGGGAGCGACCCCAGGAGCGCCTCCGTATACGGGTGCTCCGGACGGTCGAACAGGTCGATAACCGAGGCCTGCTCGACGACCTGGCCCGCATACATCACGAGCACCTTCTCGGCCGTTTCGGCAATCACGCCCATGTTGTGCGAGATGATGATCATCGTCATCCCGTGGTCCCTCCGCAGGTCGTCGAGGAGCTCGAGGACACCCGCCTGCACGGTCACGTCCAGCGCGGTCGTCGGCTCGTCGGCGATCAGGAGCTTCGGGTTGCACGAGAGCGCCATCGCGATCATCACGCGCTGCCGCATCCCGCCCGAGAACCGGTGCGGGTAGTCACGCAGTCGCCTGGCGGCGTCCGGGATGTGCACCTCCTCGAGCAGCCCGATCGCCCGTTTCTCCGCATCCGACTTCGAGAGGCCGAGGTGGCGGCGGATCGTCTCGGTGATCTGGGTGCCGATCGTCAGCGTCGGATTGAGCGACGTCATCGGGTCCTGGAAGATCATCGCGATCTGCTTCCCGCGCACGTCCTCGAGCGCCTTGTCGGAGAGCGTCGTCAGGTCACGACCCCCGAACTGGATGGAGCCGGAGACGACCCGGCCGGGAGACTGCACGAGGCCCATGATCGAGAGCGACGTGACGGACTTCCCGCACCCCGACTCGCCCACGATGCCGAGTACCGAGCCCTCCTCGACGGAGAACGAGACGCCGTCGACGGCGTGCACCTCTCCCTCGCGGGTCTTGAAGTACGTGCGAAGGTCGTCGACTTCGAGCAGCGCCACGTCGGTGCTCCTACGCTTCCTTGGTCCGCGGATCGAGCGCGTCGCGCAGGCCGTCGGCGATGAAGAAGGCGCTGAGGATGAGCCAGGCGATGCAGACAGAGGGGATGACGATGATGTACGGGTGTGCCTGGTAGGCGGTGTAGCCGTCCTGGGCAAGCGTGCCCCAGGAGGCCTTCGGCGGGTTGATTCCGAGCCCGAGGAACGAGAGGAACGCCTCACCCAGGATCACGCCTGGCAGCTCGAGGAACACGAACACGATGATCACGCCGAGCGTGTTCATCAAGAGGTGCCGGTAGAGGACGCGTGGGCCCTTTGCGCCCGCCGCGTATGCCGCGCGGACGTAGTCGTTCTGCTTGAGCGTGATGATCTGGCCCCGCATCACCCTGGCAGTGGTGAACCAGGAAGCGATCGTGAGAGCGACGACCATCGTCCAGAAGTTGACCGTGCCGAAGATCGCGAGCGTCATGATCGCGAACGGGAGGTAGGGAAGCCCGTAGAGCGCGTCCAGGAAGCGCATCAGCGCGTTGTCGACGTGGCCCCCGAGGAATCCCGCGGTGGCGCCGTAGACGATGCCGACGACCATGATCGCGAACGTCGCCGCGAAACCGATTCCGAACGAGACGCGGCCGCCGAGCGCGGTGCGCACCAGGAGGTCGCGACCGAACTGGTCGGTGCCGAACAGGTGGTCTCGGCTGGGCGGGAGATACGCCTGGGAGAAGTCGAGCGCGTACGGATCCTGGTTCGAGATGAACGGCACGACGATCACGAACGCGAGCAGCGCGAGGAATGCGATCGCCGCGGCGACCGACGCCTTGTTCTTCATGAACCGGTGGAAAGCGTCTCCCCAGAGCGACGCGCGCGGAAGCGACGCCCCCGCCTCGGCGCCGCGGGCCTCCGCCGTGCGGGAAAGCGTGTCCTCGAACTCCTGCCGCCGCTTCAGGAGCGGGCGCTCCAGCGTCCCGGCGCTCCGGCCGGACCGCTCGGTCGGTGCGACGTCAGGTTCGCTCATCGCGGATCCTCGGGTCGAGGTAGCCGTAGAGGATGTCGACGACAAGGTTGGCGACGATGATGATCACCGAGAGCAGCACGGTGATCCCCATCACGACCGAGTAGTCACGTCCGGTCACGGCGGTCACGTAGTACCTGCCGATCCCGGGGATCCCGAAGATCGTCTCCACGATGAACGAGCCCGTGATCAGACCACCCAGCACGGGGCCGGCCGCGGTGACAGCGGGAATGAGCGAGTTGCGCAGGACGTGCTTTCCGACGACGAAGCGCCAGCGGAGCCCCTTCGCCTTCGCCGTGCGAATGTAGTCCTGCTGGAGCGTCTCGAGCACGGTGCCGCGGACGAGGCGCGCAAAGTACGTCATCGGATACATGCCCAGCGCGATCGTGGGGAGGACCCAGGAGCTAGGCCCGTTCCAGCCGTTCGTCGGTAAGCCCGTGTAGTCCTTGAGCCTGAGCGCGAAGAAGTAGATGAGCAACGTCGCGACGAGGAAGCTGGGCAAGGCGAAACCGACGTTTGCGACGCCCATCGCGGTGTAGTCGAGGAGCGAGTTGTGGCGCAGCGCCGCAAAGACGCCGAGGGGCACTCCGACGATGATCGCGAAGCCCATCGCCATCAGCCCGAGCTTGATCGAGACCGGGAAATGCTCGGCGACGACGTCGTTCACGTCCTGGTTCCGCTGGACGAGCGAGGGCCCGAGGTCATATGTTGCGACGCCCTTGACGTAGTACAGGTACTGCTCCCACCACGGCTTGTCGAGGTGGAACTTCCGGTCGAGGTTCGCCTGGATCGCGGGTGGAACCGGTCGGTCGGTGACCTGGAAGGGGTTCCCCTTGATCAACCGCATCATCATGAACGTCATCAGGATGACGAGCAGAATGACCGGGATCGTCCACACGATCCGCCGGATGATGAATGCGAGCATCGCCTAGTGGGGTAGAGCTCCTCCGGGCGCCGACGGGATACGGGCGGGGCGCGTCGCGGCCCCGCCCGTATCGTAGTCGTCGGCGGGCTGAGGTGCTAGCCGATGGAGACCTTCGTGTAGTCGGTCTGATCCATCGGGTTGATCGTGTAGCCCTTCACGTTCGGGTGCTGCAGGTTCGTGTACGTGTACCAGTAGATCGGCATCAGCGGCATATCGCCCTTGGGGCCCGAGATGAGGTTCTCGGCCTGCTGATAGATCAGGTACCGCGCGGCCGCGTTCGGCGTGTTGTTCGCCTTTGCGATCAGCGCATCGTACTTCTTGTTGCACCAGTTCGTGTTGTTGTTACCCGAGCCGCACGTCCAGAGGACGAGGCCGTTCTGGGCGTCCGGATAGTCGTAGATCCACCCGAGCCGGTAGACGTCCACGTCGCTATTCGGCGGCGGGCCGAGGAACTCGAGGTACTGCTTCCACTCCTGGACCTTGATGTCCACGTTCAGCCCGAGCTCCTTCCAGAAGGCCTGGACTGCCGTGGCGATGTTGATATGGCCAGGGGAGTTGTTGATGTACAGGTGGATGTCCTTCTTGGGGCTCTTCACCTGTGCCATGAACGCCTTCGCCTTCGCGGTCTGGTGCGTCGGCGGGTTGAACGCGTTCTTGAGGATCACCGGGCCGCCTGCGATCCCGGGCGGCGTGAAGCCGGCGGCGGGCTGCTGGCCGAGCTGGGTGATGTACTTCACGATCGCCTTGCGGTCGATCGCGAACGACATCGCGCGGCGCTGGTTCACGTCGCTGATGTTCTTGACGTTGAACCCGTAGTAGTACGTCCCGAGGGCCTTGTAGGTCTTCAGGAAGTCCGTCTTCTTCAGGTCCTTGATGTCGACCGGGTTGAGGCCCGTCGAATCGACGTCGATGTTGCTGGCCTTGAACGCGTTCAGCGCGGTCGAGGCGTCGGTGATGATCGAGAGCTGGATCCGGTCGAGCTTGACCGAGCTCGCGTTGCGCCACTTCGTGTTCTTCACGAGCGTGATCGACGCGTCATGCTTCCACGCCGACAGCTTGAACGGACCGTCGGTGACGATGTTCTGCGGCTCCGTCCACTTGTTCCCGAACTTCGTCACGGTCGCCTTGTTGACCGGTAGGAACGAGTGGTGGGAGAGCTGCTGGATGAACCACGGCTGCGGCGAGGTCAGGGTGACCCTGAGCCCGTACTTGCCCACTGCCTTGACGCCCACCTTGTTCTTGAGGGCGTCGCAGCTGCCCTTGGTCGGGTCGCAGCCGTTGTAGGCCTCGGCACCCTGGATCCCGTAGAACTGGTACGCGTAGTCGGCGCCCAGCTCCGGCGAGATCGTCCGCAGCCACGACCACACGTAGTCGGCCGAGGTGACGGGCTGACCGTTCGTCCACTTGACGGCCGGATTCAGCTTGATGTTGACGATCTTCCCCTTCACGGTCCAGCCCGTAGCGGCGCCCGGCAGCGGCTTGAGCGCCGGTGCGGGGCCGAGCTTCACGAGCGGCTCCATGATGTTGAGGATGATGTTGGCCGACGTCGTGTCGGTCGCGAGGCCCGGATCGAGTGACGGCGGCTCAGCGCCGATCGACTCGCGGAGCACCTGGGTCTTCGCACCCGTGGCTCCGATCGCCGAGCCCGCGACCGTAATGGCGACAAGCGCGGCGGCACCTGCCCACCAAGCCCATCTCTTGCTCTTTCGCATACTTCCCTCCTTGAGGTTTTCACCCTGTCGAACACCTTCGACGGCGAAGAAGATCGCCGATCGTAGCCGATGCGGGGTCGCGGATTCCGAGTGGGAGACTGGCCAGCGCCTTCGCCCGACTCCTGCCGCGACCACGGTTCTCACATACCGTTCACCTCCGTCATCCGCTGTCACCAACCCTCGTTCGAGGGCCCACTGCTCCCGGGCGCGTCGGCGCCGTTCGGGGCCCCCGTAATCGCGGTGTGCTGTGCGGTCGCCAGTCTGCGGTGACGCTGCGGCGACGTCGCGGCAGCGTCGACCAGCGAAAGGTGCTCTTCGACCGAAAGCTGCTCCTGAGCGCTCTGTTGGTTGGCGAGGTACGCGCGCGTCGTCGTGCCGTCCGGCCCGAGACCGAGCACGCCCCCGATCGCGACCGCGACGAAGAGCGCGGCGACCGCCGTGACCCCGGCACGGGAAACCCCGAAGCGCGCGGGCCTGTGAGGGACATCGAACCCAATTGGCGGTTCGACGAGGTCCGCGTCGCGCAACGTTTCGGTCACGTCCTCCAGAGCGTCCGCGAAGGCACGGCACGAAGCGCATCGCGCCAGGTGGTTCTCCATGACCGCGACCTCGAGCTCCGAGAGCTGGGAATCGAGGCGCAGCGACACGTGCTGGCGCGTCCTGTAGCACGCCTCGGACAACGTCGCAGGGATCTGCACGAAGTACATAGACGTACGAAGTGCTCGATGGTTAGTTGCCCACCGATCACGTCGTTTTGCGGCGATCTGCCGGAAACGTTCGTCTACACTCGGCCCGGCCCGGCCGCGTCGGGCGTCCCGTAACCCGCGTCAGAGGAGCCCGAGACCCATATGGCAGAGCGCGACGCCGTCAACACTGGACAGATCGTCGAGATCAAGGGTGTCGTCATCGACGTCGTGTTCCCCGAACGCCTGCCCGAGATCCTGAGCGCGATAGAGATCGAGCTCGAGACCGGGACGCTGGTGGCCGAGGTGCAGCAGCATCTCGGCGACGATCGCGTGCGTGCGGTGGCGATGGACTCGACCGACGGCCTCGCCCGCGGGCTCGACGCCGTCGACACGGGCGCGCCGATCTCGGTTCCGGTGGGGCAGCCGACGCTCGGGCGCCTCTGGAATGTCATCGGCGAGGTGATCGACGGTGGGGAGGAGCTTCCCGCCGACGCCGAGCGCTGGCCCATCCACCGCGACCCGCCGGCGTTCCGCGACCTTTCGCCGACGATCGAGATCTTCGAGACGGGGCTCAAGTGCGTCGACCTGATCGCGCCCTACATCAAGGGGGGCAAGGTCGGCCTCTTCGGCGGCGCCGGCGTCGGCAAGACGGTGCTGATCCAGGAGCTGATCCACAACCTGGCCCGTGAGCACGGAGGCGTGTCGGTCTTCGCGGGCGTCGGGGAGCGGACGCGCGAGGGCACCGACCTGATGATCGAGATGACCGAGTCGAAGGTCATCGACAAGGTCGCGCTCGTCTACGGGCAGATGAACGAGCCGCCCGGTGCCCGGCTGCGCGTCGGGCTCTCCGGCCTGACGATGGCCGAGTACTTCCGCGACGAGGGCCAGGACGTGCTCCTTTTCATCGACAACATCTTCCGCTTCGTCCAGGCCGGGTCGGAGGTTTCGGCGCTCCTCGGCCGCATGCCGAGCGCCGTCGGCTATCAGCCGACGCTCGCGACCGAGATGGGGCAGCTCCAGGAGCGGATCACGTCGACGACGACGGGCTCGGTCACCTCGGTGCAGGCGATCTACGTGCCTGCGGACGACCTCACCGACCCCGCCCCGGCCAACACGTTCGCCCACCTCGACTCGACCACGACGCTCTCGAGGGCGATCGTCGAGAAGGGGATCTACCCGGCCATGGACCCGCTCGACTCGACGTCGCGGGCGCTCCAGCCGGGGATCGTCTCCGACGACCATTACCGCGTGGCGACGAGCGTCCAGCAGATCCTGCAGCGCTACAAGGACCTGCAGGACATCATCGCGATCCTCGGGATGGACGAGCTGACGGACGAGGACAAGCTCGTGGTCACCCGCGCGCGCAAGGTCGAGCGGTTCCTGTCCCAGCCGAACTTCGTCGCCGAGCAGTTCACCGGGACGCCCGGCAAGTACGTCAAGCTCGAGGACACGATCGCCGGCTTCGACGCGATCATCAAGGGAGAGCACGACGAGCTCCCGGAGTCCGCCTTCTACATGGTCGGCCCGATCGAGGAGGTCGTCGAGAAGGCCCGCTCGCTCGAGGAGGTCGCGGCCTGAATGGCCGATGTCACCGATCACCCGACCTTCGACGTCGAGATCGTCACGCCCGACGGCCCCGTCTACGAGGGCGAGGCGCACATGCTGATCGTGCCGGGCGCTGCCGGGGAGATCGGCGTGCTCGCGCGGCACGCGCCGCTCGTGGCGACGCTCAAGGCGGGCTCGACCCGCATCCACGTCGGCTCGAACGAGCTGATCGAGCTCGCTACCGGCCCGGGCTTCTTCAAGGTCGAGCTCGACCGCGCGCTCGCCCTCGTCGACGACGCGGTGAAGGCGAACGAGATCGACGACGCCCGCGCGCAGGCGCAGCTCGAGGCGGCGCAGGCGGAGCTGGCGAAACTCGACGCGGGAGAGTCGAACGCCGACCGCTGGCAGCTCGAGCAGCGGGTCAAGCACGCCGAGAACCAGCTCAGCGTTTCCGGTCGGACGACCGGGTAGGCCTCTCGGGCACTTCTCGGGGGCAGGAGAGCCAGACGTAGGCCGGTGTCCGACTGCAGTCGGACACCCCGACAGGAGTCCAGTACCGACCTGCAACGGAACGACGGGGCGCGGCATTCAGACCCGGCCCTTTTGTGGAGCCCGGTCCCGGCGCATTGCGTTTGCATTGCGTTGTGCATTGCGTATTGCTATGCTGCGTCGGTGGCTCAGTTCGTGACACGGCTCGAGGATTCGCTCGCCGACCGTGTGGACTCGCTCGTCGGTGCAGGCGTGTTCTCGAGCCGCTCCGAGGCGGTGCGGCTCGGGCTCGAGGAGCTAGTCGACCGGCTCGAGCGCGAGCGGATCGGGCGGCAGATCGTCGAGGCGTACGCGCGCATGCCCCAGACCGAGGAGGAGCTCGAGGGGATCGACGAGGCGCTCGAGGAGATGATTGCCGAGGAGCCCTGGTGACTCCGCGGCAGGGGGAGGTCTGGTGGGCCGAGACCGACAAGCGGAGACCCGTTCTCGTCGTTACCCGAAGCGACGCCATCCCTGTCCTCAATGCGATCATCGTGGCACCGGTTACCCGGCGCGTCCGCGGGTTGCCGACCGAGGTTGCGCTCGACGAGACGGACGGGCTTCGTGACGCGAGTACCGCCTCGTTCGACAATCTCATGCGTGTCCGAACACGGTCACTGACCACGAGGATCGGGGACTCGAGCCCGTCCCGCCGAGCGCAGATCTGTCGGGCGCTCTCCGCGCTCGCGGACTGCTGACGGGTAGGACGGGTCGGTGGTCTCCTTGTCGCGAGCCTCGGCGGCGGCGGCAGGCTCTAGCGAAGTGTCGGGAAGCCGCTATCGTGAGATGACCTGGAGAGCTTTGAAAGGCAGCTTGGCGACCAGGAGAAAAAACGCCTAAAGAGCCCCCGTCTCTGCGACGGGACCCCTCTTCAGGCACGGACGTCAGACTGCGGAGGGAGATGACGTGGGCGCGGTCGAGCAGCTCAGGGAGATCATGGAGCGGCGCATCGCCGTCCACGACGGGGCGTGGGGGGTGCTCATCCACCGCCGCGGACTGTCCGAGGAGGAGTACCGGGGTGAGCTTCTTCGCGACCACCCGCGAGACGTCAGGGGCGACCCAGACCTCCTGAACCTCACCCAACCGCACATCGTCGCGGAGATCCACGACGCCTACTTCGCCGCCGGCGCCGATCTCGCGACGACGAACACGTTCACCGCGACCTCGATCGGGCAGGGCGACTACGCCCTCGAGGGGCTCGCCGCGGAGATGAGCCGCGAGGGCGCGCGCCTCGCGCGCTCTGCCGCCGACGCGTGGACGAAGCGCACGCCCGACAGGCCGCGCTTCGTCGCCGGGGCGCTCGGTCCGCTCAACGTGTCGCTCTCCGTCTCCCCGAAGGTCGACGACGCGTCGTTCCGGTCGGTCACCTTCGACGAGGTGCGCCGGACGTACGCGGAGCAGATCGCGGCGCTGGCCGAGGGCGGGGTGGACATCCTGCTCGTGGAGACGATCTTCGACACCCTCAACGCGAAGGCGGCGATCGTCGCGGCACGAGAGATCGCGCCGGAGCTTCCACTCTGGCTCTCGTTCACGGCGATCGACCGCAGCGGCCGGAATCTCTCCGGGCAGACGGTCGAGGCGTTCTGGGTCTCCGTGGAGCACGCCCGGCCGTTGATCGTCGGCGTCAACTGCTCGCTCGGCGCGACCGAGATGCGGCCGTTCCTCGAAGGGCTGTCGCGAGTAGCCGACACGTACGTCTCGTGCTATCCCAACGCCGGTCTCCCGAACGCGATGGGAGAGCACGACGAGCAGCCTGCGGACACGAGCCGCTACCTGCGCGCCTTTTCGGAGGACGGTCTCGTCAACATCGTCGGCGGCTGCTGCGGAACCACCCCCGAGCACGTTCGCCAGATCGCCGCGGCCGTAGACGGCATCGCGCCGAGGCCTGTCCCTGCTCGTGAGCCGCGCACGCGCTGGAGCGGGCTCGAGCCGTTCGAGCTCGGCCCGGACACGGGCTTCGTGATGATCGGAGAGCGGACGAACGTGACCGGTTCGGCACGCTTCCGCTCGCTCGTCGAGGCCGGCGATCTCGAGGCTGCGGTCGACGTCGCGGTCGAGCAGGTCCGCAGCGGCGCAAATGCGCTCGACGTGAACATGGATGCCGACCTCCTCGAGAGCGAGCAGGTGATGACGGCGTTCCTCAACCTGATCGCCACCGAGCCCGAGGTTGCCCGGCTGCCGATCATGGTCGACAGCTCACGCTGGTCGGTGCTCGAGGCGGGCTTGAAGTGCGTGCAGGGCAAGGGGATCGTGAACTCGCTGTCCCTGAAGGAAGGGGAGGCGCCGTTCCTCGATCATGCCCGGCTCGCCCGGAGCTACGGGGCCGGAGTCGTGGTGATGGCCTTCGACGAGAAGGGACAGGCCGACACGGTCGAGCGCAAGGTCGAGATCTGCGAGCGTGCGTACGGGCTGCTGACCCGGGACGTCGGCTTCCCGCCCGAGGACATCGTGTTCGACCCCAACGTGCTCGCGGTGGCCACGGGGATCGAGGAGCACAACGAGTTCGCGCGCGCGTTCATCGAGGCCGTCCCGCTGATCAAGGAGCGTTGCCCGGGGGCGCGGACGAGCGGCGGCATCTCGAACCTCTCCTTCGCCATGCGTGGCAATCAGCACGTGCGGGAGGCGATGCACGCGGCGTTCCTCTACCACGCGATCCGTGCCGGGCTGGACATGGGAATCGTCAACGCCGGCCTGCTGATGGTCTACGAAGACATCGAGCCCGAGCTCCTCGAGCGGGTCGAGGACGTGATCTGGAATCGTCGTGCCGACGCGACGGAGCGGCTCGTGGAGATCGCCGGCCGCTTCGCCGGCGACGCTGCGCGCCGGGAGGAGGACCTCACCTGGCGCGAGGCTCCGGTCGCGGAGCGGCTCGAGCACGCGCTCGTCCACGGCGTCGTCGACTACATCGAGGAGGACGTCGAGGAGGCACGGCTCCAGGCGGCGCGACCGCTCGACGTGATCGAGGGGCCGTTGATGGACGGGATGCGCGTCGTCGGTGATCTCTTCGGCTCGGGCCGGATGTTCCTGCCGCAGGTCGTCAAGAGCGCCCGCGCGATGAAGAAGGCGGTCGGCTACCTCCAGCCGTTCATGGAGGCGGAGAAGGCCGGAAGCAGCCGGACGGCGGGCCGGGTCGTGCTCGCGACGGTCAAGGGCGACGTCCACGACATCGGCAAGAACATCGTCGGGGTCGTGCTCGGCTGCAACAACTACGAGGTCGTCGACCTCGGCGTGATGGTGCCGGCCGACGCGATCCTCGACACCGCGATCGAGCAGGGGTGCGATGCGGTCGGGCTGTCGGGCCTGATCACGCCCTCGCTCGACGAGATGGTCGTAGTGGCGAAAGAGATGGAGCGCCGCGGGCTCGACCTGCCGCTCCTGATCGGCGGTGCGACGACGTCGAAGCAGCACACCGCGGTGCGCATCGCGCCGGAGTACGCGCAACCGACCGTCCACGTCCTCGACGCGTCACGGGTGATCGGCACGGTCGGGTCGCTGCTCGACCCCGAGCGCCGCATCGCGCTCGACCGCGAGAACCGCTCGGATCAGGACAGGTTGCGCGCCCTGCATGCCGAGCGAGAGCGCAGGCCCCTCTTGCCGCTCCGGGCCGCGCGCGAACGGCGGACGCCGATCACGTGGCATGACGACGACCTCGCCGTTCCGGCGTTCACGGGGACGCACACGGTCGAGCCGCGCCTCGACGTGCTCAGGGCCTACATCGACTGGACGTTCTTCTTCCACGTCTGGGAGCTCAAGGGCCGCTACCCGGCGATCCTCGACCATCCCGAGAAGGGCGCCGCGGCACGTGACCTCTTCGACGGGGCGAACGTGCTCCTCGACCGCATCGTCGACGAGCGGCTGTTCACGGCCCGCGGCGTGCACGGCTTCTGGGAGGCTGTCTCCGAGGGCGACGACATCGTGCTCGCCACCGGCAACGGCGGCGTCCGCTTCTCGATGCTTCGTCAGCAGGGGGCGCACGACGACTCCCGCCCCAACCGCTCCCTGGCCGACTTCGTCGCGCCGCAGGACACCGGGCTCACGGACCACATGGGTGCGTTCGCGGTCGGGATCCACGGCGCCGACGAGCTCGCGTCCTCGTTCGAGGCGGAGGGCGACGACTACAGCGCGATCATGGCGAAGGCGCTCGCCGACCGCCTTGCGGAGGCCTTCGCGGAATGGCTGCACGAGCAGGTGCGTCACGCCTGGTACGCACCGGAGGAGCGGCTCGCGGCGGACGAGCTCGTAGCGGAGCGCTTCCGCGGGATACGTCCCGCCTTCGGCTATCCGGCGTGCCCGGACCATTCGGAGAAGGGAAAGCTGTTCTCCCTTCTCGACGCCCCGGGCGTGGGCCTCGCGCTGACGGAGTCGTACGCGACGACCCCCGCGGCGAGCGTGAGCGGGATCTACCTCGGCCACCCGTCGGCCCGGTACTTCTCGGTCGGGCGGGTCGGGCGCGACCAGGTGGAGGACTACGCCGAGCGCAAGGGCGAGGAGCTCGCCACCGTCGAGCGGTGGCTGCGCCAGCACCTCGCGTACGAGCCGCGGTAGGAGCAGGCCGGGCCTGGAGCGGCGCCCCCGAGGGGGCTGTCCGTTTGGGCCACTGTTACGCGTCGTGCGACGGTGCTAGCGTCCGCCCGTGGCCACTCGCGCCACCGGCCGTCTGTCCCCACTCCGCCGTAGCCGTGGCTTTGCGCTGCTCTTCTGGGCTACTGCCGGCTCGTCCGTCGGAACGTATCTGGCCGCGCTCGCGCTGTCGGTCGACATCTTCGATCGCACCGGCTCCGGCACGTGGCTCGCCGCGCTCCTGATCGCGGACTTCCTGCCGATCGTGCTGATCGGGATCACGCTCGGACCACTGGTCGACCGGCTCTCTCGCCGCAGATTGATGATCGTGTCCGACCTCGTTCGGGTTGCGGCGTTCGTCGCGCTGCCGTTCGTCGACAGGCCGTCGTCGATCGTCGCGCTCGCAGCGGTGAACGGCGTGGCGACCGGCTTCTTCAGGCCCGCGGTCTGGGCAGGACTGCCGAACCTCGTTCCCGAGGACGACCTCGAGCAGGCGACCTCTCTGCTGTCGACGATCGAGCATGTCGCATGGACGATCGGGCCGGTCCTCGCGGGCGGCCTGCTGGCGGTGGCGAGCACGGACGCCGCGTACTGGGTGAACGCGGCGACCTTTCTCGTCTCGGCGGTGCTCGTCGCGCGGATTCCCGCGGCCTCACTCCGGTCGGACGAGCCGATCACGAAGGGCCACTGGGACGATCTCCGCGACGGAATCGGGCTCGTCTTCCGCTCCAGGCCGTTGCTGACCGTGCTCGTGGTCTGGAACGTCTCTGCGCTCGCGACCGCTTTCGTGAACGTCGCCGAGGTCGTGTTCGTCAAGCACGACCTCGGCGCCGGGAACATCGGCCTCGGTTTTCTCGTCGGCGCGACCGGCGTCGGGCTCGTGATCGGAAGCTTCTTCGCGGCGAGCGCGCTCGAGCGACTCGGGATGTCCGGCGTGTACGGCGCCTCGCTCCTCCTGATGGCGGCCGGCTTCGGGCTCGCTGCCGCAGCCCCCAACATCGTCGTTGCGGCCGTGCTCGCCGGCATCGCGACGGTCGGCAACGGCGCAGCGATCGTCTGCAACCAGCTGCTCGTCCAGCGAGGCGCGCCGGATGCGATGCGCGGCCGCGCCCTGGCCGTCCTCATGTCGACGTACTACGCGGTGCTCGGGATCGCGATGGCCGGCGGCGGTCTCCTGGTCGACCACCGGGGCGCTCGAGCCGCCTGGGCGGTTGCGGGGGCCGTGTACCTGCTTGCGACGACGCTCGCATTCGCGCTCACTCGGGGTATGCGCGACGACCGGCGCTCCTCGAAGCGCGACGCCGCCGCGTCGAGCGGCCTCGAGCGAATCGAGAGCCTGATGTCCGAGATCGAGGAGACCCGGAGAGGCGAAGGCGAGCGGGGACGCCCGGATGTGGCGCTCGCTCCGCCCACGACGGAGCGCCGCACCGGATCGTAGGCGCGCATGGTCTCTCCGGCGGCACGATTAGAGTGCCCCCACGTGGCACGCCGGGTGTGGTCGCACGAGGCGCTGGTCGCCGGGGTGCTCGCCGGCGACCGCCGCGCGATTGCCCGGGCGATCACGCTGGTCGAGGAGGGCGCCCCCGCAGGTGAGGAGGTCGTCCGCGCGGTCTACCCGCACACTGGGAAAGCGTTCTCGGTCGGCGTAACGGGCGCTCCGGGCGTCGGAAAGTCCTCCCTCGTGAGCGCGCTCGTCCGGCACGTGCGCGATCAGGGTCGCACCGTCGGCGTCGTCTCGGTCGATCCCTCGAGCCCGTTCACGCGGGGCGCACTGCTCGGCGACCGCATCAGGCTGTCCGACCACTTCCTCGACCCCGACGTCTACATCCGGTCGATGGGCACGCGGGGTCACCTCGGCGGGCTCGCCGAGGCGACGCTCCAGGCGCTCCTCCTCATCGACGCCTCGGGGAAGGACGTCGTGTTTCTCGAGACGGTCGGGGCGGGACAGAGCGAGGTCGAGGTGATCGGCCTCTCGGACGTCGTGCTGCTCGTCCTGATGCCCGGCTCCGGCGACGCGGTGCAGGCGCTCAAGGCCGGGATCATGGAGATTCCCGACGTGATCGCGGTCAACAAGATGGACCATCCCGCGGCACGGGCGATGCTGGAGGAGGTCCGCTCGATCGTCCGGCTGGAGCCCGTTCGCGAGCGCCGCCCGGTGATCCTGCTCACCGAGGCATTGCGGGGCGAGGGCGTTCCGGAGCTTTGGGAGGCCGTGGGGGCGCGCCGGCGGGAGCTCGAGGAGCGCGGTGAGCTCGCTACGCGGCGGGAGCGGAACCTGACCGGTGAGGTCGAGACGCTTGCGGTCGCGCGCCTACGCGAGGTCGTCCGACAGCAACTCGACGGGGACGTGGAGATCGCGGATCTCGTGGCGCGCGTGCAGCGGCGCGAGGTGGATCCGCTCACTGCGGTCGCGACGGTCGTGGCGGCTGTCACGGGAGTGGAGCGCGGGTGACCGAGCGCCCCGGGCTCGACCAGATCGAGGCGGCACGGGAGCGCCTGTCGGGCGTGGCCCGGGTCACCCCGGTGTTCACCTCCGAGACGCTGTCGCGGCTCGCGGAGCGGCCCGTTCTGCTCAAGGCCGAGAACCTTCAACGCACGGGGGCCTTCAAGATCCGCGGCGCCTACAACACCGTCGCGCAGCTGACGGAGGCGGAGCGCGGTGCCGGCGTCGTCACGGCCAGTGCGGGCAACCACGGTCAGGCCGTCGCCTGGGCCGCTCGCGAGGCCGGGATTCCGTCCACGATCGTCGTGCCCGAGAACGCGCCGATGGCGAAGGTCGAGGCCGCGCGCAGCTACGGCGCCCGGGTGGAGCTGGCCGGTGAGGGTTTCGACGAGGCCTACGCGCAGGCGCTGGAGCGGATGAGAACGACCGGTGCGACGTTCGTGCACGCCTTCGAGGACCCGCGGGTGATCGCCGGGCAGGGCACGCTCGGGCTCGAGCTCGCCGAGCAGCTTCCGGAGGGCGAGGCGACCGTGGTGATCCCCGTCGGCGGCGGTGGCCTCGCGTCGGGGATCGCGCTCGCTCTCGACGCCCTGCGGCCCGAGATTCGCATCGTCGGGGTCCAGGCGGCCGCGTGCGCGCCTCTCGCCGGCCGCACGCCGACCGGTGCGACGATCGCCGACGGAATCGCCGTCAAGCGCCCCGGGGAGCTGACCGGGTCGATCCTGCGCGATCTGCTCGACGACATCGTGGTGGTGGACGACGAGGAGATCTCCCAGGCGATCGTCCTGGTGCTCGAGCGATCGAAGCTCGTCGTCGAGGGGGCGGGCGCCGCTCCCGTGGCCGCGATCCTGGCCGGTCGGGTCGGGCAGGTGGGGCCGGCGTGCGCGATCCTCGCCGGCGGGAACGTCGACGCGACGACGCTGAACTCGGTCGTGCGCTACGGCTTGACGGTCTCGGGCAGGCACCTCGTCGTCGCGCTCCTGATCCCGGATCGTCCCGGCGAGCTCGCGCGCATCGTCGGGTTGATCGCAGCCCAACAGGCGAACATCCTTGCGATCCAGCATCACCGCGAGGGCCGGAACATCGGCGTGCTCGAGACCGAGGCCGAGCTGACGCTCGAGACGCGCGACGAGGAGCACTCCCAGATCCTGTTCCGTGAGCTCACCGACGCCGGTTACACCGTGCGACGGCTGCGGTAGAGGGCCGGGCGCGTCGCGTCAGGACCCGCAGCGACGAAAGCTGACCGCCGTCGCGCCGCGTGCGAGCCAATCGTCCATCCCGCCCCCGAGGACGGGACGGACGTCGAGGCCCTTCGCGCGCAGGATGCTCGCCCCGATCGCGGCCCGCGGCCCGGAGCCGCAGATCGTCACGATCGGCGTGTCGTCCGGCAGGTTGGGGCAGCAGGCGCGCATGAGACGGTACGGGACGTTCCGGCTCCCGGGGATATAGCCGACGTCACGCTCGTCCTTCTCACGGACGTCCACGACGATCGCGCCGGACTCGATGAGACCGTCGAGCTCGTCTAGCGTCACCGAGCCCGTCCTTTCCTCGCCGCCCCCGAGCACGTACCCCGCAAGGTCGAGGAACCCGACCGAGCGAAGTCCGGCGAGAGCCCGTTCGGCTTCTTCGGCGCCGTCCGCGAGCACCGTCACGGGCTCGGAGGCATCGAGCACGAAGGCGGCCTTCGTCGAGAAGCTCGACCCCGACAGCGGAACGTTGATCGCACCCGGCCTGTGTCCTTCCAGATGGTCGGCGACGGGCCGCACGTCGAGGAGCTGCGAACCGGAAGCCGGCGCCGCAAGCTCGACCGGGGACGGGGGCGTCGGGACGAACGGCCCCCGGTTGAGGTCGACGATCCGCGCGACGTTCGGCGGTTTCGGGGCGGTGACGCCCGCGGATTCCGCGACGAAGGCGTCGAGATCCGCGAGCGAGAAAGCGGGGTTGAAGCGGCGCTCGAAGCCGATCGTCGTCGAGGCGCGCGAGCTCATCGCCTTCCCGCAGAGCGAACCGGCGACGTGCCCGGGAAAGACCTCGACGCCGTCGCCCAGCTCGAGGAGGCGACGCAGGGAATGGAACAGGCTCTCCGCCCCCTCCACCGCGTCGACCGCCAGATCGGGTCGTGCCGCGTCGCCGACGAACAGCGAGTCGCCGGTCAGAACGAGCCACGGCTCGTCGGACCGTGTCGTATCGCTGACCGTGAAGCAGCAGTGCTCGGGCCGGTGACCCGGCGTGTGGACGCAGCGGAGCACGACCCTGCCGACCGCGATCTCCGTGCCGTCCTCGAGTGGGTCGTACTCGAACTCGACCCGGGCGGCGGAGTGGATGCTCACAGGGATCCCATGGTCGAGGGCGAGCCGGCCGTGCCCGGAGACATGGTCGGCATGCGTGTGGGTCTCGAGCGTCCGCACGATCCTCAGGTCGAGACGCTCTGCCTCGGCGAGGATCGGCTCGATCCGGAGGTGCGGGTCGACGACGACCGCCTCGCCCGCCTCCTCACAGCCGACGAGGTACGAGGCGCAGCCGAGATCGTCGTTCAGGAGCTGTGAGAAGAGCACTGCCGGGCGACCGTAGCACCCGTTGTCGCTATTGCTCTGGAAGTGGCCTGCGGCGTAGCCGGCGCAGCACGAACAGGCTCCCGGCGAGCACGAGCAGGCCCGCGGCGCCGGCCGCGAGCGCCCTGCCCGGATGTTGCGAGGGAGCCTCCGCGCCCGCGGCGGGCAGGACGGAGAGCGTGGCGTTCCAGCGCACTTCCTCGCCGTCGTCGTAACGCTGGACCGCGCGGACGACCTGGTTTCCCGCCCGCGTGCGGGCCAGCACGCGGACCGGGAAACCGACGGTCCGTGTGCCGGTTATCCGTCCGCCCTGCCACCGCGCGCTGGTAGTCGCGATCCGCGCCGTCCAGCCCCGCGGCGGGGCCAGTCGCTCGAACGCAACCCCTGGAGGCGCATCGATCTCGAGCGAGACCGTGGCATGCGGCGGCCGCTCGTTCGGAGTCTCGAACACGATCCGCGACTGGATGTTTGCCTCGACGTAGCCGGGAGAGATCGTGACGTGCGCCGAGGCGCCGGTGGGCACCGTCAGCGCAGCGACGCCGGTCGCCGCAGCGAGGCGCGCCCGACGTCGCACGGTCGTCCGGGCGCGCGTTTTCGAGTGAAGCATCCGTGGCACGGCATCGACCGACATGCGCTCGCCCGTCGTTTCGGCGAGGTGACAGAGGTCCACCGAGGATAGACCCGACACGCGGGACGCCGTCGGAGACGTATCGCATACCTCCGCTCCAACTTCGTCGAGATTTGTCCTCGACGGAGCCGACGATTGACCGGTTGCCGCTGTAGATTCCGCGGCTGGGATGGTGGATCTCGATACCCGGCTGCTTCGCGCGTTCGTGGCGGTTGCAGAGGAGCTGAGCTTCACTCGTGCCGCCGAGCGGCTCTTCATCGCTCAGCAGGCCCTGTCGGCCCAGATCCAACAACTCGAGGGACGCGTCGGGGCTCGGCTCTTCGAGCGCACGACGCGCAGGGTCAGCCTGAGCGAGGCCGGCGAGCGGTTGCTGCCGCATGCGGTCGCGACGCTCGAGGCGCTGGATGCCGGTGTGGGCGAACTCGAGGCGGCGTTGCGCGCGGAACAGAGGACGCTGCGCGTTGGGCTTTCGGCGACCGCGATGGTGCCGGTTGCGAGCGAGACGCTGCGACTCTTTGGTGAGAGCCATCCCGAGTCGGTGTTGAACGTCTCGAATGCCGGGCTCGACCAACCGGCTGCGGGGCTCAGGGAGGGCACGGTCGACGTCGCGTTCGTGCGACCGCCGTTCGTCGACGACGGAATCTCGATGGTCACCCTGTTGACCGAAGAGCGCTATGCAGTCCTCCCGAAGGACCTCCGCTCGCCTCGCGCGAACACGTGCGGCCCGAAGACCTCGTGCGCGAGCCGTGGATCTGGGTGGAGGGAGCCGACCCGAAGGCGCGCGCTTTCTGGTCGCTGGCGGAGTTCCGTGGCGACGAGCCACTGCGCTCGGGCACCCGCGTCAACTCGTTCGAGGAGGCCTTCGGCGCCGTCGCCGCCGGGCTCGCGATCACGTGCCAGGCCGACTCGGCGGTCCGGGCGATCGGATCCGGCTTTCCCGAGCTGCGGTTCGTCCTCCTTCGCGGCGCGCCTCCCGCGGTCGTCGCCGTAGCGTGGCGGACCGCGCATGAGACGAGCCTGGCGCGGGCCTTCGTGCGCATCGCGCTCGAAGTGGCTCAACGCCTTCCCGGCTAACGTCGTCAGCCGGTCATTGAGGTGCCAATCGCTGTTTCCCTTCCGGCTCGACGGCGCGCACACTCGATCCCATGGAAACCACGCTCACCCACACCACCACCGCCGCCGTCGAGCCCTACCTGGCACACCAGGGCGAGGCACGCTGGTACGGCGACGGCCTGTTCGAGTTCCTCATCCCCAGTGAGGCAACGGGCGGGACGCTCTCGCTCTTTCGGGCGACGCTCACCGAAGGCTTCAGCCCACCCAGGCACGTCCACACACGAGAGGACGAGGTGTTTCACGTCTTGAGCGGCGATGTCTGCTTCGATCTCGACGGTCGGCGGCTGCTCGCCGGCCCCGGCACGAGCGTCTTCATGCCGCGTGGGATCGCGCACACCTTCCGGGTCCAGAGCCCGGTCGCGCAGATGCTCGGCGTGATTGCGCCCGGCGAGTTCGAGCAGTTGTTCCGCAATCTCAGCGTTCCGGCCGGAGAGCGCACAGTTCCCTCACCGGGAAGCGTCCAGCTCGACGTCGCTGCGGTGATGGCCGAGCAGGCACGTCTCGGCACAGAGGTCGTCGGCCCGCCGATGCGCGACGACGAGAACTGACCGAGTGAGAATCCGACGCCGCTCGGGGCTTTCGACAGGAGGCCCCGGGCGGTGCCTGCCCATTCACGGCGCTTGAGACGGACGAAAGCCAAGGGCGCAGGTCCGCGCACCGAGCTCGAGCTTCGACTTCGCCGGTTTACAACCCGAGATGCCTGGCCACGAGCATTCTCTGCACCTCGTTCGTGCCCTCGCCGATCTCGAGGATCTTCTGGTCGCGGTAGAGACGCGAGATGGGGTACTCGTCCATGAAGCCGTAGCCCCCGTGGATCTGTAGCGCCTGGTTGACGACCCGGTGGGAGAGCTCACCCGTGTAGAGCTTGGCCATCGCGGCCTCGAGCGCGAACGGACGGCCCTCGTCCTTCAGCCACGCGGCGAGATGGACGAGGCGGCGGCCCGCCTCGATCTCGACCGCCATGTCGGCGAGCTTGAAGGAGATCGCCTGAAAACGGCCGATCGGCTTTCCGAACTGCGTGCGCTCCTTTGCGTACGCGAACGCCAGGTCGTACGCGCCCTGGGCGAGGCCCACGCCCATCGCGGCGACGGAGATGCGCCCGCCGTCCAGGATCTCGAGAAACTGCGCGAAGCCCTTTCCGCGCGGCCCCAGGAGGTTTCCCTCGGGCACTTCGCAGTCGGTGAACGCCAGCGCCCGGGTATCCGACGCCTTCCAGCCGAGCTTGTGGAGGGGCGCCGAGATCTCGTACCCGTGCGCACCGTTCTCGACGACGAGGTTCGAGATCTCGTCCTCGCCGGTGCGGGCGGTGATCGTCACGCCCCACGTGAGCTCGGTGCCCGCGTTCGTGATGAACATCTTCGAGCCGTTGACGAGCCACGAGTGGCCGCGCAGCTCGGCCGTCGTCCGCGTGGCCCCGGCATCCGACCCGGCGTCCGGCTCGGTCAGCCCGAACGCGGCGAGGCGGCGGCCCGACGCGAGGTCGTCGAGCCAGTGCCCCTTCTGCTCTTCGGAGCCGAAGAGCAGAATCGGCATCGTTCCCAGCGACGTGTGCGCGGCCACCGTGATCGCGACCGACGAGTCGACCCGGGTCAGCTCCTCGATCGCGAGCGCGTAGGACAGCGTGTCGCCGCCCGCGCCGCCGTAGCGCTCCGGAACCGGGATCCCCATCAGCCCGAGCCCCGCCATCTCCCGGACGAGCTCGACGGGGAAGCGCGCCTCCCGGTCGAGCTCCTCCGCCACGGGCGCGACGCGCTCGCGCGCGAACGCCCTCACGGTGTCGCGGATCAGCTCCTGCTCGGGGGTCAGGTCGAGGTCCATGCCGCGACGATCGTAGACGCGCACCGGAAAACGCTTGTGTTGATTCAACACAAGCGTTGTCCGACGACACCCCCCTCGCTCGGCCGGGGAGCTCGGCTCAGAGTGCCGTCGGGATGCTCTGGGCGTGGTGGAAGCGGTTCGCGGGGTCGACGGCGCGCTTGGTTGCGACGAGGCGCTCGAGGTTCTCCGCGTAGTACGCCCGCTTCCAGCCGGTGATCCCGCGATCGGCGTAGTTCTGCAGGGCCTCGCTGGACGTGTAGGGGGCGAGCGTTTGACGGGCATCCCGGATCCAGGCGAGGTTCGCCGCCTCGACCGCTGCGTTCGGGCTCGTCCAGAGGCCGAGGAGCTCGAGCGAGAAGCGCGCGTCGCGATGGACGTACGCGGTGGCTCTCCGAGGAACGTTCGCCACCGCGCCGCCGAACGCGAACAGCACGATCCCGCCGCCCCGGAGGCGCGGGTCGTCGTGACGCTTCTCGACCGCCTCCACGACCGCGTCCCTGCCCTTCGGCCCGAGCGGTGCCCGCGCGACGCGCGAGCTGCCGGCGATGCGCCGGGGCTCCGTCTGACCTGCCGCGAAGTACGCCGTGGCGGAGCCGTAGGTGCGCTCGACGAGGTGCGTCGAGGCGGGCGCGGGGTTCCCACCCGTGAGCCCTGCGAGCGCGGCTGCCGCCGCCGCCTTCGGCGCCAGGCACATCCCGTTGACGGCGACCGTCGGTATGGAACCGGCCGCCTGCGGCACGCGGAGCGCGAGGACGCAGCTGAGCTCCTCGGGCGCCGTCGCCATGAAGGCCTGCCAGGCGGCGATCGCGTCGGCCGCACCCGCCCAGGGCCACGTGAGCGTGAAGGTCGTCACGGTGCCGACCATTCGCGTCGCGAACGTCAGACGCGTGACGATCCCGAAGCTCCCGGCGCCGCCTCCGCGAAGCGCCCAGAACAGGTTCGGGCGGGAACCGGCGGAGACGTCGTGCGCCCGGCCGTCCGCCGTCACGATCCGGATTCCCCGCACGCTGTCGCACGCGAGCCCGAAGGCGCGCGCCGCAAAGCCGTGCCCGCCGCCGAGGGTCAGGCCTGCGATGCCGACCGTCGGGCACGAGCCCGCCGGGATCGTCCGCCGGGCGGCCGACCAGAGCCTCGCGTAGACGTGGCCGAGCGTCGTGCCCGCGCCGACCGCCGCGCGGCCGTTCCCGAGAAGCGAGACGGCCGAGAGCCTGCGCAGGTCGACGAGGAGCCCGGTCGTCGAGGAGAGCCCCGCGTAGGAGTGGCCGCCCGAGCGAACGGCGAGCCGCACGCCGTGCTTCCCCGCCCAGCGGACGATCGCCTGGACGTCCGCGGTGTCGAGCGGCTGGGCGACCGCACGTGGAACGACGTCGTCGAAGCGCGCGTTCCACGGCTTCCGCGCGGCGGCGAAGCCCGTCTGCCCGGGGCGGATGAGCCGCCCACGCATCGCCCGGTCCAGGTCGTCGAGCGCCTTCGCCGCGTGTGCCTCGGAGGAGAGCCCGAGCGCGACCGCCGCGCCGGCCCCCGCCAGGCGCCCGCCTCTCAGGACGAGCTCGCGCCGGCCGTATCGATCCACGGCCGGAGCGTATTGCTCAGCGCTCGATCGCGCGGTAGCGGCGAACCGCGAGCGGCGCGAAGACGACCAGTAGCCCGATCGTCCACGCGAACGAGAGCGGGAGCGCGTGGTCTCCGGGCCAAGAGTCGGACGGGAAGGGATTCGGGTTCCCGAACAGGTCGCGAGTCGCCGAGACGAGGGCGCTGACCGGGTTCCATTCGGCGATCGGCTGCAGCACGCCCGGAAGCGACTCGGTGGGGACGAAGGCGTTCGAGAGGAACGTCAGCGGGAAGATCACGAGGAAGCCGAGCTGCTGCGCCACCTCGACCGTCTTCACCAGGAGGCCCAGGAGCACGCCGATCCACGACATGGTGAACGTGAACAGGAGCATGAGCATCACCGCGAGGAGGAACTCGCCGACACTCGAGTGCACGCGCCAGCCGACCGCGAGGCCGGAGAGCATCAGGACGACGAGGATCGCGGCGTTGTAGACGACGTCCGCGGTCGTGCGGCCGCTCAGGACGGCGGAGCGCGCCATCGGCAGGGAGCGGAAGCGGTCGATCAGCCCCTTCTCCATGTCCGACGCCATGGCGATCGCGGTCGTGATCGACGCGAACGCGAGCGTTTGGATGTAGATGCCGGGCATGAGGTACTCCTTGTAGCTGCCTCCGCCGGGGAGCGGGATCGCGCCGCCGAACACGAACGCGAACAGCAGCACGAACATGATCGACTGGAGGATCGCGAAGATCGCCAGCTCCGGGATCCGAGGGATCCGCTTGAGGTTCCTCCAGGCGACGACCCGCCCGTCCGAGGCGGCCTGCGCGACACTACTCACGCCGCGAGCTCCTCGTCCGACTCGTCCTCGTCCTCCTCGTCGTCGCTCTCCGCGTCCTCGGCGGCGCGGCCGGTGAGCGCCAGGAACACGTCGTCGAGCGTCGGGCGGCGGAGGCCGACGTCATCGATTGCGATGCCCACCTGGCCGAGCCGGGTGACGACGTCGACGAGCTCCTGCGCGCCCCCGCGTGCGGCCACGGTGATCTGCCGCGTGTGCTCGTCGAACGCTCCGTCTCCGGCGGAGTCGAGCAGGCCGACTGCGCGCGCGAGGTCGGACGGCCGCCTGACGACGACCTCGATGCGCTCGCCGCCGACCTGCTTCTTCAGCTGGTCGGCGGTGCCGCGCGCGATGATCCGGCCGTGGTCGACGACGGCGATCTCGTCGGCGAGCGCGTCGGCCTCCTCGAGGTACTGCGTCGTGAGGAGCAGCGTCGTCCCCTCGCGCACCTGGTCGCGGATCACGTCCCACATCCCGAGCCGTCCACGCGGGTCGAGCCCGGTGGTCGGCTCGTCGAGGAACAGGAGCCGCGGGCTCCCGACGAGAGCCGCTGCGAGGTCCAGGCGCCTGCGCATGCCGCCGGAGTACGTCTTTGCGACCCGGCCGGCGGCGTCCTCGAGACCGAACCGGCCGAGGAGCTCGTCGGCGCGGCGACGCGCGTCGCGGCTCGAGAGCTGATAGAGGCGCCCGAACATCCAGAGGTTCTCGCGTCCGGTCAGGTTCTCGTCCACCGCGGCGTACTGCCCGGACAGTCCGATCGCCTCCCGGACGGCCTGCGCGTCGCGGACGACGTCGAGCCCGGCTACCGTGGCGTGTCCCGCATCGGCGCGGATCAGGGTCGCGAGGATCCGGACCGTCGTCGTCTTGCCCGCTCCGTTCGGGCCGAGGAGGCCCAGCACGGTTCCCTCGCCGACCTCGAGGTCGACCCCGTCGAGCGCACGGACATCGCTGTTCCCCGAGCGATAGACCTTGACGAGCCCCTCTGCCTCGATCGCAGCCATACGTTGAGGGTAGAGCCGGCGACGAGACGCGCGCAGTGCGGATTTCCGTACCCGTGGCGTGGGTTGTCACCCGGTGCGCGGGGTTGTCTGGGTACGCTCGCCTGATGTCGGACGAGCTCGACCGGAGGGCGATGGTCACGCTCTCGGGCGGGCATCTCGCCGTCGATTTCGCCTCCGGGTCGATTCCGGCGCTCCTGCCGTTCTTCGCGCTCGAGTTCGACCTGAGCTACACGGCAACGGCCGTGCTGATGCTCGCCGTGCTCCTCTCCTCCTCCGTCGTGCAGCCGCTCTTCGGGCTCTGGTCGGACAGGCGCGGCGCGATGTGGCTCCTCCCGAGCGGCGTGGCCGTCGCCGGTGTGGGGACCGGGCTCGCGGCCGCGGCCCCGAGCTACGTGGTCGTGGTCTCCCTCGTCTTCGTCGCCGGGATCGGCGTCGCGGCATACCACCCCGAGGGCGCCAAGTTCGCCGCGTTCGCGAGCGGGAAGAAGCGGGCGAGCGGGATGTCGTACTTCAACATCGGCGGGAACACGGGCTATGCGCTCGGTCCTATCGTCGTCACGCCGCTCGTGGTGTGGCTCGGCCTGCGTGGAGGTCTGGTGGCCATGATCCCCGTACTGGTCGTCGCCGTGCTCGTCCTTCGTGCGTTGCCGGCCCTGCACCGGATCGCTCCAGACGGCTCGGGGCGTCATGCTCCGCGTGGCGAGGACGACGTCCGCGCCATGTGGCTTCTCTCCGTCGTGATCGGCCTGCGTAGCGTCGCATGGTTCGGCCTCCTGACGTTCGTGCCGCTCTGGATCGTCGCCGGCGGCGGATCCGAAGCGGAGGGCGGACGTGAGCTGTCGCTCATGCTCGTCTCGGGCGCGATCGGGACCCTCGTGCTCGGTCCGGTCGCAGACCGCATCGGATATCGCCGCCTGCTGCTCGTAACGCAGGCGGCGCTGCCGATTCTGATCGTCGTGTTCGTCGGCGTCGGCGGCGTCGCCGGCACGATCGCGCTCATGCTCGTCGGCCTCTGCGTCGTCGGCACGTTCGGCGTCACGATGGTCCTGGGCCAGCTCTACCTGCCGCGGCACGTGGGCGTGGCAAGCGGTCTTTCGGTGGGCCTTTCCATGGGTCTCGGCGGGATCGCCGCGGTCGCTCTCGGAACGGTCGCCGACGCGATCGACCTCGAGACCGCGCTCTATGTAGGCGCGGCGGCGCCCGCGATCGGCTGCATCTTCTGCCTGCTCCTCCCGCGACCCGTGCCACGCGCCTCTGGGCCCGAGCCGGTCCAGCCGGCAATCATCTAGATTGAACCGTCAGTCAACGAGGAGGATCATGACCGTACAGGAGTTCTTCGAGAAGCTTCCCGAGCGCGCCGACCCTGAGAAGACCGCCGGGATGAGCAACACCTACGTCTTCGACGTCGACGGCGTGGGCCAGTGGACGGTGGCCGTCGACGACGGAGCCGTCACGGTCACCGAGGGCCCGGGCGAGGCCGACTGCACGATCTCCGCGAGCGAGGAGACGCTCGTCAAGATCGCGAAGGGGGAGGCAAACCCGACGACCGCCTACATGACGGGGAAGCTCAAGATCCAGGGCGACATGGGCGCGGCCCTGAAGCTCCAGAAGCTGTTCTGAGCGCACGGCGGTCGGTAGCTTTCGGCCGCTCGTCGATGTAGGTTTCCGCACGTGATCTGGGTCGTTCGGCTGCTCGTCGCGTGGGGGATCAACATCCTCGGCTTGATCGTCGCCGACTGGGCGTTCGACAGCTTCAGCGTCGGGCGGTGGGGCTCGCTCATCTTCGCCGGCGCCGTGCTCGGCCTTGCGAACGTGTTCCTGAAGCCCCTTGTCACGTTCATCGCCCTGCCGCTGATCCTGCTCACGTTCGGTGTGGCCTACTTCTTCGTGAACGTCGTCATGCTGCTGTTCACGGAGTGGGTGACGCCGAACCTCTCGATCGACGGCTTCTGGACGTACGTCGGAGCAACGATCGTGATCTGGCTCGTGAACTGGATCGTCTGGACGCTGATCGACGTGGTCGCGGCTGACCGGCGAGCGACCGTCCGGTAAGGATCTTCTGAAGGGCGCGATCGGATCCTCGCGCCGCGGGTAGGGTCGATCCCGCGTGGCTCGTATCCTCGCCCTGGTGTCGCTGCTCGTCGCCGTCGCGGTGCTCGGCACTGCAGCGCGAGCGCCCGCCGCGCCGACGCTCCACGTCGGCGTCACCGACGACGCCTGGCTCCTGTTCGGGCCCGGCACGATGGAGGAGCGGACGGCGCAGCTGCACGACCTCGGCGTCGAGGTGGTGCGTCTCACGCTCGAGTGGAGGCAGATCGAGACGACCGAGGGCGCATTCGACTGGTCGAAGGAGGACACAGCGCTCGACGCGCTCCGCGCGGTCGGGATCGCGCCGGTCCTCGCGATCTGGGGGACACCCGAATGGGCGAACGGCGGCAGAGGGCCGAACGTCCCGCCGGCGTCCGCCGGCGACATCGCGGCCTTCGCGCACGCCGCAGCCGAGCGATATCCGTGGGTACGGCGTTGGGTCGTGTGGAACGAGCCGAACCAGCGCCGCTGGCTTCTGCCGCCCTCGCCGGCCCTCTACGTGAGCCGGCTCTTGAACCCGGCTGGGAAGGCGATCAAGGACGTCATCCCGAGGGCGTCCGTCGCGGGTGGAGCGACGGCGCCGCGCGGTGGCCAGGGTGGCATGTCCCCGGTCGCATTCATCCGCGGCATGGGAAGGGCCGGGGCGCATCTCGACGCCTATGCCCATCATCCGCATCCGCTCACGCCGGCGGAGAGCCCGACCTCGGGCGGCTGCGATCACTGCGAGACGATCTCGATGGCAACCCTCGAGCGCCTTCTCGTCGAGACGAAGAAGGCGTTCGGGCCTCGGACGCGCATCTGGCTGACCGAGCTCGGCTACCAGACGAACCCACCCGACAGGATCCTCGGCGTGCCGCGCGGAACGCAGGCGCGGTACGTCGAGGAGGCGCAGCGCCGCGCCTACCTGGCGCCCAGGGTCGACCTGCTGATCCAGTATCTCGTGCAGGACGAGGACCCGGTCGCCGCCTGGCAGAGCGGTCTCGAGACCGCTACGGGCAGGCCCAAGCCGTCGTTCCGTGCGTTCGAGCTGCCGCTCGTGGAGATCGAGCGGCGCGGCCGGGCGGTGACGGTCTGGGGACAGGTGCGCCCGGGGACGGGTGCACGCGCATACGTCCTCCAGCGTCTCGTCGGCGGGCGCTGGAAGGGCGTCGGCTCCGGCGCGCAGACGACCGCTCGCGGGTACCTCTCGCGCACCCTGCGCGCCGACCGCGGGACGCGGTTGCGGCTGCTCGATCCTGCGACCGGGCGCACGGGCTTTCCGCTCGTCGTGAGCTGACCGACGATGTAGGGTTGCGATCCCATGATCAGGCTTCTGGTGAGGACGCTCATCGCGGTCGGTGCAAACGCAGTCGGCCTGATCGTTGCGGCACTCGTCCTCGACGACTTCCACATCAACGCGACGTCGTTCGTCGTCGCCGTTGTGATCTTCACGATCGTCTTTGCCGTGTTGCAGCCGTTCCTCGCGGTTCAGCTCCGCCGGTTGGGGCCCGGGATGCTCGGCGCAGTATCTCTCGTCGCGACGCTCGTCTCGCTCATCGTGACCGACCTTCTTTCGGACGGCTTCTCGGTCAGCGGCGTGCTCACCTGGATTCTCGCCGCGCTCATCGTGTGGCTCGCCGCGCTGGTCGCGACCTTCGTGCTCCCGCTGCTCGGGCTCAAGAAGTACCTCGAGGAGAGGAACTGACCGGAGGCTAGGCGTCGCCGGGCGGAGGCACCCAGCTCGGGCGGCGTCGCTCGAGGAACGCGCGCAGGCCCTCCTGGCCCTCGTCGCTCGTCCGTCGCTCGGCGATCCGCTGGGCGGTCTCCCGCGCGTCGGGGCGTTCGAGCACGAGCCGCTTTGCATGGCGCGACGCCCGTGGCCCCGCCGTCCGCAGCTCTCCGAGGACACGGTCGAGCGCAGCGCCGAGATCGGTGGCCACCTCGTTCACGAGGCCGATCCTGAGCGCGGTCTCGGCGTCGAACCGCTCGCCCGTGACGTAGTAGCGGCGGGCCGCGCCCTCGCCGATCTTCCGCAGCGCGAACGGCGAGATCACCGCAGGGACGATCCCGAGCTTGACCTCGGAGAAGGCGAACAGCGCACCGGGCTCGGCGATCACGATGTCGCTGCAGGCGACGAGGCCGGCGCCGCCTCCGAACGCATGGCCCTGCACCAGGCAGACGACCGGCGCCGGACACGCGTCGATCGCGTCGAGCATCCGGCGGAGCGCAGTCGCATCGGCGACGTTCGAATCGAAATCGAGGTCGATCGACGCCCGCATCCACTCGATGTCGGCGCCCGCGCAGAAGCTCGGGCCGTCGCCCGCGAGGATGACCGCGCGGGCGGCACCGACGTCCACGAACGCCTCGGCGAGCTCGGCGATCAGCGCTGCGTCGAAGGCGTTCCGCGTCTCCGGACGGGCGAGCGTCACGCGCAGGACGTCGTCGTCCCGTTCGATGCGGAGCGCGCCCACGAGGCACAGCCTATGGTTTCGGCGATGGCGAGCTCGCGTCTCCACGGAACGATCGCGGCTGCCGCGACGCCGCTGTGCGACGGCGGCGCGCGGCTGGACGACGACGCGTTCGGGCCCTACGCCGACTACCTCGTCGGCGCCGGGCTGGACGGTGTCCTCGCCTTCGGGACGAACGGCGAGGCCGTGCTTCTCTCGCTCGACGAGCGCAGGCACGGCCTGGAGCTCTGGCTGGCGGCCGTCGGTCGGCGCGCACTCGTCGCAGCCCACTGCGGCGCGCAGACGACCGCCGACACCGTCGCCCTGGCCGCTCATGCCGCGGAGGCGGGCGCCGACGCGGTCGCCGCAATCGGGCCGCCGTACTTCAAGCTCGATCCGCGGGAGCAGCACGCGCATCTTCTCGCCGCTGCGCGAGCGTGCGCGCCGCTCCCTTTCTACGTCTACGAGTTCGCCGCGACGGTCGGCTACCCCTTCGATCCAACGATGCTGACGCGGCTTCGCGACGACGCCGACAACTTCGTCGGGCTGAAGGTGTCCGATACGCCTTGGAAGGCGTTCGAGCCCTATCTGCTCGAGGGCTTCGACGTCTTCGTAGGCCCCGAGTCGCTCATCCACCTCGGCCGGGAGGCGGGGGCGGTCGGCGCCGTGTCCGCGCTCGCGGCGGCCTTTCCGACGGAGGTCGCCACGGTGGTGCGGCATCCGACCGCAGAAGGTGCCGCCGGCCTCGCCGCGCTGCGCTCCCGCGTCGAGTCGTATCCGAGGCACGCCGCTCTGAAGCGGATCGTGGGCCGACGTGGCGTTCCGATGCGGCCCGACGTCCGCCCGCCGCTCCGCGATCTGGACGGGGAGGAGCAAGCATCGCTCGAGCACTGGCTGGCGAGCGAGCTCGGGAACGGCGTCGCGTGAGCCTCGCCTCGCGGTCGAACGGCGCGCTCCGGTCGGTGATCCTCCACGCGGCCGACGACCGCCACGTGCGGCGCTTCATGAACCGCTACGGCATGCGGCTCGGCGCGGGGCGCTTCGTCGCGGGCGAGACCCTCGACGAGTGCGTCATCGTCCTGCGCCGCCTCGCCGAGCAGGGGCTCCATGCCAACACCACGCTTCTCGGTGAGAGCGTGCGGGATCGCGCCGAGGCCGAGGCAGTCGCCGAGGAATACGGACGAGTCCTCGAGCGGCTGCATGCCGAGCAGCTCCCGTGCAACGTCGCCCTGAAGCTGACCCACCTGGGGCTCGAGCTCGACGAGGAGCTCGCATATGCGAACGTCGAGCGCGTCGTCGCGATCGCCGAGCGGCTCGAGAGCTTCGTCCGGATCGACATGGAGCAGTCGAGCGTGCTCGACGCGACGCTCCGCATCTACCGCCGCCTGAGGGAGAACGGCCACGAGCGGGTGGGAACCGTGCTCCAGTCGTATCTCTTCCGTACGGAATCGGATCTCGAAGCGCTGCTTCCGCTCACGCCGAACCTCCGGTTCGTGAAGGGCGCGTACCTCGAGCCTCCCTCGATCGCCTACGCGGACAAGTCGGAGGTCGACGCGGCGTACCTGCGCCTCGTCGCGACCGCCCTGCGGGGCGGCTCGTATGCCGCGATCGCGACCCATGACGAGGGCCTCATCGAGCAATGCCTCGCGCTCGCCGAACGCGAGGGGGTCGGGCGCGACCGCTTCGAGCTCCAGATGCTCTACGGGGTTCGGCCCGGCCTGCAGCTCGAGCTCGCACGACGCGGCTACAAGGTGCTCGTCGCCACCCCCTTCGGGCCCGAGTGGTACCCGTATCTCATGCGCCGGCTCGCCGAGCGACCCGCGAACCTCGGCTTCTTCGCACGCAACCTGCTCCGCCGCTGAGGTCCGTGTCGATGCACTCGCCCGGCGGGCGGCCTACCGCCTCCGCCTCCCCGTCAGAACGGCCCGCGCGGGACGTACGGCTCGTCTCGCGGTGAGCCGACGGTCACGAACGTCACACCTTCCTCTCCCGCCCGAACCTGCCTGACCGCCTCCGGGTCGAGCCTGACGATGCGTCGCGGCGCGAGCGGCAGCTCCTCTCCGTCGACCGTGAGTATCCCGTCGCCCGAGAGGACGATCATCACCTCCTCCTGGCCCGTGCCGGCCTCGTCGTGCTCGAGCCCCTCGGAGCCCGGCGGCAGCTCGAACCAGTTGAAGCCGAACGCGGTCGCGCCGACCGCGCGCCGGAGGAAGCGCACGCGCCCGCCGGGACCCGAGGGATCGACGGCGTCGACGTCGGCGACGGAGTAGCGGGACGGCACGCGCGGAAGCATAAGGAATCGCAAACACGACGAATAGACTCCGGCACGTGGAGACCTTCTCGTGGGACGAGGAGCCGGTCGAGCAGCTCAACGAGCTGATCGGCAGGCAGATGCTGAACGGCGACGCGATGACGCTCGCTCGCATCACGCTCGCCGCCGGGGCCCTCGTCCCCGAGCACGCCCATGCGAACGAGCAGGTCGCGACCGTCCTCGCCGGCCGGCTCCGGTTCCGGCTCGGCGCCGAGGAGCGAGAGGTCGGTGCGGGCGAGAGCGTGTTGATCTCCGGGAACGTGCCGCACGAGGTCGAGGCGCTGGAGGATTCGGTGGTGCTCGACGCGTTCGCTCCCCGCCGGGAGGACTGGATGCGCGGCGACGACGCGTACCTCCGCGGCTGAACTCGACGAGGAGCCGGTCGGGCCGCCGGCGCTGCGGCCCGCACGGCGACCCGATGAGACCGGCCTGCGGATGAGATCGACGTGAAGCCGCGGCCTCCTCATCCCCCACCTGGTGGTTGACGACCGCGCTTCACCGGTAGCGTCCGCAGCCGTGACAGGCGATCTCGACCCGCTCGAGCAGCACCTTGTCGAGACGCTGCGGACGCTGCATTCGGCAGGCGGGTCCCGGGAGCTGCCGCCCGAGGCGGAGAGCGCGTGGCGCGCTCAGGCGGCGAGCCGCGCGATCGACCACGCCGCCCGATGGCTCTCCGAGCGGAAGCTCGGCTACTACACGATCGGCTCCGCCGGGCACGAGTCGAACGCGCTCGTCGCGCTGGCACTTCGGGCGACCGATCCGGCGCTTCTCCACTATCGGTCGGGCGGCTTCTACCTCGCTCGAGCCGACCAGGTGGGTCGCGACGGCGCGTGGGACGTGCTGCTCGGCATGGCGGCGGCGGAGGAGGAGCCGGTCGCCGGCGGCCGGCACAAGGTCTTCGGCCATCCCGACCTGGCGATCGTCCCGCAGACGTCGACGATCGCATCGCATCTACCGCGTGCCGTCGGGATCGCGTTCGCTCTGGGGCGAGCCCGTCTGCTCGGGCTCCAGATGCCCTGGCCGGCCGACGCGGTCGTGGTCTGCTCGTTCGGCGACGCCTCGCTGAACCACGCGACCGCGCAGGCGGCCCTCAACACCGCAGCGCTCCTCGCATACGAAGGGCAGGCACTTCCGCTTCTGTTCGTCTGCGAGGACAACGGCCTCGGAATCAGCGTGCCGACGCCCGAGGGGTGGGTCGAGCAGTCGCTGCACGGGCGACCGGAGCTGGCCGTCGAGCGCGTCGACGGCGACGATCCCGCCGGGGTGCTGGAGGTGGCGCGCGAGCTCGGGGACTGGGTGCGCGAGCATCGGCACCCGGCCGTCCTCCACCTGCGCACCGTCCGGTACCTGAGCCACGCCGGCGCCGACCTCGAGACCGCCTATCGCTCGGCGCAGGAGATCCGCTCCGATCATGCCCGCGACCCGCTGCTCGCGACCGGCCGGTGGCTCGTGTCGGCGGGAGCACGAAGCGGAGAGGAGCTCGCCGCCGACTATCTCGCGGTTCGCGAGGAGATCTTCTCCCGTGCCCTGGAGGCGACCGAACACCCGCAGATTCGCTCGGCGGAAGACGTGATGCGGCCGCTTGCACCTCGGAACCCGACCGTGGTTGAAGGGCTCGTAGGCGCCGTCGAAGTGCAGTCGGCGGCGCGACTCACGCTCGCCCAGGCGATCAACGCCGCACTTGCGGAATCCCTCGATCGGTATCCGGAGACGCTCGTGTTCGGTGAGGACGTCGCGGTGAAGGGGGGCGTCTACGGGGTCACGCGCGGCCTGCGTGCCCGCTTCGGGGCGGAGCGCGTGTTCGACACGCTGCTCGACGAGACGTCGATCCTCGGCCTGGCGCTCGGGACCGCGATCTCGGGCTTCGTCCCGATCCCCGAGATCCAGTACCTCGCGTATCTCCACAACGCCGAGGACCAGCTCCGCGGCGAGGCGGCGACGTTGCAGTTCTTCTCGCAGGGCGCCTACCGCAACGGGATGGTGCTCCGGATCCAGGGCTACGGGTACCAGAGAGGCTTCGGCGGCCACTTCCACAATGACAACGGGCTCGGAGTGCTGCGCGACGTTCCCGGCCTGGTGATCGCGACGCCGGCGACGCCGGAGGACGCGGGCCCGCTTCTGCGCACCTGCGTCGCCGCCGCGAAGGCGGACGGGAGCGTGTGTGTCTTCCTCGAGCCGATCGCGCTCTACCACGCCCGGGACCTACTCGCCGACGGGGACGAGCTGTGGAGCGCGGAGCCCGGCACGACGCACGTCCCGGTCGGGACCGCGAGAACGCATCTCGACGGCGGGGACCTGACCCTCGTCACATGGGGGAACGGCCTGCACATGTCGCTCCGGGTCGCCCACCGGCTCCATGCACGCGGTATCGGGGTGCGCGTCGTCGACCTGCGTTGGCTCGTGCCGCTGCCCATGGACGACGTGATCCGCGAGGCCTCGGCGACGGGACGCGTGCTCGTCGTCGACGAGACACGGCGCTCGGGCGGCGTGGGGGAGGGGATCGTCGCCGAGCTCGTCGACCGCGGCTACGCGGGACGGCTCGCGCGCGTCGCGAGCAGAGACTCGTTCATCCCCCTCGGCGATGCTGCCCGTCTCGTCCTGCTCTCCGAAGACGAGATCGAGGCGGCGGCGGTGCGTCTGGTGGCGCGCTAGGGGCGCCCGCGCCGGCGGCGAGGTCGCGGTCCCGCCGTTCCTGGTCCCGGCCGTCCTCGCGCGCCGCCCACAGAAGCATCACGATCCATACGACGATCCCGAGGAACGCGACGACAGAGCTGAAGATCAGGACCTCGGTCACGGCCCGCTCGTCAGGGCCACATGCGGACCCACGGCGACCGAGGCCGGACGGATCGGCTGCACGTCAGTCAACATTGTCCTCGCTTCGGTACATGACGCGATGTCGTGTGGAGGTGATCCATTCCTCGAGCTCCGCGTCGCTCATCAGATGGGCGGGATCGAAGCGACCCCAGCTCATGATCTCCCCGGGCTCCTTCTTCCATCGCTTGTAGACCGGCTTCGCGGGCGGCCCGAAGCACATGACGTCGAGTATCGACAGCTCGTCCGGGACGCCGAGCAGCGGCTTGATCGCCGTCTGGGCGGCCTCCTGGCCGATCGCGGTCACCCACCAGACGTTGTAGCCGAGCGCTGCCGCCGCGAGGTGCGCCGACATGGTCGCGGCGGCGACGCTCTGGAGCAGGATCCGCTCGGCATTCTCGTAGTAGGGGCGGTTCACGTCCGAATCCGGGTCTTCCTGGCGCAGGACGGGGAAAGCGCGGACGAACCGGAAATCGGTGGCGACTACGAAGAGACCCGGTGCGGTGGCCATGCCACGGTAGTCGGGGGTCGGGAACTTCATGCCGAGGCGGGCTCGATGGTGCTGCTCCTCGACGAAGTGCTCCGAGATGAGGCGCTTCGTCTCCGTGTCGTCGACGACGATGAAGTGCCATGGCTGTGCGTTCGCGCCGGAAGGGGCGTGTCGGGCCGCGTCGACGATCAGCTCGAAGTGCTCGCGCGGGACGACGTAGTCCGCCCGGAACGCCCGCGTCGTGATCCGGGAGCGCACGATCTCCATCAGCGCGTCATAGCGCTCCAGGGCACCGATCTCGCTCGTGACCTGCTCCGAGACGTCGCTCACGCTCCTCCCTTCGGGCGAACCCACTGCGGCCTTGAGCCAGGGATCACCATGACAAAGCGCGACACGCCCCGCAACCGTCCACGTCTTCTCCTCCGGAGACCGGCTCCGCTGAACTCCTCGTGCGAGCGAAGCCCTGGACGCAGCCGGACGTCGTCATCGTGGCTGCGGCGCTCGGCGAAGGATTTCCGAGCGGTGCCGGCCCGGAAAGCCTTCGCCGAGTCTGCGGCGGTCAGCCGTGCGTGCGCGCGTTTGCCCAGTCGGCGGGCAGGTCGCCGCCGCCCTCGACCGACCACCGCGGCCCGAAGCGTCCGAGGGTAGGGCTGGGAACGAGCTTGCCGGCCACGACCGCCTCACCCTGGCGGAACTCCGCCGCGAGCGCGATGAGGGGCGGAGGCACGAACGAGAAGGTCTCCGAGATCAGCGCAAGATCGGAACGGGAGTTGACCCGCATCAGGACGAGGTTGTCGCATTGTGAGACGACGTTCTCGTGCACCTTCTGAGGGCGCTGCGTCGCGACGAGCAGCACGAGACCGAACTTGCGGCCCTCCCCCGCGATGCGTACAGCGTGCTCGGTGGCGAGCTCGACGAGGGGCCCCTCCGGGACGGCCGGGCAGACGTTGTGCGCCTCGTCGATCACGATCAACATCGGCTCCCGCGCTCCGCGACGGCGCCAGAGTCCTGCCAGCAGCGCCTCCGAGGCGACCGCCTGCTCCTCGCGGGTGACGAGGGAGCCGAGGTCGGCCACCACGCAGCGCGGCCCTCCCGGTCGGACGAGCTCCTCGAGCGACCCGGGATCGTCGCCCGACCAGATCTGCCAGCGGTCGACGCCGAGGTTGCGAGCCCGCACCGCCAGCGCGTGCAGCGGGTCCGGATGCGCCGACATGCGATCGAGCACCTCGCTCACCGAGGCGGCTGCGAACGTCTCTGCGTTCTCGAGCGCCTCGAGCAGCGCCGCGTACTCCTCACGGTCGTCGATCGGATCGAGGCGAAGCAGTGCGGCGCGCTCTTCGGCGTCGAAGTCGCGAAAGCGAACGTGGAGCCGCTCGCCGCCGCCGGCGCCGGCCCGCCTGACCTCGATCGCCGCAGCCTCTCGTTCGTAGCGTGGCCTGACGTCGTCACGTACGTCGTCGCGCAGCTCGCCCAGCCGGACGAAGTCCGAGTTGGGGTCGATGACGACCACCCGCAGCGCCGTCTCGGTGAGCAGCCGCTCGAGAAGCGTTCCGAGCGCGTAGGTCTTGCCCGATCCCGACTGCCCGCAAAGGAACGTGTGGCGGTCGAACGCGCCGGCGTCGAGCCGCAGCGGGACCCCGTCCGCGAACGTGAGCGACCCGACCTCGAGAGCGGCGCGCCGCGGTCGTTGGTCCTCGAACCAGGCGGAGACCTCGTCCGGCACGGCGAGGCGAGCAGCGGCGCCGTCGAAGGGCTCGGTCGGACCGACCAGCAAGCGCCCCTCGACGGCGGCCACGCGACGGCCCGTGACACCGTCCGATACGAGCTGGACGCTCGTCACCTGTCCGAGGCGGACTCCGGAGCCCCGATGCTCGATCGCGACGTATCCGCCGACGCGGACGTCGAGACTGTCGAGGGCGGCCTCGTAGGCGAAATGCCGCCCGTCGACCGACGTCGCAGCCGGCTCGACGATGTGCTGCTCGGACATCCGGTTTCCTATCCGCGCGGGGCGAACGGTCGGAGGTCGTCCTGGCCCGGCTGGACGATGCCGACATGGGACTCGGGCACCTCGTTCCAGGCTCCCAGCAGATCCCCGAGCGGCTCGGAGACGACCGCTCTGGCCTCGTCCGAGAGACTGGCGAGCTCTTCGCTTTCGGGATACATCGCCTTGAGCGCGTCCATGCGCGTGCTGAAGTAGAGCGAGCGCGAGTCGCCCTCGCTCGAGTAGCGGAACGCCCAGATCGTGGTCCCGTCGGTCGTTGCGACCGTCATCTGCAGCGGGTGCTCGACGCCGTGGCGGTGGCCTGTCTCCTCGACGAGCCCGACCATTCGCTCGACGGCGCCGATCGGATCGTCCTGCAGTCCCAACGTGAGCGCGAGGTAGAACATCGTCTCCGAGTCGGTGGTGCCCTCGATCGACGGATAGAACGCCTCGTCGACGGCAAGCACGAGCTCCCGCTTGAGACGTTCGAACTCGCGGATCAGCCCGTTGTGCATCCAGAGCCACTGCCCGTGTCTGAAGGGATGCGTGTTTGTCTCCTGGATCGCCGTCCCGGTCGACGCGCGGATGTGGGCGAAGAACAGCGGCGAGGAGACGCCGGCGGCGAGTTCCCGCAGGTTGCGGTCGTTCCAGGCGGGGTGCGTGCTTCGGTACAGCCGCGGCGTGCCCGTGTCGTCGTACCAGCCGACGCCGAAGCCGTCGCCGTTCGTCGTCGTGGCTCCGAGCCTGGAGTTGAGGCTCTGGTCGATGAGCGACCGGTCGCGCTTCACGAGGAGCTCCTCGAGCCGGATCGGCCTTCCCGAATAGGCGAGCCAGCGGCACATCAGCCGTGGACTTTCGCGCCGGGCTGGGTCGTCGGAATGCGCTGGGCGGCGAACAGTGCGACGAGAACGAGCACGGCGAGGATCGCGAGCGCGGAGCGAAGCCCGTCGAGCCGGGCGTCGCTGTACGCGTCGAGCGTCGCCTCGGTCGTTCTCCGGTCGATGCGAGCCTCGTCGAGCGCGGCCTCGAGGTCGGCGTCCGAGATGAAGGCTACGCCGCCCGCGAGCTCCAGCTGTGCCTGCGACTTCACCCGGTCCGGGATGGCAGAGCTCTGCTGGACGTTGATGAGGAACGCCGACGTCACGGCTGCGATCATCACCGAGCCTGCCAGGGCCGTGCCCAGCGAGGCGCCGAGATTCGTCATCGTGTTCTGCACTCCGCCGACCTCCGGGCTCTCGTCGTCCGGCACCGCGGAGACCGTGACGGCCCCTAGCTGCGAGGCGAGCGCTCCGATCCCGAGCCCGATCAGGAGCATCGGCACGAACACGATCTCCGGGCCGGCACCCGGATCGAGCGCGGCGAGCAGCACGACCGTGCCGGCGAG
Source organism: uncultured Actinomycetes bacterium (assembly GCA_963798725.1). Lineage (GTDB taxonomy): Bacteria > Actinomycetota > Thermoleophilia > Gaiellales > Gaiellaceae > Gaiella. Next base: position 1,506,473 of record CAWCUL010000001.1, read on the forward strand.
GAGCGAGAGCAGGCCGAAGCGGACGACGAGTCGCGGCGAGATGTCGGGAAAGAGCCGCGGAACGCCGATTGCAGCCGCGAGCAGCGTCAGCGAGAGCGGAAGCAGCCGAGCGCCCGTCGCGAGCGCCGACAGGCCGAGGCAGACCGACAGGTAGAGCGGCACGACGAAGAAGAGCCCTGCCTGCGCGAGGTACTGGAAGAAGAACATCATCAGTCCGCCGTTCAACTGCTTGTTGCGAAGCATGGCCGGGCGCACGAGCGGCTCCCCGCCGCGAGACTCGACGCGAGCCTGCCAGCGGAAGAAGACCCAGATCACGAACAGACCCGAGAGGACGAGCCAGACCGTCGGGGAGAGGCCGAACCACTCCGGCGCGTCGGGCTTCGGCTGGATCCAGCCCCATTCTCCGGAGCGGAGCACGCCGAAGACGAGCATCGCGATTCCGAGTGCCGACAGGACGGCACCGACCAGGTCGAAGCGCGGGCGCTGCTCGACCGGGGCGTCGGCGATCTTCCGGGTCAGGACGAGGATCGCGATCACGATCACGACCTCGCCGGCGAACACCCACCGCCAGGAGAAGTAGGTCGTGCAGAAGCCGCCGATCAGCGGCCCGGTCGCGACGGCGATCGCACCCGCGGCCGCGACCATGCCGTAGGCGGCGGGTCGGCGCTCGGTGGGGAAGTTCCCTGCGACGAGAGCCACGATCGCGGGCAGGATCAGCGCCGCGCCGACTCCTTCCAGAAACGACCAGCCGAAGAGCAGCACCGGCAGGCTTTGCGCGATCGACGTCGTGAACGAGCCGCAGCCGTAGATCACGCACCCGATCGCGAAGGCGCGTTTGCGGCCGATCAGCGCGCCCACCTTGGCGCCGGTGATCATCAGCGCCGCCATCACGAGCGTGTACGCCGTGATCGCGCCCTGGATGCCCGTCACCGTCGTGCCGACGTCCTTCGCGACGGTCGCGATCGAGACGTTCATCACCGAGCTGTCCAGCGTCATCAGGAACTGGCCCGACGCGAGGGTGAGCAGCACGACCGCTGCGCCCGAGGCGCGGTCGGACGAGGCGGCCGCGGCGGTGCTCACGAGCGCGATTCTCCCGTAGCGGCGGGACGCACGCCAGTTGGTGCGACCGACGCGAGCATGAGCCTAGGAGCCTGTGGGTGCCGCGGCGGGGCCGTCCGCCGGGAGGGGCCCGCGCGCGCGCTTCCACACGACGTCGAGGACGACCGCCAGAAGCGCGATTGCGACGATCGCGACGAACGTCTCGGGGGCATTGCGGACCGTGTCGACGGCGAAAAAGACGAGCACGACCGCGGTCGCCGCCATCCCGACGAGGATGATCGCCCCCACCGCTCCCGTCTCCGACCGAAGCCGGTAGCCGGAAGCGCCGACGAGCAGGAAGATCATCAGCGAGCATGCGCTGCCGACGGACGCGATAGCGGAGAGATCGACGATGTTCGCGACGACGAGCACGAGCGCCGCCGTGACCAGCACACCGGCGTGCGCCCCGAGACGTGAGCCTCGGCCCATGAACGTGGGGAATTGTCCGCTCTCCGCGAGCATCCCGGTCAGGCCCCCGGACGCGTACAGGGTCGCGTTCACGGACGAGGCGGTCGCGAGCAGCGCGGCGATCGCCATCATCACGAAGCCCGCCTCTCCGAGCGCGGGCCTCGCAGCCTCCGCGATCGCTGTCTCGCCGTACCCGATCGCCTGGTCGACCGTGAGCGTGCCGAAAACCCCGAGCGAGATGAGCACGTAGAGGAGCGTCGTCACGCCGAGCGCGACGACCATCGCGAGCGGCAGCTCACGATCGGGATTGCGCAGATCGCCCACCGCGAACGTGATGACGCTGAAGCCGAGGTATGCGAAGAAGGTGAGCGCGACGCTGGCGATGATGTCGGAGAAGGACGGATAGGTGCTGAACGCGAGCAGGTCGAAGTCGATGTCGACGATCGTCACCGCGATGAAGACCGCGAAGACTGCGAGGAGCGCGATCACGATCAGCGACTGGGCACGGTCGACCAGCGCCGAGCCGACCATGCTGACTCCAGCCATCGCGATCACCACGAGCGTCGTGAAGACGTTGTCCCATCCGCTCCACGCGCCGTCTCCGACGAAGAGCGACGTCGCATAGCTGCCGAATGCGACGGCGACCATCGAGCAGACGATCACGATCGCCGCGAAGTAGCCGAGCCAGGCTGCTATGCCGACGAGCCGGCCGTTGCCGAAGCCCTGCATCAGGTACGCGAACAGGCCGCCGTTCGATGGGTACCGGACGCCCAGCTTGACGACGTTGTAGCCGAGCAGCGTGGCCACGATGCCCGCGAGCAGGAACGAGAGCCAGACAGCCGAGCCCGCTACCGTCGCGGCCTGGCCCAGCAGCGCGAAGATGCCGGCGCCGACCATCGCGCCGATGCCGAGGAACGCTGCGCCGCGAACGGTCATCGGCTAGGGGGTCGGGGTCGTCGGCACCGGTGGCGCCGGCGTGTGGCCGCCGAAGAACAGCCAGACGATCACGATGCCGGTGAGCGCCGTCACCACCCAGCAGATCTGCAGTGGCAGCTGGAAGGAGTGGTCGACGACACGTTTGCCGAGCGTCGTCGACCCGGTCTTGTCGGCTTCGGCAGCGGCGATCTGCGTTCCGTTGGCCGGGAAGAAGAGCACACCGGCCACGGCGGTCCACATGGCGATCATGTACCCAGCTCCGATTCCGAGAGCCAGGCCGATCGGGATCATCGTCCGGGTCGCGGCGGACTGGCTCGTGGTCAATCCGGCGACGAGGAAGATGGCGACCGCGATCATGAACGGCCACTTCTCGGCGAGGCTGCCGAGTGCGGTCACGATCGCGTCCTCGTTGTTCGCGATGAACGTATCCGCCATCCACGCGATCCCGAACAGCGCGATCATCGCGACCATCCCGGACTTGAAGATCGTGGTGCTCGGGATGTCGGCCGCGCGCACGTGCGCGAGGATCAGGATCAGCGCCGCAGCGGTGAGCATGAACATCTGGATGATCGGCGTCACCGACAGCGGCTCGACGCCTCCGCCTTCGGCGGCGACCGTCGGCCGGATCTCCTCGAAGACGCCGAAGATGCAGATCGCCGCGACGGCCGTGAGGAAGATCGCGACGCTCCGCTTGGCGTAGGGCAGAAGCGTGATCTCCGCAGCAGGCGACGGCGGCTCGATCTCGCCGGCCGTCAGTCGGCGCTGATACTCGACGTCGTCGTCGAGGTCCTTGCCGCGGCCGTTCATCACGAGCGCCATGACGAAGATGCCGATGATGCTCGCCGGAATCGTGATGAGCATCACGTCGACGATGTCGTAGCCGTACACCTCGACGAGCGGGAGCATCGTCGCCATTGCGGCCGCGACCGGGCTCGCGGTGATCCCGAAGGTCGACGCCACAGCCGAGCCGGCGAGCGCTCGCTCGGGCCGGATCTTGTTGGCGTAGGCGAGCTCGTTGATCACCGGGATCAAGGAGAAGAAGGTGTTGCCCGTGCCGGTGAGGATCGTCAGCAGATAAGAGACGTAGGGCGCGACGAAGTTGAGAGCCTTGGGGCGGGCGCGCAGCGCCTTGCTCGCGATGAGGACCATGTAGTCGATTCCGCCTGCGGCCTGCATCGCCGCCGATGCGGCGATCACGGCGACGATGATCAGCATCGCGTCGACCGGCGGTGTGCCCGGGTCGAGCCCGAAGCCGAAGACGAGGATCAGGGTGCCGACGCCGCCCCAGAGGCCGAGCCCGATACCGCCCGAGCGCACGCCGAGGGCGATGAAGCCGACGACGACGAGGCCCTCGAGCGCGATCAGAACCCAGTCGGTCGTGCTCATCGAGCCCGTCTCCTCTCGCAGCTGCTGGCACGTGCTCGACGCGCCCAGGGCGGCCGCGAGCTCCGGGTCGGCCTGGGCGACGTCGGCGATCGTGCGCACGCCGCTCGTCAGCGTTGCTCCGATCGCTCCCGTGGCCTCGGTGAACTGCGCGATGGAATCCTCGAGGGAGTCCGCCTCCTCGTCGAGCGAGTCCTGCGCGTCCTCGAGGTCGTCCCTGGTCGAATCGGCCCACTCCGACACGGTGTTCGCGGCGTCCTCACCCTGCGGGGTGTCCGGCACACCTGCGTTGTCGATGCCCTCGACCAGGGTGTCGGCCGCCTGCACGGCCCGCTCGAGGCCCGCACGCACGAGGCCCGTTCGCCCCTGCGGCGTCTGCGATTGCGGCTCCTCGATGCCGGTGCCGACGGCCGGGGGAGTCCTGATCTCCTCGACGATCGACTCGAACTCGCCCCGCCAGACTCCGACGGCGCCGCACACGCTCTGCGCCCACTCGCCGGCGGTGACCGTGTCACCGCTCTTGTCGCGACCGCCGATCGCCACGGTCACGAGGACGACCAGCACGACGCCGGCAGCGGTTACCAACCAGATCAGAGGCCCACGCATCGACTACCTCCCCGGGGTGGACAACTCGTCGAGGACGGCGACGAAGAGCTTCCAGAAGCGCTCGACCGTCGGAATGCTCACCCGCTCGTCGGGCGAGTGCGGAAACTCGATCTGCGGGCCGAACGAGAGCATGTCGAGCTCCTGATCGACCTTGCCCCCGATCACGGCGGTCTCGAGCCCGGCGTGCACCGCGGTGACGATCGGCGGCTCGCCGAACAGCCGCTCGTAAGCTGCTTTCCCGGCGGCGAGCGCGGGCGAGTCGAGATCGGGGCGCCACCCGCCGTAGTTGAACTTCTCCTCGAGTCTGCCGCCGGCCAGGCGGCCGGCCGCGTCGAGCGTCGCGATCACCTCGGGCATGGCCGAGTCGTTGGACGAGCGCGAGAGGCTGTGGAGCGTCAACTGGTCGGCTTCCGTGATCGCCTCCCCGAGAGAGGTCGACGTCTCGACGAGGCCGTCGAAGTCGGGGCTCATCGCGAGCGGACCGGTCGGCACGAGCGCGATCGCGTCCAGCAGCTTCTCGGTGCTCTCCTCGCTCCACGGCTCGGTCGAGGCCTCGGTAGGCGCGACCGCGACCGCGACACCGGCGTCGGTCTTCGCGAACGCGTCGCGGATCGTCTCGTTCGCCTTCCCCACCGCGTCGCGGAAAGCGCCTTCCCGATCGGCCGAGACCGAGACCACGGCGGCGGCGTCGCGCGGGATGGCGTTGCGGCTCTTCCCGCCGTCGAGCGAGACCAGGCGGAACGGGACGGTCCCGTACGCCTCACGGAGCGCTCGCCCGAGGACCTTGATGGCGTTCGAATGGCCCAGGGCGATACCGGATCCGGAGTGGCCACCCTTGCCGCCGCTGACGGTGACGCCGAGTGTCACCGCGTCGTCGTCGCCGGGAGCTCGCGGAGCGTCGATCCTGATCCACGTGTCGGTGCTGCCGGCGCAGCCGACGGTGAGCCGGGCGTCCTCCTCGCTGTCGAGGTTGATGAGGATCGAGCCGGTGACGAGCGCAGGATCGAGCGCGTTCGCGCCTTCGAGCCCCACTTCCTCCGCCACCGTCATCAAGAGCTCGAGTGGGCCGTGCGGGAGCGACTCGTCCTCGACGAGGGCCATCATGGCTGCGATCGCCACGCCGTCGTCGGCGCCGAGGGTCGTGCCGTCGGCCGTGAGCCAGTCGCCGTCGCGGGTGAGCGCTATCCGTCCTTCGGCGGGGTCGTTCGGGCTCGCGGGGTCACGTTCGCACACCATGTCCAAATGACCCTGGAGCGTCACCGTCGGCGCGGCCTCGCGGCCCGGGCTCGCCGGAACGCGGATGACGCCGTTTCGTCCCGCGTCCTGCTGGAGCTCGAGACCGAGACCCTCGGCCCACGCGCGGACGTGCTCGATGACCGGCTCCTCGTGCCGCGAGGGGCGGGCGATCCTCGTCAACGCTTCGAAATGCGCCCAGAATGGCCGAGGCTCGAGACCGGTCAGGGCTTCCGTCTCGACCTCCATCTCAGGCAAGCGCCCTCTGCTTGATCGCCTCGAACTCGGCGGCGGTGATCGCGCCGCTGTCGAGCAGTCCCTTCGCCCTCTCGATCTCGGCCGTCGCTCCGCCGCCGACGGCTGTCTGACGCACGTAGTCGTCCATCTGATCGCGCTGGGCGCGGTTCCGGGCGAGCCGGCGCTCGGTCATCCCGACGTTCTGGGTGATCAGGTAGACGAAGACGCCGAGGAACGGCAGCAAGAGCGTGAAGATCAGCCAGCCGGCCTTCGCCAAACCCGAGATGTCGTCGCGCCGAAAGATGTCGATCCACACGGTGAAGAGGAGCCAGAGCCACGCGACCCAGAAGAAGACGATGACCATCGTCCAGAAGAGGTCGAGAAACGGATAGTCGGAAGCGAGCATCGTGGTCCTTCTCTCGGGGAGGCCGACTCCGTGAAGCTACGAGGGCCGACGGCCGTCGGACAGCGGCTTCCTTCCGTTCACCCATGTGAATGCGCTCCGCGCGATGCCTGGTCAGAGGAGTGGGGACAGGCCGGCGAACACCGTTGCCTTCGCGCGCTCCCGGGCGCCTGTGAGCCGGCGTCCCGCCTCCGAGATCGCAACAGCCGGCTCGCTGAACCGTTCGTCGAACTGTGCTGCAACCGCTCTGGATCGGAGCAGGAGGTCGATCTCGAAAAAGCGCTTCAGGCTCCAGGCCTCGAGATTGCACGTCCCGGCGAGCACCTCCTCGCCGTCGCGCACGAATGCTTTGGCATGGAGCATCGCCGGGTATCCGAGGATGCGAACGCCGGCGTCGAGCAACCTCCCGTGGTGGAAGCTCTGGGCCGAGGCGCAAGCCCAGTTGTTCGCATTTGCGGGGACGAAGAGCCGGACACTCACGCCCCGGCGAGCGGCGGCCTCGATTCTGCGGATCATGCCGCGATCGGTGACGTAGGGGTTCACGACGTCCAGCGTCTCGCGGGCCTCCTCGAGCAGGCGGGCGATCGCGGCCGTGATCGGGCGGTACCTGCCGGGTGCGTTGTGCAGCACGACCGCCGGGAATCGGGCTCGGGCCCGGCTCGGCCGTGGGGAAGAGGCCGTCGAGCTCCGCGATGGGCACGGCTGCCCCCAACCAGCGGAAGCTCGCGAGAAAGACGAGCTGCAGCTGCGCGACGACCGGGCCCTCGACGCGCACGAACAGATCGTGGAAGCGACCGTCCTGGAAATGGTCTTCGATGCCGGCGCCGCCGACCCAGCCGACGCGACCGTCGACAACGACGAACTTCCGGTGGTCTATGTGACCCAGGCCGCCCAGGTTCCAGTGGGTCGCGCCGTCGGACGCGAGTGAGCCGCGACGCCCGCGAATCTGCGTCGCACGGACCACACAGACCTCGACGCCCGCGGCAGACAACCGTTCGTACAGGGCCCCCGAGGCACGCTCCGGGTCGGAGCCCTGCCGGTCGACGACGAGCCTCACGTCAACGCCCTCCGTGGCTTTCCGGACGAGCGCGTCGGCGAACTCCTCGCCCACGACCCCGGGTCTGAACCCGAACTGGTTGATGTGGATCGACGACGACGCGGACGCGATGTCGGCGAGCATCCGGGGGTAGAACGTCTTTCCAGCGACGAGGACCTCTGCGTTGGACGCGCTGCTGTCGGAGAACGCGATCGCCAGATCACGTCGCGCGACGGGTCCGTTCAGGAGGCGTTCGGCGGCCGCGCGGACGCGGTCGTCGGAAACCGCGTTCGCGTGAATCACGGACGAGGTCAGCGCTCGTCGTCCTTGTCGATCGCCGTCGCTCCGAGCAACGTCAGACCAAGGTCGGACACGCGCTGCAGCAGCCCGTGAAGCTCTGTCTGATCGCGAACGGGGCCGACGAGGAGCGTCTTGCCCTGCTGGCGGGTCAGGGTCATTCCCTCGAACGCCTCGGCAGCCTGATCACTGAGCTCTCCCTCGACGACCAACCGGTAGGTACGGGCGAGCATGAGGCGAGCTTCGCCCGCGCGCGGGCTTCGCAGGTCACCCGCCGCAACGATCACATGGGTGATTGCGGTTGGGCGAGCAGCGCCAGCACGTCGGCTCGGGCCACGGCATCCTCCCGGGAGTTGACGCCGAGCTTGCGGTAGAGGGAACGGGTATGCGACCGCACCGTGTTGGGCGACAGGAACAGCGCCTCACCGATCTGCCGAACCGACAGGTCGGAGGTGAGCAGGCGGAGAACCGCGAGCTCTGCCTTGCTGGGCGTCTCTAGCATCGCTCCCCCGTTCGCTCGCGTCACGCTCTGCTCGAGCTCCCGCTCGACGTCCGCGAGGAGGGCGGGCACGCGACCGCCGTCGGCGAGCTCGTAAAGGGCCTCACGTGCAAGCCGGGCAGTTGCTGTGGCTTCCTCCAGACGGCCTCTCCGGCCGCGGACACGTGCGAGAAGGGTGAGCAGCCAGACGTGATGCACCGTCGCCACCTCGTCCTTGAAGTACTGATCGGCGTGGGCGAGGTCGCGCTCCGCGTCGCCGAGGCGGCCCTCTGCCTCCAGCAGTGTCCCCCGCGCAACCGATGCGTTCGCGCCGAGCCAGCTCCGAGCGCCCAACCCGCCGCCCGAGAGCGACCTGGCCACGTCGAGGTGTGTCCTGGCCGACGTGGGGCGGTCGAGCTCGACCGCGACGAGCGCAAGCGTGCACCGTGCAAATGCCTGCCCGGGCGCTCGATTGTCTGCATCCGGATGCTCGACCGCCTCCAGCGCGGCACTCCACGCCTCGTCCAGTCGCCCCGCGAAGAACAAGGCGCGCGCGTACCCCCCGAGCGCCGCAACCAACACGGCGTCGGCGCCCGCGCGGGCGACTTCGACGGCCCGGTGCCCCGCCCCGACCGCCTCGCCCACATCCGTGTCGACAGAGGCAGCGCGGACCATCGCTTCGACCGCTTCCACATACGGCGTGAACCGCTCGGGCTGGTCTCGTCGCGCGCGCCCGGCGAGCTGGAGCAGCCGGCGTCGCTCGAGGGCCGCTCCACCCATCATGGTGGCCGCAGTCGCCGCCCCGACCGCGAGCTCGGGATGTGCGACGACCTGCTCATCGGGGAGTGCGCGGACCCAGTCGAGCAGCGTCCGGGCGCCGCCGTGCCTGATCAGCGTGAGGTGATACTCGAGCAGGACCTGTGCGACGAACTCGTGATCGCCGGCCGCAGCTGCGTGCTGAGCTGCCTCCATCGGCCGGCGGTGCGACCGGAGCCAGACGGCAGCGCGCCGATGGACGTCGACCACGGCGTCCGGCTCCTCGGAGAGGAGCTTGAAGCGCGCGAACTCCGCGAACAGCGAGTGAACGCGGTACCAGCCGCCGTGGGCGAGCCGAACGACGAAGAGGTTGGAACGCTCGAGCTCCGCCAGCGCGGCCACGGAATCCTCGCGGTCGAGCGCCGCGTCACACAGTTCTGGCGTAAAGCGCCCGAGCACGCAGGCTCGGAGGAGGAACGACCGGCTGTCGTGGTCGAGCGCGTTGATTGCCTCGTTTGCGAGGTAGTCGGCGACGAAGCGGTGGTCTCCTTGGAACTCGCGCACCGCCTCGTGGGGATCGTCGACGCTCCGCAGCCACAGCGCCGCGAGGAAGAGCGCTGCCGGCCATCCTTCGGTTCGCTCGTGGAGCTGCTCGATCTCGGTCTGTTCGAGATCGAGGCGCTCGCGCTCGATCAGGAGCTCGCGTGCCTCCGCGTCGGTGAACGCGAGCTCATCGGCGCGCAGCTCGGCGAGCGCGCCGCGGGCGCGGAGCTGCGGCACCCTCAGAGCCGGGTCGCTGCGGGTGAGCACGATCACGCGCGCCGACGCCGGGAGGCGTTCCAGGGCATGGTCGATCGACGCGAGGCAGTCGGTGTCGGTAATGGCCTGGAGGTCGTCGAGCACGAGCACCAGCTCCGTATCGAAAGCGGCAATCCCGTTCATCAGCTCGTCGACCGCGTCCTCGATCGGTGCGCCGACGAGCCTGAGCCGCTGGAGCGCGGCGCGCCCCAGCCCTTCTCGCACGCGATCCACGGCCGTTGCGACGTACCGCCACATCCGGGCGGGGTCGTTGTCGCCGGCGTCGAGCGTCACCCATGCAATCGCGACTCCGCGGGCTGCGCACCATGCACGCACCGCTGTCGTCTTGCCGTAGCCCGCCGGCGCCGCGACCAGCGTGAGCGCGGCGCCGTTCCCGGTGTCGAGCGCTTTCAGGATGCGCGGTCGCTCGACGATGCCGGCGCGCGGCCGGGGCGCGGCCAGCTTCGCTTCCACCAGCGGTGGCCCTTCGGCGAAGGGATCTCGGCGCGCCCGGCCTTTGTTGCCTCCGTCGTTCGTCACAGACCGATCCGAACGAAAGTGTCGACTCCAGATCCGAGCGCGTCAACTAGGCGTTGGGACACCGAGCCTGGACGAGCGCGATGAAATGCGCGACCATCCAGCCATGCATGGCGCGTGACGTATCCGACCGCCCGGAACTCGACGACCGAGCCGGTGATGTGGGCAGTGAAGCGGACGCCGCCACCCTGTCCAGGAGAATGCGTCGTTTGAGCGCTCCGCGCCGCGGCCGGGCGGCGGTGGGTGAGCGGCTGGCCGGATTCGTCTACGGGACGCTGATCGTGCTCGGGATGATCATCGTCGGCGCCAAGGCATACCCCGATGGGCCCGGCCGCATCGCTGCGTTCGTTGTTGTCACGTCGGTCGTCTTCTGGCTGGCACACGTCTATGCACATGCGCTCGGTCAGAGCGTCTCGCGGGGCGAGCGCCTGTCGTTCGCAGAGCTCTGGGACGTCGCGCGACACGAGGGAGCCATCGTAGAAGCTGCGCTGCCGCCCGTCGTTCCGCTGCTTCTGGCTGCGCTCGGCGTGATCTCGACCGTCGCCGCCGTGTGGGCCGCGTTCGGTCTCGGCCTGCTCGTGCTCGCGGTGCAGGGATGGGAGTTCGCGAGAGCCGAGCGGCTCGGCTGGCTCGGTACCTCTGCCGCCGTCGCGGCCAACCTGGGGTTCGGCCTGCTCCTGGTCGGCATAAAGCTCGTCCTGACGCACTGAGCGCTCGAGGTGGATTGGGGAGAGCTGTTGATGCCTGGCGAACGCCATCTGTCGGTCGACGCAGGATCAAGCGGGTCGCCGTAGTACCTATCCCGCATGGCTTCGCCCCCTGCCCGGCGTGTCGAGTTGCTCGTGCCGTTGGTGACGCTCGTTCTCGTGGCCGCCGCGATCGCCCTGATGTCGGCCTTCCGCGCGATCGGCGACACCTTCCTGATCGTCTTCGTTGGGATCTTCCTGGGACTCGTGTTCGAGTACCCGGTCCGCTTCGTGATGAGGAAGACCGGGCTGTCGCGCGGCCTTGCCGCGACCGTGACGGTGATCGGCAGCGCTCTGCTGGTGACCGTGCTGTTCCTCGTGCTGCTCGTGCCGCTCGTCGGGGGCGTGCGCGACTTCCTCGTGCAGCTGCCGACGACCGTGCAGCAGCTGCGCGACTCGGGAGAGCTCTCGTGGCTGGGCGACGCGGGGGCCGCTCAGAACGTGCAGGACGGTGCCACACAGGTGTCCGCGTCGCTTCCGCACGCGATCTCCGGGCTGCTCGGGATCGCGGGCAGCTTCTTCGGCGTCCTCCTCGCACTGTTCACGATCCTGTTCATCTGCCTCTTCTTGCTGACGGACATAGCCAATTTGAGGCAGGCGCTGGGGAGCGTCCTGATGCCGGACGCCGAGGAGCGCTGGCTCGGTGTCTGGGAGCGGATCACCACTGCGGTCTCGCGCTGGGCGATAGGCGTGGTAGTGATCGCCTCGATCGCGGGCACCATCCAGGGGACGACGGCCTGGTTGCTCGGCTCGAGCTTCGCAGTCGGTCTCGGCGTCATCGCCGGCCTTCTCGACATGATTCCGAACATCGGGGCGACGATCGCCGGCTTCATCCTCGTTCCGGCGCTGTGGGCCGAGGAAGGGCTCGGCGCCGCCCTGATCATGCTGGTCGTTGTCCTCGTCTACCAGCAGCTCGAGAACAACATCCTGACGCCGAAGATCCAGGGCAAGGCGGTCAACCTCTCGGCGTTCTTCATCATCATCGCGGTGACTCTCTTCGGGGCACTCTTGGGCGTCCTCGGGGCGCTCACCGCGGTTCCGCTCGCCGCGACGATCCAGATCATCGTGCAGGAGCTGACGAAAGCACGTCGCGAGCAGATTGCGGCCGCGAAGTCGGCTCTCGAGGCTGTCGCGAGCCCGTAGCCGAGGCGAGGGCGTCGAGAGGGAAGCGATCGCCGATCGTCCAGGCGTCCCCAAGCGGACAACGCAGACGGCCAAGCGGCGCATTCGCCGAGGTCGACGAGCTGGCCCGTCGTCGTCGTGACCCGAGGCTCCTAGGGGGACGCGCTAGGCTGTTTCCGTGTCTGATCGGCCGCTGCTGCGTCGCATCCATAACCCGCACAACCACGAATGCGGCTGCGATCCCGATTGTTGGTGCCGCCGTACAGCGATCGGCCGTCTCGTCAAGTGGTGGTTTCCGGCCCGCTGGTTCGGGCTTCGCCACAAGAACAGCTCGTTCGACGGGATGACCCGGGATGAGATTCGCGACTGGAAGCGCGAACAAGAGCAGAAGGGCATCTACCCGATGCTCGGATGGTCTGCACAGCCGAACCCGACGGAGCCCCGCTCGCCCGGGAAGCAGTAGGCGTGGGAAAGCACGTTGTCCCCTCCGGCGCATGGGAGCGTCTGACAGCGAACGAAGTCGTCGAGACCGAAAGACTCCGAATGCGTCTACTCATGCGACATTCGGTATGGCTACTCAGCAGGGGCGGCAGGACTCGAACCTGCAACCCCCGGTTTTGGAGACCGGTGCGCTACCAATTGCGCCACGCCCCTGGGCTGCGGGGGAGATTGTAACCCGCGGTCACGTCTCCGACCGTCCAGCACGACCCGGCGAAGTACGCTCCTGCAGTGCAACGGCGGGCGCTCGGGGCTCTGTTCACGGTTATCGCCGTCTCGCTCGCGCTCATGGCGATCTGGGCGGCTCGCGAGGGCGGCCGCGCGTGGGTGATCGCGTTCGCGGCGGCTGCGCTCGCGCTCTGGATGGCCGATCTCGCCCATCGCGTCTGGCCGCGCCGGCGAAGATCGGGAACACAATAGGAATGAGTGCGCGTGTGCGCGGCGTATTCTGCATCCGTGGCGGCGACCAGCCCCAGCTCGTTCGAGAGGGATACACAGGCTCTGTGGCAGGAGTTCCGGCGGACCAACGACCGCGCGCTCCGCGATCGGCTGATCCTGACGTACGCGCCGCTCGTCAAGTTCGTCGCCGGACGTCTCGGCGCGAGCCTCCCGTCCCACGTCGACGAGCAGGACCTCGTCTCGTATGGGCTCCTGGGGCTGATCGGAGCCATCGAGCGCTACGACCCCGATCGGGAGATCAAGTTCGAGACCTACGCCATCCTGCGCATCAAGGGCGCGATCATCGACGAGCTCCGGTCACTCGACTGGGTTCCGCGGTCGGTGCGGTCCCGCGCGCGCGAGATCGAGCGGGCAATCGTGGAGCTCGAGCGCACGCTCATGCGTGCGCCGACCGACGAGGAGATCGCGGCGAAGGTGGGGATCACCGGCGAGGAGCTCGATCGAAGCCTCTTCGAGATCTCGCGCTCCTCGATGGCGGCGCTCGACGAGCTCTGGACACCCCAGACGGGAGGCGACCAGGTCGCGCTGATCGACACGATCGAGGACGCCTCGGGCGCGGACCCCGAGTTCTCGCTCGAGCAGACGGAGCTGAACGACGCGCTCTCGGAGTCGATCGCCCGGCTGCCCGAGCGGGAGAAGCTCGTCGTGACGCTCTACTACTACGAGGAGCTGACCCTGCGCGAGATCGGCGAGGTCCTCGGCGTCACGGAATCACGGGTCTCGCAACTCCACACGAAGGCCGTGCTGCGGCTCAAAGCGCGGCTCTCGGGCGCCGCACGGACGCCGGTCGAGCGCCGGTAGCGTCTCAGCGCGGCGACTCGACGCTCAAGCTCCAGTGCACGGAGCCGTGTACGTCGAGCTCGATCTCCGCTGTCCTGTCGTCCTGCGTCGGGTCGGCGAGGACGACGGTGTCACCGGCATCGACTTCCTCCGACCCGTGATGGTCCCCTTCCTCTAGCCCTCGCACGCGTGCCCTGACGTGGCCGCCGAAGAGCCCGAGCGGCGATGTGTCCACGGTCGCGAGCACGAGTCGGGCGCCCGCGGGCACCGCGATCGGAGGAACGCGAGCGTCGTCCGTTCCCTCGACCTGCTGGATCGCAACCCAGCGCGGCGCACGGGCGGCCACGACGGTCACGGTCGAGCCGAGCGGGGTGCGTGCTCCCGGATCGGGCGAAACGTCGAGCACCGTTCCAGGCGGCACGGACGTGTCGATGCGCTTCTGGAGCACGGTGGCGAAGCCCGCATCGTCGATCCTCGCGCGCGCCTCGTCCGCGTCGAGGCCGCGTACTGCGGGCACAGGTCGCTTGGGCGGGCCGGTCGAGATCACGATGCTCACGTGCGCGGGACGCTTCACCCGCGTCCCCGCCGCGGGCTCCGTCTCGACCGCGTGCCAGGCGGCGATCTCGCGCGACGGCGCATACCGCTTTGCCGGCACGAAATCGGTTCGCCGGAGAAGCGCCTCCGCATCGGCGGAGGCCAGGCCCGCCACCGTCGGCATGTCCGTATACGCGCTGCCCCGGCTTACGGAGACGAGCAGCGCGTGCCGCTCGGCGATCCGCTCGCCGTCGGGCGGATCCTGCGCGACGATGACCCCTTCGGGGACGGACTCGGAGTACGCGCGCTGCACGACCTTGACCTTCGGGATGGGCACGTTCTCGTCGTGCGCCTGGCCGGCGAGCTCCGCCTGCGCCCTGGCGATGCTCGTGCCGACGACGTCGGGCGCGTCGACCCCCGGGGGATCCCCGCCCGCGATCGCGTAGACCCCGCCCCCACCGAGCGCGAGGACGGCGACCGCGCCGAGCGCGACCACGGCGAGGCGACGTCTGCGTAGCTGCCGCGACCGCCGCGACCTGATGCGATGCACGATCGTCGCGGGCTCGCGCAGCACGCGCGTCACGAGGGTGGGGGACTGACCTTGTGTTGAATCAACACAAGCGTCGTTCGCCGCGCGCTGCGCCTCCGGGACGCCGATGCCGGTCGGGAGAGATGCACGGTCGGCGCCGAGTGCGACCGCGGCCTCGACCGCCGTTCCGCGCTCTTCGGGAGCCCGGGCGAGCAGCCGGTCGACGAGGTCGGCTGCCGGCGCAGGCACGGCAGACGTCACCGACGCGATCGGCGGGGCAGGCTCGTGCGCGCGGCGCATTCCCGTCGCCAGGCGATCTTCCCCTTCGAAGGGCAGTCGGCCCGTCAAAAGCTGGAACAGTAGGCAGCCCAACGCATAGAGATCGGTCGGCGGCCCTGTCGCCTCGCCTGTTGCCTGCTCCGGCGCCCAGTACTCCGGCGTGCCGGCCAGGATGCCCGAGACCGGCACGCTCGCCGAGCTGCGCACGAGGCGGGCAAGTCCGAAGTCGGTGACGACGACCCTCCCGCTCGACCGCTCGACCAGCACGTTCGACGGCGTCAGGTCGCGATGGACCACGCCGCGCTCGTGGGCGTGAGCGAGGGCGGCCGCTACAGGGCCGCAGTACCCCCGGGCCTCGTTCCAGTCGAGGGTTCGTCTCCCCACCACGGCGTGCAACCCCTCGCCGTCGACGAGCTCCAGCACGAGCACGGTCTGTCCACGATCCTCGAGGACGTCGTAGAGACGAACGACGTTCGGGTGCTCGAGTCGCGCGAGCGCGGCAGCCTCGCGCTCGAAGCGCTCACGCAGGTCGGGGTCGTCGGCCACCCAGGTGTGCAGCACCTTGAGCGCGACGCTGCGGCCGAGGCGCTCGTCGCGCGCGCGCCAGACCACGCCCATGCCGCCGCGCCCGAGCTGCTCGAGCAGTCGATAGCGATGGGCGACGATCCTCTGAGCTCTCTTCACGGTGACCAGCCCCGCACGCGGGCAGCCTGAAACGCTAGTCCTGTCACGTTCGGAGAATGTCAAGTGCCTCCTGCCCTGTGGCGGGCGGCGGCGGAAGCTCCCCACGTGGCAAGGTCGCCTCGCGGACTACGATTCCGCTGCACCCGATCGAGCAGGAGGAGCGCAGCACATGGCCGTCACCGAGCCGGGAAAGATCCGCAACGTCGCAGTCGTCGGTCACCGCGGGACGGGAAAGACGTCCCTGGTCGAGGCGCTGCTCTACCAGACGGGCGAGGTCAACCGGCTCGGCTCGATCGAGGCGGGTACGACGGTCTCGGACTCCGACGAGGACGAGCAGAAGCGGCAG
This sequence comes from uncultured Actinomycetes bacterium, assembly GCA_963798725.1. Classification (GTDB taxonomy): domain Bacteria; phylum Actinomycetota; class Thermoleophilia; order Gaiellales; family Gaiellaceae; genus Gaiella. The sequence continues at coordinate 1,522,656 of CAWCUL010000001.1, forward strand.
CTCTCGATCTCGCTCTCGCTCGCGCACACGACGTGGCAGGACCGGAAGATCAACCTGCTCGACTGCCCGGGCGACCCGTCGTTCCAGGGTGAGGCGCGGTGCGCGCTCCGGGTCGTCGAGGGCGCGCTCGTCGTCGTGTCGGGCGTGATGGGCTTCGAGGTGGGCACGGCGCGCGTCAAGAAGCTGGCCGAAGACCTCGGCCTGGCCCGTGTGCTCGTCGTCAACATGCTCGACCGCGAGCGCGCCGACTTCTACACGACGCTCGCGCAGATCCAGGAGCAGTTCTCCTCCAAGTGCGTCGCCGTGCACATCCCGATCGGCGCGGAGCACGAGCTCGAGGGGATCGTCGACGTCCTTCACATGTGCGCCTACATGTCGCCGGGTGGCGAGAAGGAGAGCGAGCCGGTCGCGATTCCCGACGCGATGGCGGCGCGTGCGCAGGAGTACCGCGAGAAGCTGCTCGACGAGGTCGTCCAGATCGACGAGGGCCTGATGGAGCGCTACCTGGAAGGGGAGGAGCTCGACCCGCACGAGGTCGCCGCGGCGCTCAAGCTCGGGGTCATGCGCGGCGAGGTGTTCCCGGTCGGCTGCTCGGTCGCGACGAAGAATCTCGGAACGCACGCGCTGCTCGACCTGCTCGTCGAGGGGGTCCCTTCGCCGGCGAGAAAGGGGGCGCCGTTTTCGGTCGACGGGGCGTCGGCCGCGGCGTTCGTGTTCAAGTCGATCGCCGACCCGTTCGCCGGCAAGATCAACCTCTTCCGCGTGCTCCGCGGCGAGATCACGACGGAGACGACGTTGATCGACCATCGCGAGCGCGCCAAGGAGCGGATGGGATCGCTACTCGCCCTCCAGGGCAAGACGACCGCGCCGACCACTGCGTTCGGCGAGGGCGACCTCGGCGGTGTCGCGAAGCTGAAGGACGTGCAGACGGGCGACCTCCTCACGGACGTCGAAGTCGACGTCGATCCGCCCGCCTTCGGCTTCCCCGAGCCCGTGATGAGCTTCGCAGTCACGCCCGTCGTGAAGGGCGAGGAGGAGAAGGTCGCCTCGGCGATCAAGCGCCTCCAGGAGGAGGATCCGACCCTCAGGCTCCGTCGCGACCCACAGACCGGGGAGGAGATTCTCGCCGGCATGAGCCAGATGCACGTCGAGGTCGCCCTCGAACGCGCGAAGCGCCGCTTCGGCGTCGACGTCGAGCTCCACCAGCCGCGCGTGCCGTACCTCGAGACGATCCGCAAGGAGGCCCGCGCACGTCATCGCTACAAGAAGCAGACGGGAGGGCGCGGCCAGTTCGGCGACTGCGAGATCGTGCTCGAGCCGATCGACGGCCACGTGGGCTACGAGTTCGTCGACAAGATCGTCGGCGGCGTCATCCCGCAGAGCTACCGTCCCGCGGTCGACAAGGGGATCCAGGAGGCGATGCAGCACGGCGAGCTCGCCGGGGCGCCGATCCAGGGTGTCCGCGTCCGGCTCGTCGACGGGCAGCACCACAACGTCGACTCGTCGGAGATGGCGTTCAAGATCGCCGGCTCGATGGCGTTCAAGGAGGCCTATGCCAGGGCCGACCCCGTGTTGCTCGAGCCGATCATGGAGCTGGAGGTGACGGTTCCGGACGAGGCGGTGGGAGCGGTGAACGGTGACCTCAACTCCCGTCGGGGACGCCTCAACGGAATGGAGCCCGCCGCCGGCATGACCGTGATCCGCGCCGAGGTGCCGATGGCCGAGATCCTCACCTACTCGCAGTCGCTCACGTCGATGACCGGCGGTCGCGGCGACTACGCGATGCACCTGCTCCGCTACGACCAGGTTCCCGCCCATGTCGCACAGCGGATCGTGGACGAGACCCGGAAGGCCCGTGAGGCAGTGAACGCCTGAGCGGGAGCGGCCGTTGGACCCGACCCGAGACGCAACTTTCCACAAGCTGTGGAAATCTTTGACCTCTCGTTATAGTGGCCGTTCGGATGCGGGTCACCAAGGCAAACGTCACACGCCGCTGCGCCGTCTGCGAGCGGACGCTCCTGATGGGCGAGCACACGCTCCGCTATTCGCCCGATGGGCACGAGTTCGTGGACGTGTGCCCTCTCTGCAGCGAGATCGCGCTCGACCACGGGTGGGTGCGGGAGGGCCACGCAGTGTCTCCGGCGCTCCAGCAGCACACGCGCCGCAAGCGGCAGAAGACCCTCTGGCAGACGCTGCTCGGCGCCCGCGACGTAGAGGCCGAGCCGGTCATGACCGATCCCGATCTGCGCCGCCTCTCGGACGACGAGCTCGCGCTCGTCGAGGCTGCGGATCTCTTCAACCAGTCGACGTTCCGCCGCACGGTCGCCGGTGTCGCGAAGAGCCTCGGTCAGCCGAGGGTCTCGATCGTGCCCCTCCCGGGCGTCAACGCGGAGACCGTGCTCACGTTCGCGTGGGACATCACCTGGTACCAGTACCGCGTCTCGCCGGAGGCGGCACAACCGGTGCGGATCGCTGACCGCGGCCACGACATGGGCGAAGTCGAGGAGACTTTCGCCCACTGGAACGCGCGGTTCGACGAGTCGGACCGGCTCGTGCCCGACCTGGCCACGGTCTGAGATGCCGGCCTGACGGCCGGCACTAGACTTGACTCGATGGCCGCGACGGAGATCTCGAGCGCGTCCGCAGTAGAGCTGCTCGAGCGGCTCGGCGTCGACCGCGCCGGTTTCACCGACGGTGACCTCGTCGTCCGCACGCCGATCACCGGCGAGGAGATCGGCCGGGTCGCGCGGACGGACGCCGCGGCCGCGGACGCGACGGTCGCGCGTGCGGTTGCGGCGTTCGAGACCTGGCGTGAGGTGCCCGCGCCACGGCGTGGGGAGCTCGTCCGACTGCTCGGCGAGGAGCTGCGTCGCGAGAAGGAGGCGCTCGGCGCGCTCGTGACGCTCGAGGTGGGGAAGATCGCGCAGGAGGGCCTCGGCGAGGTGCAGGAGATGATCGACATCTGCGACTTCGCGGTCGGGCTCTCGCGCCAGCTCTACGGCCGGTCGATCGCATCGGAACGGCCCGGCCACCGGCTCACCGAGACCTGGCATCCGCTCGGTCCGGTCGCCGTGATCAGCGCGTTCAACTTCCCCGTGGCTGTGTGGAGCTGGAACGCCGCGCTCGCCCTCGTGTGCGGAGATCCCGTGATCTGGAAGCCGTCGGAGCGGACGCCGCTCACCGCGATCGCCACGACGTCCCTCCTCGCTCGCGCGGCGGAGCGGTTCGACGAGGAGGTTCCCGAGGGCCTCTTCGAGCTCGTGCTCGGTGGGGCGGACCGTGCGGTGCAGCTCGCCGAGGACCCACGAGTACCGCTCGTCTCGGCGACCGGCTCGACGGCGATGGGCAAGGCGATCGCGCCGCGGATCGCAGCGCGGCTCGGTCGCTCGCTCCTCGAGCTGGGCGGCAACAACGCGGCGGTCGTCGCGCCGAGCGCCGATCTCGATCTCGTCGTGCGCGCCGTGCTGTTCTCGGCCGTCGGCACGGCGGGGCAGCGATGCACGAGCCTGCGGCGCCTGATCGTCCACGACTCGATCGCAGACGAGCTGCTCGACCGCCTCGCGCACGCGTACCGGGGCGTTCCGATCGGCGATCCGCGCGAGCCCGGCACCCTGGTCGGACCGCTCGTCACCGGCGAGGCCTTCGGTCGGATGGAGGCGGCGCTCGGGCAGGCGGTGGCCGAGGGTGGCGAGATCGTCGTGGGCGGCAGCCGGGCGCACGCCGAGCGCTGGCCGGACGCCTGGTACGCGGAGCCGACGATCGTGCGGATGCCGTCGCAGACGGACGTCGTGCGCCAGGAGACGTTCGCGCCGATCCTCTACGCGCTCGGCTACGGCGAGCTCGACGAGGCGATCGTGCTGCAGAACGGCGTCCCACAGGGGCTCGCGTCGTCGATCTTCACCACCGACCTGCGCGAGGCCGAGCGATTCCTCGCTGCGACCGGCTCCGACTGCGGGATCGCGAACGTCAACATCGGCCCGAGTGGCGCCGAGATCGGCGGTGCGTTCGGCGGCGAGAAGGAGACGGGGGGCGGACGCGAGTCCGGCTCGGACGCCTGGCGGGCCTACATGCGCCGGCAGACCGCAACCGTCAACTTCACGGACGACCTGCCGCTCGCGCAGGGCATCCGCTTCGACGTCGGCGCCTGACCGGTCTTCCTACCCGGCAAACGGGTTCTCGACCCGAACCCCGTCGATCGTCGTGCCGTGCGAGAGATCCTCCGTCAGGAGCGTGTCGCAGCCGGCACGTCGGGCGGCAGCGACTATCAGCGCGTCCCAGTACGAGAGACGCGCGGCGGTGCTCGTGGCCATCGCGTCGCGGACGAGCTCGTCATCGATCGTGACCACGGCGAAGTCGCAAAGCTCGTTCACGATCGCGCGGGCGTCGTCCGCAGTCATCCCGAGACGTTGCGTGAGGACGACGTACGTCTCGGAGAGAACCTGGGCGCTGAGCACCAATTCGTCGGCGTGCGCGCGGAGCGTGTCGCGCGCCCGCTGTTGCTTGCCGTGGTCGGCGGCGTCGTGCGCGTAGACCAGGATGTTCGTGTCGACGAACGGCCCCGCGGTCATCGAGGCGCGCGATCCCAACGATCGTGGAGCTCGTCCCGAGTCCAGGAGCGCCCCTCCGGTCCGCTCGAGGCTCCGGTCCGATCGGCATGCGCGAAGGTCCGTTCGAGCGCCTCACGTGCGTTTCGACGGCGCGCATAGCCCTCGAGATACGCGCGAACGACGGCGTTCACGGACGTCCCTTGCTCGAGAGCGCGGATTCGCGCCGCGCGCAGCATCTCGTCATCGATCGTCAAGGTCAGGTTTGCCACGTAATCAGTGTAGCACAGGTTTCGTGTAAGATATCCACGTATGCCCGGCAAGGCGAGACTGTGGACTGACGGCGGCGCGCGGGGCAACCCCGGTCCCGCCGCCTACGCGTTCGTGCTCGAGGCGGGCGACGGCACCGTTCTCGACGCGAGAGGCGAGGCGATCGGAGTCGCGACGAACAACGTGGCCGAGTACTCGGCGCTTGTCGCCGGCCTCGGGCGTGCGGTCGAGGCAGGCGTGAGCTCGCTCGAGGTTCTCTCCGACTCCGAGCTGATGGTGAAGCAGATGCGCGGCGAATACCGGGTGAAGAACAGAGACCTGCAGCCGCTCTTCCTCGACGCCTCACGCGCGGCGCGCGCCATCGGCGACGTGACGTTCACCCACGTCCGCCGCGAGCACAACGAGCTCGCCGATCGCCTGGTGAACGACGCGCTCGACGCCGCCGGCTGAGTCTGGAGCCCCTCGGCGGATGGCCCCGCAGCGCCATCGAGCGCGGGGCGGCTCGAGCGGTGTCAGACACCGTTTGGTGTCAAGCGAACGCCGTGCCAACTTCGTGCCAATCGCTCCACAGCCCGCAATCCCGCATGGTCTCTCGGGGCCGACGGTAGGCTCGCCGAGCCTGAGTGGCTCCGGCGGTCGTCACGCGGCCGTGCGAGACCAGTCCGGGCGGGACAGTGCGGTGTCAGACACCGATGTTCAGCCGGTTCGCCGGCGTGACGGCCCGGCCTTCAGGGCGCTCGCCGGCTCGCTGAGGTAGAGGTGCCAGAGGAGCCGCGCCGCGCTCGCGCGGTGCGGGCGCCAGGCCTCGCCGATCGCCTCGAGCTCCGAGGGCGTCGGGCGCATGTCGAGCCGTCGCGCCCGCCGCGCAGCCTCCTGCAGCGCGATGTCCCCGACCGGCCACGTGTCCGGCCGCCGCAGCGCCGAGAGGAGATAGACCTCCGCCGTCCACGGCCCGATCCCGGGCAGCGCCACGAGCGCGCCGCGCACCTCGTCGTCCTCGAGCGACGCGACGACTTCCAGGTCGAGCGCACCGTCCTCGACCGCCGCGGCCAGCGCGCGCACGTACCGGTTCTTCTGCCGGCTGAAGCCGTCCGCGCGGAGCTCCTCGTCGCTCGACTCCAGCACGCCCCGTGGCGTAAGCACGCCGCCGAGTTGTAGCGCGAGTCGGTCGTACGTCGCCCTCGCCGACGCGAGCGAGACCTGCTGCTCGAGGATCAAGAGGACGAGGGTCGGAAAGCCGGGCTCGCGCGCCCAGAAGACCGGCAGGCCATGGCGCTCGACGATCGCAGCCAGGTCCGGATCGGCGGCACACAGCTCGACGGCCGCCGCCGAGAAGGAGCGTTCGTCCAGCACAGGCACACGCTATGCGCCGCGCTCGGTTATCGTGTCAAGTGATGGTCAGCGAGCGCATCTCGATCCGGGCCGGCATCGGCCTGCTTCCGCTCGCCCTTCTCCTTCCCCGCTAGGGGAGCGAGCGACGCACATACACGAGCCGTGCTCCCGCACATCGCCGGGAGCGGTACGCCCCTTGCCCAAGGAGAAGGCCAATGTCCACGCCGATGCCGTTCCGCCGCTACCGCCCGTACGACACCGTTCCGCTCTCCGACCGCACATGGCCGGACGTCGTCCTCGACCGCGCGCCGACGTGGTGCTCCACCGACCTGCGCGACGGAAACCAGGCGCTCGTCAATCCGATGGACGCGCCGCGCAAGCGCCGATTCTTCGACCTCCTCGTCGCGCTGGGCGTCAAGGAGATCGAAGTGGGCTTTCCGTCCGCTTCGAAGACCGACTTCGACTTCTGCCGACGGCTCGTCGAGGACGAGCTGATTCCCGCCGACACGACGATCGCCGTGCTCACCCAGGCTCGTCCGGAGCTGATCGAGCGCACGTACGAGGCGATCGAGGGCGCAAGCCGCGCGATCGTCCATCTCTACAACTCGACCTCGGAGACCCAGCGCCGCGTCGTGTTCCGGCTCGATCGTGACGGGATCACCGAGCTCGCCGTCCGCGCAACCGCGCTCTGCAAGCGCCTCGCCGGGGCGACGGACACCGAGATCGTGTTCCAGTACTCCCCCGAGAGCTTCCACCACACCGAGCTCGACTACGCGCTCGAGATCTGCGAGGCGGTCGCGGCGGAGTGGGGGCCGACGCCGGCGGAGAAGATGATCGTGAACCTCCCCACGACCGTCGAGGCGTTCCCGCCGAACGTCTACGCCGACCGCATGGAGTGGTTCATCCGGAACTTCTCGCAACGCGACGCCGCGATCCTCTCCGTCCATCCCCACAACGACCGCGGAACCGCTGTCGCGACCGCCGAGCTCGGGCTCATGGCGGGTGCCGAGCGGGTGGAGGGCTGCCTGTTCGGGAACGGCGAGCGGACCGGCAACGTCGACCTGATCACGCTCGCCCTGAACCTCTTCAGTCAGGGCGTCGACCCGGGGCTCGACCTGTCCGAGCTCGACGAGGCGCGCCGGATCGTCGAGGAATGCAACGAGCTCCGTGTCCACCCTCGCCACCCGTACGTCGGGGAGCTCGTCTACACCGCCTTCTCGGGCTCGCACCAGGACGCGATCAAGAAGGGGATGGACGCGCAGGAGCGTTCCGGTGCCGAGCACTGGGACGTGCCGTACCTCCACATCGATCCCAAGGACGTCGGACGCGACTACGAGGCGATCATCCGCGTCAACTCGCAATCGGGGAAGGGAGGGGTCGCCTACCTCATGCAGGCCGAGCACAGGCTCGATCTGCCTCGCGGCCTCCAGATCGACTTCGCCCAGAAGGTGCAGGCGATCACCGACGCCGAGGGCGGGGAGCTCGGCACCCCCGAGTTGCTCGAGGCGTTCACGGAGCACTATCTCGCGATGACAGCGCCGTACGAGCTGCTCTCGTACACCCACGAGAGCGGCGGGCAGACGGATCGCCTTGTTGCGAAGATGCTCGTCGACGAGGACACGGTCGAGATCGAAGGCGAGGGCAACGGCCCGATCGCGGCGCTCGTGCATGCGATCGAGGAGCGCTTCGGTCTCGCTGTCGACGTCCGTGAGTACCACGAGCACGCGATGTCGAAGGGGGAGGACGCGACTGCGGCGGCATACGTCGAGGCCGATGTCGACGAGGAGGCCTTCTGGGGCGTGGGCATTCACCCGTCCATCGTCACGGCGTCGCTTCGAGCCGTCGTCAACGCGGTAAACCGAGCCCACGCGCTCCGCAACGCGAGGGAGGAGGCAGCTGCGGCGTTCGACTGATGCTCTCTCGTGTCCTACCGCGGACAGCAGGCGCCGCTACACTGAGGCGCTCCCGCGGATGTAGCTCAGTTGGCTAGAGCGTCTGCTTGCCATGCAGAAGGTCGAGGGTTCGAGTCCCTTCATCCGCTCTTGAAACCCCCGTAGCGGCGCTAACTCGGTTCCCAGGCTCACGGTAGAGCTCCGGTAGAGAAAGCGCAGCTCCGTGCCCTCGCCGGGATTCGTTCATGCCCCTCAAGCCTCTGGCCGCGCTGGGGACTGCTCGTCGGGAGACGTGGGGACCGGGGCGTCGGCTCGGAGAAGCCCCGCCGCCTTGAGCTCCGACCAGAGGCCGGCGGGAATCGACTCGCCGTAGAGAGCGACGTTCCTCCGCAGCTGCTCCGACGACCGGGCGCCCAGGCAGACGCTGACCACCGCAGGGTGGGCGAGCGGGAACGCGATCGCGGCCGCAGGCAGGGACGTCCCATGACGATCGCAAACGGCGGCGATCGCCCGAGCTCGGTCGAGAAGTTCCTGTGGAGCCGTCTCGTAGTCGTACTTCGCGTCGTGTGGAGGCTGCGTGCGAGCGAGGATGCCGCTGTTGAAGACACCCGCGGCGACGATGCCGACATCGCGCTTCTCGCAGAGCGGCAGGAGGTCGTCGAGGCTGTCCTGCTCGAGAAGCGTGTAACGCCCCGCAAGCATCACCACGTCGACATCCGTCTCACGTACGAGATCGGCGAGCATCGACGCCCTGTTCATTCCTGCGCCGATGGCCCTAACGAGGCCCTGGTCGCGTAGTTCGGCGAGTGTCGGGTATCCGGTCTCGAGCACTTCCGTCCAGTGCTGGTCCGGATCGTGGAGGTAGACGACGTCGACTCGGTCGAGGCCGAGCCGCTCCAAACTCTCCGCGAGCGAGCGGCGTATCCCGTCGCGACTGAAGTCCCACACGCGACGGTGCGTGGCGGGCACGACGTAGCCGTCGTCGTCCAGCCCCCCGGGGGGCCCGATCGACTCGAGCAGCCGCCCGACCTTCGAGGAGATCACGTATGCATCGCGCGGGCGGGACGCAAAGGCTGCGCCGAGGCGTCGTTCCGACAGGCCGAGCCCGTAGTGGGGCGCGGTGTCGAAATAGCGAACGCCGAGCACCCAGGCGGCGTCGACCGTCGCCTGCGCCTCGGCGTCGGTGATCTCGCGATAGAGGTTCCCCAGCTGGGCACAGCCAAGGGAGAGCTCGCTCAAGGCGACGTCTCCGTTCGGCAGTTGACGTTGGGGAATGGTGCCCACCGGATCAGAACATATGATGTTTCGCATGGACAGTGTCCGTACTCCGCCAGGCGTCTCGCTCGTGCTGGACGGGGCAGGATCGCGGCGGCCGGCGCGCCTCGCCTCCATCGTGCTCGAGGAGCTCGCGCACCGGATCATCAGCGGCGTCTTTCCCGAGGGGAGCGTTCTCCCAACGGAGCCGGTGCTCTGCGAGCAGTTCGGCTTCAGCCGTACGGTGATCCGCGAAGGCCTCAAGCAGCTCGAGGAGCGGGGGCTCGTTCGTGTCGAGCAGGGACGCGGAACGACGGTGCAGCGGCGCGATTCGTGGAACCTACTCGACCCGGCGGTGATCCGGATCGCGCTCGCATATGACCATGACATGTCCCTCCTCGATGACCTGATCACGGTGCGCCGCGTCCTCGAGCAGGAGATGGCGCGGGCGGCGGCTTCGCGGCTGACCAAGGGCGACCTTGCGACGCTCAGGGAGAACATCGAGCACACGAAGATGGCGTACGACGACTACGAGCGATTCCGGGCACTCGACAACACGTTCCACGCCATCGTGATGAGGGCCTCCGGCAACGAGGTCGGGCTCACGATCGTGCGCACGATTCATACCCATGGCGGAGTCATGCCGCCGCTTGCCTCGGCGGCCTCGCGTGCGGCACTGAAGCGCACGGTGAACGCACATCGTGCGATCTACGACGCCCTGGCAGTGCGCGACGGCGAAGCGGCCGGCGAGCTCATCTCGAAACACATCTACTCCGCGTGGGCAGAGAGGAAGAGATCGAAGCAATTCGCTTGACAACTGCTGATCATTCGTATGATGATCTTCGCAATGCGGATCGCGGCAGTCGACGTCGAGCTGATTTCCCTCCCCGCGGTGTCCCCGCCCTTCGCCTGGCGAAGAGGTCTCCTAGGTTCGGCCCAGGCACGAACGACCGCCGTGCTACGCATCACGACGGAGGAGGGCGCAGTCGGCGAGGCCTATCACGAGTGGAGCGGCCGGATGCTCGACGACATCGTCGACCGCGTGCTCCGCCAGGAGCTGGTGGGGCAGCGTGCCGACCGGCGGGAATGGCTGTGGCACCGGCTCTGGGAGCTCGACCGGACCGAGGAGTTCCCGATCTGGCTATTCGGGGTGGTCGACGTTGCACTCTGGGATCTCGAAGGCCGCGTGCTCGATGTTCCGGTGCATCGCCTGCTCGGCACTTACCGCGACTCGATCCCGGCCTACGCGTCCACTGTTACGTTCTCCACGGCCGAGGAGTACCTCGAGGTCGCCGACCAGTGCCTCGAGCTCGGCTTCCCCGCGATCAAGCTCCATGCCTGGGGTGACGCGCGGGCCGATGCCGATCTCTGCCAGCGCCTCCGGGCACACGTCGGGCCCGACGTCGACCTGATGTACGACGGCTCGGCGGGATTCGACCTTCCGAGCGCGGTCTACCTCGGCGATGCCCTTGCGGAGGCCCGCTACCGCTGGTACGAGGAGCCGATGCGCGAGTTCAGCGTGACCGCGTACCGTTGGCTCGCCGAGCGTGTCGAGGTGCCGCTGCTGGTCGGGGAGACGTCTGACGGGAGCCACCTGAACACGGCCGACTTCATCGCGTCGGGCTGTGCGACGTACGTCCGTACCAGCGCCAATCATCGCGGCGGCATCACCGGCGCCATGCGGATCGCGCACCTCGCCGATTCGTTCCGGCTCCGGGCCGAGGTGCACGGCCCGACTGAGCCGGCAGTGCACCTCTGCATGGCGATCCCGAACTGCACCTACTACGAGTCGCTCGTCAAGTCCAACCCTGTGACGCGCGAGCCGCGTGTCGGGCCGGACGGTCTCGTGCACGCGCCGACGGAGCCCGGAATAGCCCTTCCCGATGTTGTCCACGAGACTCGCTCCGGGACACACGCCTGAGAGTGATGAACCATTCGAGGAAAGGAGCGCACATGACGTTCAAGCGTCGGTGGCTCGTGCTGGCGTCGCTCGTCGCGGTCGCGACGACGACGGCCGCGCTGGTCGCTGTCTCAACCGGCGGTGCGAGCTCGGAAAAGGCTTCCGGCTCGATCACCGTCTGGGTCGACGCCGTCCGGCTTCCGGTGGCGAAGCTGTACGTGAAGACGCACCCGAACGTGAAGGTGAACCTCGTCACCTACGACGGCGACGGCAACGGCGCGACGACGATGCAGACGAAGATCCAGCTGTGGAACCGCACGGGCAAAGGCTGGCCGGATGTCGTCTTCAGCGAGCAGGCGAACGACCCGGTCTGGATGTCTCAGCCGCCGTTCGACTTCGCCCTGAACCTGAAGGGCGTCTTCCCCGCGTCGCTCCTCACGGGCTGGCCCGCGCCGTCGCTCGCGCAGTGCACGGTCAACGGACGTCTCGTCTGCCTGCAGGACAACCTCGCCCAGGAGGTGCTCTACGTCAACAAGAAGCTGATGGGCCAGTTCGGCTACACCGTGCCGACGACGTGGCAGCAGTGGGCAGCGCTCGGCGCGAAGGTCGCCAAGGAGCATCCCGGCTACATCATCGGCAACATTGGCGAGTCGTTCAGCCACTGGCTCTACCTGTGGCCGGACCGCTGCCCCATCTCGCAGGTCGTCGCGCCCAAGACCGTTCGTATCAATTCGGCAGACGTTCACTGCACGCGAATGGCGACCCTGCTCGATCCGCTCATCAAGAGTGGCGTGGTTCCCCCGGAGAGCGTCTTCACGCCGGCATTCGCCCAGAAGTACGGCGGCGACAACGACAAGATCCTGCTCATGCCGGGGCCGACCTGGTACGCGAAAGACATCTTCGGCGGTACGCTGAAGGTGCCGGCCGGCGAGATGACAGCCGCTTTGCCACTGCGTTGGAACAAAGAGGCTCCCACGACCGGCCAGGTCGGCGGTGGCCCGTGGATCGTCTCGAAGCACACGAAGAACGTTGCTGCCGCGATCGACTTCGTGAAGTTCGCCACGACATCGTTGGCGGTCAAGTCGAAGCCCGGAGCGCTCTCGCCAGGGTTCCCGTCGTACGGCCCCGCCGCCAACGTATGGCTGAAGAACCTGAACAAGGACCGGTACTTTGCGTCTCCGCCCGGAGTGGCGATGAAGGCCGCCGCAGGACTCGTCTGGAAGGGATGGAGCATGGTCACCTATCCGGACCAGCCCGTCTGGTCGACCGCCGTGGTCACGCAGCTCGTCGCGGGCAAGTCCCTCAGCGACCAGCTGCCGGCACTCGGCGAGGGACTCTCGAACAACGCGAAGGCGGCCGGGTACAAGGTCGTGAACAAGTAGCGACTTGAGCTCGTCTGCCGCGACTTCGGAGCACGTGGAGGCCACGCGAAAGCGTGGTCTCCACGTCCCGCGCGGCCTGCCCTTCGTCCTGCCGTACCTGCCGTTCCTGATCGTCTTCGGCATCGCGCCGACGATCTACGCGCTCGAGCTCGCCTTCACACACGTCAACGGCGGCTGGGCAGGCTTCGACAACTTCGTGCGGACGTACGACGACTTCCGCTTCATCCCGGCGTTCAAGCACATCCTCGTGTACACGGTCGTCTGGCTCGGCGCGTTGATGGTGTTCGTCGTCGGCCTGACGCTGCTTCTCCACGGGCGCGCGAACCGTGTGTCGGCGACCTACCGCTTCCTCTTCTACATCCCGGGCGCCCTGGCCGGCGCAGCCGCCGTCGTGATCTGGCTCTTCATGCTCGACCCGACCGTCAGCCCTGGCGCCTTCCTGCTACGCGATCTGCTCGGGGCGAGCATTTTCGCCCAGTCGATCGCCCCCGGGAACCTGCCCTACATCTTCGCAATGATCGCCTTCTGGACCGGCGCCGGCGGCTGGATCGTCGTCATGTACGGCGCGCTGAACACGATCCCGCCCGACCTCGAGGAGGCGGCTCGGATCGACGGCGCCGGTCCATTCACAATCGCCTTCCGACTGAAGCTGCCGCTGATCCGCAAGTGGATCGCGTACATGCTGATCCTCTCGTTTGCGACAGGCACGCAGCTCTTCGTCGAGCCCGAGATCGTGCAACATGCCAGTTTTGGCCTCGTCTCCGACACGTGGTCGACGAACCAACTCGCCTACCAGCTGGCCTTTCGGTACGCGGACTTCAATGCCGCCGCCGCCATCGCCGTCGACCTGCTCATGGTCGGCCTTCTCGGCGCCGTGGTGATCGTCACTTGGAGCGGCCTCTTCAGGGCGGAGGACTGATGGGGATCCGTCTGCTCGGTCTCGGCGCGCGAACTGCGATCCTCCTGGTGTTCGCGATCTTCTTCATCGCACCGGTCCTCTGGCTCATCCTTGCCCCTACGAAGACCGACAATGCGCTGATCACGAGCAGCCCGTTCTCGTTCGGCAGCTTCCACAACGTCGCGCAGGCATGGAAGCACCTGGACGCGTACAGCGACCACCTCTACCGGCGCTGGATCGCCAACACTCTCGTCTACTCCTTGAGCGCGACCGCAATCACGCTCGCGGTCTCGATCCCGGCCGGCTACGGCCTCGCCCTGGGAAAGTTCTGGGGGCGGAAGCTGATCCTGACCCTGACGCTCGTCGTGATGATCATGCCTGCGGCGTCGCTCGTCCTGCCGATCTTCCTCGAGCTCAACGCGCTCCATCTGATCGGCAGTGTCTTCTCGGTGATCCTCCCGTTCTCGTTCTTTCCCTTCGGCATCTACCTCGCCTACATCTACTACGCGACCTCGATCCCGTCCGAGCTCCTCGACGCCGCCCGCGTCGACGGCTGCGGCGAGTGGCTGACATTCCGCCGGGTCGCACTGCCGCTCGCCAAGCCCGTCGTCGCGCTCGTCTTCTTCTTCAGCTTCGTCGCCAACTGGAACAACTTCTTCCTGCCGTATGTCGTGCTGGCCGACTCGAACCAGTACCCGATTACGGTTGGCCTCTCGAACCTGCTCGCCTCGACGCCGTCGTTCAACCCGGCGGTCGGCGGCGGCGGCCAGTCGGTCAACATCTTCAAGCCCGAGCTCGCACTCGCGACCCTTCTCGCGGTCATCCCGGTCGCGATCGTCTTCCTCCTCTCCCAGCGCGCGCTTGTGCGCGGGACACTCGGCGGGGCGGTGAAGCAGTAGCCATGGCGGGGGTCGCTTTCGAGGCAGCCTCGAAGGTCTACGGCGACGGAACGCGCGCCCTGGACAAACTCGACCTCTCGATCGAGGACGGCGAGTTCATGGTGCTCGTGGGCCCATCCGGGTGCGGCAAGACGACCGCGCTGCGCATGCTGGCGGGCCTCGAGGACATCACAGACGGGGCCATTCGGATCGGCGAGCGCGTTGTCAACGACCTCTCGCCGAAGAACCGCGACATCGCAATGGTCTTCCAAAGCTACGCGCTCTATCCGCACCTGACGGCATACGACAACATCGCGTTCGCCCTGAAGATAAAAAATGTGCCGAAGCACGACATCCGTCGACGGGTCGAAGAGGCGGCCCGCATTCTCGACCTCGAGGCGCTGTTGAAGAAGAAGCCGCGTGCACTCTCAGGTGGCCAGCGGCAGCGCGTCGCGATGGGCCGTGCGATCGTTCGCCAGCCGCAGGCGTTCCTGATGGACGAACCACTGTCCAACCTCGATGCGAAGCTGCGCGTCAAGATGCGCGCCGACATCAAGAGGATCCAGGCCAATCTCGGAGTCACGACGCTGTACGTCACGCACGACCAGGTCGAGGCGATGACGATGGGTCACCGGGTCGCGGTCATGCGCAAAGGCGAGCTGCAACAGGTCGCCCCGCCCGCGGATCTCTACCACCGGCCATTGAACATGTTCGTGGGGGGCTTCATCGGGAGTCCGGCGATGAACATGCTGGAGGCGAGCGTCGAGGGCCACAACGGCTCCTACCAGATCGTGGTCGGTGAGTCGCGGATCGTGCTTTCCCCCGAGACGCTCGCCGCGCACCCGGAGATCGCAGCCCACGAGAACCGCGCGATCGTCCTCGGCATCCGCCCCGAGAGCCTGGAGGACGCGGCGTTCGTCGACGGCGACCACCATCCGCGGCTGCGCGGAGAGGCAGAGCTTCGCGAGGCGCTCGGGTCGGAGATGCTCGTGCATTTCTCCATCGCTGCGCGCCCGGCCGTGACCGACGAGGTCCGCGAGTTGGCGGAGGACGTCGGCGACGACCGGACGCTGGAGCACCTCGCAGAGGGTGTCCCGGCGCGCGCGGACCTCGTCGGGCGCTTCAGCCCGGATACCCGTGTTCGCGAGGGCGATTCGATCGAGGTTGCGGTCTACGAGCGCGGGCTCCACTTCTTCGACCGCGAGTCCGGCCTCGCCATCTAGAACGAGGTCGTGGTGACGACCAGGCCAATTCTCGCGCGCGCATGGGGGCGAGACCTGACCGCGTTCCGATCCCATCCGTGGAACCGACGCGCAAGGCGATACTTGTAAAGATCCGATCTTTATGCCTACTATGGCGCCGTGACGCGCCGCAATCACGGACAAGTCGGCGGCAAACATCGGGTGTATCTGCAGATGAATGGGCTTCCGCGCATCGTCAGCCTGGAGGCTCGGGATGTCCGGTTCCCGACGTCGCTGTCGCTCGACGGTTCGGACGCGATGCACACCGATCCGGACTATTCAGCGGCCTATGTCGTGCTGCGGACCGATGCCGACGACGGGATCGAAGGTCACGGGCTGACGTTCACGAGCGGTCGCGGCACCGAGGTGTGCGTCGCCGCGATCCGCGCGCTCGAGCCGTTCGTGGTCGGGCGGAGTCTCGAGGCGATCGTCGCCGACATGAGTGGCTTCTGGCGGAGCCTCGTCTCGGACAGCCAGCTGCGCTGGCTCGGTCCGGAGAAGGGTGTCATCCACCTCGGCACCGCCGCGGTCGTCAACGCGATCTGGGACCTCTGGGCCAAGATCGAGCGCAAGCCGCTGTGGAAGCTGCTCGTCGACCTCTCGCCCGAGGAACTCGTGGCGTGCATCGACTTCCGCTACATCACCGACGCGCTGACGCCACGAGAAGCGCTGGATCTGCTCCGCGACGCGCGGCGCGAGAGCGCAGCTCGCGAGAAGGCGATCGTCGCCTCGGGCTACCCGGCCTACACGACATCCGCCGGGTGGCTCGGCTACGACGACACCAAGGTAGAGAGGCTCGTCCGCGAAGCCCTGGGGGCGGGCTTCACCCACGTGAAGATGAAGGTCGGTAGCGATCTCGCCTGGGACGACCGCCGTGCGGCCCTGATCCGACGAGAGCTCGGGCCGAACGGCATCCTGATGATGGACGCGAATCAGGTGTGGGGTGTCGACGAGGCGATCGAGTCGATGCGCACCCTCGCCGCTCACGAACCTTGGTGGATCGAGGAGCCGACGAGCCCCGACGACGTGCTCGGGCATGCCCGGATCCGGCGCGAAATCGCACCCGTGCGCGTCGCGACCGGTGAGCACGTCCAGAACCGTGTCATCTTCAAGCAGCTGTTCCAGGCCGAGGCGATCGACTTCTGCCAGCTCGACGCGTGCCGGATCGGCGGCGTCAACGAGGCGATCGCGATCCTTCTGCTGGCGGCCAAGTTCGACATCCCCGTGTGCCCCCACGCCGGCGGTGTCGGACTGTGCGAGTACGTCCAGCATCTCGCGTTCTTCGACTACATCGCGGTGAGCGGCTCGACGGAGAACCGCGTCGTCGAGTGGGTCGACCACCTTCACGAGCACTTCTGCGACCCGGCGATAGTTCGCGACGGCCGCTATGTCGCGCCGAGTGCGCCCGGCTACAGCATCGAGATACGTCCCCAGTCCCTCGACGAGTACGCGTTCCCGAACGGACCTGTCTGGTCGGACGCCGCGGTCGCCGTGGGAGGAGAATGATGGCGACGGTGAGCGAGGTATCGAAGGCACCGGGCGGATCCGGCGTCCTCGACCGCTACGGGCTCCTTCAGGCCGGGCTCTGGTCGCTTCGCGCGGGCCCCGCGCTCATCCTGGTCCTCCTGATCCTGATCGTCGGGCTCACAACCCCGTTCTTCCTGACGACTCGGAACCTTGGCAACGTCTTCTCCCAGACGTCGGTCATCGCGGTGCTCGCCCTCGGACAGCTGCTCGTGATCGTGACGCGCGGCATCGACCTGTCCGTCGGCGCCACGATCGCGCTATCAGGCGTTGTCGGCGCGATCGTCTACGAGGACACCGGATCGAGCGTGCTCGTGATCGCCGCGATCCTGGGCACCGGGGTCGCGGTCGGCGCCGTCAACGGCCTCGTCTTCGTCTACGGTCGCGTACCGCATCCCTTCATCGTCACGCTCGCAACGCTCAGCATCGTCCGCGGTATCGCGCTCTGGGCGTCGGACGGAACGCTGATCTCCGGCATGCCGCCGATCGTCCAGAAGATCGGCGGCGGCTCCATCAACTGGATCCCCTACTCGATCTTCGTCGTCATCGGCCTCGCACTGGCGTGCTTCGTGCTGACGACCAGGATGGTCTGGGGGCGCTGGCTGTACGCCGTCGGGGGGAACGAGGAAGGAGCGAGGCGTGCGAGCATCCCGACCCGGCGCGTGCTCGTCACGGTCTACGTGCTAAGCGGGCTCGCCGCCGGCGTCGGCGGGCTGATCACTGCCGGACTGATCGACGCTGGCTCACCCACAGCGGGCGATCTCGCCGAGCTCGACTCGATCGCGGCGGTGATCATCGGGGGCGCCGCGTTCGCGGGCGGCCGCGGGAGCGTTGCCAACGCGCTCGTCGGCGCATTCACGATCGGCGTGATCCGCAACGCGCTCAACCTCCACAACGTCGACGCCTTCTACCAGCTGATGGCGATCGGCGTCGTCGTGCTTCTCGCGGTCGAGGCCGATGTGCTGCGACGCGCGATCGAAAGTCGGGTGCAGGTCGCGCAGGCGGTGCGCCAAGGATGACGACGCTCCTGGACACGCCGGTCGACGCGACCAGAGCGGACACGCCGGCGCTCGCGCTCAGGCACGCGCACAAGCGCTTCGGTGCCGTCATCGCTCTGGACGGAATCTCGCTCGACGTCCACCAGGGCGAGGTGCTTGCGCTGCTCGGCGACAACGGCGCCGGCAAGTCGACTCTCATCAAGTGCCTGAGCGGCGTCCACCGGCTCGACAGCGGGTCTGTGGAGATGGACGGCGTGCCGGTCACGATCCACGCGCCGTCCGATGCGCGCGCACTCGGCGTCGAGACCGTCTACCAGGATCTCGCGCTCTTCGACAACCTCCGCCCGACCGACAACTTCTACGCCGGCCGGGAGCTGGCCGGGCCGCCGTGGTTGCCGCGGTCGCTCCGGTTTCTGAAGCGCAAGCGGATGACCGAGTCGACGCGCGAGGTGCTCGAGAGGCTTCAGGTGTCGCTTCCGGACTTCCACGCGACCGTCGGGCTGATGTCAGGCGGGCAGCGGCAAGCGGTGGCCGTGAGCAGGGCGGCCGCGTTCGCTTCGAAGGTTGTGATCCTCGACGAGCCCACGGCCGCGCTCGGCGTGCGTGAGTCGCGCCGGGTGCTCGACCTGATCCTCCGGCTTCGGAGCGAGAACCGAGCCGTAATCGTGGTCTCGCACGCGATGGATCACGTCATGGAGATCGCCGACCGCGCCGTCGTGCTTCGACGCGGGCGGAAGGTCGGAGAGCTCGCCCCGTCTTCGGAGACCTACACGGAGATCGTCTCGTTGATCGTGGGAGGTGGTGAGTGAGCGGATCTTAGAGCGCTGGCCGCGCGCCAGGCCCGACGGGGCGCACGCGGCCGGCACTTCCGCAGCCACTGCAGGGCAGCGGAGACGACGTCAATGGGGACTCAACTACCGATGCCAATCCTGTTTGCCTGACGAAAGGACGCACGATGTGGAAAAACAGGCTGTTCGTGGGTGCGGTCTTCGCGACCGTCCTCGCCGCGACCGCTGTGCTCGCCGCGACGGCAGCGGCGAAGCAGACCAAGGAAGAGGCGACCCCGGTGAAGCTCGGCTTCATCACCAAGTTTCCCGTGGACTTTTTCTTCACGCTCGAGAACGCCGCGAAGAAGTGGGATGCGGCCACCCCGGGTGCGACAGTGATCTTCGGCCAGGGCAAGAGCGGTACGGATGACGCGGGCGAGATCGCTGCGATCCAGAACATGGTTGCGCAGGGAGTGAAGGGCATCGCGATCACGCCGACGAGTGCCGCCGTCGTGCCTGCCCTCAACAAGGCGCGAAAGGCGGGCGTCAAGGTCGTGCTGATGGACAACGACATCCCCACGTGGAAGGGCAAGACGTCCGTCGTTGCGACGAACAACCGCAAAGGCGGCGTGCTCGCCGGCAAGTTCCTCGCCACGAAGCTGAAGGCGGGGGACACACTGGGCATCCTCGAGGGTGTCCCTGGCGTTCCGGCGCTCGACGCACGAGTCACGGGCATGCTCGCCGGACTCGGAGCGATGAGGAGCAAGATCAAGGTCGTCTCGAAGCTGCGGACGGACTGCGATCAGACCAAAGGCGCATCGGCCGCCCAGACAATGTTGACCGCGAATCAGAATCTGACCGCGATCTACGGCGCGTGTGGGCCGCCGATCCTCGGCGCGCTCCAGTCGGTCAAGAACGCCGGCATCTCCTCGGGGGACATCGTCGTCGTCGGCTTCGACGCTCTCCCGGACGAGGTCGCGCAGATCCAGGCGGGCACCGAGACCGGAAGCGTTGCGCAGTTCCCGGCGAAGATCGGGTCGCTCGGGATCGCAACGCTCTACAGGGCGGTGCGGGGCAAGGCGGTGCCGAAGAACGTCGATACGGGCACCGCGTTCGTCACAAAGGCCAACGCTGCGAAGTTCGGCTAGACGCGGCGGAATAGCGTCATCTCCTCCTGATGACGCGCCAGGAGCCCCCGGCGTCGCCTCCGCGCCGGGGGCTCCAACTCTCCGAAGTCTCTGAGCGACACAACTCGTGATCGTCGACTCTCACCAGCACTTCTGGAATCTCGAGCGCGAGCCGATGAGCTGGATGCGTCCGGAGCATGCTGCGATCGCGCGAACGTTCGAGCCGACCGAACTCCGTCCGCTGCTCGACGCCTGCGGGGTCGACAGCACGATTCTCGTGCAGGCCGCGTGCACCGACGACGACACAGACGCGATGTTCCGGCAGGCGGATGCCAACGCGTGGATCGGCGGTGTCACCGCCTGGGTCGACCTCACGAGCTTCCGGCGCGCTCACGAAGGCCTCGATCGGCTCGCACAACGCCCCAAGCTTCGCGGAATCCGTCATCTGATCCATGAAGAGGACGATCCGCACTGGATCCTCCGGAAGAATGTGCGCGAGAGCATCGCGTTGCTCGAAGACCGCCGCCTCGTACTCGAGCTCGTGTGCGTCTACCCGCGCCACCTGGGCGACGTGCCCGAGCTCGCGCAAAGCTTCCCGGACCTGACGATCGTGATCGACCATCTCGGCAAGCCGCCACTCCTCACCGGGCAGATGACCGACTGGACAACGCTCGTGCAGGCTGCAGCGGCGCACGGCAACGTGGCCGCCAAGATCTCGGGTCTCAATACCGTTCTCCCGCAAGCCGGATGGACGGGAAGCGACATGCGAGACGCCGTCGAGGTTGCTGTCGAGTGCTTTGGCCCCGACCGTCTGATGTGGGGAAGCGACTGGCCGTACTCCCTGCTGAACGGCGACTACCGGAAGGTCTGGCGCGAGACGGTGGCGATCGTCACCGCGGTCGCCGGACACGACAGCGCGCGCCTCATACTGGAGGACACCCCCGCCCGCCTCTACCGGCTTGGCGACACCATCACCGACAACCACTCGAGCCCCGGAGAACATGCCGATGGTCGCGCTCACTGACCAGGCGATCGCGAAGATCAAGGACCTGATCATGTCCGGCGAGTTCGCCGCGGACTCGAAGCTCCCCAAGGAGCAGGTACTCGCAGAGCAGCTTGGGCTGTCCCGCAACTCGCTGCGCGAGGCGGTCCGCGCGCTGACACTGATCGGCGTCCTCGAGCCGAGGGTCGGCGACGGCACCTACGTAACGAGCCTCGAGCCAGAGCTCCTCCTCACGGGCATGGCGTTCGTCAGCGACCTCGTGTCCGGGGCCACGCTCCTCGAGCTGCACCAGGTGCGGCGGATCCTCGAGCCGGTCGCCACCGGGATGGCGGCGACGCGGCTGACCGAGGGCAACTATGACGCTCTCGCGGAGTGCCTGGCCAGGATGGACGCCGCCGAGACGAACCAGGCCTTCATCGCCGCCGACGAGGACTTCCATCGGATCATCGTCACCGCCTCCGGCAACTCGACCCTGGCGTCGCTGATCCAGCACCTCTCGGGCGGGACGCTCCGGGCGAGGCTCTGGCGCTCCGCGACCGAGCAGGGCGCGATCGAGACGACGAAGAAGCGACACTGGGACATCTACGAGGCGCTCCGCGACCACGACGCCGAGCGGGCGAGCGCCGCCGACCTCATCCACCTGTCGGAGGGCGAGCAGTGGCTGAAGCACATGCTCGAAGCAGACGAGGCCGAAACGGCATGACGGCCGTCTACTACGAGGGCCCGGGAACGTTCACGGTCGGCGAGAGCGAGGTGCTGTCGCCCGGAGCGGGCGAGGTCAGGCTCGACGTTGCGTTCTGCGGTGTCTGCGGCACCGACGTCCACATCGCCCGCGGTCACATGGACCACAGGGTTCGCATCCCGCAGGTGATCGGTCACGAGATGTCGGGCACCGTCGCAGAGGTCGGCCCGGGCGTCGACGGCTACGCCGTCGGCGACCCAGTCGTCGTTCGCCCGCTCGACACCCGCGCTGAGATGCCCGCCGACAAAGGCTTCAGTCATATCTGCCGCGGGCTCAAGTTCCTCGGCATCGACACCCCCGGTGCGTTCCAGCGCTCGTGGACGGTGCCCGCCTTCACGCTTCACCGACTGCCGCCGACGGTCGACCTGCAGCTGGCGGCCCTCGTCGAGCCACTCGCAGTGGCCTGCCACGACGTGCGGCGCGGCGACGTCGTCCCCGGCGAGTCCGTCGTCGTGATCGGCGGCGGCCCGATCGGACTGCTCGTCGGTCTCGTCGCCGGCGCCGAAGGAGCAGACGTGACGCTGAGCGAGGTCAGCTCTTTCCGCCGCGGCCTGGCCGCGGACCTCGGGCTCGACGTCATCGACCCGGCCGCGACGGATCCCCAGGAGGCGATCCTCGAGCGCACGGGTGGCGCCGGAGCGGACGTCGTGTTCGAAGTCTCCGGTGCGTCCGCGGGCGCCGACGTCATGACGGGCCTCGCCTCCATCCGGGGACGGGTCGTCGTCGTCGCGATCTTCCCCGACCCGCAGCCGGTACGACTGTTCGATCTCTTCTGGAAAGAGCTGAGCATCGTTGGTGCGCGCGTGTACGAGCCCGAGGACTACGAGCGGGCGATCGAGCTCCTCTCGGCGGATACGCTGCCGCTCGAGCGCCTGATCAGCGCCGTGGAGCCGCTCGACCGGTTGCCCTCCGTGTTCCAGGAACTGGACGACGCCGCCGCTGCCATGAAGATCCTCATCGACTGTCGCGCGTGACCGCCGGCTCGTTCTCGGGCTCGACCGTGCTCGTCACGGGCTGCCGTCGCGGCATCGGCGAGGCGATCTCGATCGCGTTCGCAGATGCGGGCGCAGACGTGATCGGGGTCAGCGCACACCTCGAGCCCGACGGAGGCGCTGTCGGCAGGGAGATCGCGCAGCGTGGGAGGACATTCCGCGGGCACACGATCGATCTCCGCGATCGGGCTGCGGTCTACGACCTCGTCGAAGCCCTACGAGCTGGGCCGCCCATCGACGTGCTCGTCAACAACGCCGGAACGATTCGGCGAAAACCGGCGGCCGAGCACGGCGACGAGGACTGGGACGAGGTCTTGGAAGTGAACCTGACGGCACAATTCGTGCTCACCCGCGAGATCGGCCGGCTCATGGTGGAGCGTGGAGCGGGGAAGATCGTCTTCATGGCCTCTCTCCTCTCCTTCCAGGGCGGGATCAACGTCCCCGGGTACGCAGCGAGCAAAGGTGGGATCGCGCAGCTCACGAAGGCCTTCGCGAACGAGTGGGCCGCGCACGGCGTCAACGTCAACGCAGTTGCACCGGGTTACATCGAGACCGACAACACGCAGGCGCTGCGGGAGGATCCGACCCGCTCGAATCAGATTCTGGAGCGGATTCCGGCCGGTCGATGGGGAACGGCCGCCGACATCGCGGGCGCCGTTCTGTTTCTCGCCTCCGAAGCCGCCGACTACGTGCACGGTGTCGTCCTCCCCGTCGACGGAGGGTGGCTCGGACGGTGACCGAGAGCGCGGTGTCGAACGCCCTTCTGCACCGTCGGATCATCCCGGTCGTCGTCATCGAGGAACTCGAGGCCGCACGACCGCTGGCAGAGGCTCTCGACCAGGGAGGGCTGCCGGTCGCCGAAGTCACTTTTCGCACCGAGGCGGCCGCCGACACGGTGCGGGTTCTCGCCAACGAGAGGAGGATCCTCGTCGGCGCCGGGACGGTGGTGCGGCCGGAGCAGGTCGACCTCGCGGTCGAGGCAGGCGCTCGATTCATCGTGATGCCCGGTCTCAGCCCGCGCGTCGTCGACCGCTGCAGGGAACTGGACGTCCTGGTCATTCCCGGTGTCGCGACGGCCACGGAAATCATCGCGGCGCTCGATCACGGCCTGGACCTCCTCAAGCTCTTTCCGGCCGAGGTCGCCGGCGGGGTCGCTCTCCTGCGCGCGCTGCAAGGGCCCTTTCCCGGCGTGCGCTGGATCCCGACCGGCGGCGTGAGCCAGGCAAACGCCGCTGCCTATCTCGCACTGCCGTCGGTCGCGGCAGTCGGCGGCAGCTGGATGGTCGCGCCCGAGTTGATCGCCGCACGTGATTTCGCCACCGTGTCGCGCCTGGCCCGAGAGGCAGTCCGCCTCGGCACCGGGGAGGCGCCGTGAGCAGCCTGGCCGTCCGGCCGGCAGAGGACTGTTGGTTCGACCTCGTCGCGCTCGGCGAGATCATGCTCCGCCTCGACCCGGGAGCGGGACGCATCCGCAACGCGCGCGAGTTCCGGGTCTGGGAAGGGGGCGGCGAGTACAACGTCGCCCGTGGCTTACGGCGCTGCTTCGGCCAGCGCACCGCAGTCGTCACCGCCTTTGCGGACAACGAGGTGGGACGACTGCTCGAGGACTTCGTCCTGCAGGGAGGCGTCGATACGTCCCTCGTCCGCTGGGTCGCCTCGGACGGCAAGGGCGATACCGTCCGCAACGGCCTCAATTTCACCGAGCGCGGCTTCGGCGTCCGGGGTGCTCTGGGGGTGTCCGACCGGGGGAACACTGCGGCGTCGCAGCTGCGACCGGGCGATGTCGACTGGGAACATCTCTTCGGAACGCTCGGAGTGCGATGGTTCCACACGGGCGGGATATTCGCCGGGCTTTCGGAGTCGACGCCCGAGGTCGTCGCCGAAGCCGTCGACGCCGCCTCGCGCCACGGCACGGTCGTGTCCTATGACCTCAACTACCGGCCCAGCCTGTGGCAGGGGATCGGCGGGATTGACCGCGCGAAGGAGGTGAACCGTCGGCTGGCCCGACACATCGACGTGATGATCGGCAACGAGGAAGACTTCACCGTGTGCCTCGGACTCGAGGTCGAGGGCGCCGACGAGAACCTGCGCGATCTCGATACCGCCTCCTTTCGGAAGATGATCGAACGGGCGGCCGAGGAGTTCCCGAACTTCGCCGTTGTGGCGACGACGCTGCGCACTGTCCGCAGCGCCACCGTCAACGACTGGTCGGCGATCGCCTGGTCGCCTGCCACCGGGTTCGTCGAGGCCACCCCCCGGCCGGGGCTCGAAGTTCTCGACCGCGTCGGTGGCGGCGACAGCTTCGCTTCCGGCCTGATCTTCGGACTTCTGCAGAGTGACGACCTGCAGCGGGCCGTCGAGGTGGGCGCCGCCCACGGCGCGCTCGTCATGACCACGCCCGGCGACACGTCGGCGGCGACCCTCGCCGAAGTGGAGGCCCTCGTACGAGGCGCCGGTGCCCGGGTGAAGCGCTAGGTTCGGCTCCGTCCGGACGCCCCATGCCCGCTTGCGCCGATCGAGGAGACGTTTGCGAGGAGAATGAGCTTCTCTCGAGCCTCCACGGCGGCGCGCCTTGACAAAGCGGGTCGTCTTCGCGCCCGGACGCGCGAACTTGATCGGAGAGCACACGGACTACTCCGGCGGGCTGGTGCTCCCGGTCGCCGTCGACCTCGGCGTCACCGTCTCCTGGCGACCCGCAACGGACACCATTCGGCTGCGCTCGCTGGCGTTCCCGGAGACGGTCGAGCTCATGAGCGATGGTGCGCCATCGGGAGCCCTTGCCGGGTGGGGCCGCTACGTCGCGGCGGTAGCACAGCTCCTTCACGAGCGCGGGAGGCCTCCGGTCGGCGTCGAGGCGACGGTCGACTCGACCGTGCCGATCGGAGCCGGGCTTTCCTCCTCTGCCGCGCTCATCGTCGGCGTCGGCCTCGCCCTGTGCCGTGCGTCCGGCTTTGACGTGCCTCCGCTCGAGCTCGCAAGGCTGGCCCAGGCCGCCGAGCTTCGCGCGGCCGGCGTTCCGTGCGGGCTGATGGATCCGGCGACGTCGCTGCTCGGGCGGCACGGATACGCACTACTGCTCGACTGCGGAACGGAGGAGCATCGATATGTACCCCTGCCGCCGGAAGTGGAGATCGTGGTGATCGACTCGGGAGTCCGGCGTCGGCTAGAGCGCTCGGGGTATGCCGACCGGCGCGCCGAGCTCGAGCGCGGACTGGCAGCGATCGATCACGCGCGTCCTACGTCCTTGACCCCGGCGGAAGCCGAGGAAATGACTCGGGCGGCCGGGGTCGACGAGGTCGCGGCCCGGCGGATTCGGCATGTCGTGTCCGAGAACGATCGGGTTCGGCGGTGTGTCGCCGCGCTCGAAAAGCACGGGGGTGCGGATCTGGCGACCCTCGCACACCTCTTCCGGGAGGGACATGACAGCCTCCGGGACGACTTCGAAGTCTCGATCCCCGAGCTCGACCTGCTCGTAGATCTCGCCTACGGGTACGGGGCGATCGGGGCCCGGATGATGGGCGGTGGGTTCGGCGGTTCGATCGTGGCCCTGGCAGAGGTCGCGCGAGCGCCGTCGCTCGTCGAAGCCGTCAGCGCCGCGTACGCGGAGCGCACGGGTGGCAGGGCGGCCGGCTATGTGTGCGGGTCCCTGGACGGAGCGGCGCACGATGGCGCCTGATCGACCGCGACCGCCAGGGTGTACGGCGAGGCTCCGGGCAGGCGCTCCCGTCCCGCCCTCGTCGTGCACCGGACTCGGTGGCGAGGGAGCGCGCTCGAGATAGGCCCGTTCGGCCCGTCGGGGGAGCCTCGGCGTGTTCTGATCCATCCGGACGTCGCGCCGGATCCCGCCGTTTTGCAGCCAATTCGGCCGCCGTCCCGCGACGGTAATTCCCCGTGGCCGTACGCGGGGGCCGCGCGCCCGGTCTGCTTTCGCCTCAGCCGGAGGCCCGATGGGTGGCGCGTCGTCCGAGCCTCTGGACACCCGCGCCGAGCGCGACGACCAGAGCGAGCGCCGCAGCGATCGCGTTCGTTTGCACGCACGTGCGGCAAGCGTTGCAGCACGTGGCCGCCATGGGTGCTTGCTCGCCGTACTTCGCGGCCGCCTGGTTCATCCACCCGGTCGAGATCACCTTCACGAAGCTCATACTAGAGCGTCCATGGGGCGCGGGCGCGCGACGGGCCCACCCTCGCTGGGACGAGCGGCGGAGCCGGGCCGGTCTGCTCGCTCGTCGTGGTCGTGAGCCGGATCCTGCTCTCGCGCAGATGCGGGTTGCTCGTGAGGCACTGAAGAGCTGCGCTCCACCAGGCCCCGGACCGAATACCGTGTCGCGATGATCCTCGAGTTCGGCGCGCAGCAGGAGGTTCAGCTCCTCGCGCTCCTGGTCGCGGCCGCGGCGCTCCTGATCCTCGCCGGGCCGCTGCGCGTGCCGTACCCGATCCTGCTCGTCCTCGGCGGATTGGTGCTCGGCTTCGTGCCGGGCCTCCCGACCGTAACGATGCCGCCTGAGGTCGTGCTCATCGGCGTCCTGCCGCCGCTGCTCTACGTCGCCGCGTACTCCACGGGTCTTCGAGAGTTGCGGCACAACCTGCGGCCGATCTCGATGCTCGCCGTCGGGCTCGTGATGGCCACGACCGCGGGTGTCGCGGTCGTCGCGCACGCGGTCGCGGGCCTCGGGTGGGCCGAGTCGTTCGTGCTCGGTGCAGTCGTGTCGCCGACCGATCCGATTGCCGCAACGGCGATCGGTCGGCGTCTCGGCGTGCCGCGCCGGCTGATCGACGTCGTGGAGGGCGAGAGCCTCCTGAACGACGGGACGGCTCTCGTCCTGCTGCGAACGGCGCTCGCCGCCGCGGTTGCCGGGTCGTTCTCCGTGTGGAGCGCCGGATGGGATCTCGTGCTCAACATCGTCGGCGGGATCCTGATGGGGCTCGCCGTCGGATATGTCGTGCGACGCGTCCGGCGGGTCCTCGACAACCCACCGCTCGAGGTGACGATCGCCTTCCTCACGGGCTACTTCGCGTTCCTTCCTGCGGCGGCGATCGACGTCTCCGGCGTGCTCGCGGTCGTCACCGCCGGCGTCTACATGGGCTGGTACACGCCCGAGCTGACGACAGTGGAGACGCGCCTGCAGGGCCGCGCGTTCTGGGAGATCCTGACGTTCCTGCTCAACGTGCTGCTTTTCGGGCTGGTCGGGCTGCAGCTCCGCCCGATCCTCGACGCGCTCTCGGGTCGCGGAACGGCGTCCCTGATCGGGTACGCGGTCGCGATCGTGCTCGCGGTGATCGTCCTTCGCATCCTCGGCGTGTTCGCGGTGACGTACCTTCCCCGCTGGGCGGTTCGCCGGATCCGCGAGCGGGATCCGTATCCGCCGTGGGGCCACCCTGCGTTCATCGCATGGAACGGGATGCGGGGTGCCGTGACGATCGCTGCGGCGCTGCTCGTGCCGTTCCGCACCGACGCCGGAATCCCGTTTCCCGACCGCGATCTGATCATCTTCCTCGCGTTCGCAGTCGTGCTCGCCACACTCGTCGTGCAGGGTCTGTCCCTCCCTCTCGTGATCCGCTGGCTGCGGCTCGAAGCAGACGATGGAGATGCGGCCGACGAGGAGGCGCGGGCGCGTTTGCGCGCCGCTGAGGCGGCCCTCGCACGGCTCGACGAGCTGGTCGACGAGAAGTGGGTGCTCGAGGACACGGCCGAGCGGGTGCGGGCCGGATACCGGTTCCGCATCGACCGCTTCTCGGCACGGATCGACCCCGACGGCGACGGCACGATCGAGAAGCGGTCGATGAAGTACCAGCGGCTGCGGCGCGAGCTGCTCGAGGCCGAGCGGCATGCCGTCGTCGAGATGCGCAACACCGGCGAGATCAGCGACGACGTCATGCGCCGCATCGAGCGCGACCTCGACCTCGAGGACTCCCGCCTGGACTACTGAGGCGCTCGCCCACGTGTGCGAGGATGCGCTGATGCCGAGAGCCCGGTGGTCGATCGCTTCACGCGGCTCGGTCCTGTCCATCTGCTCGACGGGGTCGATCCTCTCGATCGGAAGCGCCGGATCCGTCCTCTCGATCGGGAGCGTGGGATCGCTCTGCTCTGCCGGCTCCGTTGGATCGATGATGAGTTTCCTGTCCGCCTTCTCGTACCAGAGCCGCAGCTCACTTCTCTCGTACCAGTCCGACCGATCGGTGCTCTCCGCGCAGTCGACGGACGCGGTCAGGGGCTACCGCACGGGGTAGTGCCATCTAGGGGCGCCGGGCGAGCCCGCGCTCGCTGATCGCGCTGCCGAGAGTGCGCCAATCGGCGTCCGCCATCCTCGTCTCGGCGAGATAGACGGAGAACCCCACCGTGTCCGCCTGGTCGAGCAGCTCGACGTACGTCGACACGTCGACCGAGCTCTCCCGCCCTGGAGTCATGCCGATCGTCGGGTGGATGTCCGCCGGGGGAAAGAACCCCTTCGCGCCGGCAACGCACGACGCCGGCGCTCCGGCCGCGCCGATGTCGTTGACGTATGCCTGGGGAAGGAAGGCGAATCCGGCCTGTCGCCACGAGCCCCAGTCGATGTCGTGCTGGCTCGGCCGGCAGTAGGAGGAAACACCGGCTGGGAACGGCGACGGGCGCAGCGCCCTGAAGGCCTTCACGAAGCGCAGCGAGCGTCCGCTGCGCTCGTCGCTCGGCCCGTCGAGCCCGCTGTACGTGTACTCGACCTCGGGGTTCGCGATGTAGAAGTCGAGGCCATATCGAGTGAGGAGCTCGCTCGCGAGCGCCGCCTCCTGTTCGGGTTGATCGCGCAGGACACCCCACCCGCCGACGGGAAGCCCGCTCGCCAGCCTGAACCTGTATGCCCAGTCGGCTTCGACGGGGTCCTCGTCGAGCCCGTCGTGGAGCCGCACCGCGACCCATCCGAAGCCCGACTCCCGCATGATCTTGCCGAGCAGGGTCGGCTCGACATCCGTCTCGTGCCAGACGAACGCACCCGCCGACTGCCACGAGAACGGCACCGCAGCAGGCGGCGGCGGCGTTGGCGTGGGGGGCGGCGAAGTCGTCGTCGGCGGCGCTGTCGTGACCGGCGGCGGAGGTGGGGACGTCTCGACCGGCGGCGCGGTCTCGCCGCCCTCCTTTCGCGTCGCGAGGCCCCAAAGCGCGATCGCGAGGACAAGTCCGAGAAGCGCCAGAACGCCGATGCGGACAGGCCACGAGGCGGCGAGCCGCGAAAGGAGGCGCATCGACCCAGGCTACCCGCGACCTTCCCAACGCCCTCGCAAAAATGCCGAACCCCGCGACTCCGAAGAGCTACGGGGTTCGACGGGACAATCCAATCACGTCGCCGGGATCGCTGTCAAGCGGGAACCGACGTCGGATCGAGCGGGAACTCGACGCTCACCCTGGTGCCGGCGCCACGTGGGCTGTCGACCGCGAAAGAGCCGTCCAGCGCCTCGACGCGGTCCTTCAGCCCGCCGAGCCCCGATCCCTCGGCCGCGCGAGCGCCACCGCGGCCGTCGTCCGCGATCTCGACCGACAACGTGTCGTCGCGATGGAGCACGCGGATCGTCGCCGAGTCGGCGTCCGCGTACTTGAGCACGTTCGTGAGCGCCTCGGCGACGACGTAGTACGCGGCGCTCTCGACAGCCGGCGGCCAGCGTCGGCCGTCGTCCGTGGTCACGACCGTCACGGGGATCGACGCCCGCCCGGCCAGCGCACGGACCGCCGCAGCCAACCCCCTGACGGTCAGGATCTGCGGATGGAGCCCCCGCGCGAGCTTGCGCAGCTCCTCGTGCGCCGAGTTCAGCTCGACCAGTGCGCGGTCGAGATGTTGCTCGGCCCGTTGAGGGTCGGTACGGAGGAACCGAACGCCGAGGTGAACGGCGTGCGAGACGCTCACGAGATGCTGCTGAGCGCCGTCGTGGAGGTTGCGCTCGAGTCGCTTTCGCTCCGCGTCGCTCGCCGAGAGGATGCGGGCGCGCGAGCGACGGATCTCGTCCTCCACGTGCTTGCGGGCGGTGACGTCCAGCCCGCAGAGCAGGTATCGGAGGCTGCCCTCGGAGTCGCGCACCTCGGTCGCCGTCCAGTCGACGACCAGCCTTTGCCCGTCGACCGCCACATGCTCGTACTCGACGACTCCCGGCGGGTCGCCGCCACGAAGCCGTCCGAAGTCTTCTTTTGCCCGGGGCGCGTCCTCCTCCGCGAGAAAGAGCTGCCAGAACGGAAGCCCGATCCACGACTCCTCGGGCAGACCGGCTGCCTTCTCGAGCGCACGGTTGACGCCTACGAGCGTCCCGTCGTCCTCGACCAGCGCGAGGAAGCTCGGGGTCGAGCGGACGACGGCGTAGCTGAAGCCCTTCTCGTCCTCGAGCGCCCGCTTCTGCCGCGCCTGCTCTGTGAAGTCACGGACGATCAGCATGAACTCGTCCGTCCCACACGCGACCACGCGGCCTTCGTAGTTCCGAAGCTCGCCGCGGAGCTCGAGCACGTACTCGAGGTGCTGCACCTCTCCGTTCTCGACGGCTCGCCGGCCTGCCGCAAGCAACGTGTCCGCAATCTCGCTGGGCAGCCGCTCGTGCACCGTTCGCCCGACCACCTCGTCGGGCGGCGTGAGCAGATCCTGCTCGGAGTCCACCTTGAACCACCGGTAGCGGCCGTCGACGCCGATCCGGAAGATCGGGTCGGGAATCGCAGCCACGAGAGCGCGAGCGGTTGACTCGCTCATGGCGTTCCGGTCGAGGTGGCCGGCCTGCGGCGTCGTCACCTACCCCTTGTAGCACGCTGCGAGCGCCGGCCTCGGGCCAACGACAGGGCCGCATGGCGTGCCGGGTGCACGCCCGCGCCGCGACAGAGGCGCTCCCGGTCTCGCTCAGTCGAGCAGGAAGCTGACCCGCATCGTGACCCGGAATTCTGTCACCTCGTCGTTCTCGACGACGACCCGCTCCTCCGAGATCCAGGCGCCCTGAATGCCGTGGACGGTCTCGGCCGCCTTCGCGATCCCCGCCTTCGCCGCCTCCGCGAAGCTCGTCTCCGACGATGCCGTGATCTCGATCACCTTCGCAACGCTCATCGAGCCCTCCTCACCTGGGTGGTCGAGGGGATTCTCTCTCGTCGCGTGCTGCGGCAAACGCATCCGGGGCGGCTACCGCGCGGATAAAGGTCGTCCCGGCCCGAGGATCACCTTTGGCATTCACCGGTGAGCCCCTCGCAGCAGCCGGACTTGTAACGGCAGCGCGGGCACTGGAAGCACCCGTGGCGCCATTCCATCGCTGCCGCACAGCGTGGGCAGTGCTCCACGGGGAGCGGCTCGCGGGCCGCGGCAGACGCCATCGCCCGAGGCTACTGGCGCCGTCGGCCGGTCGGGCGCGCGCCGGCGGAAGCCGGCACGCGCCCAGGGTCGTTATCTGCTCAGGTCGACCGGGAAGGAGACCAGCCGTCGCGTCGAGCTTCCACCGAGCACGTTCCCGCCCGGCTCACGGGCCCGCACGAACATCACGAGCAGTTGCTGCTTGCTGCTCGCGGGGTAGCCACGAAGCTGGTTCATGCGGAGCTCCGACCATCCATCCGCACCGGTCGGCACCTCGTCGGGGATCGAGAACTGGTTGTAGGGCACCGCGGTCACGTAGACGAGGGCCCCCTGCACGGTCTTTCCGCCACACGCCACCACATGGAAGCGGACGACGACCGTCCCAGTGGAGCGGCCGACCACGCTCGGCGAGATGGCCTGCCGATCGACGAGCAGGCGGTCGCTTGCGTCGAGCTCGCCGACCGGGATCGGGCCGGCGTCCTTGCGTGCGCAGCCCTTGTTCGCAGGCGGAGTCGGCGGGGCGGGCGCCTCGCGGATCACCGCGGTCGGCACGGTCGCGCGTGTCGTGCGGCCGTCGGCGTTCTGCGCGGTGACCTGAACGCGGATCGAGTTGCCCTTGTCCACGTCCTTGAGGACGTAGGTCTTCTCGTTGGCTCCGCTGATACCCGAGCAACTCCCACCGTCGGCGTCGCAGCGGCGCCACGTGTAGTCGAAGTCGGTCGGGCTCCCGGTCCAGTTGCCGTCGTGGGCCGTCAACGTCTCTCCGACCTGGGGTTTTCCGGAGATCGTCGGGGGGCTCGTGTTGGTCGGCTTGGCGGCGGTCGCCGCGGTTCCGGTGCCTGTTCCTCCGAGCACCACGCCGACGAGCCCCGATACGAGGGCAAGCGCCGCGATCGGAATGAGCTTTCGAGCGGTCTTCATGGTCTCGACTCTCCTCTGTTGGCGTCGGGGTACGCCATCTCGTTACCCAGCCGACGCGAGTCGGAACCCCCCGCAGACGACTGCTCACGGATCCCTTACAGCCAGTCGAGAAGCTGTGCGACCCCTTCGACGACCGCGTCCGGCCCGAGCCCTTGGGGGAGGGATCCGGGATCGACGGCCCCGCTGATCCCGCTGGCGACGAGGATCGTGCGCGACCCGCCCAGACGCCCCAGGGCGACGTCCATCCCGAGGTCGTCACCGATCACCGCGATCTCGTCGGATGCCACCCCGAGGCGGGCTCGGATCGTTCTGAGCGCAGCGTGGGACGGCTTGCCGACGACGACGGGCCGGACACCCGTCGCCTTGGCGAGCGCCGCCGAGAGCATGGCCCCTCGGCTGAGGATCGGACCGTTCGCTCCGGCGTAGGCACGCGCATAGCTCCCCGTGAGGAGCCGAGCGCCTCCCAGCACCGCGTGGGCGGCCCGCTCGAGCGCGGGAAAGTCCACGGTGTCACCGTGCGCCACGAAGACCGCGTCCGCGACCGCCCCGTCACCGTCGACGACGTCCACGCCCTGCTCGATCAGGTATGCGCGCGCGGCGTCGGTGCCGAACAGCACCACGGCGGGGCGGCGCCCCAGTCGTGCCAGGTACGACTGGACGCTGGAGAGCGGCGTCAGCATCTCGTCGTCGGCGACTGGCAGCCCCGCATCGCGGAGGCCGGCCGCGAACGCCGCCGGCGAGATGTGGCTGCCGTTGGTGAAGAGGACGAACTGCCTTCCGGAGGAGCGAATCGCGGCCAGGACCTCGGGTGCGCCCGGTTGGACGTGCACCTCGTCTCCGGCGCGGTGCACGAGCGTCCCGTCGACGTCGAGCACGAACGCCTTCACGGCTTCAAGTCGCACGGCGCCACACGACGAGCTCGTCTCCCTTCTCGACGCGCAGGTCGGTTATCGAGGGGCGCTTCGCCACCTCCTGCAGGAGCGTGACCATCGGGTGCCCGCCAGCACGGGTCGCGACGCGGGACGGCGAAGGTGGTGCGGCGAGCATCGCGTCCACCTGCTCCTCGGGCATCGTCAACCGCAGCAGCAGCTCCTCGTCGGAGATCGAC
Source organism: uncultured Actinomycetes bacterium (assembly GCA_963798725.1). GTDB lineage: Bacteria > Actinomycetota > Thermoleophilia > Gaiellales > Gaiellaceae > Gaiella. Next base: position 1,556,707 of record CAWCUL010000001.1, read on the forward strand.
CTGCCGAAGCGCTTGCGCGCGCCCTCGAGCCGCAGCGGCTCGAGCGTGCGCAACTCCTTCGAACGGGCCCGCGAGAGCACGCGGTCGGCCACTTCCGGGTCGACCGGCGCAGCGGGATCGCCGTAGTGGCCGAGGAAGTAGCGGATGGTCTCGTCGGAGACGTTCGACCACCGCTCCGCGTCGATCACGTTCCTGACCGACTGGGTCGCGACGAGCTGTGAGACGGGCGTGACGATGATCGGGTAGCCCATCTCGGCACGCACCCGCCCGACCTCCTCGAGCACGGCATCGAAGAGCTCGGGCCGCCGGAGCTCCTCGAGCATCCTCCGCGTCGTCGAGACCATCCCGCCCGCGAGCTGGTGGTCGTAGTACGTGGCATCGAACTCCTGTGGCCGGCCGACCGGTAGGCCCTTCCGGTCGGCGAGCTCGCGAAAGTGCCCGGAAACCTGGGCGAGCGCGTCGACGTCGAGCCCGTGGGAGAAGCCCTCGGCCTCGAGATCCCGGAGGGTCGTCTCCGAGGCAGGGTTCGACGTTCCGCGTGCGAGTGGAGCGACGGCCGTATGGAGGACCTGGAACCCGGCCCGAAGCCCTTCCATGTAGACGAACGGGGCGAGCCCGATCGTGCAATGGCTGTGCAACTCGACGGCACGGTCGCCCGCGGCCCGCAGGAAGTGCGGCCCCAGCTCGCGAACGGCGTCGGGGGTCAAGAGGCCCCCGGGATCCTTGAGATACAGGCCGTCCAGGTCGGCGCAGTCGGCGAGCGCCGCGGCACGCTCGGCGTAGTACGCGTGCGTGTGCACCTGGCTCACCGAGTAGGTCAGTCCGATGACGACCTCCTCGACACCCTCCTCGTGCGCCAGGGCCGCGATACGCCGTAAACGCACGGGATCGTTCGAGGGGTCCACGACCTGAAAGCGCCGGATCCCGTTTCTGGCAACACAACGGAACGCGAGCCGCATGACCTCCTCGTCGGCGGGCACCCAGGTGATGAAGCGCATGCCGGTGGTGATGAAGCTGAGCGGCGTCTCCGGCATCGCCTCACGCACGAGGCGAAGCCGCTCCCAGGGATCCTCGCGGTGGAAGCGGACCGCCACCGCCATGTGGGTGCTCGAGGTGAAGTCCACGGCCCGGAAGCCGACGCGGTCGAGCGTGGGGGCGATCTCGACGATGTCGGACGTGGTGAGTCCCGTCGCGCTCCACAGGCTCTGGTTTCCGTCGCGCGTCGTCGTGTCGACGATGTCGATCACTGCGGGGTCACGATCCGAGCCGCACCCGGAAGAGCGGCTCGCCTGCGTCGACGAGCTCCGCGTTGACGGCAGACACCTCGACGATCGTCCCGACGACGCCCGCCGGGACGGCGTTCATCATCTTCATCACCTCGATCAGGCACACGACCGTGTCCTCCTCGACCTGAGAGCCGATATCCACGAACGGCGTCGCTCCCGGCGACGCGGCGCGGTAGAACGTGCCGAGCATGGGCGCCGCGATCGGATGAAGGCCGTCGCCCGATCCCGGCGCGTCGGTCTGTTGCGAGGACGGCGTCATGGCGCGAGGCGTGCTCTGCTCGGGGCTTGCCTTGGGTGAAGCGTCACCGCGGCGGACGTGGAGCGAGAGCCCGTCGGTCTCGACGCGGAGCTCCTCGACGTCGGATTCGTCGATCAGGCGCAGGATCGCGCGGACGTCGTCGTCGTTCAGCGGCACGGTCAGGACCGGTCGGTCGTCGCGGGCGGGGCGCCGAACGTGCCGAGCACGAGCGAGAGGGCGGAGCCGGAGGGGATCGACGTCCGTCCGGGAAGAGTCGTCACCGGGCGGGCCTGCAGCACGTGGACCGGGCCGGGCGGCTGCCGGTCCCGCGCGAATGCCCATTCGACGTCCTGGTGCGAACCGAAGTGATCCTCGACGCGCCGAGCGACGTCCACGAGCGCCGCGAGGCCACCCTCGTCCACGCAGGGAACGTCGCGCCGGTGCGTGTCCACGTCCTTCCGAGACGTGCCGTGGCCGGAGGCGTCCGGGGCGTATTCGATGTGCTTCGTGCTCACCGTCCGGCGCACCACCTCGCCCGTGATCTTGCTGACCAGGTAGTTGTCCGGGGTGAGCTCGCCGCCGACGATCGCAGTACCGAGCCCCCAGCTCCCGTCGATTGCCACCATGCTCGGGTCTCCACTCACCGGGTTGCACGTGAAGAGGACCCCTGACACCTCCGCGTCGACCATCGCCTGCACCGTGACGCCCATCGCCGGCTCCTCGGGCCCTGCGGCGAGCGCCCCCCGGTAGCCGATCGCGCGCGGGGTGTAGAGGCTCGCCCAGCATTCCCGCACCGCGTCGAAGATCTCCTCGAGGCCGCGCACCCACAGGAAGCTTTCCTGCTGGCCGGCGAAGCTCGCCTCCTGGCCGTCCTCTCCGATCGCGCTCGACCTGACCGCGACGGCCGGTGGCTCTCCGCCGTTCTCGCGCGTGAGCTCGTCGTGTCGCGCGGCGAGCTCGGCCCGTAGAGCGTTCGGCAGGGGAGCGAGGCGGATCGCCTCGCCGATCGTCTCCGAGGCGGCCGTGCCGTCGTCGATCGTTCCGCTCGAGGCGCGCGCCGTCGAGCCGGCGATCGTCGCGCCGAGCCCCTGCTCCTCGACGAACGCGCGAAACGCGCTCGCCGCGACGGCGAACCCGGTCGGGACGTGGAGGCCGATCGAGAGGAGCTCGCCCAGGTTGGCGCTCTTGCCGCCGAACTGCGCCGCGTCCGAGCGTCGTAGCTCGTGGAGCGGCCGGGTGTGCGACGCGGGCACCGTTCCTACGCGTCGAGGACTGTCACGACGCCCGTCGAGCCGTCGACGCGGATCGTCTGGCCTGTCTGGATCTCCGCAGTCGCGCGCCCGGTGCCGACGACTGCGGGCAGCCCGTACTCGCGGCAGACGATCGCGGCATGCGACATCACGCCCCCGATGTCCGTGACCACGCCCTTGACGCTCGAGAAGATCGGCGCCCACGCGGGCGATGTGACCGGGCACACGAGGATGTCCCCGTTTCGCACGTGCGCGATGTCCTCGACGCCGATCACGACCCGTGCGACGCCCTCGACGACACCGGGTGACGCGGCTGCGCCGGTGAGCCGTCCCTCGCCTTGCTCCGCGTTCGCCCACTCCTGGACGCGCTGGGTCGTCACGCCCCAGAGCATGATCACGGCCGGATCGGTGATCGCGTCCGGCGTCGCCCCCACGGCCGGAGGAGGCGTCCACTCGCCGAGCCGCTGGAGAAGCTCCTTGCGGCGCGCGACGATCGGGGGCCAGTACGCAGGCCCGAGGGCCGCTCCGCCGGTGGCCCATGTCAGCGCGAGCTCGTCGAGAGCCTGTGCGACCTCGTGGCGCCCGAGCTGGAAGACGTCCTCGCCGTCCTCCAGAAAGCCGTGCTCCGCGAGGAGCGCGCCGAACTCACGGACCTTGTTCCACCACCGTGTGAGGAACCAGTAGTCGCAGAAGAACTTGTGCTCCTCGACGTACGGGAACACCGTTCGCGACAGTGTGAGCAGCTCGTCGAACGCGCCGCGGGAGGCGTCGTCGAGCAGCTTCCCGTACTCCTCCGCCAGGCGGTCGCGCTCGCGCGCGATCTCCTCGATCGGGCGCTCGACCTCCTCGCCCTGCCGCAGCGCGCGCACGTGTCCGACAACGGACGCGTACGCGATGGTGGGGTCGTCGTACCAGCTCCGGTAGAAGTGGTAGAGGCCGTCGCCCGTGGCCATGTTGAACCAGGGGTCCTTCACCTCCTCGAGCGCCTCGAGCCACCGCGTCCCGGCGTCGCTCCCGGCAAGCTCCGCGTCGATCTCGGCGGGCGAGCGCCCCTCGACGAACGCCCCGTCGACGCCCGTATCGATCGCGAGCTTCGCCAGCCGGCGGAGCTCCGCGCTCGGCTTGAAGAGCAGTACGTCGATTCCCGCGATCATCTGCGCGACGTGCTGGTCGGGGATGTCCGGCAGCTGGCTCTTGCAGAGCTCGGAGAACGTCATGTAGGCGCCGTAGCCCAGCAGCAGGAACTCGAAGTGGTGCTGCCACATGAGGTCCGCGCAGCGGAGCGTCCGCTGGTAGGCGTCGAGGAGGCCGTAGACCGACGTGTTCCCGTCGTCCTCGAACGCCACTTCGTCCGGCTCGTACTCGGGGAGGGCGGGAACGCGGAGCTCCGTGATCTCCGCGATGAGCGCCTGCATCTTCTCCTTGAACCTTCCGTACAGCTCGTCCCAGTGCTCGTAGTAGTAGCCGGCGCGGCGCTGGAAGAACTCGGCCCGCTCGGCGATCTTCTCCGGGTCGGTGACCGGGTTTCCGGAGATGTAGACGTAGCCGTTGACGATGCGGTAGTCGATGCCCATGGCCGGCGGAACCGCGAAGACCCGGTTCTGCCACACCCCGATCGCCTGGTACGGGCTGTCGACACAGGCGACGTCGAAGGCCGGCATCGGCACCGGGAAGTGCATCGAGTTCCAGAACCAGAACCTGCTCTCGTCCGCTTCCCTGCGCGCCTCGTCGAACAACGCGTAGTAGGGATACATCTCCTGCCAGCCCTCGGCTCCGGGCGGCGTCGGGATCTCGTACGGGCTCGGAAACGCCGAGCGCGACTGCGAGGGTGCGGCCATGATCCTCCTCCGGGGATTCCGGACGTGTATACAGCACCCGTCGCCGTTCTCGCACACTGACATGTCGGCTCCACCACCCGAACCCCGATCCGAGAGCCTCCCGGCGACGATGCGTGCCGTCCGCCAGGCGACGCTCGGAGGGCCGGAGGTCCTCGAGCTGATCGAGGTTCCCCGGCCGGAGCCCGGGCCGACGGAGGTGCTCGTGCGGGTGACGGCAGCGGGCGTCAACCCCGTCGACTGGAAGGTTCGCGCGGGCGGCGGCTTCCTCGGCGAGCCGCCCTTCACCGTCGGGTGGGACGTGGCGGGCACGGTCGAGAGCCTGGGCCGGGGCGTGACACGGTTCGCGCCGGGCGACCGGGTGTTCGGCATGCCCCGCTTTCCGCACGAGGCGGGCGCATACGCGGAATACGTGACCGCTCCTTCTCGCCAGCTCGCGCCGATCCCCAACGGCCTGGGCGACGTCGAGGCAGGTGCGATCCCGCTCGCTGGGTTGACGGCGTGGCAGGCGCTCGTCGAGACCGCCGACATCGAGCCGGGCGACCGGGTGCTGATCCTCGCCGCGGGCGGCGGAGTGGGGCACCTCGCCGTGCAGATCGCGAAGGCGCGCGGGGCGTATGTGATCGGCACCGCTCGCGGTGTCAACCATGCGTTCCTGGCCGAGTTGGGCACCGACGAGGCTATCGACTACACGACCCAGGATGTCGGCGAGACCGCGCGCGACGTCGACGTGGTGCTCGACCTCGTCGGCGGCGAGAGCGGCGCCCAGGCACTGCCGGCTCTGCGGGACGGCGGTCTCTTCATCGCCGTTCCCTCCTCCTCGGGTCTCGACCGGTTGCACGAGCTCGCGGGGGGCCGGGCCCGCGTCACGGGGATCCTCGTCGAGCCGGACCGGGTGGGGCTGGAGGCGCTCGCCGCGCTCGCCGGCACCGGCGCGCTGCGGGTTCACGTCGAGCGGACGTTCCCGCTCGAGGAGGCGGCCCGCGCACACGAGGTGGGGGAGACCGGCCGCACCCGCGGCAAGCTCGTGCTCACGACCGTCTGATGGCCCGCCTCGTTCTCGTTCACGGTGCTTTCGCCGGCGCCTGGTGCTGGGAGCGCGTGACGCGGCTCCTCGAGACGGCGGGTCACACTGTCGAGACGCTCGATCTCCCCGGTGCCGGAGACGACCGCACGCCGGTCGCGGACGTCACACTCGAAACGTGTGCCGCGCGTGTCTGCTCGGTGCTCGAGCAACGCTCCGAGCCCGCGGCCCTCGTCGGCTGCAGCCTCGGCGGCGTGATCGTGACCCAGGCGGCCGCGATATGCCCCGAGCAGGTCGCGCGGTTGATCTTCGTCTGCGCGTTCATGCCCGCCGACGGTCAGAGCCTGATCGACCTCACCGGGCTCCCGGAAGGCCCCGGCATGATCCAGCCGAACCTCGTCGTCGAAGGCGATCCGCCCGTCGGCACCCTCTCGGCCGAGCACGCTGCGATGGCCGTCTTCAACCGGTGCGGGCCCGAGGACACGGCCTGGGCGCTGGCCCGCCGCCGCCCTCAGCCCGTGGCTCCGTTCGCCACCCCGGTGCGTGTCGACGACGACGTGCTCGCGTCGATCCCCCGCGCATACGTGCTCACCGCCGACGACCGGGCGCTCCCACCTGCGCTCCAGCGTCGGATGATCCGCGAGCACCCATGTGAGCGCGTGATCGAGCTGGACACCGACCATGCGCCCTACCTCTCTGCGCCCGACGAGCTGGCCGCCGCGCTCGACGACCTGGCACGCTTGCCGCGCCCGCGGGCTGCGCGTCCCTAAACCTGCTCGAGCGCGCGCCGGACCAGGACCCGTGCGAGGTGTGCGCGGTACTCGCTGCTGCCGCTCACGTCGGCGGGCGGGTCTGCATCTTCCGCGGCCCGTTCGGCAGCGTCGGCCGGCGAGGACCCCTCGGCGAGCGCCGCCTCTACCGCGCGGGCTCGAAGCGGGGTCGGGCCCATGCTCGTGAGCCCGACGTGGACGCCGCCGTCGACGCGCGCGGCCGCGACCCCGACGAGCGCCCAGTCCTGCGCCCTGCGCACGTGCTTGAGGTAGACGCCGTCGGCGTCGGCCGGGACACGGAGCTCGACGAGCACCTCGCGTGGACCGAGGGCGGAAGAAAACGGCCCCTGGAAGAACTCGGTCGCCGCGATCGTGCGCTCTCCGTCCGGCCCTCGCGCCACGAGCTGCGCATCGAGGGTGACCATCAGCGTCCCCAGGTCGGATGCCGGATCGGAGTGAGCGACCGAGCCCCCGATCGTGCCGCGATGGCGGACCTGCGGATCGCCGATGCCCTCCGCCACCCGGGCGACCAGCGCGCACCGCTTCGCCAGCACAGGGTCGCGGGCAAGATCTGCGTGGCGGGTGAGCGCGCCGATCGCGATCCGATCCCCGTCCTCGCGCACGTATCGGAGGTCGTCGAGCCGGCCGATGTCGACAAGGAGCGCCGGCCGCGCGAACCGCAGCCTCAGCATGGGGATCAGCGAGTGTCCGCCCGCGAGGAGCTTGGCGTCCTCGGCGCCGAGCAGCTCGATGGCATGCTCGAGCGACTCGGCCCTCGCGTACTCGAACGGGGCAGGGATCACGTGCCGGCCCTGGCCGCTGCCTCGACCGCCCGGACGATGTTGTGGTACCCGGTGCAGCGACAGAGATTTCCCTCGAGCGCGTGCCTGATCTCGTCCTCGGACGGGCTCGGGTTCTCCTCGAGAAGCGACACCGTCGCCATCACGAACCCGGGCGTGCAGTAGCCGCACTGGAGCCCATGCTGCTCGTGGAACGCCTGCTGCACCGGGTGCAGCTCGTCGCCTCGCGCGAGGCCCTCGATCGTCGTGACCTCGCTGCCGTCGGCCTGGACGGCGAGCACCGTGCAGGACTTCACGGACTCGCCGTCGAGCAGCACGGTGCACGCGCCGCAAGAGGACGTGTCGCAGCCGACGTTCGTCCCGGTCAGCCCCAGCTGCTCGCGCAGGAAGTACACGAGCAGCCGCCGGGGCTCGACCTCGGCCTCGTGCAGCCGACCGTTGACGGTCACGGAGAGAGCAGTCATGCCTTCACCTCTTGGAGCGCCTTCCACACGTTCTCGCCGTTGCACGGCAGGTCGACGTGGCGGACGCCGTACGGCTCGAGCGCGTCGAGCACCGCGTTGTGCACCGCGGGCGTCGCCCCGACGGTGCCGGACTCGCCGATGCCCTTCACGCCCAGGGCATTGGCCGGCGTCGGCGTCACCATCTCGACGCGCTCGAAGGACGGGAGCTCAGCGGCAGACGGGAACGCGTAGCCGACGAACGTGTCCGTCATCGGATAGCCGTCCTCGTTGTAGACGACCGCTTCGTACAACGCCTGCCCGACGCCGAACGCGACGCCGCCGTGCACCTGGCCGTCAGCGATCACCGGGTTGATGAGCGTGCCCGCGTCGTCGACCGCGACGTGGCGCTTGAGCTCCACCTTGCCGGTCTCGGTGTCGACTTCGACAACCGCGACGTGGACGCCGAACGGGAAGGTGGGGTAAGCCTGGAACTCCTCCGTGACCCTGAGCTCGCCGAGCCTGCCGTCCGTCGCCGCGCGCGCGGCGAGCTCGGCCCACGCGAGCGACGGCTCCGGGGTGCCCGCGACGTGGAAGGTGCCCCTGCCGACGTCCAGCACGACGTCGGCCGCGCTCGCCTCGAGGTAGTCGGCAACCAGGCCCTTGCCGCGCTCGACCACGGCGTCCGCGGCGACGCGGCCGGCCATCCCGCCGATCTGAGTGGACTTCGACCCGAACGTTCCTGCGCCCTGAGCCACCTCGTCGGTATCGCCCTTGATCACGGTCACGCGCTCGACCGGGAGCCCGAGTCGCTCCGCGGCGATCATCGCGAAGGTGGTCTCGTGGCCCTGGCCGTGGGAGAACGAGCCCGTGCGGAGAATCGCGCCGCCGTCCTCGGTGATCTCGATCTCGCCGAACTCCTTCTCGCCGAGCCCGTTCGTGATCTCGACGTACGCGGCGAGGCCGATCCCGAGCTCGACCGGTCCGCCCTCCGCCCGACGCCGGCGCTGCTCCTCGCGCAGCTCCTCGTAGCCTGCAGACCGAAGCGCGAGGTCGAGAGCGCCCTCGTAGTCGCCGGAGTCGTACGTCGCGCCCGTCGGAGTCGTGTACGGGAACGCGTCCTTCGCGATGAAGTTCCTGCGTCGGAGCTCGGCCGGGTCGATGCCCGTTTCGTCCGCGAAGAGATCGATCGCCCGCTCCATCGCCTGTGCGGCCTCGGGGCGTCCTGCGCCTCGGACAGCCGTCGTGGGCGTCGTGTTGGTCACGACCGACACCGTCCTGGTCTCGACCTTCGCGATCGCGTACACCTCGCTCGCCATCAGCGCTGTCAGGGCCGGAAGGTAGGCGCCGAGGATCGGATACGCGCCCGCGTCCGCGAGCACGTGCAGCCGGTAGGCGAGGAGCGTTCCATCGCGCGTCCCGCCGAGCGTGATCTCGAACCGCTGCGCGCGCCCGTGGAGCAGGCCGAGCATGTTCTCGGTGCGGGTCTCGGTCCACCGCACCGGCTGCGCGAGCCGCCGCGAGAGCCATGCGACAAGCACCCCTTCGACCTCGAGCATCTTGGCCCCGAACCCGCCGCCGACGTCCTGGCTCACGACCCTGACGTGGCCCGGGTCGAGGCCGAGCATGCCGGCAAGGACCATCCGATCGGTATGGGGCGTCTGCGTGGTTCCCCAGTACGTCAGCCGGCCGTCCCCGTCGAACCGGGCGGCCGACGAGCGCGGCTCCATCGGTGCCGCCGCCATCCTCGGGCTCCAGAACGTGTCCGTGACCACCACGTCGCAGCCGTCGAAGAGGCTCTCGTCGCGTGCCTCGAGGTCGGGCTCGGGGAAGTTCGCGATGTTCGTCCCGAGCTCGGGGAAGAGTCGCAGATCGCCCTCGAGCGACTCCTCGGCGGAGAGGAGCGTGGGCAGCGGGTCGTAGTCGACCATCACGAGCTCGGCCGCGTCGGCGCCTGACGCGCGGTCCTCGCTCACCACGACGGCGACGATCTCGCCGGCGAAGCGAACGACGTCCTTCGCAACGAGCGGGCGCACCATGCCCGGATTGATGTTCCAGTAGGGCGGCGGGCCGAACGGGGGTGCGTCCACGTCTGCGGCCGTCAAGACCCGAACATTCGGGAGGGCGTCGGCGCCAGACGTGTCGATGCTCGCGATCCGTGCATGAGCGACCGGCGAGCGGACGAACGTGACGGCGAGCGCTCCCTCGAGCGGCATGTTCTCGAGATAGCGGCCCTCCCCGCGCAGAAATCGTGGGTCCTCGAGCCGGAGCACGCGGTTGCCGAGGATGCTCACCGCGCGAGCCTATCCGTCCGGGACGCACACGGACAAGCAGGCACCCGACGCGAAGGCAGAGCGGGCCTCAACGTCCTACCGTCGCGCGCACGGCGGCGGCGACCCCGGCGCGGCCGGGCAGGTAGGCGTCCTCGAGCGGCGGGCTGAAGGGGATCGGCGCGAAGGGCGCGCCGACCCGGCCGATCGGCGCGTCGAGCTCGTCGAAAGCCTCCTCCTGCACCCGGGCTGCGACCTCCGCGCCGAAGCCCCCGTGGGCGACCGCTTCGTGGGCGACGACGAGACGATGCGTTCGCCGCAGGGACTCGACGATGGTCCCGAGGTCGAGGGGAACGAGCGTGCGCGGGTCGATCACCTCGATCTCGATGCCTTCGGCGGCGAGCTCCTCGGCGGCCGCGAGCGACTCGTGGACGAGGCGGGAAAGCGCGACGACGGTGACGTCCCGGCCGGCGCGGGCCACCCGGGCGCGGCCGAGCGGAACGGGCTCGCGGTCGCTGGGGAGCTCCTCGCGGCGGAAGTAGAGCGTCTTGTTCTCGATGAACACGACCGGGTCGGGGTCGTCGATCGAGCTCGCGAGCAATCCGGCCGCGTCGGCGGGTGTGCTCGGCATTGCGACCTTCAGCCCGGGGACGTGCGCGAGCCACGCCTCGAGGCTCTGCGAGTGCTGGGCCGCCCCGCGTTGACCGGCGCCGCCCTGCGTGCGGAGGACGAGCGGGACCTCCAGCTGTCCTCCCGACATGAAGTGCGCCTTCGCGGCCTGGTTCACGAGCTGGTCGAGCGCGAGCGTGACGAAGTCGACGAACATGATCTCGACGACCGGCCGCAGCCCGGACTGGGCCGCTCCGATCGCGACGCCGCAGACGGCGGCCTCGCTGATCGGCGTGTTGCGGACGCGCTCGGCGCCGAACTCCTCGGCGAGGCCCGCGGTTACGCCCCATGGCCCGCCCTCGGCGACGTCCTCGCCGACCACGAGGACGCGCGGGTCGGCGCGCATCGCGTCGGCGAGCGTCGTCGTGATCGCGTCGCGGTAGCTCGTCTCGGTCACGATGCGTACACGAGCTCGGCGGTGAGGGAGGCGGGTGGAAACGGGCTGTCGCGCGCAAACCGAACGGCCGCCTCGACCTCGTCGCGTGCCTCCCGCTCGAGGCGCGCCGGTGCGTCGTCGGCCAGCCAGCCTTCGCCTGTTCCACGACTCTGCAGGCGCAGGATCGGGTCGAGGCGCTGCCACTCCGCGGCGGCGAGCGCCTCGCGGTAGCGTTGCGCGTCGCCCTCGTAGTGCCCGCGAAGCCTGTGGGTGAGGCACTCGAGCAGCATCGGCCCGTGGCCGCGGCGCGCGGTCTCGAGGAAGCGCTCGAACGCGTCGCGCACGGCGACGACGTCGTTTCCGTCCACGGTCTCCCGTCCGAGGCCGTACGGGGCGACGACGTCGCTCACGCGTTCGACGTTCGTGTGCGCCGAGCGGGGTGTGAACTCCGCGAACCCGTTGTTCTCGCACACGAGGATCAGCGGCAGCTTCCACAGTGTCGCGAGGTTGACCGACTCGACGAACACGCCGCTCTGGACGGCGCCGTCGCCGAAGAAGACGACCGCGACCCGATCGCCGCCTGCAAGCCGCGCTGCGAGCGCGCTCCCGAGCGCGAGCGGGACATTGCCTCCGACGACGCCCGTCGCGCCGAGGAAGCCATGGTCGCGGTCGACGAGGTGCATGGACCCGCCGAGACCACGGCAGAGGCCGTCGGAGCGACCCATCAGCTCGGCCATGACACGGTCGAGCGGCGCCCCCTTCGCAATCGCGTGCCCGTGCGCGCGATGACCGCTGTAGACGGCGTCGTCGTCTCCGAGAGCGCCGCAGACACCGACCGCCACGGCCTCCTGGCCGATGCTCAGGTGGACGAGGCCGTGAACCTCGTCGGCGCGCGTCAGCTCCCCGACCCGCTCCTCGAACACGCGGATCCGCCACATCGCGCGCAGGAGCGAGAGGCCGGCGTCGCCGTCGAGCCGACCCGCGGCAGGATCGGCCATCTCTCGCGCTACGCCGTGACCGGGGCGGAGCCGACGACCTGCTGGACCGCCGCGACGATCTTCGCCTCGTCGGGCAGGAGATATTCCTCCATCGGCTGGCTGTAGGGGATCGTCGCGTCGAGCGCGGTAACCAGACCGACCGAGGCCCTCAGGCTGGCGAAGCCCTCGGACGCCGCCTCGGCTGCGATGACCGCCGCGGCCGATCCGTGTCGCGTCGACTGGTCGACGACGACGAGCCTCCCGGTCTTCCCGACGGACTCGAGGATCGTCGCGGTGTCGAGCGGAGCGAGCGTGCGTGGGTCGATCACCTCCGCGTCGATCCCCTCGGCCTCGAGCTGCTCGGAAGCCGCCAGGGCCTTGTCCACGAGCCAGCCGATCGCGACGATCGTGACGTCGCTTCCCTCGCGGCGCACCGCGGCTCGACCGAGGGGGACGACGTGCTCGCCCTCTGGCACGTCGCCGTGCTCGAGCGTGAGGAGGTAGTGATGGAAGAACACGACCGGGTTGTCATCTCGGATCGAGGCGGCCATCAGGCCTTTCGCGTCCGCGGGCGTGGCCGGCACCGCCACCTTGAGCCCCGGCACGCCCATGAACATCCCGTAGATCGAGCCCGTGTGCTGACCGGCCCAGCCCGCCGTGAACCCGTAGCCCGCCTGAAGCACGATCGGCACGGTCACCTGGCCGGCGGTCATGTAGTGGAAGCGCGGCGCCTCGTTCACGACCTGGTCCATCGCCACGAGCATGAACTCGGCCATGTACAGCTGCACGACCGGTCGGTAGCCGGCGAAGGCGGCGCCGACGGCCATCCCGATCTCCGCGGTCTCGGAGATCGGCGTGACGCGGACACGATCGGCGCCGAACGCCTTCAGGAACGGGTCCTCGTCGCTCGTTGCCAGGTTCTGCCCGAAGTAGAGGACGCTCGGGTCGCGCTCCATCTCCAGGTGTATCGCCTCGCCGATCGCGGCGATGTACGGAAGCTCGCGTGCCATCGGATCCTCCCTCTCAGGCGTAGACGTGGTCGACGGCCTTCTCCGGCGCCGGGAACGGGCTCTCGAGCCCGAACGCGACCGCCTCGTCCATCTCCGTGCGCGCAGCCTCGGCGATCGCGTCGGCCTCCTCGGAGCTCAACGCCCCCTCGGTGACGAGCCGCGCCCGGAAGCGTGGCACCGGGTCGCCGCGCTTGGCCGCCTCGTACTCGTCGGCGTTACCGAAGACCGTGATCGCCTCGTGCTCGGGGAAGTGGAGCGGAACTCCGGGCGGGGCGATGATGTTCCCGTGGGCGCTCAGACGGTAGACGCATGACTCGACGAGCGTCGGTCCCTCGCCCGCGCGGGCGCGCTCGACGGCGGTCGACACCTGCTCGTACACCTCGACCGGGTCGCCTCCGTCGACGGTGACGCCGGGCATGCTGTACGCCTTCGCCTTGACGGCAAGCGGCTCGCCGGCGGCCGCATTCGCGTCCTCCTGCTCGACGCGCGTGTAGACGTTGTAGTTGTTGTTCTCCATCACGAACACGACAGGCAGCTTCCAGAGCGCCGCGATGTTCATGGTCTCGTGGAACGCCCCCTGCTTCGAGGCACCGTCGCCGAAGAACGACAGCACCACCTGTCCCTGACCGCGGATCTGGGCGGCCCAGGCCGCTCCCGCCGCGTGCGGGATGCCCTGACCGACGATCCCGGACGTTCCCAGGAAGCCGCGGTCGACGTCGGTCAGGTGCATCGAGCCGCCGTAGCCCCGGCAGAGCCCGGTCTCACGCCCGTAGATCTCCGCCATCATCGCCTTCGAGTCGGTGCCGAGCGCGAGCGGGTATCCGTGGCAGCGATAGGTCGCAAGCAGCTGGTCGTCGGGGCGCATCGTCGCGATCGAGCCCACGATCGAGGCCTCCGCGCCGTCCGCCAGATGCGTGTGGCCGCGGATCACGCCCGGGTGCTCCTCGAACGTCCGCTTGACGCGCTCCTCGAACTCGCGAATCCGCGTCATCTGCTCGAGGATCCAGGTCAGGCGTTCCTTGTCGAGGCCGTTCTCGGGCACAGCGCCTCCTCTCGATGTCGTCGGTCGGGCCGTGCGCCGCCCGACTCGCGTATGCGACTCTCAGGCAAACCTAACGTCATGCTCCGGTCCCCGCCAGGCCGTCGCCGGTGACGGCCAGCTCGACGCGGAGGCCGTTCGGATCGTCGACGAAGAGCCGGCGCAGCCCAGGCCCGGGGACGTTCTCGGTCACCCGGATGCCTGCGGCGTCGAGTCGCTCGCGCAGGCCCCCGTCGTCCACCGCGAACGCCACGTGGTCGACTGCGGCGCCGCCGACCACGAGCCCGAGTGTCGCGGCGTGCGACGTGTATTCGGCACGGTCGGCGAGGTGGACGCAGGGCACGCCGTCCAGATGCAGCCAGTAGCCGGCGAACGGCAGCCGGGGCCGGTCGCCGACCTCGAGCCCGAGCCCGTCGCAGTAGAAGCGGCGGGTCGTCTCGAGGTCGTCGGTGAGCACGAGGACGTGGTCGAGCGCCCGAAGCGGCATCAGCTCGAGCTCCCCGTTCCCCGGCGTGCGGCGTAGGCCGCGAACGGCTCGATCGCGTCGGGATCGACGAGCGCGTCGCTCGCGGCCACCTCGGAGACCGCAGTGCCCGTCAGGATCCGCTTCACCGGAACCTCGAGCTTCTTCCCCGTGAGCGTGCGCGGGACGGCGGGCACCGCCACGATCGTGTCCGGCGCGTGGCGTGGGGAAAGCGAGGTGCGGAGAGCGTTCTTGATTCGAGACTCGAGGCCGGCGTCGAGCTCGATCCCAGGCCGGAGCACGACGAAGAGGAGCAGCTCGTCCTGTTCCTCGAGATGCACGACGAGGCTGTCGAGCACGTCGTCGAGCTCCTCGACCACGGAGTCGATCTCGCTCGTCCCGAGCCTGACGCCCCCGCGGTTCAGGGTCGCATCCGAGCGACCGGTGATGATCGAGCTGCCCCGCTCCGTGAACAGGATCCAGTCTCCGAATCGCCAGACGCCCGGGAAATACCCGAAGTACGCGTCGCGGTAGCGCGTCCCGTCGGGGTCGTTCCAGAATGCGACGGGCATCGACGGCATCGGCTGGCGGAGGACGAGCTCGCCGAGCTCGCCGACGACCGGCGTCCCGTCCGGCCCGTACGCCGAGGCGTCGACGCCGAGGCACGGCGCCGACATCTCGCCGGCGTAGACCGGAAGGAGCGGATAACCCTGCACGAGACCCGTGCAGACGTCGGTGCCGCCGCTGCCGACGTTCAGGTAGACGTCCGGGCCGAGCTGCTCGTACAGCCATTCGTAGGCCTCGAGGGGGAGGGGAGAGCCGGCCTCGCACACCATCCGGATCGACGAGAGGTCGAAGCGCCGGCCAGGCTCGACGTCCGCCTTGCGACACGCCATCGTGAACGCCGGGCTGAGACCGAAGAAGGTCGGCCGCGTCTCCTCGGCGAGCTGCCACTGGAAGCCGAGATCGGGGTAGGCCGGGTTCCCGTCGATCATCACGATCGACGCGCGCAGCAGAAGCGTCGAGACGAGGGCGTTCCACATCATCCATGCCGTCGTCGTGAACCACTGGAGCCGGTCGCCGGGGCGCAGGTCCCAGCTGAAGGCGTGGTTCTTGAGGTGCTCGAGGAGGATCCCGCCGTGGCAGTGCACGATCGCCTTCGGCAGCCCCGTCGTCCCCGAGGAGAAGAGGACGCACAATGGATGCGCGAACGGCAGCGGCTCGAAGGCGAGCTCGTGCCGCTCGCGCGTGAGCTCGTCCCAGGAGACGGTGTCCGGAAGGGCGTCGTCGGGGCCGCCGGCGTACGGCACGCGCACGACCGCCTCGAGGCTCGGCAGCCCCGCCCGCACCTCGGCCACCTGTTCCTTCCGGTCGACGTGCTTGTCCCCGTACCGGTAGCCGGCGACCACGAGCAGCACCTTCGGCTCGAGCTGCCCGAGCCGGTGGAGCACGCTGCGGACGCCGAACTCCGGGGGGCACGTCGCCCAGATCGCGCCCAGGCTTGCCGTGGCGAGGAAAGCGACGAGCGTCTCGGGGATGTTCGGCAGGTACGCGACGACGCGGTCGCCGGGGCCGACGCCCAGCCGCTCCAGGCCCGCTCGCGCCCGCGCGACCTGGTCGCGGAGCTCGCCGAATGTCAGCTCGAAGCGCTCGCGCGTCTGCGACACCGCGACGACCGCGACGGCGTCCGTGTCCTCGTCGCGGCCGAGCATGTGCTCGGCGTAGTTGAGGAGTGCGCCCGGGAACCACTCCGCCCCCGGCATCTCGCGCGAGCCGAGCACCCGTTCGTACGGTGCGTGCGCGCGGATCTCGAAGTAGGCCCAGATCGACGCCCAGAAGCCCTCGAGGTCGGCGACCGACCAGCGCCAGAGGTCGTGGTAGTCGACGAACGCGCGTCCGCGCTCGGCCTCGAGCCACGCCATGTAGCGGCCCAGCTCGGTTCGTTCCCGCGCGTCCGTCGGCGGTGACCAGAGGATGTCCCCCCGGGCGAGCGTTCCGTCCGTCAGGGAGCCCATCGCCGCGATCCTACTGGCTCCCCGCGCGGGATCTTGCCGTTGCGCGAACGGGTTCTCGGCACGCAGCTCGGCGTTCCGGCAGCCGCCTCAAGCCCCCCCGGCGAAAACGAGCGTGCCACCGTCGATCAGGTACGCGGCACCGGTCATGAAGCTCGAGGCGGGCGACGCCAGCAAAAGCACGAGCCCCTTGAGCTCATCGGGCTCGGCCATCCGACCCAGGGGGACCGTCCTGGCCCACATCTGCTCCATCTCCGGCTCGGGGCTCTCCGTCACACCGCCCCCGATCCGGGTGCCCTTGAACGGGCCGGGACAGATCGCGTTGACCAGCACGCCGTGCGGCGCGAGCTCGAGGGCCGCCTGTCGCACGACGTTCAGGATGGCGGCCTTGCTCGCCACGTATCCGTAACAGACCTCGGGCTCCGGGCGGAGCCCCGCGTTGGAGGACGTAACGACGATCCGGCCCGACCCCTGGCGCCGCATCACGGCGGCCGCGTGCTTCAGCGTGAAAAGGACGCCGTTCAGGTTGACGGCCAGGACGCGATCCCAGTCGGAGCGCTCCACGGCGTCGAGCCGCTGGCCCCCCTCCACGGCGAACCCGGGTTGCGACGCGATGCCCGCGTTCGCGAAGACGACGTCGATCCCACCCTCGAAGGCGACGACGTCCTCGACGAGGGCCTGTACCGACCCCTCATCCGAGACGTCGACGACGACCGCCCGTGCCTCGAGCCCGGCACCCGTGAGCGACGCGGTCGACGACGCGAGCCTGTCGGCGTCCACGTCGGCCAGCGTCACGCGGGCACCGCACTCGGCGAGCACCTCGGCCATCGCGAAACCGAGCCCGCTCGCAGCTCCGGTGACGACGACCCGCGCGCCACCGACGTCGAAGATCCGTTCGTACGCGCTCGCGCGGCCGGTCATGCCTCGAGGTAGCCGCTCGGATCGGAGTCGAGGTGGCCGGCGAGCCGCGTTGCGAGCGCCATGATCGTCAGCGACGGGTTCACGGAGAGGGTGCGGGGGACGAGGGATCCGTCCCCGACGAACAGCCGCTTCACGTCGTGGGACTCCCCGTTTCGGTCCACCACCGACCTGGCCGGATCGTCTCCCATCCGACAGGTCCCCTGTACGTGGGTCGAGGCGAGCCCCGACCAGCACACCTGTGTCGCGCCTGCCGCCTCGAGGACGTCGCGGCTGAAGCGGAACGCGGCGTCGATGCGCTCGAGCTCGGCGGGCTGGAAGTCGACATCGAACCGCTCCCCGCCGTCTTCGTCGACCACGACGGCAGCGTTGTTGTCGTCGTTGGCCATCGCGAGCACGCCGACCCAGCGGCGAAACCCGCGCATCGCGTCGACGAGCTGCTGCCCCCAGAGCGGGCCGTCCTCGTCGCAGAGCGTGGTCGCGAACGAGATCGGGTCCTGGATCGTGGTGGCCTCGATGACGAAGCCGCCGTCCTCGTCGTGCTGGTGATCCATGCAGTGCGCGGTGATCGGGTAGACCATGTGCGCGTCCTGGGGCTCGTCGAAGAGGCCGTACACGAGGCGCACCGGATGCACGCCGAGGTTGCGTCCGATCATGTCGGCGCTGGGTGTCGGGCGATCGGACGGGCCGAGACCCGAGCGGACGAGGAGCTGCGGAGTATTGAGCGTGCCCGCCGCCACCACGACCACCCGTGCGCGCACGTTTCGTCGCTCGCCGCCCGCGTCGACGTACTCGACCCCCGTCGCGCGCGGCCCGTCGGTCGAGTCCTCGATCAGGACCCGCTCGACCGCGGCGTTCGCGCGCAGCTCGAGCTGGCCGCGCGCACACGCATCGTGGATGTAGGTGTTCATCGTCGACTTGCCGGCGTTCGTGGAGCACCCCTGCATGCACGACCCGCAGCGCATGCAGTTCGCGTCGGTGTACGCCCGGACCGACTCGAGCTCGGCCCCGAGAGCGCGGAACCCCGCCGCCACGGTGTGGACGCTCTTCGTCCAGTCGTCGCGCTCGCGGACGCCGAGGACGTGTTCGACTCGCTCGTAGTAGGGCTCGAGGTCATCTGTGCCGAACGGCTTCGTGCCGTCGCTCGTGAGCCCGGTTGCCACGTGCCACTTCGCCAGGTCCCGTTCGTGCGCCCGAAGCGCGACCTTGGTGTTGATCGTCGTGGTCCCGCCGACGCAGCGGCCCGCGAGGAACGCGAGCATCTCGCCGCCCGCGAGCGGCGCGAGACGCAGCGGCCAGAACATGTCGTGCGTCGCCTTTGCCTCCCAGCGGCTGAAGTCGGCCGCCGTGAGATGGGGGCCGAGCTCGAGGAGCAGGACGTCGCGGCCGCGTTGCGCGAGCTCGGCAGCGACCACGCCGCCGCCTGCGCCGGATCCCACGACCACGACGTCCCGTTCCTCAGTCATGCGATCCCCAGGTACGACCAGTCCTTGGCGAGACGGGTCGCGAGCGGCGAGTTGAAGTCGATCTCCGACCAGGCACCTGTCGCATCCCGGTCGGGCGCGACGAAGTCGCTGTAGAACGCCTCGACGGCGAGCGCGCGGATGAGCCCGAACTCGGGCGTGCGCTCGTGCTCGGCGAGAGCGTCGACGCCGCGCGCCGCCGCAGGGGCGAGCACGTCGATCGCAGCGAGCGCTCCGTCGCGGACGGCCGGCGGCATCCCACTCAGCACGGCATCCACGTACACGGCCGGGCCGACGCGCGCCGAGCCCGGCACGATCATCTCGCAGAGCATCTCCAGTGCCGTTGCCCGCGCGAGGTCGAGCGTGCGGAGCGCGATCACGCGGCGTCCAGTCGAATCACGGCCTTCATCACCTCTGCAGGATGCTCGATCGCGTAGGAGATCGCGGCAGGTGCCTCCTCGAGCGGAAACTCGTGCGTGACGAGCCCGGCCAGGGCATCCCGGCGCCGCGCGACGAGAGACACGGCCTCGCCGAACTCCTCGGCGTCGCAGCAGCTCACGCCGAGCATGTCTATCTCCTTGAAGGCGAGATCGCCGACGACGAGCGTGGCTTCGTGGGTCGAGAGGCCAACGACGATCACCCGTCCTGCCGGAGCGACGAGCTCGACCGCTGTGCGGGCCACCTCGGCCGCGCCGGTCGCCTCGAAGACCGCGACCGGCCCGTCGCCCCCGGCCCACTCGCGCGCCGTCGCGACCGGGTCGATATCCCTCTCCAACACGGCGACGTCGGCGCCCGAGGGGCCGGCACGCTCCAGCCGGCTCCGCACCGGATCGAGCAGCAGCACCGAGGCGCCACGGTCGATCGCGGCGACGGTGACCGCTTGCCCGATCGGCCCGGCGCCGAACACGACGACCCTCTCGCCCTCTGCGACCCGGCCGCGCGCCACCGAGTGCACGGCGATCGACACCGGCTCGATCAGCGCCGAGAGCGCGGGGTCACGGTCACCGACCGGGAACACCTGGGAGGCGGGCACCCGGAGGAGCTCCTGGAGCGCGCCGTCGCGATGGACGCCGATCAGGCTGATGCTCGCGCACACGTTCGGCCGTCCGATTCGGCACGGGTAACACTGCCCACACGCCGTCAGCGGCCAGATGGCGGCTCGCTCGCCGGCTCGAAGATGCGAGGGGCAATCCGGGCCGATTGCCTCCACCACACCGGCTGCCTCGTGTCCCTGGATCCGCGGGTACAGCTCCGAGTCGTCTACCGCGCCGAGGTCGCCGAGGAAGTAGTGGAAGTCCGAGCCGCACAGGCCGACCGCTTCGGGCCGCAGGACCACCTCGCCGGGCCCGGGCTCGCCCGGGTCGGGGACGTCGACAAGGCGCATCGTCTCCCTCGCCTCTGTGACCGCCGCTCGCACGACGCCGCCTCAGCCCTCCGCCCGGAGGTCGGGGAGCATGTTCACGAGACCTCACCGGCGTCGGGCGACACGACGGTGTGCTCGCGCAAGAGATACGCCGAGTGGAGGCGCTCCGGATGATCGCGCAGCTCCTGTGCGGTGCCGTGGTTGCGGATTCGGCCGCCCTCGATCACGTACGCCGTCTCGGCGACGGCGAGCGCGACATGAGCGAACTGCTCGATCAGCAGGATGCCGACGCCGGACGCGGCGACGGACTCCAACGTGGGGAGCAGGCGCTTCACGACCACGGGCGCGAGCCCGAGCGAGAGCTCGTCGACGAGGATGTAGCGCGGTTGGGAGACGAGGGCCTGGGCGAGGACCACCATCTGCTGCTCGCCGCCCGAGAGCGAGCGCGCGGACGCCTTCCAGCGCGCCTCGAGCGGCGGGAACATCTCCAGCGCACGATCGATGCCCTCGCGCGCGTCCGCGCGGCTGAGCGCGTACGTGGCAACCCGGAGGTTCTCCTCGACCGAGAGGTCGCCGAGCAGGCGCCGACCCTCGGGCACGATCGCGACGCCCGCGCTGCGGATCGCCTCGGGGCGGCGGCGGGTGATGTCCTCGTCACCAGCGAGGACCCGGCCGGCGGTCGGCCGCAGCACACCCCCGACCGCGAGCACGAGCGACGACTTGCCTGCGCCGTTCGGGCCGAGGAGCGCGGTGATCGCGGACGTCGGGATCTCGATCGACACGTCGTGGACGACGGGGCGGCCACGCGAGACGCAGAGACCTTCGAGCCGGAGAGCTTCGTTCGCATGCTGCACCTCGGCCGCGGCGCTCACACGTCCTCCTCGGTGCCGAGATACGCCTTGATCACGTGCTCGTCGCGGAGTACCTCGGCGGTCGGCCCGAGGGCGATCAGCTTGCCGAAATCGAGCACCGCGGTCGTGGTGCAGCAGCTCGAGACGAGGCTCATGTCGTGGTCGACGAGGATCGTGAGCGCGCCGAGGGCCTCGGGGATCCTCTTGATCACCTCGGCGAGATGCTGCGTCTCCTCGTCGGGCAATCCCGCTGCCGGCTCGTCCAGCAGGACGAGCCGCGGCCGGCCGACGACCGCCCGCGCGACCTCGACCAGACGTCGTTCCCGCGCGTTCAGACCGCCGACCTTCGCGCTCGGGGACATGGTGGTCAGCCCGACGAACTCGAGCGCCCCGAGCACGTCGTCTCGGCGCGTGGCCCGCTTCGCGCCCGAGTGCTCGTGGATCATCGCCACATTGTCGTAGACGGAGAGCTGCTCGATCGCCATCTCGGTCTGGAACGTACGGCGGAGCCCCCAGCGCGCACGCCGGAAATCGGCCATCTTCAACAGGTCCTCGCCGAACGCCGAGATCGTGCCCGCAGCGGGCTTCACGAAGCCGCTCAGCACGTTGAAGAACGTCGTCTTGCCTGCGCCGTTCGGTCCGATCAGGCCGCAGGTGCCGACCGGAAAGACGATGCTGACGTCGTTGATCGGGGTGATGCCCGAGAACCGGACGGTGAGCCCGGCGACGTCGATCACGGAGCCTTCTTTCCCGGCGTCCGGAGCGAACGGAGGCCCCGGAGCACGAGGCGACCGAGGTTGGTCATGTCCCGGGGGAACTGCTGGGCAAGCCCGCCGGGCGCGGTCAACAGCACCTGAAGCAGGCCCACGCCGAAGATGATCAGGAGGAAGTTCGTGTCGATACCCCACTGCGCCTGGAAGAGGAACGGGAGCACCTGGTTGAAGACGGCCGCGATGAGCGCGCCCCAGATGCTGAAGATGCCGCCGATGAGCGCCGTCGCCGCGAGCGTGAGGGAGTCCTGCGTCCTGAACGTGATCGCGCGGGGCACGCCGACCTGAGACGCGAGTAGGCAGCCGGCGACCCCGGTCATGAAGGACGCGAGCGCGAACGCCCACATCTTGTAGAAGGTGATGTTGACGCCGGCAGCCAGCGCAGCCGGCTCGCTCTCGCGGATCGACGCCCAGGCGCGCCCCGGCTTGGCGGCGACGTGAACGAGCGCCAGCAGGAACATGACCGCGGTGACGACGACGATATATCGGTAGAAGTCCGTGTCTCCCTCCGCGATCGACGGCCGCCGAACGGGGGGTGTGCTGGTGGTCAGCTCGCCGGTCGCGGACCTCCCGGTGAAGCCGCCGCCGCCGTTCGGGAAATCGATCACGGACAGGACGATGGTGGTTGCGCCCGCGAACATCAGCGTGATCAGAGCGAGGTAGAGGCCGGAAAGTCGTAGCGAGGGAAGCCCCACCAACGTGCCGATCACACAGGTGATCGCGCCGGTCGCGAGCAGCAGCAGGGGATAGGGCATCCCGGTTCCGTACGCGAGGCGTGCCCCGACCCAGGCGCCGACCGAGAGGAGAGCGACCTGGCCCAGCGAGATCATGCCGACACGCCCGTAGAGGATGCCGAACCCGAGGGCCACGATGGCGTAGATCGACGTGCTCGCGAACGTCGTGAGCCAGTCGGACCCCACGAGAGACGGCGCGGCGAAGAGGACGAACGCAAGCAGTCCTGCGATCACCACTGCCCGCAGAATGAGCGTCAGCTCGACGCCGTAGACGGCACGCGGCGACGCGCCCGGGCTCTCTGCGGGAGCGGTGCTCATTGCGCTAGTTCGCGGTCCGGGAAATCGTGACGACGCGATGGCGGGAGAGCACGAGGAGCGCGATGATCGCGAGCACGAACGGCGCGGCCGAGCGGTATGCCGAGAACGACGCATACGGCGTGAGCACCGCCTGCGCGAGGCCTACCGCCATGCCACCGAAGAAGGTGGCCCACAGCGAGCGCAGGCGGCCGATCAGAGCCGCCGCGAGGGAGGAGATCACGAGGAAGGTGAGCGCGGCGTAGTCGAGGGAGGTGAGGAGGTCGGGCAGGAGGAGGCCTGCCGCCCCGCAGGCGAGGCCCGAGCCGAACCAGGCGACGGCTTCGACCCGCCGCACGGGCACACCGAGCGTGGCCGTGATCTCGCGGTCGTTCGCGAGCGCCCGCATCGCGGTCCCCAGACGCGTGAAGCGCAGGAAGATCGTCACAGCGGCCGTGAGCGCGAGTGCCACCACGACCGAGATGATCTGCGTCAGGTTCACGGACGTCCCTGAGATGAAGTAGTGGTGCTCCGAGCTCGGCAGGGGCAGGAAGCGGGCGAACGCCCCGCCGGCGGGTGCCCGCCAGCCCATCAGGCCCAGCAGGATCAGTGCAAGCGCGAGCGTGCCCATCATCTTCACGAGCGGGTCGCGGCGGGCGAACGCGGGGCCGAAGATCACCCCGTAGGCGAGGTTCAGGACCCCGCCGAAGAGGACGCAGACCGTGAACGCGAGCCACTGTGGGCAGCTCGTGTGGTTGATCAGGTAGTACGCGATCAGGGCGCCCGCCGCCCCGATGGCGCCGAACGCGAGGTTCAGCACCCCGGTTGCCCGGTACAGCACGACCAGCCCGACGCCCGAGAGCGCGTACACGCCCCCGAACGCCAGGCCGATCACGATGAAGGGCTTGAGGAACTGCCAGTCCACGCCGAACACGCTCAGCGCGAGCAGGTCAGCCATCGAGGCCTCCGGACACCCTGATCGTCATCGCTCGATTCTGTTGTCTATGTCTACTTGCCGGTGTTGAGCTTGAACTTCTTCTCGAACGCACGAGTCTGTGCGATCGCCTTGTCGACGGCCTGGAAGGCAGTGCAGCCGTTCTTCACGACGACGTTGCCGTCCTTGTAGTCGACGATGATGTTCGTGTTGTTCGGGATGTGGAACGGCAGTGCTCCGACGTAGAACGGCTTGCAGAGCATGTCCGTCTTCTGGTTCTTGAGCTTCCTGACCGCCGCGTTGTACGACTTGGCGGTGATTGCCCCCTTGACGCTCAGGAGGGCGCTCGTCGCGAACTTCGCGTCGAGGAAGCCCATCTGCGCGAACGCCTGCGGGGCGATGCTCGGTGCGTACTTCTTCAGGATCGCGAACATCAGAGCCGAGTCCGGCCCGACCTTCGGGTCGACGTTCGAGAACTCGTTGTCGATCCAGAGTCGACCGTCGAACGACGGTGAGAACTGGCTCGACATCAACGTGTTCGCGATCGGGGTCGACGAGCCCCAGAGCACCTTGTCGACGATGCCCTGCTGCTCTGCGGCCTTCATGAACGCCGGGGCGGTGTCGGGGGTGAAGTCGATCAGGATCGCTCCTCCGTCACCGACGAACTGGTACATCTGGATGAGCTGCGAGGTCGCGTCGGTGACCGGCAGGTGCGTCGGGTAGACCTTGACCGGCACGCCGGCCTTCTTCGCGACGAGCGCGGGCCCACCGTCGGCATACGCCGAGATCGTGTCAGGTGACGCGATCGCGAGCTTCTTCGCGCCCGCCTTGATCAGGGCCTGTGCGGCGCCGACGTTGCTGTAGCGCGGGCCCGAGTTCACCTCGGCGTAGGAGGGTGTGCTGTAGCACTCCGCCTGCACGCCTGCGCCGATGACGATGTAGCCCTTGCTCTTGTAGTACCTCCAGTTCGTCCCGCACTCGGCGAAGCTCGTGTTGCCGACGATGCCGATCGCGTGGTCGCTCTCGATCATCTTCTTGGCGAGTGCCCTCTCCTGGTTGGGATCGAGAGCCTCGTTGTAGAGCGTGTACTTGACCGGGCGGCCGTGGATGCCGCCGTTGTCGTTGACGCACGCGAAGTACGCCGCGGCAACCTTGCCGATCGTCGTGAAGTCGACCCCTGGGATCAGCATGTCGAGGCCGTCGATCTTGATCGGGGCTCCCGTTGCCTTCTTACCTGTCCCCAGACCGCAGACGCCCGGCGCCATCGCCTTTCCCTTGCCCGGGGGGGCGGCTGTGGCGTCTGCGCCCGCGCCGGCGACCGCAATGGCCGTCGCCATCAGCGCAGCGAGCCCTCCCACGGTGAGTGCCCTCCAATACTTCATCCGCATCCTCGCTTTCTGCGGCTCTTCGTCGAGCCGGTGGAGTGGGGCCTCCCGATTGTCCGAATATGTGGGACTTGCCTCCGCATACCCGACGAGGAATCTTTAGTGTCTTCGGATCCGGAATGCAAGGCCCACGTCCCCGGGGCCGGGCAGACGCCCACTTGTCACAGCGTGGGACGTGAGGCCGGGTGACGCGGTTAGGGACGACGGGTCGTCGACGGCGAAGGGCCGGCGCCTCCCTGTGCCGAACGTGCAAGGATCGCCGCCGATGCACGACGCCGCCGATCTCGGAGTCCTCGAGGCGTCCCAGCTGCTCGCAGATCGCGCGCTCTCCGCTCGAGAGCTCGTCGAAGCATGCCTCGAGCGAATCGACGAGCGGGACGGCGTTCACAGCCGCGACGGCGATCCCGATTCTGTGAACGCCTGGGTGCGAGTCTACGAGGAGGACGCCAGAGCATCCGCCGCGCGCGCGGACGAGCGGCTCGCCCGCGGGGATGCGCCTGCGCTCTGCGGGATCCCGATCGGCCTCAAGGACCTGTACGCCGTCGCAGGCAAGCCGCTCACCGCCTCGAGCGCCGTGCTCCACGAGGTGCCCGGGCGCGACTGCGACGCGTGGGCCCGGCTGGCCGCCGAGGGCATGGTGCTGCTGGGTCATTTGCACACGCACGAGTTCGCGTGCGGCGGGACCACCGACCAGGTCGGCAACCCCTGGGCGCTCGAGCGCTCCGCCGGGGGATCGAGCGGTGGCTCGGGCGCGGCGCTCGCGTCGCGGCAGGTCCCCGCGGCCACCGGCACCGACACCGCCGGTTCGCTGCGCATCCCCTCGGCCGAGTGCGGGACGTCGACGGTCAAGCCAACGCGAGGGCTTGGGCCGCTGCGTGGAATCGTCCCCCTCGCCCCGAGCTTCGACCACGCTGGACCGATGGCCCGGGCCGTCGAGGATTGCGAGCCGATGTTGGCAGCGCTCGCCGGCGTCATGCCCCCGCCCGACCGGCGGCCGCTCCGCCGCTACGCCGTGTCCCCGCGGATTGCTGATCTCGATCCGGACGTAGCCGAGGGGCTCGAGCGCACGCTCGCAGTGCTCCCCGGCGAGCGCGTGGAGTCCCCGCCTCCGCCGGCTACGCTCGACGTCCTCGCGGAGTTCTTCGACCTCGTCCTCACGGAGATGCTCGTGTACCACCGGCGCTTCGACGACTGTCGCGCCGCCTACCGGCCCGCGATCCGCGCTCGGCTCGAGCACGCGGAGCGGCGCGCGATGACTGCCGAGGAGTACGTCGCAGGCCAGGTGCGTCGCGCCGAGGACACGGCCGCATGGTGCGACTGGCTGGCCGAGCACCGGATCGACGCTGTCGTGGAGCCAACGCTGCCGATCGTCGCGCCCCTGCGCGGAAACGGGTACGACGAAGCGTTCGCCGACCTCGAGGATCTTTCGCTGACGCACTACTGGGACTGGACGGGCTTCCCGGTCGTTGCCCTGCCCTCCGGGGTTGGCCGGCGGAGCCGGCTCCCCGTGAGCGTCTCGCTGATCGGCGCGCCCGGCGCCGACTGGGACCTGCTCGCCTGGGGAGCTGCGCTGCAGGCCGAGCTCGGCACGGTGGCCCTGGCAGCGACGTAACGTCCGTCACCGCAGATCGGGTGCAGATTCACATTTCGGGCGCTGGGTTCTCGCGGTCGGCCGGAGCTTGGTGCGGCCGTGGCCCCCGTCGCTTACTTGTGCTGCTTGCTCTTCGTGCCCGGCGCGACAGCGATGCGAGCCGAGGAGGTCTTGTGAGCGCTCCACGTGCCACCACCTTGCGGGCTCGTGTAGGTGCCCGACATCGACGAGCCCGATACCGACCCGGTGTATTTGGCGCCGACACCGACCGCCCCGAACTTGATGGCCTTCCCGGTCACGTTTCCGCCGATGCCGTACGTGCCGCGGGGTCTCGAGAGCACGATCGACCCGTTGAGCTTCGACCCCGACTGCTTCCAGTGCAGTGTGAACGTGCCGGAGAAGGCCCCGCCGTACTTCCCAGACCACGTCCCCCCGAGCGTCGCGCGGAGCTTTGCAGTGTTCTTCTTCTTCGTCGGCGGCGCAGCGTGGGCAACCGATGTCGCGCCGAGTCCCGCGACCGCCATGAGCACCACCGCCAACAGCCAGGTATTCCGCCTCATCGAAACGCTCCTTCGAGACCGGGTGTATGCGCGCACTCGAGTATTGCTCGGCCCTCGTTCGAAATCAAGCATCGGAATCCGATCGAGTTTCGTGCGCGCCGTGGGCAGCGCAGCCTCGAGAGCGAGGAGACGTAGCCTGAAGGCGGTTGCGACGTGAAGTTGCTCGAGCTCAATCGGAAGCAGATCCTCGCGCACCGGCGGACCGCGCAGGCGCTCGACGAACGCCTGCCGTCGGGGCCGGCCTCCCTGCAACGCGCCGCCTGGGCCGGTCTCCAGGACAGCATGCCGCGCGCGGCGCTCCTATCGATTCATGCGCGGGTGGAGGGGACAGGGCCGTCCATCCTGGAGGACCCGTCGCTCGTCCAGGTCTGGGGACCGCGTTACAGCGCCTATGTCGTCGCCGCGTGCGACGTTGCTCCGTTCACTCTCGGCCGACTGCCGGAAGACGGGAAGGGCCGTCGGGCCGCCGAGGATCTCGCTGCACGCCTCAAGGCCGTCCTCGGCGAGAAGAGCATGAGATGCGGCGATGCCGGCGATGCGCTCGGCGAGGACCACCATCGGCTGCGATATGCCGCGCGGACGGGGACGGTGCTCATCCGCTGGGACGGTGCGCGACAGCCGACGGTCCGCTCGGTCGCGGCGCCCGACGTGGAGCCGGGCGAGGCGCGGCTCGAGCTCGCGCGACGCTACCTGCACGTGTTCGGGCCGTCCACGCCCGACGGGTTCGCCCTCTGGGCGGGCATCCGGCCCGGGGGCGGCGCGGCCGTATTTGCCGCGCTCGAGGCATCTCTGACGCCCGTCCGCACACCGGTGGGGGAGGGCTGGATCCTGACGAGCGACGAATCCACCTATCGCGACGCCGATCCGCCGCCTTCCGCGGTCCGGCTCCTACCGAGCGGCGATGCCTTCTTTCTCCTGCAAGGGGCCGATCGGGAGCTTCTGGTGCCGGAGGCCGACCGGCGGGCGGGCCTCTGGACGCCGCGCGTCTGGCCGGGCGCGGTCCTGGTCGGGGGCGAGATCGTCGGCACCTGGCGGCGAGCGAAGGCCAGGCTTAGCGTCGAGCCCTGGCGGCGGCTCTCGCCGGCGGAGCGCACCGCCGTCGAGGAAGAGGCCGCATCACTGCCGTTGCCCGGCATCGAGGCGCCGATCGTCGTCAGTTGGACCGACTGACCCCCGAGCACGGTGGCGGGGACGGGGCCGGAGGGAGCGCTGCCAGGTCGTCTCGACTGCGTTCCGGAGAAGGCGACGAGCGGTTGCTTCTCGGTTGCCACCCAAGACGGGGTGCGTTCAGAACGCGCGTTGGACGCAGGTGAGAGGACGCTACGGTTGTACCGGCGCGACAGCGGTACCGGCGAGCGCTCCAAGCTCGACCCGACGTCTGGACACCGGAACCCTGATCGTGGCGGTGCAGCATTGGCCGTCAGAACAGCAGTGGGCTGGTATTGCGAGCCCGGTCGTCCTACGCTGGTGCTTGATCGGGGAGAGGCGTCCGAGTTCCCCCAAAAAAAGGGCGGGAGTCATCAGATGAAGAACGATCCGGTGCAGCCTGACGCCTTGAATCGAGTGCGGACGTACAAGTCTGCACCGAAGGGTTTCGATCCGCAGACAGCATCTGAGAGGAAGCTCGAGCTCCATGGGCTTCCGCGGCGGCCTGACCCGGAGAAGGAGCCTCATCTGGCGCGGTTGTGGAAGCGGGTGTTCGCGCGCCCAATCACGTACGTTGAGGCGGAGCTTGCGATCGATTCCGCGCGGATCGGTCGTGTCCCGTGGCCAGGGCCGGGTCCGACCTACGGCCCGTCCGGATGGGCTGGCGTGGTTCGCACGATGACGCCGTCGCCGATAAACCCCACCACGATGGCACGGGTTGTCAGTGAGCCAGCACTTTTTGGCGATTACACCCAGCCCGCCACGTGGGTCTTCGGCCAGTGGGTCGTTCCCGAGGTCATAGATGTTCATCCGGCAGATCAAGATTTCAACGTTGGGTTCTGGGTCGGACTGGATGGATGGGGGAGCAACCAGCTCTTGCAGGCAGGCATCGCAGCCAACCTCGACACCAGGGGAGTCTTCGACTGGGGAAGCGACCTGACCTTCTACGCCTGGCATGAGTGGTGGACCGATCAGCTCGACCCGTTGGATTACCCAGTGATGGTGAAGAACTTCCCCGTCTCAGCTGGCGACCTGGTGGCGGTTCTCGTTTGCGCACTAGCGCCGGACTACGGTTTCGCTTCGTTCGTAAACCTGTCAACGGGTATTGGGACAAGCATCGGGCATCCAGCACGACCGGGTGTCACGTCGGCCGGCAAGAGCGCCGAATGGATCGTCGAAGCGCCCATCGGTTCGCCCGGGCTCCCTGCCTTCTATCCGGTGACGTTCACCAGTTGCGCTGCCGGCTCGGCGAATGGCGGATTCTTTCAAGTTCAGCCAGGCGCCACAGTCACCGATATCACCGCCCTCGACCCGCACGTCTGGGGACCGGGGCCGGCGATCACACGCACATTCCTCGTGTCGGCGAACGCTGTCATGGTGGAGTGGCTGGGTTTCGGGGAGATCTTCTAGAAGCGAACGCCTCAGCGAGTCGCATGCCAGAGCGGGCGGGCTACGAGCACCGACCTCGGGGGCTTGGGCTTCGACCGGTACCGCAAGACATGACCGCCCCCGGGGCGGTTCGGTCGCTCACGAAGTACCGGCGCGGAACCTTCAAAACCGAAGCACTCGCTAACCCGCATGGTTATGGGGGGGAAGGCGACGAGCGGATTCGAACCGCTGTACGAGGCTTTGCAGGCCTCTGCCTAACCACTCGGCCACGTCGCCCGGAGGAGGCATCGTAGCCCCGGTCAGGGCAGCGGCACGCGCGGGACGCGGACGACGCCGAGCCGCTCGAGGATCGCGTCGCCCCGAGCTCGCTCCTCCGCGTCGGCGCCGATCTCGGCGAGCGCCCGGAGCGTGAGCGCCTCCTCGTACGTCGCGCCCAGCTCCCGTGCGACGCGCAGGCTCTCGTCGAGGCGCTGGCGGCCCTCGTCGGGCCTCCGTGCCTGACACAGCGCATAGCCGTGGAGGCGCTCGATCATCGCCTCGAGCCCGCCGTAGGTGAACGGCGCGGCCGCCTCGGTGAGCCCGTCGAGCAGCTCGAGGGCACGCGCGTGCGCACCGGCGAAGACGCAGCACTCGACGATTCGTGCCCTGGTCTCGATCGCGAACCGCTCCGAGCCGAGCTCCTCGAAACCGGCCAGGGCGTCCGCGTAGAGCTCATGGGACCGGTCGAAGCGCCCGTCGCGTGCCGCGACGCGGGCGAGGTTGCCGAGACCGACGAGCGCGCCGAACGTGTAGCCCGCCGCGCGGCAGATCCTGACCATGTCGTCGAACAGCGGCTCGGCCTCGTCGAGCCTGCCCTGGTCCGAGAGGATCTCGCCCTCGTTGTTCATGGCCACCGCGGCGCTGATCACGTTTCCTGCGCGCTCACATGCCTCGCGGCTCGCCCGATACGCACGGCTCGACTCGTTCCAGTCGCCCTCGGCGTAGTGCTGCACCCCGACGTTGTTCAGCGCCTGTGCGTGACCGACGGAGTCGTCTCGCTCCACGAAGAGCGCGATGGCGCGCTCGAGGTCGGGAATGCCGTCTCGTCGGACGTGCGACAGCGCCGTGCCGCGAAGGTAGAGGCTGCGCGCGAGAGCACCCCTGTCCCCGGCCGCATCGGCGTGCGCGGCGGCGCGCTCCGCCCAGATCACGCACTCGTCATAGCGCGCCTGGCGAAAGAGAACGCCGGCACGCCCCACCTCGAGCACCGCTCGGGTGACGCTTGCCTCTTCCTGCTCCACCTCCTCGAGCGCTTCGTCGTAGCGGGCGATCGCTGCGTCGTAGCGGCCGCCGTGCTCCTCGAGCACCGCGAGCTTGCCGCCGACCCGAGCGGTGTCGTCGCGATCGCCGTCGAGTGCCTCGAGCGCCCGCGCGTACGCAGCGGCGCTCCGTTCGTAGTCCGCGAACCGCTCGCAGACGTCACCTAGCGCTTCCGCCACGCGCGCGAGCTCCGCCGCGGGCACCGAGCCACCAGCGTCCGCCGAGGCGAGGCCGCGCTCGTAGAGCCCGGCCGCAACGACGTTCGCGAAGCCCGACGCGGCGCGGTCGCCCGCGATCGTGGAGTAGCGCCAGGCCTTGTCGTGGTCTCCCGCCTCGTGGAAATGGAGCGAGAGCAGTGCCGCGTCCTGGTCGCGTGTGTCGACGGCCCGGCGCTCGAGCGCCGCGCCCACCCGGCCGTGGATCTCGCGCCGGCGCCTGAACGAAAGCCCTTCGTAGGCCGTATTCCGGACGAGGTCGTGCCGGAAGCGATAGCCGGACTCGTCCCCTGGCACGATGAACTGTCTCAGCGCCTCCCAGCGCGAGCCGCCGTCGAGCTCGTCGCCGAGCACTTCCTCGACGAGCGACGCGTCGAAGGATGGTCCGACCACAGCCGCGTGACGGAGGAGCATCCGATCTGCGGGGGCGAGGGTGTCGATGAGCGCAGTCAGAAGGCTCTCGACGGTCTCCGGGAGCGTCTCGATCGACTCGCCTGCCGCTGCTGCGATCACCAGTGCGCGAACGAACAGCGGGTTGCCGCCCGCCCGTGCGACCAGCGCCTCGACCGTCTCGGCCGACAACGGGGCATCGCTCGCCTCGAGCGCGAGTGCGCCGGCGGCCTCGGGATCGAGTGGAGCGAGATCGAGCCTCGTCACCGGCGTGTCGGTGCCGGAGATCGGCTCCGCGCCCGGTCGCCCCGTCGTGACGACCAGCCACGGGCGTGCGGCGGGCCGCACGACCAGGCGGGCGAGAAGCTGGCGCGACGCGTCGTCGAGCCAGTGCGTGTCCTCCACGACGATCAGCGTCGGCATCATCAGCACCCGCTCGAGGAGCGACGCGACCACGTCGTGAAGCCGGTCGTAGCTCGTCGCCGGGTCGAGCGAATCCGCCTGCGGCGTTCCCTCGACCTCCGCGTCGAACGGCACGGCGAGGAGCGGCAGCCACTGGGCCAGGTCGGGCAACGCCGATCCCACGAAGGCCGAGAGCTGCACGCCGGCGTGGTCCCGCGGCGTGTCGGGCGTGATGCCGACGAGCTGGCGGAGCAGGTCGCGAACCGCGGCGAACGGATCGCCCGTCGTGTAGGGCTCGCCGGCGGCTTCGAGCTGCTGGAAGCCGACGGCGAGCGTGCGCGCCTCCGCCACGAGCCGGGACTTGCCGACTCCCGGGTCGGCGACGATCTCCACGAGCTGGAGCTCCCGGCCGCGCGCGCGGTTCAGGGCCTCGCGAAGCACCTCGAGCTCCGGCTCGCGGCCGACGATAGGCGTCCGATCTGCTCCGGCGCCCTCGCGCGTTCCCGTCGGCTCCCCGATGGTGTGGGCCATCACGGCTGCTTCCTTGCCCTTCACGAGCAGCGGCTCGGTCTCGGTTGCATAGGCCGTCGTCGCCCTGTCGAGCACGTCGGACGTCGTGAGGATCGAGGCCGGCCGCGCGCGAGCTGTCAGGCGCGCGGCAAGGTTCACCGCATCTCCCATCACGGCGTACGTCCGTCGGCTCTCGGAGCCGATGTCCCCGGTGAAGACCCGGCCGCGATTGACGCCTGCGCTCAGCGAGAGACCCACGTCGGTCGCGACGACGTCGCGGAGCGCCCGCACCATCGCCTCCTCGTCCCGGCCGGTCGTCGACGGCGCGCCGCCCGTGAGGTACAGCTTCACCGCGTCGCCGTCGATGTCGGACTCGAGCCAGGTGAGCCCGTACCTGGTGCAGGCCGCGTCGGCCGCCTCGGCAAGCAGATCGAGCTTTCGCAAGATCGCCTCCGGATCGTCGTCCGCGACGTCGGTTCCCTTCGCCTTCACGAACGCCACCGTCACCTGGCGGTGCTCGGCCTCTCCGCTGGCGACGGCCAGGTGATCGCGAAGCGACGCGGGCACGTAGGCGGCGAGGTCGTGACCCTCGACCGCTTCCGGGGGAGGGATCGGGCTCGAGCCGGGCTCGAGCGCGCGGAGCACATGCCTGCTCTCCCGCGAGTCGACGAGCCAGCCGGGGTCGATCCGGGTGGCAGTCTCCGGGCCGACCACCACCTCGCCGGCGTTCGCGAGATCTTCGAGCTCGAACACATGGGAGGCAGCGCGCCCGGCGACGAGCAGCTCGCGCTGAGGCACCTCGGTGAGGAACGCGTGAACCGTGCCCGAGTGGACGCCGCACGCCATGCGGAGCTCGACCGGCCCGACCGAGGTCTCTCGCCCCGCAAGTCCCTCGATGGTCTGCTGCATGTCTGCCGCCGCACCGCACGCCCTGGCTTGGTGCTGGTCGTCGCGGAACAGCAGGAGCAGCGCGTCTCCTCGGAACTTGAGCACGTCGCCGCCGTGGCGCTCGGCGACCTGGATGAGGGCGTCGAAGACGTCGGAGATCGTTCGGACGAGCTCCTCGGCGCCTTCGCGGCCGTGCGCTGCGAGGCGCTCGGAGAGCGCGGTGAAGCCGGAGACGTCCGCCGAGACGAGCGAGCCGTCGATGGCGCGCCACCGTGGCGTGTCGGCCGCCTCGAGGCTCCAGTGGCGGACGAGCCGCGGGACGTAGGGAGCGAGAGCTGCGTCGGAAGCTGAAACCGGGATCACGTCGAGCGTCGATCATGACATGACAGTTGCTTTTCCCGAAGAAGGGACATACTCTCCCTCGCGGGATGGGGGACCTTTGACGGTGCGGTGGGGGCCGCGCGCTTGCCGCGGCATGATCGTGTGCATCGCGGGCACGGCCCTTGCGCTCGCCCTGGTTCCGGGCGGGTTGGCCGCGACCTTCACGGTGACGACCACGAGCTTCGCGAGTACCGGCGGGTGCGACGCGGAGTCCTGCAACCTGACCGAGGCGATCCAGGCCACCCATTCGAGCCCGGGCGTCGACGAGATCGACGTGCCGAACCTCGGTGCGCCCTACGTCCCCCCGGCCCCCGGGCTGCCGACGCTCGAGGACGTCAGCCTCGTGGGCACCGGGTCACCCGGCCCGCGCATCGACGGTCAGCTCGCAGGCGACCAGGTCGGGCTCCTCTTCACCGGCGCGGTGGGAGCAAGCAGCGTCACGAACGTCACCATCACCGGGTTCCAGCGACAGGGGATCTTCGTCGCGCCCTCGCAGAGCGTGACGATCACGCACAGCTTCATCGGCACCGACCCGTCCTCGACTCCGGGGCTCGGCAACGGCGACGGGATCATGCTCAACAGCGCCGGCTCGATCGTCGGCGGCGCGACCGCCGCCGACGGCAACGTGATCTCGGGCAACGGCGGCTGGGGGGTCATGTTGCAGCAGGCGACGGCAACGGGCAACCAGATCCTCCGGAACGTCATCGGAACGTCCGCCGACGGCTCGGTAGCCCTCCCGAACGGCTCGGGCGGGATCTGGGTGCTCAATGCGCCGCACACGGTCGTCGGCGGCGACGCTGACGGCGAGGGGAACTCGATCGGCGGCAACACCGGCTCCGGCATCGTGATCGAGGGCGCCTCGAGCGCGGGCACCGTCGTTCAGGGCAACGAGATCGGGGTCGACCAGCCGAACAGCGCCGACGGCATTTTTGTCGGCAACGGCGTCACCAACGTCGCGATAGGAGGGCCCGGCGCCGCCGCCAACACCATCCGCTCGAATGCGGGCGCGGGGATCGTCGTCCTCGGCTCGGACCCGCCCGCAACCGCCGTCAGCATCTCGGGCAACTCGATCGACGAGAACGGCGGCCTCGGGATCGACCTCGGCTCCGATGGGGTGACCGCGAACGACCCCGATGATTCCGACACCGGGCCGAACATGCTCCAGAACGCCCCGGAGATCAGCGGCGTCGATGTGGGCGTTGGCGCCGGAGTCACGAACGTATGGGGGACGCTCCCCGGGATCGCCGTCGGCCTCTATCGCCTCGAGTTCTTCTACTCCCCGACCTGCGACCCGAGCGGGTACGGCGAGGGCAGGACGTACTTCGGGTTCGGCACGCTGAACACCTCGGGCACGAGGTCCTTCGATGCCTATCCCAGTGCCGAAGCTCCGGCTGGATCGTATGTCACCGCCACCGCGACCGATCCGAACGGCAACACCTCCGAGTTCTCCGGCTGCTTCCAGGTCCCGACGGGAGGCGGCGGGCCGCTCACCGTCACGACGACCGCCGACTCCGGGCCGGGGTCGCTGCGGCAGGCGATCCTCGACGCGAACGCGCAGGCCGGAGAGCAGACGATCGGCTTCGCGATCACGGTGCCCGAGGTCGGGCCGAAGGTGATCTCTCTCGCCTCCCCGCTGCCGAACATCGCGGATCCGGTCACGATCGACGGGACGACCCAGGCCGGCTACGTCGCCTCACCGAACACGCCGATCGTGGTCGTCGACGGCACCTCTCTCGTCGAGAGCAACGGCCTTACCTTCGCCCCGGGTGCCGGAGGCTCGACCGTGCGGGCACTCTCGCTGACGAACTTCGGCACCGGCCCCCCGTATACAGCGATCCGCGTCCTCTCCGGGGCGAACGACGTCGGGATCTATCGCAACTTCATCGGCGTTCGTCCGAACGGGGCGACCGTCGGTCGGAACGGCGTCGGGATCCTGACAGGCGGTGTCGGCACCCTGATCGGCTCGGAGTCGGCGGGCGACGCGAATCTGATCGTCGGAAGCCACGGCGCCGCAGTCGACCTCGAGAACTCGGGAGCCGATGTCCGGCGCAACGAGATCACCGACCTGACGGGGGTCGCCGGATCGGCAAACGGCGTCGGGGTCCTGAACGACGGCGCGACCTCGACGACGGTCGAGGGCAACACGATCCGGGGCGCTTCGGGTGACGGCGTCCAGATCCTCAGCCCGAGCACCGACGTCGACGTCGTCTCGAACCGCATCTGGGAGAACGGCGGGCTCGGGATCAACATCGGGTCGGACGGCGTGACGCCGAACTCGGGTGACCTCGGGCCGGTGTACTGGGAGTACTTCCCCGAGAACCTGAGCGCCACATCTGTTCCGGGCGGCCTCCAGGTAGCCGGCGACTTCAATGCGCGCGCCGGTTCCGGCAGCGCGAACCAGGACTACCTGATCGAGCTCTTCCGCAACGACGCATGCGACCCGAGCGGCAACGGCGAGGGGCAGGACGTCCTCGCCCAGCTCCCGGTCACGACGAACGCGGTCGGGCACGCCTCGTTCAGCACCACGGTCCCAGGCACGACGACAGGGGCGATCACGGCCACTGCGACGGCGCTCGATCCCGGCTCCAGCCGCGCGACCTCCGAGTTCTCGGCGTGCTTCGTCGTCGGCGGTGAGCCGGGCAACGTGACGCTCGACGCCGTACAGACGAGCGTCCCGTCGACGGGAGCGGTGCCGCTCGCGAGCGTGCCGGGGTCGGCGTTCCTCCCGACGCCCGGCGCAACGCAATCCTCCGCGCTCGAAGGCGCGCCCATCTCGAACATCCCGATCTCCAACATCCCCATCTCGAACATCCCGATCTCCAACATCCCGATCTCGAACATCGGGTTCACGGACGCCGCGATACTCCCGCTCCTCCGGGTCTTCCCGCTCTCGGACCTGCCGCTCCTCCGCGCCGGGGGCTGGCCGGCTGCGCTGGCCGGCACGGCCTTCGCCGATACCCCGCTCCAGAACGTCTCGCTCGCGGACGCGCTGGCGCTTCCCTCGATCGCCGCGCTCGACCTGACCCTGGACGATCTCGATCTCTCCCGCGCGCGGCTCGGTGAGCTCCCGGCGGTCGCCACCGTGCTCGGCACGGTTCCACTTTCGAGCCTGCCGCTGCCGGGAGGGGTCGACTGGTGCTCGCTCACCGGCCCGGGCGTTCAGTGCTCGGGCTCGAGCAGCGTGCTGTCCATCTCGATCGAGGGCGCGCCGATCTCGAACAT
This sequence comes from uncultured Actinomycetes bacterium, assembly GCA_963798725.1. Lineage (GTDB taxonomy): Bacteria > Actinomycetota > Thermoleophilia > Gaiellales > Gaiellaceae > Gaiella. The sequence continues at coordinate 1,593,871 of CAWCUL010000001.1, forward strand.
CCCGATCTCGAACATCCCGATCTCCAACATCCCCATCTCCAACATCCCCATCTCGAACATCCCGATCTCGAACATCCCCATCTCCAACATCCCGATCTCGAACATCCCGATCTCGAACATCCCCATCTCCAACATTCCGATCTCGAACATCGCGGGCCTGATCGACTGCACCGCACATCCGTGCGACACGTCGACGCTCTACGACGCCTTCGTCGGCGGATGGTTCCTGCCGACGGCAACCCTCGGCGATCTTCTGCTGGCGCTGCCCGAGCCGAACGACGTGACGCTCGCCGACGTGCTGATCCTCCTGTTCTCGAGCACGTCGACTGTCGGCTGGGAGCAGCTCGACCTCGACACGGCCGGGCTTCAGGCCGCCGCAGCCGGGGGGAACGCGATCGACTGGCACGCCGATGTCGGCATCACCGGGACGGCCGTGTCGGCGACGGTGACGCTCCCGAAAGGCTCGGTCTTCGACACGACGTTCACCCCGACCGTGCAGACGCTGCCCGCGGGGGCGCCGACGCCGCTCCCCCCGCCCGAGATCGGCTCGGACGCGGACGGCAACGTGACGCTCGACTGGTCGCTCGTCGGCGCGATCGGCACGACGGCGAGGATTGCGTTCAGGTCGTATCCGCCGCTCCGGGTCGGCCCGCAGTCGGGCGCGCTCGAGGCGGCGGCAGCCGGCGGCACACCTGCGACGTCCGACCCTGCGCCCTTCTCCGTGACCGACACGTTCGAGCCGAACGGCGAGGGCAGCCCACAGCCCGTTGATCCGGGCTCCCTCTATCTCTCGTACATCACACAGGCGAACGACCTCGACTTCTACTCGCTGCCCGCGCCGCCGGCCGGCTCGACGATCCGCGTCTTCCTGAGCCATCTGCCGGCCGACTACGACCTCGCCGTCTACGCGCCCGCCGACCCGCCGTTGCGCCCGGCAGTGGCCGGCACCGAGCAGCTCGACTCGCCGCCCCTCGTCGACACCGGCGTCCCGCTGGGCTCGAGGCAGGAGGTGCTCTCGCCCGAGACGCTCGACGACCTGCAGATCGATCAGAGCCGCGCTCTCGTCGGCGTCTCGGCGAACCGCGGCACCGAGGACGACAGCGTCGTCGCGATCTCGGGCGGGACGGGCAGCTACCTGATCCAGGTGACCCCGTACAACGGCGCCACGAGCGACGACGCGTACATGCTTCGGGTCGAGGTCGATCCGCCCCAGGCTCCGCTGAGCGCCGCGCCGATCGCACCGGCCACCGGGACGATCGGGACCGTGCCCGCGTCGCTGCCCGCCGGCACGAACACGCTGTTCCTCTGGAACCGCAGCCAGCTCACCGGCCTCTACGGCTCCGGCCCGGCCGACAGCGTCCTCGCGGCGATGCAGCAGACCCAGACCAAGCTCACGTCGCTCGGGTTCCCGAGCGCGATCGTCGGCGTGGACGGCAACGCCGCCGTGAGGACCGCGGTCTCGGCCTGGAATGCCGACCCGGGCGACCCCGACAAGGCCAATGCCGTCGTCCGGACGGTCAACGCGGTCGTCGACGGGCTGCGCGGCCAGGCGAACGGCGCGGGAATCAAGTACCTGGTGCTCGTCGGTGGCGATCGCGCCATGCCCTTCGCCCGGCTCGAGGACTACGTGACGATCTCCAACGAGGCGGGCTACGCCCAGTCGGTGGGAACGAACAACGAGCTCTCCGCCGCGCTCGGCGCCGGTCGGCTGCTGAGCGACGACCCGTACGGCGACACGAGCCCGGTCCCGTACCTGAACCGCCAGCTCTTCGTCCCCGATCTCGCCGTCGGCCGGCTCGTGGAGACGCCGTCGGAGATCGTCGACGCGCTCGCGCGCTACCGCGACTTCAACGGCGTCCTCGATCCCTCGACGGCGCGCGTCGCGGGTTACGACTTCCTCTCGGACGGCGCGGAGGCCGTGCGGCAGGCACTCGCGACGCGGCAGGGGCTCTCGGCGCCCGCAGAGCCGACGCTGATCGGCGACGCTTGGGCACGCGACGACCTGATCGCCGCGTTGCTTCCCTCGAGCGGCCAGCCGCCCGACATCGCCTCGCTCAACGGACACGCCGACCACTACCGGTTGCAGCCTCCCGTCGGCACGTCACTCTTCAGCACCGGCGACCTGACGGCCGATTCCGCCCCGACCCTTCCCGACAGGCTCGTCTTCAGCATGGGCTGCCACGCCGGGCTCAGCGTCGCCGACACGCTCATCGCGCAGGGGCTCGACTGGCCGCAGGCGTACGAGCGCGAGGGCGCGACGTATCTCGGGAACACCACGTTCGGATACGGCGACACCGCTGTGGTCTCGTACTCCGAGGAGCTGAACCACATGCTCGCCGAGCAGGTGGCGAGCGGTGGTCCGATCGGAGACGCCCTCCGCCTCGCGAAGAACGAGTACTTCTCGACCCGCGGCGTGTTCAGCGTCTACGACGAGAAGGCGATGGCAGCGTTCACGCTCTACGGCCTGCCGATGTGGTCGATCGGGCCCGTGCCGCAGACCCAGAGCGTCGCAGCGGCGGACGGCGTCCAGCCGCTCGCGCGGGCGACGGCGCCCGCACCGCGATCGACAGCGTCCTCGTCCGCGACGCTTGCGATCCCCACGACGACGGTCGGCACCGATCCCATCACTGGCCTCCAGGTCGAGCGCTTCGACGCGTCACCGGCATTCACGTCGGTCACGACGTCGGCGGGGACGTACCTCCGCGGCGACTCGGGTGTCCAGGTGAGCCACCTTCGCCCGATCGAGCCCAAGCTCGTCGTCGAGCTTGGAGGCGCGCAGGCGCACGGCGCGCTGATCACGGGCCTCACCTCGTCAGACCAGGGCGGCGTGAACCCGGTCTACGCGCGCCCGATCGTCGATCAGGCGGCCAACGAGCCCGAGCTCGCGTTCAATGACGTCGCGTATCCCTCGAAGCTGCTCACCGTGCGGACGTACCTGACCGCCGCCGGCGCACGGCAGCGGCTGGTGATGGGAACGGGCCAGTTCTTCGGAAACGCAGCGACCGTCGACCTCAACGGCACCGGGACGCAGCGGCGGTACACGAGGGTCGCGGGCGAGACCTACCGCTCGACGAGCAACGACCGGGTGGCGCCCACCTTCACCAAGATCGACGCGTTCGTCGTCTCGGGCAACGCCGCATTCTCCGTCGACGTGGCAGGCGGGGACGCGCGGCGGGTACTCGCCGGGTATCGATCGGGCAGCTCCTCCGTCTGGCAGTTCGTCGACCTCGCCCAGGGCCCCGCGGGCCACTGGAGCGGCGGTGGTCCCGTTGCGGCCAGTCAGTTCGAGTACTTCGTCCAGGTCGTCGACGAAGCGGGCAACGTCGGCGTGAGCACGAACAAGGGCTTCTACTTCGACGGCGCGCCGCTTCCTTCGACCCCGCCCGGCCCGCTCCAGCTCGACGCGCCGACTCCGACGGGCCAGAACGGCTGGTACACGGGCCAGGTCGTCGTCGGTGTGCACGGGACGGAAGGCGTGCCCCTCCAGGTGAGCATCGACGGCGGCCCGTTCCAGGATCCGGGTGCGGACGGTCAGGTCAGCGTGACGGGGGACGGCGTCCACGTGGTTACGGCGCGCGACGCCACGGGCGAGACAGACACCGTGCTCGTGCCGATCGACGGCACCGCACCGCAGGTCGTCTTCGGCACCCCGACGGGCGGAGCGTCGTATCCGCCCGGTGCGAGCCTTCCTGCGGCCTACAGCTGCATCGACTCCGGCTCGGGGGCGACATCGTGCGCCGGAACCGTCGCCGTGGGCACGTCGATCTCCACGACCGCGGGAGCCCACACGTTCACCGTCACGACCAGCGACCGGGCGGGCAATACGGCGACCAGGTCGGTCACATACAACGTCACGTACCGCAAGATCCTCTTCGCGAGCACCCGGACGGGCCTCGGCGACATCTATGCGGTCAACGCCGACGGCTCGGGCCTCAACCGGCTGACGAGCGGCCTCACGCCCGACGAAGAGCCCTCGTGGTCGCCCGACGGGACACGCATCGCGTTCGCTAGCCGACGCTCGGGTCTCACGCAGGACATCTACGTGATGAACGCCGACGGCTCGAACGTCCAACGGCTGACGACGGCGTCCCGGGACGACACCGCCCCGGCATGGTCGCCGGACGGGACCAGGATCGCCTTCCGCTCGACGCGCGACGGCAATGCCGAGATCTACGTGATGAACGCGGACGGATCGGGGCAGACGAGGCTCACGAACGACCGCAAGGAGGATCTCACTCCCACGTGGTCGCCGGACGGCTCCAAGATCGCGTGGTCGAAGGGAACGCTCCTCAAGGCCGACGTCTACACGATGAACGCCAACGGCACCGGCGCAACCCGCATCGCAACCGACGCGTCGGACCCCGACTGGGGTGTCAACGGGAAGATCGTGTTCACGCGGAGCGTCGTAGGGCTCTTCGTCTGGGAGATCTACTCCATGAACGCGAACGGCAGCGGTGTCACCAGGTTGACGAACGTGCGCGGCCCGGACTTCGATCCGGCCTGGTCGAGCGACGGGCAGAAGATCGTGTTCTCGAGCGGCCGCAACGGCATCCTCAACCTCGAGCTATATGTCATGAACGCGGACGGCAGCGGCCAGTCGCGGGTCACGACCAGCGCAGGGCTCGACCGGACGCCCGACTGGTAGACCTTCCGGGCGTGGCGGACGCCCGGGTCTCAACGCTTCTCGCCGACGTCGCCGAGCTCGAGCGTCGCGACGAGGCGATCGCCGCCGAGATCTCGGTGCTGGCGGAGCTCGCCGCGCGTGCGGGGGCGGTTCGCTCGCGCGCGACGGAGGTGCAATCCGAGCTCGAGCGGATCCCCGCTTCGTTGGCTGACCTTGCGTCTCGCCGTCGTGATGCGGAAGCCGCGGCGTCCACGGCTCGATCACAGCTCGAACTGGCCGAGGAGAGGCTCGCCGCGCTCTCACAGGCGCGGCTGGGACGCGATGACGAGATCGAGCGCCTGCGGCGCGAGGCGGCAACCGCCCGCGAGCTGCTCTTCGACCAGGAGACGAACCTCGAGCGCCTCGAGCTTCGGCGCGAGCAGCTCCACGGCGCCGAGCGCGCCCTCCGCAACGAGGAAGACGAGCTGGGGCTGACCGCCGGCGCCGTCGCAGGCGACCTCGAGCGCGTGTCGCGCGTCGGCGAGGCTGCACGCGGCGAGCCGGGACAGACGCTCGAGGAGCTCGAGGAGTGGGGCGCGCGTGTCCGCTCTGCGCTGTTCGTGGCTCGAAGCACGCTGGAAGCAGAGCGGGAGCTCGTCATCGCCGAGGCCAACGCCCTGGGGTCGTCGGCGCTCGGCGAGGGGCTGGGCGCGGCGAGCGTCGCTCTCGTGCGGCGGCGGCTCGAGACGGAGCTCTAGCGGTCGTCTAGGGAAACCGGCTGTCCCCGGGGCTCGAGTCGAGCGCGCCGCCGTCTGTGCAGCTCGCCGGTAGCGCGTAGGCAGCTCGGATCGCACTTCGCTCGGCGAGCCGTTGCACGTACAGGGTGTGCATGAGATCCCGTGCCCGCGACTCGGTCATGCCGAAGCGGACGGCGAGCGGGACCGCGGCCTGGAGCGCCAGGCACTCGGTTACTCCCTCACGACGCTCGCCGCCCAGGTGGATCGCCTCGTGCGCGAGCACGACGACCGCCAGAGCCGTGCGCTCGTCCGCGTCGTCGTCCGTCGCGAGGTCGCGCAACGCTCGGCAAATGCTTGGATCGAGGTATGCGATCCCGGCGTTCGGAAAGGCGATCCCGAGCGTGTCGCTCCCGGCTCCGGTGAAGGCATACCCGTCGTCGCAGCGGAGCGTCACGGGACGGCGGGCGACGATCGCCGCCTCAGACTCGAGCCGCACAGCAAAGCGCGCGCGCTCGTTCGGCGGCAGCGCCTGCCACGTGCCTGCGCGGTCGCTACGGGCGGCCACGACGAACAGCGCGACGGCAACGATCGCTCCGGCCGCCCACAGCGCCCGGAGGCGACGGCGACGCTCGGGGCGGGGTGGAGGAGGGAGAAAGCGGATCCCGTGCTCGTCCTCGACGAGCTGCCCGAAGCCGAGATCTGCGTCCTCGGGGCCTGGCGCGGTCTGTCGGCGTTGCGGCCTCCGCGGCTCCCGGCGGCCGCGAAGCACGAATTCGACCTCCGTCGCGAGCAGCACTGCAAACGGCAGCCAGAACGGAACCCAGGCGCGGAGGGCCTCGACGAACAGCCACGCGAGCACGAACGCGAGCGCGGCAACGCGCACGGTTGCCTGGGCGAAGAGGCGATCGGTCACAGGACGACCCGGGAGGGCATGCCGCGAGTTGTAGCCAGCAGCTCCGGTCGCCCGGGGTCGACGGGCCGGGACGGGCGGTAGAGTCGGCCCGTGACGGCGACGCTCATGGATGGGAAGGCGCTCGCCGGCAGGATTCGCGCCGAGGTCGCGCGCGAGGTCGAGGAGCTCGGTCACGTGGGGCTCGCCACCGTGCTGGTCGGGGACGACCCTGCCTCCCAGGTGTACATCAGGCTGAAGCACGAAGCGGCGGTCGAGGCGGGGATCGACGCGCGCGACGTCCGCCTTGCGGCGGACGCGTCGGAGGCGGAGGTGCTCGCGGTCGTCGAGGAGCTGAACGAGGACGGCGACGTCGACGGGATCCTCGTCCAGCTTCCCCTCCCGGGCCACGTCGACGAGACAAGCGTCACCTACGCGGTGGCGCCGGCCAAGGACGTCGACGGGATCCACCCCGTCAATGCGGGGAACCTCTATCTCGGGACGCCGCTCCACGTCCCCGCGACTCCTTCTGGGTGCATGGAGCTGCTCGCCGAGTACGGTGTCGAGCCGGCGGGCAGAGCGGCCGTCGTGCTGGGCCGCAGCGAGATCGTGGGGCGGCCTGTCGCAATGCTCCTCCTGCAGGCGAATGCGACCGTGACGGTATGCCATTCGAAGACTCGTGACCTCGCGGCGGAGATCCGGCGGGCCGACATCGTCGTCGCTGCGGTCGGAGTGCCGGGCATCGTCACGCCCGACATGGTGGCCCCGGGGGCGACGGTGATCGACGTCGGTCTCACGCGCACCGACGCGGGAATCCGCGGCGACGTCGACCCCGCTGTCGCAGAGGTCGCGGGACGGCTCACCCCCATGCCGGGCGGTACCGGCCCCATGACGATCGCCATGCTGCTCCGGAGCGCCGTCAAGGCAGCGAGATACCGGCGCGGGATCCTTGCGTACCCGACCCTCTGACGCTACCTTGTCGTCCGTTCGTGTACCCGCGTCGGCGGATGCGTCGGCGCTTGTTCTCAGGAGGACGTCGTTGTCTGAGGTAGAGACGGGCACAGTGAAGTGGTTCTCGAACGAGAAGGGATTCGGCTTCATCGCGCGTGAGAGCGGCGACGACGTCTTCGTGCACTACACGGCGATCACGATGGACGGCTACAAGTCCCTCACCGAGGGGCAGAGAGTCGAGTTCGAGGTCGTTCAGGGGCCGAAGGGCGCCCAGGCCGCGAACGTCACTGCTGCCGCGTAGCGCAGCACGCAACGGTTCTCGGCGGGCCCCGGCGGGGGCCCGCCTTCGTTCTCCGAGCGTCTGGAAGGATGTTGAGATGGCTATCTCTCGCGAGCAGGTGCTCCACGTCGCGGGTCTCGCGCGCCTCGATCTCTCGGAAGCCGAGGTCGAGCGCCTGACATCGGACCTCGGCGCGATCCTCGACGCGGTCTCGAAGGTCTCCGAGCTCGACCTCGCCGATGTCGAGCCGACCTCGCATCCGCTCGCGCTCGTCAACTCCTGGGCGGAGGACGAGCCTCAGGAGTCTCTCTCGCTCGACGACGTGTTCGCGAACGCACCGGAGCGCGAGGGCGGCCTCTTCCGCGTACCGCCCACGGCATGACGGCGATCGTCGACACGTTGCGGTTGACCGCCGAGGATGCGGTCGAGCTGGTCGAGCAAGGGGAGGTGTCGGCAGCCGAGCTGCACGGCGCCTACCTCGAGTCGATCGAGGAGCGTGACGGCGAGCTCCACTCCTACCTACGGACGGTCGAAGAGGCGGATGGCGCCAGCATCCCGATTGCGCTCAAGGACGTGATCTCGACGAAGGGCGTCGAGACCACAGCGGGCTCGAGAATCCTCTCGGGCTACGTCCCCGTCTACGACGCCACCGTGGCCGCCCGCTGCCGGGCGGCGGGGCTCGCCCTCCTCGGCAAGACGAACACGGACGAGTTCGCGATGGGCTCCTCGACCGAGAACTCCGCTTTCGGCCCCTCCCGGAACCCATGGGACCCCCGCCTCGTTCCGGGCGGCTCAGGAGGGGGCACGTCAGCCGCGGTCACCGCCGGTCTCGCCCCGTGGGGCCTCGGCTCCGACACGGGCGGCTCGATCAAGCAGCCGTCGGCGCTCTGCGGCAACGTCGGCCTGCGGCCCACGTACGGGACGGTCTCCCGCTACGGCGTCGTCGCCTTCGCCTCGAGCCTGGATCAGGTCGGCCCGGTGGCCAAGAACGTCCGCGACGTCGCCCTCCTCTACCGGATCCTTGCGGGACGCGATCCCCGCGACTCGACGACCGTCGAGCTCGCCTCTCCGGTCGAGCTTCCCGAGGCAGAGCGGCTCGGCGGTCTGAGGATCGGCATCCCGCGGCAGGCGGTCGCTCTCGAAGCGATCGAGCCCGGCGTCAGGGCGGCGTTCGAGGCGGCGATCGCCCGCCTGGAGGAGCTCGGCGCCGAGGTGGGCGAGTGCGACCTGCCGCTCTCCTTCGACTACGGAATCGCGTGCTACTACCTGATCGCGCCCGCGGAGGCGTCGTCGAACCTCTCCCGCTACGACGGCGTCCGGTACGGCCCGCGAAGCGACGGGGCGACGTACCGGGAGATGGTCGCGGCTACGCGCGACGAGGGCTTCGGCGACGAGCCGAAGCGACGGATCATGCTCGGCACGTATGCGCTCTCCGCCGGGTACTACGACGCGTACTACGGCCAGGCACAGAAGGTGCGGACCCTGATCGTGCGCGAGCACGCCGAGGCGTTCGAGCGATTCGACGTGCTCGCCACTCCGACGTCCCCGACCGTCGCGTTCCCGATCGGCGACAAGGCCGCCGACCCGCTCGCGATGTACGCGTGCGACCTTCTCACGATCCCGTCGTGCCTCGCGGGGCTGCCGGGTCTCAGCGTCCCGTGCGGCTTCTCGGAGGGCCTGCCTGTCGGCCTCCAGCTGATGGGGCCTCAGTTCTCCGAGAACACGCTCTTCCGTGCTGGGCATGCTCTCGAGCGCGCGCTCGACCTCGACCTCGTCCCCGAGCGGCTCCGATGAGCGGCTCGAGTCGCTGGGAGCCCGTGATCGGGCTCGAGATCCATGTCCAGCTGAAGACGCGGACGAAGATGTTCTGTCGTTGCCCTACCGGTTTCGGTGCGGGCGAGAACACCCAGACGTGCCCGGTGTGCCTGGGGTTGCCGGGCGCGCTCCCCGTCCCGAACCGTGCGGCCATCGAATGGGTCGTGAAGCTCGGGCTCGCGCTCGGTTGCGAGATCGCCCCCAGGGCGGTGTTCGCGCGAAAGAACTACTTCTACCCCGATCTCCCGAAGGGCTATCAGATATCCCAATACGATCTACCATCTTGCACAAATGGTAAAATGATAGTACCGCTGCAGGACGGGGAACATGTCGTGGGCATCGTACGCGCGCACCTCGAGGAGGACGCAGCGAAGAACGTGCACGTGGGAGGCCTGAGTGGCCGGATCGGCGGTGCCGAGTACACGCTCGTCGACTACAACCGGAGTGGGACGCCCTTGGTCGAGATCGTCACCGAGCCCGACCTCCACTCGGCCGACGAGGCCAGGCGGTTTCTCCAGCTGCTCAGGCAGACGATCGTGGAGCTCGGCATCTCCGACGCCGAGATGGAGAAGGGAACGCTTCGCGTGGACGCGAACGTCTCGGTCCGTCCGGCCGGAACGGACGAGCTTCGCACGCGCACGGAGATCAAGAACATGAACTCCTTCAACCACATCGGCCGTGGAATCGAGGCCGAGGTGGCCCGCCAGATCGAGGTCTGGGAGTCCGGCGGCGCCGTCCACCAGCACACCTACGACTTCGACGTCTCGAGTGGGACGCTCACCTCTCGCCGCGAGAAGGAGGAGGCCGACGATTACCGCTACTTCCCCGAGCCGGACCTGGTGCCCGTGGAGCCGGCCGGGGAGCTCGTCGAGAGTCTCCGGGCCGATCTGCCCGAGCTGCCCGCCTCGCGGATCCGGCGGATCGGAGCGAGCCTCGATCACGATCGCGCGCTCGTGCTGGTCACCGGCGGCCTCGACTCGCTGTGGGAGCGGACGGTGGCTGCGGGCGCAGAGCCGATGGCCGCGGCGAACGTGATCGCGAACCAGCTCGTCGGCGCCGGCATCGAGCCGGGTGCCGTCGAGCCGATCGAGCTCGCGAAGCTCGTCGACGCGCGCGAGCGCATCCCCCGGCCGGCTTTCGCCGCGGCAATCGCAGCGTCGGCCACGCCCGGGTTTTCCGCGGACCCGTACGTCGCGCAGGAGGCTGTCTCCGATGCCGCGTCCCTCGAGCCGGTCATCGATGCGATCCTCGCGGCCAACCAGCCGCAGGTCGAGCAGTACCGTGCCGGAAAGGACGGCCTGCTCGGCTTCTTCGTCGGTCAGGTGATGAAGGAGACGAAGGGGGCAGCCGATGCGCGCGCCGTCAGCGAGCTCGTACGCTCGAAGCTCGACGACGGATAGATATTGACGCGGGCCGGCTGACGCGCCGACGACCGATCGACCATCCGGCGCGTCGTGGACAGCACGGGCGAGCGGCGCTAGGTTCGGGCGATGGCGGTGTCGTCCGAGCCCGGAATCAGCCTCGAAGAGCTGCGCCTCGCGGCTCGGAACCACGGGATGCCGCTCGAGGCGCTTCGCTGGCCGATCACGCCCGCCGGCCTGCACTACCTGTTGATCCACTACGACGTTCCACTCGTCGAGCCCGCCGCGTTCCGTCTCGAGATCGGAGGCGCGGTCGAGCGGCCGACGAAGCTTTCTCTCGACGACCTTCGGGCGCTTCCCGTCGTCGAGCTCGTCTCGACGTTCGAGTGCGCCGGCAACGGCCGAGCGCTGCTCGAGCCCAGGCCCATCAGCCAGCCGTGGCTGATCGAGGCGCTCGGGACCGCCCGCTGGCGCGGCGTATCGCTCGCCGCCCTTCTGGGCGATGCGGGCCCGTCACCCGAAGCGGTGGACGTCGTTTTCTGTGGGCTCGACCGCGGTGTCGAGGGCGAGGTCGAGCAGCGCTACGAGCGCAGCCTGTCGCTCGCCGAGGCGATGGACGCAGGCTGCCTCGTCGCGTACGAGATGAACGGGCAACCGCTGCCGCCCCAGCACGGCTTCCCGCTTCGGCTCGTCGTTCCCGGCTGGTACGGGATGACCAACGTGAAGTGGCTCGCCGAGATCCAGGTGCTCGAAGAGCCGTTCACCGGCTACCAGGTCACGAGCGGCTACCGGTTCCGCCAGACCGAGGACGAGGAGGGACGGCCCGTCACGAGGATGCGGCCCCGGTCGCTGATGGCGCCTCCGGGCATCCCGGACTTCATGACGAGGGATCGGATCGTCGAGTCGGGGCAGGTGCTGCTCGAGGGCCGTGCCTGGTCGGGCAAGGCTCCGATAACTCGTGTCGAGGTGAGCATCGACGGCGGCACGACGTGGGGAGAGGCGGAGCTCTCCCGGGACTTCGCAGACGACTACGCCTGGTGCGGCTGGTCTTTCCGCTGGGATGCCTCCCCCGGAGAGCACGTCCTGTGCTCGCGCGCGACCGACCGGACGGGCGAGACGCAGCCGCTCGAGCCCGAGTGGAACGTGGGCGGCTACGAGAACAACGCCGTGCAGCTCGTCAGCGTCACCGTGCTCTGACGTCGGTTGGACGGCCCCGGCGGGCGCGCAGGGGCGCGGCGGTCGAGACGGTGTCAGACACCGTTTTGTGTCAAGGGCGCACGCGTGCCACCTCTGTGCCGTTCTTTCCACAGGTCTCGCGAGCCCTGCGTGCGCCTGGCGTGTGCGAGCGGCGGGGTGGCCCTTCGGTGCATGGCTCGAAGTGACCCAGGGTCAACCTCCCGGCCGGACGAGACATGTCCTCCGCAGGCACCAATGACCGTGATGGTGTCCGACACCGACGTTCCCGCTCGCGCGAGCGGGGTCGAGTGGTGGTGGACCGGAGCGACGGACGGCCTGGCATGATCCACGGACGTGGGACGCCGCGCCCTGGCCTGGATTCTGGTGACGCCGGTCGCAGCGGTGGGTGTCCTCGCAACCCATGCGCTCGCCTATCGGGTCACGGGGACCCCACTCGGACAGGTGCACGAGTACCTGGCGCACGTGCCGCAGGTCGTCATCCTGCTCGCCTCCCTCTCCCTGCTCGGGCTCGCGGTGCAGGAACGGAGCCTCAGCCAGGTCTCGGCGTGGTGGGTCGCGCCGCTCGCGCCCCTCGGCTTCACATGCCAGGAGCATGTCGAGCGCCTCGTCCATACCGGTGAGCTGCCGTTTCTCCTAACGAGCCCGACCTTTCTGCTCGGCCTCGCGCTGCAGCTTCCGGTGGCGCTCGTCTGTGTGCTCGTGGTACGGCGCGTGCTCGGCACGCTGGCCGGCGCCCGGAACGGACGGCGCGTGCCGCGGAACGAGGTCTGGCTGCCACTCACCGAACGTCCTCGGCTCCTGCCGACGGCGATACGGCGTCGCCGTCCGGTCGGTCGCGGCCCTCCACTGCTCCTCGTCTCCTGACACGCTCCGCACGCCGTCGGCGTGCGGTCGACCGAGGAGGACTCATGAGAGCTGCAGCGATGCTGGTCGCGCTGGCGGCGTGCGTGTTCACGCTCGCCGGATGCGGCGGTGACGACGGAGGCTCGACGACCCAGGCAACCCCCGCCGACACCTCACCGTCGGCGACGACAGACACCATGACCACCGCCACCTCGCCGGCGCAGGCGAAGGAGATCGCAATCCGTGTCGTCGACGGCGTCCCGGAGGGTGGGATCCAACGCCCGACGCTCGAGAAGGGAGACAAGGTCCTGCTCGTCGTCCGCACCGATTCCGGCGAGGCGGTTCACCTACACGGCTACAACATCGAGAAGGACGTCGTTCCCGGTAAGCCGGTCCGGATTGCCTTTACGGCGAACCTCCCGGGCCGGTTCGAGGTGGAGCTCCATCCCACCGACACGCTGCTGGCGGTGGTGGAGGTCAAACCCTGATCTCCCCGTGGTTCGTCGCGCACGGGATCGGGGGCATCCAGGACCTCCCGGTCCCGTCGTGGCTCTTCTACTGGGGAGCCGCGGTCGTGCTTGTTATCTCGTTCGTCCTGCTCGGCGCGCTGTGGAAGAAGCCGGTGCTCACTGCGAGGCAGCGCGGTCGGGGGCTCGGCGCGGGCCTCTCCGGTCTCGTCCTCGGCCCGGTGAGGATCGTCGCGCAGGCGATCTCGGTCGTCCTCTTCATCGTGGTGTGGGTCTCGGCGCTCCTCGGCAGCACAGATCCGTACCGCAACTTCGCACCGACATGGATCTACGTGATCTTCTGGCTCGGGCTCCCACTACTCTCGGTGCTCTTCGGCAATGTCTGGCGGGGTCTGTCGCCCTGGCGCGCGATGGCGGACCTGTACGTCTGGCTCCGTGAGCTGGGAGGAGGAACCGCGCGGCCGCTCGCCGAGTATCCGGAGCGTCTGGGCCGGTGGCCCGGCGCCGTCGCTCTCTTCGCGTTCGCGACGCTGGAACTGGCCTATTCGGACCCCGCGAGCCCACGAGCTCTTGCGTTCGCGGTGGCGCTCTACACCTATGTCGCGCTGTTCGGCATGGCGGCGTTCGGGCGCACGACGTGGACCCGAACCGGCGAGGGCTTCGCCGTCTACTTCGCGTTCCTCTCGAGAATCGCCCCTCTCACGGTCGTCGACGACAGGCTCCGGCTCCGATGGCCGCTGACCGGCCTCGCAGGCAAGGACACGACGCCCGGGACGGCCGCCTTCGTCGCGGTGATGCTCGGCAGCGTGCTCTTCGACGGGTACAGCAGGACGATCACCTGGCAGGATCTGATGGCGCACCTCGAAGCGCCGTTCGTGGTCGACCAGCCGGGTCTCGGCGAGCTCCTCGTGACCCTCTCGTCCATCGGCGGGCTGCTCACAGGCGTGCTCCTGATCGGGCTGGCATACCAGGCGGCGTGTGCGCTGGCGCGCTGGACGGTGAACGCGCCTCGATCGCTCGTACCCGACTTCATTCTCTCGCTCGTGCCGATCGCCTTCGTCTACGTCGTCGCGCACTATGCGACGCTCTTCCTCGTTCAGGGGCAGTACACGATCCTGCTGCTGTCCGATCCGCTCGGCCGGGGCTGGAACCTGTTCGGGACCGCGCACATCGCTCCCGACCTCACCGTGATCTCTCCCAACACGACCTGGTACGTCCAGGTGGGGGCGCTCGTCACCGGGCACGTCGCGGGCCTTGCCGTCGCCCACGACCGGGCCGTGACGCTCTTCACCGATCGCCGGGACGCGCTGCGCTCCCAGTACGCGATGCTCGCGCTGATGGTCGTCTACACGGTCGGAGGACTATGGGTCTTGTCCCGCGGCTGATCGGACATCACCTCGATCCGATCACCCTGGTGATCGAGGCAGTGGTGCTCGTCGTCGTGATCGCCGTTCTCGGCTGGGTTTGGCTGCGCGAGCGGCGGCGTCGCGTCGATCCGTCGCGCCGCGTTCCCGACCTGCGCGACTGATGGCTTCGTGCGGCACTGGGAAGGGCTGCTAGCAACAGCGTGTTGCAAGCCGCGTCAACGGGACGAGACGAAGCCTGCGTAGAGGAGCGTGGCCGCGACGAGCGTGAACGCCGCGCCGCCTCCAGCCCCGAGACCGACCACCGCGCTGCCGACCGCCGCCGAGGCGACCCCGAGGATGATGAGCGTGTTGCCGAGCGGACGGCGTCGCAGACCGACGAGGGCGACTCCGATCGCTGCGACCGTACCCGTGACGTTGCCGACGAGCGCGAGCGCACGTGCCGGCAGGAAATCGAGATGGGCCGCTGCATCGGGAATCATGGTTCCCGTGACGCCGGGATCGATCGGCACGGCGAGCGCGACGCCCACGGCCAGGCCCACATAGGCCAGCGCGACCGGGCCGGCCAGGGCGATGCGTGCCCGGAGCAGGGACCCCGCACCCAGGAGCGCCGCCGTCAGGAGGCCTCCGAAGAGGTAGTACGCGCGGAACGAACGATCGTCCCAGCCTGCGGCAGCGGCCCAAGCGAGGGCTGCGGACGCGGCGGCGAAAGCGCCGAGCGACGCCGCCCACGCGAGAAGCTCCGGGGCCCGGCGAGCTCGCCACTTCCGCGTCAGAGCCGCTGTCAGCCTGAGGGAGACGAGCATGGCCGCAAAGGCGATGAGCGCGTCCATCGAGCCGCACAATGTAGAGGGGGCGGGTGCGTGTGACACGGCGGTAGGCTCAGACCGTGACCCGTCCGCAGCAGCTTCTCACGCCCGGGCCGACTGCGGTGCCTCCGGAGGTCCTTCGCGCACTGGGCGAGCCGGTGCTCCATCACCGGTCGCCCGACTTCGCCGCGGTCTTCGCGCTGGTCCAGGAGCGGTTACGCGCGGTGTTCCGCACCGAGCAGGAGATTCTCGTGCTCACGGCGTCGGGAACGGGCGCGTTCGAGTCGGCGGTGGTGAACTTGCTGTCGGCGGGCGAGCGCGTGTTGGCCGTATCGCAGGGGGAGTTCGGAGAGCGATGGCAGAAGCTCGCGGCGGCATTCGGGTGCGACGTTGTCCCGCTCGCCTATCCGTGGGGCGATGCGCCGCGCCCGAGCGACCTCCGGGCAGCTCTCGAGAAGAGCGGCGCCCAGACCGTGTTCCTCGTCCACTCGGAGACGTCGACAGGTGTCGTCTGCGACCTCGAGCCGCTGCTTGCCGCATGCGCCGAGGTCGGCGCGCTCTCCGTCGTCGATGCCGTCTCGAGCCTCGGCGCGGTGCCGCTCGAGACCGATGCATGGGGCGCCGACGTCGTGATCACCGGCTCGCAGAAGGCGTTGATGACGCCTCCCGGCCTGGCGTTTGCATCCGTTTCCGAGCGGGCATGGGAGCGCTCCCGAAAAGCGAAGCTGCCCCGGTTCTACTGGGACTGGGATCGGCAGCGTCGTGCGCAGCAGAAGGGCTCTACCCCGTCCACTCCTGCGACGTCTCTCGTCGTCGCGCTCGCCGAAGCCCTCGGCCTCGTGCTTGCGGGCGGCCTCGATGCGACATTCGCCCGCCACCGGGCGCTCGGGCGCGCGTGCCGCGCCGGAATCAAGTCGATGGGTCTCGAGCTGTACTCGCCCGACGACGACAGCGCGGCCGTGCTCACCGCGGCGCTCACTCCGGAGGGGGTGGACGCCGTAGCCCTCCGTCTCGCGCTCCGTGATCGCCACGGGATCACGATCGCCGGCGGGCACGGCGATCTCGTCCCTCGGCTGTTCCGGATCGGGCACATCGGTCACGTCGGGATCGGCGAGCTCGCGAACGCTCTTGGCGCGATCGAGGAGGAGCTCGCAGCCGCAGGCGCGGACGTCCTGCCCGGCAGGGCTGCGCCCGCAGCGCTCGAAGCGTACGGCACGGTCGCGGCCGCGTAGATGCGCGTCCTCGTCCGTGAGCCGATCGCCGACGCGGGAGTCGAGCTCCTGCGGGAGAAGTTCGACGTCGACGTCGACCTCGACACGCCGCTCGAGGACGTGATCGGCCGCTACGACGGCATCGTGATCCGATCGGCGACCCGGCTGACGGGTGAGCTGATCGAGCACGCGGCAAACCTCAAGGTGATCGGACGGGCCGGCGTCGGCGTGGACAACGTCGACGTCGATGCGGCGACGCGTCGAGGGATCGTCGTCGCCAATGCGCCGGAGTCCACCGTTGTGTCGGCGGCGGAGCAGACCATCGGCCTGATCGTCGCGCTCGCGCGCAACATCCCTCAGGCGCACGCTGCGCTCAAGCAGGGACGCTGGGAGCGCTCGCGTTGGGGCGGGTTCGAGCTCGCAGGGAAGACGCTGGGGGTGATCGGCTTCGGCCGGATCGGACAGCAGGTCGCCCGCCGCGCCGTGGGGCTCGGGATGAGCGTCCTCGCCTTCGACCCGTTCGTCGGCGCCGAGCGGTTCCGCGAGCTCGGGGTCGAGCGCGTCGAGGAGCTCGGCGACCTCCTCGGAGCGGCCCACGTCGTCACACTGCATTCCCCGCTCACGGATGAGACACGCCGCCTGATCGACCGCGACGCGATCGCTCGGATGCGCGACGGTGCCCGTCTGGTGAACGCCGCGCGCGGCGCGCTCGTCGACGAAGACGCCCTGATCGAGGCACTGCGCTCGGGCAAGCTCGCAGGTGCCGCGCTCGACGTCTTCTCGGCCGAACCGTACGAGGGCCCCCTGCTCGAGCTCGATCAGGTCGTGGTCACGCCGCATCTCGCCGCCTCCACGGACGAGGCGCAGGACCGGGCGGGCGTGATCGTCGCAGAGCAGGTCGTCGCGGCGCTCGAGGGAGGCATCGTCTCGAACGCGGTCAACATCCCGGTGGTCGACCAGGCGGATCTCGAGGTGCTCGGGCCGTTCATCCCGCTCGCGGCGCTGCTGGGCCGGATCGGGGTTGCCCTCGCCCCCGGGCGCCCGCACCGGATCACGGTCGCCTCGTACGGCCCGCTCTCCGAGTACGACACGCGGCTCCTCACCGCGGCGGCGCTCAACGGTGCGTTCCAGGAGCGCGTCGACCAGGTCGTGAACGTCGTGAACGCACCTGTGATCGCCGCAGAGCGCGGCATCGAGGTCGTCGAGGAGCGCAACCGTGCCTCACGCGACTACACGAATGCCGTCGAGGTGACGATCGTCTCCGACGGGGAAGAGGTCACGGTCTCCGGGACGACGATCGGGCCCGAGCCCCGCCTGTTCCTGGGTGGGGCGCTCGGCTACGGAATCGACATCGAGATCGCACCACACATGGTGTTCGTCCGCTACGAGGACCAACCGGGCGTGATCGGCCGGGTGGGATCGATGTTCGGCGACGCGGGCGTAAACATCGCGAACATGGCGGTGTCGCGGACAAGGGGGGGTGGCCACGCGCTGATGGTCTTCTCGATCGACACCGCCGCCACGGAGGAGGTGGTCGAGGCCCTGCACGACGTGGGGTTCGACGACGTTCGTTTCGTCGAGCTCGGATGAGCGAAGGGGAGCACGGCTCGGTGCCGAGGGTGGAGCTCGACGAGCGATCCCGGGCCGCCCGTCCTCGCTCGGCGCCGCCTGCCCTGCGCCTCCACCGGCTCGCGCCGTGCGCCTCGTGAACATGGCCTGGCCGACGCCCGTCGACAGCGTTGCGTCGTTCCTGCGGGAGACGGGCGCGGAAGCGCGGCTCGAGGAGCTGCCCGCCGGGACGCCGACGGCGCAAGCGGCTGCTCTTGCCATCGGATGCACGCTCGGTCAGATCGTGAAGTCGCTCGTCTTTTTGTGTGACGGGCGGCCGCTGGTGGCCCTAGTCCCGGGCGATCGCAGAGCGGACACCTCGAAGATCGCCCGGCTGGCGGAAGCGAAGGGCGCGGCGATCGCGCGCCCGCAGGACGTTCGCGGGTCGACGGGGTTCGAGCCCGGCGCGGTCGCTCCATTCCCGCTCGAGCGCATACAGCTGGTGCTCGTCGAGCAGACGCTGGTCCGGCACCCTGTCGTCTGGGCGGGAGCGGGATCCGACCATCACATGGTTGCGCTCGCACCCCGGGAGCTCGTCCGGCTCACGCGGGGTCGTCTCGAGGACGTGGTGCTGGATTCTCCATAATTGGAGTTCCCAGCCGGAGAACGGAGGCAGACCGATGCAGGAGACCGCGAAGATCTGGATGAACGGCGAGCTCGTCGACTGGTCCGACGCGACGATCCATGTGGGCGTGCACGGGCTGCATTACGGCTCGGGCGTATTCGAAGGAATCCGCGCGTACGAGACCTCACGTGGTCCCGCCGTCTTCCGCCTCGCCGATCATCTCCAGCGCCTCCACTCGAGCGCGACTCTCCTGTACATGGAGCTGCCCTACTCCGTTGAAGAGCTGCGGACCGCGACACACGACCTCGTGCGCGCGAACGGCCTCCCGTCCTGCTACATCCGCCCGATCGCGTTCTACGGCTACGGGTCGCTCGGTGTCCACACGAGCGGCAACCCCGTGGAGACCGTGATCATGAGCTGGCCCTGGGGTGCGTACCTCGGTGAGGATTCCCTGACAAAGGGGATCACGGCAAAGGTCTCGTCGTGGACGCGGGTGGGGCCGAACGTGATTCCCCACGTCGCGAAGGCGACGGGGATCTACCTGAACTCGATGCTCGCGACCACGGAGGCGAAGCGGGCCGGTTACGACGAAGCGATCCTGCTCACCGACCAGGGCTTCGTCGCAGACGGGCCGGGCGAGAACATCTTCGTGGTGAAGAACGGTCGCATCACGACGCCTCCGCTTTCGACATCGATCCTCCCGGGGGTCACGCGCGACTCAGTGATCCAGATCGCACAGGAGCTCGGCTATGTCGTCGAGGAGACGGACATCATCCGAACGGACCTGCTGCTCGCGGACGAGGTGTTCATGACCGGTACCGCGGCGGAGGTCTCGCCGTTGCGCGCGATCGACGACGTCGAGCTCGGGGTCGGCCCGGTCACGCTGGAGCTCCAGAAGGCCTATCTCGACGCCGTCAACGGCAGGGCCGAGCAGTGGAGCCACTGGCTCGACGTGGTCGAGGTGCGCGACGCGGCGACCGCGTAGGCCGGCTCGCGAAGCTCACGCGGGCGCGCCGAGGATCGCGGCGACGACGCGATCCTGGTCGTCGTCGGTCAGTGAGGAGCCGCTCGGAAGGCAGAGGCCCCGCTCGAACAGGCGGGCCGAGACGTCGCCTCCGAACATGTGGTTGGCCGCGAAGATCGGCTGGAGGTGCATGGGCTTCCACAGAGGCCGTGCCTCGATGTCCTCGGCCTCGAGCGCAAGCCTGATCGCCTCGCGGTCGGCGCCGAAGGCGTCCGGATCGATCACGACGCAGGTGAGCCATGCGTTCGTCCTGCCGTAGCCGGCCTCGGGCATGAACGTGATCCCCGGGGCATCGGCGAGCAGCTCCCTGTAGCGGCCCCGGATCCGGCGGCGGATCGAGACGCGCTCGGACAGCGTCTCGAGCTGCGCCCGCCCCAGGGCGGCCAGCAGGTTGCTCATCCGGTAGTTGAAGCCGATCTCGGCGTGCTCGTAATGGACGACGGGCTCGCGTGCCTGCGTCGAGAGCTTCCGTGCGTGCTCGATCAGGCCGCTGTCCTGCGAGACGAGCATCCCGCCGCCGCTCGTCGTGATGATCTTGTTCCCGTTGAACGAGAACGCGGCGAGCGCCCCCTGGCCGCCCGCAGGCTCCGTCCGGTACGTCGACCCGAGCGACTCCGCAGCGTCCTGGACCAGGAGGACGTCGTGGCGCTCGCAGACGTCACGGACCGCGTCGTAGTCGCAGCACTGACCGTAGAGATCGACCGCCACGACCGCGCGCACGCTTGCACCGTCCGCGCGCCGCTCCACGATTCCCTGTTCGAGAAGAGCCGGATCGATGGTCCAGGTGGTGCGGTCGGCGTCGACGAAGAACGGCGTGGCACCGGAGTAGACGATCGCGTTCGCGCTCGCGCCGAACGTGAAGCTCGAGCAGGCGACCTCGTCGCCGGTGCCAATTCCGAGCACGACGAGCGCGAGGTGGAGCGCAGCCGTGCCGCTCGAGAGCGCAGCCGCGTGCTCGACCCCGACAACCGCCGCGACCTCGGCCTCGAATGCGTCGACGTGCGGTCCGAGGGGCGCGATCCAGTTCGATTCGATCGCGTCCGCGACCAGCTCGGCCTCGCGCCCGGTGACGTGGGGAGGCGAGAGGTAGATGCGCGGCATCGGGCGAGCCTATCCACGGTGGGTGGCCGGAACGGGCAGGGACCGGCGATACTCAGCGCATGTCGGGTCAGGGAATGGTGTTCCTGGGTT
Organism: uncultured Actinomycetes bacterium; assembly: GCA_963798725.1. Taxonomy (GTDB): domain Bacteria; phylum Actinomycetota; class Thermoleophilia; order Gaiellales; family Gaiellaceae; genus Gaiella. The sequence goes on from CAWCUL010000001.1 coordinate 1,614,786, forward strand.
TCGGAAAGTACGTCCGGGCCGACCGCATCTACGCGCTCGAGCCGATCACCGGGCAGAAGCGCGGCAACGGACGCCGAACGCTCGTGTGGGTCGACGGCATGCCGGAGCCCGTGGTCGCCTCGCGGACGCAGGAGACGATCCTCGAGGAGATGGAGACGAGCGCTTCGGCCCCCGCGCGCAAGGGCAGGGCGCGTGGTGCGATTCTGCGCCAGCCGCAGCTCTTCGAAGGCGAATGAAGCTCGCCGACCTGGTCCGGCAGAGCGTCCACGTCGTCGCCCCGGCGTTGATCGGCTGGACCTTCCTCGTCGACGGCGTGGGGGGCCGGATCGTCGAGGTCGAGGCGTACGCTCAGGACGATCCGGCAAGCCATGCCTTCGGCGGGCGTACGGCACGTAACGCCTCGATGTTCGGCCCTCCCGGACATCTGTACGTCTATCGCTCGTACGGGATCCACTGGTGCGCGAACGTCGTCTGCGAGCCGCCGGGTCGCGCCGCCGGAGTGCTGCTGCGGGCTCTCGAGCCCACCCACGGCATCGAGCGGATGCGCGAGCGGCGAGGGCTCGACGATCTGAGCCGCCTCTGCGCCGGGCCGGGGCGGCTGACCCAGGCGCTCGGCATCGTCGGCGCCGACGACGGCGCCGCCCTCTGGGGCTCGCGATTCGAGCTGATCGCGCCGCGCCGGTCTCGAGCTGTCGAACGTACGCGGCGGGTCGGCATCACCCGCGCTGTCGACGAGCCCTGGCGTTACGTCGAAGCGGGATCCACGTGGACGAGCCCCACGGGAACGACGAGACGCGCACGCGCCGTCGGCGGCCCGGTGTGAAGAAGCCGGCGGCCCAGGGCGTCCGTCCTTCCGCGAGCCGCAATGGCTAGCTCGACGAGTCGTCTCCGACGAGAAGCGTGATCGGAAGGCCCGGGCGGATCGCGATCCCGGGCTCGAGACTCTGCGAGAGCACCGTGCCCGATGGGCCGCGCCCCGCGTACTGGACGCGCACGGCCAGACGGAGCTTCCGCGTCCTCTGCCGGGCGTCGGGCAGGCTCGACCCTACGAGGTTCGGGACGAGGCCGTCCTGTGCGAGGGAGACGAACAGGCGCACGTCACCGTTCGCGGACAGGTAGCCGCCCCGGGGCTCCTGCTTCACGACCTGCCCGGGTCTCGAGCGTGGCTTCGCCGGGACGTACACGACATCCGGGGTGAGCGGCACTGACTGGAGCGCGACCTTGGCCGACTCGGCGGAACGTCCCACGACGACCGGCACGGACACCTCGTTCGCATAGCACTTGGCAGTGGCCTGCGGTCCCTCGCCGGCGAAGTAGGACGTCAGCCGCGTACCCGGGCAGTAGCCGTTGTCGAGCTGCCAGGTGCCGGCGCGATGGACGACGCGCAGGTTGTACGCCGGCAGGTACGGCGCCGGTGTGAAGCTCTCGGGCTGTTCGTCGCTGAGAGCCCGGGTCATGAACGCCTTCCAGATCTCGGCGGGGAGCGTGCCGCCGCTGACAGGGCCGCCCTCGAACTCGGTCTCCATCGGCCGGAGCGCGTCGGGATAGCCGACCCAGACGGCGACCGCGAGCTCGGGCGTGTAGCCGACGAACCACGCATCGCCGTAGTCGTCGGTCGTGCCGGTCTTGCCGGCGACCGCCCGACCCGGGATCTGAGCGCGACGTCCCGTGCCCTGCTCGACCACGTCGGTGAGGATCGACGTCAACGTCTCCGCCTGGGCGGCGGGCAGCACCTCGCGCGGGACGGCGTCGTTGCGGCGGACGCTGCCGTTCCGGCGCGACTCGACCGTCTGGACGACTCGCGGGAGGTCGCCCATGATCGAGCCGTCGATCCGCTTCCCGTCGTTCGCGATCGTCGCGTACGCACGCGTCATGTCGAGCGGATTGACGGCAACGGCGCCGAGCCCGATGGAAAAGTACGCGGGCAGCTTCGAGTGGATACCCAGCGCATGCGCGGTCCGGACGATCTTCTTCGGGCCGACCACCTGTGTGAGCTGGGCGTAGATCGAGTTGTCCGAGGCAATCATCGCCGTCCTCAGGTCGACCTGTCCTAGGTACGAGCCCTCGTAGTTCGAGACGTGCCAGATCCGGTCGCCCGCATCGATGTCGACCGGCTTGGAGACGAAATCGGTGGACGGAGCGATTCCCTCTCTGAACGCGCTTGCGAGCACGATCGGCTTGAACGAGGAGCCCGGCTGGCGCTCGGCCTGGGTCGCGAGGTTGAACTGGCTCCGCCGGTAGTTCGTCCCGCCGAACATCGCCTTCACGGCGCCGGTGCGGGGGTCGATCGCGACCAGTGCCGCCGCGGGGCCGCTCGGGTCGCGGAGCACCTCCTGGATCGCCTCTCGCGCCTTGGCCTGCAGGTCGAGGTCGATGGTGGTGGTCACCTCGAGCCCACCCCCGAACACCCGCTCCGCGCCGTAGCGGCCCACGAGCTGGTCGGTGACGTAGTTGACGAAGTACGCGGCCGGGCCGCGCGTGCCTGGCAGGTGCACGTCGTCCGGATCCGGCAGAGGCGCCTTCTTCGCCCTCCGCTCCTCGGCCCGGGTGATGCGCCCCTGCTCGTAGAGGAGGTCGAGGACGTACGCCCGCCGCTGCCGCGCGGCGGCAGGGTGCTGGACGGGATCGTAGAAGGTCGGGCTGCGCGGGAGCCCGGCCAGGAGCGCGGCCTCCGGCAGGGTCAGGTCGACAGCGGGCTTGTCGAAGTACGTCCGGGCCGCCTGCAGGATTCCGTAGGCTCCGTTCCCGAAGTAGATCGTGTTGAGGTAGGCGGTGAGAATCCGATCCTTCGACCACCGTTGCGAGAGCTGCCACGCGAGGGCCGCCTCGCGAACCTTTCGCGCGATCGTGTCCTCGTTGCGGCTGTACGCGTTCTGGACGTACTGCTGTGTGATCGTGGAGCCGCCTTCGGCCACGCTCTGGCTTCGGACGTCCTCCCAGAGGGCACGGAAGATCCCGTGCACGTCGACGCCCTTGTGCTCGTAGAATCGTTTGTCCTCGACGGCGACGATCGCCTGCTTCATGATCGGCGCGATCTCGTCGGAGGGGACGAGCACGCGGCTCTCGTCGCCGCGGAGGATAGCGAGGACGCGGCGTTGGCCCGACGTGTTCGGCGCGGAGTAGATCACCGTGTCGATGTCGTCGTGTGGGCTTGCAGGATCGAGCGCCGAGAGCTCGCTCCTGATCGCCGTCACGAGCCCGTAGCTGAACGAGGCTGCGACGAGCGCGAAGAGCACGAGGAGAAGAGCGACGAGCCGCGGCTTCCGGATCCGACCGCGCTTCGGCGCCGCGTCCGTACGTCGACGAAGCCGCAAAGCGCCGTCCAGTGTAGCCTCGGCGTGCCTTTCTCAGGCGGTTGCGAGCAGGAGCAGGAGCTCGTCGCCGTAGCGCTCGAGCTTTGCCGGGCCGAGCCCCTTCACCGCCGCCAGCTCACCCGTCGATCGTGGTCGTCGCGCTGCGAGCTCGTCGATGGTCGCATCGTGAAGCACGACGTACGGCGGAACCTGGTCCTCCCGTGCGCGGCGCGTGCGCCACGCACGGAGCTCGGATGCGAGACCGGCGTTCGCCGTGCCCGCCGGCCGCGGTAGGAGCTCGGGGAGCGCCGCGGAGTCGCTTGCCCTGAGCACCCGGAACCCGTCGGGGGTCGTGACTTCGAGCAGGGCGCCCGCCGTCTCGAGGGCACGGAGCCAGCGGCCTACCTCGGCGTCCGATGCGGCGGAGAGCGAGCCGAAGGAGGGCGAGCGACGGGCGGAGGGCGGCGCCTTCACCGATCCGCGAAGCAGCGCGGCGAGGCTCCGGCGACCGAGCGGCCAGGTAAGACCGCGCACGGTGCTCATGATCGCGTCCGCGGGATCCGTCGGCAGCGGCGGTGCAGGGGCGGCCGCGTGGTGCGACCGGCCGGTGGGTGCACAGACGTCGCAGCTGGCGCACGGGCCGTCCAGCGTCTCGCCGAAATGTTCCGCAACCTGGAGGTGCCGACACCGGCGCGTGTCCGCGAACGACACGATCCGGTCGACCCGCGCTCTCGCCTCTCCGGCGTAGCGCTCGAGCAGCGCATCGACGACGGTTCCCGCTCCCGGTTCCGCCGGCAGGAGCTCGACACGCATCGAACGGCCGGAGTCGTAGCCGCGACGCCAGATGCCTGCCTGCTCGAGCATCCCAACGAGAACCCGTGGATCGTGACCGTCCACGACCGACGCGAGGTCGTCGGGCTCGATGGCGCCTCTCGCATTTCGCACGACCCGGTAGACCCGGCGCAGGAGATCGGGAGTCGGCACTCCCTGTTGCGCGAAGCGCCGGAGTGCCGCCGCGTCTGCGTCGCCGGCGAAGAGGACGGTGTCGCTCGGCGCGCCGTCGCGGCCCGCGCGCCCGACCATCTGGACGTAGCCCTCGAGCGAGTCCGGGAAGTTGACCAGCGCGACGAGCCGCACGTCAGGCTTGTCGATGCCCATCCCGAACGCGGTCGTCGCCACGACCACCGGCGTGTGGCCGCCGATGAACCTCTCCTGGACGCGCGTGCGCTCGTCGGGCTCGAGCCCCGCGTGGTAGTGCTCCGCGGCTACTCCGTGACCGCGCAGCGTTCGGGCGATCTCCTCGCAGGAGCGGCGCGAGCGAGCGTAGACGATCGCGGCGTCGCCGTCGTGACGGTGAAGCCGGCCGAGCAGCCCGCGGAGCCGCTCCTCGCCGTTCTCGGCTCTCTCGACGTCGTAGCGCAGGTTCGGCCGGTGCACCGTCGTCCGGACGAGCTCGAGCTTCCGGCCGAGTGCCTCGCCGATCGCCTCGGCGTCGGCCGGCGTGGCGGTAGCTGTCATGCCGAGCACCGCGGGCGTGCCGAGTGCCTCGAGCGCGCTCCTGATGAAGAGGTAGTCGGGACGGAAGTCGTGCCCCCACATGCTCACGCAGTGCACTTCGTCGATCACGACTAGACCGACGCCGATCTCCCGGAGCGTCCGCACGAACGATTCCTGCCGGAGGCGCTCTGGGGCCGCATAGAGCATCCGCGTCTCGCCCGCCGCGACGGAGCCGAGCCGAGCAGCCGTCTCCTCGGGCGCCAGTGACGAGTTGACGAACGTCGCGGTCTTCGCGACGGGCGGCGGCAGCTTGTCCACCTGGTCCTTCATCAGCGCGATCAGCGGCGAGAGGACGAGCGTGGGCGACGGTCTCAGCATCGCGGCGAGCTGGTACGTGAGGGACTTCCCGGCCCCGGTCGGCATCAACGTCAGCGTGTCGCGGCCCTCGACCGCAGCCCGGACGACCTCCTCCTGACCGGGACGGAAGTCGTCGAACCCGAAGAGATCTCTGAGCGCGGGGCGGAGATCAGGCACCCGAACAAGTGTACGGCGCGGGCCGGAGCGCATCGTGCCGAGTCCGTGCCCGGTTCGAGCCGGCTTCGGACCGACCACTCGTGCCTGGTTCGCCCCGGCTCTCTTGGACGGGCGTGGGGAGACACCGCATACTCGCCTCGTGGCGACGACCGGTGAGGTGCGGGCGCGTGACCTGCGGGTCCTCGCAGGCGCGATCTCCCTGTCCGCCCTCGGCGACGGGATCGCCCTGGTCGCGATGGGTCTCCGCGCGAACGACATGGCCGCGGGGGCGATGGGCACCGGGCTCGCGATTGCGGGAATGTTCATCTGCCTCTGGGCGCCGGTCGTCGTTCTTTCGGGGCACGTCGGCCTCCTCGTCGACCGTGTCGAGACGCGCGGCCTGCTGGTCGCCGTGTCCGCCGCGCAGGCGTGCGTCGCCACTGCGCTTGCCCTCGGCGACTCCCTGTGGCTCCTGTTCGCCCTCGCGGCGCTGCTCGGCTCGGGCATCGCCGTGGCTCAGGCCGCAGAGTTCGCGCTCGTGCCGGTGGTCGCGGGAAGGCGCAGCCTCCAGAACGCAAACGGCACGGTCGAGACGGCGCGCGCGCTCGGGTTCACCTTCGGGCCGGTGTGCGGAAGCGTGCTCGTAGCGGTGGGGGGTACCGCCGCGGCGATGGGCGTCGACGCCGTCTCGTTCGTCGTCGTCGGCGCCGCGGGGCTCTCGTTGGCGGTGCGTCGCCGGCCGAAGCCCGCGGCGCCGGAAGAGCGGCGCCGGGCGCGGGACGGTATCGGCTTCCTCCTCTCCGACCGCCTCGTGGCGCTCATGGTGGTCGTCGTGTTTGTGTCGCTGCTCTTCATGTCCGCGTCGATCCCGGCCGACCTCGTCTACGTCCAGGACGTCCTCGGAGTCGAGGACATCGGGATCGGCATCGTGCTCAGCGCCTGGACGCTCGGAATGCTCGTCGGGTCGAACGTCATCGCCCGACGTATCTCCCTCGCCGGGCTCGCCGCCGGCGCGATGGTCGGGGTCACGGTGCAGGGGCTCGGAAAGCTCCTCGCCCCGTTCTGGCTCGTGTTCGCGTTCATGATCGTCATGTACTTCGTCGGGGGGATCGGGCACGGCGTGAAGAACGTGACGTCCCGCACGCTGATCCACACCCGCGTCCCACCGGAGAGGCACGGCAGGGCGTTCGCCGCCTGGAACGGTGTCCGGAACGCCGCGGAGCTCGGCGCGCTGGCGGCCGGCGGCGTCCTCGTGGGCGCACTGGGCGCCCGCGAGACGCTCTGGCTCGCGGGCGGCTTCTCCGCGCTCGCAGGTGTCGTCGGCCTCGCGCTGCTCTCCGGTCGACGCGGCAGGGCGCCGGAGGCCGAGCCGGCCGTCTCTACAATCGGCTTCCCTTGAGCACCGGCCCCCTCGAGCGCCTCACCCGAAACGCCGTTCACGTGCTGCCCGAGGGCGCGCTCGCCGAGAAGCTGGAGCTGGGCAGGCCGCTCAGGGTCAAGCTCGGGATCGACGTCACCTCCCCCGACATCCACATCGGGCGTGCGATCCCTCTCCAGAGGATGCGGGCGTTCCAGGACGAGGGGCACGTCGGCGTGCTGATCGTCGGCGACTACACGACCCGGATCGGCGACCCTTCGGGCCGCTCCGCCGAGAGACCGGTCCTCTCGGACGACGAGATCGACCGGAACGCCCGGACATACGTCGAGCAGGCAATGCTCGTACTGGACCGCGAGCGGACGGAGGTCCGGTTCAACGGCGAGTGGCTGGCCGGGCTGGACTTCGCCGAGATCCTGCGGCTCACGCGTACCACGACCGTGTCCCAGATCCTCGAGCGGGACGATTTCGCGAAGCGCCTCGCCGGCCGGCTGCCGATCTCCGTCTCGGAGCTGCTCTATCC
>CAWCUL010000002.1:0-664592 GCA_963798725.1 uncultured Actinomycetes bacterium
AGCATCGGCCAGCAGCCAACCGACGCCGCCCATGACCGCGGCCACGAGCGCAGCCAGGACAGATGCCTTGACGACGTTGCGTGCCCCCGCCCCGCGCACGAGCCCTGTCTCAGGCGTCGTCGTCTTCGTCTTCGGGCCGGTCGTCGCGATCGAGCTCCTCGAGCCCTCGCGGCGGCCAGTCGGGCTCGGGCGCATCGCAGCGGCTCGAGCAGTGAAGGCTCGCGACGTTCTGGAGCGGGACCAGGATGTGCCCGTTCAACTCCACGTGCGGCACGTCCTCGATCGAGCAGTAGGCGGTGAGAACGCCTTCCTGGTAGTCGCCGCCGAACAACGCGAGCTCGACCTGCTCGCCCTTGTACTTGTTCGTGTAGTCCTCCACGCGCTGCGCCAGCATAGCTCGGCCGATCGGGGCTCTACGACGTGCTCGCCGTTCCGCTCGGGGAGACGGGGTTGCGCAAAGCGGCGGGGTAGGCAGAGTGTGGGGGTGGCCGGAGGGAAGTTCTACGGATCCGCGGGGGCGGCGGCCCGCATCCTGCCGCGGGGTGTTCGCCCGTACATGCGCGTGGCGGCGTTCCGCCTCCCCTCGCGCGCGCTCCGCCGCATGGTGCTGGTCCGACATCTGCATCGCAACGCGGAGACGTCCGCGAGCATGGGGTCGGAGCTCAACCGCCGGCTTCTGATGTCGGTCGCGGACGATGTCGCCGCAGGAGGGCCGTGCTGGTCGGTGTTCTCGGCATACCGTCCGAACGGCCCTGTCCTGGACGACGGAATCGGCTTCCGGTTCATGGCGGGGATGCACCGCCTGGTCCTCTCCGGGCGCGCACCCACGCTCGCTCGGTTCTACCCCTCGGTAGGGGGGAGGAACGAGGGCGATCCGTGGCCGGCGTTCCGAGACGTTGTCGCGGCCAACGTCGACGAGCTGCGCGGCCTGATGGAGCGGGGCCTGCAGACCAACGAAGTGGGGCGGTGCCGCGCGCTGGTCGGAGGGTTCCTGACGGTCGCGCGCGAGAGCGGCCTGCCGCTCCGCCTCCTCGAGGTCGGTGCCTCGGCCGGCCTGAACCTCCGCTGGGACCGCTACCGCTACGAGGCGGGCGGCGAGGCGTGGGGCGACGCCGGATCGCCGGTGCGGATCCTCGGTGGGTTCGCAGATCGCGTCCCGCGCCTCGACGGCGACGTGCAGGTCACGTCCCGCGAGGGCTGCGACCTCGCTCCGGTCGATCCGACGTCCGAGGACGACAAGCTCTGGCTCCGCGCCTCGCTGTGGCCGGATCAGACGGAGCGACAACAGCTGCTCGAAGGGGCGTTGCAGATCGCAGCCGCGGTGCCGGCTCAGGTCGTTTCGGCGGACGCCGCGACATGGCTGGGCGAGAAGCTCGCAGAGCCGGCGGAGGGCACTGCGACCGTGGTCTACCACTCGATCGTGATGCGCTACCTGACGACGGACGGCCGCCGCGAGGTGACGGAGATCATCGAGCGTGCCGGGCAACGAGCGAGCAGATCGGCGCCGCTCGCGTGGCTGTCGCTCGAGGGCCCAGGAGGCGTCCAGCAGATCACGCTTCGCACGTGGCCCGGCGGCGAGGAGAGGCTCCTCGGCAAGGCAGATGCGCAGGCTCGCCGCGTGCGCTGGCTCGTCTAGACAGAAGCTCCCGTCCGCGCAGCCCCCGGAGCGGCGCCCGCACTCAAGGGATCACCCATCCAGGGCCCGAGCGGGGGGCGGCAGCCGGAGCTCGACGGTGGCGCAGTTCGCGAGCGGGTCGCCCGGCTCGCCTGCCGCATGGCGACGGATCGCACGGATCGCGCCGCCGTGAGTGACGACGAGCACCGAGGTGCCGGGATGGGAGAGAACGACCGCATCGACCGCGCCGACGACGCGTCGGGCGAGCTCCTCCCGTGTCTCACCGTCGTGTCCGATCTGTCCCTCGACCCAGCGCGCGAAGCCTTCGGGGAAGCGCGTTCGGACCTCGTCGCGCGTCAACCCCGACCAGGAGCCGACGTCGATCTCGCGCAGCGCCGGATCCTCCGTCACCTCGAGCCCGAGGCGCGCGCCGACGATGCGCGCGGTCTCGCGCGCGCGGCGAAGGTCGCTCGAATAGATGGCCGAGATGCCGTCGCCCTCGAGCATGTCCGCGAGCGCCGCCGCCTGTCGGCGGCCGGTGTCGTTCAGCGGCGGGTCGGCATGCCCTTGCCAGCGACCAACGCGGTTCCACTCCGTTTCGCCGTGGCGTGCGAGCAGGATCCGGGTGGTGCGCACAAGCCTCTAGGCTAGCCGTCGTGGATCTCGGTCTCGCGGGGAGGACAGCGCTCGTCACCGGCTCGAGCCGCGGGATCGGTCGCGGCATCGCGACGCGCCTGGCGGAGGAAGGCGCCGACGTCGTCTTCTGCGCCCGCGGTGCGGACGCGCTCGACGATGCCGTCTCGTCCGTGTCTGGCCCCGGTCGGGCGCACGGAGTCGTCGCGGACGTCACGACCGCGGAGGGCGCGGGAGCCGTCGTCGCCGGCGCCGTCGAGGCGTTCGGCGGCCTGGACATCGTGGTGAACAACGTCGGCGGCTCGGGCGCGCGCACGATCGACGAGCTGGACGAGGACGCGCTCCACGACGTCCTGGGGCGGAATCTCGTCCCAGCGCTGACCGTGTCGCGCGCCGCCCTCCCGGTGCTTCGGGACCGCGGCGGCGGGGTGATCGCGCTGGTTGCCTCCATCTGGGGGCGCGAGGGAGGTGGGAGCCCCGGCTACAACGTCGCGAAGGCCGCCGAGATCAGCCTCGCGAGGGCGATGGCCGTCGACCTCGCCGGGGACTCGATCCGGGTCTTCAGCGTCGCCCCCGGCTCGACGCTCTTTCCCGGCGGAAGCTGGGAGCGGCGGCAACGTGACGACCCCGACGGTATCTCGGACTTCGTCGAGCGCGAGCTTCCGTGGGGCCGGTTCGGGACGGTGGACGAAGTCGCCGACGTCGTCGCCTTTCTCGTCTCCGAGCGCGCGTCGTGGGTCATCGGCACGTGCGTCGTGGTCGACGGCGGCCAGTCGCGCTCCTTCTGAGGCCCGCGCGCGGCGCGGGATGCGAGATCGGTCGCGACCGCGGCGCGGACTACGCTGCGTGGGATGGAGGTTGTGCGAGTCGCCGACCGGTTTTCCGAGCGGATCCGGGCGCTCGAGGAGTCGGCGCTGTCCCCCCGCGCGGTGCGGTCCTACGAGACCCGGGGCCGCGCGCGGTACGAGGAGCCGTCCGGCGTCCGGACGCCCTTCCAGCGCGACCGTGACCGGATCGTCCACTCCAAGCCGTTTCGGCGGCTGAAAGGAAAGACGCAGGTCTTCATCGACCCGCAGGGCGACCACTACCGCACGCGCATGACGCACACGCTCGAGACGACCGCCATCTCTCGTGTCGTCGCGCGTGCCCTTCGCCTGAACGAGGACCTCGTCGAGGCGATCGGGCTCGGGCACGACATGGGTCACACACCGTTCGGCCACGCGGGGGAACAGGCGCTGGACGAGGCGCTGCACGAGCGGTTTCGCGGGCGCTTCCGTCACAACGAGCAGTCGCATCGGATCGCCCTCGGCCTGAACCTCACCCACGAGGTGTGCGACGGGATCCTGACCCACACGGGCGAGCGGGCGCCCGCGACGCAGGAGGGATCCATCGTTCGGATCGTCGACCGGATCGCATACGTCAACCACGACATCGACGACGCGCTTCGCTACGGGCTGCTCGCGGAGGACGACCTGCCCGCAGACGAGATCGCGCTCCTCGGCACGACGGGCTCGAAACGCATCGACACGCTCGTCCAAGACCTCGTGGAGTCGTCGGAGTCCGCAGGCGACATCGTGCAGGGAGACGACGTGGGGGAGGCGATGATCTCGCTCCGCACGTTCATGTTCGAGCGCGTGTACCTCGGGCCGCAGGTCGAGCCGCAGCACCGGCACGCAGGGCGGGTCGTCCGGACGATCTTCGACCGGCTCGCCGACGAGCCGCAGCGGCTTCCCGAGGGTGACGGGACGCTTCCCTCGAGGATCACCGACTACCTTGCCGGGATGACCGACCGCTTCGCGCTCGCGTACGAAGAGCGCATCGCTGCAGAGTAGGGTCGCTGCGTGGCGCGGATCAAGGACAGCTGCGTCGCCGAGGTCAAGTCCGCGGCGGACATCGTCGAGGTCGTCTCGGCCCGAACGTCGTTGAGACGGGCGTCGAGCGCGCGATACACGGGTCGGTGCCCCTTCCACGAGGAGCGCACTCCGAGCTTCTCCGTCGACCCCACCGAGAAGCTCTACTACTGCTTCGGCTGCGGGAAGGGCGGCGATGTCGTCCGCTTCGTCCAGGAAACGGAGGCCGTCGACTTCGCGGGTGCGATCGAGTGGCTCGCCGAGCGGTTTCGCGTGCCGCTCGAATACGAGGAGACCTCGCCGCGAGAGGACGAGGCGAGGCGGCGGAAGGAGCGACTGACCCAGCTCCTCGAGCAGGCCGCGGCGTACTTCGAGCGGGTCCTGTGGGAGACCGACGGTGGCGCGCCGGTGCGCGAGTACCTCCTGAGCCGCGGGCTCCGCGAGGAGGTGTCGCGTGAGTTTCGCCTTGGCCTGTCGCCCGGGGCCGGGATGGTCGCGAAGGCACGGAAGCGCGGCTTCACGTCGGAGGAGATCCGGGCGGGCGGACTCGCGAACCAACGTGGCAACGACTATTTCCCGTACCGCCTGATGTTTCCGCTCAGCGACGGTCGCGGCCGGGTGATCGGGTTCCAGGCGCGAAAGCTGCGCGACGACGACCCGCTGCGAGGGAAGTACGTGAACACGCCGGAGAGCGAGCTCTTCAAGAAGGGCAACGTCCTCTACGGCCTTCATCTCGCGCGCCCGGCGATTGCGAAGCAGGACCGCGCAATCGTCGTGGAGGGCAACACCGACGTGATCGCTCTCCGGCAGGCGGGTGTCGAGCCGGTCGTCGCGTCGATGGGCACGGCATTGACCGAGCAGCAGCTCAGGGGCCTCGGACGCCTGACGAAGCGGCTGTTCCTGTGCTTCGATGCGGACGCTGCGGGGCAGGAGGCGACGCTGCGCGGTATGGAGCTCGCGGTCGAGCAGGGCTTCGACGTCCGCGTCGTCGCGTTGCCGAAGGGCGAGGATCCCGCGGACGCCCCCGGGACCTTCGCAGGACGGCTCGGGGGTGCGGAGAGCTACCTCCACTATCGCGTGCGGATCACGCTCGAGCGAAACGGCGACCGCCAGGAGGCATTCTTGCGCGCACGCGAGATCCTCGCCCGCGTCGAGGACTCCCCCGAACGCCAGGAGGCGCTCCGGCTCGTCGCCGACAGGCTCGACCTCCCGCGCGAGACGCTTGCGGGGCTTGCGCCCTCGAGATCGGACCGGACGAGTGTGGGGACCACCGTGGCGACGCCGCGGCTGCTCGAGGCGGGGCTACAGCGCGAACGCGATCTTCTCGCGGCGGTCGTGCGCAACCCGTCCCTTCTCGACGAGCTGGCAGCGCTCACCCCGGAGCACTTCGACGTTCGGCTCCATCGGCAGTTCCGTGAGGTCCTCGTGAACGGCGCCGCGGAGGACGACGAGCTCGTCGCGCTTCGCGCGGAGCTCGGCGCGCGGGCGGACCGCGACGCGATCGACGAGCGGACGGGCAAGGAGCTGATGCTCCGGCTCCACGAGCGGCGGCTGCGCCGCGAGCTCCAGGGTGCCGACCTGGTCAGGGCGACCGAGCTCCAGGCGCGGTTGACGAAGGTGCACTCTGCCCTGGCCGAGCTCGTGTGACTGCTCGTCGGAGGCTGCGCGACTCCTCACGGACGCCCTGCGGCATCCCATGCCTCGTGTGACGAGCGCACCGCGCTCCACGTCGCGGCACGTTCGTCGGGCGTGAGCTCGTCGTAGGCGAGCCCGAAGCCATCGATCACCTGCATCCACCATTCGCTCCGGGACTCGATGTCGCGCTCCTCGACCTTCGTCGGCGTGATCGTGAAATGCACGCAGCCGCGCATTGCCTCGATCCCGGCACCGGTGCGCCGCATGACGGTCGGGAGCCGCACGAATCCCGACGCCGGCGAGGTGGAAAGCTCCGCGTGCGTCGCCTCGAACGCACGCATCCCGACCCGCGCCCGGGCGAAGTCCACGCCCCTGACCCAGCCGCTCGGGTCGTGCTCGAGCCGCCATCCACTCGGGTCGAAGCCCGAGGGGCACAGCTCGTAGGTGAACCCGTCGACGGCATGCCGACCCCACACCAGCGGGAGCGGCTCGGCCGGGCCGTCGCCGAGGCCGACGTCGACGAGCCATTCCGTGCCGTCGGCGATGCGAGCGCTGACGCCGAGATGCGTACCGACGGGCCCCGGCGGGGCGGCGGCGGTTCGCCGCTCGACGCCGGAAAGATGCCGGCTCACGTCGACCGCGAGCCATTCGAGCAGGGAGACGAACGCGCCGTTCAGGTGATAGCAGTAGCCTCCCTTTCCCGCGAGGAGACGCTCGACCGACGCGACGGGGTCGATCCCCGGCGGTCGCCCGCGAAAGATGTCGACGTTCTCGAAGGGGACTCGCGTGACGTGCGCACGCTGGAGCTTCGCGAGCGTCGCTGCATCGACGGCGCCGCGTGCCGCGTCCACGCCCAGGCGCTCGAGGTATGCGGCTGCAAGCTGGTCGGGGAGGGGGTTCACGGCGCCTCGATGCTCCATGGGCCCGGCCTGGGTCGAGCTCGAACCAGCAGCCCGCCGGTCAACAGGACGGGGGTGTATCCGGGGGACGGTTAGCGGATCATCAGCGGTGTCGCCGCGTCCGCCCCGATTTCCTCTTTGCGGTACGACACTTCTCGTCTCGACCTGTTCCTCGGGCGTTCCGGTGCTCCTTCGGCGCACTCGTGGTCCCGCCTGCCGATGCTAGTTGGTTGTGTCGCCGATTTCACATCAAGCCTCTAGCGCCCTTCGGCGCGTCGCCGTTCGAGCTCGAGGCGTAGTACCTGGTAGAGCTCGGTGAACTGCGGTGGCTTGTCGGCTACTGCGCGAACGATCGCTTCACGCTCGGCCGCACCGAACGTGACGTGAACCGTTCCGATGCTGAGGGCTCGTTCGACCTTGTCGGCGACGACCGGGTAGCGGGCCGTTCGGAGTCGCGCGATCAGCTCGGGTACGTAGCGAGCCTCGAGGAGCACGCCCGCCACATCGATGTCGCGCCGCCACGACATGGTGCATGCGTCCCTCATTCTCGGGCGGCCGAAACACCGTTGCACGAGCCGTTCCTGCTCGAGCCCGACGAACTTGCGAAGTAACACGGCCCGGGGCACGGGCAGGGCGCCGCGGTGGGGGGGCGCCGCTGGCACCCCGCCCGGCCGAAGGAGGGTGCCGGCGCTTGTCGTGGTTGGCGCGTTAAGCGCCGGTACGGGATCTGTGCACGACCGTCCGGCTCCCCGACCCCGGCGGACGGTCGCGGTCCAAGCCGTCGCTCAGGCTACTGGCGGTGCATGCCCGATGAGCCCGACGCTCTGGCGCCACTCGTGCTCGAGCTGGAGCACGGTTCGCAGGTCGGCGAGGCCATAGGGGCAGTCTTCGAGTGCACGAAGGATCGCTTCGCGGTCATCGATCGTGAGACCGGCAACGTCGCGTTGTGCGTCGAAGGCGTCTTCAAGTGTCTCGGCGGTGCCGATGACGGCTTGCGCCCGAAGCCTGGCGGCGAGATCGAGCACGAGACGATCCGGGACGGGGATCCCAGCGAGCAACACGACCATTCGATGATACGCCCTTCTGGAAAGCGCGGTGCCTCCGTCCCGCGATGGCCGTGGAGTCGCGACCGAGCCCGGACCCGAGTTCCGGGCGAGGACAACGATCGCGCGTGGGCATGGTGAACGGTCACGGGCCACTTCACAGCGCTTTTGGCGTTCCACGCCAACATGCAGGGCGTTTGCAGCTCCCCGGGTTGGACTCGAACCAACAACCCTCCGGTTAACAGCCGGATGCTCTGCCAATTGAGCTACCGGGGAAGGCAGCGGGCGCGAAGTGTAGCCACCGCCTCGACCGCGATCACTGGCCTCTCGTCCCGGGGCGCAACACAGGAGACCGCTTGCAACAGTCTGTTGAATGCGTCGGGCAGCCCGTGCCGTGCGCCCGAGGGAGGAGCGGCGCATGCGGGCGAGAAACAGGAAGTTCCCGTGCAACGAACCGTCGTGATCGTCGTCGCGGCGGCTGTGGCCCTGTCGGCTTCAGGGCACGCAGTCGCCGCACCGAGCGCCAGGATCGCGGCGCTCCAGGTCGCTCTGCGCTCTACCGGCCTCTACACCGGGACGGTGGACGGCGTCTCCGGCCCGTTGACCCGCAAAGCCCTGCTCACGTTCCAGCGCAAGCACCGGATCAGGGCAACCGGGCGCGTCGGAATGGCGACCCGTTGCAAGCTCGGCAAGCTCGGCACCCCTCTACTCGGCCAGCGGGTGCTCTCCCGCGGCCGTGTCGGATGGGACGTCACGTCCCTCGAGTTCCGTCTCCGGCCCTTCGGCCTGCCTGCCAAACGTGTCGACGGCCGCTTCGACCGGGCCACGAGGGCCGCTTTGCTGAGATTCCAGCGCTCGCGGGGCCTCGACCCGGACGGGATCGCCGGGGTGCGGACCTTCAAGGCGCTCGCGCGCGGTGCCAGGCCGACGTCGACCCGGGTCGTCTTCCATACGGTCCGGCCCGGGGAAGGGTTCGTCGTCATCGCGCGCCGTTACCACGTGAAGGCGTCGAAGCTCGCCCGGGCGAACGGCCTCACCCTGGCAAGCGTGATCACACCGGGTCAGCGGCTGCGCCTCCCCGGCCGACGCGTGGCGGCGAAACCGCGAGCCGCGGCGGTGCCTCCCAAGGATTCCACCGCACCGCTTCTCGTGCACACCGTCGAGAAGGGAGAGGGCTTCGTCGCGATCGCGAAGCGCTACGGCGTGAACGCGACGACGCTCGCCCGGACGAACGGCATGACGCTTGCAAGCGTGATCACTCCCGGCGAGCGCCTCCGCGTTCCCGGCCGGCATGTAGCCGCGAGGAAGGTCGAGCCGAAGGTGGAGCCGCCGAGGCTGACACATGCCGTGGCCGCAGGCGAGAGCTTCTTCTCGATCGCCCAGCGCTACCACGTCAGCCCCTGGAGGCTCGCCCAGGCGAACCATCTGCGGCTCATGTCCACCATCGTCCCAGGCCAGCAGCTGACCCTCCCGCCCGGGGCCCATCTCGAGGCGACGGGTGCGCCGGTCGACAGGGACGTCGTTCGAACGGCGATCGATCGGTGGGCGGCGACCTACGCCGTCGATCCCAAGCTCGCGCGAGCGCTCGCCTGGATGGAATCGGGCTTTCAGGAGGACGTTGTCTCGAGCGCCGGCGCGATCGGCGTGATGCAACTCCTTCCGGAGACGTGGGAATGGGTGGACGCCGTCCTGCTCGGGGACGTCACACCGAGGACCTACGACGGGAACGTCAGGGCCGGTGTTCGCTATCTCCGCTGGCAGCTCGATCAGTTCGACGGCGACGTCCGCCTGGCGCTCGCCGGCTACTACCAGGGTGCGCGGGCCGTGAGGCAGCGCGGGCTGTTCGAGGACACGAAGCAGTATGTCTCCGTGATCCTCGGCCTCTACGGCTCGGTCTGAGCGTTTCCGAGCGCGCGTGCTGCTGCCTGCTCGAACGACAGCAGTCGGCCGGCCTCGCTACCGGCGACAAAGCGATCGGCCTTGCAGCTCGTCAGAGGCTCCGTGGACTCCGCGTACTCCGGATGGAGAGCAAGGAGCGGCGTGTCCCGCTCGACGTCGGCGACCGCTCCCCACAGCGTTCCCGCATGCTCCAGCTCGCCTTGCAGGAGAGCGGCCCGGGCGAGACCGATCAGGATCGAGCGTGCCCGCAGCTGGTCGTCGAGCTGCATCGCGAGCTCGAGGCCCTCGCGACCCGTCTCCTCCGCCTGGTCGAGCAGGCCGAGCTCGAGCTCCACCTCGAGCTGAAAGTCGAGCATCCAGAGCACCCACATCCGGAAGCCGCATGCCCTGGCTGCGGAGACCGATTCGCGAACCAGGTCGAGCGCGGCCCGCGGATCGCCCTCGCGGTAGGCGATGCTCCCGAGCGTCGACAGCATCTGCGGCTCGACGATCGGGTTTCGGACGGTCTCGTTCAGCCTCCGCGCCTCGACGACGAGTCGGCGTGCCTCGTCGGGCTCCTTCGTCCACCCGGCCCGGACGGCGACCCGCGCCAGGAGGGCAACGACGTTGTCCTCGTCGCCGAGCTCGCGGAAAAGCTCGAGGGACTCCTGCTCATGGAGCTCGCCGAGCTCCGGCTCGCCTCGCAGCGTGTTGAGCCCGGCGACCATACGCAGCAGACGCGCCCTGAGGTGCGCCGGAAGGACGGAGCCGCCGAGCAGGGCCTCGACGCGATCGAGGCCTTCGCGCGTCGCACTCGTCACCCAGTACCCCTCGAGCGCCGTCACGATCTCGGCGGCGAGGACGTGGTCGTTGCCGACCGCCCAGTCGAGCGCGGCACGTACTTCTTCCCGTTCGACGAGCACCCGCTCGTGCTCGGACACGAATCGCCCCTGATCTTCGGATGAGAGATGCGCGGCGCGAGCCAGTCCGAGGACGAACGTCGCGTGACGTCGACTCATCCGTTCCTCGAGCTCGGGCACGCCCCCTAATCGCTCACGTGCAAACTCGCGGATGGTCTCGAGCATCCACAGCCGCTCGGAGGCGTCGGGCTCCGTCCGACGGCGCAGCAGGCTCTTGTCCAGGAGCGAAGCGAGGCCGTCGACCGTCGCGTCGCAGACCTGCTCGGCGGCATCGAGCGTGAAGCCGCTGCGGAAGACTGCGAGCCGGGCGAAGAGACCCTGCTCTACCTTTTCGAGCAGGTCGTGACTCCAGGCGATCGTCGCGTGAAGAGTGGCGTGGCGCTCATCGGCGTCCCGCGTGCCCCGGAGCAGTGGGAGCTCGTGCGAGAGGCGCTCGAGAAGCCGGTCGGGGGCGATGATCTTGACACGGGCGGCTGCAAGCTCGAGCGCAAGTGGCAGGCCGTCGAGGCGATGCACGAGCTCGTGGACGGCGGCGCTCTCGGCGATCTCGGGTCGGACGGCGCGAGCGCGTTCGAGGAAGAGCTCGACCGCGTCGTCGTCCTGGAGTGGAGGCAGGTCGAGCTCGATCTCGCCCGAGACCTTGAGCGGCTCGCGACTCGTGACGAGCAAGCGCAGGTGAGGTGCGGCGGCGGACAGCGCAGCGATCGGCACCGCTGCGTGGGGAAGTAGCTGCTCGACGTTGTCGAGCACGACGTGTGTGCGCCTGGTGCCGACACGGGTCGCGGCGCCCGCCACATCGGCCGACGCTGCGCCGAGCCGCTCGGCGATCGCGGGAACGACGAGACCTCCGTCCCGGATTGGTGCCAGCGGCACGAACACAGTGCCGCCGTCGGCGTCCTCGGCAAGCAGACGGGCGAGCTCGAGGGCGAAACGCGTCTTGCCGGCACCTCCAGGGCCGACGATCGTGAGGATTCGAGGCTCGCGATCGAGCCACGTCGAGACCGCCTCGAACAGCTCGCGCTCGCGACCGACGAATCGCGTCACGGGCACGGGAAGATCGAGCGCGCCGGGCGTCCGCAACGGCGGAAACGGAGCGTCCCCGAGCTGGAAGAGGCGGACGGCGTTGTCGATGTCCTTGAGGCGATGCTGTCCCAGGTCCGTGAGTTGACGATGATCCGGAAGGAGCGCCCGGACCGCGTCTGTCAGGAGAACCTGGCCGCCGTGGGCGAGCGCGGCGACCCGTGCACCGAGGTGAACGTCGTCGCCGACGTATCCCTCCGCCGTCCGTATGGGCGTGCCGGTGTGCAGGCCCATACGCACGCGAATCGGACCGTGCTCGAGCGCTTGCTGGCCCAGGGCTGCGGCGGCTCCGGCACCGGGTGCGGTGGAGAACGCGACGAAGAACGCGTCGCCCTGTGTGTCCACCTCGACGCCGCCGTGGGCTGCAACGGCGTCCCGAAGCACGCGACGGTGCTCGGCGAGCACATCCGCGAACGTCTCGGGCCCGAGATCGTGCAGGAGGCGCGTCGACCCCTCGATGTCGGTGAAGAGAAACGTGACGGTTCCGCTCGGGAGCTCGGGACGCATGTACAGGTGATGATTCAACACGCGCCGTTGCCCGTGGCGTTTTCGGCGCTACTGGCCGCCAAGCGACCGAAGCCGTTCGAGCCGTTCCGTCTCGTCGGCAGCCAGGCCCGGATCGCGGAGAGCGCCGCGTGAGCACGTGCGAAGAATGGGCGTGTCTCGTTTTGGGCCGGACGAGTGCGATCGGGCACTCGGCGATCTCCTAGAGGCTGCACGGACCCCGCGTTCGGCTAGCCGCCGCCCGCGCCGCGCAGTGCGTCGACCGCGACGAGGGCGCGGCGGGCTGCCTCGTCCGGCGTGAGCGCCCAGAACGCATCCGGCGTCGAGAAGATCTCGACGTCCAGTGTCCCGTCCCAGCCGTTCGCACGGAGCGCTCGTACGATCTCAGCCGAGCGGCCCTCGATCGTCGGGAGCACACGGACGCCCGGCGCCTCGTCGAGCGGCACGTCGGCGACGTGCAGTCCCGCGAGGCGCGGAGCAAGACGGGCAATGTCCGCGTCGTCCTCGTGGGCGAGGTTGTACGTATCGGCCATGATGCCGACGTCGTCGACGCCCGCCTCGTCGAGCGCGGAAAGCGCATCTGCGAGCGTCGTCACGAAGCCCGCAGATGCGGCCTGTGCGGGGTGGACCGGCTCGAAACCGAGCCGGACGCCCGCTTCCCGGGCGACTTTCGCCGCACGTTCGAGCCCCCGGATCACGATCTCGCGGCCTTCGCGCTCGGAGTAGCCGCCGAGCGGGCCGCTCAGGCACACGACGCACTCCGGGTCGTATGAGGCAAGGCGCCGGATCGAGGCGCACAATGCGTCGAGCCGCGCCTCCGGATCGGCAGGGCCCTCGAGCCCCGGGATCGCGAGCTGGAGGAACGACGGCACGGTGGGGACGCAGTTCGAGACGCGGAGCCCGTGAGCGTGGATCAGCGCGACGTTCGCCTGGTCGTCGGGCGGAAGCTTCATCTCCCAGAGACCGATCGCGTCGAAGCCCGAGGCAGCGTAGGCATCGACCTCCTCCGCGAGCGGCGCGTTGAGCGTTGAGATCGTCGACAGAGAGAGCTGCAAGCCTAGCGCCCTGGAAGTCTTGCAATCAGTCGGCGGGACAGGGGCGCCTTCGTCAGTTCCTTCGCGACGAGGTAGCCGGAGCCGGCGCCGAGGCCGGGGCCCGGGTGCGTGCTCGCCCCGACGTGCCAGAGGGCCTCGACCGTGGTGCGGTGTCCGGGTGACGCGGCGAACGGCCGCCAGAGGAGGTTCTGATCGAGCGCACAGCTGCCGGCGTAGATGTCGCCCGCGACCAGATTCGGATTGAGCGCCTCGAGGTCCGCGGGGGAGAGGACGATGCGCCTGAGCGTCGCGGACGCGAGGTTCTCGATCGAGGCGCCGAGCCGAGCGACGATCCTGTCGGCGTATGCCTCGCGGAGCTCCTCGGTCCAGTTTCCGTCGCCGACGTCGAGCTCGCCGGCGGCGTCGCCCTTCACGGGGCCGGCCGGAAGCTCCTGGAGCTGAATCCACACGATCCACTTGCCGTCCGGCGCCCGCGACGCGTCGACCGCGCACGGCTGCCCGGCCACGATCGTCGCCTCGGCCGGGAGCAGACCGCGCTCTGCCTCGTTGACGGCTCGTGAGACGCCGTCCAGGCCGGGCGTCACGTGGACGATCGCCGTCCGCGCGAGACGCTCTGCATCGTGGCCCGTCCAACGCGGCGGCTCGTCCATCGCGATGTGGATCTGCATGCCGGCACGCCCGTAGCGGTACCGCGCCGCGGCTGTGCTGACCTCGGCCGGCACGTCGGCCGGCCCGAGCAGGAGGCCGTAGAGGTGCGTCGGCGTGACTCCGGCGACGACGGCGCGGGTCGCGGCGATCCTCTCGCCTCCGGCGACGACGACGCCCGTCGCCCGGCCGTCCGAGACGACGATGCGCTCGACCTCCGCCTCGGTCCGGAGCTCGCCCCCCGCGTCGCGCACGATGGAGGACAACGCCTCGACCAGGCTGACTCCGCCGCCGACCGGTACCGGCATCCCGCCCAGCTGAACTGCGCACGCGATCACCTGCGTCATGAAGCCGGATACGGCGTTTTCCGGCCCGAGCCCGGTGTGCAGCACCCATGGTGCGAGAAGGCCGTGTGCCTCCGACGATCGGAAGGTGGCGGTGGTCCAGTCACGGCACGTAGCGAGCGCATGGCCGGCGAAGTCGAGGAGGCCGCGTCGGCCGAGGCGCCGGAGCATTCTCTGGCCGAGGCCGAGCCCGGCAGGCGACCAGAGCTCCGTGCCGAGCACGCCGAAGCTCAGGTCGGCGTGCGCCATGAACTCCTCGAACTGGCGCGCCCATGCGGTGCCGTCCCCGGAGGCATAGCGGTCGAACTCGGCGACGTTCGCATCCATCGACGTCTGCAGGAACATCGCCGAGCCATCGGGGTAGGCCGTCGCGGTCGGAAGCTCCGTGTTCACGTACTCCAGGCCGCGCCGGTGGAGCTCGTCCCCGAGCTCGCCGTACGCCGCCGACCCGGTGAAGAGTGGATGCCACGAGCTCATCACCTCGTGCGTGAATCCGGGCAGGGTGTAGTCCACCTCCGTGTGGATGGCGCCGCCGAGCCGATCGGCGCGCTCGAGGACGCAGACCTGCCAGCCGTCGCGCGCGAGGAGCGCCGCGGCGGTCAGCGTGTTGATCCCCGACCCGACGAGCACCGCGTCGTACGTCGCCACGCGGCGACGCTAGCACGGCGGCGCTCCGAGAAACCGGCCCTGGCAACCCCGAGCCGCATCGACGACCGTGTTCGGTCGGCCATCCCTTGCGTCGGCGTGAACCTTCCCTTACGAGTCCGCGAACAGGCCGCCTGCGGGCGCCGGGCACCGGCATGCTCGGCGAGCGCCCATCGCGCACCACCACCGACCGGGAGGTACGACTCGATGACACTGGCTCTCCGGCTGCTCGGCGTCGCCCTCGTGGCGATGGTCGTCGTGCCCGCCGCCGCGCTCGCACACGACGAGGCAATGGGACGCCCCGCGATCGAGATGAATTCGAATCTCGCCGGCAAGAAGGTGATCGCCACACCACGCGGGATCGGCATCTACTACTGGGACGTCGAAAAGAAGGCGGGCGGGAAGCATCCGCTGCAAAAGCACCTGCCTGAAGCAATGGCCGGCCGTCTATGTCGCGCATCGCGTCGACAAGCACGTCAAGGGTGTCATGGCGACGTTCGGCACGATCAAGCGGGGAAAGAAGCTCCAGCTCACCGTCAACGGGCTTCCTGCGTACACGTACAAGGGCGACACGCGCGGTGTCGTCAAGTGCGACGGCGTCGACGGATGGCACGTGGTCCGCGCAGGCTGAGCTGACGACGACGAGTTCGGTCTCGACTCGGAGGGGCGGCCTGTGCCGCCCCTCCCGGCTTCCGGCCCGCCTCGGGGACCACGGGCCTTCGAGGTCGTCGAGGCCGGGAGGGTCCTTGACATGTCACGGGTGCGGGTGTGACAGAATCGCAGTCATGCTGCTGCGAGAGGTTTCCTACGCGCGTCCGGAGAGCGTCGAGGAGGCGATCGAGCTGCTCTCCACCAACGACGGGGCCCGCGCCCTCGCCGGAGGCCAGACGCTTCTGAACGTGATGAAGCAGCGCGCGGCGTCGCCCGACGTGCTGGTCGACCTCGGCGGGCTCGACGATCTCCGCGCGATCTCCGTCTCCGGCTCGACGCTCGAGATCGGGTCGATGGCCACGCTCTCCTCGCTGATCCGCTCCTCCGAGGTCGAGGTCACCCGTCCGGTCCTGGCGGAGGTCGCCGCGACCGTCGCCGACGTCCAGGTCCGCAACAGGGGCACGCTCGGCGGCAACATCTGCGTGAACGACCCGACCAACCACTTTCCGCCGTTGCTGGTGGCGCTCGGCGCCACGATGACGGTTCGGGGGAGCTCGGGCGAGCGCACGGTCACGGCCGAGGAGTTCTTCGTCGGCGTGTTCGAGACGACGGTCGCGGAAGGCGAGCTCCTCACGAGGATCACCGTGCCCGCGGGCGGCAAGGGGACAGGAGACGCCATGGCAGGCGTGACGCTCGGCGCGCACGGAACCTACATCTCGAACGCCGCGGCGTCCGTGGTGGACGGCACGTGGCGAATCGCGGTGGGCTGCGTCGCCGCCGTGCCCGTCAGGGCGGAGTCGGTCGAGACGAAGCTCTCCGGCGCCGTCGACGAGGGTACGGTACGGGACGCCGTCAGCGGCTTCAGCGCGACGCTCGACCCGCCGTCCGACGTCCATGCCTCGGCGGACTACAGACGGAGCCTCGCCGAGACCTCGATCGTTCGCGCGGTCCTGCAGGCAACCGAGAGAGCAGGAGGCTGAACGTGGCCGAGACACCGACCTTCAGCCGGTTCGTGAACGTGATGGTGAACGGCACTCCCGTCGAGAGGGAGGTGCCCGCACGGCGGCTGCTCGTCCATTTCCTTCGCGACGACCTCGACCTCACGGGGACGCACGTCGGATGCGACACCGGCAGCTGCGGCGCCTGCACCGTGCAGCTCGACGGGGTACCCGTGAAGAGCTGCTCCGTGCTCGCCGTGCAGGCGGACGGAGCCTCGATCACGACCGTCGAGGGGCTCGCGGGCGATGAGCAGACGCCGCTCCAGCGAGCGTTTTCAGAGCACCATGCGCTCCAGTGCGGCTACTGCACGCCCGGGATGCTGATGAGCGCGACCGCGCTCCTGGAGCAGACTCCGAGCCCGACCGAGGACGAGGTGAAGGTGGCGCTCCAGGGCAACATCTGCCGGTGCACGGGCTACTGGAACATCGTGGAGGCCGTCGTGGCGGCAGGAAGGAGCTCCGCATGACGACGCTCGAGACCGAAGGCACGACCACCCTGCAGAAGGGGTTCGTGGGCCAGAACGTGCCACGCAAGGAGGACCGGCGGCTGGTCGAGGGGCAGGGCCAGTTCTTCGACGACGTCAAGCGCCACGGGATGGGGTACCTGCACTTCGTGCGCTCCCCGTACCCGCACGCACGGATCCTCTCGGTCGACGTCTCGGGCGCGCTGGAGCTCCCCGGCGTGTACGGCACGCTCACGGGGGACGAGGTGGCGATCCTCACCGACCCGTTCTTCCAGATCGCGGCCGACCCGGGCGGCCAGATCAGGGACTACGCGCTCGCGGTGGGCAAGGTGCGCTATGTCGGCGAGCCGGTCGCCGCGGTCGTCGCGGAGTCGCGGGAGCTCGCCCGTGACGCCGCCGAGCTCGTGATGGTCGACTACGAGCCGCTCGACGTCGTCGTCGACGCGCGGCGTGCTCTCGACGCGGATGCCCCCGTGCTCCACGAGGAGTGCGGCGGGAACCTGACGTACGAGGGGGTGTGGGAGTGGGGGGACGTCGATGCCGCCTTCGCCGAGGCCGATCACGTCGTGAAGATCTCGGAGCTCCACTTCGATCGCTTCAACTCGACTCCGCTCGAGCTCGACGGCGCTCTCGTGGAGTTCAATCGCGGAACCGGGCAGTGGACGCTCACGACCAACAATCAGTTCCCGGGGTTCGCCGTGATCATGATGGCGCCCGCGATGCGGGTCGGCACCGACAAGCTCCGGATGGTCACCCAGGACATCGGCGGCGGTTTCGGAAACAAGATCACGTCGCATCCGCAGCTCGTCGCCTGCTGTCTCCTCGCGCGCAAGCTCAACCGGCCGATCCAGTGGACCGAGTGGCGAACCGACTTCCACCAGTCGATGTCCCACGGAAACGAGCGGTGGTTCCTCGACACCGAGGTCGCGGTCCGCGCGGACGGGACCATGCTGGGGTTCCGCACCAAGGCGCTCGACGACGCCGGCGCGTACCTCCGCTACGAGCCGCTGGGCGGCGTGATCTGGGCGCAGGTCGCGCCGGGCATGTACGCGTGGCGGAACATCCGGCTCGATTTCACGCAGGTGCTGACGAACAAGGCGCCGTGCTCGCCGAACCGTGGCTACTCACGGATGCAGCACCTCTGGTTCACGGAGCGCATCATCGACATCGTCGCGCAGGAACTGGGCTTCGACCGGGTCGAGGTGCGGAAGAAGAACTTCGTGCAGCCCGAGCAGATGCCGTACGAGACGCCGAACGGATGCGTCTACGACTCCGGCGACTATCCTGCGGCGCTCGACGCGGTGCTCGAGCTGATCGGCTACGACACGATCGAGGCGCGCCGGGAGGAGGCCGCGTCGAGGGGCAAGCTGCTCGGCTTCGGGATCGGCTCGACGCTCGACTCCGGGACGAACAACTTCGGCCAGTCGCAGCTGATCAACCCCGACCTGCAGTTCTCCGGGAACAACGAGGTGGCGACGGTCAAGCTCGACATCTTCGGCGAGATCGTGGTCACGCTCGGCACGACCCCGCAGGGCCAGAGCCACGAGACGACCGCTGCGCAGGTCGTGGCGGACATCCTCGGCTGTGACGTCGACATCGTGCACGTCCGGGCGGGCCACGACAGCTATTGGAACTCGCATGCGGGCTTCTCCGGGACGTATGCGAGCCAGTTTGCGGTCACCGGCCTCGGCGCCGTGAAGGGGGCCACGGACATGCTCGCCGACCAGATGAAGACGCTCGCCTCGATGGTCTTCCAGTGCCCAAAGGAGGCGATCGAGCTCGCCGACGGGTTCGCCCGAATCGCCGACAATCACGAGGCGGCGCTGCCGTTCATGGCGCTCGGGGCAATCCCCAACGCGAACAACGCCGGCTTCCCCGTCGACCCGCCTCCGATGAACGCGCGCTTCGTCTATCGGCCGCCGTTCGACGTGCCCGACAAGGAGCGCAAGTTCGGCCAGCTGACGCTGACGTACTCGATGCAGATCCACGCCTGCGTGGTGGAGGTCGATCGCGAGACGGGTGTGTACGAGGTCGTCGACTACGCCGCAGTCGACGACTGCGGGGTGCGGATCAACCCGAAGATCGTCGAGGGCCAGGTGATGGGCGCCACGGCGCACGCGATCGGCGCCGCAATGTTCGAGTCGTTCACGTACGACGACGAGGGCAACCTCCTGACACCGAACTTCTACGACTACCACGTCCCGCACACGCTCGACATGCCCCCGCTCAAGACGGGCGCGATCGAGTCTCCGTCCCCCTTCACGCCGCTCGGCACGAAGGGGATGGGAGAGGGCGGAGGAGGTGGGATCCACTGCATCTGCGCGGCGTTGCAGGACGCGCTGCAAACGGCGGGGGCGCCGATCGTGACCGACAGCCACAATCCCTACCACCGCGTCTTCGACATGCTCACGCAGCCCGAGAAGGCGCGCGCGAAGGTCGAGGTGAAGTCGACATGAAGCTCGAAGGCACGAAGGATTTCGATGCGCCGCGGGAGGTCGTGTGGAGCGTGCTCAACGACCCCTCGAAGATGGCGAAGACGATGCCCGGCGTCGAGAGCTTCGAGATCGCCGACGACGCGCACTGGAGCGCGAAGGTGAAGGTTCCGTTGGGGCTCGGAGGGCTGAAGATGTCGATCGCCTTCGAGAAGCTCGAGGAGCGTCCCCTCGAGTACGCGTCGCTCAACGCGAAGGGCAACGGCGTCGGAGCGCTCATGAACATGACCACCAACTTCACGCTCGCCGGCGACGGGGACACGACGGCGATGACGTGGGAGGCGGACGTCAAGATCGCCGGGCCGGTCGGATCGATGGGCCAGCGGGTGCTGCAGCCGATCATCAACCAGCAGGTCGGCAACGTGCTCGCGGCGCTCGACGCGGAGGTTCAGCTGGCCAAGGCGGACGGCTGACGTCTGACATGTCAGTGGCGGTGGGTGCGCTAGTCTCCGCCTGACATGTCAGAGCGGCGACGAAGGAGGCAGCGAGCGTGACGGTTCCGTTCCGAGTCGGCGTGATGCAGCTCACGATGGAGCCGCTCGACGAGATGCTCGCCTCGGCGCGCGCGATGGACGAGGCGGGCCTCGACACGATCTGGCTCGCCGAGGCGTACCCGTGGTGGCGCAAGCATCAGATGGAAGCACGATCGTCCACGGTCGTCTCGGCGCTCATGGCGCGCGAGACCACCCGGCTCACCGTCGCCTGGGGGATCATCTCGCCCTACACGCGTCACCCGGTGCAGGCCGCGATGGACGCGCGCGTCGTGCAGGAGGCGGCGGGGCCCGGCAGGTTCATCGTCGGGTTCGGCACGTCGAAGATCTTCCTGAACAACACGAAGCAGGGAGGTCCGCCGAAGGTGACGAAGCCGCTCGCCCACATGCGCGATTCCGTTGCGATCGTCCGGGGGATCCTCGGCGGCGAGCGCTTCGAGCACGAGGGCAAGGTCTACGGCGCGGACATTCCCGCGCTCGCCGAAGAGGCTCATGCGCCGCGCTGGGACGTGCCCGTCTACGTGGCCGGCACGGCCCCGCTCATGCAGCAGCTCGGCGGCGAGATCGGCGACGGCCTCCTGACGCCGTCGATCACGACCCCTGCATTCGTCCGGTACACGAGGGAGAACGTCGAAGCCGGCGCCGCGAAGGCCGGGCGAGATCCCGACGACGTCGATCTCGGCTGCACCATCGTCGCCTCGATCCATCCGACCGACCGCGACCGCGGACGCGACGGTGCGCGCGAGATCGCGGGGATGTACCTGGCGAACAAGGTACAGAACATCCAGGGCTCCGCCGACGTGCTGCTCGACCTCGCCGGAATCGAGCAGGACGAGATCCGGCCGGTTGCAGAGGCGATGGAGCGGGGTGGGCGCCTCGCCGCCAAGGCCGAGGTGTCCGACGCGCTGCTCGACAAGTGCAAGCCGATCGCGGGCACGCCCGCAGACTGCATCGCGGCGATCGAGGAGTACCGCGATGCGGGCTGCACCCACGTCATGCTCGAGCTGTGGGGTGACGACCGGCACGAGCAGATCCGCCTGTTCGGCTCGGACGTGCTGCCACACGTCCGCGGATAGACGGGTCAAGCATGACCACGGCTCCGGGACAGATCGTGATCGACCGGGATCGGCTCGTCGAGACGGCGAGCCGCATGATCGGCACCCACTCGTTCACAGGCGACGAGGAGGGAATGGCGCGCCTGATGGTCGAGCTCCTCGACGCCCGCCGCCTCGACGTGCAGTGGCAACAGGTCGAGGACGGCCGGGCGAACGCCCTCGGGACATGGACGGGCGCGGGCGGCGGCAAGAGCCTCATGCTCAACGGTCACATGGACACCTCGTACTCCGGACGCGAGCCCTGGCTCAGGAACGTTCGGGGTTTCCAGCCGTCGGCCTTCGTGCAGGACGGGCGGTTGTACGGCCTCGGGATCTCGAACATGAAGGGTGCGCTCGCCTGCTACGTCGAAGCCGTGGCTGCGCTCCAGGATGCGGGAGTACGTCTCCAGGGCGACCTGCTCGTCGCCGCGGTCTGCGGCGAGATCGAGAAGACACAGCACGGTGAAGCGGTCGGCGCCCAGTACCGCGGCTATGCGGCCGGAACGCGGTACCTCGTCTCCCACGGCGGCGTGGCTGACATGTGCCTGCTCGGGGAGCCCACCGAGGGCAAGGTGGTGCTGGGGCACTTCGGTGCGCTCTGGCTCCGGATCCGGGTGCACGGGAACTTCGTCCACACCGCGTTCAGCGAGGGCAGGCGGGGGGAGAACTCGATCCTCCGGGCGCAGGAGGTGCTCGGCTCGATCCTCGAGTGGATCCCCTCGTGGGAGGACGACCCGGCGAACGCCTACCGGGGCGCGAGGCCGATCGTCAACGTCGGCGCGATCGAGGGCGGGTTCGGCTGGCGCGTGTCACGGACGCCCCACCACACGGATCTCTTCCTCGACGTCAGGGTGCCTCCGACGAAGCCGATGGGTGTCGCACGGCGCGAGGTCCTGGACATGGTGCGGGGGCTCGCGGAGAGGTTCCCCACGTACGAGATCGAGGGCGAGGTCTATGTCACGGCGCCCGGCGCGGAGATCGACGAGGGCCACGAGCTCGTCGCGGCGATCGACGCCGCGCACGAGGATGTCCACGGCGAGGCACCGGGTCGAGACGTGACCAGATGGTTCTCCGACGCGTCGGCGCTGACCCGGTACGGCGTCCCGACCGTCAACTACGGGACCTCGACCGGGCTGATGGACGTCGAGCTCGGCGAGAACCTCGAGATCGACGGGCTCGTGCGCACCGCCGAGGTGTACGCGAAGGTGGCCATGCGCGTGTGCGGCGTGGCGTGAAGGCGCAAGTTGCAATCTGTGACCAGCTCGGTCGATCGGGCGCCGGACGAACGGCGGCCACTGGAGGTAGCGCGTGAAGCTCGTGACATTCGGTGAGGATGCGGGGCGGGTGGGGGTTCTGGACGGCGAGGAGATCGCGGTGCTCGACGTGCCGACGATGCGGGAGTGGTTCGAGCGCGGTGGCGCGGACGAGACGGGCGAGCGGGTGCCGCTGTCCGAGACGCGCTTGCGCGCGCCGATCGAGCCCAAGAAGTTCTTCCACACCGCGGGCAACTTCCGGGAGCACGAGGACGAGTCGAAGCAGGTCGACTGGTCGCACCAGATCGCGCCGTGGATCGTCTTCTTCCAGAACGTCGACGCGATCGTCGGCCCCGACGAGCCCGTGATCTACCCCGAGCACCTGACCGAGGAGCTCGACTACGAGCTCGAGCTGGCCGTCGTGCTCAAGAAGGCGGGAACCTGGTTCTCGCCCGAGGAGGCCATGGACTACGTCGGCGGCTACGTGATCTTCAACGACATCACCGCCCGGGACATCCAGCGCCGCGAGATGGTGTCCGGCGTGTTCTCTTTCTGCAAGGCGATCGACACGTTCTGCCCTCTCGGCCCGTGGGTCGTGACACCGGACGAGGTTCCCGATCCTCACGATCTCGCGATGACCCTCCGCGTCAACGGTGACGACCGACAGGTGTCGCACTCGAGTCGGATGAGCGTCACGATCCCGGAGATCCTGAGCCACTATTCGGCGCTCGGATTCTCGGCGGGCGACGTCCTCTCGACCGGAACGGTGTCGGGCGTCGCGGGATTCTCCCCGGACGCGGCCTCGCTCTACCTGAAGCCTGGCGACGTGATGGAATGCGAGATCGAGCGGATCGGCGTGCTACGCAATCCCGTGATCTCATGGCAGGAGGGCCACGGCGGGCCGCCTCCCGAGCGGGTTCGCTGGTAGAGGAGGAGAACGATGACATCGCGTACGAAGCCTCCGTTCCGCGCCGATCACGTCGGGAGCCTGCTTCGGCCCCCTGCGCTTCTGCGGGCGCGCCAAGATGCTGCCGCGGGACGGATCGATGCCGACGCGCTGCGCACCGTCGAGGACGAGGCGGTCCGGGGCGCCGTGCGCATGCAGGAGGAGCTCGGCCTGCGCTCGGCGACCGACGGGGAGCTTCGGCGGAGGTCGTGGCACATGGACTTCATCTACGGGCTCGACGGGATCACGACCGCCGACGACACGGTGACGCTCTCGTTCCACAACGAGGGCGGCGACGTCGAGTTCGTGGCCCCCGCACTCCACGTGAACGGCAAGGTCGGTCTCTCGCAGACGATCTTCGAGGAGGCGTTCTCGTTCCTGCAGGGCTGCGTTCGGACGACGACGCCGAAGCTGACGATCCCCTCGCCGAGCATGGTCCACTACCGCGGCGGCCGAGCCGCGATCGACGAGTCCGTGTACCCGGAGCTCGACGGCTTCTGGAGCGACCTCACCGCCGCGTACCGGGACGAGGTGCGCCGGCTCGGCGAGCTCGGCTGCACCTATCTCCAGCTCGACGACACGAGCCTCGCGTACCTGAACGATCCCGAGCAGCAGCGCTATGTCGCCTCGATCGGAGGCGATCCCGAGCGTCAGCACGTCGAATACATCCGTCACATCAACGAAGCGCTCCAGGGGCGCCCCGAGGGGATGACGGTCACGACCCACATGTGCCGCGGCAACTTCCGCTCGTCGTGGTTTGCCGAGGGAGGCTACGACCATGTCGCCGAGGCGCTCTTCAACGACCTCGAGGTCGACGGCTACTTCATGGAGTGGGACGACGACCGCTCCGGCGGTTTCGAGCCGCTCCGCTTCTTGCCGGCGGGTGAGAAGCAGGTGGTGCTCGGGCTCGTCACGACAAAGCGCGGTGCGCTCGAGACGAAAGACGACCTCAAGCGTCGCATGGAGGAGGCGAGCAGATACGTCTCGCTCGACCAGCTCTGCCTGTCGCCGCAGTGCGGCTTCTCCTCGACCGTCGACGGGAACGCCCTGACCCACGACGAGCAGGTGGCAAAGCTCCGGCTCGTGGTCGAGACCGCCGACGAGATCTGGGGCAGCTAGCCGCCGACTGCGTCAGACGGCGAGCTCCGACGGCGAGGGCCGGTAGCCGAGCTGAGCCGAGATCTCGGCGGCCGTCCGCTGCATCACCGGGCCAACCCGCTCGACCAGGTCGTCGAGGGGCGCCATCGCACGGTGAGCGGCAAGGTTCACCGCCGCGACCGCCTCGCCCGAAGCGGAGCGCACCGGGACGGCGATGGACCGGAGACCGTAGGCGAGCTCCTCGTTGTTCACGGCCAGCCCCGCCTCGCGGACGCGCTCGAGCTCGGCGAGAAACGCCGCCCTGCTCGTGATCGTATTCGGGCCGCGACGAGAGAAGCTGACCTCGCTCAGGATCTCGTCGCGCAGCCCGTCCGGAAGGTACGCGAGCAGCACCTTGCCGAGCGACGTGCAGTACGCGGGCAGGCGTGAGCCGACGTGGAGATCGAGGTCGATCTCGTCCTGCCGGGCGCGCGAAGCGCGGCATCGCTCGATGTAGACGATGTCGGCCCCGTCGAGAATCGCCATGTTGACCGTGTGGCCCGTCTCGTCGCAGAGCCTTCGCAGGTGCGGGGCCGCCACGTGGCGGAGCTCCATCGAGTTGATCGCCGTGAAGCCGAGGTCGAGGACGCGTGGGCCGAGGCCGTACTGGCGCGTGGTCGCGTCCTGCTGGAGATAGCCCAACCGCGCCAGAGTCATGATGTAGCGGTGCGCGGTCGAACGGGTGAGGCCGAGCTCACGCGCGATCTCGCTCGTGCCGATCAGCTGCCTTCCCGGCGAGAACGACGAAAGGATTGCGAGCCCGCGCTCGAGAGACTGCGAGGTCCTCGCTCGTGTCGGCTCGATCTCGTCCATCCGTGTGTTCTACATAGCGGCACGCCGTGTTGACAACTCGACACGGCCCGCGTAGCGTCGCGCGCGGTGGAGCGTGGGCTCGAGGCGGGCGATCGAAAACATGCACGCTCACGCTGGCGAAGGGCAGGTGCGCATGTCTCGTGCCCGGACGCCCCGCGCGAAACGTATGTTCAACTGGCTGAGAGGCTGCCCGTGCGGGCAGAGCCTCGCGTCGCCCCGGAGGGCGGGACAAGCTGAGAGGCGCTGAGAGGAGCGAGATGGGCACCGAGACCGGCACGGGCATCGACACCAGGCTCTTCGTCGGGGGCGAGTTCGCCGACGCCGAGGACGGGCGCACGTTCGAGAACCTGGATCCCTTCGACGGCGAGGTGGTCTCGGAGGTCAGCGCCGCGAGCGGAGCGGACGCCGAGCGCGCGGTCGAGGCCGCCGCGGCTGCGTTCTCCGAGTGGTCTCGGACCCCGCCGGCGGTGCGTCAGGGCGTCTTCCTGAAGGCGGCCGAGGTCCTCGAGGGACGTCAGGACGAGGTCGTCTCCATGCTCGCGCGCGAGACCGGCTGCACGTTCGGGTTCGGCATGTTCCAGATGCATTTCGTGCCGGGGCTCTTCCGCCAGGCGGCGGCGCTCGCCTATGCGCCGCTCGGCGAGGTGATTCCGTCGGACGCGGGCGCGTTCGCCATGGGGCTCAGGCGCCCCGTCGGCGTCGTCGGGGCAATCGCACCCTGGAACGCAGCGTTGATCCTCTCGGCTCGCTCCATCGCAGCACCGCTGGCGCTCGGGAACACGGTGGTGCTAAAGCCGTCCGAATGGTCGCCGCAGGTCGGCGGCCTTCTCTGGGGCGAGGTCTTCGCCGAGGCGGGTCTTCCGCCCGGGGTGCTGAACATCGTCACCCACGCGCCCGGCGACGCGCAGGTGGTCGGCGACGTATTGATCGAGAGTCCGCACGTTCGGCGGCTGAACTTCACCGGCTCCACCGGAACCGGGCGCAAGCTCGCCGAGGCTGCGGGGCGAAACCTCAAGCGCATCGTGCTCGAGCTCGGCGGCTACAACCCACTGATCGTCCTTGCGGACGCCGATCTCGAGTACGCGGTCAACGCGACCGCCTTCGGATCGTTCCTCCACCAGGGGCAGATCTGCATGTCGGCCCGGAGGATCATCGTCGAGCGCCCGATCGCCGAGGAGTTCGTGTCGCGGCTCGCGGAGAAGACCGCCGGCCTCAAGGTCGGCGACCCGAAGGAGCCCGAAACGATCATCGGGCCGCTCATCAACCCGGACGCGCTCGCGACGATAAAGGCGCGCGTGAAGGCCGCCGTGCAGAGCGGCGCCAGGGTACTCGCGGGCGGGAGCTCCGAGGGGCCGTGCTTTCAGCCGACGCTGCTCGGCGACGTGCCCCCCGACTCCGAGTTTGCGAACGTGGAAACGTTCGGGCCCGTCGCTGCGATCGAGGTCGTCGGCTCGGCGGACGAGGCCGTGGCACGCGCGAACGCGACGTCCTACGGCC
Source organism: uncultured Actinomycetes bacterium (assembly GCA_963798725.1). Lineage (GTDB taxonomy): Bacteria > Actinomycetota > Thermoleophilia > Gaiellales > Gaiellaceae > Gaiella. Next base: position 26,583 of record CAWCUL010000002.1, read on the forward strand.
TGTCGTCGGGGATCATCACGTCGGACGCCGACCGTGGCCTTGCCCTTGCGCAGGGGATCGACGCGGGCATCGTGCACGTCAACGACCAGCCCGTCGGTGACGAGCCGCAGATGCCCTTCGGGGGCGTGAAGGACAGCGGCTTCGGACGATTCGGCGGCTCGGCCGTCGTGGACGAGTTCACCGAGATGCGCTGGATCACGGTGCAGCGCGGCTCCCACCCCTTCCCGTTCTGAGAGCACGTGACAGCGGCACGCGGAGGAACGACCATGACGGTGAACGCGCTGGCGACGGCCGAGGAAGCCGTTGCTCACATCCGGTCGGGAGACACCGTGATGGTGGGCGGTTTCGGCCTGGTCGGCGCGCCGCTCACGCTGATCGACGCCCTCGTCGACCACTCGGACGCGACCGATCTGACGATCGTGTCGAACAACATCGGCGAGCCCGGCCGGGGCCTCGGGAGGCTCCTGCGACAGGGCCGCATCCGGAGGGGGATCTCGTCCTACTTCACGTCGAACCCCGAGGCGGTGGAGGCCGTGAACGCCGGCAGGATCACCGCCACCCTCGTGCCGCAGGGGACGTTCGCCGAGGCGATCCGCGCCGCCGGGGCGGGCATCGGGGGGTTCTACACGCCGGTCGGGGCGGGCACGCTGCTCGCGGAGGGGAAGGAGGAGCGGCTGATCGACGGCGTCGCGTACGTCTTCGAGCAGCCGATCCGCGCGGACGTCGCGCTCGTCTACGCCGCCCGGGCGGATGCGCTTGGCAACCTCTGGTACCGGCGGACGGCCCGAAACTTCAATCCACTGATGGCGACCGCGGCGACGCTCACGATCGCCGAGGCCGGGGAGATCGTGGTCGCCGGGGCGCTCGAGCCCGAGTCCGTCGTGACGCCCCATCTCTACGTCGACTACCTGGTGGCCCGGTCGTGAGCGACGACGTCAAGGCGCGCATCGCCGAGCGAGCGGCCCGGGAGCTGCGAAGCGGCGAGGTGGCGAACCTCGGGATCGGCATCCCGAACCTGATTCCGGGGTTTCTCGCGCCGGATTCGGGAGTCGTGCTGCAGACCGAGAACGGCCTGCTGGGGGTCGGCCCGCGTCCGGACGACGAGGAGCTCGACCCGGACCTGATCGATGCCGCGAAGCGGCCGATAACGGCGCTCCCGGGCGCCGCGTACTTCGACAGCGCGGCGAGCTTCGCCATGATCCGCGGTGGTCACGTCGACGTCGCGGTGCTCGGAGCGCTCCAGGTGAGCGCGCGCGGTGACATCGCCAACTGGGCCGTTCCGGGGAAGGACGTGCTCGGCGTCGGTGGTGCAATGGACCTCGTCGTGGGCGCGCGTAAGGTGATCGTCACGATGACCAGCACGTCCTCCAGCGGTGAGCCGAAGGTCGTTGCGGAGTGCACCTACCCGCTGACCGCGTCCGGGGCCGTCGACGTGATCGTCACCGAGCATTCGGTGTTCCGCCTCGTGGACGGCGAGCTGCGTCTGACGGAGCTGCTCGGCGACGCGACGGTCGACGACGTCGCCGCAGTCACGCAAGCGCCCTTCGCCGTCGTCCTGGAGGAGAGCCATGCCCGACTCTGATCGTCCGTTCGCCCGCGTAGTCGACTCCGAGCGTGCCGGCGCCGACCCGCCGTATGACTATCCCGACTACGTCGGGACGCGGCTCCGCGCGCCGAAAGAGCCCCTCGTGATCATCCCCGCGACACTCTCCGAGGTGACCGGGCCCGCGTTCGGGGACGCCGATCCCGGCCCGATGGACGCCGACCTCACGCGGCAGCACACGGGAGAGCCGCTCGGAGAGCGCATCGTCGTGACAGGCCGTGTCCTCGGTAGCGACGGTCGAACGCTGGGCGGGCAGCTCGTCGAGATCTGGCAGGCGAATGCGGCCGGGCGCTACCGCCACGAGGTCGACGCCCACGACGCCCCGCTCGACCCGAACTTCTCGGGGGCGGGGCGCTGCCTCACCGACGACGACGGGCGCTACCGGTTCGTCACGATCAAGCCGGGCGCGTACCCATGGAGGAACCATCCGAACGCGTGGCGCCCGAACCACATCCACTTCTCGGTGTTCGGACGCGCGTTCCCGGAGCGTCTCGTGACCCAGATGTACTTCCCCGGCGACCCGCTCTTCGCCTTCGACCCGATCTTCAACTCCGTGCGCGACGAGAAGGCGCGGCAGCGGATGATCAGCGCCTTCGACCTCGAGCTGACCACGCCGGAATGGGCGCTGGGCTACCGCTGGGATATCGTCGTGGGGGGGAGCGACGCGACGCCGCTCGAGGAGCCGCACGATGACTGAGCTTGGCGTGACGCCGTCCCAGACCGCAGGTCCGTTCCTGCGAATCGGGATGATGCGGGAGCTGCTGCCACACGAGCTGGTCGACGCGGGCGATCCGCGGGCGATCCGCATCCGCGGCCGGGTGGTGGACGGGGCCGGGGACGGGGTGCCCGACGGCGGGGTCGAGATCTGGCAGGCGAACGCGGCGGGGCGCTACCGGCACGCGAGCGACGACCGCGAGGACGTTCCGCTCGAAGACAGGTTCGACGGCTTCGGGCGCTCGAGCACCGAGAACGACGGCTGGTTCGAGCTCGTCACGGTCAAGCCGGGCGCCGTGCCCTGGCCCGAGGGTGGGCTGCAGGCGCCTCACGTCGGGGTGTGCGTTCTTGCCCGCGGGCTCCTGAAGGCCGTCTTCACGCGCATGTACTTCCCCGACGAGGCCGACGCCAACGAGCGGGACCCGGTGCTGTCCCGGCTGTCCGCGGCGGAGCGCGAGACGCTCGTCGCGGTACCCGAAAGCGGCGGGTTGCGCTTCGACGTGAGGCTCCAAGGGCCCGGGCAGACGACGTTCTTCGCGGCGTGACGCCCTTCGGGCACCTGCTCGTCCCGGCCGAGCTCGAGGAGACGGTCTCGGGAAATGCGTGGCTCGCGGCGATGCTCGACGCCGAGCGTGCCCTGGCGAACGCCGGAGCGCGGGCGGGGATCGTCCCGGCGGCCGCAGCCGCTTCGATCGCCGACGCGTGCGTACCGGACGGCTACGACTGGAGAGCGCTGCTCGGAGAGGGCCGGGAGAGCGGGAACCCCGCTGAGCCGCTCGTCCGGGCGATCGTCGCACGGGTCGGGGAGGACGACGCGCGCTGGGTGCATCTCGGCGCGACCAGCCAGGACATCGTCGACACGGCGGCGATGCTCGTCTCGCGGCGCGCGCTCGACGCGATCCTTCGGGACGTCTCGCGCGTCGCGAAAGAGTGCGCGGCGCTGGCGCGCGCACATCGCGGCACGCCGATGGCCGGACGCACGCTGCTGCAACAGGCGGTGCCGACGACGTTCGGGCTCAAGGCTGCCGGCTGGCTCGTCGCCGTGCTCGACGCACGCGCCTTGCTGGCGGACGTCCGGCGCCAGGGCCTCGCCGCGCAGCTCGGCGGCGCCGCCGGAACCCTGTCCGCTCTGGGCGACCGAGGTATCGAGATAGCGGAGCTCTACGCGCACGAGCTCGATCTCCCCGCGGCGACGGTGCCCTGGCACACGAACCGTGTCCGCATAGCGACGCTCGGCGCCGGGCTGGAGATCGCGGCTGGCGTGCACGCCAAGGTCGGGCTCGACATCGAGCTGCTCGCACAGACCGAGGTCGGCGAGGTGCGCGAGGGCGGGTCCGGGGGTGCCTCCTCCACGATGCCCCACAAGCGCAATCCGGTCGGGGCGATGTGGGCTCGCGCCTGCGCCTCGCTCGCACGGGGCAACGCATCCGTCCTGACCGCCTCACTCGTCGGCGAGCACGAGCGCGCCGCGGGGGCGTGGCAAGCCGAATGGGAGGCGCTCTCCGGCCTTCTCGCGACGACGGGCGGGGCCGTGGCGGCGCTCGCCGGGACGCTCGAGAGGCTCGAGGTCGACCCTGTCCGGATGCGGGAGAATCTCGATCGCACACGGGGCGGCATCGTGACGGAGCGGCTCGCTCTCGTCCTGACCGAGCGCATGGGGCGCAGCGCCGCGCGCGCGCTCGTGCGCGAGGTTGCGCGGAGCGCCGAGGAGACCGGTCGCCCGCTCGGCGCGGTGCTTGCCGAGCACGACACGGGCCTGAGCGCCGACGAGATCCAGGAGGCGCTCGACCCGACCACGTACCTCGGCTCGGCGGCAGCTCTGGTCGACCGGGCCCTTCGCCGCTACGAGGAGGAGGCCGAATGACCCTCGAGACCGGGGACGAGCTCCACGCCCGCGGCATGGAGACGCGGCGCGCGGTGCTGGGAGACGCGCACGTGAGTGGCGCGATCGAGCGGACGACGCCGTTCACAGCCGGCTTTCAGGACCTGATCACCCGGTACGCGTGGGGTGAGATTTGGTCGCGGCCGGGTCTCGACCGGCGTACGCGGAGCTGCATCACGCTCACCGCGCTCGTCGCGACGGGCAGAGAGGGCGAGCTCGAGATGCACGTCCGCGCCGCGCTGCGCAACGGGCTCACGCCCCAGGAGATCGAGGAGGTGCTGCTGCAGTGCGCGGTCTACTGCGGGGTCCCCGCGGCCAACGGGGCGTTCGCGATCGCGCAGCGCGTGCTCGACAGCCTCGAGCCGGAGGAGGGAAAAGCCCCGACGGGCGGAGCGTGAGGACACAGGTCGGGATCGTCGGGGCGGGGCCGGCCGGCCTCACGCTCGCTCACCTGCTCCACCACGAGGGCATCGACTCCGTGGTCCTCGAGGCGCGCAGCCGCGCGTACGTCGAGGCGCGAATCAGGGCGGGGGTGCTCGAGCACGGAGTGGCCGAGCTCTTCGATCGCGCCGGTGTCGGGGAGCGATTGCGGCGCGAGGGCCTCGTGCACACGGGTGTCGAGCTGCAGTCCGGTCGTGACAGGCATCGGATCGCATTCGAGGAGCTCACGGGCAAGACGATCGTCGTCTACGGCCAGACCGAGATCGTGAAGGACTTGATCGAAGCGCGACTCGCGAGCGGGCGGCCGCTTCTCTTCGAGGTCTCCGAGGTGTCACTCCACGGCGTCGAGGGCGACGAGCCCCGCATCCGCTACGAGCACGAGGGCGGCCGGCACGAGCTCGAGTGCGACGTCGTGGCCGGGTGCGACGGGTTCCACGGCGTCTCGCGGCCGAGCATCCCGTCAGGCATCGTGCGTGAGTTTCACCGCGAGTATCCGTACGGCTGGCTCGGGATCCTGGCGGCCGTCGGCCCCTCCAGCGACGAGCTGATCTACGCGCACACTGAGCGCGGCTTCGCGCTCCTCAGCATGCGCTCTCCGGAGCTGTCGCGGCTCTATCTCCAGTGCGCGCCGGACGAGGTCCTCGAGCAATGGCCGGACGACCGGATCTGGGAGGAGCTCCAGGAGCGGCTCGGGGCCGACGGCTGGACGCTGCGCGAGGGCCCCATCCTCGAGAAGGGCGTCACCCCGATGCGGAGCTTCGTCGCCGAGCCCATGCAATGGGGCCGCCTCTACCTCGCCGGCGACGCCGCACACATCGTCCCGCCGACGGGTGCGAAGGGGCTCAACCTCGCCGTGCGTGACGTGCAGGTGCTCGCCGCGGCGCTCGTCGCGTGGTTTCGCGACGGCGACCCCGCACCGCTCGACGCCTACTCGGAGACGTGCCTGCGCCGCGTCTGGCGCGCGGAGCATTTCTCCTGGTGGATGACGACGATGCTCCACAGAAGCCCCGACGAGGACGAGTTCTCCTTCCGGCTCCAGCAGTCGCAGCTCCGGTACCTCCGCAGCTCGCCCGTGGCGGCGACCTCGCTGGCGGAGAACTACGTGGGGATCGACGACGCCGACCGGCTGTGACATGACAGAATCGCCACATGGCTGAGGCGACCGTCTGGCCCACCGACGACCCGAAGCTCGAACGCGTGCGGTCGCTCATGGCCGACCAGGAGCTCGATGCGATCCTGGCACGCGCGCCCGACAACGTCGTCTACCTGACGAGCTTCTGGGGGATGAAGGGCTACGACGCCGTCGTGTTCCCGCGCGTGGGAGAGCCGACGCTCTTCTGCCTCGAGGCATCCGCCGACGACGCCGCGCGCACCGCGTGGACCAGCGACGTGCGACTCGTGTCGGGCTACGACCCGGGCGACCCGCGCCCACCGTCGCTGCGGACGCTCGAGCAGGCCGCCGCTCTTGCCCGCGAGCACGGCACCGTCGGCCTCGAGCTGTCGCTCGGAACCCAGGCGTCGGACCGCATGGTGGGGGAGCCGACCACGTATACGAAGTCATGGTTCGACGCCTTTCCCGACGCCGTGGACGCGACGCCGCTGCTCGCCGAGGCCAGGGCGATCAAGACACCGCAGGAGCTCGAGCGCATGCGCCTTGCGAACGAGATCGCGGCGGCAGCGATGGATCACGCCGGCGGGGTGATCAGGCCGGGCATGACGGAGGCGCAGATCGCCTCGGAGTGGCTCGGGTTCGTCCACGGCGAGGGAACCGGCTGGGCGGGCCGCGTCGACCTCGCTCTCGGCTTCTCGCTCGTCTGGGCCGGCCCCGGGATCCGGTCGTTCACCTCGACGGGCAGCCGGCCGGTGGTCGAGGGCGAGCCAACCCTGTTCGAGATCTGGGTGTGCGCCGACGGCTACTGGTGCGATCACACGAAGAACCTCGTGGTCGGAACGTTGAGCGACGGGTACCGCGAGCTGGAGGAAGGGCTCACCACCGTGTACGACGAGGCCGTCGCGTTCTGCGTCCCGGGCGCGAGCCTCGCGGAGCTCGACCGGCTCGTCAGGCGAGGGACGGAGCGCATCGGCTATCCGGGCCAGCCGTCCCATCCGATCTGCCACGGCATCGGCGCACGTGCGCACGAGCCTCCCTACGCGCACCAGGCGGGTGGCGGTGAGATCCGGGCCGGGATGGTGCTTGCAATCGAGCCAGGATGCTACTGGGATGGGGGAGGCGGGCTCCGACTCGAGGACAACTGGCTCGTGACCGACGGTGCCCCCGAGAAGCTGTCCTCGTTCCCCGACGGAATCGTGCAGGCGGGCGGATGAGGGCCGATGTCCGCGCAGGGGATGCGCGCTCCTTCCCGCGGTCGGGTCGTCTGCGCGGTGGACAACGCTTGTGTTGAATCAACACAAAGTGGGACGGCTGTGACGCTCGACCGGACGAAGGTGTGGACGGGCTCGATCAACGCCCAGGCCCTCGACCCGCAGCCGAGCGCCCCGGTCGGCCTCTACGACACCACGCTTCGCGACGGTGAGCAGACGGTCGGCGTCGTGCTCACGCCGGAGGAGAAGCTCGAGATCGCGCGTGCGCTCGACTCCGCCGGGATCGACCGCATCGAGGCGGGATTTCCGCGCGTGTCGCAGGACGACTTCGATGCGGTCGAGCTGATCGTCGGCGCGGGCCTGCGAGCCGAGGTCTGGGGATTCTCGCGGGCGGTCCAGGCCGACCTCGACGTGCTCGTCGAGCTCGGCGTCCGCGCGTCGGTGATCGAGAGCCCGATCTCGGACGGCAAGCTCGAGGCGCTCGGGGTCTCGCGCGATGCGATGCTCGAGCGGATCCGGAGCGCGGTGTCCTTCGCCGTGGGCCACGGGATCCGGGTGGCGTTCTTCGGGGTCGACTCGTCGCGGGCCGACCTCGACTTCTTCGATCGAGCCTACGCGGCGGCCGTGGAGGCGGGCGCCGCCGAGGTCGTCGTCGTCGACACGCTCGGGATCGCCACCCCCGAGGCGGCCGCGCTGCTCGTCTCGCGGGCCCTCGACAGTCTCGACGTCCCCGTCCACTGGCACGGCCACGACGACTTCGGGCTCGCGACGGCCGCCGCGATCGCGGCGGTGCAGGCGGGGGCGACGTGGGTACACGGCACGGTCAACGGGATGGGGGAGAGAGCGGGCAACGCGGACCTCGTGGAGGTCGCTCTGGCGCTCGAGGCCCTCTACGGCATTCCGACCCGGCTCGACCTCGCGCAGGCGCGGACGCTCTCGCAGCTCGTCGCGGCGCGGGCGGGCACGACGCTTCCGCCCTGGAAGGCGGTCACGGGCGACGCGCTGTTCACGCGGGAGTCGGGTGCCGTTGCGGCGCAGTTCCACGACCCACCGGCAATCGAGCCGTACTCCTCGGAGCTCGTCGGCGCCGAGCGCGGGATCGTGCTCGGGAAGAAGAGCGGGATCGACTCGATCGGCATCGCGCTCGATCGGCTTGGCCTGGACGTGCCCGAGGATCGCCACCCGGCGTTGCTCGCGGAGGTGAAGCGCCTCGGCACGACCCGGAAGGGGCTGGTGTCGGACGACGACCTCCGTCGGCTCGTGCGAAAGCAGACGCAGAAGCGGACCTCCGACGATCGGGATGCCGCCACCTAGAGGCTTGATGGGGGTTACGACCACGTCTGGATGGGGGCCTGGGCCGGCGGAGCGCGTCCGCTTCGTCCGGCATCAGGGCCACCAGCCTTGCGACGCCCGAATCGGCCGCGATCCTGGCCCCATGCCCTCCCCAACCACGCCCCCAACCCACATCGAGCCTCTAGATGATCGACCGGCAGGCGTTCTTCGAGGTGATGGCCTCGTTCCCGTCCGGCGTGGCGATCGTGACGACGGTCTCGGAGGACGGCGTCCCGCGCGGCCTGACGACGACAGCCGTGTGCAGCGTCTCGGCCGACCCGCCGACCGTGCTCGTCTGCGTGGATCTGCGATCGCGGACCCTGGATGCACTGCGCCTGAGAGGAGCCTTCACGGTCAACTTCATCGGCGAGGGACGCAGCGCGCTGTGCCGGCTGTTCGCGTCCAAGGAGGACGACAAGTTCGCGCGGGTCGCCTGGCGGCCGACCCCGTCGGGGCTTCCGCTCCTGCACGAGGATGCCCTGGCCTGGGCGGAGTGCTCGACGGAGCAGGAGCTCGTGGTGGGAGATCACGTGCTCCTGATCGCGCGCGTCGACGACGGCGGCGTGCGACCGGAGCTCGAGCCCCCTCTCATGTACTACCGGCGCTCGTGGGGCGTCTGGTCGCCCGTACACGAGCCGGAGGAGCCCGACCCCGTGCCCATCGCGGCGATCGAGGTGAGCGGACGCGATCTCCGCTGGCACGGAGCGGAGCTCTGAGGGGAGCGGCCGGATTGACTGACATGACACACTGATGGGATACTCGGCCCTTGACATGTCACGAAGAGGGAGGGCGGTGAATGCGGTTCAGCCTGTACACCGAGATGCAGCTCCACGACGGCAAGAGCGCGGAACAGCTGTATGCGGAGGTCCTCGAGCAGATCGAAAACGCCGACCGGCTCGGGTACGACTGCTACGCGTCGGTCGAGCACTTCTTCTTTCCGAAGTTCTCGATCTCCGCGCACCCGACCGCGCTCTTCGCGGCGGCCGCGCAGCGGACGCGGAACATCCACTTCCGCACCATGCTCCACGCACTGCCGTACCACAACCCGATGGTGCTGGCGTCGGCGATCGCGGTGACCGACATCCTCACCGGAGGCCGATACGAGTGGGGGGTCGGCCGGGGCCACGGCTGGATCCCCGAGAAGGCGGGCGTGCCGCTCGACGAGCATGCGCGACCGCGCTACGAGGAATCCGTCGACCTTCTCTTCACCGCGCTCGGCAACGAGCAGTTCTCGCACAAGGGTGAGTACTTCGAGGTCGCCGACTCCCACATCGTGCCCTTGCCGACCCGCAAGTTCCGGATCTTCCTCGGTGGAACGTCCGATCGGACGTACGAGCTCGCGGCCGAGAACGGATGGGGGGTCGCCGTGCCGCCGCTCCTGCCGTACAAGGCACTCGAAGAGCAGCTCGACCTGTACCGCGCGAAATGCGCGGAGCACGGGACGACGCCCGACATCGTGTGGATTCACGCCTGCCACCTCGACGACGACCGGGAGACGGCGCTCCGCGAGGCGCGCGAGTGGGTCACCGGCTTCATCTACGGCAACAGCTCACCGCTCCTCGAGCACGCGAAGCCGGACGCGGAGGCGCTCGGAAAGGCCGGCTACGGCTTCTACGCCTCCGGGATCATGGAGCAGCTCGCCGAGGTCCCGTTCGAGCAGCTCGTCGAGGAGGACTATGTCTGGGTCGGCACGCCGGACGACGTCGTTCAGCGGATCGAGGAGACGCAGCAGATCTGCCCGGGCATCTCGGAGATCGGCATTACGGTCAACGCCGGCGGGGCGCCTCACTGGATGGCGATCAAGAACCAGGAGCTCTTCGCCGGGGCCGTGATCCCACGCATCCGCTCGTCGGCGCCGAGCGAGGTTGCGCAGGTCGGCGAGTGATCGGGTGCGCCTCGGTGAGCGGAGCGGGGTGAGGGTGATCCGGAGCTCATCCCGCTCCGGGATTCGGCCGTGTCGCCGTCACTGGTCGTCCCTTCCGACACTTCGCGCGCGTCGCCCGCAGAGCCCAAGGACGAACAAGACGGAGCGTCGCCTGCGCGCCCGTAGCAACCGACCCTGCCCGAAAACGGGCATGAGCGCACCGCCCGAAAGGGCGCGCGAAGTCTTGTAGGCTGGCGGCGTGGCAGGCAACGGCCTGGGGTTGTTCCTGACGGGACTTCCACCCTCGCTCACCACCGACTTCGCAGTGCGAGCCGAGAAGGCCGGTTTCGAGAACGCCTGGTTCCCGGAGATCACGTTCGGCGATTCCTTCGGGCCCGCGACGGTCGCGGCGCTTCGAACGGAGCGCATCGGCATCGCCACCGGAGTCGTCGGCGTCTGGTCGCGATCCGCTGTGACGATGGCCCTGCAGGCGGCGACGCTCCACCAGCTGTCGGGCGGGCGCCTGCTCCTGGGGCTCGGGGTGCAGGCGCGGGGGTACGTACAGGCCTGGCACGGGCAGACCTATCGCAAGCCGCTTGCCGCAATGAGGGACTTCGTCGCGATCCTGCGATCTGCCCTTTCGGGAGAGCTGGTCAGCTACGAGGGCGAGATCTTCTCCGTGAAGAACTTTCACCTCGACATGGAGCTTCCCGACACGCCGCTCAAGATCTACGTCGCCGCCAACGGCCCCCGCATGACCGAGCTCGCCGGGGAGATCGCCGACGGCACCGTCGGGTGGTTCCAGTCGCTCGAGTACGTCCGCGACGTCACGATGCCCGCGCTGCGACGGGGCGCCGAGCGCGCGGGGCGGTCGCTCGAAGGGTTCGACGCCACGGTCGGGTTCCCGGCCGTCGTGACCCGCACCGACGACGGCCTCGAGCAGGCCAAGGGTCTCGTCATGATGTTCGCGACCGCGCTCGACTCGGCCCCGTCGTACCTCGAGAGCATCCGTGCTGCCGGCTTCGGGGACGTGGCCGAGGCCATCGGAGAGCGGGTTCGCGCCGGCGACCTCCGCGGCGGAGTCGCCCTCGTGCCGGACGAGATGACCGCCGCAATGGTGATGGCCGGAAGCGTCGACCGCATCCGAGCGAAGATCGAGGCCTACCGGGCCGAGGGCCTGAGCGCGATCCACCTGCTTCCCTCGCCGCCCGGTGGCTACTACCCCCTCTACGAGGGTCACTTTCCGGTCGAGTCGCTCTCGCAGCTGCCGGAATTCGACTTCCCGGCGCTGATCGGTGGCTTCTCCGACACCGTCGAGCTTCTCGCCTGAACCGAGTGGCAGGGCGGCCCCGCCGAGGACGGACGGCTCCACGCGCGAGCGTGGCAGCCGGGCGCCGCCGGTTGACTGTCATGTCAGTTTGTAGGATACTCGGCCTCTGACATGTCAGCGAGCCGGTCCGACGGGACGCACCCGATGAGTTTCAGCCTGCACACCGAGACCAGCGGCGCCGCCGCCGTCGCGCCTCGGGTCTGAGCGCCCGGGCGGATGCGTGAGCGTGTGTGCGTTGTCGGGGCGGGCGTGATCGGAAGCCTGTTCGCCGGGCATCTCGCGCAGGTCGCGGAGGTCTCCGTCCTGACCCGTCGGACCGATCACGCAGACGCGCTGAACCGAGACGGGCTCCGCATCACAGGGCGCAGCGACCGGCATGCGACCGTCACCGCCGCCGCAGACCCCGACGACCTCCCGCCCTTCGATCTCGGCATCATCGCGACGAAGGCGAACGGCCTGGAGGACGCGGCGGCGTCGCTCGAGGGCAGGTTTCCCGAGGCGACGCTGATGACCACGCTCAACGGGCTCGGCGCGGAAGACGTCGTCCGCGCTCACGGCTCGTGGCCGCTCGTCTCCGCCGTCACGTTCATGTCCGGCACGAAGCACTCCGACACCGAGGTTCAGTACGTCCTCGACACCGAGACGTGGATGGGGCCGTACGAGGCGACGCCCTTCGAGCGGGTCGAGGAGATAGGCGAGCTGATCCGCAGCTCGGGTCTGCGCGCGAAGGTGTTCCCGGATCTCCGCCCGGCGCAGTGGTCCAAGCTGATCTTCAACGCGACGGTGAACGCCGTCGCCGCGCTCACGGGACTTCGCCACGACGCGCATTTCGCGCGTGAGGACGAGTTCGGCGACCTCGGGCACCTCGTCCACGAGCTCGTCGACGAGGGCAAGGCGGTCGCTGCGGCGGCCGGAATCGAGCTGTACGAGGATCCATGGGAGATGAACCTCCACGCGACGAGCCGCGGCTCGGCCCACTATCCGTCGATGCTGGAGGACGTCGAAGCACACAGGGCGACGGAGATCGACCTGATCACCGGCTCGCTCATCCGTGAGGCGGAGCGCTACGGGGTCCCGGTGCCGCTCCACACCGCGCTGTACCGCCTCGTCAAGGCCAAGGAGCAGTCCTGGCACCAACCACAACCCACCCGTCAAGCCCAGGAGGCGTGATGAGACATACGAGAGCAGGAGCGCTGGTCGGGCTCCTCGCGACGCTCGCGGCGGTCCTTGCGGCGACCGCCGCATCGGTTCCGGCCGCCCAGTCCAAGCCGATCGTGATCGGCTGGGCGTTCGACTCGAAAGGCGGTATGGCGCCGTTCGACGGCCCCGCCCTCGCGGCCGCGAACGTCCGCGTGAAGCAGATCAACGCGCGGGGAGGGGTCGGCGGCCGCAAGCTCCAGATCCTCACCTGTGACACCCAGAACAACGCGCCTGCGAAGGCCAAGTCGTGCGCCGCGAGCCTGATCGGCAAGGGGGCCGACATCATGTTCACGACCTGCGACGTCGACTACGCGACCCCGGTCGTGCAGGAGTCGATCAACCGGGGCCTTCTCACGATCGCGCCCTGCATCGGCACCGATCAGATGGGGCCGAAGCGGTTCGGGAAGAAGGGCAACCTGGCGTTCAGCTACGGGAACGTCGCGCAGGACGAGGGCTCGGCCATGGCCCAGTACGCCTGGAGCCGCGGCTGGAAGAGCGCCGCCCTCGCAACCAACACGCTGCTCGTCTACTTCAAGGACGTCGTCGAGGCGTTCAAGGTCCGGTTCGAGCAGCTCGGCGGGAAGATCGTCGACGAGGAGAGCTACGCCACCGGAGCGAACAACGTGAACAACGCGGTGAGCCGCCTGAACGGGGTCGACGCGGACGTCGTCGTCACCGCGACGGCGTTCGGCGAGCTGCCGGCGCTCGTCACCGGTCTGCGCTCGCTGGGGAACGAAGTGCCGATCCTGAACTCGTGGGCGGGCGACGGCACGTACTGGCTGCCGAAGAGCCCGACGATCTCGAACTACTACGCGGTCACGTACGCGTCGGCATTCGGGGACGACCCGAGCAAGGCGGTCAACCAGCTCGCGAAGAAGGTCAAGGCCGGCACGGGCGGGTTCGTCACCGGGGCGGCCGCGATCGACGGCGTCGTGGTCGCGATCAAGCGGGCGCACGGCTCCACGAACGGGGCGAAGCTCGCTGGGCAGATGGTGAGGTTCAAGAAGGTGCCCACGATCTCGGGCCTCGTCAGCTTCACGCCGAAGCTGCACACCGTGTTCGGGCGGCAGTATCGGGTGCTGAGGATCCAGGACAGCAAGCCGAAGATCGTCGGCACGGTCACCGCGAAGGTCGTCCCGAAGATCTAGGGACAATGACCGAAGCGAGTCCGTCGGAGGTCGAGCGGTGGCCCGGAGCAGTTCTCCGGGCCACCGCCGTTTCTCGATCGTTCGACGGTGTGCAGGCTCTCGACGACGTCACGCTCGAGCTGCGTCGCCACGAGGTCGTGGGGCTGATCGGCCCGAACGGGGCGGGCAAGTCGACCCTGGTCAACGTCCTCAGCGGCTTCGACGCGCCGACGGCGGGCGAGGTCTTGCTCGACGGCGAGGACGTGACCCGCTGGCCAGCCCACAAGCGCGGGCGGCAGGGCCTCGCCCGGACGTTCCAGCACAGCCGGTCGTTTCGGAGCCTGAGCGTGCGGGAGAACGTCGAGGTCGCGGCGATCGGGACCGGCTCTGCTCCGCGTGACGCCCGTCGCCGGGCTACGGAGCTTCTCGGTCTGCTGGGTCTCGATCGGCGGGCCGACGATCCCGCGTCCTCGCTCCCTCACGGCGACGAGCGCCGGCTCGGGGTTGCCCGTGCCCTCGCCACCGAGCCGCGGTACGTTCTGATGGACGAGCCGGCGGCAGGGCTTCCCGAGGCCGAGGTACCGGCGTTCGCCGCGGTCGTCCGGTCGGTACGAGACGAACACGAGGCGGGCGTGCTGCTGATCGACCACAACATGGCGCTGATCATGGACGTCTGCGACCGCATCCACGTCCTCGACCAGGGCCGGATGCTCGCCGAGGGCACGCCCGCCGAGATCCGCGCCAACCTCGACGTCGCCGCCGCCTACCTGGGCGAGAGCGCCGTGGCGGACGACGAGGTCACGGAGTGAGCGGGACGCCCGAGCCCAGAGGCGCGGCCGGGGCCACCTTTCACGCCACCCCGGAGGATCCAGCGGCCGGGCCGCCCGTGCTCGAGGTCGACCGGCTCTTCGTGCGCTACGGCGGCGTCGAGGCGGTGCGCGAGCTCACCATCGACGTGCGGCACGGAGAGATCGTCGGGCTGATCGGGCCGAACGGCGCGGGCAAGTCGACCACCCTCCATGCGATCATGGGCGCGGCGCCTGTGCACGCCGGCGACATCCGCCTCTCCGGGCGTTCGCTGCGTGGACGGGCCCCCGAGTCCATCGCGCGCTCGGGAATCGCCCTCGTTCCCGAAGGTCGCAGGATCTTCGGCGAGCTCACGGTCGAGGAAAACCTCCGGCTCGGCTTCAGCGGGCGCCGCAGCCGGGAGGGCCGCGACGAGGCGCTCGACGAGGTGCACGCGCTGTTTCCGGTCCTGAAGGAGTTCGGTCACCGTCAGGCGGGCGCGCTCTCGGGCGGACAGCAACAGCAGCTCGCAATAGGACGGGCTCTCGTGAGCGGCCCCGATCTGCTCCTTCTCGACGAGCCGTCGCTCGGGCTCGCGCCGAGGATCGTCGACGTCGTCTTCGACGCCCTGACGGAGATTCGCAGGCGCGGGATCACCGTTCTCCTCGTCGAGCAGCGCGCCCAGCGGACCGTCGCGTTCGCGGACAGGACGTATCTGATGGCCAACGGCGAGGTACGCCTTACACTGACACCGGCGGACGCCGACGACACGGACGCGATGGTGCGCGCGTACCTGTCGTGAGCACGTCGCTCGTCGCGGCGCTCGACGCGCAGACCATTGCCGACGCGATCGGGCTGGGCGCTGTTTACGCGTTGATGGCCGTCGGGATCGGGCTGGTCTTCGGGGTGCTCCGCCTGGTCAACTTCGCCTATGGCCAGCTCGTGATGGCGGGCGCGTACACGCTCGCGTTCACCTCGCAGGCGGACTGGCCGACCTGGGCCGGGATCGCGATGTGCTTCGTCGTCGTCATCGCACTCTCGACGGTCATGGACCGGCTCGTGTTCCGTCCTCTTCGCACCCAGTCACCCGCGGTGATGCTCGTCACGACGTTCGCGGTGGCGTTCCTGCTGCAGAACGTCGCGCTGCTCGTCGACGTGCGCGACGACACGATCGGCGAGCCCGCCGCCACGGTCGCCTTCCTGAACCGGGCAGTCACGGTCTGGGGAGTCGAGGTGCGGAAGGTCACGCTCGTGGCCGTGGCCGTTGCGATCGTGTCGCTCGGTCTTCTGGCACTGCTCCTCACCCGAACCCGGATCGGGCTTCAGATGCGCGCCGCGGCCACGGATTTTGGGACCGCGCGGCTCCTCGGTGTGCGCGCGAACACCGTGATCGGGGTCGCGGTGCTCCTCTCCGCGGTGCTCGCCGCGGCGGTCGCCGTGATCCTCACCGTGCAGGACCCGCTCGTGTCGCCGGACTTTGCGCTGAAGGACACGATCATCGTTCTCGTCGGCGTCGTCGTCGGCGGGATCGATCGCCTCTGGACGGCGATGCTTGGCGGGTTCTCGATCGGATTCGTCACCGGGGTGATCAACGGCGCTCTCCCGACCGACAAGACGGTCTTTCTGCCCTCGGTCGTGTTCCTGCTCGTGATCGGCGTCCTGCTCGTGCGGCCGGCGGGTCTGTTCGGGCGCGGCAGGTCGGGCCTGGTGGAGCGCCTGTGAACCGCCGGATCGACGATGCCGGGCAGTTGCTCGCGCCCATCGCGCTGGTCGTTGCGACCGCGGTCGTCGGCTCCTTCACGTCGCGGGCGATCGAGCTCTACTTCCTCACCGCGATCGTCTCGGTCGCGATCGTCGTGGCGATCTACGTGTTCGTGGGCAACTCGGGTGTGCTGTCGTTCGGGCAGATCAGCTTCGTCGCGGTCGGGGCGTTTGCCGCGGGCGTGATGACGATCCCTCTCGAGTCCAAGACCGGAGTCCTTCCCGACCTCTACCCGCTGCTCCGCGACCACACGATCGGGAGCCTGCCGTCGCTCGTGCTGGCGGCCGCGGTGGGCGGCGCCTTCGCGTTCCTCGTCGGCGTGCCGCTGATGCGCCTCTCGGGGCTCGCGGCGGGTATCGCGACCTTTGCGGTGCTCGAGATCACACACAATCTGCTCCGGGAATGGACGAAGATCGGCCCGGGAGCCACGGCGCTTCCCCTCGTGCCCGAGACGACCGGCCTCACCCAGGCGGCGATCGGCACCGTGGTCGTGGTCGGGGTCGCGTTCGCCTATCAGCGCAGCCGCTTCGGGCGCAGCCTTCGTGCCACGCGTGAGGATCCCGCGGCGGCGCGCGCGGTCGGCATCGACGTCCATCGCCAGCGGCTCTGGGCGTTCACGCTCTCCGGCGCCCTGGCGGGGCTCGCCGGCGGGCTGTACGTGCACATGCTCGGCTCGATCACCGCCGACCAGGTCTATCTGGAGCTGACATTCGTAACGCTCGCGATGCTCGTCATCGGCGGGTCGACCAGTCTCTGGGGCGCCGTCGTCGGCGCGCTCGCCGTGAGCGGCCTCGACTCGTTCCTGAGCGAGGCGGAGCAGGGAGTCGGAGTGGGCTTCACGATCGATTTGCCGCAGGGGGCGCGGCTCGTGATCCTGGGCGCGATCATGGCCGCCGTTCTCGTGCTCAAGCCGAGCGGGATCACCGGAGGTCGCGAGTTCACGCTGCCGCGATCGAGACGCCGGGTTCCCGCGTCCGAGACAGCGCCGGAGGGAGGGGCTCGATGAGGGTCTGTGTGGTCGGTTGCGGTGCCGTCGGCTCGCTGTTCGCCGCCAACCTGGCGACGCTTGCAGACGTCGAGGTCTGGGCATTCGACCTGAACCAGGCGCACGTGGACGCGATCGCCCGGGACGGGCTCCGCCTCGTCGGCGCGGGGGAGGTTCTCGGCCGGCCGAATGCGACCAGCGACCCGTCGGCGATTCCACCCTGCGACTTCGGAATCGTCGCGACGAAGGCCATGCACGCCGGTGCGGCGCTCGCGGCGGTCGCCGACGTCTTCCGCCAGGGCGCGGTCGCGTCCGTGATGAACGGCGTCGGCAACGAGGAAACGCTCTCCGAGCACGCCGAGCGTGTGATTCGCGGCACGACGTTCCCCGCGGGGAAGGTGCTCGAGCCGGGCGTCGTCCAGTGGGACGTGAAGGGCGACACGACGTTCGGGCCGTTCGAGCCCCGCGCGCTCGAGGTCGCGCAGATCGAGCCTCTCGCAGACATGTGCACCCGGGCAGGAATGCCGGCGGCGGCAGTGGCCGACGCGCGTCCGCCGCAGTGGCGCAAGGTGATCTTCAACGCGGCGACCAACCCCATCGGCGCGCTGACGGGCCTCACCCACGGGCGCGTGTGCGAGCGCGCCGACCTCCGGGCGCTCGTCTCCGGGCTCGTGCGTGAAGGCACGGACGTGGCGACCGCGCAGGGAATCGTGCTCGACGCCGATCCCGAGGAGCTCATCGATCACGCGGCCCGACCGGACGTCGCCTACGGTCACAAGGCGTCGATGCTCCAGGATGTCGAAGCACGCCGCACCACGGAGATCGACTATCTGAACGGCGGGATCGCGCGCTTCGGGAGAGAGCTCGATGTGACGACCCCGCTGCACGACGCCGTCACCGCACTGATCAAGGGAGTTGAGGCCTCATGGCTCCAGCCGTAGACGGGTCGAGCGAGCTCGATCGCCGACTCGGGAACGTCCGTAACGCGATGGCAGAGCACTCGCTCGACGGCCTCGTGGTCTCCGGAAACGAATACTCCGGCTTCGAGGGCGCGGTGACGTACCTCTCCGGCTTCCAGATCGTCCATCGCTACGCCTACGTGGTCGTCCCCTCGGAGGACGACCCGTTCGTGGTGTTCCCCGCCGAGGCCCGCTATGTGGGGGAGCACGGCACGGCCCAGCTCGAGCAGCGGTTCGAGCCCCACCCCGGCGAGGCGATCGCCGCGTACGCGCGCGACGTCGGCTGGGGGCGGATCGGCGTCTACGGGCTCGACTACGTGATGACGGTACGCGACTACCAGGCGTTGGAGGCGTTCGAGGTCGTCTCCTTCGACGTCCCATTCGACCACGCGAGAGCCGTCAAGAGCGAGGCGGAGCTCGAGAGCGTGCGCGATTCGGTGCGTATCAACCGGCGAGGCTTCGAGCTGTTCGCCGACGCCTATGCGCCCGGGAGGACTGCGGCCGACGTCATGGCCGTGGCGGAGGAGTACTTCGTCTCCGAAGGCTGCGGACGCCTCACCATGAACATGGTCCTGACCGCCCCGGGCCGGTCGGGCGTCGCGCTTCCCGAGTTCAAGATCGCCCGGAAGGACGAGATCCTGGGTGACTTCGTCCTTCCCTCGCTCGAGGTCGCGGGGCCCGGGATGCACTGGGTCGAGGTCTCGCGGGCGCTCGCCGCGTCGGGAACGGAGCTCTCGGCGGACACCAGCGCGATGGCGGAGGCATACGGCGAGTACTACGAGGTCGCGAAGACCGCCATGCGTCCCGGTGCCAGCTGCCACGACATCCACACCGCCGTCTCGCAGGGGTTCCGGGACCGCGGCTACCACCTCGGGCACATCACCGGGCATTCGATCGGCATGACCATGATCGAGTTCCCGAAGATCGCCGAGGGCGACGAGACCGAGCTCGAGGAGAACATGGTCTTCTCCATGCATCCCCATGCGATCGCGGCGAACGGCGAGGACTCCCTCTACATGCAGGACACGTGGCTCGTGACGCCGGAGGGCGGCGTGCCGATGGCCGACCTGCCGATGGAGGTGGTGGTTCGGTGAGAGCGTCGTCGGCCTCGTGTGGGTGCGCCGGACGTGCCAGGCGTTCGCCGGAATGGGGCAGACGGGCATGGAGGGTCTAGTTCGTGGCGCCGACGGTGTCTCACGGTGCGCGTGGGGAAGCGGGCCGGATCTCGACTACCGCGCCTACCACGACGACGAGTGGGGAATGCCGGTCACCGACGACCTCCGGCTGTTCGAGAAGCTCACCCTCGAGGGGTTTCAGGCGGGGCTCTCGTGGCTCACCATCCTGCGAAAGCGGGAGGCGTTCCGGCGGGCGTTTGCCGGTTTCGACTTCCATCGGGTCGCCCGGTACGACGCTGGGGACGTGGAGCGGCTGCTCGGGGACGCTTCGATCGTTCGGCACCGTGGCAAGATCGAATCGGCGATCGGGAATGCGAAACGCGCGATCGAGCTCGTCGAGCAGGAGGGGTCGCTGGCCGGATTCGTGTGGCGCTTCGAGCCGCCGAAGAGATCGAGGCCCCGCCGGGTGACGCGTGCGGCTCTCGCCGGCGTCACGCAGACCGACGCGTCGAAGGCGCTCGCTACGGAGCTGCGGCGGCGGGGCTGGACGTTCGTCGGCCCGACGACCGTCTACGCCTTCATGCAGGCGATGGGCCTGGTCGACGACCACCTCGAGGGCTGCGCGTCGAGGCCGCGCGTCGAGGCGGCTCGCGCTGCCCTTGCGCGTCCGACTAGAATGCGGACGTGAGCTGGCCGTGGATCGCCCTGCTCGCCCTCGGCGTCATCGTGGTCGTCGCTGCGGAGTGGCCGAGGGTTTCCGGTGTCGTCGGCGCCGACGCCCGCCGGCGTCGTGAGCGTGAGCGGCGCAAGGCGAAGCTCCACGTGGTGAACCCCGGAGACGACGACTTCGTCGAGAGCGTGCGGCGAGACCTGGATTCGCTACCGACGATCGAAGAGCCTCGCTCCAAGCGGCCGTAGCTCGCTGCGAGCTCAGCGCACCGTCACCCGGACGCTGACCACGCGCGTGTTCGGAAGGATCCGGGCGACGTTCTCCATATTGCGCGTCTCCTGATAGTCGGAGAGCTGGAGGCGGAGGAGACGGCTGCCGGGACGGATGCCGAGGGTGGCGATGCGCACCTCCCCACCGCGGAGGCTTGCGAGCACCGTGCGCCCGTCGAGCGTCGCCTCGAGCGAGCGCGGGTCGACCCCCGACCCCGCGTCGCCGACCCGCACGAGGAGTGGCATCCCTCTCCTCACGCTGCGGGTGACGAGACGGGCGCTCGGTGGCGTCACGTCGTTCACCCAGTACCTGAAGCGGAAGCGTCCCGCACCCGAGCGGGCGCCACTGTCGAACACGACGTCGTAGGTGCCGGCGCGCGGCTGGATCGCGCCGGCCACGAGCGTGCGTCCTCCGAACTCGTCGACGTACGGGTTCAGGTTCACGGGGAGCGCGGTGTACCCGGTGAGACGGTTCTCGTCGCCGGAGAGGACGACGCGGGGCTCGACCCGCGAGCCGGCGGCGCGTGAGGTGATCACGACGCCGAAGTTCGCAACCGAACGCTTCAGCACGATCCTGAACACCTGCTCGGGCCCTGCGAGGCGGCTCGTCACAGCCCCGCCCGCCGGTATCTCGGGATACCGGTACGTGGTGACGCGCGAAGGCCGGCCGCGGGTGTCACCGGAGTAGACGCCGGGACGGAGAAGCGTGGGTATTCCCACCGTCGCGAGACGAGGTGTCGCTACTCGCCCCCAGACGGGAATGCGCCGCGTGATCCCGTCCCGTCCGAGCACGACCCACCCCGAGACCTCGCCGTCCGTCGCGCCCGCGTGGAGGGCGACGTCGAGCGCGCCGGGCACGACAAACGCGGAGGGAACGACGACGGTAGCGCCCGACGGCGCACCGGGCGCGGGCTCGAACGCCACGCTCCACGTACCGGCGCCCCCGCCGGCGTCCTCGATCGCGACGCTGGCGTGTGACGTGGCGCCCTGCCCGACGAGGCCGAACGATACGGCGGTCGGGACGGGTCGCACGAAGGGCGTGTCCGCCGCGGCGACATCGACGAGCCCGCTTCCCGAACGCGTCGGGCCGAGCCGCGCAGGGCCAGCCCCGATGGGTCTCGCCGTCGCCGTGAGCGCCGCCTTCACCTGGGCCGGCGACCAGTCGGGATGACGCTCGAGAAGGAGCGCGACCGCGCCGGAAACGTGCGGCGTCGCCATGCTCGTTCCCGATTTCGTGCCCCAGCCGCCGTCCGGCACGGAAGAGAGGACATCCACGCCCGGCGCGACGACATCGGGCTTCAACCTGAGCGAGAGTGGCGTCGGCCCAGACGAGGAGAAGGGCGCCATCGCCGGCGCCGTCCCGGACGAGGTCGCTCCGACCGTGATCGCATTTGCCGCGCTACCCGGCGACGTGAGGGATCCCCGGCCGTATTCGGTGAAGTCGTTCCCTGCCGCGACGACAGGGACAACGCCTGCTGCGGCCGCGGCGTCGAGGGCGCGCGCGACGAGGTCGCGTGACGGCTCGATCTCCGGCTCGCCGATCGAGAGATTGATCACGTCCATCCCGTCCTCGACCGCCTGATCGATCGCCTTGACGATCTCGGGTGCGTTGCCGTCGAGCCCGACGTCGGCGTCCGTTGGCACCGTCAGCGCCTTGTAGTTGCCGATGTATGCCCGGGGAGCGATGCCCTCGATGCGACTTCCCTGGGCGAGCGTGGCTGCGTTTCCGGCGGCGATTCCGGCGACGTGGGTCGCGTGCTCCGACTGCTGCGGGTCGAACGGCAGTCCGGCGTTCTTCCACGTCGCGCCGGGAGGCGGAAACGCGCGGGCGACGATCACCTTGGCGGTCGTGTAGGCCGTCTGACCCTTGGGGAACCCGTCCGGCATCGTGTAGCCGGCAGGATCGAAGAACGGGTGGGTCTGGTCGATGCCGTCGTCGATGAACCCGATCTTGATGCCTTGTCCCGTGGCTCCGAGCGGAGCGCCCGGCAGACCGCGCGCACGGATCGTCGAAGCATCGGGCCCGGCAAGCCCCCGATAGGAACCGCCTTCGGTGACGTGGTCGACCCCGGGAAGGGTCCGAAGCCGCCGAACCTCGCTTCGTGGGAGGACGACGGAGACGCCGTTCGCGACCACGCGGTAGCGCCAGCGAACCTCGGCTCGCGGGACAGACACGTGAAGGGCCCGCAGGAACCGCCGCTGCTCCGTGGCGATCCGCTGCTCGGATCGCCGACCCGCGGCGTATGCGAGTGGCAGCCCACCGAGCTCGACCACGACCTCGACGTCCCCGGCTCGGGGAGGCGGCGACGTGCCGCGAGCCGCGGCAGCGCCCAGCGTGGCCGCTACGACGAGGACGGTGAGGGCGAGCAGCGCGCGCGTCACGATTGTTGAGACGCCTGCGCCCGCGCGTTGTCGGCGGTGCCTGCGCTATGCGGATGAGAGGACTTGAACCTCCACGCCCTTACGGGCACACGGACCTGAACCGTGCGCGTCTACCAATTCCGCCACATCCGCGGGAGCGTCAGTGTAGCCGGGTCGCCGCCACGCACCCGACGACGCGCACCCGCCGCCGCGCACCCAGGCCCACGCCCGGTCGCTTGTGTTGAATCAACACAAGCGTTGTCCGTCCAGCCGCCTACGTGCGGAGAGCGTCGAGCACCTGGTCGGCGTGCTGGTCGGCCTTCACGTCGAGGAAGATCTTCGCGATGTTGCCCTCGGCGTCGATCACGAAGGTCGAGCGGTGGACGCCCATGTACGTCTTGCCCGCATAGGCTTTCTCTCCCCAGACACCGTACGCATCGGCGACTTCGTGGTTCGTGTCGGCGAGCAGGGCGAACGGAAGCCCGTACTTCTCCTTGAACGTCGCGTGCGATTCCGCGCCGTCGGGGCTGACTCCGAGCACGACCGCGCCCACCTGCTCGAACTCTCCCCACGCGTCCCGAATCCCGCACGCCTGCGTCGTACAGCCGGGCGTGTCGTCCTTGGGGTAGAAGTAGAGCACGACCGGCTTCCCCCTGAGGGCGGAGAGCGTGAGCGTGTCGCCGCTGTCCGAGACGAGCGAGAACTCGGGAGCGGGACCTCCTTCGGTGACGGGCACGAGACCTCCGTTCGTCGTCGGCTGCCGCGCTCGGCGCGTGTGCCGGCCGGCCCGACGAGCGTATCGGTCGCCCACCCGGTAGCGGCGCGGCGAGGCATCACGCGGCCCGTGCGGCGCCCACGCGCCTCGCGCCTGCTTCGCCGCGGGCGATCGCGATGCCCGTCACGATGATCCAGACGAACGTGAGGACCAGCGCGAAGAAGTCGGCGAAGGGAACGAAGGCCGCAACCCCGAGAACGAGCGCGACCCACCCGAGCCCGCGTAGCACGCCCGCCGCGAGTAGAGCACCGGCCGCGCCGAGCATCATGAGGCCGAAACCGGCGTTGAAGAACATCCACGTGTTCCCGTCGAGGGCGTTCAGAGCCTGCAGCGCCGTCGGCGAGATGTCGTGGTCCCCGCCGTCGACGAGCGCGAAGTGGACCATCGCCGTCAGGAGCACCCCGGCCGCGGCGAGGATCGTTCCTGCGACCAGCACGTCCCGCCACACGGAGCGATCGTCGTCGCCGCGAGCGCCGAGTGCTCGGGCGAGGCCGATCCCGAAGAACGCGAGGAACGGGGCTGCTGTCGCGAGCAGGAATGCGCTCACACCCTGTTGCACGACGTGGTCGTTGTAGAACGACGCGACCTCGGCCGCCGGCGCATCACTCGACGGCGTGTCCTGGCCGATGGCCACGACCGCGACGATGACGAGCGCGACGAACACGATCCCGCTCAGCGGAAACAGGTTCCTGGTGTTCACGGCAGATCTCCTTCGTTCGTTTTGCCAGCTCTCGAGTCCGCGTCACGCCGGGGCGATCTCCGTCGCGATCCGCTCGTCCGATTTCTCGTAGGCCGGCCGGTAGCCGACGAGCCTGCCGAGTGGTGAGCCGAGGAGCAGCCCCACCCGCTGCATCCAGACCGGCGGAAACGGCAGTCGCACGGTGTCGAAATGCGCGCGCGCGATCACCGCGAGCCGAAGTGGGTTGGGCATGCCCTTGCGGTTCGTCTTGCCCGCGGCCGCCAGCGCGAACATCGTCTCGACCAGCGGCTCGAAGCCGAGAGCGGGCCGGATCTCGCAGCGGAACCGTGCTTCCTCGTCCGTCGCGTTCCAGAACTGGTGGCGCCTGCCCGCCGGGACGAGCACGCGGTCGCCCGGCCCCGCCAGGAGCTCCTGGCCGTCGAGCCTGAACGTCACTGTGCCCTCGACGACCTCGAAGAGCTCGCTCTGGGCGGGATGCACGTGAGGCTTCGCGACGAAGCCCGAGGGCTGCACGTAACAGTCGATCTCCACCGACTCGCCGTTCGTGTCAGCCGAGGTCGTGCGGAACAGGATCCGCTCGCCGGTGACGGGGTTCTCGATGGTGTCTCCTGTACGGATCATTCGATGCTCCCTTCGTCGGGTCGGCTGCACTGCCGACAGCTGTCGTCTCCTGGGACGACGCTAGGCCGGGCGACCCCACGGCACATCGGCGGGAGCGCCGAATCTCCAACGGCGGCAGCGACGATCCTCATCTCGGTGCCAGCACCTATTGCGGTTCTCCGGCGTGAGGCGAAAGATGTCGCCATGCGCGTGCTCCGTGCCGCAGCCGTCGCCACCGCCTCAGCCACGACGGCGTGCGTGGTGATCGGTCTTCTCGTGGCTGCAGGCGTCCTTCCTACGCTTCCCGACGACATCCCGGACGCGATCGTCCCGTTCGTCGCGATCGCCGTTCTCACGCCGACAGCCGTGGGCCTGCTGATCGCGTTGCGGCGCCCACGGAACCTGATCGCGTGGATCATGCTCGTCGGTGCGCTCCTCGTCGCCCTCGAGCCCGTCGATCTCTTGGTCAGCCAGGGGTGGGCCCTGCAGACGGGGCGCGCGACGTGGCCGGTGCTCTACGCGTGGCCGATCGCGATCACGTACGTGTTCCCGAACGGACAGCTCCTCTCCCGGCGCTGGCGGTGGGTCGCCGGCGCAGCCGTCACGTGCTTCCTCGGCTTCATGAGCCTCGCGATGCTCGACACGGAGCCGTTCGAGTCTCCAAACGAAGCCGTCCCGAATCCGGTCGCGGGGAACCCGGTGGCGGAATGGGCCAGCACGTCGAAGTTCGGCCTCATCTGGATCCCGCTCTGGCTCGGGATCCTCGCGAGCCTGTTCGCCGGCGCGCTCGCGGTGCGGCTACGCCTGCGGCGGTCGGCGGGGATCGAGCGGCTCCAGACCATGTGGCTCGCGTGGTCCGCCGCGCTCATCCCGCTCGGCCTTGTCCTCTGCGCGACGTCGTGGACGTTCTTCGGCTTCGTCGACGTCGTCGTCTTCCCGTTCCTCCTCCTAATGCAGGCCGCGATCGCGATCTCGGTAGGCGTCGCGGTCGCCCGCTATCGGCTCTACGCGATCGAGCGGCTGGTCAACCGCACCGCCGTCTACGCGACGCTGACGTTTCTGCTCATCGGGACGTACGCGGTGGTCACGGTGGGGGTCGGCGTGGTCGCCGGGGGCGGGTCGGACTGGGTCACCGCGGCGGCCACGCTCGCCGTCGCGGTCGCGTTCAGACCGCTCCGTGCCCGGGTGCAGGACCTCGTCGACCGGCGCTTCAGCCGTGCACGCTACGACGGCGTGCGTCGCGTTCGCTCGTTCGAGGACGCCGTGCGGGAAGGAAGGAGCGCGCCGGAGGGGATCGGCGAGGTGCTCGCGGAGGCGCTCGGCGATCCAGGCGCGGAGCTGCTCTTCTGGCTGCCCGCGAGCGAGACGTACGCCGACTCGTCGGGCGCTCTCGTAGCCGAGGTCCCCGCTGACGGGCGCGCCCGAACGGAGATCGAGCGCGACGCGGCGCGCACGGCCGTGCTGCTGCACGCTGCGAGCCTGCTCGATCGGCCCGATCTGCTCCGCGGCGTTCTGGACGCTGCCGCGCTCTCGATCGAGATCGCGCGCCTACGGGTGGAGGTCCGCATCCAGCTCTCCGAGGTGGCGGCGTCGCGGGCGCGGATCGTCGAGGCGGGCTACGAGGAGCGCCGCCGACTCGAGCGCGACCTCCACGACGGTGCCCAGCAGCGGCTCGTGTCGCTCGGCGTGCACATCCGACGGTTGCAGCGGACGCTGCCGCGCTCGGCGTCCATCCTTTCGCCCGCGCTCGACCAGATCGTCGACGAGGTCGGGTCGGCGATCGCCGACCTTCGGCAGATCGCCGCCGGCGTCCGGCCGGCGCGGCTCGACGACGGGCTCGCCGCCGCGCTTCGCGATCTCGCGCGATCCGCCCCCGTGCCGATCGACGTCGATGCGCCGAGCGAGCGTGTCAACGCGAGCATCGAGGCGGCCGCCTACTTCGTCGCGTGCGAGGCGCTGACGAACGCGGTCAAGCATGCCGCCGCGTCGCGGGTCGCGGTCATGGCTACACGCGAGAACGGCTCTCTCCTCGTGACCGTCTCCGACGACGGGGTGGGCGGAGCCGTCGCCCGTCGCGGATCGGGGCTGGCCGGGCTGCGGGACCGGGTCGCGGCGCACGGAGGGACGCTCGAGATCGTGAGCCCGCACGGAGAAGGCACCCGGATCGAGGTGGTGCTGCCGTGCGGCTCGTGATCGCCGAGGACACTGCGCTCCTCCGTGAGGGCCTGGCGGGGCTCCTCGAGGATGCGGGTCACACGGCGTGTGCCCGGGTGGGCGACGCCGAGTCCTTGCTCGCGGTGGTCGCCGAGCACCAGCCCGACATCGCGATCGTCGACGTCCGCATGCCCCCGACGTACGAGGACGAGGGGATGCGCGCAGCCGTCGAGATCCGCCGCCTGTATCCGGACACCGCCGTACTGGTCCTCTCGCAGCACGTCGAGAGCAGGCACGCGGTGGAGCTGGTCGGCTCGGGTGGAGGCTTCGGTTACCTCCTCAAGGATCGCATCCTCGACGTGGACGAGTTCCTGGACGCGGTCGGAAGGGTCGCGTCCGGCGGCTCGGCTCTCGACCCCGAGGTCGTGAAGCATCTGCTTGCGCCTCCGAAGGACGGAGATGCGCTGTCGGTGCTCACCCCGCGCGAGCGCGAGGTGCTCGGGCTCATGGCGGAGGGCAAGACGAACGCAGGGATCGCAAAGCAACTCTGGCTGACCGAGAAGACGGTCGAGACCCACGTCAGCTCCATTCTCGGCAAGCTCGGCCTGGCACTCGACGGCACCACCCACCGCCGCGTCCTGGCGGTCGTCACGTACCTCCGTGAGAGCTCACCAACCTGCTGACGCGGCGCGCTACATCAGTCCCACCTGGTTCGAGTCACGCACGTCGTGCCGGGGCTCCCCTTCGCGCTGACCATGGGCGGCGTAGTAGGAGCCGAGCTCGCCGTGGTACGCCTCGTCCGAGGCGAGCGCCTCGTCGTATTCGGGGGCGTGCTTGATCTCCTCCTTCGTGCGCTCGACGTGAATCTTCTCCTCCGCCTCGTCGATTCTCCGGACGGTCCCGGCGGGCAGCATGACCTTCTTCCCGAAGATCCAGTGACCGGTGTCGACGACGACGTAGCTTCGCCCGGTGTCGTACGTCGCCTCGTCCACCTTGCCGATGGAGCCGTCGAGCGCCTCGACCTCGTATCCGGTGATGTCGGCCTTTGCGTCCACGAGACTCGACCCGAGTTCCCGTGCTTCGCGGTACGTCCAGACGTCCATTGCTGTCTTCTCGGTGGACATCCTCGACCATCCTTTCGTCGCTCGATGGGTCGCCGTGTGGCTACCCCGCGCGCCCGGGCCGGAAACGTTCCCTCCTGCGCTTGGCGAGGGAGCGGTTTGTGATCGTCGGGAAGAGGGGAGACACGCACCATGCGTCGAGTGCCTCCCACCCCAGACCCGCCGATCCCGGCACCCGATCCGTTGCCGGCACCGGATCCGAAGCCGCCCGACGAGCCCGATCCCGTGCCGCCCCCGGCCATCTGAGGGGGACGCCGGAATGCGAAGCTCGCCGGGCCACGACGACCGTCGGCGCGACGCCGAGATGGGTCGCGGCGCCGAGCAGGAGCTGGCGGCAGGGAAAGCGCCCTCGACACCGGTCTCCTTGATTTCGTGGGTCGGGATCGCGACTGCGGTCGTCGCCGCGGTCGCAATCGGGATCGCCGTGTTCGCGTACCTTCTCGCGTGAGCGAGCTCGACGTTACCGCTCGAGAGCGCGGATCGACGCGAAGGCGTGGGCCTGTTGACTCTGCTTCGCCGGATGCCACGTGTTTGACGGACCGCACGCCCGGGCATGAACAGGCAGTCACGAGAAGGAGGCCAGCATGCCAGGTCACGAGCACGGATCGTCGATCAAGGACTCGGAGCAGTACGAGGCGCTGCGCGACGAGGGAATGAGCAAGGAGAAGGCCGCACGCATCTCGAACGAGTCCGCAGCGTCGGGCCGTTCGAAGGTTGCGAAACGTGGCGGCGAGGCGAAGGACTACGAGGATCGTACGAAGGACGAGCTTCTCGAGCGCGCGCGCGAGATCGGCATCGAAGGCCGCTCCGAGATGTCGAAGGACGAGTTGATCGAGGCGCTCCGAAACCACTGAGCCGGCCTACGGTCGCGCCGTGTGACGTGGGTCGGGCGCCCGACCTCTACGCGGGCTCCCGGATCGTCGTTCCCAAGGGCTCGGCGCCGGCCGGTTCGGCGAAAAGCACGTGCACGTCGGCGACTGCCGCCGCCACGTCCACCAGCTTTCGACTCGTTCGGCGGGAGTGTGCCCTGAGCAACTCGAATGCCTCGCGCTCGCCGATCTGGTGCTGGGCCATGAGGATCCCCTTGGCACGCTCCGTCACGGCGCGACGCTCGATCGCCTCCTCGAGGTCCTGAAACTCGCCGAAGCGGCGCAGCGATACCTCCATCTCGGACTGGAGCTCCTCGGCGTCGGCGTCGACGACGTATCCGAAGAGGCCTCGCTTCGATGCCTCGCTTATGAACTCCGGGTCGCGCTCGGCCAGTACGGCGATCACCGGGCACGCCGCCTCCCTCACGATCTGGGATACGAGTTCGAGAGCATGCTCGGTGCTCTCGCCGAGCGCGACGAGCGCGATGTGGGGATCGACCTCGTCCGTACGCATCGCGACCTGCGCGACGTCCACTTCTCGCGCGACGACCTCGTGACCGAGTGCCTCCAGGATGCCGGCGAGGGCGTCGAGGCGGTCGAGGCGCTCGTTCGCCACGAGGATACGAAGATGCTCGGTTGCCGTGACGCCCATGACGAATGAGAGTACTCGGCGGGCCCCCGAGGTGATAGCCTGCCGCACGGCCCTAGCGTCATGGCCACATCGGCTACAGGCGCGACCCAAGCCAATCGGTCGCTTCGTCCGGTCCCCGTCAGGGCATCGGTTCACGCACGAGCGACTCGAACGGAGGGTACGAATGACCTCGAACCGCACGCCGCCCGGTGGGCTCCGGGTGGACGTCGGATGGACCAGCGACGGACGTCGACTACTCGCCGTCGCGGGGGAGCTCGACCGGGTGACGATCTCGCGGCTCGCGGATGCGCTGGACACCACGGAGGCTGATCCCACCTCCGTGGTGCTCGACCTGACCGGCTGCTCGTTCATCGATTCCTCGGGCCTGCGCGAGCTGATCCTCGCCGACCGGCGGCTGCGGGCGACAGGCGCTCGGCTCGAGCTCGTGGTGTCGACACCCGTCTCCAGGCTCCTGGCGCTGACGGGGCTCGACACGCTGTTCGTCGTCCACGAGCCGGGAACGATCGAGAGACGTTCGAGCATGGACGGACGCGGGGTGCCGGCCGCGTGCTCGACGCAGGACTGACACGTCTTCGGCGTTCGCCGCGGCCGGCCGCCGGGGCCTGCGTCGCCGCGTACCGTCGCGACACCATTCCCAAACTGTTATAGGGTCGTCCCTGAGTTGCTTTGGCTGGTGTGACTTTCGACGACGTCGGCAAGATCTACCCCGACGGGACGCACGCCGTGTCGGGGATGGATCTCGAGATCCATGACGGGGAGTTCATGGTCCTCGTCGGGCCGTCCGGATGCGGCAAGACCACCGCCTTGCGCATGGTCGCCGGGCTCGAAGACATCAGCGAGGGGACCCTCTCGATCGGCGATCGCGCTGTGAACCGCGTCCCTGCGCGGGACCGCGACATCGCGATGGTGTTCCAGAGCTACGCCCTGTATCCGCACCTGACGGTCTACGAGAACATCGCCTTCGGGCTCAAGCTCCGGAAAGCACCGAAGCACGAGATCGACGAGCGTGTCCGGAACGCAGCGCATGTCCTGGGGCTCGAGCCATTTCTCGATCGCAAGCCGCGCGCGCTCTCCGGCGGTCAGCGACAGCGGGTCGCGATGGGCCGCGCGATCGTTCGCCAGCCCAGCGCGTACCTGATGGACGAGCCGCTCTCCAACCTCGACGCGAAGCTGCGCGTCCACATGCGGGCGGAGATCGCCAGCCTCCAGCACGACCTCGGGGTCACCACGATCTACGTCACCCACGATCAGGTCGAGGCGATGACGATGGGCAACCGCGTCGCGGTCATGCGGAAGGGGGAGCTCCAGCAGGTCGCCCCGCCGCAGGAGCTCTACGACCGTCCGGTCAACCTCTTCGTGGGCGGGTTCATCGGCTCCCCCTCGATGAACCTCGTCGAGTCCTCGATCGAGCGTCGGGACGGGGCACTCTGCGCCCTTGTCGGCGAGGCCGCGCTCGAGCTCGACCCGTCAGTGCTCGCGACGCGGCCGGCGGCCGAGAGGTACGTCGGCAAGCCCGTCGTCCTCGGTATCCGCCCGGAGAGCCTCGAGGACGCCTCGCTCGTCCCGGACGCGCCGTCCAGCCGAAAGCTCCACGGCGTGGTCGTGCTCCGCGAGCCGCTCGGCTCCGAGATCGTCGCGCACTTCGACGTCGACGCTCCTCCCGCGCTCACCGAGGACGTACGAGAGCTCGCGCGGGACGTCGGGCAGGAGTCCGCACTCCGCACAACCAGCGCCGACGGTCCGGCCAAGACCACCATGGTCGGGCGTTTTGGGCCGCGCTCACGCGCGAAGACCGGTGACGTGATCGACATCGCCGTCGACACGAGCGGAGTCCACCTCTTCGACCTCGAGACCGGTCTCGGGATCTACACGTAGTGGCGAACGAAACACACATGACGGAACAACAGGGAAGGAGCTCACGGATGAGACGACGATGGCTCATGTCCGGGCTGTTCGTAGGCGTGCTCGCGATCGTCGCCGCCGGCTGCGGCGGAGACGACAACGGAGGAGGGAGTTCCGAGGGAAGCTCGGATGTCACGGGCTCGCTCTCGGTGATGGCAAGCTGGGGTGGAGACGAACAGGACTCGTTCCAGGCGGTCATCGACGGCTTCACGGAGAAGTACCCCAACGTGACCGTGAAGTACACGTCCGGCGGCGACAACCTCTCGACGCTGCTCTCCACCGCGGTCGAGGGTGGTAACCCGCCCGACCTCGCAGCCGTCCCGCAGCCAGGCCTGATGGCCGATTTCGCCGCGAAGGGCGCGATCCAGCCGATCGACGACGTGCACGACCAGATCGTGGAGAACTTCGGCGAGGCGGTCGCCGACGTCGGCTCCGTCGACGGCACCCAGTACGCCGTCATGTACAAGGCTGCCAACAAGTCCCTGGTCTGGTACAACGTCTCGGCCTTCGACGACGCGGGCATCGAGGCGCCCGAGACGTGGGACGATCTCACGAACGACGCGGCGACCCTGAAGGCCGCAGGGATCACCCCCTGGTCGGTAGGTGTCGACGTCGGCTGGCCGATCACCGACCTGTTCGAGAACGTCTACATCCGCACCGCCGGCGCGGACATGTACGACAAGCTCGCGAAGCACGAGATCCCCTGGACGGACCAGTCCGTCAAGGACGCGTTGACGGTCATGCAGGACATCGTCGGGGACTCGGCCAACATGGTCGGCGGCACCGACGGCGCGCTGCAAACGGACATGCCGACCTCGGTCGCGAACGTGTTCTCCGACCCGCCGAAAGGCGCGATGGTCACGATCGGCGACTTCGCACCCGGCGTGACGACGACGACGCTCGACCCGGTGACCGGCTACGCCGTGTTCACGTTCCCGTCGATCGACGACTCACCGCCGTCGGTCGTGGGCGGCGGCGACCTGTTCATCGACTTCAAGAAGAGCGACGCTGCAACCGCGTTCCTCGAGTACCTGACGACGCCCGAGGCCGCAGAGATCTGGGCGAAGCGCGGCGGGTTCTCGTCGCCGAACAAGAACGTCGACGAGTCCGTGTACCCGGACGAGATCACGAAGGCGACGGCGACCGCGATCGGCGAGGCCGACACGTTCCGGTTCGACCTTTCGGACCTTCAGCCCGCCGCCTTCGGCGGAACCCCGGGCCAGGGCCTCTTCAAGTACTTCTCGGACTTCGTGAAGAGCCCGAACGACATCGACATGATCACGCAGGAGATGGAAGCAGCGGCCAAGAAGGCCTACGGCAGCTAGACCGCTGACGGCTCGATGACGGAATCCGAAGCGACGGTGGAAGCCCCCGGCGGGGGGCTTCCACCACCCCGCGATCCCGGCCTGTGGTCGCGTTACGGCATCGTCGTGGTTTTCCTCGCGCCGGCGCTCGTACTGCTCGGCGTGTGGATCGTCTACCCGACGATCTCGACGATTCACCGCAGCTTCTACGACAGAAGCGGCGACAACTTCATCGGGCTCGACAACTACCGCACGCTGTTCAGCGACGAGACGCTGCGGAAGGCGATCGAGAACAACCTGCTCTGGCTCCTGGTCGTTCCGGCGTTCGTGACCGCGATCGGGCTCGTCTTCGCCGTTCTCATCGAGCGGATCCGCTTCTCCGTCGCGTTCAAGGTCGCCGTGTTCATGCCGATGGCGATCTCGCTGTTCGCCGCAGGTGTGATCTGGCGCCTCATGTACGAGAAGGATCCCAACGAGGGGACGGTCAACGCGACGATCTCGGTCGTCGCCAACCGTGTGCAGCCCTCGGGTGCGCTTCCCGCCGCCCTGCCCTCGACCGAGACGATCACGGGCAACACACAGGGCGGCCTCGTGTTGAACACGCCGCTCGAGCCGGGCAGCGTCGCGCAGATCGGCCTCACCGGGATCCGCGAGTCGGACATGCCGTCCGGAGCCGAGCAGGCCGTCGTGCCAGAGGCGCTCGCGGGCGGGATCACGGGCGTCGTGTGGAGAGACTTCAAGCCCGGCGGCGGCGTTCCGGGCAAGGTGGAACAGGATGAGCTCGGGCTCCCGGACGTGACCGTGGAGCTGCGGGACGACGCCGGGCACGGCGCGGGCACGGCGAAGACCGAGGACGACGGAACGTTCGCGTTCGAGGACGTCCCGGCCGGGACATACCACGCCGCGATCGCGTCGAACACGTTCGCGAGCCCGTTCGAAGGAGTCTCGTGGCTCGGCGCTGGCCTCATCACCCCCTCGATCATGATGGCGTACATCTGGGTGTGGGCGGGCTTCGCAATGGTCGTGATCGCCGCCGGCCTCGCCGCGATCCCACGCGACCTGCTCGAGGCCGCGCGGACGGACGGCGCGTCGGAGTGGGCGGTGTTCCGGCGCGTGACGGTGCCGCTGCTCGCGCCTGTTCTCACGGTCGTCTTCATCACAATGCTGATCTACGTCCTGAAGGTGTTCGACATCGTGATCTCGATCGCGCCGGGATCCTCGCAGGACGACGCGAACGTGATCGCGCTCGCGATGTGGCGAACGTCCTTCGGAGGTGTCAACGACTTCGGCCTCGGTGCCGCCATCGCCGTGTTCCTGTTCCTGCTCGTGATTCCCATCCTCCTCGTCAACATCCGTCGATTCCGCAGGGAGGCCTAGCGTGACGACCGTGACCGCCGATGCGCCCGAGCGCGAGGCCGCCGAATCCGAGTCGGCCGCGACGAAGATGGTGCGGTTCGCCGGCAAGACGCCCGTCTACCTCTTTCTCGCCTTTGTCGGGTTCCTGTGGCTCGTCCCCACCATCGGGTTGTTCTTCACGTCGATCCTCGAGCCGGCGGAGATCGGGCGGACCGGCTGGTGGAACGTGATCTCGTCGCCGAGCCTCGCGACGTTCGACAACTACAGCGCGATCTTCCACAACCACGCGATCACCTCGGCGATCTGGACGACCGTCCTGATCTCGATCGGCGGCACGCTCCTGCCGATCGTGATCGGCGCGCTCGCCGCCTACGCGTTTGCATGGCTCGAGTTCCCGGGTCGGGACTGGCTTTTCCTCCTCGTGGTCGCCCTCCTCGTGGTTCCGCTCCAGATGGCGCTGATCCCGATGTTCTCGCTCTACAACGACCTGGGGCTCTTCGACACGATCCTCGGCCTGATCCTGTTCCACACGGCGTTCGGCCTGCCGTTCGCGATCTTTCTGTTGCGGAACTTCTTCATCGGGATCCCGCGTGACCTCCTCGAGGCCGCCCGCATCGACGGCGCCTCCGAGATCCGGATCTTCCTGCGTCTGATCCTTCCCCTCGGGCTCCCGGCGATCGCGTCCCTCGCGATCTTCCAGTTCCTCTGGGTCTGGAACGACCTGCTCGTCGCGCTCACCTTCGCCCGCAGCACGCAGCCGATCACGGTCGCGATCTTCTCGCAGATGCGCCAGTTCAGCGCGAACATCGAGCTGATCGCGCCTGCCGCATTCATCTCGCTGGCGATCCCGCTCGTGGTGTTCTTCGCGTTCCAGCGCTACTTCGTCCAGGGCCTGCTGGCGGGCTCCGTCAAGTAACGCGGGCTCGAGGGACGCGGGCGAAGCCCACGTCCCCCCTTTTCGGCAATCCTGGCTGTCGGCCGCGTCCTGCTCCTGGCCGGCCCGAGCTCGGGACGTGGCCTTGGGCCGCGTCCCTCGAGGTGTGACGTCCGTCCGGTCTCCTTTCCTGCGGGTACGGTCGGCATTCGGGTCGGGGGACGCGGGCGGATCCCAGGTCCCGCTCTCGGGTGTCCTTTCTGCGGGTACGCTCGCGCCCATGGCGGGGATCCATCCGTGGCTCGGCGGTGCGGCCATCGCGGTGTGCGCCTCTGCTGCGCTTGTCGGCGGGATCCTCTACTGGCGCGGACGCGGAGCGGGCGCGATCACGACCCATCTGCTCTCCTTGGCGCAGACCTTGCTCGTCGCGCAGGTCGGCGTCGGGCTTCTCCTGCTCGCGGACGACAGGCGTGCCCCCGAGGAGCTCCACTACCTGTACGGGTCGCTCGCTCTCGCGGTGGCGCTCGCACCCTGGTTCTATGCGCCGGCCGAGGGACCGCGCCGACTGCTCTGGTTCTCCGCGACGACCGCCGTCGCGGGAGCGCTCGCCGTCCGCGCCTTCATGACGGGGACCGCGTGAAGCGCGTGCGGAGGCTCTGGGAGAACAGGTTCGTCCGCGGGCTGGCGCTGGTTGCGCTCGTGTCCGCCGTGATCGTGGGCCTGTCGCTCGACGAGTCCGTCCAGACCGCGGCGGCGCTGGTGCGCGTGGCGTTCCTCCTCGCGATCGCGTTCTTCCTCTTCCTGCTCTGGCGCGAGCGGCGCTCGGACATCGAAGCCTGGTCCGATCTCTCCCAACGGACGTTCTACGGAGCGATCGCGCTGGCCGTGCTGACGATCGGAGCGTTGCTCGGGCTTTCGCCGAAGGGCGCCGACGCTATCGCGTTCTTCGTCGTGCTGGGCTGCTGTGCCTGGGCGGTCGTTCGCGTCTGGCGCCGCGAGCATCGCTACGTCTAGCGCGTCGGCGTGGGGTACCGTGTCCCGTCGGGAGCGGTGTAGAGGGTCGAGGCATCCGGAAGCCTGGTGACCGCACCGTCGAGCGCGTCGAGGGCGTCGCGCACGTCGACGAGCCGACCGACGAAGATCGGCGTGTCGCGCTCCGTCCAGCGGGACGCCTCCGTCTCGCGCAGCGTCAGCATCAGGTGCATGAAGTCGGCGGGCTCTTCGGCCTCGAAGGCCGGGATGAACTCCTGATCGTCGATCCCGAACGAGTACGTCGTGTGGTTCGTGACCGTCACGAACCTCGCACCGACCTCGGCGTGCTCGCGCATGGCCGCCGCACGCTCCTCGAAGCCGAGGAAGTACCACGGGCGGACCTTCACGAACGGATACACGATCAGGTACGGCGCGTTCCGGGGAGCGACCCTCCCCTGGCGGATGCGCTTCTTGTCCGTGTAGACGGACGGCTTCGTCGTCCCGAGGTACGAATGGGGCGTCGAGAGCCAGCCGGCGAGCGGCGTGCCGTTGAGCGCGGCGGCGAGCTCGAGCAGGTCGTCGTAGCGTGGCGTGATCGACCAGAAGAACAGATCCGCCTCGGGGCGCACGCCAACCGTCGAGTAGACGCGGAGCCCTTCCATTCGCTCGGCAAACTCGTCGACGACGTCGGCGAACGCCTCCTTGCCCGCGGTGCGCTCCTCGACGGGAAGGCGCCGCCACGCGGGGTCGACTCGGTAGAACCGGTAGGCGACGTACTGTCCGACCTCGACGCCCTCGACTCGCTCGTATCCATCTGCCATCGCCGCGAATCGTACGCTGAGGGGGCTCAGGCTGGTTGCAGCATGCCGCTCTTGACCATCGTCTGCGCGCCCGCGTTGACAGGGTGCACGACGCTCAGCTCGAGGCGCACCGGCTCGCGGCCGAGCTTGCGTCCCGCGAGCGAGCCGACAAGCTGACGCCCGACGCGTCCATAGCCACGCACCGTGGCCGCCACGGCTCCGTCCGCGCGTACCGCGGCAAGCGTCCACTTGCAGTCGAGCGTGCACCGGAACCGAACCGTTCGAACGCCGCGTCCGAACGCCGCCTGGCCCGGGAACCGCACTCCGATCGGCGACACGTCGAGCGCCATGCCATCGCAGCGGCCGATCGAGCCTCCGCGGGTCCGGTCGAGCGCGTCCCGGATGCCCCAGAAGCTCGACTTCGGCGTACCGTCCGCGTAGTAGACCCCGGATTGCCAGCTCAGGAGCGCAGGCTCGTCCTGCGAGTGGAACAGGAGGATCCCCTCGACCGTGGGCTGGCAGAACGCGAGCCGGAGCCCGAGCTCGTACGACGCGACCTGGCGGCGCTCGTCGACCGGCTTCGTCGTCGTCGGCTCCGTGCCCGTGTACAGGCTCCGCTTCCCCTGCGGCACCGTCGACTCGATCCCGAACTCGTCGTACAGGATCGGGAGTGGCGAGCCGGGCTGGGCGGTGCCGTCGAATGCCTGCCCGAGCAGCGCGACCAGCTTGCCGTAGTCGGCGATTCCGATCGAGGTCGAGCGCGGGTGCGGGAAGTCCGGGCTCTGCGACGAGTTGTCGGGATACGGGTGCAGCGCGAGCCCGTCCATCACCGGGAGCGTGCGACCGCTTGCGCGATAGGCGTTGCCCATTGCCTGGATGAACGCGGTCGGCGACGAGGTCGGTCGGATGCCGCCGGGCCGGTCGCCGCCGCGCGGAGCCAGGGCGCCGCCCCAGACGCGCAGCGTCGGATCGACGGCCTTCAGGGCGTCGTACGTCTTCGCAAGTAGCCCCAGGTACGCCGGTGCCGACGCGTTCGATCCGTCCAGGCCGAACTGCGGAAGCCAGAACCGATTCAGGTTCGGCTCGTTGCCGACGATGATGTCGTCGAAGCTTGGCATGTCCGCGGCGATCGCGGCGGCGTACTGCGCGAACTGCGCCTGGGCGGTCGCGTCGATCGGCGTCGTCTTCTGGCCAGGGTTGTAGACCGACACGTACACGGTTACCCCGTTCAGTTGGGCAGCGGTCTCGACGTTGCGAAGGATCCGGATCTCGTCCGGCGTCGGCGCGACGAGCCCCGGCAGCCAGTTCGAGGTCACACGCACCGCGGTGAAGCCCGCGAGCCGAAGCTGGGCCATCTTCGCCTCGGCGCCGGGCAGGTCGGGGGCCCTGACCACGTCCTCGGCGACGCCGAGCGCCATCGCCGGTCCGGCCGCGTGCGCGGGCGCAGACAGGAGTGCGGTGGCGGCGAGGAGCGCCGAGACGAGCGTGAGAAGCCGGCGGACGGTCATGATGAGTGTGACGACCGGAAACGGAAAGCGGCCGGATACGCTAGACGACGTGGACGATGTGGTCCGAGCCGAGCTGCGACGGCTGCCGCGAGGCCCGGGTGTCTACCTCTTTCGCGACGTACGGGACGAGATCCTCTACGTCGGCAAGGCGAAGTCCCTTCGGTCTCGCGTGCGCAGCTACTTCAACCGAAGCGCCGACCTCCGCGTGGGAATCGACCGGATGGTCGAGCGGATCCGCCACGTGGAGGTGATCGTGACGCAGAGCGAGGCCGAGGCGCTGCATCTCGAGCAGAACCTCGTCAAGCGCCACCGGCCTCCCTTCAATGTCCGGTTGCGCGACGACAAGTCGTTTCCCTACATCGCGGTCACGATCTCCGATCCGTATCCGCGCGTGATGTTCACGCGCGAGCGGCACCGGCGCGGCACCGTGTACTTCGGCCCGTACGCCAACGCCAAGAAGGTGCGCGAGACGCTCGACGTGCTGAATCGCGTGTTTCAGTTCCGGCCGTGCGAGGGGCCGAAGCCGGGCCGGCACTCGGGGATACCGTGCCTCGACTTCCACATCGAGCGCTGTACCGCGCCGTGCGTCGGCGCGATCACCCAGGAGGCATACGGGGAGATCATCGACGGCGTGATCGAGTTCCTCTCGGGCGAGACGCGACCGATCCGACGCTCCCTCGAGCTGCGGATGCGCGAAGCGGCGGGCGAGGAACGCTACGAGGCGGCGGCGCGGTACCGAAACCGGCTCCAGGCGATCGAGAGCCTCGCGCAGCGGCAGGCGGCCGACAAGCGGGCGGTGGGGACGATCGACGTCGTCGGGCTCGCGGTCGACGGCGACCGCGCCG
Source organism: uncultured Actinomycetes bacterium (assembly GCA_963798725.1). Taxonomy (GTDB): domain Bacteria; phylum Actinomycetota; class Thermoleophilia; order Gaiellales; family Gaiellaceae; genus Gaiella. The sequence goes on from CAWCUL010000002.1 coordinate 65,737, forward strand.
CCGTGCAGCTGTTCCCGTTGCGCGACGGGAAGATGGTCGACCGGTTCGCGTTCCATCTCGAGAACGTCGCCGGCCAGGACCGCGCGACGATCCTCGAGTCCTTCTGCGTCGAGCACTACGGCGGCGCCCCCGCGGTGCCGCCACAGGTCGTGGTGCCGCCCGACGTGACCGACACGGATGCGCTCGCCGCATTCCTCGGCGATCTGCGCGGGGCTCGTGTCGAGGTACGGGCCCCGCAGCGCGGCGAGAAGCTCCGTCTCGTCGCGCTTGCGGAAGAGAACGCCAGGCTTGCGCTCGAGCAGGACACCTCCGCTGCCGAGCAGAAGCGGCAGCGGCGCGTGGAGGCGCTCGAACAGCTCCGCGAGTCGTTGAACCTCGAGAGCCTGCCGACCCGGATCGAGTGCTTCGACGTGTCGAACATCCAGGGGCGGGAGATCGTCGCGTCGATGTCGGTGCTCGTAGACGCCGAGGAGCGTCGTGCGCACTACCGGACGTTTGCCGTGCGCGGGCTGGACGGCCAGGACGATTTCGCGTCGATGGCGCAGATCGTCTCCCGCCGGTTCGCTCGACTGCGCGACGCGAGCTCGCCGGAACGCTTCGACGAGAGCTTCGCGCAGATCCCGAACCTCGTCGTGATCGACGGCGGGAAGGGGCAGCTCGCCGCGGCGCTCGAGGCGATCCACTCGACCTACGACGTTCCGCGGGTGGCGGTCGTGGCGCTCGCAAAGCGTGACGAGGAGGTGTTCGTGCCCGGTCGCTCCCAACCGATCCGCCTGGACCGCCACGATCCGGGCTTGCAGCTTCTCCAGCGTGCTAGGGACGAGGCGCATCGTTTCGCCCTCGGCTACCACCGTCGGCGCCGGGACGCGCGCGCGTTCGAATCGATCTTCGACGGGCTCGAGGGCATCGGACCCATGCGCCGCCGCGCGATCCTCCGTCACTTCGGCTCGGCCGATGCGTTCCTCGACGCCACGCGCGACGAGCTCGAGGGCGTTCCCGGCCTTCCTGCGAAGACCGCGCGCGCCGTCTACGCCCAGCTCCACAAGGCTGGGCGCGCCTGAGCCGCGCGTCTGGCGCGTTTCTAGGGTGGTGGAGGGTCGGGCGCTTGCCCGACGACGTTTCGGAACCGCACGGTGCCGAGGGTCAGGAAGATCGCGGTGAACCCGAGCACGACGTTCACGACGGTGAGAGTCAGCTTCATGCCGACGCTGAACGCGAGCAGCGTCGATTCGCCGATACCGGCGTTTCGGAACGCGTAGACGAGAAGTGCCTGTTCGGTTCCGATCCCTCCGGGCGTGGCCGGGACGAGCGTGGAGAGGCTCATCGCCGACTGCACGAGCAGGACGTTCGTGACGCTCTGGTGGATCCCGAAGGCGCTGAGGAAGAACCAGATCGTCGCGAAGCGAAGCGTCCAGTCGCCGAGCTGCCACGGCACGACCGTCCGGGCGTACCGCGCGGGCGGGTGGAAGACGGCAAACGCCTGTTCGACGCGCGCCCGGAGCCTGTCCCAGTAGCGGTTCAGGAGCCACGCCCCGGCCGCGCCGATGAGAACGATCGCGATCACGACTCCCGGGTGAACGACACCGTCGGCGAACGCCCAGGAGTAGTCGAACGACGGCAGCGCCGACAGCGCGTCGATGGAGGGGAGGAGCCCCTGGGTCAACGCCCAGACGAGCACGATCAGCGAGAGCGCCAGGTCGACGGGTACGAGCGGGAACGTCGAGGAGATGACCGTGGTGTACGAGCTTCCGGGGATGGCCCGGTGCGCGAGGTAGACGCGGACGACATCACCTCCGCGCGCCGGCAGGATCGCGTTGACTCCGACTCCGGCGACGTATGCGGGCGCGATTTGCCGCCACCTGACCGGGCGATCCGGATAGGCCGCCGCGAGCACGTTGCGCCACGCCCGGCTCACGCATCCGAGCTTGAGGACCTGGCATGCGATCGCGATGAGCAGCGGCACCAGCGAGATCTCGGACAGGAAGTCCCAGAAGTGCTCGATCGCCGTGCGGATCGCGTCGATCACGCGCTCACCGTAGCCGCCTCCGCGAAGCCGCTCCGCTCCGGCGAGCAATCGGCACAAACGTGTGACGGCGTGCTCTGGGCGGCGTACGGTGTCTGACACCGTACGCCGTCAAGATGTCCGCCCGGGACCTGTCCGAACCCGCGGGACGGGCGGGAACGCCGCTCCCTGGTCTCCCCTGAGGCGCCCTCACGGCAGGGAGATCCCCATGGACAGTAGGGCCACGCGCCTGTGGAGCGATTGGCACAGAGTTGGCACCGTTTGCCCTTGACGAAGAACGGTGTCTGACACCGTCTCTCGCCGACCGTCCGCCGCGGACGGTCGTGGCAGACCGTCTACTCGTCCTCTGCGAGAGACGGGTAGCGGTAGTCCGTCGGCGCGACCAGCGTCTCCTTCACCGTGCGCGGGCTGACCCAGCGGATCAGGTTCCACATCGAGCCGGCCTTGTCGTTCGTCCCCGACGCGCGGGCACCGCCGAACGGCTGCTGCCCGACGACGGCGCCCGTCGGCTTGTCGTTGACGTAGAAGTTGCCGGCCGCGTACCGGAGCTCGTCGTGCGCCTGCCCGATCGCCTCTCGGTCGTTGGCGAAGATCGCGCCGGTGAGGGCGTACGAGCCGGTGCGATCGACGAGCCGCAACGTGTCGTCCCAGTCGTTCTCGTCGTACACGTACGCGGTCACGACCGGTCCGAACAGCTCGTCGCGCATGAGCCGGAAATCCGGGTCGTCGGTCTTGATCACGGTCGGCTCGACGAACCAGCCCTCGGTGTCGTCGGTCGCACCGCCTGTCACGATCTCGGCCCCTGCCTGCTTCGCCTCCGCGATCGCCGCCGCCTGTGTCTCGAACGAGGCGCCGTCGATCACCGCACCCATGAAGTTCGTGAAGTCGCTGACGTCGCCCATCCCGATCGTCGGCACCTCGCGCTGGAGGTTCGCGCTGATCTCCCCCCAGAGGTTCGACGGCAGGTACAGCCGCGAGGACGCAGAGCACTTCTGACCCTGATATTCGAACGACCCGCGCACGATCGCCGTCGCGACCTCTGCCGGATCGGCCGAGGGGTGGGCGAGGATGAAGTCCTTGCCGCCCGTCTCACCGACGATGCGCGGATAGTTTCGATAGCGCTCGATGCCGCCCCCGATCACGCGCCACATCGACTGGAAGACCGCCGTTGAGCCGGTGAAATGCACTCCCGCGAGCTCGGGGCTCGTGAGGGCGGCCTCGCCCAGTTCGGCTCCCGGCCCCAGAACCAGGTTGATCACCCCCGGCGGCAAGCCGGCCTCCTCCAGCAGCCGCAGCGTGTACCACGCCGAGAGCGCCTGGGTCGACGCCGGCTTCCAGACGACGGTGTTGCCCATCAGCGCGGGGGAGGTGGTCAGGTTCGCGCCGATCGCCGTGAAGTTGAACGGGCTGACTGCAAAGACGAAACCCTCGAGAGGACGGTATTCGAGACGGTTCCAGACACCCGGCGACGAGATCGGCTGCTCCTCGTAGACCCGCACGAGGTACTCGGCGTTGAAGCGCAGGAAGTCGATCGTCTCGCACGCAGCGTCGATCTCCGCCTGATGAGCGGTTTTCGACTGGTTGAGCATGGTCGCTGCGTTGAGCGTCGAACGCCACGGGCCAGAAAGCAGCTCCGCGGCCCGAAGGAACACCGCGACGCGCTCGTGCCAGGGGGTCGCCGACCATCCGCGATGGGCCTCGCGTGCCGCGGCGATCGCGCGCTCGACATGCGATGCGTCACCACGAGCGACGTCCGCCAGCACGTGTGTCCGGTCGTGGGGCATGACGGCCTCGAACGTCGCCTTCGTCTCGACGCGCTCGCCCCCGATCACGAGCGGGATGGAGATCCGCTCGCCGGCGATCTCCGCCAGGCGCTGCTTGAGCTCGGCCCGCTCCGGCGAGCCGGGCGCGTACGAGCGAATCGGCTCGTTCACCGCGTGCGGGACGGAGAAGATGCCCGGAGCGCCCATTCGCCGATTGTAGAGTCGGTCGCGTGGAGGTGACGCGGCACCGCTATGCGGTGGCCGGCTGGGGTGTCGGCGAGATCGTGGTGCGCGAGGGCGTTCTTCTCTCTCACCGTCTCCCGTCGCGGCGCCGTGGGCTCTCCCCCGGCGCGGGGGGCCCCTATGGGGGAGCGAGCGCCCCCGAGATCACGCTATCTGCGGATCGTTCCCGGAAGGGTGACAGCTTCGTGCCGGAATTGGGCCGTCGGTTTCAGGCCCATCTCGACGGCGCGCCGAGCGCGTACGACGACGTCGCCGTCGACGAGGGCGGGCTGAGCCCTTTCCACCGCGATCTGCTTGCCGCGATCAGGACGGTCGGGTGGGGCGAGGTCGTCACGTACGGCGGGCTTGCCGCTCTCGCCGGGCGACCGCGGGCTGCACGCGCGGCCGGCAGCTTCTGCAGGGCAAACGCCCATGCGCTGGTGGTGCCCTGCCATCGTGTGGTTGCGTCGGGAAACGGGGAGCCGTTCGCGCTGGGTGGGTTCGGCTCCTCGGGCGCGCATCTGAAGCGCCGATTGCTCGCGCTGGAAGGCACGCTTCTTTGACCGGTCGACCCCTGGCCGCCGATGCACGCTCCGAGCTCGCCGCGGTCGTCCCCGAAAGGCGGTGTGACCGGCTGGCCGAGCTCTCCGCGCTCTTCCACACCGCCGGAACCGTGCACCTGCTCGGCAGGGGGGAGCTCTCGTTCCATCTCGACCTGGCCGAGTCGGCGGTAGCGAGACGGGCCTTCTCGATCCTCAAGCGCCTGCGCGTCGACTCCGAGATACGAACGTACCGCCGGGGTGCATTCGACCGTGCCGCGCGAACACAGCTGCTCGTCACCGGCTCGCCGTCCGCGATCGCCGTGCTGACCGAATCCGGTGTCCTGAGCGACGACGGGCTCCCGCTCGACCGGCCTCCCGGCAAGGTCGTCGCGCGGGTGTGCTGTCGCGGCGCCTACCTCCGCGGAGCGTTTCTCGGCGCGGGCTCGTTGAGCGGAGCGCGATCACCGCATCTCGAGATACGCACGCCGCTCCATGCAGGTGCAGCCTTCGTGCGAAGCGTCGCATCCGCGGCGAACGTTCGCATGCGCGTCGCGGATCGCGACGCCCACTCCGTCGCGTACGCGAAGAGCTGGGGAGCGATCGAGGGCTACCTGTCCGTCGCGGGCGCGGCCGAGACCGTGCTGGAGCTCGAGGAGAGGGCGCTCCTCGCAGGGCTGCGTTCCGAGGCGAACCGCCTCGCGAACGCGGATCATGCGAACCTCGTGCGCCAGAGCCGATCGGCCGGGGCGCAGCTCGACGCGATTCGCGTCCTGGAAGGCGCCGACGCGCTCTCCGGGCTTTCCCCGGGCCTCCAAGAGGCGGCCGAGCTTCGGCGGCGCCATCCATCGCTCTCGTTCCGGGAGCTCGCGGAACGATCGGATCCCCCCGTCACGAAGGCCGCCATGGCAGGTCGCCTCAACCGGCTCGTCGCGACTGCCGCCGAAGAGCGCACACGAGAGGGTTGAGGGAATGCGTCCCACGTCGCATACTCCTACCCGGTGGGTTCGCGCTCCCGGGCGGCGGAACAAGACCCCGTCCACCGCCCGGTGCCGGAGCGCGCTCGTGGGGGAGGGGATCCTTCCTCGGAGTCCCTCCCTCAGCCCACCGCTGGGGGTCCCTTGTTTCGCCAGGCGGGAATCCGCTGGCGCGGATTCCCACGGCTTGGTCCCCGCCTGCGGCAGGGCAGTTCCCTGAAGGCGCCCGCTTGCGCGGTTGCGGGCTCGCGGGCTCCCTGTTTCGCCAAGCGGGAATCCGCCGGCGCGGATTCCCGCCGACTCGATGTCGTTCGTGTGGTCGGTTGTGCGGAGAGGGACGCGAAGTGCAGAGATGCTCGGCAACGCCCTTTAGACTCGATCGAAACCCAGCACACACGGAGGCGAGAACTGCATGGCAACCCGGGTCGGCATCAACGGCTTCGGCCGCATCGGCCGAAACTTCTTCCGCGCACGGCGCTCGGTCGGCGCGGACATCGAGATCGTCGCGGCGAACGACCTCGGCGACGCGAACACGATGGCGCACCTCTTGCAGTACGACTCCACCCTTGGCCCGTTCCCCGATGTGGTGGAGCTCGGCGACGGCGTCCTGAGAGCCGGCGGCGAGGAGCTGCGGATGTTCTCGGAGAGAGATCCCGCGGACCTACCCTGGGGCGAGCTCGGGATCGACGTCGTGCTCGAGTCGACGGGGTTCTTCACGAATCGCGAAGGGGCGCAGAAGCACCTCGATGCCGGTGCGAAGAAGGTGATCATCTCGGCGCCCGCGACCGACCCCGATCTGACAGTGGTGCTCGGCGTCAACGACTCGAGCTACGACCCCGACAGCCATCACATCGTGTCGAACGCGTCGTGCACCACGAACTGCGTGGCGCCCCTCGCGAAGGTCGCCGACGACCTCGCGGGCATCGAGAGCGGCTTCATGACCACGATCCACGCCTACACACAGGACCAGGTGCTGCAGGACGCGCCGCACAAGGACCATCGACGCGCTCGCGCCGCGGCGATCAACCTGATTCCGACCTCCACCGGCGCCGCAAAGGCGATCGGGCTCGTATTGCCTCATCTCCAGGGGAAGGTGGACGGCATCTCGGTGCGCGCTCCCGTCCCGACAGGATCGCTCACCGACCTCGTCGTGACGTTCGCGCGGGATGTGAGCCGCGAGGAGCTCAACGCCGCGTACGCGGCCGCCGCTTCGAGTGGGCCGCTGCAGCCGTACCTCGAGTACTCGGAGGCGCCGCTGGTCTCCACCGACATCGTCGGCAACAGCCACTCGTGCATCTTCGACAGCGAGCTGACGATGGCCCATGGCCGGACCGCCAAGCTCTTCGGCTGGTACGACAACGAGTGGGGGTACTCGTGTCGCCTCGTCGATCTCGTGCAGAAGCTCCTGCCGTGAGCGGCTCTCGGGCGTGAGGCTTCCGCGCTCGGTCGAAAGCGCCGACGTCGCGGGGAAGCGCGTCCTCGTCCGGGCGGACCTGAACGTTCCACTTGCCGACGGCCACGTCGCCGACGACACGCGGATCCGCGCAGCCGTGCCCACTCTCCGCCTTCTGCTCGACCGCGGCGCCGCCAAGATCGCGGTCTGCTCGCATCTCGGGCGGCCGAAGGGTCACGATCCCGCGTTCTCGATCGAGCCTGTCGCCACGCGCCTGAGAGAGCTTCTCCCGGATCCACGAATCGACGTGCTCGAAAACACACGCTTCCTCGACGGCGAAACCGCAAATGATCCGGACACGGCTCGGCGTCTCGCCGAGGGGATGGACCTCTACGTGAACGATGCGTTCGGCTCTGCCCATCGCGCTCACGCGTCGATTGAGGCCGTCGCCCACGTCCTTCCCGCATACGCAGGGCTCCTCCTCCTCGCCGAGCTCGAGCACCTCGAGCGCCTGCTCGGGGAAGTCGAGCGGCCCTTCGTGCTCGTCGCCGGCGGGGCAAAGGTGGAGGACAAGCTGGGCGTGTTGCGACACCTCGGGGGCAGGGCGGACACGGTGCTCGTCGGCGGCAAGATGGCCGAGGAGCTGCGGGGCCGAGACGCGCTGCCGTTCCCGGTCGAGCTGCCGAGCGACGTGGTCGCCGCCGCTGCATTCGACGAAGGTGCGGAGAGCCGCGTCGTGCCCTACGACGCCCTGCCCGAGGGCTGGCTGGGGCTCGACATCGGACCGCAGACGCGCGCGCGCTTCGGCTCGCTCATCGGCGCCGCGAAGACCGTGTTCTGGAACGGCCCGATGGGCGTCTTCGAGTGGGAGCGCTTCGCGGACGGCACCAGGGCGGTCGCGAAGGCCTTTGCCGCGGTCGAGGGCTACACGGTGGTCGGCGGCGGCGACTCCGTGCGGGCGATAGTCGAGCTGGGCTTGGAGGACACGATCTCGTGGGTGTCAACCGGCGGCGGCGCCTCGCTCGAGCTGCTCGAGGGCAAGGAGCTCCCCGGGGTTGCCGCCATCCCGTCGGCAGAGGCTCAGACGACCGCGTAGACGCGCCAGGTTCCGGGGACACCCTTGAGGTCGTGCTCGCCCCGGTCGGCGAGCTCGAGGCCCGAGCCTGCGACGAGGTCGCGGACCGTCTGGGAGACGAGAACCTCGGATGGAGCGGCAAGCGCGCTCACTCGCGCGCCGATGGAGACGGCGAGGCCCCCAAACTTTTCGTCGACGACACGGCACTCCCCTGTGTGGAGCCCGGCCCGAATGTCGATTCCGAGCGGTTTCACGCCCGCGACGATCGCGTGCGCGCAACGGATCCCGCGCGCCGGGCCGTCGAACGCGGCGAAGAAGCCGTCGCCGGCGGTGTCGAGCTCGCGGCCACGGTACCGGGCGAGGCAGGCGCGGACGACCGAGTGGTGCTCGTGCACGAGCTCCGTCCACCGCCGGTCGCCGAGCTCGGCCTGCCGGGCGGTCGAGCCGACGATGTCGGTGAAGAGGACGGTCGCGAGCACGCTGTCGAGCTCGGCCTCCTCCTCATGCAGCTCGCGGGCGAACGCGTGTATGGCGTCGAGATACGCGTCCGCTCGTTCCTGCATCACGGTCGGCTGGCTACCGGGCATCGTCTGGCGCCGTGCGCCCGGAATCAGGCTCGCGAACGCCCGTGCCTCGGCCTCCATCTCGCCGCCCCGGCTCAGCACGAGCGTAGGCACCCGGATCGCTCCGAGGACGTCGCGGACGTCGGATTCGTAGAACATCCGCGTCAGTGCGACGGCGTCCCCAGGAGCAGCCGAGAGATGCATCCACTCGAGCCACCAATCGACCGCCTCTTCGCGCGTCATTCCCGGCATCGGCCAGGGTGCCTCCCGTTCGGCGTACGCGCGCGTCCCCCAGCCCGTCTCCATGTCCGCGAGCCACCTCTCGAACTCGTCCCGCCGGACTCCCCACGGGTAGTCGGGCGCCCACGCGATTCGAGGCGCGGTGTTCATGAGCACGAGCCCGAGCGTCCGCTCCGGGTATGTGGCTGCGAACAGGCACGAGAGAGGACCGCCGTCCGCGCCGCCGACGAGCAGGGCGCGTTCCGCTCCCGCGGCGTCGACCACGGCTCGCAGGTCATCCATCCGCTCCTCGATCGGCGGCAGCGTACGGTCGCGTAACTTGTCCGAAAGCCCGGTTCCGCGACCATCGAAGGAGATCGTGCGCCCCAACGCCGCGTGCCGCTCGTTCATGTCCTCGAGCACCTGCGGGCGCCGCAGCGCGAGGCTGAAGATGTACGCCCCGACCCGCAAGACGTCGACGCCGCCGGAGCCGTCTCCCGTGACGCGGTAGGCGATGTGGTACTCGCCGCTCCTCGTGTACTGGATGTCGCCTTCGGGCATGAGCTCGCCTCTCGCCGAATAGGATCACATCTCTCGTGCTCGTCGCAGGCAACTGGAAGATGTTCAAGGGGCCGGCGGAGACCGTCGCGTTCCTGGAGGCGTTCGAGCCGCCGGCCGGCGTCGGGGTCGTCGTCTGCCCGCCGTTCACGTCCCTCGCCGTCGCGGTTGGACACGGGGTGCCCGTCTACTCCCAGAACGTGCACTGGGCGCGTGAGGGAGCTTTCACCGGCGAGATCTCCGCAGCGATGCTGCTCGAGCTCGGCGTCGAAGGCGCGATCGTCGGCCATTCCGAGCGCCGACAGCACTTTGGTGAGACCGACGAGACCGTACGGCTGCGCTGCGAGGCTGCCCTCGAGGCGGGCCTCTCCGTGATCGCCTGCGTCGGCGAGACCGAGGCCGAGCGCGAGTCGGGGGAAACCGGGGCCGTGCTCCGGCGCCAGGTCGCCGCGATTCCCCGCCACGACGCGTTGGCGATCGCGTACGAGCCGGTCTGGGCGATCGGGACGGGGAAGACGGCAACGCCCGAGCTCGCCCAGGAGGCTCACGAGACGATCAAGGAGGTTCACGAGACCGAGGTGCTCTACGGCGGCTCGGTGAGGCCCGAGAACGCGGCGGAGCTGATGGATCAGCCCGCCGTCGACGGCGCTCTCGTCGGCGGCGCGTCGCTCGAGCCGGGCTCGTTCGCTTCGATCTGCCTGGCAGCGGCGCGGTGAAGGCACGGGCTCCACTCGTCACGCTCGTCATCCTGGACGGCTGGGGCATCGCCCCGCCGGGCCCGGGTAACGCAGTGGCGCTCGCGCATACGCCGGTGTTCGACCACCTCGCCTCCTCGTATCCCGCCACCCGGCTCGGGGCGTCCGGCCCGGCCGTCGGTCTGCCCGAAGGCCAGATGGGCAACTCCGAGGTGGGGCATCTGACGATCGGCTCGGGTCGCATCCTCCGGCAGGATCTCGTACGTGTGAGCGACGCGGTCGAGGACGGGTCCCTGCTCGGGAACGAAGCCCTCGTCGGAGCATTCGGCCGGGCGAGGGAGCGAGGCGGCGCAGTCCACCTCATGGGTCTCGTCTCCACGGGCGGAGTCCATTCCCACATCGACCACCTCCGCGCGCTCCTGGAGCTCGCCCACCGGGCAGACATGACCGACGCCACATGGATCCACGCATTCACCGACGGACGTGACGTCGCACCCCATGACGCGCAGAACGACCTCGCAACGCTCCCCGCCGACCGCGTCGCGACCGTCTCGGGGCGCTACTACGCGATGGACCGCGACGCACGTTGGGAGCGCACCGACCGGGCTCTCGGCGTCATCCTCGAGGCCGCTGCGGAGGGGCCGGACGATCCGGTTACTGCTGTTCGCGAGAGCTACGCGCGAGGAGTCACCGACGAGTTCGTCGAGCCGGTGGCGCTGCGTGGCCGGCCACCTCTCGACCCCGAGCGCGACGTTGCGATCGTGTTCAACTTCCGACCCGACCGGGTGCGTCAGCTCACGAGCAGGCTGCTGGAAGCGGGGGTCGACGTCGTCACGATGACCCGCTACAGCGACGACTTCACCTGTCCCGTCGCGTTCGAGGAACAGGACGTTCCGAACACGCTCGCGCAGACGCTCGCCGAGGCCGAGCTCGGCCAGCTCCATGCGGCCGAGACCGAGAAGTACGCCCATGTGACCTACTTCTTCAACGGGGGCGTGGAGAAACCATGGCCCGGCGAGGAGAGGATCCTCGTCCCATCGCCGCGCGACGTGCCGAGCTACGATCTCGAGCCCGAGATGTCGGCCGTCGCCGTTGCGGCCCGTGTCGCCGCAGCGCTCGAAGGGAAGAGCTTCTGCGTCGTGAACTTCGCGAACCCGGACATGGTCGGCCACACAGGCGTGATCCCGGCGGTCGTGAGGGCGGTCGAGGCCGTCGACGAATGCCTCGGCCAGGTCGTCGAGGCAACCCACCGGCTCGGCGGGGTGTGCCTCGTGACCGCCGATCACGGGAACGCCGAGAAGCTCCTGACCGACGACGCGAGCGGTCCGTACACTGCGCACACGACGAACCCCGTGCCGCTCGTCGTGACGCAACGGGAGGTCGGCCTGCGCGACGGCGGAGAGCTCTCCGACCTCGCGCCGACCGTGCTCGAGCTACTCGGGATCGGCGCTCCCGACGCGATGACGGGCTCGAATCTCGTCACCGCTGATCGGTGACACTTCACGAGGAGTAAAGAGTTCGTGAATTGACCTCAACGGGGGGTATGCTCGCGGCGCAGTGGCTCTGACGCAGCCCGACCCCGGTGTGCTCCGCAAGGCAAAGCGTGGGGACGAGCGGGCTTTTTCGCTGATCGTCAGAGCATACGAGCGCCCGGTCTACAACTACGTCCTACGCCTCGTCGGCGACCGGAGCCTCGCCGAGGATCTCACGCAGGAGGTCTTCCTGCGGGTCTTCCAGGGCCTCAAGAGCTTCTCCGACCGGTCGCGGTTCACGACCTGGCTGTTCCAGGTGACGAAGAACCGCGTGCTCGACGAGCTGCGCGCACTCGAGCGACGGCCGCGTGCGGTACTCGCGCTCGACGAGATCCCGCCGCTCGAGGTGGTCGACCAGCCGTTCGAGCGGACGGAGGCGATCGACGCGGTCTGGCGTGCGGTCGAGGCGCTCAACGTCGACCTCAAGATGGCGCTGCTCCTGCGGGACGTCGTAGGCCTCTCGTACATCGAGATCGCGGACGCGCTCGAGATCACACTTGCGACCGTGAAGTGGCGGATCTACAAGGCACGCGAGGAAGTGGCCGCCATGCTCGCCCGCGATGGGATCACCGCCGGCACCGCCACGACGACGCGCCGTCGCGCCGTCGCCCCGTCGTCCGAGTAGCCACCTTTGCCGGATGGCGTAGGGCGCGCGACCGTACGATGCGCGCGTGGACGGCACCGACCCTCTCCGCTCGCTCGAGGTAGCTCTCGGCGCACTGGCCGGAGCCGAGGTCGACCTCGAGAGGCCGTCGGACCCCCGACACGGCGACTACGCGACGAATGTCGCGCTACGGCTTGCGGGCGGCAGGAGGATGCCTCCCCGAGACGTTGCGCTCGAGCTCGCGGCGCGCGTGTCGGAGCTCGAGGGCATCGCGGGCGCCGACGTGGCCGGGCCGGGCTTCCTCAACCTGACGGTCGACGACGCGTGGGTCGGTGCGTCGCTGCAAACGATCTTCGCGGCCGGTCGCAGCTTCGGTGCAGGCTCGGCGGAGACGCCGGAGCGAATCCAGGTCGAGCTCGTATCCGCGAACCCGACGGGGCCTCTGACGGTCGCATCGGCCAGGAACGGCGCCTATGGCGACGCCGTCGCGCGGCTGCTCCGGCTCGCCGGGCACGAGGTGGAGCGCGAGTACTACCTCAACGACGCCGGCGGGCAGATCGACCTGTTCCGTGCGTCGGTGGACGCCTTTCGCGCGGGAACCAACCCTCCCGAGGACGGGTACCGCGGCGCCTACGTCGAGGAGCTTGCGCGCGGGGACCGGGACCCCGTGGAGCACATGCTCGAGAACATCGAGGCGTCGCTCGAGCGCTTTCGCATCCATATCGACCATTTCGAGCGCCAGAGCAGCGTCGAGGCCGAGATCCCCGAGGCGCTTGCAGCGATCGACACGTACGAGCAAGACGGCGCACGCTGGGCCCGGACGAGCGAGCATGGAGACGACAAGGACAGGGTGGTCGTCCGCTCCGACGGCACCCCGACGTACTTCGCGGCGGACGCCGCCTACATCCGCCGCAAGTTCGCGGGCGGCTTCGAGCGCCTGGTGTACGTCCTCGGCGCCGACCATCACGGCTACGTGGCACGCCTCCAGGCGCTGGCCGAGATGCTCGGTCACCCCCGTGACTCGGTCGAGGTCCTGATCTACCAGCTCGTCCAGCTGACGCGTGGCGGGCAGGCCGCGAAGATGTCGAAGCGCCGTGGCGACGTGGTGTTCCTCGACGAGTTCCTCGACGACATCGGCGTGGATGCGGCCCGGTGGTACCTTCTCTCGCGCGGCCACGACCAGCCGATCGACATCGACGTCGACCTCGCAGCCGAGCAGAGCCCGAAGAACCCGGTCTACTACGTGCAGTACGCGCACGCCCGCATCGCGGGAATCCTGCGGAACGCGGAGGGGCGGCCCGCGGATCCGGTCCCGCACGCGCCGCTCCAGACCGAGGAGCGGGATCTGGTGAAGCGCCTCCTCGAGCTACCCGGAGTCCTGCGCGAGTCGACCGAGCGACGGGCGCCGCACGCGATCCCCGCATACGCGATCCGTGTCGCAGACGACTTCCATCGCTTCTACCACCATCACCGCGTCCTGGAGACGCCCGAGGAGCCATTTCGGCTGGCGCTCTGCACGGCGACACGCGACGTCGTCGCGACGTGCCTCGACCTCCTCGGCGTGAATGCGCCCGAGCGGATGTAGGAGCCTCGCACGAGACCGGGGTAGGATCGCGCCGTGCCCCTACAGGCGATGGAATCCAGGCCCCAGGCGCCCGAGGGGCACGCGCGATGAGTGCCGACCCCGCACGCACGCCGCCGGACCGCAACCTCGCGCTCGAGCTCGTCCGGGTCACGGAGGCGGCCGCGATGGGCGCATCGCGCTGGATCGGGCGGGGCGACAAGATCGCGGCCGACCAGGCAGCGGTCGACCTGATGCGCTTCATGGTGAACTCGGTGTCGATGCGCGGGGTCGTCGTGATCGGCGAGGGGGAGAAGGACGAGGCGCCGATGCTCTACAACGGCGAGGAGGTCGGCGACGGGTCGGGACCGGAGGTGGACGTCGCGGTCGATCCGCTCGAGGGGACGCGCTTGACCGCGCTCGGGATCGCCGGAGCGATCTCGGTGATCGCGGTCGCCGAACGCAACTCGATGTTCTTCCCCGGCGCAGCCGTCTACATGGACAAGATCGCGGTGGGCCCGGACGCCGCCGACGCGATCGACCTCGACGCGTCACCGACGGAGAACGTCGCCCGGGTTGCCGAGGCAAAGGGCGTCGAGGTGAACGAGGTCACCGTGGTCGTGCTCGAGCGGGAGCGTCACGACGCGCTGATCGCGGAGCTGCGGGAGGCGGGCGCGCGCGTCAACCTGATCCGCGACGGCGACGTGGCGCCCGCCATCGCGGCGGCGCAGCCGGGCACGGGCGTCGACATGCTGATGGGAATCGGCGGTACGCCCGAGGGTGTGATCTCCGCCGCGGCGATCAAGTGTCACGGCGGAGCGTTGCAGGGACGCCTGTGGCCGCGCGACGACGCCGAGCGCACCGCCCTCGTCGAGGCGGGCTTCGACGTCGACCGCGTGCTCACCCACGACGACCTCGTGCGCGGAGAAGACGCGTTCGTCGCGGCGACGGGCGTCACGGGCGGGCCTCTCCTCCGCGGCGTGCGCGTAGGCGCTGCCGGGATCGAGACCGAGTCGATCGTGATGCGGTCTCGTTCGGGCACCGTGCGACGGATCGGCGCCCATCACCCGTCCGGCAAGCTGAAGATGTTGCGAACCGAAGGAGGCCGCTGATGGACGTGAAAGAGCTGAACGCGATCGCGCGCGCGATCGTCGCCGACTCGAAGGGGGTGCTCGCCGCCGACGAGTCGACCGGGACGATCGGGAAGCGGTTCGACTCGATCGGAGTTGACTCGACCGAGGAGGCGCGACGCTCCTACCGCAACCTCCTCTTCACGACCGACGGCTTCGAGGACTACGTGGGCGGCGTGATCCTGTACGACGAGACGATCCGCCAGTCGTCCGACGACGGCACGCCGTTCGCTCAGGTGCTCGAGCGGAAGGGCGTCGTGCCGGGGATCAAGGTCGACACCGGAGCAAAGGACCTCGCCGGCTTTCCCGAGGAGAAGGTCACGGAGGGCCTCGACGGCCTCCGGGCGCGCTTCGCCGAGTATCACGAGCTCGGCGCGCGGTTCAGCAAATGGCGCGCCGTGATCACGATCGGCGACGGGATCCCGACCGATGCGTGCATCCACGTCAATGCCCACGCACTCGCGCGCTACGCGGCGCTCTCACAGGAGGCCGGTATCGCGCCGATCGTGGAGCCCGAGGTGCTGATGGACGCCGACAACACGATCGACCGGTGTCACGAGGTCACGTCCCGGACTCTGCGGGCGGTGTTCCAGGAGCTCGAGACCCAGGGCGTCGCCCTCGAGGGAATGCTCCTGAAGCCGAACATGGTGATCTCGGGCAAGAGATGCCCGACACAGGCGGCCCCTTCGCAGGTCGCGGAACAGACCGTCGACTGCTTCCTGCGTCACGTACCGGCGATCGTGCCGGGCATCGTGTTCCTCTCCGGAGGACAGTCGGAGGTGGAGGCGACCGAGAACCTGGACGCGATCAACCGCCTCGGAGGTCCGTGGCCGATGTCGTTCTCGTACGGCCGTGCCCTGCAGGCGTCGGCGCTCGACACCTGGGGCGGCGATCCGGCGAACGTCGAGGAGGCGCAGGCGGCGTTCCTTCATCGCGCGCGCATGAACGCTCTCGCGGTCGCGGGCGACTGGAGCGCGGAGGTCGAGCGGGCCGTCGCGGCCTGACCGTCTCGTAAGCATTGCGTTCGGACGGCCGGGCAACGGCGCCGGGCCGGGCCGGGGTCGCTACCCTCGCAGGCGGGATGGCGGTTCGCCACGCAGCCCTCGCGGCCTCGCTCGCGCTCATGTCGCTCGCGCTCGTCGCCGCCGCGCAGGGGCGTGCGGATGCGAACGAGCGCGTCACGATCTTCGGGGACTCCGTCGCGACCGCGATGGAGTACGACCCCTCGGCGAAGCAGGTCCTCGGGCGCGGCATCGACCTCCAGCTCGAGACGATGCCCTGCCGTCGAGTCGGCGACACCAGCTGCCCCTACAAGGGCGAGACGCCCCCGAACGTAATCGACCGCGCAACGCAGCTTGGCTCGCAGCTCGGGCCGGTCGTCGTCGTCGCGGTCGGCTACAACGACTACGAGTCGCACTACGCGCAGAACATCGACGACGCGATCGCGGCGTTCCGCAAGGCGGGAGTGCAGCACGTCCTCTGGGTGACGCTCCTCGAGTCGCGCGCGAGCTGGGCCGACATGAACGACATGATCGCCGCGGCCGCGCGCAAGTACCCGGAGATCACGGTGCTCGACTGGGCCAGCCTCGCGAAGTCGCACGCGGACTGGTTCCAGCCCGACGCCAGCCCTCATCTCACCTCGGCGGGCGCCGAGGGGATGGCCGCGATGATCGAGGATGCGCTCGTCCAGCTCGGCGTCGCGCCGGCGCCTCCGCCTCCGCCCACGCGGAAGTTGCTCGCGATCACGTCACGTGCCCTGCCGACCGCCCGTGCCGGCCGGCGCTATGCCACGAGCTTGAGGGCTGTCGGCGGAACCGCGCCGTACAGGTGGGCCCGAATCCGCGGGGTGTTACCACCCGGCCTTCACCTGTCGGCGAGCGGCCGGGTGAGCGGAGTGCCGCAACGGACGGGAAGGTTCAGCCTGCGTGTCCGGCTCGTCGATCGGGCGGGCACCGCCCGCGCCCGCGTCTTCTCGCTTCGCGTCGTCTAGACGGCTCGTCCCGTCCGCGGCGCGGAGGGCGACGTCGGGTGTTGCGCCTGGGCCGCGACGTTGCCGGTCGACCCGGAACGCGACGTGTCGTACGGGGCCTCCGGGCGGCCCCGGGATCCTGGCGCCGCCCCTCTCGGCGTGCCGATCGGGAGCCGGCGTCGACGCGGTGGACGGGCGCAAGTCAACTTGTTACTTGCGCTTCTCCGCCGGCCTTGTACGGTCGTGTGCCAGCCGACGCGAAGGAGTGCACATGCCTCTCACCGATTTCCAGCGCCAGCTCTGCGAGTCGAGCCCGTTCGACTTCACGGGCCTTCGCGCGCTCTTCGTCAACTGCACGCTGAAGCGGTCGCCCGAGCAGTCGCACACGCAGGGCCTCGTGGACGTCTCCGTGGCGATCATGGAGGCAAACGGGGTCGGCGTCGACCAGTTCCGTGCGGTCGACCACGACCTCGCACCGGGCGTCTACCCGGACATGCGGGAGTACGGCGCCGCGGGAGATGAATGGCCCGAGCTGTACGAACGCGTCCAGGCGGCCGACGTCCTGGTCCTCGCGACACCGATCTGGCTGGGAGAGAAGTCGTCCGTGTGCACGCGGATGATCGAGCGCCTGTACGGGAACTCCTCGGAGCTCAACGAGCAGGGTCAGTACGCGTACTACGGGAAGGTCGGCGGGTGTCTCGTGACCGGCAACGAGGACGGGATCAAGCACTGCTCGATGAACGTCCTCTACTCGCTCCAGCACCTCGGCTACACGATCCCGCCGCAGGCGGACGCGGGGTGGATCGGCGAGGCGGGGCCCGGCCCGTCGTATCTCGACCCCGGCTCGGGCGGGCCCGAGAACGACTTCACGAACCGCAACACGACCTTTATGACGTGGAACCTCCTCCATCTCGCACGCATCCTGAACGAGGCCGGCGGCGTCCCGGCCCACGGCAACCAGCGCTCGCTCTGGGAGGCGGGGTGCCGCTTCGACTTCGCGAACCCGGATTACAGATAGAGGTCAACCGGGCGGGCGGAGGCGCCAGACCTCACCGGCATCGAACATCGTCACCCACGCGTCGCCGTTCCAGCCGGCGACGACGGCTGGGTTGCGCGCCGTGTCGATCACCTCGAGGACCGTCGCGGTCTCGCGATCGATGCGGGTGACGACGTTTGACCGGTCGTTGGGCACCCAGACGTCCGGACCGATCACCTCGAGGTTCACCGGCACCGCCTGCACCGGGACCGTCGCGGTGACCTTCCGTGTCGCCGCGTCGAGCCGCTGCACGGTGTTGTCGTAGATGTTCGAGAACCAAACGTCGTCGCCGGACGAGGAGAACCAGGCCGGACCGATCTTTCCGGTCCTGACCGCAACGGCGCGGTTGCGCCGGGGGTCGATTCGAAAGATCGCCGTGCCCTGCGTCTGACCCGCCCAGACCGCGCCGCCTGCGGCCGTGATCCCCGAGGCGCCGCCGGTCGCGTGGGGAAGTGCGATCCGTCGCGCAACCCGGTTGGTCCGAGGGTTCACGCGGATCGCCGAGCGTCCGCCGTACGAGATCACCCAAACCGAGCCCGCCGCCGCGACGACGTCGTCGAGCTCGCCGCCGACGGGGATGCGCGCCACGATCCTCCGCGCGACCGGGTCGACCCGGTAGAGGACGCCGGTGCGCGACGGCGCCCACAGCGCACCGCGCGCGTACGTGAGCTCGCACACGCTTCGTACGCCGGGCACCACACCCGCCACGACTCCTGCGTCCGAGTCGATCCGGACGAGTCGGTTGCCCGAGTAGTCGGCGACCCAGATCCCGCTCGGCGTCCCGACGACGCCGCACGGCTGCCCGCCGACGCTGAACTTCGCGACGACCGTGCTCGTTCCCGGTAAGGCCCAGCCGGACGCGGCCGCACCGAAGGCGAGCACGGCACAGACGGGCAGGGCGAGGATCGTGAAGCGCAGCCGGATGATGCGCCGAGGGTAGAGAGGCCCACTGGTGGACGCAACCAATTCTCCAATGAGAGAATCGCATTCGACCATGGCGATTCGCTTCCAGCTCGAGAACCAGAACGTCCGCGCGGTGCGTTTTGCCGTCTCACCGCTGGTCGAGGCCGTGATGAGCCTCAACGCGATGCTCTTCCCGCGCGAGCGAGGGATCCAGCACGGCTGGATCAGGGCGATGCGGGAGCTTCCTTCGTCCTTGCGGAGGGAGCTCGCGGCGTTCTCGTTCGTCCTCGACTACGCGGTCCCCGACTGCATCCTGCCGCGACCAGGCCGGCGGACCGCGGCGACCTGGGACGACGAGCTCGCTCGTCTCGCCGCGCTCGGCCCGGAAGAGGCGGGATACGAGCTTGTGCGGCCCGCGTTTCACTACGCTCTCGACGCGCCGCAGGGCCCGAGCGCGCTCGAGCGCGACGACGTCAGGTCATACGTCGAGGGTCGGGCACGGTGGTATGGCCCGGAGGCGGTTGCGAACGCACGCCTTGCGTGGAACGATCCCGAGCGACTGCTCCGACGGTTCGTCGACGCGCTCGACGGGTACTGGGGGCGCGCGTTCGCCGACGAGTGGCGGCGTCTGGAGCCCCGGCTCGCGACCGTGGCACGCCGCGATGCACGCACGGTGGCAACCCGGGGCGTGTACGCGGTGCTCGACGGTCGCTTCGAGGGCACCGTGATCGACCGGAAGGCAGGTTGGTTCCTCCGGCACTCGCCGCACGAGCACGAGGTCAGGCCGTCGCGCCGGCGGCCGGTCACCTTCGTCCCGAGCGTCTACGTGTGGCCCCATGTCCGCGTGAACTGCGATGCCCCGTGGCCGCTGGCCGTGATCTACCCGCCCGCGGACGTGCTAGCGGACGCCCGCGCCGAGCCTGTTCCCCCGCAGCTCTCTCGGGCTCTGCGCGCCGTTGCCGAGCCCGCGCGCCTCCAGCTGCTGCGGCTGATCGCCGGCCGGCCGAGATCGACCGAGGAGCTCGCCCATCTCGTGGGGCTCAGCGCCGCCGGCACCTCGAAGAACCTCGCGCTGCTCGCCGGCGCGGGGCTCGTGCGTCGTCGCCGGGACGGCTACTACGTGCTCTACGCGCTCGACTCCGGGGTCCTCTCGCACCTCTTCGCATCGCTCGAGGAGTACGTGCAGCCCGGCGGAGACGCCGCGGGCCCCGTCCCGGGGCAGGTCGGGCGCCCCTCGCTGTGAGACGATCCGCGTCCATCGGCAGCGATGAGGGAGGTGCGTGGTGAGCGAGTCGGGCGCGATGCTCTACCGCTGGGACGATCTGCCTCGCGAGACGCTGAAAGCCGGAGTGCACAGGCGCCTGGTCAGCACCGAGCGGATGATGATCGCGCACGTCTACTTCGACGAGGGCTCGGGCGTCCCGCTCCATGCCCATGAGAACGAGCAGCTGACCTACATCCTCGACGGCGTCCTGCGGTTCTGGCTCGGCGAGGACGGGTCGGAGGTCGTGGACGTCGGTGCGGGCGAGGTGTTGCACATCCCGTCCTGGCTGCCGCACCGCGCGGAGGCGCTCGAGGCGACGCTCGACGTCGACATCTTCTGTCCACCGCGCCAGGACTGGCTCGACGGGACCGATGCGTATCTCAGAGAGGGCTGACCCCAGGCCGGAGAAAAGCGGGCGGTCGGGTTCGAACCGACGACCCCCAGCTTGGGAAGCTGATGCTCTACCAACTGAGCTACGCCCGCGAGCAGCGCAGTCTAGCGACTCTACGGAGATGCCCTTCTCCGAGGCACTCCAGCGTGATCCGACTCGCCGGGTAGCCGCCGGATTGCGGAACCGTGACCACCCCCGTCCGCCCGTGACGACGGCGCCGCGTGCCCACGGCAGCGGGTCGGGACACCACATGACGAACGCATCGCATGGCTGCACCAAGAACCCCGTGCCTCACGGTTCCATCACACCCCCGGCGTAGGCTCCCTCCGCCGATGCGCTCGCTCCCCCTCGCCCTTCTCGCCGCCGTGGTGGTCGTCGGGGTGGCTTGTGTTGATTCAACACAAGGTCGGGCCGCCCACGAGCGACGCGCCGGCGCGGACGTGTTCCAGAGCCTCGGGACGTGGATCGACGTCTACGACACGGCCCTCTACAAGACGCCGGGCGCGGTCGCGAGCCGCCTCGACGCCCGCGCCGTCTCGACCGTATGGATCGAGACGGCAAACGACCGGTCGACCACCGACGTCGTGCAGCGAGCGGGCCTCGGCCGCCTCGTCGACGCGCTCCACGCGAAAGGTATCGCCGTTGTCGCCTGGTACCTGCCCGGCCACGATCGTCCTGCCGTCGACCTTCGCCGTGCGCGCGCGATGGTGTCGTTCCGGTCACCGACGGGCGCGAGCTTCGACGGGGTCGCTCTCGACATCGAGTCCCTTCGCGCGAAGAACGTCGCGAAGCGCACCGCGCGGATGCTCGATCTCCTGATCCGGTTGCGCTCCGAGGCCGGAGACACGCCGGTCGCGGCGATCACGTACCCGCCGCGTGCCCTCGAGCGGCACCTGAGCTGGTGGCCGGGCTTCCCCTGGTCGGAGATCGCGGGTCAGGTCGACGCGATCGTTCCGATGCTCTATACGGGCGGTGGCTTCAAGGGCTACGACGCCACGTACGGGTATGTCGCCCGCTCGCTGCGCCTGCTCCGCGCCGCCGTCGGGGACGACATCCCGGTCCATGCCGCCGGCGGCGTCGCGAACACGATGACCAAGGAGGAGCTGAAGGCCTTCGAGGACGCGGTGGTCGACGACGGTACGGCGAGCGGCTGGAGCCTCTACGACCTCCAGACGATGACTCCCGCGGCGTGGGCCGCGATGGCTGCGCTCGAAGAGTCGCTCGGCTGAGCGAGCCGCTCGGTCCGGCGCTAACCGCGCCACGCCTCCCGGAGCCGATCGCGTGTCGCCAGGAGGTGCTCGGGGACGACCTTGACGTCCGCGAGCACCGGCATGAAGTTCGTGTCGCCCGACCAGCGAGGGACGACGTGCTCGTGGAGGTGGCCGGAGATCGAGCCGCCCGCGACCTGCCCGAGGTTCCAGCCGACGTTGAACGCGTCCGGCTCGTAGACGACCCGCAGCGCTTCGATCGCCCGTGTCGTGAGCTCGTGGATCTCCGCTGCCTCGTCGGATGCGAGCTCGCCGAGCTCGCCGACGTGCCGAAGCGTCGCGACCATCAGGTGTCCGGACGAGTAGGGGTACTTGTTCAGGAGCACGAACGCGCGCTCCCCCCGGAACACGGCGAGGCTGTCGTCGTCGAGCTCGTCCGCCGCCTCCACGCAGAAGACGCATCCCTCCTGGGCGCCGGCCTCGCCGATGTACTCGAGACGCCAGGGCGCCCAGATCGGTCTCGTCACTCGCGCATCCTCGCACGTGAGAGAGCTCCCGAGTATCGTTCGACGCCTGCGGCTGTCCTCGGGAGGACGTCGCGTTGGGATATCCATTCGTCGAGAGCCCGAACACGACCCGCGCGACGGGAAGGGCGATCGACGTCGTCGTGATGCACACGATGGAGGTCGCGGAGCGGCCGGGCGCCGCGGACATCTGCGCCCGCTGGTTCGCGAGCCCCGCGTCACAGGTCTCGGCGCACTACTGCGTCGACGCCGAGAGCGTGATCCGGTGCGTCCGCGAGAAGGACATCGCGTGGCATGCGCGTGGCGGTAACACGGCGTCGATCGGCGTGGAGCTCGCAGGCTTCGCAAGCCAGACGACCCGCGACTGGCGGGATGCGTACTCGACGGCGGTGCTGGAGCGCGCGGCGGGGCTCGTCGCAGACATCTGCCGTCGCCGGCGGATCCCTCTCCGCTGGCTCGTCGCCGACGACCTCCGTGTCGGCCGCCGAGGGCTCACGGGGCATTCGGAAGTGAGCAAGGCGTACCGCAAGAGCGACCACTGGGATCCGGGCGACGGCTTCCCGATCCAGGTGTTCGTCGATGAGGTCAGAGCGGCGCAGCAGGCGCAGCGGCTCGCAGGGCGTGCGTCCGCTGCCCGCGGCGCGCGCCTCTCGTAGGCGCCGCCCCCGTCAGCCGGAGCCCACGTCGTCGAGGGCGCCTCGAAGCCCGTCGACCAGCTCGACGAGGTCTTCGTCTCCGATCACGAGCGCGGGTGAGATCTGCAGGCCGCCTCCGGTGAGCGCGCGCGTGAGGACTCCCCGTGCGCGCGCGGCGGCGACGACGCGATCGGCGAGAGAGGGTTCCTCCGCGAGCGCGTCGGGGGACAGTTGGACCGCGGCGACGACCCCGAGGCCAGCCCGCACCTCGGAGACGAGCCCATGGGAGGTGAGCGGGGCGAGCGCGTCGGCGAGCATCGTCTCCAGGGCGAGCGCCCGCTCCGGAAGCGACTCGCGCTCGACGATGTCGAGGTTGGCGTGTGCTGCGGCGGTCACGGTCGCATGGCCGGAGTACGTGTAGCCGTGGCGCCAGACGCCGGCGGTCTCGCTCCAGAACGGCTCGCGCACACGGCTCGAGACGATGACCCCGCCGAGCGGGAGGTACCCGGATGTGACGCCCTTCGCGAACGTGACGAGGTCGGGATCGAGGCCGAAGCGGGAGCTCGCGAACCAGTCCCCGACGCGACCGAAGCCGCAGATCACCTCGTCGGCGACGAAGAGCACGTCGCGCTCGCGGCAGACCCTGCGCGCGGCCTCCAGATACCCCGTCGGCGGGAGCAGCACGCCGCCCGCGCCGATGATCGGCTCGCAGAAGAACGCCGCGACCCGCTCGGAGCCGGCCGCGTCGATCGCCGCCGCGAGAGCATCGGCGTCGTCCCAGGCGACGCGCAGCGTGTCCCCTGCGAGCGGCCCGACTCCGATCGTGAACGCGTCCGTACCGACGATCGAGGTGCCGTAGCCGGAAAGACCATGGTACGCGCGCTCGCGCGAAACGACGATCGTGCGCTCGCTCTTGCCCAGAAGGCTCCAGTAGCGACGCACGAGCTTGACCGCGGTCTCGATCGACTCGCCACCCCCGCTGCAGAAGAAGACGACCGCGTCCTCCATCGGCGCGACGCCTGCGATACGCGCCGCGAGCTCGGTTGTCGGACGCGACGAGAGGTCGCCGTAGTGCGAGTAGGCGGGAAGGCGCCGCATCTGCGCCGCGGCGGCCTCCGCGATCTCGGAGCGTCCGTAACCGACGTTGCAATACCAGAGCGCTGCCGTCGCATCGAGGTAGCGGCTTCCGTCCTCGTCCCACACGTGGACGCCCTCGGCGCGATCGAGGACGATCTCGCCCGCCGCGTCGACCGCGTGCATGTCCGCGACGGGATGCCAGAACCGCGTCATCGATCGAGCCTATACGGCCGGCTCGTGGCGCCGGTTCCGCAAGCACGCTCTCAGCTCGCGAGCGTGACCTTGGCGAGCCCGAGCGGTGCGTCCGGATCGAGGCCCCGGGTGCGGGCCAGCGCGGCGGCGAACAGCTGGCCCGGGACGACCGAGAGCAGGGGGGAGAGAAGCCCTGGCGCGGTTGGCGGAACGGGAAGCGTGTACGACGCACCGACCAGCTCGGAAGCCGCCGTGCCGCTGGCGACGACGGTCGCGCCCATCGCACGCGCCCGCTCGGCCGCTTCCCGAACCGGCGCAAGCGTGCCGTCCGCCGAGGCGATTGCCCACACCGGGAACAGCGGGTCGAGCGCCGCTACCGGGCCGTGCGCGAGATCGGTGGCGGTGAGCGGCTCGGCCGCGACCCGGCAGGTCTCCAGCAGCTTGAGGGCGATCTCACGCGCGGTCGCATACTCGACCCCACGGCCGATCACGAACATCCGGCCCGTGTAGGAGAAGGGCAGCGCGACAGCCGCTGCGGCCGCTTCGACCGTCGGTAGCGCTTCGCTGAGCTGCGCGCTCGCACGCTCGATGCCGTGCGCGATCTCCGGCCCGCGTCCGGCGAGGTGCCCTGCGAGGAGGGCCAGCGCGGCGAGCGTGCTGACGTAGGTCTTCGTCGCGGCGACGGCGAGCTCCGGCCCCACCGCCAGATCGATCGTCGCCTCCGCGGCCGCGGCGAGCTCCGATGCCGGATCGTTCGTGATCGCGATCGTCAACGCGCCGGCGGCGCGTGCGCGAACGACGTACTCGACGACGTCGGGCGTCTGCCCCGACTGCGAGAGCCCGATCACCGTCGAGCCGGCCATGTCGAGCGGGGTGCCGTAGTGCACGGTCAGCGTGATCGAGTCGCGCATCGCACTCCAGCGGGGAAGCAGCCCGAACGCATAGACGCCGTAGGACGCCGCGTTGTCGGAGGATCCGTGCCCGACGAAGCGGACGAGGCGCGCGCCGCGCCGTACGATCAACGTGGCGATCGAGGCGATCTCGGCCTCGCGGGACAGGAGGCGCTGAAGCGCTGCGGGCTGCTCGCGGATCTCGGCGAGGAACCTCGAGCCGGGCTCCGGTGCCAACCGCGACACGACGTCATCCGGCGACAAGAGTCTCGCCTCCGACGATTGCACGCACGACCTCGAGGTCGTCGTCGAGCACGGCGACGTCTGCCGGGCCACCGGGAACGAGACGGCCGAGCTGCGGGAGGCCGAGGACGCGTCCGGGGACGGTGGAAGCGGCCTCGAGCGCCTGCTCGAGAGGGGCGCCGGCGTCGACGAGGTTGCGTACGGCCTGCGGCATGGTGAGCGTGCTTCCCGCGAGGACGCCGTCCTCGCTCCGCACGATGTCGTCGCTGACGACGATCTCGATCTCGCCGAGCGCATAGACGCCGTCGCCCGCGCCCGCGCCGGCGATCGCGTCGGTGACGAGCGCCAGACGCCCCGCTGCCACGGCCCAGAGCAGGCGTACGATGTCCGGGTCGAGATGGACGCCGTCGACGATCGCCTGGAGAACGACCTCCCGGTGGACGAGAGCGGCGCCGACGATCCCGGGATCGCGGTGAGCCAGGGGCCGCATGGCGTTGAATACGTGCGTGACGGTTCGGACGCCACGGTCGAAGGCAGCGTTGGCCTCCGCCGCGGTCGCATCGGTGTGGCCCAGCGACACGGTCACGCCTCGGCTGTGAAGGCGATCGACGAGCTCCAGCGCCCCTGGAAGCTCCGGCGCGAGTGTCATGGTCCTCACCGGGCCGGCGTCGAGCAGGCGGTCGAGCAGCGCAACGTCGGGATCTCGTCGGGCGCCGAGACGATGGGTGCCGAGCCGATTGGGGGAGAGGAACGGCCCTTCGAGGTGCACGCCGAGGATGCGCGGGCCCCGTCGTGCCTCGGGCACCGAGCGAAGCGCGCTCACGAGGTCGTCCTCGGCGGACGTGATCAGCGTCGGGACGTACGCGGTGACGCCGGTCTCTAGCAGCGCCTCGCCGGCGGTTGCGAAGCCCTCGGCGTCGGCGCCGAGGAAGTCGACTCCGCCGAACCCGTTCACCTGGAGGTCGACGAAACCCGGAACTGCGATCCCCGTGCCGCCACGCTCGAGCCCGACGGAGGCGATGACGCCGTCATCCACGGCGACGTCCCCGGGAACGAGCGTACCGTCGACGAGAGCCGCCTCGACGCCGAGTCTCACGGACGGAGCGCCTCGCGCACATTGCCGCCCGCAGCGTCGAGCATGGCCCTCGCCGTCGCGGCGTCGACCGCGGCCGTGAGAAGGACGATCGCGACCTTCCCGTCCCCGTCCGCCTCGTCCAGTGCGGCGTCCACGCGGTCGGGCGGGGCGCCGCTCGCCGAGGCGACGATCCGTCGCACGCGTGCCTGGAGCTTCGCGTTCGTCGCGACGACGTCCACCATGAGGTTGCCGAAGGTCTTCCCGAGACGAACCATGGCGATCGTCGAGATCATGTTCAGCACGAGCTTCTGCGCCGTTCCGGCCTTGAGTCGCGTGGAGCCTGCGATCACCTCCGGCCCGACGAGCACGACGATCTCGTGATGCGCGACCGCAGCGACCTCCGATGCCTCGACCGAGACGACGGCAACAGTGGCCGCGCCGGCGCCGCGAGCTTCCCCAAGCGCGCCGACGACGTACGGCGTCCTTCCACTCGCGCTGACTGCGACGACCGCATCGGCCGGGCCGACACCCAGGTCCCGAATGGCGTCGATTCCCGCGGTGCGGTCGTCCTCCGCCTCCTCCTGGGCGGTCGCGGTGGCGGCCGGGCCTCCGGCGATCAGCGCCACGACGCGACCCGGAGGAAGGCCGAACGTCGACTCGCACTCGACTGCGTCGAGGAGCGCGATCCGGCCGGAGGTACCGGCACCGACATAGACGAGCCGCCCGCCGCCTCCCAGACGTGCTGCCACGACATCCACCGCCTGCGTGATCGACCCCATGGCACGCGCGACCGCGCCCGGGACGGCGCCGTCCTCGTCGTTCATGAGCTGCACGAGCTCGGCGGTGGAGCGAAGATCGAGGTCCGCCCTCGCCGCGTCGTGCGCCTCGGTGGCAAGCTCGTCGAACGTCGTCTCCTTCACCACCTGGCCTTTCATGTGCGGCAGTCTATGCGAGGAGAGGTTGAGTGGTCAAGACCAATATGTGATACTCAGGCCCTGGCTGGTCCTGAACTGTCCCGGAGGACGACTATGCTCATGGCTCGGTAAAGCGATGGCTGCGATCGAGTTCGATCATGTCACCAAGGTCTTCGGCAACGACATCGTCGCCGTCGACGACGTCAGCCTGACGATCGAGGACGGTGAGTTTCTCGTGCTGGTCGGGCCCTCGGGCTGCGGGAAGTCGACCTTGCTTCGACTGCTGGCGGGACTCGAGGAGGTCACCGCCGGGACGATCCGGATCGAGGGCGCCGACGTCACCGACGTCGCCCCGCGTCACCGGGACATCGCGATGGTGTTCCAGAGCTACGCGCTCTACCCGCACATGACCGTACGTCAGAACCTTGCCTACGGCCTCAAGGTGCGGAGGGCGCCGAAGGCGGAGTCGGCCCACCGGGTGGCGGAGGTGGCGGCGCTGCTCGGGCTCGACGAGCTGCTGGAGCGCAGGCCGGCGCAGCTCTCGGGCGGACAGCGCCAGCGTGTGGCCATGGGACGGGCGATTGTGCGCGAGCCGCGGGCCTTCCTCATGGACGAGCCGCTCTCGAACCTCGACGCGAAGCTCCGCGTCGGGATGCGCGCGTCGCTTGCTCAGCTCCATGCCCGCCTCGGGGTGACGACCGTCTACGTCACTCATGACCAGACAGAGGCAATGACGCTGGGAGACCGCGTTGCGGTGCTGCGTGATGGAGTGGTGGTCCAGGTCGACCGGCCCCAGGAGCTCTACGCCCACCCACGGAACGTCTTCGTCGCCGCCTTCATGGGTGCGCCTTCGATGAACCTGGTGGACGCGACGATCGACGGTGGCGCCGTGCGGTTCGGCCAGTACTCGTTGCCCCTCGAGCCGGCCTGCCGGCCCGACCGGAGTGGGGAGGTGGTGGTCGGCGTTCGCCCGGAGGCATTTGCCGAGTCCGCCGCCGCGCCGCCGCACCTTCCCCGCATGGACGTGATCGTGGAGGTCGTCGAGGAGCTTGGCGCCGACACCCACGTCTTCTTCTCCGTCGAGGCGCCCCGGCCCGCAATCGAAACGGGCGCCGCCGAGCGGGACGACGACGGCTCGCTGCTCGCCGACCAGAAGACGCTGTTCACAGCTCGCGTCGACCCGCGGTTCGTCGCGTCACCGGGATCGCGCGTGGAGCTCGCGGTCGATCCCACGCGACTCCATTTCTTCGACCCTGTCGCCGGTGGCGCATTGCCGACGCGCGCGCTCGAGATGGGCGCGGCGACGAAAACTGCAGCGCTCGCGGTCGAATAGTGGTCTTGACCACACGCGTCACAGAGGTAGGATGGTCTCGTTCACGAACTCGGAGCGGTTGATGGCGACGGTGGGCGGTGCAAAGCAGGTCGCAACGAAGCAGGGCGAGGCACGTAGTCGCGTCCTCGACCTGATCGAGCAGCTCAGAGTGGGGGATGCGATCCCGTCCGAGCGCCAGCTGACGCGGGAGCTCGGTGTTTCGCGCCTCACGGTCCGAGCAGCGCTCGACGATCTCGTGCGCGACGGGCTGCTCGTACGCCGGCACGGCAGCGGCACGTTCGTGAGCGAGCCGAAGATCGCGCAGGAGCTCACGATGACGTCGTTCACCGAGGACATGCAGCGGCGTGGGATGGCTCCCGGAAGTCGAACGCTCGGACTGCACGTCACGCCTGCGGGCGCGCATCTGGGCCGACTTCTGCACGTGTCGCCGTCGGAGCCCGTGATGATCATCAGCCGGCTGCGCCTCGCCGACCGCGAGACGATGGCGATCGAGACCCTCCACGTGCGCGAGTCCCTCGTGCCCGGTCTGACTGCTCCCGATCTCGAGCGGCAATCGTTCTACGAGATCCTCGAAGGGCGCTTCGGGATCACGATCGTCGGTGGTCACCAGACGATCGAGCCGACCGTGACCAACGAGGAGGAGTCGACTGCGCTCGGCGTGCCGCTTCATTCTCCCGCGTTTCTCTTCGAGAGAACGACGCAGTCCGCGGGCGGAGAGATCGTCGAATACGTTCGCTCGATCTACCGCGGGGATCGCTACAAGCTGATCACGCAGCTCACCCGCGGTCGTCATTGACCCGGTTGGTCAGTACCAGCAGTCACCGATTTGCCGTTCGTGACGCGCCGGGCGCATCCCTGTATTCCCTGGAAAGTTGCCGATGCCGGGATGATCGACATGCGAATTACGAGACAAGTGGTCTTGACATCCTCTCATCACTGTGCCACTGTTCCGAATCGTGGCAGAGTGGTATACACCAGTAGGCGGTTCCGGCGTCCGTTCTCCGCAGGCCACGCGGGAGCCCGGGGCGACGCGCACCGCCTCCCGACGCGCTTGGGAGAATCGCCCATGATGAGAGCACGCATTGTCGGCGCCGTCGTCCTCGTCGGCGCCGCCCTCGCGGCGGTCGCGTCCACCGCATCCGGTGGAACGACGGCCGACGGCATCACGGTCTGGTTGCAGACCGATGCCCAATCGGAGAAGTGGCAGCCGATCGTGGACGCCGCGACCGCGGCGTTCGAAAAGCAGCACCCTGGTGTGACCGTCGACGTCCAGTACCAGACCTGGGGTGACCA
Source organism: uncultured Actinomycetes bacterium (assembly GCA_963798725.1). Classification (GTDB taxonomy): domain Bacteria; phylum Actinomycetota; class Thermoleophilia; order Gaiellales; family Gaiellaceae; genus Gaiella. The sequence goes on from CAWCUL010000002.1 coordinate 95,538, forward strand.
TCTGAAGAAGTTCGACGCCACTCTCGCGGGCGGCGACGCGCCGGCCGTGATCGAGATGGGAAACACCGAGATGACGAAGTACATGGCCGCCGGCGCCTTCCAGGACCTGACCTCGCTCAAGGGCGGTTTCGCGAACTCGTCGACCTGGCTTGCGGGCCTGGCCGCGGCGGGCGTCTACAACCGCAAGATCTTCGGCGTTCCGTACTACGCGGGCTCGCGGGTCGTCACGTACCGGACGGATCTCTTCCGCAAGGCGAAGATCAAGGTTCCGCGCACGCTCGCGCAGTTCACAGCGGATGCGAGGAAGCTCGGAACGATGCGCCCCGACAAGAGCTTCTCACCGGTGTACATCGCCGGCACGGACTGGTACGTCGCGATGGGCTTCGTCTACGAGTACGGCGGAAGCATCGCCACCCAGGTCGGCAAGCGGTGGAGCGCGCAGCTGGCTTCGCCGAGGTCGCTCACGGGGCTGACCGCGTACAAGAACTTCTTCCTGGCCGGTTCGCGGGCGTCGAAGACGACGGACGAGACGCATCCGAACCCGTACGACGTGTACGCGCAGGGCAAGGTCGCGTCGATGCTCGGCCCGGCGTGGTTCAGCTGCTGCGTCGGCAAGAAGTACACGGCGTCGACAGGGCAGTTCGTCATGCCCGGCCGCAAGGCCGGCCAGCCGATGCCCGGCTTCCTCGGCGGCTCGCTTCTCGCCGTCCCGGTGGGTGCCGACAAGACGCTCGGCTCCGACTGGATCAAGGCCTACACGAGCAACGCGTCGATGACGGCGCTCCGCGCAATCGGGAACATCCCGAACACGACGAGCCTGCTCGGCAACAGCGTCAACGAGCGGGCTGCGAAGAAGAGCTGGTTCGTCCCGACCTCGAAGAACTGGGTGAACGTCGAGAACGGCAACATTCTCCGCAACATGCTCGCCCAGATCCTGACCGGCAAGCTGTCCGTCAAGCAGGCGGCGCAGTCGGCGAGTGACAACATCGAACGGGTCCTGAACGCGGACATCTGAGCTGGTGCTGCGGGACGGGAGACGCGTTGCGACGTAGCCCCGTCCCGCAGACCTCTCCGGCCGCCGCCTCCGCGATGCGGGGGCGGCGACGCCCGCCGATTGCAGCGGCTCGCATTGCGCGGGCCAGCGTGCCGTACCTGCTCGTCTTGCCCGTGCTCGTGGCGATCGTCGCGATTCTCGGCTACCCGCTCTACCACCTCGTCACGCTCTCGTTCCAGCGCTACGGGCTCCCCGAGCTCATCCAGCGTCACGGCGAGTGGATCGGGCTCGACAACTACCGCTCCGTGCTCTCGGACCCGATCTTCTGGGACACGCTGGGACGAACACTCGTCTTCACGGCGGTCAACGTCGGCTTGACGATGGTGCTCGGCACCCTCATCGCGCTGCTCCTCGTGCGGCTCGCACTGCCGGTGCGGGTGCTGCTCATGACCGGCCTCGTGCTCGTCTGGGCGATGCCCGCGGTCGTCGCCGTGCAGGTCTGGTACTGGATGACGAACTTCCAGAACGGGGTGCTGAACTACATCCTCACCGAGTTGCACCTCGGAGACTACGAGCAGCACGACTGGTACGCGACGACGTTCTCGAAGCTTGCGATGGTCACCCTTCTGATCGTGTGGGGGGCGATCCCGTTCGTCGCGATCTCGATGTATGCGGGCCTCGCCCAGGTGCCTCACGACCTCGTCGAGGCTGCGCGGATCGACGGTGCGAGCCCGTGGCGTGTCTTCCGCGACATCACGCTGCCCACGCTCAGGCCGATCGTGTTCATCCTCGTGAGCCTCTCGATCATCTGGGACTTCGGCGTGTTCACACAGCCGTACCTGTTGATCGGCGCGTCGCACGTCGACTCCTCGAACTACCTGATGGGCGTCTACGTCTACATCGAGGGGTACTCGGGCTCCAACTTCGGTCGCGGCGCCGCGATCTCGATCCTCATGCTGCTGATCGTCGCGGCGCTGAGCGTCGTCTACGTCCGCGGTCGCGTGCGGATGGAGAAGATCACGTGAGCACCGCGCCGGCCGCCCGGCCGCGACGTCGCGTGTGGCGCAGTGCTCGGCGCGGCGGCTGGAACCTCGTCGGGATCGCGCTCTTCGCGGTGATCGTCTTTCCGGTCTTCTGGATGCTCTCGACCGCTTTCAAGCCGGACGACGAGATCACGAGCGCGACGCCGACGTGGTTCTCGCTCACACCCACGCTCCAGCACTTTCGCGACGCGATGAACCGCCCGTACTTCTGGGACACGGTGCAGAACAGCCTGATCGTGGTATCCGCCACCGTGATCGCGTCGATGGCGCTCGCCTTCCTCGCCGCGGTGGCGCTCGCGAAGTACCGCTTCACGGGCCGCAAGGTCTTCGTCGTTCTGATGATCGGGATCCTGATGCTGCCGCCGGTGGGGCTCGTGATCCCGCTCTACGTCGTGCTCGCCCGCTACCACCTGACGAACACCCTCACCGGCGTGACCGTCACCTACCTCACGTTCGTGCTCCCGTTCGCGGTGTGGACGCTTCGTGGGTTCATCCTCGGGATCCCCGCCGAGCTCGAGGAGGCGGCGATGGTCGACGGATCGAGCCGTCTCGGCGCGTTCGTACGGATCCTGCTGCCGCTCGTCGCTCCGGGTCTCGTGGCGACGTCGGTGTTCGCGTTCATCACGACATGGAACGAGTACATCTTCGCCAGCGTGCTGCTCAGCGATCAGTCGAACCAGACGCTCACCGTGTGGCTCTCGTACTTCTACGGGACGAGTCGGAACACCGACTGGGGCGGGCTGATGGCGGCGTCCGCGCTGACCGCGATTCCCGTGGTGGCGTTCTTCCTGCTCGTCCAGCGGCGGATCATGTTCGGTCTGACCTCCGGCGCCGTCCGCGGATGAGCGGCCCGGCGCCGTCGTTCCCTCCGCTGATCCCGAAACCGCTCGCCGTCGCGCCCGAGCGCGGAGCGTTCGAGCTCCTGCCGGCGGCGCGTGTGGTGGTGCTCGATCAGACGGACGAGGCGACCCGCGTCGCGCGTCTGCTTGCGGCGTCGCTCCGTCCCGCGACGGGGTACGCGCTGCCCGTGTCGCGTTCGCCCCAGCGCGTCCCGGACGGGAGCATCGTTCTCGCGCTCGCTCCCGCTGACCGCTCGCTCGGCGACGAGGGCTACCGCCTGCGCGTCGGTGCCGATCGCGTGACCCTCTCCGCGCGCAGGGCAGCCGGCCTCTTCTACGGGGCCCAGACGCTCCGTCAGCTTCTGCCCTCGGCGATCGAGTCCGGCACCGCCTCCGCGGGGCCCTGGCTCGTCGCCCGCGGAACGATCCACGACCGGCCGCGCTTCGCCTGGCGCGGTCTGATGCTCGATGTCGCGCGCCACTTCTTCGGCGTGCGCGAGGTCGAGCGGCTGATCGACGAGCTGGCGGCGTACAAGCTCAACCGGCTCCACCTCCATCTGACCGACGACCAGGGCTGGCGCCTCGCGGTGCGCTCGTGGCCCAACCTCACCCGCGTGGGAGGGCGCGGCGCCGTCGGCGGCGGGACGGGCGGGCACTACACCCAGCTCGAGTACGAGCGGATCGTCCGGTATGCGCGACAGCGATTCGTCGAGGTCGTACCGGAGATCGACATGCCGGGACATGTGAACGCCGCGCTCGCGTCCTACGGACGGCTCGCCTGCGACGGTATCGCTCCAGCTCCCCATGCGGGCATCGAGGTCGGCTTCAGCTCCCTGTGCATCCGGAAGGAGCTGACCTACGCGTTCGTGGACGACGTCGTCCGAGAGGTCGCGGCCCTGACGCCCGGCCCGTACCTCCACATCGGCGGGGACGAGGCGTTGTCGACGGAAGCGAGCGACTACACGCATTTCGTGGAGCGCGCCCAGCGGATCGTGCGCGCACACGGCAAGCGGATGGTCGGGTGGGAGGAGACGGCGCGCGCCCGTCTGCGGCGTACGTCCGTCGCACAGCACTGGCACGATCCTGCCCTCGCGCGGCGCGCGGTCGACCAGGGAGCGAAGCTCCTGCTGTCGCCCGCGAGACGTGCGTACCTCGACATGAAGTACACGCGTGCTTCGCCGTTCGGCCTCACGTGGGCGGGCACGACGAGCGTGCGCGCAGCGTACGACTGGGATCCCGCGACGCTCATCGAGGGAGTGACGGAGCCAGACCTACTGGGTCTGGAGGCGGCGCTCTGGTCGGAGACCATCGAGGACCGCCGGGGGCTCGACTACCTCGCGTTTCCGCGGGCGCTCGGGCTCGCCGAGATCGCGTGGTCGCCCGCTGGCGGCCGGAGCTGGCGCGAGTACCGCCTGCGCCTCGCCGCACACGGCGCGCGCCTGCGGGCACGCGGCGTCGGCTTCTACGAGGCACCCGACGTCCCGTGGGCGTGACAGAGGTCACCCCGTGCCCGTGATCGACCCGAGGCCGGGATTCAGCCTCGCATCCGGGCATGCGCCCCAGAGGCCGGCGTGCTCGGCTCTGGCGGCTTCGACGGCGTCGAGCAGCGCGTCGGCGTGCGCACCGCGCTCGCCGCGGAAGAAGTACGGCGAGGCCGCGCCACGGCGCACGAGCTCGACGTTGACGTCGGTGTCGTTCACGAAGACGTACCGGAGGAGGCGTCCGTACTTGTCGCGGTCGTCCAACGCCGGATCACGGACGAGCGTCACGCGGGCGCCCTCCTCCACGAGGTCGCCCAGCGCGCGCAGTGCCTCGCGGCCGTAGCAATCCGTGGTCAGTTCGGGCGCGTCGATCTGAACGAGACGGACCTTCGCGCCGCTCGCCACCGTGAGGGTGTCGCCGTCGTCGAGCCGCCGAATGGTCGCCGACACCCTTACCGGCTTGTCGCTCGCCGGATTCAAGTCGTCGCAGCCGACGACGAACAGGAGGGCCAAGGCGGTGAGCGCCGGGATCAGCCGCTTCCGACACACACGAGCCGCTTCTCGAGCACGAGGACGCACGCGTCGAGGATCCCTTGCTCGAGCTCGGCCAGCTCGTCCCGGGTCGACATCCCGCGGCGCGAGGCAGCGGTCGAGCCAAGGTCCGCCACGCGGCGGAGTCTATGCCGCGGCTGCACGGACGGACGCGGATCGCCTCGACGTCGGAGCCGCGCCGCCACGGGTCCCGACGTCGAGGCGTGTGCTAGACCAGGATGCGCGTTGCGAGGTGGGGCGGGCACCCGCGCTCGACGAGCTCGATCGCGTCGTGCAGATCGACCTCGACGTTCGCGGCGAGCACCGCCGCCCCGTCGAGATCGAACCCGGAGCGGCAAAGGGCATCGAAGCGCCATGCAAGCACCTCGGCAGCCTCGTCCACCTGAAGCCCCTCGAATTGTGCGGCAGTCATCTACGTCCCCCTCTCGAGAGGGCCGCCCCCGTACGAATCCGACCCTCGACCGTCATGGCCAGAGCATCGACGAAGGTGTGCCGACCTCTCTTCCCCCGCGAGACGAGATAGCACTAGCCGTTCGGGTGGACGTCGTACCGCCCTACCTACCCGCCCGCGGGCGGGCGCTCGGCGGGCCCGGCCGATGCATGGCGGCGACAGTCCACGCGACCCACGTCGCGCGGACAGGGTCCATCCCGTCCGCACTCAGAACGCGTGGCGGGGAGGACGTAGCCCGTCTCATGCGGGCTGCGGCGCCTTCCGATCAGGCCGAAAGTGGTCGGGCTCACCTGTTGCGTTCGGCGCCCCGTTCAGGTGACATAGGAAGCCAGGCGCGGCCGCCACACCTTTCCCCTGGTCGCGGCGTCATCGAGGATCATCCCCCGACCTCGGGTTTCGCCGTGTACCGGTGTGGTGGCTGCGCCTCTTTCAGAGGTGTGACGCGTCACCCATCGGTTTGTTAGCGGAGAGGTGCTCAGGATCGCGATGCGGCCGGCCGCGTGGCGTATTCCGCCCGCTGCCGTGCTACCCACTCGGCATGCGCCGCGTGGGCGGTCAGTGCCTTGCGTCCTCGGCGAGCGGCCGGAGAGCACCAGCTGCGCCATCGTCTCATCATCAGGCTCATGTAGTCAGTGTCGGCATCGGGCCAGGGCGGAGCGCCCGCGGTTCGGCCAACTGTGTGCTGGACCTTCGGCTGAGCGCGATACGGGCGGCTCCGGCTGGTCAGTCGGCAACCTGTTCGACCGCGGGGTCGCCGGGCGCAGGGCACTCGAACGGGTCGATGAGCCCCGACGTCTACCCCCGAGTCATACCGCCCGACGAAGCTGCCTCAGTGCGGATGCTCGAGTTGCTCGCGACAAGTGTTTGAGTTCCGCCCACGATGTGACATGGTTCGCCGGTCGGCTGGACGCTTGCGGATTGCCCGCAAGACTGCACCGGCCGCGAGAGGAGAAGTTGATGCACGGACGCATCGCTCGGTATCGGATCAGCGGCGACCCGCACGAGCTCGCGCGGAAGGCCGAGGAGGGCATGCTCCCGATGTTCGAGGCGCAGCCCGGTTTCAGGGCGTACGTCCTCGCCCTCAGCGGCGACACGCTCACCTCGATGAGCGCGTGGGACAGGATCGAGCAGGCGGAGGCGGCCTCTCCGGCCGCGGCCACCTGGATCGCGGAGAACATCGCCGACGACATCGAGCTCATCGATGTCAGCAATGGCGAGGTCCTGCTCAGCACCACGCTCGGTGTGATGCCGTCCGCGGCGGCACGGGCATAGGTCGACCGAGGAGGCCGAGGGACGCGGCGTCAGCCGCGCCCCTCGGCCTCACGGCAACCGACGAGAGCCGCTTTTTGTCGTGGCGGTGTGGTCTTGGTGTGGTCTCGACGCTCGCTCGCCGCCGCTAAGCCGCATCCACGCTCACAGCCAGCGCTTCCAGCGGAAGAAGCCGAGCATCCCCGCCAGCGTGACGACGAGGGCGGCGAGAATGACCCAGAAGGCATGCCGCGTGCCCTCCCCGGGATAGAGCACGTTCATGCCGAAGATGCCGGTGAGGAGGGTCAGCGGCAGCATCGTGGCGCTGATCACGGTCAGCAGGAGGAGCACGTTGTTCTGGCGGTGCGAGATCACCGACTCGTTGGTCGACTCGAGCGCCTCGACCACCTCCTTGTAGTTGTCGAGGTGGTCCCAGATGCGCTCGACGGCGTCGTTGATGTCGTCGAAGTAGAGCTCGAGCTCCTCCGGCAGGAAGCGGGCGACGCGCCGTTCGAGTACCCGCAGGGTCGAGCGCTCGGGCTTGATCACCTTTCGGTACGAGATGATCTCCTGCTTGACGTTCGAGATGTCGCGGACGACGTCCTCGGCTGCCCGCTCGAACATGTCGTCCTCGACCCGGTCGAGCTTGTGGCCGATCTTGTCGAGGATCGGGAAGCAGTAGTCGAAGAGGTCGTCGAGGACCTCGTAGAGGAGCCTGCCCGAGCCCTTCGCGAAGAGCTGCTCCCGGTAAGCAGCGTCGCCGTCGCAGCGTGCGAAGAGCCGGGTGACCGGAAGGAGCTCGCGGTTGGGGAGCGTGACGAGATAGTCCTGGCCGATGAAGACGTCGAGCTCGGCTCCGTTCAGGCGCTGGACGTTCTTGTCGTAGACCGGGAAGTGGAGGACGGCGAACAGGTAGCCCTCGTCCTCGTAGTCGTCGACCTTCGGCCGTTGGCGCTTGGAGACGATGTCCTCGACGTCGAGCGGGTGCCAGCCGAAGCGCCCGGCGAGCGTCTGTGCGGTCTCGAGGTCGGGCCCGACCGCGTTGACCCAGGTCAGGCCGCCGCCGGAGAGCTCAGCGAGCTGTGTGGCGCGTGCGACGTCGTCCGCGCCGGGGCGCGTCCGGGTGCTCCTGCGGATGCGGGGCAGGCTCGGCACGGGGACTCAAGGGCTCGTCGGTCGACGTCATTGTTCGGCATTGTAGTCGTGGCGCCTGCGTCCGCTCGACCGGCCTGTCCGCGCTTCGACCATGCGCGCACGAAGGACGTGTGCCAACTCTGTGCCAATCCGACGCGTAGCCCTTTCGCCTGGGCTGACAACACGGTATCAGGGATGGACTCACGTTCCCTTCCGATTGGAGCCGACACATGCCTCGAGGTCCCGTTCATCTCCTCCTCGCCCTCGTCCTGCTCGTTGCCGGAGGCGCGCTCGCCTCGGCGGCGTCCGGAGGACCGTCGCCGGACGTCGTCGTCAGCCAGATCTACGCCGGGGGCGGCAACACCGGTGCACCCTTCGCGAACGACTACGTCGAGCTCTTCAACCGTGGAGCGACGGCGATCGATATCGGCGGATGGACGGTCCAGTACGCGTCCGGCGGTGGTACGACGTGGCAGTCGACCGCGCTCTCCGGGTCGATCGCCCCCGGACGGCACTTTCTCGTTCAGCTCGCCTCGGCCGCGGCAGTGGGCGACGCTCTGCCGACCCCGGACGCGACCGGGACCACGAACCTCGCGGTTTCCGGAGGCAAGGTCGCGGTCGTGCGCGACGCGTCCCCGCTGACCTGCGGCGCGTCCGCCGGAAGCTGCGCAGCGGCAACCTCGATCGCCGACTTCGTCGGCTACGGCAGTGCGCTGGACTACGAGGGCAGCGGCCCCGCGGACGTCCTGGACAACACAACCGCCGCGACGCGCGCCGGCGACGGCTGCGTGGACACCGACGACAATGCGACCGACGTCGTCGTGGCGGCACCGGTGCCACGCAACGGGTCGAGCCCGACCATCACCTGCGCCGTCGAGCCGCCGCCGTCCGGCTCCGGCTCTGCAAGCGCAGCGGTGGACATCGACATCCAGCCCGTCCTCGGCATCGCGCTCGAGCGCCCCGGCGTGAGCTTCGGGAACGCGACGACGGGGAGCACGCCCGCGTTGGTCTCCGAGAAGCTGACGGTCACGAGCAACAACGCCACCGGCTACTCGGTGGCGGTGCACCGCACCGCGTTCCAGCCGGCCGACCTGCCGCTCGGCATCGCGGGCACCGCCCCGAGCGGCGGGCAGATCGGGAGCTCGCTCGCCGGCGGAGCGATCGCCGCCGTCCCGGTCGCGCCTGCCCCCGACCTCTTGGTGGGCACGGCGGCCGCCGCGACGTCGGGCGCCGGAGACGTCTGGGGCACGAGCCTCGGGTTTATCTCTCCGCTGCCGTCCGTCCCTGCGGGCCGGTACACCGCGACGGTGACGTTCACGGTGATCGGCTGATGAAACACGCGGCCTGGCTCGTCCTGGCCGCCGCCCTCGCCGCGTCCGCACCCGCGGGCGCGAGCGGGCGGCGGCCGGTGCTCGCTCTCACGGCGATTCCGGCGCGCGTTGCGCTCGCGGGCTCGGGGCACGCGACGGTGCGCGTCGTGAACCCCGGCGTTGGACCGGTCGTGGTCGACGTCGGGCGCGCGGGCTTCTCGCTGGATCGGCGAGGGCGACCGAAGGTTGCGCCTCGCGCGAAAGCGCGATCGGCCACGTCGTGGCTCACCGTGCGCCCGAGGCGCTTCCTGCTCCGTCCGGGCCGGAGCCAGTCGCTCGCCGTCGCGTCGCGGCTTCCGCGAGGCGCCGAGCCGGGCGACCACGATGCGCTCGTATTGCTCACGACCCGCCCGCGACACGGTCCACGTGTCGCGGTGCGTGTACGGATGGGCATTGTCGTGGTGGTGCGCGCGCCCGGCCGGGTCGTCCGGCGGGTGATACCGAAGAGCCTCCAAGTCAGGCGCGCCCACGGGGGTCGCGTCCTCGAGCTGCTCGTCGTCAACCACGGCAACGTCACGGAGACGCTGGACCGAGCTCGGGTACGCGTCGTGCTGCGACACGGGAACGCGCGCGCCTGGTTGCGTGCCGAGGCGCGCGAGCTTCGACCGCGGACCAGCGGCGTCGTGCGGCTCCGCTACCGCGGGCTGCTCAGGGGACGGGCGACCGTGCGTGTTCGCATCGCCCTCACCCCGGGACGGCCGGCCGTCTCACGGACGTTTCGGGTCAGTCTGTGATGCGGGTTGTGAGGATGCGGGTTGCGAGCGCGGCTTCGAGCGCGCCCTGGCACCGATATATGGCCCGTCTACCGCTTCTTGCCCCAGACGCCGAGCGCGAGCACGGCGATGACCAGGATCGCGATCACCCAGATCGTCAGTTCCGGAGCATCCATGTGAGGGGTGTTCCCCGTCTCGCGGCTCGGGAAACGGCGCGTCGTCGCGCGGGGCGAGTCGATGCGCCCGGAAGGATTCGAACCTTCGACCTCGCGCTCCGGAGGCGCGCGCTCTATCCCCTGAGCTACGGGCGCGGGGAGCCTGGAGTGTAGACGAGCGTCGTGCCGGTTCCGTCGTCGGCCGAACCCGCTCGTGGGGCGCCTGCGGCGGATGACGGGCCCCGAGGAGAAGTAGTCTCGGCGCCGATGGAGGTGAGCGCCGAGATCGTCCGTCTCGAGTTGGCGGAGACGTTCGTGATCAGCCGGGAATCACAGGACTGGGCGGATGTCGTGCACGTGACACTGCGGCACGACGGCCTCGAGGGCCGCGGCGAGGCGGCCCCGATCGAGCGCTACCGCGAGACCGCAGCGTCGGCCCAGGCGTTCGTCGAGCGTTACGGGCACCTCGTCGGCGACGACCCGTTCGCGCTCGAGGCGATCGGGGCGCGGCTCTCCGAGCTCGAGGGCGAGCAGGCCGCGAAATGCGCGATCGACGCTGCGCTCCACGACCTGCAGGGGAAGCTGCTCGGGGTCACGGTCAATCGCCTCCTCGGGGTGCCACGCGCGGGCCCGCCGACGTCGTGGACCGTGTGGCTCGGTGACCCGGACGACATGGCGCGCCGGGCGGAGCCGGCGGCGCGCAGGTTCAGGAGGCTGAAGTTGAAGCTCGGCGGCGGCGACGGGCTCGATCTCGAGCGCGTGCGCGCGGTACGCGGCGTGACCGATCTTCCGCTCCAGGTGGACGTCAACGAGTGGTGGTCCTTGGGCGAGGCTCTGGAGGCGTGCGACGAGCTTTCGACTCTGGGGGTGCAGTACGTGGAGCAGCCGCTCCGCGAGGGCGACGCGGGCGGAGCGGAGCTTCGGCGCCGCTCACCGGTTCCCGTGTACGTCGACGAGGACTGCCATACGCTCGGTGACGTCGTCCGCTGTCGCGAGGTCGCGCACGGGGTCACGATCAAGCTCGCGAAGTCGGGCGGGATCCGCGAGGCGATCCGCATGGTGCACGCGGCCCGAGCGCTCGGCCTCGACGTGATGCTCGGCTGCATGGTCGAGTCGGGCCTCGGGATTGCCGCGGGATGCGCGATCGCGCCGCTCTGCGACCACGTCGACCTCGACGGCAACCTGCTGCTCGCCCGCGACCCGGCTCCCGGGCCCGTGCTCGTAGACGGTGTACAGCTCGCCTCGGAGGGGGTCGGGCTGGGCTGTGGGTGAGCGCGATGCAGTCTGAGCGCACGCTGATCCTCGCCGAGGGATTCTCCGCGGACACGCATTACGGCAAGACGATGCGCGGCGTCCTGCGATACCGCCGGGAGGACGTCGTCGCGATCCAGGACTCGACCCGCGCGGGGGAGACCGAGGACGGAGTGCCGATTGTGGAGGACGTCCAGGCGGCGCTTGCCTTCTCGCCGCAGGTCGCCCTGGTGGGCGTCGCGACCCAGGGCGGGCGGCTCCCGCCTGCGTGGCGCGCGCTGCTCGTCGACTGCATCCGCCACGGGATGTCGATCGAGAACGGGCTGCACGAGATGCTGGGCGACGACGCCGAGCTGAAACGGCTCGCGGACGATCACGGTGTCGAGCTGCGTGATCTGCGACGGCCGCCGGAGGGGCTCGACTGCCCGACGGGCGCAAACCTCGGGGTTCCGGCTCGAATCGTCCTCACGGTCGGCTCGGACTGTGCGATCGGCAAGATGACGGTCGCTCTGGAGCTCGACCGTGCGGCGCGCGATCGAGGGATCGCGTCGGTCTTCGTTCCGACGGGTCAGACGGGCATCGCGATCGCCGGGTGGGGAATCTCGGTCGACGCGGTCGTCGCCGACTTCCTCGCGGGTGCGGTGGAGCGCCTGGTCGTCGAGGGCAGCAGCAGGGGTGGCGACCTGCTGTGGATCGAGGGTCAGGGATCGCTGGTGCACCCGGCGTACTCGGGCGTCACGCTCGGGCTGCTCCACGGCTCCGTGCCGCATGCGGTTGTGCTCTGCCATCGCGTCGGGACGACCGAGGTGGAGGGATACCCGGGTCATCCGATCCCGCCGCTCTCCGAGCTCGTCGATCTCCACGAGCGCATGTCGTTGCCGCGTCGCAAGGCGACCGTCGCCGCGATCGCCCTGAACACCCAGGGGCTCGACGATGACGCTGCCTCGGCAGCCGTCGTGGCCGCGGCGGCCGACACCGGTCTGCCCGCCGCCGACCCGATCCGGGACGGCGCTGCGGTATTGCTCGATGCAGTGCTCGCCGTCGTGCATTGACATCGGCGCTCGGCGCCGCTTAGGATCAGCGCCCGCTCCGCGGGGGGGCGGCACGAAGACGTCGAGCGAAGCGAGGACTGCGGCAGATGGCGAGGTGGGGGAGAGGCATGCGCCTGCGTGGGCTGGCCGTCGGGGTCGTCTGCGCTCTCGCGTGGGTGGGTGGCGCCGGCGCCACGGACTTCGGTGCGAACGACGACACGGGAAAGTACGCCCCGGACGCCGGCGCAGCCTTCTACCGCGAGATGGCGTCGCTCGGCTTGCGTCAAACGGTGATCACCGTGCGCTGGCTGCCGAGCGACCCCCTCGGGCTGGGCGAGCGGACGATGCTCGGCCTCACCGTCGCGGCGGCACGCTCGGCAGGATTGCGTGTGATCTTTGCGACGTATCCCTATCCACCACGCGAGATCGAGTCGGGCCTCGCCCTGCCGGAGGCCTTCGGTGAATGGCTCCGCGCGCTCGCGCTGAGCTATCCCGAGGTGCGGGAGTTCGTCGTGGGCAACGAGCCGAACCAGCCGGCGTTCTGGCGCCCCCAGTTCACGGGTAACCGACAGGTGTCGGCGCAGGCGTTCGGGCCGTTTCTCGCTGCCGGCTACGACGCCTTGAAGACGGTCGACCCGACCCTGACCGTCGTCGGGGTGGGTCTCTCGCCACGCGGCAACGACAAGCCCGGCGCACGCAGCAACATCTCGACCTCGCCCGTGCGATTCCTCCAGGCGCTCGGGGCGTGGTACAGGGCGAGCGGACGTGACCGGCCGTTGATGGACGGCCTCAGCTTCCATCCATATCCGAACCGCGCCACCGACCCGCTGAGTCGCGGGTACCCATGGCCGAATGCGGGCTTCGTGAACCTCGGCAGGATCAAGCAGGCGCTCTGGGACGCCTTTGCCGGGACGACGCAGCCCACCACTGCCGAAGGGTTGCGGCTCTATCTCGACGAGGTCGGCTGGCAGGTCGACACCGCCGGACGCGACGGCTACGGGGGTGACGAGAACGTGCCCGTCACGGACGAGGCTTCCCAGGCGGCGGTGTACGGGGAGCTGGTACGGACAGCTGCGTGTGACCCCGATGTTGCCGCCGTGAACATCTTCGGCTTCGAGGACGACCCGCTGCGTACCGGATTCCAGGCGGGCCTCGTCCGCGCCGACGGAAGCCTGCGCCCGTCCGCAAGCGCGGTCGGCGAGGCGATCGGCACCGGCGTCTGCCCGGCCTCCGGCTCTTCGACCTGGCGTCCCACCTCGACCGTCGTCGGTGCGGCCCGGCCGCGCGTCACGGCGGACGCCACCGGCGTCGATGTCGCGCTCGGGGCGGCCGAGGCGGCCAGGGCTCGCGTCTGCCTCCTACAGGGCACGCACGGCCTCGCGAGCGCTCGGCGCTACCTCGCGTCTCGCACGATTCGCGCCGGAACGTGCGCAGGGGCCTCCGTGAAGGCGAACCAGCCGGTGACGGTGCATCTCGCGCGCTCAGCAGGCACGCAGACCGTGGCGGTCGGGCTCTCGGCGGAGGCGAACCCCACGCGGGTCACGACCGCAGTTCGAATCCTGCGTCCGCGGACCTGCTTGACAGCGAACATATGTTCTGGCACTCTACGAACAGATGTTCGCCAGCTCGTTCCTCAAACGCATCGCGCTGCTCGCGCTGGCCACGCTGTTCCTTTGGGCGCTTCTCGCCGGTGAGTCCGGCGCCGGTGGGCCCGAGCGGCACTACCGCGTCAGGGCAGGCGACACGCTCTGGTCGATAGCGGAACGCTCCTATACGGGCGATCCGCGCAAGGGCGTGTGGGAGCTCCGAGAGCGAAACGCCCTCGGCTCCTCGACGATCGTTCCGGGCCAGATGCTCGTTCTGCCGGCGTAACACGCCGCGTAGACTCGCGGACGGAACCCGTACGAGATCGGAGGCACCATGGCGAGCGACCGCATCCTCGAGCTTCTCCGGCGCCCGTCGGACCCCGCCGAGCACGACGAGATCCGCGAGCTCTGGAAGGCGCACTCCATTGCCGAGGACAACCGCGATCTCCCGGGCCTGATCTCGACCCTGACCGAAGACTGTGTCTACGTCGTCGCCGGAACGGGTGCGCGATGGGAGGGTCACGAGGGCGCGACGCGCTTCTACACCGAGCTCCTGACGGCGTTTCCGGACATCCGCTTCGACCTCGACTACATCGTGATCGGCCCGCAGGGTGTGTGCGAGGAGGCCGTCGTCACCGCGACCCATCAGGGCCGCTGGCTCGATCACGAGCCGACCGGCGAAAGCCTCGAATGGCGAAACGCGATCTTCTTCCCCTGGGATCCGGTTGCGCGGAAGTTCAAGGGCGAGATGGTCTACACCGATCTCGCGTTCCCCGGCTGAGCAGGTAGGGAGTCTTTCCCCTGGGACAGCGGTCTCGGGACGCGGGCACAGCCCGCGCCCCAAGGGCCGGGCTACCATCGGCGCCCGTGGACCTCGACCTTCTCTTCCTCGGGACGTCCGGCTCGGCGCCGACGGCTTCCCGCGGTACCTCTGCGACCCTGGTCCGTCGCGGCGGTGACCGACTCCTCGTCGACTGTGGCGAGGGAACACAGCGGCAGCTTCTCCGCTCGGATGCCGGTCTGGTCGATCTCGAGGACGTATTTCTGACCCATCTCCACGCGGACCACGTCCTGGGCCTGCCCGGAATGCTGAAGACGTTTGCCTTGCGCGGCCGCGAGCTACCGGTCGTCGTTCACGGCCCGCGCGGGACGGGCTCGCTCCTCGCCGCCCTGCGCGTCGTGATCGGCAGGCTCACCTATGAGCTTCGCGTCGTCGAGCTTGGCCCGGGAGAGGCAATCGAACGAGACGGGTACCGCGTTGTGCCGTTCGCGGTCGAGCACGGCGCCGGCGCGCTCGGATACGCACTTCGGGAGGATCCTCGGGCGGGTCGGTTCGACGTGGAGGAGGCGGACCGCCTCGGCGTCCCCGACGGGCCGGCGCGCGGAGCGCTACAACGCGGCGAGCAGGTGACGCTTCCGGACGGGGGCACGGTCGACCCGGAACGTGTGGTCGGCCCTCCGCGACCGGGACGGAGCGTCGTGCTCACGGGCGACACCGCGCCGGCCGCCGCCGTAGTGGAAGCCGCGACCGGTGCGGACGTGCTCGTCCACGAGGCGACGTTCCTCGCCGAGGAGCGTGAGCGCGCCCGGGAGACCGATCACTCGACCGCGGGCGAGGCTGCTCTCGTCGCCCGGGAGGCAAGGGTTGCGCTGCTCGCGCTCACCCACGTCTCGGCCCGCTATGCGGGCACCGAGATCGAGGAAGAGGCGCGGGAGCTCTTTCCGCGGACCGTGGTGCCCCGCGACTTCGACGTGATCGAGGTGCCGTTGCCGGAGCGCGGGCCGCCTGCGCTCGTGCCGCGTGGGGGAAGGCGCCCCCGGCGCCACGGTGTAGTGTCGGCTCCGTGAGTGAGCTCGTCCAGGTCACGGTCGCAGGAAGCGTCGAAGAGGCGGAGGAGATCCGCGCCCTCTTGTTGCGGGCAGGGATCGAAGCTTCGCTCGAGGGCGCGATCGAGGAGCCGGAGGAGCACGCCGACGCACCGATGCGGCTGCTCGTCGCCGCCGCCGACCTCGATGCGGCGCGAGATGCGATCGAGGCTCTCACCGAGCCGGACGACCCGTTTCCGGGGTAGAACGCCCGCCCCAGCAGGCTATGAGGGGGTGAAGACGATCGTGGTCGACCCGGCGTAGCCCGCCGTCTCGAGAGTGAACACACAGGGGCGCGTGCCGTCCGCGTACGGCGGCGCCGGGATTCGATGGACCGCCGACTCGCCTGCAGGCGTCTCCAGCGTTGCGACGTCGATCCCGTCGACGAGCGCTCGTATCGGGTCACCCGTCTTTCCGAGGATGGTCACGTCGAGCGTCCCCGGCCGACACGCGAAGACCGTGATGCGAACGTCCCCGGTGAAGTCGCCGTTCGGCACGAAGCCGTCCTTCTGCAGAACGGCCCGCACGGGGTCCTCCGGCCGCCACGCCACGAGGCCGGGCGCCTCGCTGTCTCCCGCGGCGCGCTCCGCGACCTCGTCGCCCGCGAGCACGAGCGTGTCCGGCGAGACGACGACCGACCGCGTGAGCCGGCTGCCGTCGGCGGTCACCAGCGTCCCGTCACCGGCGATCTCGACGGCACGCGTCACCGGGGGGAAGGGCAGCGTCGCGGGCGCCACACGCAGCACCTCGTCGAGCCCACGGTTCCAGAACACGGTCCGCGCGACCGAGGTCCACGTACGGTCGCCGGTGACGAGCAACGTGGCGTCCTCGATGCCTGCATCGTCGAGCCATGCCGGCGGCGCAGAGCCGATCGTCGAGCGCTGCTCGTGCTCCGAGGCGTCGGCTATCCGGCGTGCGGTGTCGACCGAGATGAGCGCAAGGCCGACGCCGACCACGGCCGCGGTGATCCAGGCATGCCGGCGCGGTATCAGCAGGATGAGCGCGGCGGCGGCGAGCACCGCCGCCACGAGCACCGCATGCGCTTCCCACCCACCATTCAGCGCGGCGAGGGGCGCCGGGGTGAGCGTGTTCACGAGCGTGCCCGGGGCGACGAGCTTCTCGATCGGAACCGAAACCGCGAGCACCAGGAGGACGCCGGCGGTGGCTGCCACGGCGGGAACCTCGCGCGGCGCGCCTCTGCCGATCCAGGCGCCGAGCCCGATCGCCAGCAACGGCAACGTCGTCACCAGGTATCGCTCGGCCACGTAGCCGACGTACACCGCCGAGAAGAGGCCGACCTGGACGACGAGCAGCGCGGCGTAGCCGATCGCCGTGCACACGAAGGCGCGAAGCCTCGGGTCGGGGTCCCGCCGCGAAAGCACCCGTGCCGTGAGCGCTGCGATAGCGAGAACCGGAACGACGAGACCGAGCAGCGCGACGTCGAATGCGTGCCACACGATCTCCGGGATCGAGTGGGCGCCGGCCGGCGGGCTCTCGCCGACGGGCGTGTACGCGCCGAGGATGCTGCGTGTCGAGAGTTCCCCGCCGGTGAGGACGACGATGACCGCGACCGCGGTGACCGCGACGGCTGCGAGGACGCCGAGCCCGACCAGCGGGCGCAGCCGCGTACGGTCCCTGGCGGCAATCGCGTCGAGACCTGCCGCAAAGAGGAATGCGGGCAGCAGGACGAGCGCCTGGAGACGCACCGCCGCGGCCGCGGTCGTCCATGCGACGAACACGCCGTATCGCCAGTGTGAGGGCTCTTCGAGCGCCCGGGCCAGCATGAACAGAGCGACGGTCACGACCACCAGCGTCAGCGGCTCCGTCATCAGGAAGCCCGAGTAGTGGAGCGCCGGCGCCGCAAGGGTGATCGCCGCGGTGGCGACCGCCCACCGAACCGGCGCGAGGCTCCGCGCCCACACGTAGGTCGGCACCGCCACGAGCGACATCGCGAGTGCCTGGAGCAGTCTCGCCCACTGGATGGCGGTCGCGAGATCGAAAACGGCGAGCGGCGCACCGACGAGCGCGGGGGTGAGGACGCTGTAGTACGGCGCCGGGAACCCGCGCAGGCTCAGCGTCCCGTCCGACCAGAGCGCCTCGCCGATCATCCCGTACACCATCTCGTCCGGCGCGATCCACGGTGTCGTGAATGCCTGCGCCACCCCGAACCGGATGGCCGTGGAGGCGATCACCAGCCCCGCGACCGCCAGCGCGCCGCGCGAGAGCCCTTCGCGCCCGCTGCCGTTCGCTCCCGTCTTCGAGCCGGTCACGGGCTGGATCCTGGCCGCTCCCGGTGAACGCCGTGTGAACAACCGTCCAGCGCCTCCGATCGAGGGTCTAGACTCGCGGAGTCCCCTTTAACCCGGTCCAGCGAGGCCGGAAAGGAGAGTGAACGTGCAGAACGGCCCATCCGCGCCGGCCCAGTCGCGCGAGATTCTCGACGCGGACGCCCTGGGGCGCACGCTCGCGCGCCTCGCGCACGAGCTGATCGAGCGGGCCGAGGACGTCGACAGCATCGCGCTCGTCGGTATTCACACACGGGGAGTGCCGCTGGCGCGTCGTCTCTCGGAGCTCGTCGGGGAACGGGGCGGCACCGTCCCGCGCCTCGGCTCGGTCGACATCTCGTTCCACCGTGACGACGTCCTCGTCCGCGCGGGTGGAGCACCCCGTCGTGCGCAGCCGGTGGTTCGGGCGACCGAGCTCGATTTCGCGCTCGAGGGGACGACCTGCGTGCTCGTCGACGATGTCCTGTTCACGGGCCGCACGATCCGCGCGGCGATCGACGCGCTGCTCGACTTCGGACGGCCCGACCGGGTGCAGCTCGCCGTACTCGTCGACCGAGGGCACCGGGAGCTCCCCATCCGTCCGGACTACGTCGGCAAGAACCTGCCCACCGCGCTCGACGAGCGAGTCAGAGTCGAGCTCGCAGAGGTCGACGGCGCCGACCGCGTGCTGCTCGAGGGAGCCCCCGGAGGTCCCCCGTGAGCGTGCCGGCACCGCGACACCTGCTGTCGATCGGAGATCTGACCCGCACGGGCGTCGAACGGATCCTCGATACCGCGGTGGCGCTCGAGCGCTCGCTCGATCGTGAGGTGAAGAAGCTGCCCACACTTCGCGGTCGCCTCGTCATCAACCTCTTCTACGAATCGTCGACGCGGACGCTCGCGAGCTTCGAGTTGGCCGCAAAGCGGCTCTCGGCCGACACGATGACCCTGCGTGCCTCCGGCTCGTCGGTGGAGAAGGGGGAGTCGCTGCGGGACACGGCCCTGACCCTGGCTGCCTACGACCCGGACGTGATCGTCGTCCGGCATCCGCACATCGGAGCAGCCCGACTCGTCGCGAGCGCCACGGTTGCGCACGTCGTCAACGCGGGAGACGGGAAGCACCAGCACCCGACACAGGCACTGCTCGACCTGTTCACAATCCGAGACGCGCTCGGCCGCCTCGACGGGGTGACGGTCGCGGTCGTCGGAGACGTGCTCCACTCTCGGGTTGCACGGTCTCTGATCGAGGCGCTCCGACTCGTCGGCGCAGACGCCGTCCTGGTCGGCCCTCCGACGCTCCTGCCCCGTGACGCAGAGGCGCTCGGCTGCGCCGCGTCGACGTCGGCCGACGCGATCGCCGACGCCGACGTCGTGTACGTGCTGCGCATGCAGGCCGAGCGGATGCAGGCGGGCGCGGCGTTCGTACCCTCGCTACGCGAGTACACGGCGCTGTACGGGGTCACGCCGGAGCGCGTGCGGGCCGGCCAGATCGTGATGCACCCGGGCCCGATGAACCGCGGCATCGAGATCGACCCGCGGGTGGCGGACTCCGGCGCCTCGCTCGTCACGACCCAGGTGCGCTCGGGGCTCGTCGTGCGGATGGCGGTCCTCTACGACCTGCTCACGGCACCCGGGCTCCACGTCGCCGCGCCCGCGCTCGAGGTGGCCTAGCAGTGCCCCATCCGGCGATGCTCGCGTGCCGCGACGGAAAGGGCGACACGCTCAGGATCCGCGCGCGGATCGTCGATCCCGTGGAAGGCATCGACGCACAGGGGGCCGTGACCATCTCGGACGGCGTGATCTCGGAAGTCGAGCTTGGCGCGGCGGCGCCCGCCGGGCTCGTCCTCGCGCCCGCGTTCGTCGACCCGCACGTCCATCTCCGAACGCCCGGTCGTGAGGACGAGGAGACGATCGAGTCCGGCACGGCCGCCGCTGCCGCGGGCGGGTACTGCGCGATCGTTGCGATGCCGAACACCGATCCGGTCGTCGACAGCGCGTCCGTGCTGCAGGCGCTCCTCGAGCGAGCGCGCGAGGAGGCACTCGTCCCGACAGGCTTCACGGCCGCGATCTCGAAGGGGCAGCAGGGCGAGGAGCTGACGGAGATGGCGGAGCTCGCCGCGGCGGGCGCGCTCGCATTCACGGACGACGGTCGTCCGGTCGCCTCGGCGCAGCTGATGCGCCGCGCCCTCGCTTACAGCGCGGTCGCGGAACGCCCTCTCGCGCTCCACTGCGAGGAGCCGAGCCTGACACGTGGCGGCCACATGCACGAGGGTGCCGTCTCCGCCGAGCTCGGCCTGGGCGGCTGGCCGTCCGTGGGCGAGAGCGTGATGGTCGAGCGCGATCTCGCGCTCGCCGCGTACGAGGGGCGACCCGTGCACCTCCAGCACCTCTCGGCGCGGGAGTCGGTCGACGCGGTTCGCCGCGCGCGGGAAGCGGGGGTTCGGGTCAGCGCCGAGGCCAGCCCGCATCATCTCTGCGCGACCGACGAGCTCGTGCGCACGCTCGACCCCAACGTCAAGATGAACCCGCCGCTGCGCACGGAGGACGATCGGCGCGCCCTGGTCGACGGCCTGGTCGATGGCACGATCGACTGTGTCGCGACTGATCACGCGCCGCACGCCGTCCACGAGAAGGACGTGCCGTTCGAGGCGGCCCCGTTCGGCGTGACCGGGCTCGAGACGGCGTTCGCCGCGCTCCACACCTACCTCGTCCGCGAGGGCGAGGTGTCCCTCGCGATCCTTCTCGAGCGGCTGTCTGCCGGACCGGCGCGGGCGCTCGGGCTACCCGTGCCGCGTGTCGCGGTTGGCGAACCTGCGAACCTCGTGCTGCTCGATCTCGACGCCGAGTGGACGGTGCGTGAGGACGCGTTCCGCTCGCGCTCCACGAACTCGTGGCTGCTCGGCCGAACGCTCACCGGCGCGGTCGTCAGGACCATCGCCGGCGGGCGGGTGGTGTTCGGCACGTGACACGCGAGGGCCGCACTCCGCACGGGTACCTCCTGCTCGAGGACGGCACCGTGTTTCGCGGACGTTCGGTCGCAGCTGCGGGCGTTGCGTTCGGAGAGGCGGTGTTCACGACGGGTATGACCGGCTACCAGGAGACCGTCACCGACCCGAGCTACGCGGAGCAGCTCGTCTGCTTCACCGCGCCGATGGTCGGGAACTACGGCGTCGACGAGGCGCGCCTCGAATCCGCTGGTCCCCACGTGCGGGCCGTCCTCATGCGGCGCCTGGGCGGCGAGGCATGGGCGCTGTGGCTCGCAGAGCAGGGAATCGTCGCCCTCGACGAGATCGACACGCGTGCGTTGACGCTGCTTCTCCGGGACAAGGGCGCGATGCGGGCGGTCGCCGTCGCGGACGAGCGCGGCCTGCCGACGGACGACGCGCTCGAGCAGGTACGGGCACACCCCTCGATGGAAGGTCAGGCACTGGTCTCGCGCGTGTCGATCCGTGCACCGGTCGTCGTCAGCGGCTCCGGACGGGTGAAGGTGGCGCTCGTCGACTATGGCGCGAAGCGGTCGATCGCCCGGCGATTGTCGCGCGCGGGAGCAGCGGTGACCCTCTACCCGCACGTCTGCGACCCCGACGAGCTGGCCTCGTACGACGGCGTGCTCCTCTCGAACGGCCCCGGCGACCCGGCACCGCTCGTCGAGGAGACCGAGGTCGTTCGCGAGACCCTCGGTCGCGTGCCGATGCTCGGCATCTGCCTCGGTCACCAGTTGCTCGGCCTCGCGACAGGCCACGACACCGTGAAGCTGCCCTTCGGTCATCGCGGCGCGAACCATCCCGTGCTCGACCGGCGCGAGGGACGGGTGCTCGTCACGAGCCAGAATCACGGCTTCGCCGTCGTCCCCTCCGACGACGTCGAGGCGACTCATGTCTCGCTCTACGACGGGACCGTCGAGGGATTCGACTTTCCCGACCTGCGAGCGCGGAGCGTGCAGTTCCACCCCGAGGCGGGGCCGGGCCCCCACGATGCCTGGCCGGTGCTCGAGCGCTGGGTCGAGGAGCTGCAGGAGGCCGGGGTCGATGCCGGCTAGGCGCGACCTGCACTCGGTCTGCGTGATCGGCTCGGGGCCGATCGTGATCGGCCAGGCCTGCGAGTTCGACTACGCCGGCTGCCAGGCGCTCAAGGTGCTGCGGGAGGACGGGTACCGCACGATCGTCGTGAACTCCAACCCCGCGACGATCATGACCGACCCGGGGTTCGCCGACCGGACGTACATCGAGCCGCTCGATCTCGAGGGGATCGCCGACGTCCTCCGCCGTGAGCGCCCTGACGCGCTGCTGCCGACGCTCGGCGGGCAGACCGCGCTCAACCTGGCCATGGAGCTCGACGCCGCGGGGCTGCTCGAGGATCTGGGCGTGGAGCTGCTCGGCGCCCGGGTCGACGTCATCCGCCGCGCGGAGGACCGAGAGCTCTTCCGGGAGGCGGTGAGAGAATGCGGGCTCGCCGTGCCCGAGTCGCGGATCGTCGCCTCGATCGACGAGGTCGACGGACGCCTCGTCCCGGCGGTCGTGCGCCCCGCGTTCACGCTGGGCGGCCACGGGGGCGGCTTCGCCGACGACCTGCCGGCGCTCCGCCGCCAGGTCGAGCGCGGCCTGGCCGAGTCACCCATCGGTCAGGTTCTGGTGGAGGAGTCGATTCGCGGCTGGGACGAGTTCGAGCTCGAGGTGATGCGCGACCGGGCGGACAACGTGGTGATCGTCTGCTCGATCGAGAACCTCGATCCGATGGGCGTTCACACCGGGGACTCGGTCACGGTCGCACCGCAGATGACGCTCTCCGACGAGGCCTACCAGGAGTTGCGCGACGCGGCCGCCGCCGTGATCCGCGCCGTCGGGGTGGAGACCGGCGGCTCGAACATCCAGTTCGCACGCCACCGCGAGACGGGCGAGATCCGCGTGATCGAGATGAACCCGCGCGTCTCGCGCTCCTCCGCACTCGCCTCCAAGGCGACCGGGTACCCGATCGGGAAGGTCGCAGCGAAGCTCGCGGTGGGGTACACGCTGGACGAGATCCCCAACGACCTCACGAAGACCACCCCGGCCAGCTTCGAGCCGACGCTCGACTACGTCGTGGTCAAGTTCCCGCGGTTCGCGTTCGAGAAGTTCCCCGGCGCCGACGCCACGCTCGGCACCCAGATGAAGTCCGTCGGGGAGGCAATGGGGATCGGCCGGACGTTCAGCGAGGCGTTTCTCAAGGCATTCGGCTCGCGCGAGCTCGACCCCGGCTCGCCGACTCCGTGGGCGACGATCGACGACCTTCCGGAGGGGCTGCATCCGTGGTTCGTGGAGCAGCTCGAGGCCGCGAAGCGCGAGCTCCGCACGGGGGACATACGCCGCGCCAAGCGCGCGGGCTGGGGTGACGACTCCATCGGTGCCGCGTGGGGCACGTCGGGGGAGGACGTACGACGCACGCGGTACGCGCGCGGCATCCGGCCGTCGTACCGCCGCGTCGACTCGTGCGGGGGCGAGGTGGAGGCAGGCTCGAACTACTTCTATTCGACCTGGGGCGAGCAGGACGAGGTGCCCGCCCGGGGCGAGCGGCCGCGCGTGGTGATCCTCGGGTCGGGCCCGAATCGGATCGGACAGGGGATCGAGTTCGACTACTGCTGTGTCCACGCGGTGCAAACGTTCCGGGCGCTCGGGTATGAGGCGGTGATGGTCAACTGCAACCCCGAGACCGTCTCCACCGACTACGACACGTCCGACCGGCTCTACTTCGAGCCGCTCTCGCCGGAGGAGGTGCTCGCGGTCCTCGACCGCGAGCGGCCCCACGGGGTGGTGACGCAGTTCGGAGGCCAGACCCCGCTTCGGCTCGCACGTCACATCGAAGGCGCCGGCTACCGCATCCTTGGAACACCACACGCCGCGATCGACCTCGCCGAGGATCGCGAGCGGTTCGGCGCGCTCGCGCGCGAGCTGGGCGTCAGATGCCCACCGTGGGCGACGGTCGAAGGCGAGCTGGAGGCGGTCGAGGCCGCGCGGGATATCGGCTACCCGGTGCTCGTCCGTCCCTCGTACGTCCTCGGCGGTCGCGCGATGCGGATCTGCGACGACGAGGACGATCTTCGCGCGGCGATGGCGGCCGTCAGCGGGCCCGTCCTCGTCGATCGCTTCGTCGAGAACGCGATCGAGATCGACGTCGACGCCCTCTGCGACGGCACGGACGTCTTCGTCGCGGCGGTGATGCAGCACGTCGAGGAGGCCGGCGTCCATTCGGGCGACTCGTCATGCGTCCTACCCGCCCAGTCGCTGACGCTCGCGAACGCGCTCGAGGTCGAGCACGTCGTCCGGAGGCTCGGCCCCGCGCTCGGGGTCGTCGGCCTTCTGAACGTGCAGCTCGCCATCGCAGACTCGACCGTGTACGTCCTCGAGGCGAACCCGCGCGCCTCCCGCACTGTCCCTTTCGCGAGCAAGGCGATCGGGATGAACCTCGTCGAGGCAGCATGTCGACTCGCGCACGGGGAGCGTCTCGACGCGCTCGGTCTCGTCACGCCGCGACCGAGCGAGGTGAGCGTCAAGGCGGCCGTGCTCCCGTTCGCCCGCTTCCCCGGGGCGGACCCGGTACTCGGGCCCGAGATGCGCTCGACGGGCGAGGTGATGGCGACGGCCTCCGATCTTCCGACCGCGTTCGCGAAGGCCGAGCGCGCGGCAGGTCGCCCGCTTCCCACCGCGGGCACCGCGTTTCTGTCGGTCCGGGACAGCGACAAGCCGGCGATCGCGCCGATCGCAGCCGCCCTCGCCGGGCTGGGCTTCGAGCTGGTGGCGACGACTGGTACCTCGCGGACGCTGCGAGCAGCCGGCCTCGACGTCCGCGAGGTCGGGAAGGTGGCCGACGCCGAGGACGGCGAGCCGACCGTCGTCGACCTGATCCGCGAGCACCGCTGCGATCTCGTCGTGAACACGCCCCAGGGCTCCGGTGCGCGCGCCGACGGCTACCTGATCCGCGAAGCGGCGCTCGTGGCGCGCGTCCCGTGCGTCACGACCGTGTCCGGGGCCGCAGCCGCGGTCCACGCGATCGCCAACGCCCGCGCCGAGACGACGCTCTCGCTCCAGGAGCGCCTCGAGGCCGTCTCCGCCGCCGGCGAGCACTAGATGCGTAGCGAGCGGCTTCGCGTCGTTGGGGCCGAGGCCATGGGGCCGTACGTCCTGGTCAGGCTCGGACGCGCCGGTCTCGAGCCCGGAGAGCCCGGGCAGTTCTTCATGCTCGAGGCCCCCGGGCGGACGCTGCCTCGGCCCTTCAGCCTCTGCATCGCGCCCGCCGGCGAGCTGGGGTTTCTCGTCGATCCGATCGGGCCTGGCACCACCGCGATCGCTGCGCTCGCTCCGGGCGATGCGATACGCGTCACGGGCCCGCTCGGCCGCGGCTTCGACCTGGCGGTCACGCGGCCTCTCCTCGTCGGTGGGGGGATCGGGATAGCGCCGCTTCCGTACCTCTCGGAGCGTCTCGGTGGAGCGCCCGCGCTGCTCGGATTTCGGACGGCCGAGCACGCCGTCGCGGCCGCTCTCGTCCCGAATGCGGAGGTCGTTCTCGACCCCACGCTCGTCACGGAAGCGCTGCCGCCCCATCCGGGGGACGTGCTCGCGTGCGGGCCGGAGCCGATGCTCGACGCTCTTTCTCGTCTCGCGCCGGGGGCGCAGCTCGCCCGTGAGGCGCCGATGGCGTGCGGATACGGCGCCTGCTACGGCTGCGTCGTCGAGCGCGCAGGTGCCTACGTGCGCCTGTGCATCGAGGGGCCTGTCCTTCGCGCAGGGCCCGCCTGACGGACATGGCCGTGCGGATCCTCAACGCGTCAGGGTGCCTCGATGCGCTGACGGCGCCGGAGGTCGCCCGAACCCTCGACGCGTTCGTCACGAAGACGATCACGCCCGAGCCGCGCCGCGGGAACCCGCCCGTCCGGATCGCGGAGACCGAGCATGGGATGCTCAACTCGATCGGCCTGCAGGGGCCCGGGATCGAGGCGTTCGTCGCGGACCATCTCCCGCGTCTCGCCTCGCTCCCGACCGATCTCTGGGTGTCGGTCGGCGGGTTCTCGGCCGCCGACTACGCGCGCTGCTGCGAGCGTCTCGACGAGGAAGAGCGGGTCGCCGTGATCGAGCTGAACCTCTCCTGCCCGAACGTCGAGGAGGCTCCCGAGACTGCCGCCGAGCTCGTCTCCGCGGCCCGCTCTGTCACGAAAAAGCCGCTCTACGCGAAGCTTTCCCCTGCACAGTGGGATGTGGTCACAGCCGCCCGCGCAGTGGTCGGCGCCGGCGCGGACGGCCTCTCGCTCGTGAACACGATCCGCGGTCTCGCCTTCGACCCCGGGAGCTCTCGTCCTCGTCTCGCCCTCGGAGCGGGCGGATACTCCGGCGCAGCCCTTCGCCCGATCGCACTCGCCTGCGTTCACGCGTGCGCGCAGGCGCTCGACGTACCGGTCGTCGGGATGGGCGGCGTCTCTTCCGGTGCGCACGCGCTCGAGCTCGTCGCGGCGGGCGCGAGCGCAGTGGCATTGGGCACCGTTCTCTTCTCGGAGCCGTTCGCAGCGGAACGCATCCGGGGCGAGCTCGACGGCGAAGCCGGCGAGCGCGGGTTCGCCAAAGCGCGCGACGAACTGCCAACTCCTGTTGTCGACATAGAATAATCCCTGCAAAACGCCCGGAACGGTACTGCTTGATTCGCGGGCTGGGCTTGCTAGACTCGTGCGCTCAATGGTCACGTCGAAGACGCACGCCAAGGCGCCGGCCCGCTCACTCGATCAGCGGATGGAAGCCCTCCAACGTGCGAACGACATTCGCGTCAGGCGGGCTCAGCTGAAGCGGGACCTGAAGGACGGCCGCGTGCAGATCGATTCGATCCTGCTCGACCCGCCGGAGTACGTGTCGACCGCGAAGGTCTTCGACATGCTGATGGCCGTGCCGAAGTTTGGCCGCGTGAAGGCCGCACGTCTCCTGAACCAGTGCCGGATCAGCCAGTCGAAGACGGTAGGCGGGCTTTCCGAGCGCCAGCGCGCGGAGCTCGTGAACCTCTTCAACCACAGGTGATCTCCGGCGTCGCCGGCGATCACCGGAGGCGTGTACATGGAGGCGAGGCCCGTGTTCGTGGTCACCGGGCCCTCCGGGGCGGGCAAGGGCACGCTGATCCGAGCGCTCGTGGAGCGCTTGCCCGAGCTCGAGGTCGCGGTCTCGGCGACGACGCGGCCGCAGCGGCCCGGGGAGGCGGACGGCCGGGAGTACTGGTTTCTCTCGGACGCCGAGTTCACGCAGAGGATCGCCGAGAACGGGTTCCTCGAGTGGGTCGAGTACGTCTCGCATCGGAGATACGGGACGCTCCGCTCCGAGATCGAGCGGATCGGGCGGAACGGGCGGGTCTGCGTGCTCGAGCTGGAGCTCGAGGGGGCGCTCCGGGTCCAGGCGGAGGCGCCGTCGGCGTGCACGATCTTCATCGCCGCGGACGTCGCCGAGCTCGAGCGGCGATTGCGCGAGCGTGCGACGGAGTCGACCGGTGAGATAGGCGACCGCATCGCGCTCGCACGCCATCAGCTCGAACAGGCCCATCTCTTCCGTTACATGGTGCGAAACGACGACGTCATGCGTGCGAGCGAGGTGCTCGCCGCGATCGTCGAGCGTGAGCTCGTGCTCGCATCCGTGAGCCCGTCCGCTTCCGGCGCCGCGTAGCCTCGGGATGGCTTCCGGACGGATGGCAGTCGCCTGCCGCGACCGGCAGGTACCATGCCCGACATGATCGAGCCACGGATCGACGAGCTTCTCGCGCGCACGTACAAGGACGGCGATCCGACATCGCGTTACGCGCTCGTGATCGTCTCCGCCAAGCGGGCGCGCCAGATCAACAACTACCACCACCAGCTCGGCGAGGGCATGGGGCTCGAGGATGCGCCGCCCCCGCTCGTCGAGTCCCGGTCGAAGAACTATCTGACCATGGCGATGGAGGAGATCGCGAGCGCGAAGCTCGCCTTCTCCTACGACGCGACCGCCTAGAGACAGCCCGGCGAAGCGCGGTGCGCGGCACAATGTGCCGGTGGCGCGCATCTTCGTCGGCGTGACAGGCGGCATCGCGGCGTACAAGGCATGCGATCTCGTGCGGCTGCTCGTCCGCGCCGGTCACGACGTGACGCCGATCCTCACCGACGAGGCTGAACGGTTCGTGGCGGCTCGGACGTTCTGGGCGCTGGCGCGCAAGGACCCGACTCACGACCCGTACCCGCATCTTGCGGCGGCCGACGTGCTCGTGGTCGCCCCGTTGACCGCAAACACCCTGGCGCGACTCGCACACGGGCTCGCAGACGATCTCCTCACGGAGACCGCGCTCGCACACCGTGGACCGCTCCTGCTCGCCCCGGCGATGAACACGGCGATGTGGGAGCACCCCGCGACGCAGGCCAACCTCGCTCTTGTCGTCGAGCGCGGCGCGACGATCGTCGGGCCTGACGACGGCGAGCTCGCCGAGGGGCTCGTCGGACCCGGGCGGATGGCCGATCCCGAGGAGATCGCAGGGCGGATCGACCTGCTGCTCGCCGGACCGGCGCCCGCCGGTCCCCTCGCGGCACGCCGGGTGCTCGTGACGGCCGGCGGCACGCAGGAACCGCTCGATCACGTGCGGTTCCTCGGTAACCGGTCGTCCGGGCGGATGGGGGTCGCGCTGGCCGACGCTGCCCGCCGGCGGGGGGCGGAGGTGACGCTGCTCGCCGCAAACCTTCAGGTGGAACCGGCGTCGGGCGTCGAGGTCGTCTCGACTCCTACCGCCGCAGATCTTCGGCGAGAGGCCCTCGCACGGGCGGACGTCGATGTCGTCCTGATGGCCGCCGCCGTGGCCGACTATCGACCTGCCGAGCCCATCGAGGGCAAGCGGCCGAAGGACGGCGAGCCGTGGGCCGTCGACCTCGTGCCGACTGCGGACGTCGCGCGCGCGCTCGGTGCGGCCCGCAAGGAGGGGCAGGTGCTGGTTGCGTTCGGTGCCGAGAGCGGGGAGGACGGCCTCGTCCGCAAGCGGGCGATGCTGGCCGACAAGAACGTCGATCTCGTCGTCTACAACGACGTGGGACGCGACGACATCGGGTTCGACGCGGACGACAACGAGGTCGTGCTGGTCTCGCGGGAGGGAGAGCGCACGGTCGCCAAGGCGCCCAAGGCGGAGATCGCCGAGGCAATCCTCGACGAGGTCGAGCGACTTCTGACGGAGCACGGATGAGCGACCCCGCCGCGCTGCCCGAGATCGCCCCGCCGGGTGACGCGTCGGCGCTCGCGGCCCGCGTCGGCGCGAACCTTGCCTCGGCGGTGCACGCAACGCCCGAGACGCTGCGGCTCCCGCTGCTCTGCCTGCTCTCCGAGGGGCACGTTCTCGTCGAGGATGTGCCCGGGGTCGGGAAGACCATGCTCGCCAAGGCCCTTGCGCGATCGATCGAGCTTCGCTTCCAGCGCGTGCAGTTCACGCCCGATCTGCTCCCCGGAGACGTCACGGGGGTCAACGTGTTCGACCGGTCGACCGGCGAGTTCCGCTTTCGCCCCGGGCCGGTCTTCGCGAACGTCCTGCTCGTCGACGAGATCAATCGTGCCTCGCCGAAGACGCAGTCCGCGCTGCTCGAGGCGATGCAGGAGACGCAGGTGACGGTCGACGGGGCAACGCACATGATCGACCGTCCGTTCCTCGTGATCGCGACCCAGAACCCGGTCGAGTACGAGGGCACATACCCGCTCCCGGAGGCGCAGCTCGATCGCTTTTCCGTCCGGATGACGATCGGGTATCCGCCGCACGACGACGAGGCCCGCATGCTCGCGGAGCAGACCACGCAGCCTCCGCTCGACAACCTTCAACCGGTCGCCACCCGTGCCGAGCTCGTCGACGCGATAGAGGCGGCCCGGACCGTCCACGTGGAGAACAGCCTCGAGAGGTACGTCGTCGCGCTGCTGCGACACACGCGCGAAAGCCCCCGGCTCGCGCTCGGTGGAAGCCCTCGCTCCGGCATAGCGCTTCTCCGGCTGGCCAAGGCGAAGGCGCTGACCGAGGGCCGCGACTTCGTCGTTCCCGAAGACGTTCAGGCGCTGGCGCTGCCCGTACTGGCGCACCGCCTGATTCTCGCGCCCGAAGCTCGGGCGACCGGCGTCACCGCGTCGGACGTCGTCGCGGACGCGCTCGCCGCCACGCGCGCGCCGGTGTGAGCGCGTCGCACCGTACCGGCGGGGCTAACGTCGGACGCGGCGTCGGGGCTCTCGCGGCCGCTGTCCTCGTCCTCGCCTGGATGCTGGGCTCGACCGCGCTCGCGATCCTCGGCCTCGGCCTCGGCCTGGCGGCGCTCGGCGCGCGGGGCTGGGCGTCGGTCGTACGCCGCGGGCTCGAGGTCGAGCGCCGTCCTGCGGCAGCCCCGACCGAGGAGGGGCAACCGATCCGGTTCGAGGTCGCCGTTCGCGGCAGGATGTGGCTAGCGTCCGGGGTCGAGCTGGTCGACCGGGTCGGCCCGCTCGGCGAGCGACGTGTCGTCCTGGGGCGCGGAGGCCGTGGCACATTGACCGTGGACGCCGCCCCGCGCGGTCGGTATCCGTTGGGCCCGGGGCAGCTCCTGGTCGACGACCCGCTCGGGCTCAGCCGCGTCGAGCTTGCAGTGCCGGAGGGAGGAGCGATGCTCGTCCGTCCGCGCGTGCCCGAGCTTCCGACGGTCTTCACCGACTCCGGCGGCTACGGGAGCGCCGGACGCCGTCAGCCGCTCCCTCGCCCGAGCGGGCTCGAGCCGCACGGCGTTCGAGAGCATCTCGAGGGCGAGCCGCTGCGGGCGGTGCACTGGCCCAGCTCCGCGCGCCGGGGCCGGCTGATGGTGCGCGAGCTCGAGGAGGCGCCTCGCGAGAGTGTCGCGGTGGTGCTCGACGTCGAGCGGTCGGCGATCGCGGGGCCGCCGGGCAGCTCGAGCCTCGACGACGCCGTGCGTGCCGCCGCGGGCATTCTGCGTGCCTACGTCTCACGGTCACGCCGGGCGCTGCTTGCGATTGCAACTCCCGCACCGACGCTGCATCGCGTGGAGGGACTCGGTCCTTCGTGGGAGGCGGCGCTCGACGTGCTGGCCGCCGTCGAGCCTGCGGAGGGAGGGCTGCTCGAGCAGCTCGTGACAGCCCGCGGGCAGCTTGCGACGATCGCGGAGCTCGTCGTGGTGACCTCTCGCCCGCACGTCGTCGCCACCGTTCTGGCTGCTCGTGCATCGGGCAACCGCCGCTCGGCGCTCGTTGCTGTTGACGCCCCGACGTACGTCGGTCGCGAGCCGGCGTCGACCTCTCCGGAGATGCTTCGGCTCTCCGCTGCGGGCGTCGTGGTCGCCGTGGTCCGCCGCGACACCGTCCTCGAGGACGCGCTCTCGGGACTGAGGCCCCGGGCAGTTGGCTAGCGGGCTACGCGTACCGGGGGCGAGGTGGGCGTCGGCGCGCGGCGTGCTCGCGGCTGCGCCCGCCGTGGCGACGATCCTCGTTGCGTGGGCGTCCCTCGAGGATCCGCCCTCATGGCCCGCATTCGCCGTCGCGGCCGCGCTAGCCCTGACACCAGGCCTCGTCGTCCGCGACGTCGGGCGCGCAATCGTCGCCGGTGCCGCATCGGTGTCGGCGCTCTCTCTCGTCTTCCGCACCTGGCCCGAACACGCGCTCGGATCGGTCTGGTCCGCGCTCCATGCGGCTCCGGCCGTCCAGGCGCCCTTCGACCCCGACGGGTTCCCCGAGCTTCACGGGCTCGTCGCGATGGCGGGGTTCGGCCTCGCCCTCGCGGCAACGCTGGGGGTGGCCTACCGGCGCGTGCCGGTCGTCGTTGCCGCGATCGCGGTCGGTGTCGGCTTCCCGGCCACCCTGCTCGACGACGCGCACGCGCTGTTGCTCGGCACGCTGGCGCTCGGCAGTGTGCTCTGGGCGTCAGCCGTGCTCCGCGCGCGAACCGCGCGGCGCGCCCTCCCGGGCGCTGCGCTCGCGGCGACCGTCGTCGTCACGGCTGCAGCCATGGCCTCGGTCGGCGTCGCCCCGGGGCAGACCCATGTCGACTGGCGCGGGTGGGATCCGTTCGCGCGAGGCGGCGGGACCACGGATCTCAGCTTCGTCTGGGAGGCGAACTACGCGGGAATTGCGTTTCCCGCACGGCCGACCGTCGTTCTGCAGGTACGCGCACCGCGTCAAGCCGAGTACTGGCGCGTGTCGACGCTCGAGACGTTCGATGCCGACCGGTGGATCGAGAACCTGTATCCGGCCGGAAGTGCCTACCCGGTTACCTCCCGAGGAGGGGCTACGTTGCCTCCCGATCCGCTTGTTCCGCAGCGCGACAGGCGCCCGGCCGACTGGCTCTGGCAGGAGGTGACGGTCACCGCACTCGAGGACGACCATGTCGTGGCGGCGAGCGAGCCGGCGCACATTGACGGCCCGTCGCTGGGCCGCCTCTCGTTCATGTCCGGCGGCGTGATTCGCGCGAATGCCCCCACGACCTCGGGCACGAAATACACGGTCGCGAGCTATACGCCGCGTCCGTCTCCTCGCGATCTCGCCCGATCGCCGGCTCGTTACCCCGCCGCTACGTCGCGGTATCTCGAGCTCGGACGCGCCCAGTTTCCCGCTTTCGGCACGCCGGGTCGCGACAGGCGCATCGCACGACTGTTCACGGACGTTCGCTACGAGCCTCTCTGGCCGTATCGCGGCGTCCTGCAGGACGCGCGCAAGGTCACCGAGCGGGCGCGGTCTCCCTACGAGGCGACGCTCCTTCTCGAGCGCTGGTTTCGCGGTGCCGGTGGCTTCGTCTACGACGAGCAGCCCCCGCGGACCGGAGCGAACCCGCCGCTCGTCGACTTCGTGGAGAGGACAAGAGCGGGGTACTGCCAGCACTTTGCGGGCGCGATGGCGGTGATGCTGCGCATGCTCGGTGTCCCGGCAAGAGTGGCGGTGGGCTTCACGGCGGGCTCCTGGAAGGACGGCGTCTGGACGGTCACCGACTACGACGCGCATGCGTGGGTCGAAGCGTGGTTCGCCGGCTACGGATGGCTTCCGTTCGACCCGACGCCGGGACGCGGCACGCTTTCCGCCACGTACACGCTCGCGTCGGACTCGGCCGACGCCGTCGCGGCTCTCGGGACAGGGCGCTTTCTCGACTTCGACGAGGACTTCACCGCGGCACCCTCGCCGGAGACGGCGCCGCCTGCGGCCGTGGCCGACGTCGAGAAGCATGGCGTTGCGTGGTGGCTCGTCGCAGTGCCGATCCTGCCCCTGATCGCCGGTGTCCTCGTGATCCTCGTGAAATCGACCCGCCGCGCGTACAGGCTTCGTCGCCGCGATCCGCGCATGCTTGCCTTCGGTGTGCGCGCGGAGCTCGTCGACGCCGTCCTCGACCGGGGCGTCGAGCTCGACGCTCACGCCTCGACCCGCGTCCTCACGCGAACGGCGGAGCGCGCCCTCGCGACGCCCTGCGGGACGCTCACCGCCGCCCTGGCCGAAGCCAGGTACGGGCCGGCGCCGCGAGCCGGCGGCGCCGCGGCACGGGCGCGGAACGAGCTGAGGCACGTTCTCGCGGTCGCGCGGTCGCGGGAGCAGCCGGCCGGGCGGCTGCGAAGCATGCTCTCGCTGCGTTCCCTCTTGCGCGGCTTGACAGCGTCGGCAAGGTGAGAAGGTGAGCGCCGCATACGACCTGTACCAGATGGGTCGCAACCATTTGCGTCAGGGAATGCCCGCGCAGGCGACCGTGGCGCTCGAGAAGGCGAAGCGCCTCGAGCCCGACAAGGCTTCCATCCGCGAGGCGCTGGGGATCGCCTACTTCCGGATCAAGCGCTGGACAGAGGCCGAGGCGGAGTTCCGCAAGGTGCTCGACATCTCTCCGGCCGACGACTACGCGCACTACGCGCTCGGACGCGCGCTCAGAAACCAGGGCCGGCTCGTGGAGGCGAGAGCCCATCTCAAGCTGGCGCGCTCGCTCAGGCCGAGCGGGACGAGCCGGCTCGGCGTGACCGGTCAGGCGGATTCGACGTCGGAGACGACCGAGGCGTAACGACGAAAGCGGCGGCGCACGCCGGACACGAACGCCCGGCGATACAGGTCGGCGTTGTCGTCCGCAAGGGTGCGCGCGTAGCCGTCGCGCACCTCGAGAAGCCGGTCGGTGATCGCGTCGACGACGAGCTGATAGTCGCCGTAGGCTTCCTCCGCTCGCTCACGGCCCGAGGCGACCCAGTCGGCCTCGGCCTCATCCGCTTCGGCAAGCAGCGACGCCTCGTCGGCCGCGAACAGCGCGAGCTGCCGCTCGACGAGCTCGTCGAACCGGGTTCCGCGCCTCAGCCTCACGTGAGCTCGCGGTAGAGCTCCAGGTGGGAGGCCGCTGCGCCGTCCCAGGTGAGGCCGGCGCGTGCGCGCGACGCGCCCGCCCTGGCCGACTGCAGTGCGTGAGGCTCCTCGAGAAGCTCACGCACGGCCTCCGCGAGACCGTTCACGTCGCCCGGTGCGACCACGCGCCCGGCGCCGAAGCGCTCCACGACCTCTCCCAGGCCTCCCACGTCGTAGACGATCGCGGGCACGCCCGCGCCGAGCGCCTGGAGAAGCGCCCCGGACTGGTCGAGCTCGGCGGTGTACGGGAACACGGCGACGGTCGCTTCCGAGAGCGCGCGCTCGAGGTCGGCCGCCCCGAGATACCCGAGACGCCATTCGACGCGGTTGCCCCCGCTCCGGCGGAGGTCCTCGAGCGGTATCCGCGGATCGCCGGCGACGATCAGGCGCGCACCCGGGACCCGCAGCACCGCGTCGACAGCGTGCGGAAGACCCTTGTACGGGCGGATCACGCCAGGTGCGAGCACGGTGCGCCCGTCGTCCGCGCGCCTCGGGTCGCTGCGGAAGACGGGATGGGGGATCACGCGGAGCTTCTCGCCTGGAACTCCGAACGAGGTGAGCGCCTCCCGCCCGCGCTCCGAGTGGACGACGATCCGGTCGAAGCGCCCGAACAGGGCCCGCCAGAGGCCCGACCTGTGCGCGGTGCGCCGGGGAAGCAGGTCGTGCGCGGTGAACACCGCAGGCGTGTGGGGACGCAGCGCGAGGTAGTCGAGCTCGGGGATCGCCAGCCACTGGAAATGGAGCACGTCGGCCGGTCGACCGAGGATGTGCCGCATGGCGAGCGGATGCTCGAGAGCCTTCACCGGGATGCGGAGCGCGTTCGAGCCGATGCGGGTCGAACGCGCGTAGAGATGGTCGTCCAGCCGGTAGCCGTCGGCGGCGGGACGTGGCCCGAACCTGAAACGCGACGTGACAAGCTCGACGTCGGCTCCGGCCCGAGCGAGCGCTGCGGCCAGCTCGTGGTCGTAGGGCGGCGTGAAGGACGGGGGGTCGGCGAGGACGACGCGCATCGGTGCTCGACGGCCGAAGGTAGCGCAGATGGCCGTCGGCAAGCCACCGGGCCTCCATGGCGCTCGGACGCGGTCGTGCGTCGATCTGGGGGAACGGGTATCTAGAGGCGCGTGCAACTCCTCATCCGGACCTGGAACGTGTTCCACGGCAATGCCGACCCGCCGCGGCGCGCCGGCTTCCTCCGGCGGATGATCGAGCTCGCCACCGCCGACGGGCCCGATGTCCTGTGCCTCCAGGAGCTGCCGGTGTGGTCACTTCCACGCATCGACGACTGGTCGGGGATGCGGCGGTTCGATGCGATCACGCGGCCGCCGCTGTGGCCGGGGCCGGTGTCGACCTGGGTCACACGCGCGCACCAGGGGTTCTTCCGGTCGGGTCTGGCCGGTCAGGCGAACGCGATCCTCGTCGCCCCGCGCCACCCGGTGACGGGTGCCGGCAGTTTCCGGATCAGCGAGGACGGGCGCGAGCGGAGACTCGTGCACGCGGTGCGGATCGCGGGGGCGCGGGGTGTCATCGTCGCGAACCTCCATGCCTCGAACGACTTCATCCGGCCGGACGTCCCGCGCGCCGAGGCGGCCCGTGCCGCTGCTTTCGCAGCCGGGGTCGCCGGCCCCGGAGACGCGATCGTGATCGCGGGCGACTTCAACGTCGGGGATCCCGCTCTCGACGGATTTTCGAGCCCCGGTGCCGGGATCGATCACGTGCTCGCGCGGGGCGGCCGAGCGGGGCCGATCGTCACGTGGTCCCGCGAGCGCCGAATGCAGAATGGGCTCGTGCTGTCCGACCATCCCCTCGTCGAGGCGCTCGTGGAGGTCGACGCGGCGTGACGTTCGAGGAGGCACGGTCGCAGTTTCCGGTGCTCGGCTCCATCGCCTACCTCAACGCGGGAACGTTCGGGCCGCTGGCTCGTCCGGTCGTCGAAGCGCAGATGGCCGGCCTGCAGCACGACCTCGACCGAGGTCGCACGGGCAAGGAGTACTTCGAGGCGACGCTCGCCCTGCGGGACGAGGTGCGGGGCGCCGTCGGGCGGCTCGTGGGGGCGGACGCCGGGCGTGTCGCGCTGACCGGCTCGACCACCGAGGGCTGCGCGATCGTCCTTCGCGGTCTGGGGATCGGGGCCGGCGACGAGATCGTGACCACGACCGACGAGCACTTCGGCCTTCTGGGGCAGCTCGGAGCTTCCCCGGCGCGCGTGATCGTCGTCCCGCCGGACCCCGAGCGGATCCTCGAGGCGGTCGGGCGGAGGACGAGGCTCATCGCGACCTCGCGAGTGCTGTGGACGACCGGAGCCGTGTTGCCCCTGGCCGAGCTCGGAGAGCAGAGCGGCGTTCCGGTGCTCGCCGACGGCGCGCAGTCGGTCGGAGCGATCCCCGACGGCGCAGGCGGCGTCGACTTTCTCACCGTCTCGGGCCAGAAGTGGCTTTGCGGGCCGGATTCGACGGGAGCGCTCGTGGTGCAGGATCCCGAGCGGCTCGCAGTGGTCTCCCCGAGCTACTTCGGCCAGGTCGCGTTCGAGCCCGACGGAACGTTCGAGCCGCACGCCACGGCGCGCAGGGTGGAAGCGGGTTGGTGGTCGCACGGCACGCTGCAGGGAATGCTCGAGGCAATCAGGCTCCGACCGCACTGGTGGTTCGAGCGTGCGTCCGCCGCCGCGGCGCGCTGCCGGGCTCTCCTGGCGGCCCGCGCGGAGGTCGTCACGCCCGAGGCCGCGTCGACGCTCGTGTCGTTTCGGGTCGAGGGCGACGCGCCGGCGCTGGTGGCCCGTCTGCGCGAGGAGGGCGTGGACGTGCGCGAGATTCCCGGGCGCGGGCTCGTGCGCGTGTCGTGTGGGTGGTGGACGAGCGACGGCGACCTCGATCGCCTCGTCGCCGCTCTCGACGGCTAAGCCAGTGTCGGCAGCGGGTCGGGCGTGTCAGGCACGACGACACGGTCGAATCGGGCATGTCCTGTAGAGCCCAGTCACGCCGAGGCCGCCAGCGCCATTCTTTCCCGAACGAAGGCCGCGTAGAGCTCGGCCCCGCGCTGGCCGCGGCCGAACAGGGCGCGGGCTCGCGCGACGACGAGAAATGGTGGACATCGCTCGAACCCAGCAGTGGAGCGGAAACTGCTCCATTCCCACTCCGCTGGATCAGCGCAGAGGCCGGCGCGAACAGGATTCAGGACGACGTACGCGAGGCCGGTGCGAAGATGTTCGTCCGTCTCGATCATTCTCGAATGGAACCTCGACTCGAAGAGGTGGCCGAGGTGGCCGTGGCGCTCGTTGAAACGCGTTGCGTAGAGCCAGTTCAGCCGATGCATTCCGACCGACAGGTTGGGCTCCGTCAACGCGAAGATCGCGTGATAGTGGTTCGGCATGAGGCAATAGGCGAGGCAGATCCAATGCCGTCGGTGAATCGACTGAGCCAGAAACGCGATGAACATGCGTCTGTCGTCGTCGTCGACGAAGATGGGAAGGCGTCGCACACCTCGTGCGGTTACGTGAACGATGCTTCCCGTGGGTTGCTCGCGCAGTGCGCGCCCCATGACTGCGGCCGACGCTAGACGGCATCCGATACGGGCGCTAGTCGCTCTTTCGGCCGTGTCCAGGACGACCGTGCCTTCGTGCCTGGCACGATCTGCGCGCGAGCACGCGACCCGGGCGGAGCGCCGCGTCGCGGTCAGGCGGCGTCTGCGGCGGTGCGGAGCCCGAGCTCCTGGGCGATCGGCTGGAGCGCCTCGATGACGTTCACGATGTGGTCGTCGAGCTCGACGCCGATCAGGTCGGCCCCGGCGTACACCTCGTCGCGATGCACGCCGGCGGCGAACGACGGCTGCTTGAGCTTCTTCCGAACCGAGCGCGGCTCGAGGCCGTCGAGCCCGGTCGGTCGTACGAGCCCACACGCGTGGACGAAGCCCGAGAGCTCGTCGCATGCGAACAGCGTCCGCTCGAGCGGCGTTTCGCGCTCGAGGCCGAGATGCTCGGCGTGCGAAAGCACCGCCCGGATCACCTCCTCCGGGTACCCCTCCTCGCGGAGGATCGATGCGCCGTCCTGAGGGTGCCGCTCGAGCGTCGGGTGGATCTCGTAGTCGAAGTCGTGAAGCAGGGCCACGCAGCCCCAGAGCTCCTCGTCCTCGCCACCCCGTCGCGCGTAACCGCGAACCGCGGCCTCCACCGCGAGCGCGTGCCTGAGGAGCGACTCGCTCGTCGTGTAGCGGGTCAGCGTCGTCCACGCCCTCTCACGGGTGACCTCCACGAGCCGGGTACGATACCGCCCCGCATGCAGTCCTTCGTGATCGAGGGCGGGCGTCCGCTGTCGGGGACCGTTCGCGCCGCCGGCAACAAGAACGGAGCGCTGCCGATCCTCGCGGCGACCTTGCTCGCATCGGGTCCGGTCGTGCTCTCGAACGTGCCGCGCATCCGCGATGTCGAGACGATGGTCGAGCTCCTCGCCGACCTGGGCGCGGTCGCCTCCTGGACCGGCCCGAACGAGGTGACCGTCGACAGCGGTGCGGTCGAGAAGACGGCGCTCGACCCCGCCCTAGGCCGTGAGATCCGC
The DNA here is from genome assembly GCA_963798725.1 of uncultured Actinomycetes bacterium. Taxonomy (GTDB): domain Bacteria; phylum Actinomycetota; class Thermoleophilia; order Gaiellales; family Gaiellaceae; genus Gaiella. The sequence goes on from CAWCUL010000002.1 coordinate 134,382, forward strand.
GCGTCGTTCTTGCTCGCCGGGCCGCTTCTGGCCCGATTCGGCCGCGCGACCGTGCCACCTCCAGGAGGAGACGTGATCGGGCGCCGGCGCCTCGACACGCACTTCCACGCGTTCGCCGAGCTCGGCGTCGCGATCGAGCTGAACGGCGACTACGAGCTCCGCACGAACGGCCTGCGAGGCACGCGCATGTTCCTCGACGAGGCGTCCGTGATGGCGACGGAGAACGCGGTCATGGCGGCGGTGCTCGCCGAGGGCGAGACGATCGTCGGACACGCAGCATGCGAGCCGCACATCCAGGATCTGTGCCGCTTCCTCGTCTCGCTCGGCGCACGAATCGAGGGGATCGGCTCGAACGTGCTTCGCATCGCCGGGGTCGACGAGCTGAGTGGAGGCGAGCATCGGATTGGCTCGGAGCATGTCGAGGTCGCGAGCTTCGCCGCGCTTGCGGCGCTGACCGGAGGCGACCTCACGATCGACGATGTCGAGCCCGACGATCTGATCTCGATCGTCCCGGCATTCCGCAAGCTCGGAATCCATCTCGAGGTGGGGGAGAGCAGCGTGCGCGTCCCGCCGGGACAGGAGCTCAGGATCGTCGACGACTTCGGCGACCAGATCCCGAAGATCGAAAGCGGCATCTGGCCCGCGTTCCCCGCCGACCTTACGTCGATCGCGGTGGTTGCCGCGACCCAGGCGCACGGGACCGTGCTCGTGTTCGAGAAGATGTTCGAAAGCCGGCTGTTCTTCGTCGACAAGCTCGTCTCCATGGGGGCGCGCATCGTGCTCTGCGATCCGCACCGCGTCGTCGTCACGGGCCCGGCGAGGCTCTACGGCCAGCGGCTCGAAAGCCCCGACATCCGCGCGGGAATGGCAATGGTGATCGCGGCGCTCTGCGCGGAGGGCCGCTCCACGATCGGGAACATCGGCCAGATCGACCGCGGCTACGAGCTCGTCGACGAGCGTCTTCGCGCGCTCGGAGGGCAGATCGAGCGCGCCGAGCTGTGAACGGCGCCCGGATCAGCGACGAGCCGGGTGCGGTCAACGTCGCGACGGGCGTGCCCGTGCTCGATCACCTGCTCACGGAGCTCGCCCGCGCCGGCCGCTTCGGCCTGACGCTCGAGATCGAGCCCGACAAGCCCGAGGCGGAGGTCGACGCCGCCGGCTCGGCGCTCGGCGAGGCACTTGCGCCGCGCCTGCCCGAAGGTGCGCTCGGCGAGGCGACGGTGCCTGCGGACGAGGCGCTCGCGATGGTCGTCGTGGAGCGCTCCGAACGAGCGCTCGTGGCCTCGAACGCGGATCTGACCGGAGCCGGTGGGCTCGGGAGCGACCTCGCGTCGCGATTTCTCGAGCGGTTGTCGCAGGCGGCCGGGCTGACGGTCCATGTCCGACTGATGGAGGGTGACGACACGGGGCACGCCCTCGAGGCGATCTTCAAGGCCCTCGGCGTCGCCCTCGCGCGGGCGACGGGCGGTGGCGCCCGTTGAGACAGGAGGAGGCAGAGATGGGAAAGACCGTGATCCGCACCGAGACCGCGCCGGCGCCGTTCCAGGGGGCACCGTACAACCAGGCGATCGTCTCGGGCGGCTTCGTGTTCGTCGCCGGGCAGCTCGGCCTCGAGCCGGGAGGGGCGTCGGTCGAGGGCGACATCACCCGCCAGACGGAACAGGCACTCTCGAACCTCGCGGCCATTCTCGAGGAGGCAGGAAGCACGATGGACAACCTCGTGAAGACGAGCGTATTTCTCGTCGACCTCGCCGACTTCCAGGCGATGAACGCGGTCTACGCCACGCGCGTCGGCGACAGTCCCCCGGCGCGGTCGACCTTCCAGGTCGCGAAGCTTCCTTCGGGCGCGCTCGTCGAGATCGAGGCGATCGCCCACCTGTAGATGGTTGATCGGTGACCGGCGTGACGTCCGGGGGCGTCCCAGACCAAGTAGTGCGCAGCGGCGGTCTGCATTCGGGACAATCGGGCTCGTGCCGACCCCGATTCGCAGCTACGTCCACTCTCTCGGCCTCGACGCGTACGTGGTCGGGGGCGCCGTGCGCGACGAGCTGCTCGGCATTCCACACTCGGACGAGGACTTTCTCGTACCGGGCGTCGATCACGCCGGGCTGCGCGCGGCGCTCGAGCGCCATGGGCGCGTCGAGGACATGGAAGTGCACGGACAGCTCGTCGGCGTCAGGTTCTACCCGCGCGATCCCGCCGTCGCCGAGCTCGTCCCCGCCGGCATCGAGCTGACCCCGCCCCGGATCGAGCGCAGCACCGGCCCCGGCCATCACGACTTCGAGATCGTTGCCGACGGCAAGGCGTCGATCGAGGACGACATGGCACGACGCGACTTCACCGTCAACGCGATCGCGAAGCGGCTTGCGACCGACGAGCTCGTCGATCCATTCGGAGGCGTCGAGGACCTGGGGCGCCGACAGCTGCGCACCGTGAGCGAGGAGAGCTTCCGGGAGGATCCGCTGCGGATCCTGAGGGGGCTTCGACTGGTTTCCCAGCTGGCTTTCACGCTCACGCCCGAGACCGTCGCCCAGATGCGGGAAGAGGCGGGCGGGCTCCGCCATGTCTCCGCCGAGCGCATCGGCGGAGGGCTCGAGGTGGACGGCATGGGCGAGCTGTCGAAGCTTCTGCTCGGCGACGCGCCGAGGACAGCGCTCGCGCTCGCGCGCGACACGGGCGCGCTCGTCGGGGTCATCCCCGAGTACGTCCCGGCGATCGGGTACGAAAGCGCCTCCACCCGTCAGACCGAGGCGCTGGACGAGCACCTGTTCGCCGTCACGCAGGCTGCTGCCGACGCAGGTGTCCCGCTTGCGGTTCGTCTCGCCGCCCTTTTGCACGACGTCGGCCGGCCCGAGGCCGACGCGACCGGCGAGGACCATGCGACGGTCGGCGCGCGCACCGCGGCCCGCATCCTCCGCCGACTTCGGTATCCGAACGGGCTTCGCGACGAGGTCGTGCGCCTCGTGGCCGCGCACGGGTTCCGGCTCGACGTCCCGATCGACCCCCTCTTTGCGAGGCGGTTCCTCGCCTCGCACGGCATCGAGCTCTCAGGCGAGCTCGTCTCGCTGAAGCGTGCCGACCTTGCCGTGAAGGCGGTCGAGCGTACCGAGCTCGACCGACTCGAGCTGCTCGCTCGGCTCCTGAACGAGGAGAAGGGCAGTGCCCATCGCCTCGTCGACCTTGCGGTGAACGGTGACGATCTGCTCGCGCTCGGCTACCGCGAAGGTCCTATGCTCGGAGCGGCGCTCGCGCGGTTGCTCGACGACGTGATCGACGAGCCCGCGGCGAACGAGCGCGGCGCGCTGCTCGAGCGGGCACGGGAGCTTCTCGGATGAACGCGGCCGCGGTCCGCGAGCGGTACCTCCGCGTCCGTGAGACCGCCGGGCCCGACGTGACCGTGGTCGTCGCTACGAAGTACGTCGCGCTGCCCGAGTTCGAGGGCCTTCTGGAGGCGGGCGTGGAGGTCGTCGGGGAGAATCGGGCCCAGGACCTGGCGGCAAAGCACGCCGCATACGGAGACGGATTCCGCTGGCATTTCATCGGCCACCTCCAGTCGAACAAGGTGAAGGTCGTCAACGGCATCTGCGAGCTCGTCCATTCGCTCGACTCGGAGTCGGCCGCGCGACGGCTGACCGTTCCCGCGCTGCTCGAGGTGAACCTCACCGGGGAGTCGACGAAGTCTGGGATCGCGCCGAAGGAGATCGCCGCTTGGCTCGCGCGGACGTCGTCCGTCCGCGGCCTCATGACGATGCCGCCGCTCGCCGAGGACCCGGAGGCATCGCGGCCGTGGTTCCGGCGGCTGCGCGAGCTCGCGGACGAGCACGGCCTGTCCGAGCTTTCGATGGGCACATCGCAGGACTGGCGCGTCGCGGTGCAGGAGGGCGCGACGCTGATCCGGGTGGGGAGCACGCTCTTCGCAACCGACGACGCCTTGTGAGGCGGATGAGCCCCGGGTACCGACCACCACCGAGACGCGTCCTCGGACAGGGTTACGATACGCGGCGGTCATGGGCATCGCTGACGTGTGGAACCGAACGCTCGTCTACTTCGGGATCGCCGAGGACGAGGAGTGGGACGACGAGCTCACGGTGACGGACGAGCAGGTCGAGCGCGACTACCGTCGTCGGGACCGGCAGAACGTCCGTCGGCTGCCGCGTCGGCGTGAGACCGAGGGCTGGTCGGATGCGGAGAGCGTCTCCGACCCGGAGCTCGATGCGCCCGCCCGCTCGTCGTCCCGCCGGTCGCGCCTGCGGGGCGTCGAGGGCTCCTCGTCGCAGGTGCGTGTCCACCTGGTGCTCCCACGCAGCTTCAACGACGCTCAGCAGATCGCCGATCGATTCAAGGACTCCGTTCCCGTGATCCTCAACCTCCAGAACGCCGATACCGAGCTGTCGAAGCGTCTGATCGACTTCGCGAGCGGGCTGACGTATGCGCTCGACGGGAGCATGCAGAGGGTCGCGGACAAGGTGTTCCTGCTGACGCCGAGGAACGTCCAGGTTTCCGCGGAAGAACGAGCACGGGCACTCGACCCGACCGGCGCGTTCTTCAACCAGGCCTGACCTCTCTGCCGACGCGCCGGGCACGGCCGCGTGCGGGCCGTCATGCGCCCGCCGTCACGATGGAGCTCGCCGCCACGCCCTGTGGAGCGATTGGCACGAATTCGGCACAGCTTGACCTTGACACGAAACGGTGTCTGACACCGTTTGCCGGCGGGCGGGCGGGCGGCGACGCGGTTCGCGCAGGAAGAACCTTCCGGACGCAGAATCCGGGGTCGTGGGCGACGAGTGCGTCGGCGTTTTCGTGTTGGCCGACACGGCGGCGTCGGTGGAGCGGTTCGTGTCCGTCTTCATCGGCGTCTACGTCCTCCTGATCCTCGCGTACATCGTCGTCTCCTGGATCCCACCGGGCGCGTCCGGGACGCTCGAGCCGGTCCGGCGGTTTCTCCGAGACGTGTGCGAGCCGTACCTGGGGCTGTTCCGCCGCTTCATCCCGCCCTTCGGAATGCTCGACCTGTCGCCGATCGCCGCCGTGTTCTCGCTCTACATCCTGGAGCGCCTCGTCACCGCCCTCATCGATCAGCTGCTCTGACGGAAGGAGCTCGAAGATGTCAATGACACCCGTGGAGGTGCGCCACATCGAATTGCGTCGGGGCCTGTTCGGCTACCGCCGCGGGCACGTCCATCGCATGATCGACGAGATCGCCGACAGCTTCGAAGCCGTCTGGCGCGAGCGAGCCGAGCTCGGAGAGCGGGTGCACGCGCTCGAAACCGAGGTCTCCCGCCATGTCGAGCTCGAGGAGCTGCTTCGCTCGACGCTCGTCTCCGCCGAGCGCGCCGCGCAGGACATGAAGGAACAGGCGCGCCGCGAGGCCGAGGTGATCCTGTCCGAGGCCGGGGCGGAAGGCCGCCGGCTGATCCGGGACGCCATCGTCGAGAAGGAGCAGCTGATCGGAGAGACACGACGCGTGCAGACGATCCTCCGCGCGGCGCTCGAGGTGATCTCGGAGGGAGACGCCCACAGAGGCGACGATGCGGCGGACGTTCCGGCGGGCGCGACCCGCAAGCCCGGTGTGTCAGGCGCTCCGTCGCCCGCGCTCGGCGTCGAGGTCAATCGCCTGGCGGGATAGCACGAGCAGGCCCGACGGACCACTATCCTTGAGATCGTGCCCGTCACGCGAGCCCCGTCGAGCGTGTCGCCCGTGCGCCTGGCGCTTCGCGCCGTCACCGGCGTGCCAGCTCCCTGCATCGGCCGTCAGCCCGGCCGGAGCGTCCGTGTCACGTGGAGGACGCCGGCATGACGACGGACGTCGAGCGGCGACGCACCGAGCTCCTGGTCATGCGCGAGCGCGTGCTCGGGGCGGCACACGACATCGTCGAGGGCGACGAGGACGCCGGCGAGCTCTCGAGCGCCACCGGAGACCAGCACATGGCCGACCACGCGAGCGACATGCTCGACCGGGAAGTCGACGAGTCGCTCGAGTCGAACGCGGCCGAGGTGGCCCGCGAGATCGATCGCGCGCTCGGTCGCATAGACGACGGCACGTACGGCACGTGCGCTCGCTGCGGTGCGCCGATCCCGGAGGAGCGCCTGGACGCGGTCCCGTACGCGGTGCTGTGCATCACGTGCAAGGCGATCGAGGAGCGAGGATGAGCGAGCCCGCGCCGGCCGAGGCCCCGCGCCAGGCGCTCGACGTGCGCGTCGGCTCCGCGACCAACGCGCTCGAGCCGGTCGCCGGGGCCAGGCGATCGCTGGCGGCGGGTCCCGCGCAGTGGGCCGCGCTCGGCGTCGTGGCCTTCGCCGCCGCGGCCGCCGACCAGCTCACGAAGTCCGTCGTCTCGGGGAGCCTCGCCCTCGGTGACGCGGTCGGGATTGTCGGACCGCTCTCGATCCACCGTGTCCGGAACACGGGGATCGCATTCGGTCTGTTCGCCGGCGCCACGACCGCGGTGATCGTGCTCACCGCGATGGCGATCGCCGCGCTCGTCCTGTTCTTTGCGCGCTCGGGCCGCCGGCACCCGCTCCTTCCGGTCGCGGTGGGCCTCGTCCTCGGGGGGAGCGTGTCCAACCTCGCCGACCGCCTCAGGCTGGGTCACGTCACCGATTTCCTCGATTTCGACTACTGGCCGGCCTTCAACCTCGCCGACACGTTCATCGTCGTAGGCGTCGGCCTGCTCTTCCTCTCGTTCGTCGCAGCCGACCGGACGAGCGCATCCGTTGGCACCTCACCGCTCTCGCGTTTCTGAGTCCGACGCCGGCCGCCGCCTCGACGTCGTCGTGGCGGCTCTTCCGGCCGTCGGCAGCCGCTCCGGGGCCGAACGCCTCCTCGCACAGGGTGCCGTTCGAGTGGACGGACGACAGTGGCCGAAGAGCCACCGGCTCGAGGGGGGCGAGGAGCTCGAGGTCGATCTTCCCGAGGCCGACGTCCTCGCGCCGCGCTCGATGGCGATCGAGGTCGTCTTCGAAGACGACCAGCTCGTCGTCGTCGACAAGCCGGCAGGGCTCGTCGTGCACCCGGCCGGAGGAAGCGCGGGCGAGACCCTCCTCCACGGCGTGCTCGCCCTGGGCGCCGCCGGCGGCGACCCGGCCCGGCCCGGCATCGTGCACCGCCTCGATCGCGACACGTCGGGCCTCCTGGTCGTCGCACGTTCCGAAGAGGCGCACGCGCGCCTGACGGAGGCGATCCGCGAGCGACGGGTCGAACGGCGCTACCTCGCGCTCGTCAAGGGAGCGCCACGTTCGAGGACCGGGAGGATCAGCGCCCCGATCGGCCGTGACCGCCGGGACCGCACCCGTCGCTCGCTCGACACGGAGACCCCGCGCCACGCGGTCACCCGGTTCGCGATCCGCGAGGCGCTCGACGGGCGCACGCTGCTCGAGGTGACGCTCGAGACGGGCCGAACGCACCAGATTCGCGTTCACCTCGAGTCGATCGGGCTGCCGGTCTCGGGCGATCCGGTCTACGGGGCGGAGGGCGACCTGGGCCTCGAGCGCCAGTTTCTCCACGCGCACGAGCTCGCGTTCGACCACCCGTTCACGGGCCAGCAGATCCGGGTCACCTCACCGCTGCCGGGCGACCTTGCGGCCGCGCTGGCGCTGGCTCGAGCCGCGACAAGTTCTTAGTGCCTCGGATGGTCGTATCACGCGGCGATGTCGCCCGCCGCTACCATTGCGAGGCTCATTGACCCCGTCCACCCGGCGATGCCCCCCGAACGGGGGTGCCTGGGCAATCAGCCAGGTTCCGTTCGCGCACGCCGGCGCACCGACATCAACCGAGAGGATCACATCGTGGCAGTCGTCTCCATGAAGGAGCTGCTGGAGGCCGGAGTGCATTTCGGTCACCAGACGCGCCGCTGGAACCCGAAGATGAAGCGCTTCATCTTCGACGAGCGCGGCGGCATCTACATCATCGACCTCCAGCAGACGCAGGCGCTCCTGCAGGAGGCCCACGATTTCGCGCGCAACGTCGCCGAGCGGGGAGGCACGATCCTCTTCGTCGGCACGAAGAAGCAGGCGCAGGAGGCGATCGAGCGCGAGGCGGCGCGTGTCGGTCAGCCGTATGTCTCGCACCGCTGGCTCGGCGGCCTGCTCACCAACTGGCGGACGATCGCAGACCGAATCGCGTATCTCCAGGAGCTCCGCCGCCTGAAGGAGGAAGGCCAGCTCGAGCTCTTGCCGGCGAAGGAGAGGATCGCCATGAGCGGTGAGCTGGAGAAGCTCGAGGCGAATCTCGGCGGAGTCGCGACGATGAAGCGTCAGCCCGACGCCGTGTTCATCGTCGATCTCCGGAAGGAGCAGCTCGCCGTGCGCGAGGCACAGCGCCTCGGGCTGCCCGTGATCGCGCTCGTCGACACGAACTGCGACCCGGACGAGGCGACGTACGTCGTCCCGGGGAACGACGACGCGATTCGCTCGTGCTCGCTCGTCGTCCATGCGATCGCAGAGGGCATCGCCGCCGCCAACGCGAAGGTCACCGAGGCCGAGCTCACAGCGAAGCCCGACGCGCAGCCTGAGGCGCCCGCCGCCGAGCCCAACGCCGAGGCCGGGGCCGAGACCGAGACCGAGACCGAGGAGAAGGGAGCGTCGGAGGAGGCCGTGCCCGAGGCTGCGCCCGTCACGGCCGAGGGCGAGGCGGGTGCCGCGGAATGACGCAGATCTCGGCCGGTCTCGTCAAGGAGCTCCGCGAGCGCACAGGTGCGGGGATGATGGACTGCAAGCGTGCGCTCGAGGAGGCGAACGGAGATCTCGAGGTGGCGACCCGCTTGCTGCGCGAGAAAGGCATGGCAAGTGCGGCCAAGCGCGCCGGCCGCGCCACGACCGAGGGCAAGGTTGCTCAGCGAGTCTCGGACGACGCGGCGCGCGGAGTCCTGGTCGCAGTCGGATGTGAGACCGAGCCCGTATCGGGCAACGAGGACTTCCAGGCATTCGTCGAGCGGGTCCTCGAGTCGGTCGCGCGAGACGGCCCCGGAGCCGAGGCCGGCCTCGAGGACGAGCGGGTCTCGCTCACCGCGAAGCTCGGCGAGAACATCGCGTTCGTGGGAGCAGCGCGCTTCGAGGCGGTCGAAGGCGGCAGGATCGCAGCGTACGTACATCCGCCGGGAAACCGGCTCGGAGTGCTCGTGCAGGTGCGTGGCGGCTCCGACGATCTCGGTCGGAAGCTCTCGATGCACATCGCCGCGTCGGCTCCCGAGTGGATTGCACGAGACGACGTGCCGGCCCAGACCGTCACGTCCGAGAGGGAGATATTCGCGGGATCGGACGAGGTGCAGTCGAAGCCGGAGCAGGCGCGTGAGAAGATCGTCGACGGCATGCTCCAGAAACGCTTCTTCGCAGCGCGCGTCCTGACCGAACAGCCCTGGATCCACGACCCCTCGATGACGGTCGGGAAGGCGCTCGACGTCGAAGGCGCGGAGGTCATGGAGTTCGAGCGGCTGCAGCTCGGATGAGCACGACCTCCCCCCGCGAGGCCGCCCGGGCCGGCGAGGTGGGGCTCGCGCCCGTGTTCGGCCGCGTGCTGCTCAAGCTCTCCGGCGAGAGCCTGATGGGCAGCCGGGAGTACGGCGTCGACCCCGACACACTCTCGGCGATCGCGGGCGAGGTGGTGGCTGTGCAGAGCTGGGGCACCGAGGTCGCCGTCGTGGTGGGGGGCGGCAACTTCTACCGCGGCCTGGAGGCTGCCGCCGAGGGGATGGACCGCGCGACGGCCGACTACGGCGGCATGCTTGCGACGCTCCTCAACGCCCTGGCCCTGCAGGACGCGCTCGAGCGCCTCGGTGCCCAAACGCGCGTGCAGTCCGCCGTCACGGTCTCGGAGGTCGCCGAGCCGTATATCCGCAGGCGCGCGATACGGCATCTCGAGAAGGGGCGTGTCGTGATCTTCGCTGCGGGTACCGGCAACCCGTTCTTCACGACCGACACCGCCGCGGCGCTCCGGGCACTGGAAATCGGTGCCGAGACGATCCTGATGGCGAAGCACGGCGTCGAAGGGGTATACGACGGCGATCCGCGCACGGATCCCGACGCCCGGCTTCTGCCGGCGCTGACGCACCTCGAGGCGATCGAGCGCGGGCTCAGGGTGATGGACACCACGGCGCTCTCGCTCTGCATGGACAACGCCGTCTCGATCAGGGTGTTCGGGCTCGCGGACGGGAACATCGTCCGCGCCGCACGAGGTGAGCACATCGGGACGCTCGTGACGACGAGGCCGACGGACCAAAGCGACGACGGGTAGGAGGCGCTGTGACGGCGATCGACGACTTCCTGGCGGATTGCGTGCGACGCATGGACGGCTCGATCGAGCACACGCGCACCGAGTTCAACTCGGTGCGCACGGGTCGTGCCTCGACGGCCCTGCTCGACAGGATCACGATCGACTATTACGGCGCGCTCACGCCGTTGTCCAACATGGCGACGATCAGCGCTCCCGAGCCGCGCCTGTTGTCGGTTCAGCCCTACGACCCGACCCAGATCAAGGCGATCGAGAAGGCGATCATGGAGTCGGACCTCGGCCTGACGCCGTCGAACGACGGCAAGCTGATCCGCCTCCCCATTCCCTCGCTCACCGAGGAGCGGCGCAAGGAGCTCGTCAAGCTCGTCCGGCGATACGCTGAGGACGGCAAGGTCGCGATCCGCAACGTTCGGCGCGACGTGATGCGACACCTCGAGGAGCTCGTCCGCAACGGCGACGTCGGAGACGACGAGGAGCGGCGCGCGGAGTCGCAGGTGCAGAAGCTCACGGACGACCACGTGAAACGGATCGACGAGCTCCTGAAGCACAAGGAAGCGGAGATCATGGAAGTCTGACCGCCTCGCGGTCGGACTCGGGCGAGGGAGGAGCGATCTCTAATTCCTCAGGTCATCGGGATGCGGTCCCGAAGACCGTCGCGATCATCATGGACGGCAACGGCCGCTGGGCCGAAAGCCGCGGCCTGCCCGTCTCGGAGGGGCACCGTGAAGGCACCCGGGCGCTCAGGCGCACGGTCGAGGCGGCGATCGACCTCGAGGTTACGGCGCTCGTCGTCTACGCGTTCTCGACGGAGAACTGGACGCGGCCGGACACCGAGGTCGCCGACCTCATGGAGATCCTCTCCGAGACGATCGACCGCGAGCTGCCCGATCTCGCGAAGCAGGGGGTGCGAACGAGGTTCCTCGGACGGCGCGACCGTGTGGAGGGGTGGCTCGCGGAGAAGATGGCATCGCTCGAGCGGCGGACTGCGAGCCTCGAGACGCTCCAGCTCTGGATCGCATTCGACTACGGGGGACGCGCCGAGATCGTGGACGCCGCACGCAGGCTCGTCGAGGACGGAGTCGCCGCCGAGAGCGTCGACGAGAACGAGCTCTCCGGGCGCCTCTACGCGCCGGAGCTCGGGGAGGTCGATCTGGTCGTGCGGACGTCGGGCGAGATGCGGCTCTCGAACTTCCTGCTCTGGGAGGCGGCGTACGCCGAGCTCGTGTTCAGCGAGACCCTCTGGCCCGACTTCGGCGCGGAGGACCTTGCCGCCGCGACTCGCGAATACGCCGCGAGGCAGCGGAGGTTCGGCGCGCGGGGGCTCTCGTGAGCCCGTTCGTCTCGCGGATCGCCGTCGCGGCCGTTTTGCTTCCGCTCGTGCTCGGCGTCGTCTGGCTCGGGGGCTGGTGGCTGTTTGCGCTGGCACTGGTGGGCGGCCTCCTGGCGCTGCACGAGCTGTTCGGGATCGCCCGTGGGCTTCACCCGATCGTGCTCGGTGGCTATGCAGGGTTGGTGCTCGCGCTGCTGGGCGCCCAGATCGGCGACACCCAGTGGGTTCTCGGCGGCGTGCTCGCGACCTTGCCTGCCGCTCTTCTCGTGTTCTTCGTCTCGAGCGCGCGCCAGACCGCCGTCGCCGGATTCGCGACGACCGTCCTGGGCGTTGCCTGGGTCGGCGGCGGGCTTGCCCTCCTGATGCTGATTCGCGACATCCCCGACCACGGCAGGCTACTCGTCTACACCGTCCTGCTCACGGTGTTCGCGGACGACACCGCCGCGTATCTCGTGGGCCGCGCGATCGGGCGTCACCGGCTCGCTCCCACGATCTCGCCGGGGAAGTCATGGGAGGGCTTCGTCGGCGGCACGCTCGCCGGAGTGGCCGTGACGTTCTTCGCGCTCTACGAACAGGATGTCGTATCGCCCGGCAAATCGCTTGCGCTGGGCCTCGGTATCGCGCTCGCCGCGACGCTCGGTGACCTGTTCGAGTCCGCCGTCAAGCGCGATCTCGGGGTCAAGGACTCCGGCACGCTGCTCGCGGGGCACGGCGGCGTCCTCGACCGGGTCGACTCGCTCTTGTGGGCCGGCCCGGCCGCCTACTTCGCGCTGCTTGCGCTGTCGTAGAGCGAGGATCGAGGCCGCCGCGGTGGTCAGTGCCGCAAAGATTCGGTTCCCGGAGCCGCTCTTTGAGGCATCCTTCCGGAGGTGAGACGCGTAGCGCTTCTCGGGGCGACCGGCTCGATCGGCCGCCAGGCGATCGAGGTCGTCGCCGAACATCCCGATCTCGAGCTCTGTGCCCTCCAGTCCCGCGTCACGCCCCTCGACGAGCTGGCGGCAAGGCACGGCGTCGAGCACGCCCAGGTAGGCGGCGACGCCGTCACCCTGCTCGAGCGATGCAACCCCGATGTCGTCGTGAACGCGGTCGTCGGCTTCGCAGGCGTGTCCGCCACACTCTGGGCGCTCGAGGCCGGCGTCACTCTCGCTCTCGCAAACAAGGAAAGCCTTGTAGCTGCAGGTGAGCTGGCTCTTCGGGCGCAGGAGCGGGGAGGAGGGATGCTGCTCCCCGTCGACAGCGAGCACTCGGCGGTGCATCAGTGTCTGGAGGGCAGGCCCCTCGAGACGGTCGAAGGGCTCGTGCTGACCGCTTCGGGCGGCCCGTTCCGCGGAAAGACGCGAGACGAGCTCACGAGTGTCACCCCCGCCGAGGCGTTGCGACACCCGACGTGGGCGATGGGGCCGAAGATCAGCGTCGACTCAGCCACACTCGCGAACAAGGGCCTGGAGCTGATCGAGGCGCACTGGCTGTTCGGGTTGCCCTACGACCGGATCGAGGTGATCGTTCATCCGGGCTCGGTCGTGCACGCGCTCGTCCGCCTCCGCGACGGGGCGCTGCTCGCGCATCTCGGGGAGCCCGACATGCGCGTCCCGATCTCGTACGCGCTCACGTATCCGGACCGCGCCGCAACGACTGCGCCCCGGCTCGGCCTTCCGGGGCTGACGCTGGCCTTCGAGACCGCGGACGAGGAGGCATTCCCGCTCCTGACGCTCGCCCGGGCCGCGGGAGAGCGCGGCGGCACCGCGCCGTGCGCCTTCAACGCGGCGAACGAGGTTGCGGTCGCGGCGTTTCTCGAAGGCCGCGTCGGGTTCCTCGAGATCGCCTCGTTGGTCGCAGAGACGCTCGAGCGCGCCGATGGGTCACCCGCACGCGACCTCGACGATCTCGTGGCAGCGGACGCTCAGGCGCGCGACCTCGCGGCGAGGGGGTTGCAGCCAGCATGACCATTCTCGTCGCGATCGTCGGGCTGGGGCTCCTGGTGTTCGTGCACGAGCTCGGACACTTCTCGGTCTCTCTGGCTCTCGGCATGCGTCCCAGACGCTTCTATGTCGGGTTCCCGCCGGCCGTCTGGAAGAAGACCCGGCACGGCATCGAGTACGGCATCGGTGCGATACCGCTGGGAGGCTTCGTGAAGATCCCCGGCATGCACCGGCCGGCTCCGGTGGACGTCGACATGGCGACGGCGCGTGCCCTCGAGGACGCTCCGTCGCTCGGCGGCGCCACGAGCAGGCTCCGCAACGCGCTCGCGGCAGGGGATCACGACGCGGCCCGCGACGCAACCGGAGTGCTCCGCGAGCTCGCGGGCGAACGCGACCTTTCGCGCCAGGCGGCGGCAGCACTCGCAAAGGGGCTCGACGACCTCGACGACGCGCTCGGTCCCGACGCGTACTGGCGTGCCCCGACGTGGAAGCGCGTTGCGGCGATCGCCGCAGGCCCGGCCGCGAACATCGTCCTCGCTCTCGTGCTCTTCGCCGGGCTCTACATGACCTCGGTCGGCGCCGCGACGACCAAGGTGGATGAGGTCAGCACCGGGTCGCCTGCCGCGGCCGCGGGACTTGTCGCAGGGGATCGCATCGTCTCGATCAACGGCTCCGTGGTGCGTCCGGAGGACATCTCCGAGACCATCGCCGGCTCCGAGGGAAAGCCGCTTCGCGTGATGGTCGAGCGGCACGGCGAGCTGGTGGAGCTGCCGCCGGCGTCGGCGCGTGAGAGCGACGGCCGCTATCGGCTCGGGTTCGTGCTGGCTGGGGAAGGACTTCCTCCAGCCGCCGCGGTCGGTGAGTCGTTCCGGCTCTCCTGGCGGGTGACGAGCGAGATCGGGGCGTCCCTCGGAAGACTCGTGACGGGCGACGGGCGCAAGGACATCTCGAGCCCCGTCGGCATCGTCCAGGGCTCCTCGGACGCGGCCAAGCAGGGGACGGAGAGCTTCCTGTTCGTGCTCGGCCTCATCTCGCTCTCGATCGCGCTGCTCAACCTGCTGCCGCTGCTTCCGCTCGACGGGGGTCACATCGTCTTTGCCGTCGCAGAGGGAATTCGCGGCCGGGCCGTGCGCCGCGAGATCTACGAGCGCGTGTCGGTGGTGGGGATCGGGCTCGTCCTGCTCCTGTTCGTCATCGGGCTGACGAACGACATCGGGCGCCTTTCCTAGCCGAAGGCCGTCAGGAGAACGCCGACGGGAGGGTCAGGGCCGTCGAAAGTGCCTCGCGGTATTCGGTTCGGGGAAACTCTGTCGCGCCCAGCGTCGCCAGGTGAGGCGTGAGCCACTGGACGTCGAGGAGTCGCTGCTCGCTGTCGCCGGTCGAACGAAGGCGCTCGGCGAGCGCGACGAACGCCGCCTTCGAGGCATCGGTGCGCACATGGAACATCGACTCGGCCGCGAACAGGCCGCCGATCGCGACCCCGTAGAGCCCGCCTGCGAGCCCGTCGGCATCCCAGGCCTCCACGGAGTGCGCCCAGCCGAGTTCCTGAAGCCGCGTGTACGCGGCCACGACGCGGTCGTCGATCCAGCTCGCGGGGTCTCCCGGGCGGGTGCACCCGTCGACTACGTCGCCGAACGCGCTGTCGACGCGGATCTCGAACCGTCGGGAAGCGCGTCTCAGCGAGCGCGACGGAGCGAACGGCTCCAGCGGTACCACCGCCCTCTGACGGGGGGAAAACCAGCCGAGCCGCTGCCCGAGCGGCATCGGGAAGAGGCCGAGCCGGTAGGCGCCGAGCAGCGTTCCCGGCTCGAGGTCTGCCCCGATCGCCCACAGGTCGTCCGGGTGGTCGTCGGGCGGCGCCTCGAGGCGCCATTGCGATGACAGCGGCTCGATGGGGCACACGACCCAATCCTGCCGGGCCGCGTGCGGCGTCGTCACGTGCTCTCCGGCGAGACGGCGTGGGTCGATGCGTCGCTACCCTGACGCCGATGTCGAGCACGCGCCGGATCTCGGTCGGGGGAGTCGCCATCGGCGGTGGCGCGCCCGTCGTCGTCCAGTCGATGACGCTCACCAAGACCCACGACGTGGAGGCCACGACTGCGCAGATCGCGGCGCTCGCATCGGCGGGCTGCGAGATCGTCCGGGTGGCGGTGCCGAAGCGCGAGGACGCCGAGGCACTCCGGCTGATCGTGCGGCTCTCGCCGATCCCGGTGATCGCCGACATCCACTTCAACGCGTCGCTGGCGCTCGAGGCGATCGAGGCCGGTGTGCACGCGGTACGGATCAACCCGGGAAACATCGGCGGGCCCGACAAGACGGAGCAGGTCGTGAAGGCCGCGAAGAAGGCGGGGATCCCGATGCGGATCGGCGCCAACGCCGGGTCGCTCCCGAAGCACCTCGAGGAGCTCGCCCGCAGCGACACCGCCGAGGCGCTCGTGGAGGAAGCCCTCGAGCAGGTAGCGATTCTCGAGCGGCTCGACTACCGCGACATGAAGATCTCGGTCAAGGCCTCGCACGTCCCGACGATGATCCGCGCGTACCGGATGCTCTCGGACAGGGTCCCGTACCCGTTGCACCTCGGTGTCACCGAGGCGGGGACGCCGTTCGCCGGCTCGATCAAGAGCGCGGTGGGGATGGGATCGCTCCTGATGGACGGGATAGGGGACACCCTTCGCGTCTCTCTCACCGCCGATCCCGTCAAGGAGGTCGAGGTCGCCTGGGAGATCCTGAAGGCGCTCGGGCTGCGAGAGCGCGGCCCGGTGATGATCGCCTGCCCGTCCTGCGGCCGCGACAACGTCGGGGTCGAGAGCCTTGCAATCGTGGTGGAGGAGCGGCTTCGCGCATACCCGCAGGCGTTCGAGGTCGCGGTCATGGGCTGTGCCGTCAACGGGCCGGGTGAGGCGGGGGATGCGGACTTCGGGATCGCGGGCGGACGCGACGTCGGGTTCGTATACGCGCACGGCCGGGTGCTCAAGAAGGTCTCCTCCGACATCCTGATCGACGAGCTGTTCCACGAGATCGACCGCTGGATCGAGGCCGGGATGCTCCGCCCGAAACGGTTGAGGATGGCAAAGCCCGCCGCCCTCGCGATGGCCGAGGCGAGCCTGATTCCGCTCGGCTCGGTCCCCGCCGCCGAGTAGGAGCTCGCTGCAGGACGGCGTTTCGTCGGGGGTGTTCTGCGAGCCTCGACCAGAGAGGTCGCGCTTTGCGTGCAATAGAGCGGACACCGCCCAAAATGCCTTCGCTCGACGAGCATGACCCCCTGGATTGTGTGCAATGATCCTCGGGTGACGACGAGCGTGCTCGACTCGGCCGACTCGACGGAGGGACGGGCGGCGGTGCAGCTTCGCTTCGAGATCCTTCCGTTCGGCCGCGGGATCGAGCAGGCGTCTCAGGTCGAGGAGCCGTTGCACCTCACCGTGACGACGTCGCCGAAGCACGGGGTCGATCGCTCGGTCGAGGTTGCCGTCGGGCTTCGCGAGCAGGGACATTCGCTGACCGTTCACGTCGCCGCCCGGATGGTGCGCGGCGAGGCGCATCTCGACGAGATTCTGGAGCGCACCCATCATGCGGGTATCGACGACCTGTTCGTCGTCGGCGGCGACGCGGGGGAGCCGCTCGGGCCGTACTCGTCGGCGGCCGAGTTGCTCGACGTCCTCGTCGGGCATCCTCTGCGCCCACGCCTCATCGGCATCGGCGCCTACCCGGAGGGCCATCCGTTCATCCCTCCGGCCGAGCTGGAGGCCGCGCTCGAGAGGAAGTCGCAGGTCGCGAGCTACGTCGTCACCCAGCTCTGCTTCGACGTCAACACGCTGTTGACCTGGCTCGAGCGCGTTCGCGCCCAGGGTCTCGAGCTCCCCGTCCTCCTCGGTGCGGTCGGCCCCGTCGAGCGTCGGCGACTCGTCGAGATCGCGACCCGCATCGGCGTCGGCCCGTCCCTTCGCTTCGCGCGCAAGCAGCACGGGCTGACACGGCTGTTTCGCAGTCCCGTCCATTCGGCGACCCGCTTCTACGACGAAGCGGCACCGCACGTCGGCGATCGCGGCCTGGGAATCGCCGGATTTCATTTCTTCACCTTCAACGACCTGCTCGGCACGCTCGCGTGGCAGCGTGAGCGAAGCGCGGTGCTGCGGGAGGCCGCGACGGCCGTCCAATGAGCGACGCCGGCGACAATCGTCCAACTGCATGGAGGAAGCCATGAGCCCCGCCACCAATCTCCAGGAGATCCTCGACACCACCGACCCCGTCGATCTTCTTCGCAATTCCCAGATCGGTGCGTACGTCTATCCCGTCGTCGCGGCCGAGTTCACGAATTGGCGTCGGGAGCAGCTCGCCTGGAGGGAGGCTGCTGTCCTCTACGACCAGTCGCACCACATGGTCAACCTCATGCTGACCGGCCCGGGAGCGCTCGATTTGATCACGGCCACTGCGATCAACAGCACGGCGAGCTTCCCGGTAGGCATGGCGAAGCAGTACGTGCCGACGACGCCGGCCGGACACGTGATCGGCGACGGCATCCTCTTCCACGAGGACGACGAGCGCTTCACGTTCGTCGGTCGCGCCCCCGCCGCGACCTGGCTTCGCTACCAGGCGGAGACCGGGGGATACGACGTCGAGGTCGAGCTCGACGACCGTTCCCCGATGCGACCGCAGGGCAAGCCGGTGACGCGCAAGCTCTGGCGGTTCCAGATTCAGGGCCCGAACGCGTGGGCGGTGCTCGAGAAGGTCAACGGCGCCCCGCTCGAGGACGTGCCGTTCTTCCGCATGAGCACGATGAACGTCGCCGGCCGGCAGGTGCGCACGCTCAGGCACGGGATGGCCGGCGCCCCCGGGCTCGAGATCTGGGGACCGTACGAAAGCTACGAGGAGGTACGCGACACGATCCTCGAGGCGGGACGGGAGCTCGGGCTCGAGCCGGTCGGCTCGCGCGCGTACTCGTCGAACACGCTGGAGTCCGGTTGGATTCCCTCGCCCCTGCCGGCGATCTACACCGGCGACGAGCTCCGCAGCTACCGCGAGTGGCTGCCCGCGGCGAGCTACGAGGCAACCAACGCGCTCGCCGGCAGCTTCGTGTCCGAGGACATCGAGGACTACTACCTGAACCCCTGGGAGCTCGGCTACGGCCACATGGTGAAGTTCGACCACGACTTCCACGGCCGCGAGGCGCTCGAGCAGATCGATCCCGAGACGCAGCGGAAGAAGGTCACGCTCGAGTGGAACAACGACGACATGACCGAGCTCTTCGCCTCGGTGTTCGCCCCGGAGGGCGAGGGCTACCAGTTCTTCGACATTCCGAACGCGAACTACGGATCCTCGAACTTCGACTCCGTGATCGACGCGGGCGGCACGGTCGTGGGGCTGTCGATGTTCACCGGTTACAGCGCCAACGAGAAGCACGCGCTCTCGCTGGCGACGGTCGACCACGAGATCGAGGTGGGAACGGAGCTCAACGTGGTCTGGGGGGAGCCCGACGGCGGGACGCGGAAGGCGACGGTGCAGCCCCACAGGCAAAAGGAGGTGCGGGTCATCGTGAGCCCGGCGCCGTATTCGAAGGTCGCCCGGCTGGAGTACGCCTCGGGCTGGCGGACGTCCGGCTGACGCGCCGGGCGCCGCGCGTCACCGTTCGCGGAGCGGGGCGGTCATACGGTGCGCTCCGCCCGCGCCGGCGACGTTCAGCAGCTGTGCGCCCGGAAGTCGATGGAGGATCTCGTGCTGCTGCAGCATGAGGTCGAGATTGCGGCGCGAGAGGCGCGCATGCTCGCGCGCGACCTGCTCTGCCCTCGTGCCCTGGTGCGCTGCGATCGCCTCGAGGAGCGAACGGTGTTGGTGTTGCGCGACGACGAGGCTCTCGCGCCATTCCGGGAGCTCCGGAAGCGACGAGAGCAGCGCGGCGGGTGAGGCGAACGGGAGCGCCATCACCTGGGCGATCGCCCGCGCCACGAGCTCGCTCTTTGCGAGCACAACGAGCTCCGAGTGGAACGTCGCGTTGAGCTCGACGTAGGCGAGCATCGCGTCGGGCGACTTGTCCTGGACCGTGTCGTCGAGGAGCGCGGCGATCTTTTCGAGCCCGTCGAGCTCCGCCGAGGACTCGAGCCGCTCCGCGGCGAAGCGCGCCGCCGTGCCCTCGAGCACGCCGCGCAACTCGATCGCGTCGTCGATCTCGCCGAGAGTGAACTCTCGAACGGAGAAGCCGCCGCCCGGGAGGGATCTGACCAGCCCTTCGTGCTCGAGCATCGTCAGCGCGAGCCGCAGTGGGGTGCGCGAGACGCCGAGACGCTCGACGAGCGACAGCTCGACGAGCCGCTCACCGGGACGGATCTCGCCGTCGAAGAGGAGCTGGCGGAGCCCCAGCGTCGCCCTGACGGTCTGCGCACTGTCTCCGCGCGGCACGCATGGAGGATAGACGCCTCACGAAGTTGCATGCAATCGACGCCGACGCGCGGGCCACCAGCTTGCCACCGGCCGGAATCGGCGCGGCCCTCGTCCCATGGCGTCCCCGATCGCACCCCTCACCCACATCGAGCCTCTAGGGTTGCCCCATGCTGCAACGCCAGTCGACCCTGTTCCTCCCGACCCTGCGCGAGGATCCGGCGGATGCCGAGGCGGTCTCGCACCGGCTGCTCGTGCGGGCAGGATTGATCCGGCAGGTCGGTGCCGGGCTCTGGACGTACCTCCCCGCAGGCTGGCGCGTCCACGAGCAGGTCGTCCAGGTGATCCGCGAGGAGATGGACGCGATCGGCGGACAGGAGATGTCGATGCCGGTGCTCACGCCCGCCGAGCTGTGGCAACGGACAGGCCGGTACGAAACGTGGGCCGACGTCCTCGTCAAGGTGCAGGACAGCTCCGGGCGCGAGTTCGTGCTGGCGCCGACGCACGAGGAGACGATCACCTTCCACGTACGCGAGCTTCGCTCCTACCGCGATCTGCCGAAGATCCTCTACCACTTCCAGACGAAAGAGCGCGACGAGCCGCGGCCCCGCGGGGGGCTGCTCCGCGTGCGGGAGTTCGTGATGAAGGACTCCTATTCGTTCGATCGCGACGAGGAGGGCCTCGAGGTCGCCTTCCGCGCCCATGCGGGCGCGTACGAGCGGATGTTCGAGCGTTGCGGCCTCGACTTCGTCGCGGTGCAGGCCGAATCCGGACTGATGGGCGGCAGCGAGTCGATCGACTACCTCGCACCGTCCGGGTCCGGTGAGAACACCCTCGTCACGTGCGAGCGCGGCGACTTCGCCGCCGACCTCGAGGTCGCACGCGGCGTTCCCCGTCCGGCCGACTTCCCTGAGCGCCTCGACGCGCCGACCGAGATCGAGACACCGGGCGTCGAGACCTGCGAGGCGCTCGCAGACTTCCTCGGGATCGACCTCGCCGCGACGGCGAAGGCGATGCCGGTCGTCGTCGACGGCGCGGTCGTGCTCGCGCTGGTGCGAGGCGACGACAGGCTCGACGAGGCGAAGCTCGCTGCCGTGCTCGGCGGCGTGATCCGCCCGGCCCAGGTCGAGGAGATCCGCGAGGCCTTCGGCGCCGATCCCGGCTCGCTAGGCCCCGTCGGCTTCGGGGGCCGGATCGTGCTCGACGAGACGTTGCGCGACGGACAGCACGTCGCTGGCGCCAACCGGACAGGCTTCCATCTGCGCGGTGTCGAGTACGGCCGCGACTTCGAGGCCGACGCCGCCGATATCCGCGTGCCGAAGGAGGGCGATGCGTGCCCGCGCTGTGGCGGCGCGCTCCGCTTCCAGACGGCGATCGAAGTCGGGCACATCTTCAAGCTCGGGACCGTCTACTCCGTCTCGCTCGACGCGACGTTCCTCGACGAGCAGTCGGTCGAGCATCCGCTCGTGATGGGCTGTTACGGCGTCGGGCCCGGACGCGTGATGGCGGCCGCCGTCGAGCAGCACCACGACGAGCGGGGCATCGTCTGGCCGCGCTCGATCGCCCCGTACGACGTCCACGTGCTCTCTCTCGCGGGCGGGTCGGAGGAGGTCGAGGCCCTCGCGACAGCCGTCGCCCAGGAGCTGTCGGCCGCGGGCGGGGACGTCCTCCTCGACGATCGCGATGCGCGCCCCGGCGAGAAGTTCGCGGACGCCGACCTTCTCGGCTGCCCGGCTCGCGTCACCGTGGGCCGCCGCGCACTCGAAGACGGCGCCGTCGACGCACGTCGGCGTAGCGACGAAGCCGATACGCGCGTCGAGCGGTCGTCTGTGATTGACTGGACAGCCCAGGACTGATGGCGGCGAGAAAGCGCACCTACTCGAGCGAACCGCTCGGCCCGACGATCGAGCGCCTCATGGCAGAGACGGGCGTCACCTACCGTGCGCTCGCCGACAAGACCGACCTCTCCGCCGGGTATCTGAACCACATCGTCCACGGCAACCGGCCCGTACCTTCCAATGACGTCCTGGCTCGCATCGCCAAGGCACTCGGCGTGAAGGCCGAGTACTTCCGTGAGGTGCGGGTGCGCGTGATCACGGAGAAGCTCGAGCAGACACCTGCGCTGGTCGAGCGGCTGTACAAGCGTCTTGCCTGATCCCTGACTTTCGCGCAGACGCCTCGATGGCATACGATCCTGGCCCGACCGGAGGAGCGGCAATGGCCATCGCATACGTCCAGGAGTTCAAGATCGTCGACGGCGATACGAGCACGACGAACTACGACGCCATCGTCGGCCAGATCGACCTGTCGACTCTGCCCGACGGGCTGATCGCCCACACCGCCGGGTTCGATCTCGAGCGCGGCGTCTTCCGCATCTTCGACGTCTGGGAGAGCCGGGAGGCCGGCCAGCGGTTCATCGACGATCAGCTGACTCCGGTCCTCGAGCAGTATGCGGCCGGGCTGCCGGAAGGCGAGTTCACGCCGCCGGATGCCGACTACTGGTACGAGCTCCACGACGTGGCGCACTGACCTGCGAGTACCCATGGAGAGGCTTCTTGCAAAGATCGGCCGATCCGCGTAGTACTCTTCCAGTCATGAGCCCGGGGAGGCGCTCTGAGGAGGGGCAGACGCTGGCCGAGTATTCGATCCTCGTCGCGGGGATCGCGGTCGCTTGCGCGTTCGTGCTGCTGTTCCTGAGCGGCGGGATCGGAGGGTTCTTCGGCTCGACCACCAAGCCATTGACTCCTGGCGGCCCCCTCCTGCCGCCGAACCCAGCAGTGATTCGCCCGACGTCGGACGCCGACTGCGCCGACGGGGGCTGGAAAACCCTCAACTATTCGAACAAAGAGGCGTGCGAGAACGCCGTGCCGCACAATCCGTAGTCGACCGGACACGGTCGACCATGGCGGCTACGATGAGCCGATCGCGGGGCGTGGCGCAGCCTGGTTAGCGCGCTAGTCTGGGGGACTAGAGGTCCCGAGTTCGAATCTCGGCGCCCCGATGAAAGAAAGCCCTGCTAAGCGGGGCTTTTGTTTTCTAAAGAGACGCGTATCGAGCGATAGGGTTTGATCGGGCTGTAGGGTCGCCAAGTCAACGCGCGCCGAAGGAGGGACGACTCGAGATGAATGAGGAACAGAGGGTTGGCCGGATCTTCGGGGTGCTGTTCATCATCACGTTCATCACGTCCATCGCGGCGCTGGCTCTCTTCCAGTCAGTTCTCGACGATCCGGCCGGCTACATCGCCGGTGGCGGCAAGGACAACCAGATCCACCTAGGAGCCTTCCTCGAGCTGCTGCTCATCGTCTCGAACGTGGGAACGGCGGTCGTTCTCTACCCGATCGCGAGGAGGCAGAACGAGTACCTCGCCATCGGCTATGTGGCGGCTCGAATCATCGAGTGCATCTTCATCGCTGCCGGGATCATTTTCGTGCTCGGCGTCGTCAAGCTAAGACAGGACTCTCACGACGCGGCCGACCTCGCCGTCTCGCTCGCTGCGCTCAAGGACTGGACGTTCCTGTTCGGCCCTGGCCTGATCGTCCCGTTCGGGAACGGACTGATCCTCGGCTACCTGATGTACAAATCCGGACTCGTTCCGCGCCCATGGCCCTGGCTCGGACTGATCGGGGGGCCGCTCCTCCTGTTCGGCAACGTCGGTGTCCTCTTCGACTGGTGGGATCAAACCGGCCTGGTGAACATCCTCGTCGTCCCGGAGTTCATCTGGGAGGCGTTTCTCGGGATCTACTGCGCCATCTGGGGCTTCCGCCGCGACTCCCCGATCCTCTCGCGGAGCTCAGCGTGATGCAGCCCGAGCCGACGCCGGGTAACCCGTCCGGCACGTCGAGCGCCGTACCAGCGTCGTGGCAGCGACTCTTGGCGCTGTCCGGGGTCGCCTTCGGCGTGCTGTTCGTTATCGGTTGGTTCGCAAGCGGCGGGGACGCCCCCGACTACGGTGCGCAGGACGCGGACTGGACGAATTGGGCAGATGACAACCAGTGGAAAAGTCGCATCGGCGCGTTCGCGATGCTTCTCGCCGGGTTCGTGTTTCTCCACTTCGCGGCGACGATACGGACTGCGCTCGGGACTACGGAGGCGACGGTTCGCGGTTCGGCTCAACTCGCTCGGGTCGCGTTTGCGGGTGCGATAACAGGCATGGCGGGCATGACCATGGCCATCGTCATGATCTCTGGCGCGACTACCGAGGGGGCAGACGCGAATCCCGTCGTGACTAGGGCAATCGCCAGTGCGTCGGCCGGACCGTTCCTACTCTCGGCCATGGGATTTGCTGCGTTCCTCATGTCTGCTGGACTCCTGACACTTTGGAGCGGGGTCTTCGCGCGTTGGACGGGTGTCGTGGCGCTCATCGGCGCGGTGTCGTTCCTCGTCGCGTTCGCCGCGGTTCTCTCGGGCTTGGGCGAAGACAGCATCTTCGGCTTCGGCTTCTTCCCTGGCGTCTTGGCGCTCGTAATCTGGTCGATCGCCACGAGCCTCGCCACAAGCCGCTCACTCGCTATGGCGTCCTAGTTCCGCTCGTCGCCTGAACGGATCTGGCTCAGCAGCTCCGGCCGTTTCAGCGCCATGAACCCTGAAGCGCGAGGTCAGGGACTCGGGCACGTCCTGCATCTCAATAAGCAGAACCGGTCTATCCCTACGTTCATATATGACTACGGCCGCAACCGAACCGGTGATCGTCTCCGCGGTCATCGCGATCGCGATGCGAGATGAGCTTGAGCGCCGCGCCCTCCAAGCTGCTCAAGAGCACCGGCGTGCCGCTCCACGGGCGCGACGGCCGGAAGTCGAGTGGTCGCCCCGGGGCGCTGTCCGCCCCCTCCCCCGAGGGCGCGCCCCGGGGCGTGCGGGGCAACTTGCTGCGGTTGGCAGTCGTTGCGATCAGGAACGCGATGCGGCCGGCCGGCTGGCGCAAAGCCCGCGCTGCCGCGCAACCCATTCGGTGTGCGCCGTGTGGGCGTTCTGCGCTCTGCGTCCTCGGCGTGCGGCTGGGGAGCACCAGGTGCGCCAGCGTCGAATTCTCAGGCTCATGTCCACACTGTCGGCGCGAGCGCTTGGCCGGTCGCCAGCGGTTCGGCCAGCATGGGGTTGGACCTTCGGCTGATCGCAGTGCGGGTCGGCAAAAGGCGGGTCAGTCGGCGACCCGTTCGACTGCAAGTGTGCACACGAACCGGATCATGGCCTCGCTGTGGTCCTCGCGTCGGACGATCCAGTCCAGTCCGCGGATGGTGTACGTCTCGCCGTCGACGAGCCTCATGCCGTCGATGTGTGGCGCGCCGTCGTTCGTGCTGTCGCGGATCTCGCTGACGTCGCCATCCGGATGGCTAAACACGAGCTGGAAGCGGGTCATGGCTCCTCCTGATCTGCCCGTCCCGGCGCAGTGGCCAGGGGCGGTCAGGGCGAGAGGAGAAGCTTGTGGTGCCTCGAGTGTACGCCTACCTTCACGATGGCGGCCCCCCGGGAGCGGCGCGCGAGCGGGCTACAAGCCTTCGGCTTGTCGCCATTCAAGCTCGCGGAGAAGGACGCGGCGGAGCTCGGCGAGGTCGACCGGCGGATCCTCGAGGGCGGCGAGGATCGTCATGCGCTGGCGCATCGTGAGCGCGAGTACCTTCGTTTCGCGCGGGTATGCGGCCTCAGCTGGTCGGCGAGCGTTGGGTCGTCGACGAGGACGCCCGATGTGTGGAGTCAAGGGGTGTCGCTCTGAACCGCGGAGATCGCGACGAACTTGGCGACGTCCCTTATCTCCGAGCCAGTCAGTTTCCCAGTGAAGGACGGCATGTCCCCGGGCCCTGTCGTGACGCACGCGACAACGGCGGTGAAATCTGGATGATCCTCGTCGAGGCTTGGCCCCACCGTTCCGTTCGCCTTCGCGGCGCGGAGGGCGTGACAGTTGCCACAGCCGGACTTCTTGAAGACGATCCGTCCTTTGTCCGCGTTGCCCTGGGTGGGGACCGTGGCAGGGGTCGGAGGCGGCGCCCCTGCTCCGCCGTTCTCTACAGGCGCAACGCTTTCCCCTTTATCGCTACCGCCAATCGACTGCGCAATGAGGACGATCACCAGCGCCGCGAAGACGCAGACGGCGATCGCGGAGCCAACGATGCTGATCAGCCGGAACGGCGTAGACGCGGCGCGACCCGTCGTCACGTCGCGCGGCGTCGGCCCCTTGCTCGAACGTCGCATCGCGCGAGTCAACGCGATCGTGACCGGCACCGTCGGAATCAACACAAGGAACAGCACAAAGATCAGTGCCTTCACCGAGCTCGTGAGCGCGACGAACATCGGGTCAGACATACCCGATGGACGCATTCTGGAACCCGGCGCTACGAACGGGTCATCTCCTGCCGAGATTGACGCGCACAAAAGGCCGACTCGCACGCCAACCCGACGTGCCTACAGCTCTTCCGCTCGTCACTATTCAACCTCGCGGACCAGCACGCCGCGGAGCTCGGCGAGATCGGTCGGCGGGTCCTCGAGAACGGCGAGGATCGTTTCGCGTTCGGGGGATCGTGACCGCGAGCACCTTCTTCTCGCGCGCGTATGCGGCCTCCAACGTGTCGGCGAGCTGTGGGTCGTCGACGAGCTGCTCGATCGCGGCGACGAGCTCCGGCCCCAGCATCGACCGGGCGAGCTCGAGGGCGGCCTGGTCCGAAACTTCGTCGGTGTAAGGGAATCGTACGGAGTCGAAACCAATCGTCGTGCCCGGACGTCTCGTATTTGCATGCGGGAAAGCGGCGAGCGCTATGCACCGGGCGAGGCGGTCTACCTGCTGGGGGAGGTACTCGCAGGCACTCAGATCCACGAGATCGGGACGCGCGCGCGCGTGCTGGCCGACCACGGCGCGGTCGTCGTCCTCCACCTCGACGGTGCTTCCGCGGAGGTCGTCACGTGCCCGTCCGATCACGTCGCCCGCACCGTCGAGAGACTCGCACGCGCGCCCGTACCGCGGGCTGCGTGACGCACTGAGTCCGGGAACGCCGGAGCCTCGCCCTCCTCGTCCGAGCATGGAGGGGAGGGCGGGGTCGAATCAGGCGCGGCTGATGGAGGTGCCCGACGATACGTGCGGCCGTCCTCACGCCTCGGGTCGGTACCCTCGTTGCGGTGCAAACAGGCAGCGACGTCCTGGTTTTCATTCCTGCCTGGAACGAGGAACGGAATCTCCCTGCTGTCCTCGAAGAGTTGGCGGGCTGCGTGTCCGACGCTGATGTGCTCGTGATCGACGACGGCTCGACGGATACGACTGCCGACGTCGCCCGGTCGTACGGGGCCGAGGTGGTGTCGTTTGGTGAGAACCGAGGACTTCGGGCCGGAATCGCCGCGGGGTACGCGGAAGCTCATGCTCGCGGTTATCCGTTCTGCGGTCGCGTCGATGCCGACGGCCAGCATCCCGCCCCCGAGCTCGCCCGTTTGCTGGAGCTCGTCCAATCGGACACCTGCGATGTTGCGATCGGGTCGCGCTTCGCCACGGGACCCGGTAACAGCCACGGTGGGTACTCGCCGAGCCGATCGAGGCGTTTCGGGATAGGTCTACTCCAGAAAGCAATGCGGATCAGGCTGGGACGTGACTTCCACGATCCGACCTCGGGGATGACAGCAGCCAACGCCGCGGCGATGCCGTTTCTGGCCGCGCCTTACGTCAGCGGTGCGCCCGAAGTCGAAGCCCTCTTGCGCCTGAACCGTGCGGGGCTTCGCGTGGAGGAGGTTGCTGTGCAGATGCGGGAGCGCTCGACCGGCGAGTCGAAGCTGCGCGGGCGGAAGGCCGTCGGGCTCGTTCTCACGGTCACCGGCGTGCTCTTCTTCTACGGCTGGCTGAGAAACAGACGACTGTGAGTCCGCGTCGCGCGATCGTCGTTCTCGGCTACTCGAGCACCGCCTCCTCCGGCAAGCTCCATCGAATCTGCGCGGCACGCATCGAGCGCGCGGGCCAGCTCTCTCTGCCGTCCGACCTCGTCGTGCTCTCGGGCTGGGCGCGCAAACGCAACGCACCGTCGGAGGCAGCACTGATGTACGCCATCTGGAAAGGCCGCGCCGCGGAGATCGTCGTCGACGAGAACGCACGGTCGACGGCTCAGAACGCAGTGAACGCCGTCACCGAGATCGACCGCGCGGGCGCCACGCATGTCGTTGTGGTCACCTCCGAATGGCACGCAGCCCGCGCTGCAGCGACGTTTGGCCGGCTGCTCGATCGACGCAACGTGAGCCTGGAGGTTGTCCCCGCCGGCCGGAGGTCGAGACCTCGGACGCTGTACGAGCTCGCACTTCGGCCCCTCGTGCCCGCGCAGCTCTACCTCGCGCACCACGGAACCCGCGACCCCCAGCGTGAGGCGGGCCGCTCGACGCTGTGACCAGGTAGTACGCCCTCGTCGGCCCCTTCGTCGCTCGTCCTGCTGCGGTGACTCGTCCTCTTTCAGCTCGGCGGCCTCTACGACATGACACCGGCGACGCTTGCGCCGGCCACGCCCGCCTGGCCGACCGGCTAGCGTCGAACCTTCGCGAGGCCAACCTAGCCGCCCCGAGCCGGGAGCTGCCAGAACTGCGAGCAGTTCGAGCGCGACACCGATCGCCACGACCGCAGGCACCCCGCGGCACGTGACCTCAGTACAGGGCCGTCGCGAGGCGGCGCCGGAAGCTCGAGACCATCGGATCGTCCTGGCCGATCCGCTCGAAGAGCGCCACGGTCACGTCGCGCAGGCGTTCCCGCTCCTCGCCCTCGGCTGCCGGTACCGCACTCACGAGCAGCTCGAGCGCGCGCTCGACGTCGTCCGCGTCCAGCGCTTCGACCACCTCGGGAAGGTCGCCGCTCGCTCGGAGCTCCTCCAGTAGAGCATCGGCCCGGGGCGGGGCGAGAACGGCGTCCAGGAAGGCCGACACCGACGTCGGGGACTGCGCACCGACGAACTCGTTCACGACCCTGCCGTCCCGGAACGCCTTCACGGCCGGAATGCCGCTCACCCCGAACTGCTGCGAGAGCGCCGGGTTCGCGTCGACGTCGACCTTGACGAGCTCGATCGTCCCCTCACGCGAGCCGATCTCGCTCTCGAGAACGGGGGCGAGAGCGTGGCACGGCCCGCACCACTCCGCCCAGAAGTCGACCACCACCGGCAGCTCGTGCGAGCGCGCCAGGACGATGTCGTCGAAGGTCTGCTCCGTCGCCTCCATTGCCGGCCAGCGTACCCGCGGGGCTACGTCGGCGGCCCCGTCCGGGCGTGCCGCTGACAACGCTTGTGTTGAATCAACACAAGCGCTTGTCGAACCGTCGCCCGAACGGGTTCGGACGGATGCTCAGGACTCACGCACGTGACAGAACGACATCGGCCGAGCATCCTGCGAGGAGCGCCGCGCGAACGTGCTCCGGCTCGACGCCCTCGAGGGACGGGTGATCGAGATCCACCTCGATCGGATCCCACGCTTCGAGCCCGAGCGATCGCCCGCCGTTCGCGCCGCCGATCCTCCAGAGCTCGTCCGTGGAGAAGACGTTTCGTCTGCCATCCTGGCGGCGCGCGATCCCCTCGAGCTCGCGGAGCTCTTCCAAGAGGATCGATGCGCACGTTCGAGTCCGATCCGATGCAGAGCGGGATCCCGCGGTGACGAACCCGCACCGCAGGGAGGAACCCGTCCCCGAGATCGGCCTCGGTCGTGAGGCAGGCGCAAATCGTCGCGCCCGCACCGCGGAGGAGGTCGAGCTCGGCGCCGTTCGCGTGTGTCGCATGGATCACGGTGGCGTGTTCCCCGAGACAACCCGTATCCGCGAGGAGCTCGATCGGTCGGAGGCCATGCTCGGCGAGGCACTCCTCGATCTCGCGTGGCTGCTCGTCTGCGTGGACGTGAAGTGGAAGCCTCTGCTCCGCCGCGTAGCGGCCGAGCTCGAAAAGCCAGTCGCGCGGGCAGGCGCGAACCGAGTGGGGGGCGATGCCAGTGGCGATCCCGCGCTCGCGTAGCCGCTCGACCGCGGTCAGGTACTCGGCGACCGTGTCCTGTCGCATCCGCTCGAGCCCCCCGCGCGCGTACGCGACGTAGAGGCATACGAACCCGATCCCGGCCTCCTCCGCAGCCTCTGCCGCCGCGAACGCCGTGTCGAGCCCGAGGTAGTGGAACTCCCCGACAGCGGTGAAGCCGGCGCCACGCAACTCCCGGTACACGCTCACGTAGGAGGCGCGGACCGATGCGGCGGTCTGACGGTCGGCCGCCTCGAGCATCCCGTCCCGCCAGGCCCAGAAGTCGGATCCGGCGCCACGGCCGCGGAGGGCCCGCTGGAACGCGTGGCTGTGCGCGTCGACGAATCCCGGAAGCGTGATCGTTCGCGACACGGGCGACGACTCTAATCTAGGGGGATGGCGTATGAGAGCACCGTGTCGGCGCCGCTGCGCCAGCTTCCGAACGCGCTGACGATCATCCGGTTCGCGGCCATCCCGGTTTTTGTCGCGTTGCTCGTCCGCGACCAGGACGGGCCAAGCTGGCCCGCCGGGATCGTGTTCGGCCTGGCGGCGATCACGGACCAGGTCGACGGCTGGCTCGCGCGCCGGTGGCGGGTCGAATCGGCTTTTGGCAAGGTGGCTGACCCGCTCGCCGATCGACTGATGATCGACGTCTGCGTCGTCTTGCTGGTGGCGTACGACCGCCTGCCGTGGGTCGCGCTCGTGATCCTTCTGCGTGACGTTCTGCTCGTCGGGGGGTACAAGCTCGTCGTGCCCCGCGGATACGAGCTCGAGGTCTCGCTCCTGGGCAAGGTCGCAACATGGGTTCTGTACGCCTCGCTCGCCCTCGTGCTCGTCACGGCCCGAGACACGTGGTGGCCGCTCGTGCTGTTCTGGGTAGGGCTCGCCCTGGCGGTCGTTGCCGCCGCGCAGTACGTGGCGAAGGCATACCGGGAGGTGCGTCGATGAAGGCCGTCGTCATGGCCGGGGGTGAGGGCACCCGGCTCCGGCCGCTGACCTCCAACCAGCCGAAGCCGATGGTTCCCATCGTCGGCAAGCCCTGCATGGAGCACGTGCTCGACCTGCTGCGGCGGCACGGCCTCACCGAGGTCGTGGTGACGCTCGCGTTCATGCCGCAGGCGATCCGCACCTACTTCGGCGACGGGGAGTCGTTGGGTCTCGAGATGGACTACTCGGTCGAGGAGCAACCCCTCGGGACGGCAGGCTCGGTCGGTCTCGCGAAGGAGCGCCTGACCGAGACGTTCCTCGTGATCTCCGGTGACGCGCTGTGCGACGTCGACCTCACCGCGCTGGTCGAGGCCCACCGGGCCAAGGACGCAGCCGTGACGATCGGCCTCAAATCCGTCGACAACCCGCTGGAGTTCGGGATCGTCGTCACCGACGACGACGGGCGCGTCGAGCGGTTCCTCGAGAAGCCGTCATGGGGCCAGGTCTTCTCGGACACGATCAACACCGGTATCTACGTGATGGAGCCCGAGGTGCTGCGGCACATCCCGGCTGACGGCCCATTCGACTTCTCGAAGGAGCTCTTTCCGCGCCTGCTCGAGATGGGGCGGCCGATCTACGGGCATGTTCTCGACGGCTACTGGCAGGACGTCGGAACGATCGAGCAGTTCCGGCAGGCGAACTTCGACGCGCTGGACGGCGCGGTCGCGCTCGAGATCCCGGGCATGCGGCTGCGAGGCAACGTATGGGTCGGCGAGGACGTCGACATCGACGCGCTCGAGCCCGTGGTCGGTCCGGCCTTCATCGGGGTCAACAGCCGCGTATCGAGTGCGGCGTCGATCGGCGCGTACTCGGTGCTCTCGCAGGGCGTGATCGTGCGCGAAGGGGCGCGGGTGACGCGCAGCATCGTGGATGCGGGCACGAATCTCGGACGGAGAACGGTCGTCGAGGGCGCGATCATCGGCCGATCGTGCGATATCCGCGACCACGTACGCGTGCACGAGGGCGTTGCGATCGGCGACGAGGTGACGATCGGGCCGGAGGCGAACATCCTTCCCGGCGTCCGCATCTATCCGCACAAGGAGATCGAGACCGGCGCGCAGGTGCACGAGAGCATCGTCTGGGAGAGGCGCGCCACGAAGAGCGTCTTCGGGCGGGACGGGGCCACAGGCCTCGTGAACGTCGATCTCACCCCCGAGACCGCCGTCCGGCTCGCGGCCGCTCTCGGCACGGCCATGAGGCGCGGGAGTCGCGTCGTCGCGAGCCGGGCGTCGGCCGACGCCTGCCGCATGATCCAGCGCGCGATAATCGCAGGGCTCACGTCGACGGGGGTGCATGTGGCCGACCTCCGTATCTCGCCGGCCGCGGTCACCCGTCATGTGCTGAAGACACAGGGCCTCGCGGCAGCGGTGCACGTCGGGCGGTCGCAGGCCGATCCCGAGGTGCTCCAGGTACGGGTCTTCGAATGGCCGGGGACCCAGATGGGCGACGGGCTGCAGAAGGAGGTCGAGAAGCACTATGGCCGGCACGAGCTTCGTCGTGCGACGTTTGCCGAAGTGGGGGAGACGACCTACCCGGCGCGCGTGCGCGAGAGCTATGCGCAGGACATCCTGGACGCGCTCTCCATCCCGACGATCCGTGAGCGCCGGTTCCGGATCGCGATCGACTACGGCCATTCCGCCGCAGCCTTCACGCTGCCGCTCGTGCTCGGGCCGCTCGGCGTCGAAGCGATCGGGGCGCGCGGCTTCTTCACGGACGACCCATCCGCCGAGCTGGAGCCGCTCGACGCCCGACGGATCGTGACCGGCGTCGGCGCCGACCTCGGCGTGGTCCTCGACCGCGCGGCAGAGCGTCTGCTGCTCGTGGACGAGACCGGGGAGCCGGTGCCGGTCGAGCTCGGCATGCTCCTCGTCGTGCGCCTGCTGGCGCGCTCCGGCCGGGCGGGAACGGTTGCGGTACCGGTGACCGCCACGGATCGCGTCGACGAGCTCGTCGAGGGCTCCGAGCTGACCGTCATCCGCACGCAGGCGTCGCTCGGCGAGCTGACGCGTGCGGCGGCCGGCGATGGGGTCGTGCTCGCCGCGGCGCCGACCGGTGGCTTCGTGTTCCCCGACGTCGTGCCCGGATACGACGCAGTGACGGCGCTCTGCAAGCTTCTCGAGCTGCTTGCCGGTCAGAGCGAGACGCTTTCGGCGCTCGTCGCGGACCTTCCGCGTCCCACGCTCGTGCACCGGGCGCTCCCGTGCCCGTGGAGCCGCAAGGGTACGGTGATGCGTCTCGTCAACGAAAAGCTTGCGACCCGCCGCCTGGACCTGCTCGACGGCGTCAAGGCATTCGACGAACGCGGGTGGGTGCAGGTGCTTCCGGATCCGGGCGAGCCGTTCGTCCACGTGTACGGCGAGGGGCTGACCGTGGAGGTGTCGGACGAGCTCGTTGCGGAGGTTTCGGCCTGGGTCGAGGCGATCGTGCAGGGAGACGAGCTTCCGGCGCGAACTGTTCAGCAAGCCTCAAGCTGAGGTTGACCCCTCGGCTGCGCGACTGCTTGAATCGGGTTCCCGACGGAAAGGCGCTTCGAGAACAGTGGACGTATTTCCCGATCTCGCCAGCACTGACGACGACGAGCTCGAGCGGCTGCTCCGCGCGTCCGAGCAGGAGGAGGACGCGATCTCGGTGAGGCGCAGGCTGCTGCACGGTCGTATCGACACCCTCCGCGAGGAGCGTGTCCAACGGCTCCGCAGGCAGGTGGAGGAGGGCTCGCTCGAGACGCACGCACCGCCCGTGCTCGAGCGATCGATCTTCGAGGGGACGGGCACGGTTCCGGAAGAGCACGAGGACGATGCGCTGCCGGAGCTCGCATCGATCTCCGACAGCGAGCTGCGCACCCTGCTTCTCGCTCTCGAGCGCGAGGAGGACGACATCTCGCTGAGGCGCCGGATGCTGCACGGGAGGATCGACATTCTGCGAGCTGAGCGTGAGCGCCGCCGCCGGGGCCTGCACGTCGACCCGGACGGCCTCGGCCCGATCCTCGGCAGTACGCCGCCATGAGCCATGCGTACTGCCCGGAATGCGGCTTCCAGAACCCCGAGGCGGCCAACTACTGCGCTCGCTGCGGGTCGTACCTGCGAGTCGACGAGCAGGGGGAGACGACTCTCAGCCTCGATCCAGCGGACGTCGCGGAGGATGGGGCGGTGCTCGCGCCGAGAGCTCCGGCGCTCGTCGTCCGTGCGGGCGGCGGGCGGGCGGGCGAGACCTTCGAGACGGCGGGCCTGCGCACCCTGATCGGACGCTCCCCCGAATGCCATGTGTTCCTGGACGACGTGACCGTGTCGCGCCGCCACGCCGAGATCGTGCACGAAGACGACCGGTACGTGATCCGCGACCTCGGCAGCCTCAACGGCACGTTCGTCAATCGCAGGCGGATCGAGAGCGCGGAGCTTTCTGCCGATGACGAGGTTCAGATCGGCAAGTACCGGATGACGTTCCTGCTCCCATGACGACGACCGCCAGCCAGCCTGCCGTGGAGCCCCGCCTCCACACGATCGGTGCGGTGTGCGAGCGACTGCGCGCGCAGTTCCCGGACATCTCGATCTCGAAGATCCGGTATCTCGAGGATCAGGGCCTCGTCCGGCCGCGCCGTACCCGCGGCGGTTACCGTCTCTTCTCGGACGGCGACGTGGAGCGGCTCGAGACGATCCTGCGACTCCAGCGGGACGAGTTCCTGCCACTCCGCGTCATCCGCCAGACGCTCGAATCTCAGGGAACCGGACGGACAAGGCGAAGATCTCCCGCGCTGCGGGAAGTCGCGGGAGAGGTCGACCTCTCGGAGCTGTGCGATCGCGCGGGGATCACCGCGGACTTCGCCAGACGACTCGAGGAGTACGACCTCGTTTCCCCGAGGATCGACGCCGGCGAGCGAATCTACCGCGAAGGCGACGTGGAGATCGCTGGCGCCTGCGGACGGTTGGCGCACCACGGCCTCGACGCGAGGCATCTCCGGGCGTTCCGGACCGCAGCGGGCCGGCAGTCCGCTCTCCTCGAGCAGCTCGTCGCCGTCGGTCTGCGGTCGCGCGACCTCGCACGTCGCCGGGCCGCGCTCGACGATCTCGAGACGCTCGCGGGCGTTGCGATCGAGCTGGCGCAGAATCTTCTCGTCCGCGACCTCAGAGAGGCGTCCGAACGGTGACGACAGACGAGTTGAAGGCGATGGTGCGCGACGTCCCGGACTTCCCGACCGAGGGCATCGTGTTCAAGGACCTGATGCCGTTGATCGGGGACGCACAGGCCTTTCACGCAACGGTCGAACACCTTGCGGCGTGGGCGCGTCCCAGGCGGCCCGACGTCATCCTCGGCGCGGAGGCGCGCGGGTTCATCTTCGGAGGTGCGCTCGCATACGAGCTCGAATGCGCCTTCGTGCCCGCCCGCAAGCCCGGCAAGTTGCCCTGGACGAAGGTCAGGGCAACGTACGAGCTCGAATACGGCAGCGACGCCCTGGAGATCCACGCCGACGCCTTTCGCCGCGGCGCGCGAGTGATCGTGCTGGACGACGTGCTGGCGACGGGTGGCACCGCCCAGGCGAAGGTCGAGCTCGTCGAGCAACTCGGAGGCGACGTGGTCGGTGCGTTGTTCGTGGTCGAGCTCACGTTCCTGGACGGCCGCGACAAGCTGAGCTCGATCGACGTGCACGCGCTCATCGCGTACTGAGTCGACACCGTCCGACGTATCGACTACACCGTGTCCATGGGTGGGGTCGATGCCCTCACCGGGACGTTCGTGCTTCCGTGCCCGTCACGAGGGTCCTGTCGTGTTCCGCTCTCCGCGTTTCGCGAGATCGAACGACTTCCCGGGGCAGCGCATCCGGCCGTCTATCGCGTCTCGTTCGCGTGTGGCTGCGGCGACGAGCATCTGGCTCTCGTCGGCCACGACCTGCTCGACTGGGCTCCGCTCGGGCTCGGGGACGATCGCGCGTACGTGAATCTGATGACGTCACGCCGCGAGGACGTCGGTGCGGAGCTGGCGGTGCTCGCGACCTCCCACATCCGGCGCGGCGAATGGCCCTGGAGCTTCTTCTGCTACCTCGAGGCCGCGCCACGGCCGGTTACGCCGTCGTCGTTCAGGCTTCTGAGCCCGTGCCCCTCGACTCTCGGGATCGCAGTCCGTTGCCCGGTGTGCGGCTCACTGTCGATCAATCTCGTCAGCCGGCCTCACGTCGACGTGCCGTTCCATTCGGACGAAACGGTGGGTGTCGTCGCGCACGTGTTCGAGGACGACGCACTCCGGACCGTCGAGGCATTTCGATCGGAGCTCGGGTCGGCCACGTTCGACGAGAAACGGCTTCTGCTCGATGGGTGAGGGGCTGTTCACTCCGGGGAGGGATCATCCATCAGAGGCTTCGCATCCGATGTCTTGGACCATGGCCGCCGATCAGCCCCCCACGACCGACAGCCGCGAGTCGAGCCTGCACCTCCTACGCGACTGTCTCGCGCTCGACGGGCCCGGCAAGCGGCGTCCGCCCGTGAAGGCACGCCTCGAAGAGGCTCTCGGGCCGGAGCTGACGCGGCAGCTGCTCGAGAGCCTGGGAGACGACGAGGAGCACGCGTAGCCGGCCGGCGCGGCGCCGCTTCGGCTGGTCTTTACAGGTCGACCGGGTCGTCGCCGCCGCGTGTCCGCACGAGGAGGAAGACGAGGAACCCGACGACGAGCGAGAGCGCGAACGCCGTGCCCTTGGGAATGGCGATCAGGACCATCGCGACGTAGAGGTACAGGAAGAAGACCACGGCCCAGATGAAGCTCTGGACGCCGCGGTCGATGCTCGGCATGCGCAGGTGCATCGCCTCGATGCTAACCGAGCCGCGGATCCGAGCGGGAGGCATCCGAGCTGACGGAGTCCCGCTTCGCGGGCAAGCAAGCGGTTGCGGCCGCGTCGGCGGACGCCTTCAGGGGTGTGCCCCGGCTGTGGCCGGGGATCTGAGCGGCGGGGATCCGCGCTAGCGGATTCCCGCTTCGCGGGCAAGCAAGCGGTTGCGGCCGCGTCGGCGGACGCCTTCAGGGGTGTGCCCCGGCTGTGGCCGGGGATCTGAGCGGCGGGGATCCGCGCTAGCGGATTCCCGCTTCGCGGGCAAGAAAAACGAATTCACCGAGCCGGTGACGCTTTCGTCCACCTGCCACGTCGACCTTCCGCTTGCGCGTACTGCCTGCGTGACGGGCTTCGACCTACTCGCGTCCCGTGCTCGGTGCACGGCAAACCTACGGGGTGGGGAGGGGCCGGTCAAGTCGTTGCGTGGGATGAATTGCGCAATTTGCGGACGATGCGTATGCGCGAGGCTCGGTGCTGCCGACGCATTCCGAGGCACGTAGGATGCCGCGGTGCGCCGAGCGGTCGTTTTCCTCGTCGCGGGCGTCGCGCTCGTTGCCGCGTTCGTCCTCGCCCTGGGCGGGGTGGGGGACGATCCGGCAAAGCTGACCGACTGGCAAGCGCTCGTGCTCGGCCTCGTCCAGGGATTCACGGAGCTTCTCCCGATCTCTTCGTCGGCCCATCTGATCCTCGTGCCCTGGCTCTTCGACTGGACGTACCTCGAGCAGAACGACGCCTTCAACCAGACGTTCGACGTCTCGCTGCATCTCGGCACGTGCATCGCGGTCGGGGCGTATTTCTGGCACGACGTCGTGGAGCTCGTGAAGGCATGGGTCGGCACGCTGCGCCGGAGGAGCATCTCGACTGCCCCCGAGCGGATCGCGTGGGCGGTCGTAGTCGGGACGATCCCGGCGGCGATCGTCGGGTTCCTGCTCGAGGATGTGATCGCCAACCATCTCGGCGATCCGTGGCAGATGGCGATCCTGCTCGGCGGGTTCGGCCTCCTGCTCGGCTGGGCGGACAGTAGGCCGGGGCCCGACTCGCTGGAGGACGTGACGGTGCGCAAGGGGCTCTTCGTGGGCCTTGCACAGTGCCTCGCGCTGATGCCCGGCGTCTCGCGGTCGGGCATCACGATCACAGCCTCGCGCTACCTCGGCCTCGACCGCGACGCGTCGGCCCGGTTCTCCTTCCTCTTGCTCTTGCCCATCACGCTCGGCGCGGTCCTGCTCAAGGGCCTGACGGACGTCGTCCTCGCCGATCTCCCGTCGGGGACGACCGGCCCGTTCGTCGTCGGGGTGCTCGCGTCCCTTGGGAGCGGGCTGATTGCGATTCTCTGGCTGCTCGACTACGTCCGGCGGCACACGTACCGCGCGTTCGTCGTCTATCGCGTGGTACTCGCCGTCGCGATCCTGCTCGTCATCGCGACGGGCGTGCGCGACGCGACGTTCTGATCGGGAAGGCCGGCCGTCGGGGCGGGTGAGGCCCGAGAGCCCGGAAACTCATCGGCCAACTCGACATAACACGCATTATCGTGCGTCGTAGCTTGGATGCGTCCGCGGCTCAGCGGCTGTTGAGGGAGCAGATCGGGCAATACGGCTGAAGCTGCCCCAGCTCGTCGGCGTAGAAGCGCCAGCCCTCGCGCTCGGCCGCCGACTCGCTTTCGACCGTCGCACCGCACGCGACACAGCGAACGAACCACTGGAGCATTCGAAGCGCGGATGCGCAGGTCAGGCAGTAGCTTCCCGGAACCGCCGCGGCAGGAGGGCTGACGGCCCACCCGTGCGTGCTCATGCCTGCGGCCTCGGCAGCCCGGCCACAGCCGTCGCAGCGTGTCGGCGGCTGCCGCCGCTCGAGATTCCATTCATGCCCCATCCCGCCTCCCTCGCTCACAACCTATGCAGAATCGGGGCGCCCGCCAGATGCTCTCGCGCGATCGAGGGTTGCGCAGGCTCGCGGACTGTGGAAGTCTCGCAGGACACCGGTCGAGCACCTCCCTCCCGTCCCTCCCATGACGACGGTCGACATCGAGTCCCTGCTCGCGCATGACGATCTGCGCGCGTTGATCGACGCCTGCGAGCAGACCGGGGCAATCCGTGCGCCCGACGTGCACGAGATCGTCGAGACGCACGACCTCGACGGGATCGAGCAGGAAGCGCTCGTGCGGGAGCTCGAGAAGAGAGGCATCGAGATCGTCGAGCCTCCGTCTACCGATCGCGCGAAGGCGGCCGAGCCGGTGGCACCGCCGGCGGCCGCTGCGCTCGTCGTCGAGTCGACGACCGATGCCCTGCAGCTGTTTCTCCGCGAGGCGAGCCGTCACCGGCTCTTGACGGCGTCGCAGGAGGTGACGCTCGCCAAGCGGATCGAGCGGGGGGACGAGATTGCGAAGGCCGAGATGATCCAGGCGAACCTCCGTCTCGTCGTCTCGATCGCCAAGAACTACCGCAACCAGGGTCTTCCCTTCCTCGACCTGATCCAGGAGGGAACGCTGGGCTTGATCCGCGCCGTCGAGAAGTTCGACTGGCGGCGGGGGTTCAAGTTCTCGACGTATGCCACCTGGTGGATACGGCAGGCCGTGGCGCGCGCGCTCGCCGACAAGGCGCGGACGATTCGGATGCCCGTGCACATCGTCGAGCGAATGCAGAAGATCAATCGCGCGGAGCGATCGCTCTGGGCGCAATTCGGGCGCGAGCCGCTGCTCGAGGAGATCGCGGACGAGGCCTCGCTGACACCCGAGCAGGTGCTCGAGGTTCGCGCTGCCGCGCGTGCCTCGACGAGCCTCGACGCCCCGATCGGCGACACGGAGGACGCGGTGCTCGGCGACTTCGTTGCAGGAAGCGACCCGCTTCCGGAGGAGACCGTCGAGGAGCGTCTGCGGAATCAGGCGCTCCGGCGTGCGCTCGGCTCGCTGCCTGCGCGAGAGCGTGAGGTCGTGACGCTTCGCTACGGGATCGACGGGAAGGAGCCGCGTACGCTCGAGGAGATCGGGCGCAGGCTCGGCCTGACCCGTGAGCGCGTGCGTCAGATCGAGATCGACTCGCTCCGTCGGCTCGCCGTCGCGCACGACATGCAGGCCGTCCAGGGCTGAGCGCCGTTCCGCGTCAGGTGCGGAGGTAGAGCTCGAGCGCCGGTGCGACCGTGCGCAGCTCCCTGAGTGCCCGCGTCTCGAGCTGGCGGACGCGCTCGCGCGTGATGCCCAGCTCGACCCCGACCTGCTCGAGCGTCTGGCCACCGGACCCGTCGAGCCCGAAGCGCAGCACGAGGACCCTTCTCAAGCGGGGCTTGAGCCTCTCGAGCGCCCGAGCGAGCTCGGACGAGCGCAGTCGAAGCGCGGTCTCATGCTCGGGCTGGGCTGCCGCGGCATCCTCGATCAGGTCGCTCATCACGCTCTCGCCGTCGCCGACCGGCATCTCGAGGCTGACATGGTCCTGCACGAGGTCGAGCAACTCCCGGACACGGAGCGGTGTCAGCTCGGTCTCCTCTGCGATCTCGTCGAACGACGGGTCGCGGTTCAGCTGCTGCCCCAGCGAGCGCCGGGCACGCTGGATGCGCCGCACCTGGTCGGCGATGTGCACCGGTAGGCGGATCGTCCGACTCTGCTCGGCGAGCGCGCGCTGCACCGCCTGACGGATCCACCAGGTGGCATAGGTCGACAGCTTGTATCCCATCGTCCAGTCGAACTTCTCGACCGCGCGGATCAGGCCGAGGTTTCCCTCCTGGATCAGGTCGAGGAGCGGTACGTCGGCGCGCGTGTAGTTCCGCGTGATCGACATCACGAGACGCAGGTTCGACTCGATCAGCTTCTGCTTCGCACGCTCGTCCCCCTCGTCCTTGCGACGAGCGAGCTCGCGCTCCTCGACGGGGGTCAGAAGACGGCCGTCGCCGATCGCCCGGACGTACAGCTTCAGCGGGTCCTGCACCGCCTCGCCGGTCTCCGGCTCATACGCCGCATCGACGGTATCGAAGAGCGGTTCTGCCGCGTTCTGCTCCACGGGAGACCTATCGGCGGTCCGCGTCCCCCGCTTGAGGCATTTGTCGAACAGGACTCGTCTGCCCGGCTCCGAACAGATTCCTCATCAGCGGTGAATACGCTGAGAGGCACTGTTCCTGCGGCCTCAGGGAGGGCTCACATGTGCGGCATCGCCGGTTACAGCCTCGGCACCGAATCGAGGGTGAGCCGCACGCTGGCCGCGCAGGCGCTCCTGGCCGGCATCGCCGAGCGCGGCGCGGACGCGGTGGGGTACGCCTACCGCTCGGAGGGCGAGGTCGCCGTTCGCAAGCAACAGACGGGTGCGAGCGCGCTGCTCGATACCGTCACCGTGCCGGGGACGGCGCGGGAGGCGCTCGTGCACGTGCGTGACTTCACGAAGGGCCCCCCGACGATCCTCGCCAACAACCATCCGATCCGCCATGGCCGGGTGGTCGGGATCCACAACGGGATCATCGCGAACGACGACGAGCTATTCGTCCGCCACGGCCTCGAGCGCGAGGACGACGAGATGACCGTGGACTCCGAGGCGATCTTCGCGCTCGTGGACGCGCATGGCACCGAGCCGGCGGTCCTGGAGCAGCTGGTCGGCGCGATGGCCGCGGCGTGGATCGACGAGCGCCAGCCGACCGTGCTCCATCTTGCCCGTGGCGCAGGTCGACCTCTTTGGATCGCTCGTGGGCGTCACGAGGTGTTGTTCGCGTCGACCCGGACAGCGCTCGAGGTGGCGGAGCAGGCGCTTGGAACGACGTTCTCGAAGGCACAGGTCGACGAGGGCCGACTGCTTTCGCTCGTCGACGGAACCGTGGTCGGTGAGAGCCGGTGGAGCCCGGACCGGACCTACCACGAGGAGAGCGATCTTCCCGCCGTCCGGACGCCGCAGGAGGGTCGCTCC
This sequence comes from uncultured Actinomycetes bacterium, assembly GCA_963798725.1. Lineage (GTDB taxonomy): Bacteria > Actinomycetota > Thermoleophilia > Gaiellales > Gaiellaceae > Gaiella. The sequence goes on from CAWCUL010000002.1 coordinate 175,839, forward strand.
TGCCTCGAGCTGCTCTTCGCGCGCGTCGCCGTCTGACGCGTTGCCCCTCAGAACGGGTGGACGCAGCCGATCGGTTCGAGCACCTCCGCGGCCTGCCGCCGCATCGGCTCGGCCTCGTCGCTCCGTGAAGCGACCTCGAGCGCTGCCGCCAGCTCGAGACGGAGGCACGCCGCCCTGTAGCGCCAACCGAGCTCGAGCTCGAGCTCGAAGGCTGCGGCAAGATGCTCGACGCCCTCGGCCGGCCGATCCGATGCGAGCGCGACCAGTCCGTCTGCGACGCTCGCGCTCACAGTGAGCCTCGGCGAGTCGGCGTCACGGCGCTTTCGGCCGAACGCGTCGGCAACCCGCTCGAGGAGCTCTGTCTCACCCACCCTGGCGAGCGCACGAGGGATCGCCGCCGTGGAGAGCTGAGCCCACTCGAGCCCCGTGAGGGCGAGAACCACGTTCGTGATCTCTCGGACGGTTTCTCCGTCGCCGGTCAGCGCGGCGAACGGCACAACGACGCCGGCCATCGGCACGATGCGCTGCGGCTCGTTGCTCGCGAGCGTGAGCTCGCGAAGCTCGTCGAGCGGCTCCTTCGCCGCAACGAGATCGCCGCGGCGCATCGCCATCCCGCCGCGGAGCTCGGCCCAGAGGACGTCGACGCCCGACACCGCTGGCGCCGGCAGACTCCGCCCGACGACACGATCGACCGCGTCCCAGCGCGCCGCCGGCAGGTCGACGAGGAGTGCGTGAGAAAGGTCGTAGTAGACGTCGAGCGCCTCGACCGCTGGAACGCCGGCAACGGTGCTGCGCATCGTTGCGATGCTCTCCTCCAGCTCCGCGAGCGGGACGTATGCCTGCGCGGCCCAGAGCGTGTTGACGATGCAGCGGTACGCCTCCGAGACGTCCCCGCTCGAGAGGGCGCGTGCGACGAGCTCGCGCATCTCACGCAGATCGGGGGGCACGCCGTGGTTGCTGAGTGCGACAGAGAGGTTCACACGCGCGTTCAGCTCCGCATGTACGTCTCCCACTCTGAGCGCGACTGCAATCGCCTCGCGTGCCCGCTCGGCGGCGTGCGGGAGACCCTTCAGCATCTCGAGCTGCGACAGTCGCGCGAGTGCGCGCGCGAGCTGGGGCGTCTCCTCGAGCCCGGCCAGGGCATCGATCGCAGCCTGCGCTGCGGGAATCGGCTCATCCCAGCGCGCGGTGAGCCAGCTTGCGCGCGACAGCCAGCTCAGAATCTCGGCGAGAAGCGGCCGGTCGCCGATCCGGGTCGCCTCGCGGCGTGCCTCGACGAGACAGGTGTAGCCGTCCTGAGATTTCGCCATCATCACGCGGGCACGACCGAGACCGAGCAGCGCGAGCGCACGTGCCCGCGGATCGTCTGCGAGCTCGGCGGCACGGGCAGCGAGGCGCTCCGCAGATTCGCTCGCACCACGCGCGAGCGCCGCGTCTCCCGCCGTCAAGAGCAGCTCGAAGCACCGACCTCGGACCTCGGGAGCATCCTCGCCGTACTCGAGCGCCCGGTCGTAGTGGTACGCGGCGAGCTCGGCCCTCTCCGCCATTCGATCGGGAGCCACCGCCTCGATCCACCCACCGACCTGCCGATGCAGGTCCCGGCGCTCGGCCCTCGGGAGTGTCGAGTACGCGACATCGTGCGTGAGCGCGTGCTTGAAGGTGAACTCGCGCATGCCCTCGATCGTCGAGTCCGATCTCTCCGTGACCAGGCTGCGTCGCCTCAAGGCGGCGATCACATCGTCGTCGACACCCACTGCGTGTGGCCAGAACGCTCTGCCCATCACGGAGCAACGACGGAGAGCGTCGCGCGCGCCGCCGTCGAGCAGGTCGATACGCGCGGCGATCACGCCGTGAACCGAGTCGGGTAGCTCGTCCCTCGCGAGATCGCTCTGGATCGACCAGCCGCCGTTCGCGCGCACGATCGCGTTCCGGTCGATCAGCATCTGCAGGATCTCCTCGACGTAGAACGGGTTTCCCTCGGCTCGAGCCACGATCCGGTCGGTGAGCTCGACCGAAAGACCGTCCCCGCCGACCAGCGCCTGCACGAGCTCCGCCGACTCGTCCTCCGGAAGCTGCGCAAGCCTGATCGAGGTCGAGTCTCGCACCCCTCCTCCCCAGGACTCCCTCGTATCGAGGAATTCCGGACGCGCCGTGCAGATTGTCAGGACGGATGTGTCGGCGAGCGCATCCGTGAGGTACTCGAGAAGCTGGAGCAGTGGCTCGGAGGCCCAGTGGACGTCCTCGACGACGAGCACGGCGAGCTGCTCGCGCCCGAGGCCGTACAGAAATCGGCGCCATGCCTCGCGCAGGAGGCCCCGAGCATCCGAGCCCTCGATCTCGGGAAGCGTCAGGCCGATGGTCCAGCCGATCGCCTCCACGACCTGGTCGACGTGCGGCTTCGGCACGTGGCGCTCGACTGCAGACGCGAGCTTGAGCAGAGCGGCGTCGATCGGATCGCTCTCGAGGATCCCGGCGTACCCCTTGGCCGCCTCCCCCAGCGGCCAGTACGTGATTCCTTCCCCGTATGGCAGGCAGCGGCCATGCAGGAGCAGCGCGTGCGGAAGCTCTCCCACGAACTCGGTCAGGAGCCTGGTCTTGCCGACGCCCGCGACCCCGTACATCGTCACGAGCTGCGGGGCACGCTCGCGCTCGACTCGGGCGGTGAGCGCACGAAACACGGCGAGCTCCTCCTCGCGGCCGATCATTCGGGCGGCAAGACCCTCGATGCCGCGCAAGCCCGGGAGCGCGATCACCGCGACCGCTTCCCAGGCGGCGACCGGGGCGTCCTTTCCTTTCGCCTCGGCCGCGCCGAGAGCGACATAGTCGATCGAGCGCCGGGTCGACGACTGCGTGCGCTCCCCGACGAGCACCTGGCCGGCGTTTGCGCGCTGCTGGAGCCGGGCGGCGACGTTCACCGCATCGCCGCTCACCATGAGCTCGCCCCTGGCGGCCGCCTCCCGTCCGGCCACCACCTCGCCCGTGTTCACGCCCATGCGCAATCCGACGTCGACGGCGTGGCGACGCTCGACCTCGCGCGCGAGCGCCGGAAAGCGCTGCCGCACGGCCAGCGCAGCGCGTACCGCGCGCTCGGCGTCGTCGTCGTGCGAGAGCGGAACGCCGAAGACGGCCATCACCGCGTCGCCGACGAACTTCTCGCTGATCCCGCCGAACCGCTCGACCTCACCGTTGACGAGCTCGAACAGCTCGCCCTGGATCGCTCGAAGCTCCTCGGGGTCGATCCGCTCGCCGAGCGCCGTCGATCCCGCAAGGTCCGCGAACATCACCGTGACGACGCGCCGCTCCTCGTGCTCGGACACCCCTGCGGACCGGCCGATCCCCCCGCCCAACGACGCACCGCACGCCGAGCAGAACGCCGCGTCCGCTGACGCCTCCGTTCCGCACGCGGCGCAGATCCGAACGAGCGTCGCCCCGCACGAGCCGCAGAAACGGGCGCCGGAAGGCTGGTCAACGCCGCAGGAAGCGCACGTGACTGCCATCTGGACGAGTCTACGGCCCGAGGAAGGTCACGGAACCTGGACGGATCCGTCCGGCTGCACGTCTACGCCCTCTTCGAGGAGCCGCGCCCGAACGAGGTACTGGAAGGCCGACCAGGCTCCGGGCTGCACGTCGACCATGCGATACACCTGCCATTCCGACAGAAGCGTCGCATCGCGCGCCCGTGCCGACTTCCAGTCCGCCATCTTCGGCAGCCGACCGAGCTCGCGCGCGAGCGCAGCGCCGTCGGCGACAGCCCGTTCGAGGCGCTCCTCGCCGATCGGCACGTCGAACCCTGCCTCTCGGAGCGCGGCGGCCAGCGATCCGAACGTCTGCCAGATCAGCGACTTCGACGCGATGCTCCGCCGCCGCGCCTCGATGTCACGCACCGTCGGTATCCGGCCCAGCTCCTCCCCCAGGTCGCGCAGCTGTGCCAGCAGCTCGTCACGGCTGATGAATCGCCGCGGCGTGAGCCCCGCAGCTCGCTTGGCCGCGTTCCACGTTCCGAAATGCTCGATCACCGTCTGCGGGTGCACGTCGGCCTCCGCGTCGGCGGCGAACTCACGCATCGTCGGAGAGCGCCCCAGCCGGGCAGCTGACGCACGGAGCTCGGCGAGGATCTCGTCGTCCGTGTAGCGCCGCCTGAGACCGGCGCGAAACGCGGCGAGTGCCTTTTCGTCGATGCCTTCGAGCGCCGGATGGCGCCGTCGCGGCCTAGCCATGCAAGCATGCTAGAGCATTTTCGACCTGTTGCAAAGACACCAGAGCGACCCGTCCTGCGGCTACGCTCGCCCGGCATGGGCACCCGACTCTCGCTCGAGACCGCAGCTGCCCGCCTCGTCGGGACGGTGTCTCGTGCCACGGGTCGCGGAGGCGGTACGACACTTCCGGGCAAGCTCGTGTGGAAGCTCGACCCGCGTGCTCTGGGCGAGCTCGCGAATCGGTTGCCGCTGGGCGTTGCGCTCGTGTCGGCGACGAACGGCAAGACGACGACGACGGCGATGGCGAGCTCGATTCTCGCCCCCGGCCGGCGGCTCGCGTGGAACCACTCCGGGGCGAATCTCGCGTCCGGCGTGACGTCGACGCTTTTGGCCGCAAGGGATGCCGAGCTCGGTCTGCTCGAAGTCGACGAGTTCGCACTGCCCGAGATCATGCGCCGTACACGACCACGTGTCGTTTGCCTCGGAAACCTCTTCCGCGACCAGCTCGATCGGTACGGAGAGCTCGAGCACATCGCCGAGCGCTGGCGCACGGCGACATCGATGCTCCCGGCAGAGACGACCCTCGCCGTGTGCGCGGACGACCCGCTCGTTGCGTCGCTCGGCGAGGATCGCGACCGCGTTCTGCGCTTCGGGGTCGACGACCCCGCTCACGCGCGCTCCGTCCTCCAGCATGCCTCGGACTCGAAGTACTGCGTTCGATGTGGCGCGCCCTACCGCTATGCGGCCGCGTATCTCGGGCATCTCGGTGACTACCAATGCGATGCGTGCGGCCACAAGCGGCCCTCGCTCGACGTCGCGGCACGCGATATCACGACGCACGGGCTGGACGGGACCTCGTTCGCCCTCGACACGCCGATGGGCCGTGCGCAGGTCGAGCTCGTGCTTCCGGGGCTTTACAACGTCTACAATGCGCTCGCCGCGGCAACCCTCGCTCTGGCGCTCGGGGCGACGCTCGGGGAGATCGTCGCCGGGCTCGCCGGCTTCCGGGCCGCCTTCGGCCGCTTCGAGCGCTTGCCGGTGGGTGATCGACGAGTCCTGCTTCTCCTGATCAAGAACCCGGCCGGCGCGAACGAGGCCCTCCGGACACTCGAGGATGGGGGCGTTCCGGGCGCGCTCGTCGTCGCGCTCAACGACCGCATCGCCGACGGACGGGATGTCTCCTGGATCTGGGACGTCGACTTCGAGCCCGTATTCGAGCAGGCCCGTACCATCGTGGTGAGCGGCGAGCGGGCGGCTGAGCTTGCGCTGCGCTTTACGTACGGCGGGCTTCCGGTCGACCGGCTGGAAGTCGTCCCCGACCTCGAGCGGGCGCTCGACCGGGGGCTCGAGCTGGCGGGCCCGGGCGGTGAGGTCGCGATCCTGCCGACCTACACGGCGATGCTCCGCCTCCGGGCGATCGCCACGAGCCGTGGGCTCGCCCGGCCGTACTGGGAGCGGGCGGCATGAGGCTCCGGGTCGGGCATCTGTACCCCGAGTACCTCAACATCTACGCGGACCGCGGCAACATCGCCGTTCTCGAGCGCCGCGCCAAAGCTCGGGGACACACGCTGTGCATCGATCCCGTCACGATCGGGCGCCCGACAGAGCCGGGGGCGCACGACCTCGTCTACATCGGCGGCGGCCAGGATCGAGAGCAGACGATGATCGCCCCGGATCTGGCGGCGCGCGGAGACGATCTTCGCGCCTCGGTCGCGGGCGGCGCGGCGCTCCTCGCAGTGTGCGGCGGGTACCAGCTGCTGGGTCGCGGGTACCGCGGCCGGGACGGCGCCTGGATGGCGGGCGCGGGTCTCTTTCCCCACGAGACCGTCGCCGGTGAGACGCGCATGATCGGCGACGTCCTGTTGGAGAGCGTGCTCCCCGAGGCCGCAGACAAGACGATCGCCGGTTTCGAGAACCATGCGGGTCGAACCCATCTCGACCCCGGCGCCACCCCTCTCGGGCGCGTGGTGGCGGGGTTCGGGAACGACGGTGTCTCGGGCCACGAGGGATGCCGGGTCGGCCGTGCGATCGGGACATACCTCCACGGTCCGCTCCTCCCCCGCAACCCGTGGCTCGCGGACCTCGTCCTCTCCTGGGCGGTAGCCCATGCGTCCGGTGCCGAGCCCGAGCCACTCTCGGAGCTCGACGACACGCTGGAGCTCGACGCCCATGCCGTTGCCGCTGCCCGGGCCCGCGCCCGCGGCGGCCGCTCGGCCTGAGTGCGGGGCCGGGGCGGGTCAGGGCACGTTCAGCTTGTGACTCGCGGTCTCACTCGGCCCAGCGCGCCCCGAGATACACGCACGGGTCGCCGGGCTCGTACCGCAGCAGGAAGCGCGTGATCGGAGGGTGCACCGTCACGCCGTCGAGCTCGTCGAGCGAGAACAGCCGATGACCGCGTACGGCATCGTCGGTAGACGAGGCGTTCACGAGCGAGCCGTCGAGGTCGCCCGCGAACACGACGTGGACGACATGCTTCGACCACAGGCTCCGCTCGGGTGAGATCGACTCGACGATTGCCACGGGCCCCTCGACCGGAAGCTCGTCGTGCTCGCCGACGAGCCCGGTCTCCTCGTGAAGCTCCCTTTGAAGAGCCTCCACGAGGGTCTCCCCGCTCCGGACCCCGCCCCCCGGCAGGAGCCAGTGCTCTCGCCCGCGCTTCTCGTGACGGCAGAGCAGGATCGAGCCGTGCCAGCGGAGAATCGCCGAAACGCGGATCCGCGGCTCCGGACGCATCAGGCCCCGGACGATCCGAGCCCGGCCTCGCCTCGCTCGGACGGCGGAAGCACGTCCACCTCGACGAGCTCGATCTGCGGCAGCTCGACGATCACGAGCTGCGCGATCCGCATGCCAGGCTCGACCACGAACGGCTCGTCGCGATCCGTGTTGATCAGGATCACCTTCACCTCGCCGCGATACCCCTCGTCGATCAGGCCGGGCGCGTTGACCTTGCCGAGACCGTGGCGCGCCGCAAGCCCCGAGCGCGGAACCACGAGGCCGGCATGTCCCGGCGGGATCGCCACCGCGATCCCGGTCCCGACCACGGCACGCGAGCCGGGTGCGAGCTCGACCCGCTCGCAGGCGGACAGGTCGAGGCCCGCGTCGCCGTCGTACGCGTACACCGGGAGACGCGCACCCGGGCGCATGCGCGTGATCTGAACTGCGGTCACGCCTGCTCGACATCCTCGGTCTCGTTCCCGGCCACGAGGTAGGGCGCGAAACGGCGGACGTCACGGTGTGAGAGCCGTGCGCGCACCAGCACCCCCGCCTCCGTGTCGAGCCGCTCGTCGATCGGCGCCCCCAGCGCGTACAGCTCGGAGAGCACCCGGCCCTCGTCGAACGGGACGAGCAGCCGCACCTCGTCGTACCGGTCGGCGAAGCGGGCCGCGATGCGTGCTTGCAGCGCGTCCACGCCCTCGCCGGTCGCGGCCGAGGCGTGCACCGCGCTCGGAAAACGGTTCGCGAGGCGCCTGCGCGCCAGCGCGTCGAGACGATCCACCTTGTTCACGACGAGCTCGACCGGGACGCCGCCCGCGCCGATCTTGTCGAGAACCGCCTCCACCGCGTCGACCTGCTCGGTCAACGTGTCGTCGGGAAGCGACCCGTCGACGACGTGCAGGATCACGTCGGCCACGAGTGTCTCTTCGAGCGTGGAGGCGAACCCTTCGACGAGCTGGGTCGGGAGACGACGGATGAAGCCGACGGTATCGGTCACGAGGTAGCGCTTGCCGGCGTGCACGAAGCTCCGTGTCGTCGGGTCGAGCGTCTCGAACAGCCTGTCCTCGACGGAGACGTCCGCCCCGGTCAGGGCGTTGAGGAGCGTCGACTTGCCGGCGTTGGTGTACCCCGCCAGCGCCACCGTCGGTGTCTCCGAGCGCGCACGCGCCTTGCGGCGGGTAGCGCGGTGCGCGCCCACGTCCCGCAGACGCCTGCGCAAGAGCGTGATGCGCCGGTTTGCCAGCCGACGGTCGGTCTCGAGCTGCGACTCGCCCGGCCCACGCGTCCCGACGCCGCCGCCGACCTGCGCCGTTCCGCCGCCGCCCGCGAGGCGCTCGAGATGCTTCCACATCCCGCGCATGCGGGGCAGGTTGTACTCGAGCTGCGCGAGCTCGACCTGGAGCTTTCCCTCGGCCGAGACCGCGTGCTGGGCGAAGATGTCGAGAATCAGCTGCGTCCGGTCGACCACCCTGGCCGAGAGCGCGTCCTCGAGCGCCCGCTGCTGGGTCGGCTGGAGCTCGTCGTCGACGAGCAGCACCTCGGCGAGGGCGTCGTGGTACGCCTCCTGCAGCTCTTCGAGCTTTCCCTTGCCGACGTACGTGCGCGGGTCAGGGCGCTGACGGTGCTGCACGACGTGACCCACGGGCTCCACGCCTGCCGCCCGCGCCAGCTCGCCGAGCTCGCCGAGCTCACCGAGCTCGTCGACGCCGTGCGAAAGGACCGCGAGGAGAAGCCCGCGCTCCGGCTCGACGCCGGGATGCTCGTGACCGGCTGCCGTCATCGCGGGAAGTATGCCCCTCCGGTTCCCGAATGTAGGCTCGCCGGCGTGACCGACCTCGGCAACCGACTGGCGCGTCGCACACTCGAGCTCGTGGACATCCCGTCGGAGAGCGGGCACGAGGCGGAGGTTCGGGAGCTCCTTCGACAGCTCGTGCCCCCGTCGCTCGTATCCGTGTTCGAAGGGGACGAGGCCTTCGTGTGGGCCCCCGAGCGCCGTCCGGAGGCGCCGCTGCTGCTCCTCGCGGGTCACTACGACACGGTGCCTTCGCAGGACAACGTTCCAGGTCGGATCGAGGGTGGCGCGGTACATGGCTGTGGGGCGAGCGACATGAAGGGAGGGGTTGCAGTCGCACTCGAGCTCGTGCGGGACCTTGCAGGCGTCGACCCCGGGCCCGCCGACGTCGCGCTGCTCCTGTTCGGTCGCGAGGAGCTTCCTCCGCGCCACAATCCACTGCCCGCCGCCTTCGACGCATGCTCGCTCCTGCACGAGACCGCTCTCGCGGTGCTCCTGGAGCCCACCGACCTCACGATCCAGGCGGGCTGCGTGGGGAATCTCTCCGCACGCGTCACATTCCACGGTGTCAGTGGGCACTCCGCGCGCCCGTGGCTTGCGGACAACGCTCTGCATCGCGCGATCGAGGGGCTCGCGCGGATCGCGACGCAGGAGCGTCGTGAGGCGATCGTCGAGGGGCTCCCGTTCTTCGAGGTGGTGTCGGTGACCCGACTCTCGTCCGGCCTCGCGGACAACGTCGTGCCCGACAGCGCCGTCGCCACGGTGAACCTCCGCTACCCGCCGGACCGTGCGCCGGCGGAGGCAGAAGCGCTGCTCCGCTCGCTCGTCCCGACGGATACGAACATCGAGATCCTGGGCAACTCGCCTCCCGGCGCCGTCTCCGTCGCCGCCCCCCTGGCTCGAGCCCTGCGCGCGGTGGGCGACTTCGAGATCGAGCCCAAGCAGGCCTGGACGAACGTCGCGGACTTCACGTCGCGCGGCATTGCCGGGATCAACTTCGGCCCCGGCTCGACGCGCTATGCGCATCGCCGCGACGAGCTCGTCGAGATCGCCGCGTTGGAGCGGGCCTACGCGGCTCTCCGCGCGCTCGCCCTCGGGGAGCACGTCGTAACCGTCTAACGTCCGGGCGTGCCGCTCTCCCCCACACTGCGCGACCAGGCGACGTACCCGTTCGTGCGCCTCAACGACGCGGCCGCGGCGCGCCGTGAGCGAGGCTTCGAGGTGATCGACTTCGGGATGGGTGATCCGCGCGAGCCGACCGACCCTGCGATCCTGCAGGCACTCCGCGACGGCGTGCGCGAGCGGATGGGCTATCCCACGGCGCCCGGGCTGCCCGAGTTGCGCGCCGCGATCGCCGCCTGGGCGTCGCGCCGGTTCGGCGCGACCCTCGACCCCGACCGCCACGTCATCCCGACGCTCGGGTCGAAGGAGGCGATCTTCTCCTTCGCACAGGTCGTGCTCGACATCCCCGCAGGACGCGACACCGTGGTCGTGACCGAGCCCGGGTACCCGGTCCCGGGCCGCGGCGCGGCGTTCGCGGGCGCGCGGGTCGTCGAGCTGCCGCTGCTCGAGCGCAACGGGTTTCTTCCCGAGCTCGAGGCCGTCGGCGACGATACGTGGCGGCGGGCAGCGCTCGTGTGGATCAACACGCCGAACAACCCGACAGGGGCGACCAGCCCGCTCTCTCTCCTCCACCGGCTCGCCGGGCTCTCGCGCGAGCACGATTTCGTCCTCGCCTCCGACGAGGCGTACAGCGAGGTGTGGTTCGACGAGCCGCCGCCGTCGGCGCTGCAGCTCGACGACTGGACGAACATCGTCGTTTTCAACACGCTGTCCAAGCGATCCTCGATGACGGGCTTCAGGAGCGGCTTTGCGGCGGGTGACCCCGAGCTGATCGGAGCGTTGCGCCGCTACCGGCCGAATGTGGGGACAGCGCCGCAGGAGTTCGTCCAGCGCGCATCGATCGTCGCCTGGGGCGACGAGGAGCACGTCGTCCGCGCCCGTGAGGCGTACGGCCGCAAGCGAGCGCTGTTGCGCCCCGTCCTGCGCCGCAAGGGCCTTCGCGACGTCGGCGGACAGGCGACGCTCTACCTGTGGGTCGCCGTTCGTGCGGGTGAGACATCGGAGCAGCATGCGGCCGAACTGCTCGCGCACGGCGTGCTCGTCACCCCCGGATCGTTCCTCGGCCCGTCGGGGGAAGGCTACGTTCGCTACGCGCTCGTGCCGACGGAGGAGGAGTGCGCCCGCGCCGCGGAGATCCTGGAGGATGTCCTCTGATGACGCTGCAGCAGCGGATCGAGGAGCTCTGGGAGAACGGCGACGAGCTCGACGCAGCCCCGATCGAGGAGGCGATCGAGCTTCTCGATCAGGGCGAGCTGCGTGTCGCCGAGCCGGCCGGAGGGGACTGGGTGGTGAACGAGTGGGCGAAGAAGGCCATCCTCCTCTACTTCCGTCTTCGGAGGGTCGAGCCGATGGACGCCGGCGGGCTGAGCTATCTCGACAAGATCCCGGTCAAGCGTGTCGATCCGTCCCTCGGTGTGCGGGTCGTGCCGCCCGGGGTTGCACGACACGGCGCATTTCTCTCGAAGGGCGTCGTGCTGATGCCGGGGTACGTCAACATCGGCGCGTGGGTCGGGCCACGGACGATGGTCGACACCTGGGCAACCGTCGGCTCGTGCGCACAGATCGGCGCCGACGTTCACCTTGCGGGAGGCGTCGGCATCGGGGGCGTGCTCGAGCCGCCGCAGGCTGCCCCGGTCATCGTCGAGGACGGTGCGTTCATCGGCTCGCGCGCCGTCATCGTCGAAGGCGTTCGAATCGGGACCGGCGCTGTGATCGGGCCGAACGTCGTGCTCTCGGCAAGCGTTCCGATCATCGACGTCACAGGGGCGGAGCCCGTCGAGCACCGCGGCATCGTCCCGCCGCGGAGCGTCGTGCTCCCCGGCGTGCGCCAGAAGGGCTATCCCGCCGGCACATACGGGCTCCAGTGCGCGTTGATCGTCGGCGAACGGAGCGCCTCGACCGACCTCAAGACGTCGCTCAACGACGTGCTGCGTGAGTTCGAGATCGCCGTCTGAGCGTCAGATCGGCGTCGTGCCGGCGCAGACGAACGTGGCAGGGCCCGTCAGGGAGACGCGCCCGCCCCTCACCTCCGCGAGCAGCTCCCCGCCCGGCATCGTGACGCGCACCGGGCTGTCGCACCAGCCGCGGGCGATCGCCGCGGCGGCAACGGCCGCCGCCGAGGACCCCGACGCAGGGGTCTCCCCCGCTCCCCGTTCCCAGACGAGCACACGCACGGTGTCGCGCGGCTCCGGGCGTGCCAGCTGAACGTTCGTCCGTCGCGAGAACCGCGGGTGCGCCTCGAGCGCCGGACCGAGCCGAAGCAGGTCGTCACGCGAAAGCTCCTCCCTCAGGACGACCGCGTGTGGATTCCCGACGTCGACCGGGATCACGCGCACGCGCTCGCCGGCAACCTCGAGCTCCTCGTCCTCGCCGACCACGAGCTTGCCGAGCTCCTGACGCACGAGACCGTCTGGCGCAGAAGCCGTTCGGACGGCCCGCCCAGCGGTCTCCACCTCGACCTCGGCCGCGCCGCTCTGCCGCATGAGCCACGCCGCCGCGATACGCGTCCCATTGCCCGACATCTCGGCCCTCGATCCGTCGGGGTTCCAGATGCGGATCTCGGCGCGTGCCGCGCCGAGCGCGACGACCTCCAGCACGCCGTGGCCGCCGATTCCCGTTTGCGTGTCGCAGATGCGCGCCACCCGTTCGGGAGTGAGGCTGCCCGCGTCCGGTTGCTCGACGAGGACATAGGCGTTGCCGAGCGCGTGCCACTTCTCGAAGTGCATCCGCGTGAGGCTAGACGATGGGCTTCAACGGCAGCAGAAAGCGGGTTCGGGCAACGAGCCTTACCACCCGTGGGTCGCCAGGCACCGCCTCGCACGGCTCACGAAGACGATCCTGCTGGGTTTCCGGCCGGCAGGCGGCCGAGGATGTCGTCTGCCACGAGCGCAGGATCACGATCTGCGTCGAGCAGGACGATCCCCGAAATCCGGCGCATCCACTTTCGCTGGTAGGCCGCGTACTGCCTCGTGCGAACGACGATCCGCTCGAGCGCCTCGTCCTCGCCGAGAGACGCGATCTCATGGAGCCCGAGCGTCTTCTCGGCGGTCCGCGAGAGCGGCCCCGCGACGGCCTTTCGCACCTCGTCGACGACTCCCCGGCAGAACATCTCCTCGGCGCGCCGCCGGATTCGGCGCTCGAGCACGCCCGAAGAAAGCTCGAGGCCCGCGACAAGGGTTGGACGACGCGTCGTCTCGCTCCAGAGGCGGTTTCCTCCTCGGACGAGCGACGCTCCTGCCTCGGCGAGCTCGAGCGCACGAACGAGGCGCTGCCGGTCGTTCGCATGAACGACTCGGGCGGCATCGGGATCGAGGCCGGCGAGTCTCTGGTGGGCCGCAGAACGGTTGTGTCCTACCTCACGCAGGATCCGCGCTCGTGTCTCCTCGGACACGCAAGGCGGCACCTCGAGCTCGGCGAGAGCTGCCCGCAGGTAGAGACCGGTTCCTCCTGCGACGACCGCCGTGGCCCGTTCCGCGACGAGCTCGTCGATCTCGCGATGCGCGAGACGCGCGAACGCGCCGACGGTCATTTGCTCGTCGAGCGCGCAGATCCCGACGAGGCGCGTGGGGCGTGTCGGCTGGTTGGTGAGGATGGGCAGGCCGCGGTAGACCTGCAGTGCGTCCACGGAGACGACTTCTGTCGCGAGTCGGTCGGCGAGCGCGCCCGCGACGGCGCTCTTCCCGGATGCCGTCGGGCCGAACACCGCTATCACCTCGGGAGAAGTGCCGCCTCGAGCGCGCCCGCCGGGATTGGCGATCGCGCGTTGAGGCAATGTCTCCTCGGCCGGCGTGCCGGAAACGGCCATGTCCCGGTTGGTCAGCTCTCGGGCCACCGACCTCCTCCCCGCATCTCGAGCCTATCGCGTGAACCTCGACGGATGGGTGACGCGTTCGTGGCGATCATGTGCCGATCGCTCCACAGCCCCGGTCTTCAGACGGGGACGAGCGAACGTTCACGGCCGCGAAGCGTGGTCGATGTGGCGCCCTCGATCGCAACGGGAACGAGCTCTCCCGGCTGCGACCTGCCGACGAAGTTGACCGTCGTGTTGCGACGCGTCCGGCCGCGGAGCAACTCCGGGTCGGTTCGGCTCGGCCCTTCCACGAGCACCTCCTCGACCCGGCCCACCCGGTCGGCATTCCGCACGGCGGCTCCACGCTGTACGGCCTCGACCAATCGCTCCATACGCTCGCGCTTGACACCGTCCGGGATCTGATCCGGCATCGCCGCGGCCTCGGTTCCGCTCCGCGGCGAGTACACGAACGTGAACGCGCTGTCGTAGCCGACCTCTTCCACCACCTCGAGCGTCTCACGAAAGTCGTCTTCGGTCTCCCCTGGGAAGCCGACGATGATGTCCGTGCCGAGGGAGAGGTCGGTGATCGCCGCGCGCAGCCGCAGGACGAGCGCCAGATACCGCTCCCGCGTGTACGTGCGGCGCATGGCCTTCAGGACTCTCGTCGAGCCCGACTGGAGAGGAAGGTGGACGTGCTCGCAGACCGCGTCGCACTCGGCCATCGCCGCGATGACGGGAGCGCGGAAGTCCTTCGGATGCGGGCTCGTGAAGCGAATGCGCTCGATCCCCTCGATACCGTCACACGCCCGCAGGAGCTCTCCGAACTCCGTTCGGACCGCCGGTGCGAGATCGCGGCCCCAGGAGTTGACGTTCTGGCCGAGCAGCGTGATCTCCTTGACGCCGCTGCGCGCAAGCTTTTCGACCTCGGCGACGATCTCTTCGGGGCGGCGGCTCTGCTCGCGCCCCCGCACCGAGGGAACGATGCAGTACGAGCAAACGGAGTTGCAGCCCATCGAGACCTGCACCCACGCCGAGTGCCGCCGCTCGCGGTGCATCGGCAGGGTCGCCGCAAAGGTCTCGTGGGTGCCGAAGCGGCCGCGGGGCACGGCGCGACCGCCGGCCTCGATCCAGTCGCCGAGGTGCGGGATCGAGCCCGGCCCGAAGGCGACATCGACGAACGGGTAACGCTCGAAGATGCTCTCGCGTTGTGCCTCGGCGTAGCAGCCGCCCACCGCGACGACCGTGTCCGGGCGGCGGCGCTTGCGCGCCGCGGCGTCGCCAAGATATGCGGCGAGCTTCGTGTCGGGCTTCTCGCGGATCGTGCACGTGTTGAACACGAGGACGTCGGCGTCCTCCGAGGTCGGCGCCTCACCGAGACCGAGCGACTCGAGCATGCCCTTGATGCGCTCCGAGTCGTGAGCGTTCATCTGACACCCGAACGTCGTGACGTGATAGCGCCGCACGGCTGCCGATGGTACCGGCGGCCCCAACGGATCAGACGAGCGCGCGCAGCACCTCGAGCACATGCGGGTCGGTAGCGAGGTAGGCGCCGCGGATCACGGCCCAGGCGCGCATTCGCCCCTCGTCGAGGCCGGCGGCGGCGAAGGCCGCGAGCCGGCTCTCGGTGACGTCGAGCCGCATCCGGTACGAGAGCGGATTCCGAAGAAACGAGTACACGTCGAACTCCGGCTCGCCGAGCATCGGCTTCGGGTCGATTGCGACCCACCGGCCACCGTGCAGAAGAAGGTTGTGGTGGTGAAAGTCGCCGTGCACAAGGGTGTCCCGACCGACGTCGAGCGACGCGTAGAGGGTCCGCGCCAGGGCTGCAAGCTCGCGGTTCTCGACATCGGCTTCGTCCAGCCACCCTGGAACGTGGTCTCCGATCCAGCGGAACGGCGCGGCGGCGGGCCGCCACAGCCGCCACGCGACGTCAACGGCGATTGCGGTCGCCTCGTCTTCCGGGAGCCCGCCGAGGTCCGAGCCGGGGACGGCGCGCTCGACGAGCAGCGCATTCCTGCCCCTGTCGTGCCGCAGGAGCCTCACCGCACCGTCGCCGTTCCAGAGCTCCAGCGCATCCGCCTCTTCGAGCGACTCGTCGTCGTCGGCGGGCCTGAGCTTCAGCACCGCGCCATCGGCCTGCGCCACGTACGAATGTCGGCTGCCAGCGAAAGGCGGCCCGAGCTCGACGTTCCAGCCCCGTGCGACCTCGGCCGCCAGGGACGCGAGCGACTCGAGGCTCTGGGACGTCAACTCGCAGGAGCCCAGTGCGGCGCGTCGACGCGTCCCGGTGCGCTCCCCCAGGCGTCTCGCTGCTCGATCACCTTGCCGTCGGGCCCGAACCGGAGGAGCGACGTTCCCGCAAGGGTCTCGATCCCGCCGTCGCGATCCTCGATCACGCCCCACCAGTCGACGGCTGCACGATTGCCGGCGACGATCGGCCCACCGAAGCGGCACTCGGCACGTTTCTGCTCCAGGAACACTCTCTCGACGTACGACCGCGGAGGCTCGTGGTCACGAAGCGACTGCGAGTAGTAGCGGGCATCCGATGCGTAGAGAGCGCAGATCGCCTCGACGTCGGCCGCAGGCCAGCCGCATGACCATGCATCCACCCAGGCACGGGCAGCCGCCTCGTAGGCGGTCTGCTCAGGATCCGAGGTCATTTCGCCACTTCGACCGCCCGCGACTCGCGGATCACGGTCACTTTCACCTGGCCCGGATACTCGAGCTGATCCTCGATCTGGCGGGCGATCTCGTACGAGAGAAGAGCGGTGCCGTCGTCGTCGACCTCGGTAGGCTCGACGATCACCCGGATCTCGCGCCCCGCCTGCAGGGCGTATGCCTTCGCGACACCCGGTTTCGACACGGCGATCTCCTCGAGTGCGGCGAGGCGCTTGATGTAGTGCTCGAGGCTCTCCCCGCGCGCGCCGGGACGCGACGCCGAGACCGCATCCGCCGCGATCAGCAACACGGCCTCCACCGTCTGAGGCTGCACCTCGTAGTGGTGCGCCTCGATCGCGTGGACGACGCCGTCCGACTCGCCGTGCCTGCGGGCCAGCTGGGCGGAGACGAGGGCATGCGAGCCGTCCACCTCGTGGGTCATGGCCTTCCCGAGGTCGTGGAGCAGCGCCGCCCGCTTGGCCGTCTTCACCCCCGCGCCCAGCTCCGCCGCCATGATGCCGGCCAGGTGCACGACCTCGAGTGTGTGCTTCAGGACGTTCTGCCCGTAGCTGGTGCGGAACCGAAGCCGCCCGAGGATCGTCACGAGCTCCTCGCTCAGCTCGCCGCAGTTCGCCTCGAAGACAGCCTGCGCACCTGCCTGGTGCACCTGTTCCTCGAGCTCCGCCTTCGACTGGTAGTACATCTCCTCGATGCGGGCCGGATGGATCCGTCCGTCCTCGATCAGCTTCTCGAGCGTCAGCTTCGCGACCTCCCGCCGGATCCCGTCGAACGACGACAGAACGACCGCGTGCGGCGTGTCGTCGACGATGAAGTCCACGCCCGTCAGGTGCTCGAGCGCGCGAATGTTCCGACCTTCGCGGCCGATGATCCGGCCCTTCATGTCGTCGCTCGCGAGCTCCACGACCGTCACCGTCGTCTCGGCGGTGTGGCTCGCCGCGACCCGCTGGAGCGCGTCTGCCACGAGCGCCCGGGCACGCCGTCGTGCTCCGGCCCGCGCCTCCTCCTCCATCTGACGCACCGAGCGCGCGAGCTCGTGCCTTACCAGGTCCAGCGAGCGCTCGAGGACCGCC
Source organism: uncultured Actinomycetes bacterium (assembly GCA_963798725.1). Taxonomy (GTDB): domain Bacteria; phylum Actinomycetota; class Thermoleophilia; order Gaiellales; family Gaiellaceae; genus Gaiella. The sequence continues at coordinate 193,203 of CAWCUL010000002.1, forward strand.
GCCTTTGCCTCACCGAGCGTCATCCCCGAGGTGCGCTCTAGCCCCGCGAGCGCGTCGTCACGTGCCGCCTTGAGCTCCTCCTGAAGCTGCTTGAGGTGCACCTCCCGATCGCCGACACCCTGCTCGCGACGCGTGATCTCGTCGAGCTTCAGATCGACCTCCACCTCACGCTGGGCGATTCGCTCCTCGACCTTCGCGATCTCCACGCGCCGGTCCTGGACCTCGCCCTCGACCTCCGCCCTCAGCTTGACCGCTATCTCCCGTGCCTCGACCTGCGCCTCGCGACGGACGGTCTCCGCCTCCCGCTCCGCGTCCGTCAGGGTCCTCCGGCGCTCGTCCTCGCTTCGGCGCACGGCGGACGTGCTCGACATCCGGAGCCAGACGCCGGCGACGACGGCACCGACTCCGAGTCCGACGAGCCCCGCGATCACCGTGAGCATCTCCACTCCTCCCGGAGGATTGGCCGACTTGTCCGCGGCGGACGCCGCGGTTGCTCACATCCGGCACCACCCCGCACGAGCAGGGCTCCGGCACCGCTGGCGCGTGGCTCTAGGCCGGTGCGGCCTCCTGCGCGCGCGTGTCCAGCGCCCGCATTGGAGGAAGAAGGCCGGTGGTCGACACGAGGGTCACAGGATCAACGGGTTTCGGAAGTACGCAGGTTGCAGGGAACTGCCTGGGATGAAGCACACTCATGGTAGCGCCCGGTTCTCGAGCTCCGCAATCAGGTCGTCGAGGCTCTCCTGCGCGAACCCGCGGGACCCGAGATACCGCAGCGTACGTACGCTCCGCCCGCGGACGGCGATGATCCGGGCCGCCCGCGACGACTCCGGCTCGAGCTGCGCCACAGCCAGCTCGGTGGTCTCGGGACTGACCCCCCGCCGTGCGAGATCGTCTCGGACGAGGCGGTCACCGGCGCCCCGCTCGGCAAGCTCCCCGGCCCTCCCCATCGCGAAGCGCCCGTCGTCGACGAGGCCGGCGCCGGACGCGCGCTCGAGGACGTCCTGCCGATACCGCTGGCGGACCCCTGCGCGCTCGAGTTGCGCCTCGACCTCCGCCCGCGAGCGATCACGACGCGCCAGCGAACGCAGAGTCACCTCGGTGGCCCGCTGCCGGGAGAGCGCACGCACGAGCGCGCGGACCCGCTCCTGCCGAAGCTCGACGCCCACGGCAAGTCCCGCCTCGACCACCGCGTCGACGGGGAGAGTCCGCCACCGTCTCCCGTCGAGCTCGACGGAGACGCGGGTGCCCCGCCAGCGAAGGGCGGTGACCGTGACCATGGCCCGGCGGCTCCGGCGCGACGCCTACGCTTCCGCCGCCACCTCTTCCTCGACCGGGATCGCCACGGATGGTCCGCCCTCGGCCCGCGGAAGCAGCCGGGCCGACACCACCTGCTCGGGGCCGGCCTCCACCTGTATGCGCGACAGGATCGTCTGCACGAGATCGGGGTTCTCCTGGAGGAACGCGGTCGCGTTCTGGCGCCCCTGCCCGAGCCGCTCGTCCCCGAACGAGAAGTACGACCCGGACTTCGAGACGATCTTTCGCTCCAGGCCGACGTCGAGGACGGTTCCCTCCCACGAGATCCCCTGTCCGTAGATCACGTCGAACTCCGCCTGCTTGAACGGCGGGGCGACCTTGTTCTTCACCACCTTCACCCGGACGCGGTTCCCGTAGGCCTCGGCTCCGTCCTTGAGCGTCTCGATCCGCCGGATATCGAGCCGGACGGAGGAGTAGAACTTGAGCGCCCGGCCCCCCGGCGTCGTCTCCGGCGAGCCGAACATGACTCCGATCTTCTCGCGGAGCTGGTTCGTGAAGAGGCAGATCGTGTCTGTGCGGTTCAGGGTGCCGGCGAGCTTTCGCAGCGCCTGGCTCATCAGCCGCGCCTGCAGGCCGACATGGCTGTCCCCCATCTCGCCCTCGATCTCCGCCTTGGGCGTGAGGGCTGCCACCGAGTCGATCGCAACCACGTCCACTGCCCCCGAGCGGATCAGGAGCTCCGCGATCTCGAGCGCCTGCTCACCCGTGTCGGGCTGGGAGACGAGCAGGTCGTCGATGTTCACGCCGATGCGGCGCGCGTACGTGGGGTCCATCGCGTGCTCCGCGTCGATGAACGCGCAGATGCCGCCGCGTCGCTGCGCCTCTGCGATCACGTGGTACACGAGCGTCGTCTTCCCGGACGACTCCGGGCCGAAGACCTCGACGATCCGCCCGCGCGGCAAGCCGCCGATGCCCAGCGCGAGGTCGAGCGACAGCGAGCCCGTCGACACGGCTCCGACGGAGACGTGGGCGGCGTCGGTCATGCGCATCACCGAGCCCTTGCCGAATTGCCGCTCGATCTGGCCGAGCGCGACGTCGAGCGCTTCCTCGCGGTTCATCGAATCATCCTCCTGCGGTCAGCAAAACGCGTTCGAGCGCCTCGTACCGGGCGCCGGACGGGTGTAGTCGGGATACGAAAGCAGCCGCACCGGACGGAACGAATGTTCCCGTCTGCGGAAGCGGAGGCTCCAGGCGAGGCGGCTGCCGAAATCGGAGCACGGTGAGGTGTGGCAGCCACCTCCGCCGCTCGGGTCGATAGACGCCGCGCTGCTCCAGGACGTGGTGCAGGCGTCCGGCAAGCGCTGCGGCCTCGCCGGAGAGGTCCGACAGAACCAGCATCCCGACGCTGCGGGTCTCGCGCCACCGGGCGGGCTCGAGCGCGACGGCGCCGGCTCCCTCGACCGCCGCTCGCAGGGCATCTGTGATCGCCGGCAGATCGGTCGCAGGCCGATAGCCGAGGAACGCGAGCGTGACGTGGAGATCGGCACGCCGGACGGCGCGGCCCCCTCCCCGGAGATGATCTTCGCGCCAGCGCTCCAGGACGTCCAGGGTCGGTGCGGGTAGCTCGAGCGCGAGGAAGAGCCGCAGGCGATCATCGCCCCCGACGGTAGCGGCCGAGGTCATGCGTCTTCGTGCCGACTCCGTGTCAGAGTGCGCCGCGCGAGATGGAGCGAGGCGACGACCGCCCGCGAGCGGATCGTCCCGCGGTCGGCCGGATAGGAGAACTGTCCGGCCTTCTCGGCACGGGGGGTCGAGACGTGGAAGTGGACGAGCCCGACCGGCTTCTCGTCGGTCCCGCCGTCCGGCCCGGCGATGCCGGTCACCGCGATGCCGACGTCGACGCCGAGCCGGGCCCGAACGCCCTTCGCCATCGCAGCGGCGACCTCCGCCGACACCGCGCCGTGCGTCGCGATGAGGTCCTCCGACACACCGAGCTCATCCGTCTTCACGTCGTTCGCATAGGAAACGATGCCGCCGGCGAGCACGTCGCTCGAGCCGGGAACATCCGTGAGACGAGCCGCTACGAGCCCGCCGGTGCACGACTCCGCCGTAGCGAGCCGAAGCTTCTGGGCGCGGCAGAGGTCGACCACGATCCCGGCGACCGTCCGCTCGTCCTCCGCGAACAGGTACCCGGCGAGTGGGGCGCGAAGAGCCTGCGCCAGCGCTTCCCCCCGTTCCTCCGCGCCGGGCTCGACGACGAGGTCGACGTGAATCTCGAAGTCTCTCGCGCAGATGGTCGCCTCGACACCGTCGCCGTCGCCTCCGGCGTCGAGAAGCGCCTGGGCCACCGCAGACTCGCTTGCGCCGAAGAACCGCAGCACGTGCCTGCCCGGCGGTACCACGCCGTCCAGCACCGCCCTCATGGGCTCGCTCGCAACCGCTCCGGGCCAGAGCCGCTGGAGCTCACCCGGCGGCCCGGGAAGCACCACGTAGACGCACGTGGCCGCCCTGAGCACGAGTCCCGGCGCGGTGCCCGCGATTCCGATCACCTCCGCGCCCTCGGGCACGGTCGCCTGCTTCGTCACGCCGGCGGCGAAGTCCGCGTACGGCCGTCTCAGTCGCTCGGCAACCGAGCGGGAGATCCCCTCGATCTCGCTCTCGAGCGTCGGGTCGACCCGAAGCGGGGCGCCCGCCACACGCGCGACGAGCTCGACCGTACGGTCGTCGTGCGTGGGCCCGAGACCTCCGGAGACGAGGCAGACGTCGGCCTGGCTCGCCGAGCGAAGCGCCGCCTCCAGGTCCACGGGATCGTCGCCGACGACGAGGATGCGGTCCGGGACGAGCCCGAGCGACAGGGCCTGGCGGGCGTAGAACGGGCCGTTCCGGTCGGTCCTCTCGCCCCGGACGAGCTCGCTGCCCGTGACGACGATCGCCGCGCGCGGGCGGCTCACCCGGAGACGGTGGTCGCCCCCGAGACGGTGAGGCGTCCGGTCGGGCGCAGATCGAGCCGTCGCCCGTCCACCTTCACGACCACGCTGCGCGGCTTCGCGACGGAGACGAAGAGCGCCTTCCTCGTGAAGCTCTGCAACTGCCCCTTCTCGAGCGTCCCGGTGTACAGAGGCCGCCCGCTCTCCGTGCCGAGCCTCACCTCCATGAAGGAGGCCCCGAAGGCTGCCCGGACCGTCACCGTCACCCGCTGCTGCGTCGACTGTCGGCTCGACGCCGTCGTCCTGGCGGGGCCGGTGCGGACGCCTTCGACCTCCGGATCGTCGTGGCCGCCGAAACGCCAGGCAGCGATCACGAACGCCGTCACGAGAAGGATCGCGGCGACTGCGACGGCGACCGTACGCGTCTCCCGGCGGTCGCGACGATGAGAAGCCGAGGGAGCCGGACGCCGTGGCAGACGGGGCGAGGCATCGTCCTCGCCCGCGACGTACCGCGAGTTGTACTCCTCGACGTAGAGACCCCCGTCGAGGCCGAGCGCGTCCGCATAGACCTGGAGGAACCCCTTCGTGTACGCGTGACCGGGAAGCTGATCGAAGCGCTCGTCCTCGAGGTGGCGAAGGTACTTCGCGCGGACCTTCGTGCGCGCTTCCATCTCCTCGAAGTCGAGGCCCTGCCGCGTGCGGGCCTCCTGCAGGCTCGAACCGATGTTGAACATGGAGCGGCCCAGTGTAGTCGGGATGCGGCGGCGGCGATCCGGCGCCGGTAGGCGCGCCCCAGCCCGTCAGCGATCGCCGAGATAGGTCAGGAGGCCGTAGACCGCGAGCGCGACGAGGGCGGTCGACGCGAGCGCGATTCCGAGCACGCCGAGGGCACGCCCGATGCGCGCCGCACGTCGGCCTCCGGCACGCCCCAGCCGCACGTCGTCGTGTCGCAGCGCCCCACGAGCGAGCCAGATCGCGACACCGCCGAGAACGATCGCGAGCGGAATCGCGAAACCGGCATGCAGCAGCTCGTAGGACTCCGAGTACCGCGTCGCGAGGATCGCGACCGGCAATGTGGCTGTCGCGAGGAGCCCGACCGCCACCGCTCCGACCGCGCGGGTGTTGCCGAAGGAGGTCCTCGCCTCGCCGTCCGCCACTTATTGCTTCTGGTAGGGCCGGCCGTCGGCAGCGGGCGGAATCGACCGGCCGATCACGCCGGCCACGGCGATCAGCGTGAGGACGTACGGGAGCGCCTGGAAGAGCACGGCAGCGGAGTCCGAGTACTCGGGCAGCCGCTGCGCCAGCGCGCTCGAGAAGCCGAACAGCAGGCATGCCGCGGCTGCTCCGAACGGCCGCCAGTTGCCGAAGATCACCGCCGCGAGCGCGATGAACCCGCGTCCGGCCGTCATGTTCTCGTTGAAGGAGTTGACGAACCCGATCGAGAGATACGCGCCTCCCGCGGCCGCCAGCATGCCCGACGCGATCACCGCGCCGTAGCGGATCCGGTACACGTCGATCCCCACCGTGTCGGCCGCCCGTGGATGCTCGCCCACGGCACGGATACGGAGCCCGAGCGGCGTCTTGAAGAGGACGACCCACGAGATCGGGATGAGGATCAGCGCGATCCAGATCATGAGGTTGAGGTTCCCGAAGATGTCTCCCACGAACGGGACGTCGTCGAGAAACGAGAGACGAACGTTCGGGATGCTGGGAATGTCGGTGGGAGTTCCCTCCGACCCGTAGATATCGATGAACAGGTACCCCGTCAGCCCGAGCGCGAGGAAGTTGATGGCGAACCCGCTGATGATCTGGTCGACGCGCAGGTGCACAGCCCAGATCGCGTGGAGGAGCGCTGCCGCGCCGCCGGACACGACCGCGACGAGCAGTCCGAGGACCCACGAGTCGAGCTTGTCCGCCCCCATGATGCCGAAGAAGGCCCCCATCAGCATCATGCCCTCGAGCCCGACGTTCACGACGCCGGAGCGCTCGGAGAACATGCCGCCGAGCGCGGCGAAGATGAGCGGCGTCGCGTAGCGCAGCATCGCGGCGAACAGCGCCGACCAGACGACGACGGTCTCGAGCTTGCCGACCTCGGAGCGGGTAGCGAGATATGCGAGCCCGAAGCCGAGCACGGCGGCGGAGAGCGCATACGCGCCGTAGCGACGCTCCCCGCGCGCGATCACCCACACCCCTGCGAGCGCCGCGAGAAGCCCGATCAACAGACTCCAGATCCATGAGCGCGCGGTGATCGGCGGCAGGGCGACGAATGCAGCGAGGAGGCCGAGTACGATCCCCGCCCAGGCGAGCGTCCGCAGCGGGTTGCGGAGCTTTCCGGTCGCGACCGCCAGGCTCGTCATGCTGTCGCTGGCCTCCGCCGGAAGCGACCGAGCAGCCAGAGCACGAGCACGTCGACGCCGACGAACAGCACCACGAGGCCCTGGATCAGAAGCGTGAGGTTCGACGCGAGCTCCGGCTGGAAGACGTCGGGGTCGAGGTTCCGGGTCGACGTGCCGGTGAAGAGCGCGCCGAAGAGGAGCGCCGCAAGCCCCGTGCCGACCGCGGTGTTGCGACCGAGCAACGCGACGGCGATGCCGGTGAAGCCGACCACGGAAGTCTGCACGTCGCCGGTCGAGAGCCGGAACTGCCAGCCGAGGATGTCGATCGCGCCGGCGAGCCCGGCGAAGGCGCCGGAGATCGCCATCGCGAGAAAGTAGTTTCTCGCGACGCTGATCCCGCCGTAGCGCGCCGCCTCCGGGTTGAACCCGACCGCCTTCACGCCGTAGCCGAGCGTCGTCCGGTTGAGGATCACCGAGTAGACGACGAGCGCACCGAGCGCGATGAACAAGCCGATGTGCAGGCCCTGGAGCAGTGGATCGCCCCAGAACACGTGCAGTTTCGCGCCCTCGACGATGTCGTTGGAGACAGGTACCGAGCTCTGCGTGTCGTTCTGGAGTGGCCCGCCGAGGCCGAAGAGGAACACGCCGACCCAGAGCACGATCCAGTTCAACATGATCGTCGAGATCACCTCGTGCGCCCCGACCGTGGCCTTGAGGAAGCCCGCGAGGCCGGCGATCAGCGCGCCCATCGCGGTGCCGATGACGAGCGCGAGGATGACGTGGAGGTAGGGGTTCATCCCGTCGAACGACGAGCCGATCCACACCGCGAGGATCGCCCCCGCCAGGTACTGACCCTGGCCGCCGATGTTGAACAGCCCGCAGCGGAACGCGAACGCCACGGCGAGCCCGACGAGCATGAACGTCGTCGTCTGGATGAGCGTCTGCTGGAGGTTGAATGCCGCGATCGAGTCGAAGTCCCACGGGATCTGGAAGAACCAGTTCAGTCCCGCACCCTCGAAGATCGCCCGGTAGGTCTCGATCGGGTTCTTCCCCGTCGTCACCAGCACGACGACGCCCCCCATCACGAAGGCGATCAGGACGGTGAGGAGAGGCGCGACCAGCCCGCCCGCGCGCTGCGCGAGGGCAATTCGCCCGGCAAAGTCCCCGCTCGGATCGGGCGGCGATTCCTCGGGCTGACCGTACGGCTGGACCGGGGGAATACCGCCCGGAGGCGTCACGCTCACGCGGCGACCTCGCCGCGGCCGCCACCCGTCATCGCGATCCCGAGCTCTTCCTCGCTCGCAGCCGGTGTGAACTCGCCCGCGATCTCGCCCTCGTACATCACGAGGATCCGGTCGGAGAGCGACAGCACCTCGTCGAGCTCGAGGGAGACGAGCAGGATCGCTCGGCCTTCGTCGCGCTCCTCGATAAGCCGACGGTGGACGAACTCGATGGCGCCGACGTCCAGCCCGCGGGTCGGCTGAGCAGCGACCAGCACCCTCGGGTTCCGCTCGATCTCGCGTGCGAGCACGACCTTCTGCTGGTTGCCGCCCGACAGCCCTCCGGCGCGCGTCGTCGGGCCGCCGCCGCGCACGTCGAACTCGCGGATCAGGCTCCGCGCCTTCTCGACCAGCCTGCCGGGAAACAGCCAACCGAAGCGCGACATCGGCCGCGATCTGTAGTCGTGCAGCGCGATGTTCTCGGCGATGGAGTACTCGAGCACGAGCCCGCGTCTCTGCCGGTCCTCCGGGATGTGGCCGATGCCCGCGGCGATGTGGCCGTGCGCAGACGCGTTCGTGATCCCGGCGCCGCCGACGCTCACGGCTCCCGAGAGAACGCCGCGCAGGCCGGTGATCGCGTCGATCAGCTCGGTCTGGCCGTTTCCGTCGATACCGGCGATACCGACGATCTCCCCCGCGCGCACGGTGAAGGACGTCCCGCGCACCTTCTCGATTCCCCGGTCGTCGACGACGTGCAGGCTCTCGACCTCGAGCAGTGGCTCCGCGGGGTGCGCGGGCGTCTTCGCGACGCGGAGCAGGACCTCGCGGCCGACCATCAGCTTTGCGAGGCTCTCCTCGGTGGCGCCGCTCACGGGCAGCGTCTCGATCAGCCTGCCTCGTCGGAGCACGGTGATGCGGTCGGCGATCTCGAGCACTTCGTTGAGCTTGTGCGAGATGAAGACGATCGACTTGCCGCGCTCGGTCAGGCCGCGCACGACCTCGAAGAGCTCCTTTGCCTCCTGCGGTGTCAGAACTGCGGTCGGCTCGTCGAGCACCAGGATGTCGGCATCGCGATAGAGGGCCTTGAGGATCTCGACCCGCTGCTGCTGGCCGACGGTGATCTCCTCGATGCGTGCGTGAGGGTCGACCGCGAGCCCGTAGCGGTCGGAGATCTCCCGGACGCGCCGCTCCGCCTCCCGCATGTCGAGCAGCACACCTGCAGAGGTGGGCTCCTGCGCGAGGACGATGTTCTCGGCAACCGTCATCACGGGAATCAGCATGAAGTGCTGGTGCACCATGCCCACGCCCGCCTCGATCGCCGCATTGGGCGAGCCGAGTCGCACGGGCCTCCCCTTGATCAGGATCTCCCCCTCGTCGGGGTGGTAGAGCCCGTAGAGGATGTTCATCAGCGTGGACTTGCCCGCGCCGTTCTCGCCGAGCAGCGCATGTACCTCGCCCTCCCGGAGGTCGAACCCGATGTCGTCGTTCGCGACGGTCCCCGGGAAGCGCTTCGTGATGTGCCGCATCTCGAGGACCTCGGGGCTCTCGGGCATCCGCGGGATTCTACGGCGCCGCGCACGGATGCGCGCGCCCAGGCGAAGGGTTGAACCGGCGTGCCGAGCGCGCTTCGTAGCCGTCGTCGGCCGCGCTACGACCGGGGAATCTCGACGTCGCCGGAGGCGATCTGCTTCGAGACGTCGTCGAGCTTCGCGATCAGCGCATCGCGATCGGGCACGTCCGGGCTCACCTTGCCGTACCCGACGCCGTCGTTCGCGACGTCGTAGAGCGAGTCGCCGCCACCTTCGAACGTCCCCTTCTCGACCGTCTCGATCGTGTCGAAGACCGCGACATCGACCTTCTTCGTCGCGCTCGTGAGGATGTGCGGCCCGAGGAAAGACTGGTCGTTGTCGACGCCGATGCCCCAGACACCCCGCTCCTTCGCCGCCTGGAGCGCTCCGAGCCCGCAACCGCCCGCCGCGGCGAAGACGACCTTGGAGCCGCGACCGATCTGTGCGAGCGCGAGCTCGGTGCACTTCGCCTGGTCGACGAAATCCTGCGAGTACCCCTGGAGGATGGTCTCGTTCGGGTCCGTCGCCTTGATACCGGCGCGATATCCGGCCAGGAATGCGACGACGGCCGGTACCGCCTGGCCGCCGACGGCGCTCACCGTTCCGCCTTTCGCGACGGTCGCCGCGGCGACGCCGACGAGATACCCCGCCTGCTGCTCGGCGAAGACGAGCCCCTGTGCGTTGGCAGGCGCTCCGTCGAGCGCCGCCCAGGGGTAGTCGACGATCGCGAACTTCGTGTCGGGGAACTGCTTGGCGACGCTCGACAGCGCGTCGCCCATCAGGAAGCCGACGCCGATCACGAGGTCGTTCCCGTCTCGTGCAGCAGTGGTGAGGTTCGGGACGTAGTCGCTCGCAGACTTCGAGATGAAGACGCGGCCCTCGATCCCGAGCTCGTCTTCCGCGCGTTCGAGGCCCTTGTTCGCGAGCGCGTTGAAGCCGCGGTCGTTCAGCCCTCCGATGTCGGTGACGAGCGCCACCCGCAGGGCGGAGATTTCACTCCCACCGTTGCTTTCCCCGCCACCGCACGAGGCGGCAAGGAGCGCGAGCAGCGCAAGAACCACGACAGCAGGCACGTGGCGGCGGGCCATACGTTTCGAATACCCGCTCGGGCGTGCCTTCAAACGGCTGGTGGGCGGGCTCGAGAGCCCGCCCACCCGGCGTTACCCTTTGCCTTGCGGCGCTAGCCCTTGAACGTGCGCGGGGGCTTGACCTTGCCCGAGGCAAGCAGCTTCTGCCACTTGCCGAGCAGGTTGATCAGCCCCTTGCGATTCGGGGCCGCAGTGCTCACCTTGCCGAAGCCGACGCCCTTGTTCTTCGCGTTGAACAGGCTGTCGACCCCACCCTTCCACTTGTTGGAGCCGGCGAGCGCGATGGTGCTGAACACGCCCACGTCGACCTTCTTGAGGGCGCTCGTGAGGATGTGCTTGCCGAGGTAGCCCTGGTCGGCGTCCACGCCGATGCCCCAGACCTTGCTGTCCTTGGCCGCCTGCAGCGCGCCGAGGCCGCAGCCGCCGGCCACCTGGAAGACGACGTCTGACTGCTCACCGATCTGGTTGAGCCCGACTTCCTTGCACTTGTCCTGCGCGACGAAGTCCTGCGAGTAGTCGTTCAGGGTCTTGATGCTCTTCTTGAGCTTCTTCGCGCAGTACCGGTACCCCGCGATGTAGGCGACGACCGCCGGGACCGACTGGCCGCCGACCGAGCTGATCACGCCCGTCTTCGACTCCCGCGCGGCGGCGACGCCCGCGAGACAGCCGGCCTCCTGCTCGGCGAAGACGATCCCGCGCGCGTTGGTCGGCGCGCCCTTCAGGGCCGCCGCCGGATAGTCGACGATCGCGAACTTGGTGTCCGGGAACCGCTTTGCGACCGCAGCCAGCTGGTCTCCCATCAGGAACCCGACGCCGATCACGAGGTCGTAGCCCCGCGCCCCGGCGGAGAGGTTCGGGATGTAGTCGGCGGAGCTCTTCGAGATGAAGACCCGCCCGTCGATCCCGAGCTTCTTCTGGGCGTCCTTGAGGCCCTTGTACGCGAGCGCGTTGAAGCTCTTGTCGTTCAGGCCGCCGATGTCGGTCACGAGCGCGACCTTGTACCCCGACATCGCCTTCGCCTGCGCAGGCTTGGCCGAGCCGCTCGAGGCGACGGTCATCGCAACCGCCGCGCAGAGCGCGAGCGACGCCAAAACCGTCCATTTGCGAATCGCCACATTCCCTCCTTGTGGTGCGTTGACGGAGCTTCCCGCATGTGTGACGCGGGATTCAACACGAAGTTGCAGCCGAGCTGCGACCGCAGAATCCTAGATGGCCGTACGGACCAAAGTTGTTAGGAACGGCGTATCCGCGGCGCCTACGCCTGGTGGCCGGTCACGGCTGTGAGCTGATGCTCCTCCACGAGCACGCGACGCGGCTTCGAGCCTTCGTAGCCGGTGATGATGCCCCGCCGCTCGAGCATGTCGATCAGCCTCCCGGCGCGTGTGTAGCCGACCCGGAGCCGGCGCTGGAGGAGAGAGACCGAAGCGGTCTGGGTCTGCACGACGATCTCGATCGCGCGGTCGAGCAGCGGGTCCTCGTCGGGGTCGAAGTCGTCGTCGCCCCCGTCGTCGTCCGAGATCGCGCCCTCGGGGACCTCGAGCAGCGTCTCGTCGAGCTGCTGGCCCCGCTGAGACCGGCATTGCTCCACTATCAACGCGATCTCCTCCTCGGTCACGAACGCGCCCTGGACGCGCTGTAGCCGCGAGGTTCCGAGCGGCTTGAACAGCATGTCACCCTGCCCGAGCAGGCTCTCCGCCCCCGATCCGTCGAGGATCACGCGCGAGTCGGTCTGACTCGAGACCGCGAACGCGATCCGACTTGGAACGTTGGCCTTGATCATCCCCGTGATCACGTCGACCGACGGACGCTGCGTCGCGAGCACGAGGTGGATGCCGACCGCGCGCGATTTCTGCGCGAGCCGGATGATCGCGTCCTCCACGGCCTGAGGCGAGACCATCATCAGGTCGGCGAGCTCGTCGATCACGACAAGCAGGTAGGGCAGCGGCTCGTCGCCTCGCGCGCGGAGCGCGCGGTTCGCCTCCGGCAGGTTGCGGGCGCGCAGGATGGAGAGCCGCTCGTAGCGCCGCTCCATCTCGGCGACGACGTTGTGGAGCACCGCCGAGGCTTCCTTCGGGCTCGACACGACCGGCGTCAGGAGATGAGGGATCGACTCGTAGAAGTTGAGCTCGATCCGCTTCGGGTCGATCAGGATCATCCGGACCTCGTCGGGGGTCGCTCGAAGCAGGATCGACGTGAGCAGCGTGTTGATGCAGCCGGACTTGCCCGATCCGGTGGTGCCCGCGATCAGGAGATGCGGCATGCGCGCGAGGTCGGTCCACACGGCGTTGCCGGAGATGTCCTTGCCGAGCCACACGGACAGCGGGCTGGCGGTGCCCGGCAGATCGTCGAAGACGTCGCCGAGCGTCACCATGCGGGGTGCGAGGTTCGGCACCTCGACCCCGACCGCCTGCTTGCCGGGGATCGGCGCGAGGATTCGGATCTCCGTCGTGGCAAGGGCGTACGAGAGGTCGTCCTTCAGCCCGGCCACCTTGGAGACCTTCGTGCCGGGCGCAAGCTGGAGCTCGTAGCGCACGACGCGCGGACCTGCGATCGTGCCGACGATCGTCGCGTCGACCCCGAAGTTCGCGAGTGTCTCGACCAGGAGCTTCGCGGTCCGTTGACTCACGTCGCCCGCATCGGCCCGGGCGGGGGGACTTGCCTTGAGCGTCGATCGGTCGGGCAGCGCGTAGTCGCCCGTGGCGGGCGCGTCGAAGACGAGCCGCTCGTCCTCCCCGGTCGTCCGCTCGTCCGGCTGCAGGAGTGGTGGCGGCTCGGTGGCGACGGGGCCGGCATCGAGAACGTCGGGAAATGCCTCCACCCCGTCAACCGGAGCCGACCTGGTGCGCGTCGGCGTGACGAGGGGCGTCTCGACTGCGTCGTCTCCGTCTCCCCAGTCCGCCCACTCCAGACTCTCGATCGAGCGGCGGGCGACGGTTCCGGCATGGCGAACAGCCGTCCCGGAGCGGCGCAGCAGCGCGCCGGCCGACGCGCCCGTCACGAGCAGCGTGCCGGCGACGACGAGCGTCACCCCGACGATCAACGCACCCGCCTCGCCGAGAACGCGGGACAGGCCACCGCCGAGCGCCGCGCCGAGGTTGCCGCCGTGCTCGTCGGAAAGGGCGATCATCAGCCCGAGGAAGCCCACGGCGAGCCCCGTCCTGAAGGGGCGCAGGTCGACGAGCTCGCTGCGCACGAGCATCAGTCCGCCGATCGTCACGAGCGCGAAGGGAACGAGCTCGGCCGCAGTGCCGAGGCCGTCCTCGAGCCAGCCGGAGACGTGAGCACCCACGGGCCCCCCGTCCCAGCCGAGCCAGACGACGGTCGCGAGGACGAGACCGACGGCGACGAGCCCCAGGCCCCAGAGCTCGGGATGCTGATGCCCGCGCGTCTTCTTGCGGCGCTTCCGAACCCGCGCGGGCTCCCGCGGCTTGCGCGTGCGAGCCGGGGCGCGCTTCTTCCTCGTGGCCATGGGCTTGCTGCTTCTGCGCCGCTCCGTGCTCTCCTGCGGTCGACGGCCGCACCATGGCGGGGTGGGTGTTGGCGCCGGCGACGATTGCCTCGGCCTCGCCAGCGCGCAAGTTACGAGTCGTAACCTGCGTCCGCGCTCACCCGAGGCGCGCGATCCGCTCGACGAGCAGGTCGAAGAACGCGTCGCCGTCGAGGTCGACGCCGACGTGGGCGTTCGGCCCACGCTCGGTCCGGAGCCACAGGTCGACCACCGTTCGGCCGCGACAGAGCTCCGAGACGCGCTCGACCTCGACGTTCCGAAGCTTCGTCTCGACGAGACCCGGTCTCAGGATGTGCGCTACCGCCACGGCGTCGTGGATCGGAGCCCCCTCCCAGCCGTAGGTCTGCCGGTGGTAGACCGTGAAGAAGTCGACGAGCTCGGCGACGAACACGCCGATCGAGCCCGCCTCGCGCAGCCGCCGCTGGACATCCGGGCCGATCACCGCCTTGTGCGTCACGTCCAGCCCGATCATCGTCACGTCGACCTGCGCGTCGAACACGATCTGGGCGGCTTCCGGATCGGCCCAGATGTTGAACTCCGCTGCGGGCGTCATGTTTCCCTCGGCGATGGCACCACCCATCAGGACGATGCGCGCGAGCCCCGCTGTGCCGTGCTCTTCGAGGTAGGCGGCAACGTTCGTCAGCGGCCCGGTCGGGACGAGCGTGACAGGTTCGTGCGAGGCCGCCACGGCGCCCGCCATCCACGCGACGGCGTCGGAAGACGCGGGCCCTGTGGTCGGCGGCGGCAGTGCCGGGCCGTCCAGCCCGCTCTCGCCGTGCACGTGAGCCGCCACGGTGAGGCCCCGAACGAGCGGTGTGGCCGCACCCGCAGCGACGGGAACGTCCGTGCGCCGGACGAGCTCGAGGACCCTCAAGGCGTTGGCCGTGGTCTTCTCGAGCGTCTGGTTGCCGTACGTCGTCGTGACGCCCAGCACGTCGAGCTCCGGGCTCGCGAGGGCGAGCAGGAGCGCGATCGCGTCGTCGTGACCCGGATCGCAGTCGAGGATTACCGGCGTCGCCACTATCTGATTATCCACTGCGGAGGGCTGGGCGACGCCGCGTCGGTCGCGTGAGCTCGCTGGTTGCGGGTGGCCGCTCAGGCTGTGAGCACGGCGTCGATCTCGGCTGTCGTCGGCAGCGACGGCTGGGCACCGAAGCGCGATGCGGCGAGCGCGCCTGCGGCGCAGGCCCGCGTGAGCGCCTCGGCTTCCTCGCGGCCTTCGAGGAGCGATACGAGGAGGCAGGCCGTGAACGCGTCGCCGGCCGCGGTTCCGTCCACGGCATCGACGGCCGGCGGAGCTGCCCGGGCGATCTCCTCGCCGTCGTCGAGCAGCACCGCACCCTCGCGCCCCAGGGTGAGAGCGACGAGGCCGTCCCGGCGCGTGAGAACCGCGAGCTCGTGGCGGTTCACCACCGTCAGGTCGGCGTCGATTGCGATCGGGCGGGCGGGCGCCGCGTTGAGGCAGAACGTGCCCGTCGCCGCCTCCCAGGCGGAGAGCACCGCGGCGTCCGGGATCTCCAGCTGGCAGAGCACGGCGTCGTGTTCGGGAAGCTCGACCGCCGTGAGCTCAGTGTTCGCGCCCGGCGCAACCGCGATCGTCGTCTCGCCGCTCGCGTCGACCTGGATCAGGGCGACACCCGTCGGCTTCTCGGACTCGCGGAGCTCGAGCGCGGCGTCGGTGGCCCGAAGCCCCGCCAGCGCCTCTGCGGCGAACGAATCGCGGCCGACCGCCGCGATCATCGTCACCTCCGCGCCCAGCCTGGCGCAGGCGACGGCCTGGTTGGCGCCCTTCCCGCCGGGCACGCGCTCGAGCGTCCCGCCGCCGACCGTCTCGCCCGCCTGTGGAAGCGTCTCCACGCGCACGACGAGGTCGAGGTTGACCGAACCGACGACGCTGATCCTGGGCCTCACGGAGCCATGTCCCCTCGGGTCATCTTGACAAGAAACGGTGTCTGACACCGTTCGCCTGCAAGCCGTCCTGGCAAGACGCGCCCCGAACGGACCAGGAGAAGCTAGGCCGCGAGGGCGCGCAGGTCGTCGACCGTCGACGCGAACAGCGTGTCGCGGAGATCGAACAGGCCGGCCCAGAGCGAGGAGCGATCGGGGGGCGCATCGAGCCGCGCCGCGTCGTCCAGGCCCTGCAGCGCGCGCACGAGCACGGCCAGCTCGAGGTAGACGGCCGCGACGCGGTTCGGGCAGGCGCCGACCCCGGCCCGCTCGAGGACGGGCTGCCACTCGACGAGCTCGCCCGCACCGGGCCCGCCGTACCACGAGCGGCCCTCGGCGCGCTCCGGCTCGAGCTCGAGGAGGTACGCGGAGAGCGGCCGCTCGAGGCCGGCCAGCGCTGTCTCGATCCTGTCGGCAGCGTGTCGCAGCGCCGCGGCGCGCGACCCTGCGGTTGCGGGAACCGCGTCGCCTCTACCCCACCGCTCGAGGAGTCGGCAGAAGGCGATCGACGCGGCCTCGCAGGCGCGAAGCTGGGTGACGAGCCGGCGCACCGTGTGCGGCGACTCCGCATGTGCCTCGAGCACGGCAGCCCACCCGGTCGTCATAGCCACCTCAAACCTCGATCACGACGGGGAGGATCATCGGCCGCCGCCGCGTGCGGTCGTACACCACCTGCCCGATCGCGTCGTGGAGGTGCTCCTGGACGAGCTTGATCTCGGTGAGGCCCTTCGTGGAAAGCTCCGCGGCGATGCGGCCCGCCTCGTCGCGCATCGCGTCGACGAGCCCGGTGTCGTCGCCCACGCCGCGGGCGATCAGCTCCGGCTCCGAGATCACGCCTCCGTCGTCGAGCGACACGGTCGTGACGACGATCAGGACGCCGTCCTCCGAGAGCCTGCGGCGGTCTCGCAGAGCGACGTCCTCCACATCGCCCACGCCGAGCCCGTCGACGAACGTGGCGCCCGAGGTCACGTGGTCCACGATCCGCACGCCGGCCGGGCCGAGCTCGACGACCGAGCCGTTCTCGGCGATCACGATGCGCTCGTCGGGCACTCCGGCGTCGCGGGCGAGCTCCGCGTGTGCCGCCAGCATCCGGTACTCGCCGTGCATGGGCATCACGGCCCGCGGGCGGACGAGCGAGAGCAGCGTCCGAAGCTCCTCGGAGCACGCATGCCCCGACACGTGGACGGGCGCGATCTCCTGGTGGAGCACCTCGGCCCCCAGCCGGGCGAGTCGATTGATCGAATCGTGCACCCGGAGCTCGTTGCCGGGAACCGGCTTCGCCGAGATGATGACGGTGTCGCCGCGCTCCACCGCGACGTTCTGGTGATCCCCGTACGCGATCCGCGTCAACGCGGACATCGGCTCACCCTGGCTCCCGGTGCAGAGCACGAGCACCCGGTCCCTGGGCAGCTCCATTGCCTCCTTCGGCGAGATGATGGAGTCGTCGGGGAGGCGCACGTACTCGAGGTTCCGCGCGATGTTCATGTTCTTCCGCATCGAGCGACCGACGACCGCCACCTTCCTCCCGTTCGCGATCGCGACCTCTGCGGCCTGCTGCACCCGATGGATGTTCGACGCGAACGACGCGACCACGATGCGGCCCGACCGGAGAGGGATCAGCTGACGGAACGCCTCGCCGACGAGGCGCTCCGACCCCGTCATCCCCGGCCGCTCCGCGTTCGTCGAGTCGCCGAGCAGGAGATCGACCCCACGGCTGCCGAGCTCGGCGAGCGCGCCGACGTCGGTCTTCAGGCCGTCGACAGGTGTGTGGTCGAGCTTCCAGTCGCCCGTGTGCAAGATCCGGCCGGCGGGAGTCTCGACGACGATCGCCATCGCGTCCGGGATCGAATGCGCCATGCGGATGAACTCGAGCCGGAACGGGCCGAGCTCGACTGCTGCTCCACCCGGCTCGACCTCCGTGAGCTCGGTCGCGGCCCCCAGCTTGTGCTCGTCGAGCTTCGACTTCACGAGCGCGAGCGTGAGGCGCGTCGCGATCACCTCGCCCACGTCGACCCTGCGCAGCACGTACGGGAGGCCGCCGACGTGATCCTCGTGGCCGTGCGTGAGCACGACCGCCAGCAGGGGACGGTCGGCGAGGTACGAGACGTCGGGCAGGACGAGGTCCACGCCCAAGTGCTCGTCGCGCGGGAACGCGAGCCCTGCGTCGATCGCGATCCGCTCGTCGCCGTACTCGAGCACGGTCATGTTCTTGCCGACCTCGCCGAGACCGCCGAGCGGGATGATCCGAAGGGGTGTGCTCACGGACCGGAGTCTACGGACGGGGCCAAGCGCCGATCGGCGCTACCGCGCCACGGCCGCAAGGAGCCCAAGGCGCTCGAGGCAACCTCGGATCGTCGCCGTCTCGGCCTCGTCCGCCTCGACGAGCGGCAGCCGGAGACCGCCCACCTCGTGACCGAGGAGCTGCAGGGCGCGCTTGATCCCGATCGGGTTCGACTGCACGCGGAGGATCTCGATCGCGGGCCGAAGCTCCTCGTCGATGGCCTGCGCCCCCTCGACGTCGCCATCCTTGTACCGCGAGACCATCTCCTTCACGCGCTGCCCCACCACGTGGGTATAGACGCAGATGCCACCAAGGGCGCCGAGCTCGAGGAACGGGAGGATCAGGTCGTCGTCGCCCGCGTAGAGGTCGAGGCCGGACGCGACCACGTGCCTTGCGGCGGCACGACTCGGCTTCGCCTGCTTCACCGCGCGGACGTTCTCGATCTCGGCCAGCCGGGAGATCGTCTCTGGCTCCGCGTCGACCACGACGCGTGAGGGGATGTCGTAGAACACGACCGGACGGTCGGTCGCGGCCGCGATTGCGGCCACGTGCGCGACGATCCCGCGTTGCGGCGGCTTCGAGTAGTAGGGGGTCACGACGAGGAACCCGTCGACCCCGAGCTCGTGGGCCTGCTCGGTGAGGTGGATGGAGTGCGCGGTCGAGTACGTCCCGGTTCCCGCGATCACCGTGCCCCGGCCGCCGGCCGTCTCCACAGCCGACGCATAGAGGGCCATGCGCTCCTCGTCGGTGAGAGTCGGGGCCTCGCCTGTCGTGCCCGTCACGACGAGCCCATCCGAGCCGTTGTCGAGAAGGTGCTCGCAAAGCGAGCGGAACCCGTCGAGATCGAGCGTGCCGTCCTCGTGGAACGGCGTCACGACCGCTGTCAGGACGTCGCCGAGCACCGACCTCGATTGTACTCGGACCGGAATCGGATAAGGATTGCGCGACCAAAGCGCCGACCGAGGGAGGCAGCCATGCTCGCGGAGTTCAAGGATTTCCTGACCAAGGGGAACATCGTCGACCTTGCCGTCGCTTTCGTGATGGGCATTGCGTTCGCCGCCGTGGTCAATTCGCTCGTGAACAACCTCGTGATGCCGATCGTCGCGATGATCATCGGCAAGCCCGACTTCAACGACCTGACGTTCACGATCAACGACGCCGTGTTCCGCTACGGAGCGTTCATCACCGACGTCATCTCCTTCATCGCGATCGCCGCAGCGGTGTTCTTCTTCGTCGTCAAACCGCTCAACGCGCTCATGGCCCGCAGACGCACGCCGGAAGAAGAGGTGATTTCGGACGAGGAGCGCCGCCACCAGGAGCTGCTCGCCGCCCTTCGCTCACGCTCATAGCAACTACCGCCCTCTGCCGTTCGGAGCGCCCTTCCACAACGGTCGACGCCACACGAGGCGAGCCCCGTCGCTACAGCAGCGCGTCGAGCCCGACCGTGAGGCCGGGTGGAAGCGTGCGGACCGCCTCGACCGCGCGGAGCACGCCCGGGACGAACGCCGCGCGCGACGTCGTGTCGTGGCGGATCGTGAGGGTCTCTCCCGCCCCGCCCAGGAGCACCTCCTGATGAGCCACGAGACCGGGGAGCCTCACAGAGTGGATCGGGACCTCGCCGGGAAGCCTGGCGGCGGTCGCCTTGGCAGTTGCGGAGGGCGCATCGAGCTTCGTCTCGGCGTGGAGCTCGACGATCTCCACCCGGGGAAGCAGACGCGCCGCCTCCTCCGCGAAGCGCATCATCAGGACCGCACCGAGCGCGAAGTTCGGCGCATGAAAGCACGGGACGCCGGCTTCCCTCGAGCTGCGGGCGAGCGCGTCCGTGTCGAAGCCGCTCGTCCCGACGATCATCGGCACGCCTGCGGAAAGGCATCGCTCGGCATTTCCTGCCACCGCGTCAGGCCGGGTGAAGTCGATCGCGACGTCGCAGCCCTCCGGACCGGCGATGCGTGCGTCGAGAACGTCGTGCCCCGCGGCCTCCAGGGCGGGACGCAACACCGACCCGACCTTGCCCTCGATCCCGTAGAGGCAGATCTTCAAGCGCGCTCCGCCACGGCCGGGTTCAACCTGGCGACCGCCTTGCGGAAGCGGCTCTCGCGCGGCCCTATGCCCGCCGCGGACAGCCGCGTCGGGGCAAACAGCGTGCGGGCCGCCTCGGCGACGTCGGCGTCGGTGACCGCTCGAACGCGCCGGAGCGTCTCCTCGACCGACATCAGCTCGGTGTCCGTCACGAGGGACCTGCCCAGCCTGCTCATGCGGTTCGAGGTGCTCTCGAGCGAGAGCAGCAGACGCCCCTCGAGGTTCTCCTTCGCGCGGTCGAGCTCGCCGGGCCGGAGGTTCCCGGCCGCGACGTCCGCGAGCTCGGCCGCGATGACGTCGACGCACTCCGCGAGGTTCTCCTCGCGCGTGCCAACGTAGATCCCGACCTGACCCGTCTCCGCGTACTGGGAGCCGAACGTGTAGACGCTGTAGGCCATGCCCCGCAGCTCGCGGATCTCCTGGAAGAGCCGTGACGACGCCGAGCCGCCGAGGATCGCGTCGAGGAGCGCGGCCGCGAAGCGCGTCTCGTCGTCGCGAGCGATCCCGGGCCCGGCGAGGACGACGTGATACTGCTCGGTACGACGGCGCAGGAACCTGTAGCCGGGCTTCGCCAGGCGGCCGACAGGTGTGCGACGCGGCACTCGCGCCTCCACGCGCCCATCCGGCCGGCTCGCCGCAAACATCTCGACGAGCCGCTCGTGCGCGAGGTTCCCGGCCGCGGCGAGGACGATCCTGGATCCCACGTAGGCGCCCCCGTGCCACGAGCGGAGCGCCCGCGGCGAGACGCCGGCGATCACGTCGGCGCTGCCGATCACCGGCCGGCCGAGCGGGTGCGCCCCGAAAACGGCCTCTGCCGCCAGGTCGTGCACGAGGTCCTGCGGGTTGTCGTCCACCATCGCGATCTCCTCGAGCACGACTTCGCGCTCCGAGTCGACGTCGGCGAAGGTCGGAGCGAAGACCATGTCCGTCATCGCGTCGAGCGCCCGTGCGAGATGACCGTCCGGAACGCGCGTGTAGACGACGGTCGTCTCGCGTGACGTCGCCGCGTTGAGCTCGCCTCCCATCGCGTCGAAGAGCTCGGCGATGCCCTGCGCGCTGTAGCGGGCAGAGCCCTTGAACAGCAGGTGCTCGATGAAGTGGGAGACGCCTGCGCGCGACCGCGGCTCGTCCCGGGAACCGGTCCCGATCCAGAGCCCGAGCGCGACCGACCGCACGCCACGCAGCCGCTCTGTGGCGATGCGCTCCCCGCCTGGGAGCGTCGTGATCTCGGGCCCGGGCACGGCGCGATCGTAGCCTCACGGTCGCTCTGGGTCCCTGAATTGGGATCCTGGAGGTGCAGTTGCGGCGCCGAAGGCGGCGCCTTCAGGGATCTGCCCCGCCGCAGGCGGGGATCAAGCCGCGGGGATCCGCGCGAGCGGATTCCCGCCTGGCGAACAAGCTTCAGGGATCTGCCCCGCCGCAGGCGGGGATCAGCCGCGGGGATCCGCGCGAGCGGGTTCCCGCCTGGCGAATCACCCCGGTTGCGGCGCCGAAGGCGGCGCCTTCAGGGATCTGCCCCGCCGCAGGCGGGGATCAGCCGCGGGGATCCGCGCGAGCGGATTCCCGCCTGGCGAACAAGCTTCAGGGATCTGCCCCGCCGCAGGCGGGGATCAGCCGCGGGGATCCGCGCGAGCGGGTTCCCGCCTGGCGAATCACCCCGGTTGCGGCGCCGAAGGCGGCGCCTTCAGGGATTTGCCCCGCCGCAGGCGGGGATCAAGCCGCGGGGATCCGCGCGAGCGGATTCCCGCCTGGCGAACAAGCTTCAGGGATCTGCCCCGCCGCAGGCGGGGATCAGCCGCGGGGATCCGCGCGAGCGGATTCCCGCCTGGCGAACAAGCTGCCTCGCCGCAGGCGGGAATCCCCGCGGTGGGAATCCGCGCGAGCGGATTCCCACCTTGCGGACAACTATTCAGTCCCGGCGCCGGCCCCGATCGCCGCCGCGACCGCGGCCGCGATCGTCGCGCGGAGGGCGCGGCTCGCGGGGTGGGGCGTCCTTCGCCCGCTCGACGAGCGTCTCCGGCGAGACGAGGTCCCCGTTCTCGTGCTTGGCGACAAGCTTCAGGCCGATGCGGCCCCTGTCCTTGTCGACCTCTTGCACGATCACGTCCAGCGTGTCGCCGCGAGCGAGCACGTCCTCGATGTGAGCGACGCGTCCAGGCCCCACGTTCGACACGTGCAGAAGCCCGTCGGTGCCCTTTTTCAGCTCGACGAACGCGCCGAAGTCGGTGGTCTTGACGACCCGCCCGGTGAAAGTGTCCCCCACCTCGGGCTCCTTCGTCATCGCCTGGATGGCCGAGATCGCGGCATCGGCGTTCGTGCCCTCGGTGGCGTAGACGAGGATGGTGCCGTCCTCCTCGATGTCGATCTGGACGTCGTAGTCGGACTCGAGCGAGCGAATGGTCTCGCCGCCCTTCCCGATCACCATGCCGATGAAGTCGGGGTTGATCTGGATGGACGAGATCCGCGGCGCATGGCCCGCGAGCTCCGCCCGCGGCGTGGAGATCGTCTCGAGCATCCGGTCGAGGATGAACGCGCGGGCGCGCTTTGCCTGCTCGAGGGCCGAGCGCATGATCTCCTGCGTGACGCCGGTGATCTTGATGTCCATCTGGAGCGCCGTGATCCCCTCCAGGGTGCCGGCGACCTTGAAGTCCATGTCGCCCAGGTGGTCCTCCGCGCCCTGGATGTCCGTGAGGATGACGTAGTCGTCCCCCTCCTTGACGAGACCCATGGCGATCCCGGAGACCGGGGCCGCGATCGGCACGCCGGCGTCCATCATGGACATCGTCGATCCGCACACGGAGCCCATCGACGACGAGCCGTTCGACTCGAGCGTCTCGGAGACGAGCCGGATCGTGTACGGGAACTCCTCGACGGACGGGACAACGGCCTCGAGAGCTCTCTGTGCGAGCGCGCCGTGGCCGATGTCGCGCCGCTTCGGGCCCCGCATGAAGCCGGTCTCACCGACCGAGTAGGGCGGGAAGTTGTAGTGGTGCATGTAGCGGCGCTCCTGCTCGAGCGACAGATCGTCGATCCGTTGCTGCTCCTTCGCCGTTCCCAGCGTGCAGAGCGTGAGGATCTGCGTCTGACCTCGTGTGAAGAGGGCCGATCCGTGCGTTCGTGGCGCCACGCCGACCTCGGTGGTGATCGGCCTGATCTCCTCGGTGCCGCGACCGTCGGGCCGCCGCTTCTCGACGGCGATCTTCTTGCGCACGAGATCCTTGTAGATCGCGTCGGTCGCCTTCTTCACGTAACTGCGCGTGACCGCGTCCTTCGCTCCGTCGTCGTCGCCGACCGGGAACGGCAGCTGAACGCCGCCCTGGATGCGCTCGATCAGGATGTCCCGCTTGCGGGACTTGAGCTCCTTCGAGTCCTGCTCGGCATCGGTGAGCGCCCGCAGATCGTCCTCGAACTGGGCGCGAACTGCGGACTCGACCGCCGCGACCCGGGTGCTCTCGAGAAGAGCCTGGAGGCCGTTTCGCACCTGCATCTCGCGGACGATGTCGTCCTCGCCCGAGTCCATGGTGATCGTCGGGGCGGCGTCCACGAGGAGCTCGTCGACGACGGACCCCGCCTCGCGGAGCCCGACCTCGCCGATCCTCCGCGCGACCGCGTCACCGTGCCGGTCCGCGAGCTCGGCGTTGAGCTCGACGTCGATCCACTTCGGCTTCCCGACCTCACGGGAGAGCTCCTCGATCGCGTCGCAGATCCGGACGATCTCCGCATGCGCGAGCGCGAACGCGTCGAGCATCGTGTCCTCCGGCACCTGATCCCCTCCGGCTTCGACCATGGTCAGCGCCTCGCGCGTTCCCACGAGGATGAGGTCGAGCGACGACTCCTCCATCTGCTGGAACGTCGGGTTGACGACCATCTCGCCCTCGACGAGCCCGACCCTGACCGCGCCGACCGGCCCGAGGAAGGGCAGGGGCGAGATCGCGAGCGCGGCGGAGGCGCCGTTGATCGCGAGGATGTCGTGTGGCACGACCATGTCCGCCGAGAGCACGGTGCAGATCACCTGCACCTCGTTCTTGAATCCCTTCGGCCAGAGCGGCCGGATCGGGCGGTCGATCATGCGGGCCGTGAGCGTCGCGCGCTCTGTTGCGCGGCCCTCGCGCTTGAAGAACCCGCCAGGGATCTTCCCGGCGGCATACATCCGCTCCTCGACGTCGACCGTCAGCGGAAAGAAGTCCGCGTCGGGACGGGAGTCGCGACGTCCGACGGCGGTGGCGAGGATCATCGTGTCCCCGCTCGAGACGACAACCGCCCCGTCCGCCTGCTTTGCGAGCTTGCCCGTCTCGAAGCGCAACTCGCTCGCGCCCACCTCGACGGAGACCGTGGCCTGACGCCCGGCTTGTGTGGTGCTCATTCTCTGTCCTTGTCCTTCCCTCTTCCGATGTGGCGGAAGGTGGAGGTTTGAGCCAGCTCCGCGAGCGCCGCGCGAAGCTCGATCAAACGCCCACCTTCCGTCCCTTCCGGCTGCGACCCCCTAGCGGCGGAGGCCGAGCTCCTTGATGAGGGCCCTGTAGCCCTCGAGATCCTTGCGTTGCAGGTAGTTGAGGAATCGACGCCTGCGACCCACGAGCTTCAGGAGCCCGCGCCGCGAGTAGTGGTCCTTCGGGTGCGTTCGCAGATGCTCGGTGAGCTCGTCGATGCGACGCGTCAGCATCGCGACCTGAACCTCCGTCGACCCGGTGTCGGCGGCGTTCGCCCCGTGCTTCTCGATCAGCTCCTGCTTGGCTTCCTTGGTGAGGCCCATGGGGTCTCCTCTCGTCGACTTCGTCTCCGCGATCCCCGCTCGGCGTGAAGGAAGAGCACGCTCGGCCGCGACCGCGGTCTGCGGCGAATGGTACCTGCGGTCGTCGGGCGCGTCCCCGCCGCGCGAGAACGCGCCTCTCGACGACGCCGTGCCGCGCCTCGACCATTCGACGGCAAGACGAGCACAACCAGCATTCCATGTCGGGGGCGCGGCCGTCAATTGTCCGTTCGGGACATGTCCGGGAGGCAGGGTGCTCATACTCTGCGGGAGACTTCGACGGTGGGCTCATCGACCCTCCGGCTCTTGCGCCTCGCGAACCCGCTCGTCGGGGCGGTGCTCGAGTCCCCGGCCCATCGCGCGCTCAGCGGGCAGCTCGTCCTGCTCTCCTACCGCGGCCACCGAACCGGGCGCGGGTTTCGCATTCCGCTGCGGTACGCCGTGACCGCCGACGGGGCGATCGTCGCCGTCGCCCTCACGCCGGGCGAAAAGCTCTGGTGGCGCTCGTTCTCATCCGCCTCCTCCGCGACGCTGACGTTGCGTGGCGCACGACGCGAGGCGATCGGCACGCTCGTCGAGGGCAGCGAGCGGGAGACCGCGCTCGCTGCCTACACGGCCCGTCACCCGCGGGCCGCGGGGCTCGCACGGGACGCCGCGGTCGTCGTGTTCACGCCCGCGACGGGATAATCCCTGCATGCGCCTCTACGGCGACCTCGCGCCGTGGTTCCACCTCCTTACTGCGCCGGCGGAATACGCGGGCGAGGCGGCCCGCTACGAGCGGCTGATCCTCGAGGCGGCTCCCGAGGCGCAGACTCTCCTCGAGCTCGGGTCGGGCGGCGGTAACAACGCCTCTCACCTCGGCAAGCGGTTCACCTGCACGCTCTCCGACCTCTCACCGGAGATGCTCACGCTGAGCCGTACGCTGAACCCGGGTTGCGAGCACGTCCTCGGTGACATGCGGGCGGTGCGCCTGGGGAGGCTCTTCGACGCGGTCTTCGTCCACGACGCGGTGATGTACATGACCACCGAGGACGACCTGCGCGACTGCATGCGCACCGCATATGCACACACGCGGCCGGGGGGCGTCGCGCTCTTCGTGCCGGACTGCACGCGCGAGACATTCGTCCCCCACACGGACCACGGAGGTCACGACGGCGAGGACGGGCGCGCCCTCCGGTACCTGGAGTGGGTGCATCCACCCGAGGCCGGTGGGACGACGTTCCTCGTGGACTACGCGGCGGTGCTCTCCGAGCCCGGCTCCGAGACCCGCCTTGTCCACGACCGCCACGTCAACGGCCTGTACCCGGAGCACACCTGGCTCTATCTCCTCGAGTCGGCGGGGTTCGAGGCGTCGCTCGTGCCGGGAGACCCGTCGAACCCGGACGAGCTCGAGCCTGTCTTCGTCGGCCGTCGGCCGTCCGCGTAGGTGCCGTCACGGATCGGTGTCCGGGCGCACCGCCGCCCGCGTCGACTCGACGTCGCGTGCGATCTGCGCCACCAGCGCCTCCTCCGAGTCGAACACGGCTTCGTCGCGCAGCCTTTCCCACAGCTCCACGACGAGCCGCCGTCCGTAGAGGTCGCCCTCGAAGTCGAGCAGGAACGGCTCGAGCCGCCGCTCGGTGCCGCCGTAATGCGGGTTCGTCCCGATCGACACTGCCGCGCGGTGCTGGAGCGCCTCCCCCGCGTAGATCCCGTACCGGGGGCAGACGAAGCTGGCATCCATCGCGATGTTGGCCGTCGGGTACCCGAGCGTGCCGCCGCGCTGATCGCCCGACACCACGACGCCGTCGAGCTCGAACGGCCGGCCGAGCATCCGGGCCGCCGCGGCAAGGTCGCCACCCCGCACGGCGTCGCGGACCGCAGTCGAGGACACGCTCTCGATCTCCTCCACGTCGAGCACGGTGAGCCCGAGGCCCGCGAGCGTCTCGACGCTCCCGGCGCGTTTCGAGCCGAAGCGGAAGCCCTTCCCGACGGCGACCGCCTCGGCGCCGATCCCGCGGAGATACGTCTCGACGAACTCCTCGGGCTCGAGACGCATGAACTCGGGCGTGAACGCCGCGACGAGCGCGTCCGCGATACCCGCCTCGTCGAGCAGCTCGAGGCGCCGCTCGAGGGTCGTGATCAGCTCGACGCGGTTGCCGAGCACGATGCGAGGATGGGGGTCGAGCGTGATGACGGTCGGCTCGAGCCCCGATTCGACGGCGGCGCGCAGTACTGACCGATGTCCCCGGTGGACCCCGTCGAAGGTCCCGATCGCAACTGCCCGCGGCCGGCGATCGAGCTGTGAGGGCGCGTGAACGACCCTCATCGAACGGCTGCGAGGCGCGGGAGCGCCTGGTCGAGGGGCAACACGCGCGTCTCGTCCGCCTCCTCCACGCGGAAGGGCCCGATCTCGGTGCGACGAAGGGTCGCGCAGTGCCCGCCGAGCGCGTTCGCGAGCGAGCGGACGTACGTGCCGGAGCCAACGAGAACGTCGAGCCGCGCGATCCCGTCCTCGTATTTCACGAGCTCGAGCTCGTGGACGCGCATCACGCGGGTCGGCATGTCCACGACGACACCCCGCCGGTGAAGCCGGTAGGCGCGCTCACCTTGGATCTTGACCGCCGACGCCGTCGGGATCGGCAGCTCGACCTCACCGCGGAGGGCGTCCAGCGCGTGCCGGAGCTCGTCGGTTCCCGGAGGCTCCTGCTCGGCGAGTGGATCGCCCTCCGGGTCCCCGGTGGTCGTTCGCCCGCGTAGATCGATGTCGGTCGCGTACCGCTTGTCGAGCTTCGTGAACCGGTCCTGGAGCGAGGTCGCCCGCCCCGAGAGAAGGATCAGGAGCCCGGTAGCAAACGGGTCGAGCGTGCCCGCGTGCCCGGTCTTCGCGCCCGTTCTGGCGCGAACCTGCGCGACGATCGCAAACGACGACGGCCCGGCCGGCTTGTCGGCGAGGATCACGCCGGTCGGCTCCAGTGCCTTCGGTACGCCCATCAGCCGCCGGGCGTACCGGTACCGGCCTCGGCGACGTACGCAGCCACGATCTTCTCCGTGATCTCGTCCATCCCGAGGTCGGTCGAGAACCCCGCGGCGCGCTTGTGACCGCCTCCGCCGAAGCCGCGGGCGATGGCGGACACGTCCACACCGTCCGGCTGCGAGCGAAGCGACCCCTTGCGCAGCGAGGGGGCGCCTTCGGGCAGCTCCCGGATCAGCGCGACGAGCTCCGCGCCGTCCACCGCTCGAAGGTGATCGATCACACCCTCCGAGTAGGGCTCTTCGGCACCCGCCGCCGCGAAGTCCTCGCGGAGGAGCTCCGAGACGACGACGCGTCCGCCGACGAGCGGCGTCGCGCGCTCGAGCGCCCGGGCCAGAAGCTTGAGCTTGGGGAACGGCGTCGACTCGTAGACCTCGACGAACACCTTGCCGACATCGGCGCCCGCCTCGACGAGCTCGGCTGCGAGCCTGAGCGCCTTCGGGGTCGTGTTCGAGTACTGGAAGCGACCCGTGTCCGTCACGATCGCGGTGTACAGCGCCTCCGCGATGCTCGGCGTCAGAGGCACGCGAAGCGAGCGAAAGACGTCGGCGAGGACCTCCCCGGTCGACGACGCATCCTCGACGACGAGATTGACGTCGCCGAAGCGGGTGTTGTCGTGGTGGTGGTCGATGTCGATCGTGAACGGCGCCGCCGCGACGAGCGCGGGCTCCATGATCCGGCTCTCCTGGGCGCAGTCCAGTGCGACGAGCGCGCGATCGGCGACATCGGTCGGCGCTCCTCGAAGCACGCCCTGCCCTTCGAGGTCGAGGAATGCGTACTCGCCGGGGAGCGGTGCATCGCCACCGAGCACCATCACCGCGTCCTTGCCCAGATCGGTGAGTGCGAGGTGCATGGCCAGCAGCGATCCGAGCGCATCGCCGTCCGGGTTGTCGTGGGTCGTCACAACGAAGCGCTCGCGGTCGCGTAGCGCCTCGACGACCGCGTCCATGTCACTCGTCGGCATCGTGGGTTCCGTCGTCCGGCGCGAGCTCGTCGATGAGATGCGTCATGCGGACGCCGTGCTCGACGGCGCGATCGTAGACGAACTCCAGCCGGGGTGTCCGCCGGAGGCCGAGCTCATGGCCGAGGCGGGCCTGGAGCACCCCTTTCGCCCCCTCGAGCGCGACGAGGGTCTTGTCGCGCTGACGCTCGGAGCCGAGCACGCTCACCCACACCTTCGCGTGATCGAGGTCGCGCGTCGTCTCGACCGTCGTCACGGTGACGAAGCCGATCCGCGGATCCTTGAGCGTCGGGATCGTCTCGGAGAGCACCTGCTTGACGGCCTCGTTGACCTTTTGCATGCGGCCGTTCACGGGCGCTCGCCGTCTTCGAGGCTCACGAGCTTCCGCTGGCGCACGCCGAGCTCGAACGCCTGTCCCGCGAGCCAGCGCTCGGCTGTGTCGAGCAGGCGGGTGGCTTCGCGGGCCTCGCGCGTCGCGCAGGCGAGTGTCAGCTGTGAACGCTGCCAGACGTCGTGGTGGTCGACCTCGGCGATCGTGCAGCCGACGCGGTTCGTGAGCTGCTGCTTGACCGAGCGCAGATGCATGCGTTTTTCCTTGAGGGAGTGGCTCTCGGGGAAGAAGAGCTCGACGGAGAGGATGCCGACATAGCCGGTGGACATGTTCGGATTCCGTTCGCGCAGGCGGGGAGGAACGGATCGGGGCCTACCGTAGTCGAGACCATGCTCCGCCTCATGCGCGTTGCCTCGATCCTCGGCGCGTTCGCGTGCGTGCTCACGGCCGCGTCGCCCGCATCCTCGGCGCACCCGCACACCGTGCTCAACTACGGTGACTCGCTTGCGATCGGCACGGACTTGTACCTCGGCGGGTATCTGCACGGCTGGAACGTGCGCTCGTTCGCCGCGATCTCGACGCACGCCGACGAGGTTCCCGCCGCGTTGCGGAGCTTCGGCGCCTCGCTTCCCCACGTGATCGTCGTCAGCGCGGGTACGAACGACGACCCGGGTCGGGTCTCGGGGTTCGCACGGATCGTCAGGGAGACGCTTGAGATCGCCGGGCAGCACCGCTGCGTCGTCTGGTCGACGATCGTGCGCCCGCCGTATGCCGGTGTCTCGTACGCGGGCTACAACCGCACGCTCCGCGGGATCGCCCGCCACCGCGCCAACCTCCGCTTGTTCGACTGGGTGTCGCTGGCGGATGCCCATCCCTCGTGGTTCGGCGCGGACGGCGTGCACCCGTCCATGCAGGGCTACCGCGCGCGCGCCGCGGCGACGGCGCAGTTGATCAAGGGGTGTTAGACGCCAAGGCGCCGGTCAGTCCGCAGCAGCGGTCGCCGACAGCTCCGTACGCTCGACCTCGCGCGTCTCGAAGACCTCGAGGACGTCGCCTTCCTTGACGTCGTTGAACCCGTCGAGGAGGATCCCGCACTCGAATCCCTCGGCGACCTCGCGCGCGTCCTCCTTGAAGCGCTTGAGCTGCGCGATCGACGTGTCCTGCACGACCGTGCCGTCGCGAACGACCCGGACGCTGGCCCCGCGGCGGACGAGCCCGTTCGTGACCATGCAGCCGGCGATCGTGCCGAGCCGTGAGACCTTGAAGAGCGCGCGCACCTCGGCCTCGCCGAGGATCTCCTCGGTCGTGACCGGCGAGAGCATGCCGACGAGCGCGTGCTCGATGTCCTCGGTGAGCTTGTAGATCACGCGGTAGGTGCGGATGTCGACGCCCTCCCGCTCGGCGAGCTGTCGCGCCTCGGCGCTCGGCCGGACGTTGAAGCCGATCACGAGCGCGTTGGAGGCCGACGCGAGGTTGACGTCGTTCTCGGTGATCCCCCCTACCCCGGTGTGGATCACGTTGACGCGCACCTCGGGGTGCTGGATCTTCGCGAGCTCACCCATCAGCGCCTCGACGGAGCCCTGGACGTCTCCCTTCAAGACGATGTTCAGCTCCTGCACCGCGCCGGCCTGCATCTGCTCGAACAGCGTCTCGAGCGAAAGCCCACCTGCGCTCGAGCGCTGCGCGAGCTGCTCGCGGCGAAGCCGCTCTGCGCGCTTCTCGGCAAGATCCTTGGCCTGACGCTCGTGCTCGACGACGCGTGAAAGCTCTCCTGCGGGCGGCGGACGGTCGAATCCCAGGATCTCTACCGGCTCGCCGGGACGGGCCTCCTTGACGCGCTCGCCGCGGTAGTCGTAGAGCGCACGTACCTTGCCGGCGGCGTCACCGGCCACGATCGCGTCGCCGACGCGCAGGGTGCCGCGCTGGACGAGCATGGTCGCCACCGGTCCGCGCCCCACGTCGAGCCGTGACTCGATGATCGGCCCTGACGCCTCCGCCTTCGCGTTCGCGCGAAGGTCGAGCTCCGCGTCGGCGACGAGCAGGATCTTCTCGAGCAGCTCGGCGAGGCCCGTCTGCTGCTTGGCGGACACGAGTGCGAACTGCGTCGAGCCGCCCCAGTCCTCCGGCTGCAGGTCCTCGGAGGCGAGCTCGGTCTTGACGCGGTCTGGGTTCGAGTCCGGGACGTCGATCTTGTTGATCGCTACGACAATCGGCACCTCGGCGGCGCGTGCGTGGCTGATCGACTCCTTCGTCTGCGGCATCACGCCGTCGTCGGCGGCGACGACGAGCACCGCGATGTCCGTCACCTTCGCGCCACGTGCGCGCATCGCGGTGAACGCCTCGTGTCCCGGGGTGTCGAGGAACGTCAGCTTGCGGCCGTCGACGTTCGCCTGGTAGGCGCCGATGTGCTGGGTGATGCCTCCCGCCTCGGTGTCGACGACGGACGTCGAACGGATCGCGTCGAGCAGCGTCGTCTTGCCGTGATCGACGTGTCCCATGATCGTGACGACCGGGGGACGAGCCGTGAGATCTGCCTCGGCGTCCTCGACGACCTCTGGCTCGTCGTCGTCCGCCGCGTGCTTGACGGTCACCTCGCGCCCGACCTCGGCCGCGATCAGCTCGACCTCTTCGTCCGAGAGCGACTGGGTCGCTGTTCGCATCTGGCCGAGCCCCATCAGGATCTTGATGATCTGGGACATCGGGACGCCGAGGGCGCCGGACAGGTCCTTGACCGTCACGCCCGACTCGACGGTGACGGGCCCGGTCGGCGGCGCGGGGGCCGGCGCGCGCGGCGCAGCCTGCTGCGCGCGGTCGCGGGCCGCGCGAGCGTCGCGTCCGCGAGCCGCGCCTCCCTCGATCACGACGCGACGGCGTCGGCCGCCCTGACCGCCGCCGCGCGGGCGGATCGGGCGATTCGGCCTGTTGGGTCCGTCAGCCATGCGACCTCTCAGTGTAGAGACGCGCGAACGCCGGCCCGACACCCACAGACCGGCTGGGTGGGCCAGACACCTGACTTTGAGGGAATGGAGCGCTCACCCGTCGTCGCTGGTCTCGTCGGTGGCGCTCTCCACGAGCTCGACCGCTGCGGCGACGTCCTCGGCGATCGCGACCTGGGCCGTGTCGGCCACCGCCTGCTCGACGGCCTCCGCCTCGTCCACGGTCAGCTCTCCCGCTGCGAGCGCTTCCTCGATCTCGCCGATCGCCTCCTCGGCCACGGCCACCTCGGTCGCGACGGCCCCCTCGGCGGCGGCCGCGATGTCGCCGCCGAGCGGCACGGCCTTGCCGGACGCGGCGGCATCGGGATCGTCGGCGAGAGCCTGGTGGGCGGCAACACCGCAGTACCGCGAGCCCGGCAACGCCGCGTTCGGGCAACGCTTGCCGTTCGAGAGCAGCGCGCTGCAGCGGCCCGAGAAGTCGCCGCCACCGTCGTCGTCTCCGGCGAAGGCGGCGTCGGCCTCCTGCTGCGCAAACTCGGAGTCGGACTTGATGTCGACCTTCCACCCGGTGAGGCGCGCAGCGAGGCGGGCGTTGAGGCCCTCCTTGCCGATCGCGAGAGCGAGCTGATCGTCCGGCACGACGACGGTGGCGTCGCGGCTCTCGTCGTCGATGTAGACCTCACGGACGCGCGCGGGTGACAACGCCTTCGCGACGAACCGCGCAGGCTCGGTGTTCCACGGGATGATGTCGATCTTCTCGCCGCGAAGCTCCGATACGACCATCCGCACCCTGGAGCCGCGCGGGCCGACGCAGGCGCCGACCGGGTCGACGCCCTGGACGTGCGACTCGACCGCGATCTTCGATCGATAGCCGGGCTCCCGGGCGACGCCGCGGATCTCCACGAGACCGTCGGCGATCTCCGGGACCTCGAGCTCGAACAGCGCCTCGATCAGCTGCGGCGCGCGGCGCGAGAGGATCACCTGCGGCCCCTTCGTCCCGGAGCGGACCTCGATGATCACCGCCTTGATGCGCGAGCCCTGCTCGTATCGCTCGCCGTCCACCTGCTCGGAGCGCGGCAGAAGAGCCTCGACCTTGCCGAGATCGACCAGCACGTTGTTGCGGTCGCCGGCCTGCTGCACGATCCCCGTCACGACCTCGCCCTGGCGGTCGACGTACTCCTCGTACATCATCGCGCGCTCCGCCTCCCGGATCCGCTGCTGGATGACCTGCTTGGCGGTCATCGCCGCGATCCGGCCGAAGTCGTCGGGCGTCGCGTCCGAGCGATCGACGAGATTGTCGGGAACCTGCTCCCAGTCGAGGTCGAGCTCGTCGTCGACGATCAGCGTGTGCTGCTTCTCGCCCGTCTCCTCCTCGAGACGCTCGAGCTCGTCGATCGCGCGCTCTCGCGCCTCCTCCAGGAGGCGCGACTCGAGATCCGACGGAATGTCGAGCGCAAACACGCGAAACTCGCCCTCGTCGTCGAGCTCGACCGTCGCATGGCGCGCCGCGCCCGGCGTCTTCTTGTACGCCGCGAGCAGCGCGTCCTCGAGAGCGGCGATGAGCGTTCCTGCCTCGATGCCCTTCTCCCGCTCGATCGTGCGGATGCCTTCGATGATCTCCTGGCTCATGACTCCCGTCCTCCGTCGATCAGGTTGCCCCGGACGATGTCCTCGACCGGGATCTCGAGCGTCGAGCCGTTCACCGCGACGGTGACGGCATGATCGTCGGCCGCCAGAAGCGTCCCGCGGAGACGCTTCGAGGTGGCCGTCTTGAGCTTCACGGTGCCGCCGAGAACGCGGCGGAAGTGCTCCGGCCGGCGGAGCGGCCGCTCGGGGCCGGGAGAGGACACGTCGATCGTCCAGTCGCTCCGGTAGTC
This sequence comes from uncultured Actinomycetes bacterium, assembly GCA_963798725.1. GTDB lineage: Bacteria > Actinomycetota > Thermoleophilia > Gaiellales > Gaiellaceae > Gaiella. The sequence goes on from CAWCUL010000002.1 coordinate 227,279, forward strand.
GTCGAGCAGCCGCGTCACGCGTTCGCAGAGTGCGAGGTCCACGCCGGCCGGCCGGTCGACGTAGACGCAGAAGCGGGTCGGCGAGAGAAGCTCGACCGCGAGCACCTCGACCTCGGGCAGCGTCGACTCGACGACCGGCCTGATCGCCGATGTCAGCTCGCGCTCTCTCTCATACGTGCCCATTTCCATGAAATCGCCCCTTACAACACGAATGGGCGCGACCCGCGCCCATTTCGCCTAGCCGGTGAAATGTGGTGATCGAAGGATAGCACCGTCTGTGCGCAGCTCCGCGGCGTCCCTAAGCGTCGACGACGATCGTGACCGGGCCGTCGTTGACGAGCTCGACCTCCATCCTGGCGCCGAAGACCCCCGTTCGCACCGGGACGCCGAGCGCGCGGAGCGCATCGCAGAAGCGCTCGACGAGCGGTTCCGCCTCCTCCGGAGGCGCCGCGGCGGTGAAGCTCGGCCGGAGGCCCTTGCGCGTCTCGGCGAGGAGCGTGAACTGGCTGACGACGAGCGCCTCGCCACCAGTGTCGAGGAGGGAGCGGTCGAAGCGACCGCCTGCGTCCGGGAAGATCCGAACCCGGGCGATCTTGGTAGCGAGCCGCTCCGCGGTGTCGGGCCCGTCCCCGGCGGCGATCCCGAGCAGGACGAGGAGGCCCGCGCCGCAGGCGCCGACCACGGTGCCGTCGACGCGGACTGCGGCCCGCGAAACCCGCTGCACGACGGCTCGCATGCGGGGATTCTCCACGACGGCGCAGCTGCGAGACTCCTCGTGGTGGATGTCCCGCAAACACGCTACGCGGGCAGCGGCGACGTGAGCATTGCGTACCAGGTGGTCGGCAACGGCCCGTTCGACGTCGTCCTCGTGCCGGGCTTCGTCTCGAGCGTCGAGTACGGCTGGGAGGACCCGCACCTGGCGGCCTTCCTCGCGTCTTTCGCCTCGTTCTGTCGCCTCATCGTGTTCGACGAGCGCGGCACCCGGCTCTCCGACCGCGTCCGCGGGGTGCCGACGCTCGAGACACGAATGGACGACGTCCGCGCGATCATGGACGACGTCGGCTCCGAGCGCGCCGCTCTGATCGGCTATTCGGAGGGCGCCTCGATGGCGGTGCGGTTCGCGAGGACCTATCCGGAGCGGACGATCGCGCTCGTCATGTACGGCGGTCTCCTCACCTGGGACTGGATGGCAGAGGCTCGCTTCGAGATCCGGCACGAATCTGATCAGGCCGCGCTCGAGGAGATCGAGCGCCGCTGGGGGACGCCGGGGCGGCGTCGCGGTGATCACGGGCGCGCGGATCGCCGCAGCCGGCGCCGCGGGCGACGTGCTCGTCTCGTCGACCGTGCGCGACCTCGTCGCAGGCTCCGGGATCGAGTTCGAGGAGCGCGGCTTCCATCAGCTCTAGGGCCTCCCGGAGGAACGCATGCTCTACGCGGTCGTCTCGGCAGCCGACACCGTCTGACCGCGCGCCGAACGTGACCGTCGTCGAGCTCCGGGACCGCGACGCGCTCGCGGCGTTCCTCCGCCGCCGCCCCGCCGTGCACGCGTACGAGCTCGGTGACCTCGACGACTTCTTCTGGCCGCACACACGCTGGCTCGGCTGGTTGGACGCGGGCAGGCTGTCGCAGGTCGCGTTGCTCTACTCCGAGCCGAATCCGCCGGTGCTGCTCGCGCTGGCCGAGGAGCCCGAGGCAGAGATGGTCGACCTGCTGCACGCCGTCTCGGACCGTCTACCGGCCCGCGTCTACGCGCATCTCTCCCCTGCGCTTCCCGATGCGATCGCGTCGCTGCTCGCTTCCGCCTCCGAGCCTGCCCTTCATCGCAAGCTCGGCCTGGCGCGCCCGGATGCGCTCGCCGAGCACGACACCGAGGATGTCGGATTGCTCCGCTCGGCGGATCTCGACGAAGTAGAGCGCTTCTATGCGCAGGCATACCCGGGAACGTGGTTCCAGCGGCGCATGCTCGATACCGGACGCTACGTCGGCATCCGCCACAGGGGCGCGCTCGTGTGCGTGGCCGGCGTGCACGTCTGGTCGCCCGCGTGGCGCGTCGCTGCGCTCGGCAACGTCGCGACCCTTCCCGAGGCCCGTGGGTCGGGGCTTGCAACTGCCGCCTGCGCGCGCCTCTGTCGCATGCTGCTCGAGGACGGGATCGATACGGTCTCGCTCAACGTCAGCGCGGACAACGCCGCCGCGATCCGCGCCTACGAGAAGCTCGGGTTCACCCACGCCGCCGACTACGTCGAGGTCGTGCTTTCCTCTCGTTCCATGAACAACGGTTCGAGCTCGTGACCGCCACGGATCGCGCGGAGATCTGCGTCATCGGCGCCGGAGCCGCCGGTCTTGCCTGCGCCGCAACCCTGCGTCGCACCGGTGCCGATGTCGTCGTGCTCGAGCGCACCGACGTTGGCGCCGCCTGGGAGACACGCTACGACCGTCTCCACCTCCACACCGTCCGCTGGCTGTCAGGGCTTCCGGGGTACCGGATCCCACGCTCGCTCGGAAAGTGGCCGTCACGCGAGGGCGTGGTCGCGTACCTCCACGCGTACGCGCGCCGGAACGAGCTGGACGTCCGAACCGGGTCTTCGGTCGACCGCATCGACAAAGACGACGAAGGGTGGGTCGTCCGCGTCGACGGCAAGAGCATCCGTGCCCGGCGCGTCGTGGTCGCGACCGGCTACAGCAACGTGCCGTTCCTGCCCGACTGGCCGGGGACGTTCGCAGGCGAGCTCGTGCATTCCTCCGACTACCGGCGCGGCGATCCGTATCGCGGCCACCGGGTGCTGGTGGTCGGCGCCGGTAACTCGGGCGCCGAGATCGCGATCGACCTCGCGCGCGCCGGCGCGAGCGACGTGCTGCTCGCCGTGCGGACTCCGCCGGCCGTCGTCCGGCGGGACACGCTAGGCGTCCCCAGTCAGCTCCTCGGCATCGCGAGCACCCGCCTGCCGGTCGCCGCCGTCGACCGCATCGCCGCCACGCTCCGCCGTGTCGCCTTCGGCGACCTCACATCGCTCGGGCTCCCGGCTCCCGAGAGGCCGTACTCCGAGTTCCTCCACCGCCGCGTGATCCCGATCGTCGACGTCGGCCTCGTCGCCGCAGTCAGAGAGGGGGCGGTGACTGTCGTATCCGCGCTCGAGCGATTCGAGGACGGCGCACCGGTGCTCGCCGGCGGCCGGACGCTGGAAGTCGACGCGGTCGTTGCGGCGACCGGATTCCGCACCGGCCTCGAGCCACTCGTCGGCCACCTCGGCGTGCTCGACGAGGCCGCCGTCCCGCTCGTTCACGGCGCGGACGAGCACGCGTCGGCGCCCGGGTTGCACTTCGTCGGCTACCTCGTAACGCTCGGCGGGACGCTCAGACTCGTCGGCAAGCAGGCCGAGCGGCTGGCCAGGGCCGCGTCGTGACGACCGACGAGGAACCGCGTGTGGGAGCCTACGTCGTGCTCGTAGACGATGCAGGACGGATTCTCCTCGCGCTCTGGAACGAGGGAGCAGTCCCGGCGTGGACGCTGCCGGGGGGAGGGGTCGAGGACGCCGAGACACCCGAGCAGGCCGCTGTCCGCGAGGCGCGCGAGGAGACCGGATACGACGTGGACCTCCTTCGACCGCTCGGTGAGGACACCGTCACCGTCGCCGCTTCGGCGAGGGTCGACGGAGGGCGGGCGCCGCTCGTCTTGCGGCGTGTCCTCTTCGAGGCGCGTGTCGTCGGCGGCGAGTTGACCGACGAGGTCGGCGGCACGACCGAGCGGGCGGCGTGGATACCGCTCGGCGACGTCCCCGAGCTCGAGCGGGTCGGGCTCGTCGATGTCGCGCTGCGACTGGTCAGCGGTGCCCGAAGTGGTGGGCCCGTGGGAGAGCGGTGACGAGGTCCGGCGTGGCCGCAACCCGGCGCGCGAGCGCCGAGAGGCTCTCGAGCGTGCGGACGAGGATGTTGCGGTTCCGCTCGACGCGCTCGTAGCGTCCGCGCACGAGCACGATCGGCTCGCTTCGGACGATGCCCCGATGCCGCTCGTAGACGTCTTTCGGGACGATCAGGTTCACCTGGCCGTGCTCGTCCTCGAGCAGCATGAACACGATCCCCTTCGCGGTCGCCGGCCGCTGCCGCGCGATCGCGAGCCCGGCGAACGCGACCGTCGAGCCGTGCCCGGCCTCGTGCAGCTCCGAGCTCGAGAGCGTCCCGGGCGGCAGGTGCGGCCGGAGGAGCGCCAGCGGATGCGTCCCGACCGAGAGGCCCGTCTCCCGGTAGTCCGCGAGCATCCGCTCCCAGTGCGTCAGGTCGGGGAGCGGCGGCGTCTCCGCGGTCGGTCCGAGCGGCAGCGGGAGCTGTTTCGCCTCTCCCCTCGTCCCCTCGACGGTCCGCGGCCTGGTTGCGAGACCGAGCTCCCACACGAGATCGCGGCGCCTCGGGCCGAAGCCGTCGCATGCGCCTCCGCGGACGAGCGCCTCGAGCGCATCCTGCGAGACGTGCGAGCGACGGGCGAGATCCCCGACGTCCCGGTATGGCCCGTTCGCGGTCCGCTCCGCCTCGAGTGCCTCCGCATCCTCCCTCCCGACCGACGAGACGTACGCGAGCCCCACCCGGACGGCGTGCGACAACGTTTGTGTTGAATCAACACAAGCGGTGTGACCCGCTCCGGCGTCGGCGGCGGCGCCCCCAGAAGGGTCGGCGCCGACCGGGGCTTGTGTTGAATCAACACAAGCCTCCAGCGAGCAGCGGGCCTCGCTCAGGTTGACGTCGGGTGGGCGCACCTCCACTCCGCGCCGTTGCGCGTCGCGGACGAGGCTCGCGGGCGGGTAGAAGCCCATCGGCTGCTCGTTCAGGAGCCCACAGAGGAACTCGGACGGGTAGTGGTGGCGAAGCCACGCGGACTGGTAGGCGAGCAGGCCGAACGCCGCTGCGTGCGCCTTCGGGAACCCGAAGCCCGAGAAGCCGACGAGCGTGTCGTAGACCGACTGCGCGGCCTGCTCGGCGACCCCGTTCGCAACTGCCCCCTCGACGAACCGCACGCGATGCGCCTCGAGTGCCTCGCGGCTCCGCTTGCGGCTCATCGCGCGACGCAGGGCCTCGGCCTGGCCGATCGTGAACCCCGCGAGCGCGATCGCGACGTCGAGCACCTGGTCCTGGAAGACCACGACGCCGAGCGTCGAGGCGAGCGCCTCCCGAAGCGACTCGTGCGGCACGGGATAGACGAACGCCGGATCCTCGCGGAGCCGTCGCCGGTGCTCGATGTACGGGTGTACGGCCTTGCCCTGGATCGGCCCGGGCCGTACGAGTGCGACCTGGATCGTGAGGTCGTCGATCGTCTCCGGCCGCGTGCGGAGGAGGCTCTGCATCTGCGCCCGGCTCTCGATCTGGAAAACGCCCACCGTGTCCGCCGCCTGGATCTCCGCGAACACGTCCGCGTCGTCGAGCGGGATACGCGAAAGGTCGATCGGCGCGCCGTGCAGCCGCGCGATCCGGTCGACGCACTCCTCGACGCACGAGAGCATCCCGAGCCCGAGCAGGTCGATCTTGAGGAATCCCGCGTCCGCGCAGGAGTCCTTGTCCCACTGACAGAGCTGCCGGCCCGCCATCGCAGCAGGTTGCACCGGCACGAGCTCGACGAGCGGCCGCGACGAGATCACCATCCCGCCCGGGTGCTGCGAGACGTGGCGGGGCAGTCCCGCGATCTCCCCGGTGAGGAACCGGAACGCGCGCCAGCGCTTCGAGAGGAGCTTCTGCTCCGCGTCGGGGAGCGCTGCGACCTCGTCCGCGACCCGCTCCGCGTGCCAGCCGTCCGTCACGCGGGCAAGCCTCTCGAGCTCGGCATGCGGCAGCCCGAGCGCCTTCCCGGCGTCACGGATCGCTCCTCGCGAGCGGTACGTCGCGAAGCTCGCGACGAGTGCCGCATGCTCGCGCCCGTAGCGCTCGGTGACACTGACGATCAGCTTCTCGCGGATGTCCCGCGGGAAGTCGAGGTCGATGTCGGGCACCGAGGAGAGCTCCCGGTTCAGGAAGCGGCCGAGGGAAAGATCGTTCGCGACGGGGTCGACGTGCGAGAGGCCGGTCAGGTAGCACACGATCGAGCCGACCGAGCTGCCCCTCCCCCGCCCCGGTGGCAGGAACATCCGCGGCGAGTCGCGCCCGCGCACCGCGAGCGCGCACTCGCGTGCGAGCTCGAGCACCTCGTGATGGAGGAGGAAGAACCCCGCGAGCCCGAGCTCCTCGATCAGCGCGAGCTCGCCCTCCAGCCGGGCGTGCGCCCGACCTTGTAACAGCTTGTTGCTCGTGCGGTAGCGCTCGCCGAACGCTTGCTCGCAGATCGCGTGCAGCTGACGGATCGCGGGGTCGGCACGGTCGGCGAAGTCGGGGTAGCCGTAGCCGAGCTCCTCGGTGAGATCGAACGCGAGCCTCTCTGCAAGCTCACCCGTGCGCTCGGCCGCCGCACGATCGATCCCCGCGAAGCGCTCGATCATCTCGGCCGGCGGGCGGAGAACTGCCTCGCGGTTTCCGCGCCGCTCGCGCTCGCATCCGTCGAGCGAGGTGCGGCTGCGGATCGCAACGAGGACGTCCTGGAGCAAAGCCCTGCGCGAAGCGTGCGCGTGGACGTTCCCCGTCGCGACCGTCGCGACGCCGAGGTGCGAGGCGAGGTCGCGGAGCGTGGCATGGCGATGCGCGTCGCCCCGCTCGTAGGGGCGCTGGAGCTCGACGAAGAACCGCTCCCGCCCGAACGCGGCCGCCAGCCGGGCAGCACCGCGCTGGTCGCGCAGGGCGAGCCCGTCGCGCGCGCAGCCGGAGAGGCAGACGAGACCCTCGTTCAGCTCTGCGACGGTCGCGAGCGAGACGGCAGGCGGGAGCGCCTCCCTGTCCTCCCGGCCGGGACGCCGCGTGCCGGCATGTGCGGCGGTGAGGATCCGGCAGAGATTGGCGTAGCCCTGTCCGCTCTCGCAGAGAAGGGTCACGTGAGAGCGTCCTTCGAGCGTCACCTCCGCGCCGGTGATCGGCCGGATGCCGAACGACTTGGCGGCATGGGCGAACTCGAGCGAGCCGTAGACGCCGTCGTGGTCGGTCAACGCGAGCGCCGGGTAGCCGAGCTCGGCCGCCCTCGCGACGAGCTCCTCGGGGTGCGATGCGCCGTCGAGGAACGAGTAGGCGGAATGGCAATGCAATTCGACGTACCCGCGGGCCACTACGCTCTGCCCCCGTGACGTGGCATCTCGAGTGCGGCGCAGCGAAGGCCTTCGGCATGCCATGCGTCAATCGCTCTGGCCGTGTCGTCCTCCGGCCTCTCCAACACGGAGATGCACCCGAGCATCAGGCGCGCTGGCTGAACCAGCAGCGCCGCTCCCCGTCGCGGTAGACGCAGACGTTGCGCCCGGACTCGAGCACGACTTCGAAGTAGCGGCGGTCGACCGGCTCGTCCGTCCACCAGCGGTCGACGACGCGCCACTCCTCGCGTACGACCATTACCAGCTCGCGGTTCACGAGCCGCGGCTCGCCACCCCCGGTCGTCTCGACGAGCGCAGGGCGGGGCGCGTTCAAGGCCTTGGGAGACATGGTTCCTCCACGGCCTCCCTCCTTCTGCATGGTCAGACATTCCTGGGAACGACCAGTGCCCGGGTCTCCGGGATCCGTGACCAGGGTGCGACCTCGACCACCGCTCCCACCGCGCTGCCACCCGCGCCGGCACGTACCTGTCGGAGCCCTTCCCGCAGGAGGGCGTCGGCCTCTTCCCCCTCCGGCGCAAGGAGCGCGAGCTGTTGTCCCGTGTGCTCCGCAAGCTCGACGGACTCGAGGCGCAGCTCGACCACGGGCGCCGGAATCTCGGTGAGCTTGGATCCGAGCGCCGCACGGAGCCGTCCCCGCTCGCCGGTGGCCTCGCGCAGGGTGACGGTGCGCCGCCACGAGCCACCGCCTACGAGACGAGCGCCCAGCGCGAGCTTCCGGAACGGGCGCCGCTCACGCTCGGGCCGCGCGAGCAGCCGGTCGAGCAGCGCACCGAACGCGCGCCGCAGGGTGAGCTCGTTTGCGACCGCCTCGGGGAAGGAGAGCACCTCGGCCAGCTCTGCCGCGGGCGATCGCCCGCGCACGCGACGGCGCTCCCCGCCGCGCGCGAGGCTCCACGCCTGCTTCCCTTCCCGCCCCAGCCGCTCGGACACCGCGCCGCCGGGTAGGGAAGCGAGAGATCCGAGAGATCGGATGCCGAGTCCCTCCAGCTCGGCGTACCGCCGCTCTTCGAGCGGTAGGAGCGAGAGTGGGAGCGGCTCGAGGAACGACCGCTCTTCCTTCCCCTCGACGATCACCGCCTGACCCGGACGCGCCACGCTCGCCGCGGCAAGGGCGACGAAACGCCGTCTCCCCGCGCCGGCACGTGGGTCCCAGGCAGGCCCGACGGAGGCGAGCGCCTTGCGGAGCGCTGCCTCCACCCCTCCATAGAGCCTCTCGACGCCCTCGGTCTCGAACACGACCACCCCCGGCTCGATCGGCTCGACGCCGAACCCTGCGTCCTCGAGGCGCCGCAGGACCCCCTCCCACTCCCGCTCGACGCCCGCTGGATCGGGATCGACGAGCACGAGCCCGGGACAGGTCGCAAGAGCCTCTCCCAGACGCATCCCGGCCGTGACGCCCGCTGCCTCGGCGGCCGCGGTCACCGTCCCGAGCAGTGGCTCCCGACCGGGCACGGGAGCGAGCGCCGCGGGGGCGACAGCCAGCCTCGGCCGGGACCGGAGCGCTACGCGAAGCTCGAATCCCGGGATGAGAAGGCAGGCGATCACTGGGAACGGGTGTTCTATCGAACATACGTTCGCGTGTCAAGGCAGGTGCGCGTGCGGGTGCTGTCTCCGCCTGATCGGACGGCGCTGCAACCGAGAGAGCAGGTGCTCTACCGCCGGACGGCGCGGAAGCACTCGGTGAGATACGGGAGTTGCACGATCCCGCCGCGCGCATGCTCGTCGAAGAGCTCGTCGACCCGCTCGAGGATCGGCCTCCGCTCCTCCGGGGTCAGCACCGCGCAGTAGCTTCGCGAGAGCACGAGCTCGCGGAGCGCGGTGTGGTCGACCTCCTGGACATGCTCGAAGGTCGCCTGCTCGACCGGCCCGTACAGGCCGCTTCCCTCGATCCGCCCCGAGTGACGATCGACGCCTGTGCGGCCGACCATCGCGTCACTCAGCTCGGCGACCCAGGAAGTGCGCTCGTCGCGCACGTTCCAGACGAGCGCGATCCTCCCGCCGGGGCGGAGGACGCGCGCGACCTCCACGAGTGCCGGCTCGGGGTCGAACCAGTGGAAGGCCTGCGCACACGCAACCACGTCCGCCGACCCGTCGGCGAGCGGGATCGACTCTGCCGTTCCCGCGACCGCTGTCGCACCGGGAACGGCCGCCCGAAGCTGCTCGAGCATCTCGGCGAGCGGCTCGACTGCCGTCACGCGGTGTCCCTCCGCGACGAGCAGGCGCGTGAGCTTCCCGGTGCCCGCGCCGAGGTCCACGACGTCGCGCGGCGCCTCGCCAGCGAGCCAGCGCACCGCGGCGGCCGGATACCCGGGCCGGGCCCGCTCGTACGCCTCCGCCACCCGTGCGAAGGATGCTGCGCGCTCCGGTCGCATCGGTTCCGAGACTACGCGGCGGCGCTACTCCTCGGCGTCCGGCAGCTCTCGCATGTGCATCACCGGTGACGGCAGGAGAAACAGCACCCCCGCGAGCGCGCCCACCGCACCGATCCAGAGAGCGGGTTGCAAGCCGATCGTGCTACCGAGCAGCCCGCCCGCGAGCGAGCCGAGCACGCGAATCCCGTAGTTCACGAACGTGTAGGCACCGGAGACACGCGAGCGGAGGCGCGGCGGGATCACGGCCGCGTTGATCGATCCGGCGCTGATGTCGAGCAGCATCACCCCGAAGCCGGAGCCGAGCTCGGCGAGGAAGAGGCAGGCGAGCACGACCCCTTGCGAGCCGCCCGCGAGCGGCACGAGCAGCAGCGGCGCGGGGAACAGCACGCATCCCGCGATGAGGGTTGGCCCCACTCCGATCCGTCGCGTCACGCGGCCTGCCGCGACCGAGCCGACGAGCCCACCGATGGCCCCCGCGCCCAGCACGAGCCCGAGCGTCCCCGGGGAGACCCCCAGCGTCCGGGTCGCATAGAGGACGAACAGGGCGAAGAAGACGAAGTTGAAGAAGTTGATCGTGGCCGTCGCGAGCAGCTCGGCGCGGACGACCGCGGAGCCCGCGATCCACCGTAGCCCGACGGTGACGCCGCCGCGATCGGCGTTCGCCGGCGGCTCCTGCGGACGGATCCGCGCCAGCAGCCCGCCCGAGCAGACGAAGGAGAGCGCGTCGACGATGAGCGCGCCCGGCGCCGTGAAGGCATGCACGAGGAATCCCGCCACCGACGGGCCGGCGACGAACGAGAACGCGCGACTGCCGTTCAGCAGCGAGCTCGCCTCGACGAACCGCTCCCGCGGGACGATCGTCTGGAAGAGCGAGGAGTCCGAGACGTTGAACAGCACGGAGAGCGCGCCCGCGAGGAAAGCGACGGCGTACAGCTGCGCGAACGACAGCGCGCCGATCGCGTACGCGAGGGGAACGCTGAGCAACAGCGCTGCGCGGCCGGCATCGGCGACGATCATCGTCCGGCGCCGACCGCCGCGCCGATCGATCCACGCCCCGGCATGGAGGGCAAAGAGGAGGTTCGGGGCCAGCCCGACCGCCGTCAGGTAGCCCATCTCGGCGGCGCTCGCGTCGAGCGTGAGCACGGCGACGAGCGGAAGCGCCAGGTGCGAGACCTGGTCACCGAACAGGGAGACCGTGTGCGCGCCCCAGTAGCGCCGAAAGACGCCGCTCTCGCTCAGCAGGCGCGGTACCGCAGGGCGCACCCTGCGCGTGCCGGCCCGCTGCCCGGCGATCACGAGTCGTCGTCCGGGAAGGCGATCTGCAGAAACGTCACGGGGCGTGACTCCGGCGGCCGGAGCTCCGGCCGGGTAAGGCGTTCGAGGTACGGCTCGGCCAGCGCTCGTAGCGCGTCCCGGAGGGCCGCGAGCTCACCCACGTCGAGGTAGAGCAGGGTGTCCCCGAACGAGGCTGCTTCCCCCCAGCCGGGCGGCTCGGCAGCCCGTCGCTCGAGCCACCGCTCGATCCCCACCGCATGACGGTCGAGCACGAGGCGTTCGAGGACCCGCGACGCCTCTGCCAGCTCGGGCGTCTCGGGGACATTCGGCCACGAGGTGAAGAGGGCCGTCGCACGCCAGGGCCGCTCCCGTCCGCGTCCTCCCCCGGCTTCCTCGACGAGCTCGAACCGCTCGAGCTGTCGAAGATGGTAGCTCGCGCTTCCGGAGCTCTCGCCGATCCGACGGCCGGCCTCGGAGGCAGTCAACGGCCCCTCGCGTCGGAGCAGCCCGAGCAACCGGATGCGGACGGGGTGGGTGAGCGCGCGGAACGCGGCCGGATCTCTGAGCTCGACTTCACGCCTCATGCAAAGAAATCTTTGCAAAGAACTCTTTGCATGTCAACGGGTTCTGCTACGCGAGCTCGGCGGCCACTCCTTGCATGCCGAGGAAGCGCGGGACCACGCCGAGGACGCTCTCGCGCGCGCACCACGGGATGTCCGCCTCGAGCTCCGGGCCGTTGGCGATCAGGTTCCGACCCGAGCGCGACGCGCGGAACGCCTCCTCCGCCTCCCCATACGACGCGGCGAGGCGCACCGCGGCCTCGGCCGCGTCGCTGCGCTCGAAGCCGAGGCCCTCGGCGACCCGCCCGGCGACGTACGCGTCGTCGAGCGCGAACGCTCCTTTCACCCCCGCGCAGAAGACGGCGACGTCGTCGCCGTGGGCACCGGCCGCGTCCACCACGGCCGCGAGGTTCAGCAGAGAGGCGATCAGCACCCGCTCGCAGCGCTCGGCCGCGGTGACGATCGCGCGGGTGCCGTTCGTCGTCGACATCGCGAGGATAGGCGTCCGCGGCTCCAGGTACTCGCTCGGAGAGTTGCCGAGGTCGAATCCGTCGATGCGCACTCCGAGGCGCTCCCCGCCGAGCGTCACGCCGTCGCCCGCGAGCGCGCGGGCGTCCTCCACCTCGGCCGCGCACCACACCCGCTCGTAGCCCGAGTCGAGCGCCTGGCAGATCGTCGAGGTGGCGCGGATCACGTCGATCACGACGCCCGTCGGGGCCACCGCCGCCTCGTCGGGAGTGAACGCGACGTGAACCCGCACGCGGGTACGCTAGCCGTCCTCGTGGCCGCCGCCCCGCACTGCTACCGGCATCCCGACCGAGAGACGCTCGTCTCCTGCTCGGAGTGCGGGCGCCCCATCTGCGAGCAGTGCATGACGTTCGCGCCGGTCGGGATCCGCTGCCCGGACCACGCCGGCGTCAAGGCGACCCGCCGCGTCCAGGCGACGCCCCCGCGCGCAGTACGACAGGCCAGGCGCTCGATCGGCGGTCTCCCGGCGCCCGCGACCGTCGCTCTCGTCGCGCTCAACGTGCTCGTGTACCTCGTCACCGTGTACCAGGGAGCCGGGATCGACCGGCCCGGGGGGAGCCTGCTCGACGACGGCGCGCTGATCGGCGTCGCGATCGACCAGAACGGCGACTGGTATCGCCTCGTGAGCGCCATGTTTCTCCACGCAGGTCTTCTGCACATCGCGTTCAACATGCTCGCGCTCTACTGGCTCGGCACCGTTGTCGAGCAGGCCCTCGGCACCTGGCGCTTCCTGCTCGTCTACTTCGTCTCGGGGATCGCCGGCTCTGCCGGGGCGCTCGTGCTCACCGGCCCGTTCGCCGTCACGGTGGGAGCGTCGGGCGCGATCTTCGGGATCCTCGGCGCGCTGCTCGTGCTCGAGTACGTCGCGACCGGCTCGTTTGCGGGCCAGGCGATGGCGCTCATCGTGATCAACCTCGCACTCACGCTCACGATCCCGAACATCTCCATCGGCGGCCACCTCGGCGGGCTGATCGGAGGCATCCTCGCGACGTTCGCCCTGCTGCACTTCAGGCACGCGCGGCAGCCCTGGCTCGGCCCCGCGCTCGTCGTCGCGGTCGGGGTCGCGAGCGTCTTCGTGGCGTACGCTCGGGTGGAGAGCTACGACTACGGCGGCCGGGCTCAGCCGCCGACCGCGACCGCGACGACGCCGGCCTCGGCGAGCGCCGCCTGGGCCGCGGCGAGCCGGGCCAGCGGCACCCGGTACGGGGAGCACGACACGTAGTCGAGACCGAGCTCGTGGCAGAACGCGACCGAGCGGGGCTCGCCGCCGTGCTCGCCGCAGATGCCGAGCTTGAGCCCGGGCTTCGCCCCCCTCCCGCGCTCGACCGCGATCCGCATCAGCTCCCCGACGCCGTCGACGTCGAGCACCTCGAACGGGTTGCGCTCCAGCACGCCGTGCTCGAGGTAGTAGGTGAGGAACTTCCCCTCGGCGTCGTCACGCGAGAACCCGAGCGCCGTCTGGGTGAGGTCGTTCGTGCCGAAGGAGCAGAAGTCCGCGAGCTCCGCGATCTCGTCGGCGCGGACGCACGCGCGGGGCAGCTCGATCATCGTCCCCACGAGGTGCGCCACCTCGGCCTCTTCCGAGGCAACCCGCTCGGTCAGCTCACGCAACGGGCGGAGCTCCTCGGCGAAGCCCACGAGCGGGTGCATGATCTCGACGAGGGGCGCGTCACCCGACCGCTCGGCGACGGCATGCGCCGCCCGGACGATCGCACGTACCTGCATCTCGTAGATCTCGGGGTACTGGAGGCCGAGCCGGCAGCCGCGGGTGCCGAGCATCGGATTCGCCTCGCGGAGCTGCTCGATCCGTCTCCGCATGGCCTCCGAGGTCGCCTCGTCCGCAGAAGGGAGGAACTCGTGGAGCGGCGGGTCGAGCAGGCGGATCGTCACGGGATGACCCGCCATCGCCTCGAAGATTCCCTCGAAGTCGGACTGCTGGACGGGCAGGAGCCTGTCGAGCGCGGCGCGTCTAGCCGGCTCGTTGCCGGCGAGGATCATCTCCTGTACGACAGGCAGCCGGTCGGGCGCCATGAACATGTGCTCGGTGCGGCAGAGCCCAATGCCCTCGGCACCGAACGCGCGTGCCTTGGCGGCGTCCTCGGGTGTATCCGCATTGGCGCGCACGCCGAGCCGGCGCAGCCCGTCGGCCCAGCCGAGGATCGTCTCGAAGCTCTCGTCTATCGCCGGGGGCACGAGCGGCGCCGCGCCGACGATCACGCGCCCCGTGCCGCCGTCGATCGTCAGCGTGTCACCCTCGGAGAGATCGACCTCGCCGATCCGTATCGTGCGCGCCCCGAGGTCGATCGAGAGGGTCTCGCAGCCTGCGACGCACGGCTTGCCCATCCCGCGGGCGACCACCGCCGCGTGCGACGTCATGCCGCCGTGCGCGGTGAGCACGCCGCGCGCGTGGATCAACCCGTGGATGTCGTCGGGCGTCGTCTCCCACCGGACGAGCAGCACGTCCTCTCCGTCGCGGCCGCGCTGCTCGGCGAGATCTGCGTCCAGCACGATCGCGCCCGACGCCGCACCCGGCGATGCGTTCAGCCCCGTCGCGACCACCTCCAGCTCGGCAGCAGGGTCGATCATCGGATGGAGGAGCTGGTCGAGCTGCCCGGGATCGATGCGCGCGACCGCCTCCTCTCGCGAGATCAGCTCCTCGTCGGTCATCTCGACCGCGATCCGCAGCGCTGCCCGTGCCGTGCGCTTCCCGGTTCGCGTCTGCAGAAGGAACAGCGCACCCTCCTCGACCGTGAACTCGATATCCTGCATCTCGCGGTAGTGCTTCTCGAGCCGGTCGAGCGTCTCGACGAGCTGTGCATACGCATCGGGCAGGATCTCGCGCATCCGCTCGATCGGCTCGGGCGTGCGGATGCCGGCGACGACGTCCTCGCCCTGCGCGTCGACGAGGAACTCGCCGAAGAGGCGCCGCTCGCCAGTGGAGGGATCACGGGTGAAGCAGACACCGGTCCCGGACGACTCGCCCTTGTTCCCGAACACCATCTGCACCACGTTGACCGCGGTGCCGAGGTCGTCGGGGATGTCGTATGTCCGGCGGTACACCTTCGCGCGCGGCGACTCCCACGAGTCGAACACCGCCCTCGTCGCCCGGCGAAGCTGCTCGCGCGCGTCCGGCGGAAACGGCGATCCCACCTGGCGCTCGTAGATCTCCTGGAACGTCGAGAGCAGCGACCGCAGATCGTCGGCGGTCAGGTTCACGTCGAGCCTTGCGCCACGATCCTCCTTGAGCGCCTGGAGCTCCTCCTCGAACAGGTGCCCGTCGATCCCGTCGACCACCTCGCCGTACATCTGGATCAGCCGGCGGTACGAGTCGTAGGCGAACCGTGGGTTCCCCGTCGCGGATGCGAGGCCCTCGACGGCCACGTCGTTGAGGCCGAGGTTGAGGATCGTGTCCATCATCCCCGGCATCGAGATCGCCGCCCCGGAGCGGACGGAGACGAGCAGGGGGTCGTTCTGGTCACCGAAACGCTTTCCTGCGCGCTCCTCGAGGCGGGCGACGTGATCGTCGACCTCGGACCAGAGCCCCTCCGGGACGCCGCCGGTCCGCATCACCTCGCGGCACGCGTCGGTCGTCACGGTGAAGCCCGCCGGCACCGGAACGCCGAGCGCGGTCATCTCGGCAAGGCCGACACCCTTGCCGCCCAGGAGCTGACGACCCCCGGGGGCATCCTCGTCGAACGAGTACACGAGGCCCACGGCGCGATCCTACGCGCAGCGTGAGGGAACCCTGCGGCACCATCCGATCGGGGCGTGGCTACGCTGCGGGTCGATGCGACGGACGGAGCTTGCAGGTCGCACCCTCGCCGGGCTTCTCGTCCTCGGCGCAGGCACTCTCCTCGCCGGCGCGGCAACGGCACGCCCCATCCGCTCGTCGCCGGCCAAGCCCAAGGCGCAAGCCAGGGTGACGATCGACGTCGTCGCAAGGGACTTCTCCTTCACGCTCTCGCGTCGCACAGTGCCGAAGGGCGCCCAGGTCACGTTTCGGGTCCGCAACAAGGGCGGTGTCGCGCACGACTTCGTCATCGCCGGACACCGGACAAGGCTGCTTCAGCCCGGGCAGACGGCGACGCTACGCGTCCGGTTCACGACCAAGGGCCGCAAGAAGTACGTGTGCAGCGTGCCGGGGCACGCGCGACTCGGGATGAAGGGAGTGCTCGGCGTCGCCATCCCCGCCCCCCCGCCTGCGACGCCTTCGCCCCCGGCCGCCAACGTCGTCTCCGGGACGGCGCGCCTGACCCAGATCGGGACCTTCGAGCGACCCGTGTTCGTCACGTCGCCGCCGGGTGACGCGCACGACGTGTTCGTCGTGGAGCAGGCGGGCACGATCCGCGTGATCCACGACGGCGTGCTCTTGCCGCAGCCCTTCCTCGACATCACCGACGAGGTGCACGTGACGAACGAGCCCGGGCTGCTCTCGCTCGCGTTCGCGCCCGACTGGGCCACGAGCCGCCTCGCCTACGTCTTCTACAACCAGCGGAAAGGGAACGGAGATACGCGAATCGCCGAGCTCCACTCGTTCGCCGCCAACCCGCTGGTGGCCGACCGCACCTCGCTGCGCACGGTCGTCGAGGTGATCAAGCCCTGGGAGAATCACAACGGCGGCATGATGCAGTTCGGCCCCGACGGCTACCTCTATGCGTCGATCGGCGACGGCGACTCGGGCGTCCTCAACAAGCCGGGCGCGTTCGGGCAGACGCTCGACGACCTGCTCGGCTCGATCATCCGGATCGATCCGAGGGGCGGCTCCCCGTACGCGATTCCACCCGGCAACCCGTTCGTCGGCGTGGCGGGAGCCCGGCCGGAGCTCTGGGCCTACGGGCTTCGAAACCCGTGGAGGTTCTGGATCGACGCCCAGACCGGCGACATGCTCATCGGAGACGTCGGCTTCGGCGAGCGCGAGGAGCTCGACGTGATCCCGTCGGGCACGAGCGGGCAGAACTTCGGCTGGCCGTGCCTGGAGGGGACGCTTCCCCTCGACGCAACCGTGCACTGCGACAAGCCGGTCCCGCCCATCCTCGAGAACTACCACGGAGGCGGCTACTGCTCGATCATCGCGGGCGTGGTCGTGCACGACCCGCGGCTCCCCGACCTCGCGGGCCGACTGCTGATCGGCGACTACTGTGCCGGCGAGATCGAGGCCGTGAAGGTCGAGGGCGGCCAGGTGGTCGATCGGGACACGCTCGGCCTGACGGTCCCGTCGATGTCGAGCTTCGGCGTCGACGCCCTCGGTCAGGTGTACGTGACGTCGACCCTGGGGCAGGTCTACCGGCTCGACCCGGCCTGATCGCCTCGAGCCCTGGCACGAAGCCGCGCACGCAGCTCGACCACCCACGCCGCGCCCCGCAGGCCCAGCCACACCGGCGTCAGCAAGACGTAGAAGACGACGACGGCGACCGCGAGCAACGTCGACCAGATGAGCCAGTAGCGCAGCGGGACCCAGCCCTTCTCCGACAGGTCGCGGGTGATGCCGGAGGCGATCGGCCCGTACCGGGCTCTCTGGTCGTTCACAGTCGGGTGCCCTCGCGCTCCGCGACGAGCCGGACGATCCGCATGGCCGTCTCCTCCACCGAGAGCTCGGAGACGTCGATCACGGGGCAGCGCAGCCGCCGGTGGACGCGCGAGGCCGTCTCGAGCTCCTCGAACACCGCCTCGAGATCCGCGTAGCGAAGCCGCGGCGCCCCCATCGCCCGGACCCGCTCCTCCCGGATGTCGGCGAGGCGCTCCGGATCGATCGTGAGGCCAACGATCTTCGCGCGGTCGATCTCGAACAGCGCGGGAGGAGGGTCGACTCCCTTGACGATCGGCACATTGGCCGCCTTGTGGCCCAGGTACCCGAGGAAGATCGACAGGGGCGTCTTGGAGGTGCGCGACACCCCGACGAGCACGATGTCCGCCTCGTCGAGGCCGCCGCCGACGCCGTCGTCGTAGCGCACCGCGAACTCCATGGCCTCGATTCGCTTGAAGTAGGTCTCGTCGAGCGGGGCACGCGCGCCCGGCTCCATCCTGGCGGCGACTCCCGCGACCCGCGAGATCGAGTCGATGGGATGCCCGAGCAGGTCGCAGTAGTGCAGCCGCGAGCGACGACAGAGGTGCCGCATCGACTCGCGAAACTCGGGCTCGACGAGCGTGTACACCATGACCGCCGGCCGGCCACGCGCGCGGCTTACGGCGAGGGCGAGATCGTCGACCGACTCGACCCGCGGATGCCGAACCTCGACGATCGCGAGGTCCGGAAACTGGGCTTCGAGCGCGAGAACGAGGCGTGCCGCCGTCTCGCCGGTCGAGTCCGAGACGATATGGAGCTCGAC
Organism: uncultured Actinomycetes bacterium; assembly: GCA_963798725.1. Classification (GTDB taxonomy): domain Bacteria; phylum Actinomycetota; class Thermoleophilia; order Gaiellales; family Gaiellaceae; genus Gaiella. The sequence goes on from CAWCUL010000002.1 coordinate 245,548, forward strand.
GGGGACCTGCTCGGCCACGCGCGGGAGGCTACCGGGTAGCGTTGGCGCCTCATGGCGACCGACGTCACGATGGACAAGATCGTGTCGCTCGCGCGGAGGCGCGGGTTCGTCTTCCCCTCTTCGGAGATCTACGGCGGGCTCGGCTCGTCGTACGACTACGGGCACTACGGCGTCCTGCTCAAGGAGAACGTCAAGGCGCGCTGGCTCGAGGCCATGGTGCGCGAGCGGGACGACATCGTCGCTCTCGACTCTGCGATCGTGCTCCACCCCAGGATCTGGGAGACGTCCGGGCACGTCGGCGGCTTCACCGACCCCCTGGTCGACTGCCGCACCTGCAAGCAGCGCTTCCGCGCCGACCACCTGGCAGATCCCGAGCACGAGGAGCTGCGTTGCGGAAAGCGGCCGAGCAAGCGCCCCGGTGAGACTCCCGACTGCGACCTGACCGAGCCCCGCCAGTTCAACCTCATGTTCGAGACGCGGGTCGGTCCGGTGGAGGAGACCGGCCAGACCGTGTACCTCCGCCCCGAGACAGCACAGGGGATCTTCGTCAACTTCAAGAACGTCGCCCAGCTCGCTCGGCGCAAGCCGCCGTTCGGCATCGCCCAGGTCGGCAAGTCGTTCCGGAACGAGATCACCCCCGGCAACTTCATCTTCCGAACGCTCGAGTTCGAGCAGATGGAGATGGAGTTCTTCGTCCCGCCCGACGAGGCCGAGTCGTGGTTCCGCTACTGGATCGACGAGCGAATGAGCTGGTACACGCGCTTCGGCATCCGGCCGGAGAGCCTCAGGGTCCGACCTCACGACGCCGAGGAGCTCTCCCACTACTCGAGTGCGACGAGCGACATCGAGTACCTCTACCCGATCGGCTGGTCCGAGCTCGAGGGAATCGCGAACCGAGGCACGTTCGATCTCTCGGCCCACTCGGAGGCCTCGGGCACGCGCCTCGAGTGGGTCGACGGCTCGAGTGGCGAGCGGTACGTTCCCGCGGTGATCGAGCCCGCAGCGGGGCTCAATCGGTCGATGCTGGCCTTCCTCTGCGACGCCTACGACGAGGAGGTCGTCGCGGAGCGCGAGCGCACGGTCCTCCGGCTCCATCCCGCGATCGCCCCGGTCAAGGTGGCGGTGCTGCCCCTCGTGCCGCGAGATGCGGGGATGGCAGAGCGCGCACGTTCGCTCCACGAGGAGCTTCGCCGGTCGATGGTCGCCGAGCACGACGACGGCGGGCAGATCGGACGCCGGTACCGCCGTCAGGACGAGATCGGGACACCGTGGGCACTGACGATCGACGAGCAGACACTCGTCGACGACACCGTCACCGTCCGGGACCGCGACTCGCTCGCACAGGAGCGGATCGCGATGGCGGGCGCGCGCGCGTACCTCGCGGACAGGCTTTCGGCCCCCTGGAGCCCGCCCGCCCGCAACGATTGAGCTCCTCGACGCGCGCCGGCTTGGCGAGGTCGCTTGTGTTGAATCAACACAAGCGTTGCCTGCGGCCCGCTGCTGCGTTCGCGGCGAGCTTCGAAGCGACCGGCGGGTGGTGGTTCGAGATGCGCATTGCGCCGGCGAGGACGTGCACGGCCTCGCACGACGCTACGCCGACACGGTACGCAGGCGGAAGCCGCCGTGGTGCTCGTAGGAGGACGTCACCACGGAGAGGACGTCACGGGCGGCACGCCTATCGATGCCGAGCGCGGCTGCATCGGCGATCGGCGCGCCGAGGAGCGCCGCGAGCCCGCGGAAACCGTCCGGCGTGAGCGGGATCGCGCTCCTGTCGCAACCGGCGCACACCACGCCGCCGGCGGACGGGTCGAACGCGACGAGGCCCTCCTCCACGCCGCACTCGACACAGCTTCCGAGGTGCGGGAGGAATCCCGACAACCAGAGCAGCTTGAGCTGGAACGAGAGGACGAGCGGATCGAGGGCCGGGCGGCTGCCCTGCGTCGGCTCACGCTCGTCGAGTGCGTCGAGGAACCGCGTCAGTGCGAGGAACGCCCTGTCGTTCCGCTCCTCCTCCGTGAAGAGCTTGAGCATTGCCTCGAGACCGACGAGGCCGACATGGAGCCGCCGGCCGTCGGCGCGGATGCGATCGTGGGAGCGGATGAGCGAAGCCCCCGTCACGGTGGCGAGCTCGCCGCGTCCGCGATGGAGGCTCAGCTCCACGTGCGAGAACGGCTCCAGACGGCCGCCGAAGCGGCTCTTCGTACGTCGAACGCCCTTCGCCATTGCGCCGAGGCGCCCGCTCGACGCCGTGTAGACGTGCAGCACGCGGTCGGCCTCGCCGAAGGGGAACGACCGCAGCACGACCGCTTCGGTGATGGACGGCACCGCCATGGATCGAGTCTACGGGCCCTTCTGGACGGGGCCAGCGGCCCCGTCCAGAAGAGCCCGAACACCCGGCGATGGGACGTGGGCTCTGCCCGCGTCCCCGGAACCCGCTCGCCTCGCACGCGGCCACAAGGCCACGTCCGGCGCTGCGTGCCCGCCCAGAAAAGCCCGTAGACCCGGCGACGGGACGTGGGCTCTGCCCGCGTCCCCGAATGCCCGGGCTCACACCGGCTGGCACTCCGGGCAGAACCACGTCCCGCGACCGCCGACCACGATCCGGTCGATGAGGGTGGCGCAGCGGTCGCACGGCTCGCCCGAGCGACCGTAGACATGGAACTCGTGCTGCATGCCGCCGCTGCTGCCGTCCGGCGTCGAGTACTCGCGGAGCGTCGAGCCCTGCAGGTCGATCCCCCGCCGGAGGACCGCCCGAAGCGCGCGGTGGAGCCTCACAACCTCGGCTTCGTCGAGGTCCCCTGCGGGCCGGCGCGGGTGGATGCGGGCACGCCACAGCGACTCGTCGGCGTAGATGTTCCCGATCCCGGCGATGCGCCGCTGGTCGAGGAGGAACGCCTTGACCGGGGCGCGTCGACCGTCGAGGAGCCGCGCGAGCCGGTTCGCGGTGAAGGAGCGTGCGAGTGGCTCCGGGCCGAGGCGGGCGGCGAGATAGGGACGCACGTGGTCCTGGTCGAGAAGCTCCCAGGTGCCGAAACGGCGGACGTCGCGGTACGCGAGATCGGTGCCGCTGTCGAGCTCGAGCGTCGCGCGGCGGTGGGCGTCGTCGGGCAACGTGCCCCGCACTGCATGCCGGAGCGACCCGGTCATGCGGAGGTGGACGACGAGCACGCGACCGCTCTCGAGCCGCCACAGCAGGTACTTGCCGCGCCGCTCGACGGAGGCGATCCGTTCCCCGACCAACGCGTTCGCGACGGCGTCCGGCTCGACGGGCCGCGTGAGACGCGCATCGAGGATCTCGGCGCGGGCGATCGTCGCCCCCTCGATGACGGGGGCGAGTCGTCGCCGGATCGTCTCGACCTCTGGTAGCTCCGGCATTGCCGTCATCGTAGGCGTGGCGACGACGGGCACCGATAGGGTTTGCGAACGTGGGACGCTGGGTGACGTTCGACTGTTACGGAACCCTCGTCGACTGGAACGCGGGGATCGCCGCAGCACTCGGCGAGGCGCTCCTCGAGCGCTACCACGAGATCGAGCCGGTCGTGCAGGCGGAGGATCCGACCCTGAGCTATCGGGACGTCATGCGTGAGACCGCGCGACGAATCGGGGTGGACACGGACCCCGCTGCGACGCTTCCCGAGTGGCCGGTCTTTGGTGATGTCCGCCGCGAGCTCGTGGAGGCTCGGAGGCGCGGCTGGACGCTCGGCATCCTCACGAACTCCGACCGCGACCTGATCGAAGCCTCGATACGGTCGCTCGACGTTCCGTTCGAGCTGGCGATCGTCGCCTCGGAGATCGGCTCGTACAAGCCCGCGTACCGGCATTGGGAGGCGTTTCGCGATTCGACCGGCAGGCTTCCTGACGTGCACGTCGCGCAGAGCCACTTCCACGACATCGCCCCGGCGAGCGAGCTCGGCATCCCGACCGTCTGGATCAACCGGCTGGGCGAGACCGCCGAGCCGCCGCCGACGCGCGAGCTCCCCGGTCTGAACGGGCTCGTGGACGTGCTCGACGAGCTTGCCTCGTCCAGCCCCGCGCCTCAGACGACGTCGAGCACGATCCCTCGCTCGGCCGGCGGGTCGTCCCCGAGCTCGTAGGCGGCAAGCACGGCCGCGGCTGCCCGCTCCGCCGCGGCATCGTCGCGCGCATGAACCTCGGCGAGGTCGTCTCCGGCCAGAACGGTATCGCCCCGCTTCGCGAAGCACAGCACGCCCACCGCGTGATCGACATCGTCCGCCTTGGTGCGGCGCCCCGCTCCGAGCTCGAGGGCCGCGATGCCCACGGCGAGAGCCCCAACACGTTTCACGCTCCCCTCGCGCGGCGAGGGCACGGCCCTCCGGACCGGGGCCCGCTCGAGCGCCGCCGGGTCGGGGTCGCCTCCCTGTGCGCGGATCCATCTCTCGTACACGTCGAACGCGCTCCCGTCCGCGACCGCGGCCTCGGCCCGGTGTCTGCCCTCCTCGGCGTCGATCCCGAGATCGGAGTACGCGAGCAGGCGCGCACATGCGTCGAGCACGAGCTCGGTGAAGTCCTCCGGGCCGTCGCCGCGAATGGTGTCGCGTGCCTCGTCGATCTCGAGCGCGTTCCCGACCGCCCGGCCGAGAGGCTGATCCATGTCCGTGAGGAGGCAGGTGACCTCGCGACCGGCACGGGTCCCGATCTCACGCATCTGCTCGGCGAGGGCGCGGGCGTCGTCGAGGGTCTTCATGAACGCGCCGTCGCCGACCTTCACGTCCAGCACGATCGCGTCGGCCCCAGCGGCGAGCTTCTTCGACATGATCGAGCTCGCGATGAGGGGCATGATGTCGACGGTCGCCGTCACGTCGCGGAGTGCGTAGAGCTTCCTGTCCGCGGGGACGAGATCGGCCGTCTGGCCGACGATCGCCATCCCGACGTCCCGGAGCTGCGCGACGAACTCGTCGGTCGCAAGCTCCACGCGGTAGCCGGGGATGGACTCGAGCTTGTCGAGCGTCCCGCCCGTATGGCCGAGGCCGCGTCCGCTCATCTTCCCGAGGGGCACTCCGCAGGCGGCGACGATCGGCCCGACGGCGATCGAGGTCTTGTCCCCCACGCCGCCCGTCGAGTGCTTGTCGACCACCTTGCGGCCGAGTGCGGAGCCCACGTCGAGCGTCTCGCCGGAGCGCACCATCGCGTCGGTGAGAGCGTGGGTCTCGGCCGGAGTCAGGCCCTTGAAGTAGACGGCCATGCACCACGCGGCCATCTGATAGTCGGGCACCTCGTCGCGCGCGTACGCGAGGATCAGCTCGGCGAGTTCCGCGGGGTCGTGCTCTTCGCCGTTCCGTTTCTGCTCGATCAGCTCGGCGGGGCGGATCATCGTGCTTCTCCGATACGCCGGCGCTCAGCGCTCGACGATCGGGCGGCCCGGCGCTCCCTTGCCCGGATGCTTGGCGCCGAGCCAGGCGGAGACCGTTGCACCGACGTCTGCGAACTCGCCGTCCTCGTGGATCCTGCCGGCGGCGTTCTTCCCTGCCGCGTAGCCAAGGAGGAGCGCGTGCTCGCGTGAATGGTCGGTCGACGGCGTCGTCGGGTCGCACCCGTGGTCGGACGTGAGGATCAGGAGATCGTCGTCCCGGAGCGCGTCGAGGATGTCCGGAAGCCTCCGATCGAAGTCCTGGAGGCAGCGGTGGAAGTTGACCGGGTCGTTCCGGTGGCCCCAGAGCTGGTCGGTCTCCACGAGGTTCACGAACACGAAGCCCGAGTCGAGGTTCTCGAGCAGCTCGATCGTGCGGTTGATCCCGTCGACGTTCGACTTCGTGGGGAACGACTCGTCGATGTCGCAGCCCGCGAAGATGTCGGAGATCTTCCCGACGCCGTACGTCGTGTTTCCCGCGTCCCGGATCGCGGTGAGGTAGTTGGGGCGCCGTGGCTCGAGCGAGAAGTCGTGCCTGTTCGGGGTTCGCTCGTACCGGCCCGGGTCGCCGACGAACGGGCGGGCGATCACCCGCCCGACAGCGTGCTTCCCGGTGAGGATGTCGCGTGCGACGCGACATCCCTCGTAGAGCTCCTCGAGCGGGATCGTCTGCTCGTGCGCGGCGATCTGGAACACCGAGTCGGCGGACGTGTACACGATCCACTTTCCGGTTCGCTGGTGCTCCTCGCCGAGCTCCTGGATGATCTCGGTGCCGGAGGCCGGCTTGTTGCCGATCACCCCGCGGCCCGTGCGGTTCATGAACGGGTCGATCACCTCGTCGGGGAAGCCGTACGGATACGTCGGGAACGGCGTCGGCGTGACGACGCCCATGAGCTCCCAGTGACCGGCGGTCGTGTCCTTCCCCTTCGAGCGCTCGACGAGCCTCCCCGCGACCGCGGGGGCATACGGCTGCGGAGGGCAGCCCTCGAGCTCCTCGACGTTCCCGAGACCGAGGGCCTCGAGATTCGGGAGGTCCAGGCCCCCGACGGCTCGAGCGACGTTCCCGAGCGTGTTCGAGCCCTGGTCGCCCCAGTCCGCAGCGTCCGGCAGCTCGCCGGCGCCGACGGCGTCGAGCACGATGACACAGGCGCGGGACATCGGGCTATCCTAGTCCGGCCATGGACACCGTCATCGGCCTCTTCGAGCTGGCGCTCTACATCTTGGCGGTCCTCGGGCTCTCCATGGCCCTCACGTGGATCGTCATCAAGATCTCGCCGTCGGAGAGCACGAAGGCCCAGCGGGCCAAGGCGGAGGGCACCGAAGCCTGATCACCCGGGCCGCGCCGGCGCGAGCCTTGTGTTGATTCAACACAAGCAACTCCCGCCCGTCGGTGCTAGAGGCTGGCGGAAAGGGGGGTGTACGTGAGGCCGTGGGCCTCGGCAACCGCCTCGTAGGTCAGCTTCCCCGCGAGCGTGTTGACGCCCTTCGCGAGCGCGGGATCGTCGGCGGTCGCCTTTGTCACGCCCTTGTCGGCGATCGCCTCGACGTACGGCAGCGTGACGTTCGTCAGCGCCTTGGTCGACGTGACCGGCACGGCGCCCGGCATGTTCGCGACGCAGTAGTGCACGATCCCCTCGACCGCGAAGACGGGGTCGTCGTGGGTGGTCGCATGGGACGTCGCGAAGCACCCGCCCTGGTCGATCGCCACGTCGACCAGCACGGCACCGGTGCGCATGAGGGAAAGCATCTCCCGCGTCACGAGCTTGGGTGCGACCGCTCCCGGTATCAGCACGGCGCCGATCACCATGTCTGCGTCGACGAGCACCTCCTCGATCTGCAGCCGGTTGGACATCGCGAGCGTGACCCGGCCGTCGAGGGCGATCTCGAGGTCGCGCATCCGGTCGACCGACTTGTCGAGCACCCAGACGTCGGCCTGCATCCCGAGAGCGATGATGGCCGCGTTGAGCCCGACGACCCCGCCTCCGAGCACGACGACCTTCGCAGGCGGCACCCCCGGGACGCCGCCGAGCAGGATTCCTCGGCCGCCGTGGGCCTTCTCGAGCGCCCAGGCCCCCATCTGCGGGGCGAGGCGACCCGCAACCTCGCTCATCGGGGCGAGCAAGGGCAGGCGCCGGTCGTGCGTCTCCACCGTCTCGTACGCGATGGCCGTGATCCCGGAATCGAGCAGCGCGCGCGTCAACGGCTCGTCGGCTGCGATGTGGAGATAGGTGAAGAGCGTGAGGCCCTCGCGCAGGCGCGGATACTCGGCTGCGACAGGCTCCTTCACCTTGAGAAGCAGGTCTGCCGACTCCCAAACCTCGTCGACGTGTGCGATCCGAGCGCCGACGGCCGCATACGCCTGGTCCGCGAAGCCGGAGCCTGCTCCCGCTCCCTCCTCGACGACGACGTCGTGCCCGCGCTGGACGAGCTCGAGCGCACCCGCCGGCGTGAGCGCCACGCGGTACTCCTGCGCCTTGATCTCCTTTGCGACCCCGATCCGCACGGCGGCCGGGACGATAGCGCTTCCGCCCGCGAAGCAGGAATCCGCTCGCGCGGAGTCCCGCCGCTTGATCCCTCCTGCGGCGGGGCATACCCCTAAAGAACCAAGGCGACCGCTTCGCGGTCGCGACCCAGAGTCCTCACCGCGGTCACTCCACGGCAAGGCGTCCCGCCGCGAACGCCGCGGCGAAGAACCACGGGTCCTCGTCGACGCCGCGTCCCATGTGCGAGAGCGGAAGGGCCGCGCACGCCGTCTCCCAGCCCGCGACGTCGACCTCCTCGACCTCGACCCCGTCGGGCGTGGCGAGCCCGCGGGGCCACGCGACACGCACTGGGCCGAGGCACAAGTCGAGGGCAGAGCGCGTGTGGTGCGAGAGGCCGCGATGGCGCTCGCGCTCGTCCGCGAACGAGACGCGAGGCGCGATCACCACGCGACCGCCGAGGGCGGCGGCCACGTTCGCCGCATCGGCGACCGAAAGCCCTCCATGCCCGAAGCGCGACCCTGTCCCGACGATCCCGGGCCCGATTCCGCACACGACCGCTTCCGCTCCGCGCGCGTGGGCGTGCGTCAGCGCGCCCGCGATCGTGACGCACTGGACGTCACCGTCCAGGCACGGTGACACCGCCACCGCCGTCTCGATCAACGTGCGCGCCTTGAGTGCTCGCACCGCGTCGGAGAGGGAGACAGGCAGCGCACCCCCGCCGACCTGGACGTAGACGACACGGTGACCCGCGAGGCCCGCGCACACCGGGGCGAGCTGGCTGTGCAGCCCGGTGCAGACGACGGGGAGCGCGTCGAGGCTCACCCGCTCCCCACCCTGATCCTCCTCGGCGAACCTCACGGCGACCTGCCCGGGCGTGTACGGAAGGGCGATGACGTGCTCGTCGTCGCCGACCGGGAGACGAAGGCCGCGGGTGAGATTGGCGTAGAGCACGTCGAAGCCGCCCGACCCCAGACCGAGCTCCCTCGCGCGCGTGTTCACGAGCACGACGTCGCCCTCCTCGACCGCGCCGGTGAGCGACGGGTACGCCACGCACGGCTCGCCGTCGACGTCGAGCCTGACGAGCCCTTCGAGGCGCTCGCCCACCGCGCCGACCGTGCCCCAGCGCAGGCCGAGGGGCATCAGGCCTCGGGCGAATCCTGCTCGCGGGCGGCATCGACGATCGCGAGCGTGACATCGACCATGCGCTCGAGGTCGTCCACGGCGATCCGCTCGTCCGGCGTGTGGATGTCGACCATCCCGTTCGCGAGGTTCACGCACGGAAGCCGGCGGGCGTTGAAGACGTTTGCGTCGGCCGCGCCGCCGGAGCGCACGAGCCTCGGCTCGAACCCGGCGCGGCGCAGGCCTTCCTGCGCGATCCGCATGCAGAGGTCGTCCGGGCGAAGGGCATACCCGCGATACCTCGGCTCGATTGCCGTCTCGAGCGTGCAATCGGAGACCGCGGCGGCGTAGGACGCCGCATCGACGAGCTGCTGCACGACCTCGCCGACTCGCTGCTGGTCGTGGGAGCGCACCTCGGCCTGGAGCTCGCACCACTCGGGCACGATGTTCCGCGCGCTGCCGCCGGCGACGATCCCGACGTTGGCGCTCGTCGCCTCGTCGATCCGCCCGAGCGGCATGTCGACGATCGCCCGCGACGCGGCAAGGACCGCCGAGCGGCCCTCCTCCGGGTACATGCCCGCATGAGAGGCGCGACCGTGGAACCGCAGGGTGAGCTCCTGTGCGGAGGGAGCGCCCACGACGACCTCGCCGATCGGCGCCGCCTGGTCGTACACGAACCCCACCCGGGCGTCGAGCAGGGTGACGTCGAGCTCGGTCGCGCCGAGCAACCCGATCTCCTCCTTCGGGGTGAGCACGAGCTCGATCCCCGCGTGCTCCCGCCCCTCTCGGACGATGCGTCTCACGGCCTCGAGCATCGCGACGACCGCCGCCTTGTCGTCGGCGCCGAGGATCGTCCCTCCCGCGTTTCGAACGAACCCGTCCTCGACCACCGGATCGAGGTCGCCCGCGAGTGGCACGGTGTCGAGGTGGGCGCAGAGCAGGATCGGAACTCCTCCCTCCACCGAGGGAGGGAGCCGGCAGACGATGTTCCCGGTGGGCGACCCGAGCCTGGACGCCGCGTCGTCCTCGTGCCAGGCGAGCCCGAGGAGGTCGAGCTCCAGGGTGACGCGGTCGGCGACGAGGCGCTCCTCCCCGGGTGGGCTCGGGATCGCACACAGCTCGAGGAAGAGGTCGACGAGAGGCGACGTGAGCGGCGGCTGCTGCACCACGCGATCCTACGGGGCGGTATCCGGACGTGGGCTCACCCGCTACGGGACGTGGGCTCAGCCCGCGTCCCCAGAAGCCTGCTCGCACTCGGACGGACGCGGGCAGAGCCCACGTCCGGGGGCGCTATACCGCGGTCGCGCGCACGCCCGCGCGCGACCGGGCGCGGCTGCGCTCGAGCGCCGCACCCACGAAGCCGCGGAAGAGCGGTGCGGGCCGGGTCGGCCTCGACTTGAACTCCGGATGGAACTGGCTGGCGATGAACCACGGGTGGTCGGCGAGCTCGACGATCTCGACGAGCCGGCCTTGCTGGAACGTGCCTGAGATCACGAGGCCGTGCTCTACGAGCCTTTCGCGAAGCTGGTTGTTGACCTCGTAGCGATGCCGGTGACGCTCGTGTACCACCGCCTCGTCGTAGATCTCCCGTACGCGCGTGCCCTCCGCGAGCTCGACCGCCTGCGCTCCGAGGCGCATCGTCCCGCCGAGATCCTCGATCTCCTTCTGCTCGGGGAGCAGATCGATCACCGGGTAGGGGGTCTCGGGGTCCATCTCCGTCGAGTTCGCGCCGTCGAGGCCGGCCACGTGGCGGGCGAACTCCGAGACCGCGACGTGCATGCCGAGGCAGATGCCGAGGTATGGGATGCCCTGTTCGCGCGCGACGCGGCAGGCGAGGATCTTTCCCTCCCAGCCGCGTGAGCCGAACCCCCCGGGGACGAGAACGCCGTCAGACCGTTCGAGCTCGCGTGTGGCCTCCTCGTAGGACATGTGCTCGGCGTCGACCCAACGCACGCTCACGCGGGCTCCGTTCGCGGCACCCGCATGCTTCAACGCCTCGTGCACCGACAGATAGGCGTCGTGGAGCTTCACGTACTTGCCGACGAGGGCGATCTCGACGACCTCCCGCTGCTCGGCGATCCGATCGGTGAGCTCGTTCCATTCCGTGAGGTCCGGCGGTCGGGTCGAAAGCCCCAGCCGTTCGCAGACGTAGGCGTCGAGCCCTTCGGCGGCCAGGTGCTGGGGGACGAGGTACACGTCGGGCAGATCGGGGGACGAGAAGACCGCGCCCACGTCGACGTCCGCGAACAGCGCGATCTTGTCGCGAATCTCCTCCGAGAGCAGATCGCGCGAGCGGCACACGATCGCGTCGGGATGGATCCCGATCCGCCGGAGCTCGTTCACCGAGTGCTGGGTCGGCTTCGTCTTCAGCTCGCCGGCGGCCTCGATGAACGGGACCAGCGTGACGTGGAGGTACAGGACGTTCTCGGGACCGACCTCGCGCCGGAACTGACGTATCGCCTCGAGGAACGGCAGCGACTCGATGTCGCCGACCGTGCCGCCGATCTCCGAGATCACTACGTCGGCGGGCTCCGATCGCGCACCCCGCCGGATCCTTTCCTTGATCTCGTTCGTGATGTGCGGGATCACCTGCACGGTGGCGCCGAGGAACTCGCCGCGGCGCTCCTTGCGCAGCACGGTGTCCCAGACGGCGCCCGCGCTGTGGCTCGCGTTGCGCGACAGGTTCTCGTCGATGAACCGCTCGTAGTGCCCGAGGTCGAGATCGGTCTCGGCGCCGTCCTCGGTGACGAACACCTCCCCGTGCTGGAACGGGCTCATCGTGCCCGGATCGACGTTCAGGTACGGATCGAACTTCTGCGCGCGTACGCGGAGCCCCCGCTCCTTCAGGAGCCGGCCGAGCGACGCGGCGACGATCCCCTTGCCGAGGGCCGAGACGACGCCGCCCGTGACGAAGACGTAGCGCGTCGCCGGCCCCTCGCTCATGGATACCGTCCGAGCGCGTCGAGGGAGCGAAGCACGGGGGTCGATTCGATCAGCCCGCCGAGCGAGCGACGCTCGCCGAGGACGGTGACGGCTGCGAGGATCGCTATGGCTCCCATCCTCCGCCGGCCTGTCAGACGCCTCACGGACCCCAAACCTAGCATGGCGCCGAGCGCGTTCGATCCCGCATCGCCGAGCATGACCATCTCGCGGTGATCGTACGGAGCCAGCAGGACGGCGACGGCGACGGCGCCCCGCGGTCGCGCGCCGAGCGCGAGGGAGCCGAGCAGGAACGCCTTGAGCGCGCGTCCTGGACGCGTGTCGAGCTGATTCACGAGGTTCGCCGAGAGGGACACGAGCACCGCCGCCGAGGGCGAGCGCGTCCGCCAGAGGGCCCAGAGCGGGATCCCGACGAGCTTCAGGGTGCCCGTCGTCTCGCGCGCGCGGAGGTGTGCGCGAAAGCCGCGCTCGGGCCCGCTCCAGAGGTCGTCTGCAAGGCCGAGCACCGCCACCGGGGCGACGGACGGGGCGCCGAACGCGACGGCGGCGCCCACCAGGGGCAGCCGGAGCCCGCGGAAGTTGGCCGCCGTCGGGCCGCAGGCGAGCGTCAGCTCCACGAGCTGCCGACCCCGGTGGACGAAGCCGCGCGGGTCCCGCCGGGTCGCACGGTGTGAGAGATCGACTGCGACCTCGCGGACGTCGAGCCCTGCCCGGACGGCGTCGATGGTCATGCGCGTCTCGGCGCCGAACCCTGCCGCGAGCGGGAAGACGACCGAGCGAGCGCGCGCCGAGACGAGCCGCTGGCCGGAGAGGGGCTCGTCCATCCGCCGGCCGCAGCGCCGCTCGATCAACGCCCTCGAGGCGCGCTTCGCCATGCCCAGGCCACCGCCGACATGGCGTCGGAACACGGCGATCGCGAGCTCGTCGCCTGCGGCCACGAGTGGACGAAGGTCGCCCTCCACGTCGGCGTCGCAGAGCAGCAGCGGCCCGGCGGCGCATTCCCGCTCCGCGAGCGTGAGCGCCTGACCCTTGCCGCGGCGCGGGAGGCGGACCACCCGGGCGCCGGCGCCCTCCGCGCGTGCGACAGTCGCGTCACGGGAGCCGTCGTCGGCGACGACCACCTCCGCATGCGGAAACAGCTCCCGGAGATGGTCGACGGTGCGCCCGACCCGCGCTTCCTCGTCGCGGGCCGCGACGAGGACCGTGAGCTCGCTCACTTGCCGTTGGCCGACGGCGTCGGCGGGTCGGGGAGCACCCCGTCGACGGCATTCTCTCCGAGCCCGTAGCTGCCAGGGCGAGCGCCGGCGAGCAGGAACACGAGACCGACCTGCCCGACCGCGGTGTCGACGGCATCCTCCGTCGAGAGCCCGCTCGCACGGTACGGAGGGACGGCACTCGGGGTCGCGCCGGTCTCCTCGACGCCCACGGCGGGCACCGACGCGGACGCGAGGCCCGAGTACAGGCCAGAGAGGAAGTCCTGTGTCTGACCTTGCTGCGGGCGAACGGGTCTCGCCACCACGACTGCGTCGAGCGGCCCCTTCGAGAGACCGAGCTGCTCCTCGACGAGGACGGACGAGAAGCGGTCGAGCACCGGGGTCTGGACGCCGTTCACGAGCTCGCGGGCCAGCTCCCGGCCGAGGCGGCCCCGCCGCGCGGGGTCGGCGAGGTCGCGTGTCTCGCGATCTGCGAGAAGGGCGCGATCGAGCGCCTCGGGGTCGAGCGGGACGCGGAGCGCCCTGAGAAGCGCAACGTGACCGCCGGCGTCGGAGACCGTCCGCCGGATGGTTCCCGCGAGGCCCTGGTCGACGGATCCGACGAACACGATCCCGACTGCCTTGCCCGCGAGCTGCCGCTGCACCAGGCTCGGGTACGCGGTGTCCGCGAAGTCGTCCAGCGCATCCCCACGCTGCTCGAGCTTCGCCCCACGCGCGTCCGCCGAGTCGCGCTCCGCCTGGAGCTCGTCGATCCTCGCCTCGAGGTTCTTCCGCTCGGCGTCGTTCACGAACCCGCGACCCGAGAGACCCACGCCGACGAAGATCCCGATCACGAGCGCGACGAACACCGCGGCGAGCGAGGCGACGTGGTAGCGCAGGTCGAACATCAGCGCAGTCTCGCAAAGCGCGTTCGAGCGCCGGCACCTCGGTGCGGAGCGCTAGAGGCCGATCCCGTTCGCGATCGCGCGCGAGATCGACTCGATCACGTTCCTGAGCGTCGGTGAGGCGAGCACTGCGCCGGCGATCGCGGCGAGCCCCGCCGCCGCGAACACGAGGAGCGGCCAGACACCGACGTGGCGGCTGACGAGCCTCGAGACGCCCTTCGCGTCGACGAGCGACTCGCCCACCTTGAGGCGCGTGAGGAACGTCGATGCCATCCCCGCCCGGTCTCGCTCGAGGAACTCGACGAGGTTGAAGTGCGTGCCGACCGCGACGATCAGCGAGGCTCCCTTCTCGTGGGCGAGCCGGAGCGCGAGATCCTCGCTGATCCCGGGAGCCGAGACGGCGACGAAGTCGAGCCCGAGCCGACGCAGCCGGTCGGCGCCCGGCGCCCCGCCTCCCGTGTAGGCATGGACGACGAGCTCCGCGTCACCGCGGAGCGCCGCATCGGAGACCGAGTCGAAGTCGCCCACGATCACGTCTGCGGAGAGCCCCGCCTCGCGAAGGGCATCCGCGCCGCCGTCCACGGCCACGAGCACGGGTCGGAACTCCCGAATGTACGGCCGCACCATCCGGAGATCCGATTTGTAGCCGGGGCCCCGCGCCACCACGAGCGCGTGACGATCGCGAAAACGGGTGCGCAGAGGCGCGAGCTCGATGCCGTCGACGAGGGCGGCGGCCTCGTCGCGCAGATGGAGCAGCGTGTTCTCCGCAAACGCCTCGAGCGCCTGCGAGACACGGCCCTGCTGCTCCGCGAGTGCGCTTTCGAGCGACGGCTCGTCGAGCTCGACTCCCTCCGCCACGAGCGTCCCGTCGCGCCAGACCGCGCCGCCCTCCACGCGAATCAGCTCTCCCTCCGAGAGGACGTCGAAGAGCGGCGCGCCCGGTGCGTCGACCAGCCGAACGCCGGAGCGGACGAGCTCGAGCGGGCCTGGGTTGGGGAAGCGTCCGGTCGACGAGCTCGAGACGTTCACGACCACGCGAACGCCGGTGCCGGCGAGCTCCTCCGCGGAGACGCGGTCGAGGTCGGCGTGGTCCAGGATCGCCACGTCCTCGGGGCGAAGGCGCTTGACGAGCTCCTTGGTGCGCCGCCCGAGGCGCGCAGGCCCCTTGACCGCGCCGTTCACGAGGCATCGTCGGTCGTGAAGGCGGCCACGAACTCCTCGCCCCCGAGCATGCGCTCCAGCTCGTCGCGGCGCTCGGCATCGTCGAGCACCGCTATGCGCGTGTGCGTGGGATCGCCCGGGACCTTCTCGACGCGCAGATGCTGATCGGCGACGCTCGCGATCTGCGGCAGGTGCGTGATCGTCAGCACCTGCGCGCGCTCCGCGAGTCGCCGCAGCACCGCCCCGACGCGATGGGCCGTCTCGCCGCCGACACCCGCGTCGATCTCGTCGAGCACGATCGTCTCACCGCCGGCGACGGCCGCGATCGCGAGCGCGATCCGCGACAGCTCGCCGCCCGAGGCGGTCTCGGCGACGGGTGCCAGAGGCAGCCCGGCGTTGGGTCGTACGAGGAACACCGCCTCGTCCGCCCCCGCCGGACCTGGCTCGCGCGAGCGCAGCTCGACGTGGAACTCCCCCTCGCCCATCCCGAGCTCGGCGAGCTCCCGCGCGACCGCCTCGGCGAACGGGCCCGAGGCGTCGCGGCGCGCCGCCGAGAGCGTCTCCGCCAAGGCGTCGAAGCGCTCACGTGCCGCCGCCAGCTCGCCTCTGGCCTGCTCGAGGGGATCCACGCCGCCGGCTCCGTGCTCGAGCTCGGCGGTCGCTGCGGAGCGGCGCTCGAGCAGGTCATCGAAAGACGGGGCGCGATAGCGCCGGCGGAGGTCGGCGATCAGGTCGAGGCGCTCCTCCACCCGGGCAACGTGAGCCGGGTCGGCGTCGAGAGCGTCGAGGAAGCGCCGCAGGTCGCCGGCGACCTCGCCGAGACGAAGCCCGAGCTCGCGTAGCTCACCGGCGACGGTCTCGAGCTCGGGGGCGAGCCTCTCGAGCGGCGCGAGCGCGCGCTCCGCGGCGGCCGCCAGCGAGCGGGCGCCGTCTCCGTCGTCTGGGTCGATCGCGGCGAGCGCCGCGGACGCCCCCTCTCCGAGCTCCGATACGTGACGCGCGCGCTCGTGCTCGGCGCGCAGCACCTCCTCCTCACCCACCTGCAGCCCCTCGGTGTCCTCGACGAGCGCGATGAGCTCGTCGAGGCGCGCGCGCTCCGCGTCCGCGCCCTGCTCGAGCTCGCCCACGCGGCGCTCGGCCGCCTGTAGCTCCCTCCAGCCATCGCGCGCGGCGGCTCGGCGCGCCGTCTGCTCGGGACCCGCGAAGGCGTCGAGCAGCTCGAGCTGGTGGGACGAGCGGGCGAGGCGCCGCTGCGCGAACTGGCCAGAGAGCACAAGGAGGCGATCCGTCGCGGCGACGACGTCCTCGCGCGCGACGCTCCGCCCCCAGGCATACGCACGAGAGCGGCCGTCGGCGTTCACCCGCCGGGCAACGACGAGACCCTGCTCGTCGTCGGGCCGCAGGTCGCGCAGCGTTTCGAGCCCCTCCTCGTCGAAGAACCCGTCGGGAACCTCGAGCTCGGCCTCGACGAACGCCTCGGCGCCGGCCGCCCCGACGGCGGCTGCGTCGCCCTTTGCACCGAGCAGCAGGCCGATCGCCTGGGTCACGATGGTCTTCCCCGCGCCGGTCTCGCCCGTGAGCGCGACGAGGCCGGGATCGAGGTCGAGCTCCGCCTCGCGGATCAGCACGAGGTTCTCGATCCGCAGCCTGCGCAGCACGCAGTGATCGTAGACCGGTGCCCGTTCGTGCGCCGTGTCACAACGTTCGCCCCGAAACGTGCCCGCGCAGCGCGCCCCTTCAGGATCACGCTGCCCGGCTGCAGCGCAGCCGGGCAGCAGACCTCTAGATCGTGAAGCGCGCCCGGTAACGGCTCAGGAACGTCGCCTCGGGGAGCGTCGCGAGGAGCGACCGGGCCGCGCCCAGGCGAATGACGATTCTGCCCCCTGCGCCCGCCTCGCCGACGCGGTGCCCGTCGGCGAGGACGACGACGGAGACGTCCGCGGTGCGGTTCCAGATCTCCACGTCCCTGCTCCGCGGCACGACGAGGGTTCGCGCATGGAGCGAGTGCGGCGCAACGAACGTCGCGGCCAGCGCGTCGATTCCCCACATGAGCACGGGCCCGCCGTTCGAGAGGTTGTAGGCGGTCGACCCCGACGGCGTCGAGCAGACGATCCCGTCGCAGGCGACCGTACCGAGATCCTCGTCCCCGACCGCCCATTCGAGCTCGACCATGCGTCCGAGCTCGCCCGACGTGACGACGACGTCGTTCACGGCGGCGTGGACGCCGTTCCCGTTCTCGACCTCGAGCGTCGGCAGCTCGACGACCTCGAACCGTCCCTCGAACGCGCGTCCGAGTCCTTCCTCGAGGCTGTCCGGCTGCATGGCGCTGAGAAAGCCGACACGGCCGAAGTTCACCCCGATCACGGGGATCCCCGTCCCCAGGAAGGTGCGGAGCGCCCGCAGCATGGTGCCGTCGCCGCCCAGTACGACGACGAGCTCCGCCGTGCCAGGGTCGCCGTGAGCGTCGAGCCCGTGCCGTCCGGCTTCGTCGCCCGTGACGATCAGGTCGACACCGGCCGACCGCGCAAGCGCCACGAGCCGGTCGAGCCCGTCCCCGACCTGCTCCGCGTACCCGTGGGTGACGACCGCGGCCCGCGTCACGGCGGGCCGCTCAGCCGACGGCTGCGTCGATCCGGCGCTCGAGCTCATCGGGGTCGGAGGGCTCCTCGCTCGCAATCAGGTGGACGACGAACTCCCGGTTCCCCTTCGGCCCCGGGTGCCCCGAGTCTACGATCCCGGCCACCCGCACCGCCCACCCGGCTGCCGCGTCGCAGAACGCCAGGAGGACCCGCCGGTGCACTGCAGGGTCGCGGACGACGCCCTTCGGAGCGTCCGCGCGCCCCGCCTCGAACTGCGGCTTCACGAGCACGAGCGCCTCGAAGCGCGGCACGGCGAGCGCCAGGGCCGGCGGGAGGACGAGCGTCGCCGAGATGAACGAGACGTCGCACGTGACGAGCTCGGGCGCGAACGGCAGTGCGACGAGCGTGCGGGCGTTCACGCGCTCGAGCACGACCACCCGGTCGTCGCTCCGCAGACGTGGGTGGAGCTGGCCGTAGCCGACGTCGAGTGCGATCACGCGGGCCGCACCGCGCTGCAGGAGGCAGTCGGTGAACCCGCCGGTCGAAGCGCCGAGGTCGAGGCAGTCCCTGCCGCTCGGGTCCACGCCGAGGACATCGAGGGCGTGGGCGAGCTTCTCGCCGCCGCGCGAGACGAACCGCGGCGGGTGCTCCACTTCGAGCTCCACGTCCGGAGGCACCTGCTGTCCCGGCTTGGCGTACCCGGGAACGAGACCCGCGAGCACGAGCGCCTGCGCCTGCGCACGCGTCTCGGCGAGCCCCCGCTCCACGAGCACGACGTCGAGGCGCTTCCGCGGCATGGGCGGATCGTGCCAGTATGTGAGCCGTGCCGACGCCCCACGTGTTCTCCGTCTCTGTTCTCTCGGCCGTCGCGCTGCTCTGCGTCACAGCAGCCGGTTGTGGCGGTGACGACAGCGCCTCGGGCGCCGAGTCCTGGGCCAACGACGTCTGCACGGAGATCAACACGTGGGCGGACAGTGTGAGCACCGCGATCAAGGGGGTCACGTCGCAAGGCCTCGGCGTGACGAGCGCCGATCTGAACGCGGCCGCCAATCAGGCGTCCTCGGCGACCACGCAGCTCACGGACGGCCTGCAGCAGATCGGCTCGCCGGACACCGACTCCGCCGACCAGGCCCAACAGGAGGTCAGCACGCTCGGAGACCAGCTCCGGCAGGATGCGGAGCGCGTGAGCGACCTCGTGCAGAGCGCGCCGAGCGGCGCGGCGGGCCTCGTCGCGACCGGACGTTCGGTCCTGGGCGTGCTGGGCACGGCCGCCGACCAGGTCACCGCGACGCTCACCTCGCTCGAGGACCTGGGCGACGACTTGCGGACGGGATTCGAGCAGAGCGACGCCTGCAACGACCTCCGGAACAAGGACTACACGGGCGGGAGCTAGGGGCTCCTCAGGCCGTCCTGACGGCGAGGCCGTCGACGAGCTCACGGAGCACCGTCGTGTCTGCGTCGAGCGAGCCGAGCCGGTCGAGCGCCCGTTGTGCTGCCTCGTCCGCGAGCCGCCGGGCACCGTCGGCACCCAGCTCGGCCGCGTACCCGTCGCCGTCGATCATGTCGTCGACGGCCTGGAAGAGCGCGCCGAGCTCCTCTCCGAAGGCCCGCCACGGCGCCTGGGCGCCGACGGGAACGGCCGCAGCCCATAGGCCGAGACCGACCGCCGCAGCGAACAGCCGTCCGGTCTTCAGGCGATGCAGCTCCTCGCGCGCGACGCTCGCCTCGGTGACGTCGAGGTGTTGGCCACCGATCATCCCGAGTGTCGCGCCTGCGAGCTCACGCGCGATCTCCGGCTCCGCGCACGCTGCCGCGAGCCGAAGTCCCTGCGCAAGAAGGGCGTCGCCGGCGAGCAGCGCGACGGCTTCGCCGTACGCAACGTGGACGCTCGGGCGGCCTCGTCGCTCGTCGTCGTCGTCGAGGGCCGGCAGGTCGTCGTGGACGAGCGAGAACGTGTGCACGAGCTCGAGCGCCACGGCTGGAGGGAGCGCTGCCTCGATCGCTCCGCCCGCCGCCTCGGCGACCGCGAGGCAGAGGACGGGGCGGATCCGCTTTCCGCCTCCCCCGAGCGCATAGCGCACCGGCTCCTCGAGCCCACCGAGCGCGGGGTCGAGCCGGGTCTCCGACAGAGAGCTCTCTACGAGCGCGCGGAGCTCGTCAAGCGCCTGCATCGGCGGCCTGGCGCGCGCGTTGGATCTCGGTCTCGATCTCCTTCGCGAGCTCCGCGATCTCGACCAGGCCGTCGACCGCCTCGTCGACGTCACCACCCTGATCCGCGCTCGCCTCGAGCGCGTCGACGCGCACACGAAGCCGCTCGAGCAGCTCTTCCGCGCGCCCCAGGGACTCGTCGGAGCCGCTCACGCCGCCTCGCGCCGGATGCGCCCGAGGATCCCGTTCACGAGCCGCGCGGCGTCCTCGGTCGCGTACCGCTGCGCGAGCACCACCGCCTCGTTGATCGCGACCTCCGCCGGCACCGTCTTCTCCTCGATCTCGTGAACTGCGATCCGCAGGATGTTGCGCTCGAGCGTACCCAGCCTGTCGGCGGGCCAGCCGGTCGACGCGGCCGAGATCCTGGCGTCGAGCGCCGGTGCGTCCGCCGCCACGGCGCGCGCAAGGGCCGATGCGAACCCGTCGGGCTCGCCTTCGTAGAGAGCCTCGAGCGGCTGGTCGGTGAGGTCCCACTGGTAGAGCAGGAACAGCGCCTGCCGCCGGGCCTGCCTTCGACCGACCGGCTGCGTCTTCCGACCGCTCATACGGGCCGAAGGGAAGGCAGGTGGCGCTCCATGAGCTCAAGGTAGCCGGTCGAATAGTCGCCGGACGCGAAGCCGTCCGAGCGCAGGACGTCCAAGGCGAGCTCCCTCGTCGTCGAGACCCCCTCGACCTCGAGCTCGTCGAGCGCGCGCACGGCCCGGGCGATCGCGGCCGGGCGGTCGGCGTCCCAGACGATCACCTTGGCGATCAACGAGTCGTAGTACGGGGGGATCTCGGCCCCTTCGACTATCGCGGTGTCGACTCTCACCCCCGGACCGAGTGGCGCCCGGAAGCGGTCGATACGTCCCGGCGTCGGCACGAAGCCGCGCCGAGGGTCCTCGGCGTTGATCCGGAGCTCGATCGCATGCCCTCTCCGGGAAGCACGCCCCGTTTGCTCCAGACGTCCGCCGGCCGCGATCTCGAGCTGCGCGCGGACGACGTCGATCCCACTCACGAGCTCCGAGACGGGGTGCTCGACCTGGAGCCGGCAGTTGACCTCGATGAAGTACGGCTCGCCGTCCTCGCCGAGGAGGAACTCGAACGTCCCGGCGCCGAGGTAGCCGACGGCCACGCATGCCCGGGCAACCGCTCCCTCGAGGCTCTCACGCGCCTCCGAGGTGAGCGCAGGCGAGGGCGACTCCTCGATGAGCTTCTGATGGCGTCGCTGGATCGAGCATTCGCGCTCTCCCAGCGTGAGGACGCCGCCGTCCGCATCGCAGAGAACCTGCACCTCGACGTGCCTGGCGGGCGAGACGATCTTCTCGAGGTACAGCGTCCCGTCTCCAAAGGCAGCCTCCGCCTCGGCGCTCCCCGCCGCAAACGCCTCGTCGAGCTGCCCGGGCTCTTCGACGACGCGCATGCCCTTGCCACCCCCGCCTGCTGTCGCCTTGAGGAGGACGGGGTAGCCGATCTCGGCGGCCGCGCCGCGAATCGCCGGGAGCGGCGCGGAGCCGTCCGTCCCGGGGACGAGCGGGATGCCCGCGGCACGCATCTCCCGCTTTGCGGAGGCCTTGTCTCCGAGCTTCTCCATCACCTCCGGGCTCGGTCCCACGAAGACGAGGTCGCTCTCGGCACATGCGCGTGCGAAGGCCGGGTTCTCGGCGAGGAAGCCGTAGCCCGGATGAACGGCCTCACAGCCGCTCGTGACCGCGGCTGCGACGATGCTCGGGATCTGCAGGTAGCTCTCGCCCGCAGGCGGAGGGCCGACGCAGATCGCGTGGTCGGCGAGCCCTACGTGCAGCGCCTCCGCGTCGGCCGTCGAGTAGACCGCCACCGCCTCGACCCCCAGCTCGTGAAGGCATCGGATCACGCGGACGGCGATCTCTCCCCGGTTCGCGACGAGGACCCGCGAGAACACGCCGCGATTCCTAGAGCACCGGAGGCATGCCGACAGGATCGAGCTCGAAGAGCAGTGTCCCGAACTCGACGGCCTCGCCGTTGTCCGCGTGGATCGCTCGTACGCGCCCGTCGGCTTCCGCTTTCAGCTCGTTGAAGAGCTTCATCGCCTCGAGCACGCAGAGCGTCTGTCCGTTGACGACCACGTCCCCGACCTCGACGAACGGAGCCGCTCCGGGCTGTGACGCGCGGTAGAAGACGCCCACCATCGGCGACTCGACGCGGATCGTCGCGGCGCCGGCGCCGCCCAGGTCGGGCGGCCGGGCATCGAGCTCTGTCGGGACTGCCGTCACGATCCCGGGCTCGTCCGCGCGTCGCACGGACACCCGCATCCCCTCGTCCTCGATCTCGATCTCGCCGACACCCGACTCCTGCACGATCTTCACGAGCTCACGGATCCGCTCGCCGCGCTGGACGTCGACGTCGCCGACGAGCAGCGAAGCCTCACGCGAGTGCCGCTGCCGGATCGTCTGGAGCAGCCTCTCCGCCTCCGACCCGAACATCGCGAGCAGCACGAGGTCCTCCTCGGACGCCGCAAGCCCGTCGGCGGCCTCGCGGACGTCGTCGGCGCTCGGAGGCCCTCCCTCCAGCGCGGGCGCATCGGTCCCGAGAAGCTCGACGGCCCGCCGGATGCCGGGCTCGATCGGCGCCGGAGGGGTCCCGTACGCACCTGTCACGAGCTGGCGGAACTCGTCCAGCACCGTCCCGTAGCGTCGGGCGGACAGCACGTTGAGAAGCGCCTGCGAGCCGAGGATCTGGCCGATCGGCGCGGCAAGCGGCGGCCAGCCGGACTCCTCGCGGATCCGCACGACCTCGGACAGGGCGTCGAGGAGGCGGTCTCCTGCCGCATGGGCCCGCAGGTGAAGGTCGAGCGCGGCGACGAGGCCGGCGGGGAGGTCGTACTCGGCCGCCCGAACCGCGATTCGGGGCGCGAGCGGGGCGAGCGGCTCGTCGCCGATGTGCTCGTCCACGAGATCCGAGGCCTGCCATAGCTGATCGACGTCGACGCCTGTGTCGCGGTCGAGGCCGTGGAGGGCCTCGACGAGCGACTCCCCGGCGATCCGGTGCAGCGCGAGCGCCAGGGGATAGACGGCAGTCGCAACGACGTCGGCGCCCACTCGCGTCGCGACGAGCGCGTTCGCCAGCGCCGTTCCGCCGGCAGCCTGGACGTAGAGGCCCACCGGCAGCCCGCTCGCCTCCGCGAGCCGCTCGACGAGATCCTGCGTGACGTGTGGAAGCAGCGCGCCCGTCGGGTCGTTCAGCAGGACTCGCGCGGCGCCGAGGTCTCCCAGCCGTCGTGCCTGCTCGACCAGGGCGTCCGCCTCCCCGGTACGCCCGGGGCTGTAGACGAGCCCGACGTGCAGCAGGCGCCCCGCCCCGACGATCGCCTCGCCGGCCTCGCTGAGGTTCGAGACGTCGTTGAGCGGGTCGTGAAGGCGAAACACGTCGATCCCGTTCTCCGCGGCACACGCCACGAACCGGCGCACGATGTCGGGCGAGACCGGTCGCGAGCCGACGAGGAATCGGCCGCGGAGCGCTATCCCGAGCGGTGTCGTCGTCCGCGCGTCGATCGCGCGGATGCGCTCCCAGGGGCTCTCCACCCCGCGGCGCACGGATGCGTCGAAGACGCCTCCGCCCGATACCTCGAGGCATGCGAATCCGGCACGGTCGAGGATCTCCGCGATCCGCAGGACCTCGCCGGTTGGAATACGTCCCGCAAGCGGCTCCTGCGAGAGCAGCCGAACGGTGGTGTCCACGAGCTGAGGCACGAGGCCGGACTGTACCGCGGCTGACCGGGTGTCACTCGGACTCGAAGTCGGACGGCGGACGCGGCTTCGGGCAGCGTCCCTCGAACCGAATGCGGGACGTGGCCCCAAACCGCGTCCCCGAGCCCCGGCGGGCTTCGAGGGACGCGGCTGAATGCCACGTCCCACCCCCGGCACACATCGGCGCCCTGGGCGTCAGCCTCGCGGCCGGCTCCGCCGCCGGAAGCGATCGGCGGCCCGGGCCTCAGGCGCGCCAGGCGTCCGGGGCGTCAGCCTCGCGGTCGGCTCCGCCGCCCGGGAGCGATCGGTCGCCCGGGCGTCAGGCGCGCGAGATGTAGCGGGCTTCGCGGGGATCGACCTTGACGCGCTCGCCGACGTTGACGAACAACGGCACCTGGACGACGGCCCCGGTCTCGAGCGTGGCCGGCTTCGTCACGTTCGAGACCGTGTCGCCCTTGACGCCGGGCTCGGTCTCGGCGACCGCGAGCTCCACCGAGGAGGGCAGCTGCAATCCGGACGGCTTGCCGTTCACCTGGAGGATCTGCACGGTCGAGGACGGAAGCAGGTAGGCGAGCTCGCTCGCGATCTCCCCGCGCGGAAGCCCGAACTGCTCGAAGGTCTCCTCGTCCATGAAGTGCGCCTCGGTGCCGTCGTCGTAGAGGAACTGGACGCTCTTCACCTCGGTGTGCACGCGCGGGAACTTCTCGCCGGCGCGAAACGTGTCGTCGACGACCGCGCCCGTCTCGAGGTTCTTCAGCTTCGTGCGCACGAAGGCTCCGCCCTTTCCCGGCTTCACGTGTTGGAACTCCACGATCCGCCAGACGGACCCGCGATGCTCGATGTGCATCCCGTTGCGGAACTGGTTGGTGTTGACGATCTCGGCCATGAACGGGCGCCCAGCGTACCTGCGCCCCGACCCCGTAAAGGGGCATCACCCGACCTGTACGGGCTCCTTCGTGACGTTGGTGAGTCGTTCGCAGCCGGCGGCGGTTACGACGACCATGTCCTCGATGCGCACGCCGACGTCGCCGGTGAGGTAGAGCCCCGGCTCGACCGTGACGACGTTGCCGGGCTCGAGCACCGAGTCCGACTCCGGACGGAGGTTCGGCTGCTCGTGGACGTCGAGCCCGACGCCGTGGCCGAGGCCGTGACCGTAGAGCTCGCCCATGCCCGCGGCGTCCACCACGACCCTCGAGGCGGCGTCGGCGTCGCTGCCCAACGCACCGGGGCGCACCGCGGCGAGCCCGTCGAGCTGGGCCTGCAGGCAAAGGTCGTAGAGCTCGCGCAGGCGTCCCACGGGCTCACCCGTGAAGAACGTGCGCGTGCAGTCCGACACATACCCGTCCACCGAGCACCCCGCGTCGACGACGACGAGGGTGTCCTCCGGAATGGCGACGTCGCGCAGCTTCGCGTGAGGCCGAGCCCCGTTCTCGCCGAACGCGACGATCGCCTGGAACGAGGCGCCGTCGGCGCCCGCCTCGTGCCAGGCCTGCTCGAGCCACCAGGCGAGCTCCGCCTCCGTACGACCCACGAACCGCTGCTCGGAGAGCTCCTCGTAGACACGATCGGAGATCGCCGCCGCGCGCCGTATCGTGTCGAGCTCCGCGGGCTCCTTGACCGCGCGAAGCACCTCGACGAGGCCCGAGCTCGACGTGAGCTCCACCCCGCCCGCCCGCAGGGCGTCGGCGCTCGCGAGCGTGAGGTGGCGCGCCTCCACCGCGATGCGCCGTCCGGAGAGTCGTTCGGCGAGCGTCGCGATCACGTCGCGCGGGGTCTCCTCGAACACGACGTCCTGAACGGCCGTGGCCGCGTCCGCGTAGCGAAAGTCCGTGTAGAGGGTCGCGGTGCCTGCCGGATCGACGAGAAGCGCCGTGTTCGAGCTGACGAAACCGGTGAGATACCGCACGTTCACGAGCCCTGTCACCAGGAGCGGCTCGGCGAGCCCCACGGCGAGACGCTCGATGCGCGTCACCCCTTCCTCCGCTCCGCGAGCAGCCCGAGTGCGCTTCGGTACCCGTCGATGCCCTCGCCCGCCACGCGCCCGGCGGTGACTCCCTCGAGGACGCTCGTCCGTCGCCATTCCTCGCGCCCGTCGACGTCCGAGATGTGCACCTCGATCACCGGGCCGGGAAACGG
The DNA here is from genome assembly GCA_963798725.1 of uncultured Actinomycetes bacterium. Classification (GTDB taxonomy): domain Bacteria; phylum Actinomycetota; class Thermoleophilia; order Gaiellales; family Gaiellaceae; genus Gaiella. The sequence goes on from CAWCUL010000002.1 coordinate 271,344, forward strand.
CTCGAGCGCATCACGGATCGCCCAGCTGTAGTGCGTCCACGCGCCGGGGTTCAGGACGAGGCCGTCGGCGCTGTCGAGCGCGGCGTGGAGGAACTCGACGTACTCGCCCTCGTGGTTCGTCTGCCGGCAGCGGACCTGCAGCTCGAGCTCCCGCGCCCACCCGTAGATCTGCGTCTCGAGGTCCTGGAGCGAGTCGAAGCCGTAGACCGCCCGGTCGCGGCGGCCGAGCATGTCCAGGTTGACGCCGTTGAGCACCTCGATGCGCACGGCTCGATGCTACTTCGCGCCGGCACCCCGCCGGCCGGCTCGTCGGTGCCGGGCCACGCGAGCTTGCAACAGTTTGTTACAAGGCCAGCCGCAGAGCCGGCATCCGCGTGTCAGGCGATCAGCTCGTCGAGCGCTTGCCGGACGTCGGCCTCCGGAAGCTCGACTCCCCAGCGCGGGCGCCCCGGGGCATCGAGGAGTACGAGGCGCGGAGTGTCACGCTCGGCTTTCTTGTCCCGGAGAAGCGCCGCCCAGGCGGCGTCGGGATCGACCGGGACGGGCTCGGGCGCGAGCACCTCGCGCACCGTCTGTGCCTGGTCGTCGAGCCCCGAGAGGCGAAGCGCCGCGAGGAGCCCGAGTGCCACCGCCCGTCCATGAGGGAGCTCGTATCCGGCGGCTGCCTCCAGCGCGTGCGCGAACGTGTGCCCGAGGTTGAGCTGGGCGCGTGTCCCGCGGTCGTGCGGGTCGGCGAGGCAGATCGCGGACTTGAAGGCGGCGCAGGCTCGCACCTGCTCGGGCTCGGACAGGTCCCAGACCGGCTCTCCGGCGAGAAGCCCGGTCTTCACGACCTCCGCGAGGCCGTTGCGCCGCTCCGCCTCCGGAAGCGTCGTCAGAAGCGAGGGGTCGCAAACGACACAGGCCGGCCAGTGGAACGCGCCCACGACGTTCTTCGCGCCGGGAAGGTCGATCGCCGTCTTGCCGCCGATACCAGCGTCGACCTGGCCGACCAGCGTCGTCGGGAGCGCCGTCCAGGCGACACCGCGCATGTAGGTCGCCGCGGCGAAGCCTGCGACGTCCGTCGTCGACCCGCCGCCGAGCGCGACGACGCCGCCGTCCCGTCCGATCACGAAAGAGCTCCAGAGCCGCTCGAGCACCGCCGCGGACTTGGCCGGCTCGCCCGCCGGTACCTCGTGCAGCGCGACGTCGCGGGCACCGAGCCCCACCTGCGCCCGCACACCATGGATACCCGCGACCCGTTCGTCGGCGACGAGCTCGACCGGGCCATCCCCCGGCACGAGCGCCGCAAGGTCGTCCACCGCGTCCGCCTCCACCCGTACTCCCGCTGCCGCGAGCAGGATCCCGTCGACGTCGCGTCCCTCGGCGCCGGAGACCTCCTCGTACAGGGGCCGCCGCTCTCGGTGGAGGGAGTGGAAGGCCTCCTCGTCCTGCGCGAGCGGCCGGTCTCCGCCCGAGACGCGCTCCCAGGCCGTCTCGGGCTCGACGTCGAGATGCACGGTGAACGCGCGCGCCGCGAGCTCGGCCCGCGTTCGCTCGGAGAGGACGGCCCCGCCGCCAAGGGCGAGCACCACGGGCTCGGCGCCGCCGAGCACCTCGCGCGCCAACGACTCCTCGACGGCGCGAAATGCATCCTCGCCGCGAGCGACGAAGAGCTCCGGGATCGTCGAGCCCGTCCTGGCCTCGATCTGCCGGTCGAGATCGACGAGCCGCCTGCCGAGACGAGCGGCGACCGCCTCGCCCATCGTGGTCTTGCCCGCACCCATGAATCCGGCGAGCACTAGGTGCCGCCCGAGCGCGTTCAGGTGCGCGGATGCCATCGTTCGCCGATCCTGGCGAGGTACGCGTCGTATGCCGAGCGCACGTCGACGAGCGCGTCGCCACCGAGCTTGTCGAGCGCGGCGCGCGCCAGCTCGAACGCGACGGCAGCCTCGGCGACGACTGCGAGCGCCTCGACCGCCTGGACGTCGGAGCGCTCGACGAGCGCCTGGGCGCGCTCGCCCGTCTCGAGATCGACGGAGTCGAGCGGTCGCATCAGGGTGGGCAACGGCTTCATCGCGGCGCGCACGACGATCGGCTCGCCGTTGGACATGCCCGCCTCGATTCCGCCGGCGCGGTTCGTGCGGCGCGCGAGCCCCGGGTCGATCTCGTCGTGTGCATCTGTCCCGCGGCGGCGGGCGAGCGCGAACCCGTCGCCTATCTCGATGCCCTTCACCGCCTGGACGCCCATCAGCGCGGCGGCGAGCCGGGCATCGAGGCGCTCGCTCTTCTCCGCATAGGAGCCGAATCCCGGAGGGACGCCCGTCGCTACCACCTCGACGATCCCGCCGAGCGTGTCGCGGTCCTTCCGCGCCGTGTCCGTGGCGTCGCGCATCCCAGCCTCGGTCGTCTCACCGCCGATCTCGACGGGACGGCCCTCGACCTCGACGCCGAGCTCGCGCAGGAGCGCCTTCGCGACGCCACCGGCCGCCACGTGCGCCGCGGTGTGACGCGCAGACGCGCGCTCGAGCGCATTCCGCACGTCTTCGTGGCCGAACTTGAGCACGCCGGCGAGGTCGGCGTGGCCCGGGCGGGGCAGCGTGACGGGCTTGGTTCCCTTTCCCGAGCGCTCGCCCGCGGGCGGCCACGGGCTCATCCCCCATGTCCAGTTCGCATGGTCGCGGTTGCGCACGACGAGCGTCAGCGGCGTCCCGAGCGTCAGCCCGTGACGCAGACCCGTGAGCACCTCGACCTCGTCCGACTCGAGCTTCTGCCTGGGGCTGCGGCCGTATCCCTGCTGCCGCCGCCGAAGGTCGGCGTCGATCAGCTCCCTGTCGAGCCGGAGCCCTGCCGGAAGGCCCGTGACGATCGCCGCCAGCGCCGGTCCGTGCGACTCCCCCGCCGTAACGAGCCCGAGCGCCATGAGGCGATCCTAGAGGCTTCCCCCGGGACAACCAGCCTGGCGGAGCACGCAAGTTGCAATTTGCAACTTGCGTCCTTCGGCCGCCGGGCGCTGGTAGGGTCGCGGAGCGCATTCTGCGCACCGACCGAAGAGGAGGTGAGCTGCGAATGACCCATACATCGTCCGTCACGCGCCGCCCCAACGGTCGCAGACGCGGCTGACCGGCGTCGCGCCGACGGAATCCATCCGTCACCAAGGAGATTCGAATGACCCAGCCTGACGGCGGGCGTTGCGCCTGCCTCGAGAACGTCGACGCCCTTTACGCGGAACACGCGGGAGCGGGGCCGACGGTCGTACTGCTCCACGCCGGCGTCGGCGATTGCCGGATGTGGGATCCTCAGTGGGCCGCCTGGCCCGCACGTTTCGCCGTCACCCGTCTCGACCTACGCGGTTTCGGGCGTTCGGACAGGCCGGTCGGAGCGTTCTCCCACGCCAGGGATGTCCTGGCGGTGCTCGACGCCTCGAAGATCGACCGAGCGATCCTCGTAGGCGCCTCGTTCGGCGGCCTCGTCGCCCTCGATCTCGCGGCTGCTCACCCCGGGCGCGTGACGGGGCTCGTGCTGGCGGATCCGCCGCTCCCCGGCCATGCGTGGTCGAACGAGATGCGTGCCTTCTTCGCGGCAGAGAACACTGCCCTGGAGGCGGAAGACCTCGAGGCGGCTACCGAGCTGAACGTGGACTTCTGGCTTCCGACGGCAGGCGAGCCGATCCGGGCGGCGATCCGTGAGCAGCAGCGTAGAGCGTTCGAGCTCCAGGCTGCCGACGAGGCTGACGAGTCGCTCCTCACCGACGACCTCCCCTCGGCGCTGGCCACGCTCGAGCTCCCGACGCTCGTCGTCACCGGCGAGCAGGACAGGGCGGACTTCCTCGCGATCGCCGACCACCTGGCCGCAGCGTTGCCCAGCGCGTCGCGCAAGACGATCCCCGGCGCAGGGCATCTGCCGAGCCTCGAGCAGCCCGCGGCGTTCGACGCCGTCGTGCTGCCGTTTCTCGAGGAGATCTCGGCCGAAGAAGCCTAGGAGCGCCTTTTCCGCCTATTGCCACGGAGAGCGGCCGGATGTCGGTCCGCCGCTCACCATGGCGCCACCGTCGTACCGCCCCAGTCCTCCGGCGCCGTGTCGCGCACGGTCTGGGTGAGCTCCCACCGGTGGCCGCCGGGATCCTCGAGGACGCCCGACCGCTCACCGTACTCGTATGTCCGCAGCTCCTCGACCACCCGGCCTCCGTGGTCGCGCGCCCGGGCGAATGCCGCGTCGACGTCCGCAACGCGCACCTTGACGAGGTGCGTCACCCCGCCGCCGCTCGGCGCCGCCCGCTCTCCGCCGACGTCGGCGACCACGACGGCCCCGTCCTCACCGACGCGGAGCTGCGCCCGGTGGTCGTCGCCGATGCGCACGCGCTCCTGGAACCCGAGCGCGTTCTCGAGCCATGCCACCGCCGCGCGCACGTCGGGGTAGCTCAGGACCGGCGTGACGGTGACGGGTGGAGCCGAGCGGTTCGTGAGCACGTGTCGAGAAACTACCTTCCGGCGGAAGAAGCACGACGAGTCGCCGGCGTGCTCACCGCCGGTCGCCTTCCAGGGACTTCCAGAAGAACGTGGTCGAGCACGGGCGCCCGTCGGGGTAGAGCGCAAAGCCGGGGATCACCCCGACCCGCGTCCAACCCATCCCCGCGTAGAGACGCTCGCCGGGGTCTCCGGTCACGGTGTCGAGGACGAGCAGCGTCTTCCCCTCGGCTCGCGCTTCGGTCTCGGCCCGCTCCATCAGCATGCGCGCGATGCCGCGGCGCCGACCGGAGCGCCGCACGAGGAGCTTCGCGATCTCCGCACGGTGCGGCTGGTTGGGCGGCAACGCCAGGATCACCTGCACGGTGCCGACGACCTCGCCGTCGTCGAACGCAGCGAGGAGCAGCCGGCGGCCCGCCTCTACTTCTGCCACGAAGCCCTCGAACGCGGTGCGCGCATCCTCGGGCGAGAACGGCGCCATGTAGCTGACCGACGCGCCGCCGCCGACGCAGTCGTGGAGAACAGCTGCGAGGCCAGCGAGCTCGGCTCGCGCCTCCGCTCCCTCAAGGCGGCTGACTCGGATCCCGTTTGCGGCAGTCACGACGCGAGTCTCGCATCCCCGGCGGACCGGGCCGCCGGCCGCCCGACACGCGAAGCCGGCGTCGCGGATGGCCCGGCGGTCTTTCGGCCTGGCCGACACGGGCCGCCTCCACGCGTGGGAGTCGCCGGTTCACGGACGTACGTCTCGGCGCCGACGTACATTGCCCGGGATGAGCTTTGCGGTCACCGCCACCGCGTACGACCGCTTCATGGGCCGGTACTCGACCCTGCTCGCACCGAAGCTCGCATCCCTGGCAGGCGTCGTCGCCGGTCAGCGTGCGCTCGACGTGGGTTGCGGCCCCGGCGCGCTCACCACCGAGCTCGTCGAGCGCCTCGGGGCGGCGGAGGTTGCTGCTGTCGATACGTCGGAGACCTTCGTCGCCGCCGCCCGCGAACGCCTCCCGGGAGTGAGCATCCAGTGCGCGCCCGCCGAGCGCTTGCCGTTTCCGGACGACTCCTTCGACGTTGCGCTCGCGCAGCTCGTCGTCCACTTCATGGCCGACCCTGCCGCCGGGCTCGCGGAGATGTCGCGCGTGACCAGGAAGGACGGCGTCATCGCAGCCTGCGTCTGGGACCACGCCGGGGGGCACGGGCCGCTCGGCGCGTTCTGGGAGGCGGTGCGCGTGCTCGATCCCGAGGTGGTCGACGAGTCCGAGCTCGCGGGTGCACGCCAAGGGCACCTGCGCGAGCTGTTCGAGACAGCAGGTCTGCACGCCGTGGAGGAGACGCACCTCACGGTGAGCGTGGAGCACCCGACGTTCGACGATTGGTGGGAGCCGTTCACGCTCGGCGTCGGCCCCGCGGGGACCTACACGGCCCGGTTGGATCCGGACAGGCGTTCCGAGCTGCGTGAGCTCTGCCGCTCGCGGCTCCCGGCCGCTCCCTTCGTGGTCGACGCGCGCGCATGGACGGCGCGCGGCTGCACCTGACAGCTGCGGGCGTGGCCGATCGCGTCAGCCGGCGACCCAGGCCTTGGCGTCCTCGAGCTCGCCGAGCCCGAAGACGCGCACGTCTCCGGGGATCATCCAACCGAATGCCTTGACCATGTGCTGCAGCCAGTCCTTGTCGGTGACGACGGCCACCTTCTCCCACGCCCTGAGCTCACTGCCACCGAGCTTGGCGTCTTCCCACATCGCACCCATGGTCCAGCCGTCGAACTCCTCGCCGAGCACGTACAGGAACCGGATCTTTCCGCCTCCGTCGATCCGCTCCTGTACCGCCGGGACGAGAACGGTCTCATAGTCGTCGTCGGTGACCTTTCCGCTCGCCTCCACACCCAGGACGTTGTCGGGCAAGCCTTCCAAGATCCGGATCATCGTTGCCTCCCAAGGGCCTTTCACCTGATCGACCGGTTTCGGGTTGCATACCACGACTCACCGCGGCGCACACATCGCGAGCGACCGAGGGGCATCATGCGAAGCGTGCCATTGACACGCGTGGGCCGGAACGTGCACGAAGGGTTGCCGGCGGGTGCGTCAGTTGCCGAGAACGAGGCAGTGTGGCAGCCGGCGCTCGCCAGGCTTGCGGCGCTCGTCGAGGACTAGCAGAGCCCAGACATGGCCCGAGCGTCACGCAACCCGAGTTTGTTCACCGCGCTTCTCGTGTCGGGCGTGTGCTTCGCCGTAGCCACTGTGCTCGCGCTCACCGTTCCGAGCACCTGGCCGCTCATCGTCCTACGGGTCGTCATCCTGGGCATCGGCGTGGTTTTCCTCGTCGTCGGAGCCCGAAGCCGAAGACGAGGGTCACGTCCGTCGTAGCGGCGTGACCGGTGGTCGCGCGACGCCGTCTAGCGGTGGCGCACCGTGGATCTGAAGGAGTGGGGCCGCTGGGGCAAAGCCGACTTGCACGCCTCGAACGCCGCCTTCAGCTTCGCCCTGTCCGCATCCGACGGCTTCGCCCCACGCGCCGGCCGCTCCGGCAAACCCTGCTGCTTCAAACACTCCCGGTACTTCGCAAACGCATCCTGCGCAGCCTTCACCGGAGCAGGCAAAGCCGACTTGCACGCCTCGAACGCCGCCTTCAACTTCGCCCTGTCCGCATCCGACGGCTTCGCCCCACGCGCCGGCCGCTCCGGCAAACCCTGCTGCTTCAGACACTCCCGGTACTTCGCAAACGCATCCTGCGCAGCCTTCACCGGAGCAGGCAAAGCCGACTTGCACGCCTCGAACGCCGCCTTCAACTTCGCCCTGTCCGCATCCGACGGCTTCGCCCCACGCGCCGGCCGCTCCGGCAAACCCTGCTGCTTCAGACAATCGCGCCATGCCGTGAACTTGCCGCCGCCCGAGCCGGGCGCGCCAAGCCGAGCCGCATGATGGTGCCCTGCAGGTCCGTTGGCGAGCGCGACCGCGGCGAGGGACAGCGCGAGCGCCGCGACCGCCGACAGCGTCAGGATCCGCTTCATGCCCCAATTATCGTCGACTTGGGCAGGAACACAATGACTCGTCCGAGGACGATCACCCCGCGGCGTGACGAAGACCTTCCGCCATCGCGGCGAACGGGGCCGCCTGTCCGGTCCAGCGCTCGAACGAGGCAGCGCCCTGAGCGAGCAGCACGTCGAGCCCGTCGACCACGGTCTCACAGCCCGCCTCGCGCGCCGCGGCGACGAGCGCCGTCGGCGAGCCGTCCGCGTTGTAGGCGAGCTCGACGACCTGCATGCCGGGATACGGAGCGACGATCACCTCGTCCCGCACCGGCGTGCAGTTCACCAACACGTCGACGCCTTCCCCGCTCGGCGGCCAGCCCTTGTTCCGGCGAGAGCTCATCGTGATCTGACCCGCTCCGACCGACGCGAGCGCGTGCATGACGGCCTTGGCCGAGCCGCCTGCGCCGAGAATCAGGGCATTTCTGTCCCGAGCGTCGATCTGGCTGGTGACGGCCACTCCGTCCGTGGACGAGCCGAGCACCCGGCCGTCCCGGACCTCGAGCGTGTTCACCGATCCCGCGCTGGCCGCAACCTCGTCGAGCTCGTCGCAGTAGAGCGAGACGCGCTCCTTGTGCGGGATCGTGACGTTGGCGCCGGCGAACCCCGCTGCGACAAGACCCTGCACAGCCTCCCCGAGCCGTTCGGGCGGCGTCGGGAGCGGGACGTACGCCCAGTCGAGCCCCAGCGCCGCGAACCCGGCGTTCTGCATCGGCGGGGACAGCGAGTGCGCGGTCGGCCAGCCGAGAAGGCCGACCAGCGTCGTCGTCCCGCGGATTTCGATCACGCGACGAACGAGCGGTCGAGATCGGCCACGGCGCAGGCCCCGGCAAGGGCCATCGTCAAGTCGACCTCGGCGGCCAGCTGCCGGATCACCGCCTCCACCCCCGGTTGTCCGCCGACCGCGAGGCCGTAGGCGTACGGTCTGCCCAGGAGCACTGCGTCGGCACCGAGAGCGACCGCCTTCACGACGTCGACCGCGGTCCGAACGCCCGAGTCCATCAGGACGACGGCATCGGACCCCACCGCATCGCGCACCTCGACGAGCGCGTCGAGCGCCGCGACCGAACCGTCGACCTGACGGCCGCCGTGGTTCGAGACCACGAGTCCCTCCACCCCATGCTCGAGCGCCGTACGCGCGTCGTCGGCGCGAAGCACGCCCTTGACGAGCACCGGGAGCGACGTCCATTCGCGCAGACGCGCGAGGTCGTCCCACGTCAGCCCGAGGTTGCCGAACGCGGCGAGCGCCGTCATCGACGCGGTCAGGGGGTCCTCGTCCGAGGGCTTCGCCAGCCGGCTGCGGAACACTGGGTCGCTGAAGAACTGTGCGACCCCGTGGGCCTGGAGAAACGGCAGGTAGCCGTTGCGAAGGTCGCGCGGGCGCCAGCCGAGGCTAAGGGTGTCGACGGTGACCACGATCGCGCCGTAACCCGCGGCCTCTACGCGACGAACGAGGCGCTCGGCGAGCTCGGAATCGCCCCACCAGTAGAGCTGATACCAGCGGGGCGGGTCGAGCGCCGCGACGTCCTCGAGCGATGTCGACGCCGCACTCGACAGGACCATGGGTATCCCGGTGGCCTTCGACGCACGGGCGACGGCGAGCTCGGCGTCGGCATGAAGGATCGAGAGGACCCCGACGGGCGCGAGGAGAAACGGGCTGGGCGAGCGGAGCCCGAGGACCTCGATCGACGTGTCGCGCTCCGCGGTGCCGACGAGCATCCGCGGTCGCAGCACGCGGCGGCGGAACGCCTCGAGGTTCGCGCGCATCGTCTCCTCCGCGCCGGCGCCGCCGGCCACGTAGTCGAACGGGCCTTGCTCGAGCATCTCGCGCGCCCGACGCTCCCATGCGTCGAATCCCAGGGGCCACTCGGTTCCACCGGAGGCATAGATCTCGTTCTGGAAGACGTTGCCGGGATCGAGGCCCATGGTCCGATCCTATGGGTCGGCGAGAGGCAACGGAGACGGCCGAGCTCCTGGAGGAGATTGGCGGCCCGAGGCCCCTCAATCGCAGGCGTAGCCGTACTCGCAGACCTTGTGGAGGAAATCGCTCTCGCTCGAGGTGAAGTAGTGCGACAGCGAGTGCGGCTTGCGCACGTAGTAGAGGTAGTCGACACCGCGGGCCGGGTTGGCGGCGGCGCGGATCGATGCGAGCCCTGGGTTCGCGATCGGGGTCGGCGGGAGGCCCGGGCGAAGCCGCGTGTTGTACGGCGAGTCGGAGCGGAGCGCCGCCTTCGTGAGCGACTCCGTCCCCGGGATCCCGAGCCCGTAGCGAATCGTCGCATCGATCCCGAGCGGCATCCGGTTGTGAAGCCGGTTGTAGATGACCGCGGCGACGAGTCGCCGCTCGCGCGGCACCGCCGTCTCCTTCTCGATCATCGACGCAATGATCAGGATGTCGTACGGGGTGAGGTTCTTCGACCGCGCGTAGCGGAGGTCGACGCCGCGGAAGCGCTGCCGGAACGCGACGAGCTGGTCGGCGACGAGCTCCCTGGCGCTCGTCTCCTGTGTGAAGTCGTAGAGGGCCGGAAACAGGAACCCCTCGAGCGAGTCACGCTTCATGTCACCGCGAAAGCGTGACGGCGCGACCGCGTGGGCGACGGCGCGAAGGTATGCCTGCTTCGTCAGTCGCGGCGTCACACCGCGCTCGTCGATCGCGATCCGGCGCACGGCCTCGACGCGGTCGGCCATCTCCGCGATCGTGAACCCCTCCGGGAAGATGATCTTGAGCTGCGCGAGCGCAGCCGTCGTGGTCGGCGCGGGCGGAGGAGGAGGATCGTCTCTGCCACCGGCGATCCACGCAGTCACCGCGAAGGCGCCGACGCCGGCCACCACCACCGCGGTCGCGAGCATGATCCAGCGCCTCATCTCAGGCGCTCCAGCCAGCCCTGCAGCAAGTGGGCGGCGGCGATCGCGTCCTCCGGCGCGCGTCCGCCCGTCTGCTGCGCGAGGGCCGTCGTGAAACGCTCGTCCCAGGTCTCCACCGGAACCGTGACACGCTTCTGCAGCGCCTCGACGAATGCCTCCGTCTCGCGCGCCTGCTCGCCGCGCTCGCCACGGAGCGTCAGCGGCATCCCGATGAGGATCAGCTCGGCCGCGTGTGCGGCGACGAGCTCGGCAACGCGCTCGAGCCCGGCGTCGCTCGCCGCCCGCTCGACGACGGTGACGGGGCTGGCGAGGGTCCCGGTGGCATCCGACACCGCCACGCCGGTACGTGCCGAGCCGTAGTCGAGCGCAAGCACGCGCATCGCATCTACAGCGCGGCCCGGATCAACCGCTCGGCCTCGGCGAGCGCCTCGGGCAGCTTCTCCGCGTCTTTCCCGCCCGCCCGCGCCATCGTCGGTCGCCCTCCGCCTCCCCCGCCGACGAGCGGCGCCGCTCCGCGGATCACTTCGGACGCGCTGATCCGCTCCGCCACGGACTGGTCGAAGTTCGCGACGAGGCTCACCCGGTCCCCGTCGGCCGAGCCGAGCACCACCGCGGCCGGCGCATGGCGCTGTTTGAAGCGGTCGGACAGCTCGAGCAGCGCATCGGCGTCGAGAGCACCGACCTCGTCGACCACGAGATTGACGCCGTTGACCGCTTCGACTCTGAGGTCGGGATCGGCCGTAGCGGCCGCCGAGGGCTTCTTTCTCAGATCCTTGCGCGCCGCCTCGAGCTCGGTGCGCAACACGTCTGCCTCCGCGGCCCGCCCGCGCAGCAGGGCCCATGCCTCGCCGGAGGTCAGGGCCTCGATTCGCCTCGTGCCCCCTCCCACGGAGCCCTCCGAGAGGATCGCGAACGCCCCGATCTCGGCGGTGGAGCGAACGTGTGTGCCACCGCACAGCTCCGTCGACGTTCCGGGCACGTCGACCACACGGACGACGTCGCCGTACTTCTCGCCGAAGAGCGCCATCGCGCCGAGGTTCCGGGCCTCGACGAGCGTGGTCTCGAACGTGTGCACCGGAAGGTTCGCGAAGATCGCGCGATTCACCCTCTGCTCGATCACGCCACGCTCGTCGGCCGTCAGCTGCGCGTCGTGGGTGAAGTCGAAGCGGAGCTTGTCGGGCCGAACGGCCGAGCCCGCCTGCTTTACGTGCTCTCCGAGCGCTTCCCGGAGGGCCGCCTGGAGAAGATGTGTGGCCGTGTGATTCGCCATCGTCGGGAAGCGGACGTTCCACGGGACGACCGCGCGAACGCGATCGCCGGCCGCGAAGCCCGAGCCGCGGAAGACGAGCGCCTGGTCGGCGTCGAAGCGGTAGGCGTCGACGAGCTCGGCGCGCGGCCGCGGCCCGCCGGCGGCGTCCGCGTCGAGCTCGATCCAGCCTTCGTCCGTGACCTGGCCGCCGCCGGCGGGATAGAACGGCGATTCCCGGAGCTTGGCGAGGAACGTCCCGTCACCGAGCTCCTCGAGGGCGCCGATCTGCGTGAGCACGTCGACCTTCGTGTAGCCGACGAAGTCGGTCTCGAAGCCCGCCTCGCGCGCGAAGTCGGCCGCGCGCTGAGCGAGGCTCCTGTCACCTGCGCCCCGCGAGATCTCGCGATGCCGCTCCATCTCCGCCGCGTAGCCGTCCACGTCCACAGCCTGTCCGCGCTCCTCGGCCAGCTCGGACGTCAGCTCGACCGGAAAGCCGTACGTTGCGGCGAGCGTAAACGCCTGCTCGCCCGTGATCGCCTGGCTGCCGGCGAGCTCGTCGAACAGCTTCATGCCCCGCTCGAGCGTCTCCGTGAAGCGCTCCTCCTCCTGCCTCACGACCCGCTCGATCTCGGCTGCATCGCCCTGGAGCTCCGGGTAGGCGTCGCCCATCTGGTCGGCGACCACGGTGGTCAGGCGGTACAGGTCGTCGAGCCCGATCCGCCGGGCCTGGAGAACGGCGCGCCGGATGATCCGCCGCAGGACATATCCACGGCCCTCGTTGTCCGGCACCACCCCGTCGCCGACGAGGAACGTCATTCCCCGACCGTGGTCGGCGAGGATCCGGTGGGCCTTCGTCGCCTCGGGTGTGTCGCCGTAGGCGACCCCGGACTCCGCGGCGATCCAGGCCATGATCAGCTGGTAGCCGTCCGTGTCGTAGACGGACGGCACCTGCTGGATGATGCGCGCGGCCCTCTCGAGGCCCATGCCGGTGTCGATGTTCTGCTCGGGAAGCGGGGTCAGTGTCCGGTCGGGGTGCAGCTCGTATTCCATGAACACGAGGTTCCAGAACTCGAGGAACCGCTCGCAGCGCGTGCAACCGGGGGCGCAGTCGTCCGTGCCGCAACCGGCCTCCTCGCCCCAGTCGTAGTAGATCTCGGAGTCCGGGCCGCAAGGGCCGGGACCTCCCACGGACCAGAAGTTCTCGGAGGACGGAAGCTGGACGATGCGCTCCGGCGGCATCCCGATCCGCTTCCAGAGGTCGATGGCGACCTCGTCGGGACCGAGCCCAAGCTCCGGGTCACCTGCGTGAACGGTCGCCCAGATCCGGTCCCAGTCGAGTCCCAGGTGCTCGCGGATGAACTCGGTCGCGTACTCGACCGCGCCCTCCTTGAAGTACTGCCCGAACGAGAAGTTGCCGAGCATCTCGAAGAACGTGAGGTGGTAGGTGTCGAGCCCGACCTCCTCGATGTCCGGTGTCCGGAAGCATTTCTGCACGGTCGTGGTGAGCAGGGCAGGGGGCGGCTCGAGCCCGAGGAAGAACGGCATCTGCGGCTGCATCCCCGCGCTCGTGAGGAGAGTCGAATGATCGTCGGCACGCGGGACGAGCGATGCCGAGGGGCGGCGCACGTGCCCCTTCGACTCGAAGAACGAGAGGAAGCCCTCGCGAAGCTCGGCGGTCGTGCGCATGCCGGCGATCGTAGCGGGGGCTACTGGACGCTCTGTGCGAGAAACCGGCCGTCCGTGAGCTCGCCGGCACGTGCGCCGCAGCCCGCGCGGATCTCGCGGACGCGCACCCTGTCTACGGAAGCTCGTCCGGCGGAACCGGCGCCGGGTCGGGCTTGGGCGTCGGCGGCGGCTTCGGCCAGGGATCCGGCTTCGGCTCGGGCGTCGGTGTCGGGGTCGGCGTCGGCCGCTCGGTCGTGGGCGGCGTGGGGCCGGCGCCCCGGAGGTCCTCGGCGAGATCCTCCTGCCGCCGGCGTGCCGCGTCCTTCGCGGCGCCCATCGCGTCGCCGACGTTTCGCGACTTCCTGAACGAGGAGAACCCGTGAGCGAACCCGGAGGCGAGCCCGGACACCTTCTCCACGGGCGTTGCGATCGCAGTCGAGACCGCCCTGACCGCCGTGTCGGCGCTGTCGGCCATCGAGACCGCGCTGTCGGTGACCGTGTCGAGCTTGTCGAGCTGGTAGTTGACGCGGTCGACCGTGCCGCCGGTCTTGACGACCACGGGAAGCACGTCGCGCTCGGTCCCGCGGACGAACGAGGAGATCCTGTCGAAGAGCTGCCCGAGCTTCACGAGCGCGAACAGCGAGCCGACGCCCAGGAGGACGAGGAAGATCGCGAGCCCCCAGTAGGCGGCGTCACCGGCGGAGAAGGCGACCGTCATCGCGCGGGATCCTACCCGGTCGCCCGCATCGTCACTCCCCGTCGTCGACCCGGTCCCAGCCGTCACTGACCAGGCGCGGCCCAACCGGGAGGATGCACGACTGGATTCCCGGCGGCCCGTCGGCCAGGGTCGCGCGGCGAGAGCACCACCCGTCCCTTCACGACGCACGTCGTGCGCGGTGCGGAGGTCGACGCTCCACCGAGAACCGCCGGCCTCACGCTCACTCGGTTCGCTCGATCATCCCCGCGCCCACGACTGCGTCGTCGTCGTACAGCACCGCAACCTGGCCCGGCGCGACCGCATCGACGGGCTCGTCGAGGTCGAGCTCGAATCCCCCCGGCGTGACCGCGACGCGCGCTTCGACGGGCGTGCTGCGGTAGCGGACCTTCGCCTGTGCCCTCGTGACCGGCACGTGCAGACGGCCGCTCGCGACGATGCGGTTGACGCGAAGCGCCTGCCGGGGGCCCACCACGAGGCTGTTGGAGGCGGCGTCGGCCCTGATGGCATAGAGCGGCTCGGCCGACGCGAGCCCGAGGCCGCGCCGCTGGCCAGGAGTGAACCGCCAGAGCCCCTCGTGTCGGCCGAGAGCCCTTCCCGACTCGTCGACGATCGCGCCCGGACGTCGTTCGACGCCGTTCCGCTCGAGAAACGAGCGGTAGTCGGCACCTGCGAGGAAGCAGGCCTCCTGGCTCTCGGGCCTCCGAGCGGCCTCGAGCCCCGCCGCTTCGGCTTCGTCGCGCACGTCGGTCTTCGTCGACGCGCCGAGAGGGAACGCGACGTGCGCCAGGAGCTCCGGATCGACAGTCGCGAGCATGTAGGACTGGTCCTTCGCGGGATCGGCGCCGCGAGCGACGAGCCGCATCCCTCCGCGCTCGACAACACGGGCGTAGTGCCCCGTCCAGAGCACGTCCGCCCCGGCCCGCTTCGCGAACCCGACGAGCGCGGCGAACCGGAACGCCCCGTTGCAGCGCATGCACGGGTTGGGCGTGAGCCCCTGCTCGTAGCCGTCGACGAAGGGCCGGACCACCGCGCTCCTGAACGCTTCACGCAGGTCGAGCGTGACGTGCGGCAGACCGAGCGAGTGACACGTCTCGCGCGCACGGACGACCGAGTCCGGCGAGCAGCACGCTCGCTCGGCGTCCGGGCCCGCGGGATCGAGCCAGAGTCGCAGGGTGACGCCGATCGCGTCGGGGCGGGCACGAAGGAGCGCGACGGCGCTGTCGACACCGCCGCTCATCGCGACCGCGACGCGGCCGGCGCGCCGGCGTGCGAGGAACACCTGCGCGAGCGCGCTTGCGACCGCGTCTGCGGCGAGGGTCTCGCCGGGGACTGCAGCGGCCTCGATCAGGCTCAGCCCCGTGAGCGGCCGCGACATGCCCGGTGCGTCGGCCTCGACGATGCGCTCGCCATCGACCACGAGCCGCGCGAGCGCGTATGCGTCGCCGCGCGCGGAGTCGCCGATCACCTCGCTTGCCATCGATCCAGGCTAGACGATCGATCCCGGCAAGCTTCCGTCGACGGCCAACGTCCCCCAGGGGCACTCCCGTGTCCCTGCTGTCACGCTATCGGACGTGCTGCCACGGAGGGGTCACGACTTCGTGCCGAGTGTGTGACGTTCACAGCGACCCCTCGCCGTCCGTAGCGGGGCCTCTACTCGAAGACGCCCGCCGCGCTCGAGCTCGATCAGACCGGAACGGCGGTCACGACGATGTTGTCGCGGTAGTGCCTGCTCACGTTGTCGAACGGCCCGCCGCACGTCACGAGCACGAGGCGCGCCCGGCCCCGGAGCGAGTAGATGTCGGTCGGCAGCGCCTCCTTGCGCATCAACCGGACTGACACGACCTTGTAGCGATGAGTCCTACCGTCGCGCGTGCGAAGCTCGACCCGTGCGCCACGACGGGCGGAATGCAGCGCGACGAACGCACCCGCCCCCTTGCTTGCGCTGTCGACGTGCCCGGCGACGAGAATCGCTCCGGTTCGGTCACCGGGCGCGGCGCCGTCACGCCACCATCCCGGCCTACCGATGTCGTTCGGGACGCCGAGGACTCCGGCGTCGACGTCGATCGCAGACGGTGTCAGCGGTGCGTCGATCCCGACCGCGGCGATCCGCACGTGCACCGGCGTTCTCCCGCCCACGTCGTCAGCCGCCTGCACACCGGTCGTCGGGGCGCGACCGCCGGTGATCACGAGCGGCCGGGCGAGCGACGTCTCCGACACGGTGCCACATTCACCCCGTGTGCCCTCGACGAGCGGCGTCCCGACCAGCCGCTCGCGGTACGCGTAGAACCCGGCCTTCCGGAGCCGCACCGCCGGGGAATCGTGTACCCCGTCACCCGTCACCGTGAATCGACCAGTCCAGACGGGCGTACCGGTGCAGCGAATCGCATTCCGGGCTCCGAACGGGCCGTAGAGGTCGAGCTCGATCGAAGCGCTCGTCTTCCCGAGCCCGGTCACCCGAACATGGTCGCGGAGCAATGAGCCGGGTGCGACGACGTCCGAGGACGCCACCGTCGTGACCTGCGGTCGAGCCTGTGCCAGAGACGTCTCGGCCGTCTCGGCGCACCGGGTCGTCGCGGAACCGGTCGCGGGGCTCTCCGCGATCGACTCGTGGTACGTGTAGTACCCGGCTCGTTCGATGCGAAACGGCGCTGTCCGATAGCTCCCGTCGCCCGTCGCGACAAGCGTGGCGCGCCACGCCCGCGTGCCGTCACAGCGAATCGCGGCCATGGTCGGGAACGGGCCGTAGAGCTCTGCGCTGATCGTTGCGTGCAGCGCGCCGAGACCGGAGACGACGATCGTGTCGGTGATCGTCGATCCAGGGGCCGTCTGCTGGTCGCTGACCCGCGTCGTGAGCACCGGGGTGCCGGGCACGACCGCGGTCTCGGTCGTGTCGCCGCAGGCCGTCTGCGTCGCGCGCACGAAGCCCGCGGCGACGACCGACTCGCGGTACGTGTAGTACCCGGGAGCGTCGAGCCGAACCGGGGCCGTGACGAACCTGCCGTCGCCGGTCACTCCGACCTCGCCCGTCCAGAACGGCGTCCCGTTGCAGACGATCAGCTCACGGCTGGGGAACGGGCCGTAGAGCGCCGCCCGGACGGTGGCGCTCTCACCACCGAGACCGGAGACCTCTATCGTGTCCGTGATCGACGCGCCGCGCTCGACGACGGGCGAGCCGACCACGGTGGTCACGCGAGGCTGCGTCTCGACACGGAGGCTTTCCGCCGGGACGGCGCAGGGCGTCGTCAGGCCGACGTGCGCAGCGTCGCCGGGGACCTCGAGCACGTACGTGTACCACCCGGCCGCGCGCGCGGCCACCGCCGACGTCTTGTACGTACCAGGGCCTTTCGTCGTCAACGAGCCCTCCCACGCGGGTTTGCCGTCGCAGCGGATCTCGGCCTCCGAGCGGAACGGGCCGTAGAGGCGAACCGCCACCGTCGCGATCCAGTCCGCGGCCGCACCTCCGATCACGACGCGGTCGTGGCCCGCCTCGCCGACCAGCAGGCGATTCGGTGCGGCGGTCGTTTCGACGGCGAGCTGCACCTTCTCGACCTGACGCTCGACGGTCTCGTTGACGATCTGTGACGCAGGTGCCACGACACGCTGCCCGTTCCGCGCCGCAGGGGCCGTGGTCGCGCTGTAAACGGCGGGCAGCGTCGACGCGAGCGCCCTCGTGCGGACCGAGAGGCGAAGACCGCCCGCCGTTCTCGGCGTCAGGGCGAACGTCGCTACCCCGTTCGCGTTCGTGGTCGCGGCAGCCGGCACGTCTGCCGCATTCCCAGCCCCGAACCGCAGCGCGAGGCCTGGCAGAGCGTGACCCGTCGCCGACAGGACCCTGACCGTTCCGTTCACCTTCTCAGCGACCTTCAGGCTCGCAGGCAGGCGTACCTGGATTCGGTACGGGCCGTGGAAACGCTCGGCGTTCCGAGCGATGCGCGCGACCCGGGCCGCGACCTCTGGCCCGATGGCGTCCGGGGCCGCCTCGCCCGGGGCCGCGTCGCCCATCAGGCCGTGCACGTACAGCATCACCGCCGCCGCCTGGACGCGCTCCGACGTTCGCCCCGCAGCCCAGACCGCGTACGCCATGCGCCGCCGAGCCTCGACCGAGACGACCTTGCCGTCGCGGTTCGTGAGTGTGCCGGACGTCTCCTCTCGAAACCGGTACGTGGGCGAGGGGTACCAGTAACGGAGATCGATGCAGTACGTCCGAGCCACCCCCGGAACGAGACCCGCGTACGAGCCGAACCATCGGACGCCGTAGCGGTACATCTCGTAGGAGCCGACACCGAGCGTGCCGCACGTGTTGCGGCCCTCTTTCGAGCACGGATCGTTCTGGTTCGGCGGCTCGCCCGCGAGGGCGAGCCCCGGTACGGCGAGCATCGCCGCCACGACGAGCGCGGCTGTCAGACCCCAGCGCACCACGAACGTTCTACCGGGTCCTCCCGACGACGGGCCTCACGACCCCGTTTTGGGGGAGCCGGTCTCCCGGCTCCCCCACAGGACGTTCATCTACCGGTGCAGGTTGACCTTGAACGAGAAGAGCCGACGGGTGGAGACACCCCCGAGGACGTCCTCACCGTTCTTCCGGGCGCGACCGAAGATCACGAGCAGCTGCTGCTGTCTGCTTGCGGGGAAGTAGCGGAGCTGCTGCATCGTCAGCACCGCAACGCCGTCCGCGCCGCTGGGCTGCTCGGTGGTCGAGAACTGCTGGTACGGCACGGCCGTGGCGTACACGAGAGCACCCTCGACCGGACGGCCGCCACACGCGGTGACCCGGAAGCTGACCCGGATCGTCCTCGTGCCCGGCGTGACGACGCTCGGCACGATCCGCTGCCCGCCGAGGGACAACCGGGCGGGCGGCGCGAGCTGATCGACGTCGATCTTGCCGGTCCCCGTGGGGCAACCGGTGGCAGGCGGCGCGGGAGCACCGGACACGACCGCCGTCTGGGCCGAGGTGACCGCGTTGGAGTTGCCGCCGGCCGTCGCGGTGACCTGGACGCGGATCGTCTTGCCGGAATCGGCCGCCACGAGCTTGTACGTCGTGGCCGTCGCGCCCGTGATCGCCGCGCACTGACCACCGGTTGCGTCACAGCGAGACCAGGCGTACGCGTAGGTGATGCCCGTCCCGGTCCAGGTTCCCGGGTTGGCGGTGAGCGTCTGCCCGACCGCGGCCTGGCCGCTGATCGTCGGAGGCGCCGTATTGGGCGGGCCGCTCTGAGCGGCGGTGACGGCATCAGTGGCGTTGGACGCCTTCGGTGCGCTCGGGCCTTCGGCGTTGCTCGCCGTCACCCGGACGCGAAGGCGGGAGCCGACGTCGGCGGCAGACAGGATGTATGCCGTGGTCGTCGCGCCTCCGATAACCGCGCAGTTGGAGCCGTCGGGGGCCCCGCCGTCCGAGCCACACCGGACCCACTGATAGCCATACGTCGTCGGGCTGCCATCCCACGACCCCTGGGTGGCGGTCAGCGTCTGGCCCTGCGCCGCCGTCCCGGAGATCGTCGGCTCGGCGGTGTTCGAGGGGACTGCCTGTTGCTGCGCGAACGCTCCGGGGACGACGAGCGCGAGCAGGGCCGCGCCGGCGACGAGCAGCATGACCGCGGGCCTCGTGGCGAGGCGCCGCGCGCGAGCGATACGGGGAGTCATGGGGGATCTCCTTCGCATGGGGGACTGGACGGCATGACGATTGTCCCGCGCGCATGTGTGGAGGACATGAAGGCGGCAACCCGCCTCGACCGATACGCCCGGCGACGATCTTCGTACGGTTTCCCCACGGTTCCCGCGTCTCAAACCAGCTGCTAGCGCCGAGAGAAGCTGCGAAGGCCCGTGGATCCTCTCGGCCCGGCCAACCCGCTGTCCAACCCGCGGACGAGCCCGGACGGCGCGGCACCCTGAACGAGATCGAGCCCGACGATCGCGCGACCATCGATCGGGGCGCTCGGCGCTCCGCGTGACCCCGGGCCGGAAAAGCGAACCCGCTTCTCCAGGTGGGTGCCCTGCCGGGTTCCGGCGACGCCGTCACCCGGACCCGAGCTCCCTTCGTGTGAGTGTTGGTTCACGTTGAGAGCCCGGGGCCACGCGCAGCGCCGAGCACTCTTAAGTCTACCTCGCCGCCCGCGATGATCTACTGGGGCGTCGCATAGCGCCATTCCACCTGCTGTGTCCCGTCGAGCCCGATCAGCCGGGCGAGCGGAGGCGTGAGCTCGAACTGGCGCCCGCTCTCCTTCAGGTCGTTGTCGATCACCTCGGTGAGCACGGTCTCGTCGCCGTAGCGGATCAGGATCTTCGCGCCACACGGCAGCACCGGGTGCGTGACCCCGAGAGACCTGATCGTGAGGATGAGGCCGCAGGACGTCCGCTCTGCGTCGCCCCCGACCGCGCGAGGAGCCGCGAGCGCGTCGTACCAGCCGCCCCCGGCGGCGGTGGCGCCCTGCGGCGCGGCGGCCGGCGTGCTCTCGCGGCGATCGACGACCGCGATCGCAATAAGGCCGGCGAGGAAGGCGGTCGCGGCAAGCGCGAGCAGCCGCTGTGCCACGTGCGCGGTCAAATCGGTCGCTCCGGCTCGAGAACCCGCAATCCGAGCTCGTCGAGCTGGGCGAGCGTGATCTCCGTCGGTGCGCCGGACATCGGGTCGAGGCCCGCCTGGTTCTTCGGAAACGCGATCACATCGCGAAGGTTCTCCTCGCCGGCGAGCACCATGGTCATGCGGTCGATCCCGAGCGCGATCCCGCCGTGGGGTGGTGCCCCCATCCCGAGCGCATCCAGCAAGAACCCGAACTGGGAGCGCTGCTCGGCCTCGGAGAGCGCCAGGAGGCCGAAGACACGGGCCTGGAGATCGGGCTCGTGGATACGGAACGAGCCTCCTCCCAGCTCGTTGCCGTTGACGATGATGTCGTAGGCGTTGGCCAGGGCAGCGCCCGGATCGTCGCCGATGCGGTCGCGCCAGTCGTCGGTCGGGCGTGTGAACGGGTGGTGCACGGCGCTCCAGCGTTGCTCGTCCTCCGCCCATTCGAACATCGGGAAGTCGGTCACCCAGAGGAACGTGAAAGCAGACTCGTCGACCAGGCCGAGCTCCTGGCCGAGATGGAGCCGAAGGTGCCCGAGCACACGGGAGGTCGTGGCCCATCCGTCGGCGGCGAAGAGCAGCGTCTCGCCCGGCTGCGGCGCGAGTCCGTCGATCTCGTGCTCGGAGAGGAACTTTGCGATCGGCGAGCGCAGCTCGCCCTCCTCGTCGCGCGTGAGATACGCGAGCCCCTTCGCTCCGCGTTCCTTTGCGATCTCCTCCAGCCCCGCCACGGCGCTACGCGAGAGCGCCTGCGGAACGCGGAGGAAGCGTACCGCCTCTGCATTTCCGAACACCGCGAACTCGGAGCCTCTCGTGAGCTCGGTCGCGTCCTCGAGCTCGAGCGCGAACCGGGTGTCGGGCTTGTCGCTCCCGTAGAGCCGATCGGCCTCGGCATGGGTGAGCCGCGGCCACGGCACCGGTATCTCCATCCCGAGGCACTCGCGCCAGATCGTTTGGAACATCTCCTCCATCGTCCGGAAGAGCTCCTCGCGATCGGGAAAGCTCAGCTCGACGTCGAGCTGCGTGATCTCCTGGACGCGGTCGGCGCGGAGATCCTCGTCCCGGAAGCAGATCGCGATCTGGTAGTAGCGGTCGAACCCGGCGATCATCGTGAGCTGCTTGAGGATCTGGGGGCTCTGCGGGAGCGCGAAGAAGCGTCCCCGGTGCAAACGGCTCGGAACGACGAAGTCGCGGGCGCCCTCTGGGGTCGACTTGTAGAGGATCGGAGTCTGGATCTCGAGGAACCCGGCCGCCTCCATGTGCCGGCGGATGATCCCCACCATCCGGGCGCGGAGCCGCAGGTTCCGCTGGAGCTTGTCTCGCCGTAGGTCAAGCCAGCGGTAGCGCAGACGGAGGGTCTCGTCGACGTTCTCCTCGTCGAGCTGGAACGGGAGCGGTGTCGAACGGGACACGATCTCGAGCTCGTCGACTGCGAGCTCGACCTCGCCGGTGTCCATC
This sequence comes from uncultured Actinomycetes bacterium, assembly GCA_963798725.1. Taxonomy (GTDB): domain Bacteria; phylum Actinomycetota; class Thermoleophilia; order Gaiellales; family Gaiellaceae; genus Gaiella. The sequence continues at coordinate 293,322 of CAWCUL010000002.1, forward strand.
TTCGAGTTGACCGTCTCGGGTGAGCGGGCGACGACCTCGCCCCCCACCCGAAGCACGAACTCATTGCGCAGCTCGCCCGCGAGGTGGGCTGCCGCCGGCGAGCGCTCCGGGTTGATCACGAGCTGTGTGATCCCCGTGTGATCGCGCAGGTCGACGAAGACGAGCCCACCGTGGTCGCGGCGGCGCGCGACCCAGCCGGCAAGCGAGACCCTGCGCCCCACGTCGGATGCGCGGGCTTCGCCGCACATGAGGTCGCGCCAGGTCAAGGCGTCAGCCTCGCGACGACCTCGTGGAGCGCGAGAAGCTCGTCCTCGCCGGCCGGTGTCCTGAGCGTCGCTGTGTCAGATCCGACGACGACCGTCCTCGACGACCCGAGGCGCTTCGCCTGCGTCAGCTGGCCCTTGAGGGAGCGGCCCGCGTAGTCCGTCTCGGCGGCAACACCTGCGCGGCGAAGCTCGGCAAGCCACCGCGTGACGAGTCTGCGCGACGCGCCCTGGTCGAGCGCGAAGAACACGTCGATCGTCGGCTGGTGCGGCGAGGGGACACCCTCTTCCTCCACGGCGAGCAACAGCCGCTCGATCCCCGCCCCGAACCCGATGCCCGGCGTCGGGGGTCCGCCGATCTCCTCGATCAGACCGTCGTAGCGACCTCCACCGGTGATCGTCGAGTTCTGGTTTTGCATCGGGCCGACGAACTCGAACGTCGTGCGCGTGTAGTAGTCGAGCCCCCGCACGAGGGTCGGCACCAGCCTGTAGCGGACGCCCATCGCCTCGAGCTCCGCCTGCACGACTGCGAAATGGTCGACACACTCGCGGCACAACGACTCGCCTATCTTCGGAGCCCCGTCGAGCAGCTCCCGCACCGGCCCGGGCTTTGCGAGGTAGTTGTCGAAGACCCGCAGGGGGCTGATCTCCACCTTCTCGCGGGTGTCGTCGTCGAGCCGATCGGCGTTTGCGGCGAGCCAGGCGGCCAGCCGCTCCAGGTAGGCGGGGCGGCAGTCACGGCACCCGATCGAGTTCAGCTCGAGGTGGTACCGGGTCACCCCGAGCCGGGAGAGCAGCGCGTCGTACAGCTGGATCAGCTCGGCGTCGAGCGACGGGTCGTCCGAGCCGAGCGCCTCGACCGACGCCTGCCAGTGCTCGCGGTAGCGACCCTTCCCCGGCGCCCCGTACCTGTACATCGGCGCGATCGTGAAGAGCTTCACCGGCTGGGGGTCCCGCTGCATCCCGTGCTCGACGTACGCACGGCAGATGGGGGCTGTGCCCTCCGGCCGGAGCGTGAGCGAGCGATCGGAGCGGTCCGTGAACGTGTACATCTCTTTCTGTACGACGTCCGAGCCGGCACCGGAGGTACGAGCGAACAGCCCCGTGTCCTCGAACGCGGGCGTGAGGATCTTCCGGTAGCCGTACAGCGCGCACAACCGTTCCAGCTCGGCAGTCACGTGCCGCCAGCGCGGCATCTCGGCGGGCACCACGTCATGGGTGCCGCGAGGGCGCTCGATCCGGACGCGCTCGCTCACCCGGTGGCCTCCTCCTCGCGGACGGCGGACAGGAAGGGGTTCGTCGCGAGCTCGTGCCCGAGCGTCGTTGCAGGGCCGTGCCCCGCGTAAACGGTCGTCTCGGGTGGCAGCGCGGCGGTGCCGGAGAGGGAGCGAACCGATCCGAGCAACGTCTCCCAGTCGCCGCCGGGCAGGTCGGTGCGTCCGACCGATCCGGCGAAGAGGAGGTCTCCCGAGAACACGACCCCGTCCGACGCGTAGGCGAGATGCCCCGGCGAGTGCCCGGGAACCGACAGCACGTCGAAGCGCACACCGGCGAGATCGAGCGCCTCGCCGCCGACGAGCTCGACGTCCGGCGTGCAGGCCCGAACGACGATCCCCGCAGGGGTGAACTCGTCCGGTCGTTCGAGAAGCGCACGCTCCGAGGCGGGCGCGTAAACCGGCGCCTCGGTGCCCTCGGCGAGATCGGCGAGACCGATGATGTGGTCGAAATGCCCGTGGGTGACCAGGATCGCCGTGCATCGAGCCCGTCGCGCCGCGAGCTCGAGCCGGATCTCCGCCGCCGAGCCACTGGGATCGACGACCACCGCCTCGACGGCGCCACGATCCGCGCGCACGAGGTAGCAATTGGTCGCGAGCGGGCCGAGGGTGAGGACGTCGACGGCGGGCGGCACGACCGCGAGTCTACGGACGCGTCGGTGCGGGGCTGCGGCCCTCGCGCCCGTCGACCGCGTGCCGTTCCTCGTCGGCCCTCAGCGCCCTGCGCCCTTCGCGAGCCGCTTTTGATGCGACCGCCAAACGAGCCGGTCCATGAGGTAGCTGAACGGAACGAAGACCGCGAGCAGCAGGAGCGTCTGGAACACGGCGCCCGCGAACGTCAGGCGCCCGCCGCTCAGAAGCATCACCGTTGCGAGGAAGATCGGAGCGAACAGCGCTCCGCGCTTGAGCACACGATTCCAGTTGGGCGGCTGAGGCCCGCCCCGTCGGCCCCTCGCGGTCGTGCCGCCTCCCGTCTTGCTCTTCCCTGTGCTCTTCGGTGGCGCCTCGGCCTTGAGCTCGTTCGCGCTCAGCACCGTCTCGTTGCCGTCGGAGTCGATCTCGACGAGGTCGTACGCGTGTCGCTTCTCCTTCGCCCGCCGTCGCTTCTGCTTCTGCGTCGCCATGCCCCGATTATGCCCGCGACACGGCCGTGCGCCCGTCGCGAATGACCGTGTGGACGACATCGCCCGCCAGGTGGTAGGCGAGATGCCTCCAGTCCGGCGCATCCAGCAGGACGACGTCTGCCCGTAGCCCCGGGGCGAGTCGCCCGCGATCTCCGAGCCCGAGCACATGCGCAGCGTTCACCGTCATCGCGCCGAGGGCCTCCTCGGGGCTCAGTCCGAGCTGGGTGCAGGCGAGCGTCGCGACGACCGACAGGCTCTCGCAGAACGCGCTTCCCGGATTGAAGTCCGTTGCCAGTGCGATCGCGGCCCCGGCGTCGATCAGTGCGCGGCCAGGAGGCATCGGCCGCGCGAGATAAAGCGCTGCGATGGGCAGGAGCACCCCGACGACGTCGCTTGCCGCGAGCGCCGCGACGCCTCCCGCGCCCGTTGCCTCGAGATGATCGACGGACCTCGCGCCGACCTCGATCGCGAGGGGGATCGCTCCGATGTCGGAAAGCTGGTCGCCGTGGAGCCGGAGGGTCAGCCCGGACGCGCGGCAGGCGCGGAGATAGCGCCGAGCGGGCTCGACGCCGAACGCTCCCCGCTCCACGAACACGTCCGCGGCGACCGCGATACCCGCCGCGGCCGGCAGGACTTCCTCGATCGCCCAGTCGACGTACGCGTCCGGGTCGGGATGCTCGGGGGGCACCGCGTGGGCTCCGAGCCAGGTCGGTATGCCGCCCGCGGCGCTGACGGCCTCGAGCTGCGCGAGTTCGGTCTCGCGATCGAGTCCGTAGCCGCTCTTGCCCTCGAACGTCGTCGTACCGTGCGCGAGCATCGCATCGCGGTGCCGAGCGACGATCCTCCGGAGCGCATCCGGTCCCACAGCGCGCGTCGCGCGTGTCGTGGAGAGGATGCCGCCCCCCGCCGCGAGAAGCTCCTCGTATGTCGCGCCGGCGGAACGGAGCGCGAACTCGCCCGCGCGGTCGCCGGCGAAGGCCGGATGGGTGTGACAGTCGACAAGGCCCGGGATCGCCGAAAGGCCGCTTCCGTCGATCTCCACGACCTCCCCCTCCACGGCCGGCAGGTCTCCCATCCGCCCGATCGCCTCGAGCCTGCGGTCGTCACCCACGAGGATGTAGGCGTTCTCGACGACCTCGACGTCTCCGAGTGCCGGTCCGCGCAGTGGCATCTCGGCTCCCCGGTGGCTCACGACCTGCGCGAGATCGCGGACGAGTAGTCGGGTCATCCAACCGAGGGCAAGTCGAGCCCGCCCGCCTTTGCGGCGTCGAGCGCGTCGGGGTAGCCCGCGTCGGCGTGCCGCATCACGCCTGTGCCCGGATCAGCCGCCAGGACGCGGCCGAGGCGCGCTTCGGCATCCTCGCTGCCGTCGGCGACGACCACCATGCCGGCATGGATCGAGTTTCCGATCCCCACACCGCCGCCGTGATGGACGCTCACCCATGTCGCCCCGGCAGCCGTGTTCAGGAGCGCGTTGAGGATCGGCCAGTCCGCGATCGCATCGGATCCGTCCCGCATCGCCTCGGTCTCCCTGTACGGGGATGCGACCGAGCCGGCGTCGAGGTGATCCCTCCCGATCACCACGGGAGCCGATACGGCACCCGAGCGGACGAGGCCGTTGATCGCGAGCGCGGCGGTCGCCCGATCGCCGTACCCGAGCCAGCAGATCCGAGCGGGAAGGCCCTGGAACGCGACCCGCTCGGGCGCCAGGTCGAGCCAGCGCTGCAGGAGGGCGTCGTCCGGGAACAGCGCTCTCAGCTCCTCGTCGATCCTCGAAATGTCAGCCGGATCGCCCGAGAGCGCCACCCACCTGAACGGGCCGATCCCACGGCAGAAGAGCGGCCGGATATAGGCCGGGACGAATCCCGGATATGTGAATGCCTCGCTCAGGCCCGCTCGATAGGCCTCACCTCGCAGATTGTTGCCATAATCGAAAACGTAGCATCCCATGCGGACGAACTCGATCATCGCGCGCACATGAGAGACGATCGACTCGGAGGCGAGTCGAAGGTACTCGGTCGGATCCCGTTCGCGAAGCGCCGCGGCCTCCTCGAAGGGAACCTCCGCCGGCACGTAGCCCGTGAGAGGATCGTGCGCCGCCGTCTGGTCGGTGACGAGATCGAACAGCTCGCCACGTGCCACGAGCTCGGGCAGCACGTCCGCGGCGTTCCCACACAGGGCGACGGAAAGCGCTCGCCTCTCGGCCGCGGCAGCGCGCACGCGGGCGAGAGCGTCGTCCAGCGTTTCCGCCTGCTCGTCGACGTAGCGTGTCGCGACGCGCCGGTCGATGGAGCGCTGGTCGACCTCGACGCAGAGGATCGCCGCGCCGGCCATCGTCGCGGCGAGCGGCTGGGCTCCTCCCATCCCCCCGAGCCCCGACGTCAGCACCGTCCGCCCTGCGAGATCGGCCGAGCCGAAGTGGGCTTCACCGGCGGCGCAGAACGTCTGATACGTCCCCTGGAGGATTCCCTGGGTGCCGATGTAGATCCACGAACCGGCGGTCATCTGCCCGAACATCGTCAGGCCCTCCCCCTCCAACCTCCGAAACTCCTCCCACGTCGCCCAGGCGGGGACGAGCAGAGAGTTCGCAATCAGCACGCGCGGGGCGCCGGGATGGGTGCGGAAAACGCCGACGGGCTTGCCCGACTGGACGAGCAGCGTCTCGTCGTCGCCCAGGCGCAGCAGCGTCCCGACGATCGCCCGGAGGGCCTCGTGCGAGCGCGCGGCCCGTCCGGAGCCGCCGTACACGACGAGAGCCTCTGGATGCTCGGCCACCTCCGGGTCGAGGTTGTTGAGCAGCATCCGCAGCGGCGCCTCCGTCTGCCACGAGCGGGCGAGAAGCTCCGTGCCGCGCGGCGCCCTGATCGAGGAGAGATCCCCGACGAGCCGTTCGACCAGCGCCTCGTTCATCGGTCCCGCCCGGTCGTGCCTGCGTCGGACGAGGCCGAGACTCTGGTCGCGCGGCGCGACCTGAACCAGCTCCAGCCGCCCGCGAGCACGAAGTAGAGCGCGGCGACGAGAAGCGCCTTTCCGGCGGCGACGCCCGAGAGCGCCGTCACGATCAGGATTCCCGCGGCGACGAGAGCGTGGAGGAGAAGTGCCGTGCGCAGGGTCTGCACGGGGGGCGGGAGGTCGCTCATGACCGGCTCCGGGGCCGGCGATCCACTTTCGGGCCCTCGAAAACGGCGGTTCTCACGTGCGCAGGCTGGATGCGCATGGCGCGCAGCGCACGGGAGCAGCAAGACGGGCCCCTAGGGCTACTGGTCACGCGAGCTCGAGCCCGACCTCGGCTTCGACGGCCGCGACGAGTCTTCCGTCCCGAACGGCCACAGCGACGCGCTCGATGTCGCGCGACAACGAGCGGTCCTCTCGAACGCGCTCGGAGAGCGTGCGCACGAACGCTCGTACCGCCCGCACCCCGATTCCGGGCTCGAGCGGCGCAAGGAACTCGACCGCCTGTGCACCCGCGATCAGCTCGATCGCAAGCACCCTTTCGGCGTTTGCGACGACCTGGAGCGCTTTCAGCCCCGCGCCGTTGCCCATCGACACGTGATCCTCCTGCCCCGCGCTCGTGGGAATCGAGTCGACCGAGCCGGGATGGCAGAGCGCCTTGTTCTCGGAGACGAGCGCGGCCGCCACGTACTGCGGGATCATGAACCCCGAGTTGAGACCCTCCTCGCGCGCGACGAGGAACGGGGGCAGGCCATCCGAGAGGCTCGGATTGACGAGCCGCTCCGTCCGACGCTCGCTGATGTTCGCGAGCTCTGCGCAGGCGATCGCGAGGCAGTCGAGCCCGATTGCGATCGGCTGACCGTGGAAGTTGCCGTTCGACACGATCAGCCCTTCGGCGAGCAGGACGAGCGGGTTGTCCGTGGCGGCGTTCAGCTCGACGGACACGGTTCGCTGGACGTGATCGAGGAGATCGCGACTCGCCCCGTGAACCTGCGGGGCACAGCGAAGGGAGTACGCGTCCTGCACCTTGTCGCACCAGCGATGCGACTCGACGATGGCGGACCCGGCGAGCAACGCGCGGAGCGCGGCCGCGCTCGCACCCTGGCCCGGCAGGGGCCGGGCGGCGTGGATGGCCGGATGGAAGCTCATCGGCGTGCCCTGGAGCGCCTCGACGGACATGGCGCAGGCGATGTCCGCAGCACGCGCGAGGCGCTGCGCGCGAACAAGTGCGAGCGACGCCATCGCGGTCATGAACTGCGTCCCGTTGATGAGCGAAAGCCCCTCCTTCGCCGCGAGCGTGATCGGCTCGAGCCCGACCTCGTGCAGCGCGTCCAGGCCGGCGAGCGCTCGGCCCTCGATCATCGCCTCCCCTTCGCCGACGAGCGGCAGCGCGAGGTGCGCGAGGGGAGCGAGGTCGCCGCTCGCACCGACGGAGCCTCGCGAAGGCACGCAGGGGACGATCCCCGCAACGAGCATCGAGATCAGCAGCTCGATCGTGGTCACGCGCGCACCCGAGTAGCCCTTCGCGAGCGCGTTCGCGCGAAGCAGCATCGCCGCCCGCACGACCTCGTCGGGATAGGGGTCCCCGACCCCGCAGGCGTGGCTTCGGAGAAGTCGAAGCTGGAGCTCGGCAGCCTGCTCGGGCGGAATCGACTCCGAGACGAAGCGCCCGAACCCCGTGTTGACGCCATACGTATGGTCTCCGACCTGCGTCTCGAGAAACGCCCGTGCGTCGGCTGCGCGTTGCCGACCGGATGCACCGAGCACGACAGATCGGTGCCCGTCCACCGCCACGGCCCAGACGTCTTCGATCGTGAGATCGTCACCCGTAAGCTCGACCGCTTCCGGCACGCGCCGAGTCTAGTGGTCTCTATCCAGCTCCCCCGCATCCAGCTCCCCCGCGCTGGCTCGCGCATGGGACGGGCCGATGCTCGCCATCGTCGTCGCTCGGTGCGACGTCGTAGCCGCGGCAGCCGGAGCCAACCGGTGGTGCGCACCCCCGGCACGGGGGCCCGCGTGCCCCTGGAGTCATCATAGGCTCGGAGGCGTGTCCGGATCGTGCCGGCTTCGTGCCGATTTCGTCGCGCCTGCCGTTGGCGGCGCCCGGTGCGCGTCGAGCTACTCCGGGGACCGCACTCGGCGCGCCAGGTGCCACTCGAGCACCCTGTCCGGGGCGAGCTGCTCCAGATGGAGAATCCCGGCGGCGGCGGCGAGTGCCTCGGACGACGGGACCCGAGCCGCATCGAGCGCATCCTCGACTCCGGACTGCGCGGCGGCCGCCGCCACGGCGGATGCGGGCAAAAGACCCACGAGCTCACCACCACCGACGCGCGCGCCCCTCGTCTCGGCCTCGACGACGATCCGCTCGACCATGACGTGCGGCGGAGTGGCATCCAGGTCGATGACATTGGTCGATACCTGAGCTCCACCCTCGAGGGCCAATCCGATCGCCTGTACCCCGGGGAGCCCCCCTGACGACTCGCGCACCGCCGCCGCCACCTCGCGCGCCGTCTCGACAGAGCCGAGCAGCTCGAGGTTGAACGCGACGAGCGGTGCACGTACGCCGACGAGCACGGCACCGGCGCGCGGGTCGAGTCGGTCGGGCCCATGGGCCGGGACGAGCTCAGCGCGCTCCATTCGGCGCCCCAGCTCGGCAAGACCGCCCCGCCGGAAGAAAACGGGTCGTCGACCGTCGCCGATCGCTCCATACAGGAAGACGGGCAGCCCCACCTCCTCGCCGACGCGTCGTGCGACCGCCCGCGCGACCGAAGCCGCGCCCGGCAGTTGGCCCGACGAAAGCGGCACGACAGGGACGACGTCCGCAGCGCCGACCCGGGGATGAACCCCGCTGTGGCGTCGGAGATCGATTCTCCGGCGTGCCTCGTCGATTCCCGCGACGAGACCGTCCTCCAGCTCGGCCGCATCGCCGACGAGCGAGATCACCGAGCGGTGATGGTCGGCGTCCACGTGGGTGTCGAGCACGCGGGCGCCCCCGCTTGCGAACGCGGCGGCGACTGCGTCGACGACGCCCGGATCACGGCCTTCGGAGACGTTCGGCACGGACTCGAGGAGCATCGCGCCTACCCTATGGTCGCGTGAGCCGGCATCGCACCCTCGCGTCACTGCAACGGGACAACGCAGCATGCCGGAGGTGCCTCGACGCCGGGTTCCCGATCGACCCGCGACCGGTGTTCGAGGGCGCCGTGCGGCAACGCGCGTACCTCTTCGGGCTCGCCCCCGGTCGGGTCGAGGCGGAGACCGGTCGACCGTGGCAGGGTCGAGCCGGTCGGACGCTGCGACGCTGGCTGCACATGGACGAGCAGGCGTTCTTTCGGCAGTTCTATTGCGCGTCGGTCACGCGCTGCTTCCCCGGCCCGAGCCCGAGTGGACGCGGAGACCGTGGCGCGACGAAAGCCGAGCGACTGCTCTGCTCGCCCTGGCGAGAAGAGGAGCTGAGCCTCCTGAGACCCGCGCTCGTCGTGACGGTAGGGCTCGTTCCCGCGCAGCAGCTTCTCGGAGTCGACCGGCTCACCGACGCGATCGGGAAGAGCTATGCGCTCGTCGACGCGGTCGCTGTCCCGCTTCCGCATCCCTCCGGGGCGAGCGGTTGGCTCAACGACAAGGCGAATCGAGCGAGGCTCGGAAAGGCCCTGGCCCACGTCCGCCGTGAGCTCGAGCGGCTCGCCGTCGAATAGGATCACGGGATCGTGACGATTGGCGTAGTCCTCGACGAGGCATGGACCCTCTTCACGCGATTCTTCGGTCGTTTCTTCCTGATCGGGCTTGTCGTGTTCACGACCGTCAACCTCGTCTACGCGCTCGTCGTGGAGGCGGTCTCGAGCGACGCGGACGCCGCCGCATTCGCACTCGGGATTCTCGGCCTCGCAACTGCCGTGATCGGGACGACCTGGTTGCAGGGCGCGTTCGTCTACGCCGTCCAGGACGCCCGGGACGGGACGTTCGACTCAACATTGCGCGAGGTCTTCGCGAAGGTCTCGCCCTCGATCGTGCCGCTCTTCGTGGCCGGTCTCCTCGCAGGCCTCGGCATCGCCCTCGGGCTTCTCCTCTTGATCGTCCCTGGTCTCGTGCTGCTCACCTTCTGGGCGGTGATCGCTCCCGTGATCGTGATCGAGAAGCGCGGTGCCCTCGCGTCGTTCGGCCGCTCGCGCGAGCTCGTGCGGGGGCACGGTTGGACGGTGTTCGGGATCGTCGTGATCACCGGGCTGCTCTCGGGTATCGCGAGCGCGCTTCTGCAGGCCGCGTTTTCGTTCCTTCCGCGCTTTCTCGAGATCGTCGTCGGCGGCACGATCGCCCAGGCGGTCGTCGCCCCGTTCGTCGCGATCGCGCTCGCGATCACCTACTTCCGCCTCGTCTACACGCACCAGGAAACGGCGGCGGTCCCCGAGGCATGAGCCCCGATACCGAAAATCCCGCCGCCGAGAAGCAGCTCGAGGACCCGGTTTCCGCCGAGGCCGTCCGCGCCGCCCGTCTCACGCCGGCCGAGGCCGTCGAGCACATGCGCATCAGGCTGCCCGAGCGACGGAACCGCGTTCTGCGCCGGGTGCTCGAGCGCGCGAACGCCGACAAGCAGCTCAAGGCATGGTGGCATGTCGCCAACGTCAACGCAGCCGTCCGGCTCGAGATCAACGACCACTCCTGGGTGCACATCCAGATCGTGGCGAACATCGCGCTCAAGCTGTTGCGCCAGCTCACGAAGCACGGGGTCGAGCCGTCCGTCGTCCGTGACTACGGCATGAAGGAGGAGGACGCCGAGATCGTGGTCGTCCTGGCCGCGCTCACGCACTGCGTCGGGATGGCCGTCCATCGCCGCGGCCACGAGGACTGGAGCCTGTTCCTCGCCGAGCCCAAGCTCAACCGCCTGCTCGACGGGATCTACGAGGAGCCCGACCGCACCGTGATCGTGGCAGAGGTCCTCCAGGCGATCACGAGCCACCGCGCCGACGGAGAGCCTCTCTCGCTCGAGGCCGGAATCCTCCGCGTCGCGGACGCGCTCGACATGGCGAAGGGCCGATCGCGCATCCCGTTCGAGAAGGGTCAGGTCTCGATGCACTCCCTGTCCGCGGCGGCGATCGACAACGTCGTGATCAGCGACGGCAAGCCGAAGCCGGTGCGGATCGAGATCGCGATGAACAACTCGTCCGGCCTGTTCCAGGTCGACGGCCTCCTCAAGGCGAAGCTCCGTGGGTCGGGGCTCGAGCCGCATGTCGAAGTGATCGCGCACATCGACACCGACGACGAGAAGCGCCTCGTGCCCGAGTACCGGCTCGAGATCTGACCGCCGCCGCCGGGTACAATCGCCGCGAGCCCTGCGGGATCGTCTAATGGTAGGACGCCGGATTCTGGCTCCGGAAGTTGGGGTTCGAGTCCCTGTCCCGCAGCCTCGGAGACGCCCCGTGAGGGGCGTCTCGTCGTTGTGCATACCGACAACGATTGTGACAGCTCCTGTGAAGCTTTCGTAAGCGATTGCGTTCTCGCTTGTGCGTGGCATCTAGGCTCGGGACCTGTTGACACGAATGGCAGCGCCGGGCCGCGATCGTCGGCCCGACTGCGGCGCGCGCCGTGACCCTGTCCCCCACGCGGAGGTATCTTCTGCGAGCCGTTCTCATCGGCCTCTGTGCCGCCTGTCTTTGCGCCACGCCCGTGGTCGCCAGCGCGAGCTCCTCGAACGCCGCCGGCTCGGAACTCGCTCACCACGTCGACGCGATGCAGAAGAGCAAGACCGTGATCCGCTTCTTCGACCGCCACCGCTGGCTGCTCCGCGATTCGCAGTTCCGGCGCGAGGCAACCACGCGTCTCGCCGCTGCACGACGCTCGCTCGCCGTCTCACGCGCGGACCTCGCGCGCGCCCGGGCGCGGATCGAGCGGAGTGAGCGCGACGCTGCGCAGCGCAGGCTGATGGCTCTGACCGCCTCGCCCGCGAAGGCGATCTGCCACGTCTTCGGCGACTATTGCGGGCAGGCGCTCCGGGTCGCCCGCTGTGAGTCCGGCTACCAGACGACCGCTCAAAACGGGCAGTACCTCGGGATCTTCCAGATGGGCTCCAGCGAGCGTCAGCTCTACGGCCACGGCGAGACCGCGCTCGAGCAGGCGCGCGCCGCATATCGCTACTTCGTCCGCTCGGGCCGCGACTGGAGCCCGTGGTCGTGCAAGCCGTGGTATTGAGCCGCCGCCACGTTTCGTGCGCAAAGTGCGGGACCTGTCCGAGCGGGCGGGTTCCCTCGGCGCGTGATCGCTGGTAGTAGAGCGTTCATGCCGTTTTGGCGGAAGGTCGACCGCCTCAGGCCCCTCGACGAGGCGGCCGCCTACGCACGGTGCCACGGAGATCGGGACGAATCCGTTCGCGTCGTCCAACTGCCTTCGCGACGCGCCCGCTACGACCTGCTCGCGACGGGCGAGGAGATCAGGCGCCGCCTCGAGGAGCGGCTCGACGCGCGCGACCCGGATACGGCGCTCGCCCCGACGCCGACCTCTACCGCCTGACGACGACCTCTTCGATCGGCTTCTTCTCGATCGCGGGCACGGTCGCGTCCCCGGCCGGATAGCCGACGGGGATCACCACGTAGGCGCGCTCGTTCGGAGGACGGCCAAGGACATCGCGCAGGAAGCCCATCGGGCTGGGCGTGTGGGTCAGCGTCGCGAGCCCGGCGTCGTTCAGCGCCGCCAGCAAGAAGCCGACCGCGATCCCCACGGACTCGCGGACGTAGTAGTGCTTGACCTTCTCGCCGAGCTCCGTGAGCCCGTAGGCGTGCTCGAAGACCACGATGATGACCGGCGCCTCCTCGAGATGCGGCTTGTGCTCGTCGGTACCGAGCGGCTCTATCGCCCGAAGCCATTCGCTCGACATGCGACCGGCGTAGCTTCGCCGTTCCTCCTTCTCTGCCGCGGCGCGCATCTCGCGCTTCACGGTCGGATCCGTGACGACGACGAACGTCCACGGCTGTTGGTTCGCCCCCGACGGCGCCGTCGCCGCTGCGGCGAGCGCGTTCTCGACCACGTCCATCGGGACCGGCTCTGGCGAATACGAGCGAACCGTCCGCCGACGACCGATCGTTTCGAGAAACGCCTGCGAGCGAGCCCGCATGACGTCCTCGGGGAGCCGTTCGAACCGGTGCGGGACGAACCGTGCGGGCATCGCGCGACCATACGCCGCCGCCGGAGGTCTGCGTCGGGCGGTTCGGTACACTCGGTCGTCGCCACGGCCCATTCGTCTAGTGGCCTAGGACACCGCCCTCTCACGGCGGCGGCACGGGTTCGAATCCCGTATGGGCCTTAGGGCTACACACACTGGAAGGACCGCAAACCCCGTAGAGATGCGGGGTTTCGGCTTCTCTACAGGGATTGCAGCCTTAAGGAGTGCCCATCTGTGACAGAACAGCCCGGGAATGAGCACCACGTGATCCCTCGGTGATCCTTCGGCATCTCGCCGAACAAGACAACACGATTTGCCGAGGGATCGAGGGCGATGGGGCCGGACTCTGCGAGCTGCGCCGCTGGGGTAATAGCCGCGGGTGGCCCCCCTGCTCAGGCGCGACTCGGCCTCGCCGCGTCCCAGATGTAGTAGCCGAACAGTCCGAAAATCGGGAGGACGAGTATGACAACAAGCCAGAGCACCTTGCCGGCGACACCAAGATCGCGGCGACGGAAGACACGAACAGCGACGAGCAGCCAGACGAAGATCCAAAGGACGACCGCCGCCGTCGCGAGGCCGGTACCGAACGTGTACGCGAGCGGCGCCATGTCGGCCGGGAGACTACCGGCCGAGGGGAGGCGTGGTGCGGCGCCGAGGTAGGTCTCCGAGTCCGTACGCCGTCGCGATGACTCTCTCGCGCCGAAGGCGCTCGGCGCCCGAGTCAATTTGCTCTCCGCTCAACCTCCATCACGCCGGCATCGGACAGCGCGCCGCGGTCTAGCTCGGCTTGGCGGGCACGAACCGCTTGACGAAGTCGAGCGCGGTCTGGGCGACCTCGGGCCAGCCGTGGTCGATCGTGAGGGAGTGGCCGCGGTTTGGCATCTTCACGATCTCCGTAACGGCAGGGTTGCGTCTCTGCCGCTTATAGGCGGCGTTCGCGATCGCCCACGGCACCGTGTGGTCCTCCTCGCCGTCGATGATCAGCAGCGGACCACGGTCGGGGTTCTTCGTGTCCACCTTCGCCTCCGTCCACGGGTTCAGGTTCGCGTTACCCATCTGCACGAGAGAGATCCCGGAGCCGGCGACGTGAAACGTCTCGTAGAGCTCCTTCGCCTCCTTCTCGTCCAGCGCGTTCTCCCAGCCATACCTGAACTGGTCAAACGTAAGCGTGATCGTACGGCCACGCGTAAGCGGATTGACCAACAACCGGCCAGCCCCCTTGAGCACCGAGCCCGGCAGAGGCAAAACACCGCGGAAGACCCCGGGGTCGATCGCCACCGTCACCGCCGAGAGGCCCCGGCCCGCAAGCATCTGCGCCAGCAAATCCCCGGTCGAGTGCCCGATCAAGGCTGGCTTCCTGTCCAAGGCATCGACGATCTCGGTGGTTTGGTCGGTCCGATCGAGCCTAATCGAGTTCCGGAACGCTCGATTTCAGACGCCCGGCGGCGGTTCCCGAGCTCCGAGGCCGCCGCCAGGCGAGAGCTTCCCATCCACCGGATCACAATCCGCATCGACCGCCACGTCGATCCGCGTCACCCGGGTACCAACGTGCGGGCTTCGGCTCGGAGAAGACGAACGCGAGCCGGGCTACCCGGGGCTGGGCTCGGCAAGTAGGGGGGACGGCCTGTAGCCCTTGACGGTGAGGTAGATGGCGAGCGCCGCCTCCCACACGATCTCGATGGCCGTGAAGGCAAAGAGCGGCCCACTCGGCTGGTCGAACGCCCCGAACAGCACGAACACCCCGCCGACGAACGCCAGCGGGCCCCCGATCAGCCCCAGAAGCGCCATCCGCGGGGGCACCAGCTCGGACTTGTACAGCAGGTAGCCGAGCAGAAGCCCGTTCCCGAGGCCCGCGCAGAACTGCGGACCGAGGAGGAACGTCCAGTCGTGCACCGCGACCAGCGTGTGGCCGGCGACGTTCAGCGAGCCGGTGTCGGCGCCCGCTCCAGCGAGATCGTCCCGCAAGGTCAAGACCGACATCAGGCTGATGAGGCCCGTCACGATCATCGTGGACTCGATGGTGCGAAGCGCCACATAGCCGAGCGCGATCGACTCGTTGACGCGCTTGAGGACCGGAAAGAAGACGACGGCGGTCGCCACGTTGCAGATGGCCGTAAGGATCTCGAACAGCGCGCCGAGCGAGATCCGCGCGTCGAGGCCCTCGCCGAAGATGTAGTCGGCGTCGTTCAGCACGGGGTCGTAGAGCAGCACGGCGGGGATCGAGAAGAGGAACGTGCCGAGGAACCACAGCCCTGCGATACGTCCCGGCTTCCTGAGCGCCTCCACCCTGACCCCTTCGTTGCTCCACCCCCGGCACGGGCGAGAGAGGCGACCCCTACCTCGGCCGTTCTCCGAATACCAGCCGCGCCCGCCCGGAAAGGGCCTCGCTTGCAGGAGGTTCGTACCGCGATGGGCTCCGACCCGCGTGGTCGCGCGAAAGACGAGCCGGCAGTTGCCGCCTCGAGACGGCGGTCCTTGGTGCACGGTCAACCGCGGCCGCGAGCGGGTCGAGACTCAGGCGGGAGTGGGGATCTCGCGAACTAGATCGCGGCCGAGCCGGTCGATCAGGTCCTGGAGCTCCGGGTACTTCTCCGGCTCGCAACCGTCGAGCAGCTCGCTCAAACCGGCGCGACGAGCGGCGGCGACCCGCTCGTAGCTCGCCACACCCGCACTCGTCAACGTGATCTCGGCGCCCCCGTTCTCGCGAACGAGCTCGCGCCGGCGAAGCTCCTCGAGTGGCGCCGCGATCGCGGCGGAGGCGACCCCGAGCCCCTCGGCGAGGGGTGCGCCGCCGGGCGACGGACGTTCGCCGAGGCGCGCGAGCAACCACAGTTCCGGCGGGGCGAGATCGACGCCGGAACGGGCGGCGAGGCGCTCGTAGAGCGCCCATCGCTGCTCACGCCCTGCAAGCCGCGAGAGGGCGCGCTCCACCTCCCGGAGTCGATCGTCGTCGTGGGCCGGCTCGAATCCCTCGCCGACATCGGGGGCACGCGTGCTCGTCCGGAGAGGCACCTCGCGGAGGAACCACGTCAGGACGAACCCGACGAGCACGACTCCCGCGGCGCTGAGGAAGACCGGCTGGAGCGCATCCGTCAGCGCGTTGACGTAGATCTCGTGGAGCGCCGCGGGAAGCTGCCTGATCGCAGCAGGGTCGGCAGCGGAGGGAAGCTCGATTCCCGATGGGAGCTGTTTCGCGAGGTTGCCGGCGAACTGGTTGGCGAAGATGGCACCGAAGATCGCGACGCCGATCGAGCCGCCGATCTGACGAAAGAGGGTCGATCCCGAGGTCGCTACGCCGAGCAGCCGGTAGTCGACGGAGTTCTGCGCCGCGAGCACGAGCACCTGCATCACCATCCCGAGCCCGAGCCCGAGCACCAGCATGTACACGCCTGCCTCGACGGTCGTCGTGTCCACCGCGAGACGCGACAGCAGCAGGAGCCCGAACGTCATGATCGCGGTACCGGCGATCGGGAACGGCTTGTAGCGGCCCTTTTTCGAGATGAGCTGCCCGCTTCCGATCGACGTGATCAGCACGCCCGCCATCATGGGCGTGATCAGGAGCCCCGCCGAGGTCGCGCTGTGGCCCTTGACGTTCTGCAGGTAGAGAGGCAGGTATGTGATCGCGCCGAAGAGGGCGAGCCCGACGATGAACCCGATGACGCTCGTGAGGGCGAAGATGCGGTTTCGGAAGAGCTCGAGCGGCAAGATCGGCTCGGCCGCGCGGCTCTCGGCGAAGACGAACGCGACCAGCAGCAGGACTCCGGCGACGGCCAGCGCGATCATCCCAGGTGAGTCCCAGGCGTACGTGGTGCCGCCGAGGCTCGTGTACAGAACGATCGCCGAGAGACCGCCCGCGAGGAGTGCGGCGCCCAGGAAGTCGATCGCATGCCTTACGTGCTCTGCGCGCGACGGGAACGCAGAGGCGATCACGACGAGCGCGATCAGCCCGATCGGCAGATTGACGTAGAAGATCCAGCGCCACGAGAGGTTGTCGACGAAGAAGCCGCCGAGCAGGGGGCCTATGACCGTCGACACTCCGAACACGGCGCCGAAGAAGCCCTGGTAACGGCCCCGCTCGCGTGGCGACACGACGTCCGCGATCGCAGCGATCGTGACGACGATCAGGCCGCCGCCGCCGAGCCCCTGGAGCGCCCGGAACGCGATCAGCTCGAACATGTTCTGGCTCAGGCCGCAGAGCGCAGAGCCGACGAGGAAGATCACGATCGCCGTCTGGAGGACGATCTTGCGGCCGTAGAGATCACCGAGCTTCCCGTAGAGGGGTCCGACGACGGTCGACGCGAGCAGGTAGCTCGTGACAACCCACGAGAGGTGCTCGATGCCGCCGAGTTCCCCGACGATGGTCGGCAGCGCGGTCGAGACGATCGTCTGGTCGAGCGACGCGAGGAGCAGCACCAGCATCAGCGCCGTGAAGATGAGACGCACTCGGGGCTTGTGCTCGGCACTCATCGGGACCGCCGCGTCTTCGATTCCAGCAGTGGAGGCGTCCACGACGCGATGACGATAGCGACTCCCGCGGTGTCCGCCGCACGCCAGGAAACCCGCACAGGCCACCACCCGCGAAAGCCCGTGCGACAACGGCGGGCCGTCCCATCAGGGGGCAAGCGCGGAGAACGACCCGGCGGATGGAACGGAGGTTTGACCGGGGGCGGGCCTGTAGGAGTTGCGCCGCGCGGCGGGATGGGAGAGGCTTCTGTGAGCCGGTCTCGCCTCGACCGACGGCAAGGAGGGTGGGGCCGGCTCGAAGCAGCGCGACGACCGGCGATCGCCGCGCGCGAACCCCGAGACGCCGGTCGAGCACCGCGAGACGTCGCTACCGGGCGGTCGAGCTCCCGCCCGTTATGCGGCCGTCAGCGGGTTGCCACAGGACGGCTCCGGCCGGGGATCAGGGGCCCCCGCGGACGTAGATCACCTGTCCGCTCACGTACGAGGCATCGTCCGAGCACAGGAATGCGACCACGCCCGCGACGTCTTCCGGCTGGCCGACGCGCCCCAGAGGCGTCTGCGCCGCGCCCGCCGCCTGGAAGTCCTCGAACGAGACGCCAAGCCGCTCGGCAGTCTTGGCCGTCATCGCGGTCACGATGAATCCCGGTGCGACGCAGTTGGCTCTGATGTCGAAGCGTCCGAGCTCGAGCGAGAGAGTCTTCGTGAGGCCCTGGATGCCTGCCTTCGCCGCCGAGTAGTTCGCCTGACCGCGATTCCCGAGCGCCGAGACGGACGAGATCAGCACCATCGCACCGCTCTTCTGCGGCACCATCTGCGCCTGTGCGGCCTGCGCTGCGAGGAACGTTCCCCGCAGGTGGGTGGCGATCACGTCGTCCCAGTCGTCGTCCGTCATCTTGTGCAGCAGGTTGTCGCGGGTGATCCCCGCGCACGTGACGAGGATGTCCAGCCGGCCGCTCTCCGCCGCCGCCGCGACCGCCGCCTCCACGTCGGCCCGGGCCGTCACGTCGCAGCGCACCGCTCGGCCGCCGATGCGCTCGGCCGTCGCAATGGCAGCCGCCTCGTCGAAATCGGCGACGACCACCTGGGCGCCCTCCGATGCGAGGCGCTCCGCCGTCGCCGCCCCGATCCCGTTCGCGCCGCCCGTGACGAGCGCGGTCTTGCCCTCGAAGCGACTCACCGGATCATCCTCACGACGAGCTCCGCGACGCAAACGGGCTTTTCTCCTCCCTCACGCTCCACGGTCGCGAGCACGACCCCCTGCTCGCCGCCCGGGACCTCGTCGACCGACTGCACGGTGAATCGGGCGCGAACCTTCGAGCCGGAGGGAAGGGGCGCGGGGAAGCGCACCTTGTTGACCCCGTAGTTGATGCCCATCCCGTAGCCCGTGAGGGTGAGCGTCTGCGACATCAGGGGAACGCAGAGCGAGAGCGTCAGGAAGCCGTGCGCGATCGTCGTCCCGAACGGCCCGTCGGCGGCGCGGACCGGGTCGGTGTGGATCCATTGCGGGTCGTCCGTCGCCCGCGCGAACTCGTCGATCCGCGCCTGGTCGACCTCGAGCCAGTCCGTCGGCCCGAGCTCCTTGCCTATCAACTCCGTGAACGAGCTCATCCTGTCAGCCTCTTCCTTGATCGAGGGCCGCGACGAGACGCGTCCCGGGATGCCGAACTCCAGCCTATGGCCCCCGACGCCCTTGCGTGGCGGGTACTGACGGCCGCAAAGGGACGGGCTCAGCGGTCCGTCGTCGTGACGAGTGGAGGACGGTTGCGGTCGGGCTTCCGCTAGACGCCCTCAGGCGGTCATCTCGGTGACCAGTGGAGACGTGTCGAGTGGATCGAAGCCGATCCGGCCGGCGATCTCCTCGGTCGTCGGGCGGGTTCCCTCCCGGAACAGCTCGCGCAGGAGCTCACCCGTCGCCCCGTCGCGCCACCACTCCGCACCGACCTCCCGCCGCAGGTGCGCGCGAAGCTGCGCCGCCCGGATCCAGGCGCGCAGGTAGTCGGCCGAGTAGAAGCCCGCATCCATGTCGGCGAGGTAGTTCGAAGCCGGATAGCGGATCCCCGTCGCCGCTGTCAGCCGCTCGTCGTAGCCGTCCGACGTCCCGCCGTCCTGCGCGAAACGGCCCCAGAACGCCAGCTCGAACTCGAGCTTGGCCGAGTAACGCCTGAACAGGATCGCGTTCGTGAACGATGCGGCTTCGGCGTTCTCGCGCGCCTCGTCCTCGGAGAGCCCGAAGTGCTCCTCGTGCCATGCGGGCTCGCGCGCGATCGAGTCGAGGAGGAACGAGTAGATCTCGGTAAGGGCGTGGTCGCGGGCGATCCGGCGAAAGGCCAGCGGCAGCGCAGGGTCGCAGCCCGCGTAGTGAAGCGCGTGGCCCGCCTCGTGGAGGAAGGCCTCGTAGTCGTGAACGCCTCCCTGCGCGCGGGTGATGAGGTGAACGAGCCTTGGCGGGTCGGTTGCGATCACGCACGCACGGGGCGCCTTCTGCGGCCTGTCCTCGAGATCGGTGCGGATCCCCTTCTGCGCCTCGAGGTCGAAGCCGATGGCTCTGAGCGTCGCGAGGCAGACCGGAACGCTGCGCTCTTTGGTGTACGTCGACTCGAGCGGCGACAGTCGGCGAATCCATGCCATGTGACTCGATGTCGGCGTCGCCTCGCGTTGTGTGCCGAGCAGCCGGTCGAGCCACCGCTCCCTCGACGGCTCGAAGGCAGCGGTGCTCTCGACCCGCGCGCGGTCGACTGCGTCGGCTATGGGACGGAGCGCGACGCCCTTTTCGGCTTCGTTCCGACCGACCGGGTCCGCGATGCCGCTGACATCGCCCTCCAGCTCGTTTCGCTCTACGAGAAGCGCCCGCCGTTCGTCGTTGAAGCGCGCCGAGACGTCCACCGCCGCCGCACCCAGGCCATCCCTCCTGCCGTAGTCGGCCTCGGTCGCGAGTCGAGCCTGGGCTGTCCGCAGCGAGAGCTCGTCGCCGTCCCACTCGACGCGGGCGGCGAGAAGCGCGTTCTCGAGCGCGTCTTCCTTCTCGGCAAGCTCGCGGGTGACGATCCCCTCCTGGCAGGTGATGCGGAGACGCGCGATCGACTCGCGTGCGTCGCCGGACGAGCCGTCCTCCTCATGCGCGAGGCCCTGGAGCTGCTCACGGGTGAAGAGATCGGAGTAACGGGCGACGATCGCGGCCTGCTCCGAGATCTCCTTCTCCCCCACTCTGACAGCGCGGGACTCCTCCGAGCGCTCGATGCCGTACTGCTCGAGACGTTGCTCGAATGCCTCTGCGGAACGTGCGCTCACCCCGCCAGCTCCGCGCCCCGCCGCAGCCGCGCGAGGGAGGCGTCGCGACCCAGGAGCTCGAGCGACTCGTACAGGCCGGGCGAGACCTTCGAGCCCGTTACCGCAACCCGGATCGGCCCGTACACCGTGCGCGGCTTCTCGCCGAGCTCCTCGCAGAGGGCCTTGAGGGCTGCCTCGATCTCGGATGCTGTCCAGTTCTGTACCGCGTCGAGCGCGGTCGCCGAGGCGTCGAGGATGTGTGCGTCCAGGAGCGCCGGGTCCGGCTCGACGTCGGCGAACAGGAAGCCGGCGAAGCCGGGAATCTCCCCGAGCGTGGCGACCTTCTCCTGCACGATCGGCGCCATCGCCCGCACGCCGTCCTCGCCCCAGGTGGGCTCGCGTTCGGCCAGGTACTCGGCGACCACGTCCGCGTAGGCGTCGGGCGCGAGCGAGCGTAGGTAGACGCCGTTCATCCAGTCGAGCTTCGCATAGTCGAAGGTCGCCGGGCTCCGGCCGACCCGCTCGAGCGTGAAGCGCTCGACGAGCTCGTCGCGACTCATGATCGTGGTCTCGCCGTCAGGGGCCCAGCCGAGCAGGGCGAGGAAGTTCATGAGTGCCGGCGCGACGTACCCGGCGGCGCGGAACTCGTCGACGGAGACGGCCCCATGACGCTTGGAGAGCTTCCTTCCGTCTTCGCCGAACACGTTGGGGACGTGCGCGTAGACGGGCGGCTCCGCCCCGAGCGCCCGAAGCACGACGAGCTGCTTCGGCGTGTTCGAGACGTGGTCGTCTCCGCGGATCACGTGCGTGATCCCGTCGGCCCAGTCGTCGACCGGGTTCGCGAAGTTGTACGTCGGTCGTCCGTCGGCACGGACGAGGACCGTGTCCTCGAGCTCGTCGGCGGGGAACTCGATCGGGCCCTTGACGGCGTCGTGCCAGCCGATCGTCCCCTCTCGAGGCATGCGGATCCGGATCGCGCCCTCCTCCTCGTACGCCGCGCCCTCCTCCACGAGACGGGCCGCCTCTGCCCGGCATCGCTCCGCCCCGTCGAGTTGGAAGCGCGTCTCGCCGTCCCACTCGATCCCCAGCCAGCGCAGCGAGCGCTCGATCTGCTCGGTCGCCTCCGCGACCTCGCGGGACGTGTCGGTGTTCTCGATTCGAAGCAGGCACTCTCCACTCCGCCCGCGAGCGAAGAGCCAGTTGAAGAGGAAGGTCCGCACGCCGCCGATGTGGAGGAGCCCCGTCGGCGAGGGGGCCATGCGGACGCGGACGCTCATCGCCGCCGGATCGTAGTCGCGCCCCGACACGGCCGAAGCGGACGCTTGACGAACATCGGTGTCAGACACCGTTTTTCGTCAAGGGCAAACCTGTGCCAACTTCGTGTCGATTTGTCCACACGGGAGAGGAGGGAACGAGACCGGCGCGCAGTCTGCCCGTCACCTCCGAGACTCGGCGCGGAATCCACAGGTCAGGCGTCCCAGACGGACAGGTTCTCATCGGCACCTCCCGCCCAACACGTGCGGACGGCCGGTGAAACGGTGTCAGACACCGTTTTTCGTCAAGAGCAAACCTGTGCCAACTTCGTGCCGATCCGTCCACAGGGTATACGGTGCTGCGGAGCGCGCACGAGGGCGCGCCCGGTCCGCGGACAGGGGCTACCCACCTCGACGCACGGCACGACTCGAGGCCACCGCGTGACCTCCAGCACCCCGGAAGCGGACCGGGCGGGTGCGGCGAGAGGAGCGCACGATGACCACCGAGCGAAGCCTCGACCACCTTCGCAGAGACGCGCGCCGCCTGTTGCGCGCCGTCGCCGCAGGAGATCCGACCGCGCGCAAGCGGGCAGCGACGGTGCGCGGCGTACGTCCCGAGCAGCGCTTCGTGCTCGCAGACGCGCTCCATGTCGTCGCCCGCGAGCAAGGGGCGGAATCGTGGCCTGCCCTCGTCGCCCGGTCGCAGCGCGGAGCGATACGCTCCGCCCTGGACGAGGCGCTCGCAGAAGACGGCAGGGCCGAGGTGGACGTCCAAACGGGTCTGACGTATCCGGACGGCGTGCCCCTCTATGTCACCATCAGGCGACGCGAGCACCGCTATGTGCTGGACGACGGAGGCGGAGCGATCTCGAGAGCCGGTCGTCCGCCAGGCTGGGCCGACGTCGCGCACGACGCAGTCCGGCCGTCGGGAATGAACGTCTCGCCGACGACGGGGATCGTGTTCGTCCCCGTCGTCGAGGGGCGCGACCTCGAAGAGCTCGCCGTCCGTCTCGGGGAAGCCAGCCTCGACGTGCTGGAGGCGCTCCTGGAGCTCGACGTGGAGGTTTCCCGGCGCAGCGTCCGACACCGCGCCGGGTAGCGTGGGCCCGTGCTCCTCGGCGCCCACGTCTCCTCGGCCGGAGGGATCTCGACCGCGATCGACAGGGCCGAGGAGCTTCGGTGCGACGCCGTGCAGGTCTTCACACAGAGCCCGCGCATGTGGAAGCCGACGGCGCACGCCGAGGATGAGCTCGCGCGCTTTCGTGCGCGGCGTGCGGAGGTCGGGATCCAGGCGGTCGTCTGCCATGCGCTGTACCTCGTCAACCTTGCGAGCCCCGACCCGGATCTCCACGCGAAGTCGGTCACCGCGATGCGCGCGTCGCTCGAGACCGCCGCGGGAATCGGAGCCGAGGGAGTGGTCTTCCACATCGGCTCACACCTGGGCAAGGGCTTCGACGCGGGCCTCGATCGCGCTGTGCCCGCCATGCTCGATCTCCTGGAGCTGACCGGCGACGACCTGTGGCTCGTGCTCGAGAACTCCGCAGGGGCCGGTGGGACGATGGGTCGCTCGACCCACGAGCTCGCCGCGCTCGTCGACCGGCTCGACCGCCATCCCCGGCTCGGGATCTGCCTGGACTCGTGTCACTGGTGGGTGTCGGGCGTCGACGTCACGAACGCGGCGGCGCTCGATACGGCCCTCGAGGAGCTGGACGACGCGATCGGGCTCGACCGGCTCCGCTGCCTCCACGTGAACGACGCCGGCGCGCCGCTGGGCTCGAACCGGGATCGCCATGCACCGCTCGGGAGCGGAGAGATGGCAGACGGCCTCGCCACGTTCGTCTCGCACCCGGCCTTCGACGGTCTGCCCGCGATCCTCGAGACCGCCGGCCCCGAAGGCGGCTACGAGGGCGAGCTCCGACTGCTGCGCGAGCTACGCCGCAAGGGCCGCCGCCGCCGATCCCGGCAGAAACGCTAATGGTTGTTCGGCAATTCACGCGAACCGGGTGACGCCCCAGACGCTGCGCCGGAGCGCCCCGCATGTCACGGCCCGCAGAGCCCGCTGCGTGCCGTGCCCGACCGGTACGCCTGACTTGGTCTCGGTCGCCCCCGGACGTCATGCCAATCGCCGACCAACGATCTAGTCGGCGAGCTGAGCGAAGACCCGGAAGCTCGGCGAGCCCTGCGGAACCTCGAAGAACTCCGGGTTCCTGCAGCCGAGCTCGTCGCTTCTCTGCTCGTAGCAGGACGAGATCTCGGAATGGCAGATCGGGAGAGGCGTCCTCGTCGCCTTCACGGCACCGAAACCCTGCGGCCGCGCCTCGAGCTCGCCGAGAAGGTCGAGATCGATCTCGACCTCGAAGACCTTCTGCATGCAGCCCATATACGTGTGACCCCACGCCTCGTACGCGTAGACGAACGGACAGTCGCGGGCGATGCAGGCGCCGGGATGGACGACGCGGTCGCAATGGATCTCGCAGCGACGGCATTCGACCTCGTCCTGCGGTCGAAGCGGGATCTCAGCCGGTGCCACGGGGGCCGGAGCGATATCGCTCATGCCCGAATCGTCGCAAGGTCAGCACGACCGGCGCAAGTCTTGACGTGACGCCTGCAAACCGCTAGTCGACACGATCCGCACCGGGACGTGCGTCCGTTCGGCGGTCCGGACCGGCGCGGTAGGGTTCGCGCCCGTGGTCCGCCGCGTGCTCCTCGCCGGCCTCGCGCTGGGGCCACTCGTCGTCGTGCTCCACTACGTCACCGATCTCGACGAGACGGCGGAGTTCGCGCTCTCTGCGATCGCCCTCGTTCCGCTGGCGTGGATCATCGGCGAGGCGACCGAGCATGCGGCGGAGCGCACCGGCCCGGGAATCGGAGGGTTCCTGAACGCGACCTTCGGGAACGCCCCCGAGCTGATCATCGCGCTGCTCGCCATTCAGCAGGGGCTGACCGAGGTCGTCCGGGGCTCGCTCACCGGCTCTGTCGTCGGGAACCTACTGCTCGTGCTGGGTTTCTCCCTGCTCGCCGGGCCGCGCGGTGAGCTCGACCGCTGGTCGAGCTTGATGTCCCTCGGCGCGATCGGAGTCGCCGTCGTGCTCTTTCTCGTCCCCTCGATCCCGTCCTGGAACGGCGACCCCAACCGCGACCTGATCGTCGACCTGTCCGTTCCGATCTCGGTCGTGCTGCTCGCCGTGTATTCGGTCGTGACCTTCTACTCGTTGCGGCGTCACCGGATGATGCACCTCTCGAGCGACGACGCCACTGACGGTTGGCCGCTTCGCAGTTCGCTCACGGTGCTTGCCGCGGCAACCGTCGTGACCGCGCTCGTGGCCGAGGTGCTCGTCGGCTCGCTCGAGGTGTTCGCCGACCGGGTCGGGCTTTCGGAGTTCTTCGTGTCGGCGGTGATCGTCGCGATAGTCGGCAATGCCGCGGAGCACGGCGGCGCGGTCGTGGTGGCACACCGCGGCAAGGTCAAGCTCGCGGCCGAGATCGCGCTGTCCTCGGCGGCCCAGGTGGCCGTGTTCCTGATCCCTGCGGTCGCACTGCTCTCGTGGCTGATCGACCCTCTCGCGCTCGGTTTCCGGGAGGTGGAGATCGCAGCGCTCGCCGGCGCGCTGCTCGTGACCGCCGCGACGGTGTTCCGTGGACGCGCCTCGAAGGGCCGCGGCGTGGTCCTACTGGCCGCATACGTCCTGGTGGTCGCGCTGTTCTACGCGGCGGGCGATCGCGACGGGCATGCGGTCGGTGGGTCGGCCAACGAAGCAGTGACCCTCGCAAACCGGCAGACCGAGTAGCGAGTCACCGGGACCTCAGGCGACGGCGCGCAGGCCGAGAGCTCGCGGCGCAAGCTCGATCGCGCGCTCGACCGCCGCGTCGTCGACGTCCATGTGGGTCACCGCCCGGATCACGGACGGGTGGATCGTCGACGAGAGCCCAACTCCGCCGTCGCGAAGCATCGAAAGAGCGGTGTCGCGGTCGAGATCGAGCCTGCCCACGTCGAGCTGGACGAAGTTCGTCTCGACCTGAGCAGGATCGACCGGCAGCCCCGCCAGCTGCCAGCCTTCCGCGAGCCGCCGGGCCCGCCCATGGTCGTCGGCGAGACGCTCGACGTGGTGGTCGAGCGCGTACAGGCCGGCGGCCGCCACGATCCCCGCCTGGCGCATCGCGCCGCCGAAGAGGTGCTTCTCGCGCCACGCGCGCTCGATCGTGTCGGCCGACCCCGCGAGAAGTGCGCCGAGTGGGCAGCCGAGGCCTTTCGACAGGCACAGCGTCACCGTGTCGAACAGCGCTCCGATCTGCGCTGCGGGGACCCCGGTCGCCACCGAGGCGTTGAGCAGGCGAGCGCCGTCGAGGTGCGTTGCGAGGCCTCGCTCGCGGGCGGCGCCGGTGACGGCCTCCAGCTCGTCGAGCGGCCAGCAGCGGCCGCCGGAGGAGTTGTGCGTGTTCTCGAGCGCGACGACCGTTGCCCGCTGATCGGCCGACTTCGCGCTCCCCACGGTCACCGCCTCGAGATCGGCAGCGGCGAACCGGCCTGCCTCCCCCTCGATCGTCTCGATCATCAGGCCGGCGTGCGCGGCAGGCCCGCCGTACTCGTAGATCACGACGTGGGCGAACCGCTCCGCGACGAGCACGTCGCCGGGCCGGGTGTGCAACTTGAGCGCGATCTGGTTCGCCATCGTCGCCGTTGGCACGAACAGCGCGGCCTCCCGACCGAGCAGCGCCGCGGCACGTTCCTGCAACGCGTTGACGCTCGGGTCCTCCCGCCGCTGCTCGTCGCCCACCTCGGCCGCGGCGATCGCGGCGCGCATGCTCTCGGACGGCCGGGTGGCGGTATCGGAGCGTAGGTCGATCACGGCGACAACGCTACCGTTGCCGCATGGACATCGACCTTCTCGAGCGACACGTCGCCGAGCTCGGAGAGCCTACGTACCGGACCCGCCAGGTCTGGGAGTGGGCGTCTGCGGGGGCGGCCGGATACGAGGCGATGACCAATCTCCCCCGTGCGCTCCGCGAAGCGCTATCCGGCGACGTTCCGTTTTCGACCCTTGCCGTCGAGGCGGAGCAACAGGCACGGGACGGGACCGTGAAGACCCTGTTCCGCACGACTGACGGTCACCCGGTCGAGGCGGTGCTGATGCGCTACCGGGACGGCCGGCGCTCCGTCTGCGTCTCGTCACAGTCCGGTTGCCCGCTGACGTGCACGTTCTGCGCCACGGGCCAGATGGCTTTCGGTCGCAACCTCAGCGCCTGGGAGATCCTCGACCAGGTGCTCCACTTCGTCCGCCTCCTCGGCACGTCACGCCCCCAGGGCAGCAGTACGGGCGGAGCCGGGCTCCGCCTGACGGGAGCCGGCCCGACCGGGCGCGTGACGCATCTGGTGTTCATGGGCATGGGGGAGCCGTTCATGAACGTCGATAACGTCGTCGCCGCCGCGCGGCGCTTGCCGGACGTCGGCATCACCCACCGCAGGACGACGATCTCGACCGTCGGCTGGCTGCCCGGCCTCACGCAGTTCGTCGAGGAGGTGACCGAGCCGATCCGGCTCGCGCTCTCGCTTCACGCAGCCGACCCGAAGCTTCGCAGCACGCTCATGCCCGTCAACGACCGCTACCCGGTCGAGGAGGTCCTGGCGCTCTGCCGGCGCCACGCCGAGCGCACGAATCGCCGCGTGTTCGTCGAGTACGTGATGCTCGCCGGGGTGAACGACTCTCCGGCGCAGGCCCAGCTCCTTGCAGAGTTGCTCCGAGGAGACCGGTTCAAGGTGAACCTGATCCCGTACAACCCGACCGGGATGTACGACGGCTCCTCGCGCGACGCGATCGCCGCGTTCAAGAGCGTGCTCGACCGCTCGCGGGTGCCGGCCACGGTGCGCCTCACGCGCGGAAGGGACATCGCCGCCGCCTGCGGGCAGCTGGCAACTGCACCGAGGGTGCGCGTCCGCCTTCGGGAGAGGTAGCCTTGCGGGCCGTGCGCATGGTCATGGCAGCCTCGATCCTTGGCGCCATCATGCTTGCAGCCGGTGGGGTGCCCGATGCCGCCAAGGCAGACAAGGGATTGACGATCCCGAAGTACAGCGTGTTTCCCGAGACGACAGTTCCCGCGAAGCGGGGGACACCGGCTCAATGCCGCGCCGAGGCGGATTCGTTCAGCCGCGCGGCGAAGTCGTTCCTCCGTCCGTATCCGTCGGACACCGACATCTACCGCGTGCTCGCCCGCGTCCAGTTCACCGCCTTCATGGCACACCGATGCGACACCGGCATCCTCCGTCAGGCGGTCTCGCGGCGTCTCACGGTCAAACAACTCCGAGAGGTGCTCTCGTTCTTCGGGTTCATGGGCGCCGTCGGACGAGAGTTCGCGAGAGTTCCGCAGCGCTGAGAGCCGCCGCGCGGGGTCGGGTCCCCGCGCTCAGAGCCCGCGTACGGCGTCGCCGGCTCGCACGGTGCCCGGCTCGGCGACCCGAGCGTTGATCCCGCGCAGGTTGAGCGCGAGCCCCTCTTCGCTGTTGAACACCTTGAGCGCCTCGAGGCCGAACCGCGCGGCGAACTTCTTGCACCCCGTGTGCGGCACGCCGGTCACCTCGAGTACCGCGGTGCCGATCGCAAGGCGCGTCCCCGGCGGCACGTTCTCCTTCGAGAGGTCGAAGTCGACGTAGAGCTGGTCTCCCGCGAGCGCCCAGCGGTCGCGTGCTCCGGCGACGAGCGCGATCGCCCGGGCATTGGTGACGGTGATCTGCGCATTCGCATTCGCCGGCCGGCCGCCGGAGCGACCGCGGGACGACCAGTTGTCGCCCAAAAGACCGAGGTCGGCGTCCAGCTCGGCTTCCTCCACGCTCTCGCGTTCGTCCACCGCGGGGCGCCGCACGATCAACTCGAGCACGCCGATGTCTCGCGGAGAAGCGCGAACGTCGTCCAATCCCGCCTCGGCCTCCGCGCGTGTGAGCAGACGTCCGCTTGCGACGGTCTGTGGCGAGCGGGTCATTCGGCCACGGAGGCGTGGCGGCGCACGATCTGCCAGCGTCCCTCCCGTCGCGTCCAGATGTCGGTCACGTTCATCCTGTGGCTCAGGTCCCTGCCGTCGAGCCGGGCGACCTGGCTGTAGCGCGACACGAGAATGGCCGTGTTTCCGTAGACCTCCGGGTCTATCTCCTCGTAGGAGAACCCCTCGATCTCGTACGGCCCGGCCGCCGCCGCCAGAAATGCGTCGCGGTCGAGCTGCCCGGCGGCGCCCTGCAGCGTGAACTCGGATGCCAGCAGCTCGTCGAGCGACGCGACATCGTGCTCGGAGACGGCGCGCGCGAGGTCGTGCGAGAGCTCGACGAGCTCGTTGGCGACGGCGACGGTCATGCCGTGCCGATCCTATCGGGCGCGCGGACCGTGTCGAAGTGATGGCGGACCACGGGCTCCTTCGCGGCTTTCACCTCGTCGAGCCGCCTGACCGGTCGGGTGAGCGGAGCGTTCTTCAACGCCTCGGGGTCGGAAACGGCCTCCTCCGCGATCGACCGCATTGCGTCGGCGAACTCGTCGAGCCGCTCCTTCGTCTCGGTCTCTGTCGGCTCGATCATCAGCGCCTCGGGCACGACCAGAGGGAAGTAGATCGTCGGTGGGTGGATCCCGTGGTCCATCAGGCGCTTCGCGACGTCGAGCGCCGTCACCCCGTGGTCGCGCTTCAGGGCGCGCGCCGAGAGCACGAACTCGTGCATGCAGTGCCTGTCGTACGGCAGGTCGTAGACGTCCCGGAGCAACGAGAGGACGTAGTTCGCGTTCAGCACCGCCGCCTCGGACATCTCCTTGAGCGCGGGCCCGTACGCGCGCATGAACGCATATGAGCGGACGAACACGCCGAACGGCCCTGCGAAGCCGCGCACCCTGCCGATCGACTTCGGCCGGTCGTGGTCCAGCCGGAACGCGTCTCCCTCGCGTACGACGACGGGAGCGGGGAGAAAGGGCTCCAGCTCTGCGCCTACGGCGACGGGGCCGCCTCCCGGGCCGCCTCCGCCGTGCGGCTGCGAGAACGTCTTGTGGAGGTTGAAGTGCACGATGTCGAATCCCATGTCCCCGGGGCGTGAGCGACCGACGATCGCGTTGAGGTTGGCCCCGTCGTAGTACAGGAGCGCGCCCCGTCGGTGGAAGATCTCGGCTACCTCCTCGATTCCCTCGTCGAACAATCCGAGCGTGGACGGGTTGGTGAGCATGAGGCCAGCGGTACGATCGTCGACCTTCGCGCGCAGGTCGTCGAGGTCGAGGTTCCCGCGGTCGGTCGTCGCGACCTTCGCGAGCTCGAACCCCGCCATCGTCACGCTCGCGGGGTTCGTGCCGTGTGCGGTGTCGGCGGTCACGATCACGTTGCGGTCGTGCTCTCCACGATCGGCGAACGCCGCGCGCATCAGCATCAGCCCGGTCAGCTCCCCCTGCGACCCGGCCGCCGGCTGCAGCGTCACCGCGGGCAGCCCGGCGATCTCGACGAGGATCCGCTCGAGCTGCCACATGAGCTCCAGTGCGCCCTGCGCGCCGTCGTCTTCCTGCAGAGGGTGGAGGTCGCGGAAACCGGGCAGCGCGGCGGCGCGCTCGTTGACCCGGGGGTTGTGCTTCATCGTGCAGCTCCCGAGGGGATAGAAGCCGGTGTCTATCCCGAAGTTCCGGTCGGCGAGCGCGGTGAAGTGCCGCACTATCTCGTTCTCGGGGACCTCGGGGAGCCGCGGCGGTTGCTTCCGTTGTAGCGCGGCGGGCACGTCTGGCACCGGAAGGCCGTAGGACGGAATCCGTCCCGCGCGCCGTCCCGGCCGCGACTTCTCGAAGATCAGTTCCATGTGCTCGAGACCCCGGAGCCCCGCTTCGGCCGTTCCTCCCTCACGCGCACACCTCCGCGAGCACGTCCGCGAGCCGGTCGACGTCCTCCGGAGCCCGCTTCTCGGTGAGCGCGACGAGCAGCACGTCGTCGAGACCGGGGTAGTCCCGGCCGAGCGGGTAACCGGGATGCACGCCCAGCCGGCGGGCCCGGGTCACGACGTCCGCCGCAGGGATCGGAGTTCGAAATGCGACCTCCTTGAAGGTCGGGCGATCGAACGCGAGCGGCAGATCGACCCGCTCCTTTGCATATGCCGCCAGCGCGATGCAGGCTTCCCCGAGCTCGCGCAGCCCCTCCGGGCCGAGCCAGCACAGCGTGATCAGCCCGGCGAGCGCGAGAAGCGTCTGGTTCGTGGTCATGTTCGAGGTCGCCTTCTCTCTCCTGATGTGTTGCTCGCGCGTCTGGAGCGTCAGCACGTACCCGCGCCGACCTTCGATGTCGGTCGTCTGCCCCACGATGCGCCCGGGCATCCGCCGGATGAAGTCGTTTCGCGCCGCGAGGAATCCGTAGTGCGGGCCGCCGTACGACATGTAGTTGCCGACCGCCTGGCCCTCCCCGATCGCCATCGCGCACCCGTAGTTGCCCGGCGCCTCGAGGAGCCCGAGCGACGTGAGGTCAACGTGTGCGACGGGGAGCGCCCCGCAGCCCGCAGCCGCCGCCGCGAGCTCGGGAGCGTCCTCGAGACAGCCGAGGGCGTTCGGCTGCTGGAAGATCACGGCGGCTGCGTCGTGCGAGGCGGCCGCGAGACGGCTCGGGTCCGTGACACCGTCGGAGTGCGGGACCTCCACCACTTCCATGCCGAACCCCGGCGCGTACGTCTTGACGACCTCTCGCGCCATCGGGTGCAGCGTCTCGGCGAGCACGACCTTCGACCGGCCCGTGTGGTGCCTGGCGATGAGGCAGGCGTCCGCCGCGACCGTCGTGCCGTCGTAGCCGGACGCGTTCGAGACGTCCATCCCGGTCAGCTCGCAGATCGCGGTCTGGTACTCGAAGATCGACTGCAGGACGCCCTGGCTCATCTCGGGCTGGTACGGCGTGTAGGCGGTGAGGAACTCGCCGCGCGAGAGGAACGTGTCGACGACCGCCGGGACGTAGTGGTCGTAGATGCCCATCCCGAGGAAGCTGAGCTCCTGCGAGCCGTCGACGTTGAGGGAGGCCAGCTGCTCCAGGTGCCGAACGAGCGCCGCCTCGGGCAAGGCAGCGGGAACGTCCAGGGGACGGCCGAGCCGGACGCCCTCCGGAACCTGCTCGAACAGCTCGTCGATCGAGGTGACTCCTATCGCCTCCAACATCGCGTCGCGGTCGGCGTCGGTGAGCGAGAGGTAGCCGGGTGTCGACATCCTCACTGCTCGGCGACGTGCGCCTTGTATGCCTCGACGTCGAGCAGGCTGTCCGCCTCCGCCGGGTCGGCGAGGCGGATTCGCACGAGCCAACCCTCGCCGTACGGGTCGTCGTTGATCGTCTCTGGCTCGTCGATCGCCTTCTGGTTCACGTCGAGCACCTCGCCCGAAAGCGGCGCGATCACATCGGACACCGCCTTGACCGACTCGACCTCGGCGTACGACGCGTCCTTGGCCAGCGTGACCCCTACCTCGGGCGCCTCGAAGTGGACGAGCTCCCCTAGCGCATCCTGCGCGAACCACGTGACCCCGAGCACCGCCTCGTCACCCTGCACGCGGGCCCAGTCGTGCTCGGGGTGGTAGCGAAGGTCGTCGGGATAGCTCTCGCTTGCCGCCATCGATGGTCAGCGCTCCTTCCGGTAGATCGGCTTCTTCACGACGCGCGCGCGCCGGGGCTTGCCACGGACGTCGATCTCGAGCGCGCTGTCCGGGTCCGCCCGCTCGGCCGGCACGTACCCGAGGCCGATGCCAATGTCGAGCGAAGGCGAATGCGTGCCGGACGTCACCTCTCCGCCTCCCGCGATCGGCATGCCCTGCCGTGGGATCGCCTTCTCGTCCATGACGAATGCGACCAGCCGTTGCACGGGGCCATGCTCTCTCACCTCGCGGAGCGCTTCGACGCCCGTGAACGCGGTGTCGAGGGCGCAGGCCCAGCCGAGGCCGGCGGAGATCGCATCTGTTGCCTGCGTGATGTCGTTCCCGTGCAGCGGATAGCAGACCTCGAGGCGAAGCGTGTCGCGTGCGCCAAGGCCGCAGGGGGCCACGCCCCGCTCGAGAACCGCATTCCACAAGGCGACGGCGTCCTCGGCAGGACAGAGGAGCTCGACGCCCTTCTCGCCCGTGTACCCGGTTCGGCAGATCATCGTCTCGACGCCCGCCACCTTGCCCATCGCGTGGGAGAACGCCGGCGCGTCGGGTAGATCGAGCAGGCCGAGCGACGAGGGGCCTTGCACAGCGATCAGCGCGTACTCCTCCGATGCGTCGCGCACGTCGGTGCCGCGCGCCTCGCGCTCCTTGAGCCATTCGAACGCGGCCTCGCGATTGCCGGCGTTGACGACGAGAAGGTACGCGCCGCGGCCGGTCCGGTACACGATCAGGTCGTCGACGATCCCGCCTGCCTCGTTCGTGAGCAGCGTGTACTGGGCTTCGCCGTCACCGATCCGGTCGACGTCGTTCGACAACAGGCTCTGGAGGAAGTCGCCCGACGCCGGGCCGTCGACGTGGATCTGACCCATGTGTGAGACGTCGAATGCTCCGGCCCGAGAGCGTACGGCCAGGTGCTCCGGGATCACGCCTTCGTACTGCACCGGCATCTCCCAGCCGGCGAAGGGAACCATGCGCGCACCGGCGTCGACGTGTGCCGCGTGGAGAGGCGTCCGTCGCAGGGTCGCGTTCACGGCCGCGACTCTAGCGCGGCCGGGAACCGTGCTCGGGAGGAACGAGACCGCGGAGTCGTGCGGGCACCCTGCGCGGCGACGCGTTGGAGTGAGTGGCGCGTGCCTGGGATCGATCGACCGCCGCTCGGCGGTGCTCAGTCTCTCAGGAAGCTCGGGACGTCGATATCCGCGTCGTCGTCACGCGGACGGGGATCGAAGCTCGGCACGGGCGACTCGGACGAGCTCGACGTCACGGTCGCGGGCTCCGTCCTCCGCCGACGCGGCCTGCCGCCGCCGAAGCCCGTCGCGATGACGGTCACCCGGACGTCCTCGCCGAGCGACTCGTCGATCACGGCGCCGAAGATCACGTTCGCGTTCGCGTCGGCGTGGCCGGTCACGACCTCCGCGGCCTCGTTCACCTCGAACAGGCCGACGTCCGCCGGGCCGGTGATATTGAGGAGCACACCCGTCGCGCCGTCGAGCGTCGTCTCGAGGAGGGGCGACGAGACGGCCGCATTGGCCGCTGCCGTCGCCCGGCCCTCTCCGCGTGCCGTGCCGATCCCCATCAGCGCCGAGCCGGCGTCGCGCATGATCGTGCGCACGTCGGCGAAGTCGAGGTTCACGAGCCCCGGGACGGTGATGAGGTCCGTGATCCCCTGGACGCCCTGACGGAGAATGTCGTCGGCCATCCTGAACGACTCGAGGATCGGCGTCGTCTTCTCGACGACCTGGAGCAGCCTGTCGTTCTCGATCACGATCAGCGTGTCGACCCGGTCGCGAAGGTTCTCGATGCCCCCGATCGCCTGCTCGGCGCGGCGGCGGCCTTCGAAGGCGAACGGCTTCGTCACGACGCCGACCGTCAGCGCCTCGAGCTCGCGCCCGAGCTCGGCCACGACCGGAGCCGCCCCGGTGCCTGTCCCTCCGCCTTCCCCGGCCGTGACGAACACCATGTCCGCGCCCTTGAGCGCCTCCTTGAGCTCGTCTCGGCTCTCCTGTGCCGCAGCCTGGCCGACCTCGGGGTTCGCCCCGGCGCCGAGGCCTCGCGTCACCTTCGAGCCGATGTGGATCTTCACGTCCGCGTCGGTGTCCAGGAGCGCCTGCGCGTCGGTGTTCACCGCGATGAACTCGACCCCCGTGAGGCCCGACTCGACCATGCGGTTGACGGCGTTGGTGCCGCCGCCGCCGACGCCGACGACCTTGATCACTGCGAGGTAGTTGCCGTTCTGAGTGCTCATCTCGACCTGCCTCAGGGTCAAGCTCTCATCGAGCTAGGGGAGGGCTGAAATCCCTGGTTCGGAGCCAGGGTACGTACTCCTTGTCGACACTGTCAACGAAACCCTCAAGGGTTGGTAGAGGTGGAACTCTCGACCTCTACCTGAGAGTCGAGCGTTCCACTCGCCGCGACGGGCCTGTCGGGCACGCTGACGTCCAGATACCCGGGCCCCGAAGGCAGACGCGGGATGATGCGCGCGGCGACCGCGAGCTTGAGGTCGACGTCGCGGAGATCGCCGAGCCGCAGCTCCAAGCCCGAGGCGAGACGCAGGGTGAGCTGCTCGCCCTCGGTCGTCATCGACGTGACCCGCCCCGGGAAGCGGGTGCCGGCGAGCGGCGCGACGGCCTCCACTGCGACGAGGAGGTCGCCGTCGACGATGGCGCCCTGCCCGAGCGGAACGTCCTTCGCGGCCCAGATTCGCGCGAGGCGCCTCCGGGCCTGACGGTCGACCTTGGCGATCACCCTGCCGCGCTCGGAGACGACGTAGGCGCCGGCGCCCTGGCGGACGACCGCCACCGGCCGCTCGGGTACGACCGTCACGCGAAGCGTGTGGGGGAACGCCCGGTCGAAGGAGACCGACGCCACCGTGCTGAGCGAGGCGACGTCGTCATGCGCGGCGCCGAGGTCGAGCCCGACGAGGCTCTCGCCGTCCCGGTCCTCGAGCGCCCGCTCGACCTGCCGTTCGATTCCCGGGCTGGCTCCCGTGACCTCGATCCCGTGGATGCCGAAGAGCGCCGTCTCCCTGGCCACGAAGAGAGCGAGCAGGACGCCGCCGAGCACGCCGAATGCCATGAGCAGCGCGCGGCCGGAGGGGACGAGCCGGGCGAGGTCGAGGCGATCACCGGAGTCCATGCGCGGGAACGGGACGACGACGCTCGCCGTGCGCGCACGCGGCCGGTCCCGTCCAGCTCGCCCCCTTGAGGCCACGCGAAGGGCTTCGCTCTGGCGCTTCTCTCTCCTGCGAGAGAGAAGCGCCTCCCAGGCACTACGGCTCCAGGACGAGCGAGCCCAGGAGCACCACCTCGTGCTCGAGCTCGACGCCGAAACGCTCGCGCACCCTGCGCCCCGCCTCGCGCATCAGGGCCAGGCAATCGGCGCTCGTGGCTCCGTCCGTGTTCTCGATGAAGTTCGCATGCCGCGGTGAAACGAGAGCGCCGCCGATGCGATGCCCTTTGAGACCGCAGAGCTCGAGCATCCGGCCCGCGCCGAGCTCGCCCGCGGGATTCTTGAACACCGATCCGAAGGTCCGCTTGTTCGTGGGCTGCGTCGCCTTTCGTCGTGCGACGAGATCGGCCACCACCGACTTGATCTCGTCCGTCGGACGCGGAGCGAGCCGGTACTCGACAGCCGCGACGATCTGGTCCGAGCGGATCAGCGACCGGCGGTACTCGAGGCCGAGCTCCGCCGGAGTCAGCCAGCCGCCACCGTCCGCCGAGACGACATGGGCCCTTTCGAGGATCGTGCCCCAATCGGAGCCGTAGGCGCCTGCGTTCATTCGCACCCCTCCCCCGGCCGTTCCCGGGATCGCGCACGCGAACTCGAGCCCGCCGAGGCCCGCGTCGCGTGCCCGGTGGAGACAGACTGCATTCGTCGCGCCGCCGCCCGCCCGGAGCAGCGTGCCGTCCACCTCCACCGCCGCGAGGCCGCCGGCGAGACGCATGACGAGCGCTTCGAGCCGTTCGTCCGGGGCGAGGACGTTCGATCCGAGCCCTACGGTGAGCACCGGCAGCCCGCGCTCGGCCGCCCAGCGAATCGCCTGGTCGAGCTCCGGAAGGGACGCGGGACGCGCGAATCCGGCGGCGAGCCCGCCGGTTCCGATGGTCGTGAGCCGGGCGAGCGGGAAGTCGGCCTCGATCTTCATCCAGGGGAGCCGGGAAGGGCTTCCAGGATCGCCCGCGCCGCGCGCCACGGCTCGCCGACCCCGAGCGTGACGACAACGTCTCCGGGCCTCACGACGTCGAGCGCGAGGCTCGCAGCATCGTCGAGCGTCGGCGCCCAGAGCCTTCTCGCGGGTTCGGGGACGGCGTCGAGCACGAGGCGGGCGCCTACTCCTTCGCGGGTCGCGTCTCGCTGCCCGACGAAGTCCGTGACGATCGCGACGTCGGCAAGCCCCAGCGCGTCACCCAGCTCGCGGTGAAGCTGCCGCGTGCGCTCGACGACATGAGGGACGTAGAGGGCGACGAGCTTCCGCTCGACGCGCTCCCTCGCCGTCTCGAGGGCGGCGCGAAGCTCGGTCGGATTGTGCGCATAGTCGTCGACGACCGTCACTCCGCCCCGGGTGCCGAGCACCTGGAACCTCCGGTCGGTCCCGGCGAAGGACGCGAGCGCCCCCTCGGCTTCCGCCGCGGTCACGCCTGCGAGCACGAGAGCCTCTCGCGCTGCCGCGGCATTGCACCGGTTGTGCCGACCCGGGACGGCGAGCGGGAACGAGGCCGGTTCGAGCTCCCAGCCGCGCACGACGTCGGGCACTCCGGTGAGCCACGTTTCGAGCGCATCACGGAGCTCGGCCGTCGACCCGTAGGCGGCGTGGTGATCGAGCTCCACGTTCGTCACGACCGCGATTTTCGGGGTGAGCTCGAGCACGGAGCGGTCGGACTCGTCGCCCTCTACCACGAGCCAGCCGCCCCCGCCCCCCGCATTGCCCTGAAGCTGCGGCACGACGCCGCCCACGATCCAGGCGGGATCGCCTCCGACCTCGCGTAGGGCGAACGCGATCATCGCCGCGGTCGTCGTCTTGCCGTGAGCGCCCGTGACGACGATCGACGGTCGGGATGCGACGAGCTCGGCGAGGAAGGCCGCGCGCGGAGTGCCGGCGATCCGCGCCCGATGCGCAGTCGAGACGATCGCTTCGAACCCCTCGGGCGGGCGTGGCTCGCCCCCGAGGTCGACCTCGATCCCTTCGAGAGTCCCGGAGAACACCGTCTCGTGCTCGTCCCAGCCGCGCACCTCGGCGCCGACAGAGCGCGCGAAGTTCGCGTAGGCAGACATCCCCGAGCCGCCGATCCCGACGAAGTAGAGCCGCCGGCCGTCGAGGAGCTTGTGTTGATTCAACACAAGCTCACCTGCCGGCCCTCGCCAGCGAGACGAGCTCGTCCGCGACGGCCTCGGCCGCGTCTGGGCGCGCGAGCACGAGCATGCTGTCGCGCATCGACTCGAGCCGCGCCCCGTCCGCGAGCAGCTCGCCGACGACGACCGGCACCCGTTCGACCTCGGCGTCGGCGACGACGATGGCGCCGCCGCCCCGCTCGAAGTGCCTCGCGTTCAGCATCTGGTGGTCGGCTGTCGCATGGGGGTACGGAACGAGGATGGAGGGCGTCCCGGCCGCTGCGAGCTCCCACACCGTCCCGCCGGCGCGTGAGACCGCGAGATCCGCTGCGGCGAGCGCGTCGCCGAAGTGGTCGGTGTACGGCAGCAGGACATAGCCGTCGCGGTCCACGCGCGGCCTCAGCGCTTCGTAGTCCCGCTCCCCGCTGATGTGCAGCACGGAGGGCCCGGACTCGCCCCAGGCG
The DNA here is from genome assembly GCA_963798725.1 of uncultured Actinomycetes bacterium. Lineage (GTDB taxonomy): Bacteria > Actinomycetota > Thermoleophilia > Gaiellales > Gaiellaceae > Gaiella. The sequence continues at coordinate 331,465 of CAWCUL010000002.1, forward strand.
CTCACGGCCAGCTCGTTCAGCGACCGCGCCCCGGCGAGAGCGCCGAAGACGGCGACGACCGGCCCGTCGGCGGGGAGCGCAAAGCGCGCCCGCCCCTCTTCCCGCGTCGCCCCACGGTGCGCGAGCGGGATCGGCCTTCCGACGACGCGCACCTTCTCACCAGAGCATCCCGGGATCGCATAGGCGAGGAGGAGCCGGCGCGCGAACGGGGCCGCCAGGCGGTTCGCGAGGCCGAGGCGCGCGTCGGCCTCGGTCAGGGCGGCGGGAATGCTCCGTAGACGCGCCGCCAGCACCATCGGGCCGGCGACGTAGCCGCCGCCGCCGAGCACGACGTCGGGCCGCCGGCGTCGGAGGATCGCGAGGCAGTGAGCCGGCGCAGCAGAGGCGCGCCAGGCCGCCCGGAGCTGGGCGGCGCTCGGCCTCCGCGGTAGGCCGGTGACCGGAAACGTGTCGAGCGGGAACCCCGCCTCAGGCACCAGCCGCGACTCGACGCGGTCTGGCGTGCCGGCGAACGTCACGGTCACTCCTCTCGCGCGGAGCGCTTCCCCGACTGCGAGCGCTGGACGAACGTGACCGGCCGTTCCCCCGGCTGCGATCACGCACGCGAGCTTGGACGACTCGGTCATTCACCGCGATGTTAAGGAGCACTCCCACTCCGCAGAGCAGAACGAGCAGAGATGAGCCGCCGTACGAGACGAAAGGCAGCGGGATTCCGGTCAACGGAGCGAGGCCCAGCACGGCCGCGAGGTTGACCGCCGCCTGCCCGCAGACGAGGGTCGTGATCCCAGCAGCGAGGCGCTTGCCGAACGGGTCGCGGCACGAGAGAGCGACGCGGAAGCCGGCCCACGCGAACACGGCGAACGCGCCGATCACGAACGCTGACCCGATCAGGCCGAGCTCCTCTCCGACAACCGCGAAGATCATGTCGGTGTGCGCCTCGGGAAGGAAGTTCACCTTCTGGATGCCCTGGCCGAGGCCCTCGCCGGTGATCCCGCCCGAGCCCATCCCGATGATCGCCTGGACGTTCTGGAAGCCAGCGCCCTCGGCGTCCTTCCACGGGTCGAGGAAGCTGAACAGCCGCGCGCGCCGGTAGGGCTCCATGTAGATCGCGAGCATCCCCGCGCCGACGGCGAGCGTCGTCGCGACCACGTACAGCCGCAACGGGATCCCCGAGACGAGGAGGATCCCCGACACCATCAACGCGAGCGCGATCGCCGTCCCGAGGTCCGGCTCGATCACGATGAGAGCGCAGAAGAGACAGACGACGAGTCCGACCGGCTTCAGCAGCCCGCCGAGGTCGCGCGGCACCGGACGACGTGCGAGCACCGCACAGACCCAGACGCAGAGAGCGAGCTTTGCGATCTCGGCCGGCTGGACGCTGACGGGCCCGAAGACGAACCAGCGTCTCGCGCCGTTGATCTCCGGAGCGAGAGCCAGCACGGCGATGCAGCCGGCGAGCGCGGCGACGAGCAGAAGCGGCGCGAGGCCGCGAAGCACGTGATAGTCGATCCTTGAGAGAACCGCGAGAAGCACGAGGCCCACGACCGCATAGAGCCCCTGCTTGATCAGGAACCGCATCGGGTCTCCCTCCCCGAGGGTCGCCGACGCGGACGTGGCGCTGAACACCATGACGAGCCCGAACGCGACGAGGCCGAGGGTGACGAGGATCAGCAGCCGCTGCTCGAGCTGCCCGCGGTCCGCACGTCTTCTCGTCCCCACCCCGGGAGCTTCTGCACGAGCCTGCGGAACTCCTCCCCGCGCTGCTCGAAGCTCTCGAACTGGTCGAACGACGCGCAGGCCGGCGAGAGGAGCACGACGTCGCCGGGGCCGGCTGCCGACGCGGCCGCCTCTACCCCCCTCGCGAGCTGTCCCGCTTCCACGAAGGGAACCCCCGCCGGGCGAAGCGCACCTCCGATCTGCGCCGCGGCTTCGCCGATCAGGTAGGCGCGGTCACCTGCCGAGAAGGCCGCCGCGAGCGCGTGATAGGGCTCGTCCTTGCCGCGACCGCCGAGGATCACGTGCTTCCGCCGCCCGGGGAACGAGGCGAGCGCGCGCAGCGCGGCGGCGACGTTCGTGGCCTTGGAGTCGTTGATGTACAGCACCCCGTCGATCGTCCCGACGTCCTCGATGCGGTGCTCGACCCCCGCGAAGGCCCGAAGCGCTCTCGCGATGGACGCGGAATCGACTCCGATCTCTCGGGCGGCCGCGGCGGCGGCCGCCGCGTTCTCGCGGTTGTGCGCGCCTCGAATGCGCGGCTCCGCCGGAAGCGGGTCGTCGGCGGCGAACTCGATCCGACGCCCATTGCCCGGCACGGCCGCGAATCCACGTGGGACCACCGCGACATCGTCCGGCTCCTGCCGCTCGAACGCCCGCAGCTTCGCCGCCGCGTACGCGTCGAACGACCCGTGCCGGTCGAGGTGATCGGGCTCGAGGTTGGTGAGGAGCACGACGCGCGGCCTGAGCGTCTCGACGTCCTCGAGCTGAAACGAGGACAGCTCACACACGATCCAGGCATCGTCCGCGACCGAGCCCACGAGGGCCGTGAGCGGTCGTCCGATGTTCCCGGCCACCTCGACCGGAACCCCGCCGGCTTCGAGCATCTCGCCGAGAAGCACGGTGGTGGTCGTCTTGCCGTTCGTGCCGGTGACGCCCACCATCGGGTTCGGCAGGAGACGGAAACCGAGCTCGATCTCCGAGATCACGGGAATATCGCGCGTGCGCGCAGCAATGACCGGCGGCGAGTCTCCGGGCACGCCCGGGCTCTTCACCACGAGGCCGACTCCGTCCAGCAGCACATCCTTCCACGCGCCGAGGTTGACCTCTGCGCCGAGCCCCTGGGCATCCACGGACTCCGAAGCATCGTGTGCGGTCACGTCGACACCGCCCGCGCGCAGTGCGGAGACCGCGGCGCGCCCCGACCGGGCAAGGCCGAGCACCAGGACGCGCGCGGGAAGCTCCGGCATCCAGGAAGCGTATGCCCGAGCCCCGACGCTCGTGCCTCGCCGGTGCGTGCACCATGTGATCGAGGAAGAGATCCGAATCGGGAGGACGCGAAGATGCGAACACAGAGAACCGCGATCACACCGCTCCTCGTTCTCGCGGCGGTCGCGCTCACGTGGCTGACGGTCGGCGGCCGCGGGAATGCCTCGACGACGAGAGCGACCACCACCGTCGTCCAGAGCGCCGCAAGCCTGCAGTCGCAGTACATCGCGGTCGTGAATCGCGTGACGCCGTCGGTGGTGCAGATCGAGTCGGGCTCGGGACTGGGCTCCGGCGAGATCTTCGACTCCAGGGGCAACATCGTCACGAACGCCCATGTCGTCGGCTCGCAGACCACGTTCGCCGTCACCCTCGCGAACGGGAAGCGGTACACGGGCACGCTCGTCGGCAAATTCCTGCCGGACGATCTCGCGGTGATCAAGATCTCCGCAGGCGGACTGCGGCCCATCTCGTTCAGCTCCTCGAAGCTCGCGGTCGGAACCATCGTCCTCGCGATCGGGAACCCGCTCGGGTTGCGCTCGAGCGTCACCGACGGGATCGTCAGCGCGATCGGCCGGACGGTGAGCGACCCGACCGGCGGAGCGATCATCCAGGCGGTCCAGACGAGCGCCGCGATCAACCCCGGGAACTCGGGCGGCGCCCTGGTCAACCTCTCTGGCCGCCTCGTCGGGATCCCGACCCTCGGCGTCTCCGACCCACAGATCGGCGGCGCCGCTGCCGGAATCGGCTTCGCGATCCCGAGCGATCGCGTCCGCGACATCGCCGGTCAACTCGTTCGGTACGGAAAGGTGGTCAACTCGCACCGCCCATACCTCGGTGTCTCGGTCGGCGAGGCCGAGGGAGGCGGGGTCTACGTCGCCTCGGTCGTCGCAGGTGGTCCGGCCGCCAAGGCGGGGATCCGTGCAGGTGACGTCATCACGACGTTCGGCGGCAAGCCGACCGCGACCACGGGCGACTTCTCCGAGATCGTCGCCGGCTTCGCACCGGGCAAGCAGGTGAAGATCGGGCTCCGACGCGCGAACGGTGCGAACGCCACTGTCACCGTCACCCTCGGCGAGTACCCGGGCGCGTAGCCGGTCGAGTGAGGCACAGACGCGGAGGCCGATGTGTTCCGGCCTTGGACGTGTGCGTCCGCGGCCGGAGGCCGAGCCCGGCTCTGGGCAACACTCAGGAGAAGGAAGGTCCCCGTGGGGGAAACCAGAGGTCCCCACGCGGGAACGCGTGCCCTCGCGGCCGAAGGCCGGCTTCGCCGGCCGGGAGGCCAAGCCCCGGCTCTCGGCAAGACTCACGAGAAGGAGGGGGCCCGTGGGGGAACCATGGGGTTCCCCCACGCCGGGGGTTCCCCCACGTCCCTAGAGCTGGAACCGGAGGTAGTAGCGGTAGTAGAGGACGAAGCCGATCGCGCAGAGGATCGCGCCGACGATCCAGAACCGCACCATGATCTTCGTCTCCGACCATGCCTTCATCTCGAAGTGGTGGTGGATCGGAGCCATCAGGAAGACGCGCTTCCCCGTTCGCTTGAAGCTCGCGACCTGGATCATCACCGACAGCGCCTCGATCAGGTAGATGCCGCCGATGAACACGAGCAGCACCTCGGTCTCGGTCAGGATCGCGAGCGTCGCGATCGCGCCCCCGAGCGCCATCGACCCGGTGTCGCCCATGAACACCTCCGCCGGGAAGGCGTTGAACCACAGAAAGCCGATCACCCCCCCGATCAGCGCCGCGGCGACGATCGCGATGTCGAGGTACTCGTGGCTCCGGCCGGCCACGGTGTCGGCCGAGCGGAGCCAGTCGATCAGCGCGATCGCCAGAAGCGTGATGAGGGAGACCGCACAGGTCCCGGCCGCGAGGCCGTCGAGACCGTCCGTCAGGTTGACGCCGTTCGAGGTGCCGGCGATCACGATGAACACGAACGGGAAGTACAGCCAGTGCAGGTCGATGTTGACATCGACGAGCGGGAAGTAGATCTCCGTGTCCATGTAGCCGACCCGGGTCGTCGCCCAGCCGACGCCGGCGCTGATCAGGAGCAGGCCCAGCATCTTCCAGCGGCCGTTCAGGCCGAGCGAGCGGCGCTTGCGAACCTTCAGGTAGTCGTCGGCGAAGCCGATCGTCGCGCAGCCGAGGGTGGCGAGGATGATGGTCACTCCCGGGACGGTGTAGAGCGACAGCGCAAGAGCCGGGGCCAGCGCCGCGAGGAGGATGAGGAGGCCTCCCATCGTCGGCGTCCCCTGCTTGACGATGTGCCCGGCCGGGCCTTCCTCGCGGATCTGCTGGCCGATGGACTGCCGCTTGAGCCACTCGATGAACTGGGGCCCCACCGCGACGGCGATCACCATCGCGACGAGCCCCGCGATCAGGACTCTGACCATGCTCGAGAGTGATTCTCGATCGAGTCCGGGATGCCTTCGAGCCCGACCGCCCGGGAGGCCTTGACGAGAATTGCGTCGCCCGGACGCAGTGATGCCATCATCTCTTCCAGCGACGCGGCATCCGCGACCGCGAGCTCGTCGCCGGAACCGGGGAGGTAGGCACGAGCCGGCTCTCCGACCGCCACGACGAGCTCGATCCCGAGCTCCCGGACGAGGTCGCGGATCTCGCCGTGGTAGCGCGCGCTCTCGGGCCCGAGCTCGGCCATCTCGCCGAGGATCGCGACCCGACGGCGTCCGCGTGCCCGCTCGGCGAGGTCGAGCAAAGCGGCCCGCATCGAGGTCGGGTTCGCGTTGTACGCGTCGTTGACGACCAGGCCCCCTCCGGGGAGGTCGCGCACCTCGCCCCGCCACGGACTCAGTCGAATCGCGGCCGCTCCCTCGGACGCGCGCTCGAGCGGCAGCCCGAGTGCGTCGTACGCCGTGAGCGCTGCCAGGACGTCCTCGGCGAGATGACGTTGAGCAAAGGGAAGCGACAGCGGCAGCGCCCTGCCCCCGACGTCGAACACCCAGCCGTCGCCGGCGCGCTCGGGCGAGGCGGGATCGAATCGCCGCACGTCGAGGTCCTCGCGACGCAGGTACGGCTCCAGCAGTGTCTCGCCGGCCGGGACAATCGCGACGCCGCCCGCAGGGAGTGCGTCGATCGCCTCGGCGTTCGCCCGGGCGACGTCCTCGAGCGTTCCGACGAGCTCGAGGTGCTCCGGCCCGATCGACGTCACGACCGCCATCGTCGGTCTCGCGACCTCGCAGAGAGCGGCGATCTGGCCGAGCCCCCGCATGCCCATCTCCGTCACGAGAACGCGGGTCGCCTTCTCCAGGCGGAGCACCGTGAGCGGGAGGCCCAGCTCGTTGTTCCGACTCGACTCGGCCGCGACCGTGGGCGTCACCGCGGCCGAGAGCGCCGCAAGGGCATCCTTGGTCGTGGTCTTGCCGGTGGACCCGACGACGGCGACGACCTGCGCATCGGAGCGATCGCGGACGAGGCTGCCGAGCGTTCCGAGCGCTGCGACCTGGTCAACGGGCACGAGAGTCGCCGCGCCGCGCGAGAGGGCATCGTGGACGAAGCGTGTCCCGGTGTTGAGCGCGACGAACAGGTCACCCGGGCGTGCCACGCGCGAATCGTCGTGGACCCGAAGGATCACGCCGTCGTCCGGAGCCCCACGCAGCTCGCCGAGCCCCAGAGCCTCGACCTCTGCCCATGAGAAGGGGATCACGGCGACCCCTGTTGGCGCTCGTGCCGTCGGGCGAGTGCTGCGCGCGCGACCTCGCGATCGTCGAAGGGATGCACCACACCCCCGATCTCCTGGCCGGGCTCGTGCCCCTTGCCGGCGATCACGACCACATCCCCGGAGGCAGCCTGGTCGATGGCGCCCTCGATCGCGGAGCGCCGGTCGGGATCGACCTGAACGTCGATCCCCGTGCCCTGCAGAATCTCCTCCACGATCGCGAGCGGCTCCTCCGAGCGTGGATTGTCGCTCGTCACGACCACCGTGTCTGCGAGGTCACGTGCGACCTCGCCCATCCGTGCGCGCTTGTCGCGGTCGCGATCACCGCCGGCACCGAAGACGACCGCGAGGTTGCCGTCGCCAAGGGTGCGCGCGTCCCGCAGCACGGTCGCGAGCGCATCGGGTGTGTGGGCGTAGTCGACGACCACGACGAAGTCCTGGCCCTCGTCGATTCCCTCGAAGCGCCCGGGAATGCCCGAGACGGCCCGCACGCCCTCGGCGACCGCGTCGTCGTCCACGTCGAGCAACAGCGCCGTTGCGACGGCACCGAGCACGTTCTCGACGTTGAAGACCCCGAGGAGCGGCGTCTCGATCGAGATCCCCGCCGTGGTGAACGTCGAGCCACGCGGTCCGAGCTCGAGCCCGTCCGCGCGCACCTCAGCCTCCGGGCGAAGTCCGAACGTGATGAGCGGTGCGCGGTGCGCGCCCGCGAGCTCGTCCGCGAGTCGTCGCCCGTACGGGTCGCCGATGTTGACCGCTGCCGGCGGCGGCGCGAGCCCCGTGAACAAGCGGCGCTTCGCCTGGAAGTAGCCCTCCATGTCGCCGTGGAGGTCGAGATGGTCCTGCGTCAGGTTCGTGAAGCAGAGAGCGTCGAAGCGAACGCGGTCGAGTCGCCTGTAGTGCGAGCCATGGGACGATGCCTCGACCGCGACGGCCTCGTCGCCCGCGTCGACCATGTCGCGGAAGAGGCGCTGGAGCTCGATCGCCTCGGGTGTCGTGTGTGGTGCGGCGCGTGACGCGCCGCCCAGGACCCACTCGATCGTTCCCACCAGCCCCGTCCTGCGCCCGTCGGCCTCGAGAATCGAGCGCAGCAGAAACGTCGTCGTGGTCTTTCCGTTGGTGCCGGTCACACCGGCAACGGTCAGACGCTCCGTGGGCATCCCGAAGAACACGTCGGCGGCGATCGCCATGGCCGCGCGCGTGGACTCGACGACGAGCTGCGGGACGGCGACGTCGACCGGACGCTCGACGACCAGTGCGACGGCGCCCGCCTCGACGGCATCGGCCGCAAGGTCGTGCCCGTCGCGGCTCGCGCCGGGCACGCAGAAGAAGAGCGCGCCCTCGTGCACGCGGCGCGTGTCTTGGGCGAGGTCGCGGATCTCGACCTCGCGCCGCCCGATCACGTCGCTCGGCACGAGCGCGCCGATGAGCGCGTCGAGCTCCATCGGCGCGATTGTAGGGGCGACGCGCAGCTCGACCGGCCGGTCCCGCGACCTGCACCTCGCCCCTACGGTGTGACGAGCGACGCGACGAGAGACGACGAGGACTTCGTCTCGGGTGCGTCGGGCGGAACCTCCAGGTACTGGAGCGCGAAGCGGGCGATATCGCGGAAGACGGGCGCCGCGACGACGCCGCCGTAGATCTGCCCGTGGGGCTCGTCGACCATCACGAGGATCGCGAGACGCGGCTTGCGGGCCGGCACGAGCCCGACGAAGGATGCGACGTACTTGCTCACGTAGCGTCCGTTCTCGGCCTTGTTCGCGGTGCCCGTCTTGCCGGCGACGGTATAGCCGGGGATCGCCGCCTCGGTGCCCGTTCCCTCGAGGACGACGTCCCGGAACATCGCGATCATCCTGTCGGCGGTGTGGCGCGAGACGACGCGGCGGCCGTCGCCCTGCGAGACCCGCTTGCCGCCGATCTTCTCGATCACGTGCGGGTTCGGCATGACGCCACCGTTCCCGATCGCCGCGTAGGCGCTCACCATCTGAAGCGGAGTGGCGGCGATGCCCTGTCCGATCGGCACGGTGCCGATCGTCGAGCCCGACCACTTGTCGTACGGCAGCACCATCCCGGGGCTCTCGCCGGGCAGCCCGCTGGCGGTCGAGCGCCCGAAGCCGAAGCGTTTGATCCAGCGCGCGAGCTCGCGCCCGCCGAGCCGCTCCTTTGCGATCGTGACCGTGCCGACGTTCGAGGACTCGGCGAGGATCTGCCGCACGGTCATGCGCTCGGCCGGCCGGTAATGGGAGTCGTGGATCACGCGGTCGGCGACCTGGATCGTCGGCTGGAGCCAGAACGACGTGTCGGGCGACACGACGCCGTCCTCGAGCGCGCCCGCGATCGTGACGATCTTGAACGTCGAGCCGGGCTCGTAGACGTCGGTGACCGCGCGGTTCCGGCGAAGGTCTGCCGACGTGGACGCGAAGCTGTTCGCGTCGAAGGTCGGCGCATTGGCCATCGCCAGAATCGCTCCGGTTCGGGGATCCATCACGATCGCCGTGCCGCCTTTCGCGCCGTAGCGGGACACCGCCGCCGAGAGGATCTGCTCCGCGTTAGCCTGGATCTGGTCGTCGATGGTCAAGACGACATTCGCGCCGGGACGCTCGCTCCGCGACTTGACGACGTCGATGGGCTGTCCAGCCGGGTCGCGGACGACCGTCTCGTAGCCCGGCCTGCCGCCGAGCTTCCGGTCGAGCGACCGCTCGAGCCCGTCGAGCCCGCGGTTGTCCGTTCCCGCGAAACCGAGGACGTTCGCGGCGACGCGACCCTGCGGATACGAGCGGCGTTCTTCCGGGTAGAAGCCGAGGCCCTGGACGTTCATCCGCTCGAGCGCCGCCGCCTGGATGGGATCCGCCTTGCGCTCGATGTAGACGAATTGCCTGGTGCGATCCCGCAGCAGGGGGTACAGGTCGTCCGCGTGGAGCCCGAGGGCATCGGCGGCCTTCACCGCCGCCTTCTTCGGCGCCACCACGTTGCGCGGATCGGCGTATACGGTCATCGCCTGCTCGCCGATCGCGAGCGGCTCGCCGGTCCGGTCGTAGATCGTGCCGCGGGCGGCCGGGATCTCGATCGTCTGTCGATGCTGGCGTGACGCCATCGCCTCGTACCTCGGCGCCTCGACGACCTGGATCCACGCCGCCCGGGCGAGAGCCGCTGCAAAGACGAGCCCGAAGCCGACGACCAGCAGCCGGATCCGGGTGTTGATCCTCTTCTCGGTCACTTCGGGACCAGGCGCAGGTAGGTCGTCGCGTTGGGATCCGCGGGAGCGAGGCCGAGCTTCGACGCCGCCTCCGTCTCGATCCGCTGGTTCGCGGAGGCGCTCGAGAGCTGCGCGCGCGCGCTCGCGATCTCCGCCTTGAGCTCGGCGCGGCTGTGCCCCAGATCGTCGAGCTGGACGTTGAGCCGCAGGACGAGCACGTTGACCGCGACGATCCCGGCGAGGAGCGCGCCGACCACGGCGATCCAGAGGATTCCGCTGCCGAACGCGCCCCGAGCGACACGCACCTTCCGGAGTGCGGGCTGCGCGACGGTCGACATCAGGCCCGCACCGCCGCGCGCAGGCGGGCCGAGGCCGAGCGCGGATTCACCTCGAGCTCGCTCGGTCCGGGCCGCATCGGCTTCCGCGTGAGGGCACGCAGAGTCGGCTCCTTCCCACAGATGCAGACGGGGAAGTCAGGCGGGCACGTGCACCCCTTCGCCTCCTCGGCCACGAACCGCTTCACGATCCGGTCCTCGAGGGAGTGGAAGGAGATCACCGCGAGGCGTCCTTCCGGACGAAGCATCTCGAGAGCAGCCGGAAGCGCGGCCTCGAGCGCGCCGAGCTCGTCGTTCACGGCGATCCGCAGCGCCTGGAAGACCCGCTTGGCCGGATGCCCTTCGCCAAACCGTGCAGGCGTCGGGAGCGCCAGCTTGACGACGTCGACGAGGTCACCGGTGCGGGAGAAGGGCGTGTCCTCGCGCCGCCGTACGATCGCACGCGCGATCGGCTTCGCGTACCGCTCCTCCCCGTAGCGGCGGAAGATCGTCGTGAGCTCCTGCTCGCCCCACGTGTTCACGATCGTCGCCGCGTTCGGCTCGGACGACGGGTCCATGCGCATGTCGAGCGGCGCGTCCGTTGCATACGAGAACCCGCGTTCCGGCCGGTCGATCTGCATCGACGAGACGCCGAGGTCGAGCAGGATCGCGTCCGCCTTCACGTCGTTCGCCGCAAGCTGCGAGAGGACGAGCCCGAAATCGCCACGCAGGAAGCGCACGTCGACCCCGGCGTGCGCCTTGAAGCGATCGAAGAACGGCTTCGCACCCGGGTCGCGGTCGATCGCGATCAGCTTCCCGCTTCCGGCGAGGTCCTCGGCGAGAAGCCGCGCATGGCCTCCGGCGCCGAACGTCGCGTCGACGACGGTGTCGCCCGGGCGCACGGCGAGGAGCTCGCGCACCTCCGCGGCGAGAACGGGTACGTGATCAGCTTCCGTGTGAGGCAAGACGTTCGGCAGCATGTTCGACGCTCCCTTCGACGGCGTTCAGGTGCTTCTCCCAGGCGGGCGGGTTCCAGAGCTCGAGATGGTCGTAGCTTCCGGCGACGACGACCGTGCGCTCCAGGCCGGCGTGGCGGGCGAGCACCGCCGGCACGAGAACGCGTCCCGAGCCGTCGATGTCGGACTCCGCGGCGCCGGCAAAGAAGAACCGGCGCAGCTTCCGCGCCTCGCTCGACAGCGGGTCGAGACCCGAGATGCGTGCCTCGATCGTCATCGTCCACGTCTCGCGTGGATAGACGGCGACGTTGCCGTCGATGCCGCGCGCGAGCACGACGCCGTCGCCCAGCAGCTCGCGGAAGCGGGACGGCAGCGTGAGCCGGCTCTTGTCGTCGATCGTGTGCTCGTAGGTTCCGATGAACATCGCAGGGCGGTGTAGCCAGGTGCGCGTGTGACTCCCACGCTCACCCACTTTATGCCACTATGCCCCACTTTGCAAGTCGAATTTCGGCACGCTGTCGCGCCCTCGACGAGCGACGCCTCGGTATGACAACCCGAGAGCCGCTCAGCGGAGCGCGACATGGCGGGGCGCGACGCCCCGGCCGGTCAACGCGCCGGCGCCGCAGCGCGCCGCAAAGCCGATCGCCTCCTCGGACGGGAGACCGGTCGCGAGCGCATACGTGAGACCTGCCGCGAAGCTGTCACCGGCGCCGTAGGCGTCGATCACCTCGCCCGGAGGCGTCGCCGCCGAGAACGGGCCGCCCGGCTGGGCCCAGCCTCCGAGCGCACCCGAAGTCGTCACGACGAGACGCGGCACGGGCTCGAGGTCCCCGTTCCGGTACCGCTCGTCGGCGTCTTCCCCGCTTCCGACGAGGGCGTCCAGCTCGACACCGCCGCGGCGAAGGACGTCGAGGACACGTGCCGTCGCGGTGAGCACGCGGGCATGGCGCGCCAGTAGCAGCGCGTCGGCGTCACCCGAGACGAAGAACACCGCGTCCATCGACGCGAGCTCGTGCCAGGGGAGCAGGTCGTCGTGGCCGCGAGGAGTGAGCTTGGGCCCGACCGTCGTGATCGTCCGCTCGCCCCGGTCGTCGACGTGCGTGAACGCCCAGCGCGTTCTCCGCTCATCGTGCCCCACGTGGACGACGACGCCCCGCGACTCGAGCTCGGCGCGGGCCCGCCGCCCCAGCTCGTCGTCGCCGAGCACGGTGAACAGGGTCGCCTCGTCCGCCAGCAGCGCGAGCTGGACGGCGGCGACCGCACCCGCTCCACCCGCCTGCTCCCACTGGTCGAACGAATGCGCGATCTCCCCGGCGTTCGGGACCCGGTCGACCCGCGCGAAGCGGATCCATTCCACGTGACCCACGACGGCGACGCGCATGCCCGGAGTGTGACGCATCGGGGCGCGTGCGAGCCGGCCCCTGCCCGACCTCACACGCGCCCATGGAACCGCGTTTCAGATGGATGATGGGTGCCGTGGCGACGATCCCCCCGTTCGAGACGTTCTACGCGGAGCACGCAGGAGAGGTGCTCGGCGTGCTTCGCCGCCGGCTCGGCCGCGACCGCGCCGACGATGCGTTCCAGGAGACATTCCTGCGCGCGCTTCGCGCGTACGACCGCCTGAGGCATGGGGAGCACCTCCGGGCGTGGGTGCTGACGATCGCAACGCGAGTCGCGATCGACGCGCACCGCCGAGCCGGAGAGCCGACTGCCGAGCTCCCCGACCTTCCGCACGTCGACGGACGGCCGGCATACGAGGAGATCGCGTTCCTCACCGACACGCTGCCCCAGAAGGAGCGTGCGGCGGTCGTGCTCCGCTACGGCTACGACCTCGACTACACGCAGATCGCCGCGATGCTCGACTCGACCCCGGACGCCGCCCGTCAGGCAGCGTCGTCGGGCGTCCGTCGCCTGCGAAGGAGGGCCACATGACCGTTCCCACCGATCTCGACCGTCGCTTCCGCGACGCCGCCGTCCAGGCAGGTCTGCTCGACGCAGGCTACGACGTCGTCGAGAGCCCCGTCGGCGATCTCCTCGTCGCGGCCACCGACCGCGGCCTGCTGCGCGTCTCGTTCGACGGCGGGCGCCACGCCGAGGAGCTGCTCGAGGACATCGCACGTGTCGTCGGGCCCCGGGTGCTCCGTGCGCCACGCGCGGTCGCAAGCGTGCACCGCGAGCTCGACGAGTACTTCGCCGGAGGGCGTCACGCGTTCGACCTGCCGATCGACCTTCGCGGCCAGGCAGCGTTCACCGTGTCGATCCTGGACGAGCTCTCCAAGGTGCCCTACGGACGTACGGCGACCTACGGGGAGCTCGCCGCTCGTGCGGGAAGTCCGAAGGCCGCTCGCGCCGTCGGCATGGTGATGAACCGAAACCCGGTCCCCATCGTGCTCCCGTGCCACCGGATCGTCGGCGCCTCGGGGAGCCTCGTCGGCTACGGCGGAGGCCTGGAGCGCAAGGAGCAGCTGCTTCGGCTCGAAGGGGCGATGCTGTGACTCTCCGCGAGGTGGGATCCGCAGAAGCGGATCCCACCCGCGGGCTATCCCCCCTTCGGCGGGCATCCCGAAAGCGGTCGCTTCCGCGGCCGAATACCCATCAGAGCAGCCACCGCCGGACTGCCACTCACGGCAGCAGCCGGTAGCCGACTCCCCAATCGTTGATCACGACCTCGCCCGCGCCCGCCGCCGCGAGCTTGCGGCGGAGACGGGACGCATGGGAATCCACGGTGCGCGTGCGGATGCCCGACCCGCGGATGCCCCACACGTCGCGGAGAAGCTCTGACTTCGTGAACACGCGGCGGGGGTCGCTCGCGAGCTTGCCCGCGAGCTCATACTCACGGCCCGAGAGGCGCACGGCCGTCTCCCCCACCCGCACCTGCCGCGCGCGATGGTCGACGACGACCGCGCCCGCCTCCACGACCTCCGCCTGACCGAGCGTCGCGCGTCGGAGAAGCGCCCGCACCCGCGCGCGAAGCTCGAGGTACACGTCGCGCGGCACGACGTCGTCTGCGCCGCTCTCGAGCGCGCGAACGCGTGCCACGGCGTCGGCGTCCGGCTCGGTCAGCACGATCACGGGGACGTTCCGGTTCCACGATCGGCCGGGCTCGCCGGCGCGGATCCTGCGACAGAGGTCGGGCTCGCCGGCGATCACGACGTCCGGCAGCAGCCGCTCCGCGATGTCGAGCGCACGAGCCGTCCAGGCTGCCCCGAACACCCTGAAGCCGTCGTCTCGCAAGTGGCGCTCGAGGTACTCCCTCGTGTCGGGCTCCTGCTCCGCCAGGAGAACCGCGTTGACGCTCACGACCGCCGACGGTAGAGGCTCGAGGCGCGCCGCGCCAGATGTCCATTGCGCCGTCTGTGTGACGATTCGCCCACAGCCGTCCGGGACGGCCACGTATGGAAGAGCTCACCCTCTCCGCCAACGGCATCGTGTTCCACGCGCTCGCGGACGGGCCGGTCGACGGCCCGCTCGTCCTCTGCCTGCACGGATTCCCGGAGCTCGGCCGCTCCTGGCGGCACCAGCTGCCGGCGCTTGCCGCGGCCGACTTCAGGGCGGTGGCGCCCGACCTCCGGGGATACGGCGAGACTTCTCTCGCCGGGCCCTACGACATGCGGACGCTCGCGGACGACGTCGCAGGACTCGCGGCGGCGCTCGGCCGGCGTACGTGTGTCCTGGTCGGGCACGACTGGGGCGGCGCCGTCGCGTGGAGCGCCGCCGCTCTCCACCCGTCCCTCGTCGAGCGGCTCGTGGTGCTCAACTGCCCGCCCGCCGACGAGTTGTTCCGCCGCATGCTGCGCTCGCCCGCCCAGCTCCGCCGCTCCTGGTACATCGTCTTCTTCCAGCTTCCTCGGATCCCCGAGCGGCGACTGGCGGCAGACGACGCCAGGGCGGTCGCGCGCGCGCTCGTCGGAGGCTCGCATCGTCGAGGCGTCTGGACAGAGGAGGAGCTGGACGTGTATCGCGCTGCGTTCGCGCGCCCCGGTCGGGCCAAGGCGGCGATCGACTGGTACCGCGTCGCGTTCCGGCGAGCGGTCGTTCCAGGCTCCGGCCGCCGAAATCGCCCGATCAGTGCGCCGACGCTCGTGCTCTGGGGTGTGGAGGACCGATTCCTGGGACGCGAGCTCGTCTCGCCGGATCGCCTGCGCCGCGTTCTCGCCGAGGGGAACACCGCCGAGGTGGTCTTGATCGAGGACGCAGGCCACTTCGTCCAGAACGAGGCGCCGGACCGCGTCAACCGCGAGCTCGTGCGCTGGCTGGGCCCAGTCGTGCCGGATCCCTGACACGCGTCTCGGAAAAACGGTCGCTCGGTCAGCGGGGATAGACCGCGTCGGGCTTCTGCTCCAGGCCCGGCGGCGCGTCGAATATCTCGGTGATCACGCCGATGTCACGGTCGGTGGAGAGATACGCGAACGTGACGCCGTTGTACTCGCCGCCGAACAGAATCCCGGGTCCGCTCTCGCCGAGCTCCTCGACCGCCGCAGCGAAGTCCGGCACTGCGACGCCGACATGGTGGACACCCTCGCCTTTCTCGGCGAGAAACCGGGCGTAGATGCTCTCCTCGTCGAGCGGCTGCACGAGCTCCCACTGCACGTTGCCGACCTGCGCCAGCGCGAGACGCCAGGCTCGCTCGACGGGGCTGCCGTGCTCCTGCATGTTCCTCACGGTCCCCGGGTTGAACTCGTAGATCGCCCACGGGCCGATGCCGTATCGCTCCACGTACGTCCGCATCGACGCCTCGAGGTCGCGGACGATGATCGAGACCTGCAGCGTCTCGGTGAAGACGGCCTGGCGCACCGGGGCATCGTATTCCGGCGGTGAGCGCGGTGACGCCGTTGCGCCCCGGCAGGGCGTCGGGCGGGCGGCGGGCGGGAGGCCAGGCCTCTAGAGGCGGCCGGAGCGGACGACGCCCCAGAGCAGCCAGAAGCCGAAGGCGCCGGAGATGACGAAACCGATCACCGAGACGAGATGCAGGCCGAGCACGTGGGGACCGCCCCCACCGAGGACGCCGATCAGCGAGGAGCCGACGAGGCCGCCGAGGATCACGAGCGCAACGGCGATCCGGTTCACGGCCACGTCGATGTGATGCGCGAGGTCGTCGACGCCCGGGTTCGAGATCCGCATCGAAAGCTCCCCGTCGCGGAGCTCCTCGAGCACGTCGTGGATCTGCCGCGGCACGTCGAGCGCGATCTCACCGAGCTCCTGCGCCTCGCGTCGTGTGCGAAGCGCGAGCCTGCGAGGGGAAAGACGCTCCGCGACGAGCTGGCGCGCGTAGGGCTTTGCCACCTCGAACACGTTGAAGTCCGGGTATACCTCGGCGGCGACCGACCCGAGCGTGGCGATCGCCTTGTCGAGGATCACGAACCGTGTCGGTAGGCGCAGGTTCATCGTGTAGATCAGGTCGAGGCCCTCACGGATCGCCTCGATCGGGTCGATCTCCGAGAGACGCGCGCCGTAGTAGCGGTAGTAGAGCTCCTCGAGACGCGAGCGCAGCTCGTCCTCGCGCTCGCGCGGATACCGCACGCCGAGGTCGGCGAGCCGGCGCGGCAACGCAGAGACGTTCTCGGTGGCCGCGTCGACGAACAGGCGCGTCAGACGCGACATGTCCGCGTCGGTGAGCCGGCCCGCGAGCCCGAAGTCGACGAGCCCGAGTCGTCCGTCGTCGAGATGGAGGATGTTCGCCGGGTGCGGGTCGCCGTGAAAGAAGGCGTGGCGGAAGATCATCGTCATCCAGGCGTCCGTCATCCGATAGGCGAGGTCGCGACGCTCCTCGGCCTCCCAGGACGCGAGCTCGAGGTCGCGGATGTGCGTCCCCTCGAGCCGCTCGAGCGTCAGGAGCCTGCTCGTGGTGTAACGCCACCACACGCGCGGCACCGCGACGCGCTCGTTGCCCGCGAAGTTGCGCCGGAAGGTTTCGGCGTTCCGCGCCTCCTGCTGGTAGTCGAGCTCCTGCCTGATCGAGCGCCCGAACTCGTCGACCAGCTCGGACGCGTCGAGGAAGTCGAGCTGCCGCACGCGCTCCCGGACCATGCGGGCCACGGATCCCATCACCTTGAGGTCGGACTCGATCTGGCGCGGTGCGGACGGTCGCTGCACCTTCACGACGACGTCCTCGTCGTTCGGCAGCGTCGCCCGGTGCACCTGGCCGATCGACGCGGCCGCGATCGGCCGCTCGTCGAACGACAGGAAGGCGCGCTCGATGCCCATGCCGAGCTCCTCGCGGACGACACGCTCGACGTCCTGGATCGGGAAGGGCGTCACGTCGTCCTGGAGCTTGCGGAGCTCGGCGATCATGTCCGGCGGAACGACGTCGGGGCGGGTCGAGAGAAGCTGCCCGAACTTCACGAAGGTCGGCCCGAGCTCGTCGAGCATCTCCCGCAGACGCCTTCCCCGGTCGGAGTCGGGCTCGCCGTTCGACGAGCGGCGACGATCGAGGAGGTACCCGAAGCCGTGGCGCGTCGCGACCCGGCCGATCTCCGTGACCCGGCCGATCGTCCTCTGCGACCCGTCGGCCATGCCTCAGTCTGGCAGGTCAGGCGTCGCGGTCGCGCTCGAGCAGCCGGAGCCGATGCTCGACCTGCGCGACGCGAAGCGCGAGGTCCTCGACCTCTTCGCGGCGCGCGATGCCGGCTCTCTCCAGAGAGCGGTCGACGACCTCGTCGCGACGGGCCCCGAGGCGCTCCGCCTCCGCGCGCCAGGCGTCGAGCGTGTCGCGCACCGCGGCCCGCATCGCGTCGCGGTCGACGCCGACCCGGCGTGCGAGGTCGTCGGCGAGCTCCTCGGCCGCCTCGGCACCGAGGCTCGCTGCGCCGAGTCCGGCGAGGAGAAGCTCGGACATGGGCCGCGGCCCTTCTGTCTCGTGCGCGCCCACCCCGCCATTCTAGGGACGCGTGGAACGATCGGTCTGCGCCTTGCCGCGGTGGGACGGTGCGCGGCGTCCCGATCCGCTGCATGGAGCTCCTGACCCGCATGTCGTTGGCCAGAGACGACTCCCGGCCTGGACCGGCCTCCGCACGGAGAGCGGCGCAGACCCGGATCGACGGTCGCGTCGCCGGAGGTCAGCGGGCGCGGCCGTGGGGGCGGCCGCTGCGGCGCTGGCGGCGGCGCTCGCGCTTCGCCGAAGAGGCGGCGGTCGGCGGACCCTCCGCCGGGACGGACGCGACCGGCTTGGCCACCGACGCGGTGACCGGCTCGGACTGGGGCGCCTCGACCGGTGAGAGCAACGCGCCGCCGACCGAGACATCCGCGGAGTGCTCGTCGTCGCGGCGCCGCGCGTACTCGGGCTCGCGCTCCTTGAACATCGCGAGGAACGGAGCCGCGACGAAGATCGACGAGTACGCCCCCGCTCCGATCCCGATCAACAACGCGAATGCGAAGTCCTTGAGCGTGTCGCCTCCGAACAAGAACAGCGAGACGATCGGAACGAGCGTGATGAACGTCGTCGCGAGCGAGCGCGGGATCGTCTCCCAGAGCGACACGTTCCCGAGCACGCGGAACGACGCTCGCTTCATCAGCGTGATGTTCTCGCGGATTCGATCGAAGATGATGATCGTGTCGTACATCGAGTAGCCCAGCACGGTCAGCACGGCAGCGACCGTCGCGGTCGTGACCTCCTGGCCCAGCAGCGCATAGATCCCGACCGTGATCAGGATGTCGTGCGCAAGCGCGATCAACACGGGCGCGGCGAACTGCCACTGGAAGCGCAGGGAGATGTAGCCGACGATCAGGAGCAGCGAGACGATGATCGCGAGAAGGGCGCCGCGGGCGATCTGGCGGCCGAAGCTCGCCGAGACGTTCTTGACCCCGAAGGACTCCGCACCGAGCGTCGACGTGAGGTCGGACTGGAGCGCCTGCACCTCGTTCGCCGTCAGCGACTCGGTGCGCACCTGGAAGCTCGTGTAGTCCTCCCCGCTCGAGCGGCCACGCCCCTGGATCACGGCGTTCGCCTGGCCGATCTTCGCTGCCTGCGCGCGTACCTGGTCGAGCGGGACGGGCTTCGGCGTCTCGAACGCAACCTGCGTGCCGCCCTCGAAGTCGATCCCGAGGTTGAGGCCCTTGACCGCGATCGCGCCGACGGAGATCAAGACCACCGTGCCGGAGATCGCGAACCAGAGCCTGCGCTTCCCGATGAAGTCGAGCTTCAGCCAGCTCGGGATGCCGCCCCCCGCCGCACCCATCACCCGAGGGCTCTCGAGCACCTGAAATCCTGCGAGCACCGCCAACATGGCTCGCGTCGCGAGGACCGCGGTCAGCATCGACATAGCCGTTCCGATGAGCAGCATCAACGCGAAGCCGCGCACGCTGGCCGTCGCGACCGCAAACAGCACGAGCGCGGTGATCGCGGTCACGACGTTCGCGTCGACGATCGTCGCGAACCCCTTCGTGTACCCCGTCTGGATCGCAGCGCGCACGGAGCGCCCGGCGCGCACCTCTTCCTTGATGCGTTCGAAGATGACGATGTTCGCGTCGGCGGCCACCCCCAGCGTCAGCACGAGCCCGGCGATCCCGGGCAGCGTGAGCGTTACGTTGAAGAGCAGGATCGCGGCGTACAGCAAGGCGGCGTAGATGCCGAGCCCGACCACCGCGACGAGCCCGAGGAACCGGTAGAAGATGAGCAGGAAGAGCGCGACGGCGATGAGGCCGACGATCGCCGCCGTCTTTGCCTCCTGGAGCGAGTCCCTTCCGAGCGTGGCCGAGATCGCCGTCTGATCGAGGGTGCGGAACTCGACCGGCAGCGCACCGGTCTGGAGCACGAGCGCCAGGTCCTTCGCCTCTCCGATCGAGGCGAGACCGGAGATCTGCGCACCGTTCCCGCCGGAGATCCCGCCCGGGTACTGCTCGAAGTCGATCGAGGGCCACGACTTGATCTCGCGGTCGAGCACGATCGCGAAGTGCTGCAGGTAGTTGCGGTAGTCCCCCTGGCCGCCGCCGACGGTGTTGAAGAGGAGCTTGCCGCGGATCGCGATGTCGCGCGTGATCTTCTCGAACGTGTCGCCGCCCTTGTCCGTGAAGTCCATGAGCACGATCGGCTCGCCCGTCTGGGTGTCGAAGTCCTGGCGCGTGCCCGCGAGGTTGAGGTCCTTCCCCGTCATCTCGGGAACGGTCGGCGGCGTGTAGCGGAGCAGGTACCAGTAGTTGCGGGTGGGCGGCGACTCACCGACGCCTGGGCAGACGACGTCGTCCGGGCCGCAGCGGACGACCACGGTCTCGGGCGGAACGGCGAGCAGCTTGTGACCGTCCGGCAGCGTGCCCTTCCATTTCGAGAGGGCCGCCTTCCGTGTCTGCACGGGCCCGACCACGAGCTTCTTGCCCTTCGTCCGGAACACGTAGTACGTGTCCGGCTCGCCCTTGGCCGCGAGCGCCTGCTGGCCGACGAGCAGGTCGTAGAGCTTCGGCGTCGCGACCGGCTGTCTCGTACGCGCGTCGACCGACGGCGCAACGAGGTTCTTCTCGAGATCGAACAGCTCGAGCTGAGCGGTCTTGCCGATGATCGCCGCGGCAGCCGCCGGATCCTTCACGCCGGGGAGCTGGATGGCGATCTGGTCGGAGCCCTGCGTGCGAATCTCGGGCTCGGCGACGCCGAGCTTGTCGACACGGTTCCGCATGATCGTGACGGAGCGGTCGAGGTCCTCCTTCGTCAGCTCGCGGTCGCGCGGCGGCACGGCCTGGAGCGTCACCTCGAGCCCGCCCTGGAGGTCGAGGCCGAGCGTCGGCCGCTGCTCGAACGGCGAACCCGGGACCGCGAGCAATGCGACGCCGACGAGGGCCACGGCCACGAGGCCGACGACGAAGAATGCTGCTCGACGCGTCATTGCCGGCCACTCCGGCGATGCTGCTGCGTTGCCGTAGCGCGAAGACCGGGCCGGGCCCTCAGGGCGCAGAGAGCCGTGGACGACGGATGGCGCCGCTCATCGCGCGCCGCAGACCTGAAGGACGTTGCTGGAAGGGCCACTGGGGCCGCTCAGGTTAGCGGCGCCCGAGCGCCGCCGGGTCATCCGCATCGTCCGTGCTCACGAATTCTTCGGAGTCGTTAACACGGTCTACGCCGTCCAGGTCGCCCGCACCGTCGTCGTCGATCTCGTCCTCGTCGTCCTCCTCGTCGTCGTCGGGCTTGACGACGCCGCCGACGGCGCGGCGGGCGATCCGGACGTGGATTCCCTCTGCCACCTCGACGATCAGGTCGTCCTCCTCGTCGATCTCCTGGACGATCCCGTACAGGCCGCCGACGGTCAGGATCTCGTCGCCGGGCTCGACCGTGGCGAGCAGCTCGTTCTGCTTGCTCTGGCGCTGCCGCTGCGGACGGATGAGGAGCGCCCACAGCACGACGAACATCGCGAGCAGCAGGATCAGTTGGGCCAAGGGTCCTCCTCCGGGCCGGCGACGAGCGAGGCGAGCGCGTCCGTGCGATACGCGTCGAACGCGCCGCGCGCGATCGCGTCGCGCGCGCCGGCGGTCAGTCTCAGGGTGAACCACAGATTATGCAGGGTGAGGAGCCTCAGGCCGAGCAGCTCCTCCTGATTCACGAGATGCCGTACGAACGCCCGCGAGAAGCCGAGGCAGGCGGGGCAGCCGCAGCCGTCTTCGATGGGCCGCGGGTCGCGGACGAACCGGGCGTTGCGGAGGTTGAGGCGGCCGCGCGCCGTGAGCGCCGAGCCGGTCCTTGCGGTGCGGGTCGGGAGCACGCAGTCGAACATGTCGATGCCTCGGGCGATCACCTCCAGGATGCCCTCCGCGTCGCCGAGCCCCATGAAGTATCGCGGGCGGTCTACGGGCAGGGCGGGCGCGGCCCAGGCGACGGTCTCCAGCATCGCGTCGCGACTCTCCCCCACCGCGAGCCCGCCGAGCGCGAAGCCGTCGAAGGGAAGCTCGACGACGCCGGCGATGGAGCGGCCGCGTAGCTCTGCGTCGGTGCCGCCCTGTGCGATCCCGAAGCGGAGCTGCCCCTGCGCCCGTGGCGCGTCCACCTGGCGCTCCGCCCAGAGCTGCGTCCTGCGCACCGCCTGCTCGTGCTCCTTCGGCGGCGCGCCGGCGGGTGGGCAGATGTCGAGGCACATCGCGACGTCCGAGCCGAGCCGCCGCTGGATCTCGGCCACCAGCTCGGGGGTGAGGCGCTGAGTGCTGCCGTCGTAGACGGAGCGGAACGTCACTCCGTCGTCGTCGACCCCGACGAGCGTGTCGCGCAGCGAGAAGACCTGGAAGCCGCCGGAGTCGGTCAGGATCGGGCCGTCCCAACCCGTGAACGCGTGCAGCCCTCCGAGCTCCGCGATCACATCCTCGCCCGGCCGCAGGTGGAGGTGGTACGTGTTACCGAGCACGACGTCGGCGCCGAGCGCCCTCACCTCCGCCGGGAGCAGCGTCTTGACCGTTCCCTTCGTCCCGACCGGCATGAACGCAGGCGTATGGATCTCCCCGTGCGTGGTGCGAAGCACTCCGGCGCGCGCCGCGCCGTCGGTCGCTTCGACCCTGAAGGTCACGGCGCGGCGATCTGCGCGTGGTGCCGGTGCAAACGATTGCGCATGTCGGATCGAGGCATGGTCTCAGAGCACGAGCATCGCGTCGCCGAAGGAGTAGAAGCGGTACCGCTCGGTCACGGCGAGCGCGTACAGCCTGCGGGTCTCCTCCACGCCCGCGAAGGCCATCACGAGCGCCAGCAGCGTCGTGCGGGGCAGGTGGAAGTTCGTCAGGAGCGCGTCGACGCGGCGAAACGCGAAACCCGGCGTGATGTAGAGATCCGACCGTCCTTCGAGCGCACCGCCGCGGGCGAGCGTCTCGAGCACGCGCGTCGTCGTCGTGCCGACCGCGAGCACCCTTTCGGCCGACGCGATCCTCGCCCAGGCCGACGCAGCGACCCTGTACCTCTCGCCGTGGAGCGCGTGCTCCTCCACCGTCTCGCTCGCGAGCGGCCGGAACGTGTCGAGGCCGACGTGCAAGGTGACGGTTTCGTGGTCGAGCCGCGCCAGGAGCTCGGAGGTGAAGTGGAGACCCGCCGTCGGAGCCGCGGCCGAGCCGGGCTCGTCCGCGTAGACCGTCTGATAGCGCTCCATATCGTCCGGCGGATCGTGGATGTAGGGCGGCAGCGGCACCTCACCGAGCGGCTCTCCTTCGAGCCGGACCCGCCATCGGCCCCCGTCGAGCCTCGTGCGGAGCTCGACCGACGTCGTCCGTGACGCCGCGTGGCGGGCGGTCAATCGCTCGCCTTCGCGAAGGCGACGCGAAGGGCGAGCCAGCGCTTCCCACGACCCGTCCCCCAGCGGTTCGAGAAGAAGCACCTCGACCGCCCCGCCCGTCTCGCGCCGGAGAGCCAGCCTCGCAGGGATCACGCGCGTGTCGTTGACGACGACGAGGTGCGCGTCGAGCTCGGAGGGCAGGTCGGCGAACAAGCGGTGGCGTACCGCTCCCGTCGTGCGCTCGAAGACGAGCAGGCGCGACGCGTCCCTCGGCTCGACGGGGCGCTGGGCGATCAGCTCGGAGGGCAGGTCGTAGTCGAGGGCGGTTGATCTCATCCGGCTCCGAGCGTAGCCTTGGAGGTATGGACGAACAGGCACTCGAACGTGCGCGGAAGAGAATTGCGGAAGGACCGAAGGAAGGCGTCTCCGGGGCACGGCTCGACGCTGCCCTCGAGCGGGCGCGTGCGGAGATCATGCGGCTCACGCACGTCGCGGACGACCTGGAGGCGTCGCTGCCGAAACAGGTCTCGACCGCGGTGCGCGACGGGATCGCGCGCGAGGTCGTTCCGGTCAGCCGAAGCCTCGCCGAGATTCGCGGCGGCGTGAACCAGGCGCTGCGGCGACTGGAGCGGCTGGAGCAGGAGCTCCTCGCGGAGCGGACGGCACGGATCGAGGATCTCGGCGTGCTGGTCGATCTCGTCTCGTCGGGCTGGAGCGGCGTGGATGCGCGGCTCCGTCGGCTCGAGTCCGGGATCCACGGCGACGTCGTGCCGTTCCGCGCCGAGCGGGACGATCCCTCGAGCTCGACCGACACCGCCGCAGTCGCGTAGCGCAGCCCGGTCCTGCGCCCGAAGCCGAGCCCCCAGGGCCGACCGCTTCCGCGGCCGCTTCGTCAACCCAGCGTGACTGCGACCGCGGAGATCGCCGCCCATAGGGCAACGGTCGCGAAGATCGGCAGATCCGAAACGAGCACCGCCTCCGGCTCCTCCCCGAGGCCCCTGTGCCGGAGCAGGCGCAGGTATCGGAGCAGGCCGTAGGCGACGAGCGGGACGGTTCCGAGGATCCACAGCGACTCGTGAGCCGTCGAGGCGTACGCGGCGTAGGCGATCGCGGTCGTCGCCGCCACGACGTAGAGGAGCCGGTCGAGAAGCCTCGTGGTGTATCCGGCGAGCGCGCGCCGCGCACCGATGCCTCCGAGTCCGAGCTCAGCACGGCGCTTTGCGAGCGCGAGAAACAGGGCGAGCAGGAACGTGCAGAGCAGGAGCCAGGGCGAGATCCGCACGTTCACGGCGACCGCCCCGGCCGCCGCGCGGATCACGAACAGGGCTGCGATCGTGAGCACGTCGACGAGCTCGATCTCCTTCAGCCCGAGCGAGTACGCCGCCTGGAGCACGACGAACGCGGCCATCCACGCGAGCGACGAGGGGCCGAGCACGGTCGCCAGCGCTAGGGCGATTCCGGCGAGCAGCGCGGCGAGCCCGAGGGCCGTCGACGTCGCAAGGTCGCCGCACGCGATGGGACGAGCACGCTTGAACGGATGTAGCCGATCGGACGCCGCGTCGCGCACGTCGTTGACGAGATACGCGGCGCTCGATGCGGCGCAGTATGCGAGGAATGCGGCGCAGGCGGAGAGCCATCGGTTCGGGTCCCCGAGCTCGCCCGCGAAGAGGATCCCCGCGAACAGAAGAAGGTTCTTCGTCCACTGACGCGGCCGAAGCGCGCCGACCACTGCACCGAGACGCGTCCGCGAATCGACGAGCTCGAGCGCGAACACGGACAGCGGCTCTGCCACGCCGTGACTCTATTGCGGCCGTCGAGACGCTGCGCGTCGAAGCGCGCGGGCCCGGCGCACCCGACGTGAGACGTCGCGTGAGCGGGGCCTCCGAGCGCGCTCTACGGCGTACGGTGCGGCAGGACCAGACGGAAGCGGCTACCTCGGCCAGGGTCCGTGTCGAGCTCGATCCGTCCCCCCAGCGCGCCCGCGAGCTCGCGGGCGATGGGCAGGCCGAGCCCCATCCCCTGCGTGTCGGTGGAGACGAACGGGCTGAAGATCCGCTTGGCGTCCTCGGGCGCGATCCCGGGCCCGGTGTCCGAGACGTTCACGCGGACCGCGCCGTTCGAGGCCTCGAGCTCGAGCCCGATCGCACCCCCGTCCGGCGTCCAGCGGAAGGCGTTCTTCAGGAGGTTCGTGATCACCTGAAGCACCCGATCGCCGTCGGTGATCACCGTCGGCGCGCGCTCGGCCCCGTCGAGCGTGTACGAGATCTCGCGCCGCCGAGCCTCGTCACCGAACGACCCGTATGCCTGCTCGACGAGCCGGCCCATGTCCACCTCCTCGATCTGCACGGTGAACCGATGCGCCCGGAGCTTCGCGAGGTCGAGCACGTCCCCGACCAGGCGTTCGAGCCGCGTTGCCTCGTTGGCGATCACGTCGAGTGACGCATCGACGAGCGCGGGCTCGTCGATCAACCCGTCCCGGAGCGCGTCGACATGGCCCTTGATCGCGGTCAGGGGCGTGCGCAGCTCGTGCGAGACCGACATGAGGAACTGTCGCTCTCGCTCCTCGGTCGCCGCGAGCCGCGCAGCCATCTCGTTGAACCGCTCGGACAGGTGCGAGATCTCGTCGCCGCCGCGTCCTACCGGAACGTGCACCGCGTAGTTGCCCGAGGCGATCTCGTCGGACGCGGCCGCGAGCGCCTGGACCGGCCCGCTGATCCTCCGAGACAGCCAGAGGCCGAGCAACCACGCGAGCAGGCCGCCGATGGCGATCGCGGCGGCGAGTCGCCCGATCAACGGCACCCACTGGTCGCGGACCACGTCGCGGGGCTTGGCGACGACGATCGCACCGAGCGCGGGGCCGTCCTTCTCGAGCCGAAGCGGCTGGGAGACCGCGAGGTAGGTGCGGGTCTCCTCCGGAGGGCGGAACTCGAACTCGAGTGGGCCTTCCCGCCCGAACACCGCTCGCGGCACCGCGGACTCGGGTAGCTGCTCGAGGCCGGAGTCCTGCCCGGGAAAGGCCGGCGCGCCGACGTAGAAGAGCTGGTCGCCCGTCGCGAGCTCGAGCGCCTGCGGGGCGAAGTCCGGAGCCGGCGTGCCCTCCTCGGCCGCGCGGAGGGCGGCGTCGCCGTAGAGCTGCGCGATCCCGCGTGCCTCGCGGCCCAGCTCCTCGTACGAGGAATCCCGCGTGTAGCCCTGGAACAGCCGCAGGGCAACGGCCGCGGAGACCACGCCGGCGAGCACGATCCCGAGAAGGAACAGCGCCGGCAGCCGAAAGCGCAGCGAGCCGGGCATCGAGGGGAAGCGTACGCCCATGGTCTGACGGGCGACGCGGGGACGTGTCGGGGATGCCGCGATACCCAAGCTCCGGCGCGTGCGCACCGGCGTGACCGTCAGGAGCTCGCGGCGGGCGCGGTGCTGCGCTCTGTCGCGACCTTGTACCCGACCCCCCACACCGTCACGATCGGCGACGCGTCCCCGAGCTTTCGGCGGATCTGGCGGACATGCACGTCGACCGTGCGCGTGTCGCCGGCGAACGTGTACCCCCATACGCGCTCGAGCAGCTGATCGCGGGTGAGCACGATCCCGCGATGGTCGAGGAGCTCCCAGAGCAGGTCGAACTCCTTCGGCGCGAGCTGGATCTCGTCGTCGCCCACCAGAACCTCTCTCCGGCCCGAGTTGATCACGAGATCTCCGTGTCGCAGCTCGTCGCCCTCGTCGATACGACGATCGGACGATGCGCGCCGGAGCACGCTCTTGACGCGTGCGACGAGCTCGCGGGGATTGAACGGCTTGGTCAGGTAGTCGTCCGCGCCAACCTCGAGCCCGATGATCTTGTCCACGTCCTCGTCACGGGCCGTGAGCATCAGGATCGGCACGTCAGAGCTCTTGCGGACCCGGCGGCAGATCTCGATGCCGTCCATGTCGGGAAGGTTGAGATCGAGCACGATCAGCGACGGCATCTCGCTGGCGACCGCGTTCAACGCGCCTGTGCCGGTGCCGACGGCGCGCACGCCGTAGCCCGCGTTCTTCAGATACAGGGAGACGAAGGAGGCGATCGACTGCTCGTCCTCGACCACGAGCACGGACTGGGGCTGGGAGGTCACCCGGATGTCCCTCCCTGGAGCTTCGTCGTGAGCGGCACTCCGAACTGGATGCGATCGACGGCGGCGGGGAGCGGCACCGGCTCGAGGTCGCCGACGGCGTATGTGCCGGCGGCGCCGGTCTGGTCGGGGTTCCCGTTCAGGGTCGCGACACCCTGGCCGCGAGCCGAGATCGAGAAGCCCTCGCCGCGCACGGTGATCCGGTAGCGGCCGCCCGGAATGTAGAAGTTCACGTCCTTGCCGCGGGTCCACACCGTGCGGCCTCGCGGCACGCCGTTCACGCGAGGGCTCCACTGGTCGAGAGGGGTCAGGTCGACCACCTGTATCTCGCCGCGCTCGAGCCGGCCGATCACGATCCCGGAGCCCTTGATGACGACCACGCCGCGCGCATCCTCGATCGACAGCGTCTCGGCCGGGACCACGGCCGAGAAGGCGGCCGGGACGGCGACCGTGAGCAGCACGACGATGACGAGCGCGAGGCGCATGCGTGCCTTGAGTATCGGCCCGGAGCGTGGGTTGAGGGTGAGTCCCGCGTAAGGAAAGTGTAAACGGGACGGCGGCCGCCAGGATGTGCAAGATCCCCGCGTGGACAACCTTCTCGACTTCGGAAAGATCGTGCTCGTTGCGTCGGGCGTCCTCGTGTTCGCGATCGGCGTGCGCATGCTCGCCGCGCGACTGCGAATCCCGACCGCCGGGCTTCTCCTCGTCGCCGCCGCGACCGCGTCCGACCTCGTCCACCGGTTCTCGACGTTCCTCACGTTCGAGGACGTCCAGCGGATCACGACGCTCGCTCTCGTCGTGATCCTGTTCGAGGGAGGCTCGAAGATCGGCCTCGGACGCTTCCGGAGCTCGGCCGCGCCGATCCTGACCCTCGGCGTGCTCGGCACGTTCGGGACCGCCGCGCTCCTCGCCGTTGCGGCGCACGTCCTGCTCGACCTCTCGTGGACCGTGTCGGGGCTGATCGGCGCCGCGCTCGCGCCGACGGATCCGGCGGTCACGTTCTCGGTGCTCGCCGGCAAGGAGGTCGAGGGCCGCTCGGGAACGATCCTCGAGGGCGAGTCCGGCTTCAACGATCCGGTGGGGATCGCGCTCATGATCGGAATGGTCGAGCTCGCGACGAGCGATCACGGCTCGAAGCTGGCCGTGGGGGCCGAGTTCCTCCGTGAGATGGGGGTCGGGCTCGTCCTCGGCGCGATCGGCGCGCTCGCGGTGATCGCCATCCTCCGGCACGCCCCGCTCCCCGAGCGATCGCTCTACCCGATCGCGATGATCCTGACGGTCGGAGTGATCTACGGGACCGCGACGGTCGCACACGGGTCGGGTTTCCTGGCCGTGTTCGTCGCCGGCATCCTCGTCGGCGACGTCCGGTACGAGGCGCGCCGCGCCGTGCGTGTCTTCAACTCCGCCCTCGCCGATCTCGGGGAGCTTGCCGCGTTCGTCGCGCTCGGCCTGACGATCGACCTGGGGCTGATCGGCGACGCCGGGCTCTGGTGGCGCGGCCTGCTGCTGGCGGTGCTCCTCGGCTTCGTCGTCCGGCCGATCGTCGTGGGGCCGCTCGTCGCTGCGACGAACCTGAGCTGGGGGGAACGCGGCTTCGTCGTCTGGAGCGGGCTCAAGGGGGCCGTGCCGATCCTGCTGGCCTCGCTCGCAGTCGTCAGCGGCACCGATTACGCAGCCGAGATCTACGGGATCGTGTTCGTCGTCGTCCTGTTCTCGGTCGTCGTCCAGGGGACGCTCGTGCCCACCGTCGCTGCGCGTCTCGGGGTGCCGATGGAGCCCGTCGGCGGAGAGGCATCCGGTCAGGCTTCGTAGTCGTAGAAGCCCCGCCCCGACTTGCGGCCGTGGAGGCCCGCGTTCCGCATCGCCACGAGGCGCGGGGGCGGCGCCATCCGGGGCTCGTGAAGCTTCTCGTACAGCGCTTCCGACGCGTGGACGTGCACGTCGATGCCCACGAGGTCGAGGAGTGAGCACGGCCCCATCGGCCAGCCCGTGCCGTTCGTCATCGCGGCATCGAGCGACTCGGGCGTCACGCGCGCCTCGTCGAGCACGCGGACGCAGTCGTTCAGGAGAGGGATCAGGACCCTGTTGACGACGAAGCCGGGTGTGTCGTGGCACGGCACCGCGACCTTGCCGAGGCGCTCGACCACGCCGAGCGCCGTCGAGACCGCGGTCTCCGACGAGAGCTCGCCGCGCACGACCTCGACGAGCGGCATCAGCGGAGCCGGATTGAAGAAGTGCATTCCGACCACGCGCTCCGGCGACGACGTGGCCGCCGCGATCTCCGTCACCGAAAGTGCCGAGGTGTTGGTCGCGAGCACGGCCTCGGCCCTGCAGACGCGCTCGAGCTCTGCGAACAGCGCTCTTTTCGGCTCGAGCTCCTCGACGATTGCCTCGATCACCACGTCGCAACTCCCGAGAACGGCCACGTCCGTCGTGGTCCGAAGCCTTGCCAGAGCGGCGTTCCGCTCCTGCTCGCTCCGCTGCCCCTTCTCGACCTTGCGTGCGAGAAAGTGGCCGATCCGGGCGGTGGCTGCGTCGGCGAGCTCGCCCGTCACCTCGCGGCCTATGACCTCGAAGCCCGCCTCGATCGCCACCTGAGCGATTCCCGCGCCCATGGCGCCAAGCCCGACAACGCCGATGCGTCGCACGTCCACGGTGGAGGAATCTACCCGCGACCGGACGTGTTGCGACGTTCGCTCGGGGCCGGCTCAGCCCAGGTATCGGCGGCGGCGAGCCGCGTCGTCGATCCGCGAGTCGCGTCCGGCGAGAACGGCCAGCGGGCCGATCACGAGCAGGAAGATGATGAGCACTATTGCCATGTCCGTATCTTGCTCAGCAGGTACTATTAGCGCAAGTCGAGGTTTTCATGGCAACGATTAGCCAGTCTGATCAATGGTTGGGCGTCGAGGTGCGGCATCTCGCCGCACTGGACGCCGTCGCACGGGAGGGCTCGTTCGGCCGGGCCGCCGAGCGGCTTGGCTACACGCAGTCGGCGGTCAGCCAGCAGATTGCAGCTCTCGAGAAGATCGTGGGCGAGACGCTGATCGAGCGCCCTGGCGGTCCGCGGGCGGTCTCGCTGACCGAGGCCGGCAAGGTTCTCCTTCGGCACGCCGAGGCGATCGTGGCGCGCCTGGACGCGGCCCGAGCCGACATCACGGCGCTCCGTGCGGGCGAGACCGGCACGCTGCGGGTCGGCACGTACCAGTCGATCGGCGCGCGCGTCCTCCCTGGAGTGATGCGACGATTCCTGTCGGAGTGGCCCGGGATCGAGCTCGGCCTGTCCGAACCGGCTACCGATCCGGAGCTGTACGGGCTGATCGAGTCGGGTGAGCTCGATCTCGCTTTCTGCAGCCCTCCTCTCCCCGATGGGCCGTTCGAGGCTCTCGAGCTCATGAGCGATCCGCACGTGCTGCTCGTGCCCGCCGACAGCGAGCTCGCAAGGCGAAAGTCCGCCTCCCTCGACGATCTCGGCGACAACGTGCTGATCGGGTCGAACACGTGCGCCAGCGGGCTGCTGGTCGAGAACGAGCTCTCCGACCGTGGATACGGCGTCGAATACGCGTTCCGCTCGGACGACAACGGCACGATCCAGGGGCTCGTCGCAGCCGGGTTCGGCGTGGCGCTGGTCCCCCTCCTCGCGGTCGCCCCCGGGGACGAGCGCGTCAAGGCCCTTCGCCTCGTGCCGAAGGTGCCACGCCGGGCGGTTGCCGTCGTGTGGCACCGCGACCGTCACCGCTCCCCGGCCGCCCGCGCGTTCGTCGAGATCGCGCAGGAGATCTCCGCCGAGGTCGAGCGTGACCTGGTCGAGCCGTAGCCCTCTTGGACGTGGCCTCTCTGGCCGCGCCCCTGAAGCGCGGTCAGCCTCGAGGGACGCGGCTGAACGCCACGTCCCTCGACGTCAGAGCCGCTCGAGCACGGCCGCGATTGCCTGGCCCTGGCCGATGCACATCGACGCGACGCCGTAGCGGGCCTCGCGCCGGTCGAGCTCCGCGAGCAGGGTCGCCGTGACGCGCGCTCCGGTCGCGCCGAGCGGGTGACCGAGGGAGATCCCGCCGCCGTTCGGGTTCACGTCGCCGGCCTCCCAGCGCTCATGGAGACCCGTGTCCCGCAAGAACTGGAGCACGACGCACGCGAACGCCTCGTTCACCTCGATCACCGCGATGTCGTCCCACGTGAGGCCGGCCTTCCCGAGCGCCCGCTCGCAGGCGAGCGGATTGCCGTGCAGCATCCGGTACGGATCGACTCCGGCGAGGCCGAACGAGACGAAGCGTGCGCGTGGCTCGAGCCCGAGGCGGCTCACGGCATCCTCGCTCGCGACGAGCATCGCGGCGGCGCCGTCGACGATCGCGCTGGAGTTGCCGGCCGTGATCTTGCCCCCGTCCTTGAAGGCGGGCGGAAGCGTTGAAAGCTTCTCGAGCGACGTGTCGCGGCGCGGGTTCTCGTCGATTCCGACGAGCACTGCCGCTCCGCCGGCACCCACCTCGATCGGGACGATCTCGCGCTCGAATCGCCCTTCGTCGATCGCCGCGATCGCGCGGCGATGGGACTCGAGCGAGTACGCATCGAGGTCGTCACGGGACAGTCCCCATTCGTCGGCGATGACCTCGGCGGAGATTCCCTGCGGCACGACCTCCCAGCGCTCGTACAGCTTCGACGAGAAACCCTCGAAGCCGCCCGCCGTGAGGTTCGAGCCCATCGGCACGCGCGACATCGACTCGACGCCCGAGGCGACCACGACGTCGAGATGCCCCGCCTGGACCGCCGCCGCCGCGTTGAACGCGGCCTGCATCGACGACCCGCACTGCCTGTCGATCGATGACCCGCAGACGGTCTCCGGCCAGCCTGCGACGAGCGACGACATACGGGCGACGTTGAGCGCCTGCTCACCGACCTGGCTGACGCAGCCCATCTGGACGTCCTCGACCTCGCCCGGATCCAGGTCGACGCGCGCGACGAGCCCGTTCAGGGCCTGGGCCGCGAGCTCCTCGGCGCGGACTCCGGCGAGCGCGCCGTTTCGCCGCCCGATCGGCGTCCGGATCGCCTCGACGACGAGCGCGCCGCTCATGCCGGTCACGGTACCAGCGGCTCGGCCTCGGCTCGGCCTCGGCTCGGCGACCGGCTCCGAGCTCGTAGACTTCTCGCATGGCATCCACGATCGCCGAGCAGAAGCTCCTTCTCGACGGCAAGTGGATCGAGTCCGGCGAGTGGATCGAGGTCGCGTCGCCCTACGACGGCACGCCGGTTGCACGCGTCGCGAAGGCCGGACCGGCGGAGACGCGGGCGGCGATCGACGCGGCCGAGCGGGCGATGCGGAGCCCGCTCGCAGCACACGAGCGGGCGGAGATCCTCGTTCGAGTCGCAGACGCGCTCGCAGCCCGCGCCGATGAGGCTGCACGGCTGATCTCGGCCGAGGCGGGCAAGCCGATGAAGGCTGCGCGGGTCGAGGCCGCTCGCGCGGTGTCGACGTACACGATGGCGGCAGTCGAGGCGCGGAAGCTCGCGGGTGAGATGGTCCCGATGGACGCGTCACCCGCAGGCGCCGGCAAGCTTGCCTTCACCCTTCGCTTGCCGGTCGGCGTCGTCGGCGCGATCAGCCCGTTCAACTTCCCGCTCAACCTCGTCGCCCACAAGATCGCGCCTGCTCTCGCGGCAGGGTGCGCGGTCGTGTTGAAGCCCGCCACCCAGACTCCCCTCTCGGCGCTTTTCCTCGCCGAGCTCGAGTTGGAGGCCGGCCTTCCCGCAGGTTGGCTCAACGTCCTCGTCGGCCCGTCCGCCGAGATCGGCGACGTCCTCGTGGACGACCCGCGCGTGACGCTGATCACGTTCACCG
Source organism: uncultured Actinomycetes bacterium (assembly GCA_963798725.1). Taxonomy (GTDB): domain Bacteria; phylum Actinomycetota; class Thermoleophilia; order Gaiellales; family Gaiellaceae; genus Gaiella. Next base: position 364,677 of record CAWCUL010000002.1, read on the forward strand.
GCTCCGGCCCGGTCGGTTGGAAGCTCCGTGAGCGCGCGCCGCAGAAGCGGGTCAACCTCGAGCTCGGGAACTCGACACCGGTGATCGTGGAAGCCGACGCCGACGTGACCGCCGCCGCCGCCAAGTGCGCCGCCAATGCCTTCTCCTTCGCCGGTCAGAGCTGCATCTCCGTCCAGCGCATCCTCGTCCACGAGGACGCCTACGACGCGTTCCGCGATGCCTTCGTGCCTCTCGTCGAGAAGCTCGTCGTCGGTGACCCGTCAGACGAGGAGACCGATGTCGGCCCCCTCATCACGCCAGCGGAGCGCGCCCGCGTGCTCGAGTGGATCGAAGAGGCCCGTGCCGCCGGCGCATCCGTCCTCACCGGAGGCGCGATCGACGGCAACCTGCTTCTCCCGACCGTCGTCGAGCGGCCTTCACCCGACACCAGGCTCGCCTGCGACGAGGCGTTCGGACCGGTCTGCACCCTTCAGCCATACGCCACGCTGGACGAGGCGATCGAGCTGGCCAACGCGACCCGCTTCGGGTTGCAGGCGGGCATCTTCACTGCGGACGCCGCACGGGCGATCGGGGCCGCGGCGCGACTCGAGTTCGGCGGCGTGACGATCAACGAGGCGCCCACGTTCCGGGCAGACCAGATGCCCTACGGCGGCGTGAAGGACTCCGGCAACACGCGCGAGGGCCCCGCGTGGGCCGTGCGCGAGATGACCGAGGAGCGGCTGGTCGTCGTCCAGCTGTAGGCGGACGGGGAGAGTCCGGCCGCGTCGGCGACAAGAGCGTTCTCTTCGCGGGTCGCCGCCTCCAGAATCACGTGCGCACGAAGCGCGAAACGCCCGCGCACCAGCACGAGGTGCCCGTATCCTCTTTCCCGTGCCCCTCTTCCAACGTGGACCGGCCTCGCCGGCTGCGAGCGATCTGCGCCGCGAGCGCCGCGCGCTCCTCCAGATCCGAGAGGAACGTCTCCGCGACCTCGGCGGGCTGACGCTCGAGATGTACCGCCGGGACCATTTCAACGCCTCACTCGTCGTCGAGCGATGTGCGGAGCTCGTGGCGATCGAGACCCGCGTCTCCGAGATCGACGCGAGGGTCTCGGGTCTCGGCCTCCGCCGTCGGCAGCATGCGATCTGCACGTGCGGCGCGCCGATTCTCGTCGGCGCACGCTTCTGCCCGAGCTGCGGACGCTCTCTCGACGACGAGAACGACGGCAACGGCGCACCCGAGTGACCGTGGCAGAGGCGGAGGCGGGAACGTGCCCGCGCTGCGGCGCGACACTCGCTTCCGGTCAGGCGTACTGCCTCGAGTGCGGCCTCCGGCAGCCGGGCCACGCGCGGATCGCCCCGTCACCGACCCGTGCGCGCGACCTGCGCCTCCGCATCGCCGCCCTCGGCGCCCTCGCCGTCGCCGGCGGAGCCGTCGCGATCGCGGTCGCGGCGACCGGGCCTGGACCGGAGACCGTCGTCACCGCAACCGGAGGAAGCGTCGCGGCGCCTTCCCGGCCTGCGGCGCCCGGCCCCGGGCTCGCCCGCTGGTCCCGCACCGAGGCCGGGTGGACGATCGTCCTCGTCTCGGTCCCCAAGACGCGCGGCCGGGACGAGGCCGTCGCAGTGGCCCAGCAGGCGCGAACGCATGGACTGCGTACGGTCGGAGTGCTCGACTCGTCGCTCTTCGCGAGCCTGCGCCCGGGCTACTGGATGACGTTCGCGGGAAGGTACGGGAGCCAGGCGGAGGCCACGAGCTCGCTTCGGCGTGCCCGGGCGGCCGTCAAAGGCGCGCGAGTGGCACAGGTCGAGCCCTAGAGTCGCCGTCTCCCGTTCTCTCTCCGGAAAACGCTCGTGACGAAGTTTGTAACAACGGCCGGGACCGGGTAGACTCGCGTCGTAGGCCGCGGCGGACCCTCGATGAAGCCCGCGGCCAAGGCGAACGACGGACGGGAGACGGGATCCGTATGGAGGCCAACCTCGCACAGTTGCAGTCATGCATGTATCAGTATTCGCGTGCGATCTATCGCTCGATCAAGGATCTGATCGACCCGTACGTCGACCACCCCACACGGCTCGAATACCGGCGTGCCGTGCTCTGCGAGTGCGAAGAGACGATGGCGCGCCTGGCGCAGGATCCGCACTACTTCGCACGACCCGACCGCACGCTCTTCCACGACATCCGCCGCTACTTCCCGATCACGGCGCAGGCGAGGGTCGCCTGGGCCGTGCGCGAAGGCATCGCGGCGGCGGTCGTCTTCATCGAGGCACAGCTCGAGGCCGGCCTGCTCGACGGCGGAGTGAGCCGCTGCAAGGCGACCACCCGCAAGGGCAAGGCGTGCCAGCGGACGCCGCTCCCGGGCCGCGACTACTGCCCGTCGCACCAGCATCTCGAGCAGCCCGCGACCGTGCCGCGCACCGCGGCCGTCGCCTAGGCACCTCTCCGCTGACGCGACCGAAGGTGCCGGGGCTCTTGCCCGCGGTAGGGTAGGCCGTCCATGTCACACGACGCGGATAAGCTGATCCGCCAGCTCTCGCTCGTTGCTTTCCTGATGGCGGAGCGCAGGCCCCTGACCGCCCGGGACGTCAAGGGCAACGTCGAGGGCTACTCCGAGATGTCCGACGAGGCGTTCGCGCGCCGGTTCTACTCCGACCGGGCGGAGTTGACCGCCCTCGGCATCCCGCTCGGCTCGCAGCGGGACGAGTTCACCGGCGAGGAGCTGTACTCCCTTCGCTCGGAGCACTACTTCCTCGATCAGCTCGACCTCGACGAGGACGAGCTCGCCGCCCTCCAGACCGCGCTCTACGCACTCGAGGGGAAGTTCGCCTACGCAGAGCCGCTGCGTCTGGCGCTGCAGAACCTCGCGCTCGGCCGGCCCGGCTTCAGACATGCTCCGACTGCGACGGCGGAGCGGGTCCGTGTCACGGCGCCGGACTACTCACCCGAGCTTGCGGCGCGACTCTCGAAGCTCGAGTCGGCGATCTCGAAGCAGCGGACGATCCAGTTCCGGTACTGGTCGCCGACACGGGAGCGCGAGACCGAGCGGCAGCTCAACCCGTACGCGCTCAGGCTCGACGAGGGAGTCTGGTACGTGATCGGGCACGACCTCGATCGCGATGCGGCGCGGACCTTCCGCGTCTCCCGGATCCGCTCCGACATCCGGTTCGCGACGCGGCGCGAGCGCGATTTCCGCCAACCGCCCGAGTTCGACGTCGACGCGTACCGGGTTCCCCGCCCGTGGCAGATCGGCGAGGGGGTCGGGGTCGCGCGGATCGGCGTGCAGGGCGACACGGCCTGGTGGGTGCACCGGACGCTGGCCGACGCCGGCACCGTCGAGGACGGCGTGTTCGAGACGCCGTACGCGTCGCTCGGCCCACTGGTCTCCTGGATCCTTCGCCAGAACGGTCGCGCGATCCCGCTCGAGCCGCCCGAGCTGCGCGAGGAGGTCGCAGATGCGCTGCTCTTGCTCCGGGAGCGGCATCGCGGCGCGGCACTTGCCCCCGCCCGCGAGCGTCGCATCGAGACCCGGCTGACCTCCGAGCGGCAGCCCGCAGGCCCCGTCGCGCCCGAGCGCTTCGGCGTGCTCCAGGCCCTGCTCGCGCACCTGCTCGCCGCGTGCGGGGACGAGAAGGGAACGACGCTCGCAGCCGACGAGCTCGCCGAGCGCTTCTCGATCCCGCGCGAGGAGCTTCAGGAGACACTCTCGCTCCTCAACCTCGTGAACTTCGGCGGCGGCTGCTACACGGTGTACGCGGAGGTCGACGACGACACCGGCCGGGTGCGGGTCGACAAGGAGCTCTACGGCGACGTCTTCCGCAAGGCGCCGAAGCTGACCCCGCTCGAGGCGCGCGCGATCCGTCTGGCGATCGAGTACGTCGGGCCGACGATCGCCGCGGACGCCCACACCCCTCTTGCACGCGTACGGCGGAAGCTCGAGGAGACGTTCGGACAGTTCGAGCTGGCCGCTCCGCCGGCGCCTCGGCGCGACGACGACGAGGAGGCGCTCGTCAGGGTTCTCTCGGACGGTGCCGAGAAGAGACGGCTCGTGGAGCTCGAGTACCTCAAGGAGGGCGAGGAGGATCCGAGCACACGGCTCGTCGAGCCGTACACCATCGAGCGAGAGTTGCCGTTCTGGCGCGTCCACACGTGGGATCGGACGGCGGATGGACCACGGACGTACCGCCTCGACAGGATGCGCTCGGCGAAGCTCACGAGCGAGCGATTCGAGCCCCGCGACGGGTTCGACCCCAACTACCTCTCCGAGCCGGCCGTCGCTCACCTGTGGCACGCGCAGCCGATCGCCCGGTGGAAGCTCGAACGGGGAGCGCGGCAGCTGACGGACAAGGCTGCCGTCTCGGACATCACGTTCAAGACGGAGGAGTGGCTGCTGTCGGAGGTGCTGGCCGACCGTGGCGAAACGGTCGTGCTCGACCCAGGACGCATGCGGCGGTCGGTTGCCGCCCGTGCGCGTGAGCTCCAGTCGGAGCTCGGCCTCAGAGCGAGGCGGAGGCGGGCGGCAGAGCCAACCTGAGTCGGGCCCCGTCCCCCGGCCTGTCGACGAGCTCCAGCGATCCGCCGTGGGCCTCGGCGATCCTCCGCGCGAGCCACAGGCCGTACCCGGTCGAGCCCACGCCGGTCGTCCCGTGGGAGAAGGGATCGTCGTCGATGTCCATCCCCGGCCCGTCGTCGGTCACCCAGACGACGACCAGCCCGTCCCGCTCGGACACGTCGATCGCGACATGAGTCCCGTGACGGAGACCGTTCCGCACGAGATTGGAGACTGCCTGGCGCAGGCGCGTCGAATCGCCGCGAACGACGGCGGATCCGTCGACGCTGACCGCAACGGTAGGGCCGGCGAAGCTCCGCGCAAGCTGCTCGACGTCGACGAGCTCGGCGCGCATCGAGAAGAGGTCGGGGTCGCCCACGAGCCTCTCCACGTCGCGTGCGGCGGCGACCGCGAGTGCGACCAGCCGCTGCAGAACGGCTCGATCGTCGACCCCACCAGCTGCATCCGCCAGCGCCGTCAGCGCCGCGACGGGGCTGCGCAACTCGTGCGACACGATGCGAAGACGCTCCGGATCGGACGCGTTCACGCGCGCTTCGCGATCAGAGAGGTTGCACGTTCCGCGGCGCCGCGAAGCGCGGGCTCGGGGTCGTCGGTGAAGGCTCGCGCGAGCGGCGCGGCTTCCGGTTCCCCTACGTTCCCGAGCGCGACGAGCGCATTCCGGCGGAGCCAACGCGAATCGTTTCCCGGCACGTACAGCCTTCGAAGCTCCTCGACGAGTGCGTCCCCGTCGCCCTCGAGCAATTCGACGAAAGAGACCGACGGCTGCGCGCCGTCGGGAAGCGCGTCGTCCGACCGCCGCTTCTCGACGCCGCGGTTCCACGGGCAGACGTCCTGGCAGATGTCGCAGCCGTAGACCCTGTCCTCGAGCGCATCCATGACGTCGTCGGGCATCACACCCGCCGTCTGCGTCCAGTACGAGAGGCAGCGCGTCGAGTCGAGCACGCCCGGCTCTGCTTCGCTCAGAGCGTCCGTGGGACAGGCGTCGATGCAGAGCGTGCAGCTTCCGCAGCCGGCGTCGAGCCGGGGCGTCGGTTCGATCTCGACGTCCGTCACGAGGGTGCCGAGCACGACCCAGGAACCGTGCTTGCGGGTGATCAGGAGCGTGTTCTTTCCGATGAACCCGACGCCCGACCTCTCGGCGCCCGCGCGGTCGACGTGCTGGTTCGCGTCGACGAGCACGCGGTACGACCCGCCGAGCCGGCGGCCGAGCTCCCCGAGGCGCTCCCGCAGCAGGGCGTAGTGGTCGAGCCACGCGTAGCGGGGCAACCGCCCCTCCAGCCCGTCGGGCTCGGGGCCGGGCGCGTAGTAGCAGAGTGCGGCCGAGACCACCGTGCGTGCGCCGTCGAGCAGCGTCTCGGGATGGCACGAGACCTCGGGCTGGGCCATCGTGAAGCGCATCGAGCCGAAGAGGCCCCGCTCGCGCCGATCGCGGATGAGGCGCTCGGTCTCCTCGTACGGAGCGGCAGGCGCCGCACCGACGACGTCGAGCCCGAGCTCCTCGGCGTTGCGCCGCAGCTCGTCCACCGTCATGGGCAGCTTGTAACACAGCGCTCGCGTGCGCTCCCCGTAGGATCGGGCGATGCTCGCCGCGCGGATCCACGAGGACGGCGGCCCGGAGGTCGTCCGCGTCGAGGAGGTACCCGACCCGGTCGCCGGGCCCGGCGAGGTGCTCGTCCGGCTGCATGCGGCGTCGCTCAACCATCTCGACCTCTGGGTGCGGAAGGGGCTGCCCTCGGTGCCGAAGCCGCGGATCCTCGGGGCGGACGGCGCCGGCGTGGTCGAAGCCTTCGGCGACGGCGTGACGGGTCTCGCTCCGGGCGACCGGGTCGTGCTCAACCCCGGGCTCGTGCACGGCGACCGGGTGAGCGTGATCGGCGAGCACTTCGACGGGACGCACGCCGAGCTGATCGCCATCGCAGCCGAGCAGGTGTTCCCGCTCGACGACGCCCTCTCGTTCGAGACCGCTGCGGCCTTTCCGCTCGTCTACGAGACCGCGTACCGCATGCTCGTCACGAAGGAGGCGGTGACCGACGGCGAGTGGGCGCTGATCTGGGGAATCGGGGGCGGCGTCGCGACCGCGGCGTTCGAGATCTGCAGGGCATTCGGCGTGCGGACGATCGTCACCTCCGGCAGTCCCGAGAAGCTCGCGCGGGCGCGCGACTGGGGCGCCGACGTTGTCGTCGACCACCACAGGGACGACGTCGTGCAGGCGGTGAAGGACGCGACCGGAAACGGGGTCGACGTCGTCGTCGAGACGGTCGGCGACGCGACCTGGGCGCGGACGCTCGCCGCCGCACGCCCCTTCGGAAGGGTCGTCGTCTGCGGTGCAACGAGCGGGCCGAACCCACCTGCGCAACTCCACCGCCTCTGGTGGAAGCAGCTCACCGTGATCGGCTCGACGATGGGCACGCGCGAGGACTTTCTCGGCGCGTACGCTCTCGTCCGAGCCGGCCGTGTCCGGGTGCACGTCGACCGTGTCTATCCGCTCGCGGAGGCCGCGGCGGCGCACGAGCGACTCGAGAGCGGCGCCCAGCTCGGCAAGGTCGTACTCGCGATTCCCGGCTGATCCTCGGCGGGGCGGTCCGCGGGAGAGCGCCGTCGGCGCGGCGGGTTCGCCGACGCGCAGAGCCGCTTGTGTTGAATCAACACAAGCGTTGTCATGTCGGGGGCCGCCGGCGGCGGTTCGCTACGGTACGCCCATGCTCACGAAGGACGACGTCGTCGAAGCGTTGCATTCCGTCGAGGATCCGGAGCTCGGAATGGACATCGTCGAGCTCGGGCTCTATTACGAGGCCGAGATAGAGGGGCCGCGGGTCAAGATCATCCACTCGCTGACCTCCATGGGTTGCCCGGCGGGCCCGATGATCCAGGAATCGATCCACGACGCCGTCGCCGCGCTTCCGGGCGTGGAGCAGGTCGAGGTCGAGCTCACCTTCGACCCGCCCTGGACGCCGGACCTGATGTCGGACGACGCAAAGTTCATCCTCGGGTTCGGGTAGCGACCCTCGACTGGTCGCTAGTGGGTTTGAGTAGAGACCCTCGACGGGTCGCCCCCCAAACAGGACGTGGGTTTGAGTAGAGACCCTCGACGGGTCGCCACCCAAACGGGACGTGGCTTCAGCCGCGTCCCTCGATCCCTTCGCCTTTACGGACGCGGTAGGAGACCACGCCCCAGCCTCCAGAGATCTGACCCCGCCCGCAGACGGGGAATCCGAGCGGCGATTCCGCGTGTGCAGAATCCCGCTTCACGGGCCCAAACCCAGAGGTTCGAGGGACGCGGCCACAGCCCACGTCCCACTCCTCAGCCCAGCAAGCGCACCTCTTCCCGGCGCTCTCGGGCGAAGAAGTGGATCCCGTCCGTGAAGCGGACCCAATTGCACCGCATGCACATGATCAGGGAATGCGTCCGGGCCGAATCGGCCATGAAGCGGACACCACGGAGGAGATCTCCGTTCGTGACGCCCGTGGCGACCACGATCACGTCCCCGCGGGCGAGCTCCTCCTCGGTGAAGACGTGGGTCACGTCCTCGATCCCGATCGCGCGGGCCTCCTCGATCTGCGTCCGCGTCGTCGGCCAGAGCTGCGCCTGCATACCGCCGCCGAGGCAGCGCAGCGCCGCGGCGGTCAACACCGCCTGACGCGTGCCGCCGATTCCGATGGCGAGGTGGTCGTTCGTGCCGCGGATGGCCGCCGAGATCGAAGCAGTCACCGTCCCGTCGCCGACGAGCTTGATCCGCGTGCCCGCGGCCCGCAGCTCCTCGATCAGGTCGTGGTGGCGCGGGCGGTCGAGCACGAGCGCCGTGATGTCCAACGGCTGGCGGCCGAAGCTGGCCGCGACGTCCGCCACGTTGTCCGCGACCGGACGATCGAGGTCGATCACCGAGCGGGCCCGTGGCCCCACCGCGATCGATCGCATGTACATGTCCGGCAGCGGCAGCAGCGCTCCCTCCGGAGCGGCCGCCAGCATCGCCATCGCCCCCACTCCGCCGCGGGCGACCACCCCACGCCCCTCGATCGGGTCGAGAGCAAGGTCGACGCGGTTGCCGCCGGCACCGACCCTGCCCTCCGGGGACAGCGTCTCGCCCGTCCTGGCGCCGATCACGATGCGGCCGTCGATCGGCATCTCGTCGAGCGCGGCCTGCATCCCGCTGGCCGCGGCCTCCTCTGCGGCTTCCTCGTCTGCACGCCCGAGCCAGCGGGCCCCGGCGAGCGCGGCCCACTCGGTGGCGCGCGAGTACCGAGTGCAAAGACAGTCGGTCATGGGCGGCGCCTAGGCGCGGACGAGCCGGTCGGCCGTCGAGAGGACCACGTCGAGCACCTCGCCCATCGCCTGGTCGAGGCTGACGTTCGTGATCACGGGCACGTCGAAGCGCTGCGCGCGCTCGATCAGGGCCTCCTGCACCCGACGGATCTCGGGCATCCCCTCGAGGTACTTCTCGAGAGGGCGCAGGCCGTCCGTGGCGTGGTCGCGTACCCAGAAATGGCTGCGATGGAGATCCTCGTCCTCGATGGCGATCACGCACTGAACGACGATCGCGCCGTCGCGGTCGACGTCGACCATGCCGGGCACGAGGTGGACGCCTTCGAGCACCATCGACCAGCCCTCGGCCAGCGAACGGTCGATCGCCGCCTCCACTCCCACGAGCACGTTGCGGGTCTGGTCGAGAAATCCGAGGAGGTGGGCGTCGCCGGCCTCCTCCTCCTCTGCCTTCGTCAATCCGAGGCCGGCCTCGAAGCTCGAGTAGTGCACGGAGGGCATGAATGCCGGGGAGAAGTAGGCGCGCAGCGTCTGACGGATGAAGTCGGTGGACGTCACGCGGGTGATGCCCAGGCGATGCGCGGCTTCGGTGGCGATCGTCGACTTGCCCGTGCCCGTGGCGCCGCCGACCAGGACGACGATGGGGACGTCGAGCTGACGCAGGGCGTGAAGTCGGCGGAGACGGCGCATCGTCCGCGCGCCTTCGGCCTCGCCGAGGACCTCGGAGGCGAGCTCGCCGAGCCGGTCGAGATCGAGCCGATCGGTATCGCGCTCCGCGAGATCGGCGTCCGCGCGCCGGGCGAGATCGTACGAGCGCGTGGCGCTGAGCCCGGTCGCTGCGAGCGCGCGAGAGAGGAGCCCCTTCGACCAGGGCGGACCTTCGTCTCCCCCGAGGGGAAGCGGCGCCAGATAGCGGCGTTCGCTCATGCTCGGAGCCGGGCTCCGCGGCCGCCTGGCGCCCGGGCGCCCTGGGTCGACACAGAACGTCTCACGAGACGACTTCCGGAGCCATCGCCGCCGCCTCGGCGGCGAGCCTGTCCACCTGCGCATCCAGGTCGGGCTCCCCGGCCAGCGGCACAATGTCGTTGGCGGCGATCACGACCCGGATGTCGCGCCGTCGCGCCTCCTCGACCACGACGTCGACGGCCGCAGCCTTCAGCTCGACGATGAAGACATCGGCGTCGGTACGCGCGAGGTCCTCGCGCAGCCGATCACGGTCCGAGAGCGCTCCCGAGACGAGCTCTACCCGAGCCCCATGGCGTTCCTCGAGGTGGCGGGCGAACCGGCCGTGCTGGGGCTTCGGAGCCGTGCAGAAGAACGCGGCGCGCTCGCCCGTCACCGATTCGAGCGGGCGGGGCCGCACCACCGCGCGGATCACGGGTGTCCCCGGCCGCACGACGGCTCTCAGCGCGTCGACGAGCTCGGCGTGCGGCGTCCCGGGCTCCGCCATCGTCACCAGCACGGCGTCGGCGATCAGCGCGCGATAGACGTTCAAATACCCTGCGGCGATCTCGACGGGCTGCGCCGCCGACGCGACGAGGAGCCTCCGTCCGGCCCGGACCGGCGGAACGGCCGCCCCACTTCCGTCCAGCACGACGAGATCGGGCGAGAGGCTCGTGGCGACACCGACGCCCTCGAGGACGTTCGACACCGCGACCGCGCCGGCCAGGCCCCCTCCGCAGCGTCGGCACCCGACCGTGGGAACGCCTGCGGCTATCGCCGTCTCGAGGTGGTCGGAGGCGGCGTGCCTGCCCGCGCGCGACAGGTCGAGCAGGGATTCGACGCTCGGAGGAACCAGCACCGTCTCCGGCTCGGCAGGCCCGCCGCGGCCCATCGCCACGACCACGACCCGGCGTGACTGCGCGAGCCGCCGCGAGAGATGACCCGTGACCGCAGTCTTCCCGACCCGCTTGCCGGTGCCGATCACCGCGAGCGTCGGGACGTCTACGAGCTCGGTCCTCGGCGGGTCGAAGCGGAAATCGGGCCCCTCGTACGGGATGCCGAGGGCAAGGGCCCGGCTTGCGAGCGCCAGACGCTCGGGCGGCGAGAGGACAGGCTCGTCGGACAGGTCGAGCACGACGTCGGGCCCGTGGTCGAGCACGGCGGACTCGAGCGACTCCTCGAGCGGAACGCCGTAGCCGTCGCCGCCACGGAGCTTCTCGGTACCGCCGACGAGCACGGCGGCGACAACCAGGTCGTCGAGCTCCTCGAGGGCCTCCCGGACGACCGGCGGATAGTGCTCGCCGTCGATGATCGCGATCGCGCGCCTCATCCCCTCGTCGTCACCTCCTGCTCGATCCGGCCCGTGTACTTCTCGTACTCGAACGTCTCGATGGAGAACTGGATGATCCGCTCCTCGCCGTGGAATGGATGACGGCGCGAGATCGAGACGTGGTGGCCGTGGATCTCGACGACGTTGTAACAGGGTCTGGTATTCCCGCGCAGGCGGAGGGACGAAACCGTCCCCGTGTTGACGACGAAGAGGTTCTCGAGACGCCACGCGTACGGGACGTGCTTGTGACCTGAGAGCACGAGATGGACGCCCGCCCGCTGCAGGCACTCGATCGCGTCACCGGCGTCGTAGACGACGTTCCTTTCCCGTCCGGTGCCCGGTACGGGGAGCAGATGGTGATGGAGCACGAAGATCCGCAGATGCGATGGCTCCTCGCCGAACTGCTGCTCGATCCACGGATAGCGTCCGCGGCCGATCTGGCCGTGGTCGAGGTCCGGCTCCGTCGAGTCGACTGCGACGACCGTCACACCGGCCTTTCGGAGCACGGAATTGCGGGTGCCGAAGAGCTCTTCGAAGTGCACGTACCCGACGTTTCGCGCATCGTGGTTACCGGGGACGACGACGATGGCGTCGCAGTCGATCCGCTCGAGGTACGAGCGGGCGACCTGATACTCGTGCTTGAAGCCGAACGTCGTCAGGTCGCCGGAGCAGACGACGATGTCGGGCTGGAGCTCGTTGACCTCCGAGATGGCCCGCTCCAGCAGGTTCGCCTCGAAGTACGGGCCGCCGCAATGGAGGTCCGACAGGTGTGCGATCCGGAACGGGCGTTCGTCGACGGCCACAACTTGCAGTGTATGGCCGGCGCTGCGCTGCCGAAAGACCGGCGACTCCGCGACGTGGGGCTCCGCCCGCGTCCCGAGAAAACCGGTGCGCAACATTGACGCCGGCACGTGCCGGAGGGACCCAGGGACGCGGGCAGAGCCCACGTCCCGACCCCCAGGTCGTTGCGGCGCCGCAGGCGACGCCTTCAGGGATCTGCCCCGCCGCAGGCGGGGATCAAGCCGCAGAAATCCGCGAAAGCGGATTCCCGCCCGGCGCCCACCGGAGGGACCCCAGGGACGCGGGCAGAGCCCACGTCCCGACCCCCAGGTCGTTGCGGCGCCGCAGGCGACGCCTTCAGGGATCTGCCCCGCCGCAGGCGGGGATCAAGCCGCAAAAATCCGCGAAAGCGGATTCCCGCCCGGCGCCCACCGGAGGGACCCCAGGGACGCGGGCAGAGCCCACGTCCCGACCCCCAGGTCGTTGCGGCGCCGCAGGCGACGCCTTCAGGGATCTGCCCCGCCGCAGGCGGGGATCAAGCCGCAGGAATCCGCGAGAGCGGATTCCTGCCCGGCGAACAAGCAGGAGCAGGCCGTCCGAGGCTGACGCTACCCTCGACACGGTGCCGGAGACGACCACGGAATCCGCACGGTTCCAGGCATATCGTGGCTCCGAGCCGCCGCGGTTTGTCAACGGCGCGGAGCGGGAGTGTGCTCGGATCCTCGACTGGTACGGGGTTCCATGGGAGTACGAGCCCCGGTCGTTCGTGTTGAAGCGCGACGCCGAGGGACGCGTCACGAGCGCGTTCACGCCGGACTTCTATCTCCCCGAGCAGGATCTCTACATAGAGGTCACGGTGATGAAGCAGTCGCTGGTGACGCGGAAGAATCGCAAGCTGCGCCAGCTCAGGAGCCTGTACCCGGACGTCAGGGTGAAGCTCTTCTACCGACGGGACATCGAGCGCCTGGCCCAGCGCTACCGGTTGCGGATCGCCTCGTGAAAGCCACTGCGGCCGAGCGGCTCCGTGGACAGGGGCAGCCGATCGGAGAGGTCTACCTCACGCGCGCCGAGATCGCTCAGCGTGTGGCCGAGCTCGGGCGCGAGCTCGAAACGGCGTACGCAGGCCGCATGCCGGTGCTCGTTGCGCCGCTCAAGTCGAGCGCAGTCTTCCTCGCCGACCTCTCGCGCGCCCTCGGGATCGACCACGAGCTCGACGTGATCGAGCTCGCGCCCTACGGGAGCGGCCGGTCGGGGGGCGGGGTCCGTCTGCTCAAGGACGTCGACTGTCCACTGAGTGGGCGCGATGTGCTGCTCGTCGAGGACGTGGTCGATACCGGTCTGACGCTTCGGTTCCTCGTGCGTTCCTTTGCCGAGCGCGGCCCTGCGAGCCTTTCCGCCATCACGCTCCTCGACCGGCCCTACCGCCGTCTCGTCGACGACATCCCCCTCGCCCACGTCGGCTTTACGGTGCCCGACGAGCTCTTCGCCGGCTACGGCCTCGGGCTCGACGAGCGCTGGCGTGCCCTCCCCGACCTTCACGTCGTCGTGTCGGACGAGCTCCCTGCCGCGATCGACGCCGCGTAGGCCTCTCACGCTACGCCGCGAGAGGCCTGGATGCCCGTCTCAGCGGGGCATCCTCGTATCGCCCGTGGGCGCCATCGGCGACCCGGCGCGGCGCTCGAGGAGCTCCGCGAACTCGTCCTTCGGCAGCGGGTGCGCGAAATGGAAGCCCTGCGCGAACCCGCAGCCGAGCTCGCGCAGCGCGACCACCTGGGCCGCATCCTCGACTCCCTCCGCGATCGTCTTCATGCCCAGGTGATGCGCGAGCTGCAGGATCGCCTTGGCAAGGACCGGCTCCTCCGAGCTCCGTCCCAGCCCTGCGATAAAGGCCCTGTGAACCTTGAGGATCTCGATCGGGTAACGCTGGAGGTAGCCGAGCGACGAGTAGCCGGTCCCGAAATCGTCGATCGCCAGCCGGATCCCGAGGTTTCGGAGCTGTTGCAGCCGTTCCACCGCCTGGTCCGGATCCTCTACCAGGGAGCTCTCCGTCAGCTCGAGCACGAGGAGCTCGGAGGGGAGGCCCCGCTCGGCCACGATCTCGGCGACGTCGCCGACGAAGCGCCTGTCCTGGAGCTGTCGCGCCGAGACGTTCACGCTGAGCGTGAGCGGGCCGATTTCCGGCCACCTCCTCGCCCACTCGACGGCGCGGCCGCACGCCTCGCGCAGCACCCAGTGCCCGATGGGGACGATCAACCCCATCTCCTCCGCCAGCGGGATGAAGTCGAGTGGGGGTATCACGCCCCGCTCGGGATGGTCCCACCGAAGCAGCGCCTCCGCGCCGACGATCGAGTCGTCGTCCAGCGCGACGATCGGCTGGTAGAGAACGTGCAGTTCTCCTCGCTCGAGGGCGTGCCGTAGATCGCCCTTGAGCTCCATGCGCGTCACGACCGCCTGACGCATGTGCGGCTCGAACACCTGATAGCCGCCCTTGCCGCGCGCCTTGGCCGCGTACATCGCGACGTCGGCGTCGCGCATGAGATCCTCCGGGCGGTCGTCGACGGTCTGGCCGAGCGCGATCCCGATGCTGGCACGCACGACGATCTCCATCGCCTCGATCTCGAACGGCGCCTCGAGCCGCTCGCCGACCCTCAGCGCGACCGCGGTCGCATCGCCGCCGTCGTCGAGGTCGTCGAGCAGAATCGCGAACTCGTCGCCGGCCAGACGGGCGAGCGTGTCTGCCGGCCGAACACACGAGCGCAGGCGCTCGGCCACGGCGACGAGCAGCTCGTCTCCGGCGGCGTGTCCGAGGCTGTCGTTGACGGTCTTGAAGTCGTCCAGGTCGAGGAGCAGCACAGCGGTGGCGGCGGTGGGCGACTCTCTCCTGCGCGCGAGCGAATGAGCGACTCGATCGGTGAACAACGTGCGATTCGCAAGATCTGTGAGCGGATCGTGAAATGCCTTGTGCGTCACCATCTCGAGCGCCTCGCGCTCGGTGATGTCCCGGACGAACGCGTTGACCTGCCCGTCCCGACCGAGGTTTCCCCAGATGGTCAGCTCGACGGGAAACTCGATGCCCGCCCGCGTGACCGCAGTCACCTCGAGCGTCCGGCCGAGCTGCGCCTCGCTCCCCGATCGCACGAACCTCTCGAAGCCGCGCTCGTGGGCCGGCCGATACCGCTCCGGGACGATCGTCGCGGTGAGCGGCCGGCCGATGACCTCTTCTCGCCGCCACCCGAACGTCTCCTCCGCCTTGCGGTTCCATTCCGTGATCCTGCCGTCGATGCCGACGCTCACGAACGCGTCGCTCGCCGTCTCGATCACGCTCCGAACCTGCTCCTCGCTCGCTCGGAGCGCGTCCTCCATCAATCGCCGCTCGGTGATGTCCGTCAATGCTCCGCTCCAGACCAGTGAGCCGTCCTCGGTACCGACGATCGCCGCGACGTCCCTGATCCAGCGGCTCTCTCCCGATCGGGTCAGCAGCCGGTACTCGGACTCGTAGAGCTGCCCGAGCACGTACGAGGTGATGTTCTCCTCCTCACGGAGCACCCGTTCGCGGTCTCGCGGATGGAGCTGTCTCGCCCAGAGCCCCGGGTCGGCGATCCACTCGGCCGGCGCGAAACCGAGGAGCTCCTCGATCTGCGGGCTGACGTACGCCCAACGCCCCTGCGGTCCGAGCTCGGAGATATAGATGATCCCCCGGGCACCCGCGACGATCGTCTGGAGCCGCTCCTCCGAGCGGCGAAGCCGTTGTTCGAGCACGCGGCGCCCGCGGACAAGCCGCCAGAGGGTGCTTCCGAGCGCCGCCAGCCCTGATCGGCGCACCGTCGGGGTCACAGCACGCTGCACACTGATACGTATCGGATCGCACCGCCCGCCGCTTGACGGAAACCTTCCCGGTCGACACCCGCGTCGCGTGCGGGACTGGCTCGATCCAGAGCTCGGCGAAGCTGACGTTGCCCTACAGGTACCCGAGCGGATCGACGGGGCTGCCGTCGACGCGCACCTCGAAGTGGACGTGCGGCCCTGTGGAGTGGCCCGTCGACCCCGAGTATGCGATCACCTGGCCCGCGGCAACGGACTGTCCGGGCGACGACGCGAGCGACGAGTTGTGCCCGTACGCGGTGGAGAGCCCATTGCCGTGATCGATCACGACGATGTTGCCGTACCCCTCCATCCAGCCCGCATAGATCACGGTCCCGGCTTCGGCTGCATGCACCGGCGTTCCCGTGCCGACGGCGATATCGATCCCCTCGTGCATGTGGCCCCAACGGATGCCGAACCCGCTCGTCACGGGCCCCGAGACCGGCCACGAGAGCACGCCGCTCCCGCGCGGCGCGGCAACAGGAGGCGTCGAGCTCGACGCCGCCTGCTCTTGCGCCGCGCGGATCCTTTCCGCCAGCGCCGCGCTCTGCGCCTCGAGGCCGTCTATCTCGGCGAGCACATCGGAGCGACTCTCCTGGATCGAGGCGAGCGTCGAGCGCTTGTCGCGCTCCGCCGCCGCGAGCGCGTCGCGGCTCGCGACGAGACGGACCACGATCCCACGCTGCTCGCTGGTGGCAGAGGCTGCTGCCGCCTCCACCCTGACGGCTGCAGCCTTTGCGACCCGGGTTCGCCTCCGCGCCTCTGCGACGCCGTTCTTGACGTGTTGAACCCGGGCGGCGATCTGCTCGTCCTGACGGCCGATGCTGCCGAGCAGGTCGAGGTTGTCGAGGAGGTCGCTGAACGAGGCCGTGCCGAGGACGAAGGACAGCGTGTCGGGGCCGTCCGTCATGTAGAGGTCGCGCACCCGCTGCTCGAGTCGTGTCAGCGCCACGCGGTACTGGCCGCGGAGGCGGGTCAGGCGCGTGGTCTGGACGTCGATCGTCTTCTGGAGTGACGCACGCCGCGCGCGCGCGTCCGAAAGCGTGCCCTCGAGCACCGCAAGCCGGGCCCTTTGTGCGTCGACACCCTGTTCGAGCTCGCGAACGCGCTGGGCGACCGCGCTCAGCTGCCTGGTGACGACGCCGGCGTGTTGCTCCTGGCCGGCCGCCTGCGTACGGAGACCGGTGATCCGAGTGTCGATCCGTGCCTTGTCGGCCCCCGGCTCACCTACCGCAGTCGCGACCGAGAGAAGAGCAGAGACGAGAAGGGCCACAGCGGCAACGGCGACGAGGCCCGCGCGACGACCCATCAGCCGATCTTCGCCTCCGCGTCGGAAGTCCCTGCCAGGCGGTCGAGCGCTCGGAGCGCCTCGGCCGCGTCGCGCCGCAGGCTGCCGACGACGGCGCGGTAGTCCTCGTCCGACACGCGCCGTGCGCGGTGGTCTGCCTCAAGTTCCTGGAGCGCGGCTAGCGCTCGGTCTCGCTCCTCCTGCGCCTCGAGCAGCCGGAGCTCCGCCGGCCCCAGCTCGTGAAGGTCGTCCGACTCGGGGGCAGGCTCACGCAAGAAGGGGAGGGCGACCACGATGACGACCGCGACGGCGAGCGCCGCCGCGAGCAAGACCCACGGGCTCACGCGCGTCCCGGGAGCGATGCCCGGAGCCAGCAGGCGCAGTGCGCTGAGGCACGGCGTCTCAAGTAGTCGCGGGCGTGTCCTGGTGCTCACCCGCGCGCGCGTACCGCGTCGCGAGTCTGCGCTCCTCGCGCGCGTCGGGCCAGAGCGTGATCAGCGAGCCGAGCACGAACACGAGCCCGGCGAGCCAGATGAGGTTCACGAGCGGCTTGACGAAGATCCGGAAGAACACCGTGCCGTCGTCGTTCACCTGCTCGGCGATCACGAAGAGGTCCTCCCCGGTCGCGTAGTCGGTGCGGATCCCGACCTCGTTCGACACCTGCTGCTCGACGCTGTACGCGTTCTTTCCGGCGGACACCGTGCCGAGATCCTTGCCGCCTCGCCGGACGTCGAGGTGTGCGCGGACCTCGGTCGCATTCGGACCGTCGCGCTCCCCGAGGGATCGGTACGTGAGCGTATAGCCGCCGACGGCGAGCGACTGGCCCCTGGCGAGCTTCCCCTCCGTGACCGAGTCGTACGCGCTCGACCCGACGACGCCGATCGCGAGCAGCACGATCGCCGCATGGACGACATAGCCACCGTATCGCCGCCGGTTGCGGCCGACCAGCTGTCCGAACGCGATCGGAATCGACTCGCCCGTGAGCGCCCGCCGCGCTGCGGTGCCGCGTGCGAACTCGTGCACGATCGTGGCCAGCACGAACGCCGAGAACGTGTATGCGACGAGACCGGGAATCGAGCTTCCGGACCCGAACGCGATGAGGACGACCCCGGTGGCAAGCGCGACTCCTGCCGGCCACGCGAACGTCTTCAGCAGCCCCCGGAGCGACGCGCGCCGCCATGCGACGAGCGGTCCGATCCCCATCAGGAGGAGCAGCGGCAGTCCGAATACCCGCAGGAAGAAGTCGAAGTACGGGCGTCCGACCACCATCGTCTCGCCGCGCACCGCCTCCGAGACCATTGGCCAGGCGGTGCCCCAGAGGATCGTGAGGCAGAGCGCGACGAGCAGGAGGTTGTTGTAGAGGAACGCGGCCTCGCGCGAGACGAGCGACTCGAGCTTCGCGGTCGTACGCAGCTGTGGAAGACGCAGCCAGATCATGGAGACGGCGAAGATGACCGCGACGACGATGAGCCCGAGGAACCAGGGCCCGATCGAGCTCTTCGTGAACGAATGGATGGAGGTGACGACGCCCGAGCGGGTGAGAAACGTTCCGAACAGAGACAGGCAGAACGCGAGGCTCACGAGCGTTACGTTCCAGATGCGGAGCATGCCGCGCTTCTCCTGGATCATCACCGAGTGCAGGTATGCGGTCGCGGCGAGCCACGGCATCAGCGCGGCGTTCTCGACAGGGTCCCAGGCGTAGTAGCCGCCCCAGCCCACCTCCTGGTAGGCCCAGTGCGCGCCGAGCAGCTGGCCGACACCGAGCGCGGTCCACGCGACGATCGTCCACCGTCTCGTCGTTACGATCCAACGCTCGTCGATGCGCCCGGAGAGAAGAGCGCCCATCGCGAACGCGAACGGGACGGCGAGCCCCACGTAGCCGAGGTACAGGGCGACCGGGTGGACGACCATGTACGGGTTCTGGAGGCTTGGGTTGAGGCCGCTCCCGTCGGCCGGCGCGGCGATCACGTCGAACGGGCTCGATACCGCCACGAGGAGCCAGGCGAACGCGACGGCGATCGCGCCGAACACCGGCGTCACCCACACCACGAGGTCGCGGGCACGCTTGCGCGCGAGCCACACGGCGAGCGCCGCGTAGCCGTTCAGCACGAGCAGCCACAGGAGCAGCGAGCCCTCCTGCCCGCCCCAGAACGCGGACAGCTTGTACCGCGTCGGGAGTGCACGGCTGGAATGACCCGCGACGTAGGCGAGCGAGAAGTCGTCGCGGACGAAGCCGGTCACGAGCACCGCCGCGGCGACGAGCGTGGAGAAGAAGGACGCGATCAGCGCGTTCCTCGCCGACTGCGCAAGTCGTCGCCGGCCCAGCCAGGCCGCGACACCACCTGCGACCAGCGCGTACGCCGACAGGCCGAAGGTGACGAGAAGCGCGGCTCGCCCGAGCTCAGCCACGGCTCAGCTCGGCGA
Organism: uncultured Actinomycetes bacterium; assembly: GCA_963798725.1. GTDB lineage: Bacteria > Actinomycetota > Thermoleophilia > Gaiellales > Gaiellaceae > Gaiella. Next base: position 384,106 of record CAWCUL010000002.1, read on the forward strand.
GGTCTGGGCTGCCTGGTACTTCGACGGGCACTTCGTGATCATCGTGCCCGGCTTCGACACGAACGTGCCGTCGCCTCGCTGCGTGCCCGTGACGACGAGGTCGCGGCCGGTGCGGAACATGTCGGGCACCGAGCCCTTATAGAGGACGGGCACGGTCTGCCCCGGATGATGGATGTCCACGAGGGTGAAGTGCATCCCGGTGCCGTGCGGATCGCCGGTCGGAGTGCCGACGACGCGGCCTGCAAGCGCGACCTCACCGGTCTTCGTGGGGAGCTCGGCGGGCGAGACCGACGGCGTGCCACCCCCTGCGAGCGAGGTGTAGAGCAGGAACACCGCGAGCACCGCTGCAACGGAGAGCGCGATCACGAGACGGGCCGGCGAAGACTTCCGTGCCACGCGAACAGTGTAGAGACGGCAAGCGCCGGAGCGCGCCGACGACGCGCGCGCCGCTGCGGGGCTTGACCTCAGGCCACGTTTCCCGACCTAGAGCCCGCTACGAGGACGCCGCTGAACGCCGCGGCCCAACGCCGTGTCCGAGCGCAGCGTCGGCCTACGCCTCGGCCGCGTCGCGCTCGCAGCGGCGCGGCACGTCATAGCCGTGCTCGAGGCACAGCGAGCCGGGCGCATCCTCGGTCAGCGCGTCGCAGTAGCCCTTGCCGTACGCGGCCCGCATGAACGCCGAGACGACCTCTAGGCTCCATTCGGAGACGTCGGCCGCCTCGCGCCAGAGCTCCGTCAGGCGCAGGTCGATGTCGAGCTCGAGGAGGTCGATGCGTGTTGGCTGCTCCATGCATCGAGCGTACGGGACCCATCGGACGGCACAGGAACATCCGTCGCGTGGCGTCGACCGCCTGTCCGCGCTGCAGTTCGTTCTTCCGAGTAGGCCGGCCGGGACGTCTACAGTCGCCGCGATGGCACGCATTCGAGTCGGCCCGGCGCGCATCCCCGACCGCGAAAGCCCCGAGGCTGCCGTGGAGCTCCTGCTCGAGCGCGGCTACGACGCCTGCGAGATCGACTTCGAGTCCGGTTTCTGGATGGATTACCCGTGGGCGGAGCAGCTCGGAGAGCTCGCCCGGGAGCACGACGTCGCGCTCTCGGTGCATGCCCCGCTTTTCGGGTGGGTCGGGCATCTGGAAGCGAGCGGACGCAAGTGGTCGTCCGCGCTCGGCGCGCTCGACCGGAGCGCCGGCATCGCGACCGCCTGCGGTGCCGAAGTGGTCGTGTTCCATCCGGGCTTCCTCCTCGGCCGCAGCCGGGAGGACGCGATCGACTCCGTGGTGGAACAGCTCGCGCTGGTCCGCGAGCGCCTCGTCGGCAAGGGACGCGGCGCGCCGTTCGGGATCGAGGTGATGGGCCGCGTGCGCGACCTCGGCTCGCTCCAGGACTGCGTCGAGATCAGCCGGCGCACGGGGTGGGTGCGGCCGGTGATCGACTTCGCGCACATGCACGCAACCTCGGACGGCGCGTTCACAGAGCCCGAGCCGTTCCGCGAGGCGCTCGAGCTCGCCGACTCGGCCCTCGACCCGGGCGCGCCCTTTCACATCCACCTCTCGGATATCGCGTTCGCGAACCGCAACGAGACCAAGCACCTGCCCTACGGCGAGGGGACGCTTCGCGCCGATCCGCTCCGAGCGGCCCTCGTCGGCTTCGACCGGGCGGCGACCGTAATCTCGGAATCGCCCGACGAGGAGTCGAGTCAGATGATCCGGGCTGCGCTCACCGGCTGAAGCAGCGCGTCGATGCGCTCCTCGAGCTCGACCGCCTCGTCCTCCCGGCCCCGTACGCGCAGGAAGCCGGCCAGCGCCGCGAGCGGCTCCGGCTCGGAGTTGCGGAGATCGGTTGCCGCGAGCACGTCGAGGGCCTCGCGCAGGAGCAGCTCGGCCTCTGCATCGCGACCCTGGGCGGCGCGGACGAGCCCGAGCACCATGCTCACGTTCGAGCGGGACATCATGTCCTGCATCCCGACGGACTCGACCGCGGACAGCGCCCAACGCTCGGCCTCCTCGACGTGGCCCTGGTCGAGCACGATCTCCGCGAGCGTGCGCTGCGCCTCGACGATCTTCCCGCGCTCCTGGAGGGTGAGCAGCGTGCGCACCGTCTCGCGCACGAGGGCCTCCGCTCGGTCGGGGTCGCCGGCCCGCCAGATCGCGACGCCCTCGAGCTGGCGAGCGCGCGCGGCATCGGGGGCCGCCCCGACCTCGTCGAACAGCTCGAACGCCGTGTGGAACGCGGTCGCGGCCTCGCCGAAGCGCCCCCTGCGCAACTGAATCGAGCCTGCGATCCGCGAGACCCAGGCGCGAGCCGAGAGGCTGCCGCTCGACTCGGCGAGCGCGGTCGCCTCGCCGAGGACGGTCTCGGCCCCTGTCAGGTCGAGCCGCGCGAGATGCGCGCCGGCAAGCTCGACGAGCGCCAGGCTTTCGAGGTCCGGCCGTCCCTCACGGATCTCGAGCGCTTCCTTCGTATATCGCTCGACGCTCGTGAGATCTCCCTCCCACCAGCCGACGCTCGAGAGCAGCGTCAAGACCTCCGCACGGGCGTCGCCGGGGGCGTCGGCGAGCAGCTCGCGTGCGTCACGTCCGAGCCGACGCGCAAGCGTCACGTCCGCGTTGCGGTTCAGCGCGATCTCTGCGAGCGCCGTAAGGGCCAGCCCCTCGATCGTCCGTTCCCCTGCCTCGTGTGCCAGCGTCCGGACCTGCTCCATCTCGTCAGGGGCAGCAGGTATCTCCCAGAGCCTCCAGGCCGCACGGGCTGCATGGAACCGCCGCTCGAGGCTCGGCTCGAGCTCGAGGCTACGTAGGAGCAGGCGGCGCGCGGTCCTGTTCGCCTCACGTGCGAGCGCGCGGCGGCCGGCGCGCTCCAGCGCATCGGCGGCCTCGGCACGGAGATCGTCGGGCACGCGCCCGTCGAGCTCGGCCGTGAGGGCGGCCGCCCGGTCGAGGTGATACGCATGCGTCTCGACGAGCTCGTCGGGCGACCTCGCGCGGAGCCACGACGCGAAGACGCGGTGCAGCCTTGCCCGCTCGCTCTTCGTGAGTCCGCTGTAGGCGACGTCGCGGATCAGGACGTGGCGGAACCGGTAGGCAACCTCGCCCGTCACGGTGGACAACGGCTCCCGTGTCAGAAGCTGGCGATCGACGAGGTCGCCGAGCGACGAGTCGACGTCGAGCTCGGGGTCGAGCTCGCAGATCGCCCCGCGCCAGAACACGCGGCCTACGACCGACCCGTGCCGGAGCACGGACTTCGAGCCGGGCGGAAGGCGGTCGATGCGCGCGGCGATCAGCGCCTGCAGCGTGTCCGGGATCCGCACTGCTGCGGTATCCCCCTGCTCCACGAGCAGCCTCACGGTCTCCTCGACGAAGAGCGGATTGCCTTCCGTCTTGTCGAGCAGCGCCGTCCGCAGGTCGTCAGAAAGCGGCGCATCGTCGAGGAGCGCGTCGACGAGGACGCCCGTCTCGGCGTCGGGGAGCGGCCCGAGCTCGATCGCTATCGAGCGCCTCCGTCCGCCGCCCCACGCCGGGCGCGCGTCGAGCAGTTCTGGCCGCGCCAGACAGACGATCAGGACGGGCGCGTCGTCGATTCTGTCGGCGAGATGCTCCACGAGATCGAGAAGCGGCTCCTCCGCCCAGTGGACGTCCTCGAAGCCGAGGACGAGCGGCTGCGCCTCGGCCAGGCTCGTCGCCCACTCGTGGGCGGCCCACGCGATCTCCTGGCCGCGCCTGTCGCCCGACACGGTGTCCAGCACGCCGGACGCGAGGCCAAGCAGATCGGCGATCGCATCGCTCGAGCATGCGTCGCGTAGCTTCTCGATCGCCTCCTCCGGGGAGTCGTCCTCGGAGATGCCGGCTGCCTCCTGGACCATCTCGGCCAAAGGCCGGTAGACGAGTCCCTCGCCGAACGGCAGAGAACGGCCGCTGAGCACGGTCGTGCGCTCGAGCCCCGCGAAGAACTCGCGGGCGAGGCGGCTCTTGCCGATGCCCGGCTCGCCGAAGATCGTCACGAGCTGCGCCCTGCGGTCGCGCACGGCGCGCGCATACGCGTTGCCCAGCAGGTCGAGCTCCTCCTCGCGACCGATGTACGGCGCGGCAACGCTCAGCGGGCGGCCGGCGTGCCCGTCGGCGCAGATCACGCGCCAGACGGAGAGATCTGCGGAAATGCCCTTCAGGGCGTGCTTTCCCGCCGGCTCGGCGACCACGGTGCCCGCTGTGAGCCCGCGCGCCGTCGGCCCCATCAGGATCTCTCCGGGCTCCGCGCTTTGCTGCAACCGGGCCGCGACGTTGAGTGCCTCGCCCGTGGCGAACGTCGACTCGCCCGCGTCGGCAACGACCTCGCCGGCCTCGATCCCGATCCGCACGGCCAGCTCGCCGTCGCCCGTCTCGAGGATCGCCGTCGCCGCCCGCACGGCACGCTCCGCATCGTCCTCGTGCGCGGTCGGCACTCCGAACACCGCGACGACTGCATCCCCGGCGAACTTCTCGACGGTACCGCCGTACGCCGCGATGTGGCCCGCTGCACGCTCGAAGAATCGCGTCACGCGTCGACGGACGATCTCCGGGTCGCTCGCGGAGACGAATGCGGTCGAGTCGACGAGGTCGACGAACATGGCCGTCGCAAGCTTGCGCTCCACGCACCGAGTCTAGGCGCGCCGAGCAGGTTCGGGCCGTGCGGTTTACCGCACGCGCGCGTGCCACGCCAGGACGTCCCATACGATGCGCGCGTGCTCGATCCGGCGGTATTCAAGGCCTACGACGTCCGCGGCCTCTACCGGACCCAGCTGGACGAGGACGGCGCCTACCGGATCGGGCGCGCGTACGTCGAGCGGTTCGAGCCGCGCGCGATCGCCATCGGCCGCGATATGCGGATCTCGTCGCCCGCGATCGCCGCGGCCGTGATCGAGGGCTCCGCCGACGGTGGGGCCGACGTGCTCGATCTCGGGCTGATCGGCACCGAGATGCTCTATTACGCGGTCGGCAGCCTCGGGCTCGACGGCGGCGTCTGCGTCACCGCGTCGCACAACCCGAAGGAGTACACCGGGATGAAGATCGTCCGCCGCGGGGCGCTCCCTGTGGGCGGCGACTCGGGTCTCGACGACGTCCGGCGACGGGCCGAGGCCGGCTTCGGGGATGTCGGGCGCCGAGGTGAGATCCGCAGCGAGAACGTCTGGGACGGGTTCGTGGAGAACGTGCTCACGTTCGTCGACGAAAAGCGGTTCCGACCCTTCAAGCTCGTGATCGATGCCGCGAACGGGATGGCGGGAACCATGCTGCCGCCGATCCTCGAGCGGCTGCCGCAGCTCGAAGTCGTCCGCTGCTTCTTCGAGCCAGACGGCTCGTTCCCGAATCACGAGCCGAATCCGCTCCTGCCCGAGAACCAGGAGTTCATCGTGGAGCGGACCCGCGCCGAGGGAGCCGACCTCGGGGTCGCATACGACGGCGATGCCGACCGCTGCTTCTTCGTCGACGACACGGGAGAGTTCGTTCCCGGCGACTTCGTCACGGCGCTTCTCGCGCGCGAGATGCTCGCCCGCGAGCCGGGCGCGAAGGTGATCTACGACGTCCGCGCGAGCCGCGCCGTGCCCCGTGCGATCGAGGAGGCGGGCGGGATACCACTCGTCAACCGCGTCGGGCACGCGTTCATCAAGCAGCGGATGCGCAAGGAAGACGCGCTCTTCGCCGGCGAGGTCTCCGCGCACTACTACTTCCGCGACTTCACGCAGGCCGACACGGGCATGGTCCCCTTTCTCGTCATGCTCGGTGTGCTCTCACGCGAGACGAGACCGCTGTCGGAGCTGCTCGCACCTTTCCGCGAGCGCTACTTCCTCACGGGCGAGATCAACACGCTCGTCGCGGACGTCGCGCTCAAGCTCCAGGAGCTCAAGGAGCGCTACGCCGCCGAGGGTGCCCGTATCAGCCATCTCGACGGGATCTCGGTCGACTTCGACGACTGGCACTTCAACGTCCGACCCTCGAACACGGAGCCGCTGCTGCGGCTCAACCTCGAGGCACTCTCCGAGCCGCTCATGGAGGAGAAGCGGGAAGAGGTGCTCGACGTGATCCGGAGCTGAGTCATGGCAGCCTCCCTCGAGCTCGGCCGGCTGACGGATCGCCTGCCTCCGTACAAGTACTCGACGCTGACGCGCGTCTGGTTCTCCGACACCGACGCGCAGGGCGTCGTCTACTACGGCCGCTACCTCCCGTACTTCGACTATTCCCGCACCGAGTATCACCGCCATCTCGGCAGCCTCTGGACGGAGGGCGCCGAGCTCGTGATGCGCGCCTCGACGGTCGAGTATCACGCCCCTGCCCGGTTCGACGACCTGCTCGAGATCTTCGTGCGAGTCAGCCGCTTCGGGCGGACGAGCGTGTCCTACGAGCATTGCGCGCTTCGGATCCCCGACGACACGCTGATGGTGACCGCGACGCAAACGCTCGTTCTCGTCGATCTGTCCACGCGCCGGCCGACCACGATCCCCGCCGCGGTGCGGGAGCCCGTCCGTGCCTTCGAGACCGGCGACCTCGCTGAATGAGCGCGATCGAGGCGGTCGAGGAGGCGCTCGCCGGGGCCGGGGACGCGGACGACGCGCTCCGCGGAGCCGTCGGGGTGCTCATCGCGCAGCCGGGCGTCTCGTGGGCGGGTATCGCCTTCGTCGAGGCGGAGGGCCTGGTGCTCGGCCCCTCCGCGGGAACCCCGGGCGTCGCGCCACGGACCTTTGTAACAGTGTGTTACAAGGGCAGGGCCGTCGGCGAGCTGCAGGTCGAGGGCGACGCCGACCGGGTGCTCCTCGAAGCCGTCGCGGAGCGCATCTCCGCTCACGTCCTGCTCGGTTGGGACACCGCCGGCGAGACCTGGGAGCCGTAGGAGCCTTGACGACGGGCCGGCGCCGGGCGAACACGCCTCGACGCCACGACAGGATCACCGGCTCGGCCTCGTCCCGACCGTGAAGTGCCGGCGCGCCCGTCCGGTCAGACCGGACGGGCGCGGACTCGGCTTTCCCCTCCCCCACCCGCGTTGTAGTCACCCCGGGGAAGGGGTTCCATCCCTCGTCCCAGTGACGTGCCCCCTCCAACGAGGTACCCCCCTCGAACGGGGGATGCTCCCTCGATCGAGGCAACAGACCGTCACGAGTGGACGGCGCGGAGCGCCGGCTCTCCACCACTCCCTTCTACACCGGGACCCGGTACGCGGGTTCCGGTAGCGTCGAGCGCGTGGACGACGGCTGGAGCAGCCTCCGCATCGGCGAGGTGGACCCGATCACCGTCGCGGGCGGGCTTCGCTGGCGGCCGATCCGGCGGACGCTCGGAATCGAGGCGTTCGGCATGAACGCGTATACGGCCGTGAAGACCGGAGACGACGTCGTCGAGAGCCACACGGAGCAGAGCCTCGGGCACGAGGAGGTCTACGTCGTCCTCCAGGGGCGGGCGACCTTCGAGCTCGACGGCGAGGAGCTCGACGCGCCGGCGGGCACCATCGTGTTCCTCCGAGACCCGGCGACGCGCCGACACGCAACCGCCGCCGAGCCGGGGACGACGGTGCTCGCCGTCGGCGGCCGTCCGGGTGTGGCCTACACGCCGTCCGCGTGGGAGTGGTACTTCGAGGCCGAGCGATTCCGCGACCCGCTGGACCCGGAGGCGGCCCTTCGGCTGATGGACGAGGCGAACGAGCGCTTCCCGGATCACGCAGGGGTCGTCTACTCGACCGCCTGCTGGCTGGCGCTTGCAGGCCGGGACGACGAGGCGCTCGCCACGCTGCACCGGGCCGTCGAGCTCGAGCCTCGCGCACGCGAATGGGCGGCGACCGACGACGACCTCCTCTCGGTCCGCGACCGGCTCTAGCACCACCGGGACAAAGGCGCGTGCGGTCCAGGGCGATGCCGTGGCGGCGGCGTAAACCCTTTCCGGCCGGAGGCCGGCTTCGCCGGCCGGGAGGCCAGGCACGCCTCTTCGGGGAACGACGCTGGAGGAGGGGGCTCGCGGGGGAACCTCGGTTCCTCCGCGTCTAGCCGCCCGGCGTCATCCGGTATGCGTCGAACACGGCGTCGAGGTTCCGGAGCCCGGTGAGGAGCGTCCGCAGGTCTTTCACGTCGCCGAGCTCCGCCGTGTACCAGTTCCGCGCCATCCCGTCCTCGACGGACCCGCCGTAGGCGACGATGTTCGCCCCGTGCTCGGCGAACGTTCGGGCGACGTCCTCGAGGAGTCGGGAGCGGTCCCACGCGTCGACCGCGATCTGAGCGCGGAAGCTCGACGAGGTCGCGTCGCCCTCCCATTCCACGGACGTGAAGCGCTCGGGATTCCGCAGCAGCGCCTTCACGTTCGGGCAGTCCGAACGGTGGATCGTGATACCGCGTCCCAGCGAGATGTAGCCGCGGATGTCGTCTCCGGGGACGGGCGTACAGCATTTGGCGAGCCGGACGAGCACGTCCTGGACGCCCGGGACGGCGACCCCGAGCGACTCGCCCGACACCGTCCTCCGGTGAGCGGCGGGCTTGGCGGTGATCGGGCTGTCCTGCGGCACCTCGTCGGTCTTGAGGCTGTGGAGCACCTTGTTGACGACCAGCCCGGTGCCAACCTTCCCGGCGCCGAGTGCAAGGTAGAAGTCCTCCGCCTTCTTGAAGCCCATCTCACGGATCACCGACGCGAGCACGCTGGAGCCCTGGAGCTTGCGATACGGCAGGTTCTGCGCCTTGAGCGCCTGGTCGAGAGCGTCGCGGCCCTTCTGCTCGGTCTCGCCCTTCGTCTCACGCTGGTACCACTGCCGGATCTTGTTGCGGGCCCTCGACGATGCCGCGAGCGACAGCCAGTCGCGCGAGGGGCCGCGCCCGGACTTCGATGTGAGGATCTCCACGAAGTCGCCGTTCTTGAGGCGATAGTGAAGCGGCACGATCCGCCCGTTCACCTTCGAGCCGACCGTCCGGTGGCCGACGTCCGTGTGCACCGCATACGCGAAGTCGATCGGCGTCGCCCCCGCCGGCAGCGTCTTCACCTCGCCCTTCGGCGTGAACACGTAGACCTCGTCGTCGAACAGGTCGGTGCGTAGCGTGCGCATGAACTCGGCAGCGTCCTGCTCGTCGCCCTGCCAGTCCATCAGCGACCGCACCCATTCGAGCCACTCGTCGTCTTGCTTGCCCACGCGGCCCCGCTTGTAGAGCCAGTGGGCGGCGACGCCGAGCTCTGCCTCCTCGTGCATCTCGCGCGTGCGGACCTGTATCTCGAGCGGCCGTCCGGACGGCCCGATCACCGTCGTGTGCAGCGAGCGGTAGCGGTTGAGCTTGGGCATCGCGATGAAGTCCTTGAACCGCCCGGGCATCGGCTTCCAGAGCGAATGGAGGATGCCGAGCGCTCCGTAGCAGTCTCGGGTTCCCTCTTCGCCCGAGCGCTCGACGATCACGCGCATGGCCGTGAGGTCGTAGATCTCGTTGAACTCGCGGCCCTTCTTGGCCATCTTGTCGTAGATGGAGTAGAAGTGCTTCGCGCGGCCGGCGATCAGCGCGGGTATGTCGGCCTTCTCGAGCTCGAGCCCGAGGATCGTCGTCGCCTGCTCCACCTGCTCCTCGCGGTCGGCCCGCCGGTCGGCCACCATCGCCTTGATCTCCGCGTACTTGCGTGGGTGCAGGATCTGGAAGGAGAGATCTTCGAGCTCCCACTTGAGCGCGTGGATACCGAGGCGATGCGCCAAGGGCGCGTAGACCTCGAGCGTCTCCTTTGCCTTCTGAACCTGCTTCTGCTTGCCGAGGTACTCGATCGTCCGCATGTTGTGGAGCCTGTCGGCGAGCTTGATCAGGATGACCCGCACGTCCTGGGCCATGGCGACGATCATCTTGCGGTAGTTCTCGGCCTCGGCCTGCTCGCGGCTCGAGAACTGGATCCTCGTCAGCTTGGTGACGCCCTCGACGAGCTGGGCGATCTCGTCGCCGAACTCTGCGCGCACCTCGTCGAGCTCGGCCTCCGTATCCTCGACCACGTCGTGCAGCAGCGCCGCGGCGATCGTCTGCTCGTCGAGATGCAGCTCCGCACAGATGCAGGCGACGCCCCAGGGATGGTGGATGAACTCCTCGCCCGAGCGCCGGACTTGCCCTCGATGCCGCGTCTCCGCGGTCTCGAAGGCTCTGCGGATGAGGTCACGATCGACTCCGGGGTTGTACGACTCGATGCTCGTGAGGAGCTCCTCGACGAGGTTCTCGTGGTGGGATTGGGTGCCGACGACCGCCATGTGCTCAGTGTACGGGCCGCATGTTCGAGTCCCTCTTGCGGGGAGGTAGGGTCGAGCGGCCGCCGAACCGATAGGACGGCTATGCGGCTCATCTACGACTACCTCGAGCGTCGTCGGCTCCGCCGGATGCTCCTCCTGCTCGGCACGGCCTCGCGCCGCTGAGCGTTTCGCACGTCGCGAACGCTGGGTATACGCTGACCTCGGGCGGGCGAGCGACGAGAGCTCGGCGTCGCGCCCCCGTTCGTCACCCCGTCGCCCACGAAAGGACGTGACACGATGGCGACCACGGCGTCGACCATGTTCGAGACCCGGAACGACCTCAGCGCGGCAAAGCGCGAGAAGCTCGTCGAGCTGCTGAACGCTCGGCTGGCGGACACGTTCGACCTCTACAGCCAGCTCAAGCAGGCCCACTGGAACGTCAAGGGAAGCGACTTCATCCAGCTCCACGAGCTGTACGACAGCATCGCGGAGAGCGTCCTCGGCTACGTGGACGAGATCGCCGAGCGGGCGACGGCTCTCGGGGGCCTCGCGACGGGAACCGCCAGGATGGCGGCCGAGGCGACGACGCTCGACGAGTATCCCCTGGACGCGACCTCGTGCGAGGAGACCGTGGAGGTTGTCGCGGACCGGCTAGCCGCGTACGCCGCGGCCGTGCGCCGGGCGATCGACGTCTCTGACTCGGAGCTCGGGGACACCGATACATCCGACCTGTTCACCGAGGTGTCGCGCGCGATCGACAAGCACCTCTGGTTCGTGGAGGCGCACCTGCAGGCATGAGATGATCGGCACGTGAGCGAGGTCACGCGAGTCAACCTCGGCGAGCTCGTCCCCGAGTACGACGACACCGATCCAGAGGGATACAGAGCCGGGATGGCCCGGTTCGGGCCGAGCATCGGCGCAGCGCAGATGGGAGCGTCGCTCTACGAGCTCCCACCCGGTCAGAGCGTCTGTCCGTATCACTACGAATACCCCGAAGAGGAGTGGTTGTTCGTGCTTCGCGGCCGGGTCGCGTTGCGCAATCCGGAGGGGCAGAGCGAGCTCGGCGAGGGCGATGTCGTGTGCTTCCCGCCGGGGCCGGATGGGGCTCACAAGGTCACGTGCCTGGGCGACGAGACGGCCCGCGTCCTCATGACGTCGACCAGGCAGACTCCGGCGATCGCGGTCTATCCGGACAGCGACAAGGTTGCCGTGTTCCCGGGCGACGATCGGGACCGCCTCATGATGCGCCGCGCAACGCTCGACTACTGGGACGGCGAAGGGTCGGCGTCGGCGTGAGCCTACGCGGCCTCGGGTAGCTCGACGAGCTCGGGGTGCGCGAGCAGCGCCCGGAACGTCTCGGACTCGAGCAGCTGACGGCTCGGGCCGCCGGGCGCGAGCTCGAGCTCGGCGAAGATCGCGCGTGCATCGGGAGTCCACGCCGTCTCGCCGGCGCGCCACTCTTCCATGAGCCACGTCCGCAGCTCGTCATAGTGCTGCGGGGCGTCGAACAGCCTGCGGACGACGAGCTGAGGAGCGATGGTGCCGTTCCAGCGGTTTTCCTTGAGACGAAACGCGAGGTCGAACCTGGTCGGCTGCTGGACACGGTCGAGTTGCCGGCCGAGCCCGAACGCGATCGCAGAGCCGCCGTCCGTACCGTGCTGACGCACGCGGAAGCGCAGGTGCTTGCCGTCCCCGACCGTGCTGGCCGTCGCGGCTTCGACGCTCGCGACGAGAAGCGTCGGCTCGGGATTGCCCAGGCCGAACGGCGCCAGGCGATCGAGCTCCTGGGCGAGGTCGAGCGTGAGCGCGCTCGCGGGCACGATCGCGTCGACCGTCGTCACCGGCTGCAGCTCGACGTCGGCGAGCTCAGCGTCTGCGTGCCGGGCGAACGACTCGGCGAAATGCTCGAGTTGCTCCTCCGCGATCGTGAGGCCCGCAGCGGCGCGATGGCCCCCGAATCCGTCCAGATGCTCGACGCACGCGGCGAGACCGCCGTGGAGGTCGAACTCGGCGATCGAGCGACCTGATCCCTTCCAGCCCTGCGTGCTCGGGGCGACCAGCACGACCGGCCGCTGATAGCGCTCCACGAGGCGCGAGGCGACGATACCGATCACGCCCTCGTGCCAGCCCTCGTCCCACACGACGTAGCCGCGGCGCGCACGACGCTCGTCCGGCCACGACTCGACGCGAGCGACGGCCTCGCGCAGGATTCTCTCCTCGACACCCTGGCGGTCACGGTTGAGGTCCTCGAGCCGCGCTGCCAGCTGCGTCGCTTCGTCGCGATCCTCGGTGAGCAGGAGCTGCAGGGCGAGGTCGGGTCGTCCGAGCCGGCCGGCCGCGTTGATCCGCGGGGCGAGCCGGAAGCCGACCGCGGAGGAGTCGACCGCCGCCGGGTCGACCCGCGCCGATTGCATCAGCGCCTGCAGGCCGGGCCGGCTCGTCCGGGCGAGCGCACGCAACCCGGCGGCTGCGAGCGCACGGTTCTCGTCGACGAGCGGGACGACGTCCGCGATCGTCGCGAGGGCGACGAGATCGAGCGAGCGGGCGATCACCGGATGGTCGTCACCGAGAAGCGCTCGAGCGAGCGTGTGGACGACCCCCGTGCCACAGAGATCCGTGCACGGGTACGCGGACGGGCGCGTGGCCACGACGGGACAGCGAGGCAGCGCCTCAGCCGGCCGGTGGTGGTCGGTGATCACCACGTCCAGCCCGAGCTCCAGGGCGCGCTCGACCTCCGCCACGGCGGTGATCCCGCAGTCGACGGTGATCACGAGGTCGACGCCGTCCGCCGCGAGCTGCTCGATCGTCTCGATCGCCAGTCCGTACCCCTCCTCGAAGCGGCTCGGCAGCCGCCATTCGACGTCTGCGCCGAGCTCGCGGAGGATCAGGACGCAGACGACGGTCGCCGAGATGCCGTCGACGTCGTAGTCGCCGTGGACGCAGATGCGCTCACCGTCGCGGACGGCCGCGCGGATCCGCTCGACGGCGGCGGCCATGTCGCCGAGGGTCAGCGGGTCGTGGTCGACCGGCCCGGTCTCGAGAAACGAGCGCGCCGACTCCGGATCGCGGAGCCCGCGGCGGACGAGGACGGTTGCCATCGTGTCGCTGACCCCGAGCTCTCGGGCGAGCGCGTCGACGCGCTTCCAGTCACACGGTTTCGTCGTCCAGAGGCCGTCCTGCATGGCCTCGCCGACGGTACGGACGAGGTCGGACGGCGCCCGAACGACCGCCGTTTACACGGCGCGACGCTCGCGTCGCTCCCGCCGGGCCTCGGTGATCACCTTGACCCAGAGCAACACGACTGCCACGGTCGCGCCCACGACGCACACCGCGATCGGCGCAAGGAACGCCATCTGCTCGACGGAGTACCGCGTCACGGCGGCGCCGACCAGCCAGATCGCGAGCACCGCGGCGATCATCACGACGACGAGCTTCCTGTTGCCCACACCGGGAGGCTAGCCTCTGTTCGTGTCGGGGGACGCTCACAACTACTCGTCGGGAGACGCGTACGCGCTGGAGTTCCTGGGCTACCAGTTCTCGTTCGGCGAGCAGGACTTCGAGGAACGCGTCGCTGCGGCGGCGGTGAGACTCGGGCTCGTTCCCTCGAACGACCTCGAGAGCGAGGAGATCGCCGACCTGGTCGCCCTCGCCGCGGACGGGCGCGTGCTGGAGCCGCGCAGCATGCTCGGCGCGTACCTCGTCCGTCACTGGGAGCGGCTCGCCCTCGTGGACGGGGAATCGCTCGTCTACTGGCTGCGCAAGCTCGTCTTCCGCAGCGCGTACCTCGATCACCGGGTCAAGGAGGGGCTCCTCGACGTCGCGTGGGACGAGACGAGCAGCGAGTTCGCCTATGCCGAGCCGAGAGGCGGGCGCTCGCTCCTCGAGCTCGCACCCACGCCCTCGTGGCACGCGCTCCAGTTCCGGCGTTGAGCGTTCCGCCTCAGAAGAGGCTGCCCTCGGCGCGTGCCACCCCGAGGTGCGCGCGTCCGAGGTCCGTGATCACGCGGCCGCGCGGCGTTCTCTGGAGGAACCCGAGCTGGAGCAGGTATGGCTCGTAGACGTCCTCGATCGTGTCTGTCTCCTCACCGAGCGCGACCGCCAGCGTGGAGAGCCCGACCGGCCCACCACCGAACTTCGACGCGACCGCGTCGAGCAACTCGCGGTCGACCCGCTCGAGGCCCCGCCCGTCGACCTCGAGCAGCTCGAGCGCCTCACGTGCGACGGCGGTCGTGATGGAACCGGAGTGGCGCACCTGGGCGACGTCGCGCACACGACGGAGAATGCGGTTCGCGATGCGGGGCGTCCCGCGGGAGCGGGAGGCGATCTCCTCGGCCGCATCGGTCGAGATCTCGACGGCGAGGATCCCGGCCGAGCGCCGCACGATCGTGACGAGCTGCCCCGGGTCGTAGTACCCGAGCCGGAACGTCATGCCGAACCGGTCGCGCAAGGGAGTCGTGAGAAGCCCGGTTCGTGTCGTGGCGCCGACGAGCGTGAACGGCGGAAGGTCGAGCGTGAGCGTGCGCGCCGCAGCGCCTTGGCCGAACACGATGTCGAGCCGGAAGTCCTCGAGGGCCGGATAGAGGATCTCCTCGGCGGAACGATTGAGACGATGGATCTCGTCGACGAAGAGGACGTCGCGTGGCTCGAGAGCCGTCAGGATCGCGGCGATGTCCTTCTTCTCGAGCGCGGGCCCGGCGACAGTGCGAAGGCCGACGCCGAGCTCCTCGCGGACGATTTGGGCGAGCGTGGTCTTGCCGAGCCCCGGTGGGCCCGCCAGGAGCACGTGGTCGAGCGCCTCCTCGCGCGCCTTCGCGGCGTCGAGGGCGATCGACAGCTGCTCCTTGACCCGCTCCTGCCCGACGAAGTCGTCGAGGCTGCGTGGTCGGAGCGACCGTTCCGCCTCCTCCTCCTCCGGCCGCACGGCCGGCGCGAGGAACTGGCTCATGCCGCGGCCCCGCGCAGGGCAAGCCTGACGCGCTCCTCGGCGGTGAGATCCGGGTCGATCTCCGCCAGCGCGGCTTCGGCGTCCGCGACCGTGAAGCCGAGCTCCACCAGTGCGTCACGGGCGACGAGATGCGCCGGCGTTCCCGCCACGGCAGAGAGCGCGGGCTCGGCCACGGCGCCGAGCTTCTCCCGGAGCTCCAGGACGATGCGCTCGGCGGTCTTCTTGCCGATCCCGGGGATCGCCTGAAACCGCGCATGGTCTCCGAGCGCGATCGCCTTGCGCAGCTCGGCGGCCGGTGACCCCGACACCACCCCGAGGGCCACCTTCGGTCCCACGCCGCTCACCGAGAGCAGGTGCACGAACAGCTCCCGCTCCTCGGCGTCGCCGAAGCCGTAGAGCTGAAGGGCGTCCTCGCGGACGTGGAGATACGTCTCGACCGTCAGCTCTCCGCCGACTCCGGCGCGGCGGAGCACGGAGGGGGTCGCGGCGACGAGGTAGCCGACGCCGTTCACGTCGAGCACGAGGCCCTCCGTGCTCCGACCAGCAGGGCGACCGCGGAGGCGGGCGATCACGCGGGAGATCTCACGACGCCAGCCGGCTGAGCTTCTGCTGGAGGGGCGGGGTCATCGCATGGCAGATCGCGACCGCGAGCGCGTCGGCCTCGTGCGACGTGTTCGGCTCGTCGTCGAGTGCGAGCAGCCTGCGGACCATGCGCGCCACCTGCTCTTTCTCGGCGCGGCCGTAGCCGCACACGGTCTGCTTCACGCGCGCCGGCGCGTACTCGGTGCAGCTGACGCCGGCCGACGCGGCGGCGACGAGCGCGGCGCCGCGTGCCTGCCCGACGAAGAGCGCGATGCGGGCGTCTCTGCCGACGAACGACTCCTCGAGCGCGACCGCGTCCGGCGCGTGACGGGAGATGAGCTCGCCGACTCCCTCGAAGATCCTCTTGAGCCGGAGCTCGGGTCGCTCTCGCGCGCCGGACGTCCAGCATCCCTGGGCGATGGCCCGGATGCGCCCGTCGCTTTCGTGGACGATCCCGTACCCGCATGCGGCCGTTCCTGGGTCGATGCCGAGGACCTTCACGCGGAGAGGGTACGCAGCGTCGCGGACGACTCCTCTATCGTCGCCGTTTGGACATCGTCGACCCGCCGGCAATCGACGGACGCGGGCCGGCCCGGGTGGCGCAGGCATGACCACGGGGCGTGGGCTCCGGCCCCTTGGGACGTGGGCTCTGCCCGCGTCCCTCGAAGCGGCGCCCGCTCCCGAGGCACCCACCGCCAACGGTTCCCGGGACGCGGTCGAAGACCACGTCCCAAGAGCAGCGGCGCCTGCTCGCCACCGCATCCGACACCCGAACGGTTCCGGGGACGCGGTCAAAGACCACGTCCCGCGCCTCTTCAGGAGGCCACGGCCTCCAACATCGCATCGGGGATGTCGAAGTTCGCGTACACGTCCTGCACGTCGTCGTTGTCCTCGAGGCCCTCGACGAGGCGGACGACCTGCTTCGCCGTGGACTCGTCCGCGATCGCGACGGTGGTCTTCGGCACCATCGAAAGCCCCACGGACTCGAGCTCGAGCCCGGCGGTCTCGAGCGCTTCGCGCACGTGTGAAAGGCCTTCGGGCGTCGACGAGACGACGAAGGTCGCGCCGTCGAGCTCCACGTCGTCCGCGCCCGCATCCGCTGCGACGAGCACGAGCTCGTCCTCGTCCACCCCGTCGGCGTCGACGAGCACGATCCCGCGACGCTCGAACTGCCACGCGACCGCACCCGTGGCACCGAGGTTGCCGCCGTGCTTCGTGAAGAGGTGGCGCACGTCGGAGGCGGTGCGGTTGCGATTGTCGGTCAGCGCCTCGACGATCACCGCGACGCCCTCGGGGCCGTAGCCCTCGTAGACCACGATCTCGAAGCTCGCGCCGTCCGTCCCCTCGCCGGTGCCTTTCGCGATCGCCCGCTCGATGTTGTCCTTGGGCATCGAGTACGAACGGGCCTTGTCGATCGCGTTCTGGAGCGCGAGGTTCGAGCCGGCGTCGGCTCCACCCTCCTTCGCTGCGACCATGATCGCCCGCGAAAGCTTCGAGAAGAGCTTGCCGCGCTTCGCGTCGGCCGCACCCTTCTTGTGCTTGATGGTCGACCACTTGCTATGCCCCGACACTTGACGCCTCCGCGACGGATGGAGCGGCCACGAGCTCGAGAAACCGTTCGTGGATGCGAGGATCCTGCGTCAGCTCGGGATGGAACGACGCGACGAGCACGTTCGCGTTGCGAAGAAGCACCGGCTCTCCATCGAGCTCCGCGAGCACCTGCACGCCGTCCCCCACGTCGCGGACGCGGGGTGCACGGATGAACACGCCCCGAAACGGTCGCTCGTCGCCGGCGAGCTCGAGATCGGCCTCGAAGCTCGCGACCTGCCGGCCGTAGGCGTTTCGCTCGACGACCAGGTCGATGAGGCCGAGATGCGCGCGGTCGAGAAGGATCATTCCGGCGCACGTCCCGAAGATCGGCCCGGGGAACTCCCGTATCGCGGTGTCGAGGCCGTAGAGAGACGCGAGCTTGAGGATCGTCGTCGATTCGCCACCCGGGATTACCAGCCCGTCGAGCCCCTCGAGCTGCCCGGGGAGACGTACCTCGACGACCTCGGCACCCGCAGCGCGAAGGACGCGGACGTGCTCTCTGAACGCGCCCTGCAACGCGAGGACGCCTATGCGCGGCTTCTGCTCCATGCCCCACAAGTGTAGATCGGGCGATCGCCCGGCCCTGCGGTGCAGAGGCTTACCAGCCGCGGAGCTCGAGGCGCTCGGCGTCGGCGAGTGAGCTCGAGGAGATCCCCACCATCGGCTCGCCGAGACCCGCGGAGACGTCCGCGAGGATCTTCGCGTCGGTGTAGTGGGTCGTCGCCTCGACGATCGCCTTGGCGCGACGATCGGGGTCACCGGACTTGAAGATGCCCGAGCCGACGAACACGCCGTCGGCGCCGAGCTGCATGCAGAGCGCTGCGTCTGCGGGTGTCGCTATCCCCCCCGCCGTGAACGTGACAACCGGCAGCCGCCCGTTCTCGGCCACCCAGCGGACCAGCTCGTACGGTGCCCGGTGCTCCTTCGCAGCCGCGTAGAGCTCCTCGTCACGCATCCCTTGCAGCTGCCGGATCGCCCCGAACACGGCCCGCATGTGGGTTTCGGCGTTCACGATGTCGCCCGTCCCCGCTTCGCCCTTCGTCCGGATCATCGCCGCACCCTCGGCGATTCGCCGCAGTGCCTCGCCGAGGTTCGTGCAGCCGCAAACGAAGGGGACCGTGAACGCATGCTTGTCGACGTGGTGAGAGAGGCTCGCCGGCGTCAGTACCTCGGACTCGTCGATGTAGTCGATCTCGAGCGCCTCGAGAATCTGCGCCTCGACGAAATGGCCGATACGGCACTTCGCCATTACCGGGATCGAGACCGCCTCCTGGATCTCGCGGATCTTCTCCGGATCCGACATGCGCGCGACGCCCCCGTCTCGGCGAATGTCGGCCGGGACGCGCTCGAGGGCCATCACCGCACAGGCGCCGGCATCCTCCGCGATCCGCGCCTGCTCGGCGTCGACGACGTCCATGATGACGCCGCCCTTGAGCATCTCCGCAAGGCCCGTCTTGACCCGCAGCGTCCCGATCTCGGACATGCAGCTGAGTGTAGCCGCGTTTCTCTCCCGGCCGAGCCGGGAGAGAAACGCTGAAGCGGACGCCTAGGTGCCCGTGGAGGGCGGCTCCGGATCGTCCAGCGGAGCCTCTGCGGGAGGCGGCGCGGGCTCGGACGGAGCCGACGGCGGCGGCGGCGACGACGGCGACGGCGACTGGTCACCGCGATCCATCGCCCCGCGCGCGGAAGCTGCGGCACCCGCCATCGAGGCGCGGACGTCGCTCAGGCTCTCACCTGCTGCCTGCATGTTCAGCCAGGCGCCGATGACCGTGACGATGGCGAGCGCGAGGCCGAGCCACGACCAGAATGTCCGGCCGACGAGGTCGCCGCCCGGCTTGTCGATCCACCGGATGAAGGCGAAGATCAGCAAGAGCACGGCGAGCGCCGCGGTGATCATCGAGGGCGTGACGCCGATCTCGAGATTGATGTTGGCGAGGCGGACCGCCTGCCAGACGAGGAGCACGATGGCGAGCAGGCCGGCAACGACGCCGACACCGTGCCACATGGTGACGCCCGTGTCCGCCCCGATTGCGCTGAGCTCGTCGCTCCCGGGGCCGCTGTAGTCGAACCAGCTGAAGAACGAGACGATCAGGAAGAGAATCGTCGCCCCGAGTACGACCTTCGCGCCGGTGGTGAGGTCTTTCATGCTGTCCATTTTCTACCCACTTTCCTTTCCCGGATCCGAAGGTTCCCTCGCAACCGGTCGCAGAATACGCCACTCGTACGCCCGCCGCGAGTGGACTCCTTCCAGCGGGTCGCGATGCTGAGGAACTCGGCTCACCACGCCGACGGCAATACGTCGCCCGAAATCCCGCCGCATCTCGCCTGGTGAACCCAAGCGGCCGGGGCCGCCGCACCTCAGGGGAGGGGGCAACGGCAGCGCCCGGCCGTCGTGCGAGATGCCGGTTGCCCGTCATCTCACGGCCCACGAAAAGGGGAGCCGCCCCTAGGAATACGGCCTCGCTCGTGACCTTCCTCTCCCGGACGATTGCACGAGGAGCCGCTTCTCGCTCCTGTTCCGTTCTTCCGTGAGCAAACCGTAAACACCTTGTGAAGGCTCATCGATGAGGCGTTTGCGCTGGTTCGGGCCCGGAAATGACCAGCTAGACCCCACCAGAGAAGGAGCTTTCATGAGAGGAAACCGATCCACGTCCACACGACGTTGGACGGCGCTCGCAAGCGTCGTTCTGGCGACTGGCGCGGTCCTCGTGGCGATAATCTCGAGCGGCGCGGCTCTGGCGCAGTCGGAGACGAACACGTCGCCGCCGACGATCTCGGGCAATGCTGTGCTCGGCGAAACGTTGACCGCGACCTCAGGCTCGTGGTCCGGCCCGACCACGAGTTTCGCCTACGACTGGTTTCGGTGCGACACGAGTGGTGCGAACTGCAACACAGCCGGCTCGCCGATCGCCTCGGGGCAGGTCTACGAGGTCGCGAGCGCGGATGTCGGCAACACGCTCCGCGTGCGCGTGACGGCCGCGGGGTCGGGTGGCGGTCAGGCTCTCTCCGACCAGACTGCCGTTGTCACGTCCTCGGCCTCTCCCCAGCACACGTCCGACCCTGCGGTCTCGGGCAACCCGGTACAGGGTCAGACACTGACCACGACGAGCGGTGGCTGGTCCGGCACGGCCCCCATCAGCTTCGCGTACCAGTGGTTCCGTTGCGGGACCGACGGCGGCGCTCCTGACGCGTCCAACTGTCAGGCCGTCCCGGGTGCGACCGGCGCAACCTACAAGCTCGACGACGACGACGTCGGCCACCGCATGCGCTCCCGCGTGACTGCGTCGAACAGCGGCGGCAACGCGGCGGCGGCGTCGAACGCGACCGACGTCATCCAGGCGTCGACGGCCGCCGGTCCGCCGAAGAGCACCAAGGAGCCGGGAATCAGCGGCACGGCACGCCAGGGATCGACGCTGACGGCGACCGCCGGCACTTGGACGGGCGCGGCGACGATCACCTACGCGTACCAGTGGGTTCGCTGCGGCACCGACGGCGGCAAGGCGGACGGATCCAACTGCGCGTCGATCGGCGGAGCGACCAAGACCAAGTACGTGCTGACCGCGAGCGACGTCAACCACCGCCTGCGGGTCCGCGTCACCGCGAAGAACGGCCAGGGCACGGCGACGTCGGCGTCGAACCCGACCGGAACCGTCGCGGCCAGCGGCCCGGTGCTGCCGCCGGGGGCGATCAAGCTCCCGAACGGCAAGTACTCGATTCCGGCGTCGAGCGTGTCGCTTCCCGCACGGCTGATCATCCAGCAGATCGCCTTCAAGCCGAATCCGGTGCGATCGCGAAAGACGACGATGGAGCTGCGCGTCCTCGTCATCGACACGCGCGGCTACTACGTGCGTGACGCGCTGGTGTTCGCGCGCTCGACCCCCCTGCTCACGACGCCGGCGGGCGAGCCGCGCACCGGGCAGGACGGGTGGGCGACGCTACGCATGCGGCCGAAGGCGAACTTCCCGCTCCAGAACGGCCACAACGTCCAGTTCTTCGTCCGCGCCCGCAAGCAGGGCGACAACGTCCTCGCGGGCGTCTCGACGAGGCGGCTGGTCCAGGTCAGGACCGCCCGGTAGCCGCGGCCTGATCCAGTGGGCCGCGCGGAGTGATCCGCGCGGCCCACACTCGCTCGCTCCGCGTCCCCATCGTGGGGACCTGGTCCGGCCTTGCGAAGCGGACGACGATCGCCGTTCCTCAGAACTGCGGTGTCGGCGCAAGCTGTCGCGCTGTCTCGCCCAGAAAGCCGAAGAACGCGAGGACGGCTCGCCGCTGCCTCACGGTCAGCCGACGCGAGAACGCCGTGCGCAGGATCGCGGTGTCGCACCGGTGGGCCATGAACGCCATGAACTGAACGCGCGCGAGCACCCGGTAGTTGTCGGCGTCCGACGGGTAGGGGATCAGGAACGACGCCGCAGCGCGGCTGAACGCTTCCGCCTCTGCACGGCACTCCGCCGGCGTTCCCTGCTCGACGGGCAGGGTCATCGCGGGAAACGGGCCGTAGGCGGGGACCGTCAGCGCCTTCTCCGCGCTGTCGTCACCGTGCGATCCGCCGCACCCCGCGAGAACGACCGTCGCGAGAAGCACTACTGCAAAGGATCTGCGCACAAGCCTTCACGGTACAACCGAGGTGGCAGGTCGGGGCCCGGGGAGCTGCGACCGGCGCCGACCCGACCTGATCTACTGAGTGCTCGACATGGGCGACGCGGCCTGGTCGGTATGGACGCCGCGCCTCGACCTGTCGATGGAAACCGGGAGGAAGAGGCATGTTCACCCGATGTCGGGGGCCGGCCGCCTTCACTCCTTCCTCGGGCGGTCCGGCCCCATGGCTCAGGTTCGAGCGATCGCTGTTCGTAGTCGGTCGGCGGCGAGGGCGCAGCCCGAACTCGACGTGCGCGCTCGTCGTATCGGCCGACCGCGTGACGTTGTCCACGAACGCAACGCAGCGCCGGACACGTCGAGCCACAGAAGCGGAGCACTCAAGGTTCGTACGCGGTGCGCCGATGACGCGTCAGCGCTGTCCAACTGCCCCGTCGGGACGGGCTGGTGCGGCGCGCCACCTGCCGGCACTTTTCCAAAGGAGACTCGATACGCATGACGCTTTCTCGTACTCAAGCGGTCCTTGGTGTGGTCGCACTTGTCCTTGCGACGGGTGGTACCGCTACTGCGACGACAGTGAAGCTGATCACTGGAAGCGACGTGAAGGACGGTTCGCTTTCGGGCGCGGATCTCGCCAACCATTCGATCGGCGCCGGGAAACTCAAGCCACGCTCGCTACGGGCGGCGGCCATCGCTCGCGGCAGCCTGACGACTCTCGAGGTCCGCAACGGCACTCTGAAGCTTGCCGACCTGTCAGGGGGCGCGGTGGCGGCGCTCGAGGCTGCGGCCGCATCGACGGGCGCCGGCCCAGCCGGAGCAACCGGCCCCCAGGGTCCTCAGGGCCCCGCCGGGCCGGCCGGCCCCCAGGGCGCCACAGGCCCTCCGGGATCGTCGGGCACCGCAACGTCGCTCGAGCTCGCTGGGGATGCCCAGGCCGGGGCGCAGACCCTGCCGGGCGACGGCACCTATCATGCGGCGTGGGCGATGACGTTCACCGCAAGCGCCGATCAGCGGTTCATCGTCACCGGCAACATCGGCAATCCCTCCGCCGCCTGCTCCTACGACGAGCAAGTCACGCTCGACGGCAACCCGTACCCATCCGCATTCAACGGCGGGCTGCTCCAATTCTCGACCGGCACTCACACGCTCGGCTACGAGCTGAAGGCCGACTGCCCCATCGACCTTCCCGCGCAGGAAGCGATCCTGATCCCGTTCACCCTGCCCTAGACCGACGGGCAGCCAGGAAGGATGGAGAACGGCTCGGAGCCGATGCTTCGAGCCGTTCTCGTCGCGGTTTGCGAGGCTCGCCGAGTTGGGAGCTCGGGCGCGGTTCACCCGATGCCGAGAGGGCGCGGGCGACGAGGTCAGGACGTAGGGGTCGCCGAAGGGCCATCTGGCGAAGCGTCTGCGGCGATGCGCTCAAGCGCGTCCGCGACCGCGACCACGGGAATGCGCGTGTCGATTTCGGCGGTCGCGCCTGCGCGCAGCAGCGGTTCGACCGTCGCGAAGTCGTCGAGGATGAGCATTCGCTCTTCGTGACTCTTGCCATAGTCGTTGGTGTCGCGCCTGGCTACTCGCTCGAGGATCACGTCGGCGGGTGCGCTCAGCAGAACGACCGCATCGAAGCGCGGATAGAACGTTCCCTGGTTGGCGACCGTCCCCGAGATGAACAGCGCGCCGTCGGCATGTTCCGTCAGCAGTGCGGCGATCCGGTCCTCTCGCCAGATTGGCTCGAGGGGGCGGCCGTCGGTCGTAGACACCTCCTCGGTCCAGCCTCCGTAATCCGTGTCGACGACGCGATGCCCGCGACGCGCCAGCTCGTCCAGCACCGATGACTTTCCGGTACCGGACATCCCGGTTATCAGTACGACGGCCACGTCCTCTCATTTTGGCGCCATAGCGCGCCCCTGTGCTCCACAGCGCCAGTCCCCGCCGCGAGGGACACTCAGAACGGCTCTGAGCGCATCGCGCCCGAGGACAGCACGGAGACAGCACGCGGGATCTTTCTGCTCTATCCCACAACCGGCCCGAGCATCCGTGCGCTTTCCGCATGGACACTGGCTGCAAGATGGGCCCGCCTGGACTCGAACCAGGGACCTACCGATTATGAGTCGGCTGCTCTGACCAGCTGAGCTACGGGCCCGACGGGGGGAGCGTAGAGCGTCAGGCCGGTCGAGGGCGTCGCTCGTCGGCTCTATGCCGGAAGTAGTGTCAACCCATCCGTGGACGTCGTCGCGATCGGTGCGGCCCTGGCGCTCGCCTTCGTGCTCGGGATCTCGAGCGCCCCGGCCGCAACGTCGGCGCTCGTGGCGTCCCGCGCCGCCTCGTGGCGGGCGGCACTCGGGTTCTCGTTCGTTTTCCACGTCCTTGGCGCGCTCCTGGGCGGCACCGCGGTCGCAGTCACGATCGCCGGGCTCGTCTCGGTCCCGCTCGACGACGTTGCGACCGTATATGCCACCGGGTGTCTCGCGACGGTCGCGTTCGTGGTCGCCGCGTCGAGGCTGGGGTTGCCGACGAGCGCCACCCACGGGCTCGTCGGCGGCCTCGTGGGCGCCGCGCTTGCCACGGACGGCTGGGGCGCCGTGCGGTGGGGAGGCTTCGACGGAATCCGCCCCACCGGCGTGCTCGGGACGCTCGTCGCGTTGATCGTCTCCCCGGTGCTGGGTGTGGGAGCCGGTTGGATCTCCCGTCGGATCGCGGTGCGCGCGCTGTCCCGCGGCACGCGGCGGCTGCTGCGTCCGGTGCGCGGCGGGATCTGGGTGGCAGCCGGCGCCGTCGCGCTCAGCGATGGGACGAACAACGGGCAGAAGGCGATGGGGGTCGTCGCGGTCACGCTCGTCGCGTCCGGCTCACTGGACCAGTTCGAGGTGCCGCTTTCCGTCCGGGTCTCGGTCGCACTCGTGCTCGCGCTCGGGACCGTGATCGGAGGCGGCAGGGTGGTGCGTCGCGTCGGCCGCGGCTACTACCGCCCCTCCCCGGTGGACTCCCTCGCCTCGCAGACCTCGGCGGCGGCCGTGATCCTCGGCTCGACGGCGGTCGGCGCGCCCGTCAGCACCTCCACGGTCGTCACCGCCGCCGTCGTAGGCGTCGGCGCCGACCGCCATCCTCGTCACGTCCGCTGGGCGGGCGTGGCCGACACCATCTCGGCCTGGTTCCTCACGATCCCGCTCTGCGCGCTTCTGGGCGCCGGGCTCGCGGCGTGTGCGAGTCTGATCGCATGAGCACGCGTCTGCAGTGGTTCCTCCCGCACCACCCCGACGTCCTCGGGATGCTGCGCCGCCAGGCCGACGTCGCGAGCGAGGGCATGGCCGCCTTCGCGCGCTGGTCGACGAGCGGGGCGGACGAGGATGCGCAGGCCGTTCGAGATGCCGAGCACGCCGGTGACGACCTCCGGCACGAGCTGCTCGAGGCCCTGTCGACAGCACTCACGACGCCGATCGAGCAGGAAGACGCATATGCCCTCTCCGAGCGCATCGACGAGATCCTCGACCGCGCGAAGGACACGGTGCGGCTCGCCCAGGCTCTGGGCTGGGTCCCCGACCGGCATACGGCGTCGATGGGTGCCACGGCAGAGGAGGCAACGCGACATCTGCGGGACGCGGTGGCGTGCCTGGACGAGAAGGACAAGCATCCCGGAGAGCACGCGGAGCTCGCGATCAAGGCAGCCAGGGCAGTCGAGCACGGCCTGCTCGCGGCGTTCGCGGCGCTGCCGCGCGACGGCGACCCGTGGGAGCGCGCGGCCGCGCTCGAGGTGTACCGCGGCTACTCCGACGTCGAGCACGCGCTGCTCCGGGTTGCCGACCGTACGTGGTACGCGGTTCTGAGAGCGATGTGAGAGACGCCGGACGGTTGGGCAAGCCGGCACATCGGGGAGAAACGCGCAGAGTATGTGTCGAGCGACGGTCCGAGCTCGGCGACTGAGAGGAGATGGAGATGGCGACGGTCGAGGCGATCATGACGAGCGACATCCTGCGGGTCGACGCGGGATCGACCCTGGCGGACGCGGCGCGCAGCATGGACGACCGGCGCGTCGGGGCGGCTCTCGTCTTCGACGGCGGGCGACTGACGGGGATCGTGACCGAGCGCGACGTCCTTCGTGCTGTCGCCCGCGGCGGGGTGGCATCCGGAACCGTGGCCGAGTGGATGACGCATCACCCGGAGACCATCGAGGCGTCCGACACGACCGGTCACGCGGCGGCGCTCATGATCCACGGCGGTTACCGCCATCTGCCGGTCGCGAGCGGCGACGACGTGGTAGGCGTCATCTCGATCCGCGACCTCGTCCGCGTCGTCCTCGACGACGAGGCACCGCGCGGCGCATGACGACATGACTCCGGGCTACGACGTCGCGGTCGTCGGCGGCGGCTCGGCGCGCGGCGATGATGTGGCCTGTCCAGACCCGATCCTCGGCGCCACCCCTACTCCCGCCGTAGCGCGTGGCGTTCGCCGCCACCCGAGACGGCTCCTGCGTCAGCCGCCTGATCCACCCGCGGCCGAGAGCACCGCTCTGACGATCCCGTCGTAGCCGGTACAGCGGCAGAGGTTGCCGGAGAGCGCGATCCGTACCTCTTCCTCGGTCGGGCTCGCGTTCGCGCGCAGGAGCGCCGTGGCCGAGACCAGCATCCCGGGCGTGCAGAAGCCGCACTGGACGCCGCCATGCTCGAGGAACGCCCGCTGGAGCGGGCCCAGCGAGCCCTCGTCCTCTCCCAGCCCCTCGACGGTCGTGATCTCGCGGTCCTCCGCCTGGAGCGCGAGGTACGAGCATGCGTTCACGGGCTTCCCGTCGAGCAGCATCATGCACGCGCCGCACTCGGAGTCGTCGCAGCCCTCCTTCGCCCCGGTCAGGCCGACCGCGGTCCGCACCGCCGCGAGGAGGCTCGCATGTGGGTCGAGGGAGACCGGATAGGCGACGCCGTTCACGATCAACGTGGTGTCGACGGTCACGTGAGGCCCCCGTAGAGCGCGGTGCTCGCGGGCACGGCCACGAGCTCGCCGCGGGCCCGCAGCAGAGCGGCCCGAATCGCACGGCCCGCGATCACCTCCGCCATCGCACGCCGGTACCGCTCCGACGCGCGCACGTCCGAGATCGGCTGGGCGGCCCCGGCGACGGCCGCCGCGGCTTGCTTCAGGGCGTCGTCCCCGCCGTTCGTCCCGGCGAGCGCCTGCTCGGCCTCGGCGACCCGGCGAATCGTCGGTGCGAGGGCCGTGATCGCCACCCGCGCGTCGGCGATGCGGTCGTCTTCGAGGACGACGAACGCGGTGACGCCGACGACGGCGATCTCCATCTGCCGCCGGTATTCGAGGCGGACGTACGAGCTCCCCGAGCCCTCGACCGGGAGCGGTATCTCGATCGCCGTCAGCAGCTCGTCCGCCGCGGCGCTCGTTCGTCCGGGCCCGAGGAGGAGGTCTGCGACTGCGAGGCTGCGCGCCCCGTTCGGGCCGTGAAGCGTTGCTGTCGCGTCGTGGCAGAGCAGCGGACCGCCGGTCTCCATGGCGGGCGATGCGTTCATGAGGTTGCCGCCGATCGTGCCCTGCGCTCGTGTCGCGTGCGAGCCCACGATCGCGCTGCCGTCCGCGAGCGACGTCAGCCGCTCGATCACGAGCCCGTGAGCCGTGATCGCCTCGTGAGTGACGAGCGCACCGAGCCGAAGGCGCCCCTCGATTTGCTCGATGCCCCGCAGGCTCTCGATCCGATCGACGGCGACGATCCGCTCCGGGAGCGGCGCCTTGCCCTGACGCGCGCCGACGACGAGATCCGTGCCGCCGGCGACGGGCCTCGCGCCGCCCGCCAGCGCCCGCACCGCATCGTCGACCGTGGCCGCGGCGAGGAACGCGCGGCTCACCCCATCACCTCCCAGACGCGCTCGGGCGTCATCGGAAGGCGGCGCACGCGGGCGCCGACCGCGGCCGCGACGGCGTTCGCGATCGCGCCCGGGGTCGGTACGCTCGGCGGCTCGCCGATCCCCTTCGAGCCTTTCGGGCCTGCGTTCTCGGTGGGTGTCTCCACCCACGCGATGTCGATCCGCGGCGCGTCCGAGGCGGTGACGAGCTTGTAGTCGAGCAGGTGGGGGTTGCGCTGGCGGCCGTCCTCGTCGAGCTGCATCCCCTCGGTGAGGGCCTGGCCGATCCCCATCACGACACCTCCGTAGACCTGCCCGTCCGCGCCGGTGGGATTCAGGATCGCGCCCGAGTCGTGTGCCGCCGCCACGTGCAGCACGCGCACGACCCCAGTCTCGCGGTCGACCTTCACGCGCGCGGCGTGGCAGAAGAGCTGTGGGGCGAGAAACGATTCGTTGCCCAGGCGTCCGACGCAGCCGTCGGCGTCGCACGAGGGCGTCTCGGGCAGGTCGCCCGATCCCTTGCCGAGAAACGGCTTGCCTGTCCCGGCCAGCGCCGCGATCGCGACCGACTTGTCGGGCGAGCCGACGACGCGCACCGCGCCGTCGACGAGCTCGAGGTCGTCGCGGGCAGCCTCGAGCTCGTCGGCGCCCGCGTCCAGAAGCTGCTCGCGCAGGTCGTGCGCGGCGGCGATCGCGGCACGCCCCGAGTTGAACGTCGTTTGCGAGCCGCACGAGCCCATGTCCCACGGCCCCGCGTCCGTGTCCTGGTAAAGGAGCGAGAAGTCGTCCGGGCGCATCCCCAGCACCTCCGCGACATAGAGCGGGATCGCCATCACTGCACCGGTGCCGTTTTCCTGGGCACCCGTCGTGATCGTGCCCGTGCCGTCGCCGTTGAGCTTCACATACGCGCCCGAGCTCGCCGCGAAACACGGCCACCACCCGCATGCGACCCCTATCGCCTCGTCCTCCGGAAGCTCCTGCCCGTAACCGATCAGCTCGACCGCGCGCTCCAGCGTCTCCCGCGCTCCGATCCGCTCGAAGACCTGCCGCGTCGGCCCCTCGGCGCCCTCCTCGATCAGCGTCCTGCGGCGCAGCTCGACCGGGTCGAGACCGAGCTCGCCGGCGAGCTCGTCCATGTGCTGCTCGAGCGCCCAGCAGACCTGCGGCGCCGTCGGCGCACGAATCGACGACGACGGCTGGTTGTTGGTGTAGACGAGCGACGACTCGACCGCCACGTTCTCGATCACGTAGGGCCCGCACGCGTGCATCGCGGCCATCTGCGCGAAGAAGCCTCCCTCGCCGCAGTAGGCGCCCTTGTCGAGCACCAGGCGGCCACGGCGCGCGACGAGGCTGCCGTCGCGGCGGGCGCCCGTCTCGAGCTCGATCACCATCCCCTCGCGACGATGCTGCGGCGCCGTGAACTCCTCGCGCCGCGAGAAGACGAGCTTGACCGGACGGCGTGCCGCGCGTGCGAGCGCCGCGACGTGCCCTTCGAAATGGAAGTCGCACTTGGCCCCGAAACCGCCGCCGAGGAGGGGCACCACCACGCGCACCTTCGACTCGGGGATCTCGAGCACCTCGGCGACGCCCGAGCGCGCGGCGTACGGAACCTGGGTCGACGACCAGATCGTGACCCGGTCGCCCTGCCACTGGGCGAGGATCGCACGGGGCTCGATCGGCACGCCCTGCACCCCGTCGGAGACGAAGCGGCTCTGCACGACGACGTCCGCCCCGGCCATCGCCGCGTCTGCGTCGCCCTTGACGATCGTCGAGTACCCGAGCACGTTGCGGCGGCTGCCGAGCGCGTCGTCGCGCTCGTCCGTCTCCCAGTCGGCGTGCACGAGCTGCGCACCGTCTTCCATCGCGGCCTCGAAGTCGGTCACCGCGGGAAGTGGCTCGTATTCGACCTCGATGAGGCGCGCCGCCTGCTCGGCGATCTCGGGCGTGAGCGCCGCGACCGCGGCGACGACGTCTCCCTCGAAGCGCACGGTGTCCCTGGCGAAGAGATAGCGGTCCTTGACGAGCCCTCCGTACTTCACGTCGGGGACGTCCTCGTGCGTCAGCACCGCCGCGACCCCGGGCAGTGCCCTGGCCGCGGCCGTATCGACGCCGACGACGCGCGCGTGCGTGTGATCGGCGTAGCGGAACCGTGCGTGGAGCTGGCCGGGGAGATCGAGATCGGCCGTGTAGCGACCCGTGCCCGTCACCTTCTCGAGGCCGTCCGGACGGACGAACGTGCCGCGTGCCTCTTCCGTCGTCGCCACGTGACCTCTCCTCGCCTCGCTCCGGGACAGTCTCCAGCGCAATCCAACCACGCCCGGAGCTGGCGGGCGAGGCAACGCTTGTGTTGATTCAACACAAGCGTTGTCAGCCGAGGCTGACGAGCGCGACCCCGCAGACGACCGCGGCCGCCCCCACGAGACGCATGGCGTCCACCCGCTCGCGGAGGAAAGGCACGGCGGCCGCGGTCGCGATCACCACGCTCGTCTCGCGCACCGCGGCGACGGATGCAGCCGAGGCCCGCTCGAGCGCCGCGAGGACGAGGACGTACGCAAGGAACGCCACGACACCTGCGACGACCGGCCCGATCCGCAGCTCGGCCCGCATCGCCCCGGCCCCGCGCCGGGCCACGAACAGGCCGGCGTAGGCGAGCGCGGCCGGCGCCAATCCGAGCTCGAGGTACGTGATCGGCCCCGCATGCTCAATGCCGTGCTTGTCGACCAGGGTGTACGTGGCGATGGTCGTCGCGATCGCGAGTCCGAAAGCCGTCCCGGCAAGGTCGGCGTGACCGTCGAAGCCCCGGACGAGGAGAACCCCGAGGCCGACGAGGAGCACTCCCGCCGCCTGCATCCCGGACGCGCCTGCCCCGAGCGCCACGGCGCCGACGAGGAGCACCAGCACGGGGGCGAGCCCCCGTGCGATCGGATAGACGACCGACAGCTCCGCACGCCCGTACGCCGCAGCCAGCAGCGCGAAGTAGAGGAGCTGCAGAGACGACGACGCGACGACGAACGGCCAGACCGAGGCCTCCGCGCTCCAGACGACGGCCGTGACGGGGGCGAACACGACCACCGACGCGACGAGCGCGACCGCGGTCGCGGCTGCAGTGTCACTCGCGCGGGCCAGCAGCAGGTTCCAGAACGCGTGGAGGAATGCGGCTCCGAGCGCGAGGGCGAACGCCGAGGCGGGCATCGAAAACGGACAGTAGGGCGGCAAGCCGAGGCACGCCGTGGGAGCCGTCGCTTTCGACTTCGACGGAACGGTCTCCCCCTCGCCACAGCGTAGAGGGTGAAGAGGTCGTCTAGTCTTCTTCCTGATGCCGCCGCCGAGCTCGACCGCCGCAGAGACCACTGGGCGTCCCGGGACGACTCCGCACTCGACCCCGAACGGCTCGATGAAGACGTTCCACCGCGAGACGAGCTTGCGCACCGCGGGTGGGCTCTCCGTGAGCGACATCACCGACCAGGTGCAGGAGGCAGTGCGCGAGAGTGGAGTCCGTGACGGCGTGTGCTGCGTCTATTCGCCGCACACGACGTGCTCGGTGCGCGTCAACGAGTACGAGCGGGGCTTCCTCGAGGACTTCTCAGTGCTCCTGCGTCGGCTCGTCCCCACCGAGCACTACTACGCCCACGACGACTGGGACCGGCGCACCGAGAACTTCTCCGAGGAGGACATGCAGGCCTCGAACGGCCACTCGCACTGCATGTCGATGCTGATGGGGCCGGCAGGCGAATCGATCCCCGTCCGCGACGGCGTGCTCTGCCTGGGCCGCTGGCAGCGCGTGCTCTTCCTCGAGCTCGATCGCGAGCGCGAGCGCCGCTGGCTGGTCCACGTCGTAGGCGTTTGACGCCTACTTCGCCAAGCACCCGGACGACGCAAGCTCCACGTGCCTCTGGAACGTCCGTGGCAGCTCAGCGGGAGCCGAGCGCGAAGGCGGCTCCGAACGCCCGCTCGACCTCTGCTCTCGTCCAGCCGTGGCAGTCGACCTCCAGGTTGTAGGACTGCTCGCCGGTCGCGCTCGCGACGAGGGCGGAGAGCGCGTCTTCCCTCACGCCCGTCTCGTGCAGCGTCGGAAAGCCCACGTCCGCCAGAATGCGGCGCACGGCCCGCACTGCGCGTGAGCCGTCGGCCGTGCCGTCCTCGGGCTCGCCGAGCGCGTCCGCCACGCGCTCGAGCCGGTCTGCGCAGTCACGACGCGAGAGCTCGAGCGTCTCGGCGACGACGAGACCGACCATGAGCCCGTGCGGAAGGTGCGCCACGCTGCCGAGCGCCTGCGCGAGCGCGTGATCCGCCGCGCAATCGGAGAGGTTCATTGCAAGCCCCGCGGTCAGGCTCGCGCAGGCCATGCGGCGTCGGGCATCGACATCCGATCCGTCGGCGACTGCCTCGCGCAGCGCGTGCGCGACGTAGTGGCATGCCTCGAGGCCGAACGCGACCGAGAGCGGCGAGGAGTTCCGTACCGTGCACGCGCCGATCGCCTGCGCGAGCGCGTCGACGCCGGAGTGCGAGGTCGGCGCGGCCGGCAGGCCGTGTGTGAGCACAGGGTCGACGAGCGCGTGCTGCGCACGCATGTTCGGATGCCCGAAGCCGATCTTGCGGTCGGTCGCGGTGTCGGTGAGCACGCTCGCGCCCGAGACCTCGCTGCCCGTCCCGGCCGTGGTCGGGCACAGCACGAGGCCGATGCGGGGAGGTGCGGGCGCGCGCGTCCCGGCGGCGTATTCGGTGATGCCTCCCCCCTGGTCGGCGACGATGCGAGCCGCCTTCGCGACGTCGAGCGCCGAGCCCCCGCCGATCCCGACGACGGCGTCGAAGGCCCCGTCGCGAATCCTCGCCGCGAGCTCGTCGGCGAGGGAGAACGTCGGCTCGCCGGGGCGTTTCACGAATCGTTCGAGCCTGACGCCCGACGCCTCGGCGGCGGCGAGCACGGCGACGACCTCCTGATGCTCCGCCACCGGCGCCTCGACCACGACGAGCGCCGTGCTCGCGGCGAGCGCGCCGAGCGCCTCCGGCAGCTCGGCGATCACGCCGTCTCCGAAGGCGACGTGGACGGGTAGGTGGGAGCGGAACGAGGTGACGGGGTCGCGCATCGGAGGATTCTCGACGGAGCGGAGAGCGTCAGCCCCCGTGGCGCGCGGCGCGATACCGGAGGGCCTCGTCGACGAGCGAGGCGAACAGCCGCTTGTCGTCGTCCATCTCCGGATGCCAGAGCACCGCGACCGCGAATCGCTTGCCCGGATCCTCGAGCCCCTCGAGCGAGCCGTCCTCCGCCCAGGCGGTCTCGACGAGCCCCTCACCGACCCTGCCGACGCCCTGATGATGACTCGACTTGACCGCCTCGTGACGGGAGCCGAGGATCGAGCCGAGCCGCGTCCCGTCCTTCACGTCGACGGGATGCTCCGAGAAGACGCCGAGCACCTCGCGGTGCCCTTCGTGTCCCACGGCGTCGGGGAGGTGTTGAACGAGATCGCCGCCTCGCAGCACGTTGAGGAGCTGAAACCCGCGGCAGATGGCGAGCGTCGGCACGTCGCGCTCGAGCGCTCGCTCTAGGAGCGCGAGCTCACCCGCGTCACGTCGCGCCTGACCCGGGTCGGTCCTGGGATCGCGGTCGGCGCCGTACGCGGTCGGGTCGATGTCGATTCCACCCGAGAACACGATGCCGTCGAACACGTCGAGCGTCTCGTCGACCGCGTCGGTGCTTGGCGGCACCACGAGCGCGCGGCCCCCTGCCTGCTCGACCGAGTCGACGTAGTGGAGAGGAACGAGCGCGGCGGGCAGCTCCCATGCCCCCCAGCTGGCGGGCTGCGCGTAGGACGTGATCCCGATCAGAGGGCGCCCGCTCACGCGCCGCACCGTAGCGAAGGGGGAGTGGCGCTTGTGTTGATTCAACACAAGCGCCGTCAGCGCCCCTCAGCCCGCTGTGAGAGCCCGCTCGAGCGCGGCTCGCTCGGCGCCGGTGAGAGGGCGCGAGCGGCCCGTCCCACGGTCGCGCGCGACGATCACCGACTCGGCCTCCGCGGCGACGGTGCCGTCGAGCTTCACGATCTCCTCGCGCAGGGTGAGGCTCGACGTGCCGACGCGCACGAGCGTGGCGCGCGCGATGACCGCCTCCTCCTCGAGCCCGATCTCGCGGCGGAAGTCGATCGCAACGCGGGCGAGCACGTAGTCCCACATCGCGCCGGCCTCGCCGAGCGACTGCTCGAGCCAGCCGTCGCGGACCTCCTCGAGGTACGTCGCGTAGACCGCGTTGTTCACGTGCCGGAGCGCGTCGACGTCGCGCCAGCGAACCTCGATGCGCTTCTCGTGTGTCAATACGCCAGACCCTCGCGGCGCAAGAGCGTCGCGACAGTGCGACGCAGGATGCCGAGGTCGCGACGCAGGATGGCCCAGCTCCGCCTGGTCTCGAGCAGCTCCACGTACTCCCTGTCCAGGTGCTCGAAGTGCACGTCGAGGCCCTTCGAGACCTGGGCCGGGCCGGTCCAACCGGCGGTGACGCGAAGCCGGTAGTCAACCCCGCGCTCGAGCTGGCGCTCGACGAGGCCCGGCGGCCACGGCCGCGGCCCGACGAGGCTCATGTCGCCGCGTAGGACGTTGACGAGCTGAGGCAGCTCGTCGAGGTACATGGGCTTGAGGAGGTGGCGCCCCGCCCACGTGAGGTTCGCGACGTCCGCCTCGTAGGGTCTGACGTGGCCGTCGGCCTCGCGGAGGACGCTCTCGCGGAGCGTGCGGAGCTTGAGGAGCTCGAACACACGACCGCGGGAGATTCGGCGCTCGCGATAGAGGAGTCGCCCACGGTCCTGCGGGCAACGGAGCATGTCGACCCCGAGCGCAGCGGCGATCAGGGCCCAGACGGGCGCGAGAATCACGAGGAGCAGGCCCGACACCCCGACGTCGAGGACCCGCTTCGCCCGCGGTGCTCGGATCGGGCCAGATCCGCTCGAAGTACCACTTCCGCCCGTGGCGACGAGCCCCGTCAGTTCCTCGACCGTCAGCATTGCGCCGATCCTATTTCGTCCCATTCCCAGGTGACGCTCGATCATCGTTGGCACGCCTTGACAACGGGCCCCCGGCGTAGGTGAACGCCGCGGGCCGGCATGAGCACAGGGCCCGCAGGAGCCGGGTACACACGTCGGAGGACGAGCAGATCCGAGGCGACGCCGGAGGCCGGCCCCGCCGGCCGGGAGTCGCTCGCCGGCCGGTCGCCGCTCAGCCCATCCAGGCGCCGCCGTTTTGGTCTATCGCCTGACCCGTGACGCCCCGTGCGTCGGCTGAAAGGAGCCACGCCACCGTGCCGGCGATGTCCTCCGGCTGCGACATGCGACCGAACGGCACGAGCCGCATCGCGTCGCGGTATGCGTCCTCCCGCGATCCGCCCGTCGCGGCCGCGGCTGCATCGAGGCCGAGCCAGGCCATGTCGGAGTCGACCCAGCCGGGACAGATCGCGTTCACCTGCACGCCGGCTGGGGCGAGCTCGGCGGCGAACGAGCGGACGAGCCCGAGAAGGCCGGCCTTCGAGGCGCTGTAGCCCGTGTACGCCGGCACGGCGATCCGGGCGAGGATCGAAGAGAGCACGACGACGTGGCGCGTCTCCGGCCCAGGAGCGAGGTGCCGCAGCGCCGCCCGTATGCAGTAGTACGTGCCGTTCAGGTTCGTGGCGACGATGTCGTCGAATCGGTCTCCGTCTTCGTCGTCCTCGGCGTTCGGTCCACCGATCCCGCTCGCGGCGACGATGGCGTGCACCGGGCCGACCGAGTCGGAAGACCGGGCAAACGCCCGCTCGACGCTCTTTCGACGGCGAATGTCGCACGGCTCGACGTGCGCCGGCCCCTCGATCCTCCCGGCGGTCTCGCGGAGCCGCTCTTCGTCGCGCGCCATGAGCGTCAGGGACGCGCCTTCGCCGGCGAGCCTCAGTGCGATCGCGCGCCCGATGCCCGTTCCGCCCCCAGTCACGACCACGTGTTTGCCGATCATCCGACCCCTCTCGTTCGCAATTTGCGGCCTTTCCGTTGACGGATCCCCTTGCAGAGGACTGCGGCCAAGCGTAGATTGCCGCTGCGCCGAGCACGGGACGCGACTAGGACGAAGCCCTCCCGGGAGGCCCTACGCGGAAGCGGAAGGTCAGTCGGGGGAGTGGACGAAAGCGCACCCGGCTCGGCGAATTCCTGGTCCCTTTTTGGCTAGAGCACAGGCGTCT
Source organism: uncultured Actinomycetes bacterium (assembly GCA_963798725.1). Taxonomy (GTDB): domain Bacteria; phylum Actinomycetota; class Thermoleophilia; order Gaiellales; family Gaiellaceae; genus Gaiella. Next base: position 420,032 of record CAWCUL010000002.1, read on the forward strand.
CAACGCAAACTGGATATGTGCACAGAAAAAAAGACGCAAAGTGCGCGGATTGCGATTCGGTTGGCACTTGACGGACGATCGTTCTCGCCATAGTGTCCCGAGTGCACCGAGGACGGAGCGCCCGAGGTCGAAGGCTCTCCGACAGGCAAACGCTTCGGCGGAGGTCAGTCGGGAAGCTGGACGAGGGAGTGCCGGTCTCGGTGCATTCTCGTGTGGGAGCACGTTATTGATGGTCCAATTTGCCATCGAAAACGAGAAAGATGCAATTTGCGACTCATTCGGCCCGAGGTCGCTTGACGAAGCCTAAATGACCGGATAGGTTTCCGAGTGCACCGAGCACGGAGCGCCGAAGGTTGAAGGCCCTCCCGCCCGGCAATCGCTTCGGCGAGGGTCGATCGGGTGAGCTGGACGACGGCGACACCGACTCGGTGCGCTTCTTTTTGTCCGCCAAGTGAGAATCCGCTCTCGCGGATTCCCACGGCTGGATCCCCGCCTGCGGCGCGGCACACCTCTGAAGGCGCCCGCTCTCGCGGTCGCAAACTGCCAACCGTTGCGCGAAACAGGACCCCGCAGGCGCGCGATCTGTTGCTCATCCCGGCCTGCAGCGCGGCAGATTCCTGGACGCGCCGCCTGTCCGCTACGGAAGTGGGCTCTGCCCGCGTCCGTAGGGCGCGCCGTCCGACGCGACGCTCGGGGGACGCGGCCGCAGGCCACGTCCCACGGCGCGGCACACCCGAGAGCTGTACTCGCCCCCCTGCCTGCGGCGGGCAGACCCCTAAAGGCGCCGGCTGTCCGCTACGGACGTGGGCTCTGCCCGCGTCCGTGGGGGCGTAGTCCCACGTAGCGCTCGGGGACGCGGCCGTCAGGCCACGTCCCACGCCACGGCAATCCATATCCTCGGGCGGTGCGTCGCACCGTGGCTCTCACCGGGTCGATCGTCTTCCTCGACGCGATGCTGTTCGGGGCGATCATTCCGCTCCTCCCCCACTTCGCGGAGACGTACGACCTGACGAAGCTCGAGGCCGGGCTCCTGCTCGGCGCGTACGGGGCCGGCGCGCTCGTGGGGGGGATCCCGGGCGGCTTCCTCGTCGGACGGATCGGCCCGAAGCGTGGAGTGCTCGCGGGGCTCGTCGTGCTTTCGCTCTCGAGCGTCGCCTTCGCCCTCGCGGGAGGCCCCGTGGCGCTCGGCGTTGCGCGGTTCGTGCAGGGCGTCTCGAGCGCGACCACGTGGGCCGGGGCGCTCGCCTGGGTCGCGGTCAGCGTCCCTCGCGAGCGGCGTGGACAGGCTCTCGGCTCGGTCTTCGGCCTTGCGGTGCTGGGCTTCGTCGTCGGGCCGATGTTCGGCGGGGTCGCCGATCTCGTGGGTATCCGAACGTCGTTCGTCGCAATCGCGCTCGTCGCCCTCATCCTCTCGGCTGCGCTCGGAGGCGTGCAATCGACTCCCCGGGAAGTACCGAGCCCGGGCGCGATCTCGCGCGCGCTCCACGACAGGACGTTCATCGGCGGTCTCTGGCTCAACACGCTCCCGGCGCTCTTCTTCGGCGTCATGGACGTGCTCGTTCCGCTCCGGTTCGACGCGCACGGCCTCGGTGCGCTCACGATCGCAGCGGTCTTCGTCGTCGCGGGCCTGGTCGAGGTCGCCGTGAACCCCCTCATCGGTCGCATGTCCGATCGTCGAGGGAAGCTGCTCCCCGTTCGACTCGCGCTCATGGCGTCGATCGTGGTGGCGGGGACGATCGCGTTCGCGACCGAGCCGCTCGTGATCGCGGTGCTCGTTGTCGCCTCCTCTGTCTCGTTCGGCGGCTTCTACACGCCCGGCATGGCGCTCGTCGCCGACCGCGCCGAACGCGCGAGGCTGCCGCAGGGCATCGGATTCGGCGTTACCAACACCGCGTGGGCGGTCGGCGCACTGATGGGCCCTGCGATCGGCGGGGCGCTGGCGCAGGCCCTCGGCGACCCCGTTCCCTACCTCATGTGCGCCGCACTCTGCGCGCTCACGCTCGTTGCCGCCTCAGGGAACCGCGCCACGCTCCGTTCCGTCTAGGCACATCGTTCTCGGGCTCCTCCGGGAACCTCGACAGCGCCCACTCCGGATCGAGCGGCGCCAGCCGGTAGTCCCTGCCGTTGACGAGTGCGAAGTCACCTCGCGTCGGGTCCATCGGGAGGCGCGACTCGGCGGGGAACCAGCGATTGTGGCGTGCAATCAGGTCGTTCACCTCCTCGAAACCCCACGCCGCCACGAGCGCGCGCCATTCCGAAGCGAAGCACTCGCGGGGCACGGAGTGCGCGAGCGCTTCGTGCTCCGCCGCCAGCGCAGCCAGATGGTCAGCCGTCATCGACTCGATCTCGCGGAGCCGCGTCATGTACGGCAACGGGCCGCCGAGCGCGGCGAGGTAGCCGTCGGCGGCGGGCGCGAAGTTGCGCAGCCGGAGCGGAAGGGCGTTGGCGCGAAGCGGGCTCGAGCGGAGATCCTCGCGGACGCCTTCGAGCTGGCGCCGATCGCGCGACGTCTGCGCGCGCGTCACACTTTCGCGCAGCAGCGCCTCGCGCTCCTCCCGTCTCACGTCCCCAGTACAGCAGAGCCCCTGCGGCTCCACGTACCGAAAGGCGGCCTACGAGCGTCCGAGCAGGCGCCCGAGCCATCCCTCCCGGTGGGCCGGGGCGGATTCCGGCTCGGGCGAGACGCGCACCGACGGCGGCAAGTCGAGGGACGGCGGTCGCTCGGATGGCTCCGGCGCGGGCGCCGACTGCTCGCGAGGGGAGAGGCCGGCAGACACACCGCGCTCGCGGAGCCGCTCGAAGTCACGGCGGATCGCGGCAGACATCTCCTCCTTGTGGCTCTGGTCCTTCACCCGCCGGGACGATTCACCGCGGGACCGTCGACTCCTTCCGCGTCGCGCTCCGGGCCGAGCCACCGCCAGCATGCGATCGTGACGAGCCCGAAGAGCAGCGTCGGGATGATCGTGAACGCCCTGTAGATCAATACCGCGGCGACGATCTCGGCGTTCGGGCCGCCGAACCCGACGAGGATGGCCGTGAGACCGAGCTCGACGGGGCCAACGCCGCCCGGGGTGAGGGGGATGAGCTGAAGCGCGCGCGCGAGCGACCAGCCCGCGAACGCCTCGACCCACGTCACCTCGCTCGAATCCGTCCCGACCGCCCGGAGGGAGACGAGCAGCACGGCGAACACCGCGAGGTTCCCGACGACCGCCGTGAGCGTGAGCAACGCCCATCGATGGCGGATCAGCGCGACGGTGCTGCGGCGGAAGCGCACGAACGCCTCGGGCCAGCCGCTGACCGGCCCCCGCCCAACAACCCGGAGCAGGCGGTTCACCGCGCGCGCCGACACGTCCCCGATCGCCCGGGCGAACCCGTCGGTCCAGAGTATGAGCGCGAGCGCGCCGACCGCGACCGAGAACACCGCCGCACCGACGATCGCAGCCGTCGTCAGCAGCGTGCTGCTTCCCCCTTCGACTCCCAGCATGATGACCGCGACCACGGGCAGCAGGAGGTTCGCGAGCTGGTTCCAGATCCCGCTGACGGTCACGGCGCGCGCGACCTCGTCGTTCCCGAAGCCCCAGGTTCGCAGGAGACCGTACGACCCCGCCATGCCGACGATGCCACCACCCGGCGCGACGTACGTGAGGGCGGTCGATGCCTGCGTGAACGGCAGCGCCTGACGAAAGCGAAGCCCGGGCAGCGCGACCATCCAGGGCGGCGCGTACGTGACCACGTTCACGACCACGGCGGCGAAGAGCGCCAGCAACCACGTCCGGTCGAGCGACTCGATGACGGCCCACACCTCCCCGTAGTCGGCGATCCGCGGAAGTGCGACCGCGAAGGTGACCACGACGATCGCGAGGCCCACGAGCCCGAGCAGGATGTTTCTGACGCGGCTGCTCATCGTGGGAACCGTAGACGGTCGTCCGGAGCCGGATAGTGACCAGCTAGAGCAGCGACGACGCCTCCCGAAGCGCAGACAGGAGCAGCCCCAGCGGGAGATGCTCGGCCGCGAACCGGAGGGTTCGTGCGGTGCGGTCGCCGATCAGGTCGTCTCCCTCGGCCTCCGAGACCGCGCGGACAAGCCCCTCCCTGAGGGCCGACTCGAGGTCGTCGCGCGATCGTCCCTCGCGCGCGGCGAGCCGGTCGAGGTCGTCCACGCTGCGAAGTGCGAGGACGAGCTCCTCCCTGGAGACCCCGAGTGCGCACGCGGTCTCGTCCGCCGCCGCGAGCACGACCGCCTCCACGCGCTCCCCCGTGTCCGTCGTCACGCGCGGGGGCCGCGGAGCACACGGATCCGCGACCGGAGTCGGCTCGTACGACGTTCCGCCGAGCGCGACGTAGGTGGTGACGAGCCCGGCGGCGAGCACCACGGAGACGACGAGCGGCGCCGCCCTCAAACCTCGACCCTCCCGCGCGAGGCGGCGATCGGGACGAGCGCGGCGAGGGCGAGCAGAGCCGCCAGGAGGAACGGGCGCGAGAACGCCGCCGTCACCGCGCGGTCGAGCTCCGAGATCAGGGTCTCCTCGAGCGTCCTGTAGGTGTCGTCGTCCGGACGGTCGACGAACGCCTCGCGCACGTCGGGCACCTCACGGTTCGAGGCGTGCACGATCGCGAGCACGTCCTGCGCGAGCCCGAGCTTGTCGAGAGGAGGGATCGAGCTGTCGATTACCGCGGCCGCCCCGGCGCGGAGCGCCCTGTCCTCGTTCCGGTCGAGCGCGGCCGTGAACACCGGCGTCAGCAAGAGCAGCCCGACGACGACGCCGGCGTGACGGGCCGCGATGGTCCAGCCGCCGTGCACGACCTGCGGCGAGCGGCCCTGGAGCGCCCGCTCGGTGAGCGCCGACACGGTCAGGCCGAGGCCCGCGCCAACGAGCACCTGTGGCGCGATCGTCCACCACCACGCCGAGCCGGGCAGGACGCCGAGCGCCCCGAGGCCCCCGGTGATCAGCACGGCGCCGGAGGCCGCGCGCATCGCCGGACCGCCGAGCCGCGACGCAAACCGTCCGGTGGCGATCGCCGCGGCCGGGAGCACGGTCACGATCACGCCGGCCACGGCCGGGTCGATCCGCCACCCGTCCACCAGGAGAAGCACGAGCAGGAACAGCGCGGCGGTGAGCGCACCCGAGACGAGGAGCAGTGCAAGGTTGGCCGGAACGTTCGGCCTCCCCGCCGGGGTCGCGACCCGCGGGACCGCGAGCCGACGAACGCCGAGCAGCGTGACGAGGGCGAGCGGGGCCTGCACGAGAAAGATCGACTCCCAGCCGAACGTCTCGGTGAGGATCCCACCGGCGGCCGGCCCGACTGCGGCCCCGACGATCCCGGCCGTTGCCCAGGTCCGCACGGAGCGCGCGTCCGATCCTTCGATCGCGGTGAGCAGATCGAGCGCGGCGCAGACGAGGAGCGCCCCGCCGAGCGCCTGGACGCACCGCGCCCCGACCAGCACCCCGAAGGTCGGTGCGAGCCCGCAGGCGAGCGATGCGGCGGCGAACACGAGCGTGCCGGCCGTGTACGCGACGTGCGGCCGGCGGCGTGCGGCGTATGCGGCAGGGACCGCGGCTAGTGCAAGGACGAGGTTGTAGGCCGTCAGGACCCACGCCACCTGGGGAATCTCGACGTCGAAGTCGCGCAGGATGTCGGGCAGGGCGAGCGTGACGACGGACGAATCCGCGAGAGCGAGCCCGATGCCGAGCCCCACGAGCGACCGCCGATGGAGCGCGCGCATTCGAAGAACTCTAGGCCCCGGCTCGTGGGCGGCCCAGCACCTGCGGCCGGTACGATCGCGCCGTGCCGTTCTGGGCCTGGATCCCCCTGTTCGTCCTCCTGGCGCTCACGCTGCTCCTGGGCAGCTTCGTGCTGCTCGGGCGGATAGGAAACGGCCGCTATCTCAGGCCCATCGTCACGTTCCTCTCGAAGCTCCCGCTCTTCAAGCGGTGGTTCCAGCGCGCGTCGATCGCTGCGCTCGAGCGGCAGAACCCCGAGCTGGCAGGCGCGATGAAGAAGATCCAGGCATTCGGCGAGCCGAAGACCCCGGAGCAGGCGCAGCGCATGCTGAACCTCCTCACTCCGGCGGAGCGGCGCGCGTACATGGCAGCGGTCGGAGAGGAGCGCCAGGAGATACCCGAGGCGGCAAACCGACAGCTCCGCCGCCGGATGGAGCACGGGGGGGCCGGCATGCCCGTGAGCACGAAGCAGGTTTCGCAGAGACCCGGAACCTCGGGTCGCAAGACCGGCAAGAGCGCGAAGAAGAAGCGCTAGCGCGGACGCCTACGCGAGGCTGTTTCCGACCTCGAGCGTGACGTCAACGAGTGCGCGGACGTCGTCGTCGGTCGTCCGGTAGTTGACGATGCACGGCCGTAGGCACACCGTCCCGTCGACCGTTGCCGGCGCGATCCAGATCCGCCCATCGTCCTGCAGTGCGCGCACGAGGCGCGCGTTGTGCTCGTCGAGAGCGGCGCCTGGCGGCCGGTGCCGAAAGGGAACCACCGACAGGGGCGGCTCGCCGCACAGCGGTTCCAGATCGTCGTGGCGGGTGAGCTCCGCGTGGAGCAGACGAGCCTGGCCCAGGTTCCGCTCGATCGCCGCTCGAATCGCATCTGCACCGTGGGCACGGAACGCGAGCCACACCTTGAGCGCCCTGAACGGCCGGGAGTACTCGAGCGTGATGTCGACCATGTGATGGTCGGGCCGGTCGTGGGGAACGTAGTCTTCCTCGTGCGCGAGGGCCCCCTGAAGATCCTCGCGCCGGCGGACGAGCACAACGCCGCAGGCCTTTGGCAGAAAAAGCCACTTGTGGGCGTCGAGCGTGACCGAGTCGGCGCGGTCGAGCCCCTCGAAGAGGCGGCCGGCACTCGGCGTCGACGCGGCTGCCACCCCGTACGCGCCGTCGACATGGAGCCAGACCTCGCGCTCGGCGCAGACATCGGCAAGGGCGTCGAGCGGGTCGACCGCGCCGGTGAGCGTCGTCCCTGCCGTCGCGACTACGGCGACAGGCGCGATCCCGGCCGCACGGTCGCGATCGACGGCCTCGGCGACCGCCTCGGGAATCACCCGGCGTCGCTCGTCCTGTGGCAGCGAGCGAACGTGCTCCGCGCCGATACCGAGCAACTCGGCCGAACGGACGACCGAGTAGTGCGCCTCGTTCGAGCAGTAGAGCGCCGCACGGCCGCCTGCCATGCCTCCTCTGCGCGACCCCGGTAGCGCCCGCTCCCGCGCAGCTGCGAGCGCGGTCACGTTCGAGATCGTCCCGCCGCTCGTGAACGCGCCCGACGCCGCCGGGAAGCCGATGAACTCACTCACCCAGCGCACCGCCTGGGCCTCCACTTCCGACGCGGCACCCGCCCAGAGCGCGAGATTGACGTCGAAGCATGACGCGAGGAGATCGCCGAGCACGCCGATCTCGAGGCCGGAGGAGCCGACGAACGCGAAGAAGCGCGGTCGCGGCTGGGCGATCGACACGTCGAGCATGCGCGCGGCGTCGTCGAGCGCGGCGAGTGCGCTCGAGCTGCCCGCCGGCAACGCTGCCCTCAGCAGCTCCCGAAGGCGATCGTCGATCCGGGGCTCGCCGGGCCGCGCCTGGTCGAAGCTACGCCACGCGTCCGCCACGATCGCCGCCGCGCGCTCGAGCGCCTCTTCGCGGGTCGCGTCGAGACGGAGCGACGGCTGGTCGGCGGCTGTGCTCACCGGCGCGAATCTACTTCCCGACGAGGACCCTGGCCTGGCGCAACCGGCGCGCGTCATCGACGACGAGCGCGGCGACGGCCGCACCGCCCTCATCACGGCCCACGTGTATCCCGTCCTCCTCTTCCCACCTGACCGCAGCATCCGCCCAGCCGACCTCCGCGAACGTCCGCGGGCCGATGTCGGTCCACCAGTACGGCAGCCTGTCGAGCTCGCCGGCGGAGTCGGCGACGACGTCGGCGGCGTGCTCACCCGTACCGATCGCCATGTCCCAGTGCGGGAAGCGGATCGCACCGAATCGCGCGTGCGGCACGAGGACGAGATCCCCGATCGCGTAAACGCGCTCGAAGCCGGGTACGCCGAGGTCCGGGCCGACGCGCAGAGGCAGCTCCGCGGGGTCGACGTCGAGACCGGGAGGGACGAGCGGTCGCCCACCGGTCGCGGCGACGACGACGTCGGCGGTCAGCGATCCACCCCTGTAACGAACTGTGACTTGTTCGCCCTCAACCTCGATCCCCGTGAGCTCGGCGCCGCCGAGGAACAGGGCGCCCGTCGCGGCGAGCGCGTCCGCCGCGAGAGCTGGGAGAGGTTCGCGCAGGCGGCCGAGTGGACGGCTGAAGACGTCGATCGCCGTCACGTCGTGGCCCGCCGTTGCCAGCGTCGCGGCGGTCTCCGTCCCGATCAGCCCGGCCCCGACCACGACGACGCGCTTCGATCCGCCCGCGAGGGCGTGCGCGAGCCTCGTCATCCCCCCGGGCGTCGCGTTGACGTGGGCGGCCTCCAGACCCGGGATCCGCGGCGGTCGATACGACAGGCCCGTCGCGAGCACGATCGTGTCGGCGACGACCTCGACGTGGCCCGCCACGAGGCGCCGCGAGCCGAGATCGGCCTCGTCGACCATCGCGTCGAGCCGGTCGACCCCCAGCCGCGCCAGGTGAGCCTCGTCCGCGAGCAGCCGCGGCTCGCCAGCAGCGAGCGCATTCTTCGTGAGCGGCGGCCGGTCGACCGGGAGCCCGCGACCGATGAGGAGCGGCCGGATTCCGTGCCTCGCGAGCCGTGCCGCGCACGCGTATCCGGCGACGCCGTTCCCGACGATCGCGACCTCGACGTTCAACGGCTCACGCGGTCGTGCCGTCGAGAACCTGGAGCGTCTTGAGGTCGGAGTAGAAGTCGAGGGCGTAGTCGCCGCCCTCGCGGCCGATCCCGGAGATGCCGACCCCGCCGAAGGGTGCGGTGAGATCGCGGACGAGGAAGGTGTTCACCCATACCGTTCCCGCCCGCACGGCACGCCCGACGCGGGCGGCGCGCTCCTCCGAGCCGGTGTAGACGATCCCCGAGAGCCCGTACCGCGTCGAGTTGGCGAGGTCGACCGCCTCCTCCTCGTCCGCAAACGTCTGGAACGTGAGCACCGGGCCGAACACCTCGCGCTGGACGATCTCCGATTCGTTCGTGCGCGGGACGACGAGGGTCGGGTCGTAGTGGAGCGGCCCCACGTCCTCGCGGCGGCGCCCGCCTCGGACGATCTCGTCGCCGTTCGCACGGGCGCGCTCGACGAACCCCTCGACGCGGGCGAGATGATCGGGGTGGATCAGGGGCGAGACGGTCGTTGCGTCGTCGCGGGGATCGCCGAGCACGTGCTCGTCCGTGAACCGGTGGAAGAGCTGGAGGAACGGCTCTGCCACCGCTGCCTCTACGAGGAGCCGCGTGCCCGCCAGGCATACCTGGCCCGCATCGTCGTACTGAGCCGCCGCCTTGCGAGCTGCCGCCTCGAGGTCGCAGTCGGAGAACACGACGAGCGGCCCCTTCCCGCCGAGCTCTGCGGTGAACGGGACGACGTTGCGGGCGGCCGCAGTGCCGATCGAGACGGCCGTCTCCGGTGAGCCGGTGAACGAGATCCGCCGCACCCCCGCGTGGCGCGTGAGCGCGGCGCCCGCCTCCTCCCCGATCCCCTGTACGACGTTGAGCACGCCTGGCGGTACGCCCGCCTCCGCCACCAGGTCGCAGAGGAGCGAGCAGGAGAGCGGCGACCACTCGGCGGGCTTCAGGACGACCGTGCAGCCCGCTGCGAGCGCGGGAGCGGTCTTCCAGGTCGAGAGCATGAACGGGGCGTTCCACGGCGTGATCACGATTGCGGGCCCGCTCGGCATGCGGATCACGCGGTTTCGGGTCCCGTTCGACTCCCAGATGCGCTCCTCGTGCGCGACCGCGAGGTCCGCGTACGCGCGGAAGTTCCGTGCGCCGCGCGAGATCACGCGGGCGCGAAGCGAGCGGAGCAGCATCGCCATGTCGGCGCACTCGACCGCCGCGAGGCGCTCGACGTTCGCGTCGATCAGGTCGGCGAGCCGATGGAGGTGCGCGGCCCGACCTTCCGGTCCGAGCGCCGCCCAGGCGGGGAACGCGTCTGTCGCGGACGCCACGGCGAGCTCGGCCTCGCCCTCTCCCCCGCGCGCCACCTCGGCGATCGGCTCGGCGTCGATCGGGCTCAGGTCGGTGAACGTCCCGTCGCTCGAGACCCGCCGGCCGCCGATGAAGTGGTCGGTCGAGACCTCGACGCCCGCGACCTCGACGACGTTCACTCGACCGCGACCCGGACCCCGACCCCGACCCCAGCCGGGCCGGTGCCGCCGACGTGCGCGGCCCCCGGAGCGAAAACGACCTTGTGTTGAATCAACACAAGCGTTGTCACGCTTCGAGCTCCCGCACGGTCTCGAGGTCGTCGACGGTGTAGGCGAACGTGAAGCGGTAGCCCCGGCCGATCCGCACGGGCGCGAGCGCGTCGATCTCCTCGTGCGGCGCCCCGCCCAGGGTGAGGGTGGCCGAGCCCTCCCACACGTCGGACCCGAAGCGGTCGCGCGAGACGGCCCGCACCAGCTCGTGGACGGCGGGATCGTCGTGCCGGCCGGCCGCGAGACGGGGGAAGTGGCGGACGTTGACGATCGGCGCGGCGTTGTGGAACGGCCCTCCCTCGGAGGGATGCTCGAGCGTCACGGTCGCCTCGGCCACACGCCGCTCGTAGGCGGCGCAGGTGACGCCGAACCGCCCGCCTGCCTCCATCCCGGGATCGGCAGGCCCACCGAGCCCGAAGCTGCGCGTGATCCAGATCGACCCGAGCTTCTTCGGGAATCCCTGGATCCACCCCCGCGCGAGGGCAAAGTCGCGGTCGACCCAGATGTACGCGCACGTCGTCACCTCCTCGCCGTCGAGGAGGCCGTTGACCACCACGAACACCTCCTTGTACTGCGAGCGAGACGGGTCGACGAGCTCGTCTCCCCCCTCCGAGCACGACTGCCAGTCCGCCGCAACGAACGCGCAGCGGCCGGGATCGGGGTGAGCCTCGATGCCCTCGGGAAGGAACGCGACCGCCCGCTCGGGGTCGGCCCAGTAGTCGACGACGAGGAACGTGCCGACGTAGTGCCACGGCGGGAACGGCACGAGCGACGAGCGCCCTTCGGGCGTGCGCGGAACGGTGAAGCCCTTCAGGCTCACGACCGCTCCACCGGAGGTAACGGCCGACCGAGCATCTCGCGGCTCTCGCTCTCCCATTCGACGGCCACGGGGTCGAAACGGAAGTACGAGCGCGGCGGCAACGGGCCCCAGGTGTTGGAGGAGTACCGGTCGTCGGGGTAGACGCGCGGCACGTGGTCGTCCGCGAGCCGCTCCATGTCGCAGTAGAGCTCGACATGGCAAGGCTCCTCCGTAATGCGCACGTACGTGGCGAGGTTGCCGGCGATCCCGTGTCGGGTGGGGCCCCACGACACCCAGCGACCGTGCCGGGCGAGATGGTCGAGGAGGTCGCGCATTTTCCCGATGTCGACGACGTCGAAGGCGAGATGGTGGAAGTGGGCGTAGCCCCGATCGACGAGCGCCAGCACGTGGTGCTCCGAGTCGATCCGCAGCCAGACGCCCGCCTCGCCGAGCCAGTCCGAGACCGCCATTCCGAGGACGTCGCGGTAGAAGCTCATGTTGTCGTGGATCGCGCCCGTGAGGAAGTTGACGTGCCCCAGCCTCCTCGGCCCTCCGACATGGACGCTCGACGACGGCCTCGCGTGCTGGGGCCAGAGATCCGTCTCGCGCTCGGGCTCTCGGTGAGGCATCAGCTCGATCTCTCGCCCATCGGAGTCGCCGAGCCAGAGCGCTCCGTCGCGCTCCTCGTATGCGACGTCCGACAGCGCGAGGTGCTCCCGCGCGTCGTCGGGCGAGCAGGTGCGATGGAGCTGGAACGCGACGTGGTCGAACCCGGGTAGTCCCTCGCTCTCGACGAGCTCGAGCGAATACTGCTCGTCGTTGCAGGCGAGGAGCGCGCGCCCGGCCGCACGCGAGCGCTCGACGAGACCGAACTGCACGCACCAGCGGGCCGCCGCCTCGTCGAGGTCCCCGACGCGCAGGCACACGTGGTCGATCCGGCCAAGGCGGATCACCGCACTGATCCTTCTCCCTCCCGCCCGGTGCCGAGCGTGCACCTGGCGGCCGGGAGCTTGGAACAGACTGTTGCAAAGTCGGTGAGACTCGCTCCGCTCACGGGATGCGGCCCTCGAGCACCATCCGCTCGGCCTCGTCCTCGGGGATCGCGAGCGCGACGTGGAGCGTCTGCGCCGAGGTCTGCAGCTGCTCGCCGGCGCCGCTCAGGTCCACGTCCCATTCCTCGATCGTGCTCTCGAGCCTGCCGAGCCCGGTGAGCTCGACCTCGACGACGTCCCCCGGCCTCATCGGACGCGAGTTCGCCGGCGTGCCGGTGAGGACGACGTCCCCCGGTTCGAGCGTGATCGTGCGACACAGGTCGGCGAGCTGGTATGCGACGCCGAACACGAGGTCGGCGGCCGTCGTCTCCTGCACGGCGTGGCCGTTCAGGTACGTGCGCAGCGTGAAGCTCGTCGGATCGAACTCTGCGGCCGGCACGAGCTCCGGCCCGAGCGGCAGGAACCCGTCCTGGCCCTTGACGCGCAGCATGGCGCCGCGATCGGCATGGCGGAAGTCGTGCATGCCGACGTCGTTCGCGCAGGCGTAGCCGGCGACGTGGTCGAGCACGTCGTCGATCGGAACCCCCTTCATCCGGCTTCCGACGACGACCGCCAGCTCCCCCTCGTAGTTGAGGAAGCGGGCGCCCTTCGCCATCTGGATGGGACGGCGATGGCCGTTGAGGGCACTCGGCGGCTTGACGAAGTACGAAGGCTCGGGCGGCATCCGCGCGTCGTATTCCTCGATGCGCGATCGATACGTGAGGTGAACCGCGATGATCTTCGTCGGCTCGACCGGGGCGAGGTAGAGCGCGTCCGCCTCGTCGACCGAGGTTCCGTCCTCCAGGACGATCGCCTGGCCGGCTCGATGTCCCCAGCGCGGCTCGCCGTCAACCTCGATCCGGACGCGGCGCTCCGAGACGGAGGCGCTAGAGGTGGGACGCATACTCCTCGACCTCCCACGCCGTGACGACCTTGCGGTCGAGATCGCCTACCGCCTCCGAGAACCGCTCCACCTCGAAGCGCTTCATCGCCACGAACGTCGAGACGAGCTCGCGACCGAGGCGCTCGACGAGCCACGTGTCGGACTCGAGCGCGTCGAGCGCCGCCGCGAGGTCGTGCGGCAGCCTCGTCCCTGCGTGTGCCTCGTCCGCGCGGTACGCGTCGCCGACAACCGGCTCGGGGGGCTCGAGGCCCCGCTCGATCCCGTCGAGCCCGGCGAGCAGGATCGCCGACGTGATCAGGTGCGCGTTCGCGGAGCCGTCGCCGGTCCGCACCTCGACCCGCGAGCGCGCTTCGCGCTCCTTCGGGATGCGGCAGAACGCGGTGCGGTTGTCGTGGCCCCAGTTCGCGTGGGTCGGCGCGAGGCTGTCGGGCAGGATCCGCTTGTAGGCGTTCACGGTGGGGCCGAGCAATGCCTGCAGCCCCTGGGCGTGCTCGATCACTCCCGCGACGAAGGCCGCCGCCAGCGGGCTGAGACCGTCGGGGCGCGTCTCGTCGGAGAACGCGTTCGCCCCGTCTTCGTTGGTCAGCGACACGTGGAGGTGAAAGCCCGAGCCGCCCTGATCCGTGAAGGGGCGGCCCATGAACGTCGCGAGAAGGCCCTCGAGGACCGCGATCTCCTTCACGGCGGCCCTGAGCATGAACGCCCTGTCCGCGGCGTCGAGCGCCGGCGAATGGCGGAGATTGATCTCGTACTGCGAGCTCATGTACTCGTGGTTCGCGGCGAACGCCTCGAGGCCGAGCTCGTCGCACCAGAGGAGCATCTTGAGGACGACCCCACGTGGGTCGGAGACCGCGCCGACCGTGTAGACGCGGGACAGCTCGTCGACGTAGCGGCGTATGCCTCCGGGCACCGAGGCGTCGCGTTCCACGAGGAAGAACTCGAGCTCGGGAGCGACGACCGGGTCGAGGCCGTGCTCCGCGTACGCTTCGACGACACGCCGGAGAAGTGCCCGCGGGCACACGGGCCAGTGTGCGGATCCGTCGAGCGTCCACGCCTCGCCGAGACACCAGGCGACCTCGGGCTGCCAGGGAACGACCCGAAGCGTCTCGAGGTCGGCCCTCACCGCGAGGTCGACGTAGCCCTCCTCGCCTCCGACGACGGGCGTGTGGCGAAGGTCTGTCCCCATCACCGCCCCGCAGAACGTGACGCCGTCCGCGGCGATGCCCGGAAAGTGCCGCAGAGGGATGTCCTTGCCGCGCGCGACCCCGTGCAGGTCCGTGTAGAGCACCCGAACGGCCCTGAGGCCCGCCGCGCCGAGCGATTCGAGGGCCGCCGACGCCTGCTGCTCGCGATCGGTCATCCGACTGCCTGCCTCCCGGGCGCCCGCCGTCATGCCGCGACCCTGACGGGCATGCGCTTGATGCCGTTGAAGAAGTTCGAGCGTAGCCGCACGGGATCGCCGTCGAGCTCGAGCCGGGCGACGTACGTGGCCATCTCCTCGAGCCACACCTTGACCTCCAGCCTGGCGAGATGCGCGCCGAGGCAGAAGTGCGGCCCACCGAGCCCGAACGTCGTGTGCCGGTTGGGCGTCCGGGCGAGATCGAGCCGGTACGGATCGGCGAACTTCTCCTCGTCGTAGTTCGCGGCCGCGTACCAGATCGTGACCTTGTCGCCCTGCCGGATCGTGCGGCCGTGAAGCTCGACGTCACGGGTCGCCGTGCGCCGGAAGTGGTGGACGGGGTGTGCCCGCCGGAGGAGCTCGTCTGCCGCTGTCGAGGCCAGCGAGGGATCGGCGACCAGCCGCTCCAGCTCGTCGCGGTGCTCGAGCAGGTCGAGCAAGCCGAGGGAGATCGTGTGCCTGGTCGTCTCGTTGCCGGCCGTCGTGAGCAGGATGAACATCGTCCCGAACTCCTGCTCGGACAGCCGCGAGCCGTCGAGCTCGGCCTCGACGAGCTTCGTCGTGATGTCGTCGCGGGGCTCGTGCCGGCGCAGCTCACCGAGCCGGCGGCCGTAGTCGATCAGCTCGAGCGCGAACGGGCTCGAGAACGGCAGCTTCCGCAGCTCGGGGTCGCGCAGCGCGCGGTCCGCGACGTACTCCTCGCCGACGACCTCCGGGTCGGTGTTGCCGAGGAGCTTGTCGCCGAGCTCGATGATCAGCCGCCTGTCCTCCACCGGCAAACCCATGATCTCCGAGAAGACCCACATCGGGAGCTCTGCCGCGACCGACTCGACCCAGTCGAATGCGTCCCGCTCGAACGCTCGCTCGAGAATGCTCCGCGCGAGGCCCCGGATGCGCTCCTCGTACGCGTTCACGACCCGGGGCGTGAAGCCCTTGTTCACGAGCGCGCGCATCCTCGTGTGCGGGGGTGGGTCCGTGTCGATCATCGACTTCCGCGGGGTGAGCTCATCGGGGGTCAGGTCCTGCAGCGAGGTACCGCCGAGCTCGGAGGAGAACGTCTCCCAGTCCTTCGCGGCTCCGACGACGTCGTCGTGCCTCGTGAGCGCCCAGAAGCCTCGTCCCTCGCGCTCGGGCTGCCAGAAGAGCGGCGCGTCGCGGCGCAGCAGGGCGAGCCAGTCGTACGGGACGCCGCGCTCCCAGACGTCGAGATCGGACAGGTCGACGTCATCGAGGGAGAGCCCGGCGAGCGACGGCCCGGCCACCGTCGCGGCCCCGGCGAGGACGGTCGGCACGTGGTCGTCGCGTGCGTGTGCCGCCTCCTCCGCGAGCGGGGGCGGCGCGAGCCGCACGAGGAGCTGCCCCGCCTCCTCGCGCACGTCGTAGATCGGCAGCGCGTCGAGCGCCGGCGGCGCGAGGACGTCTCCCGTCCGCACGTCGAACTCCGAGCCGTGGCACGGGCACACGACGACCGTGCCGTCGAGCTCCCCTCCGGCGAGCGAGCACTCCTCGTGAGTGCAGAGATCGTCGAACGCGACCCATCCTTCGGCCGTCCGACCGAGGCAGACTCCGCGCTCTGCCACCTCGACCCGGCGAAGGCCGCCGACCGGCTCGTCGCCGGCTGCGCCGACCTCGTGCCAGGTGCCCGCGCTCACAGAGCGTCCCGGTTCATGTCGCCTCCTCGCGCAGGACGTCCCAGGCACGGCGGACGTCTTCCTCGGTGGTGCGGAGGTTGCCGACGGCCAGGCGAAGAACGTAGCGACCCTGCAGCTTCGTGTGGGAGAGAAAGACCTCGCCGCGCGTGTTCACCCGCTCGAGAAGCGCCGCGTTCTCCTCGTCGCCGGCGTCGTGGCGGAAGCACACGACGGAGAACGGCCTCGGCGCGCAGAGCTCCCAGCCCGGCTCCTCGCGTACCCAGCCCTCGAAGGTCGTCGCGAGGCCGACGGCGTTCCGGATCGCCTCCTGAAGGCCGTCGCGTCCGTAGCAGCGCAGGACCGCCCAGAGCCTGAGCGCCCGGAAGGAGCGCCCGAGCGCAGGACCGTACTCGCTGAGGCTCACGACGTCGTCCGGCGTGCGGAGGTACTCCGGGACGAGGCTGAAGGCGTCCCGGAGCACGTCGGGGCGCCTCGTCCAGAGAGCCGAGCAGCCCTGCGTCGTGAGCAGCCACTTGTGCGGGTTCACGACGACCGAGTCGACGCGCTCGATCCCGTCGAAGGCCCAGCGAAGCTCCGGGCAGACCATTGCCGAGCCGGCGTACGCCGCGTCGACGTGCAGCCATGCGCCGTGCTCGGCGCATGCGTCCGCGATCGCGGGCAGCGGATCGACGGACGTGCTCGACGTCGTGCCCACCGTCGCGACTACCGCGCATGCGCCCGTGAGGTCGAGAGCATCCGGACGGAGACGGAACGCATCGTCGACCGGCACCTTGCGCACCTCGAGGCCGAGCAGCCGGCACGCCTTCTCGACGGACGAGTGCGCGTGCTCGGAGCACACGACGAGCGGATCGGCCGGTCGAGCGTGCCGTGCCGCTGCGAGCGCAGCAAGCGTCGAGATCGATGCGCCGTCCTCCAGCTGGCCGTGCCAGCCGGCGGGCAGGCCGAGAAGCTCCGCGAGCCAGGCGAGCGTCACCTCCTCGAGCTCCTGAAGCGCGGGCGAGGTGCGCCAGAGGATCCCGACGTTGTTGAGGCCGGCCGCGAGCAGCTCGGCGAGGATCGCCGGCTCGGAGGCGCACGTCGCGAAGTACGCGAAGAAGCGCGGGCTCTGCCAGTGCGTCAGGCCCGGGAGCAGGACCTCGTCGAGGTCGCGCAGGAGGTTCGTGAACGGCTCACCCTGGTCGGGCGGGTGGGCCGGCAGGCGGGAGCGGATCTCTCCGGGCTCGACCTGGGCGAGGACCGGCAGATCGCCCACGCGCTCCAGGTAGCGCTCGATCCAGTCGAGCGTCGCACGGCCGTCCTGCGACAGCGTCACCCCGCGCGTCCCCCCATCCGTCCGTCCCTCGTCCGACGCATGCGCACCACAGCATGCACGCTCCGGCGCGGTCTCACGAGACAGAGATTCGAACACCGAATGTCAATCATCGAACATTACCTTGCGGTCCAAGAACGCGCGGATTGGAACGAGGCCGGTGAGGGTGATCGCGGCCCCGACAGCGAAGACCAGCCCGTAACCGCCGAGCGCCGCCGTGACGCCGAGGAGTGTCGCACCGACCGCGAAGCCGAGGCCCTCGCAGGCCTTGAGGCTGCCGAGCGCCGCGCTTCGCTCATCCGGGGCGGCCCGCCCGACCGCGAGGACGAAGACCGCCGGATAGAGCAGCGCGTGCCCGGCACCGAAGATGGCCGCGCCCGCGTAGAGCGCTGCCGGCTGCGCGACCGCGGCCGGCAGCGCGAGCCCGCCTGCCGCGAGGAGCACGCCGGCAGACGCCGCGCGCCGGGGCCCGACGCGGTCGGGCAGCCTGCGCGCCAGCACCCGCATCGAGACCAGCACCGCGGCGTTCACGAGGAGGACGAGCCCGGCGCCCTGCATGCCAAGCTCGCGGGCGTAGAGCGGAGTGAAGACGACGAGCGCGGCGAAGCCGAACATCTCGAGCGCGATCACGAGGCCCGGAATCGCCGCCGGGCGGCTGAAGAGCGCGAACGCAGGCCGGGCGAGCGTCCAGCGCGGGCGGGTCTCGGGGAGGACGAGCGCGGCGGCCGCGCCCGTGAGCGACAGCCCGACGGAGACCGCCCACACGGCGTCGAACGAGTACGCGCGGTGGACGAAGTCGCCGATCACGGGCCCGAGCCCGAGCCCTGCCCAGGTCGAGAGCGAGTAGATGCTGTACGCCTCCCCTCGCCGGCTGTCCGGCGCGAGGTCGTTGACCACGGTGACGGCGCCGACGATGCACGCCGCGTCGCCCACTCCCCCGACCGCGCGCAGCGCGAAGAGCGCGCCCGGATCGGAGGCGAGCGGGAAGAGCGCGACGGCGGTGCTGAACAGGAGCGGCCCGCCCGCGAGGAGGATGCGCCGGCCGTGCCTGTCGGACAGGCGTCCGAGCAAGGGCTGCAGGAGCGCGGCCATGAGAAGCGCCCCGCTCATGACGATCCCGACCGCGATGTCGCCGCCGCCGAGCGGCCCGCGCACGTAGAGGGGCAAGACGGGCAGGAGCGAGGCGGAGGCAAGGGTCGTGGCCAGCGAGTAGAGCCAGACCAGCGCGAACGCCGGGCGCAGCAGCGTGTCGGTGCCGGCCGTGTACACGTCGATGGGGCCGGACGCGCCGCGGAGCCTAGGGGCTCGGTTTGGGATGGGAGCTTCGTGGGGCCGTCTCAGGCCCAGGCAGCGTGGCTACTGGTCCGCCGCGCAGGCCGGGTGCTGGTGCCAGGGCGCGGAGACGGGCTGGCGCCGTGCATGACGGGGCATCCACGACGGCGCACGAATTACACATCGAGCTCTAGATCGTTCCGGCTTCCAGGACGCCGCGGAGGAAGGACTGGGTGCGCTTCTCGCGGGGGGACTCGAAGATCTGCGCCGGCGGCCCCATCTCCAGGATCTGGCCGTCGTCCAGGAAGCAAATCGTGTTCGCGACCTCGCGGGCGAAGCTCATCTCGTGGGTCGCGATCACCATCGTCATCCCCTGCTCGGCCAGGTCGCGAACGAGACGCAGCACCTCGTTGACCAGCTCCGGGTCGAGCGCCGAGGTGATCTCGTCGAGCAGGAGCACCTTTGGCTCCATCGCCATCGCCCGCGCGATCGCCACGCGCTGCTGCTGCCCACCGCTCAGCTGATCCGGGTACGCCCCGGCCTTCTCCTCCAGCCCGACACGGCGGAGGAGGGCCCGTGCGCGCTCCTCGGCAGCCGTTCGCGAGAGCCCCCCGATCTTGATCGGCGCGATCGTCACGTTGCGCAGGACGTTCATGTGCGGAAAGAGGTTGTAGCTCTGGAACACGAGCCCGATGCGACGCCGGAGCTCGACGTAGTTCACGCCCGGGCCGGAGATGACGTCGCCCTCGAAGCGGATCTCTCCCTCTTCGATCGTCTCGAGCCCGTTGATGCAGCGCAAGAGCGTCGACTTGCCGGAGCCGGACGCTCCGATCAGGCATACGACCTCGTGGGAGTCGACGGCGAGGCTGACGCCCTTCAACACCTCGTCCTCCGAGTAGCACTTCCGGACGCCGTCGATCTCCAGCAGCGTCATCAGAGCTCTCGGACTCCCGTCTTCTTCGCCTCGCGTCGGATGAGGAAGTCGACGAAGCGGGTCTGCGGGATCGTGGCGAGGACGAACACGATCGCGACGAACGTCACCGACGAAAGGTTGAAGTAGTTCCCCGCGTAGATCTTCGCCATACCGAACGCGTCGATCGCGCCCACGACGAGGACGAGCGCCGTGTCCTTCTGGAGGCCGATGAAGTAGCTGAGCAGCGGCGGGAGCACACGCCGGAACGCCTGGGGAACGACGACGTAGAACCACGTCTGAGTCGTCGAGAAGCCGAGCGACTTCGCCGCTGCGGTCTGGCTCCAGTGCACGGTCTCGATGCCCGAGCGGAACACCTCCGCGACATACGCGCTCGTGGTCACCGTGAGCCCGATCACGATCAGCCACGGCGTCGGCAGGTCGCTCAGCACGGGGATCTCGGCGATCGGGATGCCGAAGGCGACGAGGTAGAGCAGGATGATGAGCGGAATCGCTCGGAAGACGTCGATGTAGGCGATCGCCAGCACCCGAAGCGGTGCCATGGCGCGACCTGGTGCGGCCCGAACGAGTGCGAGGGAGAGCGCGACGACGAGGATCAGCGCCTCGCTGGCAAGGGCGATCCAGAGGTTGAGCCAGAACGCGCGGATCACGTCTCCCGCGCTCCGGCTTATCTGCTCCCACGAAAGGAAGGTCTCGACGAACGCCGCGTTGTTCGTCAGGAGGAACATGATCACGCCGAGCACGACGAGCGCCGCGAACGCGAAACCGAGGGTGCGCTGCGCGTTCTCTCGTGCTCGCGCCGCGACGTGTCGGGCACCGACGATGTCGCCACCCGACTCGAGCCCACGGGCCTTGAACGAGAGCCAGAGCGCGTGCGCGCCGGGAACGACGAGGAGCGTTACGAGCGCCGCGAGGACGACCAGCGCGATGGTCGCCCCGGTACGCCAGCCTCCCGGCGCGTCGACGTCACGAACCCCCTTGAGTGGCAGGATCCAGAACGCCAGCGCGACGGCGCCGACGACCACGAGGGCGAACAGGGACAGCAGACGCGACCGCGGTGGGGGCGCCAGTCTCCTGACGCCCCCACGATCCGAGCTGTCCGCCGCCCGCACCTCCGCCGTCGATTGCATCGGAGCGGGTTAGCCCCAGACCGGAAGCTTGTCCGGGTCGACCCCGCCGAACGACGAGAAGTAGTACTTCTTCTCGAGCTTCTTCAGCGTCCCGTTCTTGAGCATCTGCCGGACCATCACGTTCATCTTCTTTCGGTTCGCGGCAGGCTGCTGCATGATGATGCCGACGAGGCCGCCGACCTTCACCTGGGCGTACACCTTGAACGCGCCCTTGGACGAAGCCGCCGCAGGAAGCGCGACCGGCAGGTCGATCAGCACGGCGTCCACCTGCTTCGCGCGCAGCGCCGCGAACAGCAGAGCCGTGTCGTCATACGTGTTGTACTGCTGGTTCGGCTTCAGCGTCTCGTCGAGCCAGCGCTGCTGGACCGAGCCGAGCGTGACCGCGAACTTGAGATCCTTGAGCCCCGCCTTGGTCGGAGGAGGATCGTCTGTGCGGGTGACGAGCCCGGTCCACGAGTGACCGTACGGGATCGAGAAGTCGACCTTCTCCTCACGCTCGGGCTTGATGTAGAAGTCGTCGATCGCGACGTCGAAGCCGCTCAGCCGTCCGACGATGAGCTGCGCGAAGTCGACGAACCGGAGCTTGATCTTAGAAAGACCGGCGCGATAGGCGATGTTCGCCGCGAAGCAGTAGTTGAACCCGTCGTTCACCTTGTCCGGCGTGTTGCCCTTGTATGTCCTCGGGGAGATGGTGTTGTACCCGACGGTGAGCGTGTCCGCCGTGACCGTCTTGAGCTTGATCGAGGCGTACTTCCCGGTCGGCTTGCATTTGCCGTACTTGGGCTTCGGCGTAGCGCTCTGCGCGGAACCGAGCATGGCGGCGCCGAACACCACCATTGCCACGGTGACCCCGAACGCCAGAATGAGCCTGCGCATCACGACCTCCTCTGCCGCCCCACGAGGCGGCGGGTTGATGGGGAAGGGTTCGAGGGAGCCGGGGATCCACGGGTACACCCCGTCTCGCTCCTGAACGCGACCGCACACCTCGAGGCGCGGGGCCGGATGACACGTGCACGATGGCCGCGCTCACGCACATGGCGTGGACCCCACGGCCTACGTGCGGTCCCGAGCTCGAGCCGACGAACTCGGGAGATGCGTCCTTCATACCGTCTCACATCCCCCGACACGAGCACCACGGCACGACCACGGCTCCCGACCTGCCCTCGAATCACCGGGGGTATCATGCGGTGGGACGCTAGATGATCGAACATCGAATGTCAATGTTCGCCCGTCCTTGGCGTGTGACTCGCCGCAAGGCGCGGGCGGCGCGGCTCGGTGACGGGTGGCCGGGCATCCCACGGCACAATCCCAGAGCATCAGCGCCGCCAGCTCGGGCGTGATCGGGACGGAGATATCGAACCGCGGGTGGTGCGAAAGATCAATGATCATCGGCCTCCCAGGCGGTTTGCGGTGGTCGGATCGCCGCTCAGCCGTCCGGACGGAGCGAGCGGAAGAACGCCGCGACGTCGTCGGCGAGCAGGTCCGGGACCTCGAGCGCGGCGAAGTGGCCCCCTCGCGGCATCTCGGTCCAGCGCCGGATGTCGAAGAAGGGCTCGGCCAAGCGGCGCGGCGGGTGGCGCGTCTCGCGGGGGAACGACGCGTACGCCATCGGCACGTCGATCCGCGTCTCCGGCAGCGGCCAAGCCCCATGCCGGATCGCGTAGTACGGCCAGAAGGACGAGTTGATCGCCCCGGTGACCCAGTACAGCGTGATGTTGGTCAGCAGCGAGTCGAGCGCGACCCATCCTTCGAAGTCGCCGCGGTGGTCGGTCCACGTCTGGAACTTCTCCACGACCCAGGCGGCGAGGCCGGCCGGCGAGTCCGTGAGCGCGTATGCGATGGTCTGCGGCTTCGTCCCCTGGATCGCGTGATAGCCGGTCTCCTCCGCCTGCCAGTAGCGGAGCTCCTCCTGGTAAGCCTCCTCCTCGCCGGAAGGCTCCTCCGCGATCGGGATGTCCTGCCGGATCGGGAGGAAGTTGAGGTGCATGCCGATCAGCTTCTCGGCGTGCCCCGCCGCGAGACACGCCACGACATACCCGCCCCAGTCGCCGCCCTGGGCGGCGAACTTCTCGTAGCCGAGCACGCCGGACATCAGGTCCGCGAAGAGGTCGCCCATCTGGCCGACGTCGAAGCGCGGCTGGCCGGGGCGGTACGAGAGCGTGTAGCCGGGAAGCGAGGGCGCGACGACCGTGAACGCGTCGGCCGGATCCCCGCCGAAGCGCCCGGGGTCTGTGAGCCGCGGGATCAGGTCGTGAAACTCCCACACGGAGCCGGGCCAGCCGTGGACGAGGAGAAGCGGGGTCGGATCGGGTCCGACCCCGGGCTGGTGGATGAAGTGCAGGTCGACGCTGCCGAGCGGCACGCGGTACTGGTCGAACGCGTTGAGCTCGGCCTCCTGTGCCCGCCAGTCGAAGCCGTCGCGCCAGCGCTCGACGAGCCCCTGCACGAACGCAAGGTTGGAGCCATAGCGCCAGTCCGAGCCCGGGATCTCGTCCGGCCATCGCGTCTGCGCGAGGCGGGCCCGCAGGTCGTCAAGGGTGTCCCGGGGGACGTCGAGGCGGAACGGCTCTGGCGACGACGTGACCATGGGATCGCTCGCCGTCACCGCCAGCCGGTGTTCTCAGAGCGTGACGACGTCGTCGCCGAGCGAGATCGACCCGTCGCAGAGGATGTCCGCGTTCAGCCCCGCGCGATGGACGAGCTCCTTGATGATCCCGGGCCGCGTCAGCTCCTGGAGGTGGACGCACGGCTCGCACAACATCACGCCGTAGCACTCGACAGAGCCGACGCGGAACTTCTTGCCGACCAGGTCGTTGAGGCCGGCGCCGCTGACCGTGAGTTGCCTACGGGTCGCGCCCGGCTCGAGGCCGACCTCGCGCACGATGTCGCCTTCGATCAGGGTGAGAGCGAGGCCCGGGCGCGCGCCGCTCTCGAAGTAGTACCGGTCTCCCTCGAGCCCCTTGCCCGCGACGGCCTGCGCGAAGCCAACCTCGTGCACGTCGTCAGCGTCGGGCGCGCGAACGTGGATCGACTCGACCCTCATACGTCTTCCTCGTTCGGCCCTGCGCCGAGCCCGGGTCCGGTGGTCGGCTCGGCGCCGAGCGCGGTCGCCGCGTCATCCGTGCTCGCCTCGTTCGACCAGTGCTCCTGCGTCAACGCGATGTGCCGGTCCATCAACTCCCCGGCCGTCGCGGGCTTCCGGGCGGCAACGGCGGCGAGAATCGCCTTGTGCTCGTTGGCATCTTCATCCTGCCATCCGGCCGTCGCGCTCCGGCGCGCGAGGAGCTGACGGCCGATGTCGAGCGACCACAGCGACTCGAGCACCCTCACGAATTGGTCGTTCCGCGTCGCCCGCGCGAGCCGGATGTGAAACTCGCGGCTCATGTCGTGCGCGAGACGCGACGTCGAGGCCACGAACTGGGAGGCGACGATCTCCTCGAGGTCGCGCAGGTCGTCCGCAGTCGCGCGCTCGGCCGCGAGCCGGACGAAACCGGGCTCGAGGATCCGGCGCATCTCGAGTCGCTCGAGCACCGCGTCGAGGCGGAACGACGCGACGAAGAAGCCGCGGTTCGCGCGGAACTCGACGAGCTCGTCAGCGGTGAGCCGATGCAGCGCCTCGCGCACGGAGGTGCGCGAGATCGCGAGCGCGAGCGCGAGATCCCCCTGCCGGAGCCGGGTGCTCGGGCCGAGCTCTCCGTCCTCGATGAGCGTGCGGATGCGCTGGTACGCCACTTCAACGACGGAACCGGGGCTGATCGGCTCGAGGGTGATCGGGTTCGCGTCCATGCGGCGTCGGAGTCTAGCGTACCCGCCGGACGAATGTTGACATTCGATGTTCGATGTTTTAACTTCGCCGAGTGACCGCCACGGGCCGAGGAGAACGGCTGAAGACGCTTCGGGCGAGCCGTCCACTCCCCTCCTCCGCCCCGGACGACCACCGTGGCTGTGGCTAGCCCCGGCTCGTGGCCGTTCCTCGCCGGCCGTAGCGCCCTCGTCACCGGGGGCGCCAACGGCATCGGCGCGGCCATCGTGCGAGAGCTTGCGGCTGCCGGCGCGGCCCCCGGCGTCCTTCTCGACCTCGATACCGCGCTCGGACGGTCAGTTCCGCCGGGAGGATGGAGCGAGATCGGAGTCGACCTCCGGGACGACGGCTCGATCTCGGCCGCCTTCGCCGAGGCGCGCGAGACGGTCGGCGGCGCCGTCGAGGTCCTCGTCGCGGTCGCGGGCATCGTGCCGGCCTGGACGGGGATCCGCGATCTCGACCCGGACGAGTGGGACGAGGTCTTCCGCGTCAACGCCCGCGGTGTGATGCGCACGATCCAGGAGGTCGAGCCCTCGATGAGCGACGGCGGGGCGATCGTCGTGATCGCCTCGCAGAACGCCTGGCGGGGGAACGAGAGCCTCGCGAGCTACGCGGCGAGCAAGCACGCCGCGCTCGGGCTCGTCCGGTCGATAGCACTCGAGCTCGGGCCGCGCGGTATCCGCGTCAACGCGATCGGCCCCGGGTCGGTGCCGACCGACGCGTACGTGAGCCGCCTCCGCGCGCGCGAGGTGAGCGGCGGGCTCGACGGTGGCCGCCGCGTTCGAGGCGGAGCGCCTCGCCACTCCCCTTCGGCGCCTGACCACGCCCGAGGACGTCGCGCGGGCCGTACTCCTCCTCGCGAGCGACCTCGCCTCCGGAATCACCGGCCACATCCTTCCCGTCGGAGCGCCACTCGGATGAGCATGGCGGCCGTCGGGGACAGGGCTGCGCTCGTCACCGGCGGCGCGCGGGGGATCGGCCTCGCCGTCGTCGAGACGCTTGCCGCGCGAGGCGACAAGGTGACGATCGCCGACCTGGAACTGGACCGCGCACAGCAGTCGTGCGCCGAGCTCGGCGAGCGCGGGCTGTCGGTCAAGGCGGCCTTCCTCGACGTCACGGACGTCGAGCAGGTGCACCGCGTGCTCGGTGAGGTCGACGCCGCGGGGCCGCTCACGACCGTCGTCTGCAACGCCGGCCTCGGATACCTCGGCGGCGTCCTCGACACGACCGAGGAGGACTTCGAGCGCATCCTCGCGGTGAACGTGAAGGGCGTGTTCTTCACCATGCAGGCCGCACTCCGGTTGATGGTGCCGCGCGGGACAGGCAGCGTCGTCTCGATCAGCTCGACATCCGGATTCACGGCCTCCAGCACGCCGATGGGGGTCTACGACCTCTCGAAGGCCGCCGTGCGGATGCTCACCGCCGCCGCAGCGCGTGAGATCGGCCGCAGGGGCGTGCGGGTGAACGCCGTCGCCCCCGGCACCGTCGGCACGGACCTCGTCCGCGAGGTGCTGAGCGAAGAGGCGATCACCCGTCTCTGCGACGAGCGCATCCCGATCGGGCGCCTCGCGGAGCCGGAGGAGATCGCCGCGGCGGTCGCATGGCTCTCGTCAGACGACGCGTCGTACGTCACCGGACACACTCTCGTCGCGGACGGGGGCTGGTTGACGTGAACGCAATCTCAAGAGGAGGTTCAGCATGAGTGCCACCGGAGCCGCCGCTGGCGTCCGCGCGATCGACCACGTCGGCATCACCGTTCCCAACCTCGAAGCGGCCGCGAGGTTTCTCGTGGAAGCGTTCGGCGCCGAGGTCATCTTCACGATGGACTCGCACCGCGACACCTCCGACCCGCAGGTCCGCGCCCAGGAGCAGGCAAAGCTTGGGACGCGCCCGACGGCGTGGTGGACGCGAACGCTCGTGCTTCGCCTCGGGGAGGGGCCGTCGATCGAGCTGTTCGAATACGAGGACGGCGAGCGTCTCCAGCCGCCGACGCCGAGCGATCTCGGGATCCAGCATTTCGGAATCTACGTCGACGACATCGACCGGGCTTGCAAACAGGTCGTCGCCGCGGGCGGAACGCTGCTCGACGGCCCGACGCTGTTACCGGCGTTGGAGGGGGGCGAGGGAAACAAATGGATCTACACCGTCCCGCCGTGGGGAGGCACGATCGAGCTCGTCAGCTACCCCTCGGCACAGGGGTATGAGGAGCACACGGAGGTTCGGCGCTGGCGACCTCCGCCCCGCCCGTAGCACCGAAGGCAAACACGACCGGAAGGAGTCCCCCCGTGATCAAGGTCATGTGGTTCGTGAAGCGCGCCGACCACCTCACGCTCGAGGAGTTCGAGAAGTGGTGGACGGAGACGCACGCGCCCGACATCCGCGACGAGCAGGTCCCGCACCTCGTCCGCTACATCGTCAACGTCCGCTCCGAGGACACTCTGGTGGCGAAGCCCGACGAGGAGTGCGAGTGGGACGGGATCGCCGAGGAGTGGTTCCCGACGGAAGCCGCGTTCAACGCGGTGTACGGGAAGGAGAGCCGCGACGCCCACGAGGACTCGGTCTCGAACACCGGGCGGATCCAGCGGATGGTCGTGAAGGAGATCACCTTCGTCTGACTCGTGATGGGGGTGGTCTCGGCGTCGTCGGCCCGTGATCGCGCTCGCGGCAACCGACGGGTCAGCGGGAGGCGACGCTCGCGACGGCGTCCAGGACGAGCGCCGCTATCTCGCGCGGCTTCTGGTTGAGCGCGAAGTGACCGGCGTCCGCGATCTCGACGAGGCTGACGTGGGGCGACGCATCGAGCACTGCTCGCTCGTCTGCGGTGAGACCGACGTCGCCGCGTTCGCCGAAGACGACCCACGACCGCGTCCCCGTGTCGCAGAAACGTTGCGCGACGGAACCGTGCCGATCGAGATACCGGAGATACAGGTGCGTCGACCGGCGGAGGAAGCGAGGATCGTTGTTCCTGGAGCTCCTGGATCAGAGCGTTGCTGCGCTCCGCGGGCAGGCTGCTCTTCATCGCCGGCCCGACCATCTTCAGCATCAGCGAATACGGCAGGTGCCCGAGCACCACGCTCGAGCGATCGAGCACGCGCGGAAACAGCGACTCGTCCTTGCGCGAGAAGCTGGGCGAGAGAAGCACCACGGGCCCTCTGAAAGTGCCGGCGGAAGCCATCTCGATCGCGACGTTGGCCCCGAGACTGTGGCCGACCACCACGTCGCAGCCAAGGTCGGCGGCGAGGCTCGAGGCGAGCTGTGCGTAGCTCTCGATGCTCGGATCGTCCGGAGGAGCGGTGCCGCCGAACCCCGGGAGGGTCGTGGCGACGAAGCGGAACGCTGAGCTGGCGATGCTCGGCTCCGCCAGAACATCGTCGTAGAAGGCCGCGGAGCAGAGTGCGCCGGGCAGCAGGAGCACGCGGTGCTCGGCGTCCTCAGGCCCTCGCTCGTGCAGAACCCAGCCCGCGTGCTCCCGGCCCGCGTCCATCACGTTAGGGCCCGGGTCGGCACGACGCGAAGCTTCGCAAGCGACAGGGACGATTACAAGGCGGCGCTGAGTCGCAAGGGGACGCACGGCCGTCTGTTTGCCGGCGCCCGACGGGGACGCCGCGGCGGCGTAGGCTCCGCTCGTGCAGCCGCGGATGCACTCGAGCTGGCTCGAGGTCCTCGCAGACGAGCTCGAGCTCCCGCACATGCAGGAGCTCCGTGCCTTCCTCTTCTCGGAGGTGGCCGCCGGGCGGAGCTTCTACCCGCCCTCCGAGCTCGTGTTCAACGCGCTGGCGCTGACGCCGTTCGACGAGGTGCGCGTCGTGATCCTCGGCCAGGATCCCTACCATGGCCGGGGGCAGGCGATGGGCCTTTGCTTCTCGGTGCCGCCCGGCGTAGCCGCGCCGCCCTCGCTCCAGAACATCCACAAGGAGCTCGAGACGGATCTCGGGCTGCCGCGCCCGTCGTCCGGGGACCTGACGCCATGGGCCGGACGCGGCGTTCTGCTCCTGAATGCGGTGCTGACCGTCTCGCCCGGCAAGCCTGCGTCGCACGGGGGCAAGGGCTGGGAGCAGTTCACGGACCGCGCGATCCGTGAGCTCTCGGATCGAAGGGAGGGGATCGTGTTTCTGCTCTGGGGCCGCTATGCGCAGCAGAAGGGAGCCGTTGTCGACGCGACCCGCCATCGTGTTCTCACGGCGGCACACCCGTCGCCGTACAGTGCCGCGAACGGCTTCTTCGGCTGCCGGCACTTCTCCCGTGCGAACGCGCTGCTCACGGAAACGGGCCGCGAGCCCGTCGATTGGGCTCTGCCCTAGACTTCGACCATGCCCGTCGACATCGGCGCGTGGGAGATCGTGATCCTCCTGGCCGTGCTCGCGCTGCTCTTCGGCACGAAGGCGATTCCCGACGTCGCACGACGGCTCGGAGCAGGTGTGCGCGAGGTCAAGGACGCCGTCGGCGAGGTCGACCCGCGCCGCATGCTCGGGGCCGACAGCGAGGTGTCGAAGCGAGCTCCGGCGCCGCCTGGGGCGGCGCCGAAGTCGCCCTCCGACGTCGGCAACGACCGGTGAGGGCGTTCAACGTCTCCGAGGGCGAGCTCGATCTGAGCCGCGACCGCCCTGGGTTCTCGTGGCGCAGGGCCGCAGTGGGCGAGCGGATCGGGGCAGAGAAGCTCGGCGCGAGCCTCTACGAGCTCCAACCCGGCGAGAGATCCTTTCCCTACCACTACGAGTACGGGAACGAGGAATGGCTGCTCGTCGTCGCCGGACGACCCACCCTGCGGGACCCCGACGGGGAGCATGAGCTCCGCCCCGGCGACATGCTGTGCTTTCCGGAGGGCCCCGAAGGGGCGCATCAGGTGCGAAACGACACGGATCAGCCGATCCGCGTGCTCATCCTCTCGACGAAGATCAGCCCTGACCTGGCTGTGTACCCGGACAGCGGCAAGCTCGGCGTCTGGAGCGGCAAGGACACCGATTCGGCGCGGATCTTCCGGATCGCCGGCGCGGTCGACTACTGGGACGACGAGAGCTGACCACCGGGGCGACACGCCCGTGACCGACGCAGAGATCGCAGACGTCACGCGCCGCACGTACCTCGCGGCCGAGCGGACATGGCTCGCCTGGTGGCGCTCGGGCATCGCGGCGGCCACCGCGGCGCTCGCCGTCGGCGGGCTCGTGCCCCGGCTCGTCGAAGGCGCCGCCTGGCCCTACGTCGCACTGGGCTGCGGCTACGCGGTCGCATCGCTCGCGATGTTCGGGCTGGGCGCACTCCGTACGCATGCCGTCGATCGCGCGCTCGCCCAGGGCACATACACAAGGCTTCCGCAGGCATGGACGGTTGTCCTCTCGGCGGGCGGCGCGTGCCTCGCCGTGGCCACGCTGATCGTCGTGCTCTTCTTCCAGCGATAGTGTCGCCCGGATGACCGCCGGGCGAAAGCTCCTCGTCGCAAATCGGGGAGAGATCGCGGTCCGGATCTTCTCGACCTGTCGCCGGCTCGGCATCGGGACGGTCGCCGTGGCCGGTCCCGGCGACGGGAGCGCAATGCACACGCGCGCCGCCGAGCTGACGGTCGAGATTCCCTCGTACCTCGATGCCGACGCTCTGGTCGCCGCGGCCCGTGAGTCGGGTGCGACGCTCGTCCATCCCGGATACGGCTTCCTCGCCGAGAGCGCCGCCTTCGCCGAGGCGGTCGTCGCGGCCGGGCTGACGTGGATCGGCCCTCCTCCCGACGTTCTGCGGCGAGGGGGCGACAAGCTCGAGGCGAAGCGCATCGCGACCGCGGCAGGCGTTCCGACGCTTCCCGCAGGAGAGCCGGGCGAGCTCGGATTCCCGCTCCTCGTCAAGGCCGCCGCGGGGGGCGGCGGACGCGGGATGCGGGTCGTCGAGCGAGCGGAGCTCCTCGACGAAGCCCTCGAGGCCGCCTCCCGGGAGGCGCTTGCGGCCTTCGGCGACGGCACGGTCTTCTGCGAGCGCTATCTCGCGGCACCGCGACACATCGAGGTGCAGCTGATCGGAGACCGCCACGGAACGGTGCTCGCCCTCGGCGAGCGCGACTGCTCGGTGCAGCGCCGCCACCAGAAGGTCGTCGAGGAGTCGCCTGCGCCCGGTCTCTCCCCCACGCTCCGCACACGAGTCTCCGGGCATGCCGTGGCGTTCGCGACGGAGCTCGGCTACGAGAGCGCGGGGACGGCGGAGTTCCTCGTGGACGGAGACGACGTCTTCTTCCTCGAGCTGAACGCCCGCATCCAGGTCGAGCATCCCGTGACCGAGGAGGTGACCGGCCTCGATCTCGTCGCGCTGCAGCTCCGCGTCGCCGACGGCGAGCCGCTCGGCCATCTCCACCGACGCCCGAGTGGGCACGCGGTCGAGGCGCGGCTGTACGCGGAGGACCCCGTGACCTTTCTCCCCCAGCCGGGACGGGTCGAGCGGCTGTCGCTGCCTCGCGGCGTCCGCGTGGACGCGGGCGTCGAGGAGGGTGACGAGGTGGGCGCGGGCTACGACCCGATGGTCGCGAAGCTGATCGCACACGGCGCCGACCGGGACGAGGCGCTCGACCGCCTCGCCGCCGCGCTCGACGAGACGCTCGTCGTAGGCGTGACGACCAACCTTCCATTTCTCCGCTGGCTCGTCGCCCACCCGGCGTTCAGGAGCGGCGAGCTGTCGACCGACTTCCTCTCGCGATTCCAGCCGTTGTCGGCGGCTCCGAGGCCTTTCCCACCCGGGCCGTGGGGTGACGGCTGGCGCCTCAACCTCGGAGCCGTGCCGGCAATGCCTTCTCTGGAGGCGGGGACCTCCGCCCACTCCGCGGGCGCCGCCCGGTCGTCGGACGGGCGCGTGACCGCGCCGATGCCCGGCAAGGTGATCGAGATCCGCGTGGAGACGGGCGACCACGTCGCCTCGCACCAGGCGCTCGTCGTCCTCGAGGCGATGAAGATGGAGCACGTCGTGACCGCGCCCTACGACGCCGGCGTCTCCTCGATCGGCGTGGGGGTCGGCGACCAGGTCGTGTCCGGAGCCGTGCTCGTCACACTGGACGCCGCATGACCGTGCTGGGCACGCACGTAATCCGTGACGACGTGTTCGCACGCCGGGCGGCGGCGATGAAAGCGCTCGTCGCAGAGCTCCACGAGCGGACGGCGCTCGTCGCCGGCGGCGGCGGAGAGAAGGCGCTCGAGCGCCACCGCTCGCGCGGCAAGCTTCCCGCCCGCGAGCGCATCGACCGGCTCGTCGACCCGGGCTCCGCCTTCCTCGAGCTGAACGCCCTCGCGGCATGGGAGCTGTACGACGGCCAGGCGCCCTCTGCGGGGATCGTCACGGGAATCGGCGTCGTCGAGGGTCGCGCGTGCGTGATCGTCGCGAACGACGCGACCGTGAAGGGCGGCACGTACTTCCCGCTCACCGTGAAGAAGCACCTGCGCGCCCAGGAGGTCGCCGAGCAGAACCACCTGCCCTGCATCTACCTCGTTGACTCCGGCGGGGCCTTCCTTCCTCTCCAGGCCGAGGTGTTCCCCGATCGCGACCACTTCGGGCGGATCTTCTTCAACCAGGCGCGGATGTCGGCGAAGGGCATTGCCCAGATCGCGGTCGTCATGGGCTCCTGCACCGCGGGCGGCGCCTACGTGCCGGCGATGTCGGACGAGACGATCATCGTGCGTGGCACCGGGACGATCTTCATCGGCGGCCCACCGCTCGTGAAGGCCGCCACCGGCGAAGAGGTGACGGCCGAGGAGCTCGGCGGCGCCGACGTCCACGCGCGCCGCTCCGGCGTCGCCGACCACTACGCGTCCTCCGACGAGCACGCGCTCGCGCTCGCACGGCAGATCGTTCGGCACCTCGAGGCCCCCGCGGCAGGGCCGTGGGAGTTGACCACGCCCGAGCTCCCCGTCGTCGACCCCTCCGACCTCTACGGCCTCGTGCCCGAGGACTTCCGCCACGAGCTCGATCCGCTCGAGGTGATCGCACGGATCGTCGACGGGAGCCGCTTCCACGAGTTCAAGGCGCTCTACGGCGACACGCTCGTGTGCGGCTTCGCGCGGATCGAGGGCCATCCCGTCGGGATACTCGCGAACCGGGGCATTCTCTTCGCGGAGTCCTCGCAGAAGGGCGCGCACTTCATCGAGCTCGCGTGCAAGCGTCGGACTCCGCTCGTGTTCCTCCAGAACATCACCGGGTTCATGGTCGGGCGCGAGTACGAGGAGGCGGGGATCGCACGCGACGGCGCAAAGCTCGTCATGGCCGTCGCCTGCGCCGAGGTTCCGAAGCTGACGGTCGTCACCGGAGGGTCGTTCGGCGCCGGCAACTATGCGATGTGCGGGCGCGCCTACGCCCCGCGCCAGCTGTGGATGTGGCCGAACGCGCGGATCAGCGTGATGGGAGGCGATCAGGCCGCGACCGTCCTGACGACGGTGGGCGACGCCGACCCCGACGAGATCCGCGCGACCTACGAGCGCGAGGGCTCGCCGTACCACTCGACCGCGCGCCTCTGGGACGACGGGATCATCGACCCGCGCGACACACGCCGGGTGCTCGCTCTCGGGCTCGCTGCGGCTGCGAATGCACCGGTGCCGGAGACGACGTTCGGCATCTTCCGGATGTAGCGCTACTCGCCGCTGAACTCCGGGCGGCGCTTCTCCCCGAAGGCCTCGACGCCCTCGCGGAAGTCGTGCGTCTGGCGTAGGAGGCCGTACGCGAGGCCCTCGACCTCGAGCCCGAGGTGGAGTGGCCCGTCGTAGGCCGTGTTGAGCACCCGCTTGGCCATCGCGAGCGCGAGCGGCGAGTGACGCGTGAGCTCCTCGACGAGCCCGGCGACCGTCGCGTCGAGCTCTGCGCTCGGGACGACCGCGGTCACCAGCCCGAGCGCCAGCGCCTCGTCGGCCGGCACCCGCCGGCCGCGCATGACGATGTCCTTCGCGCGGCCGAGCCCGACGAGACGGGCGAGCCGCTGCGTGCCGCCGGAGCCGGGGATCATCCCGATCGTCACCTCGGGCAGGCCGAGCTGGACGTCGTCGGAAGCGAGGCGAAAGTCGCAGGCGAGCGCGAGCTCCAGGCCGACGCCGAAGACGTAACCCTCGAGACGGGCGACCACCGGCTTCGCGCACCGCTCGGGAGCGGCCACGTTCCTCGCGAGCTGGGAGACCTCCCACGGGGAGCGCTGCAGGAAGCCCGCGATGTCGCCCCCGGCCGTGAACGATCCGCCCGCGCCCGTCAAGACGACGAAGCGCACTTCGTCGTCGCGGTCGAGCTCGGCGAAGACACCCGAGAGCTGGTCGCGAGCCGCCATCGAGACGCGGTTGAGCTTCCCCGGCACGTCGAGTGTCAGCGTCGCGACCGCGCCGTCGCGCTCGACCCGGAACCCGTCGTACTCCGTCATCTCGTCGCCCCCCGCTCGTCGCGCAGCATCCTCCGCAGGATCTTCCCCGATGCGGACTTGGGAAGCGCGCCGACGTGTCGGTACTCGCGCGGGCGCTTGAAGCGTGCGAGCGCCGAGGCGAGGCAGTGCGCGTCGAGCTCCTCCGCCGTCGCCTTCCCGACGACGACCGCCGTCACCCGTTGGCCCCAACGGTCGTCCGGGAGACCGACGACCGCGACCTCCTCGACCCCGGGGTGAGAGGCGAGCACGTCCTCGACCTCGAGCGGATGGATGTTCTCGCCGCCGGAGATGATCATGTCGTCGACGCGCCCGTCGATCCACAGATCGCCGTCGTCGTCCAGATGGCCCGTGTCACCCGTCGCGTACCAGCCGTCGCGCAGCGCCTTCGCGTCCGCGTCGGGCCGGTTCCAGTAACCGCCGAACGCCTCGTCGGAGGCGAGCTCGACCTCGATCTCCCCGTCCTCGCCGAGGCGCAGTCTCGTGTTGACGGCCGGTCTGCCGGCACAGCCGGGCTTGTCTAGCTGATCGCGGCCGATCGTGAACGTGTAGATCTCGGTCGAGCCGTAGTGGTTGACGAAGGCCTCCGGCTCGAAGATCTCCGCGCAGCGGCGGACGAGTGTTGACGTCATCGCGGCCCCCGCGTACCCGAGCGCGCGAACGGAGGAGACGTCGTGCGCGTCGAGCTCCTGCTGGTGGACGAGGTCGTGGAAGAGAGTCGGCGCGAGGTAGAGCGACGTGATGCGCTCGGTCTCTATCAGCCGGAGCGCCTCGGCCGCGTCCCATCGGGCCTGCGGCACGAAACAGCCCGCGACGAGATGCATGGCGATGAGGGAGTGGATTCCCATCGTGTGGTAGAGGGGCATCACGCCGAGCGTCCGGTCGCCGAAGCGATAGCCGTGCTGCAGCGCCTGCGACCATCCGCCTGCTCGGTCGGCTGCGTGGCTGCGCGGCACGCCCTTCGGCCGGCCGGTCGTGCCCGACGTGTACAGAAGGAGCGAGATCTCGCGTTCGTCGCGGTCGAGAACGCCGGGGTGCTCCTCCGCTTCCGGGAGCATGTCGTCCTCACGGATCACGCGCCGGGCGCCGCAATCTCCCAGGCAGTAGTCGAGCTCTTCCTCCGAGAGTCGCCACGAGAGGGGCACGATCACCGCGCCGCACCACTGAGCCGCCCAGTAGAGAAGCGCTGTCGCGAGCCGGTTGTCGAGGACGACGGCGACCCGCTCCCCCGGCTCGACCGCCAGCCCTCCCGCGATGCGCCGTATCCGGGGCAGGAGGTCGCCGTAGGTGAGCCCGGGGAACGCCTCGAGCTCTGGATGGCGCTCGCACGCGGCGAGGAGCGAGCGGGCGAGGTTCACGCGCGCGCCACCTCCTCGATCGCGTCCACGATCGGCGCGTACCCGGTGCACCGGCAGAGATGACCGGAGAGCAGATCGACGATCTCCTCACGGCTCGGCGTGCCGCGGCCGAGCAGGTAGGTCGCCGCCATCAGGATTCCCGGGGTGCAGAAGCCGCACTGGAGCGCATGGTGGCGGCGGAACGACTCCTGGAGCGCGTTGAGCCCCCCGCCCGTGGCGAGCGACTCGACCGTCACGACCTCGCAACCGTCGATCTGGACGGCGAGCAGGCAGCAGCCGCGCACCGCGGCGCCGTCGACGAGCACCGTGCATGCGCCGCACACGCCGTGCTCGCACCCGACATGCGTGCCGGTGAGCCCGAGCCGGTGGCGGAGGAAGTCCGTGAGCAGGAGACGAGCCTCGACCGTCTCCTTCACCTGCCTGCCGTTGACCGAGGCCTCGAGCTCGATCACGACGCCCTCTCGACGGCGCGCCGAACCAGCGTCCCGGTCAGCGCGCGGAGGTAGCGGGCGCTCGCGTGCATCGAGCCCGCGGGATCGACGAGGCGCGCGGCGAGCGCACCGGCGTCAGCCGCCGCCTCGACTCCGTCGGAGCCGGTCAGGAGCCGCTCGACGTCTGCGAGCCGTGTCGGCCGCTCGGTCACGGAGCCCACCGCGATCCTCGCCTCCACGACCACGCCCCGGGGATCGCGCTTGACGACGGCCGCGCACATCGACTGGGCGAAGTCGCCCGTCCGGAGCGCTACCTCCTCGAACGCGGACGACTCGTCGCCCGCGAGCGGCCACCGCGTCTCGACGACGAGCTCGCCCGGCCCGATCGCGGTCAGGAAGTGCGTCACGAAGAACTCCGCGGCAGGGATCTCCCGCCGGCCTGCGGGACCGTCGACGGCGACCGTTCCGTCGAGCGCCACGAGGCAGAGCGGCAGCTCGGCGGCGCCGTCCGCGTGCGCGATCGACCCGCCGACCGTTCCCCGGTTGCGGGTGGCGACGTGGCCGACGTACGGAAGCGCTGCGCGCACGAGGGGATGGACGCGGTCGTCCTGGGCGAGCACCGCCTGACGCACCATGGCGCCGAGCCGGAGCCCTCCGTTCGCGGTGACGTGATCGAGGCCTGCGCGATTCAGGTCGACGAGCAGGCTCGGGCGGACGAGCCGCATCGAGAGGGCGGGCACGAGGCTCTGCCCCCCGGCGAGCGGCTTCGCGTCGTCGCCCCCCGCCGCGAGCGCCGCGAGCGCCTCTTCGACCGACCCGGCCCGGACGTAGTCGAACGGCACGGGCTTCATGCGCCGTCCTCGTGCAAGAGCTCCCACACGCGCGGCGGGGTGAGCGGCAGCTCTACGTCGTCGCGGCCGAGGGCGTCCGCCACGGCGTTCGCGATCGCGACCGGGGCGGACATGGTGTTCCCCTCCCCCAGTCCCTTGGCGCCGAGCGCGGTGAAGGGCGACGGGGACGACAGGTGGTCGATCCGCGGGGTCGGCAAGTCGGGAGCGGTCGGAGTCAGGTAGTCGACGAGCGACGCCGTCAGGAGGTTCCCGTCGAGGTCGTACGCATGCGCCTCGAACAGGGCTGCCGCCGCGCCGTGCGCAAAGCCGCCGAGCACCTGACCGTCGGCGAGCAGCGGGTTGAGCAGCACCCCGGCGTCGTGGACCGTGACGTAGTCGGTGACGCGGACGCTGCCGGTCTCGCGCTCGATCTCGACCGCGCACACGTCCACGATGAAGCCGTGCGCGCCCGACGACGCCACGCGGTCCTCGACATCGGGGGGATCGAGGTTGGGCGCGGCCACGTATGCGACCTCGGCGAGAGCGGGCTCGAGGCCGTTGGGAAGACCCTCCGGATGCCAGTGGGCCATGCCTGCGACCTTGCGCAGGGCGAGCTCGGGGTCGCCGACGTGCTCGCGGATCGCGTCGACCTTCGCCCTGACCTTGCGTGCGGCGGCCTGCACCGCAGCGACTCCCACCCCCGAGAACCGCGACGAGTAGTTTCCCGACGCGACCGTCCAGGGCGTCGTCGCGGTGTCGAGCTCCGCAAGAACCGTGACGTCCTCGGGTGCGCACCCGAGCTCGTCGGCGACGACCTGCGCGCACACCGTTCGATGTCCCTGGCCCTGCGGCGTCGTCCCGAGACGGACGGTGATCCCGCCGAGCGGATCGATCGCGACCGAGGCTCCCTCGGCGTTGCCCGACTTGGGGAGCGTGGCGGCACGCTCGACGGCGGTCTGGGCGAGCGTGATGTACCCCATGTTCGAGATCGACGGCTCGACGATGCACGCGAGCCCGACGCCGACCAGCCGCCCCTGGGCGCGTGCCTCATCCGCCCGTCCACGCAGCTCCTCGTACCCGGACAGCTCGAGCGCGCGGTCGAGGCAGGCGGCATAGTCGCCGGAGTCGTAGAGCGCGCCGGACGGCGTGCGGTACGGCATGTCCGCCGCGTCGACGAGGTTCCGGCGCGCGAGCTCCGCGGGATCGAGGCCGAGCCGTCGAGCAGCGATCGCCATCGTTCGCTCGAGCCCGAAGTAGAGCTGCGGCCCGCCGAAACCGCGGTTGAGCCCTGAGGGCAGGGTGTTCGTGAGCGCCACCCGGTTTCGCGCAGCGACGTTCCGCACCCGGTACGCGCCAGAAAGCGAGCCGTGCATGCGGTAGAGCGTTGCCGGCTCGGGCGCCCTGACGTACGCGCCGACATCCTCGAGCGCGTCGTAGCGCAGCGCGAGAAGCTCCCCGTCGGCGTCGAACCCTGCCTCGATCTCCGTAACGCGACCCGTGGCAGCGGCGCTCGCGGCCAGATGCTCGAGGCGATCCTCGGTCCAGCGCACGGGAACGCCGAGCACCCGCGAGGCGAGCCCCAGCAGGACGACGTACGGCAGGACCGCCGCCTTGATCCCGAACGAGCCCCCGGAATCCGGCGGCGTGACCAGGCGCAGCCTGTTGCCGCGCAGCCCGAGGGCGGCCGCCGCCACGCCGTGGAGCGTGAACGGCCCCTGGAAGTTCGTCCAGGCCGTCAACCGTCCGGCGCCGTCGTCCCAGTCGCAGACGACCCCGAAGCACTCGACCGGCAGACAGGTGAAGCGCGGCACGCGGAATGTCGTTCGGACGACGAGGTCGGCCCGCGCGAGCGCGTCGTCGACGTCGCCGTAGTGGAAGGTTCGCTCGTGGATCGGCTCGGCCGCCGTGACGTCGACGACGGGCTCGAGCGGGTCGTACTCGACCGCGACGAGCTCCGCCGCGTCCTCCGCGACGTAGCGATCGCGCGCGACGACGATCGCGAGCGGCTCGCCGACGTAGCGGGCGGTCTCGACCGCAGCCGCGTACTGCGGCACGGGCGAGTCGATCCCTGCGGCAAACGGCTTCGAGAGCCGGGCTACGTCGCCACCGGTGAGCACGCCGCGCACGCCCGGGTGCTCGAGCGCCGGGGACGGGTCGACCGCGACCCGTGCATGGGCGAGCTGCGAGCGAACGATCGCCGCGTGCCAGGCGTGCGGCACGGGCTCGAGGTCGTCCATGAAGCGGCCGCGGCCACGGAGCAGCGCTTCGTCCTCGACCCGCTCGAGCGAGCGGCCGACCCACGTGCCGGGCTTCGACGCGACGCTCACGCCGCCATTAGACCCGTTCGCCCGGGCAACGCGCCCGGAGATCGGTCAGGTGCGGCGGGCACGTGCGGAGGCCACCTCTGCGTCGGTCGGGCCCCCGGCGGGGAGCGCCCGGAACGCGGTCAGCACCGCGCGCGGGTCGCGCTTGTGCCGCTTCGCGGCAAGCGTCAGCGGCTCGCGGACCGCGCCGCCGCAATGGGCGCACGGGAACTGGATGTCGCTCATCAGCCTCGCTGCGCGCCCGTCGGGAAACATGCGCAAGAGCTCGAGGATCGTGGTGGAGCCGCGGATCTCGCCCGCGGGGACGTCTGCCGCGCCGACGCCGGAGGCGCGGAGCCCCGGGATCGTCCGGCGCGACTCGTCGGTCACGGGTGACCGGCGTGTGCAAACACCCGCTCGGCTGCCTGATCCATCCGAACCGCATTGCGCGGTAGCTGGTACCGGGCGTACGGCAGCACAACGACCTTCGCGTCCTCGCCGTGCCGCTCGAATGCCTGCGCGAGCGCGTCGTCGATCGAAGTCATCGCCTCGAGGCCGATGTCCGCCGCCATCTCGAGGTTCTCCTCGAGCGTGACGAGAGTCAGGTGCTTGCGGGTCATGACCTCGTAGATCGGGACCCAGATGCATCCCGCCCACATCTGGATCGCCCGCGCATGGATGTCGCGCAGCACACGCTGGTAGTTCTCGGGTGTCGCCGGCATGTAAGGCTTCATGAGATCCATCAGCGCGAGGCCGGGAAAGTCTCCGATCGCAGTCGAGACGCCCGGCGAGGGCGAGCAGTAGAGGAGCGTGCCGCCGTCCTTCACGACGAGGTCGGCCGACATGCACCCCCAGCCGGTGTGGAAGAACAGATGGTCGGTAGGCGCGAACACGCCGCAGATCGCGATGTCGGCCTGTCCGTGCTCGGGGACGAACGACTCGTAGGCGTAGATCGCGTTGAAGCGGCGTATCGCCTCGCGGTGCGCCTCCGGATGCGAGCCGAAGACGACGTCGATCACCCGCCCGTGCGTGTCCAGGAGCACGTTCATCGTGCAGTCGAGCCCGCACATCGACGCAACCTCGTCGATGTCGGAGCGCATCGGCCCGACGTATGCGCCGTAGTGCGTCTGCGGCGAGGTGACGAACGCGCAGTGGTTCGACTCCACCGTCTCGTCGGAGACGACTCCCGGGAGGATGAGCTTGCCGCCTCCGCCGGCCCCCCAGTGGTTCGCCTGCGCCTGGCCGATCGTGATCTTCACATCTGCGGTCGCCACCGGGTTCAGGAGCCAGACGGGCGTCCCGCCGGACGAGACGCCCACGAACGTGTAGGCGTCGGGGTTCTGCGGGTCGTTCTGCGACAACGACCACCCGCTCCGCTCCATGCGGGCGAGGTTCTCGGGGCCGACCTTCTGCTCGGTGTCCGACTCCGACATCGGAAACACCTTTCCGTTCGCGCAGCAGACACGGACGTCGGTGATCCCCGCCGCGTCGATCGCGTCGAACACGGCAGGCAGGAGCTTCGAGCTGGGGGTCGGGCGGAACTGGTTGTCGATCACGACCGCCACGCTCTGCCGGCCCTCGAGGAGCTCGGCGAAGGTGGGGCCGTCGACCGGCTGGCTCAGGGCTGCCCGGGCGGCCGCGGTCGGGTCGCCGACCGGCGCCGGCTCGTCCGGCTGCACGACGGTGAGGAGGTTCGCCGTCGGGAGCTCGACTTCGAGCGTGTCGCGGTGCTTCTTCGACTCGTCGTCCGTCGCTCCGATCGCGAGCGGGTCCATCGACTCGTACGGGACGACGACACGGGTGGTCTCGCTCATACGGAACTCTCCTCCTCGAGGTCTGCGTCTCCCTCGAGCCTACTGCATCTCCATGCTGCCGGACCGCCCGCGACGGATGACGTGCGCGGGCTAGCGTGGCGCCATGGACGCCCGCCCCGTGCTCGATCTGATCGCAGCGGCGCGGCCCGAACGGGGCTTCGTCTTCGTCGGCATCGGGGGCCGCGGCGGCGCGGGAAAGTCGACGCTCGCGAGCCGGGTCGGCGGCGCGCGCATCGTCTCCACCGACGAGTTCTGGGACGGGGGCGGCTTCGATCTCGAGCGTCTGCGGGCCCAGGTGTTCGGGCCTCTGCTCGAGGGACGGACGGCCCGGTACGCGTCGTGGGACTGGGCGCGGCAGCGTTCGGGCGGCGTGCGATCGGTTGCGCCCGAGGGCATCGTGGTCGTGGAAGGGGTTTGCGCGCTACACCGGATGTTCCGGGACGACTACGACGTCCGGGTCTGGGTCGAGGCGCCGTACGAGCTTCGGCTCGCGCGCGGAGTGGCCCGGGACGGCGAGGATGCGCGCGCCACATGGGTCGAGCGGTGGATGCCGGCCGAGGACCGCTACGTCGGGCGGGACGACCCCGTCTCCTGCGCCGACATCGTCGTCGACGGCGGCTGACCTGCTGTTCCGTCCGGCCCCCGCAGGACCATGTGCACGACGTGCCTCCGAGACGCCTTCCGTCACGTGTTGCTCCGTCCACCGTTCTGGCGCTCGTGGCACTCTTCCTCGCGCTCGGCGGCTCGGCGACCGCCGTCGACACGAAAGCGCGGCCTCAGCGGCAGCCGCATTGCTCACCCGCCGCGCCCGACTGGCTCGTCCCGTCGAATGGCATAGCGAGCCAGCGGGGGGCCCCTGCGCACCAGGAACCCCCCGCGGTCACTCTCACCCCCGGCTCGGCGGCTCCGTCGGGAGAAGCGAGGTGCCCGTCTCGAGCAGCGTCTTGAGGCCGCTCAGCACCATCATCCAACCCGTTCCCGAGACAGCCTGAGCAGTCTTCGGCGCGCCCTCGAGCTGGTCGTGCGTCACGGTCAGCAGGCAGAAGGCGCCGTCCTGCGGCTCGATCTCCCACGTCACGCGGCTCTCGGACTCGTCGGCGTACTCCGGGCTGTAGAGCGACTGCCAGCCGTGCACGAGACGGCGCGGCGGGTCGAACTCCAACGTCGCCGAGTCGCCCCACACGGCTCCGTCCGGGCCGAACGAGCGGTGCCGGTCGGAGGTGTTCTCGACCCGTGCCCCGTGGAAGTAGCGGATCGTGAACTCCGGTTTCGTGATTGCGTCCCAGATCGCCTCCGGGGTCGCCCGGATGAAGAGCTGGTAGACCTGCGTCGTCTGCGCGGTCATGGTCGTCATGCCGTCTCCTCCAGTTCCGTCTTGAGGTCTGCGAGCGCCGATACGTGGTGCTCGGTGTACTTGTCGATCCAGCGGTCGTGAATCAACCGGATCGGCACAGGGTTGAGGAAGTGCAGCTTCTCCCGTCCCGATCGCCGTGTGACGACGAGCTGTGCGTCCTCGAGGATCCTCAGGTGCTTCATCACCCCGAAGCGGGTCATCTCGAGCTCGGACTCGAGCTCGGTGAGCGTGCGGCCGTCACGCTCGAAGAGCCGGTCGAGCAGGAAGCGCCGCGTAGGGTCGGCGAGCGCCCTGAAGACATGGTCGTCGTCGGTCACGCATCCACAATACGTGACCATAAGGTCACATGTCAAGCGAGGACCGATCGGATCCGCCGGCCGGCGAGACTCCGATGCGTTGCGGGCCTGTCAGTCCGGGTGCTGAGCCGCTCGGACGAGACGGAAGTCGTCCGCTGGATCACGGACGATGCGGAACGCGCCTGGCCCGGGCATGTGCGTGATCACTGCTCTGGCGCCCGACTCCGCGAGGTCCGCCAGGACACGACGGCGTGTCGCGAGAGCGGTCTCCGGATCCTCGTCCGCGGACGTGTCCCACTCGGGGTGCGCTACGTGTGCCTCGTTGTGAAAGCTGTCTGCGGCGTGGACGAACGGATCGGGCCCAGCGACCTCGACGCACATGTGACCGACACGATGTCCGGGCGCGCTCTTGACGCTGACGCCGGGCGCGACGTCTGCGCCGTCCGTCACCGCCACGAGCCGCCCCGCGTCGTCGAGGAGGCGGACGAGGCGGGTGCCGACGTTGTCCGGAGCATCCGGATCGGCCGAGCGTGCCGCCAGGATCGCGTCCTCGTGGATCACGACCGGCGCGCGGGGGAACGCAAGACGGAGCTCGTGCGGCCAGGTTCCGACCAGCGCGCCGCCCGCATGGTCGTAGTCGAGATGCGTGAGGACGACCAGGTCGACGTCTTCCGGGTGCACCCCGGTGCCCGCAAGTGCCTTCTCGGTGTCGGCGTGTAGCCCGTCGAACGGCCACCACGAGCCCGTGATGCCGGGGCCCGTGTCGATGAGGACGGTGTGCTCGGAGTCCCTGAGCACGACAACG
This sequence comes from uncultured Actinomycetes bacterium, assembly GCA_963798725.1. GTDB lineage: Bacteria > Actinomycetota > Thermoleophilia > Gaiellales > Gaiellaceae > Gaiella. Next base: position 463,153 of record CAWCUL010000002.1, read on the forward strand.
TTCATCGGGGACCAGTACCACTCGGGGTATCCAGGCCCAACCCACGAGCCGGGATGGCGCGAGGCACCGACCTCGACCAGCGTCACCCGCCACCGACCCGCCGGTGCGATCGCGTCCGTCATCGCCCGACCATGACCGCTTCGCGGATCGACGCGCCCACCACCCAGCGCGGCGCATTGACGATCTCGTGGATCCGCAGATCCCCTGCGATGCTCGTCAGCGCATACGCCTCGGCGGCAGCGAGACCGTAACGAGCACCGAGATGCTCGATCATCGCCCGCACCGCTGCGCGAGCGGCCTCGTGCAAATCCTCCGCGACCCCGGTTGTCATGTGGACGAACCCCGAGTCTCCCTCGATCGCAGTGGGGACGCGCATCTGCGGCGCGTCGATCCGCAGGTCGCGGCGAACGGCGAGCCGCACCTCGATCTCCATCCTCGTCTCGATCGCGCTGCCGCATACCTCACCGTCGCCCTGCGCAGCGTGGCCGTCGCCGACGGAGAAGAGCGCCCCCTCGACGGCGACAGGCAGGTACAGGCGAGCGCCGGCTGTGAGCTGACGAACGTCGATGTTGCCGCCGAACCGCGTGGGCGGCAGGATCGAATGAGGTCCAGGAGCGTCCGGAGCAACCCCGATCGTTCCGGGGAAGGGTCGATACGGCACCTCGATGCCGTCGGCGAACACCACACGCTGTCGCTCGATACGCGACACGCGCAGCCAGGGGTCCGGGAAGTCGTCGGGCAGAAGCCCGAAGCCAGGCACGATCCCGGTCCACCCCCACGAGCCGGTGCGCACGTCGACGATCTCCACCTCGAGGACGTCACCGCAGCGCGCGCCGCGGACAAACACCGGCCCGGCAACAGGGTTCATGCGCGTGAAGTCGATAGACGCGAGGTCCGCGGCGGTCGCGCTCTCGGCGAGCTGGCCGTGCGACGCATCCGGGACCGCCAGCTCCACGATCTCTCCCGGGTCGACCTCGAGCGCCGGCGCAATATCCTGATCCCACACCTCGTGAAGGCGCGTGCAGACCCGACGCGAGCGGGTGCCGTCTGCCTCGTCGGACGTCGCGGCCATCACCGACCTAGGTACGCCTTCTTGAGCTCGTCGCTCCGAAGCAAAGCGTCGGCCCGGTCGGCGAGGGCAACCACGCCGGTCTGGAGCACGTATCCCCGATCCGCGATCGACAGCGCCATGTTCGCATTCTGCTCCACAACGAGAACCGCCACGCCGGAGGCGTTGACCTCCCGGATGATCTCGAAGTTCTGCTCCACGAGCGCCGGAGAAAGGCCCATCGAAGGCTCGTCCATCAGCAGGAGCCGCGGATTCGACATGAGCGCCCGCCCCATCGCAAGCATCTGCTGCTCGCCTCCGGACAGCGTCCCCGCGAGCTGCGCACGGCGCTCGTAGAGTCGGGGAAAGAGACTGTGGACCCGCTCCCGCGACTCGTCGAGGTCGTCGTCGCGAAGGTGCCCGCCCAGCTCGAGGTTCTCGGCGACCGTCATCGGCGCGAACAGCCGGCGGTTCTCGGGAACGATCGCCATGCCACGCTTGATCCGGTACGACGTGGACCGGTCTGTCACGTCCTCGCCGTCGAGCTCGACCCGCCCGCTCCGCGGCCTGACGACTCCGAGCGCCGTCTTCAACGTCGTCGACTTGCCCGAAGCGTTTCCACCGAGCAGACACACGACCTCGCCTGCCGCCACTTCGATGGAGACGCGCTCGAGGATGCGGATGTCGCCGTAGAACGTCGTCACGCTGTCGAGCCGCAGGAGCATCGCTACCCACTCACCGCAGCACCCTTGCCGAGATACGCCTCGACAACCGCTGGGTGCGTGGCGACGTGGTCGAACGAGCCTTCCGCGATCACCGTTCCGTGGTCCAGCGCGACGACGCGGTCGGAGACGCCCTCGACGACGTGCATGTCGTGCTCGATCACGACGACCGTGAACCCGGCTTCGTCGCGCAGGCGGGCTGTCAGCTCGGTGATCTCGTGAGTCTCGTGGGGATTCATCCCCGCGGCCGGCTCGTCGAGCAGCAACACGCGTGGCTGCGTCGCCATCGCACGCGCGATCTCGAGGCGTCGCCGGTTGGCATACGAAAGGCTGTACGCCGGCTGCTCGAGCCGGTAGCCGGCGAGCCGTTGCCCGAAGAACGACAGCAGCTCCTCTGCGAGCGCTCGCTCGGCCCGCTCCTCACGACGTGCCCGAGGCGTCCGAAAGACCGACTGCCACGGCCCTGCGCGCGTACGACCGTAGCCCCCGACCATCACGTTCTCCCGGACGGACATGTTGAGGAAGAGACGGATCGACTGGAAGGTGCGGGCGGCTCCCATCGTCGCGATTCGATGCGGCGGCAGACCGACGACGTTCTCTCCCGCCAGGCGAATCGTCCCGTGGTCGGGTGTATAGACGCCGGTCACGAGATTGAACACGGTCGTCTTTCCCGCGCCATTCGGGCCGATCAGGCTGACGATCTCGCCCTCGTCGACCGAGAGGTCGAGGTCCTGGATCACTCGAAGCCCGCCGAACGACTTCGAGACCGCACGGAGCTCGAGGATCGGCGCCAATCTACACCTGCTCCACGCGCGGGGTGCCGAGAAGCCCATGGGGACGCGAGATCATCATCACGATCAGCAGCGTTCCGAGCAGGAGCTGCCGCGTGATGCTCGGCTCCTCCACCAGTCGGTTCTCCCAGACGAAGGCTGCGAGGTAGAGCAGCGGTACGAGCAGAACCGTGCGCGCTGTGCCTCGCACTCGGGTGAGCAGGATCACTCCGAGAACGAGGGCGCAGAACGCCCAGTTGCCGATCTGCTCCGGGTCGCTCGGAAGCACAACCCAGGCCTTGATCGCCGACGCCAGGACCCCGCTGCGATCGGCGTCACCGGCGACGGCATCGGAGGAGATCGCTGCCGCCACCACGTGGACGAGGAAACCCAGGGCCGCAGTCCCGACCACGATCGCGGCCAGCCTCGTCCAGGGGCGCACCTTCGCGATCAGGGTGATCGCAATGATCCCGTAGAAGGCCGCACTCGCCTGACCGGGCTCGCGCATCACGTCCAGGATCACCGTCACGACGACACCGCCGGCCACGGCCCCGGCGAGACTGCCGCTCCCACCAAGGATCAGGGCCGCATAAATGACGATGAGGAACTGGATCTGGAAGTTCAACGGATACACCCCGAGCTGGAACGAGGCGAAGATGCTTCCGGCCAACCCGGCGACCGCGGCGCCGGTCGCGAAGGCCATCAGCTTCAGACGCCTCACCGGCACCGTCATGATCTCCGCGGCGAGAGGGTCGTCGCGCACGGCGCGCCACGCGCGGCCGGTTCGGGACGCGTCGATGAGGAAGAGGATCGTCACGATGACCGCAACCACGACGAGTAGGAGGTAGAAGTACGAGGTCGGGCTGCTGAACTCGTAGCCGAAGACGGTGAACGCATCGACACCCGAGATGCCGTTCGGGCCTCCCGTGAGATCCACCCCGAGGCGATCGACGTTGAGCGCCAGCTCGAGGAAGATCTGGCTGAAGAACAGCGTCACGATCGCGAGGTAGTCGCCGCTCAGCCGGCCCGACGGGAGCCCGAGGATCAACCCCAGGAGGCCCGTCGCAACGACTACGATCGGGACCGCCACGAGCGTGGGCAGGTGCAGCCCGAGCTGGTCGGAGGACAGCAGCGCGAAGGTGTACGCGCCGAAGCCGTAGAACGCGACGTACCCGAGATCGAGCAAGCCGGCCCATCCCACCGAGACGTTGAGCCCGACCGCGAGCAGCGCGAGCAGCAGCCCGTTCACCCCGATCCGCACCAGGAAGTCCGAGCTCACCACCAGCGGGACCAGCGCTGCGGCGGCGACGAGGATGCCCAACCGCGCAAGTGGATGGAGGGAGAGCCAGCGGTTCACGCCGCGACCCTTCCAGCCGCCAGGCCCTTCGGTTCTGGATCCTGCCGTCTCGACCCACCGGTCGGCTCCAATCGACATCGCCGATCAGACCTTTCCGACCGCAGGCCGACCGAGCAGGCCTCTCGGACGCACGATCATCATCGTCACCAGCACCCCGAACACGATCACGTTCTGGAAGGTGGACGAGATGTATGCGGACGTGAACGACTCGGCGAGGCCAACGAGCATTCCTCCGAGCATCGCACCCGGGATGCTTCCGATCCCACCGATGACCGCTCCCGTGAAGGCCTTCAGCCCGGCGACGAACCCCATCAGCTGGAAGACGCGGCTGAAGACGAGCCCTGCCATCACTCCGGCGACGCCCGCAAGGACCCCGCCCACGAAGAACGCAATCATGATCGTCCGGTCGATGTCGACGCCGATCATCTGCGCCGCCTCCCGGTCGTAGGACACCGCGCGCATCGAGCGGCCGAGCTTGGATCGGCCCACCCAGAGCGTGAGCGCGATCATCAGGGCGACCGTCGTCACGATCACGATGATCCGGATCAGCGAGATGCTGAGGGGGCCAGCGTGGATCCCCGTCGTGAACGGGATGAAGCTGGACGCGTCGTAGTTGCGGATGTCAGGGCCGAGGAGAAGCAGGACCGCGTTCTGGAGGAAGACGGAGACACCGAGGGCGGTGATCAGCGGAGCGATCCGCGAAGCGTCGCGGAGCGGCTTGAACGCCACGCGCTCGATAGCCACCCCGAGCACACCCGAGCCTGCGCCGGCCGCGAGGAACATCAGCAGGAGCGCCAGGGGCACGGGGACGATGAGCGCGCTCGGCCCGCCGAGACCCGAAAGGACGCCGAAGCCGATGAAGGCCCCCACCATGTACACCTCGCCCTGCGCGAAGTTCAGAAGCCCGAGGACGCCGTACACGATCGAGTAGCCGAGCGCGAGCAGCGCATAGAGGCTGCCGAGCGTGACCCCGTTCACGAGTTGCTGGATGAAGAAGTCCATGGATATGCGTCGCACAGCCTCCCGGGAGAGCGCGAGCTCCCGGGAGGCTGGGATTCCGATGAGAGAGCGAGGCGCCTACTGCGGCGCGATCACGTACTTGCCGTCCTTGATCGTGTAGACGTAGAACTTCGCGTTCTTCATCTCGCCGCTCGGCTCGAATGCGATCGGCTGGCCGAGGACCGATTCGTCGATGTTCGTGTTCTTCACCGCGTCGGCCACGGCGTCGACGTCCGGCGGCGAGCCGTCCTCGTCGCACACCTGCTTGATCGCGTTGAGCACGACCTGCGTCGCCGGATAGGTCGGCAGGCCGAAGGCTCCGAACTGACCGAAGCGATCCTCGAACTCCTTCACGAGGTCGGCGTAGTCGGAATCGTTGACGAGGTCGGGCGAGAAGGTCGACAGGTACGAGCCCTCGACCGTGAAGTCCTGTGGCGAGAAGACACCGTCCGTCCCGAAGATGACGGCCGTCTTCCCCTGCTCTTTCATCTGGTCGCCGAACAGCTGCGCATTCGCCGCCAGCATCCACGGGAGGAACACGACGTCGGTGTCCTCGCTGATCTTGCTCACGAGGGCCGAGTAGTCGGTGTTGTTCGCGCTGACCGAGTCGGTCTGCACGTCGACACCGGCGTCCTGCAGCTTCGGTACGACCTCGTCGGCGATGCCCTTCGAGTATGCGCTCTGGTCGTCGATGACGAAGACCTTCTTCGCGTCGAGCGTGTCGATCATGTACTCGGCGTCCTGAGATCCCTGGAGGCTGTCGGGCGGGATGACGCGGTAGAACGTCGGATACGTGCCGTCCGTGAGCCTCGAGCTCGTCGCCGACGGGGAGACCATCGCAAGGCCGGCCTTGCCGAGAATGGGGCCGCCGGAGTCGACTGTGCCGTCCGACTCGGGCCCGACGACCGCGACGATGCTCGAGTCAGAGACGAACTGCTGCGCGACGGTCGCACCCTGCGCGGGATCCAGCTGGTCGTCTCCCTCGACCACCTTGATGTCGGTGCCGTTCTCCTCGTTGAACTGGTCGACTGCGAGCTGGGCCCAGTGGAGCTGCTCCCGGCCCTGCGGGCCGGCGGCGCCGGTCAGAACGGTCATCACCCCGATCGATGCCTCACACGGGCCACCGGTGGCTTCGGAGCCACCGCTGTCCCCTCCGCACCCCGCGGCGACGACCAAGCATGCCCCGAGGATCGCGAGGATCGCCCCGGTGCCCATCGTATGGCGGCGAGATCTCGTGCGTACCTGCCGGTTCATCTGGTCTCCCTTTCGTGTCGATCGCAACGCCGCTTTCGAGATCGCTCGAGATGCGCGATGCCCGAATTCCCCGCTCCGGCACTCCCATGACCAGCGGCCGCGTCGGCGTTGGATAATTGGTGACATGACACTACTTGGGGGCCTCTGCCCGCGCAACATGCCCGCCGCCCTCCCTCCTGCACCCCAGAGCGCGAAAGTTCGATCTCCGGTAGCCGACCTAACGAAAAGGACGGATTGGGGTCGCGGCGACGTTCGCTGGCCGGCCGGGAGCTGTGAGGATGAGGACATGGACGAGGTCGAGCGTCTCCTGATGGACGGCCGGTCGGGCGTCGCTGGCGACGCCTGGTCGTGGTGCTCGTCGAGGGGCTCAGCGACCGGGCTGCGATCGAGGCTCTGGCCGCCCGTCGTGGCCGGGACCTCGAAGCCGAGGGCGTGAGGGTGCTCCCGATCGGAGGGGCACAGGCGATCGGCAAGGTCCTTGGCGCCCTCGGGTCACGCGGACCGCGACCGAGGCTGGCGGGGCTGTGCGACGCCGGCGAGGAGCGCGACTTCCGTCGGGCGCTCGAGGGGGCAGGCCTCGGCGTAGACCTCGATCGCACCGGCATGGAGACGCTCGGGTTCTACGTGTGCGTTGCGGATCTCGAGGACGAGCTGATCCGCGCGCTCGGCGCCGATGCGGCTGAGCGGGTCGTCGAAGCACACGGGGACATCGCGCCCTTCCGCACGCTCCAGAAGCAGCCCGAGTGGCGAAACCGGGCGAAGGCAGAGCAGCTCCGCCGGTTTCTCGGCAGCGGCGGCGGCCGCAAGATCCGCTACGCCCGCTTCCTCGTCGAAGCGCTCGACCTCGGCCGGGTCCCGCGACCGCTCGAACGCGTCCTCGCGCACGTCTGAGGCGCCTTAGAACTCGTTTCAAAATGAAGCCTTGTGCCGCCGGGGTGCGCTGGGCGGCACGCTGCGGCGTCCTCGGTCGCCCCGAGATGCCCGCATCTCGGGACTCCCTGCGTCCTTGCATCGCACTCGCCCATCGCGCCCCGACAACGAAGCGTCATTCTGAAACGAGTTCTAAGCCTCCACCGGAGCCTCCGCCTGCCGTAAGTACTGATGTACGAACGCGATAGCCATGCTGCCCTCGCCGACGGCAGCCGCGACCCGCTTCACCGGGCCGTACCGCACGTCACCGCAGGCGAAGATGCCCGGCACGCTCGTCTCGAGGAGGTACGGGTCGCGCTCGAGCTCCCACCGCCCCGTCGCGGCGACGTCGGATCCCGTGAGCACATAGCCCTTGTCGTCGAGCGCGACCGCGGGCGGCAGCCAGCCGGTCTCCGTGTCGGCGCCGATCAGGACGAACAGCCCGTCCGACCTGAGCCAGGTCGTCTCCGACGTGCCGGGGAGGCCGACCTCGATTGCCTCGAGCGAGCTCTCCCCGTGGAGCGCCGTCACCTCGACACGCGGGATGACCGCGATGTTCGACCGTGTCCCGAGTTGGTCGATGAGGTACCTCGACATGCTCTTCTCGAGACCATCGCCACGGCAGAGGATCGTCACGGTTCGCGCATGTGTCGAGAAGTTGAGCGCCGCCTGGCCGGCGGAGTTGCCGGCGCCGACGATGTGCACGTCGAACCCGTGCGTGGCGGCGGCGTCGCTGCGCGCCGCGCCGTACGAGACTCCTTTGCCCGAAAGCCGCTCGCACCCGTCGACCGTCAGCCGCCGCCAGACGACGCCGCACGCGAGGATGATCGTCCGTGCCCGCAGGACGTCCCCGCCGTCCAGGTGTATCTGGCGCGTTTCGGGGTCGATCCGCACGATCTCGCGCGTCACGAGGATCTCGGCGCCCAGCCGCCGTGCTTGCTGGAGCGCGCGACTCGCAAGCTCGTCGCCGGAAACGCCCGACGGGAAGCCGAGATAGTTCTCGATCCGCGACGACGTTCCGGCCTGCCCGCCGGGCGCCTCGCGTTCGATCACGATCGTCCGCAGTCCCTCCGAGGCGCCGTACACCGCCGCCGCCAGCCCGGCGGGCCCGGCGCCGACGACGACCGCGTCGTACTCGGCCGCGGCGGCCTCCGTGCCGAGCTCGAGCAGCTCCGCCGCACGCCGTAGCTGCGGGCGGACGACGGTCTTGCCGTCGATGACCCGAATCACCGGGCAGTCCGCTTCCGCGGGAAGCGGACCACCCCACGTCTCGGCGCCGTCGGGCTCGTCGGGCTGGAGCCACGTGAACGTGATCTGGTTGCGGTCGAGGAACCGCCGCAATGCGGTACAGGCAGCGTCCAGCCGATGCCCGACGACGATCGCCCTCGGCGGCGTCGACTCCGAGGCGAGCCCCTGGAGACCACGGTCTCCGGACATTCGGTGCGCGGCGAGCCGCCCGACCTCCTTGCCGACGTCGGGCGCGACCGACGCGACCGCGTGGTAGTCGGCCGGCTCGACGCGCATCACCCGCGACGCCTCCGCTGCGCGGAACCCCACGGGAAAGACGGTGCCGAACGTGATCGGAACCTCCCCGAAGATGTCCCCGACCTCACGCTCGCCGACGACACGTTCGACTCCGTCGATGAGCCGGACCGCCTCGATCTTTCCCTCGAGGACGGCGAAGAGCGCCCGCTCGGCCCCCTGATGTGCCGCGTACTCGCCCGCGACGAGGCCGATGTCGGCAGCCGCGCGAGCGAGACGCTCACAGTCGGCGGGATCGAGCCCCGCGAAGATCGCGATGCGGCAGACGTCCTCGGCGCTCACCATCAGCGTCTGCCGATCAGCACGACGGACGCGTCTGTTCCTCGCGTCTCGGAGTGAGCCCGAGAATCCTCAGCGTTGGCCGCGCACAACGTCCTGCGAACGCTACCGCGTCCGCGGCCGAGCCGTGCGAGCCGTATCCGCCGGCCGGGTCTGGCGCGCCGCCCTCAGCGTCGGTCGACGACCCGCACAGCCTTCCCTTCGCTTCGAGGCACCGTGCCGGGCTCGACCACGTCGACGCGAACACGTACGCCGAGCTGCGCGTGGAGCACGCGCTCGACCGCGCCGCGCAGGTAGGCGGCGTCCACCCCCGCGCGGAGCGGCTCGCACTGGAGCGTCAGCTCGTCCATCGCGCCGACCCGCTCCACGACGAGCTGGTAGTGCGGTGCGGCGTCGGGAACGGAAAGCAGCGCGTGCTCGACGTTCGAGGGGTACACGTTGACGCCGCGGATGATGATCATGTCGTCACGCCGGCCGCGCAGGCCACGGAGCCTGCCGGTCGTCCGGCCGCAGCGGCACGGCTCGAAGGTGACCGAGGCGATGTCGCCGGTGCGGTAGCGGAGCATCGGCATCGCCTCCTTGAGCAGGGTCGTGAAGACGAGCTCGCCCTCCATACCTTCTTCGAGCGGCGCGCCGGACTGCGGATCGACCACCTCCACGAGGAAGTGGTCCTCATGGACGTGGAGGCCGTCACGAGCCTCGAGACACTCGGTGGCCACGCCTGGGCCGCACATCTCGGAGAGCCCGTAGAAATTGACGGCCCGAAGTCCCGGCAGCGCACGCTCGATCTGCTCGCGGAGGCCGTCGGTCCAGGGCTCGCCTCCGAACAGGCCGAGCTCGAGGTGCAACGTCGCAGGATCGATGCCGGCGTCGTGAACCGCCTGGGCGATCACGAGCGCATACGAGGGGGTCGAGACGAGCACCTGCGCGCCGAGGTCGTGGAGGAGCATCGCCTGCCGTGCCGTGAAGCCGCCCGATGCCGGCAGTACCGCCGCGCCGATCCGCTCCGCGCCCTGATGGAAGCCGTGGCCTCCTGTGAACAGCCCATACGTGTTCGCGTTGTGAACCAGCATCCCGGCTCGGACCCCGGCCATCGTCATGCAGCGCGCCATCAGCTCCGTCCAGGCATCGAGGTCCGCCGGCGTATAGCCGACGATCGTCGGCTTCCCATGGGTTCCGCTCGAGGCGTGCAGCCGCGCGAGCGCCGAGACGGGAACGCGGAGGAGGCCGTACGGATAGGCCTCGCGCAGCCGCGACTTGTCGGTGAACGGCAGCTCCGAGAGCCTCTCCGGCGAATCGAGCTCGACGCCGAACGACGTGCGCAGGCGGTCGAGCTGCAGCGCGCGCAGCTCCGAGCGGGGCAGCTGCTCTGCGGAGCTCCAGATCACGGCTCAGAGACGGCGCTCGTGGGCGTTCCAGTGCTCTTCGAGGTTGCTGACGAGCGCCGGGCTGAGATGGCAGTACGCCTGCTCGCGGCAGAACGTCGCCATGTACCGCCTGAAGAGGTCGAGCGGCTCTGCCCCGACGCGCAGCGCGCGCCGGTTGCCCGCGGCGTTGACGAGGCCCGAGCTCGTCAACGCGGCGACGCGGCGGGCGATTGCGGCGTCCATCTCGTCGGGCGTATCGATCACCTCGTCGCACAGGAGATCGGCCTGCGGCGTGCCGGCCTCGAACTCGAGCCCCGACAGGATCGCCTGCCGCGCCAAGCGGTCGCCGACGGACCGTGCCAGTCGCAGGTTGGACGCGCCGGGGAGGATCCCCTCCTTGCGTGCCGGGAGGTAGAGCCTGGAGCCACGCAACGCCACGACGTGGTCGACCGTGTGGAGGATCTGACACGCGCCGCCGATCGCGAAGGTCTCGACCGCCGCCACCCACAGCTTCTCGGTCGTGTCCTCGGGCTCGCCCGGCCGATGCTCGTCGGAGCTCAGCCCCCGGTACAGCTTGTTCACGTAGCCGAGGTCGCGCGTGACGAAGAACATGTAGTCGATGCGGCCGTGGTAGAGGTGCGTGAGATTGAGCCCCGCGCCGAACACGCGGCGGCCCGCGTAGCGGGGATGACTGACGACTGCGCCCCGAATCACGCCGACCTCCACCTCGGGATCGAGCAGGGCCAGGTCGACCGCCACCTCGGTCGTGGGCAGCGTGTCGCAATCCTCCGCATTCAGGTGACGGTCGTTCCGAATCTCGATGTACGCCGCCGAGCCGCGGCGCTCCAGGTACGTGCCGCCGAGATCGGCGACACCGCTCGCACGGAAGTCCTGGAGACGCGAGAGCGCCTCGTCGGTGGGCCGCAGCATCGACCACACGAGGTGCTCCCCCGAGCGCGGCGACGCCAGCACGAACGAGAGGAACAGTCCCTGCGCGATCTCGATGCCCTCCTTCTCGCGCAGAGGCCTCCCGCGCTCGGCCGCCATCTGGGCGCGCGACGGCACGAGCCCCGGAAAGCGCTCGGCGGCGGCGTAGACGAGCTGCTCGTCCCGGACGGCCCGGCGCATGCCGTCGGTCAGCTCCGAGTAGACCGCGTCCGTGTGGACGCGCATGAACCCCGCCCGGACCTCGTCGAGCGCAATGGAGAGGACCTCGGCCGCGCCGGCCTCCGTCGGTGTTCGGGCCGGGCGCGGCGGCAGGCGGCGGAGCAGCTCCCCGCCCCGCTCGAGGTGCGCGCACGTCGTCGCGCTCGCGGTCGCCAGGTCGTCGGCCCGTTCCGGCTCGCTGGCCCGCCATGCCTCGACGGCCGAGGACGGGAGGCCGGCTGCCTCGAGGACGCCGTCGGTCTCAGGCATCGGCGAGCATGAACTCCGCCGCGCGCTCGCCGATCATGATCGAGGGAGCGTTCGTGTTTCCGGTCGTGACCGTCGGCATGATCGACGCGTCGGCGACGCGCAGGCCGTCGATGCCGTGCACGCGCAGACGTGGGTCGACGACGGCGGCCTCATCGTTGCCCATCTTGCACGTCCCGACCTGGTGGTGATACGTGATCGCGGTCTCGCGCGCGTACGTGCGCAACCCGGCAGGTGTGTCGATCGACCGGCCCGGGTACTGCTCGATGGCCCCCCAAGCGCCTAGCGCGTCCGCCGCCCCCATCCGCCGGCAGAGGCCGATGGCCGCGACGAGTCGCTCCAGATCGGCGTCGCAGGCGAGGATGTTCGGGTCGAGCGCGACGGGATCCTCCGGCGCCGGACCGGTGAGCCGCAGCGTGCCACGACTGAGGGGGCGCACCATGCCCGCGAGCAGGGTGAAGCCGTTGTCGGGGCCTTCCATCCACGGCTCGTACATCGGCACCATGAAATGGATCGGCTGGACGTCGGGGACGGGGAGCCCCTGGCGCGATCGCCAGAAGAGGTGCGTCTGACAGGCAGGCAGGCCGGGTGCGGGCGTCCCTACCTCGCGCTCGGCGCTGAAGATGACGGGGGAGAGCAGGTGGTCGTGCAGGTTCTCGCCGACTCCCGGTAGGTCGGCGACGACGTCGATCCCGTGCGCGCGCAGGTGCGCGGCGGGCCCCACGCCGGAGAGCAGGAGGAGCTGCGGCGAGCCAATCGTCCCTCCACAAACGACGACCTCTCCTGCGTCTGCCCGCTCGACTCGGCCGGCCTCCGCCCACTCCACGCCGACGCACCGCGTACCGTCGAAGAGCAGGCGTCGCGCGGTGGCGCCGACGACCACCTCGAGGTTCGCAGCGTCTTCGACCGGGCGGATGTACGCCGCGGCTGTGCTGTGGCGCACGCCGTCCTCGATGCTGAACTGCATGAACGACACGCCGTCCTGCGAGGCGCCGTTGTAGTCGGCGTTGAACGGGATCCCGCACTCCTGTGCCGCCTCCGCGATCGAGACGTGGATCGCGTCCGGCTCGAACGAGGTGAGCAGGCGCACGATCCCGGGCCCGCCGGGCTCGCGCCGCTCGATGCGCTCGTAGACGGGGGATACGTCCGCCCACGACCAGCCGTCGGCACCGAGATAGGCCCACGTGTCGAAGTCCGCCGGAGCGCCCCGCACCCAGACCATCGCGTTCAGGCAGCTCGAGCCGCCCAGCACCCGACCGCGGGGCCAGGCAAGGCGACGTCCGGCCGCGTGCTCCTGCGGCACGGTCTCGTAGGCCCAGTCGACTTCGGTTTGCCAGAGCTCGTGGACCCGGCCCGGGTCGTGGATAGCGGGATGCTCGTCGCGGCCGCCGGCCTCGAGCAGCAGGACGCGAGCGCCGCTCTCCACCAGGCGGCGCGCGACGACGGCCCCTCCAGAGCCGGACCCCACGACGATCACGTCCGCGCTGCGGCCGCTCACGACAGCGACACCCACACGCTCTTGACCTCCGTGTAGAGCTCGATCGCGTCCGTCCCCATCTCGCGGCCCCAGCCGCCCGCCTTCATCCCGCCCCAGGGCGCGGCGGCGTCCAGGGAGTTCGGCATGTTCACCCAGACGTTCCCGGCGCGCGCTGCCGCCGCGAGCCGATGCGCACGGGCGACGTCCCGGGTCCAGATCGAGGCGCCTGGAGCCGGCCGCGGAACGAGCGACGGTTGTGCGGTCTGCATTCGAGCGGCACGAAGAGCTCGGAGCTCGCAGCGGCCCACAGCTCCGCCCTGTCCTCGATCGGGACATTCGCTGTGTCGCAGACGATCGGCATCGTTCCTCTCGCAGAGACTACGGGGTGGGAGACGACCTGGCACCCGGTCGATCGCGCTCGTGGCACACGTTGCCGACCGGGCCGCTGCTCGGCTCGTCGCTCACGGACGAAGCGCCGCCGCAGCCGAGCTCGTCGAGCACACGGGCGTCCCGCTATCCCGCCCTGCCACTTCGACGGCCCGGTCGTCGAGGGCCGCTCCTTTCGAACCGGTCACATCCCCTTGCAGGGCGCGAGCGCCTCCAGGGCATTCGCGTCGACCAGCGATCGAAGCGTTCGGATCGGGACGGCCACCGCAAACCCGGTCCGGGGGTCGGTCGCGAACGCGACGCCGACGACACGGCCCTTGGCGTCGATCACCGGGCCGCCGGGGTCGTCGTGCCGAAGGGCCGAGGTCAGGCGCATCACGCGACCGCGAACGCCGAAGGGCGCCCCCGCGATGCTGTCCACGACGACGCCCGGAAGCAGCCGGGGCTTGGCAGTCAGCGGATAGCCGACCACGGCCACCGAGGCCCCGAGAGCGCTGCTTTCCCCGTCCGGCACGCTCCGCGGAAGTCTGCCCTCGACCCGGGCGATGCCCAGCTCGCCGAGCCGGTAGACGCGCGCCGCGTCGACCGATTTCATCCTTCCGCTTCGGGGAGCGACGGCGAGCGTGCCGGCACCCGGCAGGACGTCTCGATCCGTGACCAGGAGCCTCGAGCCGAGTGCGAACCCCGATCCGCTGGGAACCCCGTCGCAGCCCGTGTTGCGGATCCGAAGCACCTCGCGCCGCACCCGGAGCGTCGCGCGGGCCGGAGAGAGCGTTGCCACGGTCGCAGCTCGGGCTTGGACGCGCGCGTCGGCCTCGACGAGGGCCGGCGCGTCGAGGCGCCCCTGACCGTCGGGTGGCTTGTCCACGACGAGCACGCCGAACGCCGGGACGAGCAGAAACGCGACGACCCCCGCTGCGACGAGACCGAGGAACGTCCAGCCCGGGCCGACGATCAATCGACCTGCTCCAGATACGCGTCCAGGCTCGCGCTCGCGTTCTTGCAGCTCGCGAGACGCGACCGCGCAATTGCGGCCGACGCGCTCGAGCCCTTGCCGTCGACCGGGCCGAGGGCCCCACCGAGGCCTTTCGTGCATGCGCTGAGCTTCGCCGCGATCGACTCGAGGGCAGACTGCTGCGTCTGGAGCTTCTGGCGCTCGCTCTCGACGCGGGCGTTCTGGCTCGCGAGCTTGCGCTGCCGCTCGGTGAGCGTGCCCACGTCCACCTTCGACCGTTGTAGGGCTGCCCGGGTCGATTCGACCTCGCTCGCGAGCTGGTTGGCCTGCATCGTTCGCTGGTTGAGCGCACGGCTCCTCTGCGCGATCACCACGCGCAGGCCGCCCACGGACTCCTCGGCGACCACGGCGCGCCGATGCCAGTCTTCGGCCCGGTTTCGGTTCGCGTGGACGGCCCGAGCGAGCGGCGCCGCGACGACGACGGCCACGAGCGCGACGAGCGCCACCTTCATCTTCCAGCCGCCTAGCTCCAGTTCCATCGGTACTCCCCGGCGTCTTCGACGAGCGGTCTCGGTGCGTGAAACGATCCCTCCCTGTATCGGGTGACGGACGCCGTTCGACTCACCCGTACGAGGGAAGCCGGAAAACTCCGCCCGGTACGCGAGGCTGCTCGGACGGGCAGTTCGTCGTCCGGGGTGCTCTCTTCGTCTCGAGTCCCGCCAGCTACTGCGAAGCGGGTGATACGGGCCGGGTCAGGTCGCCTTGCCGATCTCGTGGTGCCAGGGGCGCCACCAGCGCGTGAGGCCCGCATGGTCGCTTCCGCCCTCGCGCGCGATGACGAGAATGTCCTTGTGCGTCGGCTGCCCGAGCCGGTCGTGCGTCCAGACGATCACCGCGTCGTTCCCGTCGAAGTAGCAGAAGACCCGACCGCCGGGCTTGTCGGGGCCATGCATCCAGGGGCGTTCTCCGCCCCAGGAGAACGCGTTGCACTTCCCTTGGTCGCGCTCGACGTCCTCGCGACGCCGCAGCTCGGAGGCGTAGGCGGCCGCCCGCGTCGCCGCATCGGGATACATCGAGATCTCCCACCGGTCGGGCATCCCGCTCGCTGGCAGGCAGACCGCGGTCTGAACGGCGGTCGGCTCGGCGACGCTCTGCACGCGGCAGTCCTTCCAGAGGGCCGCGGGGACGATCGCATCGAGCCGGGCGTTTGCGGCAAGCGTCCCCGTTCCGGGCAACGCGCCGGCACCCGACACCGGCGCGGCGCTGCCGCCCTCCGTGTTGTCCCCGGTGGTCAGGTACACCACCCCGGCGGCTGTGAGCGCCGCCAGGCCGGCGACACCCGCACCGAGCTTCCAGCCGAACTGGCGAGCCGGCTTCCCGAAGAACATCAGCACCCAGCGGTTCGCGGACGGGGCGTTCTGCTCCGAGTAGACCTGCAGGATGTGGATCGGATCGCTGATGTTCTTGAGGTGCACCCGCCCGCGGTCGCTGAACGTGAGCCCCTCCATCCGCCCGGCCAGCCGATACGTGGCCTCGGTGACGATCACGTCGCCTCCGTGGGCGCGCCCACACAGGCGCGCGGCGACGTTCAGAGCGGCGCCGCGGAAGCTGCCGTCCTCGAGCGCGACGGCCTCGCCGGAGTCGATGCCGATGCCCACCCGCAGCGGGAGGTCGTGGTCGAGCTCGGCCTCCTCGTCGAACCGTTCCTGCAACGCCACGGCGCACCGGATCGCCTGACGTGCAGAGGTGAACACGGCAAGCGCCTCGTCGCCGCGGATCTCGACGATCTTGCCACCGTGCATCTCCACGTCCTCGGTGACGAGGTCGACGAACTGGGCCGTCAGACCCGCTGCGGCCTCGTCCCCGAACTCGTCCGTGTACCGCGAGTAACCACGGATGTCCGCGATCAGGAACGTACGCACGCCCGGCTCACCGGTGGTCATGGATGAAGTATGGACCCCTTTCCGCACCGATTCGTACGGCTGACCGCACCCAGTGCGAGGGGCGGCGACACCTTTCGCGACCGGCTGCGCTCGACACGCCATCATTCCGGGCCTTTCGTGCAGTTCACTCGATGGGGGGCCTCCTCGGATCACCTACTTGACGATGTAGGCGCCGATGGAGCATCTCGGAACTCGCAGGGCGCGTAGGTCGAACTCGCCGCCCGGAGTCGGGTCATCGGCTCCCAGAGGGAGTGCCGGATGACCAGCTCTCATCTTCTTCGGCTTGCGGCCGTCGTCGTGTTCGGTTCGCTTCTGGTCGCCGGCGCGTCGGCCGGCAACTGGGATGGCACGTCGACGAGCAGGTGGCACGTCGATTCCGTCGCTCCGACAGCTCCAACCGTGCTCAAGGTCGCAAGTGCCTCGCAGCGATCGATCAGACTCAGCTGGAGGGGTGCGAGCGACAACGTGGCTGTCGCCGGCTACACCGTGTACCTGAACAGCTCGCCTGTGTCACGCGTCTGGGACACGAGCTACCGCTACGCGAGACTCTCCTGCGGTACCGCATACGTGCTTGGCGTCTCAGCCTACGACCACGCGAAAAATACCTCGGGCGCGGCCACCGTCACCGTCCCCACGAGCCCCTGCCGGGGCGAGACCACCGGAGGCACCACGGGCGACACCACCGGCGGCACCACGGGCGGCACCACCGGCGGAGGCACAACCGGCAACACCACCGGCGGAGGCACAACCGGCGGCACCACCGGCGGAGGCACAACCGGCGGAGGCACCACCGGCGGAGGCACCACCGGCGGAGCACGGCCGACCGGCGGCACCACTGGCGGAGGCACGACCGGCGGAGGCACGACCGGCGGAGGCACGACCGGCGGAGGCACCACCGGAGGCACTACAGGCGGCACCACCGGCGCCGTGTCTGCGCCTCAGAACACGAGTGCGCCGAGCTTGTCCGGCAGCGCGGTCGTCGGACAGGCGCTAGGCGTTGCGAACGGGGGCTGGACGGGCGACTCGATCTCGTATGCCCGTCAGTGGCTTCGCTGCGACTCCGCGGGCGCTCACTGCTCGTCGATCCCGGGTGCGACCGCCGCGAGCTACACGCTCGCGAGCGCCGACCAGTCGCTGACCGTCCGCGCCGCAGTCACCGCAAGCAACTCGGGTGGCTCGACTACAGCGATCTCGGCGGCAAGCGGCACCGTCGCCGCGCCGACCACCACGACGACAGGTCCGACGCCGTCGGGCGCGTCGAGCTATGACACGCTCGTCCTCGCCGACGGACCAGCAGGCTTCTGGGACATGAGCTCGCCTGGCTCGTCGGAGCCGGACCTCTCGGGAGGCGGCCGTAGCGGCACCTACAAGGGCGGGGCTCCGGCGTCGGCGACGTTGCCGAACGGCGACAAGGCTGCCGACTTCAACGGCTCGGGCCAGTACATGACGATCGCCTCGTCGGCGGCCTTCTCGATCCCGACGACCAAGCGGTTGACATGGGAGGCCTGGATTCGCCCGGACACTCTGCAGTTCCCGAGCGACTCGTCTGACGGCTACGTCGACTTCATGGGCAAGTGCGCGGACTACTCGCCGAGTTGCGAGTGGGAGTCGCGCATGTATTCCGCGTCAACGCCCCAGGGACGCTGCAACCGGATCTCGGCGTACGTCTTCAATCCTTCGGCCGGTCTCGGAAGCGGCGCGGACTGGCAGCCGACGTGCGGTCTGATCCAGCAGGGCCAATGGCTCCATGTCGTCGGCGAGTACGACCTGCTCTCGACGCCGTCGGGCTGCAACTCCGCCTACCCTGGCTCCATCGACATCTGGGTCAATGGCGTGAAATGGAGCTTCGCCGCGCACGCGCCGACGGGCTGCATGAGCCAGTATTCGATCAAGCCGGTCGCCAACGGCTCGCCCCTGAACGTCGGCGCGATGGCGATGGAATACTGGTTCTCGGGTGCCGTCGGCAAGGTCGCGATCTACGATCGCCTGCTCAGCCAGTCCCAGATCTCGGCTCACTACACGGCGATGACGGGCAAGCAGCCCTCGGGCAGCTGCTCCGGGACCTGCACGCTCGGATAGATCTGCTTACCGAGTCGGGGCTCCACCGCCCCCCTCTGAGGACGCTCGGCGGTCCGCCGTTCGCATCGGCCCGCATGGGCACCCGCTGCCGCTCACTCCCCGCTCGGAGGGGCGATCGTGAGCATGGAGAACGTCGGTGTCGGGCTCGCGTCGTTCTCGCGCCAGACGCCGATCCCGATCCCCCCCTTGACCGGCGCCGCCAGCGTGGTCAAGGGCTCGCCGTCGACGCTCACTTCTGCCTGGCCGCCGGCGGTGCTCACCTGCAGTAGGTGTCGGGAGTCAGGAGCGAGTTGGAACGTCCGCGCCTCCTGGCTGCCGGTCGTACGTGCATAGAGCCGGTTGGCGGAAAGCGTCAACGTCAGTCTCGGCGAGGAGCCGACCATGACGGTGGCATCGGCCCCTGATCCGACCCCTCCCAGCGAGGAGATCTCTACCGTCGCCTGGTAGGCGTGCCAGTCGCGAGTACGCGCCGGAACGTAGTAGGCGGCGAGCCAGTGCTTGGCGGCGGGGGCGCTCGGACGGAACCAGCCGAGCGTGATCTCTGCCGAGTGCTGGGCGTAGCTTCCACCCTCGAAGCGCCAGCCTCGCGCCGAGTCGAGCGCGTTCGAGACGTTCGGCGCGAGCGGGCGAGCAGCGTCGAGCAGTCCGACCAGCTCGGCCGGCGTGAGGGTCGGAGCGACGGAGAAGAGCGGCAGCTGCTGGTAGGGGCTGTCGCCGCGGCCGATGAAATGTGGGTCGGCGCCGGTTTGAAAGCTCAGCGGGAAGCGCGGAGAGACCGCGCTCGACACGGCGGCGCCGCGCGGATAGAGGAAGGCAACCGGTGCCGGAAGGCGCCGCCTCTCGAAGGAGCCGAGTAACTGGCCGAGCTGACGGCCCCCGAGGCGCTGATCGGGCACATTGGCGAGCGCCGCCTCGATATCCCATCGCCGCGAAGCGAGCATCTCCTTCAGCTCGCCCGAGGAGAGGTTGTAGGGAAGGTGCTGGTCGACGGTCGTCGGCGCCATGAACGCCGTCGCCCGGAAGTTGTACCGCTCGAGGATCGGGTCGACCTGACGCCACAGGCCGCCGAGTGCCTGGTCGAAGCTGATCACGATGGGGCGTTGCGGAAGCGAGCGGCCGGAGCGGAGGAATGCGCCCAGCTCGGAGATCGTCACGGGATGGAATCCCTCGTGATCGAGTAACTGCATCTGCGCGGCGAAACGTCTCGGTGAGATGGCCTTCGGCCGGCCCGAGACCTCGTGATAGCTGAGAACCGGAACCCCGTCGGTGTAGGTAGGGATGGCGAGCGCCCTTTGCCGAGCCTGATCGAGCGCGAGCGCCACCGGAACTCGCAGCCGCGGCGGACTCTCGGGCAGGTTCGACGACACGAACACGTACACCGGGAGGACGACGGCGATGAGCGAGGCGCAGGCAACCACGGTCGCCCTCAGATACCGCCCGACATTCCTCACAGCGTTCGCACCTCGAAGCTGCGGAACTCGAATTCGGTGTTGTCGGCGCGGATACCCACGCGGCCGGGCCGGATGATCGGTGGATCGCGGCCGTCACGATCGACAGCCCGGGCGACGAGCTTGCCGTCGAGCAGGAGCCGGATGGTCACGGTGTCGCCGATGGTCTCGATCGCCGCGTGCAGTCGATGCCAAACGAGTGGCGCTAGCTTCGCCGTCGCCGAGGCGCTCAGGCGCTCGTAGCGACCGCCGTTAGCGCTTCCGCCGGGATATTTCTTCCCGATGACGATGTGTCCGTCCCGCCGGTCGAAGCTTGCGAAGTAGAGCTTCTGCGCGTTCTGATATCGAAGCCACAGGTGAAGTCCGTCCCAGGCGTGGGCGGGGTTGCCCGGTGTCGTCCCGAAGCGAAGCAACCTGAACGAGAACTTGACGGAGTAGTCGTCGAATGCCGAGCGGCTGACGAGACGGAAGACGGCCGAGTTGGTCGACGTGCGCGAAAGCCTGTCGGGCTCTCCGCTGTCGATCGGTCCGCTCCAACCTGTGCCGTCGTGCGCGAAGAGCGACCCAGAGGTCATCTCCCACTGCGGCGAGCGGATCCCATTGGCAGCGAGCGGGTTGTAGTACGCCCACTCGTTCGTGACGAGCCCCTGGTTGCCGAACTGGGCCGAGAAGAGGAGCCGGTCGTGCGGTGAGGTCTTCTCCGGCAGCGCGACGGCGAGATAGATGCCAACAAGCGTGCCGAGCAGGATCGCGCCGGCGAGGAAGCGCATCAACCAGACTCGCTCGCGCTCGCGAGGACGGCTCGCAAGCGACGCCACGAAGCTGCTCATGCCGGGGCCGAAACGGACGGTCCCGGCTCGCCGATGGAGCTGCTGCCGCCGCCGTCGTCCTGGGCCCGCGTCCCCCACTTGCCGTCGCGGATCCGGAAGATCGCCCAGATGATCTGGAAGGAGAAGGCGATGTAGAAGAAGGTGGCGACCACCGCATAGCGCCAGATCCCGTCCACCCGGAGCGAGCGGTACAGGAGCGCGTAGATGATGCTCATGAGGTACAGGCAGAGCAGGTAGAAGAACGGGCTGACGTCGTTGAAGACAGGCTGGAACAGGACGTTCCAGAGGACGATGATGGGGCTCAGCAGGCCGCAGAGAGCGGCGCAGAGGGCGGCCGGAAAGGCAAGTGGGCGCGTGCGCCACAGGTGTGAGGCGAGAATCGGCCCTTCACGGCTCCATGACTTCTTCCAACGCAGCTGCTGGCGGAAGAACGTCCCGTAGACGCCGGGCGCATCCGTCCATGCCTCCGCCTCGGCGTCGTAGATCGCCTTCCAACCCGAGCGAAGCACCATGTTCGTCAGTGCTCGGTCGTCCCCGTACGTGCATTCGACGCCGAGGAAGCGCTGGTGCTCCCAACGCTCCAGGAGCGGCTCGACGGCTGTCCGGCGATAGGCCGCGAAGCAGCCCGAGCAGCACGAGACAGCGCCGAAGACCGACTCCGCTGCCTTCAGAAGCTGGAAGGAGACGTAGTAGCGGGCGGCCTGCATCCGCGTGAGCAGGTTCTCCTCGGCGTTGCGTACGTACGTCAGCCCCGAAATTGCTCCGACCTTGGCATCGGCGAACCCCTGGACGAGCTTGCGCACGGCGCGGGGAGCGGGCATCGAGTCCGAGTCGACGAAGATCAGGATCTCCGCCTGCGTTTCCCGGATCCCCGCAGCCATTGCGGCGCGCTTTCCCTGGTTCGACCCAAGGTCGACGATCCGCACCCGCTCTCCGTGGCGGGCAGCCGCCTCGACCATGTGGTTCCACGTGTCGTCCGTCGAGCCGTCGTTGACCACGACGACCTCGACCTTGTCCGCGGGGTAGTCGATCCCGAGGCACGAGTCGATCGTGCGAACCACCGCCTCGCCCTCGTTGTACGAGGGGACGACGATCGCAATCGCGGGCTCGAGGCCGACGTCTCGGGGAGCGCGGTAGACGGCGGCGAAGAGGAAGCGGCTGAAGACGTACGTCGTGACGATGATCGTGTAGATGGAGCCCACGCCTAGCCCGTAGCGGAGGAACCTCGCCGTTATGTGCCAGATGATGAGAGCGCACAGCACGAAGACGGCCGCCGCCGCTCCGGCCCGTGTCAGGCGGGAGAGCGGCGGCGACGTGTCGCGCTCCCACGGCTTCGGATCGGTCGACTCACCCTCCAGACCGACGCCCTCGGCGGGGCCGACCGTCCGAAGGCGGTCTGGCGCCGGAGCCAAGATCACCCCGTCCGACGCGCCGGTTTCGGTCTCCGCCGACGCCAGGGTCGCGGTCTCGCGGTGGGGATCGACACTGTGGAGGGTGGCGAGCCGGTCGGGGCGGCGGGCTCCGACTATCCGGCTCGATGCGAAAGCCGGGGAGCGGTGGGTATCGACGCCGTGAAGGGTGGCGAGATGCTCGGGCCGGCGCGCCCCGATTACGTGATCGGTTGCGGCAGCCGAGGAATTGAGCGGCCCCGCGCTTGTCGAGTCGGACCCGTCAGCGGCGGGGCCGCCCAGGGTTTGTGGTCGGCCGATCGCACCACCACCTCGGGCAGCGTCCGCGCCGCGAGCGTCGCGCTGCGCACCTGCTGCGGCGCCTTCGTCCCTCGGTCGGACGGGGACGCCGTCCGCCAACCTCGGTCCCGGAGCGGACGGCCCTGCAAGGAACGCAGAGAGTCCGAGGCCGCTGTGCTTCCTGCGGATCACCCAGCTCCGGCGAGCGAGAGGTCGTCCTGGGTGAGTGACCCGACGGCGGTGATCCCGAGCCCGAAGGAGATCCTGGTCGCCCCGGCAGGGACGACCGGTGTCGTCCAGCTCGCCTGCGCCCACGACGCGCTCGCAGCAAAGACAGGACTCTCCGTCCAATACACCCAGCTACCGGAGGCATTGCGATAAAAGACGATGAAGCGAGCAGCAGTGCTCGACTTGTAATACGCACCCAACGCGTACTTCGCCCCAGCAGAAACCGCCGGCGCACACACGCCGCTGTCCTGCTTGACGACCAGCTTCCGATCACCCGACGTATAGCTCGAGATCTGCACCTGCTCGGCACGCGAGCCCGTATGCGCATCCGTCGTCCACGCCCACGTCGCCGTGTTGCTGCCCGAAGAACCAAGCTGCCAGCAATCCGGAACATTGCTCGTCGCCGTCTCCAACGACGAATTCACGAGCAAATTCGACAACGCATTCGACACCGTCACACTCACCGCCGCCGAAACCGCGCTATTGCCGGCCGCATCAAACGCCTTCGCCGACAAGCTGTAACTCCCATTAACGACCGACGTCGTGTCCCACGACACCTGATACGGCGACGACGACACACTCCCAACCAAACTCGAGCCCCGATAGAACTCGACCCTCACCACACCCACATCGTCCGACGCACCCGCCACCAACGACACAACCCCACTCACACCCGCCCCATCCCCAGGAGCCGTCAACGACACACTCGGCGGCGACGTGTCGGATGCGGTGTTGGAGACGGTGACGGTGACCGCGGTCGAGGTCGCCGTGTTGCCCGCTGCGTCGTAGGCTTTCGCGGTCAGGCCATAACTGCCGTTCGCCACCGCAGTCGTATCCCAGGAGACCTGGTACGGCGACGAGGTGACGCTGCCGATCAGGCTCGCGCCCCGGTAGAGCTCGACCTTCGCCACCCCGACGTTGTCACTCGCGCCCGCGCTCACGGTGACATTCGCCCCACTCACCGTCGCACCGTCCGACGGAGCCGTCAACGCAACCGTCGGCGGCGTCGTGTCGGTGGGGTTGATCGGACCGAGCGCCTCGCTCGTCGTCTTGACGACGCTCCCGCGGTCGTGGAGCCATGACAGCAGGCCCTCGAAGATCTGCGGAGAGGTCGAGTACTCGTCCGTGCAGCCCGAAGAGGCCGGATCGCAGAGGTGGTGGAAGACGATCTGCACCCATCCGCCTCCGTGCTGCTCGGCTCGTGTCACGTAGCTCTGGAGTTGTGCGAGCGTCGTCGTGTTGTCCGGGTTCTCCGGTGTCCGAGTCAGGTAGGAGTCGGCGGGCGGAAGGGTTTCGGCGTACGGCCCGGAGTCGCTGAGACCCGTTACGCCGCGGCCCGAGCCGTAGCCACAGTTGCGAACGATGTTTGCGACGGTCGCGTTGGTATGCCCGTACGGGTAGGCGAAGTTCGTGACGCTGAAGCCCTGGTTGACGAGCGCCGTACGGTCGTCGCAGATCTCCGTCTGTGCAGCCGCGGCCGAGATCGTGATCAGGTCGGGATGGTGGAGTGTGTGGCCGCCGATCTCGTTCCCGGCCGAGGCAACCGCGTGTACCTGCGTCCAGTTCATGTAGTAGTCGGAGGCGGTTCCGACTTCGGCCGAGTTGATGAAGAAGGTTCCGTGGAACGAGTACTTGGCGAGCAATGAGATCGCCTGGTACTGGTCGAGCAGGCCATCGTCGAACTGGATGGAGACGGTCGTGTTCGGACTGGCCGTCCGGATCAGGACGCTCTGGCTCCGCACCTGTTCGACGTTTCCGGCCTGGTCGACGGAGAGGAACTTGACGGTCGTCGTCTGGGCGAGCGTGAACGGGCCGCCGTAGATCAGACCGGTCGTCGCACTCGGCGTCGAGCCGTCGGTCGTGTAGCGGGTGATCGAGACGCCGGAGCCGGAGTCGCTCGCGGACAGGCCGACCGCGACCGGGCCTGTGTAATAGCCGCTCTGACAGGTCGAGCCGCCGCAGCTGATCGTCGTGACCGGCGGCGTCGTGTCGGATGCGGTGTTGGAGACGGTGACGGTGACCGCGGTCGAGGTCGCCGTGTTGGCCGCTGCGTCGTAGGCTTTCGCGGTCAGGCCATAACTGCCGTTCGCCACCGCAGTCGTATCCCAGGAGACCTGGTACGGCGACGAGGTGACGCTGCCGATCAGGCTCGCGCCCCGGTAGAGCTCGACCTTCGCCACCCCGACGTTGTCACTCGCGCCCGCGCTCACGGTGACATTCGCCCCACTCACCGTCGCACCGTCCGACGGAGCCGTCAACGCAACCGTCGGCGGCGTCGTGTCGGGTGCGCCGAGCGAGAGGTCGTCCTGGGTGAGTGACCCGACGGCGGTGATCCCGAGCCCGAAGGAGATCCTGGTCGCCCCGGCAGGGACGACCGGTGTCGTCCAGCTCGCCTGCGCCCACGACGCGCTCGCAGCAAAGACAGGACTCTCCGTCCAATACACCCAGCTACCGGAGGCATTGCGATAAAAGACGATGAAGCGAGCAGCAGTGCTCGACTTGTAATACGCACCCAACGCGTACTTCGCCCCAGCAGAAACCGCCGGCGCACACACGCCGCTGTCCTGCTTGACGACCAGCTTCCGATCACCCGACGTATAGCTCGAGATCTGCACCTGCTCGGCACGCGAGCCCGTATGCGCATCCGTCGTCCACGCCCACGTCGCCGTGTTGCTGCCCGAAGAACCAAGCTGCCAGCAATCCGGAACATTGCTCGTCGCCGTCTCCAACGACGAATTCACGAGCAAATTCGACAACGCATTCGACACCGTCACACTCACCGCCGCCGAAACCGCGCTATTGCCGGCCGCATCAAACGCCTTCGCCGACAAGCTGTAACTCCCATTAACGACCGACGTCGTGTCCCACGACACCTGATACGGCGACGACGACACACTCCCAACCAAACTCGAGCCCCGATAGAACTCGACCCTCACCACACCCACATCGTCCGACGCACCCGCCACCAACGACACAACCCCACTCACACCCGCCCCATCCCCAGGAGCCGTCAACGACACACTCGGCGGCGACGTGTCCGACTGTTGAATGGTGACGTTGACACCCTGTGAGACGGCAACGTTTCCTGCCGTGTCGTACGCCTTCGCGGTGAGACCGAGGTTCGGCTTCGATGCCGTCGCGGTGTTCCAGTTGATCTGGAAGGGGGCGGAGGTCGCCGTCCCGATCAGCTGCCCATCGGCGTAGAACTCGACCTTGGTCACACCCAGGTTGTCCGAGGCGGTCGCCTTGACCGGCACGGTGCCCGTGACCGTCGCTCCATCGGTCGGTGACGTGATCTGGACCGTCGGCGGCGTCGTATCGTCGGCCGTGTTGACGAGCGCGAAGTCGTCGACGGTCACAAAGCCCACCGAGCGGATCGACATCGCCACCGAGATCGCGGTCGCTCCGGCGGGAATCGCCGGAAGCGTCCAGGTCGCCTGCCTGTAGCTGGACGAGGCGGTCGGCAGGTTCGAGGCCTGCTGCGCCCACCAGGTCCAGCCGCCCGAGCCGTTGCGATAGTAGGCAACAAAGCGCGACTGCGCGTTCGTCTTGTACCAGGCGGAGAGCTGATACACCTCGCCGGGCGAGGCCCCGGGCGCGCAAGCACCGAGATCCTGCCTCGAGTAGATCTTCTTGTCCGCCCCCGACGAGAACGCGCTCAGATCAATCCGGTAGGCCCAAGAGCCGGAATGGGCATCGGAGGTGCTCGTGCCGGTCGCGGTCGTCGTGCCGGCGCCGCCGAGCGACCAGCAGTCCGGAACGGTCGAGCCGGAGCGGCTGCTGGGCGACTCGAGGCTGCCGTTCTGGAGGACGCCGTCGTTGAACGGCGGAGGGGGCCCGTTGACCGGCGGCGCCAGCGCCCCTCCGATCACCTGATGTGTCGTTTTCACGGGAGTCCCGCGTGCCTGCAACCAGTCGAGGAACGACGACAGCGTGCTCGGGGCGACCGAGAGCGTGTCGCAGCCCGAGCCGGCACACACGTGATGCATGACGAGCTGGACCCAGCCCCCGCCCTGCTGCTCGGCCTGGGTGACGAAGCCCTCGAGATCCTGCATCGTGGTCGATGACTTGATCGAGTCCGGCGTGATCAGCGCGTAGTCGTCTTGCGGGGGGAGAGTCTCGGCCCCCGGGCATCCGCTGCAGCTGCCCGGGCTGGCGACGCCGCCGATCGAACGGGCGGAGTTGTAACCGCAGCCTTCCACGACACTTTCCGTTCCCGCGGCGTAGTCACCGAACGGGTAGGCGAAGTCGTAGACCTGGAACCCCTCGTTGAGGAGCGAAACGCGATCGTTGCAGACCTGGCGTATCTGCTCGTCCAGCCCCAGCGTCGGCAGATCCGCGTGCGACACCGTGTGTCCGCCGATCTCGTGACCGTCGGCGGCGAGACCCTGCGCCTCTGCAACGGTCATGTAGCCGGGGAGGCCGAGGCGTCCCGAGTTGAGAAAGAAGACGCCGTGCATGCCGTGGGCGTCGAGGATCGACGCAGCCTGGAGCTGGTCGCTTCCCCCGTCGTCGAACTCCAACGTCACCGTCACGGGCGAGCTCTCCGTTGGGGCAGCTGCGGCCGGACCCGCGTGCGACGAGCCAAGAGCGCCGAACAGGACGACGAGGCTCAGGAGCGCGACCGTCGACGCACGCCTCCCGAGCCGCGCGAACGATGTGATGGGGAGAGACGCGCTGTTCATTCGCATGCCAAGCTCCTCTAGCGGGCCGCGGGGGCCGGTCGCCTGTTTCTGATTGGTCGCAACAGCGCCTGGATCGGCAGCGCGCGCGGCCGATTTGCGGGACTCGCCGCTTTCCGCTTCGCGTCCTCGCAGTTGACGCAGAAGCCTCCGCCGAAGACCTTGGTGGCGCAGCCTTCGGTCTCGCAGGCGACGATCATCATCGCGTCGGCCGCCGGGCGACGCCCTCACTCATCGAGCCGTGCGCCGAGCAGGCCCACATCGCGTGCCGCATTCCCCTCCGCCCCGAGGCCGCGCGCTGAGCGCAACCTCCATCTATTTGCTCAACAATCCGCGCGCTAATGGCGTTCGCGCTCGTTCTCCAGTGTTCGCGCAGATCGGACTAAGCGCAAGACGAGCGGGCGTTCGAATCTCTAAACGCTTCCGGAGGGAATCGCTGTTGAAAATGGGCGTTCGATTTTCTTAACACCTCAGCGCAGCATCATTCAAAATCGCAGCAGTCCAGGCTTTCCGTTATCTCACCTGGTACCTACGGCACCGTCTTTTGGGGACTCTCGACCGCGTGAAGGCGGATCAGCTACGAGACCCTGTTGCGCCGAAAGAGCGCAATCGCCTCATCTCGATTCCGGACGCCGAGCTTCTTCACGGCGGCGGCAGCATGAACCCTGACGCCCGTGGTGCTCAGCGAGAGCCTCTCCGCCACCTCACGCGTGCTCCGGCCATGGGCCAGGAGGTCGACGACCTCCCACTCACGACTGGTGAGGCGTCCGCCTGTTGGCAGTTGAACCGACCGGCGACGGGCACCCGTGTTGCGGACCTGCTCGACGACTTGCCCCACGAGGGCTCGCGGAATCGTAAACGTGCCCTGGTAGATGTCCCAGAGCGCATGCGGGAGACGCTGTCGGTCGATGCTCTTCAGGAGGTAGCCGGAGACACCCGAGTTGAGCGCCATCATCACGTCGCGGTCGTCCTCGGAGACGGTGAGCATCACGACCCTCGAGTCGGGCAATTGGGAGCGTATCTCCCATGCCGCGGCGAGACCGCTTCCCGGCATCCTCACGTCGAGTAGACAGATGGCGGGACGAACCCTGAGAGCCGCGGCGACTGCACCGGGCGCGTCGGCGACCGTCTCGCAAACGAAAAAGCGTGCGTCGGCGTCGATCGCTCGCCGCAGGTCCGTCCGTGTCGGCTCGTGATCATCGGCGATGAGCACCGATATGCGGGTCTGGGCATCGCCGCTCATACGATCGCCACCACTTCG
The DNA here is from genome assembly GCA_963798725.1 of uncultured Actinomycetes bacterium. Lineage (GTDB taxonomy): Bacteria > Actinomycetota > Thermoleophilia > Gaiellales > Gaiellaceae > Gaiella. Next base: position 491,791 of record CAWCUL010000002.1, read on the forward strand.
GTGCCGGCCCCGCGCCGCGACGAAATGGTCACTTGGCCACCAACCGCTGCAGCCCTTCCGCGCATCGACCTGAGCCCGAATCCGTGACCGTCTGTCGCCGCTCCCGTCACCTCACCCGGGTCGAACCCGACGCCCGCGTCCTTGACCGCGAGGCGAACCTGGTCGCCCTGACGGTCGAACGTGACACGGACACTGCTCACTCCGCCGTGTCGAGCCGCATTGGTGACGGCCTCACATGCGATGCGGAGCAATGCTTCCGCGCGAGGTGCGCTCACCTCGAGGTCGGATTCACCGACGATGTCGACGTCGATTTGCTCGCGGTCTGCAACGTCGCGCAGCGCGCTTGTGAGCAAGGCCCGAAACCCTTCCGAGGACGGCTCTACGAGGACGGCAAGCAGCTGTCGAGATTCTCGCTCGGCACGCTCGGCCGCTGCGCTCAGCCGCTTCGACAATCCCTGATCGTTCGCCTGCGTGACGGCAAACAGGCTGCTCCGAATGAAGGCGATCTCCTGCGCGAGACCATCGTGGAGATCGCGGGCCAAGCGCCGGCGTTCGTTCGTGGCCGCCACCTCCGAGGCGATCCGCCAGTACGCGATGATCTCACGAAAGCCCGCGACCAGCAGCAGCGCAAAAAAGAGAAGGCGGAAGACATCGCCGAGATAGATCCAGTCGCTGTAGAAGGACGGATAGAGGAAGTAATTGACATGCGAGAAGCCCGCGAAGATACACGCGACGGCAAGCCAGCCAATGAACTTGTCATCGGTGCGTGAGGCACGCCGCGAGAGACCGACTGCGGCCACCGCGTAGAGAAGCGCCTGCGTCACCTGGAGTGCCAGGTATGCCGAAGCGACGTGAAGATCGGGCGACTCGGCGGCACTGGCGAACTCGCGGGGCGCTACGGCCGGAAGTCGGGCGCCGAGGAGAAGCACGATGAGCACCGGGACGGAAACGAGGAGCGCAGACGAGATCGTCGTGCCCAGCCGGAGGCGTCGGCTCAACGTCAAAGGCGGGGCGAAGACCGAGACGGCGATCAGAAGCGCGCCGCACAGTCGCCCGGCGGCAGCAGCCCAGACCACACCGCCGGAGCTGTGGCCCAAGAGCAAGGGGATGAGGCTGAGGAACGTGTTCGTCGCCACGAGGACGCCGAGGCCACAGGCCAGGACCAGCGAAGGAAGCCGCGGCTGCCGCTCGAGCCGCCCAACGGCCAGGAAGGCGACCAGCAGCGAAACGAGCGCGGCCGCTGTCTCGAGCGAATCGTGCGCCCCAGAATTGCGATAGCCGAAGCGCAGGGGAGGCAGAAGCGTGAACGCAAGGGTGACAACGCTTCCGGCCGCAACGGCAGCCACGAGCCAGCGACGATCACCGAGCCGCGCAGCGAGCCGGCGTGGCGCCCGCAACGCAGTGGGAACAGCGAATTCGCCGACTGGACCGGCGGCAGCCGTCCGCGAACGCGGCAGCTGATCACCTGGAACGTCGGGGACTAACTCCTGGCTCCCCGTGAGCCGCACGGCCTCCCCCTCCTAAAGCGCGGCCTCTCATCCGCAAACTTCCGATTCGCTCGGTCTAGTCGCCGCAAGACGAGCGCACCGGAACTCCCCTGGTCCTTGTTCCGGGAGGGCGGTGGCGTTTAGGCCGACTGCCTCCTCTCAAGAGGATGGCGACGGTGCTGCTTCTTGTCAATGCCGACGGCAACCGACGAGCGAGGTCGATCGGACCATCCGTGCCGTTCGGAAGACGGCGAGAGACCCTGCATATGGCATAAATACGGCGACGCGAGGCAGGAGCTCACGCGTCGTTCTCCCTGAGCGGTCCTGCGGGATGCTCGCCAGCCCGTAACCGAAACAGAACACATTGGACAACATCCGGTTCCACCCGACAGCAGTCCTCGAGGCAACAAGCTCGCGGAGAATCGTCCGGGTAGATCCCTTCCGTACGTGACGACGTCCATGGCCGGGGAGAGCGAAAGGCGCCGCCCCGCCGCACGTAGCCCCACTTGAGGCACGCGGCTGCGGCGGCATAGGGTGGAGTCGGAATCCGAAAGCCGGAGGCGCAGCCATGAAGACGGTGGAAACCGTCACGATCGACACGTTGAAAGCGATCGCCGACGCGTTCAATCGCCACGACACCGACGGCATCATGGCCTTCTTCGCGGAGGACGCAGTCTTCGAGACGCCGAAGGGGCCCGATCCGTGGGGCCGTCGCTTCGTCGGAAAGGAGCAGGTGCGAGAGGGGATCGCTGCCCGCTTCGCCGGCATCCCCGATGTCCACTACGGCGACGACTCGCACTGGGTGAGCGGCGACAGAGGCGTCTCCGAATGGACACTCACCGGAACGACGACCGACGGCGAGCGCGTCCGGGTTCGCGGCTGCGACCTGTGGACGTTCCGCGACGGACAGGTCACGCGAAAGGACTCGTACTGGAAGATCGTCGCCGAGTGAGTCGACGAACGCCTCGAGCCGCTCGGGTACGACGCAGCGTTTCCGGCCTGAGGCCCTCGCGCGGTCTTATGAGCGATCTAGCGAGAAGGGTCGGACGATGCCCGCGCGGGCGTCACGTCGGAGCGACGCAGTTTGCGGTCACACGACCGGAGGCCGTTGCACCTTCGGCGTCCGTTGCCGTGATGTCTTCCACGAACGGGCCGATGTACGCGCCGTCCCCGAAGTCGCAGGGAATGGTCCCGTCGTACGTCCAGGTTCCGGCGGCGTCGGTCGTGGCGAAGTCGGGAACGTCGCTGCTCCCGAGCGGCGGGCTCGAGATGTCGACGTGGAGCGTGATCGAGCTGTTCGGGTGGAAGCCCCTACCGATCGCGGACGCCGTACAGCCAGGACAGTCCCCGGAGACATGCAGGGTGAGTGTTGGGCCTGCCCGGGGAGGGGCAGGCGGCGGCACGTAGTGGCCGCTGAACACGGCGGTGACGTCCATCGTCGCGCCCGACGTCGTCAGCGTGCAGGGATTCGGCTGGCCGGCGCACACGCCGGTCCAGGCCACGAACGTGAAACCCGAGGTCGGGTAGGCGGTGAGCATCACCTCGCGGCCCGGATCGAAGGGGCGGATGCAGGCCAGCGGGCAGTCCACCAGGTAGGGGGTGCTTCGCACGTAGCCGCCGCCCCAGGGCTGGACGTCGACGGTCATCGTCGTGGCCCCCGGCCAGGTGTACGTGGAGCCGTCGTCCTCCGGCGGAAGCCGCGTCTGGCCGGCCGCGGGGAGCAACAGAACCACCGTTGTCACGAGCACCGTGACCCGTCCGATGTTTCTCCTGTTCACGGTCGCCTCCTGCTCCGCAGTCGCATGCCCCGGGATGATCGTCGCCCGGTCAATTTGTGTTTTGCGTCGCTCACTCTCCCCTGGGGCTTCGCCCTCGGCTGGCTTTGGCCTGCCCCGCTTTGGCCTGCCAGCTTGCTCCATCGACTTTCGCGGCTACTCCTCCTCTTCTCACGTGATATTGCGGGGGTTTGTTGCCAAGTTGCCTGGAATTCAAACCTGCAGTTAACCCGTCCACGAGGGCGGGCTCGCGACATTTGACGTGAACAGTTTGCGCCCCGAACTGAACTAGTCGCAAAGTCGTTCTTCGGGGGGTTGCGCTCTCCACTCCAGAACCGCCGCTCGTAGCACGGCGACTGAGCACTCACCGGCACCAGATTCCGCCGACGGTACGGGCCGACTAACCAATGAGCCCTGTCCTCGAGGGGGGTCGGCGAACCGCCTCGCACCGCCCGCCGAGACATCGCGCTCTTGCCGCTCGTCTGCCTTAGAACTCGTTTCAGAATGACGCTTCGTTGTCGGGGCGCGATGGGCGAGTGCGATGCAAGGACGCAGGGAGTCCCGAGATGCGGGCATCTCGGGGCGACCGAGGACGCCGCAGCGTGCCGCCCAGCGCACCCCGGCGGCACAAGGCTTCATTTTGAAACGAGTTCTTAGCCGCCACAGCCCATCGAGGTCCTCCTCGACCTCCCATCGTTACGTCTCGATCATGCGGCGCGTCGCCTGCGGCGGCATCCGGCGGTTCGCCGATGCAAGCACGGAGAACTACGAACACGGCGGGCGGATCGGACGACGGGCGCGAATGCGCGGGAATCGGGCCTAGCCCCCTCTGTCAGAGCACGGCGAGCTGGAATGCGATCATCGCCCCGGCCGACAGCGCGACCGTTGCAGCGACCGTTGCCGGACGGGTCTCGCGGAGGGCTTCCGGCAGGAGCTCACGCGCTACCAGCCAGAGCATGGCGCCCGCCGCGAACCCCAGGCCGACCGGCAGGAACGGTTCGAAGGACTCGACGAAGAGGTACGCGGGCACCGCCATCAGCGGCTGCGGCAGGCTCGAGAAGACGCTCCAGCCCGCTGCGGTCCGCACCGACGTTCCGCGCGGCACGAGCACGAGGCTGATCGCCAGCCCTTCCGGGATGTTGTGCACCGCGATCGCGATCGCGATGAGGATCCCGAATGCGTCATGGGCCCCGAAGGCGAACCCTACGCCGATGCCCTCCGTGACCGAGTGCACGGTCATGACCCCGACGATCAGCAAGGCGCGACGTGCATCAGCGCCCTGGAGCGCCCCTAGGTGGAGCTCGCGGTCGCGACCGAGCGCGCGGCTCGTGACGGCGATGAACGCCGCGCCCGCGAGCGCGCCAAGGATCGTGCGCCCGGATCCATACCGGGCGCCCTCGAATGCGAGCCCGGCGCTCGCCCCGATCATGAATCCTGAGGCGAGCGCGTTCGCGAGCCCGAGCCAGCTCCGCTTCGGCGCGTGGACGAAGAGGAAGGGAAGCGCTCCGAGGCCGGTCGCCAGGGCGGTGATGAGAGAGGCGGCGAAGACGAAAAGCGTGTTCATCTGCCGGGTGGACGTTCAGTCCGTCAGGGTCGATCCGTGTTCGAGGAGGCACACCGTAGCGCTGGTGCGCTTTGGGCGTAGCTCAGAAGCCGAGACCGACGCCCTCGAGCAGCTCGGAGGAGCGAACGACGTCGCGCATGCCGATCATCCCTACTGCTCTCTCTGCGTCGACGACCGGCAGGTGATGGATGTGGAACTCGGTCATCAGGACCGCGGCCGCCTGAAGCGTCGTCGTCGGCGAGACCGTGATCGGCTCTGCCGTCATCCACTGGCGCACGCGCGCCTCGCTCGAGTGCACACGGCCGGCGAGCGCGCGCAGCATGTCCCGCGAGGTCAGGATCCCGATCAGCCGCCCGTACTCCGCGACCAGGGCCGATCCAGCATCGCTCATCCGCAGCTTCTCGGCAGCCTCCCCCAGGGTGTCCTCGGGAGCGACGACCACGGGATCGCAGGACATGACATCGCCGACCCTCACGGCCGCCGAATCGACCTGCGCGTCGTCGACGGCCGCTCCGATGAGACGGTCGCGACGGTAATCGACAGCGCTCGCGTCGAGCTCCACGGCCACCGGCAAACCGGACTCCGAGGGAGGCTCCGTGAGATCTGCCGCGCCGACTAGGCCGGCAAGAAACGGGGCGAGGTAGCGTGCGACGATCTTCGCCGGTGGCCACCAAAGAGGCTCGGGACTCGCTTGAGCGGTTCCGCCCGCTCCGCCACCAGAGTCACCCCGCAGATAACGCGGCTCGCCTCCGGTCAGCAGAAGCCCGCGCAGCACCGGCCGAAACGGGCGCGGCATCACGTCGATGCCGACCGCCGCGGCGATCGCCTCCGCGGCGGCGTCGGCCTGCTGAGCCGCGATACCTCCCTGCTTGACCGGATAGGTCGTGATGTCCCCCGCGGCGTAGACGTCGGACATTCCGGTGATCACCCCGTGCGGGTCGACCGGAATGAAGCCCTCGAACGTCTGCGGAACGCCGCCGATCCGTTGCCCCTGCAGGCGCGGAAGTGCTATCACACGATCGGCCGGGACGATGCCGCCGCCGACAAGGAGAAGCTCCCCCTCACGGGCTTCCGCAGGAAATGCCCGTGTATGCAGCGCGATGCCGCGCGCATCGAACAGCGACCGGACCGCGCGGACCGCCTCATGCCCGAACAACTGCAGCGGCTCGTCCTCAGGCGTGACCAGGTGGACGTCCACGCCGCCGATGCCGCGCGCCGCCAGCCAGGCCGCGGTCATCAGCGCCAGCTCGTACGCAGGGAGACTCCACACCGCACCCGCCGGAACGGCGAAGACGACTCGTCGAATTTGCTCTGCCTCGATCCCGGCGAGCAGGTCCTCGATCTTTGCGGTGTCCGCAGGACCGCGAAACATGACCGCGCCGTCGACAGCCGGCTTGGGAAGGGCGCCACACGCGATCAGGAGAGCGGCGTACGGAACCCCACCGCCAGGGGAGGTATACGCAAGCCGGCGCGCCGCGTCCACGGAGACGAGCTCTCCGGGCGTGAACGTCACGCCGGCATCCGCCGCCAGCGTCGCGAGGTCGAAGTGCTTCACCTCGCCGAGCTCGAACGGCTCGGCGACTGCGAGCGGCCGATACCAGAAGTGCGGCTCGGGAGCGAGGAGCTCGACTCGTACGCGATCTTCGGCGAGCGCCCGCAGCGCAAGCGCAGCCTCGAGCGCTGCCACCCCTCCGCCGGCGATCAGAATGTTGGCTTCGTCACGGTTCTTCACGTCGTCGACCTTTCGACGAGACCCTCGATCACAACTTCCGGCTCGAGGTGCCGCAGATCAAGCGGGCTGTCGAGTTGTGACACATCCCTCTGGTGCCAGGCTGCTCGTGACCCGCGCGCACACCATCGGTGCGCTCGCGTAACGTCCTGCGGGCAACTACGCGGTCGGCCCCGCGACGGTTTCAGGCGGCGAGTGCCTGAAAGGCTTTCAAGTCACCGCGCGCCCCGGCTGATTCCGAGGAAAGAGGACCCGCGGCGGTTGGCCGCCTGGGCAGGCATGTACACAGACGCGGGACCGGCGTTCTATCTAGAGCACTTGAAGCGCCTGACCGCGGCCGGCATCCAGCCGTACTTCCCTCTGGCGCATGTCCACGAGCTCGAGATCCTCGAACGTCTGATCCGCAAAGGCGTCTACATGGGGCCGCTCAACCTCGCGTTCGGGACGTACGGCGGAGGCGGCACCGGCCAGAACCCGTTCGACTGGATGGAGTTCATTCGCCGTACACCGCAAGGCGCGATCCTTTCGGTCTGGTCAGGCATGCGGATCACCGCGGTCGCCCAGCCGCTGGCGCGATGTCCGACTCGCATCCGATGGCTTATTGCATGGCGCCACCCGAGGAGGTACCCGCGTAAAGCTCGAAACCCGCGTGAACACGGACAAAGGAGGACATATCGGTGGCTGGGTTCATCGAGGTCGCGCGTATGGAACAGCTGCCTCCAGGGAGGGGTACCTCGGTGACCGTCGCGGGAAAGGATGTCGCGCTCTTCAACGTCGAAGGCACGGTTTACGCGATGGAGGACTCGTGCCTTCACCAGGCCGCTTCGCTGGGGGCGAGCGAGCTTAGAGGAAAGATCGTGACTTGCCGTGGACACGGCTGGCGATACGACGTCACAACAGGGGCGATCGTCCACGCCCCCGACGTCGGAGTCGATACGTACCCCGTGCAAGTGGTAGACGGTCGAATCCTGGTCGCTATCGACGGGCACGAGGCCACACAGTGACCCGGTAACGGGGCAGGTCAGTGAGACACCGCGCTCCTATGAAGACGGAGCACGGAAAGGTATGCCCCGTCGTGGGCGCTCGACGGTTGGAGACCGACTCGGGGGATACATCTACGGGACGATCCTCGTCCTCGCGGTAGTCGTGGCGGGCACGAAGTCGTACCCCCACGAACCCGCGTGACATTCCCGCTGCCTGGAGCGTGGCGCGGCTGACGATCGTTTGAGTCCGGGCAGGCCCGTGACGAGCCCCTCAAGATACAGCGCAGGCTTGGGCTGCGCAGTCCGCGAGGCGCGGGGCGGCTGGTGCCCCGGCCACGCGGACACGCCAGGTTCGAAGCCGCCGAATCTAGTGGTGTCCCTGTTGGACTGTCGAGATGAATCTCGACGGTGCTCCCATCGGACTTCGTGACCGTCACTTCGTAGCCGTCGCCTTGGGGGTCGGTCGTCACGGCGCCGGCGGTGCCGCTTCCGGCAGCTTTCATAGCAGCGGCGTGTGCCTTCGTCGCCGCGGCACACGTCTCGGGCTTCTCTGCGCCTCAAGTGCCGCAGAGTCGTGCTCGGGAAAACCGTAGTCTCTGAGGCTCCGCACTCGCTGCGTTGAACCGCCGAGGCGAGACGAGATTCAGCGCACCCAGAGCTGGTCGAGGCACGCGCCGGTCATCCCCGACCCTCCTGACAGCCAGCAGTACCTGTAGTTGCCGACCCGCCGGGCGACGAAGTCGGTCGAGAGGAAGACCTTCATCGGCAGCCACGGCGCCTCGTCGGTCAGCATACGGTCGGCGCTGTGCCACGCGCCGCTCGCCGCGGCGGGGTCGGTCGTCTCGAGCGACTGCGCACGAGCGACCCGGGCGTCGAGCCGCCGGTCACACAGCTCGGCCGCGTTGAGATTGGTGCCGGGGTTGCCCGTGTACGAGCTGCAGAGGAATCCCAGCAAGATGTTGTTCGCGGACGGGTAGTCGGCGCCCCAACCCCAGACGCCTGCCTGGCGGTCGGGGCGCCAGGTGAGGTTCCCCGGGGTATGCGGAACGTACTCGACCCGAGCGTTGTAGCCGATGCTTCGCAGGACCGGGACGAGGTACGCGGCGTTCCGGTGCCCGGCCGGGATGTCGTAGATCCAGATCGTGACCGTCTGCCCCTTCGTGCCGGACTCGGCGACGAGCCGGCGGGCCTTGGTGAGGTCAGGCCCGTTGTAGGGACAGTAGGAGCTGTAACCCTTCACGTTCGGCGGCAGGTACTGGCACGCCACCTGGCCATCGTTGATCTGGGCGAGCCGGTTGCGGTCGACCGCGAGGTTGAACGCCTGCCGGACGCGGATGTCGTCGAATGGGGCGAGCCTCGTGTTCAGCCAGAGCCCGAGGATCGTGAGCTGTGGCGCGGTGTGGAGCTGACTCAAGTGGCGCGTCTGCAGGGAGGCCGCGAGCGCGGGCGGCCAGGTCTGATCGGGGCCGTCCGCCGTGATGTCTGCGGTGCCGCGCTGTACCGCACGGATCGCGGACCGGCCTGTGTAGTTGAACCGCTCGATGATCCTGTCGGGATAGCCGTCCGGCTGCGCCGCGGCCGACCAGACACGGAAGCGCGGGTTGCGTACGAGCACGACGACACCTTTCCGCCTCCAGCCGGCGATCTTGTACGGGCCGGTCGTGGGCAGCGGCAGCCGCGCCTGAAGCGGCGTCGAGGCAGGAACGGCGTCGTACTCGGGCAGTGCGAGCTTGAACAGGAAGTCGGGATCTGGCCTGCTGAGGTGGAAGGTCACCGTGCTCGATCCCGGGCTGGTCGTGATGCCGCGCGTGAGATCGCAGTGCGTGCGCTTGCCCGTCAGGCAGCCGCGGCTGCCCTCGATCGCAGCCAGGTAGGGGGAGAGCTTCGGAAACTGGTCGCCGCTCTGGAGCAGCGCTCGCTCGATCCCACGGCGGATATCCGCGGGCTGGACGACGCCGCCGGTCGAGTAGCGGATCCCCTTGCGCAGCTGGAAGGTGTACGTGAGGCCGCCGTCACTGACCGTCGGGAGGCTGGTGGCCAGGTCGGGGACGATCTTGTAGGTCTCGGCGCCTCCCGCCTGGCTATAGCCGAGGAGCCCGTCGTTCGTCAGCGTGAGGAGCTCCCACGCCGAGTAGCCGGAGGCGGGATCGAGCATCTTCGGGATCGGCTGCGCGTACTCGCCGGGCTCGTTCGCGACGGCGAGCGTGAGCGTGCCGCCGCGGTGCGCGCTCGGGGGCACCTGGGTGGCGGCGTACGCCGTCTCGCTGTCCAGCGCGACGCCGCTGGGCGGTGCGCCGATCGTGACGGCCCGGATCACGTGGCCCGTCGCGGGGTCGAGCTCGGTCAGGCTTGCCGAGCCGGCGTTGGCAACCCAGACGTGGCCGTCCGCTGCGACGGCGATGCCACTCGGCTGCTTGCCGACCGGGAAGGCACCTTCCAGGTGCCCACTCGAAGGATCGATCTTCGCAACTGTCCCGTCGGCCCCATTCGCAACCCAGACGGCGTCGGGGCCGACGGCGACCGCGGCGGGCTCGTTCCCGACATTCGTGGTGCCGACGACCGCGCGCGTGGCCGGATCGATGCGCGAGAGGACCCCGCCCCCGGCCGAGTGCCCGATGACCCAGACGCTGCCGTCTCCCGCGGCCACGCCGTCCGCCCCGTCTTCGACCGAGATCGGCCGGCCCGGGGTTCCGGTGACCGGGTTGATCCGGACGACGGTGCGGTCGACCGAGTTCGCCACCCACACGGCGCCGAGGCCCCAGTCGATGCCCGACGGCGCGTTCCCGACGCGGATCGGTTTGCCGACGACCTGGCCGCCGTTGGTGCGCGGGTCGATCTGCGTGACGGTGCCGGCGAGCGTGTCAGCGACCCAGACGAACCCTCCGCCCACGGTGAGCGCCGACGGGCCTCCGGGCGTCGGGATCGTCTGCTGCACCGTGTTCGTGGCCGGATCGATCCGCGACACGGCCCCGCGGTCGGACATCGCCACCCAGATCGACCCGGCTCCCGCCGCGATCGCGTCGGGCGAGGCCGACAGCGGGATCGCGGCGAAGATGTGACCGGTCGACGCCGAGACGGCGCCGACCGCGTTTCCGCCGAGCCTGCCGTCGAGCTGCGTGGCGCGCGACCCACGGCTCGAGAACGCGAACAGAGCGACCGCGACCGCCGCGGCCATTACGCCCGCAAGCGCCGCGACGAGGACCGTCCGGCGACGAAACGCCGGCGAGCGCTCGCGGGTGGCGCCGCGCAGCGGTGGAAATGCCGGCAGCCCGTCGGCGACGACCTGCGTGATGCGCTCCGGGCGGTCGACGTCCTTCAGGCGGGCCGGCGCCGTCGACGCGCCATCTTCACGAGCCGGCGCGGCGAGGAGCTGGCGGTAGATCGACTCGATCTCCGGCGACGGGTAGGCGCCGAGCTCGTCGGCGAGCAGCCGGCGGCAGCGCTCGTACACGCGCAACGCCTCGGCCCGGTCGCCGGCAGCGACGCGGGCCTCCATCAGGCGCCGGTAGCCCGTCTCGCGGAACGGCGAGAGAGCAACCAGCTCCTCGGCCCACTTCGCCGCCTCTCGCGTGGCGCCCGACCGGAGGCACGCCTCGGTCAGCACGTCCAGCGCGCGCTCGCGGAGATCGGCGAGCTCGCTTCGCTGCTCCTCGACCCACGTGCCTTCGTCCCCGGGCAGGAACGGAGGGCGCGCCAGTGACTCCGCCGACCCAGCCGCTGCCCTCGCCCGCTCGAGGTCGCCGGTGGCCAACGCCTCCTCCGCCTTTTTCGCCTCGTCTCCCGCGACGTGAACGTCCACCCAGCTTCCTTCCGGCAAGACGAGCCGATAGCAACCGAAGGCGGCTGTCAGAGCGCCTGCTCCGTCGACGCCCTGCTCGGCGAGGAGGCCGCGGAGCTTGCTGGCGAGCACCGTCAGCGCCTTGTCCCAGCTCGCAGGTGGTCGCTCCCCCCAGAGTGCCTCGGCGAGCTCGTCCCGGGGTACCGCTCGGCCCTGCTCTGCCACCAGGTAGGCGAACAGGAGCCGCCCCTGCCGTCCCGGGAAGCGCTCCTCCTCGACACGCACGCCGTCGATCTGCACCGCAACTCGACCGGCGAGGAATACCTTCAGCTGCGGCGCACCAGCCATCGTCTAGTGGGGATCTTGCCTTGTTCTAGGCGCACCTTTCTAGCGTCGCCAGTCGTGAACAAGGTTCTGCATTGCGACTGCGGGTTCGAAGCCCGTGCGGCGGACGAGGAAGAGCTCGTCACGGAGGTCCAGCGTCATGCCCGGGAGGCGCACGGAATGGCCCTCTCGCACGACGAGGCGCTGCTGCTCACGTTCCAAGCCGAGCTTGGCCAGCACGGCAGCGTCGCAGACAACCCTCGCAGCGCCATCCCCGATCCCCCGAATCAACAAGACGTCCAACAGCTGAGAAGGAGGAAGTGATGACGCACCATCGCACACGCGCGACCGCGATCGGAGCCATAAAGCGGGCTCTGACCCTCACCACCGCAGCCCTCGCTCCAACGCTCGCGCTCGTCATTCTCGTCGGCGGCCACGCGCAGAACGCCTTCGGAGCGGAGTCGAGGGCACAGGCAACGGGGACACCGTCGGCGACTCAGTTCGCACACAACTTCATCGGTGTGACGAACAAGCACGCTTCCGAGCACGGCGATGGCGCACGCGTGGGCAATGCGCGTTGCGTCCAGGCCGCGCCCGGGAAGTACATGTGCTCGTACCTGGTCACGGCGAAAGGCGTAAGGACCTGCCATCTGATGCAGGCGCAATGGACGCCGGAGCTCTCGTCGGCGATCACGGTCACGCTTGCCGGAAGGACCAGCCGGTGCAGGACGCTCCGCGAGGCGATCCAGAGCCTCCGCTGATCGGGAACACAATGGGCCTCGGCGTCGAGTTCGGTGCCGCCCGGCACCGAACTCACGGCGCATATGACTCAGCGCCTGGTGGAGCGGAAGCACTCGGTCACTACGGCATCGCGAACACCCCGTCCCGCGCGTGCGCGTCGAACAGCGCCTCGACGTGCTCGAGCACGGGGCGGCGCCACAACCGCCACCGCAACCGGACGAATGGACGACAGTGGAGTTCGGCAGCGTGCAGGATGAGTGAGCTGCAATCGTTCCCCACCGAATCGTGGGGAACCCCGCACGGATGAGCGAAAAGTGGACGCGGCGAGAATCGAACCCGCGTGACATTCCCGCCGCCCCGAATGTGGCGCGACAAGGCGTCTAGTAGGCATCGAGGGGATCGAGTCCGATCACCGTTGGTGTGGTCTCCATCTGGCTTTCCGTCCGCCCTTCTCGGAGATCACGAGCACGTCATGTCCTGATCGTGGACTGAAGCCGGACGATCGCTTCGAGACCTCCGTCGGGACGTGGGCGGAGCTCCACCTCGCCCCCATCCGCTCCTACGAGCCGATCGACGATCGTGAGCCCGAGGCCGAAGCCTCCGTCTCCTCCGCCCCGGCGCCAGAAGCGGTCGAACGCGCGGTCGATCTCTCCGGCCGTCATTCCCGGTCCGCGATCGCGGACCGCGATCTCGACCCACCTCCCCGACCGGGTGGCAGTGACGTCCACGCTCGAGCCTGCCGGTGAGACGTCGAGCGCGTTCGCGAGCAGGTTGTCGAGGACCTGCTCGATCCTCCCTGCAGTGACGGCGGCGAACGGCCGGCCTTCGACCTGCGCCGAGAGCTGCACCATCTGCTCCGAGGCCAGCGCCGACCACGCCTCGATCCGCTCGGCGATGGCCGCGCCGACATCGAGGGCGACCGGCTCGCTCGTTGCACGATCCGCCCGGGCGAGCGTCAGGAGCCCGTCGACGAGGGAGCTCAGCCGCTCCACCTCGACGATCGCCGGCTCGAGCTCGTCGCTCCTCGTGCCGTCCTCTCGAGCGAGGTTCTCGAGACGAAGGCGGAGCGCCGTCAGCGGCGTGCGGAGCTGATGCGACGCATCGGCGACGAACTCGTCCTGGGAGCGGAGGAGCGCGTCGAGCTTGACGACCATGTTGTTGAACTCGCGGGCGAGCTGCTGCAGCTCGGGCGGGCCGTCGAGCGGTGCCCGCGCCAGAAGGTTCCCTCTGGCGACTTCGCCGGCAGCGGTCTCGATCCGTCGCAGCGGCCTCGTGATCCAGCGCACGAAGCCGAAGCCGAGCGCAACCGCGATCGCGAGGACGACGACGGCGATCGCCGCGAGGATCAGCCAGTAGCGGTGGATGCGCGCATTGACCTCGGCCATCGGATACGTGATTCGCACGGCGCCGTGGACGACACCGCTCGAGGCGACGGGGACCGCGACGTAGAGCAGGTCGGTGCCGAGGGTGTTCGAGTGACGAACGCCGGTGGCGACGGTTCCTCCCAGAGCGGTCCGGATCTCGGGCCGCGTGGAGAAGTCGCCTCGGATCGTCCCGGCGGAGTCGACGACGCTGCGCCCCTTGGCATCGACGACGACGACCCGGCCGCCGGTGTCGCGCGCATACCGCGCGCCGAGCGCGCTGAGCGCCGGTGGAGCGGATACGCCGCGCTCGAGCACGTCTTCCGAGAGGGAGCCGATGGCCACGGCATCGCGCTCGACCTTGGTCGTCAGGTCGTGCCGCTCGTTACGCGCGAACGAGACGGCGAGCGGCACCTCGAGCAGAGCGAGGACGACGAGCGCGAGGACGACGTAGCTTGCGAGGAGGCGCCTGGTCACGGACGGGCGACGAGCCGCAGCCCGATGCCGCGCACGGTCTCGATCCAGCCCGGGTCGCCGAGCTTCTTCCGTAGCGAGGCGACGTGGACGTCGACGGTCTTGGTCGGCCCGAACCACTCGGTGTCCCACACCTCGCGCAGGATGCGTTGGCGCGAGACGACGTCGCCCGGCTCGGACGCGAGCAGCGCGAGCAGGTCGAACTCCTTCGTCGTCAGGTTCACCGGGTCGTCTCCGATGGTCGCCCTTCGCCCCCGAACGTCGATTTCCAGCGACCCGACGTGGATCTGTGCGCGGTCGGTGCCGGGACGCGCCCGCCGCATCACCGCGCGAATCCGCGCCAGCAGCTCACGAAACCCGAACGGCTTCACGATGTAGTCGTCGGCGCCGAGCTCGAGGCCGACCACACGGTCCACCTCCTCGCCCTTGGCGGTCACGACGATGATCGGCACGTCCGAGCGCGCGCGCAGCCGCCGACACACCTCGGTCCCGTCTATTCCGGGCAGGCGGAGGTCGAGGAGCACGAGATCGGGCAGGGCTGCCTCGAGAGCATCTTCCCCGTTCGAGACGCGGGTCACGTCGAAGCCTTCGCGCTCGAGCCCGGCTGCGAGCGGCTTCGCGATCGCGTCGTCGTCCTCGACGATCAGGATCTGCACGAGCGGATCGTCGCATGCGTGGCCGCTCGCGGCGGGCAAGTCCGCCGAAAGACTTACCCGGGCCTCACCATGCCTTACCTCCGCCTGGCCCGGGGCTTGCGCTGCGCCTCCTACGGTCGAAGCACTCACCAGCACGACCAGGAGGTATCCGATGGCTCGCAAGCACCGCTTCTCGATCGTCGTCATGCTCGGCGCCGCGGTCGTCGCGGGATTCTTCGCCCTCAGTCGCAGCGTGCAGCTCGGTGCCGCGTCCAAGCCGGCCCCGACCGCGCAGATCTCGGCCCGGGCGCGCTCGCTCGACCGCCTCGAAGCACAGCTGCGCCACCAGCTCGCGGCGCTGCCGAAGGCGGCCCCGAAGGCACAGCGGGTCGTGACTCGATCCGCTGCGCCCAGTGTCCGGTACGTCCGTTCGGCCGCTTCGCCCGTCTCGGCCTCGCAAGGCGACGACGGCGAGCACGGTGCCGAGGGGCACGGCGGAGCGCTCGGAGAGGCGGGCGGAGATGACTAACCACGTCGTCCGGCTCTACACCGCGTCAGCCGCGATCGTCGTGTTCTTCGTCGCGTGGGCCGGAATCGCGGCCCGGCCGTGGGTGACGCCGGCGCCGGATCCGCAGGTCGCTGCTCTCGCGCAGCGTCAGCAGCGCCTCCAGCGCGACGCCAAGCTGGTCCAGCTCATCGCGGCTCGGCGGGCGGCGGCCAACCGCGCCGCCCAGATCGCCGCCCAGGCAGCAGCGCAGGCCGCTCCCGCTCCCACGGTCCGCATCGTGCAGCTTCCACCGATCACCACCACGAGGAGCTCGTGATGTTGCGTCGCCGCTTCCACGCGATGGGGACCGACTGCGAGCTCTTCCTGAAGGCGCGGCCTCGCCCCGAGGCACTTCGCGCCATGGCCGAGGCCCGGTGGGAAGTGCGCCGCCTGGAGAGCATCTTCTCGCGGTTCGATCCCGACTCGGAGCTCTCGGAGCTCAACCGGCGGGGCATGATGCGGGCCGGGCTCGAGCTGCTCGAGGTCGTCGATCTCGCTCTCGCCGCCAGGCATCGGACGGGCGGCCGCTTCGACCCGACGGTGCACGACGCGCTCGTCGCCGCCGGCTACGACCGCACGTTCGAGGAGGTGGCGTCCGCCGAAGGGCGCGGTGGCGATCCCCGTGCGTTCGCGCCTGTTCGCTGCGCCGGGTCGGTCCGTGTGGATCGCAGGACGCGGACGATCGAGCTCGATCCCGGGGTCCGCCTCGATCTCGGAGGGATCGCCAAGGGCTACGCGGTGGATCGCGCCGCGAAGATCCTCGGGGAGCTCGGCCCGTGCCTGGTCGACGCCGGCGGCGACATCGCCGCCCGCGGCGGCGGATGGCCGATCGGGCTCGACACCGGCGACGGCATGCTCACGCTCGAACTCGGAGACGGTGCGGTCGCGACCTCCGGCCGCGACCGTCGCCACTGGACGCGGGGGGGCGAGGATCTGCACCACATCATCGACCCCGCCACGGGACTGCCGGCCATGGGCGACCTGCTTCGGGTGACCGCCGTCGCGGCGACCGCGACGGAAGCGGAGGTGCGAGCGAAAGCCCTCTTCCTCGCCGGAGCAGAGGAGGCCGAACGCGAGGCGAATGCCACCGCGACGCCCGCCATGCTCGTAACGCTCGACGGCCGGACGCGCTTCGCGGGGGGGCTCGCATGAAGAACGACCCGACGTTCTGGATCCTCGCCCGGTCGAGCGGCCTTCTCGCCTACGCATTGCTGACCTCGTCGGTGCTGGCCGGCCTCGTGCTGAAGGCGCGACCGTTCGGCGCGGCGCTGAAGGCGGCGACGGTGACCGACATTCACCGCTTCCTCGCCATGCTCGGGCTCGGCGCCGTGCTCGCACACGCGTCGGCGCTCGTCCTCGACAGCACCGTGCACATCGGGATCGGCAGCCTGCTCGTGCCCGGCCTGGCTCCGTACCGTCCGCTCTGGACAGGCCTCGGAGTGCTCGCCGCCGAGCTGATGGTGATCGTCTACGGCTCGTTCTCGCTGCGGAAGCGCATCGGGGCGCGCAACTGGCGGCGCCTGCACTGGGCCACGTATCTCATCTTCGGCCTCGCCACCGTGCACGGCCTGACGGCCGGAACCGACAGCAGCCAACCCTGGGCTCTCGGCCTCTACGGCGGAGCGGTCGGTGCGGTCATCGCCGCAACCGCGTGGCGCGCGCTCGTCCCGCCAACGAAAGGAGACACTCGTGTATCGCATCGAGATCGACCGGTCGCTGTGTAGCGGCTTCGGAAGCTGCGCAGAGCTTGCACCCCGGTCCTTCGTCCTCGGCGCCGACGGCATCGCCGTCGTCCACGAGGCCGAGACGAACGACGATGCCGTCGTCGAAGCCGCGGCATCGTGCCCCATGGGCGCGATCGCCGTCTACGACGAGCGCGGCAGACAGGCCGCCTGATGTCCCGGCGCGTCGTCATCGTCGGCGCCGGCCTGGCGGGTAGCCGCTGCGCGCGGACGCTCCGCGCAGAGGGCTTCGACGGATCGATCACTCTCGTCGGCGAAGAACCCCACCCACCCTACGAGCGGCCTGCCCTCTCGAAGGAGTTCCTCGCAGGCACCCGCGAGGAACTCCTTCTCCAGGCTCCGACCGCCTGGCCCGAGCTCGAGATCGACCTCGAGCTCGGGGTCCGGGTGGTGCGGATCGACACGACGCGCCGGCTCGCGAGCACGTCGCGCCGAGACTTGGTGTGGGATGCGCTCGTTCTCGCGACCGGAGCCCGGGCCCGGCGGCCGGCAGCGTTCGGCGGTAGCGGCGTCCAGGTCCTCCGGACGCTCGACGACGCGCGGCGATTGCGTGCAGAGCTCGTCCCCGGCAGGCGGCTCGCGATCGTCGGTTCGGGCTTCGTCGGTACCGAGGTTGCGTCGACGGCTGTCGAGCTCGGCGTGGACGTGACGATCATCGACCTGGCGAGCCTGCCGTTCGAGCTGACGCTCGGGCCGGAGGTCGGCCGCCTCCTCGCCGACCGCTACCGGGAGCGCGGTGTCGCCCTCAGGCTCGGGGCCGGGGTCGAGAGCGTGCTGCGCCGGAGCGACGGAGCGCTTCGCGGGCTCCGCCTCTCGAGCGGAATGGAGCTCGAATGCGACCTCGTCCTCGTCGCGGTGGGCGCCGAGCCCGCCGGTGAGCTCCTGCTCGCGGCCTCCGGCCCGATCGAGACGGACGAAAGCGGCCGCACGAGGCTCCCGGGCGTCTTCGCCTGTGGCGACGTCGCTGCTCCGTGGAGCGCCGAGCGTTCGCGCCACGTCCGTCTCGAGCACTGGACGAGCGCGGCCGGGCAGGCGGCCGCGGTCGCCCGCGCCATCCTGGGCAGAGCACCGGGGGCCAGACCGACTCCCTACTTCTGGTCGGACCAGTTCGGTCTCCGGCTTCAGCACGTAGGCTCCGCGGAGGGATGGGAGCGAATCGTCCTCGACGGAGATGAGACTTCGCTGGCGGCCCGGTACCTCGCGCAGGACGGGAGGCTCGTTGCCGCGTTGCTCGTGAACCGCCCCCAACACGTTGGTGCGCTCCGCCGCGAGCTCGCTCCGGAGCTCCTCGCCGCCTGATCATGCGCGGCCGCCCGGCTCGGATGCTTCTCATCGCGGCCGCCGCAGCGCTGCTCGTCGCCGCCGCGATCGGCGTGAACGTCGTGCTGCTCGGGTACGCCAATCGCGAGCCAGAGCCCGCCGGAAGGCTGAGCCCGCGTACCACGATCACCACGACCGCGACCAGGCCCGTCCAGACGACGACGGCGGGCGACGACGGCTCGCGCAGCTCCGAACCGGACGACTGACGATGCGTTCGCCGATGAAGCGGAGGCGGGGCGCCTAGAGTTCTGGCGCCCACGGATATACGAGCCGCTGGCCCCGAGCTACCGAGCGTGCTTGTCGTGACGTTTACCGCACGTAGAAGTCCGCGAACTGACCGGTCTTGTAGTGTCCCGGCAGATTGCAAATGAGCGAGTAATGCCCCGGCTTGAGCGTCAGGTTCAAGGTTCTGGCTTGGCCCGGAGGCACACCGCCGATCTCACCGACGTTGCCGCTCTCGTCCGCCTCGTTGCCCTTGAGCAGGTTGCCTGCGGGCTTCGCCGTCTTCAACACGACGAACTCATGCCTGACGGTACCGATGTTGGTGACGACGAACCTCACCTTGCCCCTCGGTGCACCTTGCGTCCCCGGGAAGACGCTGAACTCGTCCACCTGAACGGCCACGAGAGGCTTGGAGGTAACGGCCCCACCGGCCGTGACCAAGGCCGAGGCGACAACCAATGTCACGGCGGCGATCGCGACCGCGAGCCCCTTCATTTACGGCCACCCTTCTTGTCGCTGATGTGCACCAGCGTGTCCCGTCGAGACGAGCGCGACATCGGGGATTTCACGTACTGATCCTCGCCGTCAATCTCGTCGTCGCTGGGACAGGTGTTCGAGCCTCGACCGGAGGGGACTCAGACGGGCTCGTACACAAAGAGGCAAGGCGTGGCAGACCCGTCGCTCTCCTCGGGCGACCCCTGGCGCGTCCCCTATCCCTTTTCGGACGGTCCTGCGCCACCCGAACTGGATGCCAGCAGCAGTGGAGGCGGCGGGAATCGAACCCGCGTCCGCGGTTGCACCGACCAAACGTCTACGAGCGTAGTCCGCGCTTTCGTCTCGCTCGGCGGCCGGAGGCGGACGCCCTACCGACGAGCCAGCCTATCCTTTGGGTGTCGAGCCTCCGGCGATCGGCGTTCCTTCGGCTCCGAGCCCGATCGTTGGCGCCCCGTACCCCGGCCTCGGGCAGAGCCGGGATGGGACGTCGCCTGACCTAGCGTTTGCTAGGCGGCGAGTGCGAGATCGTTCTTCGCACTTGCTTTTTGTGCCGGTTGTTTTACGAGGCCGACCGGCGACCTCGGCTCGCTGCTCAGCCGGAGAATCAACCACGTCGAGACCTGGTCGCCCCCGTATGTCAGCCGACATCGTAGCCGGAGGGCAGCGCGCGTTACGGCAGTTTGTGTTGATTCAACACAAACTGCCTTCGAACCACGCTCACGCCGGTGGTGTACCGGAGGGCGGCGGTCGGGTCTCGGGAGCGGCGGCAGGGGGAGGAGCGACGGCGGGGGGAGGAGCGGCGGCGGGGGAACCGGCGGCGGGGGCGGGGGGAACGGCGGCGGGGGAACCGGCGGCGGGGGCGGGGGGAACGGCGGCGGGGGCGGCCGCTGGTCGTTCGTGACGGGTTCCCCACCGAAAGCGCACGCGGATCAGCGCAACGAGCATGATCGCGAGCGCCAGCGCGAGCCCGACCCAGGCCCAGATCGTCTGGAACTCGTTGTCGTCGATCATCTTCACGAGCGTCGAGACTGCCAGGAGGACACCGAGGATCCCGGTGATCACAGCGGTCGTCCACCCGCGCATCGAAAGCCGTGGGAAGAGCACCGGAAGAAGCTCCCAGACGAGAATGGCGGCTGCGAGGATCGCCGCGTAGGTGCCGAAGTCGGAGCCCGAGTACGCGGTGCGCCACCCGCAGATGTTCTGCCCGTTGCTCCCCGACGCCGCGCAGATCCTCTGCCACGGCGCGAGCATCTCCAGCAGCAGGGCGATGCTCAGCAAGATGATCAGCTTCGAGCCGAGCGGCCTGTTCCAGAAGCTCCGCATCGTGCAGGAGTCTATGCGGCCGCCCAGGAGGGCGATCCGACGTCTTCCTGCACCCTCGACGCTCGATCCTGGGCTACAGGACAGGAGCGAATTCGCCGACTATCGTCTGGGAAGAACGCAACGACACCTAGGAGGATGTGAGCGTGGCAATCACGGTCGCGTACGAGAACCTGCACGCACTGCGCGAGCGTGCCAAGGAAGAGGTCGGCAAGGTCGTCGTCGGCCAGGGCCCGGCCGTCGAGCTCCTGCTGGTCGCCGCGATCGCGCGGGGCCACGTTCTGCTCGAAGGACCTCCGGGCACGGCCAAGACGCTGCTGGGGCGCGCGACTGCCTACGTCCTCGGCGCCGACTTCAACCGCGTCCAGTTCACGCCGGACACGACGCCCACCGAGCTCGTCGGCCACAACGTCATACGAGCCGGTGAGACGAAGTTCATCGAGGGCACGGTGTTCACGAATGTGCTCCTCGCGGACGAGATCAACCGCACGCCCCCTCGCACCCAGTCTGCATTGCTCGAGGCGATGGCGGAGCGCGCGATCACGGTCGAAGGCCGCGTGCACCGGCTGCCCGACCCGTTCCTCGTGATCGCGACCCAGAACCCGTACGAGCAGGAAGGCGTCTTCCCGCTGCCCGAGTCGAACCTCGACCGCTTCCTGTTCAAGATCTACATCGACTACTGCGACATCGAGAGCGAAGTCGAGATGCTGCGGCTGCCCCACACGGGCGTCACCCCCGACATGCTCGGCGAGATCCAGCCGCTGCTCGGGATCGTCGGTCTCGACAAGGCGCGTCTCGAGCTCGACGCGACCGAGGTGCCCGAAGAGGTGGCCCGTCTCGTGGTCGGGATCGTCCGGAAGACGCGTGAACTGCCCGGGGTGATGCTCGGCGCGAGCTCACGGGCAGCGATCCACCTCATGAGCGCGACGAAGGCGCGTGCGTGCCTCGAGGGGCGGGACGCGGTCACGGTCGAGGACGTGTATGCGATGACGCCGTTCGTGCTGACCCACCGGCTCATCTGCGAGGAGGACCAGTCGCCGGTCGAGGCGCTCCAGATCGCGCTCGACGACCCGCTGATCTAGGCGCTATCCCGACCCGTCCGTGAGCGCCTGCTCGACGGCGCGTCGCGCGATCACCTGGGCCAGATGGGCACGGTACTCGGCCGAGCCGGCGAGGTCGCTCGGCGGGTCCGCCCCCTCGGCGATGCGCGCGGAGGCGTCCGCCACGGTCGCGCCTCCCGCCAGGGCCTCCTCCGTCGCGTGCGCCCGAAGCGGCGTGCCGCCCATGTTGACGAGCCCGATGGACGCCCCCGCGACCTTTCCGTCGTCGCGGTGGACGAGCGCTGCGACGCCGACCGTCGCCCAATCCTGGGCACGCCGTTGGGCCTTCACGTACGCCCAGCCGGTCGACCCCGCAAGCTTCGGGACGCGCGCCTCGACGAGCACCTCGTCCGCGGCGAGCGCCGTCGCGAACACGCCGGTGAAGAACTCCGCGGCTGGGATCACCCGCTCCCCGCCCTTCCCGCGCGCCACCAGCTCCGCACCGAGCGCGAGGATCACCGCCGGCATGTCGGACGCCGGATCGCCGTGGGAGAGCGTGCCGCCGAACGTGCCGTGGTGGCGCACCTGGGGGTCGCCGATCTGCGCTGCGGTGAAGGCGACGATGGGGCAATGCTCCCGGAGCAGCGCGTCCGCGGCCACAGCAGCGTGACGCGTCATCGCCCCGATCGCCAGGTGCGTCCCTCCGTCCTTGACGTAGGAGAGCTCCGAGAGCCTGCCCACGTCCACGAGCTTCGCAGGACGGACGATCCGGAGCTTCAACGCGGGGATCAGCGACTGGCCGCCGGCAAGCAGCTTGGCGTCTCCCCCGCCCGCGCCGAGCAGGTCGATCGCGTGGTCGACGCTCTCCGCGACGTCGTAGTCGAACCGTGCGGGAATCACGACTTCGCCTCCTGGATCGCACGCCAGACACGCTCTGGCGTTGCCGGCATCTGGATGTCCTCGACGCCGAGATGCGAAATCGCGTCGAGCACCGCGCTCATCACCGCCGGTGCGGCCGCGATGGTGCCGGTCTCCCCCACCCCCTTCACGCCGAGCGGGTTCATGGGGCTTCTGCTCTCCGTGCGGTCGAGCTCGAACGAGGGGAGCTCTGCCGCCGACGGCACGAGGTAGGTCAAGAGGTTGGCGGTCTGGAAGTTGCCGTCCTCGTCGTACGACCCCTCTTCGTACAGCGCGGCCGAGATGCCCTGCGCGACCCCACCGTGCACCTGGCCGTCGACGATGGTCGGGTTGACCACCTGGCCGACGTCGTCGACCGCGACATAACGAATGAGGCGGGCGTCGCCGGTCTCCGTGTCCACCTCGACCACGGCGGCGTGCGCGCCGCCGGGCCACGAGAAGTTCGGCGGGTCGTAGACTGCCGTCCCCTCGAGCCCGGGCTCCATCCCGTCGGGAAGGTCGTGCGCCGCGAACGCCGCCCAGGCGGCTGCCGCGAGCGTCATCTCCTTGTCCGGCGAGCCCTTCACGGAAAACGTGCCGTTCGCGAGCTCGAGGTCGTCGCCGGCGACCTCGAGTTGATGGGCAACGATCTGCCGCGCCTTGTCGATGACCTTGTCGGCGGCGAAGCTGAGCGCGACCCCGCCCACCGCAAGGCTCCGGCTGCCGTACGTGTCCAGCCCGCTGTGCGAGATCGAGGTATCGCCGTGCAGCACCTCGACCGCGTCGATGTCGCAGCCGAGCTGGTCTGCGACGATCTGGGCCCACGACGTCTCGTGGCCCTGTCCGTGCGGCGACGTCCCCGTGATCACCTGCACCGAGCCGGTCGGGAGATAGCGGATCGTCGCCTGTTCCCAGCCTCCCGCCGCGTACCGGATCGCGCCGAGGATGCGCGACGGCGCGAGGCCGCACATCTCGTTGTACGTCGAGAACCCGACCCCCAGCTGCTTCGGGCCGCCGTTCTCGCGCCTCATTTCCTGCTCGGCGCGGAAGGCGTCGAGGTCGAGCATCTCGAGCAGTCGGTCGAGCGACGCGACGTAGTCGCCGGAGTCGATCGTGAGGCCGGAGCCGATCGTCGCCGGGAACTCCGTGATGAAGTTCTTGCGGCGCACCTCGGTGCGGTCCATCCCGAGCTCGTCCGCGAGCGCGTCCATCGTCCGCTCGATGACATACGTTGCCTCGGGCCTCCCCGCACCGCGGTAGGCGTCCGTCGGCGTGGTGTTCGTGAACACGCCGGTGAACTCGACGCTGTAGTTCGGGATGTCGTACGGGCCGGCATAGATCCACGCGCCGAGCAGCGGGACCCCCGGCGTCACGAGCTGCAGGTACGCGCCCATCGCCGCCTTGATCCTCGCCCGGCAGTGCGTGATCTTCCCGTCCTTCGTCGCCCCGAAGGTGTACTCGGTGACGACGTCACGGCCGTGGATCGTCGCGAGGTATGCCTCGGATCGCTCCTCCGTCCATTTCACCGGCCGGCCGAGCCTGCGGGCGAGCGCGACCGCGAGGTACTCCTCCGCGTAGACGTCGAGCTTCGAGCCGAAGCCTCCTCCGACGTCCGGCGCGACGACGCGGAGCTTCGTCTCCGGCATCCCGAGCCCCGCCGCCGTGAGCAGCCGGAGGATGTGCGGCACCTGCGTCGCGGAGTAGAGCGTCACGTCGTCCATCGCGCCCGGAACGGCGAGGACCGCACGCGGCTCGATCGCGTTGGGGATCAGCCGCGGCTGGTAGTAGCGGCGCGTGACCACGACCTCCGCATCCTCGATCGCCTGCCCCGTCGCATCGGTGTCGAGCCGCCAGACGTAGCACTCGTTCGTCCCGAAGTCGGGATGGACGAGGGCTGCGCCGTCGTCGAGCGCCTTCGACACGTCGACGATGGCGTCGAGCGGCTCGTAGTCGACCTCGACGAGCTCGGCCGCGTCTATCGCCTGCGCGCGGGTCTCGGCGATCACCACCGCGACCCCGTCTCCCTGGTAGCGCGCGGCGTCGGTGAGCGGGTAGTGCGGAGGGCTCTTCATGTCCTCGGTCACCGGCCAGGCGCAGGGCAGCGATGCCTTCCAGTCGTCCTGCAGGTCTGCCGCCGAGAACGCGGCGACAACGCCTTCCGCCTCGCGCGCCGCGTCGAGGTCGACGCTCCTGACCTTCGCGTGGGCGTACGGGCTGCGGACGACGACCATGCAGACGGTCCCGACCGGGGCCATGTTGTCGACGTACGTACCCCGTCCCGTCAGGAGCGGCTCGTCCTCGCGGCGCTTGACCGGCGAGCCGATGTACTGCCTGCGTTCCTCCGTGGCGCTCACGAGGCCCTCGCCATGGCGGTCGCGGCGTCCTGCACCGCGAGCACGATGTTGTGGTAGCCGGTGCAGCGACAGAAGTTCCCCTCGAGGCCCTCGCGGATCGCCTTCTCGCTCATCGCGTCTCCTTGCTCGATCAGCGAGACCGACGCCATCACCATCCCGGGCGTGCAATACCCGCACTGGAGCGCGTGGCGGTCGTGGAATGCCTGCTGCACGGGGTGGAGCGCGCCGTCGGGCGCGAGCCCCTCGATCGTCGTGACCTCGGCGCCGTCCGCCTGGACACCGAGCAGCGTGCACGACTTCGCCGATCTTCCGTCGACGAGCACCGTGCAAGCCCCGCACGACGACGTGTCGCAACCGACGTTCGTCCCGGTCAACCTGAGTCGGTCGCGCAGGACGTAGACGAGCAGCTCGCGCGGCTCCACCTCGAGCTCGTGCCGCATCCCGTTGACGGTCAGTGCCACGCGCCGCATCTGACGGCCTCCTTTTCGTCGGAGCTTCGAGGGCGAGCCTACTCCTCGGAAACCGTACGCTGCAGGTCGATGGCGACCATCCGAGAGATCCACGAGGACGAGCTCGAGCGCTGGATCCAGGTGTCGCGGGCCGCATTCCACGAGACCGACACGGTCGAGGGGTACCTCGACTGGAAGCGCCAGGCGCGCGAGACGACGTGGCTCCTCGCGTCGGCCGGTGACGAGGACCTCGGTACCGCGATCGGGGTCGGCGGGTGGCATTCCCCGGACGGCGTGGCGCGAGGCGAGGTCAGGGTGCTCGTCGAGGCACGGCGTGCAGGGGTGGGGTCGGAGCTGCTCTCCGCCCTCACCTCCTGGGCCCGCGCGCTCGACTACTCGGAGCTGATGGGCCCTGTGAAGGAGACCGACACGGCGTCGCTCGCGTGGGCGCAGCGGCGCGGCTTCGTCGAGGTGGGCCGCAACTCGATGCTCGTGCTCGAGCTGACGGATGCCGATGCGCCTTCCGTCGCGCCGCCGGAGGGGATCGAGATCGTCACCTGGGCGGAACAGCCCCGGGCAGCTGCCGGGATATACGAGGTCGCGCGGGAGGCGTACGCCGACGTCCCGGGCCAGGAGGAGGCCGAGATCGCGCCGTTCGACGAGTGGCTGGCGATGGACATGCAGGGCGCCGGTGATCGGCCCGAGGCGACGTTCGTCGCGGTCGCCGGCGACGAGGTAGTCGGGTACGCGAAGTTCTCGCTCTCCCTCGCGCGGCCCACGATCGCGATGCACGACATGACCGGCGTCAGGCGCGCGTGGCGCGGGCGCGGGATCGCCGGCGCGCTCAAGCGCGCCGAGATCGCCTGGGCAAAGGAGAACGGCTACACGCGGCTCGAGACGCAGAACGAGGAGCGCAACGAGCCGATCCGGCGGCTCAACGAGCGGCACGGATACGTCGCCGAGCCGGGCACGATCACCGTCCGCGGCCCGCTCGCCTGAGCCCACGCGCCTGTGGATCGATTGGCACGAACTCGACACGGTTTGCCCTTGACGGAAAACGGTGTCTGACACCTTCGCGCGCCGCGACGCTCGGAGGAGCAGGTGCACCGCCACGATCTCCCTGTATCTGCCCGAATCGAGCGCGGTGGGTCGTGGGGACGGTGTCTGACACCGGTCGCCGCCGTCGCCCTTAGCGACGCGACTTGAGCGCCCGCTCCATCTGGCGCTTCGCGTCCCGTTCGGCCAGGTCGCGGCGCTTGTCGAGGCGCTCCTTGCCGCGGGCGACCGCAATTTCGACCTTCACGCGACCGTCCTTGAAGTAGAGGCGCGTCGGCACGAGCGTCAGCCCCTTCTCGCGCACCTTCCCGGACAGGGAGTCGATCTCACGCCGGTGGAGCAAGAGCTTGCGGTCGCGTTCCGGCCGGTGGTTCCGGAGATTGCCCTGCGCGTATTCGGGGATCGACGCCCCGACGAGCCACGCCTCGCCGTCGCGTATCTCCGCATATGCCTGCCCGAGCTGCACCCCCCCGTCGCGTAGCGACTTCACCTCGGTCCCGGTCAGCTGCAGGCCCGCTTCGACACGATCCAGGAGGTGGTAGTCGTGCCGCGAGCGGCGGTTGTCGGCGATGAGCTTGGTCTCCGGCACGGCGCCAGTGTAGGGACGCTCCGAGTCGAGACCGACCGTCAGGGAGTGGCGCGTGCCTCGACGAGCCGCCGCGCGAGCTCTCGCAGGAGGTGCAACGCGAAGCCCGGCTCGCTCTCGACGAGAAACTCGAAGTCCTCACGCGGGATCGAGATGCATCGAAGAGGGCTCGTTGCGCGGACACGCGCGACGCGCGCGCCTTCCTCGACGAGGAGGGCGAGCTCGCCGAAGAAGTCTCCGGGGCCGAGCTCGATCGTCGCGGAACGGAGCTCGACCGCGACCGTGCCGTCGCGAATCACGTACATGCCGGAGCCCGGATCGTCCGGCAGGGCGAGAACCCTCCCGGCCTCGGCCTCGACCTCTGCTGCACAATCCGCGACATGGGCAAGCCCGTTCCCACTCAACGCGCCGAACGGCGGAAGGACGCGTAGCTCGTCGACATTCATCACCCGTCTATATCAGGCCGGCGCGGTTTACGAACGCCGCGGGGGGCCTCGCCCGGGCCGAGACCGCCTCACCGGCGTCCTGAACGGGCGCACCGGTCACACAACGGAAACCACGGAGGGCACGTCTGCCCGCACGAGCGGCAGCGGCCGAGCTTGCCGTCCCGAACCTCGGTCGCGAGCCGTTTGACGACGCGCTCCGCGGCTACGCGCTCGAGCTCCGCGGCCCGCTCGATCGTGACGCCGCCGACATCCGAGTACTGCAGCGCGAACCACCGCAGGATCGCAGCCACTCGACCTGCCTCCTCTGCCTCCTCCAGGGTGGAGTCCCTCAGTCGTGCGGGATCGAGCAGGTACTGGAGCAGCTGGCGTTGGGTGTGGTCGCCGGCGACGGCGAGCGCCAGCACGCCGAGCAGCTCGGCACCGTCGGGGTCGATAGGGGCGTTGACGAGCGTCCAGGCGTCCTCGAGGCCCAGACGGCGACCTCGGGCGCGGAGGTGACGCTCGACGACGGCGAGCCGGCCGCGGATCGGCTGCAGCGACTCGACGGCGAGCCAGCTCTCGTGCGCCCATTCGCGCGTGGCGACGCGATGCCAGGCGGCCAGGGCGGCGTCGAGATCCCGCGCGTCCTCGACTCCGAGGTCGCCGAGGCGCGGCCCAATTCGTGCCTCGTCGACGATTCGGTAGCCCCGATGTCCCTCCGGGAGCTCGACGTGTGGCACGAGCGCCGCCTCGACGAGATCGGGGTCGGCACTCGCCCAGGGAAGGCCGACCAGGACGCCCACGTGACCGCGCTCCACGAGTCCGAAGCGTCCGGCGCGTCCCGCGATCTGGGCGAGCTCCCACGGAACGAGCGGACGCCGGGACTCGCCGTCGAACTTGGTCGTCTCCGCGAAGAGCAGCGTCTCGCACGGGAGGTTGACACCGTGCCCGAGGACGTCGGTGGCGACGCAGACGTCGGCGCCTCCCGCGAGGAAGCGGTCGATCTCCTCGCGGCGCGACGCGAGAGGCATCGCGCCGTAGAGCACGGCGACGCGACCGGGCTGGAGTCGGTTGACCTCACCCGCCAGCGCGAGCACCGCCTTCCGGCTGAACGCGACCAGCACCGTCCCCGTCGTCAGCCCGCGAAGCTGTCGAGCGCCGACGAACTCGAGGGGCAGCTTCCTCTCGTGCACCCGGAGCTCTGCGTCCGGGAATGCTCTGCGGACCAGCGGCAGCGCGTCGAGCGCCCCGAGCAGCCGAACGTGGCGGTACTCGCCCGCGAGCAGGAGCTGAGTCCACGCCGCGCCGCGCTCTTCGTCGTCGGCCCATTGCACCTCGTCGAGCACGAGCACGTCCCCCGAGCTGGGCGCCATCTCGACCGTGCAGCACAGGATCGGCGCGTGCTCGTTGACGCGCTCCTCGCCCGTGATCAGGCCGACGCGATCGGCACCGAGTTGGTCGGCGAGGCGGCGATGCGCCTCCTGCGCGAGCATTCGCAATGGGCCCGCGTAGACACCGCTTCCACGCTCGGCGAGGAACGCGAGCGCGTCGTGCGTCTTCCCGGAGTTCGTCGGCCCCAGATGCGCGACAACCGTCTCGGGCGGGGTTCGCCGCTCGGGCAGCCGGATCGCGATTCGGTGCTCGGCGCGCTTCACGGCTGCGTGCTGGTACGCGCCGGTTGCACGGGCGTGCCTGGTTGCGCGGGACGGACGCCGCGGCGGGCGTGAGCGACGGCTACGAGCCATTGGGCAACCGTAGCCGCCGAGCGTCCACGAGCCTCCGCCCGCGAACCACGCGTAAGCGCGCGCGCCGGTGCATTCGTGAGAACGCGTCGGGAGGGGGAACAGTGCTCCGCACGGGCCCCCGACTAGAGCGGGCTCAGGGATGCGAGGCGGGAGAAGCCGGGCTCTGCCCGGCAGGAGCCCGCCGCCAGTGCGCACGCGGACGCGCGTGCTCTGGCGCATTCCTGAGAACGCGTCGGGAGGGGGAACAGTGCTCCGCACGGGCCCCCGACTAGAGCGGGCTCAGGGATGCGAGGCGGGAGAAGCCGGGCTCTGCCCGGCGGGAGCCCGCCAGCCAGTGCGCGCGCGTCAGACCTTCAGGTAGCGCCGCAGAGTGAAGCCCGAGCCGACCGCACCGACGACGAGGCCCACGACGAGGAGGATCAGCGCCGTGAACGTGAACCCGAGCGCACGCACGTCGTTCGACGAGGTGGTGTCGATGTGCCCGAGGATGGCGGGCAGTGCGATCTCCTTGCCGATCATCAGGAGCACGATCGCCGCGAACGCCCCCGCGATCCCGCAGAGCAGACCCTCCACCATGAACGGCCCGCGCACGAACCAGTTCGTGGCTCCGACGAGCTTCATCACCTCGATCTCGCGGCGGCGGGCAAAGATCGAGAGCCTGATCGTGTTCGCGATCAGGAGCACCGATGCGATCAGGAGAATGACGACCGCGACGACGAACACGACCTCGATCACGCGCGCGACCTGAAGGATCCGCTTCGACGTCTGTTGGCCGTCCTTGACGCGGTCCACGCCCGGGAACTTCTGTCCCCGGATCGCCGCAGAGAGATCCTTGACCTGCTCGGCCTTCCGCGGCGTGATCTCGTACGAGGCGGGCAGGGGGTTCGTCGGCAGGTCCCGGGTCAGCTCTGGATACCGCTTCTGCATCCGCTGCAGCGCCTCCGTCCTCGAGACGAACTGGTAGTCCTTGATCAGATCCCCCGGACGCGCGTGGGTCCGCAGGTACGAGCCGACGGCATTGATCTGCTTGTCCTTGACGTCGTCGACGAAGAACACCTTCACCTGCAACTGGTCCTTGACGTGATCCGACCAGGACACCACCCATGTGCCGAGCCCGATCAACATGCCGAGGAGGAACATCCCGATGAGCACCGTCGTCGCGGCCGCGAACGACGTCGAGATGTTCGCGCCCATCGACCGGAGGGCCTCGGAGACAACGAGCTTCAGGCGTGTCATTCGGTCTCGTATCCGCCGCGCCGCTCGTCGCGGACGATCCGCCCGTCGCCGAGCGCGATCACGCGCTTGCGCATCTTGTCGACCATCTCTCGGTCGTGGGTGACCATCAGGATCGTCGTCCCGGCCGTGTTGATCCGGTGCAGGAGCTGCATGATCCCGACCGACGTGTCGGGGTCGAGGTTGCCCGTCGGCTCGTCGCAGATAAGAAGGGGCGGGTGGTTGACGACGGCTCGTGCGATCGAGACGCGCTGCTGCTCGCCGCCCGAGAGCTCGTCGGGACGGGAGCTCGCCTTGTGGGCGAGACCAACGAGGGCCATCGCCTCCGGAACCTTCTTGCGAATCGACGCGCTGGGCTCGCCCTGGACGCGGAGCGCGTACGCGATGTTCTCGGCCGCGGAGCGGTCGCGCAGCAGCTTGAAGTCCTGAAACACACAGCCGACGTTGCGGCGGAGAAGCGGCACCTTGGAGCGCTTGAGCCGGGTCAGGTCACGGCCCCCGACGAGGATCCGGCCCGACGTGGGCTCGAGCTCCTTCAGGAGCAGCCGGATGATCGTCGACTTCCCCGAGCCCGACGGACCGACGACGAACACGAACTCGCCCTTGTCGATCACGAACGACGCGCCGTCGACCGCGACGACATCGGGCTCGTAGACCTTCCGAACGTCCTCGAACACGATCATCGCCGACGAGGCGTGGTGCTTCGCCCCGTTCGAGGACGCCACAGGCTCTTCTACGAGAGCAGCGGCTGTGTCAGAAGCGGGTGTGAGCAGGTCGTCCATTCACCGGGCGAGAGCGTTCGACGCGGCCGCCTCCCCTGGGCCGCTCCGGTTCAGGTTCGCTCAAGTGTAGCCGAGTCCTGCGGCGGGCCTGACCTGTTCGCCAGGTGGGATTCCGCTCGCGCGGAATCCCACGGCTTGATCCCCCGCCCGCCGCGGGGGCACATCCCTGAAGGCGTCGGCTCCGCCGCCGCAACCGCACGCCTGCGGACGTGGGCTCTGCCCGCGTCCGTCAACGCGTGGGTACTACGCGCCCCCCTGGGGGGACGCGACCGCAACGACCTGGCGGTTCGCCACGCGGAAATCCGCTCACGCGGATTTCCGCGGCGCGATCCCCGCCTACGGCGGGGCAGATCCCTGAAGGCGTCGGCTTCGCCGCCGCAGCTGCTCGCCTGCGGACGTGGGCTCTGCCCGCGTCCGTCCGAGCGTTGGCACCACGCACCCCCCGGGACGCGGCCTCAGGCCACTTCCCGCGCGCGGCTCACCGGCAGATCTGCGACTCGATCCCCCCTCCTATCGTGGGGCAGATCACTCGAAGGCCGCTGTCGCGGCCCCGACCTTCAGTCCGCCGTAGGGCTGAGTCCGCTTTCGCCGGAGGGCGCGCCTCGGTTACGAGTGGCTCGCTGCTCGGGCGAGGAGGTACGCCTGCACGAAGCCGTCGAGTGCTCCGTCGAGGACGCCTTGCGCGTTCCCCGTCTCGTGGTCGGTGCGGTGATCCTTGACCATCTGGTACGGCTGCAGGACGTAAGAGCGGATCTGGCTGCCGAAGCCGACGTCGACCTTGCCTCCACGCTCCCGCGCCAGCTCCGCCTCGCGCTCCTCCTCGCGGAGCTCGGCGAGCCTCGAGCGGAGGATGCGCATCGCCGTCTGCTTGTTCGACGTCTGCGAGCGCTCGTTCTGGCACTGGACGACGATGCCCGTCGGAAGGTGGGTGATCCGCACTGCCGAGTCGGTCTTGTTCACGTGCTGTCCACCCGCGCCGCTCGCGCGGTACGTGTCGATCCGCAGGTCGCCCTCGTCGACCTCGACGTCCTCGCTCTCCGGCAGGAGCGGCGCGACCACGACCTGTGCGAACGCCGTGTGCCGGCGGTGCGCGGAGTCGAACGGAGAGTGGCGAACGAGGCGATGGACGCCACGCTCGGCCTTGAAGAGGCCGTATGCGTTCTCACCGCGGACCGTGAGCGTCGCCGACTTGAGGCCGGCCTCCTCCCCCGGGCTCGCCTCGACGAGCTCGGTCTCGAACTTGCGGTCGGCCGTCCAGCGCAGGTACATCCGCAAGAGCATCTCCGCCCAGTCCTGGGCGTCGGTTCCGCCGGTGCCGGCCGTGATCGTCACGACCGCGTCGCCGGTGTCGTAGCGTCCGTTGAAGAGGGCCTCCTCGCGGAGACGTGCAAGCTCGTCACGCACCGGAACGATCTGCTCGCGTACCTCGTCCTCGAGCGACGGGTCGAGCTCGAGCAGCTCGCCTGCGTCGTCGAGCTCGCGGCGCAGCGCGCCGTAGCGCTCCAGCTTTCTCGTGACGCGCGCATGCTCGGTGGACACGCGCGCGGCCTCGGACTGATCGTCCCAGAACCCGGGCGCGCCCATTGCGGCCTCGAGCTCGGCGGCGCGGGCTGTCAGCGCATCGGGGTCAAAGGTACTCACGGACCCAGGCGAGCTGGGCCCCGAGCTCTGCGAGCTGCTCGGCGATCGGCTTGTCGACGTCGTCGGTCATCGGCGGCCAGCCTACCGGCGGCGGCCGATGACGGCGCGCGCGTCGAGCAGGCGGGCGGCGAGGGTCGCGACGCGAGGCGACACCGAGATACAGGGCCTGAGGGTCGCCGACCAGCCCGCCCACATACCCCCAGGGGGGTTGATCAACCCCTGGTTTAACGCTACCGAACGGGTCGTCACGCATGTGAGCCGAGATCGTGGAAGGTTGCTGACAGCTCCGGGCGACGGGTGTCTCTGACATCGAAGAGGGACCGATGCTCCCAAAGCAGTGCGCTTCCGGAGCCACGCGTGAGGTCGGTCGGAGTCTCTTCTCGGCCCCGGGACGGACGTTCCGATCAGTGCGTGTCAGCAGGCCCCTGAAGCGATGGTTCGGGCACAGCCCCCTCCCCTGACCGCGGAAGGCCGCCACGGCACCGGCCGGAGGCCGCCGCGGGTCGCTCGCCGACGAATCCCGGGACTGTCAGCGAGGCCGCTACGCGCCGTGGCAGCGCTTGTACTTCTTGCCCGACCCGCACCAGCAGGGGTCGTTCCGCCCGATGTCGCCGTGCTCGTTCACGACGGGCTTGGGCGATCCCATCGCGGTCGTCTCGGGCCGGTCGGCGAGCGCGGTCGCGGTGCCGCCACCGGCGGCGGCGATCGCCTCGGCTCCCTGAGCGCTCTCGTGCTCGTAGGCGAGCGTCTGCGGCGCCTGCGTCTGCTGGAGCTGTTGCTCGGCCTCGTCGACCTGGATCTCGACGTGAAAGACCGTGAGCACGACCTCCTCGCGGATCACGCGACCGAGATCCTCGAACATGACGTGACCCTCCGCGCGATACTCGACGAGCGGATCCTTCTGCGCCATCGCGCGCAGGTGGACGCCTTCCCGAAGGTAGTCCATCGACTCGAGGTGCTCCCGCCAGCGTGTGTCGACGATCTGGAGGATCACGTAGCGCTCGATGTCGCGCATCAGCTCGGCCCCGAAGGCCTCCTCGCGCTCGGCGTACGCGTCGAGGGCGTCACCGACGAACTCCTCCACGAGCGCCTCGCGGCTGTCGACCTCGACTTCCTCCCGCAGCTCGTCCAACGTCACGTCCGTTCCGTACAGCGCGTGCATCTGCGAGACCAGCCCTGCGAGATCCCAGTCCTCGGTCGTCTCCGCGTCCGTGAACTGGGCGACGTTCGCGGTGATGACCTCCTCGATCCAGCCACGGATCTCGTCGGAGAGGTCGTCGCCTTCGAGCACGCGTCGGCGCTGCTCGTAGATGACCATGCGCTGGGAGTTCATGACGTCGTCGTACTTGAGGACGTTCTTGCGCGAGACGAAGTTCTGCTCCTCGACCTTCTTCTGCGCGTTCTCGATCTGGCGCGAGAGGATCGATGCCTCCATAGGCTGGTCGTCGGGGATCTTGAAGCGCTGCATGATCCCGTGGATCCGGTCGCCTGCGAACAGGCGCACCAGGTCGTCCTGGGCGGAGAGGTAGAAGCGGGTCTCACCCGGATCGCCCTGCCGTCCGGAACGGCCCCGGAGCTGGTTGTCGATCCGGCGCGACTCGTGGCGCTCGGTCGCGAGCACGTAGAGCCCGCCGGCGTCGGCCACGCCCTGGCCGAGCTTGATGTCGACTCCGCGGCCCGCCATGTTCGTCGCGATCGTGACCGTCCCCGGCTCACCCGCGCCAACGATGATCTCCGACTCGCGTTCGTGCTCCTTCGCGTTCAGGACGTTGTGGGGGATCCCACGCCGCGTGAGCAGCTCGGAGAGGTACTCGGAGGTCTCCACCGCGATCGTGCCGACGAGCACGGGCTGCCCCTGCTCGTGCCGTTCCACGATGTCGTCGCTGACCGCGTTCCACTTCGCGTCCTTCGTCTTGAAGATGAGGTCGTTCTCGTCGCGCCGGACGACGGGCACGTTCGTCGGGATCTCGACGACGTGGAGGTTGTAGATCTCGACGAACTCCTTCTCCTCCGTCTTCGCCGTGCCCGTCATGCCGGCGAGCTTCTCGTAGAGCCGGAAGTAGTTCTGGAGCGTGATCGTCGCGAGCGTGACGTTCTCTTCGCGGATCGGAACGCCCTCTTTCGCCTCGATCGCCTGATGGAGGCCCTCGCTCCAGCGACGCCCTTCCATGATGCGACCGGTGTACTCGTCGACGATCTTCACCTCGCCTTCCTGCACGACGTAGTCGATGTCGCGCTTGTAGAGCGACTGCGCCTTGAGCGCCTGCGTCAGGTGGTTGACGAGCTGGACGTTGCGCGGGTCGTAGAGGTTGTCCACTCCGAGCGCACGCTCGACCTTGTCGAGCGCGGTCTGCGCGGGCGACACCGTCTTGAACTTCTCGTCGTAGAGGAAGTCGGCGCCCGAGAGCTCCGTCTCGTCCTCGCCCTTCATCGCCTTGCGGGTCAAGGGGGCGCCGTCGAGCTCGCGCACGACGCGCGCGAAGTCGTAGTAGGTCTTCGCCGCGGTCTCCGGCTCGCCCGAGATGATGAGCGGCGTCCGCGCCTCGTCGATCAGGATCGAGTCGACCTCGTCCACGATCGCGAACACATGGCCGCGCTGCACCGTGCCCTCCAGGGACACCGCCATGTTGTCGCGCAGGTAGTCGAACCCGAACTCTGAGTTGGTTCCGTACGTGATGTCGGCTGCGTACGCCTCGCGGCGCTCCGCGAACGCCATCATGTTCTCGATCCAGCCGACCGTGACCCCGAGACGGTCGAACACGGGCTTGTTCCACTCCGCGTCTCGCTTTGCGAGGTAGTCGTTGACCGTCACGAGATGGGAGTTGACACCGCTGAGCGCGTTGAGATACAGGGGCGCGCTCGCGACGAACGTCTTTCCTTCGCCCGTCTTCATCTCGGCGATGTCGCCGTCGTGGAGCACGATCCCGCCCATCAGCTGGACGTCGAACAGCCGCTGGCCCGACTCGCGCCGGCGGGCCTCGCGAACCGCGGCGAACGCCTCGTAGAGGATGTCGTCGAGCGACTCGCCGTTCGACAGCCGCTGCTTGAACTCGGCCGTCTTCGCGAGGAGCTCGGCGTCGGACAGGGTCTCGAAGTCCGGCTCGAGCGAGGTGATGTATGCGGCCTGCTCGGCGAGCCGCTTGACACGCCGACCCTCGCCGAGACGGAGGACCTTCTCGAACTTCCCGAAACCCTGACCGGACATGAAGAGAGGGTACCGGCTCGCCGCCGCGCCACCCGCCCCGCGTTGTTTCCGAACCGTCTCATCATGCCGGCTTCACGGTTCTCTGCCCATGATTCGGGTGTGCGACGACTCCTGTTCGCCTCCGCTGCCTCTTTCGCGCTCGTCGTGACCGGATCGGCGACGGCGCTTCTCATCCCGGAGCGCACGCAGACGGCGCCCGCACCGGTGACCGCGATCTCGGCCACGGGGCGATCGGTCGCCTACGCGGTGGGCCGCACCCCGACGAGCTGCGGCTCCGTCCGTCTCTGGAACACGGCAACCCGCGGCCTGTGGGCATTCGGCTCGAAGACGATCGTCGGCTGCGAGGAGGGCCCGAGCGGCGGCTTCGGCATTCCCTCGGTCGCGGTGTCCGGGCAGCGGGTGCTCTGGCTGACCCAGATCGGCGGCAACATCAGCGACTGGGAGCTATGGACTGCGACGCCGACGCGCCGGACGCCCCGCAGGCTGGCATTCGCCTCGTCGGAGACCGACGGGCGACCTGCGATCGTGCTCGGCGCCGGAACCGCCGACGGCGTCCCCTATGCCGTCGGCGACACGATCACCTACGTCGCAAGCTCCGGTGCCCGGCGCTTTCGGAAGTCGCTCGCGAGCCCCGTGGTGCTCCTCACAGCGGGCGCCGGCCCCGGCCGGGCTCGTGTCGTCGCGTCCCTCGCAGACGGTCGAGTCGTCGTGCTCTCGCGCACAGGAACCGTGCTTCGCACCAACGCCTATGAGCCGGGCGAGGTCACCGCCGTGGCACTTGCGCCCGCCGGCCAGATCGCGCAGACCGGCCGTGACGTTCGCGTCTGCTGCTCGACCGCCGGGCCGTTCGTCACCACCCTTCCTCCCGGCGCGGGGATGATCGACTATCGGCAGCGGACGATCGTCTACCGCAAGGGCACACAGGTGCGGGCCCGCTCCGTCCCCACGGAGACCGACACGCTGCTCCGCGTCATCCCGGTAAAGCCCTGGCAGACCATGCCGTTCGCAACCGACACCGGCGGCTCGGCCTGGGCGACCGGGCGGACCGTGAGCTGGTGCTCGGGCCCGCTCGGCTGACCGCGCGACTTCAGAGCGGGGAGACCGCGACCTCCCAGGTCGCCCCGGAGAGGCGAGAGGCGGTGACGACGTACGTCCTGTGCCGACGGGCGCCGAGCAGCTCGAGCTCGGAGGCGCCGGCGAGCGTGGGCGCCCCGTCGATCCGCACCGTCCGCTCCGACCCGTCCCAGGCGATCTCGATCGTGTTCCCGGCCGGGTCGTCCGCCAGCTCGATCGTCTCGATCCGCCGGGCGGCGACGGCCCAGGTCGACCCTCCGCGACGGACGGCATACGACCGGAACGGCGGTGAAAGGTCGACAACAGCGAGGAGAAGCCCGGGGTCGGCGTCCCCGGCTTCGTGAACGACGACCTCGCCCGGGAGCACCACGAACCACACCTCGTCGCCGTCGAGCCCGTCGAGCTCCACGGTCGAGATCGCGTCCCACTCCCGCGCCCGGTGCAGCCCGTGGATTCCGACCTCGCCCCAGTGCGGGCCGGGGTCGTGGGGCAGGGACAACGGCGCTACCCCTCGGCGTCGGCGCGCAGCGACTCTTCGATCTCCTCCACCGGGACGGGCTCCGGCGAACGCCCCTGGGCGCGGCGGCGCGGCTCGCGGACCTTCTTGTCGCGCAGTCGCTCGACCTGCCGCTCGAGCTTGTCGACGAGAAGGTCGACGGCAGCCTCGTAGGTGGTCGCCGTCTCCCGGCCGAAGAGGTTCGGCCCCTTCACGTGGAGCTCGGCCTCGACGACGTGATCGTCGGCGATCTTCGGGTTTTGCTCCTGGTCGAGCACGACCTCGACAAGCGTGTCCTCGTGGACACGGCGGCCGAGCTTGGCGAACTTCGCCTCCACATAGGTCCGGACGCCCTCGCTCACGTGGCCGCGTCGCATCGTCACCTGCAGTCGCACGGCGTCCTCCTCTCGTGTTTCACCAACGCTATCGCACCGCCCGCGCCAGGCAAACGACCACGACGTCGCGCGTACCCCCGCGCCGGAGCTCCGTCGCGCAGGAAGAGGCGGTCGCCCCCGTGGTGTAGACGTCGTCGACGAGCACGACGCGAGGCGGCGCGGCTCCACGAAGGGCAAAGGCATTCCGAACGTTCACGCTTCGGTCGGCGCGCGGCAGCGAGGCCTGACGCGGTGCGGATCTCGTTCGGGCGAGAAGCGACTCGCAGGGCAGCCCCCAGAGCGATGCCAGTGACGCCGCCAGTCGTTGCGCCGGGACGTGCCCGCGCTCGCGTCCGCGCTCAGGGTCGCCGGGTACGAACGTGATCGCGTCCCCGCCGGGACAGGCGATCACATCGTCCACGATCGCAGCGAGTGTCGCTGCGAGGTCGCGTCGCCCGCGCTCCTTCCAGGCGGACACGAGCGGCCGCGCTCGTCTGTCGTAGACGAGGGCGCTGCGTGCTCTCGAGAACGCGAGCCTGCGGCCGGCGCATTCCACGCAACGCCGCACCGGCCAGGCGCCGGGGCATCCGCAACGCTCGCACACCGGAGGCGCGATCCGTACGAGTGCCGCGTTGCAGCGCTCGCACAACGCGGGGCCTGGGGATGCACACACGGCACACCGGGATGGCAGCACGAGCCCGAGCAGGCCCATGTCTCCACCGTAGGGCGCGACCCGCGCCGGCTTCGTGCCCGGTTCGTGCCGGTTCAGCGCCCGACCGGCCCGTGCACCCGCTCGGCGACGACGAGGCGGCGCCGGATCAGGCCTCGAGCACGGAGGCCGCGAGCAGATCGCGGAGCGCCGGGCGCGCGCGTTCGAGGTCGTGTGGCTCCTTGATCGGGAAGAAACGTCCGCGCCGGCCCGCGCGCGGGACCTCGAGGTAGGTCGTCTCGAGCTCCCATGCAATCTGGTGATAGAGCCGCTCAAGCTGGATCGCGCGGCGTCCGTCCACCGTCTTCGGGACGTACAGCCAGGGAAGGGCGAACGGCCGGTCGAGTGCGTCGAGGTCGATGGTGGTCGTGTTCGTGTTGAACACCCGGATCCGGCCCTGGTCGAAGTCGGGTGGGAACATTGGGCTCTCGAGCAGGCCGAGGCGTCCTTCGACCCGGGCGGGCGCGCCGCCGGCGTCGCCATCCTTCGCGGCCACTTCCACCGTCATCGGCCTGCCCGCGAGCACGTGCGCGCCGATGACGACGGGGTCGAGCCGGGCGCCGAGGTTGTCGACGTTCGAGACCGCCACGTACTGCACTCCCCGCGCTCGGAGCGCGTCCAGGGTCCCCGAGACGCGAAATGCATCCACGAGATCGCCGTGCCCGGGGGCATAGAGGGACGAACGCCCCGACTCCTGGAAGATCTCGCCCGTGTCCGTCAGCCGCAGCGAGACGGACTGTGTGAACCAGAGCGGCTCGGGCACGCCGAGCGACGCGACGTGCGCGCGCGTCGCATCCTCGGTTTGAAAGCTCGTCATCAGCGCGACGGGCACCTCCGCATCGAGCGTGTCGGCCAGACGGGCCGTCTCGCCGAGCTTCCAGTCGAGGAAGCTTCGTCCGTCGAGCGCCTCCACGGCGCCCTTCACCACGCCCCCGAACCGCGTCGCCATCCCGCCCGCGAGCACGACCTGCCCGATATGACCGGACGCGAGCGCCTCGACGCCGGAGGCGCGCGCGGCAGACCACGCCTCTGTTCCCGGGGCCGGAAGCGGCGTGACATCCCCGTCGCGCGGCGGCTCCACCCGCCCCGCCGCGACATTCGACGCCTCGGAGAGCTCACCGGATGCGACTCGGGCACGGAGTGCGTCGAAGGCGGCGCGGTCGAACCCGTAGCGCTCGGCAAGCGCCAGCGCCTCGGCATCGAGCTCTGTCGGCGTCATCGTGTCCCGGCGATCTCGCGGGGCAGCGTCTCGGAGTACGGAGCTCGATGGATCCCCTGCTCGGTGACGATCGCCGCGACGAGCGCAGCCGGGGTCACGTCGAACGCGGGGTTCCGTGCCGGGAAGCGGGACGTGACCTCGGCGGGGTCGCGTTCCTCGATGGGGATCGCGTCCCCGGAGGCGAGCGAGGCGTCGAGCGTCGAGGTCGGCGCGACGACGACGAGCGGCAGCCCGTGGTATGCGGCGAGCACCGCGAGCGAGTAGGTGCCGATCTTGTTGGCGGTGTCCCCGTTCGCCGCGATCCGGTCGGCGCCCGTCACGACGAGGTCGATCTCGCCCCGCGCCATGAACGACCCGGCTGCGCCGTCGGCGATCACCGTGTGCGCGATGCCGAGCCGCTCGAGCTCCCAGGCCGTGAGGCGTCCGCCCTGCAGGAGCGGGCGGGTCTCGTCCACCCACACGTGCGACACGCGGCCCGCGTCCCAGCCTGTGCGGACCGCGCCGAGCGCCGTGCCGTAGCCGCCGGTCGCGAGCCCGCCGGCGTTGCAGTGGGTGAGGACGCGCGCTTCTTCGGGAAAGAGCTCCAGGGCGTGGCCGGCCATCCGCCGGCACCGGTCGACCTCCTCGGCGTGGATCCGCTCGGCCCGCTCACGGGTCGGCTCGTCTCGCATCGACTCGAGCGCCCAGCGAAGGTTGACGGCGGTCGGGCGGGATGTGAGCAGCGTCTCGTACGCGGTAGCGAGATCCTCTCCCCGCCCGGCGGCGAGCGCCATCCCGTAGGCGCCCGCGATCCCGATTGCAGGCGCACCCCGCACCGCGAGCACGCGAATGGCGTGCGCGACCTCCGCCGAGGTCACGCACCTGAGCTCCCTCTCCTCCCCGGGGAGCAGGCGCTGATCGAGGACGACGACAGCGTCGTCCTCGAGGCGAACTATCTGATGTGGCTCGAGCTCACCGGCCATGGGAAGGAATCGCGCGCGAAACCTGGGTTTGTGTTGATTCAACACAAACCCCATCCCGCCTCTCGCATCCGACGTTTCAGGTCCTCGACACCTTGGCGCGTGGTCGCGGCTACGTCCCCTCGTCCCAGCTCGCGAGGTACAAGGCCTGCTCCTCCGTCAGCCGGTCGATCGCCACGCCCATCGTCTCCAGCTTGAGCCGAGCGATCTCCTCGTCGATCTCCTTCGGCACGTCGTAGACCTTCCGCTCGAGCGACGCGGCGTTTGCGATCACGTACTCGGCCGAGAGCGCCTGGTTCGCGAACGACATGTCCATCACCTGAGCCGGGTGGCCCTCCGCGGCGGCGAGGTTGACGAGCCGCCCGTCGGCGAGCAGGTAGACCTTCCTGCCGTCCGCGAGCGCGAACTCCTCGACGAACTCGCGCGCCATGCGTGTGTCGCTCGCGAGCGAGCGCAGCGCGGGTATGTCGATCTCGACGTTGAAGTGGCCGGTGTTCGCAAGGATCGCGCCGTCCTTGAGCCGTTCCATGTGCTCGCGGGCGATCACGTGCTTGTCGCCGGTGGCGGTGACGAGCACGTCGCCGACCTCGGCCGCGCGCTCCATCGGCATCACCTGAAAGCCGTCCATCACGGCCTCGAGCGCCTTCATCGGGTCGACCTCGGTGACGATCACGTGCGCGCCGTGCCCCTTCGCGCGCATCGCGACCCCGCGACCGCACCAGCCGTAGCCGGCGATCACGACCGTGCGCCCTGCGAGCAGGACGTTCGTCGCGCGGATGATCCCGTCGATCGTGGACTGGCCCGTGCCGTAGCGGTTGTCGAAGAGGTGCTTGGTCTTCGCCTCGTTGACCGCGACGACGGGGAAGCCGAGCTTGCCGTCGCGCTCGAGGGCGCGCAGCCGGATCACCCCGGTGGTCGTCTCCTCGGTGCCGGCGATGACGTCGCCGAGCTGCTCGCGACGGGCCGAGTGCAGGACGCCGATCACGTCTGCGCCGTCGTCCATCGTCACGTGCGGGCGGTGGTCAATCGCGGCCTCGAGGTGCTGGTAGTACGTGTCGTTGTCCTCGCCCTTGATCGCGAACGTCCCGATGCCGTACTCCTCGACGAGCGCGGCGGCGACGTCGTCCTGGGTCGAGAGCGGGTTGGAGGCACAGAGGACGACCTCGGCACCGCCGGCCTTCAGGGTCCGCATCAGGTTCGCGGTCTCCGTCGTGACGTGCAGGCAGCCCGAGACCCGGTAGCCGGAGAGAGGCTGCTCGCGCGCGAAGCGCTCGCGGATCGCGGCCAGCACCGGCATCTGCCGGTCGGCCCACTCGATGCGCCGCTTCCCCTCGGGGGCGAGCGCGAGGTCTTTCACGTCGTGCTTGATGGTCGTGGCCATGGTTCCTCTCTGATTGCGTTCAGGCGGCGAGCAGCCGCTCGTGCTTGCGTTGCTCCCATTCGATCCATGCGGCCTCGCTGGCCCCCTCGGCGGGGACGGTGGCGCCCGCGAGCCAGGCCTCGAGCGCGCGGCGGAGCTCGGGCTCCCGCCGAAGCCGGACGACGAATGCCACGTCGTCGAGCTCGACGTCGAACCGCCGGCGCAGATCGGCCAGGCCCCGCAGGAGCGCGAGATCCTGGGCCCCGTACCGGCGATACCCCGACGCGCTCCTCGCCGGCACGACGAGGCCGGTCGACTCGAGGTAGCGGAGCATTCTCGGCGACCAGTCCGTGCGCTCGGCCGCCTGGCTGACACTGAAGGTCTGCACGCGACGGAACCTTATCAGAGTTGTGTCAAGGTAGCTGGGCGAAACCCCGGCGGCTTCGTGACCTCTACGCCTCGAAGCTGACGAGCGGCTCGCCGAGCATGTCCAGGTCGACGTCGACGCCCAGACCCGGGCCCGACGGCGCTGCACCCACGCCGTTCCGCGACCGCGGCTCGTGGCCTGCGACATGCTCGTTCGTCCAGTCGTTCATGAACGACACCGTGAACAGCACCTCGGGCCTCACGCTTGCCGCGAGGTGGCTGACCGCGGCCGTGACGAGGTCGCCGCCCCACGTGTCCTCGATCGTCAGCCGCACGCCGAGCGTCTCCGCGAGCTCACGGATCTGCCTGCCGCGTGTCAGGCCGCCGACCTTGGAGATCTTCAGGTTGATCGCCTCCATCGCGCCCGCGCCGAAGGCGCGCAGGAACGTGCCGGCATCGGTGATCAGCTCGTCGAGCACCATCGGCAGCGTCGTGCGCCCCCGGACGTACACGCATTCCTCGAGCGTCGGGCACGGCTGCTCGAGGAACACACGGTCGAGGCCGTCCAGCAGTCGGGCCGCGATGACCGCGTCCTGCAGGCGCCAGCCACCGTTCGCGTCCGCGATCACGATGTCGCCGTCGCTCGTGGCGTCGAGCACCGCGCGCACACGCGCAGCGTCGTCATGTGGGTCGGCCCCGAGCTTCAACTGGAAGTGGTGGATGCCCTCCGCACGTCGGGCCTCGACGTGCGCGGCCATCTGCTCCGGCGGCCCGAGCGGCACGGCGATGTACAGCGGGTACGACTCCTGTCGACGCCCTCCGAGAAGCACGCACACAGGCTGACCGGCAGCCTTGCCGATGAGGTCCCAGCACGCCACGTCCACCGGGCTCTTCGCGTACGCGTGCCCACGGAGCGCACCGTCGAGGACGTCGTTGACGATCGCCGTCTCCCGTGGATCGAGCCCGATCAGCGCCGGGCCGAGCTCGCGAAGCGCGGCACGCGCGCCCGCGCCGTGCGCGGCCAGGTACGCAGGGCCGAGCGGGCACGTCTCGCCAAAACCCGCTGTCCCGTCGTCCGCGGTGAGGCGAACGACCGTGCTCGGCAAGCTGGAAATCTCACGCCCGCCGGACATGACGTAGGCCCCGTGGACATATGTCAGGTCGTAGCCGTAGATGTCGACGCGCGCGACGCGCACGTCAGAGGGCGCAGCCGAGCGTTTGCCGAGAGCTCTTCGCAGGTCGAGCCCCGCTTCGCCCTCGCAGGGTGGCTGGTTCGACCATTCGAGAGCAAACCCTACCCCGGTCTCGGAGGACTGACGGTCGCTGCCCCGGTCGCGAGTAGGCTCAGCGCGTGCGCGTGCACGTGATCTCCGACATGGAGGGCGTCTCCGGGATCGTCAAGTCCGCCCAGACGCACGGCGGCGCACCGCTCTACGACGAAGGACGCCGTCTCTACACGGAGGAGATCAACGCGGCCGTGCGTGGGGCGAAGGCCGCGGGCGCGACCGAGATCGTCGTGATGGACTGTCACGGCGCCGGAAACGAGTGGTCGTTCAACTCGCTCGTGCCCGAGCTGATCGACCCCGACTGCGAGTTCGTCGTCCAGGAGAGCTGGACCGAGTACACCGGGTTCCTCGAAGCGGGCTGCGACGCCGCTCTCCTCGTCGGCATGCACGCGCGGGCGGGCATCCGCG
This sequence comes from uncultured Actinomycetes bacterium, assembly GCA_963798725.1. Taxonomy (GTDB): domain Bacteria; phylum Actinomycetota; class Thermoleophilia; order Gaiellales; family Gaiellaceae; genus Gaiella. The sequence goes on from CAWCUL010000002.1 coordinate 535,952, forward strand.
CCGGTGTGATCAACCACACGGTCTCGGGACAGGACTACCTCAACCTCCGCTTCAACGGCGTGCTCGTGGGCGAGACCGGCATCCACGCGGCGCTCTGCGGGACGTGGGGATGCCCCATCCTCCTGGTGACCGGCGACGACGCTGCGTGCACGGAGGGGCGCGAGCTTCTCGGCGACGGCCTCACGACCGTCGCCGTGAAGACGGGGCTCGGGGCGACCTCCGCCCGCCAGATCCCACCCGTGCGCGCACGAGAGATGATCGAGGACGGCGCCGAGCGAGCGCTCTCCGACCTCGGCGTGGTCGAGCCGTGGAGCCCCGGCAGCCCCTGCGAGATCACGGCCGAGTTCAAGCACACGCTCGCCGCCGACGCGCTGCGTTTCAGGGCAGGCGTCGAGCGCGTCGACGACCGCACGATCTCGGTGCGCGCCGACACCTGGTGGGAGGCCTGGAAGACCTTCTACTTCTGAGCGCGCTTGTGTTGAATCAACACAAAGTGGTGTCCGGCTACGGCGTGCTCGTGCCCTCGCGGCCGTAGCGATCCTCGAGGCGCACGACGTCGTCGAGGTGTGGCGTCGAGACCTCGACGATGAGCGTGTCGTCGAGCGCGGTGATCCGGTGCACGGTCCCGGGGCGATAGCGAAGCGCATCGCCGGCCGAGATCTCGATCGTCTCGAGCTCGCCCGCGACCTCGCCCAGCTCGAGCGACGCCCGCCCTTCCTGGACCAGCCAGGACTCGTCCTTCACCTCGTGGTACTGGAGGCTCAGCGCCTGTCCCGCGCGCACGAAGAGGAGCTTGCCGACGTACGTCTCCGTCTCCGCCCAGACCAGCTCCCAGCCCCACGGCTTCTCGACGCGACGCGGCTCGGTCGCGTAGCGGCTCCTCATCCGAGCCACCGCGGGTTGGCGGACACGTACTCGTCGGCGCGCCGCAGCTCCTTCGGAGTGTTGACCGTGAGCCATAGCCCGGTGTGCCGGAACGCGCGCAGCCGACCCTCGGCCGCGAGCTCGGGGAACGCGGTCGCCTCGTGGTCGCCCTTCTCCGGAAAGCGCTCGAGCGCCTCCGGGTTGAGCACGTAGATGCCGCAGTTGACCCAGTAGGGAACGCGCGACACCTCGTGAAATCCCGTTACGACGTCGTCGTCGGTCACGTCGACCTGGCCGAACTGGGACGGTGGCTGCGCGACCGTGATCGTTCCCGCCGCTCCGGTCGAGCGATGCCGCTCGAGCAGGCCGCCGAAGTCGACGTCGACGAGCTCGTCGCCGTTCATGGCGAAGATCTCGCCTTCCTCCTGCCTCGAGCGTGCCGCGAAGCGGATGCCACCGCCACGGCCGAGTCGCTCGGGCTCCCCCGCACACACGATCTCCACGCCCAGCCCGTCGAGCCGCTCGTCGAAGGCGCGCTCCTGGCCACCCAGGCAGCTGACGATCACGCGGTCGACGCCCGCCTGGCGGAGACGACCGATCTGCCACGCGAGGAGCGGGCGCCCTCCGACCGGCACGAGGGACTTCGGCAGCCCGCCGGCGGCGTCTCCGAGCCGCTCGGCCATGCCCCCGGCGAGGACGATCGCCTCCACTACGGGGCGGCGCGACCGATCGCGTCGTAGGTGAACCCCGCCGCGCGCAGCGTCTCCGGATCGAGCATGTTGCGGCCGTCGACCAGAACGGCGGCCCGCATCGACGACGCGAGCGCCGACCAGTCGAGCGCGGCGAGCTCGGGCCATTCCGTCACGACGACAACCGCGTCCGCGTCCCGGACGGCTTCCTCGACGGAGTCGACCTGGACGAGGCCGTGGACCCCGTCGGCCCGTGCGACGGGATCCCACGCGACGACGTCGGCGCCCTCCGAGAGGAGACGCCCGGCGAGCACGAACGCCGGTGCCTCGCGCGTGTCGTCCGTGTTCGGCTTGAAGGCGAGGCCGAGGAGGGCGACTCGTTTGCCCCGCAGCGGACCGACGAGCTCGCGCAGCTTGCCGACCACGCGCCGCTTCTGAAGCTCGTTCACCTCGATCACGGCGTTCAGGACCTGGAAGTGGTACCCGGAGTTCGCCGCGAGCTGCTTGAGCGCGAGCGAGTCCTTCGGGAAGCACGAGCCTCCGAAGCCGATGCCCGCGCGCAGGAAGCTCTTCCCGATGCGACGGTCGTGGCCGATACCCTCGGCCACCTTCACGACGTCGGCCCCCGTTGCCTCGCAGACGTTTGCGATCTCGTTGATGAACGAGATCCGCGTCATCAGCGCTGCGTTGGCCGCGAGCTTGATCATCTCGGCCGACGCGACGTCCGAGCGGACGACCGGCGCGTCGATCCCGCTGTGCAGTGCCTGAACGGCATCGCCGTCGGCAGGGTCGAAGGCCCCGACCACGATCCGGTCGGGCTCCATGAAGTCCCGGACGGCCGTCCCCTCCGCCGTGAACTCCGGGTTCGAGGCGTAGCCCACATGCCCGAGGCCGCGCGCGTCGAGACGATGCCGCACCTTCTCCCCGGTCCCGACGGGCACCGTGCTCTTCATGCAGACCACCACACGGTGATCGACGTCCGGCAGCTCGTCGATCACGGTCCACACGGCGGACAGGTCGGCGTCGCCGGAGTACGTCGGCGGCGTCCCCACGGCGACGTAGACGAACTCGGCCCCCTCGATTGCCTCGCCGACGTCGGTGGTGAACACGAGGCGGTCGCCGTTCCTCTCGAGAAGCTCGTCGAGACCCGGCTCGTAGATCGGTACCTCGCCGCGCCCGAGAGCGTCGATCCGCTCCGGGATCACGTCGCGGACGGTTACCCGGTGCCCGAGCTCGGCGAAGCAGGCACCCGTGACCAGTCCGACGTACCCGGCCCCGAAGACCGCGACCCTCTTCGCGTTCTCACTCATCGCCGGCGGAGGATAGACGCGACTCAGGACTTCTTGCGCACGGTGGCGAGAGGCGTGAGCCCCTTGGCGATCGCGATCATGGTCTCGTTCGACAGCTCGTCGAGCAGGGTGTTCACGACCCAGTACGAGGCACCGTCGGTTCGGAGGACGACCATGTGCAGGTGCGGGCCGTTGTAGTAGAGCTCGTACCGCCGTCCCCCGATGCGTCGTACGAAGTTCCGGTCACCGAGCACCGGGGCGTCGTCCCAGTCGGTCATCTGGACGCCCCAGTACGTGTTGCCGCGGCGGTACGTGAGACGGATGGCCTTGTGCTTGCGTTCGGGGTCGATCCGATAGACCCTGATCGGCTTCTCGGGATCGAGCTCCGAGCTCTGCTCGATCTTCGTCGGCACCATCAGCGGGTAGTCGATCCGGCGGCGCCAGTCGCTCAGGACGTCGACCGCGGCGGAGGCGTTCGAGACGACGGCCGCGGGCTCGCGCTTCGGCGTCTGGTCGACCGGCGCGGACGCGAGCCGCCCGTGGAAGGTCTGACCCAGGACGACGGTGATCGTCGAGTCGTTGGAGAGCGCCCTGATCTTCGGGGGCAGCTTCACCACGTCGGCGGAGCCGAAGAGATTCGCGATCTTGGTGGCGGAGAGCTTGGCTTTCGCCGCATGCGGATCGAAATAGACCTGCGTGCGGAAGTAGTCGTAGCTCGGGGCGTCCGCCGGGAGCCCGTTGGGCGGGAGTATCAATCGGTATCCGCGTTGGGATAGGAGGTAACCGGCGGTCGAGGCGGCCCCCGAGACGCCGTTTCCGTTGAGGACGAGCACGGTAGTAGCGTGCGCGGGCGGCACCCGCTGGCGGATCTTCTCGTTGAGCGCGACCGCGGTCGCCTTTCGCGGCGAGGCGACGTCGGGGTCCGAGAACTCCCGCACCGCCCGCTGGATGTTCTCGGGCGCGGTCGTCAGGTCGTACTGGCCCTCGAGCCCGTCGATCCGCGCCTGGAACACGTGGCCGGGGGGCAGCGAGTACGCGAGCGCGGCGTACTGGAGCACCGTGTGCGGGGCAACGTCGTGGCCCCCGCCCTGTCCCACCTCGACATTCGACGTGATGACCTTGATCAGGCGAGGCAGCTTGGTGAGCGAGAACGTCGACTCGACCCGATCCTTGAGCGCCTTCACGAAGAGCTGCTGTCGTGCCGTGCGGTAGATGTCGGAATCGGTGTGGCGGAACCGGACGAAGTCGAGAGCCTTGAGCCCCGGCATGAGCTGATAGCCCGGCTGAAGGTTGATCTTTGCGTAGCACGTCGAGCAGCTCCCGCCGTGGTCGTTGTAGTAGCGGCGATCGATGTCCATCCACACGCCGCCGAGCTTGTCGACCAGCTGCCGGAAACCGCGAAAGTTGACCGTGATGATGTAGTTGATCGACAGCCCCGTGAGTCTGGAGACCGTGCGGAGCGAGCCCTTGAGCCCGCAGGTCGCGTAGGCGGCGTTGATCTTCGCGACGAACGTCTGCGCGCCGGGGCAGTCGATCTCGGCGCTCAGGTCGCGGGGCAGCGAGAGCAGGGAGATCGTCTTGCTCCCGGGGTCGGCACGGACGAGCATCAGCGTGTCCGAGCGCGACGGCGTGTTCTTCCCCTCGTCCACGCGATGGTCGTAGCCGATCACCAGCGCGACCGCCGGCTGTCCGGGGAGCGCGACGTCGAGCGACTTCAACGCCTCCTTGACCTCCTTCGTCTTCGGCGCCACAGCCGCCACCGACTCGTGGAGATAGAGGTAGGCCCCACCCGCGGTGCCGCCGACGAGCACTGCGAGGACGAGGACCGCCCAGCCGGCGAGTCGAAGCAGCAGCGACCTGCCGCTTCCGGGAGGAGGGGGCGGCTGCCGGTAGACCGTTACGGGCCCGACCGGGCCGGGCGGGAAGGTTGCCCGGTTGCCGCCGTTCAGCGTGGCGCCGCGGCCGACTCCTCTCTTCAGCGTCGTTCGCATGGGTACGGGGGCGCACCCGCGCCCGAGTCGCTAACGGTAGCCAACCGCCCGGCGAGGATGGTTAGGCGTTCGAGAAGACCGATGCGAGCTGCTCGGCCAGGAATGCGATCTCCTCGGCGGTGCCCGCGGTGATCCGGAGCGCCGTGGGGGCGCCGAACGATCCCATGGGGCGCACGATCACCCCGCGGCGCAGGAGCGCGTCGTAGAGCGCCGCCGCATCGGTTCCGACGTCCACGAACAGGAAGTTTCCGATCGCAGGCCCCACCGGGTCGAAGCCGTGCGCACGCAAGACCGACTCGAGCTCGGCCATGGATTCGCGGTTCACGGCACGGCGGCGCGCGAGCTCCGTGTCGCCGTCGAGGCTCGCGAGCGCGGCCTCCTGCGCTGGAGTCGTCACGTCGAAGGCGCGCTGCACTTTTCGGATCGCCTCGACCACCGGAGCGGGCCCGACCCCGTAGCCGACCCGCAGCCCGGCGAGCCCGTAGATCTTCGAGAACGTCCGCAGCGCCAGCACGTGGCGTCCGCGCTTCGCCGCCTCCTCGATCGCATCCGGGAACGCGGGGTCGTCGACGTACTCGAAGTAGGCCTCGTCGACGACCGTCAACACGTGCCCGGGGACCTCTTCGAGAAAGCGCAGGAAGTCCTCGCGGGCGGTCATCGTCCCGGTGGGGTTGTTGACGGTCGGGAGGTACGCGAGCTTCGTTCTCGGCGTTACGGCGCGCAGCATCCCGTCGACGTCGACACGGCCCGCGCGGAGCTCGACGCGGACGGGTATGGCGCCCAGCTTGAGCGGATCGAGCACGTAGCTCGGGAAGGACGGCCACGGCGTCACGACCTCGTCCCCCGGGTCGAGCGACGCCTGGCAGACGTAGCCGATCACGGCATCGGCGCCCGCGGCGACCACGATCTCGTCGAAGGCGACGCCATGGCGCTCGGCGAGTGCCTCACGGAGGCGGTAACAGCCCCCGTCGGGGTACCGGTTCGCGTCGGTGACGGCCCGCCCCACGGCCTCGAGCGCCGCCGGAAACGGGCCGAACGGCCCCTCGTTCGAAGCGAGCTTGACCACGCGGTCGAGCCCGAGCTCCCGCTGCACCAGGTCTGTCGGCCTGCCGGGCTCGTACGGCACGAGGCCCTCGAGCGCCGGCCGCAGCAGCCCGGGGCCGGGGCCGACGAGCGGCATTACGTCCCGACGGCTTCCGGGGGGAACGGCGGCTCCACCGGAAGCTCGGCCGTCTGCCCGTCGTCGGAGCTTCCGGACAGGCGGCGCCAGAGCAGGAACGCGCCGGCCAGCGCCGCGACGAGCGCCAGTGCCCGGGCGACCGTTCGGAAGCCGTCGCGGCGCGACGCGGCGCCCGCTGCGACGCCGGCGAGGGCGTGTGACGCCCTCCGACGGAGCCAGCGTCGCACGAACCACCAGCCGATCGCCCAGAAAAGCGCGGACTTCTTCTCTGCGATGGACGGCATCCGGGGAGCCTACTATCGGCGCCGCGGAGGCAGGTGGATTGCGCGGCCGAGGGCGGCGAGCCCGGCCTCTTTCATCCCCTCGGCGAAGGTGGGATGCGGCGCCACGCCGTCGGCGATCGTCTCGATCGTCGACTCGGCGTCGAGGGCCACCACCGCCTCGCCGATGAGGTCTGTCGCGTGCGGGCCGACGATCACCACGCCGAGCAGCTGACCGTAGGTGGACTCGTGGATGGTCTTGACCCAACCGGTCGTGTCGCCCGACATCACGGCGCGGGCGTTCGCAACCCACGGGCAGCGTCCGACGACGACGGCGTCGCCGTGCACCTCACGTGCCTGCGCCTCCGTGAGCCCCACGCCTGCGATCTCGGGGTCGGTGTAGATCGGGCGCGGCACGGCGGGCTCGCCCATGGATGCGTCGTGCCCCATCGCGTTCTCCGCGGCAACCTCGCCCTCACGGAAGCCCGTGTGCGCGAGCTGCCAGTACCCGGCGACGTCGCCTGCCGCGTAGATGTGCGGGACGTTCGTGCGGCGATGGTCGTCGGTGCCGATGCGGGCCCGGTCGAACTCGACTCCCGCTTCGGCGAGCCCGATCCCGTCGACGAGCGCCGCGCGACCGACCGAGACGAGCATCAGGTCGCAGTCGACCGTCTCTCCTTCTCCGAAATGCACCGTGAGGCTCTCGCCGTGGTCGTCGACCTGCGTGCACTGCTTGGCGAGGTGGAGCGCGATCCCCCTCTTCCGGAACGCCTTCTCGAGCTCCTTGCCGGCGTCCTCGTCCTCGGCGGGAATCAAGTTGGGGAGCATCTCGACGATCGTCACCTCGGTTCCGAAGCGGTCGAAGATCGACGCGAACTCGCAGCCGATGATCCCGCCGCCGAGGATCGCGAGCCTGCGCGGTACCTCGGTCTGCGCGAGCAGGCCCGTGGAGTCGATGCACCTCGGCGAGTCCAGCCCGGGTATCGGCGGTCGGACGGCGAACGAGCCGGTGGCGACGATGGCGCTCGTGAAGGCGACCTCCTCGGCGCCCTCCACCGCGATCGCATTCGGGCCCGTGAAGCGCCCGGCCCCCTTGACCCACTCGACGCCGTTCGCCTTGAAGAGCGATGCGACACCGCCGGTCATCTGCCCGACGACGGCATCCTTCCACGAGGCCGCGGCAGGGAAGTCGAGCGTCGGCTCCCTCACCTGTACACCGAGCTTCGCGAACGTCTCGTTCGCGTCGTGAAACGCGTGCGCGGTCTGCACCCAGGCCTTCGTGGGGATGCACCCGACGCGCAGGCAGGTACCTCCGAGGGCGGGCTCCTGCTCGATGCATGCGACCTTGCCGCCGAGCTGGGCGGCGCGGATCGCCGCCGTGTACCCGGCCGGTCCGCCCCCGAGGACGGCGACGTCGACGTTCATTCCGTATCAGTCCCTTCGTTCGCTGAGGTAACGGGTGGTTCGCTCCCCGACGGTGCGTCGGCGAGCTGGGCAAGCATGGTGACCGAGTCGTCCACGTGTCCGACGGGTCGAAAGCCATGACGTTTGTAGAGCTCGATCGCACCTCCGTTGTGCCGGTCGACGCTCAACGAGATGGTCGGGTACCCGTCGCCGCGTGCGCGTTGGAGCAGGGCACTCAGGAGCTTCGAGCCGACGCCCTTGCCGCGGGCGCTCGGTACCACCGCGATCGCAAGCTCGGGCGTCCGGTCGTCGACGAATCCGTATCCAGGGCGGTTGTGGGGAAACAACCGGTACCACGCGGCGCCGACCGGGAAGCCGCCGTCGATGGCGATGACGGCCGTGTCGCCGCGACGCCCCCACGCCTTCACGTACAGCGCGACCGGACCGGGCCCCGTGTCCTCGGGCGCGCGTTCCTTCCAGTAGTAGGCGTGATGGAGCATGTCGCGAAGAAAGCGCACGTCGTGGGCGCCGCCGCGCCGCACGACGACGCCGGTGGTCTCACTGCTCACAGCGCAAGCGTGGGCTGCTCGATCAGCGCGACGAGGGTCTGCAGGAACTCGGCGCCGTCGGCCCCGTCGATCGCTCTGTGGTCGCAGGTCAGGGTCAGCCTCAGGATGGGCGCCACGTCGAGGTCGCCGTCTCTCACGACCGCCTCCTCCTTGACGGCGCCGACCGCGAGGATTGCGACCTGGGGCGGATTGAGGACGGCCGTGAACTGCTCGACGCCGAACATGCCGAGGTTCGAGACGGTGAACGTCCCTCCCTCGAGATCGGCGAGCGTCAGCTTCGCGTCCCGCGCCCTGCTCACGAGGTCGGCGCGCGCACGCGCGATCTCCTGCACCGTCCGCCTGTCGGCATCGCGGATCACGGGCACCATCAGGCCCTGCGGGGCGGCGACCGCGATCCCGACGTGAGGGGACGCATGACGACGGATCTCCTCGTCCGCGAACGTGGCGTTGACGGCCGTGTGACGCGCGAGCGCCACTCCGACGAGCTTGACGAGCACGTCGTTCACGGTCGGCTTGACGTCCCCGTCCTCGAGCCGCTCGACCAGGCGCCCCCGGAGCGCGAGCGCCTCCGCCATGTCGGCCGAGACACCGAGCTGGAAGACGGGGGCAGTCCACGCCTCCGTGAGGCGCCGAGCGATCGTCTTGCGAACCGAGGTCAACCGGACGATTTCAGCCGCCTCGGCGGGTGCCTCGGCCGCCGCCGTCTCGAACGGCGCGCCCGTGGGCGCCTTCTCGACGTCCTCGGCGAGGATTCGGCCGTCGGGCCCGGTCCCGGCGATCGCCGTGAGGTCGACTCCGCGCTCGCGAGCGATCCGACGCGCGAGCGGGGATGCCTTGAGGGCTCGTCCGCGCGCCGCGGAGGCGGAGGGATCAGGCGTTGACGATCGGCTTGCCTCGTCGGTCGGGGTGTCCGGCTCCTCCGATTCCGGACGCGGCGGCGCCTGCGGTGCGGCCTGCTTCGGCTCCGACGCCTCCGGCGACTCGGCCCGGGCCGGAGCACTGTCCTCCTCGCTCGCCAGGCCGCCGTCGTGGTCACCGCCCCCCGTTGCGGGGGTCTCGGGGGAATCGCCGGCAGGAGCGTCTCCCGCGTCGATCACCGCCAGCGTCGTACCGACCTCGACCTCGCCTTCGGGGACGACGATCTCGGCGAGAACGCCGTCGACCTCGGCCTCGATCTCCTGGGTCACCTTCTCCGTGTCGAGCTCGTAGAGCGGCTCGCCCTTGGCGACCGTGTCACCCTGGCTCTTCAGCCAACGCACGACGACGCCGGACTCCATGCCCTGACCGAGCCGGGGAAGCTTGACCTCGGTGCTCATCTCCGCCTCACGCGGCAGGGAGCAACCGTCCACACTCCGGAAACTCGCGGCACACGCGTCATTATGCTGACCGCCGTGAAGCTCGTTGACCAGTGGGCCGCGATCGAGCGGCGGCTGCCGCCGGACTGGGAGTCGGTCAGGCTCCGGCTGCGGACGGAGCAGCTGGAGGAACGCCACGAGGCCGCCCGCATCCTCGGGCCGATGTCCGTGGGGCTCGTGGGTGACGAGCTGACCCTCACCGTCCGCCGTGCCGGCGGCGCCGCAGGCCCCCAGGCCGCACGGCGCCTCTTCTCCAGGCTCGACGACGCCCGAATCTGGTGCATCCTCGAGCAGTCCGAGGTGGCGGATGCGCCTCCCACCATCCTCGAGGACGTCGCGGCCGGGGCGGCAGGCTCGATCGCGTCGGCCTGGGATGCGGCGCTCGGCGAGCTCCCCACCGGTTGGAGCGACCTGCTCTGCCTTCTCGAGCTCGATTCGAGCGCGCTGCTTCCCCGCGCCGCGCTCCTTTGCGCGCCGATCAACCCGACGCGAGCGACGAGCGGGGTCGGCTTCACGTTCCGCTGCGCGCGGAACAAGGGGTACGGGGTCTCGCCCTCGATGGCGCGGCGGTGCTTCGAGGAGCTCGACCAGGAGACGATCGAGGGCGCGGTCTCGATCCTCCGGGTGCTGTCGGATACCGACAACGAGCACACGCAGGGCGCCGTCTGGTACGTCGCCGGCAAGGTGCTCTGACCCGGAGCCAGACGCTCTAGGCCCGCAGCTCGGCGTCGAAGCGATCGGTGAGCGCCTCCACGATCTTCCCCCGCGCGGCGGCCGCCTCCTCGTCGGTGAGCGTGCGGTCGGAGGCCTGGAAGACGAGGTGCAGGGCGACGGACTTTCTGCCGGCCCCCACCTGCTCACCGCGGTAGACGTCGAATACGCGTGCCTCGCGGAGCTCGACGCCTCCGGCCTCTCGAGCGGTCTCGACGATAGCCGCGGCCTCGACGTCCTCCGAGAGCGCGACGGCGATGTCCTGCCGGACGGCGGGGTACGTGATCACGTCGTCGTAGAGGATCCGTTCGGGCAGGGGCTCCATGAGCGCCGCCACGTCGAGCTCGAACACGCCCCAGGAGCCGTCGAGCCGAGCCGGATGGAGCTCACCCAGCCAGCCCGCGTCTGCCTCGGCGGCCTTGCCCGGGTGAAGCTCCTCGCGGCTCGCCCGTCGAACGACGAGAGGAAGGTGAAACGCGTCGTACACCGTCTCCACGGCTCCGCGCGCAGCCTCGAAGCCGCCCTCGGCGATGCCCGCGAGGTGCCACCGCTCGTCGGGTAGACGCTCGCCCGACGGGAGGTAGACCCGGGCCAGCTCGAAGAGCCGGATCGCCTCGTTACCGGCGTCCACGTTGACCCGCGCCGCCTCGACGAGCCCGTTGAGGAGCGTCGTGCGGAGCACAGCCTGATCGCCGCTCATCGGCTCCGGCAGCCGCAGCGCCGCCGGGTCGGGATCCGAGGCCGTCAGGCTCCAGGTGTACGCCTCGGAGAAACCCGCCCCCACGAGCACGTCCTCCAGCGTGCGTCGGAAGCGCTGCTCGGCGGTGAGATGACCGGCGACCGCACGGCGAAGCGGCATCATGGTCGGTACACGGTCGAGCACGACCCGCGCGATCTCCTCGACTACGTCGATCTCGCGCGTCACGTCGCGCGCGCGCCACGTGGGAACGGTCACCTCCCAGGCGCCGTCCACCTCGAATTCGAGCCTCTCGAGGATCGACCGCTGCTCATCCTCGGTGACGTCGAGCCCGATCAGACGACTCGCCCTCTCCGGGCGCAGCGTCACACGGGGCCGGGCCGGAAGGCCGTCGTTGACGTCGACCGAGCCGACCAGCTCCGCGCCCGTGAGATCGACCAAAAGCCGGCTGGCGAGCACTGCGGCCTGCTCCGCGGCGTATGGATCGACGCCCTTCTCCCACTTGTTCGAGCCCTCCGTGCGGAGACCCAGCCGCTCGGAGGTGCGCAGGATCCCGATCGGCTCGAAGTTCGCGGCCTCGAGCAGAACCTCGCTCGTGTCGTCGGAGACCTCCGACTCGAGGCCGCCCATGATCGCCGCCAGCGCGACCGGCCGCTCGCCGTCGGTGATCATCAGATCGCCCGGACGGAGCTCGCGGAGCATGCCGTCGAGCGTGCGGAGCGTCTCGCCCTCGCGGGCTCGACGCACGACGATCCTGCCGCCCGCGAGCAGCGCACGGTCGAACGCGTGCAGCGGGCTCCCGAAGACGTGCATGACGTAGTTCGTGACGTCGACGACGTTCGAGATCGACCGCATCCCCGCGAGGTGCAGCCGGATTCGCAGCCACTGGGGAGAGGGCGCCACCGCGACGCCGCGGAACGCGCGCCCGATGTAGCGCGGACAGCCGACGAAGTCCTCGACCAGGATCTCGAGCGGCTCGGCGCCCTTGACCTGCGGGTCGTCCGGGTCGGGCGGCCGCAGCTCGCCGTCGCAGAGCGCCGCGACCTCGCGCGCGATCCCGACCATGGAGAGGAGGTCCGGCCGGTTCATCGTGGGCGTCACGTCGAGGACCTGGTCGACGAGCGGCAGGACGTCCGCGAGCAGCGCACCGGGCTCGAGACCGTCCGGCAGCAGCATGATCCCCGAGTGGTCGGCGCCGAGCCCGATCTCGTCCTCGGCCAGGATCATCCCGCGCGAGACCTCGCCGCGCAGCTTCCGCTCCCCGAGCGGCGCCGGAAAGCCCGGCAGGAGCGCTCCCGGAAGGCCTACCGCGACGGTCGCCCCGGCGCCGAAGTTCCACGCTCCGCAGACGATCTGCTGCGGATCGGCGCTGCCGACGTCCACCTGGCAGAGCTGGAGCCGATCGGCGTTCGGATGTGGCTCGGCGGAGACGACGCGGCCGACGACGAAGTGCCCGAGGTTGTCACCGTCGTCCGCGACGCCGACGTCGAACAACCGGTCGACCTCGAGCGCCGAGACCGAGAGCCGGCGCGCGAGCTGCTGCGGCGCTGCATTCGTCTCGACGTACTCGCGCAGCCAGGAGAGCGGTACCCGCATCAGTGCTGCCTCGGGCGACGTTGCCACCCGGATGATGTCGCCCGAGGCGGCACTACTAGAACTGCCCCGAGACGCGAAGGTCGTTGCGCCAGAGCTCGCGTATGTCCGGTAGCTCGTGGCGGAGCATCGCGATGCGCTCGAGCCCCAGGCCGAACGCGAAGCCCGTGTAGCGCTCCGGGTCGTAGCCGACGAACTCGAACAACGCTGGGTCGACCATCCCCGACCCGCCCAGCTCGATCCAGCCCGAGTGGCGACACACCGGACACCCGGCGCCGTCGCACACGTGACACGAGACGTACGGCTCGACGGAGGGCTCGGTGAACGGGAAGTAGTGCGTACGAAACTCGGTCCGTCGCTCCTGGCCGAACAGGGCCTTCATGAAGAAGTCGAGCGTCCCGAGGAGGTCGGCGAGCGTGATCCCCTCGTCGATCGCAAGCCCCTCGACCTGGTGGAAGATCGGGGTGTGCGTCGCATCGGGCGTGTCGCGCCGGTAGCAGCGGCCGAGCGAGACGACGTAGACGGGCGGCTCCTGCGCTTCCATCGTCCGGATCTGCGACGGCGACGTCTCGGTGCGCAGCACGGTCTCGTCGTCGAGGAAGAACGTGGCGAGCGGTGAGCGGGCGGGATGGCCGGTAGGGAAGTTGAGGCCGTCGAAGTTGTAGCGGGTCGTCTCGACCTCGCGGCCGTCGACGACGCCATAGCCGAGCCCGAGGAAGACGTCCTCGACCTCCCGGCGGATCTGGCTGATCAGGTGCAGGCGCCCACGGGGATGTCGCCCCACCGGCAGCGTCACGTCGACCCGCTCCGTCCGCAGGCGCCTGTCGAGCTCGTCCCGCTCGAGCTCGGCCTCTCGTGCAGCTACCGCGGATTCGATCCGCTCGCGGGCCGCGTTGAGCGCCGTCCCGCTCTCCCTGTCGCGGACCTCCCGGAGGGAAAGCTTCAGTGAGCTCTTCCGGCCGAGGTATTCGACCCGTACGGCCTCGATCTCGTCCGTCGACCGAGCGGCAGCGACCGCCGCGAGAGCCGCCTGCTCGAGCGCTTCGACGTCCATCGGACGTCCGAGGCTAGCAAGTGACACCTTGCGACAAGGTGCTTGAATCGGGCTGATGAGCGACTACGACGGATTCGCCCGCGTCTACGAGGCCTGGGCATCGGAGATGACCGAGGACGTCGACTTCTACGTCTCGCTCGCGGCCGAGGCCGACGGGCCGGTCGTGGAGCTGGCCGTGGGCACCGGTCGCGTCGCGGTGCCCGTCGCCGCGCGGACGGGGCGTCGGACGATCGGCGTCGACGCGTCGGCGGAGATGCTCGAGGTCGCGGCGCGCCGCGCCGAAGAGGCGGGCGTCGTGCTCGACCTGCGACGAGGAGACATGCGCGAGCTCGCCCTCGAGGAGACGACGGACCTGGTCATCTGCCCCTTCCGCTCGCTCCTCCATCTCCGGGGGCCCGGTGAGAGGGCCATCGTCTTCCGGCGCGTCGCGGAGTCGCTCCGGGCCGGCGGCAGATTTGCGTGGAACGTCTTCGTCTTCGATCCGGCGATCGCAGCCGAGCTCGACGGCCGCTGGCACGAGGACCGCGGAGTGCGCCACCGGGTCGACTACGACTTCGAGGAGAAGCGGATCGACATCACGCTCGAGGACGGAGCGGCCGTGTCGCTGTGGTGGGTGGATCCGCCCGAGTGGGACCGGGCCGTCGCGGGCGCCGGGCTCGAGCTCGAGGCTCGATACGGGTGGTTCGACCGTCGTCCGTTCGACTCGGCGAGCCGCGAGCTCGTGTGCATCGCGCGAAAGCCGGCATGACCTCGGGCGACCTCTACGACCGCATCGCTCGGATCTACGACCCGTGGTCGGCGTCGGTCGTCGAGGACGTCGGCTTCTACGTCGACCAGGCGCTCGCGTCCGGCGGCCCTGTCGTCGAGCTGGCGGTCGGTACGGGCCGGATCGCCGTCCCGACGGCGATGGCGGGCGTGCCCGTGATCGGCGTCGACCGGTCGCGCGGGATGCTCGACGTCGCACGGGGCTACGCGGAGCGAGAGGGGGTCTCGCACCTCGTCGACCTCCGGCTCGGCGACCTGCGCGAGCCGCCCGTGGAGGAGCGCGTGCCCCTCGTGACGATCCCGTTCCGATCGTTGCTGCACATGGCGAACGACACCGAGAAGTCGGACGCGCTCACCGGAGCCGCCGGCCTCCTCGAGCGCGGCGGGCGCCTCGTCTTCGACGTGTTCGCCCCGAGCGCCGAGGACATCGAGGAGACCGACGGGCTCTGGCTCGAGCGCGAGCCCGGGATCTTCGAGCGGGCGGACTGGGACCCGCGATCCCGGACGCTCGTGCTCTCGGTACGCAGCCAGGGGGGCGCCGCGACGATGAAGCTCCACTGGCTTTCGGCCCCCGAGTGGAACGCGCTGATCGAGGACACCGGCCTCGAGGTCGAGGCGCTCCACGGCTGGTTCGACCGCAGGCCGTTCGACGGCGGCGAGGACCAGATCTGGGTGTGCCGCCGCCCATGAGCCGCTGGCCGGACCACCGGCTCCGCGGCGATCCAGGTCAGACGGGCTCGACGCTGTCGCCGACGCGCACGAGACCGGGCTCGAGCACCTCGGCGTAGACCCCCAGGCACACCTCGCCATTCACGCGGGCGCGCTTCTCGGCGAGCTCGCGTAGAACGTCGCGGTCCCGGACGCCCGTGTCCGGGCTTGCGGACGGCACGGCACAGCGCGGGGTCGGGTCGCCGACCAGGAGCAGCGCCCCGCCCGCCCGCACGGGGCGGTTGCGCCACGCGTCCTCCCCGTGCTCGTCGAGCCCGTCGAGCTCGAGCAGCATCCGGAAGCGCCGGCCGTCTCCGTCGATGCGGCCCAGCGAAGCGCGCGAGACGAGCGTCGCCGGTTGCCCGTCGGTCGCCCAGGCGCCGTCGTCTCTCTCGACGAGCGAGAGCGAGAGCCCCGCAAGATCCGACAGGGCGTCCGCCCACGGTCCGTCGACGACCTGGCCGCGCACCATGCGGCCGTAGACTTCGACTGCGGTCGGCGCTCCGGGCGAAACCTCCGCCGCGACGACGACGCCGTCCCGCGTGGTCAGCTCCAGTTGCCGCGAGCGAGGGTCCCAGGCCGCCGCCGTTCGGACGAGGGTGGTGTCGCGCTTGCCGTTGTAGAGACGGCCCGCGGCGTCCACGAGCAGGAAGCGGCGATCCTCGCGAGCCCCGTCGTGGCCGAGCTCGACCTCGTCCGGATGAGCGAGCCTGAGGCTCTTCACCGGTGTCACGTTGATGCGGGCCACACGGGCGTCGGCCATCGGGGCGCGATCCTATCCACGCCGTTGGACGGGCCACGCTGCGGTCGATAGGGTGGCCGCGCATGGTGGCCGTCATCGTCATCGTCGTGATCGTCGCGCTGATCCTCATCGCGCTGATCGCGCTCTACAACCGGTTCGTCCGCTTCCGCAACCGTGTCGACAACGCATGGGCGCAGATCGAGGTGCAGCTCAAGCGGCGGCACGACCTGATCCCGAACCTCGTCGAGACCGTGAAGGGCTACGCCGCGCACGAGCGCGGCACGTTCGAGGCGGTCACGCAGGCGCGCGCCGCCGCGCAGGGCGCCCGGACACCGGGAGAGGCGGCGCAGGCCGAGGGGATCCTGAGCCAGGCACTCGGACGACTCTTCGCCGTCGCCGAGGCATATCCGGAGCTCCAGGCGGACGAGAACTTCCGGCAGCTCCAGTCGGAGCTCGCGGAGACGGAGAACCGGATCGCGGTCTCTCGCCAGGTGTACAACGACACCGTCCTCACGTACAACAACGCGATCCAGACCTTCCCGGGCGTCGTCATCGCGGGCCCGTTCGGGTTCGCACGACGCGAGTTCTTCGAGACGGACGAGGCAGAGCGCGGAGCACCCCAGGTCGATTTCTCCCCGGCCGCCGGCCGGGCCGCGCCCTCCGTACCCCCCGCCGCGCCGACCGAGCCCGGTGCGGGCGGCGCCTCCGGTGGCACGCCCTCGTAGGATCGCCGCGCTCGCGGCGGCCGCGGCCGTCGCGCTCATCCTCACCGGGATCGCGCAGGCGAAGTCGTTCGACCTCCCGCAGGCGAACGTCACAGTCGAGGTCGAGGGCGACGGCACCGTCGCAGTCCAGGAGGACATCACCTACGCGTTCAGCGGGCCGTTCAGCGGCGGCTACCGGGACATCCCGCTGCGGTCGGGCGAGTCGATCGACGGGATCGGGGTCTCCGAGAACGGCCAAAGCTATCGGCCGGGCGGCTGCGTCGAGCTCGGCTGCAGCGACACGGCAGGGACGTTCGGTACCACGCGGGTCGGCGACGTCCAGCGGATCGTCTGGCACTACCAGGCGAGCGACGAGCTCCGCACGTTCCAGATCCGGTATCGCATCCGCGGGCTGGCGGTCGCCTACGACGACGTCGTCGACGTGAACCTCAAGGTCTGGGGCGACGAGTGGGATGTCAGGCTCGGGCGGCTCACGGCGACGATGCGGGGCCCCGGAAAGGTCGTCAAGGCCTGGGGGCACCCGGTCTGGGTCAGGGGCGACGTGACGCTCCGGGCGGACACGGCGCTGCTGCGTGCACTCGACGTCCCCGCCGGGCAGTTCGTCGAGCTGCGAGCGCTCTACCCACGCGACGCGTTCGGCGGGACTGCGGCGATGAAGGTGAGCAAGGGGAACGGGCTCCAGCGGATCACGGCCGGGGAGCTCGCCGACGCCCAGGCATACGAGCGGGACCGCCAGAAGATCGACGACGCCATCGCGCACCCGTGGCGCTGGCTGCTGCTCCTGCTCGCACTCGGCGTCCTCCCGGCGCTCGCGATCGCTGCGATCGTGTTCTGGCGGTTCGGTCGCGAGGTCCATACGGGGTACGACCGCGAGTACGAGCAGGAACCTCCTACGGACACCGAGCCGGCGCTCGTGCCGACGCTCCTGCGCCAGGGCGGCGAGGCAGGCTCGTTCGAGTTCACGGCGACGTTGTTCGACCTGATCAGAAGGGGCCACTACAAGGCCGAGCAGGTGACGAGCGAGCGGAGCGTCTGGGGAGGGCTGCGACACGAGCGCGTCGCCGACCTCGAGCTCTCCGCCGGCACGCCCGTCGAGCTGACGAGTTGGGAGAAGTCGGTGGCGTCGGTCGTCGATCACGTCCTCGACGGCAAGAGCCAGCGACTCTCCAAGTTCCGGAGCGACATCGAGGACGAGCGGACGAGCATGGCGCCGCGCTTCTCGGCCTTCAAGGCTGCGGTCGAGGGCGAGGTTGCGAATCGCGGCTGGTTCCGTTCGATGGGGCTCGTTCCGCTGATCCTCGGCATCCTCGTGTTCGTCGCGATCGGAGCTGTCCTGGCGCTCATCGCGATCAACGGCTGGCGCACCGTGTATCCGCGATGGAGCGACGTGGTGCTGCTCGGGCTCGCGGGGGCCGCGTTCGTCAACGCGGCGGTGCTCCTGGGTGCGTCGACGCGCCGCAAGCTCTGGCGGCGCCGATCACGCGACGCGGCACTCGAGGCGGAGCGCTGGGACGCCTTCCGTCACTACCTCCAGGACTTCCCGCGGTTGCAGGAGGCGCCGCCCGCGACGCTCGCGCTCTGGGAGCGGCTGCTCGTGTACGGGATCGCGTTCGGGATCGCCGAGCGCGTGCTCCAGGCCGCGCATGTCTCGATGCCGGAAGCGATGGCGCAGACGAGCTCCGTCTACTGGATCTCGGGTCAGGGCAACCTCGGAAGCGGCGCCACCGCGCTCTCGATCGGCGATCTCGCCTCGGGGTTCGGCTCCGCGCTCGCCCCGCCCTCGTCCGGCTCGGGAGGCGGCGGAGGCGGGTTCTCGGGTGGCGGAGGCGGCGGTGGAGGCGGCGGCGGAGGCGGCGCCTGGTAGCCGCCGCGAAGATGGTTCGAGCCGGCCCGGCCCGCTCCCGGCTCGCTCCCGGCTCAGGAGCCGTCGAGCGCGACGAGCGCAAGGGCCAGAGCGGCGGCCCACGACAGCACGCCCAGCTCGCCCTCCGACAGTGCCGCCTCGACCTCGTCGCGCGTCAGGAGCAGGAGCTCCTGCTCCTCGAGGTCGTCAGCACGCGGCTCGGCGACCCTCCGTGCGCCACGTGCGAGGTACAGATGCGCGACGCCGTACCCGCGGTTGCCGTCGACGACGTAGCGTCCGAGCGACGTCCACGTGTCCGCCTCGTAGCCCGTCTCCTCGAGGAGCTCGCGCCGCGCCGCCGCCAGCGGCTCCTCGCCCGGGTCGAGGTACCCGCCGACCGTCGCCAGGGTCGTTCCCTCGACCCCGTATTTCGTCTGGCGAAACAGGAGGAACGATCCCTCCTCGGTGACCGCGACGACGTTCGCGAACTCGCGCGACACCACCCAGGGCCAGTCTTCGACGACCCGGCCTCCAGGCAGCTCGACGACGTGGCTCTCGACGCGAAGCCACGGACTGCGGTCGAGCACCGTCCGTCGCGCACGTGTCTTCCAGGGCTCGAGCTCCATGGCCGACGTTCTACCGCTCCGTCCCCGCCCGGGACAGCGATGCCTCGTAGAGCGCGATCGCGCCGGCCGCGGCGACGTTGAGCGACTCTGCTCCGCCCGGCAGGGCGATCGTTGCCTTGCAACGGTCTGTTGCAAGTTCGTCCGGCAGGCCGTCTCGCTCCGCGCCGAGCAGGAATGTCACCGGCGGCGACAGGTCGAGGCGGTCGAGCGGCTCGCCCCCGTCGGCGACGAGCGCCACACGATGCCCAGGCGCCGCCTCCCACGCGACGAGCGGAACGCGGAAGATCCCACCGGCGCTTGCCCGCAGCGCCTTGGGTGACAGCGGATCGGCGCAGCCCTCCGACAACGCGACGCACGCGCCGAACGCGTCGGCAGAGCGAACCAGAGTGCCCACGTTCCCCGGATCTGCGAGGCGCCAGAGTGCCAGGCACGTCTCGCGTGCCCCGACCGGCAGGTCGCCTCGCCGATAGACGCCGATCGAGCGCGCCGGATGAGGAAGCGTCGAGACGCGGGCGAGGAGCTCCGCCTCCACGGTCTCGCCGGCGACGAGCAGGTGCACCGGCTCGATCCCCACTTGCCGCGCTGCGGCGACGAGGTCCTCGCCTTCGGCTGCGAATAGGCCTGACTCGTCGCGGTGCTTTCGGGCTCCGAGGAGCTTGCGAACGAGCGTCAGCGTCGCGTTGTCACGCGAGGTGATCACAGGAGACGCAAGTTACAACTTGCAACTTGCTCTGCCCGCCCAGCACCACCGCCCCACCCGTGCGGACGCACGGGACTGTGCTCAGGCGGCCTTGGCGTCGTCCGGGCCGAGTGCCGCCTTCGCCTTCTCCGCGACCACAGCGAACGCCGCGGGATCCGAGACGGCGAGGTCTGCGAGCGACTTCCGGTCGAGCTCGATGCCCGCCCGGTGGACGCCGTTCATGAACTGGTTGTAGGAGAGCCCGTTGACGCGCGCCGCGGCATTGATGCGGACGATCCAGAGCGAGCGGAAGGTTCGCTTGCGATTCCGCCGGTCGCGGTATGCGTAGACGAGCGAGTGCTCGACCTGCTCCTTCGCGTAGCGGTAGTGGGTGCTCTTGCGACCGTAGTAGCCCTTGGCCTGGTCGAGCACCTTCCGGCGCTTCTTGCGCGCGGCGACGGATCTCTTCACCCGCGCCACGGCTACTTCATCCCCAGGAGCTTCTTGACCGCCTTGACGTCGACTCTCGCGACGGGCTGGTCCTTGCCGAAGTCGCGCTTACGCTTCGACGACTTCTTCGTGAGGTTGTGGCTCTTCATCGCGTGCCGGCGCGTCAGCTTTCCGGCCCCGCTCACCTTGAACCGCTTCTTCGCCCCGCTCCCTGTCTTCACCTTCGGCATCTTTTTTCACCCCTGCGTTCTTCGTCGGCCCCAGCACCATCACCATGTTCCGGCCGTCGAGCGTCGGCTGCTGCTCGACCTGTCCGAGCTCCTTGACGTCCTCTGCGAGACGCTCGAGAAGCACGCGACCCCGTTCCGGATGGAGGTTCTCCCGGCCCCGGAACATGATCGTGACCTTGACCTTCGCCCGCTGGTTGAGAAAGCGGACGACATGGCCCTTCTTGGTCTCGTAGTCGTGATCCCCGATCTTCGGCCTGAACTTGATCTCCTTGATGTTGATCGTCGACTGGTGCTTGCGCGCCTGCTTCTGCCGCTGCTCCTGCTCGTACCGCCACTTGCCGTAGTCCATGACCTTGGCCACGGGCGGGTCCGCGTCCTTCGCGATCTCGACGAGGTCGAGGTTCTGCGAGTACGCGAACTCGAGCGCCTCCTTCGTGTCCTTGATCCCGATCTGCGCTCCGTCTGGTCCCACGAGCCTGACTCGAGCCACGCGAATCTGCTCGTTGATCCGATCCTGCTGGACGACGGGACGCGTCCTGTCCTCGGGACGGCGCCGCGGTCTCAAAGGGGCTTCACCAAGTCGAGTCGATCCTCCTCTTTCGTAGAAACGCCACTGCATGCAGCGGCGGCATTCCCTCGTCGGATCCGACTCGGTTGAACCACGCTCGGCTCGTGTCCGGCGTGGTGAGGGGCGATGCCGCTCCTGCTTTGCAGGCCTCCACCCTAGCAGCCGGATCGCGCCGAAGCCACGAGCCGGTTATGCGCGCGGGTCCTCTCCGGCCACCTCCGCGAGCAGGGCTTCGAGCGACATCGTCGTGACGCCCTCCCCCCCGCGCTGCCTCACGGCGAGCGTGTCGCGGGTCTCACGATCGCCCCAGACGACCACGTACGGGATCTTCTGCAGCTCGGCGTCGCGGATGCGCTTGCCGAGCGTCTCGCCGCGCTCGTCCAGGTCGGCCCTGACGGCGCCCGCACGGAGGACCCGGGCGAGATCCTCCGCCGCCTCGCGGTGGGGCTCGGCGACCGGGAGCACGCGAACCTGGACAGGAGCGAGCCACGCCGGGAACGCCCCGGCGTAGTGCTCGATCAGGATGCCCGCGAACCGCTCGAGCGAGCCGAGCAGGGCCCGGTGCACGACGTACGGGGTGTGCTCGACGTTGTCCGGGCCCATGTAGGTCAGCCCGAACTGCTTCGGCATCAGCGCGTCGAGCTGGATCGTCCCCATCTGCCACGAGCGGCCGAGCACGTCGAGCATGTGAAGGTCGATCTTCGGCCCGTAGAACGCTCCGTCGCCCTCGTTCACCGTGAAGTCGATCTCGCGCCGCTCGAGCGCGCTCCGGAGGGCGGCCTCGGTCAGGTCCCATTCCTCGTCGGTGCCGAGCCGGTTCTCGGGCCGGGTCGAGAGCTCGAACTTCGCGTCCATCCCGAAGAGGTCGTAGAGGAACGCGGCGTAATCCAGGCAGCCGAAGATCTCGGCTTCGATCTGCTCGCGCGTGCAGAAGATATGCGCGTCGTCCTGGGTCACGTGGCGCACGCGAAGGAGCCCGTGGAGCGTCCCCGTCGGCTCGTTCCGGTGCAGGGTCGAGGACTCCGCATACCGGACAGGTAGGTCGCGATAGCTGCGGAGACCGTTCCCGAAGAGCAGCATGTGCCCCGGGCAGTTCATCGGCTTGAGCCCCGCGTGCGGCTCCTCGCCCTCGCCCGCGACGAGGAACATCTCGCCGCGGAACTTCTCCCAGTGCCCCGAGGTCTCCCACACCGTGCGGTCGTAGATCAGCGGCGTCTTCACCTCGAGGTAGCCGCGGCGCGCGTTCTCCGACCGTCGGAGATCCTCGAGGAGGTTCCAGAGCGTCATGCCCTTGGGATGCCAGAAAGGCGACCCCGGCGACGCCTCCTGGAGATGGAACAGGTCGAGCTGCGTGCCGAGCCTACGATGGTCGCGCGCCCGCGCCTGCTCGAGTCGCTCGAGATAGGCGTCGAGGCCCGCCTGCGTGAAGAACGCCGTGCCGTAGATCCGCGTCAGCTGCGTGTTGTGCTCGTCCCCCCGCCAGTACGCGCCCGCGAGCCCCGTCAGCTTGAGCGCCTTGATCGGCGACGCGTCCTGCAGGTGCGGGCCCCGGCAGAGGTCGGTGAAGTCGCCCTGCTTGTAGAGCGAGATGTCGCCGTCGGCCGTCTCGACGAGCTCGACCTTGTACGGCTCACCCTCTGCCTCGAACCGCCCGCGCGCCTCGTCGCGAGTCGTCTCGATCCGCTCCCAGGTTCGCCCGTCCGCGATCTCGCGTGCGATCTCCGCCTCGATCGCGCCGAGGTCGTCCTCACGAATCGGCTCGGGAAACTCGAAGTCGTAGTAGAAGCCGTTCTCGATCGGCGGCCCGATCGCGATCTTCACACCGGGGTGCAGCCTGCGCACCGCCTCGGCGAGGAGGTGAGCGGCAGAGTGGCGCAGGACGTAGAGGGCGTCGGGATCGTCATGGTCGCGCGTGGTCAGGATCTCGAGTCGGGCGCCGTCCGGCAGTGGGAGACGCAGGTCCCTCGCCTCCCCGTCGACCCGTGCCAGAACCGCCTGCTCGGCGAGTCTCGGCCCGATCGCACGCGCAGCGTCGAGAGCGGTGGCGCCGTCCGCGAGGTCGAGCACGTTCCCGTCGGGGAGAGTCACGTTCACGTCGGGCCAGGATAGTCGGCGCGAAGCCACGGACCCGGCGGGCCGGACGAGCTACTCGTGTGGTGGGTGCACGGAGCCGAGCACGTCCTCGAACGTGTGCATGAGGCGACGTAGGAGCTCGTTCAGCTGTCTCTTCTCCGCGTCGTCGAGAGCCGAGCCGACGATCGACTCCTTCTCGGCCTGGGCGCCGACGGCGTCGTCCCAGAGCTGCTTGCCCTCGTCGGTGAGCTCGACGATCACGCCTCGACGGTCGTCGGGGTCGTCGAGCCGCCGCAGGAGACCACGGCTCTCCATGTTGTCGAGCCGGTTCGTCATCGCCCCGCTCGACAGGTCGAGCCGTTTCGCGAGCTTGCCGGGCTTGCCGCGATACGGCGGCCCGGCACGGCGAAGGTTCGCGAGCACCTTCCACTCGCCGTGGGAGAGGTCGAACGCGTCGAGCGTCTCCTGCATCGCCTTGTCGACAAACCGCTCGAGCCGGTGGATTCGCTCGACGATGCCCTCGGTCTCCAGATTGAGCTCGGGCAGCTCGCGGGCCCATACGTCCAGGTTCGCGTCCACGGAGTCCCGGGGCGCCGGTGCACGTCTCGCGTCCACTCGAAAATCCTCCATCGAAAGAGTCTTGACGTCAAGTTGCTTGATGTAGTACCTTCTTCAGAAGTAACTCCACCTAAAGATAGTCGACGAGAAGGGGAATGCGATGTCGAAGCCACGTGACACCGAGACGATCCGTAGGTTCGACTCGCGCGGGGAGGCGCTGGCGGCCGTCCGCCGCTCCGGGCCGCCCGTCGCAACGACCTCCGGCACCGACCGGGTGGAGCTGCCGCTGGCGGCCTGGCGGCGTCGCGCCCTGCCTCAGCCGAACGTGATCACGCTGCGGATCCCGTCCTGGGCCTCCATCAGCTCGAAGCCGTGATTCACCTGGTCGAGCGAGAGCCTGTGCGAGATCAGCGACTCGACGTCGATCTCGCCGGCGAGCCATCGGTCGACGAGCTGCGGGACCTGCGTCCGGCCCTTGACGCCACCGAAGGACGTGCCCGCGACCCGCCTGCCGGTGATGAGGAATCGAGGGACGACGTCGAGCGTCTCTCCCCTGCCCGCGACGCCACACATCGTTGCGAGCCCCCACGCCTCCCGCGCCGACTCGACGGCCTGGCGCATCACGTCGACGTTGCCGGTGGCCTCGAACGTGTAGTCCGCGCCGAAGCCGCCGGTCTCCTCTCTGATCCATTCGACCGTGTCCTCGTCGGCCACGCGGATATCCGTCGCGCCGTGGTGGCGGGCCTGCGCAAGCCGCTCCTCGGCGAGGTCGACCGCGATGATCCGCCCGGCGCCGGAGAGCCGTGCGCCGATCACCGCCCCGAGCCCTACGAGGCCGCAGCCGAACACGACGCAAGTCGATCCCACATCGACCTGCGCGGTGTAGAGGGCGGCGCCGATCCCGGTCGAGAGCCCGCACGCGAACGGCGCGCAACCCTCGAGCGGCGCTTCGACGCTCACTTTCGCGAGCGCGATCTCGGGCATCACGGTGTACTCCGCGAACGTCGAGGTGCCCATGAAGTGGCGGAGCTCGTCGCCGGCGCGCGAGAGGCGGGTGGTGCCGTCCGGCAGGTAGCCGAGGTTCTGCTGGTCTCTGATCGCGACGCACCGGTTCGTGCGCTCGCTGCGGCAGTGCACGCACTCACCGCACTCCGGTGCGAACAGGGTGATCACGTGGTCGCCGGGCCCGACCAGCGTGACGCCCTCCCCCACCTTCTCGACGACTCCGGCGCCCTCGTGTCCGAGCACGCACGGCGCGTAGCCCGTCGGGTCGGCGCCCGACGCCGTGTACAGGTCGGTGTGGCAGACGCCGCAAGCGACAAGGCGAACGAGGACCTCTCCGGCGCGCGGCTCGGCGAGCACCACCTCCTGTACGACCAGCGGCTGCCCGAACTCCTCGAGCACGGCTGCGCGGATCCTCACGCGGCGATCCTACTGAGGGGGCCCGCAGCCGGGTCGTACGACTCAGGCGATGCGGCGGCCGTCGCCGCGGCGCGCGCCGACCGGCCAGGCGTGCGTTGGCGCATACCGCCCGGCCCTGTCCAGCTCGATCACCACGGCGGAGCGCTTGCTCGCCTTTTCGCCTTCGGCGGAAGAGGGGAGCCGGAGGGTTCCGTGTGATACGAGCTTCCAACCGGGGTTCGCGCCCATGCGCTCACCGTCAGTGCAGAAGGGCAACTCTGCATGCCTCGAACGGGGGTTTCGCCGAGCCGGGGATCTCGAGCCGCGGAACGCGTTACGGCTGGTTCTCGCAGACGGGAAGCCGAAGAGGCGACGGTCGTATCGACGGTTACGACTATGGAGGAGACAGCCGGTGCTCAGCCGAGGTCCTGGGCGAGCCCGACGAGAAGTCCTTCCGGCCCCCGGATGTAGCAGAGCCGATACGTGTCTTGGTACTGGACCACTTCGCTGCCGACAAGCTGCGCGCCGTGCTTGCGGAGCCGGGCGAGCGTCTCGTCGATGTCGTCCACGGCGAACATGACGCGTAGGTAGCCGAGAGCGTTCACCGGAGCGTTCCGGTGATCGGCGACCGTAGGTGGCGTGATGAATCGCGAGAGCTCGAGCCGGCTGTGGCCGTCCGGCGTGCGCATCATGGCCATCTCGACGCGCATGGGGTGCAGCCCCGTGACGCGCTCCGCCCAGTCTCCGTCGATCGTGGCTTGCCCTTCGAGCTCGAGGCCGAGCTCGCGAAAGAACTCGATCGTCGCCGGTAGGTCGTCGACGACGATGCCTACGTTGTCCATCCGTTTGACCGCCATGTGTTGTGCTCAATTTACCCATGCAGTCAATTCTGACAACGGTCTGCGGACTGAGCAACGCACGCAAGAACAAAGGGCTGAGATCCTCAAGCTCCTGGGGCTTCCTGAAGCCTGGACAGACGTTCCCGATCACGCTCCGTGAGCATTGTCCGCGCGTCGACCGATTCGTGCGGCTTGACGGCCTCTGGTTTACAAAGGGTCGTTGATTCGAGTTGGTTGTCTTGTTTGACAACCGCCCAATAGAAGGTACGAAGATCGTGGATCGTTTGCTGTCCCGCCTACGACCGGCTGATTTCGCGCAGAAACGGCCGTATGGTCTCTGCGAGCTCTCTGGGGTGGTCGTGGTAGGCGCCGTGCCTGCCCGGCGTCGTCACTACGTCGGCGCCCAGTCGTCTGCTGAGTCGCCGCGCAACCTCAGCGAAGAAGTCGTGGCTGTCCTCGCTCACGACAATCAGCACAGGGACGGCGATGGCGGCTAGTGCCTGATCGTCCGGCATCGACCGCTCGTACGTGCCAAGCTCCACGTCGAGGAGAGTGCTGGCGCTGGCACATAGCCGTTCGCGGAGCATAGGAGGAAGCTTTGTCCATGCGTCCTCTCCGGCGATGTATTGCCAGAACCGCTCTACCGCCAAGTGAGGTCCGCCTTCGGCCATCGCCTGCCGGATGATCTTTTGCAGGGGTAAGCGCACAGCGGCGAAGTCGTCGAGGAGCGCATAGACGGCTGGCTCGTGCAGAATCGCGCCTCGCACCATCGCGGGATGGCGGGTGAGCATACGGAGCGCGAAGTTCCCGCCGCTGCTCGTGCCAAAGACCGCCGCGGGACCGACGCCCAACGAATCGAGGAGCGCCGCTGCATCATCGGCCTGCTCCTCGGGCGACGTGGTCGCCCACGCGACGGGAGCCGGACTCCGGCCATTCCCACGCCGGTCATACGTGATGACGGTGAATTCGTCGGCGAGGAAAGCAGCCAGCGCGTCGAAATGACCGCCGTCGCCCGTCGACCCCATGATGAATAGGACAGGCGGGCCGCCGCCACAGACCTCGTGGTACAGCTCGGCCCCGTTGACACTGACCGTGGTCACTTCCGCCGGTCGCGCCGCCGACGGGACAGCCCATCGACCTCGGCGAACGCCTCGATGGGCGTAGGCACAGGGACGGGCGGTCGGTACGAGCGATCCCCTCGCTCGGGAACAAGACGTTCGAGCAGCCAGCTCGCCGCCCGCCGGTCGCCCTGCGCCGCCCTCTCGATCGAGGAGACGAGCGCCGACTTGTTCGAGACGGGGACGACCCCGCCGATCAAGACCGCGGCCGAGGTCTCGATCCGAGCCCGAGCGAGCGCACGCTGCGTCGTCCGCTTCGAGACGCCGAGCGTCGTCGCGATCGCCTCGACCCGGAACCCGTCGCGACGGAGCTCGACGAGGTCGGCTGTCAGTGGCGGGGGGCGTCCAGCGGGCATCTGTCGCCCATTCTGGCATCCCAGGGCACCGAATCTTCCTCGCGGCCACAATTCCCGCTGGGTCGGATGGGCGGTGGGCAAAGAGGCCCTTCCCCCGGCTGCAATCATGGTCGCATGGCTCAAACGATCGTGATCGACTGCGACGCCGGACGAGCGTGGTCGCACGATGACGCAGACGTGGCAATCCACCACGCGGCCGAGGTCCATCGAAGCAGCGGCCACGTCGTCGAAGTAGTCCGTGGCGACGAGCAACTCGCCGTCTATCCGCCGGACGCGCCGAGCGCGCGTCCGCCACGCGGCCCAGACTGAGCTGCGCCGAACGGAGTCACGTTCGCCGCCCGTGTCGTCTGTCGTGAAGACGGTGGACGCGTCGAACCGATCCACTTCGGCGTGGGCGCCCTTATGAACCCGCCGCGTTGACGGCTTCGAGTCGTCCCGAAGTGCTCCAAGTCAGCGACGAAGACCGCAGCGGCCGTCTCGCTGGGCGCCCAACTCGATCCAGTCTGCGAGCCGATCGATGTACGCGCCTCAAGACGACGAAACCCCCACGCTTGCGGGGGTTTCAGCGATGGGCGGTACTGGGCTCGAACCAGTGACCCCCAGCTTGTCGAGCTGGTGCTCTCCCAACTGAGCTAACCGCCCCGGATCGCCGGATTTCCCCGGCGGGGAGGCCGGGATTCTAGCCGAGCACGAGGTAGGCCGTAGCGGCGTCGTTCGCCAAACCTCGAGCCGCCGCGATGCTCTCGTAAGAGCCCTACGCCGGCTGAGGCCGTCGCTACAGCGGCAGGCCCTCGGTGAGCGACTCGATCACGTAGTCGGCGCCCGCTGCTCGGAGCTCGTCGGCATCGAAGCCGTGACTCGCGACGCCGATGCACTCGAGCCCCGCGGCGTGCGCGCCTTCGACGTCGTGCGGCGTGTCGCCGACGACGATCGCTTGCCCCGGCTCCACGGCGGCACCATAGGTGAGCGCCGCGCGGCGGAACGCGATGCGCGTCACCTCCGCCCGGTCGGGTGAGTCCGAGCCGTAGCCGCCGAACGAGAAGAAGCGGTTGAGGTCGGCGCGGTGCAGCTTGATGTGAGCGGCGGCCTCCAGGTTTCCGGTCACGATGCCCAGGAGGTACCCCTCCTCGAGCAGCGTCGGTAGGAGCTCCTCCACGCCGGCGAGCACCCGGTAGTCCTTGGACTCGGCAACCGTGCGGTGGAGATAGTGCTGGCGGCGCTCGAGCAGCTTCTCGAACTCGTCGTCCGCAGGAGCGCGATCGAGAACCGCTTCGAACGTCTTGCGACCGACCTCGGGATCGGTCATGCCCGTGTCGGTGAACTCGCCGATGTCGGCGGGGATCCCGTACAGCTCGTCGAACGCGAGCTTCCACGAGCTCGCGCCGGCGCCGCCCGAGACGATCAGCGTCCCGTCGATGTCGAGCAGGATCGCGATGCGTTTGCGAGCCGTGCTCATGACCGGTCGAACAACGCAGCCTGACCCTGTCCGACGCCGACGCACATGGTCGCGACACCGTAGCGCCCCCGGCGGCGGCGGAGCTCGTGGAGGAGCGTCACCACGAGTCGCGCACCGGACATCCCGAGCGGATGGCCGATCGCGATCGCGCCGCCGGAGACGTTGACACGATCGGGATCGAGGCCGAGCTCGCGGATCACGGCGACCGACTGCGAGGCGAACGCCTCGTTCAGCTCGACGAGGTCGAGCTCCTCGACGGCGACGCCGGTGCGGGCGAGCAGCTTCTGGATCGCGGGGATCGGGCCGATCCCCATCACGGCGGGATCGACTCCCGCGACAGCTGAGCCCCGAAACGTGGCGAGCGGCTCGATCCCGAGCGAGCCTGCCCGCTCGGCGCTCGCGACGACGACAGCCGCCGCGCCGTCGTTGATCCCGCTCGCATTCCCGGCAGTCACCGTTCCGTCGGCGGCAAACGCGGGCCGCAGCGACGCAAGCTTCTCGGCGCTCGTGTCGGGTCGCGGGTGCTCGTCGCGCTCGAGCTCCCCGGCCGGGACGAGCTCGTCTGCGAAGCGGTCCTCGGCGTCGGCCGCTGCCCAGCGCCGCTGTGACTCCAGTGCGAACGCGTCCTGTTCGGCGCGCGGGACGTTCCAGCGCTCGGCGACGTTCTCCCCGGTGACGCCCATCGACGCGGTCGAGAAGCGCTCCTCGTAGCGGGGATTGACGAACCGCCAACCGAGCGTCGTGTCGTAGAGGGTGCGATCGCCGCGGGGGAACGGAGCGTCGGGCTTGGCTGTGACGAGCGGCGCCCGGCTCATCGACTCGACGCCGCCCGCGACGAACAGATCGCCGTCGCCCGCGATCACGGCATGGCAGGCGCCGGCGATCGCGGAAAGCCCCGAGGCGCAGAGCCGGTTCACCGTGACACCTGCGACCGTCTCCGGCAGACCCGCGAGCAGCGCTGCGAAACGGGCGACGTTGCGGTTGTCCTCCCCGGCCTGATTCGCGCACCCGAGCCAGACGTCCTCGATGTCACCCGCCGGCACGCCGGCTCGCTCGACGGCGGCAGAGACGGCGATCGCGGCGAGGTCGTCGGGCCGGACGCCTGCGAGCCCTCCGCCGTAGCGGCCGACCGGCGTGCGGACCGCGGACAGGATCACGGCGTCGGGCATGCGTCGGGAGGCTAGAAGATCTCGGGGCACCAGGGTGCCCGATCGACGCGGAAGAACGCGTCGGCGCGGGCGAGGCCTCCGCGGGCTCCCTCCTCCGCACGGCCGGCGCGCGCGAGCTGCGCGAACGTGAAGCCGCCGAGCAGCGTCGAGCCCAGGCCCTGCACGTCGACGCGGACGTCCGGGCGGCGGCTCGTGCGCCGAGCGGCCTTTCCCTCGATCGTCCACGTCCCGACGTTGTCGGCGAACTGCGGGTCGGAGGTCACCTCGATCGTCGCCCGTCCGTCGCGGCCGATCGCACGCGCGCCCAGCGCAGCGCCGACGTTGACAGGACGCACCCAGAGCCCGTCGTAGATCCGCGCGCGGAGCTCGTTGAGGCGGTCGACGACGAGCAGCACAGGATCGTCGACCGCCAGGCCGTCGACCGTCACCTCGTCGGTCCAGTCGATCCCGAGCAGGAACCTCCACAGCTCGCGCCGGGCGCTGTCGTCGACGGCCTGGATCTCGGCGACCTTGACGGTCTTCTTCCAGTCCTCGGGCGTCGAGCCCTCCTGCGCGATGCGGTAGAGCGCCCACCCGGCCGCGCGGCCGTCGCGCTCGAAGAGCGCCCTCACGAGCGGGCCTGCCCCGCGGCGCACCTCCGGTCGGTCGCTGAGCTTGCGAATCTCCCACCAGTCGCGCGAGCGGGCGAGGAACCCCGGCGTGCGCCGGCGCATACGCTCGTACAGACGCGGGAGGATGCGCAGCGCCTCGTCATGGTCGATCAGGCGCACGGACCCGTCCCGCCCGAGGTCGGGCCTGACCCCGACAGCCCTGCGCCGGACGCCGAGGTTCATGCAGAGCGATGCGAGGCCATACCCGAACCGGCCGTAGATCGTCTCCTCCGATGCCCAGAGCGCAGCGATCGGCTCCTCCCGCTCGCGGACGTCCTGTAGCTGGGCGTCCATCATCCGCCGCAAGAGCCCACGACGGCGATGGGACGGCAGCACGCCGACCACCGTCACGCCTGCGCAGGGGGTGGGGCCCGACGGCAGCGTGAGCTCCTGCCCGTATGCTCCCGCTCCTGCCACGACCTTGCCTCCGTCGAAGACCGCGTGCATGCGCTCGAGTGGCAACAACGTCGCGAAGCGCTCTGCGTCCTCGTCGCTCGGCGCCCAGCCGAAGTAGTGCGCGATACCGCCGAGCGCGGCGCGGAACTCGTCGAGATCACGGACAGGGCGGACGCGGTACGCCATCGCGCGATGGTAGACCGTCGGCCGCCGTCCAAGGTGGACGCCAAACGGCGCTTGTGTTGAATCAACACAAGCGCTCTTACCGAGGCAGACGGTCCGACGCTTCTTCGGGCCGAGGATCGCCCGGTGCCCTCAGAGCTTCTCGAGCGGCGCGTACTCGATCATCAGGCGCCGCTCGCTCCCGTCCGCCGCGAAGCGCACCGTGACGACGCCTCCAGGCTCGATCCGCGTCACCACGCCCTCGCCGAGCGAGCCGTGACGGACGGAGTCGCCCGTCGAGAGCGACGGGAGGTCCCGCTCCGGACGGGCGGCCGCCTGCCGCGGCGACTGCGCATAGCCCGCCCACGACGCCGGCCTCAGTCGCTCGCGCTCCACATCCGCCGGAAGCTCGTCGAGGAAGCGTGAGGCAAGGTTGTACTCGCGCCGACCGTAGAGCGAGCGGGCCGTCGCGTGGGTGAGCGTGAGGCGTTCCATCGCCCGGGTCATGCCGACGTACGCCAGGCGCCGCTCCTCCTCCACCTCGCCCGCCTCGATCGACCTGGAGTGCGGGAAGATCCCCTCCTCCATCCCGATCAGGAACACGGCGCGGTACTCGAGGCCCTTCGCGTTGTGAATCGTCATCAGCGTCACCTGCGCCTCGTCGGCCGCGAGCGTGTCCTGATCGGACTGAAGCTGCACCTCCTCGAGGAACCCCGCGAGCGCCGGCTCCTCGACGCGACGGCGGTACTCCTGCGCGGAGCCGACGAGCTCCTCGAGGTTCTCGATCCGTCCCCGCGCCTCGATCGTCCGCTCCGCCTCGTACGCCTCGATCGTCCCGGAGCGATCGAGGACGGCCTGGACGAGCTCGTCGACCTCGAGCTCCTGCGCTGCCGACATGAGGCTCTCCATCACCGTGCGGAACCCTCTGACCGCGCGCGTGCTCGCGGTCGCGACGCCGGCAGCCTCCGGGTCGGCGATCGCCTCCCACAGCGAGATGCCGAGCGCGTCGGCATGCGCGACGAGCCGCTGGATCGACGTGTCGCCGATACCGCGGCGCGGCCGGTTGGCGATCCGCATCAACGAGACGGCGTCCGCGGGGTTGTTCAGCACGGCGAGGTAGGCCACCGCGTCCTTGATCTCGGCACGCTCGTAGAAGCGGGGCCCGCCGATCACCTGGTAGGGCACGCCCTGGCGGACGAGGACGTCCTCGAGCACGCGCGACTGCGCGTTCGTCCGGTAGAAGACCGCGATCTCGGAGGCCGAGGAACCGGACTCGACGAGCCGCGCGATCTCGGCTGCGACGAACCGTGCCTCGGCGTGCTCGTCCTCGACCTCGATCGCTCCGACCGGGTCACCGTCGCCGAGGTCCGACCAGAGCCGCTTCGGCTTTCGGTCGCGGTTGTTGTCGATCACGGCGTTGGCGGCACCGAGGATCCTGTTCGTCGAGCGGTAGTTCTGCTCGAGCGCCACGACTCCGGCGCCACCGAAGTCCGCCTCGAAGTCCAGGATGTTGCGGATGTCGGCGCCGCGAAACGCATAGATCGACTGATCCGGGTCGCCAACCGCGAACACGTTGCCGTGCTTCGCGGCCAGGAGCTGGAGCAGGCGGTACTGCGCGTGGTTCGTGTCCTGGTACTCGTCGACCAGGATGTGCGCGAAGGTCGACTGCCAACGCTCGCGCGCCTCCGGAAAGCGCTCGAGCACCTGCACGGTGAGCATCAGCATGTCGTCGAAGTCGACGGCGTTCGAGCGGTGTAGCCGGCGCTGGTACAGGTCGTAGACCTCAGCGACGGTCTGATCCCAGAACGAGGAGACACGCGCCGTGTACTCCTCCGGCGAGACGAGCTGGTTCTTCGCGTTGGAGATCTGGGCGTGAATGCCGCGCGGCGTAAACCGCTTCGGATCCTTGCCGAGCTCCTCGAGGCACGCCTTGACGAGCCGCACCTGGTCGGCCTGGTCGTAGATCGTGAACGTCGAGCGGTAGCCGAGCCGCGCGGCCTCGGCACGCAGCATGCGGCCGCAGGCCGCATGGAACGTCAGGATCCAGATCGCCCTCGCGGTGCGCCCGAGCATCCGCTCGAGCCGCTCGCGCATCTCCGCGGCTGCCTTGTTCGTGAACGTGATCGCCAGGATCTCGGTCGGCTTCACCCCGTGTGCGCGGATCAGGTGCGCAACGCGATGCGTGAGGACGCGCGTCTTTCCCGATCCCGCGCCCGCGACGACGAGAAGCGGCCCCTCGACGTGTAGCACGGCCTCCCGCTGGGCCGGATTCAGGTCGGCGAGGAGCTCCTCGTGCGGTGTGACGGCCACGCGCCGATGCTAGCCGCGCCCTCTGCGGACGAACCGGACACGTCCGGAGCGGCCGTGCCTTCGTGCCTGGCACGTCATTCGGCCGTTCGCGCGTGCGATGGGCTCGAAACGTGCGCACGTTGCGAGTTCCTGTGCGATCGAGGCCTCCCCGAACAGACATGTCCGGTTCGACCGTGCCTTCGTGCCTGGCACGCCCCCGCGCGGCGGCGCCTACCAGCGCACGGTCAGCTCGATATTGGTACCGAAGCCGGTACGGCGGGCGACGCGGAAGGTGTAGACGCCCGGCGGGAGCTTCTCGTAGGAGCCCTGGCAGTAGTAAGAGCCTGCCGCGCCCTCGCAGGCGGTGTTCGCGGTGTCGACGAGCGTGCCGCCCTTGGGCGCCTTCTTGCCGAGCAGGTAGAGCTGCGTCCTGCCCTGCGTGCGCGTCCTGAGAAGGATGGAGAAGCCGGCGGGCTTGCGGACGACGACCGACACCTGCACCGAGCTCCCGGAGCTGACGAATTGCTCGAGATGGACGGAGCCGGCGGACGCCACGCTCGGGGCGAGGAGCGCGAGCACGGCGACGAACACGGCGAGAACGACGGGGCGCGACACGGCGTGACCTCCTGACGGGCGGCGGATACCCGCGACTGTACGCCGCGCAGCCCGGAGCCGCAGCCCCCCGTTCGGGCTAGGCCAGCGCCCTGCGCGCAGGGAGCACGGCGATCCGGCCGTCGACCGTCACGATCCGCACGCGCGCGCCGTAGTGCTCGGACAGGGCTTCCTCCGTCAGCACCTCCACGGGAGCTCCGTCGGCGACCACGCGACCCTCGTCGAGGAGCAGAACGCGGTCGGCGTACTGGGCAGCGAGGGTCAGGTCGTGCATCGCGGCGACGAGCGTGAGCCCCTCCGACAGGCGCAGGGCGTCGAGCAGCTCGAGTGCCTGCTGCTGGTGGCCGATGTCGAGCGACGAGGTCGGCTCGTCCAGGAGCACGATCGACGCCTCCTGCGCGAGGGCCCGGGCGACGACGACCCGCTGGCGCTCGCCTCCGGACAGCGTGCCGAGCGTCCGGCCGGCAAGCCCCTCGAGGTCGAGACGGACGAGGGCCATCGCCGCCGCCGTGCGATCCGCGCCGCCCTCACGGCCGAGCGGGCCAAGGTGCGGCGTGCGTCCGAGGAGGACGTACTCGCCGACCGTCAGCCACGGCGGCGTCTCCGGCTCCTGGGGCACGATCGCGAGTTGCCGCGCCCGCTCCCGCCGTCCGAGAGACGCGGCCGGCGCCCCGTTGAGCCAGACGTCGCCGTCATGCGCCACGAGCCCCGTGATCGCGCGCAAGAGCGAGGTCTTGCCCGCCCCGTTCGGCCCGATCAGCGCCACCCACTCGCCCTCGTCGACGACCGCCGACACCTCCCGAACGACCGCGCGGCCACCGAGCGTGACCGTGACCCGGTCGAGCGCGATCGCGCTCACGCGCGGCCGCCCCTCGTCCGCAGGACCAGGGCGAACGCCGGCGCGCCGAACATCGCCGTGACGACGCCGATCGGTAGCTCGGCGGGCGCCAGCGCGGTGCGCGCGATCACGTCGGCGAGGATCAGGAACCCTGCGCCGACGACGAACGAGAGCGGCAGGAGCCCGCGGTAGGAGGTGCCGACGACGAGCCGAATCGCGTGCGGCACGATGATCCCCACGAAGGCGATGAGACCGCTCACGGCGACGGCGGCGGCCGTCCCGACCGTTGCCGCCACGATCAACAGGAGCCGCACGCGGCCAACATGAACCCCGAGGCTCGCGGCCTCGAGGTCGCCGAGCGAGAGCACGTCGACGAGACGCCGGCACGCCACGATCACCGCGGTCGAGACGAGTACGTACGGTGCGAGCACCTCCACGTCGCTCCAACCCGTGTTCGGGAGGCTCCCGAGGATCCACGACGTGACCTCCTGGAGCGTGTCGGTGTTCCGCTGCTGGACGAACGTCTGCAGGGCGGTGAAGAAGCTCGCCACCGTGACGCCCGCGAGGACGAGTGTCGCCGCGTCGCGCGCGCGACCGGACGCACGGCCGATGCCGTACGTCACGACCACCGCGGCCGCTCCGCCGGCGAACGCCGCGACGGGCAGCAGCTCGTGCCCCGCGAGCGCGTGCGGCAGATACGCGATCGCGAGCGTCGCCCCCAGTCCCGCCCCCGCAGCGACGCCGAGCAGGTAGGGATCCGCAAGGGGGTTGTGGAACACGCCCTGGTACGTCGCGCCTGCGACCGCCAGCATGCCGCCGACGAGCGCCGCCAGCACCACTCGCGGCACGCGCAGATCCCAGAGGATCGATTCCTGGGTCGCGTCGAGCGGGGAGGTGACGCCGGGGAGACCGATCCGTGCGCCGAAGGAGCGAAGCACCTCGCCGACGCCGATGTGGACCGGGCCGGCGACGACGCCGACCACGAACGCGACCAGGAGAAACGCCACCGCGGCGACCGCCCAGCCGGGCGTCAGCCCGCGCACACGGATCGCACGCGCCGCCGCGGTGGCCGCCTCCACCGGTCTACTGCCTTCCGAGCCGGAGCAACGCAGTCCCGACCGCACGCACGAGGTTCACGAGCCTGGGGCCCCACCGTGAGGCGATCGAGTCGTCGAGCCGCACGACCGAGCCGGTCCGCACGGCGGCGATCTTCGACCAGCCGGGCCTGGCCGCGACCGCCCGTGCGTTCTGCTCACAGCAGACGGTGTCGGCGAGCACGATCAGATCGGGGTCGGAAGAGACGACGTACTCGGCCGACAGCTGCGGGTAGTCCGATCCCGCCTGCGCGGCGTCGGCGATGTTCCGGAGGCCGAAAAGGCTGTAGACCCGGCCGATGAACGTGTTCGAGGTGACCGAGTAGAGCAGCGGGTCGAGCTCGTGGTACACGGTCGTATTCGCCCCCTGCGGCTTCGCCTTCTCGACGATCGCGTCGATACGGCGCTTCATCCGCGACACGAGCCCGTCGGCCTCCTGGGCGTGGCCCGTGACCTTCCCGAGCTGTCGGATCTGCCGGTAGGCGCCCGGCAGCGTAGGCGGTGCATTCTGGAAGACGACGGGGATCCGGAGCCGACCCAGGGCGTCGGAGAGCCCCTTCGGGTCGTATGCGATCACGACGAGGTCCGGCCGGAGTGCCGCGATCGACTCGACGTTCGGCGTGTACCCGGAGAGGGTCGTCCGCGGCGCGGTCTTCGGGTAGCTGGACTGGTCGTCGACCGCGACGACCTGATCGCCGGCTCCGATCGCGAACAGCGTCTCGGTCGCCGTCGCCGACAGCGAGATGATCCTCGTGGGACGTTTCGAGATCGTGACCTTCCCGTTGTCGACCGTGATCGTGGCCGGGAACGGCGTGGCTTTGGCACCGCTCGAGCCGGCGAGCGCTGCGGAGGCGAGCGCCGCCGCGAGGACGCCGAGAAGCGCCGTGAGGGCGAGACGACGTGACATGGACTGCATCTCCTTCTCCCTTCCGCGAGGGAACCGAGGGTTCCGGAGAGCGACAGGTCTTCTGACTCGGGGCTCCCTCTCCCACCGCCTTCCCGGCTCGTGGCCAGTGGCGTGTGGCGGGCGAGCATCTCCCCTCACAGCGGCGGGACCGTCCCGGATTCGCACCGGGTTCCCTCACCGCTCTCCGTATGTGGCGGCGAGCCTACCATTCGGCGATGCCAACGCTCGCGGCGCCCCGGAAACGCTCAGTGCTGGTCGTCTGGCTTCCCGTGGTGATCTGGGCGGCCGTGATCTTTGCGTTCTCGTCGGTGCCCAGCCTCGGCACCGGCCTCGGCACGTGGGACACGATCCTCCGCAAGCTCGCCCACCTCACCGAGTACGCCATCCTCGGAGCGCTGCTTGCACGGGCGACACGGCGACCGGGTCTCGCGCTGGTGCTCGCGGCGCTGTATGCGACGTCGGACGAGGTGCACCAGACGTTCGTCCGGGGCCGCCACGGCGCGCCGCTCGACGTCGCGATCGACACCCTCGGCGCGCTGGCAGGCATCGCAGCCTGGACACGATTGGGCCGGCGCGCGTGACCGCGCTCCTCGTTGACCTGGACGGCGCGCTCGGCGACACGCGCCCTCTCTGGGACTCGTGGCTCGCGGACACGGGCCGACTGCTCGGCATCGACCCGGCGGCGCTCCCACGGAACCGCGCCGCGGCGGCGGCCGCCCTCGACGAGGTCGGCGCAGGGAACTGGCGCGTGCTGCTCGAGCGCTATGCGGCCGACCGGGCCCCCGTGTACCTCCGGCCGGACGCCCGCGTGAGCGCGGCCCTTCGCGGTCTGGCGGGCGCCGGCGTGCGACTCGGGGTGTTTACCGATGCGCCCGAGGA
This sequence comes from uncultured Actinomycetes bacterium, assembly GCA_963798725.1. Classification (GTDB taxonomy): domain Bacteria; phylum Actinomycetota; class Thermoleophilia; order Gaiellales; family Gaiellaceae; genus Gaiella. The sequence goes on from CAWCUL010000002.1 coordinate 573,741, forward strand.
GCTCGCGCGCATCGCCGTCGCCCAGCTCGGTGCATCCCGCCGCGTGGAGGCCGTGGCGAGCGGCGAGGGTGCCGTCGAGCGGCTCCGAGGCCTCCTCGGTTCGGACGCGGAGCTCGTCACGACCCGCGCCGGCCTGCTCGAGCGCGGCCACTAGGATTCATCCTGTGGAACGAAGCGACATCCCCGATCGCCAGCTCGACGCGCTTCTGCAGCGACTCGATCGGATCGCAGACCAGCTCGAGCGGATCGACGGGCGCCTGGAGGCGCAGGAGGGATTCGTCCAGCTCACCCGCGAGCTGCGGACGCTGACCGACGCGCTGAACGCGGTCGCCTATGCCGCACTCGGCCAGTCGCCGCGCGTTCGCCGGCGGGCGGGCTGATTTGCCTGCGAGCGTCTAACCCGCTCTCCGCGGGACAGACGCGGCAAACTCCGTTCTCCCGGACGCGCTGGGCCAAGGGGCACATCCTGAAGCGGACGGCCGGCTCCGCCGGCGTCCGACTTCAGCCGGCGAAGCGGAAGACCGTGCCGTTCTGGGAGACGGCGTAGAGCTGCGCGCCCGTGAGGCTCTCCCCAAACGAAGTCAGCTCGGGGACCCGGACGGGCTCGACGCGTAACGCCCCGCCGCCCGCCGGCATGCTCCAGATCGTGCCGCTGCAATAGTCGCCGAGCACGTAGCGGCCGGACAGGCGCGGCACCGCTTTGCCGCGGTAGACGTACCCCCCCGTGATCGAGCACCCCTTGGCGTGGGTGTACTGCGCGACCGGCTGCACCAGCCGCCCCGGCCCGAGCGCCTTGCTCTGGAACGTGCTCCGCCCCTCGTAGACGTTCCAGCCGAAGTTGACGAGGCCGGTCGTCCCGTGAGGCAGGTGGTCGACCTCCTCGATCTCGCTCTGGCCGACGTCGCCGATCCAGAGATCCTTCGTCCGGCGGTCGAAGCTGAATCGCCACGGGTTGCGGAGCCCGAGGGCGACCAGCTCCGGCTGCGGGCTCGGCCGCCGGACGTCGAGCCGCAGCAGCTTGCCGAGCAGGCTCGACGGATCCTGGGCGTGGTTCTCCGGGTCGCCGCCCGAGCCGCCGTCGCCCATCCCCACGTAGAGTTTGCCGTCGGGCCCGAACACGAGGTTGCCGCCGTTGTGGTTCGCGTACGGCTGGTCGACGGAGAGGATCATCTGCGCGCTGCCAGGGAGGGCGCGTCCGTTGCGCGAGCGGTAACGGGCGACCACCGTGTGGCCGTCCGAGCGGGCCGTGTAGTTCACGTAGAACGTCCGGTTACGCGCGTAGCCGGGCGAGAACGCGAGCCCGAGCAGCCCCTGCTCCCCTCCGTAGGCGACGAGCGAGCGAACGTCGAGGAACGCACGCGCCGCGACTTTCCCGCGCTCGACGACGCGGATCAGCCCGGGCTGCTCGACGACGTACAGCCTGCCCGGCTCGCCGGGAGCCTGCACGACGGCGACGGGGCTCTGCAGGCCGCGCGCGACAGTGACGAGCCGGAGGGAGGGGGACGTCGCTGCGAGCGAGCTCCCCACGACCACTGCGCAGAGCACCGCCACGAGGAGCGCGACCCGAGCCATGTCTTCGAGGATAGCCGCCGTCGCGCGCCGTCCGACCGACCCGCGGGGGTACGCTGCGGCGCGCATGAGGATCGTGATCGTGGGGGCGGGGCAGGTCGGCTCGACCGTCGTGGAGGCGCTCCACGCGGAGCACGACCTCACGGTGATCGACGTCGTCCGCGAGCGACTCGAGCCCCTCGCCTACCACTACGACGTGCGCACGATCGAGGCGAACGGCGCGAGCCGCAAGGCCCTTCAGGACGCCGGAGTCGACAAGTCCGACCTGTTCATCGCATGCACCTCGCGAGACGAGGTGAACCTCGTCGCATGCTCGTTCGCCCGGATCGAGGCTCCCCGGGCGACGACCGTGATCCGAACCTCGAACATCGAGTACATCCAGCTCTGGCGCGCGGGTCGGCTCGACGTGGACTTCGCCGTGTCGTCGGAGCTCGAGACCGCCCACGCGGTCTCGCGCTCGGTCGGCATGCCGGCTGCGCGCCAGACAGATGTCTTCGCGCGCGGCCAGGTGCAGATCGTCGAGTTCGACGTCGCAGAGGGCGCCGATCACGCGGTGGTCGGCAAGCGGCTGCGCGACGCGCGCCTGCCCGACAACTCGCGGGTGCTGTCGATCATTCGGGACGAGACGATGACGCTGCCACGCGGCGAGGAGACGATCCGCGAGGGAGACCGGATCGTCGTGATCGGCTCGCCCGAGGCGGCGCGTGCCTGGGGGGGCCTGCTGGCACCGGGCGAGGCGACCGTCGAGGACGTCGTCGTCTTCGGCGGCGGTCAGGTGGGGACCGCGATCGCGCGGCTGTTGAACGCCCAGGGAATCGGTGTCCGGCTGATCGAGGCGCAGCGCGACCGAGCGCGCGAGGTAGCCGAGGAGCTTCCCGGCTGCCGGATCTATCACACCTCCGGAATCGACCCGGACTTCATCGAGCGTGAGCGGATCGGCGATGCGCAGGCGGCGGTGTTCGCGATGAAGGACGATGCGAAGAACCACTACGCCGCGACCCTCGCCCGCGTCCACGGCGTGCGGTTCACGATCGCCGTCGTGCACGACACGATCTCGACGCAGGTGTACGAGTACTCCGGCGTCGACGTGACGATCAACCCCCGCGGGGTCACGGCCGAGGAGATCGTGCGCTTCGCCCACGATCCGCGCACCCAGCAGGTCACGATGCTCGAGGGCGACCGCTACGAGGTGCTCGACATCACGACCCAGCCGACGAGCGAGTACGTCGGGCTCCGCTTCCGGGACATGCCGATCCGAGGGGCGATGATCGGGGCCATCGTGCGCGACGGCCGTGCGATCTTCCCCCGCAGCGACGACGTCCTGCTCGCGGGCGACCGCGTGATCGTGTTCACCGAGACGTCGCGCGTGGCCGACGTCGAGAAGGTGCTGTGAGCCCCACACGCGCGGGCGGCACCGCGGGCGGAGAGCCCAGGATCACAAGCGCCAGGCGGGCGGCGGTCGACGTGCGGGGCTCGCTGGCGCTCGTCGGCATGCTGCTCAAGTACCTCTCGCTCGCCGCGCTCCTCCCCACCGCCTTCGCGATCGGATACCGGGAGCCGGTGCTCCCGTTTCTCGAGGCGGGCGCGATCGCCGCCGCCGTTGGCTTCGGTCTCGAGCGGGGCCTCGGCGGCAGCACGAGGATCGGGTTCCGCGAGGGCTACCTGGTAGTGGCGTTGACATGGGTCGCGGCGGCGGCCTTCGGCGCTCTTCCGTACATCCTGAGCGGCGATCCGCAGCTCGACCGGCCGGTCGACGCCCTCTTCGAGTCGATGTCCGGCTTCACGACAACGGGAGCGACCGTCCTCACGGACGTCGACTCCATCGACCGCTCGTTGCTGATCTGGCGCCAGTTCACCCAGTGGCTCGGGGGGATGGGGATCATCGTGCTCGCGCTCGCCGTCCTGCCGCGACTTCGCGTCGGCGGCCGGCAGCTGCTCGAATCCGAGCTCCCCGGCCCCGAGATCGACCAGCTCGCCGACCGGATCCGCGACACGGCGCGCCGTCTCTGGGTGCTCTACGTCGCATTGACGGCCGCGCTGTTCGCGACGCTGACCGCGATCGGGTTCCTCGGAGACGCGCGGATGGGGCCGTACGAGGCGCTCGCGCACGCGTTCACGACGATGCCGACGGGGGGCTTCTCGACAGAGACTCGATCGGTGGAGGAGTTCGGCGCGGCTGTCCACTGGGTGCTGATCCTGTTCATGATCCTCGCGGGGATGAACTTCGCCCTCCTCTACAAGGCGTTCGTCGGGCGTACCCCGAGGCCGCTGTTCCGCGACGAGGAGATCCGCGTGTACCTCGTCGTGCTCGCGATCGCCGCCGCGGTGGTGGCGACCGAGATCTGGCACGAGGGATTCGCGTCCGGGGAGCGAGCGATCCGCGACGGCATCTTCCAGGCAACGTCGCTGATGACCACTACCGGCTACTCGAGCTTCGACTTCGCCGGCTGGCCGACGCTCGCGCTGATGACGCTCGTCGGGCTGATGTTCATCGGGGGCTGCGCCGGCTCGACTGCAGGGTCGATCAAGGTGGTGCGCCACATCCTGATGGGGAAGTCGCTACGCCGCGAGCTCCGTCAGACCGTCCACCCGGAGGAGGTCGTCCCGATCCGGCTCAACGGGCGCGTCCTCGACGAGCGGACGCTGCGGGCCGCCACCGTGTTCATCCTCCTCTACGTCGGGATCTTCGTCACCGGCGCCGGGGTGATCGCGTTCGACTCCGCTTTCCAGGGCCCCGATCTGACGCCGATCGACGCGATCGCGGCCGCCGCGACGACCCTCGGCAACGTCGGCCCCGGGCTCGGCGTCGCGGGCCCGATCAGGAACTTCGAGGGGTTCAGCGACGTCTCGACGGTCACGATGATGCTCCTGATGTGGCTCGGGCGTCTCGAGGTGATCCCCGTGATCGTGCTCGCGACGCGCCGCTACTGGACGGCCTGAGAGGAGCTACCCGTCCTGCTCCGGGCCGTTTTGGAGGAGCGTGCGGAACGCCCCGAACTGCCCGGCCTTGCCCACGACCACGGCGGTGTCGCCCTCCTGGATCACGTCCTCGGGTTGCGCTCCCGCGATCGAGTCGTGCTCACGCAGGATCGCGATCACCGTGACCCCGGTGCGCTTCCTGAAGCCGCTGTCCGCAAGCGTCCGGCCCGCCGCCCAGCTTCCCTGCGGCACCTTGATCCACTCGATCTGGAACTCGCCGAGCGCCATCTCGAGCTCCTCCACGATCTTGGGACGCTCGTAGGCGCCCCCGAGGAGCGCTCCGATCTGGCGTGCCTCGTCGTCGTGCAACTCGAGCACGACGGCCGGATCGTCGTCCTGCCCGCGGCGATGGACGTAGACCTCGCGATCACCGTCCGTGTGCTGGATCACGGTGACGCGGCTGCCGCGCACCGTCCTCATGGACCATTTGACCCCGATTCCGGGGAGCCGCGTCTCCTTCAACTCGAGCGTCATCGACCCTCCTCAGTCTATGGCCCGGGCGGGGACGAGCATCCGGCCGAGCGCCTTCGACTCCTTCATCAGAACCACGCCGACGGTCGCGGTCGCGAGCACGTACAGCCCCGCGAACGCCGCGATGGTGTTCTGCTGCGTGATCGTGAGCGCGACGTTTCCCGCCGCGAGCTGCGCGATGATGATCGTGAACTCACCGTGCGCCACGAGGGCCGCACCGGCGTTCAGACCCTGCCGTGTCGTGAAGCCTCCGAGCAGCCCCGTGACGATGCCGGTCCCGAGCTTGCCGACCAGCGTCACGACGAGCGCGACGAGCACGATCCAGCCGACCTCGTCGATCTTGCCCAGGTCGATGGTGAGCGCGAACGCAAAGAAGAACAGCGCCGCGAACACGTCGCGCACTGCGAAGAACCGCTGCTCGATCTCGTCTCGGACGCCGCTCTCCGAGAGCACCACACCGGCCATCAGCGCGCCGACCGCCTCGGAGAGGTCGAGCTGTACGGCGAGGGCGCTCATCCCGATCACGAGCCCGAACACGGCGAGCAGGAAGAACTCCAGCTCGAGGCGTCCGAGGAGCCTGCCGATCGCGCCGCCGAGCCACCGCGAGGCGGCGAGCGAGACGGCGACGAACAGCAGCGCCTTCGCAGCGACGGCGGCCGTCGTCCCGACCCCCCCGCCCCCGGTCGCGACGAAGCCGAGCACGCCGGCGATCGCGATGTCCTCGACCAGGAGGATGGCGAGCACGAGATCCGTCTCGTCGTCCGCGAGCCGGCGAAGGTCGATCAGGGCCTTCACCGCGATGGCGCTCGACGACACGTAGATGCATGCAGCCACCACGACCGCCGCGAAGCTGACCCCGAAGGCGGCGATCCCGACGAGCAGGCCGAGCCCGGCGTTGATCAGGAGATCGGCGGCCCCGCCGAGGAAGACGTGGCGGCCGCTGCGCACGAGCCGGTCGACGCTGAACTCGAGGCCGAGGAAGAACAGCAGGAAGATCAACCCGATCTCCGCGACGAACTCCGTCACCTCGGACGGCCGAACGACCTGGACGAAGCTCGGGTCGTGCGGCCCGAGGATGATCCCGGCGAGGAGGTAGGCGGGGATGGCCGAGAGGCCAAAACGGCTTGCCGTCAGGCCCAGAGCTCCGAGCAGCACAACGGTGACCGCGAGCTCGGCAAGCGTCATCGCACGCCATTCTCACGGAGAACCCCGCACTTCGCCTGCGGCGAGGTGCCTGCGGCCCGCGCCCGTCTCCTGAGAGGCCCTACCCGACGAGCGCCCGGCGCAGGCCTTCCTCTGCGCCCGGCTTGAGAATCGCGATCACCTGGTCGCCCGGGCGGATCACGGTGTCGCTTCCCATCAGCTCGGCCACACCGTTCCTCGTCACCGACACGAGGCGGGCATCGGCAGGCAACGAGAGCCCGGCCGCGCGCTGGCCGGCGGACGACGCTTCCGGTGGAACCTGGAGCTCGACGAGCTCGAGCCCCTCACCCCGCAGCTCGAGGAGCTTCACGAGACCGTGCTGCGGGACCTCGTGCTCGACGAGGCCAAGCAACCCCGAGGTCGCACAGAGCGTGTGCGTCACGCCCAGCAGATCGAAATGCACCTGGTTGCGGGGGTCGTTGACCCTCGCGATCACCTTGCGCACCTGGTAGCCCTCCTGCGCGAGCTGCGCGATCACGATGTTGTCCTCGTCGTCACCGGTCACCGCGAGGACGATCTCGGGCGGCCGCGCGATCCCGGCGCGCTCGAGGATGTGGATCTCGGTCGCGTCCCCGATCATCGCGACGGGACCGAGCTCTCTCTCGAGCCGCTCGAAGCGGTCGCGGCGCTGCTCGACGAGCGTCACCTCGTGCCCCTGCTCGAGAAGCGAACGGGTGATGCTCGCCCCGACCTTCCCTCCGCCCGCGACGATCGCGTACACGGCCTACCCTCCGGAGACGACCGGGCTCGCCTCGCACGAGCGGACGACGTCCGTGAGCGTGGCGATGGCGGTCTGCGTGGGGCACACGGTTCGCAATCCGTGCTCGGCATAGAAAGCGGCCCTCCGCGGATCGAGGACCCGAACGACCACGCAGCCGGGCGTGTAGCGCCGCTGGACGACCTGGCCGATCACGACGTTCGTGTTGTCGCCGTTGGTCGCGACCACGACGGCGTCGGCGCCGGCCACTCCTGCCCGCTCGAGCACCTCGAGGTCCATGCCATGCCCCGACACGAAGCCGCCGCGCCACTCTCCCAGCCTGGCGAGCGCGCCCTCGTCGTCGTCGACGCAGGTCACGTCCCAGCCCTCCCCGGCAAGCTGCACGGCGACCGCCGAGCCCACCCGGCCGCAGCCGACGATGACGACTTTCATACGGTGAGGGTACTCCACACGTCAGTCCTCGAAGACGCCGTCGGGAAACGCGACGACGAGCACTTCGCAGGGCGCATGCTCCAGCACGTGGTCCACGGTCGGGGAGAAGAAGCGCGACTGGCGCCTCCAGCGAGGCGACGAGCCAAGCACGATCAGATCGACACCGCGCCTGCCCGCCTCCTCCACGATCGCGTGCCCGATCGAGCGGGCATGGACGGCGTCGGCGTGGACGTCGACGCCGTTCTCCTCGCCCAGCGCCCGCGCCTCGGCAATCGACTCGGCGGCGCGGCGCGCGAGATCGTCCGGGAGCGGCGCATCGAGCGTGCGCTCGCGCGGCACCTGCACCACCGTCACGGCGTCGACGCGGGCGCCGCTCTCCTTCGCCAGCGCAACCGCCGTGGCGACCATCTCCTCCCCGATCGACCCGAGCTTCATCGGGACAAGGATCCTGCGGAACGAGACCCCGACGGGCATTGCCCTGCGAGGATCGACGTCCTGCAGCACCCCGCGGCGCGCGCGCCGCCGTGTCGCGACGTACAGCCCGAGGCCGACTGCCAGCCACGCCGGCCCGGCGTACCTGGCCGACTCGTGCGTGACGAGCGCGAGCACGAAGATCGCTGCCGTGAGCGGCGCTCCGATCAGGGCCGGCAGGGGCACGACGATTCCACGGAGCCGCACCTCCGGCCGGGCGCGAAACGGGCGGTCGAGGTCCGGCTCGAGTCGCCGCAGCCGGATCACGGCGAGCTGTGCGAGCGTGAACGCGAGCAGGACGCCGAAGGAGTACGTGCCGGCGAGGAACCGTGCCTCGTCGGTGACGGTCGACGAGACGAGAAGGATTGCGATCGCCACGAGCGCAATCGCGGCGATCGCATTCCGTGAGACGAGCGTCTTCCGCTCGATCCGACCGACCGACCGAGGCAGCATCCCGTGCGTGCCCATCGAGTGAGCCAGCCGCGCGCACCCCGAGATCGAGGTGGTCACGGCCATCATGAGGATCAGCGCCGACGACAGCCCGACCGCGACCCGCAGGGCGTCGACGACCCCTGCGGGGAGCTCGCCGTCGAACGCCGTGACGATTCCGACCAGGGGCGCTTCGAGCCAGGCTCCCCCGAGCTCCGTCGTGCCCTCGGGAGCGGGGAACGCGGTGACGCCGACGACCGCGACGAGCACGGTCAGGACCACCACGAGGCCGACGGCCGAGAACAACGAGCGGGGCAACGTCCGCCCCGGCTCACGTGCCTCCTCGGCGAGATTGGCGACGGTCTCGAGCCCGGTATAGGCGAGGAATCCCAGAGGGACGGCGTACAGCAGGTCGTCGAGCCAGTCCTGTCCCGGCGCGAGCGAGAGCCCGTCGATCAAGACCCCCGGCGAGAAGACGAGCGCGAGCCCCAGCGCCACGATCAGCGACTGCACGACAAGGTCGAGCACCGCAACCACGAGCGCCGGGACGTAGAGGCGGCTGCGGCGGAAGAGCCGGACCCCTGCGATCGCCGCGACCGCCGCGACCGCCGCGACCGTGTCCCACGGGGCCTCGCGCAAGGTGCCGATTCCGAGCGCCGCGCCGACGTAGTGCGGCAGGAACAACGCCGAGAGCGCGATCACGATCAGGTAGTCGAGGAACAGCGCCCAGCCCGTGACGAATCCCACGAGGTCGTTGAAGGCCCGCCGGGTGAACGTCTCGGCGCCTCCCGTCTCCGGCATCGCCGCCGTGCCCTCGGCGTACGAGAGCACCACGAGGAGGAAGACCGCGCCCGTGAACGCCAGCACGACCGGAGTGAGCCCGAGCGCGGCCCCGGCAACGATCCCGAGCGCGACATAGATCGATGCGCCGATCTCGCCGTACGCGATCGCGAAGAGCGAGGGCGCGTCGAGGACGCGTTCGAAGCCGCGAACCTTGCGTGCCATCAGGCCTCCGTCATCGGCGGCGTGCGCGCTCGAGCTGGATTCGCGCGACTCCCAGCGCGACGAAGAGGCCGCCCACGACGAACCCGACCGCGCCGCCGCCGTGAGCCGCAGTTACCACGAGGAGTGCGACGCCGATCGCGACGAAGAGCGCCGAGAACGCCAGCACCGCGTGCCCGTACCACCTCATGCCGCGACTCCGGCCCCGGCCGACGCGACCAGCACGCGGCAGCGGGCGCCGCGGATCACGCGATCGACCGTCGTTCCGACCACGCCCGGCCTCCGGCCGACGAGGCTCTGTCGAGGCGATCCGAGCACGATGATCTCGGTGCCGGGCAGGTCCGCGGCGCGCACGATCTCGGTCGACGCGTTGCGGCCGCGGACGAGGCGTCCCACGACCTTGACGCCGTACGTGTCCCCGATCGCGATCGCCTCGTCGAGCTCGTCGTTCGCCACACGTTCCTCCTCGGGAAGCGCGGCGTCCAGCGGGAGGTCGAGCGGCACCTCGAGCACGGTCAGCGCGATGATCCGGGCGCCTCGCTCGGCCGCCAGGCGGCAGGCCAGGTCGAGAGCGTCGTCGGACGGGCGGCCTGGCACGATCGGGACGACGATACGCCGGTATTCGAGGGCGAGTGCGGCACCAAAGGCGGGCGGGGCCTTCACGGTCTCGGTCAGCGGCGATTGCACCCAGCGTCGCCTATAGACGGTGTACCCGACGAGGCCGAGCACGACCCAGCCGAGGCCGACCCATCGCGTGAGCGGGTTCTGGACGAGGATCACGAGGAACGAGACCCCGGTCGCGATCCCTCCGAAGATCGCGAACACCGGCCAGTCGACTCCGCGGAGCGAGAGGTTCGGTCGCGCGCGGAACGTGAGCTCGGGATCCGGCCGCATGCGAAGCCGCACCATGGCGGCGTGCGCCACCGTGAACGAGAGCGTCGCGCCCAGCGAGTAGAGCGTCCCCACGAACTGGACGTCGCCCGGCAGCAGGATCACGATCGGTGCAACGCCCGCGAACAGGACGAGGGCGAGGTAGGGCGTCTTGAACCGCGGGTGGAGGCGCCGGAACACCTCCGGCAACTGCCGGTACGTCGCCATCGCATACGTGATCCGCGACGCCCCGATGATCCCCGCATTCGTGGCGATCACGAGGATCGTCGCCGCCAGCACGCCCACGTAGAGCTGCATGACGTCGAGCAGCCTCCCGCCGAGACCGAGGTTGTCCACGACTCCGAGGATCGGGTCGTTGGCGAAGCCGCCCTGCTCGGGTGGTAGCGCGAGCAGCGTCGTCAGCGTGCCGTCGATCTCGTGCACGGGAAGCGCCGAGAGGGCGACGAGGGGCAGCGTGAGGTAGATCGCGAACACCGCGAGGGCGACGAGCCTGTAGGCGCTCGGAACAGTGCGACTCGGCTCACGGGCCTCCTCGGCGAGGTTCGACACGGTCTCCACGCCCGTGTAGGCGAGCATCGCGACCGGGATCGCTACGGCGAGGTTCCCCCACGTCGGCGCCGTCCCCCAGTGGACGTTGTCCACGAGCACATCGGGGCTGAACACCAGGGCGAACCCGAGCAGCACCAGCAGCACCTGCGTGGCGAAGTCGATCACGGCGAGACCGATCGAGAGCCTGGCCGCCTCCGTGACGCCGATCACGTTGAGCGTCACGAGCAGGACGATCACGATCGCCCCACCCACGATGTCCCAGGGGTTCGTCCTCAGGGGATCCCAGAAGATCGAGAGGTAGTGCGGAACGAAGAACGCCGAGGTGGCGATCGTGACGACATAGACGAGCATCTGCGCCCAACCCGCGACGAAGCTCACGAGCTCGTTGAAGGCGTGCCGCGCGAAGCTCGACGAGCCACCGGCCTCGGGAAACCTGACCGTCCCCTCGGCGTAGGTCGCCGCGGTGGCGGCGAAGACGATGCCCGCGACGAGGAAGACGAGGGGGGTCAGCCCGAGGGCATAGATCGCCGTGAGGCCGAGCGCGTAGTAGATCGACGAGCCGACGTTGCCGTAGGCGGTGGCGAAGAGCGCCGGGGTGCCGAGCACCCGCTCCATCTGCACCTCGCGCCGCCGACGGCTACCGGGCACCGGCGCAGTCTAGTGCTCCGCTGCCGACAGACGGGCATCGCCGCCACAGCCGATCGTGGATGTTGTCAGAGGTGCTCCCGGGCCGGCTACAGCCGGCCCAGGAGCACCAGATCGTGAAGGGTCGTCAGCGGTTGTCCACGTCGACCAGCGTGCGGCCTAGGACTGTGCTCCCCTCTGTGTGGTCGACCGCGCCGAGGTTCCATCCCGTCGCGCCCGTCCACGAGAGGTCGATGGTGCCGACGCTGCCGTTCGTGGCAGACGATGGGCCGTTCGCGACCAGGCTGCCGCCCGTCGCGTTCGTCACGGCCCAGCTGTACAGCGTGTAGCTGCCGTCGTCCACGACCTGCCACCCGTGCACGTACACCGTCCAGGTGCCGTCCATCGGATCCTGGATCGTCACCTCTTCGTCCGTTCCAGCCTGGGTGCTGCTCGCGACCGGGTTCCCGTCCGGGTCGTAGACGTAGACGTCGAGGTCGTTCTCCGGCCCCGTCGCCTCCGGCGGGATCGCAACCCGGAAGACGCCCACGTCCGAAAGGTCGAACGTGTGCGCATTGGCGCCGCCCGTGGCGACGTCGCCCGGATCGAACGTCTGGTCCGGATCCTGGTTCACGGTGTCGTTCGTCTCGGTTGCCGGCGTCAGGCCGTGAGGCACGGCCGCGTATGCGCCGGTGTAGCCGAACTGGACGTCGAAGCTCGTCGAGCCGTCGACGCCTGACCCTGTGATCTCGACAGGGGCGCTGAACTTCGACGCATTGACCGCGATCGGGCTCGTGATGCGGTACTTCCCCGTCTTCTCTTTCCACGTGAGCGACCCGAACTCCCATTCGCCGAGCGGCGCAGAGACATTCGTGATCGTGACCTCGAACGTCGCCGACTGACCCGGCTTGAGCTTGACGCTCGACGGCGACACGCTGACCGTATAGCCGTCCGGCGCATCGGACGTCGCGTCGTAGGTGCGGTTGCCGTTGTCCGACGTGACCACGCTGGTCACCGTTCGCTTCACGGTCGTCGTACCTGCAAGCTGCGAGACGCCGATCGACGGGAGGTTGAGGTCGGTCGCCTTCGTCGGGATTCCGGCGTTCGCGAGCGACGCGCAAGTCGCCTCCGGATTGGCGAACACCTCGGGCCCGGCCTCGCAGAGGAATCCGAGATACTGGTTGAACCCGGCGTCGTACACGAGCCCGGGCTGGAACGACGAGCCTCGGTCCTTCGGCTTGCCGGGGTTGACGTGACCGGCGCCCATCTCGAAGGGCGTCGCCTGGGTCGTCCGGTCGTTCGAGCGGACGTCCTGCGACGCAGTCGTCATCAGGGCCGACTTCGCCGCCGCCGCGCTCCAGTCCGGGTGGACCTGCTTGAGCAGGGCGAACAGACCCGCGACGTGCGGGCTCGACATCGACGTTCCCGCGATCGCCTCGAAGAGCTCACCCGACGGGCCGGCGTCCGGGAACGGCGAGTATCCGGCGAGGATCTGGATGCCGGGTGCCGTGACGTCTGGCTTGATGAGGTCGGGTGCGACCGGGTCCGGGCCGCGAGAGCTGAACTGCGTCATCGACGGCGCGTACGAGATGGTCGTGGTGGTGCCCGTCTTGAGCGCGGCTGTGGCCGTCCCCGGGTTCGCCGCGATGTAGCTCTTGATCGCGAGCCCCGGCGTGTTGTCGACGTGCACCGTTGGAACCCAGTGCGTGTCGCTCATCAGATCGCCGGCGTCCGAGTTCTCGTACAGGATCATCCCGACGCCGCCGGCGTCCTTCACGACCTCGCTCTTTTCGACGCGAGCGTTGACGCCCCGCCGGCAGAGCACGATCTTGCCGGTCACCTTCGTCGGGTCGAGCGGCGCGCTCAGCTGGCACAGGTCGCCGCCGGCGTTCGCGGCATCGACGAGCGGTGTCTGCGCGGCGATGCCCTGCGTGAGCGAGACACCGGTGTAGCTCGAGCCGTTGCCGAGCACGACCGTGCCCTTGAACGAGCGACGCTGCGTCGAGGCGCCGACGCTCGTGAGCCACGGCACCGACGCGGGACCCCCGATCGTGCCCGGGTCGGGGCCGCTGTTCCCGGCCGAGGTAGCGACGAACACGCCGGCGTCCGCAGCGAACAGGAACGCGATGTCGTCCCCGCTCGTGACGCTGGCGCCCCCGCCGATCGAGTAGTTGATCACGTCGACGCCGTCCGCGACCGCGTCGTTGATCGCCGAGACGAGGTCGGACGTGAAGCCGCCCTGCTCGCCGAGGCCCTTGTACATGATCACCTGCGCGCGCGGCGCGATCCCCGAGATCTTGCCCCGCGGAATGCCGAGCGTCGTCGCCTCGACGCCGGCGTCGCCCGCGGCGGTCGAGGACGTGTGCGTGCCGTGACCGGCATGGTCGCGGGCGGAGTCGAAGTCGTTTCCGAGCGGGAGCAGCGCGCGATACGTGGCGAGCTCCTGACGGGCTCCGATCAGCTTGTTGTTGCAGGTGAAGGGCGGATCGTCGGGGTCCGAGGAACCGAACTCGCAGGGAACCGGGCGCGAGGTGCTGGGCGCCGGATAGCTGCCGTCGTCTGCGAAGCTCGGATGCTCCGGCCAGATTCCCGTGTCGATCACGCCGACGATCACGCCGCGCCCGTCGATCCCGGTCGCGTAGGCGCCGCCTGGGACGGTGAGGCCCAGGAACTCCGGGCTCGAGTCGGTCGTCGGCTGGTGCAGCTCGTCCTCCTGCACGATCGCGACGTCCTTCTGGGCGCTAAGCGCAGCGGCCTGATCGTCGGTGAGGATCGCCGAATACCCGTTCAGGGCGATCGTGTAGTCGTTGACCTTGTCCGAGGTCGGGGCGCCGACTTTCTGCAGCGACTGGTTGTGCTGCGACTTCAGGTGCGCGTCGTACTTCTTGACCGCGGCGCTGTTCGGGTTGATCTTCTTGCCCTTGCCGGGCTTCGTCGCCGGTATGCCCGGGACGCCGCCGTCGTAGGCAACGGCCGGGTCGGCCTTCATCACGACGACGTAGCTCTTCTGGCCCGTGGCACCGATCGATGCGGCCGGGACCAGGAACACGACGATCGCGAGGATGGCGAACGCCAGAAGCGCGCCTCTCGATCGAATTCGCATCTCGTCTCCCCTGCTGGATGGTCGGGCTGCGTGCGGAGGTGCGGCCCGCTTGGGCGGGGATGCTAACGCCTCCGACGTCACCCCAAAGGGGGAAATTCCAGGGGAGAAACTCGGGCGGCCGGAGCCGCCCGACGTGTCCTCAGCCGTGGATGGACGCGATGATCGGGATGATCAGGATCGCGACGATGTTGGCGATCTTGATCATGGGGTTGATCGCCGGTCCGGCGGTGTCCTTGTAGGGGTCGCCGACGGTGTCTCCCGTGACGCTCGCCGCATGCGCCTCGGAGCCCTTTCCGCCGTAAGCGCCGTCCTCGATCAGCTTCTTCGCGTTGTCCCAGGCACCGCCGCCCGAGGTCATGGAGATCGCGAGGAACAGGCCCGTGACGATCGTGCCGATCAGGAGCCCGCCGAGCATCTCGGGCTTGATGATCCCGACGACGATCGGGATTGCGATCGGGACGAGCGCGGGCGCCATCATGCTGCGGATCGCGGACCCGGTGACGATCGAGATCGAGGTCGCGTAGTCGGGACGCGAGGTGCCTTCCATGATTCCCGGGTCCTCGCGGAACTGGCGTCGCACCTCCTCGACCACCTCTCCTCCGACGCGGCCTACGGCCGTCATCGCCATCGAGGCGAACAGGAACGGCATCATGCCTCCCACGAACAGGCCGGCGATCACCCACGGGTTCTCGAGGTCGAAGCTCACGCCGAGCCCCGCGTCCGCCAGGCGCCGCACGTACTCGTCGAAGAGGATCAGCGCCGCCAGGCCGGCCGAGCCGATCGCGTAGCCCTTCGTCACGGCCTTCGTCGTGTTTCCCACCGCGTCGAGCGGGTCGGTCACGCCGCGCACCGACTCGGGCATGTCCGCCATCTCGGCGATCCCGCCCGCGTTGTCGGTGACGGGGCCGTACGCGTCGAGCGCGACGATCAGGCCGGTCATCGAGAGCTGCGCCATCACTGCGACGCCGATCCCGTAGATCGACTCGTCCGCCGCGTAGTACGACGCGACGATGCCGGCCGCGATCACGAGAACGGGGAGCGCGGTCGCCTGCATCCCGTACGCGAGCCCCGCGATGATGTTCGTCGCGTGACCGGTCTGCGATGCCTCGGCGATCTTCTTGACAGGGTGCCAGCGTGAGCCCGTGTAGTACTCGGTGATCGCAACGAGCAGGAACGTGATCACGAGCCCGATCAGCGCGGGAACGTAGAGCTGCCAGAAGGAGTATCGGTCGCCGTCGAACGCGAGGGTCACGGGAATGAACCCGATCGCGGAAAGGATCGTGGCGATGAGCACGCTCTTGTAGAGCGCGTTGATGATCGCGTTCTCGCCGCGTCCGACCCAGGCGAAGAACGTGCCGATCACGGACGCGAGGATCGAGATCCCGCCGAGCGCGAGCGGGTACAGCCACAGCTGCCCCGATGGGAACGCAGTCCCGAGAAGCATCACGGCGACAGCGGTGACGGCGTACGTCTCGAACAGGTCGGCCGCCATGCCGGCGCAATCGCCGACGTTGTCGCCGACGTTGTCCGCGATCACCGCGGGGTTTCGCGGGTCGTCCTCGGGGATCCCCGCCTCGATCTTGCCGACCAGGTCCGCGCCGACATCGGCGGCCTTCGTGAAGATGCCGCCTCCGAGACGTGCGAACACGGAGATGAGCGAGCCGCCGAACGCGAGCCCGATGAGGTCGTCGACGGCGGACTCGGGGCTGTTCCCGATCCACCCGGTCAGGATCCAGTAGTAGCCGGCGACGCCGAGGAGGCCCAGGCCGACGACGAGCAGACCGGTTACCGATCCGGCCCGGAACGCGACCTTGAACGCCGGGGCGATGCCCTCCCGCGCCGCCTCGGCCGTGCGCACGTTCGAGCGCACGGCGACGTTCATGCCGATGAACCCTGCGGCCGCGGAGAGCGTCGCGCCGAGCAGGAAGCCGATCGCGGTGCCCCAGCCGAGCTTGTCGTAGAAGCCGAGCAGCAGGAACGGCACGACCGCTACCGCCGCGATGGTGCGGTACTGCTTCTTGAGGTACGCCGCGGCACCTTCCTGTACGGCGCGGGAGATCTCCCGCATGCGGTCGTTCCCCGCGGGCTGGGACAGGATCCACCAGGTCAGGTACAGGCCGTAGGCGATCGCGACGACGGCGCAGACGAGCGCGAACAGAACGGCATGGTCAACGAAGAAGTCCATCAATCCTCCGGTTACAAAGCCACACAAAGAGACGCCGATCTGGCGTCAGCGTCGGGGGATTATGCAGAAAGGAGCCGTCCCGTGGCGCGGGTCGTGCCCTTCCCTCGTACGAACCGCGACGAATCCGACCTCGGACGTCAGTGCGCGGGCACCGTCGGCCCGACCTGCTCGGCGTAGATCTCCTCGAGGCTCGCACCCTCTGCGCGGCGTGCGATCTGCCGTTCCGCCGCATTCTGCTCGGGGAGCCGCAGCCAGGGCGTCGCGCCGATCTCGTCGGCGACGGGAAGGATCCACTCGACGAGCCTCTCGACGCGCGCGCGGGCAGGAAGCACATCGCCGCGCTCGAGGTCGATCAGCCCGCCGGCGAGCCCGTAGCGAATCGCGCGCCACGTGTTCTCCTCGATCAGGCGGTGCGGCTGCTCGGGTAGCGGCTCTCCCTCGTCGAGCGCGCGGGCGCACCGCGCCGTCAGCGACACCATCAGGGCGGTGAGCGACTGCGCCTCGGCGAGATCGGGCTGGCCGTCGCAGATCCGGATCTCGACGGTCGGGAACTCCATGTGGGGACGCACGCTCCACCAGAGCTGCGTCGGCTCGTCGATCGAGCCGCATTCGTAGAGGAAGCGCACGTAGGCAGCGTGCTCGTCCCACGAGCCGAGCGGGTCCGGCACGCCGCAGCGCGGGAAGAAGCGCGTGAACACCTGGGTGCGAGCCGAATGGAGACCGGTGTCGACCCCCTCGTGGAACGGCGAGCTCGCCGAGACGGCGAGGAGCTCCGGCAGCCAGTTGCGCAGCGCGCTCGAGACCCGCACGGCCCGGTCGGCGCCGCGGATCGCGACATGCGTGTGGATGCCGAACGTGTTGTTGCGCCACACGACGTAACGGAGGAGCTCGTCGTTCCGTCGATAGTGCGGCGTGTCGATGATCCGCTGGTCGCGCCAGCTCGACCACGGGTGCGTCCCGGTCGCGCCGAGCGCCAGGCCGAGCGGGTCGACGAGTGCCGCGATCTCCGCGCGCCGTTCGGCAAGCGCCGCCGGGACATCGGCGAAGGACGCCTGCTTACCGGTCTTCACCTCGACCTCCGAGGCGATCAGCTCGCCCACCAGGTTTGGCTCGAGGCTCGTGCCCTTCGCCGCCTCCTTGACCTCCTCGAATCGGTTGACGAGGTCGAGCGACTCGGCATCGAGCAGCGCGAACTCCTCCTCGACCGAGACCGTGAAGTCCTCGGCCTCGTCGAAGCGCTCCCGTGCCTCGGCGAGGAGCTGCTCGTGCGGGACGTGGTCGGACGGGTGCATGTCCCGCGAAGGCTAATCGACGCTTCCCTTTCGATAGCGCCCGCCCCGCCCCGCCCCGCCGCGGCCCAGCCCGGCGGACGGGTGGACAACGCTTGTGTTGAATCAACACAAGCGGTCGTCGGCCCGACCCTGCAACCAGACCTGCACCCGGCCGCGCCTACACGGCCGCATCGAGCAGGCGTGACGCGACGCTCGCCCAGCTCCAGCGCTCCTCGGCGACGCGCCGCACGGTGACGCGGAGCAGCGTCTGCTCGGCGCCATCCAGCGAGAGCACCGCGGCGAGCCGCCCACGGAGCGCCGCGACGTCCCCCCGCGGCACGCTGACGAGCTGGGCGAGCGAGGCCGGCAGCGCGCGCTCGAGCTCGGCCGCGACCTCCGCGAGCCCGGAGTGGCGGGCGACGATCGGCGTGCACCCCGCCGCCGCGGCCTCTGCGGCCACCATCCCGAACGCCTCCGGGAAGACGGACGGCACGACACAGACGTCCGCGAGCGCCAGCAGATGCCGAAGGTGCCGATGCTCCAGCGGGCCGGAGAACAGGGCGCGGAGGCCATTCTCCTCGGCCTGCTCTTCGAGGCGGCCGCGCTCGGGGCCGAAACCGACCACCACGACGCGCGCGTCCACGCCGACGAGCGCGTCGAGGAGCACGTGGACGCCCTTCTGCTCGATCAGCTTGCCGAAGTACACGACGGTCGGCATGTCGTGCGCGAGGAACGAGGCGAACCGGTCGGCGTTCGCCGCGTCGGGGAGGCGCTCCTCGCGGTTGCCCGGGTTCGGAGCGTCGCGGCGCGCCTCCGCGACCAGCGCGTCGAGGGCGATCCCCCGCTCCTCGGGGCGCCACAGCTCGACGTCGACGCCGGGCGGCACCTCGTGAACCCTCTCGACCGGCCCGCAAACCTCGCCGAGCACCGTGCGGATGTGCTCCGAGCCGACGAACACGGCGCTTGCGTGCGCGAGGGACTCCCGACCCCACCGGGACAGGGCTTGGTCGCCGCGCATCGCGTACTCGAGCTCGGAGCCGTGCGCCTTCACCGCGTATCGCGCGCCGCTCGCAGCTCCCACCGGCCCGCCGAGCAGCACGTGGTTGCAGAACACGAGATCGGCGGGAAGGAGCGCCCGCACCGCCGCGGCGTTTGCCTCGACCCACGCGTCGAGCTCGGCGCGCGTGCAGTCCGGCAGGCGCCGCACCTCGTAGCCCTCGTAGCGGTCGAGCACGAAGACGGGCAGGAGCCCGCCGACGTCGGGTCGCACAGTTGCCGCCCCGCCGAGGTCGTAGTCCCCAGGGCGGGCATCCTGGCTCAACACGGTGACGTCATGACCGGCGCGGCTCCACTCCCGCGCGAGTTGCCGCGTGTAGACGTTCGACCCCGTCCCACCGAGCAGGTATCCGTGCCAGAGCAGGATGCGCCTCGCACGTCCCGCTGCGCGAGAGGTGCCTCTCAAGGCGTCTAGGTCAGATGGAAGTAGAGGGCGTACAGGAGCTCGACCGCCGGGTTCGATGTGTGAACCTGGACGTCCGACGGCGTGTCGATCAGCGCGGGCGTGTAGTTGAAGACGATCTTCACGCCGGCGCCGACGAGACAGTCGGCCGCATCCTGCGCCGCCTCGGCGGGAACCGCGAGCACGCCGACCACGATGCTCCGGTCGCGGACGACGTCGTCGATGCCGTCGGGCGCGCTCACGGGGACTCCGCCGAGCGAGGTGCCGATCTTCTCGGGGTCCACGTCGAAGACTGCGGCGATGTTGATGCCGTGCTCCGCGTAGATCGGCGAAGAGGCGATCGCAGCGCCGAGTCGGCCCGCCCCGATCAACGCGATGTTGTGCTGCCCCTGCGTACGGAGGATCTTGCGGATCTCGGCGAGAAGCGAGTCGATCGAGTAGCCGACTCCTCGCTTGCCGAACCTCCCGAAGGTCGAGAGGTCACGACGGATCTGAGTCGCGTTGATGTTCGTGTACTCCGAGATCTCCTGCGAGGAGATCCTGTCCTTTCCCATCTTCCTCGCCTGCGTCAGCACCTGCAGGTACCGGCTCAGCCGGGCAGCGACACCTACCGTCAAGCGTTCCGCCACGAGCTCCTCCCGCGGAGTTTGTAACAACGTGCCGCATTCTGCCGACGGGTCTATGCGGACGTCAGGGACAACCGTTATGCGGGCACATCGGCTTCGCCGACGTGCCTGGAGAGAGCCTCGCGGAGCTCGTCTTTGTCGACCTCGTATCGGAATCGCTCCACGCCGTCGATCTCCACGACGGGAATGCGCGTCCGGTAGCGCCGCTCGAGCTCCGAGTCGGTCGTGATGTCGACGGACTCGAAGTCCGCCGCGCAGACCTTTCGAACCGCCTCGAGTACAGGCCCGCAAAGATGACAGCCGGGGGCGGTGTAGACGGCGACTCGGTGTCTCACGGGATCGGAGGGGCGTCGCAGCCGGGAACTGCGCTACGGGTAGAGCCCCCGCGTGGTCGTGGCCTCGGCGACGCGCTGCACGGCGAGGCCGTAGGCGGCGGTGCGCATGGTGGTCGAGAACCGCTCACGGGTCGACCACGTCTCCTCGAAGGCGCGCACGACGATGTCGTTCAACTTGGCGTTGACCTCGTACTCCTTCCAGAAGTACTCCTGGAGGCCCTGTACCCACTCGAAGTACGAGACCACCACGCCGCCCGCGTTGGCGAGCACGTCCGGAAGCACCAGGATGCCGCGGTCCTCGAGCACCTCGTCCGCGCCGGGAGTGGTCGGCCCGTTCGCCGCCTCGCACACCATGTGCGCGCGCACGCGAGGCGCGTTGTCGGCGTTCAGCACCTGCTCGAGCGCCGCGGGCACGAGAACGTCGCACTCGAGCTCGATCAGCTCCTCGTTGGTGGCGTCCTCCGCCCCGGGAAGCCCCGAAAGCGCTCCGTGCTCGGCCTTGTGGGCCATCGCGGCGGGAACGTCGATCCCGTAGGAGTTCACGACCGCACCCTGGGAGTCCGAGAGGGCGACCACGCGCGCCCCCTCCTCGGCGAGCAGACGCGCGAGATTGCGGCCGACGTTGCCGAATCCCTGAATCGCGACGCGGGTGTCGGGAAAGCGGCGACCCTCCTTCTGGAGCGCCGTCCGGATGCAGTAGAGGGCGCCTCGCGCGGTCGCACCCTCACGGCCGACCGAGCCGCCGAGGGCGAGCGGCTTGCCCGTCACGACGCCGAGGACCGAGTGCCCGACGTTCATCGAGTACGTGTCGAAGATCCACGCCATCACCTGCGAGTCCGTGCCAACGTCCGGTGCCGGGATGTCCTTCTCGGGACCGATCTCGTTGATGATCTCCGTCGTGTAGCGGCGCGTGAGCCGCTCGAGCTCGCCCGTCGACAGGACCTTCGGATCGCAGACCACGCCCCCCTTCGCTCCGCCGAAAGGGAGGCTCATCAGCGCGCACTTCCACGTCATCCACATCGCGAGCGCCTTGATCTCGTCGTGGGTGACGTTCGGGTGATACCGGATCCCGCCTTTCGCCGGGCCGCGCGTGACGTTGTGGACGACGCGAAAGCCCTCGAACACCTCGACCCTGCCGTCGTCCATCTCGACGGGTACGGAGACCGCGACGGACTTCTTGCAGCTCTGCAGGATCCCGATCAGGTTTGCGTCGACGCCGAAGGCCTCTCCGACGCGGCGAAGCTGCGCGCGGGCGAGCGAGAACGGGTTCTCGCGAAGGTGGGTCGATGCCTCCGTCGCGCTCATCGCGAGGGTCTCGAGTCGTGCTCCACGCCGAGCCGGACTGTAGACGATCGGACCGGCACCAGTGCTATCGCAGCCGGAAGGGCACGTCGACGCTCGTCGGGCGGCCGCCTGCAACCGATACGCCGACGACGCGGATCGTGTACGCGCCGGGAGACAGCCTCGTGCCGAGCGGCCCACGGCCGGTGATCCCGAGCGCGTATCTGCCGGGGAGCACGTCGCGCAAGCGCACGAGCCGCCCGAGCCGCCGTGAGCCGCGGTAGAGGTCGATGTCGAGCCGTTCCAGCGGAAGGATCTGCGGGTGCTCAGGGCTGCCGTCGACACGACCCGCGACGAGCGAGAGGACAGCAGGCTCGTCGTCGCTCGCTGCGAAGCTCTCGTCGGAGAGCGCAACGTGGCTCACGACGGGACGGCGCGTGACGGGCACGGCCGCGCTCCAGGGAATGCGCAGCCGGGCTCCACGACCCGCGACCGCCAGGAGCACCCCCCCGAGCCCACCGGGAGCGGCGGGGAGCGTCGCGGCGTGGATCGTGAGCCCGAGGGTCACCGAGCTGCCCGGACGGAGCACGAACCGGCTGCGGCTCGTCTCGACCGCGACCCCTGCCGGCGAGGCGCCCGGACCGAGCCGCACCGCGAGCGGCCGACGGGAGACGTTCCGCAGAATGACATCGCCCTCCGCATCTCCGGGGCTCGCGAGCAAAGCACCCAGGGCGACGACCGGCGGGTCCGCGACGAGCTCGACCGCCGAGGCGCCTTCGGGATCGACCATCCCGGTCCCCGACCCGCCGGCGCCGCCCTGGGCGGAGGCCACGAGCGCGCCGCGGAGGCCGCCCGCGTCGAGATCCGGTCGGGCGTCCGCGAGCAGCGCGGCGGCACCCGCGACCACCGCCGCAGCGGCACTCGACCCGCTGATCGTGCCGTATCGGGCGACGCCTCCCTCCGTGCGCCCCGGAACGGACGTCACGAGGCCGACGCCCGGCGCACCGATCTCGGGCTCCTCGGCTCCGTCGAACGCCAGCCCCGTGCTCGAGAAAGCCGCCACCGCCCGGTACACCGGGTTCGCGTCGAAGGCAGCGGCACCGACGGACAGCTCGACGGGGATCCCCGAACGAATCGCGCGGCGCACCTGCACTGCGGCCGCGACCGGGATCCCGATGATCGGCACCTCGACGGGATCGTCGATGCCGAGCGAGCCCGCCGGAATGGGCCCCTGGACGAGCACCGCACGAACGCCTGCGGCGGCGAGCTCGCTCACTACCTCCGGGTTGGTCGGGCCCGGCGGGAGGAGCGAGGCCGTCCCGGCGACGCGGCTGTACCCCTTCTTGTCGAACAGCCTCGCGAGCGCATTGCCCTCGGTCACCGCCACGACCTCGGGACGCTGCAATGCGACCACCGGCGCAGCCACGACACCGTTCGGGCCGAAGGCGCCTCCGAGTGGCGTCTGCCCCGAGACGAGTACGCGCAGACCGGCCCGGAGCAGGACGTGGGCGGTCGGGCTGCGACGCCTCGAGTCGATCGCGGCCACCCCGAGCGCCCCGGACGTGCCGCCCGGGGAGGCGACGCTGCCGTAGCCGGGGCCGGCAGGACCGTCGTTACCGGCCGGCGCGACGACCAACGTTCCGAGAGCGAGGGCGCCCCTCGCTCCGCGAGCGAGCGGACCGTCCGTGAACGAGGCGAACGGCTCGACGACACCCACCAGAGCGACCCTGGCGCCGTCGTGCGCATCCCCGTCCCCGTTCGGGTCGACCGCTGCCTCGAGGCCTGCCAGCACCTGGTCGGTGCGGCCGTACACGGACACCCCGCCCTCGGCGTCCGGCTGCCAGCCCGCAACCCTGACGGGCAGGAGCGACGCACCGGGCGCGACGCCGCGGATACCCCCGGGCCCCCGCGTCCCCGCGACGAGACCGGCGAGCTCCGTCCCGTGACGTTCGGGTCGGCCCGGCTGCGTCGGGTTCTGCTCGGCGGACGCATCGCTGCCGGGATCGAGCACGTCGATTCCCGACAGCAGGCGGCCGTTCAGGAACGGATGGCGCACGTCGACTCCCGTGTCGAGAAGCGCGACGGTGATTCCGCTGCCGTCGAACCCGGGAACGGAGACGTCGACGCGTCCCTCGCTCCCGGCCACGACGTCGTCACGACTCGAGGCTGGCACGGCCGCCGGGTAGACGGCACGCACCGGATAGACCCCGGCCACGACGGAGTCCCGCTCGAGCGCGGGGAGCAGCCGCGGATCGAGGGCCGCGGCGAACCCGTTCAAGACCCTGACGTAGGACTCCTCGGGGTCGATCGGGGCGCCGTGGAACGCAAGTCGCAGGATTGCCTTCCGCTGCGCCTCGCGCGCCGCGGCCGTCCATGCGCGCATCTGGCTCTCCGTTGCCGTGCCCCCGGCGCGACGCACGCGGTCCGCGAGCGACGGCGCGCGCAGCACGACGATCCAGCGGTCGCCGAGCTGAGGCTCGGGGCGGCTTCCCAGCAGCCCCTGCCAGCCGGCCGCGCCGCCGTCGCCGTTCGCGGCCACTGCCCCCGTGCAAAGGAGCACCGCCGTCGCGACCACCACCGCCGCGACGGCCCGGCGCGTTGGCCTAGCTCGACGAATATGCATCGAGGGCAAGGTAGCCCGGTGACGTGAGAGCCGACCCGAATCGCCCCGCCGAGGCCACCATCGCGGCGTTGTCGGTGCAGAGCGCGAGCGGCGCGAAGCGCGCGTGCGGAAGCGCGGCGCGCAGCTCCGAGTTCGCCGCGACACCTCCGACGACGGCGAGCGTCGTGTCGCCGTTCGTCTCGGCGGCAGCACGGAGGCGTCCCACGAGAGCGAGCACGATCGCCCGCTGGTACGAGGCGGCGAGGTCGGCGCGCCGTCTCTCGAGCTCGCCTTCCGGAAGGTCGCGCACCGCGTAGAGGAGCGCGGTCTTGAGCCCCGAGAACGAGAAGTCGAGCCCCGGGACGCGCGCGACGGGAAACGGGTACGCGTCGGGATCGCCTCGACGAGCGAGACGATCGAGCTCGGCGCCGCCCGGGTAGCCGAGGCCGAGCAGCCGAGCGCCCTTGTCGAAAGCCTCCCCGGCGGCGTCGTCGAGGGTGGCGCCCAGGACCTCGAAACCGGTGCGCTCGCGGACTCTCAGGACCATGGTGTGCCCGCCGCTCGCGAGGAGACACGTGAAGGGCGGATCGAGCGGTTCCGGGGCGAGGTACAGCGTGGCGACGTGCGCCTCGAGATGGTCGACCGGAACCAGTGGGATGCCTCGCGCCCACGCGAGCGCCTTCGCCGCGGAGAGCCCGACGAGCAGCGCCCCGACGAGACCCGGCCCCTGCGTCACCGCGACGCGGTCGAGGTCGTCGAGCCCGACGCCGGCATCGTCCAGCGCAGCGCGGAGGACGGGCGCGACGAGCTCGAGATGCCTCCGTGAGGCGATCTCGGGGACGACCCCGCCGTATCGCGCGTGGAGATCCGCCTGCGAGGCAACCACGGAGGAGCGGATCGCACCGTCCGCGGTCACGACGGCGGCGGCCGTCTCGTCGCACGACGTCTCGATGCCGAGGACCAGGTCGCTCATGGCCCGAGCCCGGCCGGACTACGCATCGGCGGGGCCGACGTCGGGATCCGCATCGCGCCACATGATCAGGGCGTCCTCGCGGTTGTCGGTGTAGTAGCCGCGCCGGACGCCCTTGGGCTTGAACCCGAATCGCTCGTAGAGGCTGATCGCACCGACGTTCGAGACGCGCACCTCGAGGGTGTAGCCGCGTCGCGCGTCGTCCTTCGTCGCGTCGAGCAGTCGCGCCAGGAGAGCCGACGCAACGCCCTCCCGGCGAGATTCCGGCGCGACCGCGACGTTCATCACGTGCCACGCGTCGACGTACCGGGAGAGGACGAGGTATCCGATCAACGCACCCGACGCGTCGACGGCGCCCAGCGACAGGGAGCTGGGCTTCGCGAGCTCGCTCGCGAACATGGAGCGCGACCACGGCGTCGGATAGGACGCGCGCTCGATGCGCTCGATGTCGTCCAGGTCCCGCAGCTCGAGCCGCCGCATCCGAACCGTTTCCCCCTTCACGACGCGCTCGGCTTCGCGTCGGGCGCCCGCACGTAGACGGGCACGATCTCGTCGACCGGGCCGAGCGAACCTGCAAGGGAGGCATGCAGCACGGCCCGCGGCACGTGGCGTGCGTCGGCGTCGGGAGGAACGACCGCCCCGTGCGCCTCGAGGATCTCGCGGTAGCGGACCGCTCCGTCACCGACGCAGAGACGACCCTGGACGTCGAGCGTATCCGGCGTGATCGCCGTTCGGTCGGGGACGAAGACCTCGCCGCGGCGCGCGTCGATCACGGGGAGAGCGCCCTCCGCTCCGGCTGCGAGCGCGTCGAGCGTCGACACTCCGGCCCCCTCGATCTCCAGAGCGAGCGCCAGCCCGCGCGCGACTGCCAGCCCGATGCGGGTGCCCGTGAAGCTCCCGGGGCCGGTGCCGACCGCGAGCGCGTCGAGGTCGGACGGCCTCGCCGACCCCTGCCGCAGCAGCGCGTCGACGTCCTCGAGCAGGGTGCGCGCGACGGACATGCGCTCGCCGAGCACCTCGCCCTCGGAGACGAGCGCGCTCGTGGCGACGTCAGTCGCCGTGTCGAAGGCCAGGATCAGCACCCGCCACTGCTTGTAGCAGGGCGTCCTCGTCGCCGTCCACGCGAACGCGCCGGGTCTCGGGCGCGATGTGCTCGAGACGCACGTGCACGCGGGGCCGCGGCAGGCTCTCGAGCCCTGCCTCCGGCCACTCCACGAACACGATCGCGTCGTCGAAGTACGGCTCGAGGTCGCCCCATTCCGCAGGTGAGAGCCCGTGGAAGCGGTACAGGTCGAGATGCGAGACCTCGGTGGCCCCCGGATAGCGATGCCCGATCGTGAAGGTCGGGCTGGTCACGCGGGCTTCCACGCCGAGCGCACGACATGCCCCGCGCACGAACGTCGTCTTTCCGGCGCCGAGCTCACCGGACACGACCACGACGTCACCGGGCAGGAGACCGGCCGCGAGCCGGGCGGCCACCGCCTCGGTCTCCTCGGACGAGCGCGTCTCGACCTCGATGACGGGCACCGCGACCGGCCCTAGAACAGCCCGAGCTGAACGGAGGGCTGCCTGTCCCCATCGCGTGGCGCCGAGACAGCACCCCTATGCTCGCCTGCGGTCGGAGGACTTTGTGTTGAATCAACACAAAGTTCCTCGGCGGGCGGCGCGATGAGCTCTCCGAGCTTCGCGAAATCCCGCTCGAGCACCTCGAGCATCGCCGGCGTGTACAGCGCCGCGGCAGGATGGTAGAGGGGGTAGAGCGTTACCTGTCGTCCGGCCAGGGCGACGTGCTGCACGTGTCCGTGGACACGCGTGATCCCGAGCGCGCGACCGGACAGGAGCGTCGTCGCGAAGCTTCCGAGCGTCGCGACGACGCGCGGGGCGACAAGCTCGAGCTGCCGATAGAGGTACGGCTCGCAGGCAGCGGTCTCCTCGGGGAGCGGGTCGCGGTTGCCCTGCGGGCGGCACTTCAGCACGGTCGCGAGATAGACCTCGTCGAGCGCGAGCCCGATGTCACCCAGGAGCCGCTCGATCAGGTCGTCGCGCCCGGCCGGCGAACGGCACTCCGTCGCGGTCCTCGTGGAACCCGGGCGCCTCGCCGACGAGCGCGAGCTCTGCGTCGGGATCGCCTTCGCCGAAGACGACCTGCGTCCGGCCGCCCGCGAGCGGGCAGCGCACGCAGTCCGCGGCCTCCGCAGCCACCGCGCCGAGGGCCGCTGCGCGCTCCATCGCGTCCAAGGACTGCACTCTACGGCGCCGCCCGGCCGACGGCGGGAGACGGCTTGACGCGGCGGGAGCAAATGCCGGAGGATGCTCCTCCTGCGGCGACACGTGGAGGGGCATTGACCTGGTACGAGTTCTTGTTGTTCGTCCATCTCACGGGCGCGATCATCTGGATCGGCGGGGGGTTCCTGTTCCAGGTGTACGGGATGGTCGAGCTCCGATCGGGAGACGCGGCCGCTATCGCGCGCTTCGCCGGCAACGCGGGCCGGATCGGCGAGCGGCTGTTCACACCCACCTCCGTGATCGTCGTGCTCGCCGGGATCGGCCTGATGATCAACGGCGATTGGCCCTGGGGCAGGCTATGGGTGGTGTTCTCGCTGGTCGCGTTCACCGGCTCGTTTCTGCTCGGCGCGGGAGTGCTCGGCCCGACCGCGAAGCGGATCGAGGCGGTGGGCCCACAGACGCCGGAGGGTCAGCGGTTGATCCGCCGCATCTTCGCTCTGATTCGCGTCGACCTGCTGTTCCTGTTCGCGATCGTGTTCGCGATGGTCGTGAAGCCGACCGGCGACGACGTGCTCTTGATCGTCGTGATGGCGGTCATCCTCGTCGTCGGCGCGGCGATCTCCCTCCGCGGACTCAGCGAGACCGCCGAGCCCGAGCCCGCTGGAACGAGCGGCTGAATGTCCCGGGGACCGCTCTTCAGTGCCCGCAGCCGCAGCCGCCGCCACAACAACCGCCCCCGCCGCCCGCGCTCGGGATACTGCTCGATTTCGGGCCGGAGGCGTGCACCGCGAAGGCGGAGAGCTGCTTCAGCACCTTGCCCGCACCGCAGCTCGGGCAGGTCACGACCTGCTGGTCGGAGCGAACGAGCTCCTCGAAGTGGTCCTCGCACTCCATGCATGCGTACTCGTAGATCGGCATGACCGTAGTCTAGATACGTGAGCGGTGCCGGCTGGGAGCTACCGACGCTCGAGGGCAGGCTCGTCCGGCTCGAGCCGCTTTCCCGAGAGCATGCGGAGGGTCTCTGGAGCGCGTCGCGCGATCCGCGCACCTGGCGCTGGCTCTCGATCGTCCCGCCCGTCACGCGACCCGAGTTCGAGGCGTGGCTCCAGGAGGCGCTCGACGCGGCGGCGGCAGGGGCCGAGCTTCCGCTCGCGACGCGGGCGCACGGGAAGATCGTCGGGTCGACGCGCTTTCTCGCCCTGCGCCCCGAGCACCACTCGGTCGAGATCGGCTGGACGTGGCTCGAGCCGTCCTCGTGGGGCACCGGGGTCAACGTCGAGGCGAAGCTCCTGATGCTCGGCCACGCGTTCGACACCTGGGGGTGCCGGCGCGTCGAGCTCAAGACCGACGAGCGCAACGACCGATCGCGGGGCGCCATGGAGGCAATGGGCGCGACGTTCGAAGGGATTCACCGCAAGCACATGCTCGTCCGCGACGGCGAGCGCCGCGACAGCGCGTGGTACTCGATCGTCGACGACGAGTGGCCCGGGGTTCGCAAAGGGCTTGCGGCTCGCCTCCAAGGCCTCTCGACACCGCGCGAGCACAGCCCCTGAGACGGAGCGCACGCGCTCGATCGAGTATCATTCGTCCTGCCCGGTATCCGCAAGAGGAACTGGAGCCTGGATGATCGAGAGCGTGAACGTCATAGGTGCGCGCGGCCGCGTCGGCAGCGCGGTGAGCGGGCGGCTCGCCGAGAGAGGAGTCGCTCTGCGCGACCGCGATGCGAACCTCGTGCTCCTCTGCGTCCCCGACCGTGCGATCCCCGAGGTCGCGGAGGGAATCGACCCGGGCCCGTGGGTGGCGCACGTGAGCGGCGGTACCCCCCTCGCTGCGCTCGGGCCACACACGAGGCGGTTCTCGCTCCATCCCCTGCAGACCTTCACGCACGACCGCGGCCCGGAGCAGCTCGACGGAGCATGGGCTGCGATCGCCGGCGAAACCGAAGAGGCACGCTCGACTGCGACCGGTCTCGCCGCGACGCTCGGACTGCGGCCGTTCGCCCTCGACGACGAGCGACGGGCGCTATACCACGCGGGCGCGGCGATCGCGTCGAACTACCTCGTGACGCTTCGCAGGGTCGCGGGAGAGCTCCTGGAGGCATCGGGTGCTCCGGCGGACGCGCTCGAGCCCCTCATGCGCCGCGTGATCGAGAACGGCTTCCAGCTCACGGGCCCGATCGAGCGCGGCGACTGGGAGACGGTGGAGCGCCACCGCGCTGCGATCGCGGAGGATGCACCGCATCTCCTCGACGCCTACGACGCGCTCGCCACGCTGACCGCTCGCGACACGGTCTCGCAAGGCGGCGCACGATGATCGTCGCGCGAACGATCGAGGATGCGCGGGCCGCGCTCGCCGACCGCCGGGAGGGACCGGTGGGGCTGGTGCCGACGATGGGCGCGCTGCATCGCGGCCACGCCGCATTGCTCGACGCCGCACGCCGCGACTGCGACACGGTCGTGATGAGCCTGTTCGTCAACCCGGCGCAGTTCGGCGAGGCATCCGACCTCAACGGCTACCCCCGCGACGAGGAGCGCGATCTCGAGGCGGCGCGCGAAGCAGGCGTCGACGTCGTGCTCGCGCCGCCGACCGCCGAGCTGTACCCGGCGGGGTACCAGACCTGGGTCGAGGTGATCGAGCTCGGCGCGATCCTGGAAGGAGAGCACCGCCCCGGCCACTTCCGCGGTGTCGCCACGATCTGCCTCAAGCTGTTCAACATCGTCCGCCCGGACGTCGTGTACTTCGGTCAGAAGGACGCCCAGCAGGTCGCGGTGCTCCGACGGATGATCCGCGACCTCCATCTCGACGTCCGGCTCGACGTCGTTCCGACCGTTCGTGACGTGGACGGGCTCGCGCTCTCGTCCCGCAACGCGCACCTCTCTCCGGAGGAGCGCGCGAGGGCGGTTGCGCTGCCCAGGTCGCTCGCCACCCGTGACCCGGCCACCGCGCGCAGGATCCTGGAGGCCGCCGGGCTCGAGGTCGACTACGTGGCGCTCGTGCCGTTCGAGCCGCGCGTCCTCGCGGCGGCCGTGCGCGTGGGCGCCACCCGCCTGATCGACAACGTCCCCGTGGAGGAGGAGCCATGAGCACGAGACCACGCACACCCGGGCCCGGCGCGCCGGCCCCCGGGAAGCTACCCATCACCGAGCTCGGTGAGTTCAAGGACCGGCATCAGCCGATCGTGATGATCACTGCCTACGACGCACCGTCCGGTCGCCTTGCCGACGAGGCCGGCGCCGACCTCGTGCTCGTCGGCGACTCGGCCGCGATGACCGTCCTCGGGCACGACTCGACGGTGCCCGCGACGATGGAGGAGATGCTCGTGCTCACCCGCGCCGTCACCAGAGGCGCGCGACGGCCGCTCGTGATCGCGGACATGCCGTTCGGCTCGTTTCAGGTCTCCGACGTCGACGCGGTGGAGAACGCGATCCGCTTCGTCAAGGACGCCGGCGCCGACGCCGTGAAGCTCGAGGGCGCGGGCCCGACCAGCTCCCGCGTTCGGGCGATCGTCGGGGCCGGCATACCCGTGATGGGCCACGTCGGGCTCACGCCGCAGTCGGCGACGATGCTCGGCGGCTTCAAGGCGCAGGGTCGGACAGCCGACAAGGCGGCGCGCCTCCTGTCCGATGCCCTCGCGCTCGAGGAGGCCGGGTGCTTTGCGATCGTGCTCGAGGCCGTCCCCTCACCGGTTGCGGACGAGGTTACGAAACGGCTCGAGATTCCGACGATCGGCATCGGCGCAGGCGCCGGAACGGACGGCCAGGTACTCGTGTGGCACGACCTTCTCGGCCTCTACGACGGCGCCTCGCCGCGATTCGTAAAGCGCTACGTCGATCTCGCGACCACCATCCGTGACGCGGTGGAGGCGTACGCCGACGACGTGCGCGGCCGCCGCTTCCCCGAGGACGTCCACACGTACGGAATGTCGGAGGAAGAGCTGGTGGCGTTCCGCTCGACGGTCGGCGCAGACCGACCCGAGCGCGCGCGTTCCTAGCGCTCAGAGCGCGACCGGGAGCACGGCAAAGGCCGCGACGATCACGCCTGCCAGCGCAAGGGCGCCGACGACGGCTCGCCACGGCAGCCTGAACGTGGTGCGGAGCCCGAGCGCGACGAGCACGATCGACCACGCGACGAACACGAGCCCGATGACGGTCACGACGGTCCTCCCCGTGCCCACGTCGTCCCCGCCGGTACGAAACCAGTCTTCGCCGAACGCGATCGCGATCGCGGGCGCGAGCACGGCGAGCGACAGGGCCACCGGCAACGCCGAGAACGCGACGAGCTGCCTGGCGACCCTGAACGGGGCGTCGACACCAACGGCCTTCGCCCCGATCCAGACGGCAAGCCCGAGCAGGAAATACCCGGCGGCGCCGTAGAACAACCCGCCGATGAACGTCAGCACGACCACGACGAGCGCGTCGACCGAGCCGTCGTCCATCACGGTCCCCCACGCCGGCGCGAGCAGCACACCTGCCATGCCGGCGAGGATCGTGATTGCGAGCACGGGCTCCGCCCGCGCGTCGACGTCGGCGTCGTCCGCCTCGGCAAGTGCGAGGAACACCTGGCGCGGCGCGGTCACGAGCCGCGGCACGCGGCGCCACCACGCACGGGTGGCGGCCTCTCCCGCTCTCGCGCGCTCCGCCCCGCGGCGGTCGGCTCGCTCCACGGGCTTGGTCGGGTGCTGCTCACTCACTCTGCGAGGGTAGTACGACGGTACGGCGCCGGAGAGGGCGCAGCGCCTCGAGCGACGGCGAGGCACGGCACGTCGACCGGGACGGAAGCCGACGAGCTACCGGGCGGCGAGGCGCTCGGCCATCCGGCGGGCCTCGACGCGGAGCTCCGGCACCGCCGTGTTCTCCCAGAGCCGGCCCTTCCGGAGCGGGCCCACGAGCGAGAGGCGCTCGCTCGCCCGCCCGTCGGAGGCGAGCAGACGGCCATCGTCGTCGGAGTCGAGCCCGAGCCCGAGCTCGTCCGGCCGGATCAGGCCGTCCCGCCGCAGGGCGGCAACGAGCGGGTCGTGAACGCGGGCGAGGTCGGTGTCGGGTCCGGTGCAGTTGATCACCTTGCCGACGCGGAGCACCTCCGAGGCGCTGGCGTCGCGCCGCCTCAACGTCACACCCACGCCGTCGCGGTCCTCCTCGAAGCCCTCCAGACGCCCCACGATCACCTCGAGTCGCCCCTCCTCGATCAGCTCCTCGATGCCGTGCGCCGCTTCGGGTGAGGCGCGGTGGCGATGGGTCTCCCAGTAGGGCCTCGCGTGACGGAGAAATCGCACGCGCTCCTCACCGCCGAGACGCCGCCAGAGCGCAGGCGTGTCCTCGCGGATCGACGTGACGACCTCGCGCCAGTCGACGTCCTCGGCAGCCTTCTCCCGCACCTCGCGCCGGAGGGCTCGCAACATCCCGAGCGCGCTGTCCGGCCATTCGTCGATCGTCGCCGGACGCTCGAGATGCGGAGGCGCCTTGGGCGAGACCCGGTGCGGCTGCGGCAGAAGGCCACGGCGCGAGATGGCGTGGATCACGCCGTGGTGGTCGGCGTCGCGGAGCGCCAGCGCCACGTCGCACATCGTCAGGCCGGTACCGACAAGGAGCACGTCGTCGCTCCGGTCGACCTCGAGGGCGTCGCGAGCCCACGGATCGCGCGCGTAGCGGATGCTCTCGAAGAACCGGCCGTCGCCGACCGGCGGGTCGGAGGGCGGATAGTTGCCGATCGCCAGCACCGCATGATCCGCCGTCAGCGAGCGGCCGTCTCCGAGCCTCACCGTGACCGCCTCGGGCGACTCCGCGATCGAGACGGCCTCTCCGGCAACCCGGATCAACGGGATGCTGGACAGGCGGCGCGCCTCCTCCAGGGTGTCCGCCAGGTAGCGACCGTAGAGCCTGCGGGGAACGAACGAGCCCCCGGTGAGTGCCGGCTCCCGTCTGCGCACGTAGCGCACGAAGTCGCTCGTGTCCTCCTGGAACGCGCTCATCCGCCCCGCGGGCACGTTGAGCGTGTGGCTGCCGGAGCGCGTCCGGTAGGCGACGCCGCCCACGTCGTGATCGCCACGCTCGACGAGGTACAGCCGCCCGATCGTCGGCGGGTCCGAGCGGAGCAGGTGGATGGTGACCACCGTCCCGCTGAAGCCTGCCCCGACGACCGCTATCGTCCTCGCGCTCACGCAAAGGAGACTAGTGGTCGCTCGATGATGGATAGTGACGCTCCAGTGGCGGTGAAGTGCGGGGTCTGCGGTCAGGTCAACGAGGCGGCTCGAAAGTACTGCGGCGAGTGCGGGTCGCCGCTCACGCTGAAATGCGGCTCGTGCGGTACGGCGAACGCTGCCGGGACGAAGTTCTGCGGGGAATGCGGAACGGCGCTTGCCGCCGGTACGCCGCCCGAGACCGTCGCCGAGGCCGCGCCGCTCGCCGAGAGGCGTCTCGTGTCCGTGCTCTTCGCGGATCTCGTCGGCTTCACCAGCGCCTCCGAGGGACGTGACGCCGAGGACACCCGCGAGCTCCTGACCCGCTACTTCGATCTCGCCCGCACCACGATCGAGCGCTACGGCGGCACCGTCGAAAAGTTCATCGGCGACGCCGTGATGGCCGTCTGGGGCGCCCCGGTCGCCAACGAGGACGATGCCGAACGCGCCGTCCGCGCCGCCCTCGAGCTCGTCACCACGATCCCCACCCTGCACCCCGACCTCCAGGCCCGCGCAGGCGTCCTCACTGGAGAAGCCGCCGTCACCCTCGGCGCCGAAGGCCAAGGCATGGTCGCAGGCGACCTCGTCAACACCACCTCCCGCATCCAATCCGCCGCAGAACCCGGCCGTGTCTTCGTCGGGGACTCGACGAAGCGGGCGACCGAGGCCGCCGTCGAGTACGTCGACGCCGGCGAGCACGAGTTGAAGGGAAAGGCCGAGCCCGTCCGGCTCTGGCACGCCCGCCGCGTCGTGGCGGCACGCAAGGGTGAGGGGCGCTCGGCCGGGCTCGAGGCGCCGTTCGTCGGCCGCGACCGCGAGCTGCGACTCGTGAAGGACGTGTTCCACGCGACCTCGGACGAGGGGCGCGCGCACCTCCTGTCGGTGGTCGGGACGGCCGGGATCGGGAAGTCCCGGCTTGCCTGGGAGTTCGAGAAGTACATCGACGGCCTGGCGCACGAGGCTTGGTGGCACAAGGGCCGGTGCCTCGCCTACGGCGAGGGCGTCGCCTACTGGGCGCTCGCCGAGATGATCCGCATGCGTGCCCGTATTGCCGACGACGACGCCCCGAGCGACCAGCTCGGGAAGCTCTCCGACGTGCTCGACGAGATCATCTCCGACCCCGCGGAGCGGGACTTCGTGACACCGCGGCTGCAGCATCTGCTGGGTCTTACCGACCGGGTCGCCGCAGACCGGCAGGACCTCTTCTCCGGGTGGCGCCTGTTCGTCGAGCGGATGGCCGAGCAGCACCCCGTGATCATGGTGTTCGAGGACATCCAGTGGGCCGACGCCGCGCTCGTCGAGTTCCTGGAGTACCTGCTCGAGTGGTCACGCGCCTTTCCGCTCTTCGTGCTCACCCTCGCGCGGCCCGAGGTGACCGACCGGCACCCGACCTGGGGCGTGGGCATGCGCAGCTTCACCTCCCTCCAGCTCGACCCGCTGTCGGCCGAGGCGATCGACGCGATGCTGCGCGGTCTCGTCCCGGGCCTGCCCGACGAGGCGGTCGCGCGCATCCGCGACCGCGCCGACGGCATCCCGCTGTATGCGACAGAGACCGTGCGCATGCTGCTCGACCGCGGCCTGCTCGAGCCCGGCGCCGACGGATACGAGGTGACGGGCGACCTCGGGTCGTTGGACGTGCCGGAGACCCTCCAGGCGCTGATCGCGAGCCGGCTCGACGGCCTGCCGGAAGTCGAGCGCCGGTGCCTGCAGGACGCCGCCGTGCTCGGGAAGACGTTCTCGGCGCGCGGGCTCGCGGCGATCTCCGGCGGTGACGAGCCGGTCGAGCTGCTCGGGTCGCTCGTCCGGAAGGAGCTGCTCCTCCTCGACACCGATCCACGCTCCCCCGAGCGCGGCCAGTACGGGTTTCTCCAGGCGCTCGTCCAGCGCGTCGCCTACGACACGCTCTCACGACACGACCGCAGAGCGAAGCACCTCGCCGCGGCGCACTACCTCGCCGAGGACGCGGGCATCGATCCGGACGAGATCGCAGAGGTGATCGCTGCGCACCTCCTCGACGCGGCCGGTGCCGACGAGCAGGCCGCCGACACGCCTGAGATCAAGGACCGGGCGCGCATCTGGCTCGAGCGGGCGGGCGAGCGCTCGGCGGCGCTGGCCGCCACCGACGAGGCGCAGCGAGCATTCGAGAGCGCCGCGGCGCTCGCGCCCACCTCCGAGCACGAGGCGGCGCTCCTGGAGCGAGCGGGCACGATCGCACGTCAGGGGGCGCGTTTCGACGACTCGGAGCGGCTTCTCGCGCGGGCCCGAGCGCTGTTCGCGGAAGCTGCCGACACCCACGCGGCGGCGCGGGTTGCGGCGGGGCTCACGCGCGCGCTCGTCTCGCAGGGCCGCAGCGACGAGGCGATCGCGCTCGGTGAGGAGGCCTATGCCGTGCTCGCGGGGGACGAGGACGACGCCGACACCGCAACGCTCGCAGCCGAGCTGGCGCGCATCCACTTCTTCGCAGGCAACGCCGAGCGCGGACGGGAGCGCGTCGAGACGGCGCTCGACATCGCCGAGCGCCTCCGGCTGCCCGAGGTGCTCGCAGGTGCTCTCAACACGAAGTCGCTTTTCCTGGAGCACCATCCGATCGAGGCCAACGCCATGCTGCGCGGGGCGCTCGACGTCGCGCTGCGTCACGATCTCGCCTACGACGCGCTGAGGGCCTACAACAACCTCGCCGTCAACCTCGACGGCCTCGACCGGCTCGACGAGATCCTGCCCCTCTGCGAGGCGGCATACGAGCTCGCCCGGCGCCACGGCGACCGCGACTGGCAGGAGCGGTTCGGAAGCAGCATGGCCGACGAGTACGCGTTCATCGGGCGGTGGGACGATGCGCTCCGCCTGTACGCCGAGAGCCGTCCTGCGGTCATCGACGCGTTCACCGCAATGACGCGCCTGGTCCCGGCCGACATCCACTGGTTCCGCGGCCAGGACGACGATGCGAGTGGTCTCTTGCGCGACGCGGCGGCGATGCGAGACGAC
Organism: uncultured Actinomycetes bacterium; assembly: GCA_963798725.1. Taxonomy (GTDB): domain Bacteria; phylum Actinomycetota; class Thermoleophilia; order Gaiellales; family Gaiellaceae; genus Gaiella. Next base: position 610,294 of record CAWCUL010000002.1, read on the forward strand.
CCGACGAACCTCACCTGGCACGCTCTGCGGAGCGAGCTCGACATGCGCGTCGCGCGCCTCGATCGCGACAGCGACGCGATGCTTGCCGCCTGCGTCACGGCTGTCGATGGCTGGGCGCGAGGGATGGGCATTCAGGGAAGCATTGCGATCGGCGAGCTCCTGTTCTTCGCGGCCGAGGCCACGCGCACCGCATCCGATGCGGGCCCCGCCGTGCGCGCACTGGACGCGGTCCGCGACCTCGTCGGCGATGACCACCGCAGCCGCGCGATCGACGCGGGACAGGCCCGCCTGGCCGGCGCGCTCGCGGTGAGCCGCGGCGAGCTGGACGCCGCGATCGGCCACTACGGGATGGCGCTCGCTCCATTGCGAAGCATCGGCAACCCGATCTGGCTCGCGACGCTGTTGCTCGACTACGCCGACGCGCTCTGCGCGGACGGGCGCCCACAGGAGGCGGCGCCCCTCGTCGGCGAGGCACGTGAGATCGCCGAGCGGCTGGCCGCCGTGCGCCTGCTGCCGTCGATCGAGCGGCTCGAGGACGTGCTGCCCCGGGCGGCTGTCGCCTGACCGGACGGCCGAGCACGTCGATCCGCGGGGCGCCGTAACGACGCCGACCCTCGGCCGTGACCGCCGTCGGGCCTTCTCCGGCTCCGGGCCGCCCGTGCGGGTCAGGCCGCCGCGACGGCGGCGGCAGGCTCGGCGAGGACGCCGCGCAGGAACTGGCCCGTGTGCGACTCGGGCACGTCCGCGACCTGCTCGGGGGTGCCGACGGCGATCACCTCTCCACCGGCGTCCCCACCCTCGGGACCGAGGTCGACGATCCAGTCGGCCTGCTTGATCACGTCGAGGTTGTGCTCGATCACGAGCACCGTGTTGCCCGAGTCGACGAGCCGCTGGAGCACCTCGAGGAGCTTCTCGATGTCCGCGAAGTGGAGTCCCGTGGTGGGCTCGTCGAGGATGTAGAGCGTTCGACCGGTGGCGACCTTTGACAGCTCCGCGGCGAGCTTTACGCGCTGCGCCTCGCCACCCGACAGCGTCGTCGCCGGCTGACCGAGCCGGATGTAGTCGAGCCCGACGTCATGGAGCGTCTGCAGGCGCCGGCGGATCTTCGGGATCTTCGAGAAGAACTCCAGCGCCTCCTCGACCGACATCTCCAGCACGTCCGCGATCGACTTCCCCTTGAAGCGCACCTCGAGCGTCTCGCGGTTGTATCGCCGCCCGTGACAGGTCTCGCAGGGCACGTAGACGTCCGGGAGGAAGTGCATCTCGATCTTGATCTGGCCGTCGCCCTTGCACGTCTCGCAGCGCCCGCCGCGCACGTTGAACGAGAAGCGGCCGGGCTTGTAGCCGCGCACCTTCGCCTCGGGCGTGAGCGAGTACAGCTCGCGCACGTGCGTGAAGAGGTCGGTGTACGTCGCCGGATTCGAGCGCGGCGTGCGGCCGATCGGTGTCTGGTCGATCTCGATCACCTTGTCGAAGCAGTCGATCCCCTCCACGCTCTCGTGCGCCCCGGGCTTCGTCCGTGTCCGGTTGAGGCGGTTCGCGAGCGACTTGAACACGATCTCGTTGACGAGCGTCGACTTGCCCGAGCCCGAGACGCCGGTCACCGCCACGAGCTTGCCGAGAGGAAACTCGACGTCGATCGACTTCAGGTTGTGCTCGCGGGCACCGAGCACCCGAAAGACGCCGCGATCCTCAGTGCGACGCGCGGGCACGTCGATGCGCCGCTTGCCGGAGAGGAACTGGCCGGTGACGGAGCGCCGGTTGCGTGTCACCTGCGCGGCAGTCCCCTCCGCGACGACCTCTCCGCCGTGCTCGCCCGCGCCTGGGCCCATGTCGACGAGCCAGTCGGCCTCGCGCATCATCTGCTCGTCGTGCTCGACCACGAGCACGGTGTTGCCGAGGTCGCGCAACCGCTCGAGCGTCGCGATCAGCCGTCCGTTGTCCCGCTGGTGGAGCCCGATCGACGGCTCGTCGAGGATGTAGAGCACCCCGACGAGCTGCGAGCCGATCTGCGTCGCGAGCCGCAGCCGCTGCGCCTCGCCGCCCGAGAGCGTCCGCGCCGCGCGATCGAGGTTCAGGTATCCGACGCCGACGTCGTCGAGGAACGTGAGCCGCTCGCGGATCTCCTTCAGGATCCGCCGGCCGATCAGCTCCTCCGTCGGCGTCAGCTCGAGACCGTCGACGAACCGGAGCGCGGCCGTCACCGACTGTTGTGCGAACTCGTGGATGGAGCTCTCCCCCACCGTGACGGCGAGGACTTCCGGCTTGAGTCGTGCGCCGTGACAGACCGGACAGGGCCGCATCGACATGTACTCCTCGATCCGGTCGCGCTGCTGAGAGGAGTCGGTCTCCCGGTAGCGGCGCTGGAGGCTCGCGAGGAGGCCCTCGAACGCCATCGTGTACTGGCGCTTGCGGCCCATCCTGTTGCGGTAGGTGACGAGAATCCGGTCGCCGCCGGTGCCGTGCAGGAACCGTTCCTGCTCCTCGCCTGTGAGGTCGCGCCACGGTGTCTGGAGGTCGATCTCGTAGCGATCGGCGACCGCCTTGATCACGGCTTCGTAGAACCCCTGGCCGCCGAGCGTCCAAGGTACGAGCGCCCCCTCCTCGAGCGAGAGGCTCGGGTCGGGAACGAGCAGGTCGGGGTCGATCTCGAGCTGCGACCCGAGGCCCGTGCAGCGCGGGCAGGCGCCGTGCGGCGCGTTGAACGAGAAGATCCGCGGCTCGAGCTCCGGCAGCGAGACCCCGTGCTCGGGGCAGGCGAAGTTCTCGCTGTAGAGATGGGAATCGCCGTCCACGACGTCGATTTCCACGAGGCCCTCCGCCAGGCTCGTCGCTGTCTCGATCGACTGCGTGAGACGCTGCCGCAGGTCGGCCTTCATCACGAGGCGGTCGACGACGACCTCGATCGTGTGCTTGAACTTCTTGTCGAGGACGATCTCCTCCTCGAGGAGGCGCTGCTCGCCGTCGACCTTGACGCGCGTGAAGCCGTCGCGGCGGAGCTCCTCGAGCACATCTCGGAACTCGCCCTTGCGGCCGCGGACGATCGGCGCGTCGACCGTGAACTTGGTGCCTTCCGGAAGCGCGAGCACCTGCTCGACGATCTGGTCGAGCGACTGGCCTGCGATCGGGCGGCCGCAGATCGGGCAATGGGGCCGACCGACGCGCGCGTACAGCAGGCGGAGGTAGTCGTAGACCTCGGTCACGGTGCCGACCGTCGAGCGCGGGATTGCGCGAGGTGGTCTTCTGGTCGATCGAGATCGCCGGCGAGAGCCCGTCGATCGAGTCGACGTCGGGCTTCTCCATCATCTGCAGGAACTGCCGCGCGTATGCGGAGAGCGACTCGACGTAGCGGCGCTGTCCCTCCGCGTAGATCGTGTCGAACGCGAGGCTCGACTTGCCCGAGCCGGAGAGACCCGTCACGCAGACGAGCGCGTTCCGCGGCAGCGCGACGGTGACGTTCTTGAGATTGTGCTCCCGAGCGCCGTGAACGACGAGTTGCTCGGCCATGGGGGCGAGTGTACCCCGACCCCGACGATCGAACAAGTGTTCGCTCGTCGGCGTCTGTTCAGGCCTTGCGCCAGCGACCGAAGACGAGGCCGCCGACCGTGAACCCGAGCCCGAACGTGCCGACCGCGAACGCGCCGACCGCGATGCCCTTGCGCCACATCGACATCTGCTGCCAGCGCCCGATCGCCTCCCGCTCCTCCTCGGTCAGCTCCTCGCCGCGCCGCTGCTTGCGCAGCGCCCCGCCGGCCTGGAGGCCGAGGTAGAGGTCGTCGAAGATCTCGGGACCGTCGGACACGCCCCGAGTGTATAGCCTCGTTCGGCGTGCCAGCCCCTCCCCATGCCCGGCGCCCCGTGGTGGCGGCGTTCGACGTCGACGGCACGCTCACGACGGGTGACTGCGTCGTCCCGTTCCTCCGCCGGGCCGCCGGCCACCGGCTCGTCACCGCTCTTCTCCGCCACCCGGTCGCACTCTGCGGCGCGCTCCTCCGGCGCGACCGCGACCGGTTGAAGCAGCTCGCGTGCGCGGCGCTCCGCGGCACCCCGGGGGTCGAGATCGACCGACTCGGCGCCCGGTTCGCGGAGGAAGTCGCCTCGGGCAGATTGCGGCACGACACGACGGCGCGGCTCCGCAGGCACCAGGAGCTCGGGCACATGGTGATCTTCGCCTCCGCGTCGCTCGACGCGTACCTCGAGCCCCTCAGTGGCCTGCTCGGCGTCGACGAGGTCGTCTGCACGCGGCTCGAGCGCGATCCGAGCGGCCGGCTCACAGGGCGCCTCGACGGGCCGAACTGCCGGGGCCCGGAGAAGGCACGCCGCGTCGAGGAGCTGCTCGCAGCCCGAGTGCCGGCAGGAGTCGAGCTCTGGGCCTACGGCGACTCCGAGGGCGATGCCGACCTTCTCGCCCTCGCCGACCATGCCGTGTGGATCGACGAGAGCTCGATCGACGCGGAGCCCCTGCCCCCGGTCCCGCTGTAAACTTGCACGGCCGTGTCCGACGCGCTGACTGTGCTCCGACGCGAGCTGGCCCAGATCACCGACCTGCGCACCGCGGCACGGCTTCTCGAGTGGGATCAGCTCGTGATGATGCCGAAAGGCGGGAGATCGACCCGCGGCGATCACCTCGCGACCGTCGGCAGGCTGGCGCACGAGCTGTTCGTCCGCGACGAGATCGGCGAGCTGCTCGACCGAGCCGCGATCGAGATCTCGGCGCTCGAGCCCGACACGGACGACGCCTGTCTGGTCACCGTGACGCGGCACGACTGGGAGAAGGCCCGATACATCCCGCCCGACCTCCACGCCGAGCTGACGAAGGTCGCATCGGAGAGCGTCGAGGCGTGGACGGTCGCGCGCGAGGACGACGCCTACCACGACTTCCAGCCGTGGCTCGAGCGGATCCTGGAGCTCAAGCGGCGCTACGTCGCCTGCCTGCCCGCGGCGGACGATCCGTACGATCCGCTGCTCGACGACTTCGAGCGAGGCATGGTGACGTCCGAGGTGCGGAGCGTCTTCGACCGCCTCGAGCCGGCCCTCCGCGAGCTCGTGGCGGCGGCCGCCGTGGAGGAGGACGAGCCGTACGTCGAGGGCCCGTTCCCCGAGGCCGTCCAGCACGAGCTCTCGCTGGTCGTTGCCCGGGCATTCGGGGCCTGCGATGACAGCTTCCGGCTCGATCCGACAGTCCACCCGTTCTGCATGTCGCTCTCGACCCAGGACATCCGGCTGACGACCCGTTACGCCGAGGACGATCTCCACGCGTCGTCGGTCTTCTCCACGATGCACGAGGTCGGGCACGGCCTCTACGAGCACGGCGTAGACCGCGCCCTCGAGCGTGGGCCGCTCGCAACGGGTTGCTCCTCCGCCCTGCACGAGTCCCAGAGCCGCCTGTGGGAGAACGTGATCGGGCGCTCGGCGCCGTTCTGGCGCTGGTTCTACCCGCAGTTCCGCGACGGCTTCGCGCACGCTCTCGCGGACGTCCCGCTCGAGGCGTTTCTCCGCACGATCAACCGCCCGCGGCCGTCGCTGATCCGCGTGGACGCCGACGAGACGACGTACGGGCTGCACATCATCCTCCGTTTCGAGCTCGAGCAGGAGCTTCTCTCGGGCGAGCTCGCGACGCAGGACCTGCCGGATGCCTGGAACACGAGGATGGAGGAGCTGCTCGGAGTGGTGCCGCCCACCGATGGGCAGGGGTGCCTGCAGGACGTCCACTGGGCCGCCGGCCTGTTCGGCTACTTCCCGACCTACCAGCTCGGCAACGTGCTGTCCGTGCAGATCTGGGAGCGCTTGCTCGCCGACCTCCCGGACGCGTACGAGCAAATCGGGCAGGGGTCGTTCGGCGAGATCCGGGAGTGGCTCGGTGAGAGCCTCTACCGTCACGGGCGCAAGTTCACTCCCGGAGACACGATCGAGCGCGTCGTCGGCGGCCCGATCGACCCCGACCCGTACCTGCGCTACCTCGCCGACAAGAACGCGTCGCTCGCGAGCGTGTAGGCGCGCTCGGCCCGGACGGCCGGCGCGTCGTCGGGACGCCGCTCCCTCTCGACCACGCGCTCGAGTGCGTCGACGCACGTCCGCTGGAACTGCGTCCCGGCCCCGGCGCGCAACAGGGCCATCGCCTTCTCGTGCGGCCACGCCTCGCGATACACGCGCGGTGAGATGAGCGCGTCGTAGACGTCGCACACCGCCAGGATCCTGGCCTCGAGCGAGATCTCCTCCTCCGCTAGCCCTCTCGGGTATCCGGAGCCGTCGAGCCGCTCGTGATGGTCGAGGACGAGGGAGTGGACGAGCGGATCGAATCCTCCGAGCTCCTCGAGCAGGGCGACGCCCGCGCCCGGGTGCCGCCTGACCTCCTCGAACTCGTCGTCCGTGAGGGCCGAGGGCTTCTGCAGCACGCCGTCTCGCACTGCGAGCTTCCCGATGTCGTGCAGGAGCCCCCCGGTCGCGACGGCGCGGAGCCTGCCGGGTGAGAGCCCCAGTTCGTCGCCGACCTCGACGGCGAGCAGCGCCACCCTCCGCGTGTGCTCCTCTGTCGAGCCGTCCTTCACGGCGAGCGCCACGAGCAGCGCCCGCACCTGTGAGCCGAGGAAGGTCTCCTCGGCAGAGACGAGATCGGCGGCGCGCAGGTCGCCGACCAGTGGACGCGACCGATGGCGCACGCTGCGCCGGAGGTCCAGGGCCACGGGGACGCCGACCAGGATCATCCCGGCGATCTCGAGGCCGTGCCCGAACCACCATCCGGCGTCGTGCCAGCCGTAGACCAGCGAGGCCACGAGTGCGGACGCGAGCCACGCAATGCCGACGACCACCGCGAGGTCGAGGGCCCGGCGCGTCAAGAGGAAGGTCCGGGACGCGCGATAGAGCAGCACGCCGGCGGCGATGAGGCCTAGCGCCATGACCGCGAGCGCGAGCGGGCTGCGCGGCGCCGGCACCGAAGGGACGAGCCCGGGCCGCTCGATCATCGCGACCCCGAGCACGAGGATCGCCGTCGTGCCGACGCAGAGCGCCACGAGCAGCGGCCGCACCACATCCGGCCTGCGCAGCGCCGGAAGCGTGCCGAAGGCGAGGATCGCACACCCGACCGGCAGGGTCGCGCCGCCGGTGAACGCGACGACACCGTTCGATCCGACCAGGAAGCCCGGCGTGGAGGCGCCGTGCAGGCACAGGAGCGCCGCCATGATCGAGAAAGCTAGGCCTGCCATGACCGCGCGACCGTCGGACTCGAGCGCCCCCGCGGCCGTCAGCGCAAGTGCGGCGCCCGTCGCGATCGCGGCGGCGATCCCCACTCCGAAGAAGTGGACCCACGGCGCGATGTCGACGTAGCGCGCGCCGGCGACGATCAGGAACGTGCCCGGGAGAAGGGCGGCGACAACTGCAGCCGTCAGCAGCCCAGCAGGACGGAAGCCCACCATCACGACGCTTATCGGTCGCCGCAACCGAAACGTTGATCCCGATCTCGGGCAGATGCGGCATCCTCCGGAGGTGGCGGCGCGCGCAGCGATCCGGGACGTCCTCCGTCGCCATCCGGCGGGCGTCGCGGTGGTAACGGTGGATGCCGCAGGACAGAGGGTCGGGCTCACGGTGGCGACGCTCGTCTCGCTGTCGCTCGAGCCCCCGCTCGTCGGCGTCGCGATCGCACGACACGCCGCGATGCACGAGCTCCTACGCGGGGCGGGCATCTTCGGCGTCTCGCTGCTCGCGGCACCGCAGGAGGCCCTCGCCGAGCACTTCGCGAGGGGCGTGCCGCCCATCGGGATGTGGGAGGGGGTCGCGGTGACCGACGGCGAGCTCGGCGCGCCGCTGCTCGACGGCGCGCTCGGCTGGCTCGAGTGCCGTCTTCGCGATCAGCTGGAGGCCGGCACGCACACGTTCTTCGTCGGAGAGGTCGTTCGGGCGGTGGAAGGAGCGGGCGGGACGCCGCTCGTCCGGCTCGACGGAGCGTTCAGCGGCCTCTGAGAGACCGCCGGGCGTCACCCGTCCGGCACGCCGCTCGAGTCGCGGGGCCGGAGGCCCCAACCACCGCCGCCCGGTGTCTCTGTCCGGACGAGGTCACCCGCGGCGAGCGGCCTCGTGTCCTTGCCCGGGATCTCCTCGCCGTTCACGAACGTCCTCCCCCGTGCGCCATCCGACCCTCCCCGCGCACCGCGCGGCGGATGCCGGCGGCGATCGCCGAGCACCGAGAGGCGACACGGCTCGAGCGCCCTGAGCTCGCGGATCACCCCGTCGCCGCCGCGATGCAGGCCGTCGCCGCCGGAGCCGAGCCGCAGCGCATAGCGCTCCACCCGCAGCGGGTAGGCGAGCTCGAGCGCCTCGACCGGCGTGTTGAGCGCGTTCGACATCGCGACATGCACGCCGGACGGGCCGTCGCCCGCAGGTCCAGCTCCCTGGCCGCCGCCGACCGTCTCGTAGTACGTCCACTCGTTCGTGCCGAGCGTCGTGTTGCTCATCGTCCCCGCCCCCTCCGCCGGCACGGCGATCGCTTTGCCGAACGCGGCCAGCACCACGTCGGTGATCCTGCTCGACGTCTCAGTGTTCCCGGCGACGACCGCCGCGGGCGGGCGGGCGTTGACGAGACATCCCTCGGGAGCGCGCACCGTGACGGGCTCGAACGCACCGCCCGAGGCGGGGATGTCGGGGTCGGTGAGCACCCGCACCACGAAGAAGCACGCCGATCGGGTCACGGCGATCGGGCAGTTGAGGTTTCCCCGGTACTGGGGCGCGGTGCCCGTGAAGTCGATCTCGACCTCGTCCCCGGCGATCGTCACGGCCGCTCGCACCTCGAGGTCAGCCTCGACGGCCTCGACGACGTCCGCCGCCTCGTAGCGTCCGTCCGGGAGCGACGCAAGTGCGCCGCGGACGCAGCGCTCGGCGTATGCGTAGAGCTCGTCCATCGCAGCCGCGACCCGCGCACGGCCGTAGCGTCCTACGAGCTCGCGCGTCCGGCGCTCCGCAAGGCGCTGGGCGGCGATCTGGGCCCGGAGGTCTCCGCGCCGCTCGTCGGGGCTGCGCGAGGTCGCCGCGATCAGCCCGACGAGATCGTCGTCGAGCAGTGTCGGCGGGATCACGATCCCCTCCTGCGCGAGCTCGGTGGAGAACGCGGGCAGGCTGCCTGGCTCGATCCCGCCGACGTCGGCGTGGTGTGCCCGACTGACCGCGAAGCCGAGCTCGGTGCGCGAGACGAGCGTGATGTCGGGCAGATGCGTCCCGCCGGTGTAGGGATCGTTGAGCGCCCACACCTCCCCGGGCGCAGGGTCGTGCGCCATCACGGCGGCGACGGCCTCGGGCATCGCGCCGAGATGCACGGGAATGTGCTCCGCCTGGACGACCATGCGGCCGCGCGCGTCGAAGAGCGCGGTCGAGCAGTCGCGGCGCTCCTTGATGTTCGACGAGAACGCCGAGCGGACGAGCGCCGCGCCCATCTCCTCCGCGATGGCACGGAGCGCGCTCCCGATCACCTGGAGATCGACGGGCGTCACGGGCGGCGCTCCAGGACGAGGGTGCCGTTCGCATCGGTCTCCCCGGACCAGCCAGCCGGGGCCCAGCACGTCGCCCCCTCGAGCACGACGAGCTCGGGGCCGCTGACCGTGCGGCGGGCGGAGGCCGTGAGTCGGACGTCGGGGCCGGGGATGACGTCTGCGGTGCGGACGGAGACGAGCTCGACCTCTCGTCCCCTGTCTGCGTAGCCGTAGCGCTCCTCGTGGGCGCGGTGGAACCGCTCCTCGAGGTCGGGGCCGAGCGGAACTCGCAGCTCGAACGACTGGCCGCGGTAGCGGAGGCTCGCCTCCCCGTGCGACGGCAGCTCCCCTGCCCGGCGAAGCGGACCGACGACCGAGCGGACGTGGTCGCGCCGCTCGTCGCTCGTCACGAGCCCGAGGGCCGAGAGCACGCCCGCGGCGGCAGGCACGAGCACGCGGGAGGAGCCGAGCTCCTCGGCGAGGGCGCAGGCATGCAGCGGGCCGGCGCCGCCGAACGCGACCACCGCGAAGTCGCGCGGGTCGTGGCCTTGCTCGACCGACACCACACGCAGCGCGCGCAGCATCTCCGCGTTGACGACCTCGACCACGTGCGCCGGATCCAGGTCTCCTAGCGCACGGCGCGCTGCGTCGCGGTCGAGCTCGAGACCGCCCGGAAGCGCCGACGGCAGACGGTCGAGGCAGAGGTTCGCGTCGGTCACGGTCGGCTCGACACCTCCGCGGCCGTAGCAGGCCGGCCCGGGGCTCGCTCCCGCGCTCGCCGGGCCGACGCGGAGCGCGCCGCCCCGGTCCCGCCGGGCGATCGAGCCGCCGCCTGCGCCGACAGTGTGGACGTCGACCATCGGAACCTGGATCGGGTAACCCGCGATCTCGCGTCCTTCTGCCCGTTCCGCGTGGCCTCGCGCGATGAGGCACACGTCGGTCGAGGTGCCGCCCATGTCGAACGCGATCGCGTTGTCGACGCCTGCGAGCGCCGCGATCCGCTCGGCGCCGACGACCCCGGCTGCAGGCCCCGAGACGACGATCACCGCCGGGTGGTCCGCAGCCTCGTCGATCGTCGCCACGCCACCGGACGAGCGCATGACGAGCGGCTCCGGGAGACCGGCCTCGCCCACCATCGTTCGCAGCGCGCGCAGGTAGCCGGAGACGACGGGGCCGAGGTATGCATCCGCCGCGGTCGTCGACGCGCGCTCATACTCGCGGAACTCCGGGGCCACCTCGTGCGAGGCGACGACGTGAGCGGCCGGATGGCGCCGGCGCAGCTCCGCGGCGACCGCGCGCTCATGTGAGGGATCGCGGAACGAGAACAGGAGGCAGACGGCGATCGCCTCGGCGTCCACGCCGGCCATCGTCTCCAGGTCGAGGGGCGTGACGACACCGTCCGGCCCCATGCGCTCGCGCACCCCGATGCAGCGCTCGAGCGGCACGAGCGGCTCGGGATGGTCGAGCTCGAGCCGGTACAGATGCGCCCGATTCTGACGGCGTAGGTGGAGCAGGTGCTGGAACCCCTCGGTCGCGACGAATGCGGTGCGTGCGCCCTTGCGCTCGAGGAGCGCGTTTGTCGCAACCGTCGTCCCGTGGCCGAACCGCTCGAGGTGCGGCCAGCCCGCCGCCTCGAGCACGCGCCGCGCGGACTCGACAACAGACTCCTCCTGCGCGGGCCGCGTCGGCACCTTCGCCGACTCCACCTTCCCGTCCACGAGCAGCACCGCGTCCGTGAACGTGCCGCCCACGTCGATACCGAGGATCGCCACGGGCGTATCTTGACGAGCGGTCCCGGGTCGCGAAGCGGCCGACCGGACGGGTGCGCGACGGGAGCTGTGCTACCCGGTGTTGCGCAGCGCCGCTGCGATCCCGGCAATCGAGCGGAGCAGCGGCCGCAGGGCCGCGGGGTCGCCCGCCCGGTGGCGCCCGAGGAGCTCGACCTGGATCGCGTTCATCGGGTCGACATAGGGGTTGCGGAGCGTCACGGATTGCTGGAGCACCGGATGGCGGTCGAGAAGCTCCCGGCTCCCGACGATCGCGAGCACCGCGTCGCGGGTGCGGTCGTGCTCCTCGCGGAGCAGCCCGAACATGCGGGTCGCGAGCGCCGTGTCGGGGACGAGCTCGAGGTAGCGCTCGGCGATCCCCATGCTCGTCTTCGCAAGCGACATCTCGAGGTTCTCGACGAGCGCCCGGAAGAACGGCCAGCCGGAATAGAGCGCGCGCAGGTCCTCCACGTCGCAGGCCTCGAAGCCGGTGCCGGCCCCGAGCCATGCCGGAGCGATACAGCGTGTCTGCGTCCACGAGAAGACCCACGGAATCGCGCGCAAGGACTCGAGATCGGTGCCGCCGGCCTCCGGCCGTGTCGCGGGACGCGATCCGATCTCGAGCAGCGCGAGCTCCTCGAGCGGGGTGAACCCGTGGAAGAACGCCGGGAAGCCCGGGTCGTCCCACACGATCGAGCGAAAGCACGCGTGGGCCGCCGTCGAGGCCGCCTCGATCGTCTCGCGGGCTCCGTCGGGCGCCTCGGGCAGCACGCGATTGGGAAACCGAGTGAGGAGCGTCGCCGCCAGGGCGGCCTCGAGGTTCCGCCGCGCCAGCCCCGGAAGCCCGTACTTGAAGGCGATCGTCTCGCCCTGCTCGGTCAGCTTCAGCCGGCCGCCCACCGCGTGGGGTGGCTGCGCGACGATCGCGGCGTAGGTCGGTCCGCCGCCCCGTCCGGCGCTTCCGCCTCGCCCGTGAAAGATCGTGAGCTCCACCCCCCGCTCGCCCGCAAGCCACGCGAGAGCCTCCTGCGCGCGGAAGATCTCCCACTGGGCCGTGACGATCCCGCCGTCCTTTCCGGAGTCGGAGTAGCCGACCATTACCTCGAGGCTTCGGCGGGGCCGGCGCTCGAGCAACTCCTCGACGAGAGCGCTGGAGCCCTGGAGGTCCTCGATCGTCTCGAGAAGTGGGACGACCGCGACCTCGAGCCCTGCCTCGCTCGCGAGGTCCTCGGCAAGGAGCACGTCGGCGGCGGTGTGGGTCATCGAGACGATCAGCCGCGGGATGCACGCCGGTCCCCTCTCCCGCTGAAGCGCAGCCGCTTCTCCGAGCACGGCGGCGGCCCGATCGGGATCGTCGCGAAGCGTCCCCGAGTGGAGGCGCAGCTCCAGGGCGGTCCCGTGCAGACCGAACACGTCGAGCCTTCGCCGCAGCGAGGCGAGCCCCCCGTCGGCGATACGACCTCCGCGGTGGGCGCGAAGGCTCCGCTCGACGAGGTCGAGCTCGGTCGTGAGCTCGTCGACCGTCCTGTAGCCGTCGTCTCCGAGCTTCTCCCAGACCGACGTGAGCCGTCTGCGGTAGGGCTCGGTCGGGTTGCGGTCGGAAGGCAGGTCGACGCGTGCGACGTCCGGCTCCGCGTCGACCAGCGTCGTCGAGATCCCCCATGACGCCGCGAGCGCGCGCACGTCGCGTCGCAGGAGCCCGCGCACTGTGCTCGCCGCGCGCTCGACCGCCTCGCGGACCGTCTCCGGGCCGGCGTTCGGGTTTCCGTCGAGATCCCCTCCGATCCAGCTGCCGAACCGGAGCGGCGCCGACGGACCGAGCAGCTCGCGCCACGTCGCCACGAGCTCGGGCGCGGCGTCCCACAGGCTCTGCTCGACGAACCAGAGGCCCTGCCTGATCTCGTCGACCACGCGGGGACGCTGCGAGCGGACCTCGTCCGTCTGCCAGAGGAGCGTCACCTCCTCGGTGAGCACCCGCTCGACGCGGCTTCGCTCGCGGGTCGTGAGCCTCGGGTCATCGAGGTCCGCGATCAGCTCGGCGATCGCCCTGTGCTTTTCGAGAATCGTGCGCGGAAGCGCCTCGGTCGGGTGGGCGGTGAGCACGAGCTCGACCGAGACGCGCGTGGCCGCCTCGCGTATCTCGTCGTCGGCAACCCCTTCTCCCGCGAGCAGATCGAGCGTCTCGCCTAGCGACTCGCGCAGCGTCTCTCCCTCGAGCTCGAGCTCACGCCGTCTGCGCACGCGGTGGTGCTGCTCGGCGATGTTCGCGAGGTGGAAGTACATCGTGAACGCGCGGAGGACGACTGCCTGCGTGGCGACGTCCAGGCGCTCGATCGTCTCGGCGAGCGCCCGTGAGGATCCCGTGTCCCCCCGGCGCCCGAGCCGGGCGAGCAGACGGACGCGCTCCTCCAGATGCAGCACGTCCTCGCCCTCCTGCTCGGCGATCACGCGGCCGAGGATCTCGCCCAGCAGGCGGACGTTCGCGCGGAGCGCGGCTTCCGGGGGCGCGTCGGGGGCGCTCACGGCTCCACTCTGCCCGCTCGGGAGCGCGCCGGAACGGCGTACGGGCTAGGCGGCGTGCCCGAAGCGCTGCTCGGCCCGGGCGCGAGCCTTCGCCGCCTCGACCTCGCGGTCGCGGGCCGGTGCCGCGGTGACGAGGTCGGCGAGCAGGTGCGTCGTGATGTGCGCGATCTCGTCCACCGCCGCCGCGAACGCCGCCTCGTTTGCCTTCGAGGGCTTCGCGGAGCCGCTGACCTTGCGCACGTACTGGAGCGCGGCGGCCCGGATCTCGTCACTCGTCGCTGGAGGATCGAAGTTGTGGAGGGTCTTGATGTTGCGGCACACGGGCTCTCCTGTCCGGTCGGCGGCAGCCTAGGCGGCTGCAAGGGGCGTGGCAGACACTGCATACGCACGGTAGTCGTCTTCGACCCGTGCCGGCCCCGGCGCTCTCACACCGCGACGTCGGCGAGGGCGGTGAGCTCGCGCCGGAGCTCTTTGATCTCGTCACGCAGCTTCGCGGCGTACTCGAAGCGGAGCTCCTCCGCGGCGACGTACATCTCCTCTTCGAGCGTGATCACGAGCTTCTCGAGCTCCTCGCGGCTCATGCCCGAGACCTCCTGGCGCCCGCGCCGGCGCCGGCCCGGGACCGTGGGCGACTCGAGGGCGAGCAGCTCCGCGATGTCGGAGACGCCCTTCACGATCGACGCCGGGACGATGCCCTGCTCCTCGTTGTAGACGAGCTGCGCCGCACGGCGACGGTTGGTCTCGTCCAGAGCGCCCTGGATCGCCTCGGTCAGCTTGTCGGCATACATCAGCACGCTTCCGTTCACGTTCCGAGCCGCGCGGCCGATCGTCTGCAGAAGCGCCGTCTTGCCGCGCAGGAACCCCTCCTTGTCGGCGTCGAGGATCGCGACGAGGGACACCTCCGGGAGATCGAGCCCCTCGCGCAGGAGGTTCACGCCGACGAGCACGTCGTACTCGCCGAGCCGCAGCTCCCGGATGATCTGGATCCTCTCCAGCGTGTCGATCTCGGAGTGGAGGTACCGCGCCTTGACGCCCGACTCGAGCAGGTAGTCCGTCAGGTCTTCGGCCATCTTCTTCGTCAGCGTCGTGACGAGCACCCGCTCCCCGGCCTGCTCGCGACGGCGGATCTCGGAGAGGAGGTTGTCGATCTGGTTCTTCGTCGCCCTCACCTCGACCTGCGGGTCGACCACTCCGGTCGGGCGGATGAGCTGCTCGGCGATCACCTGGGAATGGCGTAGCTCGTACGCGCCGGGCGTGGCCGAGACGAAGACGAGCTGGCCCACCTTCCCCAGGAACTCGTCGAAGCGGAGCGGGCGGTTGTCGAGCGCCGAGGGCAGCCGGAAGCCGTAGTCGACGAGGGTCTGCTTGCGGGAGCGGTCGCCCTCGTACATGCCGCCGAGCTGCGGCACGGTCTGGTGCGACTCGTCGACGAAGCAGATGAAGTCGTCCGGGAAGTAGTCGATCAGCGTGAACGGATGCGAGCCCGGTGGCCGCCCCTCGAGCACGCGCGAGTAGTTCTCGATCCCGTTGCAGAAACCGAGCTCCTTCAACATCTCGACGTCGTACTCGGTGCGCTGGCGGATCCGGTGGGCCTCGAGCAGCCGGCCGTCCTGCTCGAACGCCGCGATCTGCTGCTCGAGCTCGCGCTTGATCTCGTCGACCGCCCGTTCGACCGTCGGCTTCGAGGTGACGTACTCCGTGGCGGGCCAGATCGCGAGGTTGTCGAGCCGCGAGAGCACCTCGCCGGTGAGCGGGTCGAAATGCGAGATCTGCTCGACCTCGTCCCCGAACATCGAGACGCGGTAGGCGGTCTCGGCGTTCGCCGGCTGCACCTCGACGACGTCGCCCCGAACGCGGAAGCGGCCTCGGGCGAGCACCGTGTCGTTGCGGACGTACTGGGAGTCGATCAGCGTGCGGAGAAGCTCGTCGCGATCGTGCTCTGCCCCGACCTCGAGGATCAGGACGCGCTCGCGCCACTCCTCCGGCGAGCCGAGCCCGTAGATGCAGGAGACGCTCGCGACCACGACCACGTCACGCCGGGTGAGCAGCGAGCTCGTCGCTCCGAGACGCAGGCGCGCGATGTCGTCGTTCTGGGAGGAGTCTTTCTCGATGTAGAGATCCGCTTGCGGGACGTACGCCTCGGGCTGGTAGTAGTCGTAGTAGGAGACGAAGTACTCGACCGCGTTCTCGGGGAAGAACTCCCGGAACTCGTTGCAGAGCTGCGCCGCAAGCGTCTTGTTGTGCGCGATCACGAGCGCGGGACGCTGCAGCTGCTCCATCACCCATGCCATCGTCGCGGTCTTGCCGGTCCCGGTCGCGCCGAGGAGCGTCTGCCCGCGGTTCCCGGCACGGAGCGACTCGGCGAGCTGAGCGATCGCCTTGGGCTGGTCACCGGTCGGCCGGTACGCGGACGTGACGCGCAGCTCGGGCACCCGGCGAGCGTAGCAGCGGGGCGAACGGGTGTTCCGCACCGTCCGACGGACGCCCTACGGTCGTGGTGACCGCGTTGGCGACGAAGAGGGGAGCGGCTATGTGGAGGCACCTCGTACGGCTGACGATCCTCGTCGGGGCGATCGTCCTCCTCCTCCCCGCCGCCGGCCAGACGCGGCTTCCGCCGGAGGACGACGGCTCCACGTACACCTGGCCGGGGGCCACGACGATGACCGTCGACGTCCAGCCCTGGGGCGGCGGCTACGTGCGAAGCACCCCCTACCTCGTCGACTGCCCGCTGGCCTGCATCCGCCCCTTCGATCCGGGCCGCGAGGTGATGCTCACCGCCTACCCGACCTCGGGTTTCACGTTCGTGGCCTGGACCGGCGTGTGCGCCGGCCAGCCGAATCCCTGCACGCTGACGACGTCGGGCGCGACGATGGACGTCACCGCCGTGTTCAGCGGCCACTACGTGCCGCCGCCTGCCCCGCCTCCGGCAGGCCCCAGGCTCACCGTGAGCGTCTCCGGCACCTGTCCCGGCTGCTTCGCGTCGGGGACCGGGACGGGATTCCATCCGAACAGCTCGATCACGCTCCACGTCGACATCACCAGCCCACCGCTCGGGAACGTCGTGCTCGACGATGTCACGACGACAGACGCGACGGGGTCATGGTCGTACGGCAACACGCTCAACTGCGACTTCGGCGACGGTCCCTACGTCGGCCAGTTCGAAGAGGACATCACGGCGACCGACACCGAAGGCGCC
This sequence comes from uncultured Actinomycetes bacterium, assembly GCA_963798725.1. Lineage (GTDB taxonomy): Bacteria > Actinomycetota > Thermoleophilia > Gaiellales > Gaiellaceae > Gaiella. The sequence goes on from CAWCUL010000002.1 coordinate 627,234, forward strand.
TCTGCCTCTGGTCACCTGTCGGCCACGTGTTTGGCCCCGACGTGATTCGTCCGTCTGCGCCGTCCCCTCCCTCGTAGATCATCTCGAGGGGGGACGACGCCCGCCGCGGTCGAACTACCATGATCGAGGTGCCTGGCCGCTCGACACGCAGGAGCTTCGTGCGCGCCTGCGTCGGGGGCCTCGGCGCGCTCGGGCTCCTGCCCGGCAGAGCGCTCGCCGGCCAGACGGCCCGGTTGACCGCGAACGCCATCGCGGTGCGCGGCGCGGCAATGCGATTCGCGGGGGACAGGCCGATGTTCGTCACGATCGCCCCGGGCGTCGAGGGGCGCGACGCGGCGACCGTGCTCTTCTCGCTCGACCGGCAGGCCGAGGTGCAGCTCGACGCCGTCCGAATGGGGATCGGCAGGGGCGACGTCGCGTGGACGACGCTCGAGAGGCTCGGGCCCGGCGCACACGAGGTCGCCTGGCGCCCGGCCCCCGACACGCCCGTCGGCTCGTACGTGATGCGCCTCACGTTGTCGAAGGACGGGCGGCGCCGGGTCTACGGCGGTAGGCGCCCGTACACGCCTGACCGGGCGACGGCCCCCGTCGTCCACCTCCTCGGAGTCGAGGCCGCGTTCGCTCGGCGGTCGTACCTCCCGACCGAGCCGATGGAGCTCCGCGTCCAAGGTGACACCCCCTCGTTCACGCTCACGTTCCTCCGCATCGGCCACGGGCCCGACGCGAGCCTGCGAGACGACGAGCTGACAGGCCTCGAGATGGCCGACCCGGTCACGATCGACTGGTCGGGGAAGCGGTCGATGGCACGGACGATCACGGTGCAGTCCGGCAACTGGCCGACCGGGCTCTACGCGGCGAAACTCGAGGCACGCGACGGCCGGGTCGGATTTGCGCCGTTCGTCCTCCGGTCGCCGACACCGGGGCCGTCGCGCGTCGCAGTGGTCCTGCCGACGAGCACCTGGCAGGCATACAACCTCTACGACTCCGACGGAGACGGGTGGGGCGACACGTGGTACGCAGGCGGCAGCCCGCCGGTGGTGCTCGACCGTCCCTATCGCGCCCGCGGGGTTCCGCCGCGCTTTCGCCGCTACGACTACCCGTTCCTGCGGTGGCTCGAGAAGACCCGCCGCAACCCCGACTTCTTGACGAACGACGACGTCGACGCGCTCGCGGACGGCGACGAGCTTCGGCGCGCGTACGACCTCGTCGTCTACCCGGGTCACACGGAGTACGTCACGGAGCACGAGTACGACATCGTCGAGCGCTATCGGGACCTGGGCGGGCACCTCGTGTTCCTCTCGGCGAACAACTTCTTCTGGAAGGTGGAGAGAGGCGACCAGGAGATCCGCCGCATGGAGCAGTGGCGTGGCCTCGGGCGCCCCGAGTCGCGGCTCCTCGGCATTCAGTACCGCGCGAACGACGACGGCACGCACCAGGCGCCGTACACGATCGTCGACGTCGACGCCGCGCCGTGGCTCTTCTCGGGCACCGGTCTGGAGAACGGGAGCACCCTCGGTGACGGCGTCGGCGGCTTCGGGATCGAGATCGACTCCACGACTCCGATGTCGCCGCCCGGCACGAAGGTGCTGGCACGGATCCCCGACCTGTTCGGTCCGGGCATGACTGCCGAGATGGCGTACTACGAGACCGACGCCGGCGCGCGGGTCTTCTCGGCCGGCGTGATGGACTTCCCCGCCGTCCTCTACCTCGAGACCGGGCAGCGGCTCGTCGACAACCTCTGGCGCCACATGCTGGAGGACCCGCCGACGACGCCCGCTCAGCCGCCGAGCTCGTCGCCGTAGACGTCCGCGTAGACGCGCTGGGCGTCGAGCACGCTGTCGACGTAGTGCCTGGTCTCGGGGAACCGGATCCCGTCTCCGTCGGCAAGCCACTCGTCCACGTTTCCCTGTCCAGCGTGGTAGGCGGCGAGAGCAGTGCGCAGGTCGTGATAGCGGTCGAGAAGGTTCCGCAGGTACCACGAGCCGTACCGCACGTTGATCTCCGGGTCGAGCAGGTCGTCCACCACGAAGTGGTCTCCCCCTGTTCGCGTCGCGATCCCCTGCGCCGTGTCGGGCAGGAGCTGCATGAGCCCGATCGCACCGGCCTCCGAGCGGGCGGACGGGTCGAACCGGCTTTCCGTGTAGATGACCGCGGCGAGCAGAGCCGGGGGCAGGTCGTAGTTCCTCGCATGTGAGCGGACGATCGTCTCGTAGCGCATCGGGTAGCGCGCCCGCAGGTACCAGTCGGGCTGGCTGTCGACGACCCACGCCACGACGCCCGCGCCCGCCGCCGCGAGAACGAGGACGAGGATGAGCAGGCGTTTCACGCGTCGGGGCCGCGAGGCTGCTCGAGCTCGGTCATCACCGTGCCCACCCACCCGAACAGATCCTCGTACGTCCCCGTGTTGACGTAGTGGAAGTCGGCGCGCCGTACCTTCTCGCGGTCGGGTAGGAGGCGCGCGTCGCGATCGTCGCGCGGCACGCGTCGGCGCTGCTCCCTGAGCGCCCGCGGGGCGGTGATCACGACCACCCTGTCGAACCGTTCCTCGGCCCCGACCTCGTAGAGCAGCGGCACCTCCGTGACGCAGACGCGCGGCGGATCGTCCAGCTCCGCGAGCTGGTCACGCCACTTCAGATACTCGCGAGAGACGATCGGATGCAACAGCCCCTCGAGCCATTGGAGCTGCTCAGGGTCGCCGAACACAGCTGCGGCGATCAGCGCGCGATCCGGCCGGCCATCCTCGCCGAGGACAGCCTCACCGAGGCGCTCGACAACGGCGTCGCGGACTTCGTCGTCGGCGGCGAGCAGGTGGTGGACGATCTCGTCGCTCGAGACCGTCGCCGCGCCGCGGGCCCGAAACGCGTCGAGCGCAGTCGACTTGCCCGCGCCGATCCCGCCGGTGATCGCGACCGCGACAGGGCGAGGCAAAGCCTCGCCCCTAGGCCTCGTCGTCGGCCTCGGGCTCGTCCGCAGCAGGCTCTGCGGCGCTCTCGTCGTCGAGCGACGCGTCGGCGGTCGGCGTCTCGTCCTCCACGGCGACCGGTGCCTCGGTCTCGGCGACCTCCGTCGCCTCGAGCTCAGGCTCGGGCTCGGCGGCGCTCTCCGGTTCGTCTGCGACCTCCGCTTCGTCCGCGACCTCCGGTTCGTCCGCGACCTCCGCTTCGTCCGCGACCTCCGCTTCGTCCGCGACCTCCGCTTCGTCCGCGACCTCCGCGGAGCCTACGTCGGCGTCTGCCTCCTCGGCGGTCTCGTCCGCCGCGGGCGCGGCGACGGCGGCGCTCGTGGGGAAGGCATCCTCGGAGAGCTGCAGCTCGGGCGCGGTGTGCACCGACTCCGCGCCGTCTGCTCGAGGAACCGGCACGGCATCCTCTTCGACGCGCTTCAGCGACAGCGAAAGCCGTCGGCGGTCACCGTCGATCTCGAGGATCAGAACGTTGACAGGGTCGCCCTGGGAGACGACCTCGCGCGGGTTCTCGACATGGTGGCTCGCGAGCTCGGAGATGTGCACGAGCCCCTCCACCCCGGGGAGGATCTCGACGAAGGCGCCGAACGTGACGACCTTCGTGACTCGCCCCTCGACGACGTCGCCCTCGCCGTACGAGTCGAGCACCTGCTGCCAGGGGTCCGACTGCGTCTGCTTGAGCCCGAGCGAGATGCGCTGTCGCTCGCGATCGATGTCGAGCACCTTGACCTGCACGGTCTGCCCGATCTCGAGGACCTCCGACGGGTGGTTCACATGCGACCACGAGAGCTCGGAGATGTGGATGAGGCCGTCCATCCCGTCCAGGTCGACGAACGCGCCGAAGTCGACGATGTTCGAGATGGTTCCCTCGACGACGTCACCCGGGTTGAGGCGATCCAGGATCGCCTGCCTCATCTCCTTCCGCTCGTCCTCGAGGACTGCGCGGCGGGAGAGGACGACATTGTTGCGGGATCGGTTGAGCTCGATCACCTTGCAGCGGAGCTCCTTGCCCAGGAACTCGTCGAGGTCCTGAACGCGCCGGATGTCGACCAGGGACGCCGGGAGGAAGCCGCGAACGCCGAGGTCGAGGATCAGGCCGCCCTTGACGACCTCGATCACCCTGCCGTTGACGGGATCTCCGCTTTCCGCGGCGGCCTCGATCGCCTTCCAAGCGAGCTCGAAGCGGGCGCGCTTCTTCGAGAGCAGCAGGCGCCCCTCCGCATCCTCCTTCGTCATCACGAGCGCGTCGATCTCGTCACCCACGGAGACCTCGTCGGCCGGGCTCACGTTCCTGCGGATCGACAGCTCCGCGACCGGGATGACGCCCTCGGACTTGTAGCCGATGTCGACGAGCACCTCGTCCTTGTCCACGCGCACGACCGTGCCGTGCACGACCTCGCCCTCGTTGATCGTCGGGAACGTGCCGTCGTAGTCGGGGATCAGCTCCCCGTCGGGGCCTGTCGTCCAGACGCCGTCCTCGGGCTGCGTGGGGGTCTCGAGCATGTGGTTCGTCATCGGAGCGCGGAGTATAGCGAGGCATTCGCCGTGCGAATGCCCTAGAAATCGGGCATGCGTATCACGCTGATCCGCAATGCCACCGTCATTCTGGAGCTCGCCGGGCGCCGGATTCTCGTCGATCCCATGCTCGATCCGGCCGGCGCAAGGCCTCCGATCGAGAACACGCTGAACCCCGTTCGCAACCCGACGGTCGAGCTGCCTCTACCCGTGGAGGACGTCCTGAGAGGCCTCGACGCGGTGCTTGTAACACACTGTCACAAGGATCACCTCGACGACACCGCGGAGAGGCTGCTGCCGCGGCGCCAACCCGTGTTCTGCCAGCCCGAGGACGAGAAGCGCCTTCGGGAGCTCGGGCTCGATGCACGGCCGGTGGACGCGTCGTTGGACTGGGACGGGCTCGTCCTGCACCGCGTGCCTGCCCGGCATGGCTCGGGCGCGATCGCGCAAGCGCTCGGACCGGTCTCCGGCTTCGTGCTCGACGAGCTCTATCTCGCGGGCGACACCGTCTGGTACGAAGCGGTCGAGGCGACGGTCGCGCGCTTCCGCCCGCGCGTCGCGATCGTCAATGCGGGTGGCGCGTCCTTCGTCGAGGGAGGCCTGATCGTGATGGGGGCCGAGGACGTCCGCGAGGTCGTGTCCCGCGTGCCGCTCGTCGTCGCGGTGCACATGGAGGCGATCAACCACTGCCACCTCACGCGCACCGAGCTCGCAGCCGCCGTCCCGGGGGTCGTGGTCCCCCGGGACGGCGAAACCATCCAGGTGTGATTCGGGCGAAGGCGCCTGACGCAGGAGCGATCCAGACGCACACCCGTTCGCGCGAGAGCCGCGATCGAGCTCGAGAGCGTGGCTCGGTTGAGATCAATCCTTGGCGTCCGCCCACGTGTCGCCGACCCCGGCCTCCACGGCGAGAGGGGGATCGAGCGGGTAGGCGCCGACCATCTCCTCGAGCACGAGCTCCCGCACCGCGCTCGTCTCGACCTCGGGAACCTCGAGCAGAAGCTCGTCGTGCACCTGGAGCACGAGTCGTGCGGCGCGGCCCTCGGCGCGGAGGCGATCGTGGATTCGCACCATCGCGAGCTTGATCACGTCCGCCGCGGTGCCCTGCATCACCGTGTTCACCGCGAGGCGCTCGCCGAGGGAGCGGGTCTGCCTGTTCGAGGCGCGAAGCTCCGGAATCGGGCGGCGCCGTCCGAGAAGCGTCGTCACGTAGCCGTCGGCTGCAGCCTGCGCCACCGTCCGCCCGATCAGATCCTGCACGCGCGGAAGCCGCGCGAGATAGGCGTCGATCAGCTCCTGCGCGTCCTCGCGGGGGATCCCGAGGTTCTCCGACAGCCCGAACGACGAGATTCCGTAGATGATCCCGAAGTTGACCATCTTCGCCCTGTCACGCTGAGCGCGAGAGAGCTCGGCCTGGGGAACGCCAAAGACCTGTGACGCGGTTGCCGCGTGGATGTCCTCTCCCCGCGCGAACGCGTCCCGCAGGACCGTTTCCCCCGAGACGTGAGCGAGGATCCGCAACTCGACCTGCCCGTAGTCGGCGGACAGGAGCCGTGAGCCGTCGGCGGCGACGAACGCGGAGCGGATTTGCCGGCCGAGCTCCGTGCGGACCGGGATCGACTGGAGGTTCGGATTGGTCGTCGAGAGCCGCCCGGTCGCCGCGACCGCCTGGTTGATGGTGGTGTGGAGCCGCCCGTCGACCGGATCGATCAGCTCGGGCAGCGGCAGGAGATACGTGTTGAGGAGCTTCGAGAGCTCGCGCCACTCCTCGACGACCGCCACGATGGGGTGGTCGTCGCGAATCGCCCGCAGAACGCGTGCGTCCGTCGAATACCCGGTCTTGCCCTTGCGTCCTGCGGTGAGCTCGAGCTTCTCGAAGAGGATCCGGGCGAGCTGCTGGGTCGAGCCGAGCTGGAACTGCTCGCCCGAGAGCTCCAGCGCCTGCGCTTCGAGCTCCTCGACGCGCTCCGACACCCGGGCCGTGATCTCCCCCATCCTGTACGTGTCGATCCGGATGCCCGCCTCCTCCATGTCGGAGAGCACGGCGGTGAGCGGCAGCTCGATGTCGTCGTAGAGGCGCTCCGAGCCCCATTCGCGGAGACGGGCGCGGAGAAGGGGAGCGAGCCTACGGGCCGCCTCGGCGTGCCGCACGAGTGCAGAGGTCTCCTCCTCGGCCGCAGGCTCCGGGATCAGCTCGAGACCATGCTCCATCGCGAGGTCGTCGAGGTCATAGCCCGAGCGCCCCGGATCGACGAGGTAGGCGGCGATCAGCGTGTCGTCGGCAGGGGGCCTCCCGAGACGGAGCCGCTTCGCATCGTGCGTGGCGAGCTCGGAGGTGCCGAGGGTGCGTCCGAGCTCCCCCAGGCCGACGTCGGAGACCACGACCACCTCCTCACCCGCTGCGGCCGCCACCCGCCCCTCTTGCCAGGCGACGCCGAGCAGGCCCTTGTGTTGATTCAACACAAGCTCCTCGATCGCGCCCTCGCGCCAGGGCACGGCCTCGGTCTCGGTCGTGACCTCCGCTGACGGCAGCGCCTCGTCGAGCGTGTCGACGCGGCCGAGCAGCCCACGGAACTCGAAACGCCGGAAGATCTCCTTCAGCGTCGAGCGGTCGGGCGGGAGGGAGACGAGCTCTTTCGGGTCGACGTCGAGCGGAAGGTCGCGTCGCATCGTGGCGAGCAGCTTCGAGTCACGCGCCTGTCCGGCGTGCTCTCGAACCGCCCGGCTGCGTGCGGGCGAGAGCTCGTCCGCGTGCGCGATCACCTCCTCGAGCGATCCGTACTGAGCGATGAGCTGACCCGCGGTCTTGTCACCGATCCCCGGGATGCCGGGGATGTTGTCGGAGGTGTCTCCCTTCAGCCCGATGAAGTCCGGAACCTGCTCCGGCCGTACGCCGTAGCGCAGCTCGACGCGCTCCGGCGTGTAGACGTGCACGTCCGCGACGCCGCGCGGGGTCATCATCAGCGAGACGTTCTCGCTGCAGAGCTGAAAGGCGTCTCGGTCGGTCGACACGACACACGTCTTCACACCCGCCTCGTCGGCGCGGGTCGAGAGCGTGGCAATCACGTCGTCGGCCTCCCAGCCTTCGAATTCGAGGTTGCGGTAGCCGAACGCCTCGACGATGGGGCGGAGATGCGGGAACTGCTCGCGGAGCAGGTCCGGCATGGGTCGGCGGCCCTCCTTGTACGTCTCGGCGATCTCCGTGCGGTGGGTGGGGCGCGTGTCCCAGGCCACCGCGACACCGCGCGGCGCGTAGTCGGAGAGGAGCTTGAAGAGCATGTTGGTAAAACCGAGCAGCGCGTTCGTCGGCTGCCCGTCCGTCGTCTGGAGCTCTTCCGGCAGCGCGAAGAACGCCCGGTAGGCGAGGTTGTTGCCGTCGACGAGAAACAGCTCCGCGCCACGAACCGGCGCGTCGTCGAGCTGGAGCTCCTCTCCGGTGAGCGTCTTCGGGCTCACGCGCGCCCTGCGCACACGGCCGCGCGCGATTCGGGACAGACATGCCGCTTCCTCACCGTGCGAGCGTAACCGAGCGCCGCGATGTCCCTAGGATGCGCCGATGGCCCGCGCCGTCGAGACCCGCCCGACCTCGTTCGCCACGCTCTCCGACGAGCATCTCGACGGGGCCTCCGCCCTGCTCGCCACGCGCCACCGCGAGCACCGGCGCGTCGAGCCCGGCCTCGATCCCGCGTACGAGACCCCGAATGGCGCGAGAGCCGAGATCGTCGCGCTGCTCGAGCGCGAGGGCGCGTTCGGGGTGGTCGCGGAGAGCGCCGGCGAGGTGAGTGGCTTCCTCATCGGGACACGCCGCGACGACGACACGTGGGGACCGAACGTGTGGGTCGAGGCCGCCGGTCACGCGGTGGGCACACCGGAGCTGATTCGCGACCTCTATGCCGTCGCGGCCGAGCGATGGGTTGCGGACGGACGCACGTCGCACTACGCGGTCGTCCCGGCGACCGACCCGGTGCTCGTGGACGCGTGGTTTCGGCTCGGGTTCGGGCACCAGCACGTCCACGGCCTCCGCGAGCCCCTCGCGGAACGGCCGTTCGTGCCAGACGGCCTGCTCGTGCGACCTGCGGCGCGCGACGACGTCCCCGCGCTGGCCCGCGTCGATCTCGCGCTCCCCGAGCACCAGGCGCTGTCCCCCGTCTTCTCCCCCTTGCCCGTGCCGACCTACGAAGAGCGGCTCGCGGAGTGGACCGACGACTTCGACGAGCCGCAATTCGCCACGTTCGTCGCGGAGTGCGCCGGCGTGGTGGTCGGATCGGCGGTCGGCTGCCCGATCGAGGAATCCTCGGCGCACACGGGCCTCGCGCGCCCGCCGGGAGCCGGGTTCCTCGGTTTCGCGGCCGTTCTGCCCGAGCAGCGGGGCACCGGTGCCGGCCGGGCGCTGGGCGAGGCGGTGTTGGCCTGGGCGGCCGAGGCAGGGCATTCGACCGTCGTCACCGACTGGCGGATGACGAACCTGCTCTCCTCGCGCACCTGGCCCCGCCTGGGATTTCGGCCGACCTTCTACCGGATGTTCCGCGCGATCGCGTGAAGCGCGAAGCGCCTGCCGGGCGCAGGCGTGTGCTCCCCTGACCCCTCCCTAGGATGACCGGCGTGCGCGTTCCGGTTCCCTCGGGCTCTCGGTTGCCGCTCGTCACGCTCCCCGACGACGCAGTGCTGCTGGCTCCACCCCCACCGCTCGACCCGATCACCGACGTCGGCGCGGCAGTGGTGGAGGCGCTCCGCTACCCGCTCGCCGGACCGCCCCTCCACGAGGTTGCCCCGCGCGGCGGCGCCGTGACGATCGTCGTCCAGCCGCCGGAGCTGCCACTTCCCTCGGCGGTCGACGACCCACGGAGGGACGCGCTCGCAGCCGTGCTCGACGAGCTCGAGCGAGCGGGCATCGCGCGGGAGCGGCAGACCCTGCTCGTGGCCGGCGGTCTCGGGCGCCGCCCGGGGCGTCGCGAGCTCGAAGGGCTGCTTCGCAGAGACCGAGCGAGGGACTTCCGGGGCCGCATCGTGGTGCACGACTGCGAGGGCGAAACCCTCGAACGTCTCGAGATCGACGGCCGCGCGCACCGGATCAACCCGGCGCTCGTCGACACGGACCTCGTCGTCACCCTCGGGGCGGGTGAGACCGTCCTGGACGGAGGGGCAACGGCGCTTCTCCAGGCATGTGGGCCAGGGACGATCCGATCCGCCGGCGCCGTGTCACTGCTCGAGCCGTCCGGATCGGCCGGATGGAGGCTCGGGTCCGCGCTGGAGGCGGAACTGCACCGCAGCGTGGCGCTGGTGGGCCTCACGCTCGTCCTAGACCGCCCTCGCCTGAGCGGTTCGTATCACGGCTATCCGTGGGAGCCCGAGGCGCGGCGTGCCCTGGTGCGCTCGCCGTTCCGCCGGATCGTCAATGCCGCTCCCGGGGCCGTGCGGAGACGCCTCGTCGATCGGCTCTCGTACGACGTCCGTGTCGTGGCCGCGCTGGCGGGACGCCCGTCTGTCGCCCACGCCGAGGCGCTCGTCCGCGGCTCGGCCGTCCTGAACGTGCCGCTCGAGAGCCCGCTCGACACGATCGTCGTCCCGCTTCCACGTGTGGGAGCGCATCTCCCGCGCGAGCCCCTCAACCCGATCACGGCCGCTGCGCTGGGCCTTGGTCACGCGCTCCGCCTCTGGCGGAGCCGGTCGCCCCTCCGCGAGGGCGGCACGATCATCCTTCTGCATCCCTTCTCCCGTGTGATCGGCCATGGGCCGCAGGCGCCGTACCGCGTGCTGTTCACCGCGCTCCGGGAGGGCCCGCACACCCGGCGGCTCAGCGCCACGGAAGCGGCGGCGGCCCGCGACCGGCGCGCTCTCGCCGCCTACCGGAGCGGCGGAGCGCCGCACCCGCGGCTGCCGTTCGCCGACTGGGAGACGTGCGCCGCGACCCTGGAACGCGCCGGCTGCGTGATCGTCGCCGGTTGCAGGGACGCCGCCGCCGCGAGGGCACTCGGGCTCGTGCCGTCGCACAGCGCCGCGACGGCACTCGCGATGGCGCGGGGCCTCGCAGGCGAGCACGCGACGACCGGCGTCCTGCTCGGCCCGCCCTACCCCAGGCTGACGGTCGGCGACCCGACGGAGGAGTCCTAGCCTTGGGACGTGGCCTACGGCCGCGTCCCCGAAGCGCCCCCGGTACCCACGCACCCACGGACGCGGGCAGAGCCCACGTCCGCAGGGCGTCCTCAGGGCGTCCTCAGGGATCTACTCCCGCCGAACGCAGGGGATCAAGCGGCTGGAATCCGCGCAAGCGGACTCCAGCCTCGCGAACAAGCCGTGCGGAAGAACCTAGGTAGTTGCGACGGCGAAGCCGACGCCTTCAGGGATCTGCCTCCGCCGAAGGCGGGGGATCAAGCGGCAGGAATCCGCGCAAGCGGATTCCAGCTTCGCGAAACAAGATCAGGATCTGCCCCCGCCGAAGGCGGGGGATCAAGCGGCAGGAATCCGCGCAAGCGGATTCCAGCCTCGCGAAACAAGATCAGGATCTGCCCCCGCCGAAGGCGGGGGATCAAGCGGCAGGAATCCGCGCAAGCGGATTCCCGCTTCGCGAACGAGGCAAGATCACTCGAGGCCGAGATATGCCTTCTGGACGGCCTCGTTCGTCTTCAGCTGGGAGGCCGGACCGGCCAGCGTGATCGTGCCGGTCTCCATCACGTAGCCGCGGTGCGCGGCGTCGAGCGCCATCAGCGCGTTCTGCTCGACGAGCAGCACCGGTGTTCCCTGAGCGTTGATCTCGCGGATGATCTCGAAGATCTTCTCGACGAAGATCGGCGCGAGACCCATCGAGGGCTCGTCGAGCAGGAGGAGTCGCGGGCGCGCCATCAGGGCGCGGCCGATGGCGCACATCTGCTGCTCGCCGCCCGACATCGTCCCGGCCTTTTGCGCCCTCCGCTCGTAGAGCCGCGGGAACAGCTCGAAGACCCGGTCGATGTCCGCCTGGAAGTTCTCCTTGTCGTTGCGCTGGAACGCGCCCATCTCCAGGTTCTCGGTGACGGACATGAGCGGAAACAGGCGGCGCCCCTCCGGGCTCTGGGCGATCCCGTTCTTGACGATCGAGTGCGGCGCCGAGGTCGTGATGTCCGCGCCCTGGAAGTGGATCGTGCCCTGACGCGGATGGTTGAGCCCGTTGATCGCCCGAAGGGTCGTCGACTTGCCGGCCCCGTTCGCGCCGATCAGCGTCACGATCTCTCCCTCGGCCACCGTGAGCGAGACCCCTTTGAGCGCGTGGATCGCCCCGTAGTAGACGTGTACGTCTTCCAGCGCGAGCACGTTGGCTCCGTCGGTCGTGCTCATCCAACCGCCCCGCTGCCGAGGTAGGCCTCGATCACGAGCGGGTCCGACTGGACCTCGGCTGCGGTGCCCTCGGCGATCTTCGCACCGTACTCGAGCACGGTGATTCGTTCGGAGACGCCCATCACAACCTTCATGTCGTGCTCGATCAGGAGCACGGTGAGCCCCTTCTCGTCACGGACACGGCGAACGAACGCGGTGAAGTCCGCGCTCTCCTGCGGGTTCATCCCGGCGGTCGGCTCGTCGAGGAGCAGGAGCTTGGGGTTCGTGGCCAGCGCTCGCGCGACCTCGAGCCGACGCTGGTCGCCGTACGGAAGCGAACCGGACAGCTGCTCGTGCCTCCGGGGAAGGCCGCAGTAGAGCAGGAGCTCACGGGCGCGCTCCCTTGCCTCCGCCTCCTCGCGGTTGATGCGCCGCGTGCGCAGCACCGACGCGAAGATGCCGCCCTTCAGGCGGCAGTGCATCCCGACGAGCACGTTCTCGACCGCGGTCATCTGCTGGAAGAGCCTGATGTTCTGAAAGGTCCGGCCGATGCCGAGCTCCACGATCTTGTGTGGCGGAAGACCCGCGACCTCGGTCCCGTCGAACACGATCGAGCCCGAGGTCGGGTGGTAGACGCCGGTGAGCTGGTTGAAGAACGTCGTCTTGCCCGCGCCGTTCGGCCCGATGAGCGCGACGATCGCACCCCGCGGGATCGTGAAGTCGACGTCGTCGGAGGCGACGAGGCCGCCGAACTCCTTGCGGACCTTCGTCGCGACGAGGAGGTCGTCGTGCGCGCTCATCAGTCGTTGCTCTGGTCGCGGTCGGTCATGGCGCCCTCGGTCTGCACGTCGTAGAACGGCGTGTCGTGGACGCCCTCGGCCATCTCGATCTGGTGCCGCCGTTCGGGCAGCAGCCCGGTCGGACGGAACAGCATCACGACCACGATGATGATTCCGTAGATCCCGAACTGGTACTTCGTCGGATCGAAGCTCAGCCCACCATCCTCGAGCTTGGAGCCGATCGTGGAGAGCCCTTCGACGTTGAGGTAGCCGAGCAGCATGCCGCCGAGGATCACGCCGGGGATGCTTCCCATGCCGCCGAGGATCACCATGCAGAGCAGGAACACCGAGATGTTGAAGTAGAAGTCAGCCGGGAACGCTCCCGACTTGAAGCTCGCGTAGAACGCTCCGGCGATCCCGCCGAAGCAGGCGCCGATCGCGTACGCCCAAGTCTTCGTGCGCATGAGGGGGATGCCCATCGCGGCGGCGGCAGTCTCGTCCTCGCGGATCGCGATCCAGGCGCGTCCCAGCCTCGAGTCCCGTAGCCGGATGCAGCAAAAGACCGTGAAGAGGAGCAGGCCGACCGCGGTCCAGTAGAACAGCTCGGCGCGGTTCGACTGCGTCCGGAACACGAAGTTGCCGAACGCGAGCGAGTCGATCGGGCTGATGCCGAACGTGCCGTTGGTCAGGTCGAAGCCGCCGATCGAGTCGCCGTTGCGAACGAACTGCGGGACGATCTCGCCGAACCCGAGCGTGACGATCGCGAGATAGTCGCCGCGCAGACGCAGCGTCGGAAGACCGATCAGGATCCCGACGATCGTGGTGAAGAGCCCGGCGACGATCAGCACGAGCCACATCGAGATATGGATCCCCGGTTGGTCCCCGGAAGCGGACGAGAGGAAATGAAACGACACCTGCTCGAACTGCTGGGAGGCGAACCAGCCGGCCGTGTAGGCGCCTGCGGCGTAGAACGCGACGTAGCCGAGGTCGAGCAGGCCCGCATAGCCGACGACGACGTTGAGCCCGACTGCCATCATCGTGAACACGATCATCACAACCATCGAGTCGACGGACGGGACGAAGTCGCCGATCAGAGGAAGGTCCTGCAGGCTGTCGACGATCTCCGGATACAGGAACCCGAGGACGATCAGCGCCGCAGTGATCGCGTAGACGCGGCCGCGGCCCCCGGTCCGCACCTCTCCCGCGAGCTGGGAGAGCCGCTCTCTCACGCTCCCTCCGGCGTCCGCTCGCCGAGGAGGCCCTCCGGGCGGAACACGAGGATCAGGATCAGGATCCCGAACACGATCGTGCGGGTCCAGTCACTCCCCGGCGCGTGCCAGGTGAGGCCCTCGTTGAACGCCTGGATCAACCCGATGATGATCGCGCCCAGCACGGCTCCGGGCAGGTTGCCGATCCCTCCGAGCACGGCTGCGGTGAACGCGATCAGGCCGAGCTCGAAACCGGTGTCGTAGCGCATGTTGAACTGCAGCAGGAACACGATTCCGGCCGCGCCGGCCAGCGCGCCGGCGATCATGAACGTCACCGAGATGGTGCGGTTGACGTCGATTCCCATCATCGCGGACGCTTCGGTGTCCTGGGAGACGGCCCGCATTGCCTTGCCCTGTTTCGTGGAGCGGACGAACCAGGTGAGAAGCAGGAGCAGCGGGACGATCACGATGAGCACCGCGAGCTTGTTCCACTGGTACTCGATCCCGCCGATCGAGAAAACGTCCGTACGCGGGATGAAGTCGGGCACCGAGCGAAAGTTCACGCCGTAGAACGCGAGCCCGATGTTCTGGACGATGAAGGACATGCCGATCGCCGTGATGAGCGGGGCAAGCCGCGGCGCGTGACGGAGGGGCTTGTACGCCACGCGCTCGATCGCGGCGTTGAAGAGGGCGAAGATCGTCATGATCACGACGAGCGTCAGCAGCATCCCGCCGACGATCACCGGCACGCTCGAGTCGGCGTCGAGACCGAGGACGGAGACGATCAGCGTGCTCGCGACCAGCCCCGACAGCGCGAAGACGTCTCCGTGGGCGAAGTTGATCAGCTGCAGGATGCCGTAGACGAGCGTATAGCCGAGCGCGACGACGCCGTAGATCGCTCCGTTCGTCAGGCCGATCAGCCCCACGTTGACGAACTCGGCGGGGCCCTGAACGAAGTTGCCGATGAGCCAGACGAGCACGAGCGCGACGAGGCCCAGCCCGATCTTGTCGGACACCGACGATGCCCGGAGCCGTGCGAGGACGGACGCCATGACGCGCGACTCTAACCCGAATGGCGGAGGGAGGGCAATGCCCTCCCTCCGCCGTACGGCACGCGGGTCGGTCGGCTAGGCGCCGGCCGCCGCGACGGTCTCCGGATTGGGTGAAAGCGCCACGACCGTCTCGAGCTTGTCGGTCGCAACGTAGATCGTGAAGCCGACGACAGCACCCGACGCATCCTTCGGGTCGCCGTTCTCGTCGAACGTGAACGATCCGAGCAGCCCGTCCGTGACCTGAGTCGCGAACATCTTCGCGATCACGTCCGAGCGGGTCCCGTCCGAGTCCCCGATCGCACCCAGCAGGACCTGCGCCGCCTGCGCGGCGTAGATCGCATACGGGTCGATCTGCTGCCCGGGCTTCAGGTAGTCCGCCGTGAACTGGGTGGCGAACTCCTTCGCGCTGCCTGCGAACTCGTCGACCGGCACGCCCGCGACCGACATGAACATGCCCTTCGACGCGGGGCCCGTGTCATCGATCGTCTGCTGGGTCGTGAAGCCGTCCGGCGCGAACAGCTGGACGTCTCCGTCGTTCGGCCCGAGCACGGCGACCTTGTCCTTGATCACCTGTGCGCCGTTCTCGTCGATCAGCCCGCCGAGGAAGATGCCGTCCGCCCCGGTCGTCTGGATCTTCTTCATCAGCGACTCGTAGCTCGCCGCCTTCGGATCCCAGGCCTCGAAGCCGACGACCTTGATGCCGACGCTCTCGGCCGCCTTCTTGGTGGTGTTCGCCACGCCGAGGCCGTAGGCCTCCTTGTCGTTCAGGACGTAGAGCTTGGTGACGCCCTTGCCCTTCATGAACTCGGCGAGCGCCGCGCCCTGGTACTGGTCGGCGGCGACGACGCGCACGTAGTTGCGCGTGCCGGCCGGGTAGTACTTGTCCGGCTCCGTCGAGTCGCACCCGCCTGGCAGGTTGACGGTCAGGCACGGGTACGTGTTCGCGGGCGAGATCATCGCGATCCCGCCATCGGGAGCCTGGTTCAGCACCGGGATCTCGATCGCCGCGCACCCGGAGTTGAAGGTGCCGATGAGGCCGATCATCTTGTCGTTGGCCGCATAGGAGTTCGCGTTCTGCGAGCACTTGCCCGAATCCCACTTTGCCGCCTGCGCCGTTGCGTCATCGCAGGTCTGAAGGCCGATCTTGTAGTCGCCGGCCTCGTAGTTGGCAGTTTTCAGCACGGAACGGATCGCGTCGTTCATCTGCACGGTCTGCGTTCGCGAGCTGCCCTGGAGCGGGAAGTCCGAGGCGATGATGTAGTCGGGGTTGCCGTCTCCGTCGTACTCGATCGCCGTGCACGACGACGACGGCAGTGCCTCGGGCGCGCTGCCGCCCCCGCCTCCGCCACAGCCCGCCGCAACGAGCGCGAAAGCAGCGATGACGAGACCTGCGAGAAACACCCCGTTTCTCTTGAGCTTCAAGCTCATCCTCCTCCTTGATGGTCCGACCCGGCACCCGGCACGTGCCGGTGCCTTCCCTAACATGCGCGAAGAGTCTAGGGCAAATCGTGGGGAAATCCACGGGTCGCCCGCCGGCTCCCTCGCCACTACCATCCACTCGCCGAGCCGAAGTGGCGGAACTGGCAGACGCGCCGGACTCAAAATCCGGTGCCCGCGAGGGCGTGTGGGTTCGAGCCCCACCTTCGGCATCCGACGAGCGCGCGTCTCTCGCAGCGAGCCTCTAGCATCGCTCATCATGAGGATCGGGATCCTGACCGGCGGCGGCGACGTACCGGGGCTCAACCCGTGCATCAAGGCCTTCGTGAACCGGGCGGCCGACGAGGGACACGAGGTCGTCGGGCTGCGCCGCGGCTGGGCCGCGCTGCTTCAGCACGACCCCGACGAACCCGGCTCCGAGGCGGAGTGGTTCCAGCGGCTCACCCCCGCCACCGTGCGTACCATCGACCGGACGGGCGGCACGTTCCTGCACACGTCGCGGACGAACCCGAGCCGCGTGCGGGCGGACGAGGTTCCACCACATCTCGCGGAGGGCGCGACGGGCGAGGCGCCGTTCGACTTCACGCGCCACGCGTTGCGGGTGGTCGAGTCGCTCGGGATCGACACGCTCGTCGCGATCGGCGGAGACGACACGCTCTCGTACGCGCTGCGGATGCACGAGGAGGGCGTGCGGGTGATCGCGATCCCGAAGACGATGGACAACGACGTCCACGGGACCGACTACTGCATCGGCTTCTCGACAGCGGTGACCCGCGGGGTCCAGTTCATCCACAACCTGCGCACGTCGACCGGATCGCACGAGCGCATCGCGGTGATCGAGCTCTTCGGCCGCTACAGCGGGGAGACGTCGCTGGTGACCGCGTATCTCGCGGGGGTCGACCGGGCCGTGATCTCCGAGGTGCCCTTCGAGATCGACCGACTCGGGCGGCTGCTGCTCGAGGACAAGCGCGAGAACCCGTCCAACTACGCGATGGTCACGGTCTCGGAGGGGGCGACCCTCGCGGGCGGCGACATGGTGCTCTCGGGGGAGGAGGACGCGTACGGCCACCGGAAGCTCGGCGGGATCGGCGAGCTGACGGCAGCGCTCCTAAAGGAACAGACGGGCGAGGACATGATCGTGCAGGTGGTCGGCTACCTCATGCGGTCGGGCGCGCCTGACTCGCTCGATCTGATGGTGGCGACGAACTACGCGGTGATGGCGGCCGACCTCGCGCTCGAAGGGGCCTCCGGGAGGATGGTGGCGCTGCGGAGCGGGACGTACACGGCTGTCCCATTGTCCGCGACGCGAGAGGGCGTCAAGCGCGTCGACGTCGGAGAGCTCTACGACGCCGGCGCCTACCGGCCGAAGCTCCGGCACGTTGCGGGCAAGCCGATGTTCCTCTACTGAGTCCGGGCCGGGAACGATCGTATTGGCCGCCATGACACGGATCGGGATCCTCACGGGCGGTGGCGACTGCCCCGGCCTCAACGCTGCGATCCGCGCCGTCGTCGCCCGCGCGGCGGGGACGCACGGCTTCGACGTGGTCGGGATCCTCGACGGCTGGGACGGGCTGATGGAGGGCCGCGTTCGAGCGCTCGATCGCGACGCGGTGCGTGGGCTCCTCCAGCGAGGCGGGACGGTGCTCGGCACCTCGCGCCGCGACCCGTACGTCCACGGAGAGGGTGCGGCATCCCTCAGAGGCTGTCTCGAGCGCGAGGGGATCGGCGCGCTGATCGTCGTCGGCGGCGACGGCACGCTGCGCACGGCCGCCCGGCTCGTGGCCGACGGCGTACCGATCGTCGGGGTGCCGAAGTCGATCGACAACGACATCGCCGGCACCGACACGACGATCGGGTTCGACACAGCGGTGCAGATCGCCACCGAGGCGATCGACCGGATCACGACAACGGCCGAGTCGCACGAGCGCGTGATGGTCGTCGAGGTGATGGGCCGGACGCAGGGCTGGATCGCGACGCACGCGGGCATGGCGGCTGGGGCCGACGCGATCCTCGTGCCGGAGGAGCCCTACGACCTCGGCGAGGTGGCCGCCCTCGTACAGGGACGGGCCGCTCACGGGCGACGGTACTCGGTCGTGGTCGTGGCCGAAGGAATCACGCCTCCGCCTGGCACCGGTCTGACCGCCCAGTTCGACGCGTTCGGGTTCGAGCGGCTCGGCGGAGTCTCGACCCTGGTGGCCGCGCAACTGGAGAAGCTGACGGGCTTCGAGGCACGCGTCACCGTGCTCGGGTACATCCAGCGCGGCGGGCTGCCCAGCGCGCGCGACCGCGTGCTCGCGACGAGATTCGGGATCCACGCCGCAGACGTCGTGGCCGAGGGTCGGTTCGGCCGGATGGTCGGGCTCCAGGGAGACAGGGTGACGGACGTGCCCCTCGCGGACGCGGTGGTCGCGCCGAGGGGCGTGCCGACCGAGCAGTACGATGCCGCGCGGACCTTCTTCGACTCGGCACTCGCGACCGGCGCCTGAGCGCTCGAAGGACTAGTCGAGCAGCAGCGCGTCGGTCGGCGCGTACCCGTCGGTGAGCAGCGGGACGTCGGCCGTCGTCACGGTCTGGTCCCAGCGATCGCGGATCGCAGCGGTGAGCGTCGGCGCGTTCGGCGCTCGGGCTCTCCTCTCCTCGGCCCAGCTCTCGGCGAGCCTGGCGGTGCTCGGTGCGGCCCGCTCGGTCGCGATGAGGATGATGTTGCGAAGTTCGCCTGGGATACGGTCGTAGGGACCTTCGTAGACCGGGTGCAGCTCGACGCTCGGAAAGACCGTCGCGTACGTCTTCCAGAGGGCGCGGGTGATCCTCGAGCTCGAACCGGTGAGCGCGCCGATCACGTTGGTCGCCACGACGCCGCCGGGTGTGAGGCGGTCGCGGAGGAGCTCGGTGAACTCGAGGGTCGTCAGGTGGAACGGCACCCCGTCGGAGTAGAACGCGTCGAGCATGATCACGTCGAAGCGCTCGGTGGTGCGCTGCAGGTAGCGGCGGCCGTCGCTCACCTCGACGTCGATCCGCGGATCGTGCGGGAGGGCGAACCATCTGTAGGCCGTCTCCACCACCTCCGGGTCGAGCTCGACGACGGTCACCTGGACGTCGCCGAAATCGCGCCAGACGCGTTTCGGCGCCGAGGCTCCGCCGAGCCCGATCACGAGGACCTTGCGCGCGCTCGGGTTGTATGCGAGCCCGAGCTCGAGGTAGTCGGTGTACGCGAACCTGGTCCGGAAGGGCTGCCGGATGTACATGCCGCTCTGGAACGAGCTGTCGAAGCGGAGGTAGCGGGAGCCGTCACCGTCGACGACGAGGAGCCGGTGATAGCGCGTGTCACGGGCGTCGCGCACCGTGAACCCGGTTCCGACGGCCTCCGCCACTTCAGCCGGGTCGAGCTTCCGGGGCGTGTGCGTGTCACGCGCCCGGTAGAGCGGCGACCAGTTCTTCGCCGCGAGCCCTTCGAGCCGCTGGCCGGTCGTGTCGGGCGCAAGCGCCCCCACCGCGAAGACCGCTGCGGCAGCGCCGGCGACGAGCGCGGCGGCAGGCACCCAGACGCGCTCGACGAGCGCGACGCCGGCAGCGGCGACGAGCAGCACCAGCGCGCCGACTGCGAGGACCTGGTCGGTGCCGTACTCGGGGACGAGCCAGAACGCGGTCGCGAACGTCCCAGCGATGCTTCCCGCAGTGGAGAGCGAGAAGAGCCGCCCTGCCGTGCGCCCCAGTCGGTCGAGTGAGCGCGCGGCAAGCCGCACCGCGATCGGGGAGACAGACGCGAGCGCGATGCTCAAGGGACCGAAGAGCACGATCGCGGCGACGAGCGGGTCGAGGCGGGGGCCCGGGTCCCAGCTCACGACCTGCTCGAGCACCCACCCGTCGATCAGCGGAACGGCGAGGACGAGCACCGCACCTAGCGCGATCGCCCCGACGAGCATGTACGGCGACGGCCAACGGTCGGCCAGCGCCCCGCCCACCCAATAGCCGACCGCGAGGCCGCTCAGGACGACGCCGATCAGTGCGCCCCAGACGTAGAGCGAGCTGCCGAACGTCGGGGCGAGCACGCGACTGGCGGCGATCTCGACCCCCAACAGGACGGCGCCGGAGAGAAACACGGCCACGGCGAGCGCGAGACCGGCGAGCGGGCGTCCGCGGTGCCCCATCGCTCAAGGGTAGACGGCGTACACGCGGAGCCAGGGCCGGGCGGGGCCCGATCGTGGGCTGGCGAACGCAGGCTCGAGCGCTTCCAGGGAGCGATAGAACCTGGCCTCCCGCGGATAGCGGCCCGCGGCGCCGAGCACGCGGTCGGTGACCGACCCTCCGACCAAGAGCCACCGTACGCCCTCCTTGCGCAGCACCATGAGGTTGCGTCGCCGATCGAACGGCCGGCCCGGCCCGGGCAGCTCGAGCCGGACGAGCCGCCGTCCCCGTAGCGGCAGCGCCGAGGGGTCCTCGGCGATCACGTCCGCGCGGGGAACGTTCTGGTCGATCCACGCCGCGGCGTCGAGCCGGTGGTCGCGCCCGACGAGCCCGGCCGCGTCCTGGATCGACCACCAGAGAGGAACGACGCAGGCGACGACGGCGGCGACCGCGAGCCCGCGCCGACGGCCCGCGAGCACGGCGAGAACGGGCACGAGCGGGAGCACGTAGCGGTCGAAGTGCGCCTCGATCGGCAGGAGCCAGAGACTGTACGCAGCGACGAAGGAGAGCAGCACGAGGTCGCCACGCGACCGGCGGCGTGCAGCGACGAGGATTCCGAGCACGGCGACCAGGAGGACCGGGCCGAGCGTCTCCCAGAGTCGGTCGCCGAACGCGAGCGGCGTGGGCGGATCGCCCTCGAAGCCGAGCCATCCCTCGCGTGCGAGCCGCTGAACGCGCGAAACGTCGTTCCACGCTGCTCCGGCGTGCAGCAACACGAACGGGCTGGTCAAGGCGAACGCGACCACTGCGAGCGCGAGCGCCCGGGCGAGACGCCGCCACTGTCCGTGGCATGCGACGAGGAGGGGCACGAGGAGCAGCACGCCCGGATACTTGGCCGAGGTGGCGAGCCCCGCTGCAACCGCCGCCCATTCGATGCGGTCGGTGACGAGCAACGCAAGGCACACGGTGACGCAGAGCGTGAGGAGAACGTCGGTGACCGCCACGCGCGAGTAGGCAATGGATGTCGTCGCGACCGCGACGCAAACGGCTCCGGTAACGGCCGCCGCTCGGCCGTATGCGACCCGCCCGAGCCACCACGCGGCCGCGACCCCGCCGAGACCGACAGTGATCGCAACCGCGCGCGCCGCACCGTAGGACGGCTCGCCGGACACGATCTGTGACGGCGCCAGCAGCAGGAAAAGCAGGCTCGGGTAGTCGTACCAACCGGGATCGAGCCCACCGCCGTGGACGATGGCCCAGGCGCGCGGGACGATGTTCGCCTCGTCCGGATCGAGAAGAGGCAGCGGCAGCCCCGAGCCGGAGCCGGTCACACGCAGGGTTGCCGCCAGCGCGAGGATCGCGACGCCGGACGCGAGCTCGACGGCCACGGTCGGGCGTAGGGCTCTCACCGCGGCGGCTGTCTACACGTCGGGGACGGCGTCGCCGACGAGCGGCTCGATGTCGCCCGCGACGAGCACGGCGTCGATGCCCGCGCGCTCGAGCTCCTCGACGTCCTCGCGGGATGCGTCGGCCAGGTCGGCGATCGCGAGCTTGCCGGCGGGAACATCCGGAAGCAGCTCGAGCAGGCGGTCGAGCGCCGTCTGCTGGGCTTCTGCGAGCTCGGCGCTCAAGAGCAGGATCTCCGGGTCGAGGTGATCGAGAACCCGCTCGAGCTCACTGTCGTCCCGTACCCGGACGACGAGCTCGAGGTCGAGGTCGATGCACCGCTCGGCGAGCGCGATCAGCTCCTCCGTGTCCTCGTCCCCCATGACGAGGACGACGGCCGCGGCGGCGCTCGCGGCGGCGTCCTCGGGCCCCGGCCCATACGCGAGGAGGGGAAGCGCGATCTCGTTGCCGAGCTGCGGCTCTGCGCGGCGGACCACGACGCCCTCCGCTCCGTCCTGCGCGGCTCTTCGCGCTGCGTCTCCGCCCTGCACGTCGACGAGCACGGAGATCCCGTCCCCTTCCGCGATCGCCTGACTCAGCCGCCGGTCGGTCACGGAGCCGGATGCTAGACGAACCGTTCCGACCGGCTTGCCGGGCGCGTAGGCTCGCGCCGTGCCGGCCGACGTGAAACGCGTGTGCCTGCTCGGCGCGGAGTCGACCGGGAAGTCGACCCTGGCGCGTGTTCTTGCCGAGCGCTACGACACGGTCTGGAACCCCGAGTACGGCCGTCCGTACACACGGATCGGCCGCCCGGCCGGGGCCGAATGGACGAGCTGGGAGTTCACGCACATCGCCCGCATCCATTGCTGGTACGAGGACTTCCTGGCCGGACAGGCACGACGCGTGCTGTTCGCAGACACCGACGCCTTCACGACCGCCGTCTTCCACGAGGTCTACCTCGCCACCCCCGCGACCGGCTTTCAGGACCTCGTCGAGCGCTGTTACGACCTGTTCGTCGTATGCGGGCTCGACGTTGCCTGGCGCCACGACGGGATCCGGGAGTTCGAGGAGCAGCGCCGCTGGATGCAGGAGCGGTACCTCGCCCGAGCACGCGAGAGCGGCAGCCCGTGGCTCCTCGTCGAGGGACCTGTCGACGCGCGTCTGACCGAGGCGTCGGCCGCCGTCAACGCGATGCTCTCTGACGCCTGAGCGGGCTCCCGTCACGCTGCGTGCGAGACCTGAGACGAAGTTGGCACGGGATCGTCGCCAACTCGGGCAACGAGAGCGATAGAATTGAAAGTGGGTGGTGGGTTGGGGTGCCCCGAGAGGGGCTCGCTTACCGCCGGTGAGGGGCGCCGGTCAGCGCCCGATCGGGTGCCAGACGGTCTTGAGCTCCATGAACGCGCCGATCTCCCAGGGGCTTCGATCCTCGCGAGCGCGCACCACCCGCTTGACGTTCTCGGCCGCGAGCACCTCCAGCTCTGCTTCGTCGCCGTCGGCGCCCGTGACGTCGATCGCATTGACGTCCATGTGTGCGGCGAGCACCGGAGCGAGCTCCGAACGGAGGCCGGTGAGCACGTTGACGACCCCCGGGGGAACGTCGGATGTGGCGATCGCCTCCGCAAGCTCGATCGCGGCGAGCGGGTGGCTGTCGGACGCGACGGCGACGACCGTGTTCCCTCCGACGAGCGCCGGCACGATGCGCGCGAGGAGTCCATCGAGCGCCGGCTCGTCGGGGGCGATCACCGCGACCACCCCGGTCGCCTCGGGAACCGTGAAGTTGAAGTAGGGGCCTGCGACCGGGTTGGAGGATCCGAGCACCTGTGCGAGCTTGTCGGCCCAGCCCGCGTACCAGACCACCCGATCGACGGCGCGCGCGACCTCCCGGCGGCCGCCGCACGTGCCGGCAAGGCCGCTCGCCCGCGTTTCCATCACCTCGGCCAGCCGGTAGAGGACCTGGCCGCGGTTGTATGCGGTCGCGCCGCTCCACGCCGGGCCGGCCTTCCGCGCAGCGACCACGGCGTCGCGGGCGTCCTTCCGGGACGCGCGGGCGACGTTGTGCCCCTCGACCTCCAGCGTGCGGCCGGACTCCGAGCGTGGAAATGCCCCGCCGACGAACAGCTTGTACGTCTTGCGGACGGGCAGCCTGTCGCTCACTCGAACCTCAGGTACGCCTCGAGCCCGTGCCGGCCGCCCTCCCGGCCGAACCCCGACTCCTTGTAGCCGCCGAACGGCGAGGAGGGATCGAACCGGTTGAACGTGTTCCCCCAGACAACGCCCGAGCGCAGCCGGTCGGCCATCCAGAGGATCCGTGAGCCCTTCTCCGTCCACACACCGGCCGACAGTCCGTACATCGTGTTGTTCGCCTTCTCGACCGCCTCGTCCGGGGTGCGGAACGTGAGCACGCTCAGCACCGGGCCGAAGATCTCCTCCTGGGCGATCCGGTGGCTCTGCGCGACGCTCGTGAACACCGTCGGTGCGAACCACCAGCCCTTCTCCGGGAGCCGGCACGGCGGCTGGTAGAGCTCCGCTCCCTCGTCCGTGCCGCTCTGCACCAGCTCGGCAATCTTCTCGAGCTGCGCCTTCGAGTTGATCGCACCGACGTCGGTGTTCTTGTCGAGCGGGTCGCCGACCCGCAGAGTCGCCATGCGGCGCTTGAGCTTACGGACGAGCTGATCGTGGATCGACTCCTGGACGAGGAGGCGCGACCCCGCGCAGCACACGTGGCCCTGATTGAAGTAGATCCCGTTCACGATCCCCTCGACCGCCTGGTCGAGCGCGCAATCGTCGAACACGACGTTCGCGGCCTTGCCGCCGAGCTCCAGCGTGAGGGAGACCTCTCGCCCCGCGAGCTCACGCCGGATCGCCTTGCCGACTTCCGTGGAGCCGGTGAACGCGACCTTGTCGATTCCGTCGCTGCGGACGAGATGGGCACCGGTGGAACCGTCGCCGGTGACGATGTTGACGACGCCGGGGGGCACGTCGGCCTGGCGGCAGACATCCGCGAAAAGGAGCGCCGTCAGCGGGGTGGTCTCGGCGGGCTTGAGCACCACCGTGTTCCCGCAGGCGAGGGCAGGGGCGATCTTCCAGGCGAGCATGAGGAGCGGGAAGTTCCACGGCACGATCTGCGCCGCGACACCGAGCGGCCGGGGGCGCCGCCCCGGAAACGCGTATTCGAGCTTGTCGGCCCAGCCCGCGTAGTAGAAGAAGTGCGCCGCCGCGAGCGGCAGGTCGACGTCGCGCGACTCCTTGATCGGCTTGCCACCGTCGAGGGATTCCGCGACGGCGAGCTCCCTCGCGCGTTCCTGCAACACCCGGGCGATCCGGAACAGGACCTTGGCCCGCTCTGCGGGACGACGCCGGCTCCAGGACGAGAAGGCCTCGCGGGCGGCGTCCACCGCGAGCGCGACGTCCCGCGGCCCGCCCTGTGCGACCTCCGCGAGCGGCTCCTCCGTCGACGGCGAGACGGTCGTGAACCACGCGCGCGATCGCGGCGAGACGTGTGCGCCGCCGATGAAGAGCCCGTAGCGCTCCCTGAACGAGACGATGTCGCGCGACTCGACCGAGCTGGCGTACTCCCAGCTCTCCGGTGCCAGAACGTCGCCGCGCTGCTTCTCGACGGCTCCCATCAGTCGAGCGTGAACTCGTCGGGCGAGCGGTAGATCCCCGTGAGCTGCTTGCGACGCTGGAGCAGGAGGTCGTTGAGGAGCGACGACGCCCCGAATCGGAAGCGGAGCGGCGTCAGCCATTCGACCCCGAGCGTCTCGTGCAGCACGCACAGGTACTGGATCGCCTGCTTCGCCGTGCGGATCCCGCCGGCGGGCTTCATCCCGATCACGCGCCCCGTCTCCTCGTGGACGTCGCGGATCACCTCGAGCATGCAGAGCGTGACCGGCAGCGTCGCAGCCGGCGAGACCTTGCCGGTGGACGTCTTGATGAAGTCCGCACCGCCTGCGATCGCGACGAACGACGCCCGGCGCACGGCGTCGTAGGTGCCGAGCTCCGCCGTCTCGAGGATGACCTTCAGGTGCGCGTCCCCGCAGGCCTCCTTGACCGCGACGATCTCGTCGTAGACGCTCCCGACGCGCCCGGAGAGGAACGCGCCGCGGTCGATCACCATGTCGATCTCGTCGGCGCCCGCCTCGACCGCCGCGCGGACGTCCGCAAGCTTCACGTCGAGCGGAGCCTGACCGGCCGGAAAGGCGGTCGCGACGGACGCCACGTTGACTCCGCCGTTCCCCAGGGCCCGTCTCGCGACCGCGACGAGGCTCGGATAGACGCAGACCGCCGCGACCGGCGGCACGGTCGGATCGGAGGGATCTGGCCGCAGCGCCTTTGCGGAGAGAGCGCGCACCTTGCCGGGCGTGTCCGCGCCCTCCAGGGTCGTCAGATCGATCATGCGGATCGCCAGCTCGAGCGCGAACAGCTTCGACTCGCGCTTGATCGAGCGCTTTGCGAGATCCTCCGCACGGCCCTCGAGCGACACGGCGTCGACGGAGCCGACACGCGGCAGCCGGCCCCCTCCCGGAAGCTCGATCGTGCGCGGTAGCGCAAGCGCCTGGCTCACATGACCCAGTCTAGAGGCCGCAAGTAGAGTCTCCGCCGTGCTGCTCCGAGCCGACGCAAGGGTGGACCTGATCCGCGGGCTTCCCCTCTTCGAGCTCTGCTCGAAACGCGACCTGCGGCGCATCGCCGCGCTCGCCGAAGAGCGCACGGTCGAGTCTGGCACGGAGCTGATCCGCGAGGGCGAGCCGGGAAGCGAGTTCTACGTCGTCGTGGAGGGCGAGGTCGACGTGCGCCGAGGGGCTCGACGGGTGTCGCGCCTCGGCGAGGGGAGCTATGTGGGTGAGATTGCGCTGCTGTCGCGCTCACCGCGAACCGCCACGGTCGTAGCGGCCACGCCCCTGCGCGTGCTCGTCATCTCGGGGCGCGACTTCGTGGACCTGCTGGACACGATCCCGGAGCTCTGGCTCAAGGTCGCGCGCACGCTTGCCGACCGGGTCGACGCCGACGAGGCCCTGGAGCTGGTTCGGGGGACGTGACGCTCGATCCGGAACTGACTCGCCTCGCCCGTGACAGGAACTTCGCGGCGCTCACCGTGCTCCTCCCCTCGGGACAGCCGATGACGCACGTGATGTGGGTCGACGCGGACGACGAGCATCTGCTGATCAACACAGAGACCCATCGCGCGAAGTTCAGGGCGGTCGAGCGCGATCCCCGCGTGACGGTCATGGTCTGGGATCTCGCCGATCCGTACGTCTACGCAGAGGCACGAGGGCGCGTCGTCGAGATGGTTAGGGGGCCGGAGGCGCGGGCGCACATCGATGCGCTCTCTCGCAAGTACCGCGACCGGGACTACGACCCGGCGGCGATCACGTCCGAGCGGGTGATCCTCCGCATCGCGCCGAAGCGGCAGCGGGTGTGGGGGCGTCGGTCGTAGCAGGGGGGCGGCCCCCCAGGTCACGCCGGTCGCCGCGCCTCGATCTCCGTTACGACCGCCTCGGGGTCGTCGACCCCGAGCACGACGAGGTCGTAGCCGACCCCCGGCGCGCTGCGGTCGAGCCCGAGCGTGATCACCCGATCGCGATCCTCGAACGACAGGAACGACCTCGCGCCGCGACTGCGAAACCGGCCTTCCCTGATGTCCGTGAACGGGATCGATGCGCCCCCGAGTCGGAGTCCGGTTCGCTCGTAGCGCTCCGTCGACACGCTGCGGATCTGGGACAGCGGGATCCGAAGCGTCCGCTTCACCGCGCCGACCGCCGTCAGGCCGCTCAGGCGGACGACCACCTCGCCGGCCGCGACGTCGACCGACCGGCCCATCAGAGTCAGAGACCGAGCCTGGCCAGGGTCTGCGGATCTCGGCGCCATCTCGGCCGCACCTTGACGACGAGCTCGAGGAACACGGCGTGGCCGACGAGCGCCTCGACCTCCGGGCGCGCGCGCGTGCCGATCTCCCGCACCATCGCGCCCCGCTTGCCGACGAGGATCCCCTTCTGCGACTCGGTCTCGACGAGCAGGAACGCCCGCAGCGCCTTCTCGCCGAGCTCGTCGATCTCGACCGTCAACGCGTGCGGCACCTCGTCGCGCGTGAGGTGGAGCGCCTTCTCGCGGATCACCTCTGCCACCCGCTCCTCGAGCGTCAGATCGGTCGTGTCGCCGGCCGGGAACAGCGCGGGCCCCTCCGGGAGGAGATGCACGAGATCGTCGCGGAGCTCGCCGATCCCGTCGCGCACCTTGGCGCTGACGGGATGCAGCGCATGGAAGTCGCCGAGCGTCGCAGCCTCCTTCATCTGGGAGGCGACGTGGCCGTGCTTGAGCCTGTCGATCTTGTTCAGCGCGATGATCACCGGCACCCCGAGCGCGAAGACGCGCCGGGCGACGAAGCGATCGCCGGCGCCGATCCTGTCACGAGCCGAGAGGACGAGCAGGACGGCGTCGACGTCGTCGAACGCCCCGTCGACGGTTCCCTGCATGCGCTCGGTGAGCGCGTCCATCGGGCGCTGAAACCCGGGGAGGTCGGCCAGGACCAGCTGCCATCCGGGACCGTGCGCAACGCCGAAGATCCGCCGTCTGGTGGTGTTCGGCACCCTCGAGGTGATCGCGACCTTCTCGCCGGTGAGCGCGTTGACGAGCGTGGACTTGCCGACGTTCGGACGGCCCGCCACGACGACGACTCCAACTCTCACGTCTTCACGCCGGCCGTGAACCGCCGGGTGTCCCCGGCTCTCGCTTCTGTCGTCCGATGCGCCTCGAGCCCCGCGACGCCCCCGGCCCAGTCCCGATGGCCCGGTCCCGTTCGACCAAGTCCGGTTCGACCAGGTCCGACTCGACCATGTCCGATTCGGCCGTCGTCCGATTCGACCACCACCGAGCAGGGCCACCGACCTCCTCCCCACGCCTCGAGCCTAACCGCGAACCGCCGACGCGTGAGTGTCGAGATCGTGCCGAAAGCGCGCCGATCGCTCCACGATCTCTCGAGCCGGTAAGACTCCATCGTCTACAGCTCGAACTGCTCCGGGAGGATCTCGTCGACCGTCATCTCGACGACGCGCCCGCCGTTTCGGAACACGACGCGCTCGACCCGCATCTCGGCGAGCCACTGCCGGCAGCCTCCGCAGGGCGACGCGGTGATCGCGGCGACGACGAAGTCGCCCGGGGCGTAGCCCTCGACGATCGCCCTCGAAAACGCGGCGCGCTCCGCGCAGACGCCGAGAGGGTAAGCACCGTTCTCGACGTTGACGCCCTCGACCACGCGAGCGTCACGGCACAGCAGGGCGCAGCCGACGTTGAACCTCGAGTAGGGCGCGTACGCGCGGCCGGCGATCTCGTCGGCCCGCTCGAGGAGCTCGCGATCCGTCATCCCGAGAACCCCTGGAAGACGGCGAGGGTGACGAGCGCGCCGAGCGCGCCACCGGAGGCGACCTCGAGAGTCGTGTGGATGCCTGCCTCGATCCGGGTCTGGGCCACGAGCAACGCCATGATGAGGGAAAGCGACGAGATCAGGAAGCGGTGGGAGTCGTCGCCGATCACGAGGGTGACGGCCATCCAGGCGGCAAACGCCACCGCGGCGTGCCCCGACGGCCAACCTCCCCGCAGCGGCGACCCGCGTCCGCCGAACGCCTTCATGCCGATGACGAGCGCGATCGTGAGCACGAGCGCGACGACGGTCAGCTCCGCGGGCGCCTCGGAGAGCCTGTCGAGAAGGCGCGAGCTCTCGTCGGACACCTGCCCGGAGAACACGAGGTAGCCCACGGCGATCGCGTTGATCGCGGCGATCAGCACCGCGCCGGCGCCGATGTCCTTCGCGAGCTTGGCCATCGGGTCGAACGTCGTCGACGCGACGTCGACGGCGGCCTCGATCGCGGTGTTGATCATCTCGGCGATCAACACGAACGCGATCGCGATGAGCAACGCGATCAGCTCGAGCCTCGAGACGTCGGAGACGAGCGCCGCGACGAGCACGACCACCGCCACGACGAAATGGATCCGCATGTTCCGCTGTGTGCGGAGGACGTGGATGATCCCCTCGATCGCGAAGTTGAAGCTCTCGAGGATCGACGGGGTGCGCCGAGGAGCGATCACGAGCGGTCTCTCCGAGCGATCACCTAGAGATGCGCGCGCTCGCGCGCCTCCATCTTCGCCCCGTGCTCGTGACCGAGCAGGTGCAGCAGGCCGTGAACGAGAGGCCAGCGCCACTCGTCGCCGATGACGTCCGGGCAGAGGACGACGTCCCCGAGTGCACGCGGCGCGCCGTCCGGGAGATGGTCGATGCCGTCGATCGGGAACGAGAGCACGTCCGTCACCTCGTCGACACCGAGGTGCAGCCGCTTGAGCCCACGCATCTCGTCCGACCCGACGAAGGCGATGCCGAGCTCGCCGTCCGAGACTCCCTCCGCGGCAAGGACGTCCCGGGCGAGGCCGGCCGCCCCGTCGGCATCGACGCGGACGCCGCTGCGATTCTCGACCTCGATCTCGACCATCACCGGCGGCGCGCGGACCCGGTCTCCTCCGCGTGCCGCTTGTAGGCCTCCACGATGCGCTGCACGAGCTTGTGACGGACGACGTCGGCGTGGCCGAACTCGACGAAGCCGATCCCGTCGAGCGACGTGAGGATGTCACGGACCTGGATCAGCCCCGACGCCTGCTCACGCGGCAGGTCGACCTGGGTCACATCGCCGGTCACGACCATCTTCGACCCGAAGCCGAGCCGTGTGAGGAACATCTGCATCTGCTCCGGCGTGGTGTTCTGGGCCTCGTCGAGGATCACGAAGGAGTCGTTCAGCGTCCGTCCGCGCATGAACGCGAGCGGTGCGACCTCGATCGTGCCGCGGTCGATGTACGCGTTGAGCCGGTCGGGGTCCATCGTGTCGTACAGCGCGTCGAACAGGGGCCGCATGTACGGGTCGACCTTCGCGAGCACGTCGCCGGGCAGGAACCCGAGCCGCTCGCCGGCCTCCACGGCGGGGCGCGTGAGGATGATCCGGCCCACCGCGCGCTCGGAGAGGGCCTTCACGGCGAGCGCGATCGCAAGATACGTCTTGCCCGTCCCGGCCGGCCCGATCCCGAACGTCACGGTCTCCGCACGGATCGCGTCGACGTAGCGTTTCTGCATGACGGTCTTCGGCGCGATCTTCTTGCCGCGGTGCCGCCAGACGACGTCGTCGAAGACGTCGCGGATGTCCTCTGCCTGGTCGAGTGCGGCAACGACCGCGCCGACCGTGTCGGGGCCTATCGCGTGCCCGCCCTCGACGAGCTCCACGAGCTCGTCGACCACCGCCCGCGCCTCGGCGACCCGTGCGTCGTCTCCGTCCAGCGTGAGCCGGTTGCCACGCAACGAGATCGTGCACCCGAGCCGCTCCCGCAGCGTGTCGAGCACGCCGTCCGCCACCCCCGCGAGCTCGGCGGCGACCTCGTTCGGGACGGTCAGGACATCCTGCATTCGTCGAAGTGTAGGAACAGGCCGGTACGGTGCCCCTATGCCGGAGCTGACGGTCCTCTACGACGAGGGGTGCGCGCTCTGCGCCGGGCTGAGCGCACGGCTTGCGGGTGCCGACACGGTCTCGGTCGCTCCGATCGGATCGGAGCTCGGAAAGCGTCTGTTGCGCGACCTCACGCTCGGCGAGAGATACGCATCGATGCACGTCGTCGATGCCGAGGGAACGAGGCGATCGGGCGCCGAAGCGCTTCCGCCGGTTCTTCGAGCGCTCCGCGGCGGGCGCCTCCCCGCGCGTGTCGTCGAGGTCTTTCCGCGGACGGCCGCTCTCGCGTACCGCCTCGTGGCACGCAACCGCTCGCGGCTCTCCCGCGTTCAGGCGCGCTCGGTGTCGCGCCGATAGGCGCGCGCCGCCACCGCTGCGAGACCCACGGACCAGGCCGCGACGACGAGCCAGCCGGTCGCTCCCCATGCCTTGCCGCCGATCCCGACGTGGCTGGCCTGCACGAGCCAGTAGGAGGGCAAGCACTTCGCGAAGGTGGCGAACGCCCCGCTCCCCGTGATCGGGAACCACGTGCCGCCGAGGAACGCCAGAATGCCGGTCGTACCGCCCATCGCCGGGCCGATCGCGTCGACGTGCAGCAGGTGGCCCATCGCGATCGCCCCCGCCGCGAACGGCACGAGCCCGATGAGGATCAGGCCTGTCATCTCGACCCAGTTGCGCGCGGGCAGACGGACGCCGAGCGTTGCACCGGCGACGTAGAGGACGCCGATCGTCGCGCATGCGGACGCGTAGCCCGTCAGCACCTTCGTCCTGAAGTAATCCCGCGTCTTCAGGGGCGTGATCCGCAGCTGCCGGTTCCACCCGGTCGAGCGCTCCGCCGAGATGCGAGCGCCGGCGGACAGGACCGAGGTCATCGTCCCGAACGCGACCAGCCCGACCATGTAGTAGACGGGAGCGGAGATCCCCGAGCCGGCGAGATCGTCGTTGTTGCGATTCGGCCCCGCGATCAGGTAGTAGAGGACGAGCGGGAAGCCGAGCGAGAACAGGAAGAAGCGTCGGTTCCTGAACATCCGGATGAGCTCGTAGCGGAGGTAAGTCGTGTTCACGCGGCCACCGGGCTCTCGCCTCGACGGTCGGCGGTGAGGAGCAGGAACGCCTCCTCGAGACCGGCGCCGGTGACCTCGATGTCGCGCACCTGGCTGCTCGAGTCGAGAAGCCCCCGGAGCGCGGCGTCGCTGTCCGAGCAGATCAGCGTGATGGCGTCGCCACGAACGTCTGCCTCGGTGACCCCTGGGAGCGCACCGAGCGCCTCGGCGTCCGCGTCCGGCAGCGTCGCACGGATCCTCCGCGACCCGACCATTGCCTTGATCGCGGTCGGCGGCCCGTCCGCGACGACCGCACCCGAGCTCATCAGCACGACCCGGTCGGCGAACGCGTCCGCCTCCTCGAGGTAATGGGTGGCGAACACGACGGTCTTGCTCCTGGCGGCGAAGGCCCGCATGGCGTCCCAGAAGGCGTGGCGGCTCTCGACGTCCATCGCCACCGTTGGCTCGTCGAGCACGAGCAGATCGGGGTTCGCCACGATCGCGACTGCGAACCGCACGCGCTGCGTCTCGCCGCCCGAGAGCTTCTGGGTCCTCCGGCCGGCGATCTCCTCGATGCCGGCGAGCGCGAGAGCGTCGTCGGGTGAGAGCGGATCGGGATACAGCGAGCCGATCATCGCGACGAGCTCGCGCACCGAGAGATCGCGAATCAGCGCTCCGGTCTGCAGCATTGCCCCGACGCCGCCACGATCGACCGCCCGGTCGGGCGCCATGCCGAACACGGAGACGGTGCCGGCATCGGGCTCGACCAGCCCGAGCAGCATCTCGATCGTCGTCGACTTCCCGGCGCCGTTCGGTCCGAGGAGGGCGACGGTCTCACCCGCCGCGATCCCGAGATCGATTCCCTTGACCGCGTGGACCGGGCCCTGGGGGCTCGAGAAGGTCTTCGAGAGCGCTTCGAGGCGAATCCCGCCGGCCTCTGCCGGCGATGCGGCTGCGGCTGCGGCGCGCACCCAGTCACTATGCCGATCCCCGGAGTGCGCGTGCGCTGCACGCGGTAGCGGTCTAGGCGAGCTTCTCGCGTACGAGCTGGCTGACCGACGAGCCGTCGGCCCGGCCGGAGACCTGGGGCATCACGTCTGCCATCACGCGGCCGAGATCACGGATCGAGGTCGCACCGACCTCCGCGATCACGTTGTCGACGATCTCCTCGAGATCGTCCTCGGAGAGCGGCTCGGGCATGAACTCCTCGATCACGTCGAGCTCGAACTCCTCCCGGTCCGCCTGCTCCTCGCGCCCCGCCGCGTCGTACGCCTCCATCGCCTCGGCCCGTTTCTTCCGCTCGCGCTGCAAGACCTGGAGCGACTCGTCCTCGGAAAGCGAGCGCTGAAGCTCCTTCTCGGCCGAGCGGAGTGCGTTCAGGAGCAGCGACAGCGCGTCGCGTCGCTCTCCGTCGCGCGCGAGCCGCGCCTGCTTGAGCTCGTCCTGGATGTCGGCGATGAGCGTCATTCGAATCCGGGCAGGCTAACGCCCCCGAGGACATGCCAGTGCAGGTGGAACACCGTCTGGCCCCCACCCGGGCCGACGTTCACGATCACGCGGTAGTCGTCGAGCCCCGCCGAGACGGCGGTCTCGGCGACGAACTCGAGCATCCGCTTCGCCTCCTCGGGCGGGAACTCCGCGACGTCCCTGAACGTGTCGACGTGCCGCTCGGGGAGCACCAGGAGATGCGTCGCGGCCTTCGGGGCGATGTCACGGATCGCGACGAAGCCGTCGGCGGCGTGCACGTGCTCGGCCTCGCGGACGAGCGTGCAGAAGAGGCAGCCGGGGACGGGCTCAGGCGGCAACGGCGAGAACCCCCCCGTCGCCGACGCCGACCGCGCGGGCGGTGACGAGCGCCCCGACCTCCGCCTCCACGAGCCACGGCGTGTAGTCGTCCGCGTAGCCGCGCCCGGGACGGTCGACGAGCACCCGGTCCGTGCTCCCGATCCTCGCCTCCCAGCGTCGGCGCGAGAGGGAGTCCGAAAGCGAGCGCAGCCGCCGGCCGCGCTCGCGCTTCACGTCCGGCGGAACGGCGTCGTCGCCCGCCGTCCGCGTCCCGGGCCGCGGAGAGTACGGAAACACGTGCACCTTGCTCATGCCGAGCCGTGCGACGAGGGCGAGCGTCCGCTCGAACGCGTCGTCGTCCTCGACGGGGAACCCGACGATCACGTCGCTCGTCAGGTTGAAGTCGTGCAGCGCCTCGATCCGGCTCTCGAAGCGCGACGTCGTGTAGCGGCGTCCCATCGCCCGAAGGACGCGGTCGTCACCGGACTGCAGCGGGACATGCAGGTGGGAGGAAACCGCGGCCGTCTCGCGCAGCGCGGTGACGAGCTCGTCGGTCACGTGGTTCACCTCGATCGAGGAGAGCCGCAGCCGCTCGAGCCCCTCGACTGCGCCGCAGGCGCGCACCAGCCCGGCGAGCGTGCAGCCCGCCTCACGGTCTCTGAAGCAGCCGAGGTTGACGCCCGTGAGCACGATCTCGCGGTGCCCCTGGGCGACGCGGCGCCGGACCTCCGCGAGCACCGCGGCCGCCGTCCGGCTCCTCGTTGCCCCGCGGACGAGCGGGATCACGCAGAACGCGCACGAGAACGAGCAGCCGTCCTGGATCTTGACGAATGCCCGTACCCGGTCGAGACGGTGCTCGGCGTTCACGCACCCGATCGCGCCCACGTCGCCGGCGACGAAGGCGGCGGCGGCCTCACCCGTTCGACGGGTCACGACGACGTTCGGCGCGGCGCCCGCGAACGCATCCTGGAGGTTCGACGCACAGCCCGTCACGTACACGGTGTGCGCCGTGCGCGCAGCGCGGGCAGCTGCCTGCCGAGACTTCGACACCGCCTCGTGCGTCACACAGCATGTGTTGACGACCTGGATCTCGCCGCCGTCGTTGACCTCGACGTGCCCGTCCGAGAGCAGTCGCTCGCGGATCGCCTGTTCGTCGGCGAAAGAGACCTTGCATCCCAGAAAGCGCGTGGAGAACGTCGCCATACGGCTCAAGAGCTTAGACGGCCCCGTCGGGAAATCGATCGTGACGAGGTCGCGGCGCGGGCACGCTTGCCCAGGCGCGTTACCCTCGGCGCGATGCAGCACGGACAGCGGTATGACCGAGCACAGGAGGAAATCGTTCGCGCGTCGATGGATCTCGAGGTCCTCCGCATGCTCGACCTGGGGGTGGGCACGGGCGAGACGTCGCGACGATGCCTGGAGGCGCATCCGGCCGCGCGCGCCGTGTGCCTCGATCAAAGCCGAGACAAGCTCGACGCCGCCGCCGGTGCTCTTGGCGCGAGAGCAGACCTGCGACTCGGCCGCTTCCAGGATCGGCTTCCGGAAGGGCCTTTCGAGCTGATCGTTTCCGCGTTTGCCCTGCATCACGTGGACGGAGCGTCGAAGGCGGACCTCTTTCCCCGTGTGGCGGAGCGGCTCTCGGAGGGCGGACGGTTCGTGCTGGCCGATGTCGTAGAACCCCACGCTCCGGTCTCGGAGCCGACTCCACTGGATCGGGAACAGAGCGACGTCAGCAGCACGGTGGAACTGCTCGACGATCTCCGCCATGCCGGCCTCGAGCCCGAGGTTCGGTGGGCGGAGCACGACCTCGTCGTCATTGCCGCGTCGGTGCGGTAACCGTCGAACCGACCGGGGCGTGCCGTGCCGGCTTCCGGTGTACGTCTCGCGCTCCCCGTTTGCCGCTGAAGGACACGCCCGCAGTCGGGCGAAGGAACGAGATTCATGAGCTGGCGCTTCGACGAGGTGTGGCTCGACGCCGACATCGTCTGGTTCCGCGACGAGCGGCGCGCGCCCGGTGCTGCGTTCACGCTCACCGTGCCGGCCTTCGTCAACCGCGGCCCCGTACCACGCTCGTTCATGCCGGTCGCGACCGGACTCGAGGCGTCGCAGACGCGACGCCTCGCCAGGCAAGCGGCGCGCCGGCGCCGATTCGCCACGCGCACCCTGCCTGCAGTCGCACTGCTCGTCGGGTCGGCCACGATGATCCCGATCCACGCGTTTCGCCAGGGCGGAGCCCCACGCGACTTCGGGCCGCTGACGGAGGATCCACCGAGCCTCAGCTTCGGGCTCGACCTCTCCCGTTTCGCGGCACCCGAAGTGCCCAGCGTGCGGGCAGCCTCGACCTCGGCGAAGCGAGCGTCCGTGTTCACGAAGGTCGCGTGGCACCACGCCACGTCGGTCGGCCTACAGTATTCCGGCAGCCTGGTGGACGGCACCCAGCTTCCCGTCGAGGGGCCGGACTGGGTCACCTGGAACCCCGTCACGGACAGCGTCCCGAACCTGCCGTGGCGGCTCTACGGCAACGAGCGCACGATTCGGACGGTCATCTCGGTGTTCGGCGCCTACCGTGCGGCACACCCGGACGCGCCGCGTCTCGTCGTGGGAGACATCAGCCTTCGGCACGGCGGACGGATGGACGAGCACGTCTCGCATCAGAACGGGCTCGACGTGGACGTCTACTACCCGCGACTCGACCGGCACCTGAGCGCTCCGATCGCGACCAGCCAGATCGACCGGGCGCTCTCGCAGGATCTCCTCGACCGGTTCGTGGCCGCGGGCGCGCAGATGATCTTCGTCGGCTACTCGACCGGGCTGCGCGGACCGAGCGGAGTCGTCGTCCCGTACCCGAACCACGAGAACCACATGCACGTGCGTTTCCCGCTACCTGCCTGACCCGTCATCGACGAAGGCCGGGGACGAGCCCACCCGCCGACCCGGCGAAAACGGTCGACCGCCCAGCCATCCTCCTCGAGCGTCTCCACGTGCGTCCCGCCGGGGTGAGTTGGGCCTGTCAGCTCGCGGGGCCTGCCACCGGCGCGCGTAGCGAGATCG
The DNA here is from genome assembly GCA_963798725.1 of uncultured Actinomycetes bacterium. Lineage (GTDB taxonomy): Bacteria > Actinomycetota > Thermoleophilia > Gaiellales > Gaiellaceae > Gaiella. The sequence goes on from CAWCUL010000002.1 coordinate 664,349, forward strand.
CCCTCGGCGGCTCCCGATTCGGCCGGGTTGCCGCGTACCTCGCGGACGAGAACAGCGCGAGGGCGTTGACCGCGTGCAGGACGGCGAGGCCCGGGACCGCGAGCGTCGCAAATCCCAGTGCCGCCTGCAGCACCATCAACCCGAGCACGAGCCCCGCCCAGCGCAGCCCGTGCTCGACGCTGCGCCGCGTGAGGATCGCCACGACCAGGAAGGCCAACGCGAGCAGCGGCAACCAGAGCGCTCC
>CAWCUL010000003.1:0-527339 GCA_963798725.1 uncultured Actinomycetes bacterium
CGCTCGAGCGGCCGCGCCAGCAGCTGCCACGCCTCGTCGCCGAGCAAGGCTCGCGCGCCGTCGCTCTCGAATCGCAGCCCGCGGCCGGCGAGCCGCCGCTCCGCGATCTCGCGCAACCGGCCACGGAACTGCTCGAACCGGGCGGCCGAGCCGCTCGCGAGGTCCGGAGCGCGCGCCGCCCGCTCCACGAACAACGGCCCCGAGATGTCGCGCGCATGCCCGCTTGCGCCTCCGCCGAGGCGCCCGCGCCTGCCGCCCGAACGGCGACAACACCCGCGTCACGACGACCACCGCCGCGTACGCCACGAGCACGATCAACGCGAAGCGCACCCCACCCTCAGACGAGACGACCCCGAGCAGCGCCATCCCAAGCGCGCCGACGACGAGCGCCACCGCGATCACCCGCAGCTGCTTCGGCAGCGCCGTCGGCCCACCGACACCGCGGGCCCGCTCGCGCGTCTGCATGTCGGAGTACATGCTCATCCCGCGACCCGCGCCCCGTACGCCTCGAGCGCCGCGATCGCGCTGCGCTTTTCCGTCTCGCTCATCGGCTCCGCGCTGAACCTCGCACGCTCTGAACAGCTCCGTCAACACCTGCCCAGGCTCGTGCGCCACCCGCTCGAGCACACGACGAAGAAACTCGAACGGCGTCTCGTGCGCACGCGGGCCCGGCCCGCGTTTGCGAGCGCCCGCTCCATCCGCGCATAACACGCCACGATCGCCCGACGCACGTCCCGCTCCCGCCGAAGGTCGTCCAGCGACTCGTCGAGCGCCACCAAGACGTCCGCATCTTGCTCTCCCACCTCGGACGAGTCCCTGCGTCGCGAACGTCGCACGGCCACGGCCAGCAGAGCGGCTCCAACCATCAGAGGCGGCGAGCGCGCCACCCGCCACCAAGGCAACCAACGAGCCCGAGATCTCGGTGGGAGCCCCACCATGACCGGACAGCTTCTTCGCGCCGCCCTCCGACCAACAGAATTGCTCCGGATGCTCGGAAGAGCTCGTCGCGGCGGTCCGGGTAGTGCTGCCAGAAGAAGAACGCATCGACACACGCAGGGTGTCCGTACGCAGGAATCCACCAGGCGTCTCCGACACGAAGCGGGGCAACAGAACCAGCACGGCCAGTGTGGCGAGGGTCGTGGCGCCGATTCCGATCATCACGAGCGCGCGGCCTCGCATCGTCGATCCCGCGAACGCCGCATGGCCGGTCACCCACGCCGCGGAGACCAACCCCACGGCTACCAGGAGCCCTGCTCCGGCCGCCAACACGTAGACGGTGGATGACGAGACTGAACCCTCGTCGCCGCCAAGGCGAGACGTGCTGGCCGCCGCAACTACTCCCGTAAGGAGCAGGCCGACTCCAACGAGTCCAACCAAAGACATCGGCCATGGGTCGGTCCACAATGTTCTTCGTGATGACCAGAATCTCTCGGGCAGCGGTCAGCGCGGCTGGGTCAGCTGTCGGCTGACGTGACGATCCCGCCGGAAGCGCTCGAGCCGCATCAACAGCGCCTCCTCCCTACCACGCCCGACGACGTACCGCCCGACGTCCGAGACGGACTGGGCGCGGGCACGCGGACGCGCCCGAGGTCGAGGCGGGCTTACGTGTGCCGCGTCGAACGGGTCCGGCCCGGCCGCGAGCCTCGGCTAGCCTTCTCGTTCATCCTCAAACTCGCCCGGGCCGATCTCGGGTTCCGGAGGACGCACGGTCCGAGACTCGTGCCGTGTGCGATCGCTTCATCCGCCAGCACCCCCGCCTCGCCCGGCAGCTCGGCGTCGGCGTCCTCGCCGACCGAGCCGTCCCTGCCTGGGAGAAGAATGCACAGAAGGTCTACACCCGACAGGGTCCCGTGATCTCGTGACCCCGTCCTCACCAACGTGTGCCGCTCGCGGGTCACTGATCCCCGACGCCACCGCGATGAATCCTCGGGTCCGCCCGGTGCACATTCTCCCGCGACGATGACGCCCGCGCCAACAGGGCATCGGGCGACGGATCTTCCTGCCACCTGCGCGCTCTCGTTGCCAGTTTCTTCGAACGACTCGTGAGCAGGCAGCCGAGTGGTCTGTGGCGCCCGACGGTCTCCTCACAGGGTGAATAGCACGGGAGACGCAGATGCATCTCTTTTGATGCTGGGTCGTCGAGCGCGACGTTCCCCGGGCGACTCGTCGGGGTTCGAGCCACTTGTGGGTCGAAAGATGCATCTGTGTCTCGCCTGCTATTGAGGCCAGTAGGCGTTTATCTCTACGGCTGATTCCCGTCGGTCTCAGCGCTCGATGACGCGCTTGCGGGCGCGCTCGAGCTCGACGAGGCGTCGGAGCTGCATGAGCTGCGGGATGCGCTCTTCGTCTCCGAGCGCGGAGACCATGCGGGCGAGGTCGCCGATCGAGGCGACCGAGGGCCGGACGCCGCGGCCGAGCGGCTCGCGGTTGGCGGCGCGGCGGATGTCGTCGTAGCCGCGGGTGCCGGCCGGCTCGGGAACGAGCTTCAGCTGACCGTTCGCGTCTCGAGCTCGTGCACGGGCTGGGCGGCGAGCGTTGTCGGGGTCGAGCGAGAGCTCCGGCCGTCGGCCCGCCTGCGCCGACGTCGTCGGAGGGCGCGCGTCGAGCCGGTCGCAGGTTCTGCTCGCGAGGGAGGGGGTGATGTCGAGTCCGTGGGTCATCTCCTCGGTTCCCTGCACGATGCGGGCGAAGCCGCCGATCACGACGTAGGTGACGCGGTGCCGCTCGAGCGCCTGCAGGAGGCCGTAGGGGTCGAACTTCGTCGCGACTCCGCCACGCTAGGGCTCTCGCTCGAGCTTGGCCAGGTAGCGCTGCGCGCGCCGCTCCGGGGTGAGCAGGAGGTTCTTGTCTAGGCGCTCGTCGAGCGCGGTGTCGCGGGGGACGAGCATTAGCGGAAGCTCGAAGCCGCAGGCCTCGATCACCTCGAGCATGTTGTCGAAGCCGGGCACGACGGCGCCCTGCTCCCAGCGGGCGATCACCGAGCGCTGCATGCCGGTCCGCTGCGCGAGCTCGTCCTGGGTGAGTCCGCCCGCAAGCGGGCCTCCCGGATCAGGTCGGCGCCTCGCATAGGCGGGAGCCTAGTGCACCGACTTGTTACGATGCAAGACCCTGATATGCTACGGAGCTTCCTAACGTACGAAAGCCATGGCGACACGCGTCCACGCCCAGGAAGCCGCATCACACCGAACGGCGGGCTCGAGAGTCAGCAGCTACGCTCGGAGACTGGGCGGGACGAGCAGGCGACACGAGAGCGGCACGAGGGCGATGAGCTGGCCGGACAAGCGGCTAACGCTGAAGGGCCGTGGCGACGGTCGACCGATGACTGCAGTTCCGAGCGGGCAGCTGCGAAGCCGACCCGCACGAAAGCACCGCTCGGCAACCGAGCTGCTCGAAAGGTCGGGCGCCCTGCTCACCCGCTCCCACCTGCGCGAACTCGGGCTCGAGCGACGGGCGATGGACTCGGTCTTCCGCGCGCTCGCGGTCGTGCATCTCCCCGGCTACTCCCGACCGATGATGCGCGCGGAAGACTTCCTCGAGCTTGTCGAGCGCAACACCTACCGCGACGATCGGGTACGGCCGATCGCACGCGGGCGCCTGAGGGATGTGAGGTGAGACATGCCCAGTAGCTGGATCGTCACGCGTCGAGCCGAAACGGAGGCAAGCGCTACCTCGTCCGCTACCGGCTGGGCGGGCGCGAGAGCGCCCAGCGCTATGCGGGGAGCTTCCGCACGCGCACAGAGGCGATCGAGCGGCGGCGCTGGATAGACGGCGAGCTCGCGGCCATGCGCGTCCCCGACCTGGCGAGCCTCGAGCGCGAGCCTGCCCGGGCGCCAACGCTCGTCGTTGCTGTCGAGGCGTATCGCGAGTCGCGGATCGACGTCGCCGATGCGACCCGGGTCAATGTCCGCACGTCGCTCAACCTCATCGTCGGCGCACTCGACGCCGCGCGTCGGATCGATGGCTTCTCGCCGCAGGAGATCGCAGACGCGGTCGGCCGACTTCACGCCTCCGGCTACAAGCGCGAGACGATCCGCAAGGCAGTCACCCATCTCGCCTGCGTGTTCGACTTCGCCGGGATCGAGCCTAACCCTGTCCGCGACAGGCTGCGGGTGCGGCTTCCACGGGGCGAGTTGCGCGAGCCCGAGCCGCCTAGCGCGGAGCACGTCGAAGCCGTGTACTGGCTGCTCCCCTCGAAGCATCGGCTCGCGCTTCTCTGGCTCGACTGGTCGGGCGCTCGTGTCTCGAGCATCGACACGGTCAGGGTCGGCGACTACGACGAGCCGCAAAGTCGCGTTCGTCTGCGCGCGGCTGCCTCCAAGACGGGGCGCGCGCTCTGGGTCGATCTCCCGGACGTGCTCGCCGAGGCGATCGAGCGCACGCTTCCGCCTCGCGAGGATCGCGACCCGGAGGCGCGCCTGTTCGCCTCGAGCGGGGCGGACTCGATCCGCACGAGCATCGCGAAGGCCTGTCGCGCCGCTGCCGTGCCGCTGTGGTCGCCGCATGACCTCCGCCACCGCCGGATCAGCCTCCTCCACCGACAGGGGCGGACGTGGGCGGAGATCGGAGCGCTCGTCGGTCAGCGCTCGCTGAAGGTGACGAGCGACACCTACACGCATGTGCTCGTCGACGGCCGCGAGCTCGACTACGCCGCGCTGCTCGAGCCGGCGGAGGCCAATGATCAGGTCGCGCGGCGTCCACCGCGGCGGCGAAGCATCGCGTCGACGTTGTAGCCCGCTTCAGCCTTGTCCGCCAGCTTCGCGACGAGCTTGTCCGTGATCGGCACGCCGCTCGCCGTCTTGCCGTGCGTCTTCTCCGCCACTTCGGTCGCCAGTATGCCCGGCAATATCCGCCTTCCGAGATATTGCGTATACTGCAATGATCGTCGCGACATACGCAATATGAGAACCGAGGCTCCCCTACTGCTTCCCCTCTTCCGCTCACGCGGACAGGCTCGCCTGCTCGCGCGCGTGTTCCTGCACCCCAACGAGCGTCTCTCGCTCAACCAGCTTGCCGCAGAGCTCGGCATCGACCCGGCCACCGTGCAACGCGAGGCAGAGAGGCTCGAGCAGGCCGGCATCCTGACTAGCGAGCGTGTCGGAACCGCAAGGTTGCTTCGACCCAACGAGGACTCTCCGTTCTACCCCGAGCTCTCGGTGCTGATCTTGAAGGCGTTCGGCCCGCTTCCCGTTCTCCGCGAGCGGCTGGCGCAGCTGTCCGGGGTCGAGGCGCGCGTTCATCTTCGGATCGTGGGCAAGCCGCTACTCGGGCGAACCCGGTGACGCTCCCGGAGATATCGACCTTCTGATTCTCGGGGCACCGGATCGGCGCAAGCTCGCTCGCCTGTGTCGCGAGGCGAGCGAGGAGCTGGGCCTCGATGTCCGTCCGACGGTTCTCGCGAGGGAGGACTGGGAGGCGGACGCGACAGGCTTCATCAGGTCGGTCAAGGACCAGCCGCTCGTGCCGCTGATCGAGGGCGCCGATGACCGAGGCTGACGTCCGTCGGCTTCTCGCCGAGAAGAAGATCCGGACGGTGCGACCCGATCCGGAGACGGCGCAAGTCGAGCTCGACGTCGCCCGCCGTCACATCGCCTCCGCCGAGAAGATCATGGACGACGATCCGACGCTCGCCTTCACGGCGCTCTACGACGCCATTCGCAAGGCGATCGCGGCGCACATGCGCTCGCGCGGTTATCGCGTCACGAGAGGGCCCGGCGCCCACGCGAAGACGGGCGAGTACGCGCTCGCCGCACTCGACCACCTCGACATCGAAGCGCATCTCGACGAGTTCGACACGCTCCGCGATCTCCGAAACCAGAGCGAATACGAGGCGCTCTCCGTGGGGGTCGAGGACGTGCGCGAAGCTGTTGAGCACGCCACGGCGATCGTCGACGCCGTCGCGCGCGACCTCTGAGGCGGGGCGCACAACGTTCACGCACGCGGTGCCACGACGTGAGCGAGGTCGCTATTCGTGCTCACTTCGTGTCGATCGTACTCGCCGCGTGCGTGCACCGGTGCGTGCACGGCACACAGAAAAATGCCGATTTGCAGGCGGGTTCGAATCCCGCTGGGGGCACTTCCCGCGTTGGCGCGTGAGGTTGGGGCTCAGGCGCGAACCAGCACCGCGTTGCCCGAAGGGTCCGAGGCGAGAACGCCGCCGTCCACCAGCTCGATGTCCGCCACCTTGGCGAGCCTCGAGCCCGTTTCCCGCACCGCGTCGGGGTCGGGCAGCACGAGCTCGAAGCGCACCAGTCCGAGCGCGCCTTCGGGCGGTCGCGGCGCCCCGACGCCCGCCCAGGTGTTGAGCCCGACGTGGTGGTGATAGCCGCCCGCGGAGGTGAAGAGCGCCCCCGGATAGCTTCGCGTCGTGGCATCCAGGCCGAGCGCGTCGACCCAGAACGACTCGGCCTCGGGAATACCGGCCACCTGGAGGTGGACATGGCCGAGCGACGTCTCCTCGGGCATCCCGAGGTCGCCCCCCGTCCCGTCGGGCTCGGCGAGGAGGCTGCCGAGGTCGAGCGGAAGCGTGTCCATCTGCACCTCGCCGTCTGCGCGGGGCCAGTCGTCGCGCGGCCGGTCGCGGTAGAGCTCGATTCCGTTGCCCTCGGGGTCGGAGAGGTAGAGCGCCTCGCTGACGAGGTGGTCCGAGGCGCCGCTCAGGGGCCATCCGGCGGTCACTACACGGCGGAGCGCGTAGGCGAGGTCGGCACGCGTCGGGACGAGGAGCGCGAGGTGGAAGAGACCGGTCGTGCGAGGCGGCCGCCGCGGCGCGGACGGATCCTCGACGAGCTCGACCAGCGGCCGCGCGTCGCGCGCACCGAGCGCGGTCACCGCGTCCTCGCTCCCGAGCACGCGGAGCCCGATCGCCCGCTCGTAGAACTCGCTCAGCTGTCTCGCGTCGGCGGTGCGAAGCCGGATGGCGCCCGGCCGTGTCGCGTCCGGCAGCTCACCCATCGTCGCTGGGCTCGAGCTCCAGCGCGCACGAGTTGATGCAGAACCGCAGCCCGGTGGGCCCCGGGCCGTCGTCGAACACATGGCCGAGGTGGCCGCCGCACGCGGCGCAGACGACCTCGGTGCGCGTCATCCCATGGCTCGTGTCGGTGTGCGTCTCGACGGCGTCGAGCTCGGCAGGCTCGACGAAGCTCGGCCATCCCGAGCCCGAGTGGAACTTCGCGTCGGAGCGAAAAAGCTCCTGGCCGCAGCCGGCGCACCGGTACACGCCGGGCTCTTCGGTGTCGTTGTAGGTCCCGGTGAAAGGCCGCTCGGTCGCCTGTCCCCTCAGGACGGCGTACTGCTCGGGCGTGAGCCGCGCCTGCCACTCCTCGTCCGTCAGCTCGACCCGTCGCGCCATCTACGTCACCACCAGTGAGACCGCGACGAACTGCGTCACCGCAGCCGCGACGACGAGCAGATGGAAGACCTCGTGGAAGCCGAGCGTTCGCGGGAACGGGTTGGGCCACTTCGTCGCGTAGATCACCGCGCCGAGGGTGTACAACCCGCCGCCCACGACGACGAGCACAGCTCCCGCGACGCCGACGCGCGTGAAAAGCTGAGGCACCGCGAGCACGCCGATCCAGCCGACCAAGAGGTACGCGATCGCGCGAAGCCATCGGGGCGAGTCGAGCCAGACGAGCTCGAGCGTGAGCCCGAGCGCGGCACCTGCCCACGCCATCGAGAGCACGATCCATCGCGTCGCCCCATCGAAGGAGAGCAGCGCAAACGGCGTATAGGTGGCCGCGATGAAGATGAAGATCATCGAATGGTCGGCCCGTCGCGCCCAGAGCTCGCGCGCCGTCGTCTTCCATGCGACCCGGTGATAGAGGGCGCTCGCCCCGAACATCGCGACGAGTGCCGCGGCGTACACCCACGACGAGACCGTCGCGAGCGCGCCGTCGGCGATCACGACGAGCACGACCCCCGCCGCAGCCGCCGCGACGCACGCCCAGAGATGGAACACGCCGCGAAGAAGCGGCTTCGACTCGGCGTCCATCGACCCATTGTCGCATGCGCCGCTTCGCCCGCCGTCCGAACGGCCCCCGGGTCACTCCCGGCGGGCGGTCGGGCGGTCATGCTTTGCAACAGTCTGTTGCAAGGTCGCCCCGCCCCTACACTCACCGCGGGGCCGGTAGCTCAGCTGGTAGAGCAGGGGACTTTTAATCCCAAGGTCGCAGGTTCGAGACCTGCCCGGCCCACTCGGCGACCGGCCCGTCCGACTCCCAGAGGTCAGCGGGCGCGGGAGAGCTTCAGAAACTGAAGTCACTTTACTTTCGATACCCGATTGGCTACAGTCGAGCGGCGGGGTCGACCCTCCTTCGACCCGCGCGAACGAGCCGCCGGAGGCGAGTGCGCCCCTCTGCAGGGAGCGCACCGTACGCGGAACGCGGGCCGGCGGCGCTGTGGCGGTGGCTCTGCCGCAGGGGCCGCCGCCACGGCACCACCAGCCAAACACGGCCACGACTCGGGCTCTTCGCGCGGCCATGAGTCGCCCGCTGTACGGCTTTCCGCACCTTCCCCCGACGCGGCCCGCGTACGATACGAGGCGATGGCGGATGCCTCTCTGACCGTCAAGCCCGCCGCCGGGGAGCTCGAAGGGCTTCTCGAGAGCTACCGGCGTGAGCTGACGGGCTACTGCTACCGGATGCTCGGCTCCCCGTTCGACGCCGAGGACGCCGTGCAGGAGACGTTCGTCCGCGCATGGAGGAGCTTCGACCGGTTCGAGGGCCGCGCCTCGCTTCGTTCCTGGCTCTACAGGATCGCGACCAATGTGTCGCTCGACATGCTGAGCGGACGGGAGCGTCGTGCCCGCCCGATGGATCTGGGCCCGGCGCGGGAGCCGATCGCGGACAACCTCAACGCGCTGCCGGAGGTGACGTGGATCGAGCCCGCGCCCGACGGGAGAGTCGTTCCCGAAGGCGACCCGGCCGACGTCGCGGTCGCGCGCGACACGATCCGGCTCGCGTTCGTCGCCGCGCTGCAGCACCTGCCGCCGAAACAGCGCGCGGTGCTGATCCTCTGCGAGGTTCTCCGCTGGCAGGCATCCGAGGTCGCGGAGCTTCTCGAGACCACCGTGGCGTCGGTGAACAGCGCGCTCCAGCGTGCGCGTGCCACGCTCGAGGCCACCGACCTCACGTCCGACTCGCCGCTCTCGGTGGACACGGCCGACGCCGAGCTGCTCGCCCGCTACGTCGACGCCTTCGAGCGCTACGACCTCGACGCGCTGACCGCGCTGATCCATGAGGACGCGACGCAGTCGATGCCCCCGTACGATCTCTGGCTCACGGGGCGCGACGACATCTTCCGCTGGTGGTTCGGGCCGGGCATCGGCTGTCAGGGATCGCGTGTCGTCCCCACGGTCGCCGCGAACGGTGCGCCGGCGTTCGGCCAGTACAAGCCGGCCGAGGGCGGCGGCTACGAGCCCTGGGCGCTCCAGGTGCTCGAGGTCCGCGACGGCCGCATCGCCGAGCTGACGTTCTTCCTCGACACGGACCGGGTCTTTCCGCTCTTCGGCCTTCCCGCACGGCTCGCGTAGCGGCCGGCATTCACGACCGGATCCCGCTCGGGTCGATCGGCCCTGCCGCGTAGCCTTGCCGGCGTGTCGCGTCTAGAGCGTCGTCCCGATGGTGAGGAACAGCGAGCGACGAGCCTGGAGCTCTTCTTCGACCTCGTGTTCGTGTTCGCGATCACGCAGGTCTCCCACCTGCTGCTCGGCGATGTGAGCTTCGGCGGCGCGGGCCGGGCGGCGCTCGCGCTCCTCGTCGTGTGGTGGGCGTGGAACTACACGGCATGGCTGACGAACGAGCTCGACCCGGAGAAAACCGCGGTCAGGCTCCTCCTCCTCGCGGTCACGCTCGGCAGCCTCGTTCTCGCAGTCTCGATTCCCGGCGCGTTCGGCGATCACGCGCTCCTCTTCGCCGGTGCATATGTCGCGATCCAGGTCGGACGCCACGGGTTCCTCACCTTCGTCGCGGCCGGCCCGGGGACGGTCGAGCGCGAGCGCGCAGGGAGGATCCTGATCTGGTTCGTTGCCGCCGGCATCCTCTGGATCGCGGGGGCGCTCGCCGACTCGCCGACGCGGATCTGGCTCTGGCTCGCCGCACTCGCGGTCGACTACGGCGCACCGCTCGTGTTCTACTGGGTGCCGGGGCTGCGGAGGCTGCCGCCGTCCACGTGGCAGGTCGAGACCGCGCATTTCGCCGAGCGCTTCCAGTTGTTCGTCATCATCGCGCTCGGAGAGTCGATCGCGCTCACTGGTGCGACGACGGCGGGACTCGAGCTCGACGGCGCGCGGCTCACCGCATTCGCGCTCGCATTCGCCGCAACCGCGGCGCTCTGGTGGCTCTACTTCGACTATGTCGCGGACATCGCAGAGAAACGGCTCGAGCTCGCGCGAGACCGGACGACCCTGGCACGCGACGGCTACACGTACCTCCACGCGGTTCTCGTCGCGGGTGTGGTCTTGTCCGCCGTGGGCGACGAGCTCGTGATCGCGCACCCGACGCACGAGCTCTCGCACCCGGAGCTGGTCGCGGTCGTGGGCGGGCCGGCCCTCTACCTGCTGGGCCACGTCCTGTTCCGGCTGCGGATGGCGGGGTCGCTCGCCTGGAAGAGGCTGATCGGCGCCGCGGCGTGCGTCGGGGTGGGGGCGATCGGGCTCGCAGTGTCGGCGCTCGTCGTCGCGGCGCTCCTCGTCGTCGTGCTCGTCGCGGTGATCGCGGCAGAGCAGGTCGCAGCGGCTCGCCGGACGGCGCGCGGGGCGCCGTCACCCCTCGAGCGGCTCGAGCCGTCCGCGGGTCAGTCGTAGCTCTTGGAGGCTCCGGGAAAGCAGTGAGCGGCGGGCGTCACTCGACGAGTACGTCCGCCAGGCCCATCAGCTCGACGAGCGCCCGGAGGGCAGACGAGGTGCCGCGAAGCCGAACCTCGCATCCCTGACGGTGCGCGCCGAGCTGGAGCCGGGCGAGGGCGTCGACCGTCACCGCATCGGGCTCGACGTCGCGGACGTCGCAGTAGACCACGCTCGCGGCGGCCTTCGAGAGGAGAGCGCACACGCGATCGCCGAGGCCGTCCAGGTCGGCGCGCGCAATCGGCCCGTGGATCGTGAAGACGATCGCCCGCGGCTCCGTGGATGACATCTTCGGGTACGACTCCCTGCGGCACCGGAACTCATCGGTGACGAGATCGATGAGTCCATCGGTGTGCGGTCGTCTACCCGAGCAGAACCCCATGCGCCGAAAGGACCACCGATGACCGCGCTAGACACCCGCAGCCGCTGGCTCGCCCTCCTCGTCCTCTGCCTGGGCGACCTGATGATCGTGCTCGACACCACGATCGTGAACGTCGCGCTCCCTTCGATCAGAGGCGACCTCGGTTTCTCCGAGACGTCGCTGGCGTGGGTCGTCAACGCGTACCTCCTGACCTTCGGCGGCTTCCTCCTGCTCGGCGGGCGGCTCGGCGACCTCTTCGGGCACCGGCGGATGTTCCTGGCGGGGGTGTCGCTCTTCACGCTGGCCTCGATCGCATGCGGACTTGCGACGACGCAGGTCGTCCTCGTGGCGGCACGGGCCGTGCAGGGGGTCGGCGGCGCCGTCGTCTCGGCGGTCGCGCTCTCGCTGATCATGAGCCTGTTCGCGGAGCCGGCCGATCGGGCAAGGGCGATGGGCGTCTTCGGATTCGTAATGGCCGGCGGCGGCAGCCTCGGTGTGCTGCTCGGCGGGATCCTCACGGACGCGCTCGACTGGCACTGGATCTTCCTCGTCAACGTCCCGATCGGGATCGCGGTGATCATCCTGTCGCTCCGGCTCGTCCCTGCCTCGCGCGGCGCGGCACAGGAGGGGCGACTCGACGTGGCCGGCGCCGTCACCGTGACGGCGGCACTGATGCTCGCCGTCTACGCGATCGTCAACGGCAGCGACGCGGGCTGGGCATCCACCCGCACGCTGGGGCTGCTCGCGGCCGCGGGCACGCTCCTCGGCGTGTTCGTCGCGATCGAGGCGCGTGTCGCGGCGCCGCTCGTGCCGCTCGGCCTGTTCCGGCTGCGGAACGTGGCGACCGCGAACATCGTCGGGATCCTCTGGTCGGCGGCGATGTTCGCCTGGTTCTTCATCTCGGCGCTCTACCTCCAGCTCGTGCTGGGTTACAGCCCGCTCGAGGTCGGGCTCGCGTTCCTGCCGGCGAACCTGATCATGGGCGCGTTCTCGCTCGGTCTCTCGGCGAGGCTCGTTCTGCGCTTCGGTCTCAAGGTGCCGCTCGTGACGGGGCTGCTGCTCGCGGCTGCCGGGCTCGTGCTCTTCGCTCGGGCGCCGGTGGACGGGACGTTCGCCGTAGACGTCCTGCCGAGCATGCTTCTCCTCGGGATCGGTGCGGGCATGGCGTTCAATCCGGTGCTGCTCGCCGCGATGAGCGACGTGGCGCCGGAGCAGTCCGGGCTCGCGTCTGGCGTCGTGAACACCGCGTTCATGATGGGGGGCGCGCTCGGCCTCGCGACGCTCGCGAGCCTCGCCGCGCAGCGAACGGACACGTTGCAGGCCGCCGGCCAGAGCCCGCTCGTCGCGCTGAACGGCGGCTACCACGCCGCGCTTCTCGCGGGGGCGCTCTTCGCAGTCGCCGCGGCTGTCGTCGGCGCCGTGCTCCTGCGGGTCGGTGCGAGCGCCGGCGAGCACCACCGGGTCGAGTCGAAAGCACGTCCCGCGCTCGCGGAGGTCGATTGAGATTGAGCCGCGGGGGCAGCCGCTACTCGGCTTCCGCCCCCGCGAGAGCCAGAAGGCTCTCGTGCTCCTCGCGACAGGCTGGGCAACCTTCGAGGTGGGCGCGCAGGCCGGGAATCGCCTCGTCCGCGTCCTCGCCGGAGAGCTCGAGGTCGACATAGAGGTCGAGCTCGTCGAAGCACGTGTCGCATCCGACCTCGGGCTCCGCGGGGCCCAGCAGGGCGAGGAGAGCCTCTGTCGTCGTTCGTCGCTTCATCAGCTCCCCTCCAACCGGTGCTCGGGCGCGAGCCCACGCGCGCCGAGATCGGCGCGTAGCTTGCGTCGGGCGTCGTGCAATGTCTTGTAGAGGGCGCCTCGCGTGGAGCCCAGCCGCTCGGCGAGGACGTCGATCGGGACACCGTCGACCGCGAGTGCGAGGAGCACGGTGCGCTGTCGTGGCGTCAGCACCTCCGCGACGCCGCGCTCGACCGCCTGGAGCAGCTCGCTCTGCTCGACCGCCTCGTCGGGTCGGAGCCGGTCGGTCGCGAACATGTTCCAGCTCTCGGTCTCGAGCGGGAGCTCGCGCTCCTGCCAGGCGCGCTTTCTGAGCTTGACTGCCGTCTCGAGCAGCGCGAACTTGTAGACCCAGGTCGTGAAGCGGCTCCGTCCGCGAAAGTCGTCGAGGCGCCGGAGGACGCTCATCAGTGCGTCGTCCGCCGCTTGGAGGGCGATGTCGTCGAGGTCGTCGCCGCGTACGTGCGGGATCCGCGCTCGGCGCCGGGAGACCTCGAAGCGGGCGGCTCGCAGAAGCAGCGCGTGCAGGCGCGCGACCGCCTCTTCGCGCGTCGGGCCGTCGGCGCGAAGGTCGCGGAGCCACGCACGCGACTCCTCGTCGAACGGGGCAGTCGGGGCAGGAGCGTCGGTTGCGCTCGTCGTGTGGGCTCGGCCGTCCACGTGGAGGTTCTCGGAGAGCGTAGCCACGTCGTCATGCCCGTTAGCTGCCCGCAGAGCGGGATCTCTTACTCGGGCGGTCACCGCAGGCGCTCGACGAGCATGGCCATGCCCTGGCCGCCGCCGACGCACATCGTCTCGAGCCCGATCGTCTTGTCGAGCGTCTCGAGGTCGTTCAGGAGCGTGTTCATGATCCGCGCGCCGGTCATGCCGTACGGATGGCCCAGCGCGATCGCGCCGCCGTGCGGGTTGAGCTTCTCGCCGAAGGGGTCGACGCCGAGCTCACGGCAGACGGGGATGACCTGCGCTGCGAACGCTTCGTTGAGCTCCATGACCTCGACGTCGTCGATCGTCATCCCGGCTCGCCCGAGCACCCGCCGCACCGCTTCGATCGGGCCGACGCCCATGATCTCGGGCGTCACACCGGAGACCGACGAGGCGATGATCCGTGCGCGCGGCTCGATCCCCAGCTCGGCCGCACGAGTGTCCGACATCACGAGCACCGCAGCGGCGCCGTCGTTGAGAGGGCAGGCGTTGCCGGCCGTCACCTTGCCGCCCGGGAGGAACGCCGGCTCGAGAGCGGTCAGCTTCTCGAGCGTCGACGAGGCACGCGGCCCGTCGTCTGCCGCAACCACTGTCCCGTCGTCCTTCGGATAGGGCGTCAGCTCCCGCTGCGAGAACCCCGAGCCCTGGGCGGCCACGGCGCGCTCCTGCGAGCGCTGCGCGAACGCGTCCATGTCCTCGCGAGACACATCCCAGCGCTCGGCGACGTTCTCGGCCGTCAGGCCCATCGGGATGTAGACGTTCGCGATCTCCGCGCCGTCGCCGAACAGCTTCGGGTGCAGCTCGTCCTCGCTCTTCGGGTAGCCGGAGACCTGCGAGATCGACTCGACGCCCGCGGCGACGAAGCAGTCGCCTTCCCCCGCCTTGATCGCGTGGAACGCCATGCGGATCGTCTGCAGCGACGAGGCGCAGAAGCGGTTGACGGTCGTGCCGGGGACGCTGTCGGGAAGCCCGGCGAGCAGCGCAGCGCGCCGCCCCAGGTTCATCCCCTGCTTCTCCTGCGGGAACCCGCAGCCGACCATGACGTCCACGACCTCCTCCCGGGGCACCTCGGGCGCCTTCCCGAGAACGTCGTCGATCGCGAACGCGAGGAGGTCGTCGGGACGCACGTCGGCGAGCGAGCCCTTTGCGGCACGCCCGATCGGCGTACGGGATGCGGCGACGATCACGGCTTCGTGCACGACGACCTCCTGTTCGTTCGAGCGCGGTGTGGACTCCATTCAACACGCTGGGTGCCTGTATCCCCCAGACCATCTCGATGGGGGCGCGGTGACCGCATCTCAGTCGGGGAGCAGGGGCATCTCGACGGCGTCGCGGCGATGAAGCAGGACGGCGCGGCGGAGGGCGCGCGCGCCGAAGCGCTCGCGGATCTCGTCGACCGCGGCATCGAGCGCGCCGCCGGCCCAGGGGTCGAGCGGCAGCCGGAGCTGGACCGCGCGGTCGTCCTGGAGGTTCGAGACGGCGACGCCGACGAGCGTGAGCCCACGACGGCGAATCACCGGGTCGAGGCAGGCCAGCAGGCCGCGTGCCGCGAGCAAGATCGGTGCGGTCTCGGCGGTTGCGCAAGGAAAGGTGTGCGAGCGGGTCGCGCGCGTGAAGTCGCCGAACCGGACCCGCAGCACGACGGTGCGGCCGACCCGCCGCGCACGGCGCATCCGCCCGCTGACACGCTCGACGAGCCCGATGAGGATCGCGTCGACCTCGGCTTGCGGGCGTCGCGAGCGCCCGAGCGCGCACTGCGATCCGATCGAGCCACGGCGGCGGCCGGTCCGGACCCGCCGCGGGTCACGGTTGTGGGCGAGGGCGTGGAGGTGCCGGCCCGCCGCCGGCCCGAGCATCGCGACGAGCGCCGCCTCGGGCACCTGCGCGACGCGTCCCACGGTGACGAGCCCGCGCTCGCGCAGCCGGCGCGACGTGACCGGGCCGACGCCCCAGAGCGCCTCGACGGGGAGAGGGTGGAGGAACGCGTGCTCCTCGCCCGACGGCACGACGAGCAAACCGTCGGGCTTCGCGACCGCGCTCGCGACCTTCGCGAGGAACTTCGTGCACGCGACGCCGACGGTGAGGGGCAGCCCGACGTGCTCCCGGACGTCGCGACGGAGCCGTGCGGCGATCTCCGCGGGGCTCCCCGTGATTCGCTCCAGGCCGCGCACGTCGAGAAATGCCTCGTCGATCGAGAGCCCCTCGACGAGTGGCGAGTGATGCTCGAACCACCGGTAGACCGCCTTGCTCGCGTCGGAATAGGCGGCCATCCGAGGTGGCACGACCACGGCATGAGGGCACAGTGCCCGGGCGCGACGGCCGCTCATCGCAGAGTGGATCCCGTAGGCGCGGGCCTCGTAGCTCGCTGCGAGCACGACCCCGCCGCCCACGATCACGGGCCGGCCGCGCAGCCGAGGCTCGTCCCGCTGCTCGACCGACGCGAAGAACGCATCGAGGTCGGCGTGCAGGATCGAAGCTTCGGCCATGCGAACGCATGTTCGCACAGTCCGAAGGGCGGCGCGCTCCGGGGGACGCGGGCGAAGCCCACGTCCCGGCGGGCCGTGTTCTCGCGTGCTGGCGGCGCTTCCGGGGGCCGCGGGCAAAGCCCACGTCCTTGGGGACCACGTCCCTCGCATGCTCGCAGCGCTGGACGCCCGCGCGGCGGGGCTACGTGTGGCCGTTGCCGTAGCGCGGGTCGTGATGCGCCGCGAGCTTGTGGAGAAGCGAGTGGAGCGTCTCCCGCTCGTGGGCGCTGAGCGACGCGAAGAACTCCTCGTCGATCCGCTCGTGCAGCGCGCGGAGCTTCGCGAGCACCTTCTTCCCCGCGGGGGTCAGCCGGACGAGATGCCTGCGCCGGTCGGCGGGATCCCGCTTCCGCTCGATCAGGCTGCGCTCCTCGAGCTCGTCGAGAAGCCCCACGAGGTAGCTCCGGTCGTAGCCGAGCGCGTCGGCGATCGTCGCCTGCGTCTCACGCGCGCCCTCCTCGAGCACGGCGAGCACGGCGTAGTGGAACGGGCTCGCACCGGCCGTCTCGAAGCCGTCGTGGACGCGTTCCTTGACCTCGGAGCCGAGCCGTTTGAGCAGGAACGACGGGCTCGAGACGAGCTCACGCGGCGGGCGGACAGCCGGTTTCACGTGTCGTACGCCCTCTGCAGTCGTCATGTGGAAAGTGTAGCTCATCCCAGAGTGGTGTCCTGCTATCGTAGAGTTACTAAACGATCGGAAGGAGCTATCAATGACGACATCCGCGATCAGACTCCCGCACGGTTCGACCCCGTGGGCCGCGCTCGCGCTCATCGTTGCCGCTCAATTCATGGTGGTCCTCGACGTCGCGATCGTGAACGTCGCGCTTCCGTCGATCGAGCTCGACCTCGGGTTCTCGCAGTCTGCCCTCGAGTGGGTGGTGACCGCCTACGCGATCGTGTTCGGCGGTTTCCTGCTTCTCGGAGGAAGGCTCGCAGACCTTGTCGGGCGGCGGCGGACGTTCATGGCCGGCATCGCCCTGTTCTCGGTGGCGTCGGTGCTGTGCGGCCTCTCGTGGTCGGCCGGCTCGCTCGTCGCGTTCCGCGCGCTGCAGGGGCTCGGCGGCGCACTTCTCGCCCCGGCCGGGCTCTCGCTCCTCATGACGACCTTCGCCGAAGGTCGCGAGCGCAACCTCGCGCTCGGCGTGTGGGGTGCGGCCTCGGGCAGCGGAGCGGCGATCGGCGTGCTCCTCGGAGGCGTACTCACCTCGTACCTCAGCTGGCCCTGGATCTTCTTCATCAACGCGCCTGTCGGGGTGGCGCTCCTCGTGCTGACACCACGCGTCCTCCGCGCACGCGACGTGCGCAGCGGCCTCCGCCACTTCGACCTTCCCGGCTCGCTGTCCGCGACGGGCGCCGTGATGGCGCTGGTCTACGGGCTGACCGTGGCGACCGACCGTGGGTTCGGCGACGCTCGCACGCTGACGCTGTTCGCTGCCTCCGGGCTGCTGGGAGCTGCGTTCGTGGCGATCGAGCGCCGCGCGAGCGTCCCGCTCCTGCCGCTGCGGATGTTCCGCATCCGGACGTTCGCGGTCGGGAACACGATCACGACGATCGTCGCGGCGATCGCATTTTCCGAGTTCTTCCTGATGACGCTGTACCTGCAGGACGTGCTGCACTACTCGCCCGTGCACACCGGGGTCGCGTTCTCCGCGGTCGCGGTCACCATCGCGGTCGTCTCGAACGTCGCCCAGTCGCTCGTGACGCGATTCGGGCCCCGTCGCGTATTGACCGCGGGGCTCCTGCTCCTCACCGTGTCGCTCGTCTTGATCGCGCGCCTGCCGGTCCCGGCCCACTACGACGTCGACCTGCTCGCGCCGTTCGTCTTGAACGGCATCGGGTTCGCGCTCTGCTTCATCCCGGTGACGATTGCCGGGCTCGCCGGAGTGATGCCGGCCGACGCGGGTGTCGCCTCCGGTCTCCTGAACACGAGCCGGCAGGTCGGCGGCGCCGTCGGTCTCGCCGTCGTGAACGCGATTGCGGCGGGCTATGCCGTCGAGGGCGTCTCCGGCGGCGCAACCGAGCTGTCGCTGGCGCACGGCTACCGGGTCGCGCTGCTGGTGCTCGCGATGCTGGCTCTCGCGGGGGCCGTGCTCTCCTCGACCCTCCTCGCCCCGCCGTCGCGAGCACGCGCGGCATTCGAGGCGGACGCCGAAGAACCGGTCAGGGAGGCCGCGTAACGGCCGGCGACCAGGACGCCGGCCTCGTCAGCCGGCGTTTGGAATTCCGCAGCAGGGGAACGCTTCCGGGGCCGCGGGTCTCTGCCCGCGGCCCCGGTATCAAAACTCGACGCGGGAGACGTCATCGTGCTCTGGATCATCGTGCTCATCGTCGCGATCCTCGCCATAGGCGGTGGTGTCGCGCTTTCGAAGTTCCTGTTCCTGCTGCTGGTCGTCGCGCTGATCGTCGCGTTGGTCGCGGCCCTGGGCGGTCGGACGGCCTAACCTCGCCGAGGTGGCGCAAGACGACGGCAGCTCGCATGCCGACGAGAGGCGATGGCCGCTCCATGTCCTACGGGAGTACGCGCTCATCGCCGACGGCGAGCGGGGCATTCTCGTCGGGCCGGCCGGAGAGATGGCCTGGATGTGCTTTCCGGGCTGGGCGGACGACGGGCTGTTCTCGACGCTGATCGGCGGTCCCGGGTTCTACTCCGTAACGCCGTCCCGTCGGTTCGTGTGGGGCGGGTGGTACGAGCCCGGGAGCCTCATCTGGCGCAGCCGCTGGGTGATCGAGGACGACGCGATCCTGGAGTGTCGCGAGGCGCTGGCCCTGCCTGCCACGACGGATCGCGCCGTCATCCTGCGCCGATTGAGCGCGCTCGAGGGAAGCATCCGGCTGGACGTGGGATTGCAACCTCGCGCGGGGTTCGGCTCGCATCCGCTTTCGGATCTCGCGCGCCGCGAGGACGGAGGCTGGGAGGGACGTACCGGGCAGGTCTATCTCGGGTGGTGGGGCGCGGCGCGTTCACGGCCGGTCGATGGCGGCATGGCGCTCACGATCGACCTCGAGGAAGGCGCGACGCACGACCTCGTTCTCGTCTTGTCATGTGACGAGATCCCGGAGGCGCCCGACGCGGAGGAGTGCTGGTCGGCCACGCACGCTGTGTGGCAGGAGCGCGTCCCGGAGCTTGGGCTCGACGTCGCCAATCGCGACGCGCGCCATGCCTGGGCCGTGCTCAGCGGCCTCACGGGGCGTAGCGGCGGCATGGTCGCGGCGGCAACGACGGCGCTGCCGGAGCGGGCCGATCGACACCGTAGCTTCGACTACCGGTACGTCTGGATCCGCGACCAGGCGTACGCGGGACGCGCCGTCGCGAAGGCGGGGCCTTACGAGCTGCTCGACGGAGCGGTCGGGTTCACCCGGAACCGGCTGCTCGAGGACGGAGCGCAGATGGCCCCTGCCTACACCGCCTCGGGAGGACGGGTCCCGGACGAGCAGCAGCTCGACCTACCGGGCTACCCGGGTGGCACCGACGTCGTGGGCAACTGGGTCAACGGGCAATTCCAGCTCGATGCGTTCGGTGAAGCCCTGTTGCTCTTCGCGGCGGCCGCCGAGCACGATCGCCTCGACTCCGAGGCCTGGCGCGCCGCCGAGGTCGCCGCCGGCGCGATCGAACAGCGCTGGCAAGAGCCCGACGCGGGGATCTGGGAGCTCGAGCCGGACGATTGGGCGGAAAGCAGACTTCTCGCTGCCGCCGGGCTTCGGGCGATCAGCCGCTCTGGTCCAGGCGGGGAGCAGGCGGCACGCTGGCTGTCGCTCGCCGACGCGATCGTTGCCGACACCTCCGCCCGCGCGGTTCACCCATCCGGACGCTGGCAGCGCTCGCCGAAGGACTCACGTGTCGACGCAGCGTTGCTGCTCCCGGCGCTCCGGGGAGCGATCCCGGCCGACGATCCGCGGTCTACGGAGACGTTCGCTGCAGTCCTCGCGGAGCTGACCGAGGACGGCTACGTCTATCGGTATCGCCCCGACGGAAGGCCACTGGGCGAGGCGGAGGGGTCGTTCCTGTTCTGCGGATTTCTCGTCGCGTTGACGCATCTGCAGCAAGGCGATCGGGTCGAGGCGGCTCGGTGGTTCGAGCGCACCCGGGCGTCGTGCGGGCCTCCGGGCCTCCTGTCGGAGGAATACGACGTGCGCCAGCGGCAGCTTCGCGGCAATCTTCCCCAGGCATTCGTCCACGCCCTGTTGCTCGAGTGCGCCCTCGAGCAAGAGCGCGCCTGACCCGCACATGATCGTGCGCCGTGTGGACACCGTCGTGAGGCCGGCTCGGCGCTCCTCGCGGTGCCTGGCCACGTCGTTCCGCCGATCGCGGGCCGGCGGCTCGACACGTGGGAGCTTGCCGCCGCGCGGGTGCTCGGTGCGCGCCAGGCGGTGCAGGGACTCGCGCTCGCCCGCCGGCACGGCCCGAAAGCGCTCGCCGCAGGGGCGGCCGTCGACTTCCTGCACGCCGCGACCATGGTCGTCGTCTCGGCTTGTTCTCGGAGAACGCGACGGGTGCCGGTCGTCGATGCCGCGTTGGCCGCCTGCCTCGGAGCGGCAACGCTGGGTGCTCGAAGGATGGTTTCCGAGGGGGCTCGCGGAGCGCGCGAGCCGTTGGTCCGGGTAACGGCGTCCCGGCGGTGAGGCTGGAAGGATGAGAAACCTCCGCGGACCGCTGCTGAACGTGCTGTACGGACTGTGGTTCGTCCCGGGAGTGATCGTCCTCGTCTACGGCGGGCTGGCGGTCGTCCTCGTCGAGATCGACAGGCGCACGGCCGTTTCCGGCGGTCCGCTGTTCCAGGGCGACGCCGGAGCGGCACGCACGTTGCTGTCGGTCATCGCCGGGTCGCTGATCACCGTCGCGGGCTTGACGTTCTCGATCACCATCGTCGTCCTGCAGCTGACTTCGAGCCAGTTCAGTCCGCGCATCCTGGGGAGGTTCTTCGCCGACCGCCTCACCCAGGTGACCGTCGGCTCGTTCGTCGGGATCTTCGTCTACGCCATCGTCGTCCTGCGCTCCGTCGGCGGCGGCGACTTCGTGCCACGTCTGAGCGTCACCGTTGCGTCCGCGCTGGCGATCGCGGCGGTCGTGCTTCTGATCGTGTTCATCCACCACGTCTCGCAGTTGATTCAGGTGTCCTACGTGACGGGTGACATCGCCCGGCGGACGCTCGCCCGGCTTGACGCGTTGTATCCATCGGCGCAGATCGATATCGATGACGTATCTGATGGCGACGAGACGCTCGACGGGGGAAGTCTCGAGCCGCCCGGCCTCGTACAGCCCGAGCTGCCGGGCTATGTTCGCCGCGTCGACCTCGATCCGCTGGTCGAAGGCCTCGTGGAAGGGATCGAGCGCGTGGCCGTCCTCGTCCGCCCTGGGGATTTCGTGAGCGTCGAGCAGCCGCTGGTCGCGCTCTGGCCCGCGACACTCGCAGCCGACTGCACGGCCGCCGTCCGGAAAGCGTGCCGGGTAGAGCGCGAGCGCGACCTCGATCAGGACGTCGAGTTCGGCGTCCGCCAGCTCGTCGACACCGCCGTCAAGGCGATGTCGCCCGGCATCAACGACCCGACAACGGCGTGCACGTGCGTCGGGTATGTCCGCTCGATCCTGGTAGGGCTCGCCGCGCGTGACTTTCCCTCAACCGTTCGGCACGAACCCGAGCACGGCATCACACTCGTCGTTTGCAGGCGCGAGTTCGACGAGTACGTCGAATCGCTCGGCGAGATCGGCCGCTATTCCGTGCACGATCCTCGGGTTGTCGCCGCCGTGCTGGACGCGCTGCGAAGCATCTGCGAGAGCGCCGATCGCGCCGGCTTCGCTCCGCGCGCCGAGGTCGCCGCTGAACTTGCCAACGCCGTCGGTCTTGCCGCGCGAGACGCGGTGTCGAGCGAGCGGGACCGCCGGCACATCGAAAGCCTCCTGGCAGCGATCCCACAAGCGGTGCGGCAGAACGATCACGTCTGACGCCGGCGTCGCTCGCATGGCGTCGTCGAGCGCTGCGAGCCGCCGCCGTTTGGCAGGCATGCGACGTGGGTAATAGATCGCGGTGCGATCTAAACGACTCGTGACTGTGAAAAAACTTGCGGTGCGCGGGGGCGGGTTACTCTGCGCCCTCGCCTCGACGGCGCTGCCGCCAGGCACGCCACATCCGCAGGGGAAGAAGCCCGACGAGTGGAGCGCGTCGTCCGAGGTCTTCGCTGTCCTCACGGTCGAAGGCAGCTGCAAAGCGCGTTGCCTCGGCCGCGGTCCCATACGACTTCTGTCCGCCGGCCGCCCCGCAGCGACCGCAGCTCCAGGTCATCGTCGCGCCTTCCGCGCGGAAGCGGTAACGGTGACCGATCAGACGACAGCGGAGCACTACACCAACTCTGACGGGACCAGGGATGAAAGAAACCTGAGCCTACTTTGAGCGTCCAGACGGCAACCATCGAGACCAACATCCCGGGCAGGGTCGATCGGCTTCCCTGGTCGCGCTTTCACTGGCTCGTCGTCTTCGGACTCGGGACTGTGTGGATCCTCGATGGGCTCGAGGTGACGATCGTCGGCTCGATCGCGTCGCGTCTGACGGAGAAGGGAAGCGGCATCTCGCTCGACGCTGGCTCGATCGGCACCGCCGCGGCGATCTACGTGGCGGGGGCCTGTATCGGCGCCCTGGTCTTCGGGCAGCTCACCGATCGCTTCGGCCGTAAGAAGCTCTTCATCATCACGTTGGGCGTCTACTTCGTGGCGACAGCCGCGACCGCGTTTGCCTGGACGGCCTGGTACTTCTTCCTCTGCCGGTTCTTGACGGGTGCCGGGATCGGGGGCGAGTACGCGGCGATCAACTCGGCGATCGACGAGCTGATCCCAGCTCGCGTGCGTGGACGCGTCGACCTGATCATCAACGGCTCGTACTGGGTCGGCTCCGCAGCGGGCGCAGCGGCCGCGCTCTTCTTTCTCAGCTCCGTGTTTCCCGAAAACATCGGCTGGCGCGTCACGTTCGCGCTTGGCGCAGTGCTGGCGCTCTCGATCATGTTCGTCCGGAAGAACGTGCCCGAAAGCCCCCGCTGGCTCTTCATCCACGGGCAGGAGGACGAAGCCGAACGAATCGTCCGCGGGATCGAGGACGACATTCGGGAAGAGTCCGGAGACGACCTCGAGGAGGTCGAGGACACGATCGAGCTCCGCCAGCGTGCGTCGATTCCGTTCCGGACGATCGGCGCGACGGCGTTCAAGCTCTATCCGAAGCGAGCGATCCTCGGGTTGGCGCTCTTCGTCGGCCAGGCGTTCCTCTACAACGGCGTGACCTTCAACCTCGGGACGTTGTTCACCGGCTTCTTCGACGTCTCCTCGAGCTTCGTCCCGGTTTTCATCATCATCTTCGCGCTCGGAAACTTCCTCGGCCCGCTGCTCCTCGGCCGGTTGTTCGACACCGTTGGCCGCGTCCCGATGATCACGGGCACCTACCTCGGCTCTGCTGCTGTCGCCGCCGTTCTGGCGCTTCTGTTCAACGGCGGCGTCATCAACTCCGCGTGGGTGTTCGAAGCATTCATCTTCGCCACGTTCTTCCTCGCCTCGGCAGGCGCGAGCGCCGCATACCTCACCGTGAGCGAGGTCTTCCCGATGGAGACGCGGGCGCTGGCCATCGCCTTCTTCTACGCGGTCGGCACCGGCCTCGGCGGCATCATCGGCCCGCTGCTCTTCGGTCATCTGATCAACACAAACGACCGGAGTCTCGTGATGTTCGCGTTCCTGATCGGGGCGGGGGTGATGGCGGTCGGCGGGATCGCCGAGCTCTTCCTCGGCGTCCATGCAGAGCAGACGCAGCTCGAGGACATCGCCAAGCCGTTGACCGTGGAGGAGGCAGAAAGCGGGCAGCTTGCCGGCGAGGACGGCGAGGACGGAGAGGATCGCGATGAGGACCAGGACGGCGGCGCGGAGTCAGGCAAGCCCGAGGGCGAGAGCGCCCGCGAGGCGGCCGAACAGCGTTGGCGGGAGCGCGACGAAGAGCGGCGCCGGCACGACCGAGCCGGATTCCGGCGCTACAGGCCGGGCCCTGGCCCGGGCGAAAGCTTCTACTCGCCGGGAATGGTAGGCACCGCGTTTCGCTCCCGCCGTGCGTCTCCGAGCCTGCTCGACCGCGAGGTCGACGCGATCGCCGGAGCGCTGGCGGAGGGCCCGCTCGGTCGCAAGGATCTCGCTCGGCGCGCAGGCGCCCGCTTTTGGGGCCCCGGCCGCTTTCGTGCCGCGCTCACCGAAGCACAGGCGGTCGGCAAGGTTCGCAGGCTGGCGCGGAACCGCTACGGCCCCGTCGGTGGGCCGACCCGAGGCCATGCGGTCTGAGAGCGACCTGTCTCTGTGTTCCGCTCCGGCTCTGCGAGGTTCTCGTGACGTCAGCGTCCTTCGGGCATCGGCTCGTTCATCATCTTCAGCATCTTGAGCCCGCCGCCATGGGCGAAGTAGCGCCAGACCAGGGTGGCGGCCAGGCCCAAGAAGACGATGTTGAGAATCGTCGTGTAGTTCCAGGTGATCGAAGCTTCGACGACGTTGGCGTTGCGATCGTCTGGGACGAGACCTAGAGCCTGGAAGAGAAATTCGACGATAAGGCCGGCGGTGACCATCGTGGCGTAGAAGCTCGCGAACAGGAACGCGGCCATCTTCCAGCCGTAGTACTTCCTGTAGATGTTGAGGATCGGCAGGATGATCAGGTCGGCGAAGATGAATGCCAGGACGCCGCCGAAGCTGATTCCGCCGTTCCAGAGAACGGCCGCGAGCGGCACGTTCCCGATCGAGCAAACAAAGCTGATCACGGCAACGAGCGGTCCGATGATCGGTCCCCAGATCTTCGCGAACGTCTCATGGTCCTCGAAGAACAGGGACTGCCACCACGATTGCGGTATCCAGGCAGCCAGGGACCCGGCGATCAGGAGACCTCCGAAGATGTCGATCCAGATCGCGGCCCAGTCCATCACGAAGTAGTTGGCGATGGCTGTGAAGCCCTCCTTCGACGTGAGCCGTTGCCAGAGCGAGCCGTGCTCGGAGACCGACATGTCCATCTCGGCATGTCCTTCCATCCTCCCGACGTTTCCACGATCGGCGTGCTCGCGCGCTTCGTCGACCAGCCGCTCCTTGAGGAAGACACGGAAGACGAGGGCGAGCAGGATGATCATGATCGGCCCGCCGATGAACTCCCCCAGAGTGAATTGCCAGCCGAGCAGCAGCGCCATGATCACGCCGAGCTCGACCACCAGGTTGGTCGATGCAATCTCGAAGGCCATCACCGCGGTGAAGTTCGCGCCCTTTCGGAACAGCGAGCGGGCCAGCGCGACCGAAGCGTAGGAACACGAGGAAGACGCCGCTCCCAGACCGCCTGCGACCGCAAGGGAGCGCGGCGAGTCGTCAGGCAGGAGCCTGCGCATCTCTTGCTTCGTCACCACTGCCTGAACCGTCGCCGACAGCACGAAGCCCAGGATCAGCGCCCAGAGGATCTCCCAGAACATCCCGAACGCGAAAGAGAGCGCATCCACCAAGCTCTCGCCGAACGACGCAACGACAACGCTCACCCTTCCAACATACCCCGAGGGGTATTGAGGTACACGCATCGGCGTCCGGCTTGCGTTTACCCACCGGCGCGGTCGGGCACATCCGAGACCGAGCCGGCGGAGCACCGCCCGCGCTCGCTGACGAAGGAGATCGCCATGAACCTGAACATCGAGGGGCGGGTCGCCGTGGTAACCGGTGGCGACTCCGGCATCGGTTGGCAGACCGCCCGGACGTTGCTCGACGAGGGTGTCCGGGTCGCGCTCTGCGGGCGGGATCCGTCGTCCGTGGCGGATGCGGCGGCGCGACTGCGCGGTGACGTCGTCGGCATCGCCGCCGACCTGACAAAGACGGAGGACGTGGCCAGGCTGCACGACGAAGTCACGCAGAGACTCGGTGCCGCGCAGATCCTGGTGCACGCTGCGGGGGTCACCGGCGCGACCGGACGGTTCCACGAGATCGACGAGAAGGGCTGGCGCGACACCTGGGAGGTGGACTTCTTTGCGACGGTCAAGGTGGTCCGCGCGTTCATCGGAGACCTGTGTGCCGGCGGGTGGGGCCGGATCGTGTTGCTGGCATCCGAGGACGCGGTGCAGCCTTATCCCGACGAGCTTCCCTACTGTGCTGCCAAGGCGGCAGTGCTGAACCTGGCCAAGGGCCTGTCCAAGTCGTACGCAGACGACGGTGTGCTCGTCAATGCGGTTTCACCCGCGTTCATCGCCACACCGATGACCGACGCCATGATGAACAAACGCGCCGAGGAGCTCGGCGTCGACTTCGATGAGGCCGTCGCGTCGTTCCTGGAGGAGGAACGCCCGTCCATAGAGTTGAATCGGCGCGGCCGGCCCGACGAAGTGGCGGCCGTCATCGCGTTCCTGTGCTCCGAACGCGCCGGCTTCGTCAACGGCAGCAACTACCGGGTCGACGCAGGCTCGGTTGCAGCCATCTGAGCTGTGCGCCTCGATTGGAAACGCGAAGACGGGCGGCGGCCACGCTGCGGGGCCTTCGAGAGCCCGGCGTGTCGCGCCGTCTTTGAACGAAACCGCAGTGCCGACGTCAGCCAGGCGCTACAGCAGTGGCCAAGCGACGGTTCCCTGCCAGGGTTCCCGGGGTCTGGCGCGCCGCCCGTTTAACGTCACCTCGGGGAACGCTTCCTCTCGCCCACTTGACTCTTGTCGGTCTGCTCATCGAGAGGTGTTTGCTGGTGGAGCACGAGCTGCCAACGATCGTCGCTGTGGCGGTACACGCTCGCAATCGCGGCAGAGTAGGGCGCGCCCGACCCGCGCTCGGCTCTGGCCGTATACACCAACGCCGCTGCGTCGTGCGCGATTGTGACGATGTGAGTGTCGTACAGCGCGAAGCTCGTCCACGGCTCGGCGCCCGCAACCCCGTCCAGCACCGACTCGCGGCCGACGACCCCCAAACCCGGGAGGACGTGAACGGCGTCAGGCGCGAGAGCTCGCGCGTACCGATCACGGCTGCCGGCCCCCCGCCAGAACTCCTCTTCCAGTGCGACGAGCGTGGCCTTCGTGTCCATCGTGGGTGTCGTTTCCCGTGAGAGCAGCAGGGAAACGTCAACCGAGGCATGGTCTTCGCCTTCGCCGCCCCGCGTTAGCGAACCGAGCCGACGATGGCGGGAGGACGACGATGAGACCGCGCCGACGAGGTAACGGTCCCGCTACGTCGAGACAGGGCTCACGGTCGACCACCTCTTCGCGATGGCTCCCGCTAAAGACGCATCGACCGTCGTTTCGACGGCCGGTAGCACCGCGCCGCTCGCGTCGTCGGTCTCATGATTCTGGCGGTGGGTCGACGGCATCTGCTGGCTCGTCGCCGTCGGGGGCGAGGACGAAGATCTCGACGGCGATGTCGGGCGCGACGTGGTTTTGTGACAGGAACGCGCGCACCTTGCGTCCGGTGATGCCCTCGACGACGGCTTTGAACTGTTCTCGTCGGACTTGCTGGTAGGAATGGCGTGATTCCATGACGAGCTCGACCTTGTCCGCGTCGATCAAGGACTTCTCCAGAGGCGTGTAGATTCCCTCGAGAAAGGTGATCACGTAGCCGCGCTGGATTACGGTGCGGACTGTCTCGGGGCCGCGACCGAAGTACTCACGGTGAGAACGGTTGAGCGCGTTCGAAATCGCCAGCGCATGGCGAGCAAGCTCCTGGGTGTCGCCACTGTCGGGCATGGTGTCCAGCCTTCTCCGCTCCACAAGTTCGACGACCGGAAAGAGGCATGGAGCGGCGGCAAGATCCCGGATTCGAGCGACGTGAACCAGGACCCTAGCTGGAACCAAAGCATCTGGTATAAAAAACTCAACCGACCCGACGGTACGCAGAGCCACATCTGAGTGCAGTGGGGTTGGCTGAGATCGCGTCAGGTTGCGGGGCCGGTCCATCGAGGCCGAACCCGAGCCCTCCGCCCCGGTCACTTCGACGAATGGAGGTGCAATC
This sequence comes from uncultured Actinomycetes bacterium, assembly GCA_963798725.1. Lineage (GTDB taxonomy): Bacteria > Actinomycetota > Thermoleophilia > Gaiellales > Gaiellaceae > Gaiella. The sequence continues at coordinate 28,152 of CAWCUL010000003.1, forward strand.
GTGAACGCTTCGGCTCCGGTGCTGGGTTCGGGGTCGGGATCTACATCCTCGACGGGTCGGCACGTCTACCGGCCGCGGATCGAGCTCGAGGCTCATCCCGGTGTGTACGTGATCCGGCTCCTCGGCGAGCATGATCTCAGCACCGCGCTCGAACTGTCCCGCTCGATCGAGGAGGCACTCGTCACAGCGGATGTGGTCGTCGACCTCGACGACGCCAGCTTCATCGACTCCGCGGTCGCCCACACGCTGATCCGCATCCGCCACACCGCACATGCAGCAGGACGAAGCTTCCGCGTCAAGCTCAGAGCGGAACATCCGCTCCGATCGGTGCTTTGGTTCGCGGACACCGCGATCACCCCGGCCGAGCGACCCCTCTCGAGCCGAGCAGAGCACGGCGTCGATACGTGAACGTCCCGGGTCGACTATGGCGACTGCGCCCCAGAACCACTCTTCCGCCGGCAGCATCGCCCGGTGTGATCCGCGGGACAGACCTCGATGATCCCCTCTTGAAAGGAGTCACCGATGAACGCGGCGGTGCTCGGAGCGTCGCTAGGTGCAACCGTCAAGGTGGTGTGTGTCAGCGAGGAACGCTCCACCCCGAAGTGATCGAGGTGAGCATCGCTTCGACAAGATGATCGCCGCGTAGTCACGACATCGATGCCGTTCCACCGAGAGCCCATGCCGACCGCTCGGCACCCGACCAGAAGCGGCACGCAGCCCGACCGCTTTGCGCGGCCGAGTGTGCTCGAGATACCGGGATTCACGCGCCCGTTCCACGACGTGGCCGACGCGATCGACGGCGGGTGGCGGCCACCCGCAGGCACGGAGTGGCGACGCGCCGTTTCGCGGTCGTGAGCGCCGGGTAATCGAGACTCATGACGCGTGCGACACGCCTTCTCGGTTCGTGGCCGCTTCTGCGCCAGTTCCGGGAAGGCGATCCGCTTGGCGTCGGCAAGGCTGTCCGCTCCAGACGCAGCGCAACACTCCGTCCGCGGACGGAAGCTGCAGAGCGGGTGGTCCAGTCGATCTGCCCGTACTGTGCCGTTGGCTGCGGGCAGCTCGTGTACGTCGAGAATGGCGATGTCACGCAGATCGAGGGTGATCCGACCAGCCCGATCTCGCGGGGGAGGCTTTGCCCCAAGGGCGCGGCGACGAAGAGCTACGTACGCGGTCCCCGGCGCGAGTATCGCGTCAAGTACCGGCGACCCTACGGAACGTCCTGGGAGGAGCTCCCGCTCGAGCGGGCGATGGAGATGATCGCCGACCGCATCGTCGAGACGCGCGCAGAAACGTGGCAGGAGCTCGATGAAGACGCGGGCGTCCGCCTCAACCGCACGATGGGAATCGCGAATCTGGGCGGAGCGACGCTGGACAACGAGGAGAACTACCTCATCAAGAAGCTCTGCGTCGGCCTCGGCATCGTCCAGGTCGAGAACCAGGCTCGCATATGACACAGCTCCACCGTCCCCAGTCTGGGGACGTCGTTCGGACGAGGCGGTGCCACCACCTACCAGCAGGACCTCGCCAATGCGGACTGCATCCTGATCATGGGCTCGAACATGGCCGAGAACCATCCCGTGGGCTTCCAGTGGGTGATGGAGGCACGAGAGCGGGGCGCCGAGCTGATCCACGTCGACCCGCGCTTCACGCGCACGAGCGCGATGGCGACGCGTCACGTGTCGATCCGGGCGGGAAGCGACATAGCGTTCCTCGGGGGAATCGTCCATTACATCCTCACGCACGAGAGGTATTTCCGCGATTACGTCGTGAACTACACGAACGCGCCTGTAATCGTCGACGAGGGATTCCAGGACACAGAGGACCTCGACGGGTTCTTCTCCGGCTGGGACCCCGAGAAAGGGCAATACGACATCTCCACGTGGCAATACGCGGGCATGGAGGTGCATGCGTCGGCCGGACAGCGAGAGCACGGGGTCGGGCTCGGAGAGACGGCCGGCGCGGCAGGCTCGAGGCTCCAGCATGGGGAGCCACCCGAGGAGGACGACACGATGCAGCATCCCCGCTGCGTCCTCCGACTTCTCGAGCGCCACTTCAGCCGGTACACGCCCGAGACCGTCGCGGAGATCTGCGGTTGCTCGCCGCAGGACGTCGTGGCGGTCGCCGAGGCGCTTTGCGAGAACTCCGGTCCAGAGCGAACGAGCGCCTTCGTGTACGCAGTTGGATGGACGCAGCACACCGTGGGAGTCCAGTACATCCGCACGGCAGCGATCATCCAGCAGTTGCTCGGCAACGTCGGAAGGCCGGGCGGAGGAGTGATGGCCCTGCGTGGCCACGCGTCGATCCAGGGTTCTACGGACATCCCGACGCTCTACAACCTCCTGCCCGGGTACCTGCCGATGCCGCATGCGCATGCGTACGAGGGGTACGCCGACTACGTCGAGGCGAACTCCGCTCCAACGGGCTGGTGGGGCGAGATGGACGCGTACTTCGTCAGCCTCATGCGGGCGTACTTCGGCGAAACGGTGAGCGCCGAGAACGACTGGGGATTCGACTGGCTGCCTCGGATCGACAAGGACGACTCCACCTACCGAACCGTCCTGCAGATGCTCGACGGCGGAGTGAAGGGATTCATCGTCGTGGGCGAGAACCCGGCCGTTGGATCGGCGAACTCCCGGCTCCACCGCCTTGCGATGGCGAAGCTCGACTGGCTCGTGGTCCGTGACCTCGTCGAGATCGAGAGCGCTTCGTACTGGTACGACTCGCCAGAGATCGAGAGCGGCGAGCTCGATACGGAGGCGATCCCGACGGAGGTGTTCTTCCTCCCCGCCGCGGCGCACACGGAAAAAGACGGCTCATTCACGAACACGCAGCGCCTGCTGCAGTGGCACCACAAGGCGGTTGAGCCTAGGGAGGACTGTCGCTCCGAGCTCTGGTTCTACTACCACCTCGGTCGCATCATCCGCGAAAGGCTCGCCGGGACCGGCGAGACACGTGACCAGGCGATCCTGAACCTCACGTGGTCGTACCCGACGAGAGGAGAGTTGGCAGAGCCGAGCGCGGACGCCGTCCTGCGCGAGATCAATGGATGTGGAGCCGACGGTGAACCGTTGTCGAGCTATACGCAGCTGGCCGCTGACGGGACCACAAGCTGTGGCTGCTGGATCTACTGCGGTTGCTACGCGGAGGACGTGAACCAGACGGCGCGCAAGGCGCCGTACTGGGAGCAGGAGCACCCTCGCGTCGCGCCCGAATGGGGCTGGGCGTGGCCCGCGAATCGGCGCATGCTCTACAACCGCGCGTCGGCTGCGCCCGACGGTAAACCGTGGTCGGAGCGCAAGCGCTACGTCTGGTGGAACGCAGAAGACCGCGCATGGACGAGCACCGGCGACACACCCGATTTCAAAGTCGACAAGCCGCCCGACTACGTTCCGCCCGACGGAGCGGCCGCAGAGGAGGCGATCGCCGGCCACCACCCGTTCATCATGCAAGGCGACGGGCGAAGCTGGCTCTTCGTTCCGTCGGGTCTGGCGGACGGGCCGCTCCCGACCCACTACGAGCCGCACGAATCGCCGTTCCCGAACACGCTCTACGGGCAGCGCGCGAACCCTGCCCGACAACGGTTTCCACGGCGGGAAAATCCATACAACCCGGCTGGCAGCCAGGCAGGCTCGGGGTCCTACCCCTTCGTTCTCACGACCTACCGGCTCACGGAGCACCACACGGCCGGCGGGATGACGCGGTTCAACCCGTATCTCGCCGAGCTACAGCCCGAGCTCTTCTGCGAGGTGAGCCCAGAGTTGGCTGCAGCGCGTGACCTGGAGCACGGGGACTGGGCCACGATCGTCACCGCCCGCTCCGCGGTCGAAGCACGCGTCCTGGTGACCGAGCGCATAAAGCCGCTTCGAGTGCACGGGAGGACTCTGCACCAGGTCGGGCTTCCGTACCACTGGGGGAGTCGCGGCCTCACCACTGGAGGCTCCGCAAACGACCTGTTCCCGCTCGTGCTCGACCCCGACGTGCACATCCAGGAGGTCAAGGCAGCGAGCTGCGACATCCGTCCGGGGCGACGGCCACGCGGTCGTGCGCTCCGCAAGCTCGTCGAAAGCTACCCGCGGATCGAAGGGGAAAACACGTGAACGTGGGTGAGCTCGGCTACGGCGACGAGGCAAGGGAGCGTGTCGGGTTCTTCACCGATACGAGTGTCTGCATCGGCTGCAAGGCATGCGAGGTCGCGTGCAAGGAGTGGAACATGGTTCCCGAGGACGGCCTCGAGTGGACCGGCGAATCGTACGACAACACGTCTGCGCTGGGAGCAAACACGTGGCGACACGTCGCCTTCATCGAGCAGGAGCGACCGGTCTCGGTCGACGACCGCGACGGCGGCATTCGTTGGCTCATGAGCTCGGATGTGTGCAAGCACTGCACGGAGGCGGCCTGCCTCGACGTCTGCCCCACCGGGGCTCTCTTCCGCACCGAGTTCGGCACAGTGGTCGTCCAGGAGGACGTCTGTAACGGGTGCGGCTACTGCGTGCCTGCGTGCCCCTTCGGCGTGCTGGACCAGAGGACCCTTCTGGAACCCGAAACCGGCAAGCCGGACGGCCGGGTCTGGAAATGCACGCTCTGTTACGACCGCCTCCAGGGCGATATGGAGCCGGCCTGCGCGAAGGCATGTCCAACCGACTCGATCCAGTTCGGCCCGCTCGACGAGCTGCGCGAGCGGGCAGCGCAACGGCTTGCAAAGCTCGAGGGCGAGGGGCACAGCGAGGCCCGTCTGTACGGCGAAGACCCTGATGACGGAGTCGGCGGCTTCGGCGCCTTCTTCCTGCTTCTCGACGAGCCTCAGGTCTACGGGCTGCCGCCCGACCCCATCGCCTCCACTCGGCATCTGGGCGAGATGTGGAAGGCAGCCGCCGTCGCCGCCGGGGCGCTCGCCCTCGGGATCGCCGCTTCCTTTCTCGGAGGCGGCAGGTGAGCGCCGAGCTCAGCACGCGCGATTCGTACTACGGTCGTCCGATTATCAAGCCCCCCGTCTGGACATGGGAGATCCCGACGTATTTCTTCATCGGCGGCCTTGCCGGCGCATCCTCGACGCTCAGCCTCGCCGCGCGCGCAGTGGGCAATGAGCGCCTCGCCAGGGCGACGCTCCTCGTAGCTGCTGTGGGCGAGGCGGTCAGTCCCGCACTGCTGGTCTCGGACCTCGGTCGGCCGCGCCGTTTCCTCAACATGCTGCGGGTCTTCAAGCTCACGTCGCCGATGAGCGTCGGGAGCTGGGTGCTCGCAGCAGCTGGAGGCGCGTCCGCTGTCGGGGCGCTGTGCGAATCTGTCGGCGTCCTGCCCAGGGTGAAGGTTGTCGCGGAGGGCGTTTCGGCGCTGCTCGGTCCCGTCCTCGCGAGCTATACCGGCGTGCTGGTAGCCGATACGGCGGTTCCCGTCTGGCACGAGGCGCGCCGGGAGTTGCCACTCGTCTTCGCCGGAAGCAGCGCCGCCTCCGCCGGAGCCGCCGCGATGCTCCTCGTGCACCCCGATGATGCCCGGCCCGCCCGTCGGCTCGTCCTGATCGGGACCCTCCTGGAGGGCGCGAGCATGCAGATGATGCGACACCGCCTCGGTGCGCTCGGCGAGCCCTACAGACAGGGCACGGCAGGCCGCCTTGCGACGCTTGCCCAGCGGCTGACGAGCAGCGGCGCGGTCGTGACAGCCGTCGTCGGGCGCCGACGGTTCGGAGCCATCGCGGGCGGCGGGCTCGTACTGGCGGGCGAGATCTCTCTCCGCTGGGCCGTCTTCAAGGCCGGTTTTCAGTCGTCGCGCGATCCGCGTTACACGGTCGAGCCGCAGAATTCGCGCCTCACGAGGTAGCCCAAGTCCGCTGAGCACGTGCTTCGGATGCGGAAGTGCGGACCCGTGCTGTCGCCGGCTCGGCCCGTGTGTCGCGATTTCCGTCCAGCGCCCGTTTGCTCGACAGCCCTCCGGGGAATGAAGGCCGCGGAAGGATGGCTCGAGGAAAGCGAGGTCGCATGGACAGAGATGTGAGCGGACAGCAGCAAGCTCCACCGGGCCTGACCGCATTGATGGACCCGGCCCCGGATCATGGCGAGCATACGTACGTCGGCCATGGTCGTTTGGAAGGAAAGAAGACGATTGTCACCGGCGGCGACAGCGGTATCGGTCGCGCGGTTGCGATTGCGTTTGCCCGTGAGGGCGCGGATGTCCTGGTCGCCTACCTCGAAGAAGACGAGGACGCCGCCGAGACCGCTCGCTGGATCGAGCGGGACGGCGGCCAGGCTCCGCTCGTGCGGGGAGATCTTGCCGATCCGGCCCACTGCCGGCGCGTTATCGATGAGGCCGTAAATGCCTTCGGGCAGGTCGACGTCCTCGTGAACAACGCCGCCTTTCAACGGACATACGAGAAGGTGGAGGAGATCTCGGACGAGGAGTGGGACAGGCACTTCCGGATCAACATCGACGCGATGTTCCATCTCTGCAAGGCGGCGCTGCCACACATGCTGGCCGGCGGATCGATCATCAACACCGCCTCGGTGAACGTTGACCAGCCGAAACCGACGCTGCTTCCGTACGCGACGACCAAGGGTGCCATCGCGAACTTCACGGCGGGCCTGGCACAGCTGCTTGCGGAGCGGGGCATCCGCGTCAACTCGGTTCTACCCGGGCCGATCTGGACGCCGCTGATCCCGTCGACCATGCCACCCGATCAGGTCGCGGAGTTCGGCAAGCACGTTCCGCTCGGCCGACCCGGTCAGCCGGCCGAGCTTGCGCCGATCTACGTGCTGCTGGCTTCGGACGAGGCGAGCTACATGTCCGGGGGCGCCTACCCGGTCACCGGCGGAAACCCGATCCTATGACCCGCGTCCTTCACACGCGCTCCCGTGTCTCGAGCGACTGGAGGTAGAGATGGAGTAGCCGACTCGGGCGGCGAGCTTTCTGTCGATTGTCCTGGAAATACGGCTGTAATCGAAGATCGAAGGAGGAACCATGGGGTTGTCATCACTCGAAGACGTCTTGCACGAGCAGGTCAGGGATCTGTTGAGCGCCGAACAGCAGCTAGTGGAGGCGTTGCCAAAAGTCTCTGCCGCGGCGAGCGCACGCGAGCTGAGGCAAGCCATCGACGAGCATTTGGAGGAAACACGTGGGCATGTTCGTCGACTCAACGACGTTGCGAGCCAACTCGGAGTAGAGGGGGAGACGACCTGCAAGGCGATGAAGGGGCTGATCGCGGAGGGCGAGGAGATCGTGAAGCAGGAGGGCGATCCGACCGCAAAGGACGCCGCATTCATCGGTGCTGCGCAGCGTGTCGAGCACTACGAGATCGCGGCGTACGGCACCGCAAGGACACTCGCGGCCGAGCTCGACCATGACGAAGCGAAGAAACTGCTCTCGGAGACGCTTGACGAGGAGAGCGCGGCGGACTCGCTCTTGACCAAGATCGCGACGGGCGGCCTACTGCGCAGCGGCCTCAACGAGAAGGCGGCGACGTAGACGGGCTCGAACACGGCGACGCGCTCCTCGTGGTCGATGTTCTCGCGGACTTCGACCACGAGGACGCGACGTCCCTCCTCAAGTCTTTCTGCGAACGCGGACCACGGATGGCCGCAGCGATCGCGGAGGCGCGAGAGCTTGGCATCCCGGTGATCTACGTCAACGATGACCGAGACCGGTGGGATAGCGACGCGCCGGCGCTCGCCCGCGAATCGGCGAACGGTCCTGGGGGTGACATCGTGCGGACGCTACTCCCCCACCCCGACGATCCAGTCCTGCTCAAGCACCGCTACTCCGCTTTCGACCACACCGCGCTCGACCTGCTGCTCGCAGCCTTGGGTGTCGAGCGCGTCCTACTCGTAGGTGCGGCTACGGAAGGATGCGTCGTGCAGACGGGAATCGACGCACGCGAGCACGGCCTGAAGGCAACGATCCTCGCCGACGCATGTGCCACCACGGACACCCGCCTGGAGCAGACAGCGCTCGATTACGCACGGGACATAGGAGGCATCCGCATCGTCCGCTCTGCGGATCGCAGCGAGCTCTAGCGATCTCACACGTGGCAAGGGACGGCGCCGGGCCCACGTCGCCGAGACGCGAATTTCCTCTGTCGGGAGCGCAACGCGTCCTCACTGCGTGAGGTCGTGGCGCAGCCGATGAGCGAATGGCGCGACGGCCAACACGCTTACTCACTTGCCAGGGCTTTACTGATCCCCGGGGCCGGGCATGCTCGGTGCGTCCACGGACGGGACCTCGACATTCTTGCCCTCCGCGGCCGTCGCGGCTGCACGAACGCCAAGCGCGAGACCAAGCACACCGATCACCAGCGCGGCAAGCAGCACCGCAGCGCCGACCCACGGAAAGATGAACAGCCCGATGAGCCCGAATATGCCCAGCACGATTACGCCAACCAGGTAATTCACGGTCCTTCTAGTTCCCTGTCCGGCACCATCACAAACGCCTTGGTCGAGAACTTGCCCGATGGCGTCTGGCTCGGTGCGCCGCTCCACCCGGCGCTGACCGATATCCCCGTCGGTTCCTGGCTGCTCTCGCGCTCGACACCCGCGTATCCGCGGCCCCGCTGTCTTCGTGCACCCGCGTTCTCAGGTGCGAACACGCGCGGCCGGATCGAGGTCGGGCTACCCAACGTCACGGGCGCCGTGCTGCCCGAGCTCGCAAACCTGCAGCCCGACAGGTTTCAACCGCGGAATTCCCGGCAAATCTCTTCCCGCGCCAAATCAGGGCGCGCGCTCGATTAGAGAGGAGAACCGTCGTGAATGAGGATCAGGCAAAGGGCAAGCTCAAGGAGGGCGAAGGCGAAGTCCAGGAGAAGTGGGGCGACGCCAAGGAGAAGGCCGATGACCTGCTCGACGATCTAAAGGACAAGGCATCCGACGACAAGTCCGATGATGAGGCAGACGCCCGTCCGGCGGATCAGAGGTAGTCATGTCGCTGCTTTGGATTCTCATAATCATCTTGATTCTCATCGTTCTGTTCGGTGGCGGCTGGGGGTATCGCCGACGTTGAACAACCTCTCCTGGCCGGCGGGAGCCGAACCCGGGGAGGCGTTGCCCACCAGGTTTTCGTGACGGTGGTGTAGGTGTAGTGCCGCGACAGGGCCTCCCTCGGAGGCCCTGTCTTGGCAATCAACCCGCGTGGTGGAGTTGGGGTGGGCGAGCCACCCATCCCTGGTGAACCTTGCCTCTACGACGTCGAGGCTGGCGGATTCTCGCGGCTCGGTTCCCGTCCGGGAACAGCCTCGGCGGCGAGGGCGGATTCCCCACCGTCACTGGGGGTGAGAGCTTGCGCCTCGCCGATAGCTCTCCTGCGGTCGGACTCGACCCTTTCGGAACGCTGCAGGCCGACGAGCAGGCGGTGAACCACCACTGCCACGAGGATCGGTGCAACCCAGAACGCGACCCGGTAGAACCCGATCTGCCACTCGTAACCGAGACCGAAGAAGACGTCGGCCCGGTCGGCCGAACCGGCCAGGAGGGCCACGAGCACCCAGGTGAGCAGCCCTGCGCCGATTGCCGACCGCAACGGTGCATCGCGCGGCCTGTCGAGGAGATTGTGCGCACCGCGGTCACCGGTGACACGTCGCTCGAGCCACGGCCACGACGCGATAACGCCGAAGACGACGAGTGGAAAGAGAATGCCTCCCCAGAAAGGGTTCGGCACGACGGTGCGATCGGCGACGGTGACGTCGAAGCCCGGTACCAGCCTCAATGCGCCGATCAGCCAGCCGAGGTACCAGTCGGGTTGCGCGCCGTTCGTCGAGGACGACACGTCGAACGGCCCCCACAGCCAGATTGGATTGATCTGCACGAGCCCGCCGAGCAGGAAGAGCACCCCGAAGACGGCGAACATGAGGGCCAGTGAACGGGGGGCCTGAGCCGGAAACGCCGGTAGCCCGACGACGCGCCGCTCGGTCGCGCGTCGCTTGCGGAACTGGGTGTGGTGGCGGGAGGCGACGAGGAAGAGATGCAGGCCGAGCAGCGTCGCGATCAGGATCGGCAGCAGAAGGACGTGCGCGATGTACATGCGCGACCAGAAGGCAGGATCGCCGGGAAACGGCCCTCCCCAGACGAGGAGCGCCAGCGGCGCGCCGAGCAGTGGCACCGAGAGGAGTACCGCGTAGCCGATCGCGAGACCCATGCCCGAGAGCAGGTCGTCGACCATCGAGTAGCCCAGAAAGCCCTCGAGAAGGGCGGCTGCGAGCATCGTCACGCCGATCAGGTAGGTCAGCTCCCGCGGCTTGCGGAAAGCGCCTGTGAAGAACACGCGCAGGAGATGCAGGACGATGGCCGCGACGAAGACGTCGGCGGCCCAATGGTGCGTTTGGCGGATCAGCAGTCCTGCCTTGACCTTGAACGAGATGTCGACGACGGACCGGTAGGCCTCGCTCATCTCGGTGCCGCGGAGCGATGCGACGGTGCCGTGGTAGACGACGCGTTGCGTGCTCGGATCGAAGAAGAGGGTCAGGTAGATCCCTGTGCCGACGAGCACGATGAATGCGTAGAGCGCGACCTCTCCGAGCAGGAACGACCAGTGATCCGGGAAGACATAGCGCAGCGCACTGCGCAGGAACGGCGCCGTCCCCGAGCGCTCGTCCAGGGCACGTACGGCGTCTCGGATCACGAGCCCGGGCTCCTCGTCCGAACGCTCCACCAGGATGGCCCTACGGGCCCCGAAAGGGATCCCGCCGCCCGCAGGAAGCCGACGCTGTCGATCCGTAGCGGCAGCTGTGGGAGGGGCCTCCCCGCCGGGCCGAACAGGACGGTGCCGCCGCCGGCCGGGTCGAACGTCGAGTAGTGGCACGGGCAGACGAGCGCCGGCTTCGGCTCGGCCGGAGCGAACAGCGGCGAGCGGTAGAGGGAGATGGCGCAGCCCGCGTGCGTACAGATCTTCGAGTAGGCGAGGATGCCGGTGGGCGCCCAGCCGTTTCGGGACGACGGGAGCCGCAACGCGGAGACCGGCAGGCGCACGACGACGACCGGGGCGGCGATGTCCTGGCGGTCAGCGCCCTCTGGGAAGGCCGTGTAGAAGACCCCTTCATCGACGTCCGACGCGCGGAGCGGACGACCGTTTTCGCCGACCAGGCGCCGTCCGGCACGCCAGGGTGTGCGGACCAGCTGCTCCCAGTCGAGAAACGGCCCCAGCGAGGCGGCGGGCGTGACGAGAGCGAGGCCGATAGCACCTCCGGTGCCGCAGGCGGCGACCGTCAGCAGGCGTTTCCGGGTGATCCGGCTGCCGCTCTCGTCGACGATCTGCGCGATCGCTTGCTCGTCCTCCGGATGTCCGAGCTCGGGATAATCCTCCTCGTTCTCCTCCGTGACGACGAGATGCCTGGCGGTGACGAGGGACGCCGCCGCGAGGAGGAGGAAGGCGAGGCCGAGCGTGAGGCCGAGCAACTGGGTCTGGTGGCCGATCCGGTCGAGCGCGTACACGACGACGAACGCCATCGCGGTCAGCGACGTCCCGCCGAGCAGTAGCAGGACAGCAGTCTCGGCACCGGACGAGGGAGGCCCGGACGGTACGATGCGGTGCTCCTCCTGCCCACCACCCCCGTCGCTCCCCGGGGGCGGCACGCCGGGACTACGGCGTCGGCCGACGAGGAGCACGAGCCCGGCAAGCAGCCAGTCGAGCAGGCGCTTCACGACTCGGAGCCCTTGAGCCGGCTTCCGATCACGACGCAGGTCGCCACGAGCGCGACGACGGCGACGAACCACGCCACGAGACCTTCCGGTACCGGGCCGATGTGACCAATGCCCCATCCACCGGCGTCGAGCGGATCCTTCGTTGCCTGGACGTACGCGATGATCGAGTCGAGCTCGGAATCGGAGATCACCGACTCGGGAAACGTCGGCATCACGTACGGGCCGATCCTGACCGCCTCCGCGATCTGCACGGCGGTCGCGTCCTCGAGCGGGGGCGCGACGGCTCCTGTGACATACCCGCCCTCGGCAACGATCTGGTGGCAGCCCGCGCAATGAGTTGTGAAGGCCCGCATGCCCGTCGCCACGTCGCCCTTCTCGGGTTGGGGAGTCGGGACTGGCGGACCGTTTCCGAGGCTCGCTACGTAGGCGACGAGATCCTGGATCTCGGACTCGCTGAGCACGCGCTCGCCGCCGCTACGCCGTCGCGGCTGTGTGCCGAGGTCGAGCAGCGGCATGTAGCCGGTCTGCAGGTAGAAGTCCGCCGCCCGCGCGCCGACCCCTCGTAGAGGAGGCCCTGCGACCGGTTTGGCGTTGCCGCCGCCGACGCCCCCCGTCGCTCCGAGGTCGGCAGCGACGCCTTCACCCGCGACACCGTGGCAGGAGATGCAGCTGCGAGCGTAGAGCTCTTTGCCGCGTGCGATCTCACCGCCGTCGGCGCTGCCGGCAGACGGCATGAGCAGGAGCAGGGCGACCGCGACGGGGAGGGCGACACGACTCACGACTGCACGCATTCCGGCTGGAAGACCGCGCCGATCCCACTCAGCACGATCAGCACGAGGAAGAGGCCGCTGACCATGATTCCGATCACCGAGAGGAAGTGCACGCGCGAGGCGGGAGGTGCGTCGCCGGGGTCGCGCGTCGCCCGGTAGGTGAGCAGCGCGGCGAGCTCCGCGCCGGCTGCAACGACCCCTGCTGTCGCTGTCAACGCGACTGTCCAGGCATCGGTCGAGACCGACCAGCTCGCTCCAGCCACACTGCACGCTGCCTGCGCAGATCCGACCCCGCCGACCAGAAAGATCACCCACGCCAGGGGCGCTCCTACGACGCCGTACCACAAGCGGAGCGCACGGCTGTCGAACGCGATCGTCACAACGACGGCGAGAGGACGGTAAGGGTGACCGCGACGGCGAGCGCGTTGACGACGTACCAGTAGAGGGCGATTACGCGGACGGCCGTCACCCGATAGTGGTTGAGTCCCATTGCGACTCTCCAGATCGCAAACAGCGTCAGCAGCAGGCCGACTGCGACGTGGGCGTGGTGGGCGCCGAGGAGCGTGAAATACGCAGACCCGTACGCGTTGTCGCGTGGTGACAGCTGCTCGAGATCGCTGCGGAAGAGCCCGATCTCGACCGTCAGGTAAGCGGTCTGTGCCAGGAGGGCGACGGCCAGCGCGACGAGCGTCGCGCTGCGGTTTCCGGCGCTGGCCGCCGACGAGGCGAGGTACATCGGCACGCTCGTAGCCACCAGGACCCCGAGCATCAGGAGCGGGAGGGTCACGGCGGGGCGCTCCACGCCCTCTGGCGGCCAGGGCACGGTGTCGAACCGGAGATAGAAGTAGCTCACGATCAGGAGGCCGAAGAAGGCGCTCTCGGTCGCCAGGAGCAACGCCATGCCCCACATGCCGATCGGCCAGGGAGGACGGCCGGCGCCTGGGGAAGCACCCTGGTTCGTCATGCTGCCGGCGATCTCGGTCATTGCTCCACCGGCGCGTCCGGCTCGTCGAGATGCCACGCGCCCACGACGAGCGCAACACCGAGCGCGAAGATTCCCGCGCCGACGAAGTGCTGCGTCAGCAGCATCGTGAAGACGGCGGTCAGCACGATCGCAACCGAAATCGGCCACCACGAGCCCGCGGGCATGCGCAGCACCTCGTCCGGCTCCGCGTCGAGGACGGTCGTTGCAGGGGTCTCGTGCCCCTGCTCGAGCGTCCCTCGTGACGCTGCCAGCCGCCGGGCGTCGTGCCGGCGGTCGTCCTCGTCCCACATCGGGTACGCGCTCGAAACGGTCGGGATGACCGCGAAGTTGTACGCGGGCGGGGGCGATGAGGTGGCCCATTCCAGCGTGTCACCTTCCCACGGATCCGGGCCGGCCAGCTCGCCGCGGAAGCGACTGATTGCCAGGTTGAGCACGACGAGCAGGAGCCCCGAAGCAAGGATGTACGAGCCGATCGACTCGATGAGGTTGTAGGGGCCCCAGCCAAGCCCAGGCGGGTAGGTGTAGACGCGGCGCGGCATCCCGAGCAGCCCGACGATGTGCATCGGAAAGAAGGTCACCGCGGTCCCGACGAAAGTGAGCCAGAAGCTCGCTTTACCAACACCCTCGTGGTACATGCGCCCTGTGACCTTCGGGAACCAGTAGTACATGCCCCCGAAGATCGGGAAGACGGCGGCGCCGAAGATCACGAAGTGGAAATGGGCGACGACGAAATACGTGTCGTGCACCTGCTGGTCGAAGGGAATCGCGGCGAACATGATCCCCGAGAGCCCGCCGGCGATGAAGAAGACGATGAATCCCACGATCCACAAGAGCGGGGTCGTGAACCTCGGCGTCCCGGTGACGATCGTCGTGAGCCAGGCAAACAACTGCACCGCGCTCGGGATCACGATGATGAGGCTTGCGGCGCCGAAGTAGACGGCAGTCACGGTCGGCAGGCCCACGGCGAACATGTGGTGCGCCCAGACCCCGAAGCCGATGAACGCGACGAGGATCTCCGACAGAGCAACGAGCGGGAATGCGACCATCCGTCGTCGCGAGAAGGTCGGGATGATCGACGTGGCGATCCCGAACGCCGGCAGCACGATGATGTAGACCTCGGGATGCCCGAAGATCCAGAATAGGTGCTGCCAGAGAAGGGTGTTGCCGCCGAATGCAACGTCGTAGAAGTGCATGCCGAGGAGCCGGTCGAGCTCGAGGAAAACGAGTGCGGCCGAGAGGGCGGGAAGCGCAAAGATGAGCGCACCGCTCGCGGCTAGCAGTGCGAAGCAGAAGAGCGGCATGCGGTCGATCGACATCCCGGGCGCGCGCAGCCTGAACGTCGTGACGATGATGTTCGCGGCACCGGCGGTCGTCGAGATCGTCGCAAACAGGAGCCCGAGCGCGTAGAAGTCGACGTTCATGCCGGGACTGAACTCGCGGCTGGCGAGCGGGACGTAGTTGAACCAGCCGGCGTCGGGGCCGCGACCCATGAACACGCCCGCGTACATGAAGAGGCCGGCCGCGAGGTAGATCCAGTACGAGACGGCGTTGAGGCGCGGGAAGGCCATGTCTCGTGCGCCGATCATCAACGGGAGCAGGTAGTTCCCGAACGCGCCCAACGAGAGAGGAATGACGAAGAGGAAGATCATCGTCACGCCGTGCATCGTCATCACCTGCGAGTACGCCTCAGGCGACAGCACGTGACGATTCGGGCCGATCAGCTGCGTTCGGATCAGCAGCGCCTCGGTCCCGCCTGCGGCGAGAAAGCCCAGCGCCGTGAAGAAATAGAGGATGCCGATGCGCTTGTGGTCGGTCGTGCGCAGCCACCCCACCAGGCCGGCTGGCTCCTTCCAGATCCGCTCCAGCCGGTCGACGCTTGCGCGCGCATCCGGGGTGAAGGCTTCGGCGACCATTAGCGAAGGCTCTGCAGGTAGGCGAGCAGGTCCTGGAACTGATCATCTGCCAGTGGGACCGCGGGCATACGGTTGCCGGGCTTGACGTGCTGTGGGTCTGCTACCCACTCGGCCAGGTATCCGGTCTGGTTGGGAATCGTGAGGCCGGCAAGCGTCGTTCGCGACGCCAGATGGGTGAGGTCGGGGCCCACCGTTCCGTCTGCGCTCGTGCCACGGATCGTGTGGCAGCTCGAGCATGCCTGCGAGAGAAAGACGTCCTCGCCGCGGCGTTCCTTCGGGGTCGTCGGCGCGATGCGTGGGTGCGCTTCCGCCGCAAGCCAGGAGCGAAAGCGCTCGGGTGTGTCCACGAACACTTCGAGGCCCATGTGCGCGTGCTGGACGCCGCAAAACTCGGCGCATTGACCGCGGTAGATTCCCGGCTTGTCGGCGTCGAGCAGGATCCGATTCGTCTGTCCGGGGATGAGATCGGCTTTTCGGTTCAATCTCGGCACCCAGAGGCTGTGGATTACGTCGGCGGTACGGAGCACGAGATTGACCCTTGTCCTCACAGGGATGTGGATCTCGTTCGCGGTCACCGCATTGCTACCCGGGTAACGCACTTCCCAGAACCACTGGTGCCCTATGACCACGACCGTCATCGCGGTCGACGCACGCGCAGGTGCTTCGGTCTTGGAGATGACGATGATGTCGGAGGCGACGAAGAGGACCACCAGGGTCACGATCGGGATGACGATCCCGAACGCGACGACCAGGCCTACGCCGAGAGTCTCGCGTTTGCCGACGAACGGGAACCCCGCCCGGCGTCGACGCACCCAGCCGAGTACGAGCAGGCTGACCGCGCCGGCGAAGATCACCGTGGCGCCGCCCAGCATCCACCACCAGAGGGTCGCGATCCTGCGAGCCGGGTCCCCGGCCGGGTTGAGCGCACTCTGATCGCCGGACCCGCAACCCGTCACGCCGAGCACGACCACGACGACCGCTCCCGCCGAGATGTACCGTCGTGCGGCCCGGCAACTCGAACGCAGGAGTGAAGACCTCAACCCGGCCGAGATACCCGCTTTAACCGGCGCTGTCAAGCATCGGACTACGATGCGTCTCACCTCACGCACGGCCGCCGCAACGCCTGCGGCGTCAGCGGTTGTGCACCGCAAGCCAGGCTCCCGTAATGGTTGGCCTCGTCACCGAAGGAGCCGGCGAGCCCGCGACAGCCCGTCTCAACAGGCTCGACACGAAGCTTTCTCGCCCGCAGGAGCTCGAGCGCTGTGGCGTGTCCGCCCGTCGCCTCTGTCCACGTCGAGCATCGATGTCGAGCGGCCGGGCGGCCGGGCGGAGTTCGCAGAGACGCTCGAGCAGGCTCACCATCGAGGGTGATACCCGCGGCGGACGCATTGAAACGACTCGTTGCAGAGTTTTCGATCGACTGCGATCGGGGAGGATCAGTGCATGCAACGCGATCCGCTCGAGTCGAGCACCGATAGCCTGACCGGCGCAGTGAGCGAGGCCGCGGATCGCGCGCGCAACGTCGTGCGACTGGAAGCCGAGCTGGCCGTCGCCGAGTTGACCGCGAAGGCACGGCGCGTCCAGGCGGGCATCGTCTTGCTCGGGGCCGCGGCCGGGTTGGCCGTGTTCGGGGCAGCGGTCGCGATCGCCGCGCTGGCGGCACTGATAGCGCTCTTCCTTCCGTGGTGGGCGGCGCTGATGATCGTTGCCGGAGGCCTGCTTGCCGGTGCCGTCGTGGCCGGAGTGATCGGCGTTCGGATCGTCCGGAGCGGCGCTCGGCTCGTGCCCGAAGCAGCGATCTCGGAGGCGCGTCGAACGATGTCCGAGCTCTCGAGGGTGAAGTGAGCCGCAGCGTCGAGGAAACCCGCCTCGAGCTCGAGCGGGAGCGGGCACACCTCGTTGCAGCCGCCGAAGCGTTGCGCGCGGAGACATCCCAGAGGTTCGACCTGCGGGCACGCCTCGGAGGGCATCCAGTTCTTGTCGCCTCCGGAGCGTTGCTCGGAGGTTTCGTTGCCGTGGGTCTCGTACTGGCCGCCATCCGTGGAATGCTGCGCCTCGCAGGTCGTGCGCTGCAAGCGGCGTTGCCGTAGGGGACACCTCCTTCCGCCGGAGAACCCGGCTCCTGGGGCCGGAGGGCTCGCGTGCTGGGGGCCGGCGCTACGCTTGGCGAGCCGTGCACTCATGGGTTTCGCTCCCGCTCGGACGGCTCGACGGGACCGGCTGGACGCTCGATCCGCTGCAGCTTCTCCCGGTTGCCTGCCTGGCACTCGCGTATGCGGGATGCATTACCTGGCTCGCCCGGCGCGGGCGCGGAACATCATGGTGGCGCGTGGCGGCGATGACTACGGCCGTCGCTTTGCTCGTTGTCGCCATCGTCTCGCCCCTGGCGACGATCGGTGAGGAGCGGCTGTTTTGGGTCCACATGGCCCAGCATCTCCTCCTGGGCGATCTGGGGCCGCTGCTGATGGTGCTGGCCCTCACCGGATCGGCTCTGCTGCCGCTGCTCTCCTCCGGGACGATCCGCTCGTTGGGGGCTCTTACGCATCCGGGTGTGGCCCTCCCGTTGTGGCTTCTGAATCTGTACCTCTGGCACGTGCCGAGGTTTTACGAGGCCGCGCTCCGCAACGACGCCGTACACGCGGTCGAGCACGCGTGCTTCTTCGCGGCCGGCGTGCTGCTTTGGGCAGCCGTGATCGAGCCGCTCCCAGGCCCCCGGTGGTTCCACCCCGGCTGGAAGCTCGGTTACCTCGTTGCCGTGCAACTCGGGCAGATGGTGCTCGCCCTCGTCCTGATCTGGTCGGGCCACGCCTTCTACAGCAGCTACCGCCCGGGAGAGAGGCTCGAAGGGATCTCTCCCACGACCGACCAGGCGCTCGGCGGTGCCGTCATGCTCGCCGAGGGGACGATCGTGCTGAGTGTGGTGTTCTCCTGGACGTTCATGCGGTGGCTCACGAGGGCAGAGCAACCGCCGCCGCACCTCGAGACGGGAGCGAGCAGCCGGCAGGCCGGATGAGCGGCACGCGATGGAGGTAAGTCCCAGTACACCAGGCGTGCCTCTCTAGCGCGACGTTCGGTGACTTCACGGCCCTGCAGCCGTTTGGAGCACCCCTCGCGGTGGGTACTGAATCGTTGTACGACCAGGTCGACGCCTGGTCGTGATGTGCCCGCCGTACTCGCCCAGGAAGGAGCATTCGTATGTCCGAGAACACCGCCGACTTCCTCTTGAGGCGCCTGCGCGAGTGGGGGATCCACCGCATTTACGGCTACCCCGGCGACGGGATCAACGCGATCGTCGGCGCCTTCGACCGGGCGGGGAGCGACCCCGAGCTGATCCAGGTGCGACACGAGGAGATGGCCGCCTTCATGGCGTGCGCGCACGCGAAATTCACCGGCGAGGTGGGGGTTTGCGTGGCGACGTCGGGGCCGGGAGCGATCCATCTGCTGAATGGCCTGTACGACGCGAAGCTCGACCATCAGCCGGTGCTCGCGATCGTCGGTCAGCAGGCGCGATCGGCGCTCGGGGGCTCCTACCAGCAGGAGGTCGATCTGACGACGCTGTTCAAGGACGTCGCCCACGAGTACGTCGAGATGGCGACCTCGCCGGAGCAGATGCGCCACCTCGTCGACCGGGCTGTGCGGATCGCCAAGGCAGAGCGAACGGTCACCTGCCTGATCGTCCCGAACGACGTGGCGGGGCTGGAGGCAGTCGAGTCGCCGCCGCGGGAGCACGGGACGATTCATTCGTCGATCGGGTACTCCGCACCGACGGTCGTGCCTGCGGCGGATGACCTGAAGCGCGCTGCCGACGTGCTGAACGAGGGTGAGAAGGTCGCGATGCTCGTCGGCGCGGGCGCGCTCGGCGCCTCCGATGAGGTGGTCGAGGTCGCGGAGCTGCTCGGCGCAGGCGTCGCCAAGGCACTTCTCGGAAAGGCGGCGCTGCCGGACGACCTGCCGTTCGTAACCGGGGCGATCGGCCTGCTCGGGACGAAACCGAGTTGGGACCTGATGGTCGATTGCGACACGCTGCTCATGGTCGGCTCGAGCTTCCCGTACTCGGAGTTCCTGCCGGAGGAAGGTCAGGCACGCGGGGTTCAGATCGATGTCGACGGGCGAATGATCGGCATCCGCTACCCGATGGACGTGCACCTCCTCGGCGATGCGAAGGCCACGCTGCAGGCGCTGATCCCGCTGCTCGAACGCAAGCAGGACCGCGAATGGCGCGGCCAGATCGAGGACGGAGTCGAGGCCTGGTGGAAGCTGATCGAGGAGCGCGCGCTCGAGAGCGCCGACCCGCTCAACCCGCAACTGCTCTTCTACGAGCTCTCGAAGCGGCTTCCCGACGACGCGATACTCACGGCGGATTCCGGCTCGTCGGCGAACTGGTTCGCGCGAGACCTGAGGATCCGCAAGGGGATGATGGCGTCGCTCTCCGGAAACCTCGCAACGATGGGGCCGGGCGTGCCGTATGCGATCGGGGCCAAGTTCGCGCATCCCGACCGGGTCGTGATCGCGATGGTCGGAGACGGGGCGATGCAGATGAACGGGCTCGCGGAGCTGATCACGATCGGCAAGTACTGGCGCCGCTGGTCCGACCCTCGGCTGGTCGTTCTCGTCCTCCACAACGACGACTTGAATCAGGTGACCTGGGAGCAGCGGGCGCTCGAAGGCGATCCGCGCTACGACGCGTCGCAGGACATCCCGGACTTCCCGTACGCCCGGTACGCCGAGCTGATCGGTCTCGAGGGTATCCGGGTGGACGATCCAGGGGACGTGGCGTCTGCCTGGGACCGGGCGCTCGCCGCCGACCGTCCCGTCGTCCTCGAGGCGATAACGGACCCGTCCGTGCCGCCGCTGCCCCCGCACATCACGTTCGAGCAGGCGACGCACTTCGCGCAGGCCGTCCTCGGAGGCGATTCCGATCGGCGCGGGATGATCGTGCAGTCGGTGAAGCAGATGGCGGATCAGCTCGTTCCCGGGCGCGGGTAGATGGCGACCGCCGTGCTGGGCGCCGACGTCGCAGTCGAGCGGCTCGACGTCTCCGTGTTTACGGTGCCGACCGACTTCCCCGAGTCTGACGGCACCGCAGAGTGGGACTCGACGACCATGGTGCTCGTCGAGGCCCACGGCGGCGACCACATCGGGCTCGGCTACACGTACGGCGACGCCGCGACCGGCACGCTCGTACGCGACACGCTCGCGGAGGTCGTCGAGGGCCGCGACGCGCTCGCGGTGACGGCGACCTGGCAGGCGCTCGTGCGCGCCTGTCGCAACCTCGGGCGGCCCGGCCTCGCGTCGATGGCGATCGCCGCTGTCGATACGGCGCTCTGGGACCTGAAGGCTCGGTTGCTCGACCTGCCGCTCGCAACCCTCCTCGACGCGTCACACGAGAGCGTCCCGGTCTACGGAAGCGGGGGCTTCACCTCCTACCCCGACGGACGTCTGGCCGAGCAGCTCGCCGGTTGGGCTGAGCAGGGGATCCCGCGCGTGAAGATGAAGGTGGGGCGCGACCCGGAGGACGACCTGCGGCGGCTCGGGATCGCGCGCGCGTCGATCGGGGAGGCGACCGAGCTCTTCGTCGACGCGAACGGGGCGCTCACGCGCAAAGAGGCGGTCCGGTTCGCCGCGTCGTACGCAGACGACTTCGGCGTGCGCTGGTTCGAAGAGCCGGTCTCCTCCGACGACCTGGCCGGGCTCCGCCTGATACGCGACCGTGGGCCGGGGGGCATGGATGTCGCCGCGGGCGAGTACGGCTACACGCTCGACTACTTCGAGCGGATGTTGGCCGCCGGTTCGGTCGACTGCCTGCAGGCGGACGTCACGCGCTGTGAGGGAATCACCGGCTTCTTGCGTGTAGCGGCGCTCTGTCAGGCCCGCTCGTTGCAGCTCTCCGCTCACTGCGGCCCGGCGATCCACCTTCACCCGTGCTGCGCGGTCGTGCCGCTCCGCCATCTCGAGTACTTCCATGACCACGTCCGCATCGAGCGGATGCTCTTCGACGGGGTCCAGGCCCCGGTGGACGGTGAGCTCCGCCCCGATCTCTCACGGCCGGGGAACGGGCTCGAGCTCAAGCGCGCCGACGCCGAACCCTACGAACACTGAACGAAGGAGAACCGAATGACACTGGGCAAGAGGCGCGGCCGAGTCGCACGAGCGCTCGCCAACGTACGCGCAGGACGAATGCAGAGGACGCTGGCCGCAGCGGCGGCGCTGAGCGCTCCACCGCTCGCCTTCGAGATCTACCTCGAGCACTACAAGGGCTCGTTCGGCGACAAGTGGATGTGGACACCGGTCGTCTTGACCCCGCCGCTGACGGCGGCCGGGATCGCCGCCGTCTTCTCGGAACGAGCGGCCAGGACAGTGCTGCCGGCGATCTCGGCCCTCTACTGCCTCGACGGAATCGTCGGTCTCGTGACCCACGTGCAGGGCGTGCGCAAGAAGCCGGGCGGCTTCTCCGAGCCGACCTACAACCTCGTGATGGGCCCGCCGCTCCTCGCGCCCGGGTCGCTGCTCATGATCGGAGGCTTTGGCCTGCTGGCGCCGCTCATGGGGCGAGAGCGCTGACGTGGCACCTGACTTCCGCCAAGCCCTCCATCTACCGAATATCAGCGGCGACGTCGGCGCTGACCCGCACGAGCTCCCCCGGCAGCGCCGTGGGAGCACGCCGCAGATGCACGGCCGCTACCCGGACTACGACTGCCTAGAGCATGTCGGTCACTGGGACGATCTGACGCGCAAGGTCGTCCTCGATCGGATCGAGCACGTCCCCGACTACCGCTTCTTCACGGAATCGGAGAGAGCCACCCTCACAGCCTTCTGTGACGTGGTGCTCGCTCAGGATGCAGAGCCGAAAATCCCGGTGCTCGCATTCGTCGACGACAAGCTTGCCGACGGGAAGCTGGACGGCTTCCAGTACGCCGACATGCCCGACGACCGGGAGACCTGGAGGCTCGTCGCGCGTGGGCTGGACGAGAGCGCCCAGGCACGCGGGGCGGTGTCGTACGCGGATGCACCGGACCGCCTGCAGGCCGCCCTCTCGGACGACCTCGCCGACGGGAAGCTCGAAGGAGGCGTCTGGGAGACGGTCGATCCCGGGCGCGCCTGGGGCGTCGTCATGCGGAGCGTCCTCGCGGCCTTCTACGCGCACCCCTGGGCATGGAACGAGATCGGCTTCGGCGGCCCTGCCTACCCTCGCGGCTACGCGCGGCTCGGGGGAGGGCTCTCGGAGACCTGGGAAGGCGCCGAGGCGATCGATGTCGACCCGGTGAAGGACGTGAAGAAGCGCGGGCTCGAATGAGGTTGGGCGCCGACCTTCTCAAGGGCTCTGTTCAGCCACCGGACAACGACTCGGCGTTCCTGCTCGACGTCCACCGGCGCGGCGTGCCCGGGCGAGAGCGCATGCGTCGCTTTTCGGACACAGACGAGGTCGACCTGCTCGTCGTCGGCTGCGGCGCCGGGGGATCCGTGCTCGCCCAGCGGCTCGCGCGTGCCGGCTGGCGGATCGTCGTTCTCGACCGCGGCCCGTTCTGGGATCCAGACGAGGACTGGGTCTCGGACGAGGAGGGGTCGCACCACATCTACTGGACCGACAAGCGCATCGTCGGAGGCGAGGACCCGGTCGAGCTCGGCAAGAACAACTCCGGACACGGCGTCGGCGGGTCGATGGTGCACTTCGCCGGCTACACGCCTCGGTTCCACCCCTCCGACTTCGAAACACGCACGCGCGACGGGGTCGGCGACGACTGGCCGATCTCCTACCGGAACCTGAAGCCCCACTACGAGCGTCTCGAGCACGAGCTTCCGGTCGCCGGGCAGCACTGGCCCTGGGGAGACCCGCATACGTATCCGCATGGGCCGCACCCGATCGGAGGCGCGGCGGGACGTGTGTGGGAGGGCGCCCGCGCACACGGAATCGAGATGCGGGTCGGGCCGGTCGCGATCACGAACGGCGTCTTCGGGAACCGGCCGCACTGCATCTACCGCGGCTTCTGCCTGCAGGGCTGCAAGGTCAACGCGAAGGCATCGCCACTGGTAACCCACGTCCCCGATGCCATCGAGCACGGTGTCGAGATCCGCGCAGGCTCCATGGCCGTGCGGATCGAGCTCGACGAGGCGAGCGGGAGGGTCGCGGGCGTGACCTACGTCGACGTCGAGAGCGGGCGCGAGCGCTTCCAGCGGGCCGCGGCGGTCGCCGTCTGCGGCTACTCGATCGAGTCGCCGCGGCTTCTGCTCAATTCGATCTCGAATCGGTTTCCTCATGGGCTCGCAAACACCCACGACCAGGTCGGCCGATACGTGATGGTGCAGGGCGCGAGCCAGGTCGCCGGACGCTTCCCCGCGCTCCTGCGCATGTACAAGGCGCCGCCGCCCGAGGTCTCGTCCGAGCAGTTCTACGAGACCGACGAGTCGCGCGGCTTTGCCCGCGGCTTCTCGCTGCAGACGGTGAGCCCGCTCCCGATCGGCTGGGCCGAGCACGTGCTCGCCGACGGTCACCGCGGGGCGGCGCTGCGCGAGTACATGCGCGACTACAACCACTGGGCCGTTCTCGGCTCGCTGTGCGAGCTTCTGCCCTTGCGCGAGAACCGGGTCACGCTCGCCGACGAGCCCGACCAGTTCGGGATGCCGGTCGCGCGCTTCGACTACACGCAGTCTGACAACGACCGCGCCAATATCGCCTTCGCGAAGGAGACCATGCATGCGATCTGGGAGACGGCCGGCGCGCAGGACGTCCTCACGATCGACCGCTACGCCCACCTCGTCGGCGGCTGCCGCATGGGCTTCTCCGCGCCGACGAGTGTCGTCAACGCCGATCACCAGGCATGGGAGGTGGCCAACCTGTTCGTTTGCGACGGCAGCGTGATGCCGACCCAGGGCGCGGCCAACCCGGCGCTGACCATCATGGCGCTCGCCTCGCGGCTCGCCGAGCGCCTGACGAGAAAGCGCATCTCCTCGCAGACGCGCATGCAAGGGAAAGCAGCTGCAGCGCGCTGATGCAACGCAACACCCAGGCGGCCCGCGCGAGGACGGGCAGCATCACGCATCCGAGCGAGAGGGGAAATCGTGAACGGAAACGGAAGGAAAGAAGTCGTCGTGGTCACCGGCGCGTCCGGCGGCGTGGGGCGGGCGGTAGCCCACGCGTTCGCCAGGCGCGGCGCGCACATCGGGCTCGTGGCGCGCGGTGAGCAGGGCCTCGAAGGTTCACGCCGGGAGGTCGAGTCCCTCGGCGGCCAGGCGCTCGTGCTGCCCACGGACGTGGCCGACGCCGAGCAGGTCGAGGCCGCGGCCGAGGCGGTCGAGAGCGAGCTCGGGCCGATCGACGTCTGGGTCAACGACGCGATGGCCACCGTGTTCGCTCGGTTCGTGGACGTCACGCCCGAGGAGTTCCAGCGAGCGACGGAGGTCACCTACCTCGGCACCGTCTACGGGACGATGGCAGCGCTCCAGCGGATGGTTCCGCGCGACCGCGGCACGGTGGTGCAGGTCGGCTCGGCGCTTTCCTACCGGGCAATACCCCTGCAATCGACGTATTGCGGAGCAAAGTTCGCGGTGCGCGGCTTCACCGACTCGGTGCGGACCGAGCTGATGCACGACGGCAGCAACGTCTGGATCACGATGGTGCAGCTACCGGCGGTCAACACCCCGCAGTTCAACTGGTGTCGTACGAAGCTTCCCGACCACCCTCAACCGGTGCCGCCGATCTACCAGCCGGAGGTGCCGGCCGAGGCGGTCTACTGGGCGGCGCACCACCGCCGGCGCGAGCTCGACGTCGGCGCGAGCGCGGTCAAGGCGATCGTGGGCAACAAGCTCTCGCCGCGCATCGCCGACTGGTATCTCGCCCGCGGCGGCTACGCCTCGCAGCAGGTCGACGGGATGTCCGTCGGCGATCGTCGGGACAACCTCTTCGCGCCCGTGCCCGAAGAGGCCGCGACGCACGGCATGTTCGACGATCGAGCCAGAACGCGCAGCTATCAGCTCTGGGCAAACACGCACCGGCCTCTCGCTGCAGCAGCGCTCGCCGCCGCTGCCGGAGCGGCAGCGGGTCTCGCGCGACGAGGGCGGTGAGCGAGCCGGATGGATCAGGCGACCAGCCCGAACACGGCATTAACATCGGATGACGATCTATATTGCCCGCAAGGAGGTGGTTCGATGGCTCTGGATGACACGATCTCGGCCGTTTCCCACGACGCGCTGACGGCGGCTGATCCGACACCGGGGCTCGTGCGCGAGGTGGCGTTCGCAACCGACCGTGCGCTTCTCACTCGCGTTCACGGGGAGCCGAGGATCGTCTCGGGTTGGCATCACCACGGACAACGGGAGGTGCTCGGGTACGTGCTACGCGGCCGCGTGCGGTTCGAGTTCGGGCCGGGCGGCCGATCGACCACCGACGTCGAGGAAGGCGGGTTCTTCCACGTGCCGGTCGGGTGCGTGCACCGGGACGTCAATCCCGAGGACGTCGCGCAGGAGCTGATCATCTCGTTCGTGGGTGAAGGCCCGCTCGTCGTCAATCTCGGCGGCCCCGACGCGGTCTGACCCGGCCCGTCGCGCTCGACCGCGTCCGATGAGTTTCGCGCGGCCGTCCGGTCTGTACCCGGACCCGACCGGATGGAGGAAACATGCAGAAGATCACCCCGTGCCTCTGGTTCGACACGGAAGGAGAGGAGGCAGCCCGTTTCTACACCTCGGTCTTCCCGAACTCGCGGATCGTCGAGGTCACGCACTACGGCTCTGCGGGCCCGCGACCGGAGGGGATGGTGATGACCGTGACCTTCGAGCTGGACGGGCAGCAGTTCACCGCGCTCAACGGCGGTTCGCAATTCGCGTTCAACGAGGCGCTCTCGCTCGCGGTGAGCTGTGAGGCGCAGGAGGAGGTCGACAGGCTCTGGAGCGCGCTCTCCGAGGGAGGCGAGGAAGGACCATGCGGCTGGCTCAAGGACCGCTACGGCCTGTCGTGGCAGATCGTCCCCGCCAGGCTTCTGGAGCTTCTCTCCGACCCCGACCGCGAGAAGGCGCAGCGCGTGATGGCCGCCATGCTGCAGATGGGGAAGATCGACATCGCCGGTCTCGAGCAGGCGGCCGGGGCTGCCTGACCGGGAAGCTCGGGTTCACGGTCACGACGTCGCTCGGCGGGTACCTCGCCGGTCCCGACCCGAGCCTCGAGCACCCGCCGAGCCGGACGGAGGTGGCCGATCTTCTCCTCGTGCGGGGCTAGAGGCTCGTGACGTCGTTCGGGCCGCCTGCCAGCTCGGCGAGCACGGCTGCCGCCGCCGCTGCGACGTGAGGCTCCACGCCCAGGTCCGAGAGGAGCGCAACGGCCGCGTCCATTTCGTCCACACGACGACGAGCGTGGACCGAGCTTCCGGCCACGAGCCGCTCGAGGAGCGCCTCGTCGGCAGCGTCGAGCACGGCGGCGATCTCGGTGCGAAGCCACGGCTCGCAGTCCGCGGCGCGTGCTGCAGAGAGGCTCTCGATCGCGGCCGCGGCGATCCCCTTGGTGAAGACGCTGCGCACGAGCTTGCGGGTCGCTGCTTCGCCGGGAACGTCGCCGAGCACCGCGACCGGCGTGCCGAGCGGGCCGAAGATCGCCGCGTAGAGCGGCGCTCCCGGGCCCGAGGCGAGGCAGGGTACGCCGAGGCCCCTTCCCGGTAACGGGCCGAGGACGGCGACGTCTACGAACGCCGCTCTGGACGGCGCGATCGCCGCGGCGAGGTCGCGCTTGGTCGCCGCACTCGTCGTGTTGAGGTCGGCATACAGATGGGCTGCGGTGAGGTCCATCGCGACGCTCCTCGCGGCCCCGAGCGCGACGGACGCGGCGTTGACGCTGAGAACGGCGTCGGCGGGTGCGGCCGCGTCGCCCGGAGCGCCGACGCGCTCGACCCCCGCGACCGACCGCGAGGTGTCGGGATCGAAGCCCAGAGTCCGAACGCCTGCAGCGACGAGATCGGCGGCGATCGCGGAGCCCGCCTCGCCGAGGCCGAGCAGGGCGATCACCGGCAGTTCGGTCACGCCCCTGTCCTCTGCTTGACCACGCCTCTCGTCAGCTTAGGCGGTAACGTCGCGCCTGGATGCGCGACACGAGTGTGGCGAATCTTCGGGACGACGGATCGTCGGCACAGCCGTCCGATCGTGCGCGTGAGCTCGTGCGCACGGCGTACGACCTGCACGTGCACATCGGCCCGGACGTGATGACCCGCCGGATCGACGACGTCACGCTCGCCGAGCGGTTCCTCGAGGTCGGTCTTGCCGGCTTCGGCCTCAAGTCGCACTACACGTCGACCGCCGAGCGGGCGCAGGTTGTCGCCCGGGCGGTTCCCGGGGTCGACGTCGTCGGGACGCTCACCCTGAACGCCGCGATCGGCGGCCTCAACCCCCTTGCCGTCGAGATCGCCGCGAGGGAGGGCGCGCGGATCGTATGGCTGCCGACCGTCGACGCCGTCAACGAGGCCGGCGCGCGGGATCGCGAGTATCCCGAGGGCGCTGCCAAGCCTCTATGGGCGCGAATCCAGTCGGAGCTTCGCGACCAGGGGCTCGAGGCGGCGCCGGTGGCGGTCGTCGACGGTGCCGGAGAGCCGCTCCCGGCGCTCCTCGACGTGCTCTCGGTCGTCGCGCGCCATGGCCTCGTTCTCGGGACCGGCCACCTCGACCGGGACGAGATCTTCACGGTCGTCGACGCCGCGCTCGCCGCGGGCGTGCGGAACGTCGTCGTCACGCACCCGGAGTTCCCGGCGCAGGACCTCGGCATCGACGACCAGATCGCGCTCGCAGGGCGCGGTGCGCTCCTCGAGCGCTGCTTCACGACGCCCTACACGGGCAAGTGCTCGTGGGAGCGGGTATGCGAGGGGATCCGCGCGACGGGCGCCGAGCGCAATCTTCTCTCCACCGATCTCGGTCAACCGGCGAACCCGCCGGTCGAGGACGGGCTCGCGCTGTTCGCCGAGTCGCTTCTCGAAGGCGGCGTCACCGAGGACGAGGTCCACACGATGACCGTCGTCAACTCGCGGGCGCTCGCGGGGGTCGCGGCCGAATGAGTCGCAGGCTGCTCGTGATCGGCGCGCACTCGGCGGACTTCGTGTGGCGCGCGGGAGGCGCGATCGCAGTGTCAACCAGAGCGGGCGGCGTGGCGCAGGTGATCGCCCTGTCCTACGGTGAGCGGGGCGAGTCGGGCGAGCTCTGGAAGGTCGAAGGCCAGACGGTCGAGAACGTCAAGCGCGCTCGCCACGCCGAGGCGGAGCGGGCGGCGACGGCGCTCGGTGCCGAGCTCGTGGCGCTCGATTTCGGCGACTACCCGCTCGAGATCGGCGAGGAGCGTCTGGCTCGGGTCGTGGAGGCAATCCGTGCGTTTGCGCCGGACGTGATCGTGACGCATACCGACACCGACCCCTTCAACCCGGACCACCCGGTTGCACACGCCGCGGTGATGCGGGCGCGTACCCTCGCCGCGGGTGCCGGCGTCGCGAGCGCGTTCCCGACGATCTCGTCGCCGGCCCTCTTCCTCTTCGAGCCGCACCAGCCCGAGCTGTGCAACTTCGTTCCCACCACGTTCGTGGATATCACGGGCGTGATCGAGTCGAAGCGCGAGGCGATGGGGGCGATGGAGTCGCAGGCGTACCTGCGGACGTACTACGACGAGCGCGCGGGTCACCGTGGCAATCACGCGCGCCGAGCGTCGGGCTCGAGCGAGATCCGGTTCGCCGAGGCGTTCCAACGCGTCCTGCCCCAGGTGGTGGCAGAGCTGTGAGCGCATTCTCGGAGCTCGCGCGGCTCGGCACGGCGACCGTGTACGAGGCATCGGGTCGCGTGGGCCTCGTCGACGTCGCCCTCCACCAGATCGTCCCGGGCTCCCGCGCCGCGGGGCCGGCCCGCACCGTGCGCTGCGGCCAGGACGACAACCTTGCGATGCACGCGGCGATGGCCGCGGTCAAGCCCGGTGACGTGCTCGTCGTGACGATGCCCGAGCCGACGCCGGTTGCCCTCATGGGCGACCTGCTCGCGACCCAGGCAAAGGTCCACGGCGCCGCAGCGGTTCTCGTCGACGGGGCGGTACGCGACGTCGAGGAGCTCGCCGAGCTCGGCCTGCCGGTCTGGGCGCGCTACGTCCGGGTTCGAGGCGCCGGCAAGGAGGACCCGGGTGCGATCGACGAGACCGTGACCGTCGGCGGTCAGCCGATCGAGCCCGGAGACGTCGTCGTCCTCGACGCGGACGGTGCCGCGGTGGTCGCCCGCAGCCGGGTCGACGAGGTGCTCGATGCAGCGCTCGAGCGCGAACGGCGCGAGACCGCGAAGCGAGCAAAGCTCCAGGCCGGAGAGCTGTCCTACGACCTCGACGGGCTGCGGGCGAAGATGGAGGGATCGCCGTGAGCCGCGGCGATCTCGCGCATCTCGGCCACGTCGAGCTCTTGACGCCCGAGCCGGAGCGGAGCCTGCGGTTCTTCGTCGACGGGCTCGGGATGGAGCAGGAGGCGGCCGAGGGCCAGTCGGTGTTCCTGCGGGGATACGGGGACTACCAGCGCTATTCGCTGAAGCTCACGGAGGCGCCCGAGGCAGGCATGGGCCACCTCGCGATCCGCGCCGCGAGCCAGGAAGGGCTCGAGCGAAGGGTCGACGCGGTCACCGCCGCGGGGCACGGCCTCGGCTGGATCGACGGCGACGTCGGCCACGGGCCCGCGTACCGGTGTGCCGATCCCGACGGCCATGTCTTCGAGCTCTACTACGAGACCGAGCGCTACGAGGCTCCCGCGCACCTCCGGCCGGTGCTGCGGAACCAACCGCAGCGGTACACGGGCCGCGGAGTGGGGGTCACGCGCCTCGATCACGTGAACCTGCTCTCGGCCGAGGTGACGCCGTGTCGCGTGTTCGCGACCGACGAGCTCGGTTACGGCCACTACGAGGGCATCGTGCTCGACGACGGCACCGAGTCGGGTGCGTGGCTCAGCCTCTCGATCGCCGCGCACGAGCTGATCTACGTCGCCGACGCCCGTGGGCTCAGCGGCCGGCTGCACCACATCGCGATGTGGGTCGACACACGCGAGGAGGTGATGCGCGCAGCCGACGTGCTGATGGAGCACCGGGTGCCGATCGAGTTCGCTCCGTCGAAGCACACGGTCAGCCAGGGCTACTTCCTCTACGTCTTCGAGCCGGGGGGCAACCGGGTCGAGATCACGAGCGGCGGCTACTTCGTCTACGACCCCGATCGCGAGCCAATCCTGTGGACGGAGGCCGAGCGATCGCGCGGCCAGGCGTGGGAGGTCAAGACCGTCGAGAGCTTCCACTACTACGGCACGCCACCCACCGACACCGATCGCGCGTACGCGGCGCGCGCACGGGATGCGATGTCCGAACCGGGGGAGAGGGACGGGAGCGCATGAGACGTCCTGTGTCAACTTCTGACGCCCGCGCGTTCCCGTCAGGCGGCGGCGGAGCCCGGCTCTGCCGGGCGGGAGCGGCCGCCGGCCGGGAGCGCGCGTGACGGGGGTGCTCGAGGGCCGACGGGCGCTGATCACCGGCGCGGCCGCGAACATCGGCGCCGCGACGGCGCGGCGCTTCGCCGAGGAGGGCGCGAAGCTTCTTCTGATCGATCGCGACCCGGCGATCGAGGCAACGGCTGCCGCGATCCGCAAGACCGGTGGGGAGTCGAGCGGCGTCGTCGTCGACCTCTCTTCCGTCGAGGAGGTCGACGCGCTCACGGGGATCGTGGAGGAGCGGCTCGGCGGTCTCGACGTCCTCGTGAACAACGCCGCCGTCCAGCGGGTCGGCGGGGTGGACGACTTCTCGGTCTCCGACTGGGACGAGACGTTCGCGGTCAACGTCCGCGGGTGCTTTCTGACGGTGCGGGCGCTGGTTCCGCACCTCCGCCGGTCCGACGCTGCGGCGATCGTGAACACGTCCTCCCAGGTGGGGCTCCACGGCGCGCCCGGGGCAACCGCGTACTCGGCGTCCAAGGGCGCGGTGATCGCGTTCACGAAGGCGCTGGCGCTGGAGCTCGCAGCAGATGGGATCCGCGTGAACGCGATCTGTCCCGGTTGGGTCGACACGTCGTTCAACGAGCCTGCGATCGGGATGCTCGGCGGCCACGAGGCGCACGCCGACCTCGTCCGAGCGACCATCCCGCTCGGACGTCAGGCGCGTCCCGACGAGATCGCGGCCGGCACCCTGTACCTCGCGTCCCGTGAGTCCTCCTACATGACGGGCCAGGTCCTCCCGGTAGACGGCGGGGTGACGTGAGCCGTACCGTCCGCGACGAGACGTTCGCGCTGATGCGCCGTCTCGGGATGACGCGGATCTTCGGCAACCCGGGATCGTCGGAGATCCCTTTTCTCACCGACGTTCCCGACGACCTCGATTTCGTCCTCGGGCTCCACGAGGGAGCCGTGGTCGGCATGGCGAGCGGCTACGCGCTGGGCACCGGCCGGCCGGCGTTCGTCAACCTGCACACGGCCCCGGGGCTCGGCAACGCGGTCAACGCGATCGTGTGCGCGCGCGACAACCGCATCCCACTCGTGATCGTCGTCGGCCAGCAGGATCGCCGCCAGCTGCCGTTCGCGGCGTTCCTCACGGGTCGCAACCTCGAGCGGCTCGCGGGCGACTACCCGGTGTGGGCGACACAGCCGGCCGACCCCGCGTCGGTGCCCGGGGCGATCGCGCGCGCCTGGCACGAGGCCGTCCTCCGTCGTGGGCCGGCCGTCATCGTCGTGCCCATGGGCGACTGGGAGGTAGCCCTCGGCGACGACTGGCCGGGTGTCGCGGCCCCCGACACCCTGTTGCACGATTCGCTGCCTGCGGACGCGGCCGTCGAGGAGCTCGCTCGGCTCGTCGCGGCGGCGTCCGCACCCGCCCTCGTTGTCGGCGCCGGTCTCGACACGCCCGATGGTTGGACGGCCGTGGTCGCCCTGGCCGAGCGGCTCTCTTGCCCCGTCTGGCAGGACACGTTCTCGAGCCGCGCAGGCTTCCCGCAGGATCATCGCCTCTTCGCCGGGCACCTGCCCTGGAGCCGCAGCGGCCTGCGGGCCTGCTTCGCCGGCACGGACCTCGTGATCGCCGCGGGAACCCCCGCGTTCAGGCTCTACCTCCACGACGGCGGCACGCTCGTCGAGGACGGCACCCGGGTCGCCGTCGTCAGCGACGATGCGGAGGAGACCAACCGGAGCCGCTGCGATCTCGCCGTGCTCGGGTCGCCCGCGCGCGTGCTCTCCGCCCTCGTTCCCGGGGTCGCGGAACGAAGCGGGGAGGTCGCGGGCATCGAGCGTCCTCCTCCTCCGCCCCCGCCCGCGCCGGGCGAGGCGCTCGCGGCCGAGCATCTCCTCCAGGCGCTCGCCGAGCGGCTTCCCGCCGACGCGATCCTCGTCGAGGAGGCGCCGTCGAGCCGTCCGGAGCTGCTCGCGCGCGTGGCCATTCGGTCGCCGTTGGGCTTCCTCGCGGTCGCGAACGGCGCTCTCGGCTTCGCGTTGCCCGCCGCGATCGGGTTGCGCATGGCGCTGCCGGGACGGCCCGTTGTCGCCCTCGTCGGGGACGGATCGGCCACGTACACGATCCAGGCACTCTGGAGCGCCGCGCACTATGGCGCAGGAGTCGCGGTATGCGTCGTCGGCAACGGCGGGTACGGGGTCATGGACGAGCTCGCGCGCCTCCACGGCGGGGTGGGCGCCTGGCCGTCGTTCGAGGAGCTCGACCTCGCCGCCGTGGCCCGGGGCTTCGGCTGCCCGGCGGAGCGGATCACGACCCACGACGAGCTTCTCGGCTCCCTCGACGACGTCCTCTCGGATCTGCGCGAGCGGAAGACACCGGTCCTTCTCGACGTCCGGGTCGGGCCGGGAGGCTGACGTCGCGACCGCGGCCCGGCCGTACGCCTCTCCAAGCCCGAGATCGTCCGGGCTGATGCGCCTGAACCCGTGCCGGGGTCATGGCGGCCACGATCCACATCGAGGCTCTAGTCTCGTGCCATGGCGTTCCGAGTAGTCCACCCCGACGAGCTCGTGTGGAGGACACGCGATCACGCGCCGGACGAGCCGGCGCGTCATGTCGCGGAGCTGAGCGATCTGGCGGGCTTCGCCCACACGCGTGCGAACGTCTGGCGATACGAGCCCGGCGCCCAGGGGCGACGCCACAGGCACAGTCTCCAGGAGGAGACGTTCGTCGTCCTCGAGGGGACGCTCACGATGTACCTCGGCGACCCACCGGAGCGTCATGACGTGCCCAGGGGCGGAGTGATCCACGTCGAGCCTGGCACGGTGCTCCAATCCGTGAACCACGGCGGCGAAGATCTCGTCGTCTACGCCTACGGCACGCCGCCGGAGCTGGAGCGAGCCGAGCTTCTCGACTCGGCAGTCCAGGCCGCGGGCAACGCGCCGCAGGCGCTGCCCACGCAGCACAACCCGGCGTAGCCGACCGATAGCACGACCGCGCCGGTCCGGCGTCCTTGCGCACACCCGTATGGTTGATGTCAACCCCATCAGGAGGCATCCCCCTTGACGAACAGCGACACCCGCACCGACCGGATCCCGTTGATGCTGATTCACGGAGCCTGGCTTTCGTCACGCAGCTGGGAGAACTTCGCCGACTACTTCGAGAAGCGCGGCTTCGTCGTGTCGGCTCCGGAGTGGCCGCGCAAGCACGGCGAGGTCGAGGAGCTCCGCGAGAACACCGAGCAGCTCGAGGGCCTCGGCCTCACCGAGATCGTCGACCACTACGAGACGTTGATCCGTGAGCTCGACGGGCCACCCGTTCTCGTCGGCCACTCGTTCGGCGGCCTGATCGTCGAGCTCCTGCTCGATCGCGGTCTCGGCCGGGCCGGCGTGGCGATGAGCCCGGCCCCGCCCAAGGGCATTCTCGTGCTCCCGTTCTCGTCGCTCAAGGCGGCGTCTCCCGCCCTCGCGCACCCGTCCCGGTGGCACGGCGTCGTGCCGCTGACGCAGGAGGAGTTCACGTACGGCTTCGTGAACACCTTCTCCCCCGAGGACGCCGTGGCGGCGTACGAGCGCTACGCCGTTCCGGAGACGGGCCAGATCTTCTACGAGGCGGGCTTCGCGAACTTCCACCTCCACCCGCCGACCGAGGTTCACTTCAAGGGCGGGGACCGGGCGCCGCTTCTCATCGTCGGCGCGGAAAAGGACCACACGGTGCCCGCGTCCGTCTCCCGGAAGCAGTACGAGAAGTACGAGCGCTCCTCGGCGAGGACCGACTATGTCGAGCTCGAGGGGAGGCCGCACTTGTTCCTCGTCGGCGACGGCTGGGAGGAGGCCGCAGCCGAGGTCGGCAGCTGGCTCGACGGGGTGCTCGACGCCGTTCCGGTCGAAGCGGCGTCCTGAGCTCCTGCAGCGTCAGGCGCTGACGGAGGAGAGCAGGCGGCCGTCGCGCATCGCCAGGCGCCGCGGCGCGCGCTCGGCGAGGTCGGTGTCGTGGGTCGCGACGATCACCGTCGTACCCCGGCTCGCGGCAAGGCCGGCGAGCCTCTCGATCACGTCGCCGCCTGTGCCCGAGTCGAGGTTTCCGGTGGGCTCGTCGGCCAGGATCACGCGAGGCTCGACTGCAAGGGCGCGCGCGATCGCGACGCGCTGCTGTTCTCCTCCGGAGAGGTGGGCGGGAAGGTGGGAAACGCGATCCGCCAGGCCGACCTCCTCGAGCAGAGCGGTCGCGCGGTCGCGCAGCCCGTCGCCTGCGAGCCCGGTCGGAGCGAGCTTGACCTCGACGTTCTCGAGCGCGGTCAGCGTCGGGATCAGGTTGAAGTGCTGGAAGACGAATCCGAACGACCGCAGCCGCAGCTCGGCAAGCTCCGCGTCGCGCAACCCCGCCAGGTCGCGTCCTTCGAAATGGACCTGCCCGCTCGATGCGCGGTCGAGCGCGCCGAGGAGCTGTAGCAACGTTGTCTTCCCCGATCCGCTCGGGCCTTCGAGCGCGACGAGCTCTCCCGGCTCGATCGTCAGATCGACGTCCTGGACAGCGTGGATCAGCGCGGGGCCCCGGGTGAACGACCTGCCGACGCCGGTGAGCTCGTACTGGCTCACTCGACGGTCCTGAGAGCGTCGGCGGGACGGAGCCGCGCTGCACGGAACGCGGCAGCCGCGCCGGCGAGGAGGCCTCCCAGGAGGGCGATCCCGAAGCCGAGGAGCACGAGACCCAGGCTCACGGGGGCGGTGAGAGCCACCTGCTGCGTTGTCGGTCGCGCCACGTCGCCGAGCCCGAAGAGACCGTTTCCTCCGGTCGTCGAGCTCGCCTCGAGGGTCGGGCCGAACGCGTTGATCAGAAGCGCGGCCGTGAGGCCGACGGCCACGCCGAGGACCCCTCCAAGAATTCCCTGCGCGAGCGATTCGCCGGTGACCTGCCGTACGACCCGGCGCTGGGTCCAGCCGAGCGCCTTCAGCGTCCCGAGCTCGCGGACACGCTTGCCGACGGAGGAGAGCGCGAGCAGGGCCGCGAGGAGAAACGCGGCGACCGCCGCGAGGACGGAGAGTGCCAGGCCAAGGTTGTGCGCGAGGTTGGACGCGTCGACGAGCGAGCCGCTGATGGTGCTCGCGACCTGCGTGGCGCTCGCCACCTGCGCCTCCGAGTACGTGCTCTCGATCGACTGCTGGACAGAGGCGACGGACGCGCTGTCGACGGCGCGCACGAGCACGATGTTCACGAGCCCCGGCTCGCCGGCGAGCTTCTGCAGGGTCGCGAGCGGGACGTACACGTCGGCCCCCTGGCCGCCGAGCGGCGGATCGACGAGACCGACGATTGTGAGCTTGGTGCCGTTCAGGTCGAGCTTCGAGCCGACTGCGAGCGAATGCCGGGCAGCGTAGGCGTCCGAGACCATAGCCTCGTGCGCGGCGGCGAGGTAGCTGCCCTTCGTAACCTGTGCTTTCGTGACGAGCCCGATCGTCGGGTCGTCCATCTGGACGCCCGCGATCGTGTACGACGCGCTCGTGATGTCCGTCTGGGGCGGGTCGAGAACCTGCTGCAGCGTCTCGCGCGGGGTCGTGATCGTCGTCCGGAACCGGCGCATGCGCTCCGGCAGGCAGGCGGCGAATGCCCCGCGGTCGAAGCCGCCGGGGCCAAAGCCGCCCGGCCCGCCGCCGCCGCGGCGCGGCGACGAGCCTCCCAGCCCGCCGCCGTCGCCGCCCCCGGTGGCGCCGTTGTCCTGCCCCCCGGTGCTGCTGCCCTGGAGCTTGGCGATGCACGACTGGATCGCCGCCTGCTCCTTCGCCGTCGGCGGCGTGATCCGCCGGGTGACGTCGATCCGGTTGCCCCCTGTCTGGATGCGCGCGACGATCTTCGGCACCTTGCCCTCTTGGTGCACGGCCTGGAGGGTCAACCCTGCCGAGACGGCGTCGACGCCGTCGAGCTGGGCGATCTTCTGCGTCTGGGACTGCTGGAACGTGAGCTGTGTGCCGGGCAGGAAGAAGTCGTGGACGAAGTGCTCGCCCGGCTTGCCCAGCTTCGAGAGGTCGGTGATCGCCGACTGGTTCGCCTCCAGGAGGTCGCGATCCGCGCCGCCGCCGAATCGGCCGTCACCCTGTCCACCCTGGTCATCCTGGGCGGCGCGCGTGACGGTCAAGTCGGTTCCGATGCCCGCGAGCGGGTCGAGCGTCTGCTTCTGCGCCTCGTCGAGCCCGTTGGAGAGGCTCGAGATCGTGATCACGAGCCCCACGCCGAGCGCGAGGCCGAGCAGCGTCACGATCGTCCGACCCTTGCGCCGGACCAGCTCGGCGCGGAGGTAGCGGAGGTAGAACACGGGATGATCGAAGCAGCGCGGGCTAAGACCCAGCTAAGAATCGATCGCCTGGTTGCCGTCGAGGCGCAGTCGCATCGTCGTGCCCCCGCCGTCGGCCGGCTCGGCGACGACCGTCCCGCCGTGCGTCTCGGCAACCTGCTTCACGATCGCGAGGCCAAGGCCGGAGCCCGGCAGGCCACGCGCCGAGCGGGCGCGGTAGAAGCGGTCGAAGACGTACGGAAGGTCCTCGGCAGCGATTCCCGGGCCGTGGTCGCGAACGGTCACCTCGCCTGCGCGCACCGAAACCTCGACGGACGCGCCGCCGGGACTCCACTTCGCCGCGTTGTCGAGCAGGTTCCCGACGGCACGCTCGAGCGTCGACGGGACACCGCGGATGGTGGTCTCCTCCGCCTCGAGTCGGAAGTCGGTGTCGGGCCTGTCCCGCGCGACGCGCTCGACTGCCGCCCGGGTGACCAGATCCAGGCGAACGTCCTCCGGCTCCGCGGGATGCTGCTTGCCCCGCGCGAGCTCCATGAGCTCCGCGATCAACGTGGTCATCTCCTCGATCTGCTCGACGGCATCGGAGAGGAGCCGTTCTCGCTCGTCGGGCGGAAGCTCACGCCCGCCGGCGAGCACCTCGATGTTCGTGCGCAGGCTCGTCAGCGGCGTCCGCAGCTCGTGCGAGGCGTCGGCGACGAGCTGCCGCTGGGCGCGCGTGGAGTCCTCGAGCGCCGCGAGCATCGTGTTGAAGCTCGAGGCAAGCCGCCCGAGCTCGTCCTGTCCGCTTGCGTCGATGCGCTGCGACAGGTCGCCCGTCTCGCCCACGTGCTCGGTGGCGACTGTGAGCCGGGTGACCGGCGCGAGCGCGGCGCGGGAGACGCCGTAGCCGAGCGCCGCAGCGACCGCGACCCCGCCCCCGGCGATCAGAAGGAGAAAGAGCCTGAGCCGTCGCAGCGAGGCGTCGACCTCCGTGAGCGGGCGTGAGACCTGCAACGCCGCGATCCCGGGCGCGTACGTCGCGGTCAGCACGCGGAGATGGATGCCCTGCACGTGCTCGTCCGCGAAGAACGGCCTGGCCTCGCCTCGTGCAACGGCGAGCACCTGCTCGTCCACCGGCAGCTGGACGCTGTAGCCCTGCGGCAGGAAGACCTGACCGTCGAAGCGGACGAGCTGCGGATAGCCACCGCTTCGGCCCACCTCGGGCTGGGGCGCGGAGAAGCGCCGGAGCGCCGGTATCGGGTCGCGTGCGATCTCGGCGGCCGTGTCGCGCAGCCCGTCGTCGACGGTGCTGCGCAGCTGATCGCGCACGACGACGTAGACCACGGCCGACGCCGCCACGACCGCCAGCGCCACGGCCGAGGCGGCGACGAGAATCAGACGGGCACGGAAGGACATCAGGCGGGCGACCGTCGCTCGGCGTCCGAGCGGAGGGCGTACCCGACCCCGCGGACGGTGTGGATGAGGCGTGGACGGTCGCCGGCCTCCGTCTTTCGACGCAGGTAGCCGATGTAGACGTCGAGCGAGTTCGAGGCGAAGCCGAAGTCGTATCCCCACACCCGCTCGAAGATCGTCGACCGGGTCAGGACCTGGCGCGGATTGAGCAGGAACAGCTCGAGGAGCGAGAACTCCGTGCGGGTCAGCTCGACGGGCTCTCCGGCTCGTCGCACCTCGCGCGTGACGGGATTGAGCTCGAGATCAGCGAAACGAAGCACCTCGCCCTCGCCCGGCGACGTCCTGCGCAGGAGCGCTCGCAGGCGCGCAAGCAGCTCCTCCAGCGCGAACGGCTTCGTCACGTAGTCGTCCGCCCCCGCGTCGAGGCCGGCGACGCGGTTCTCGACCTCGTCGCGTGCGGTGAGCACGAGCACAGGGACGCGGCTGCCCGACATGCGAAGCAGCCTGCAGACCTCGAGGCCGTCCGGCCCCGGCATCAGCACGTCGAGGACGACGGCGTCGGGCTCGTCCTCGTCGAGGCGGGCAAGCGCCTGCCTGCCGTCCTCGGCCAGCTCGACCTCGTAGCCCTCGAGCTCCAGAGCACGTCTGAGCGCCTCGCGCACGGCACGCTCGTCGTCGACGACCATGATCTTCACGCGCACATTGTGCGGTGCGCGCATGAGACGTAGGTAAGAGCCCGTCGCGGAATGAGGGCTCGTGGGCTGCCCGACGTTCAGGCCGCATGCGGCTTCGCTCCGCGAAGAGCTCCAGAAGCTCCTGCGTGGTCTCACGGAGTTCTTACATGCGTCTCAGGCTGGTCTTAGGCGCGCCTGATCCCATGAGCGTCATGACGACATCCAATACCCGCAAGCTCACTGTGACCGCCGCAGCGCTGTTCGCCGCCCTCGGAATCGGCGCCGGCGGCACCGCCGTCGCGTTCACGCTCTTCGACTCGGCCGGCTCCGCCCCCGCGACGGAGGCGGCCCCAGGCGGCTCCGCGTCCAACGCGAGCGCCGGGTCGCTCACGATCAACCAGATCTACCGCAAGACCTACAAGGGCGTCGTCGAGGTGAACGTGACGTCGACGACCAGCTCCGGGTTCGGCCCGGGCGAGAGCCAGCAGGCGCTTGGCACGGGCTTCGTGCTCGACCGGCAGGGCCACGTCCTGACGAACGAGCACGTCGTCGACGGTGCCCAGACCGTGTCGGTTCGCTTCTCGAACGGCGCGAGCTACAAGGCGACCGTGGTCGGGGCCGACGCGTCGACCGATATCGCCGTGCTGCACGTCGATGCGCCGTCGTCCCTCCTCACGCCGCTCGCGATCGGCGACTCGGGCGCGGTGCAGGTCGGTGACGGCGTCGTGGCCATCGGCAGCCCGTTCGGGCTCGCCGAGACGGTGACGAGCGGCATCGTCAGCGCTCTCCATCGGCAGATGACTTCTCCCAACCAGTTCACGATCAACGACTCCATCCAGACCGACGCGGCCATCAACCATGGCAATTCGGGCGGTCCGCTCCTGAACGCTGCGGGCGAGGTGGTCGGGGTCAACGCCCAGATCCAGAGCGACTCCGGCGGGAGCGACGGCGTCGGCTTCGCAATCCCGTCGAACACCGCCAAGTCGATCGCCGCGCAGCTGATAGCGAGCGGCAAGGCCGAGCACGCTTACCTGGGCGTCGGCGTGGCCTCGGTGCCCGAAGCGGTCGCCGGTCAGCTCGGCGTCACCGCGGGTGTCGCGGTCACCGACGTGCGACCGGGCACTCCCGCCGCAGGCGCCGGTCTCCGTGCGGCGACCGGCGAGAGCACCGTCGACGGTCAGGCGTATCCCACCGGCGGAGACGTGATCACCGCCGTCGACGGGAACGCGCTGAGCTCCGCCGCCGAGCTGCAGAGCGCGATCGACGCACACCGGCCGGGCGACACGATCGCCTTGACGGTCCGTCGCGACGGCTCCACGCGCACCGTTCACGTGCAGCTCGCGACGCGGCCGTCGTAGAGCGCCCGACACGAGGGCTGCCGGCGCTCGCTCCCGGCGACACCCTCCGCGGCCGGCCCCACCAGGGCCGGCCGCGGAGCCAGGCGCGATGCGGCACAGCCCCAGCTTGTGTTGATTCAACACAAGCGTCACTACCCTTGACCCATGGTGACGCTCGACGACGTGCGCGCCTTCGCGAACGGGCTTCCGCGCGCGACGGAGGTCTTCGTGCAGGGTCGGGTCAAATACCGGGTCGGCCGGATCGTGTTTCTCTCGTTCTCGCGCGACGAGACGTTGATGGGCTTCGGGTTTCCGAAGGAGTGGCGCGAGGCGCTCGTCTCCTCGGAACCGGAGAAGTTCCTGCTCCCGCGCGAATCCGACCTGCGCTACAACTGGGCGGTCGTCCGCCTCGCGGCGATCGACGAGCCCGAGCTGCGCGAGCTGGTGCTCGACGCCTGGCACATGGTCGTGCCGAAGAAGGTGTCGGCCGCCTACAGCCAGCCCGGGCGCGGCACCGCCACGCGTCCGGACTGACGGACGTTTCCTCGAATCGCTATCGGCTCCCTACAGTCGCCACGTTCGTTGCGCGCTACCTGGTCGCGGACTGAGATCACCGCAGTGGCCTTTGGATCGGCATCCGGCGCCCGGGCGACGGGTAGTCCACATGCTCATTCGGTCGCGTAACGTCGTCAGGACTGCGTTCCAGGGTGTTCCGTCATCGCCCGCCGGGAGAGCCGCTAGGGGTGGAGCACCTCGTGAACGGGGAACTCCTTGATGTCGGGCGGCCCCTGCGGTTGGACGCCCGCTGCCTCCATCCCTTCGGCGATTCGGCCCGCGAACGCGTCGAAGTCCTCGCGTGACTCCCAGAAGTCGATGATTCCCCAACCGCCGTCGACCGGTCCCGACGCGTGAAAGAGGAGACCCTTCGGCGGCGTTCGGTCGGGATTGATGTGGTCGTGTCCGCGATCGAACTGGTCCTGGGTGATCCCGAGGAGCTTGATGCGGATGCCAACGGCCATGCGGCCTCGCTTTCATTGGGGAACTCGACTCTACTCCGATGGCTCCGCCATGGCGCGACGGCTTCCTCATCTTCTCGTCCTCGTAACACCTCGCTCATGTCGGACGCGGCGTTCGTGAGGTCGGAGCCGTTCAGCTCCGGTTCTGGCTCGTGAGGAGCGCGTGAATCTGTCTGGTCAGGTCCGCGACCTGCTCGGTTAGCTCCTTGTCCTGCCGTGTGAGGTCGGTGTTCGACGTGAGGAGCACGAGCAGCTTGTCGGTCTCCGTCTTCGAGATTTGCTCGAGCCGGCTGTGGCCCGTCTCGATCCGATCGGCGTGGGCCTTGTCGCGGTCTGCCTGACGCGTCTGCGCCAGCAGGATCAGGGGTGCTGCGTAGGCGGCCTGCAGTGAGAAGAGCAGGTTCAAGGCGATGAACGGATAGACGTCCCACGCGAACCCGAGATGCAGCTGGGTCGAGTTGACTACCACCCACGCGAGCACCGCAACGGTCTGACCGACGATGTACTGCGGCGTGCCGAAGAACCTGGCGGCCTTCTCCGCCAACCGTCCGAACGCGTCGTTGCCGAACGCCCCATGGAGCTGCGCACGGTGATGGTGCTCCGCGAGGTCCGCGGCTTCGGGTGCACTTTCCGAGGACACCTTGCTGGCGTGTTCTCGCCCTCGAAGCCCGCTCCTCCGCCAACCCCCGTGGGATGGCCCGCCGCCCAGACGGTCTGGCCCTCGCGTGCGCCAGTGTTCGGGAATGTCTTTTGGGGCGCTCAGCGCTCCGCCCGAGAGTCCGGGCGTATGCTCATCCACACTCGGCGGCGATCCCGGCGCGGAGGACAAGGGAGGACCGACATGCTGCTGGCAACGACGAAGGTCGAGGACGTGGACCGCTTCCTCAGCATCTTCTCCACCAAGGGCGCCGAGAAGCGACAGCAGCACGGGTCCAAGGGCTCGACCGTCTTTCGCGATCCCGCCGAGGAGGACAGGGTCTGGGTGATCTTCGACTGGGATGCGGACGGCTGGCAGAGCTTCGTCTCCGATCCGGAGGTGCCGGCGATCCTGCAAGAGGCCGGGCACATCGGTCGGCCGCAGGCGGCTGAGCTCGCCGGTCAGTACGACGCCTAGAACCGCTCGCGTCGGGCGCAATGCCGAGGCGCCGCGGCTCGACCGCTAGTTCCTCGACGGGGTATCGACTGCCGCCAGGGTGAGGCCTGGCGGCAATGCTTTCAGAG
This sequence comes from uncultured Actinomycetes bacterium, assembly GCA_963798725.1. Classification (GTDB taxonomy): domain Bacteria; phylum Actinomycetota; class Thermoleophilia; order Gaiellales; family Gaiellaceae; genus Gaiella. The sequence goes on from CAWCUL010000003.1 coordinate 70,754, forward strand.
AGGAGAGCGCGGTGGACAACGAACAGGCAACACCTGAGACGAAAGGTGTTACGGCAGAGGTCCTTGCGACGGTTGACCTTGGCTCTGAGATCGAGGGCATGGCAGGGCGCTGGCTTCGAATGCGCATGGTGAGCATCGAGCCTGGGGGCGTTTTCGGCCCTATTCACGACCACAAGGACAGGCCAGGCATCGTTTACATACTGCAAGGAACGATCACTGACCATCGAGAAGGAGTTGCTACCGACTACGGGCCGGGAGTGGGCTGGCCCGAGGATAGGAACACCACACACTGGCTCGAGAACAGAGGAGCGATGCCGGCACTGGAGATCTCGGTGGACATAGTCAGGCAGGAGTAGGCTCGGGCCCGAACGTCTACTGCACGAGCGCCTCGGCACATGCCGGTCGAGAAGCGCTCCCTTGTGCGGGCGTGGCGTTCGGAATGTCGCCTGGGGTCGACCCGACGCAGCCGGCTCAGCTCGTCGTACGCGTGTCGGCGTCAGATCACCGAGGCCGAGACGACGATCCGGCGGAACCACGAGGCCCGTTGTGGTAACGAACGCCGTGGCGGTCGACCGGCCGAGCGGCCGACCACCGTGGGACCTACGCGAACGGCAAACGACTCTTCATCGAAGCCGAGACGACCAAGGGAGCAGGCGCCGCCGTCGAGCGGGAGATCCAGCAGATCGTCAAATCGATCAGCTTCGAATGAACGGAAGATCTTGCGCGATACGCCCGGAGGTGAGAACGTCGGTCACTGCGAGCGTGCAGAAATGTCCCGAGGCTCCCTAGATGGACATCGGACTCAAGAGGGCAACGGCGCGCCAGTCAGCGCCGCAACCAACCCTGCGGTCGCTGCGAGCAAGAGCGTCACGACGACACCGCGCCGTAGTGCGAGGAGCAAGATCGCAGCCGCAGCAAGGACGGCGTACTGCCAGCCTTCCTGGAGGGCGCGGCCAAGCGGGATCGAGGAGCCGAGGATGGCGCCGATCGCAGCCGGGCCTGCGCCGTCGAGGAAGGAGCGGGCACGTTTGTCGCGGCGGATCTGATCGAAGCGTCGGCCGCCCCCGAGGATGAAGACGAAGGAGGGCGAGAACGCCACGACGGCCGCAAGAAGCGCGCCTCCGATCCCCGCGGCCGCATAGCCGACAGCCGCGACCGTGTGCACGACAGGGCCGGGAGTGATCTGGCCGAGCGCAACCGCGTTCAGAAATTGGCCGGCCGTCATCCAGTGGTACCGGTCGACCGCGTCTCCCTGCATGAGCGGGATGATCACGAAGCCTCCCCCGTAGGAAAGGGCACCGACCTTGAAGGCCACCCAGGCCAAGGACAGCAGACCGCCCGTTGCCACTCCCGCTGCCGCGAGCGGCACGACACCGATCGGGCCCCTTGGCGAAGCGATCGCTCGTTGCATGATCAGCTCGGTCACGCCGCAGGCGAGCAGGACGAGCACGAGCCACGGCCCGAGAGTTGCCGCGGCGGCTCCCCCTGCGAGCACGTAGACGACCCAGCGGATGCGAGCGCCACCCGCGACTCGTCGCCAGCTTGCCGGAACCAGAGACCAGCCTGCGTGTACCGCCACCGCCGCCACCGCGGCTCCCGCCCCCGCCCCTGCCCCGAGCACGACCCGCGGCGGTGACGACGCCAGGAAGAGCGCTGCCAGCGCGATGATCAAGAGGAGGCCGGGCAGGATGAAGGCGGCGCCACCGAGTATCGCGCCGGAGCGGCCTCGCAACCGCCAAGCGCAGTAGATCGCGAGCTGCGTCGAGGCTGGGCCGGGCAGCAGGTTGCAGGCCGCGATCGCGTCCTCGAAGTCCTCGGGATCGAGCCAGCGGCGCCTTTCGACGCATAGCCGGCGCAGAAGGGCGATATGCGTCGGCGGCCCGCCGAACCCTATGCAGCCAATCCGTCCCCACTCGCGCACGAGCGTGGTGAGCGGCACGGCATCAGACGAAGCGGTCACAGCCCAAGCGGAGGTTATGCGGCGGTGGCTCGCGTAAGAACTCGTTTCCTCGATCGAGCGGGCCCGGATGGGCCAGTATTCGGGAACTGCCCCTTGAGCCGACCTCTCTACCATCCCGCTCGTGAGCACTCGACACGCGGCGTGTAGTTCTGGGCAGCTCCGGCTCACGGTCGACGGAGAGCCGGTGCGAGTCTCGATGTGCCACTGTCTCGCGTGCCAGCGTCGTACCGGGAGCGTCTTCGGTGTCCAGGCGCGATTCGAGGCGGATCAGGTAACGACCGAGGGTGTCTCTCGGCAGTACATCCGCGTCTCGGACGATGGAGGGAAAGGCGTCTTCCACTTCTGCCCGGACTGCGGCGCGACCGTGTTCTACACCACCGAGGGTATGCCTGGAGTCGTGGCCGTCCCGGTGGGCGCGTTCGCGGATCCTTCCTTCCCTGCGCCGACGAGGTCGGTCTGGGAGGAGCGGCAGCATTCGTGGCTGCGGCTTCCAGACGACATCGAACACCTGCACTAACCGGGGGCCAGATCACGCGCCTGCGCCACGTTCGGGAAGGGCCACCCGACGTGCGAGGCGGTTACGGGATGTGGACGGGCACCTCGAAGCGATCGAGCGCGACACGGTGCATCGACCCCTCACCCGGTGCCATCGCGCTCATCGCTGCATCTCCCTCTCTCAGGTCGTCCTCGGTCTCGAACAGCAGCACTTCGACAACCTTTCCGTCCACACGGTCGACCATCATCAAGAACCCGACTGCCGGGATCCCGTCGGGCAGGCCGCCTCCATCCGTGTAGCGCCGCGTCGTCTCGACCTCGCCGTCGATCAATCGCGGATCGTCGACCTCGAATGTCGCCACGCGAGCGAACATCGTCACCTCCAGGGCTGCACGGCCACAAGCGAGAGCAACCTAACGCATTCCGTCGACGACACCAGGCCTCGAGGAGTCGGTAGCCGCGCCTTCGGAGCCAGGTTGAAGTACCTTCCGTGAATGCTTCCAGGCCGTATTCGGCATACCGTCGCCTTCACGCTGATCCACGCCGCCGACTCGGAGCATGAGACCGGCTTTCTCGACGCGGCAGAAAGGCTGGCTGCGATACCGGGCGTCGAGGCGTTCGAGCTCTTGGCCGAGCTGAGCCCGAAGAACGACTACCGATTCGGGATCTCGATGGAGTTCGCAGATCGAGCCGCATACGAGCGCTACAACGAGCACCCGGATCATGTCCGCTTCGTGCAGGAGCGTTGGCTACCCGAGGTGACCGACTTCCTCGAAATCGACTACGCGGCACGACCGCGATCAAGGTGACCGACGGCACCCGTGAAGTCGTCTCCGAGGGGCACTGGAAGCTGTTCACCCGATAGGACCGAGAGCGCTTCGCAAGGAGATGGGCGCTTTAAACGGTCCTTCGCGGACGGACTGATACGCGACGGTGACATCGCCGCTCCTCGCGTACCGGGTCTCGGGTAGCACCCGAACAGTCTCGCACCGCATTCCGACGCACGCTCGGCGAGCGCAGTTCCCAGCGTTCCGGTGCGGGAGCGTGGCCGGAAACGCGAACGCCGTGCCCCGATTACCATCGCCGCCCGTGGGCGAGGCCGTCCTCATCCGTTCCGAGCGCGATGCGGATCGTTCCGTGATCGCAGATGTGGTCCGCGCGGCATTCGTCGGACACCCCGACGAGGTCGCGTCGTTCGTCGAGCGCATTCGGGCGTCGGAACGATTCGTTCCGGAGCTGGCGTTGGTCGCCGAGGACTTCTCCGGTGTGATCGGTCACGTGATGCTGAGCTGGGTCGGCGTCGAAGGCGGATCCCGCACAAGGATCCTCAACCTCACGCCGATGTCGGTTCGGCCCGACCGCCAGCGCATCGGTGTGGGGGCACGGCTGATCCGGGACGCGCTCGGCCGCGCCGAGGAAGCGGGCGAGCCTGCCGTCATGGTCGAGGGCATTGCCGCGTACTACCCTCGCTTCGGCTTCGAGCAGGCGAGCGCGCTCGGCTTCATCTCGCCGCATCCGAAGATCCCCGACGACGCTTTCATGGTCAAGCGGCTCCCGGGATACAGCCCCGACCTCGCCGGTCGGATCGTCTATCCGGCCGCGTTCGACGCTCTCGGGTACGAGCGGCCGGTCTGAGAAGAGCGGCGCGTTCGGCCGGTCGCAACATGATGTCCGGCGAAGTCCCCGAGCGTCGCTACGCGACCTCTGCTACGAGCCCTCTGCTGCGCCAGTGCGCGGGAATGTCACCCGAAGCGGTGGGACGGTGACGCCCGAGGCGATCCGTCGAAGGCCGCCTCCTGCGATCATCCTCACGGCCACCTGCCGCAGTCCGAGGTTCGTGCTCGCATCGTCGATTCCGTTGGCCGAGCTCCGACCTGTTCACGGGCTTCCGTCTCGTGCATCGTGAGTCGGTGCGCGTCTTCTCGATCCTGCTTCTCGCTGCGGCGCTCTTCGCGCTGCCGGGCGGTGCCAGCACCGTCGATCCCGAGGCGCTCGTCGCGAAGAAAGCGGACATCGGAGCCGGTTATCGGCTCGATGCGGCCGACAGCGGGGGCCTCGCAGAACGAGGCGGAGAACAATCTGATCCGGCGATGGCTCGAATCGCGGCACGCAATGGGCGTGTCGACGGCTACGTCGCGGTGTACGAGGACGGCCGAGGACGCCGTGTCATTTCGCGGGCTGATCTGTATCGACGGCAGAAAGGCGCGAAGAATGTGCTGGGATTCGCCGACCTCGGGATGCGGAAAGCCGGAATCAAGGGACTGCGCCGGTCGCGCATCGCGATTGCCTCCGGGGGATGGATCTACTGGGGTGGATCGGGTGACTTCGCCCTCGCCGTAGCGGCGTGGCGGCACGGCCGCGTCTTCGCCTCGATCACGACGGCCGGCCTCACGCGCAAAGCCTCGCTCGCGATTGCAATGAAGCAGGATCGTCGCATCGTCGCTTCCCTTCGATGAGCTTCGGCGGGTCGCCGACCGCAGTCGTTTCGAGCCGCCCGTCCGACGATGGCCGAGGTGGTCACCACTCCGGGAGTAGGGCGCAACCGCAGGACGAGTCTCAGCGCAGCGCCGCCTCGGACGCCTGGGCCAGCGTTCGGGAATGTGATCGAGCCTGGCGAGTGCTGCGCGCTGGACCTCGCCCGGACAAGCCTCGGCCGCTGCGGTTCTAGCCGAGATCGGCTGGCAGGAGCGAGTACAGGACGCTGTCCTGACGCTCGGTGCTCATCGTCGCTACCAACCCGCGAAGGACGCCCTCGCGGGTGAACCCCGCGCGTTGAGCGACACGCTGGGACGCAACGTTTTCCGGTGCGGTTGTCAGCTCGAGCCGCTGCACGCCCAACTCGTCGAATGCCCAGCGTGAGATGAGCTTCACCGAAAAGTTCGGCGTCGATCCCGACCGCGTGCGCGGCATGGAGAGTGAGGATCTCGCGTGGCTGCGCGCGGGTGAAGGCGAAGGGCACTTCCACGGTCCCGGACCATGGCCGTTCGGCATCACGGCGTACGCGGGTCGCGAGGACAACGATCTCATCCTCTGGCTGCCGTCGATCAATGCGATCGTCACCGGCGATTCGCTCTCCGATTTCGGAGATGGACTGGACTGGCTCGGCAATCGCAAGCACGTGACGCGCGAGGATGTCGCCCGACGGCTCCGTCCGCTGCTCGACCAGCCGGTCGAACTCGTACTGCCCGCGCACGGAGAACCGACGGATCGCGTGGCGCTCGAGCGCGCGCTTTCCTGAGCGGCGCTCGGCGGAACCTACAGCTCAGACGGGGCGCATCGATGGGCGAGCGCTCGGGAAATCTGCTACCCGGTCGTTTGGGCCGCCTCGCCCTGAACCAGCTCCTTGAACGCGGCCTCGTCCCGGATCGGGTCGAAGTCGCTGTCCTCGGCAGCAAGCGAACGGAACGATTCCTTGCGGTCGATCGCGAGCCGGAGATGCCTGATCGCGTCGTCTGTCCGGCCGGCGAGGCTCTCGCAGCACGCGAGGTTGTAGAGAGGCCCGGCGTACTCAGGATGAGCTTCGATCAACTCGCGTCCCCGATCGGCGGCCTCGGCATATCGGCCTGACTCGTAGAGATGGTGGAGCGGCATCCAAATCTCGCCGCCCTGGGCCTCGTACGCCTTCCCCGGAGTTCCGCCGAGCGCAACGATCGTCGTCCCCGCTTCCTCGGCGAACGCCGTCCGCTTCACGGCGGGGCGAGCGAAGACGAGTGTGCCCGCGGGTGCGTCCACCCGCTCGCCGTCGAGCTCGAACGTCGCGCGCCCGCGCTGCACTAGGTAAAGCTCCTCCTGCAGGTCATGCTCCTGTGACTCGTCGTGCTCGTTAATGAGCCGATCGCCCACCTGATGAGCTGTAAACGCGTTGACGCCGAACGACGTGATACCGAAGTGGAACCGGACGGGCCGCAAGGGACGCGGCCGTCATCGATCTCGTCGATCTCGTCAATCTGGGCCACCGCGTAACCGCTCATTGGGCCGTCCTTCCTCGGGTTGTGGGAATGAGCAAGCGACCAACCCTAACGAGCGCCCGCAGGATCGACCGCCTCGCCGCGGCGAGACCGTGGATGCTCGCGTGAGCCAGTGTTCAGGAATGTTCCCCGAGATCGCGCTCTAAGATCGAGGGCGTGTCGCTGCCCGTGACGCTTCCTCTCATCGACCACTTGGCTCTGCGAGTCCGTGACCTGAGACGCAGCCGCACCTTTTACGAGCAGGCCCTCGAGCCGTTCGGAGTGAAGGTAGTGGAGAGCTCGCAGGGGCCTGGGTTCGCCATCGAGGGCGGTGGGGATTTCTGGATCGCGGAAGGGGAACCCCCGGCCGCTCCCGTTCATGTGGCCTTCGCCGCAGCCGACCGAGCCACCGTTGACAAGTTCCATCGCGCCGCCGTTGCAGCCGGCGGCCGCGATAACGGCGCGCCGGGTCTCCGACCGCACTACCACGCCGGGTATTACGCAGCGTTCGTCATCGACCCGGACGGGAACAACGTCGAAGCGGTCTTCCACGGCGATCCCCAACGGCCAGCCACATGACGCTCGCTTGGGCCAGTGCTCGGGACTTCAGAGCGCCTCTCCGCTCATGAGGGGATCTTCGCGGCGACCTCCCAGATGTGACCGTCGGGGTCGGTGAACGCCGCAGTGCGCAGACCCCACTCGCGATCCATCGGACCGTTCAACAGCTCTACACCGCGCGCTGCCAGTTGCTCGCAGACACCGTCCGTGTCCTGAACCCAAATCGTCAGCTGAAATCGCCTGGCTGCGCCGGAGTCGCCGACGGGTGCCGGCGCGATCAACTCGTGCGCCGCCGGTACGCGGAGCAGGTTGACGACCATGTTCTCGAAGTTGAACGCGACCGCGTTCTCGTCCTCGTAGACCGCGTTTGCGCCAAAGACCTGTTCGTAGAAGGCCTTCGACCGCTGCGTGTCCTCGATGAACATCGTGATCGCGCCGACGTTGTTGAGCGATTCGCTCATTATCTGGCATCCCTTTCGTGTGTCGATGACAAGCCTGCGCTGGCTCGCGAAGGCTACGACCTGGTCGGAGAGAGAAAGTCATCGCTCCGGCTAACGCGTCGCGCACGATGATCGGAAACGTCGCCGGCGCTGACCGGGCAGAGATCACGCCCGCCTCCTCGAGCGTGTCGTCGCCCGAGCTCCTGGTCAGTCGAGTCGCAGCCCCGGATGGTTCGGCGCGATGGGCAGGCAGATGGTCCGAGTCAGGCTCCGAGCTCCGCGCGACGCTGCTCGAGAAAGCGCCGCTCGGCGTCCGAATGCACGAGACCCAACGCGACGTCGTAGGCAGCGCGCGCGTCGTCGACCCGGTCGAGGCGGCGCAAGAGCTCGGCCCGGGTCGCGTGCAGGTAGTGGTAGTGGTCGAGCTCGAGCCCGTCCACCAGCCCGAGCGCCGTTATGACGTCGCCCGCCTCGGCGATCGCTGCGGCGCGGTTGAGCTCGACGACGGGCGAGCCGGTGAGACGGAAGAGCTCGTCGTAGAGCTCCGCTATCTGCGGCCAGTCGGGCGGGTCTTCCACGTGCAGCGAGGCGATCGCGGCCTGCAGCACGTATGGGCCACGGCCTCCGAGTGCGAGGGCCCGGTCGAGCTCAAGGCGTCCCGCCGCGAGCCTCGCCTGGTCCCAGAGGCTGCGGTCCTGCTCGGCGAGGAGGACGATCGTCCCGTCCGCGAACCGCGCCTCGCGACGCGCGTCGTTGATCTGCATCAGGGCGACGAGTCCGTGCGCCTCGGGCTCGTCGGGCATCAGTTCCGCGAGGAGGCGTGCGAGCCGGATTGCCTCGGACGCGAGCTCGCCGCGGCCGCCGTATCCCTCGTTGAACACGAGATAGACGACCGCGAGCACTGCGGCGAGCCGGTCGGGGAGCCGGTGTGCGGGAGGAACGCGAAACGGGATGCCGGCCGCCCTGATCTTTGCCTTCGCGCGTACGAGCCGTTTGGCCATGGTCTCCCGGGGGACGAGGAACGCGCGGGCGATCTCCTCGGTTGTCAACCCGCCCAGCGCCCGCAGCGTGAGCGCCACCTGGGCGTCGAGCTCGAGCGCCGGGTGGCAGCACGTGAAGACGAGCTCGAGCCGCTCGTCCGGGATCGTGGTCTCTTCCAGGTCGTCCTCCGTGGCCTGCGGGACGTCGAGCAGCCGGGTCTTCTCCAGGAGCGTGCGATCTCGGCGGATGCGATCGATCGCGCGGTTGCGCGCCGTGGTCTGCAGCCACGCGCGCGGGCTCGCCGGCGGCCCATCGCGTGGCCAGCGCTCCGCTGCGATCGCGAAGGCCTCCTGGGCGGCCTCCTCGGCGAGGTCGAAGTCGCCGAGGAAGCCGATCAGCGAGGCGACGACGCGCCCCCATTCGTCGCGGAAGACCTGCTCGAGCGTCAAGGCCTCTAGTACTCCATCACGGGCCGGATCTCGACCGCTCCACCGAGGCGGGCGGCCGGCACGCGGGACGCGATCTCGATCGCTGCGTCGAGATCCTCGGCCTCGAAGACGAAGTAGCCGCCGAGCGCTTCCTTGACGGAGACGAATGGCCCGTCGGTGGTCAGCGTCCTGCCGTCCTGCACCCGCACCGTGGTCGCCATCTCCGGTGGCTGCATCCAGAGACCCGGCGTGACGCCCGGCGTCTGGTTGATCGCCTGGTAGTCGGCCGGGATCTGCTGCTGCTCGGCCTCAGACAGCCGGGCCCACGCCTCGGGATCGCTCGGGGTGGGCGTGTCGCCCTGGTGGATCAGCATCAGGTACTTCATGGCTTCCTCCTGTTCGACGGGTGGTCGCCTCTTGGACGAACGGGGGGCGGAGAAATGGACACCCCGCGTGAATCGGCGGCCAGAGTCGGTCGCACCCGCGAGAGTAGAGGGCGCGCTACGTGAGGTGATGAGCGCGGAGCCACGCGCCGACGCGCGGAAAGAGGCCTCTCGCGTAGCGATCGGAGCGGAGCATCTCCGTCGTGAGCCCGGACTTCGTCGCGACGAGCGCGTGGTTTCCTTGGGGAAGGATCGCGACCGTGAAGTCGCGTCCCTGTTCGGCGACGAGCGGCTCGAGCCGTCTGGCCGACAGACGCGGCGGCACGACGTGGTCGAGTGCTCCGTAGAGCCAGAGCGCGGGTATCCGGAGCGCGCGGATCGACGGCATCGGATCGACGCCGCCCGGGCCTGCATGCTCCACCCGCGCGTCCACCTCGGCGTCGGAAAGCCGCTGCGGGCGGTCGCCCTGGCCGGCGAGCGTCTGGTAGAGGTCGTTTTCGTCTGCCGTGACGGCGGGGCCGGAGAACGTGACGAGGAAGCGGACGGCGGGCTCTCGCGTTGCGGCCAGCGGCATGATCCACCCGGCCTGGCTGTGGCCTGCGAGACCGACCCTCGCCGCGTCGACCTCGGGCCGTGCGGCCAGGAACCGGACCGCGGCGGCCGCGTCGCGGGCGAGAACGTCGATCGCCTCGACGGTCGGCGACTCGCCTGGATACGTTCCGCCCGACGCGCCGACACCGCGCTTGTCGTAGGCGAGCACGGCAACGCCGTTCGACAGCAGAAGCGCCTGGAATTCGGGGAGGTACTCGCGCGTCGTCGGTCCCGAGCCCGTCACGTACGCTACGGCCGCGTGTCGAGCGCCGCCCGGGGGCACCATCAGCGTCCCCGCGAGCATCGCCGTGCCGCTGCGGAACGTGACGGGGATGGTTCGCAGGCCGAGGAGGCTGACGCGCTTGCCTGCGATCGTGCCCCCGCGTGGGCCGAGGATCGCGCGGCCTCGCACGGGGGCGCGGGTCGCAAAGCCCGAGCCGATCTCGAGGGAGTGATCGGATCCGTAGAGCGCGTGCACGCGGCCTCCGCGAAGGTCGACGAGCCGCGGCGGGCCGTAGGGGTCGTCGACGACGGCCAGGCCGCCGCTGTAGAGGCGCACGGATGCACCGGCGGGTGCCGCGAGCGCGAGCGCGGCGACGAGTACGAGAGCGGCCCTCCACATAGTGCGTCGGCGCACGAGTTTAGTGCGCAGACGCATCATCTGCAAGGGTACGAGCCGATGCCCCGCGACGACAGGCTCTTCCTCAAGACAACGGCGACGGGCCAGTACGTCCTGCAAATGGTCGAGCGGCAACTGGCGCCGGTCGGCATCCCGTCCTACCAGCTCGCGCTCGTCACGCACGTCCGGCACCACCAGCCCGTCAGTCCGACGGAGATCTCCCGAGCTTCGGGCATCCCGCCGACGACGCTTCGCGACAACATCCGGCGGCTCGTCGACCTGTCACTCGTGCGCCGCGTGCCTCATCCGGACGACCGGCGCTCGTACCTGCTCGAGCTGACGCGCCGAGGTGAGCTGATGGCCCGTGCCGCAGACCCGGCCCTTGCCGAGGGCTACGCCACGCTCGAGCGTCTGCTGCCGCGGCCGCTCGCACACTACGAGGCCATGGTCGACGAGCTCAACCAGGCCTTCGAGGAAGCACTCTCCGTCGAGCCGGGTCCGCCTCTCACGCGAGCTTCTCGCAGAGAATCGTGATTCGGCCCCAGCTGCGCTTCCGGTGTTCGGGCGGGGACACGCACGAACGAGTCACGAGAACGCGGTCACCTGCGGTTGCATTCTGACGCCGGCCCCACCCGCGGGGCGGGTGGGGCCGGCGAGGTCTTCCGCAGATCAGATCCCGAGGATCTGCTTCTTCTTCGCCTCGAACTCCTCGTCGGTGAGGATGCCCTGCTGCTTCAGCTTCGCGAGCTGTTCGAGCTCGGCGGCGTAGTCCGGTTCAGCCGCAGCCGGCGGCGCATAGTAGGCCTCCTGCTCGGGCTGTGCCTCCTGGGCCTGCCGTGCGTACTTCTCGTCCTGTCTGTGCCTGACGGCTCCCGCCGTACCGGCGACGACCGCCGTGGTCGCCGCAGCTCGGACAAGCCCTGGTCCTCTACGTCCGAACATCGTTCTCCTTCCTCAGCTGTGCGGTTGCTACGCCGATGCCTGCTCGAGCGCCCATTCACGCGCGGCCTGCACGATCTCGTGCGGGATGCGCTCGAAGGCGACGAGCTCGCCGCCTGCGTCGCGAATGGTTTGGGTGACGGTCCGCGCCCAGACGTTCTCCCACACGATGAGCGCCGCCGAGGTGTTCGGCTCCAGAGCGTCCGCCGTGTCCATCAGGTCGTCTTCGTTGAGGAGCCCACCGACCTCGACGCCGATGCTCTCGAGGCTTTGCTGCACCTCCGGGTCGAGCTCGGTCAGCTCCATGGCGACGGCATCGCCGTCGGCGTTCTTCCCAACGAAAGCGATGTCGATGACCCGGATCGTCCCGGCGTCCACCAAATCCTGGATCGCAGGCGCGATCTCGCCGCGGAACTGATTTCCCGGAAACACGATGATCGCGTAATCGACGGGTCCGATCTCCATCGAATCTCCTCTCTCGCTACTACGACGCAGCGAGTGTCTTTTGCTTGATCGCGTCGAACTCGGCCTGTGTGATGGCACCGGAGTCGAGCAATCCCTTGGCCTTCTCGATCTCGGCCGCGGCGCCGCCGGAGCCGGCAACCGAGCGGATGTACGCGTCCGCATGGGCCTGCGCGGCCTCGGCCTGCTTGATGTTCCGCGTCTGCATCCCGTCGTGGTTCACGATGAGATAGATGAACACCCCGAGGAACGGCAGCACGATGACGAAGATGATCCACAGAACCTTCGTGAAGCCCGACGCGTCGTGTCGGCGGAACAGGTCCGTGAAGACCGTGATCAGGAGCCAGAACCAGATCACCCACGCGAAGATGACGAGCATCGTCCAGAGGACGTCGAGGAACGGGTAGTCGGCAGCAATCAAGCTAGAACCTCCTCGTTGCCGCCTTTCACTCGGCGGATGCGTGGAATCTATCGGAAATAGAGCGCGATTTTGGCTTCGCTCGACTCACCCATCGGGCGCCTCGCTTCCAGGCGCACGTCCGCTCGAAACACCGATGCCGGGACGGGGTTCGACGGGCTCGTTCGTGCCGGCGAGAGCATGGTCTTCGTGCGGGTTCCCGCCCGAGAACCGTAGGCCGACGAGCGGAAAAGCGAGCACCGAGATCATCCCTGCTCCGATGAGGGAGGCGCCGACCTCGCTGCCGATAGCGCCGCGGTCCATCCCGATGCCGACGATCGCAACGACCAGCGGCAGCGCGGCGGCGCCGAAGAACGTGAGGCCGGCCGTTCGGCGAGATCCGAGCTCCCGGAGCCACAAGATCGCGGATGCGCCGCGCACGACGAGGAACAGCGCGAGGAACAGGGCGGCGAGCGCGAGGCCGCTTGCCGTGAGGAGGCTGTCGAGGTCGAAGTTCATCCCGGTGACGACGAAGTAGATGGGAACGAGGAAGCCGTAGCCGATGCCTTCGAGCCGCGTGCGTACGGGCTTCGCCTCGGGCGAGTCGAGCGCCAGCCCGACGACGAGACCGGCCGCGAGCGCGCCGAGCACGAAATCGAAGCCGACGTCGTGCGCTATGAGCGCGAGCACGGCGATGAAGAACACCGAGAAGCGGACCGCCGTCTGGCCTGTCGTATGGACGGTTTCCTGCAGCACCCGCACGATCCCGGGAGGGCGTGCGCGAAGCGCAGCGGTTGCGGCGAGCGCGACGACGAGGCCGAACACGCAGAGGAGCAGGATCTCCTCCCCGGCGCGGCGCTGGCCCGTGAGGAACACCGAGATCACGACGATCGGCCAGAACTCGCCCGCGACGCCCGTGCCGAGCACGGCGGCGCCGAGCGGCGTGGGAAGGACCTTCGCGTCGGAGAGGATCGGCACGAGCGTCCCGAGCGTGGTCGTTGTGAGCGCGATCCCGAGCACCCACCACTCGGCGTCGATGCCGGTCACCTGGAGCACGACACCGAGCGTCAGGCCGATCGCGATCGACAACGTCCAGCCGTAGGTGCCGCGAATCAAGGACGTCCTGGGCACCTTCTGCTCGACCACCTCCACGCCGATGAAGAAGAAGAGGAGCGCGAGACCGAACGTCGAGAGGAACTCGAGGTACGCATCGACCTGGGCGATGTCCAGCACGGCGGGCCCGATCAGGATGCCGAGCACGATCTCGAGCACCACCGTGGGCAGCACGATCCGGGAGTGCAGGCGTGAGAGAAGCGCGCCGAGGCTCGAGGCGAAGAGGACGATCACGAGCGAGCCGAGGTCGGGAGGCATGGCCGCCCCGAGAATCGCGGGAAGGGTCGTCGTGTCGGTCATCGTCATGGGAGGTGGGACGCCGTGAGCGGGGACCGTACGGTCAACAGCCCCAGCCGCACGGGCAGTGGAGACCGACGCCGCCGCCCGAAGGCGCGCCGATCAACGGCGACACGATGTGCCACGAGCGTCTCGTTGGGGACTTAATCATCGTCGGATCGCGCATTCTGTCGCGTTCCCCGAGCCCGTGCCGGGATCTGGGATCGCGGGCAAGGGCCCACCTGTGAACTCGGGCCGCAGACGCGGATACCGCCCGTTCGACCGAGGCGACCTATAACGAGCCGCGCCGCTCGAGACGATCGGATCGGTGGGAGCTCGTCGTGCTCGTCGTCTATATCGCGGCGTTCGCGTTCTCGCCGGCGCGGTCGCAGCGTCGGCCTCGTCGAGCGGGGTCGGCGGTCTCAGCGACTACCGGCGACCCCACCCCCCGCGTACCGCGGCAGGATCTCGGACTCGTAGAAACGGAAGAACCCCTCCTGGTCGGGGCCTACCTGGTGGACGTAGACGTGGGTGTATCCCGCGTCGCGATAGGCGTCGAGCTGCGCGACGTGCGCTTCGGGATCGGGCCCGCAGACGACTGCCTCGGCGACGTCGTCCTCGGTGACCATCTCGGCCGCCGCCTCGAAATGCGAGGGAAGCGGCAGCTCCTGGCCGAGCGTGCCCTTCAGCGCGGCGTTGGGCCACCACTCGTGGGCCGTGCGGCGAGCCTCGTCCTCTCGCTCGGCCCAGCACACGGTCGCCTGGGCATAGCGCGGCTTGCCGGCCCCTCCGGCGCCGTCGAATGCGCTCACGAGCTTCGCATCGGGCGCGGTGCCGATCATCCCATCGCCGATCCTGCCGGCGAGCTCGGCCGCTTCCGGACCCCCGGCCGCGACCATCACGTCGAGAGGTTCCTCCGGGAGCGTGTAGATCCGCGCGTTGTCGACCGTGAAGTGTCGGCCGCGGTGACTTGTCAGCTCGCCACCCCACAACTCGCGCATCAGGCCGACGGCCTCCTCGAGCATCTCGCGCCTGATCTCCGTCGCCGGCCACCGCTGCCCGACGACATGCTCGTTCAGGTTCTCGCCCGTTCCGACGCCGAGGAAGAAGCGACCAGGGAGCATCGAGGCGGCCGTCGCGGCCGCCTGGGCGACGATCGCCGGATGGATCCTGATCGTGGGGCAGGTGACGCCTGTCCCGACGACCAGCCGTTTCGTCGCAAGCGCGATCCCCCCGAGCACGCCCCACACGAGCGGGCTCTGGCCCTGGCGGTCTGTCCACGGATGGAAGTGGTCCGAGACGAGCGCGAAGGTGAACCCGCACTCCTCCGCGCGCGCGGCGTTCCTGACGAGGTCGAGTGGTCGATGCTCCTCGCTCGAGACGGCGTATCCAAGCTCCATGTCAATCCCCTCCGGGTGGCCCTTGCTCCGCGTAGTGTCGGACGCGGGTCTCCCCCGCCCGCGTGACGGGTAAACACGTCTGCGTCGAGGCGGGCTCGTCGCCCCGCCTCGACCGACGTTTGGGAGCTGCCCGCCTCGACCGACGTTTGGGAGCTGAGAGGGAACGGGTACCGACCTCCAGAGCCGACAACGAAGGGAGACCTCGTGCCCGACAAGCGACCCAGCGTGAAGAACGAGAAGCAGTACGAGGCCCTGAAGGACAAGGGCATGTCGAAGGAGCGCGCAGCGAGAATCGCGAACTCCCCCGGCGCCTCGAGCCGCGGCGGCAAGAAGTCCGGCTCGGGAGGGAGCTCGCACCAGGGCGGCACGACGGCGCAGAAGAAGGCGGCTGGCCGGAAGGGCGGCAGGGCGACCGCCCGAAAGCGCTCGTAGGCGACTAGACGGGCGCCTGCTCGGGCCTGCGCGCCGCGCGCCCCGGCGAAGCGCCTCCGCTCACCTCGAGCGACGTAACGCCTGGATCAGCTCCGATTTTCCCATCTTGGATCGGCCACGGATGTTGCGCTCCTGGGCGAGGCGGTAGAGCTCCTCGCGATTCCGGTCCTCGAAGGAGTGGCCGCTCTTGCCGCCTCGCTCCCGTCCGCGACGGGCCTGCTCCAGCAGGTCGCGCCTCGTCCTCTCGGGCAGGTGTGCGATCGTCCGCTGCTTCGTGGCAGCACGCTGCGCCTTCTTGACATTCTGGCGTGCCGCTTGCCGCTGCTTCGCGGTTGCCATCCGGCTCCTCCTTTTCCTTGTTCTCCCGCCGTGTACCCGATATTCCGGCCTGCCAATCGAGGGCAGCGCGCCGTCGACGGGCGAAAGAATGTTCCCGGTCGCGCCTCCTCGGGTACCGCGAGCAGCTGTGCCGGATCAGGCGCTACCCGAGCCCAAAGCGAGGTTTCGGCGCCCACCCACGGGGCAAGAAGAACGCGAGATGCCTGCACGCAGCCGCGACGCTCCGCTGCTGGAGGACCTGCGACGCCAGGCGGCCAGGTGCCGACGCTGCGGCCTGTGGCGTAACGCGACCCAGGTCGTCGTCGGGGAGGGGATGACGCGGGCGCGCGTGATGCTCGTCGGCGAGCAGCCGGGTGACGTCGAGGACCAACAGGGCCGTCCGTTCGTCGGGCCGGCCGGCGTCCTGCTGCGTCGTGTCGTCCGCGAGGTCGGCTTCGACGAGCGGGACATCTATCTGACGAACGCGGTCAAGCACTTCAAGTGGCGCGCGAAAGGAAAGCGCCGGATCCACGACACGCCTACCTGGTCGGAGGTCCACGCGTGTGATGTCTGGCTTCGACTCGAGCTCGGCCGCGTCGTCCCCGACGTCGTCGTCTGCCTTGGAGCGACCGCCGCCCAGGCGCTGCTCGGTCGAGACGCGCGCGTCAACGCCCTTCGCGGGCGCCTTCTCGAGGCCCTCGACATCGCCCCGACCGTCGTGGTCACGTTCCATCCCTCGGCGGTGCTCCGTGCGGGCGAGCGCCGTGCGCAGCTCCACGAGCAGCTGGTCGACGACCTCCTGCTTGCGCGGTCGGCGCTGCGGATGAGGGGACGGGGTGTTTCCACGGCGAGCGCGTCGGGTAGCCCAGAGCGACGGACGTTCGAGACCGAAAGGAAGGTCGACATGCCTCCGCGCGGAGTGAAGAGGGGCAGCAAGCGCGCCCGGCAGTACAAGCACGTCAAGGAGTCGTTGAAAGAGCGGGGGCGTCCCGAGGAGCTCGCCGAGGAAATCGCGGCCCGGACGGTCAACAAGGAGCGCGCACGGCACGGCGAGGCGCGCGAGTCGTCGAGCCTCTCGCGAGACGACATCTCGTCGGGGCGCCGGGGCGGGATTCGCTCCCACCGCAAGGCGCCGCGTGGACGTACACGGGACCAGCTCTACGAAGAAGCCAGGCAAAAGGGCATCGAAGGCCGGTCGAAGATGACAAAGGCGGAACTCGCGCGAGCCGTAGGCCCGCGCAGGTGACGGACGGGGAGGAGCAAGCGCTGCTCGGTCTGCCGGTGTGGGCCGCGGGGGTGCAGCTGGGAACGGTTACGGCAGTATGGGTGGACGCGTCCGACACGGTCCTCGGCGTCGAGGTCTCCACGACGTGGAACCGCTCGACGTACTACCTGCCGCGGCCGGCCGCACTCGTGCAGGACGGGGTCGTGAGCGCGAGCGCACTGGCATTTCTCTCGACGGCCGAGACGGGCTTCTATGCTGCGCACGGAGCGCGGCGGATTGCGGTTTCCGACGTTCGCATGGGATATGTTTGAAGCGAGCGCGAAGGGGACGGAGGCCGTCGTCGAGAAGGGGATGAGCGAAGCCGGGTCGACCGAGTTCGGAGTCGAGACGATCAGCCGGGGCGACCCGACGGCCGTGATCGCGGTTCACGGCCAGGCCGACCTCCATACTGCGCCCGAGCTTCGAACTGCCATCACGGCTGCCCTCGACGGTGGCGCGACCGGCCTCGTGGTCGACCTGAGCAAGGCGACCTTCATCGACTCGACGACGCTCAGCGTGCTCCTCGGCGCGGTCAAGCGGCTTCGCCCGGCGGACGGGAAGGTGAGCATAGTCTGCGGCGACCCGCACATTCGGCGCATCTTCGAGATCACCCTTCTCGACCGGGTCTTCACGATCCAGTCCGACCTCGACGACGCGCTCCGCGTCGCCGGCGGACCCGCGTGACCTCCAAGTCGCGGGGCTGATCGTGAAGGGGACGTCGGCGACACCGGCTCGAAGACGAGGGCCCGGGCCCGTCGCGGGCGGCTGTCTCGCTGTAGACGGCCGGGCGGCCGAGCAGTGACCGGAGACTGCGTGCCGGGGTCGAACACGCGATCTCGAGCCTGAAGTGGCGCGACGCGGCGGTTGGCGGCGAGTCGGGAGGCGAAGGCCGTTCCGCTACGTCGACTCGCGGGGAGAGCGCATCGTCGACGAGCAGCAGCTCGAGCGGATCGAGCAACTCGTGATCCCGCCCGCCTGGAGTGAGGTGTGGATCTCGCCCAGGCCCAGGGCAAAGCTCCAGGCGACCGGCGTGGACTCCGCGGGACGTCGCCAGTACCTGTACCACCACGCCTACAGGGCGGCGCAGGAGCGAGAGAAGTTCGATCGGCTCGTGCGCTTCGCCGAGCTCCTGCCCGACCTGCGGCACCGGGTCGAAAAGCACCTCGACTTGGGACCGTACGAGCGCGAATGGACGTGCGCGGTCGCCATCACGTTGATCAATCTCGGCTGGTTCCGCGTCGGCTCCGACCGTTACGCGCGCACCAGCCGGACCTATGGCATCACGACGCTCACGAAGCGCCACGTGCGGGTGCGCGGATCACGCGTCGCCTTCCGCTTCCGGGCCAAGAATCGCGCGCGGGTGCGTGCGACTCTGGTCGACGCCGAGCTCGCGGACGCGGTCCGCGCCCTTCTCCGCTACGAGGGTGGCGCGCGCCTGCTGCGCTTCGATCGCGAGGGCGAGCCCGCCAACCTCACGGCAGCGGCGCTCAACGAGTACATCGTCGAGAACATGGGCGACGGGTTCACGGCAAAGGACTTCCGCACCTGGGGAGGCACGCTGACGGCCGCCGTGGCCCTCGCCGAGCAGGGGCCGCCCGAATCGGCAGACGACGAGCGACATATCCTCGCCGCGGCGATGCGCCGCGTCGCGGCCGAGCTCGGGAACACGCCCACGGTTGCGAGGGCGTCGTACGTCAGCCCTGCGGTGATCGACGCCTGGCGGGAAGGCCGAACGCTCGAGCGCTTCTCTCGTGCGCGACGCGTCTCGGCGCGCGATCCGGGCCTGCGCGGGGATGAGGCGGCGCTTCTTCGCCTGCTCCGCGCGGAGGCGCGTCGCCGGGGTGGCTGAACGGTGTTGTCGTCCGCGTGTCGGCTGACGCCACGCCGACACGGAGGCGTCCGGACGATGTGTTCGGGCGATGCGCAACCCTCTCGGTCGCGTCAGACCGGGCCGGCGCGGCTGCGCTCTTCGAGGGCAAGCAGACGTCGCAGCGTGCGCGCGTTCTGAACCGCGTAGCCACACCAGTCGTTGTTGAAGTACGCGAAGACGTCGCCTTCCGCCGCGCGGATGCGGTCGGCCCACGTGTTGAGCGCGCGGCGGCCGTACAAGCCTTGGTGCGCTCGCCCGTTGTGGAAGCGGACGTACGCCCAGTCGGTCGTCTGGATCCACGGCGTCGGCGAAGCGGGAGCGCGATCCGCCACGACGAGCGCCGCGCCGTGCTCGGCGAGGAGCCCATAGACGCGCTTCGTGAACCAGCTCTCGTGCCGGAGCTCGAAGGCGTGACGACCGGACGGGAGCGATTCGAGGAACGCTGCCAGACGGTCGTCGTCTCGCCGGAACGTCGGTGGCAGCTGCCAGAGAACAGGCCCCAGCTTCTGCGCCTCGCGAAGCGGCTCGAGTCGCTCGCAGAGCCGGTGCGTTCCGCTGCGGGGGTCGACCAGCCGCCGGACGTGCGTCAGATACCGGCTCGCCTTGACCGCGAAGCAGAAGCCGGCCGGCGTCGCCCGCGTCCAATTCGCGACCGTCGTCTTCGCCGGGAGACGGTAGAACGTCGCATTGACCTCGACGGTGTCGAAGCTCTCCGCGTAGAGCTCGAGCCACCGTGAGCTCGACCCCGACGCCGGATAGAGAACGCCACGCCAGTGCTCATAGCTCCATCCGGAGCATCCGATCCTCACCATCCCGAGCTGCATGTCCGGTTTTCCCCGAGTGGAAACGCCAGTCGCCGTCGGCGATGGCGACTCGAAAGGGCGCGGGTGCGGCCAGACGAGAGAGGGCGCTGACCACGTCGACGCCCCCTCTCGTCCCGCCGCGGGGACCTCAGGCTGCGACGGACGCAGCCGATTCGTTGCTGATGCGCGTGGCGATCTTCTCGACCGTGCCGAGCGCAGCCTTCTCTTCCTTCAGGTTCTCGTCGAGCAGGCCGACCGCCTCGTCCTCCCCCAGGGCCTTCGCCATCCTGCGCAGGCCCTCGTATGCCGCGATCTCGTAACACTCGGTCCGCGCGGCGGCGCCGAGGTCGACCGAGTCGATCAGGCTGGAGGACGCCTCTTCGACCAGCTTCGAGTGCTCGGCCACGAGGCCTTCGAAGCCGAGGCATTTCTCCGCGGACGGCTGCGCGCCGATGAGCTCGAACACGTGCTCCACGTTCTCCACGTGGCCCTTCGTCTCCTCCAGATGATGCTCGAGCGCAGACTTGAGCTCTTCGTCCCGAACTTCGGAGATCAGCTTCGGCAACGCCTCCGCGACGAGCTTGCGCTCGACGAAGAGGATGTCACCGAGCTCGTGCGTGAACAGCTCACGTGGGGTCGAGATCTCCGACATGTACGCCTCCTTTACTCGCTTGCCAGTGATCCCCGCCGTACCCCCGCGGAGGGCAAGCAAAACCCGTCTCCCCGTCACGGCACGAGGCGGCCGTGTCTAGGTCGTGTTACGACGTTTCTCGGCACAGGCTGCCGGGTACCCAGTCTGACGAGCAGGACCCGCTGCCGGGCAAATCTCGTCGTCTGATGAGAGGAGAGACGCGGTGAGAAACCAGTGGCTGACAGGCGATTGGGTTGTCGACAAGACGAGCGCGCGACAGCGGCGGCGGATCCACTACTGGCTGACGCTGCTCTGGTTCACAGTGGGGTCGGTGGTCTGGGTTGCGCTACGCGACGCCCTGTGGTTCGTGGGCTTCATGTCCCTGTACGCAATCTGGATCTCGCATCTCGCAGGATGGGCGGCCGAGACACCGGTTGAGCCGGAGGAGGCCGACGACGCCGGCTCCGCTCAGGGTGCGACCGCGGGCACCATCACCGATTCGTCTGCGGGCGTCGCGCCGGCTGCCGGCTCGTAGCGCGAGTCACGTCTAACGGCGGAAGCGCTGCAGACCTAGGAGCGCGACGTCGTCGTGGAGCGCAGCACGGCCGGTGAGGGCCGGCTCGCCGACGAGGGTCGCGAGGAGATGCTCGAGGAGGTGCTCGACACTTTCTCCGACACGGCCTTCGAGGCTACGCCGAAGCCTCTCGAGTGCATCGTCCAGACCGACCCTGGGACGTTCTACGAGCCCGTCGGTGTAGAAGATGATCGCGTCGCCGGGCTCGAGCCGGATCTGACCTTCGGCGAATGACGTGTCGGGCCCAACGCCCAGGGGCATGGACTCCCCGCCTCTCACGAAGCGACTGCGCCCGTTCGCCTCGAGCAGCACGGGCGGTAGATGGCCGGCGATGCAGTATCGAAGATCGCCGCTCGCGGGGTCGAGATCGAACGCGACGACTGTCGCGAGGAACGACTCGGTCGCCTCGACGAGCGTGTTGATCCGCGAGACGACGGCGGCGGGCGAGAGGCCCTCGAGACTGTGTGCACGCTGAGCGGTGCGGAGCTGGCCCATCCGCGACGCCGCCAGGACGCCCTTCCCGGCGACGTCGCCGACGCTCCCGCCCAGCCTGCCGTCTGGCCGCTCCACGAGGTCGTACCAGTCCCCGCCGACGTCGGCCTCGGCGCTCCCGCTGAGATAGCGGACTGCGACCGTGACGTTCTGCGGCACGACGAGTGGGCCCGGCAGGAGCGCGCGCTGGAGCTCGACCGCGATCCGGTGATCGCGCTCGAAGACCTGGGCGTTGGCGATCGCCTGGGCGCACTGCCTGCCGAGCGTGAGCAGCACCTCGCGCTCGGCGCCTTCGAGGCGTCGCGGGCCTTCGAAGCTGACGATCAGGACGCCGATCGTCTTTCCGGCGACGCGGAGCGGGACGATGGCCTCGGCTTCGAGATGGGGATCGAGAAGGAGCTCCTGTTCCGCGTACGTCGCCTCCATCTCCGCGAGCGACTCGACCCACAGCGGCCGTCCCGTTGCGAAGACCCTGGCGGCGACCAGCGGATCGCCGGGGCCGAACCTGCGGTAGAGCGCCTGAAGCTGGTCGCCATAGCCGACCGAGCGAACCGTCTCGAGCGCGTCGTCGCCGGTGGCCAGGACGAGCGCGCCGGCCGCACCGTGCAGCTCGGCGACGCCCTGATCGATCACGATCGCGGCGACCTCGTTGACGGTCATCGCACCCCCCAGGAGCTCCGTGACGCGTTGCAGCCTGCCGAGGCGGTCCGAGACGACGCGCTCGTTCTCCAGCACTCGCGCGCGGTCGAATGCCTGGGCCGACAGTCGCGCGAATGAGTGCACGAGAGCGAGGTCGTCCTCGTCGACCGCATGATCGGCCGGAAAGCTGACGGCGATCGCGCCCTGAGTGACACCGTTCGAGACCAGGGGCGCGATGATCGACGGCCGCGCTCCGCGGGGCTCGTCGACGTTCGCAAGCAGAGGGAAGCGCAGCTTGACCTCCGCGGGAGACGCAAATACCAGCGTCTCGGATCGACGGACGGCCTCGGTGACGGGCACATCCGCGCTCAACGGGATGCTCGCCCAGTGCGCCGTGGTTCGCTCGTCGTAGCCCGCCGACGCGACGAGGTTCAGCTCCTCCCCGGCCACGAGGTAGGCGAGTATCGCGTCGGCTCGGACCGCCGCCAGCCCGTCGTCGACCACTGCCGCGCCCACCTCGTCTGGCGTGGCCGCGGCCGAGAAGGCGGCGGTGACGGCCTGCAACCTCCGGGCGACGTCCCGCGCCCGTGCCGTCGCGTCGAGCAGCCGGGCGCGCTCGAGCGCCTGGGTACACAGCGTGATGATGGCCTCCGTGAAGGCCCGGTCGTCGGGGTTGAACGCCCGCGATTCGTCGAAGAACGCGACGAGGAAGCCGCGCCCCGATCCCACCGGGAGCGGAAGTGCACACAACGACCTCCAGGACGTGTTGGCGAAGACGTCGGCCAGGAGCGGAAACCGTTTCTCGGCCTCTTCCCGGTCCGGCAACCAGACCGCCACCCCGGTTCGCGCGGCCTGGGGCCCAGGGAGATCGGAATCAAGGGGTACCGTCGTCCACCGGTTGGAGGCATCGTTGGCCGCGTATCCGGCGGTCACCCGGCGCATGACCGATTCGCCATCCGGATACGCGATCGAACCGCCGGACGCTCCGATGATCGCGAGACCGTCCTCGATCGCGACCTTGAGGACCTCCTCCGCGGTCGCCGCGGCCGAGAGCCGGGCGGTGACCTCCTGGAGCGCTTCGGTACGGCGTGCCGACCGGCGCTCGGCTTCCAGGAGGCGCAGCCGCTCGAGGCCGAGGCCGGTCCGTCGGCCGAGCGCCTCTGCGAGCGCTATGTCCTGTATGTCGAAGCCAAGGGACTTCGCACGCCCGAGGATGAGCAGTGCGATGACTCCTTGCCCCTCGGATGTCACCGGGACGATGAGCTCTTCCCCGACCTCCTGAAGCGGAACACGCGTCGTCGACGCGGACCGGATCGCAGCCGAACGAAGGTCGAGCTCGTTGCCGCTGGCCGTGTGGTGCTCGTGCACGGCGCGGATCAACGGGGCGAGCTCCGGGTCGCGGTGAGCGACCGCGAGGATCGCCGTCGGAGCGCCGCCGGCCACCTCCTGCACGAGGCACCAGTCCACGACCGCCGACGCCGTGAGCTCACAGAGCCGCTGTAGCGCGACGTCTGCCGAGGTACGAGTGAGCAGCACCTGCGACGCCCGGGCGACGAAGAGCTCCGTGTCCTCCCTCCGGCGCCGCTCCGTGATGTCCCGCGTTACGCCGACGAGCCGTCCGCCGTCTCCCGGAACGACCTCCGCGCGCGTCCAGAGCCAACGCAGCGCACCGTCGGGGAAGACGACCCGGAAGTCGAGCTCGTAGCCCACTCCATCCGAACGTGCTCGCCGCACCGCACGATCGAGCGATGGCCAGTCGTCGGCATGGACCAGCTCGCGAAAGTCGTCGTAGCCAACCGGCGCCCACCCGCGCGGCCTGCCGTGGAGGGGCCCCAGGCCCGGTGACCACGCGATCGTATCCGTCGCAAAGTTCCACTCCCACTCCCCGGTCTGCGTCAGGTCGAGCAGCGCATCGAGACGCTCGCCTGTCTCCCGAGACACGAAGGCCGCGTCGGCGCTCGGTCTGGTCGGAGGTCTCTCGGGCTGGCGCACCGGGTCGTCACGCGCTGCGGACTGGCTCATCTGCACCAGTGTGGCGGATGGGTCCGTCCACTGCCAACTCGAAGGACCGGACGCGACAGAGGAGAAGCGCACCAACTGAAGCAGCTCTGCTTCGGGCCTACCGACGACCTCCACCGGAGCGGGGGGCAGGGCTCGGGCGCTCGTCCCGCTCCTGGCCCCCGCCGAGCAGAAGGCTGCGCGCCGCCTCCTGGAGCGTGGCCGTCAGCCGCCGGTCGGAGAGACCGGCTTCGCGGAGCTCGCGAAACGTCTCGTAGCTCGTCAGCACCAGCAGCATGTCGACCGCACCGCGGCGATTCATGCCGACACGAAGTCGGCCGCGACGCGAGAGATTGTGCGCAAGCCGCTCGAGCTCGTTTCGTCGATCGCCGCGCTGGCGCTCGACGAGCTCTCGGGCGGCCGGGTCGATCGCCGTGACCCCGTACAGCTGCTCGAGGATCGGGTCCTCCGATGACCAGAACCCCACCGCGCTCGCGATCGTCTCGGCGAGGGCGTCATCGGCGTCGGGGAGCTCGACGGCCTCCCGGAGCCTCAGCAGGGTCGGGTTCGCGTCGAACGTGTCGCAGATCGCGTCGACGAGCTCCAGGCGAGAGCCGAAGTGCTGGTAGAGCGTGGCCCGGGCAATACCGGCGCGGTCGGCCACCTCCTCGACGGTCGACTGATGGAACGCACCCTCGGCGAGCAGCGAGCGAACCGCCGCGACGATCCGACCGCGTGTCTCGTCGGAGCGCTTCGAACGGGTGCGGGCGCGGTAGGACGAAGGGCTCATAGACATGGAGTCTAGACATCATGTCCGGAATATGCTAGAACCCGGCCATGTCTAGACACACTGTCTAGACATGGTGTCTTGCCACACGAGAGGAGAGTCCGATGCCGAAGGCACGCAAGGAGACCGCTTCGAAGGTCGAGGACGTCGGCGTGATGGAGGGCCGCTACGAGGAGCTCGGCGGCTATACGGTCGGGTTCGAGTCGTTTCGCGAGGACGTCGATGCGACCCCGCTGTTCAGAGGGCTTCCGGACGACCGCTGCCAGAGCCCCCACTGGGGCTACGTCATGAAAGGGAACGTCACGTTCCGGTATGCCGACCGTGAGGAGGTCTACGAGGCCGGCGACGCCTACTACGCACCGCCCGGACATGTTCCGGTCGTCACCTCGGGCACGGAGATCGTCGAGTTCAGCCCCACGGAAGAGTACGAGCGCACGATGGAGGTGATTGCCGCCAACCTCGCCGCCTGACCGGGCGCGCGTGACCCGTTGGACGGCGATTGGGAGGAGCGGGTGACGTCTACGATGCGCTGTCGTGACGATCCTGCGATCAGCGTCGGCTACGGATGAGCGGACGCTGACGCTTTCGCGGCTGTGCGCACGTGCTCTCAGCTGTGAGCATGCCGATTCGACTGGGGCGGTCCGCGGGCGGTGAGCACGCCCCACCGGGGATCGACCGCGCGCGGCGCAGACGAGCTCGGAGCCGAGCCTCACGTCACCCGGAAGCCCGACGCCCTGGAGCGCCGACTGGAGCTGCGGCTGCTCGGCCCGTTCGACGCGCTGCTGGACGGGACGCCGCTCGAGCTCGGTCGCCGGCCGCGCCTGGTCCTCGCGGCCCTCGTCCTTCGACGCGGTCAGCGGGCGTCGACGAGCTCGCTCATCGAATCGGTCTGGGACGACCGCCCGCCCGCCTCCGCGAAGAGCGTCCTGCACGTGTATCTGTCGCAGCTGCGTCGCGCCCTGCCCGCCGGCCGGCTCGTCACCGAACACGGGGGCTACAGGCTCGTGGTGCAGGCGAGCGAGCTGGACGCGGGACAGTTCGAGCAGCTCTTCGCGGACGGTCGTCGAGCTCTTGCCGACGGGGCCGTGAGCCGAGCGGCGTCACGCTTCTCGGAGGCGCTCGATCTGTGGCGCGGCGACGCTCTCGAAGATCTCTGCGAGGAGCCGTTTGCGCGCGATGAGGCGCTCCGGCTGGACGAGCTCCGGCTCGCGTGCCTCGAGGGCCGCTTCGACTCCGATCTCCTGCTCGGCCGTCACGGCGAGATCGTGCCCGACCTCGAGGGGCTGGTCTCTCGACACCCCCTGCGCGAGCACCTCAGGGGACAGCTGATGATCGCGCTCTACCGTGACGGGAGGCAGGCCGAGGCGTTGGCCAGCTATCGCGAGGGCCGAGCGGCGCTCGTCTCCGAGCTCGGCCTCGAGCCGGGCACGGAATTGCGGGAGCTCGAACGGCGGATCCTCGAGCACGACCAGGCGCTCGCCGGCCCGCCGCAACTCGCCGCGCCCCCGCCCCGTGTGCCGATGCCCCAGACGCAGACGATCGGACGAGATACGGAGCTGGCCGAGCTCGGGACGCTCCTCGCGGACCCTCGTACGAGACTCGTCACGCTGATCGGCCCGGGCGGCGTGGGGAAGACCCGGCTCGCGACCGAGCTGGCGGTCGCCCTCGGCGACGAGCTCGCGGACGGTGCGGCTCTCGTGGATCTGGCGCCGATCACCGACTCGCACCAACTGCTTCCGACGATCGGGCGTGCGCTCGGGCTGCGGGAGGGCGACTCGACGGGGTGGCCCGAGCTCCTCGGAGAGCATCTCGGGGACCGCGAGCTCTTGCTCGTCCTCGACAACCTCGAGCACCTCCTCGACGGCACCGTAGAGCTCCCGCCTCTTCTCGACGTCGCTCCCCGGCTGACCGTGCTCGCGACGAGCAGGCGGCGGCTTCGCCTCTCCGCCGAGCACGTCGTCGAGGTGCGACCGCTCGATGCCTCCTCGGCGCGCGAGCTCCTGGCGAGCCGGGTCGCCGCGGCCGGCGTGACGGTGGACGCTGACGAGCGGGTCCTAACGGAGGTCTGTGAGCGCCTCGACGGCATGCCGCTCGCGATCGAGCTCGCCGCGCCCTGGTTTCGGACACGGTCTCCGACCGAGCTCCTGAGCACGCTCGAAGCGCGTCTCGATCACCTGGGCGACGGCCCTCGCGATGCACCGGATCGCCAGCGCACCATGCGCTCGGCGATCGACTGGGGCTTCGACCTGCTCGATCCGGCGTCGCAACATCTTCTCGGCCGCCTGTCCCTCTTCAGACGCGAGTTCACGGCATCGGCCGCGCTCCGGGTGGGCGGCCCGGAAGCGACGGCGGCTGCGCTCGAGCAGCTGGTCGAGTCCAGTATCGTCCAGCACTCGGGCGAGAGCTTCAGCCTGCTCGAGATCGTCCGTGAGTACGCGCAGGCCCTCCCGTCGGCCGACCGCGAGGGCCGCGACCTGCATGCGTCCTACTTCCTCGAGCTCGCCGAAGCCGCCGAGCCGGCGCTCATCGGCGCCGACCAGGGCGCGTGGCTCGTGGCCATCGAGTCCGTCCACGACGATCTCCGTGCGGCGCTCGACTGGTTCTCGGGCTCACGAGACGCGGCGCTCGAGCTGCGTCTCGCTGCGGCTCTCGGCCGATTCTGGTACGTCCGCGGTTACCTGAGCGAAGGGCTCGAGCGTCTGGAAGAGAGCGTCGAGCGAGCCTCGGGCGCTCATCCGCAGCTCGCTGCCAACGCACTACGCTCGGCGTCCGCTCTTGCGGTGCTGCGGGGCGATTACCCACAGGCGCGAACGCTCGTCGAACGTGCGCTCGAGGCCTACCGCGCGCTCGGCGACGTCCAGGGCGTCGTCCGGTCGCTGAGCAATCTCGGTGCAATCCTGCACGGGCTCGGCGAGCTCGATGCGGCGGTCGCGACCCTCGACGAGTGCATCTCCACCGCCCAGTCGCTCGACGAGCCGCGACTGCTCGCGCTCGCGCGAAACAACCGCGGCGACGTGGCGCTCTCGCAAGGGAAGCTCGAGGTGGCACGCGAGGAGTTCGGCCAGAGCCTCGCCCTCCTTCGCGAGGCCGGTGACGTCGTGAACGTCGCTCGCTCGCTCTACAACCTCGGCGCGGTCGCGCTGGAGCAGGAGCGTTTCGGCGACGCGCGCGGCCTGCTCGTTGAGGCGCTCGACCTGTCCTGCAGCGTCGACGACAGGGAGGACATCGCGTGGTGCGTGATCGGCCTCGCGGCGGTGGGCGCGGCGAGCGACAGGCTGCACGACTCCGCAGTCGTGCTCGGGTTCGCCTCGGCCCTGCTCGAGCGGATCAGTGCCACGAGCAAGCCGTTCGAGCGCCGTCTCTACGAGACCACGTTCGGGCGGCTCGACGCCACCTTCGGCCGGCCGGCCCTCGACGATCTGCTCGCCACCGGCTCGCGCATGCCCGATCTCGACGGCATAGCGCTCGCGCGCTCCCTCGGCGCATAGCCAGCCCGATCGGCCCGCGGTTCCGTCTGGAGCGGTGAAAGGGACTCTATGGAGATCGTATGGAGGCCGTCGCGACACTGGAATCCATCGGAGGTCCGGTGCGGGTGGTCCGGCCGGCGAGACGACGATGGGAGGCTTGCGTGATGGAAGAGGAAAAGGTTCCGACAGGCCCGCGGGAGACCGCCGGCAGGCTCACGCCGACGTGGCGACGGGCATCGGCACTCGTTGCAGTGCTCGCGCTCGCGGCGCTCACGCTCGTCGCGGTCGGCTCGTCCTCGACGACCAAGGCGTGCGCTTTCTGCGGCAAGAACCTGATCAAGAATCCCGGCGCCGAGGCAGGGCGCGGTCTGACCACGACGGATGTGAGGGGCATCGTGCCCGGCTGGACGAACGCCGCCGGCCAGTTCGGGGCCGCCTCCTGGAACGGGTTCGGGGTCGGGTGGTTCTCGGCAAGGTCGAAGGGGCCGAAGGTCAGAGGGAAGAACTACTTCTTCGGAGGAACCACCCCCGACGCGACGGGGGCGAAAGCGAGCATCGGCACCCAGACGATCAAGCTCCCGGCTGCCGCGGCCGGCCACAGGGCCACTCTCAGCGGCTGGCTCGGCAACTACAGCTCGAACACCACACAGGTGCGGGCGCAGTTCATGGACGCATCCGGTGCGGCGCTGTCGGCGGTCAGGATCGGCCCGGATACGACGATCGGCGGCGCGGACATGGCGCTGCGAACCCGGAGCGGCGTCGTGCCGCACGGGGCCAAGTCCGTTCTGGTCTCCGTCACTTTCACCGACCACGCGAACTACAACCTCGCCGGGGCAGACAGCCTGTCCCTCGTGCTCAGCTGAGGCTTGGGGGGGAAAGGGCGGGGTCGCGCTGCGGCGGCCCCGCCCGCGTCACGGCGGCAAGGAACGCATTGCCGACGCCGGCTCTGCGAGGATTGCGACGGTCGAGTCGATCGACGACGCGATGGGAAACCGGATACCTCAGACGCTCGAGCGCGGATTGGCGGGGCCGCGGTGAGCATCGACCTGGAGCGGGTCGTCGCGATCGACGTGCATACGCACGCCGAGGTCGGGCGCACGGGGGAGGATGGCCTCCTGCCCGAGTGGCGCGAGGCCGCCGCCGCGTACTTCGGCGAGAGCAGGGTGCCGACCGCCGACGACGTTGCGGCCTACTACCGGGAGCGCAACATGGTCGCCGTTGTCTTCACCGTCGACGCCGAGACCGTGACCGGCCGGCGCGCGGTGCGAAACGAGGAGATCTTCGAGTCGGCCGCGGCGAACCCCGACGTCCTGATCCCGTTCGCCAGCGTCGACCCCAACAGGGCGAACGCGCTCGAGGAGATCCGACGGCTCGTCCGCGACTACCCGGTGCGGGGCTTCAAGTTCCACCCGAACGTCCAGGCGTTCTTCCCGAACGACCGCGCGTTCTACCCTCTCTACGAGGCGATTCAGGAGGCCGGGGTGCCGGCGCTCTTCCACACCGGCCACTCGGGGATCGGCACCGGTCTTCCCGGCGGCGGCGGCATCCGGCTCAAGTACTCGAACCCGATGCACGTCGACGACGTGGCGGTCGACTTCCCCGAGCTGACGATCGTTCTCGCGCATCCGTCATTCCCGTGGCAGGACGAGGCGATCTCGGTCGCGCTCCACAAGCGCCAGGTCTACATCGACCTCTCGGGCTGGTCACCGAAATACTTCCCGCCGCAACTCGTCCGCTACGCGAACACGCAGCTCAAGGACCGGGTGCTCTTCGGCTCGGACTTCCCACTCATCACACCGGACCGGTGGCTTGCCGATTTCGAGCAGGCGGGGTTCAAGGACGAGGTGAAGCCGCTGATCCTGAAGGAGAACGCGGTCCGGTTGCTCGGGCTCGGGGACTGACGGCTCGAGGCCGGCCGCGAGCTCGGACCGGTCCGGGCGACCCGCCCAGGAGATCTCGAGAGCGGTGTCGCGGCGCAATCCGGCTTGGGATCGCGCGTGATCGGCCGTATTGTGTTTCGAGGGGACCAGCCACCCGTCCCGAGGAGCGCGACATGAGCAGCGTCAACGGCGATTACGACACTGGGCGGCAGCTTCCACGACGCCGATGCCGAGGGACGCGGCCTGCCGGGGAGGCGCGCTGATGTCTTTCGTCTCGCGCGGATTTCACGGCCGGCGGGAAGAGGGCGCCGAGCGCGGTCGCACACCACCCGGCCAGTACCTGGTCGACGACTTTCCCGTCCTCTCGGCCGGACCGACGCCGCACCAGCCGTTGGACCGGTGGAGCTTCACGATCAGCGGCGCGGTCGACGAGCCCGTGTCGTGGAGCTGGAACGAGCTCCGGGAGTTGCCGAGTGAGACGATCAGCGTCGACATCCACTGCGTGACGAAGTGGTCGAAGCTCGACACCGTCTGGACCGGCACCTCGCTCGACGTGCTCCTCGAGGGCATCGACACGAGCGCCGAGTACATGCTCGCGCACTGCGACGGCGGCTACACGACCAACCTGCCGCTCGACGACATCACCGGCGGCAAGGCGTGGGTCGCGTACGAGTACGCCGGCGAGCCGCTCGAGCCGGAGCACGGCGGCCCGGCGAGGCTGCTCGTGCCGCATCTCTACCTCTGGAAGAGCGCCAAGTGGGTGCGCGGGATCGAGCTGCTCGAGGAGGATCGGCCCGGCTTCTGGGAGGGCTACGGCTACCACAACTACGGCGACCCTTGGAAAGAGCAGCGCTACGCGGGCGACTGACCTGGCAGCTGGGACGCGTCGTCGAGGTCGTGGCGGAAACCCCACGAACCAGGAGCATTGCGCTCGCGCTGACCGACTGGCCGGGGCATCGTGCGGGTCAGCACGTCGACGTGCGGCTCACCGCCGAGGACGGCTATCAGGCGCAGAGAAGCTATTCGATCGCCTCCTCGCCGGAGGACGACAACGTCGTGCTCACGGTCGAGCGGCTCGACGACGGTGAGGTCTCGCCCTACCTCGTCGACGAGCTTCGACTGGACGACGAGGTGGAGCTCCGCGGCCCGGTCGGTGGCTATTTCGTCTGGGAGGAATCGCTCGGGGGCCCGCTCTTGCTCGTCGCGGGCGGCTCGGGAGTGGTGCCGTTTCGGTCGATGCTGCGTCACCACCGCGCGGTCGGGAGCACCGTGCCGGCTCGGCTGCTCTATTCGGCGCGCTCGATCTCGGACGTCATCTATCGCGAGGAGCTGATGAAGATGAGCGATGGAGCATCGATCGACGTTCGGTTCACGCTCACACGCGAGCGGCCTGAGGGCTGGGACGGATACACGCGGCGGATCGACCGGGAGCTTCTCGAGGACGTCGCGTGGGCGCCGAACGAGCGCCCGCTCGTCTACGTCTGCGGCCCGACGGGATTCGTGGAGGCCGCGGCGAGCGCGCTCGTCGACCTCGGCCATCTTCCAGCCAGCATCCGAACCGAGCGCTTCGGAGGTGCCTAGCCCGATGCAGGCGCTGGACGGAAATGCGATCGCCGGCACGCTTACCGCCGTCTTCGGAGCCGACTTGACGACGTCGACCGGCACCTGCGTGAGCTGCGCCGCACGCGCCATTGTCGGCGAGCTCGCCGTCTATCTCCGTGCCCCGGGAACGGTCGTCCGGTGCCGTCACTGCGACCAGGTGCTCATGGTGTTCGTCGAGGTTCGGGGAGTCACGTGCGTCGACCTCCGGGGACTTGCCGCGCTCGATCCGCCTCGATAGGTCGGCCGCTGATCCGCCCGGTTCCCTCTGCCGGCCGACGTTTCCTGCACTTGTGCGGTTCGGCGCAACGCTGCATACTCGGCCGATGCGCGGATCGCACCGGTGGCGCACCTGTGCGATCGCCGCGACAATCGCGTTCGGCGCCGTGCCGTCGATCGCGAGCGCCTTCGATACCGGCCCGCACGCCGACCTGACGCGCGACGCCCTCACGTCGGAAGGCTTCGGCCGGGCCGCCTCTGACGTCGGCATGGTCGACAACTGGCTCGTCGACTACTACACGAACCCCGACAAGAACCCCTACTCGGGACATGCGAGCGCCCTGATCGGCGTCACCCGCCTCGGGCTCGCCCGTGAAAACTGGCTCCAGCAATGGGTTGCGGGCGCACGGCACATGCACTTCGACTCCGAGATTCACGACGTGGGCCACCCGAACCTCGCCAAGACCGCAGGCATCGACAAGGAGTGGCAGCGGCTCATGTACCTGACGCGGATGTGGACCCGCTACGCAGGGCGCAACGACGATCCGCTGCGCCTGATGGCCGTGGTCGGCATCTCGCTGCATGCCGTCCAGGACTTCTACGCCCACTCGAACTGGGTCGAGCAGCTCGTCGCGACCCCGGGCCGCGGCGGGCCGGGGCTCGCGGCGCGCGGCTACGGCGACGCGCCGACGTGGTTCGACGTGCCGCCCGACGTACGCGAGTCGCTGCAGATCTACACCGGCGTCAAGGGCGTCCCCCGGGCCCACGGGAACTGGCGCTCCGACGACAACAAGTCGCTGTTCTCGGGGCTCAACAAGGACTGGCCGGGCCGGCCGCGGTACCAGGAGGCGTACGTGACCGCGTACTTCGCCTCGCGCCAGTGGATCCGCGCGATTCACGACTGGCTGGGCAACGAGCCGCTGTGGCGGCGCGCGCAGGCGCTCGCGGACACAGCGGCGCTCAGGCACGACGTGGAGGGCGCCGAGCAGATCTCCAAGCACAGCGGCCACTGGCAGGGCGGGGGAGAGCCGTGCGTCCCGTTCAGCTGCGGCGAGCGAACCGGCAAGGCCGGTAGCGTCGTCAGCCTGCGCCTCGCGATCGGCGCGTTCCACGACCGTGGCCCTTCGGCATATCGGCGCGCCTTCAACGAGCTGATCGGCGCGTTCGCCATGTATCCGTCCGAGGCGACCGGCCTGGGCGATCTTCCGCCGAGCCGCCCGTATCAGCTCACGACGCGCTTCGTGAAGCTCGAGGTGACGCGCTACGGAGGGCCCGGGCTCGGCGATCTGGTCGGCGGCGCCGACGACTACGTCAACGCCCGTATCGGCCGCCAGTCCTACACCTCGACCGTCATCAACGGCGAGGATTCGTTCAGCTTCCCGCGGCCCTACGCGCCGGTCACCTGGATCCGCTCGCTCCCGACGTCCAACCGTGCGAGCACGCCGGTGACGTCGATGACCGTCCGCATCGAGACCGGCAGTCGACTGTATGCGGGCACCGATGACAACGTGTATCTGCGGATCAACAGCCGGCTGCGCTTCCCGCTGGAGAAGCGCGCCTACGACGACTTCGAGCGCGGCGACGACGACACGTACAGCGTGCCCATCGACTCAGCCCTCCGCAACGGCTTGACGATCGGGGACATCGATCAGGTGAGCATCGAGAAGAGCCCGGACAAGCTCGCGGGCGGCTGGTTCCTGCACGGGGTGACGCTCGTCGTCAACGACCAGGTGCTCGTGCGGAACCGCGGCATCGACCGCTGGCTCGAGGACAACACGCGCACCTGGAGGGCCTCCGGCCTGGCCCGCGACCACCGCACCTCCGACGTCGTGCCCATCTGGCTCCAGATCCGCGACGACGACTTCGGCTCGAACGACACCGGAGACATCAACGTCTACGACCGCATGACGTCGCAGGCGGTCGCGTACCGCCCCGGACCGACGGTGACCCGAACCGTGGTCGGTGGCGACAGGCTCAGGGGCCGCCTCGCGATGGAGAACGGCGACCGCGCGCACCTGACCTATCGGATCTCGACGATCATGGTGCGGCCTCCGCGCCCGCCAATCACGACGCCGCCGGCACCCCCGCCTCCGCCACCGCCGGCACCCCCGCCTCCGCCACCGACTCCGCCGCCACCGACCGGCGCCCCGGATCTGGTGATCACCGCGCTCGGCATCAATCAGGTCACGGTCGAGAACCAGGGCACGGCCGCCGCCGGTTCATTCGACGTCGCCGTGCCGGGTGGGGGAAGGGTCCGGATCAACGGACTCGCCGCGGGCGCATCCGTGACGTCCGGCTACACCACGGGTACCTGCTTCCTCGCCGAGTACCGCGCGACGGCGGACTCGAACAACGAGGTTGCCGAGTCGAACGAGACGAACAACGTCTCGGGTCTCACTGCTCCGTTGATCTGCTGAGCCCGACGCCGAACGGCTTTCACCGGTCCCCACCCAATCTGGCGGCGCGTGTCGGGGGTCCACGGTGACCGCTAACGCAGCGTCAAGATTCGCTCGCGAAGCGTAGGAGTTTCGTTAGGACGGCGGCGCACGCGGTGCCGCCGCGGTACCACACCGTTTGTGCGCGACGTCGTCTTTCTCCTCGGCGCTCTCGGCTTCTTTGCGGCTGCCGTCCTGTTCGTGCGCGCCTGCGAGCTCGTCGTCGGGCCAGGCTCGACGCTCGAGGAGCAGCGCGAGAGGTGACCGTCGAGAACGTGACCGGGTTGGTCCTTGCGGTCGCTCTGCTCTTGTACCTCGTGTTCGCGCTGCTCGTGCCCGAGCGGCTCGGCTGAGCCGGGTGGCATGAGCGCCGCCAACTGGCTGCAGGTCGCCGCTCTCGTCGCCGCGCTGCTCGTGACCGCACCGTTGCTCGGCGCGTACCTTGCTCGCGTGCTCGGCGGTGGCGCGGCGCCCGGAGACCGCTTCTTTCTGCCGCTCGAGCGGGTGCTCTATCGCGCGGCGGGTGTCGACCCCGGCCGGGAGCAGCTGTGGAACGTGTACGCGCTCTCGCTGCTCGCGTTCAGCGCCGTGTCGGTGGTCGGCCTGTACGTCCTGCAGCGCGTCCAGGGCGCGCTACCGCTGAATCCGACCGGCATGGACGGGGTGTCGTCGGCGTTGGCGTTCAACACGGCGGCGAGTTTCGTGACGAACACGAACTGGCAGAACTACGCCGGCGAGTCGACGATGAGCCATCTGACGCAGATGGCCGGGTTGACGGTGCAGAACTTCGTCTCCGCTGCCGTCGGGATCGCGGTCGCGATCGCGCTCGTACGGGGATTGATCCGACGCAGGTCGGCGACGATCGGCAACTTCTGGGTCGACCTCACGCGCATCACGACTCGAGTGCTTCTGCCATTCGCCTTCGCGATCGCCCTGCTGCTGGCGAGCCAAGGCGTGGTGCAGAGCCTGCGCGGCCCGGCGGAGGCGAGAACGGTCGAGGGCGCGGTGCAACAGATCTACCGAGCGCCGATCGCCAGCCAGGAGGCGATCAAGGAGCTTGGCACCAACGGCGGCGGGGTCGCGAACGCCAACTCGGCGCACCCGTTCGAGAACCCGAGCGCGTTCACGAACCTGGTCGAGAACTGGGCGCTGCTTGCGATCCCGTTCGCGCTGGCATTCGCGTTCGGGCGGCTGGTCGGCGATCGGCGTCAGGGATGGGCCCTGTTCGCGGCGATGTTCGCGCTTTGGATCGGCTCCGCCGGCCTTGCGATGCATTTCGAGGTCGATGGCAATCCACGTATCGAGGCGGGCGCGCCGAACCTGGAGGGCAAGGAGGTGCGCTTCGGCGCGGCCGCCTCCGGTCTCTTCGCCGCCTCCACGACCGGGACCTCGACCGGGGCGGTTATCTCCTCGCACGACAGCTTCACGCCGCTCGGGGGTGCGGTGCCGCTGGCGAACATGATGCTGGGCGAGGTCTCGCCGGGCGGGGTCGGTGCGGGGCTGTACGGGATCCTGATCTTCGCGTTGCTCGCGGTCTTCATCGCCGGGTTGATGGTGGGAAGAACGCCGGAGTACCTGGGCAAGAAGATCCAGGCGGCGGAGATGAAGCTGGTCGTCCTCTATCTGCTCGTCGTCCCCGCGCTCATCCTCGCCCTCGCCTCGGTCTCGGTGCTGCTCGACACGGCGAAGGAGTCGATCCTGAATCCAGGCCCGCACGGGCTTTCCGAGGTGGTCTACGCCTTCACCTCGGCGGCCAACAACAACGGCTCGGCCTTCGGCGGCCTGAGCGGGAACACCGACTGGTTCAACACGACACTCGGGCTCGCGATGCTCGGTGGCCGCTTCCTGCCGATCGTGCTCGTGCTCGCGATCGCCGGCTCGCTCGCGCGCAAGCAGTCCGTGCCGGTGACGGCCGGCACGTTTCCGACCGGGACCCCGCTGTTCGTCGGTCTGCTGGTCGGCGTGATCCTGGTGATGGTCGGGCTCACGTACTTCCCGGTGCTCGCGCTCGGGCCGATCCTGGAGCACCTGAGCCTGTGACCTTGCGCAACGAGCCCCGCTCGCTCTTCGACCACGAGATCCTGGCGCGCGCGGCCCTGGACAGCCTCCGCAAGCTCGACCCGAGACGGATGGCACGCAACCCGGTCATGTTCGTGGTCGAGGTCGGCAGTGTCCTCGTGACCGTTCTTGCCTGCGCCGAGCCGAGCCTGTTCGCATGGCTGATCGCAGCGTGGCTCTGGTTCACGGTCGTGTTTGCGAACTTCGCCGAGGCGATCGCCGAAGGCCGGGGCAAGGCACAGGCCGAGGCGCTTCGGCGCACTCGTGCCGAGACCATCGCGCACCGACAAGAGCCAGACGGGTCTCTCGCGGACGTGCCGAGCTCCAGCTTGCAGGTCGGCGACGGGGTCGTCGTCTCGGCCGGCGAGGTGATCCCGGCGGACGGCGAGGTGACCGAGGGGATCGCAAGCGTCGACGAGTCGGCGATCACGGGCGAGTCGGCGCCGGTGATCCGTGAGTCGGGCGGTGACCGCTCCGCCGTCACCGGGGGCACGCGCGTTCTCTCCGACCGGATCGTCGTACGGGTGACGGCGCGGCCCGGCGAGAGCTTCCTCGACCGGATGATCGGGCTCGTCGAGGGTGCCGAGCGGCAGAAGACGCCCAACGAGATCGCGCTCAACATCCTGCTGTCGGGGCTCACGATCGTCTTCCTCCTCGCCGTCGTCACTCTCCAGCCGTTCGCCGTGTACTCGGGCGCGGAGCAGCAGGTGATCGTGCTCGTGGCGCTGCTGGTCACCCTGATCCCGACCACGATCGGAGCGCTGCTGTCGGCCATCGGGATCGCGGGCATGGACCGGCTCGTGCGCCGCAACGTGCTCGCGCTGTCCGGCCGCGCCGTCGAGGCTGCGGGGGACTGCTCGACGCTGCTGCTGGACAAGACGGGCACGATCACGCTCGGCAACCGCCAGGCGGCCGAGTTCCTGCCGCTGCCCGGCGTCGACGAGGCCGAGCTCGCGGACGCGGCGCAGCTCTCGAGCCTCGCCGACGAGACGCCGGAGGGGCGCTCTATCGTCGTGCTCGCGAAGACGCGCTACGGGCTTCGCGCACGGAATCTCGCAGAGGGGACGCTGATTCCGTTCACGGCGGAGACGCGGATGAGCGGCGTCGATCTCGACGGTCGCTCGATCCGCAAGGGTGCCGCCGACGCGATCGTCCGCTGGATCGAAGCGGGCGGCGGCATCGTCCCCGGCGAGCTCGACGCGATCGTCGAGAGGATCGCGGTCGCGGGCGGGACGCCGCTCGTGGTCGCAAGCGATTCGACCGCGCTCGGAGTGATCCACTTGAAGGACGTGGTCAAGGAAGGAATGCGCGAGCGCTTCGCTCAGCTTCGCTCGATGGGCATACGGACGGTCATGATCACCGGCGACAACCCGTTGACAGCGCGCGCAATCGCCGAGGAGGCCGGCGTCGACGACTTCCTCGCCGAGGCGAGGCCGGAGGACAAGATGGCGCTGATCCGCCGAGAGCAGGCCGCCGGCCAACTCGTCGCGATGACGGGCGACGGCACCAA
This sequence comes from uncultured Actinomycetes bacterium, assembly GCA_963798725.1. Classification (GTDB taxonomy): domain Bacteria; phylum Actinomycetota; class Thermoleophilia; order Gaiellales; family Gaiellaceae; genus Gaiella. Next base: position 108,719 of record CAWCUL010000003.1, read on the forward strand.
TGACGCACCGGCGCTCGCCGCGGCCGACGTCGGTGTCGCCATGAACACCGGGACCCAGGCCGCGCGCGAGGCGGGCAACATGGTCGATCTCGACTCGAACCCGACCAAGCTGATCGAGATCGTCGAGGTCGGCAAGCAGCTCCTGATCACGCGTGGAGCGCTGACGACGTTCTCGATCGCCAACGACGTCGCCAAGTACTTCGCGATCATCCCGGCCATGTTCGCGGGCACGTTCCCGGTGCTCGACAGGCTGAACGTGATGCGGCTCGACACCCCCGAGTCCGCGATCACCTCGGCGGTGATCTTCAACGCGCTGATCATCGTCGCGCTGATCCCTCTCTCGCTGCGTGGGGTCCGATTCCGGGCCGCCTCGGCAGCGGCCGTGTTGCGGCGCAACCTGCTCGTCTACGGGCTCGGTGGCCTGGTGGCGCCGTTCATCGGCATCAAGCTGATCGACCTCGTGGTCGGCGGCTTGGGTGGTGTCTGATGCGGCGCCAGCTCGTCCCGGCGCTCGTCGTCTTCCTGTCGTTCACGCTGCTGACGGGCATCGCGTACCCGCTCGCCGTTACAGGCATCGCGCAGATTGCCTTCCCCGGCCGGGCGGACGGATCGTTGATCGAGCGTGACGGCCGCGTGGTTGGCTCGCGGCTGATCGGCCAGGAGTTCGCGCGCGACCGGTACTTCCATCCCCGCCCGTCTGCCGCCGGAGAGGGCTACGACGCGATGGCGAGCTCCCCCTCGAACCTGGGCCCCACGAACCCCGAGCTGCTCGACGCCGTCCGCGAGCGGCGCGCCGCGTACATGCGGGAGAACCAACTCGGCATCGGGGAGCGCGTTCCGATCGACGCCGTCACGGCGTCGGGCTCCGGGCTCGACCCCGATATCTCGCCGGCGAACGCGCAGGCGCAGGCGCCGCGGGTGGCGAGCGCCCGGGGAATTGCTCTCTCGGAGGTGCTCGGGCTGGTCGAGCAGCACACCGAGGGCCGCTCGCTCGGCTTCCTCGGCGAGCCTCGCGTCGACGTGCTCGAGCTCAACCTCGCACTCGACGGCGAGAAGCGCTGAGGGGCAGGCTGTAGGGATGGCGCGAGGGACCCTCCGCATCTATCTCGGCGCCGCGGCCGGCGTCGGCAAGACGTTCGCGATGCTGAACGAGGGACGCCGTCGCGCCGAGTACGGCGAGGACGTGGTCGTCGGGCTCGTGGAGACGCATGGCCGCCGCAAGACCGCCGAGCAGATCGGCGACCTCGAAGTCGTGCCGCGCAAGCGGCTGCGCTACCGCGACACCGAGTTCAGCGAGCTGAACGTCGACGCTGTGCTCGCGCGGCGGCCGCAGACAGCGCTCGTCGACGAGCTCGCGCACACCAACGTGCCCGGGTCGCGCAACGAGAGGCGCTGGCAGGACGTCGAGGAGCTGCTCGCAGCGGGGATCAGCGTCATCTCGACTCTGAACATCCAGCACCTCGAGTCGCTGAACGACGTCGTCGAGCAGATCACGTCCGTGAAGCAGCGCGAGACGATCCCCGACGAGGTCGTCCGCCGGGCCGACGAGCTGCAGCTGGTCGATCTCACCCCGGTCGCTCTTCGCAACCGGCTCGCCCGCGGTGACGTCTATCCATCCGAGCGGATCGACACCTCGCTCGCCAACTACTTCCGACCCGGCAATCTCTCCGCGCTACGCGAGCTCGCTCTCGCCTGGCTCGCCGACCGCGTCGACGAGGGCCTCGCCGAGTACCGGCGGCGGCACGGCATCGAGCAGCCGTGGGAGACACGCGAGCGGGTGCTCGTCGCTCTCACGGGCTCCAGCGACGGCGAGAGGCTCGTGCGCCGCGCTGCCCGCATCGCGCAGCGCTCCAAGGGCGAGCTCGTCGCGGTGCACGTCGTTCCGCAAGATGGGCTCGCCGCTCCCTCGGCTGCGCTGCTCGCGGAGCAGCGGGAGCTCGTGGCCGAGCTCGGCGGCACCTATCACGAGGTCGCAGGTGCCGAGGTGGGCGAGGCGCTTCTCGACGCCGCGCGCTCGTTGAACGCGACCCAGATCGTGATGGGCGCGACCCGTCGCTCGCGCTGGCAGCGCCTCACGCGCGGCTCGGTGATCGGCAGGGTCATCCGAGAGTCCGGCGTCGCGATCGACATCCACGTCATCAGCCATCCCGAGGCACGCTCGGAGGAGGCGTTCGCCGTCCCTCGTACTCGGCGGCCGTCGGCGCTCCCCCGCCGGCGCCAGGCGCTCGGCGCGCTTCTCGCGCTCGTCTGTCTGCCCCTCCTGACGCTCGTGCTCGCCCAGCTCCGCGATCAGCTCGAGCTGTCGAGCGTGATGCTCCTCTTCCTGCTCGTGGTCGTCGCGGTGGCCGCGGTCGGTGGGCTCTGGCCCGGGCTCGGCGCTGCTGTCGGCGCGTTCCTGCTCGTCAACTACTACTTCATCGAGCCGCACCACACGTTCACGATCGCACAGGCCGAAAACGTGCTCGCGCTCTTCGTCTTCCTCGCCGTCGGCGGAGTCGTCTCGAGCCTCGTCGCTCTTGCCGCCCGTAGGGCCGCAGAAGGCGCCCGTGCCCGCGCCGAGGCGGAGACGCTCTCGCGGCTCGCCGGCTCATCGACGGTTTCCGCGCTGCTCGAGGGCCTGTGCCGCGTCCTCCGGCTCGAGGGTGCGGCCGTGCTGCATCGTCTCGACGGCGGCTGGCGGATCGACGCGGCCAGCGGCGACCGCGTTCCCGAAAGCCCCGAGGCGAGCAGCGCAACCACCCAGCTCGACGCCGACCACGTGCTCGCGCTTTCGGGGGGGCTGATTCGCAGCGAGGACCAGCGCGTTCTCGACGCCTTCGCGAAAGAGCTCGCAGCATCAGTCCGCCTCGGTGAGCTCGAGGCCGAGGCACAGGCCGCGGGCGGGCTCTCCGCGACGAACGAGCTGCGCGCCGCGCTGCTGGCCGCTGTCTCCCACGACCTGCGCACGCCGATCTCCGCAATCAAGGCGTCGGTCACGAGCATGCTCCAACGCGACGTCGATTGGACGCCTGAGGCCCGGCAGGTGTTTCTCGAGACGATCGACGAGGAGACCGACCGGCTCAATGCGCTCGTCGGCAATCTGCTCGACATGAGCCGGCTCCAGGTTGGCGCTCTCGAGATCGTTGCGGTGCCCGTGGGGCTGGACGAGGTCGTCCCTGCCGCGCTACACAGTCTCGGTGCCCCGGACGGCTCCGTGCAGCTCGACGTACCCGAGACACTTCCGCGGGTGCTCGCCGATCGCGGCCTCCTCGAACGGGCTCTCGCCAACGTGATCTCGAATGCGCTCCGGTTCTCGCCGGCCGGTTCGCCTCCACGCATCACTGCCGGCTTGGTCGACCGTGTCGTCGACGTGCGCGTGGTCGATCGCGGCCCGGGTGTCGCCCGCTCCGAGTGGGACCGCCTCTTCAAGCCTTTCCAGCAGCTCGGGGACTCGGGGCAGAGCGAAGGCGTCGGGCTCGGCCTGGCCGTCGCGAAAGGCTTCATCGAGGCAATGGGCGGCGTGATCGAGGCCGACGACACGCCCGGCGGCGGGCTCACCGTCACGGCGAGGCTGCGGGTGGCCGAGTGACCCGCATCCTCGCCGTCGACGACGAGCCCCAGATCCTGCGTGCGCTCGCGACGAACCTGCGCGCGCGCGGCTACGACGTCGAGCTGGCCGCGACCGGCGAAGCGGCACTCGCGATCGCGGCCCGCAAGCATCCCGACCTCGTCATCCTCGATCTCGGTCTCCCCGGGATCGACGGCATAGAGGTCATCCGCGGTCTTCGCGGCTGGACCTCGGTGCCGATCATCGTGCTCTCCGTCCGCGAAGCCGAACGCGACAAGGTCGCCGCCCTCGACGCCGGCGCCGACGACTACGTGACGAAGCCGTTCGGCATGGACGAGCTGCTTGCGCGGCTGCGGGCTTCGCTTCGCCGGACGGCACCGGCGGAAGAGGAGGCAGTCGTCGAAACCGAGCATTTCACCGTCGACCTCGCAGCCAAGCGCGTCACGACCGCCGCCGGCGAAGCACGCCTGACCCCGACCGAGTGGCACATCGTCGAGGTGCTCGTGCGGAACGCCGGCAAGCTCGTCACCCAGCGTCAGCTCCTCCAGGAGGTCTGGGGCCCGCAGTACGAGAAGGAGACGAACTATCTCCGCGTCTACCTCGCCCAGATCCGCGGGAAGCTCGAGCCCGACCCAGCGCGGCCCCGCTACTTCATCACCGAGGCGCGGATGGGCTACCGCCTGGAGCTGGGCACCGCGCCCGCCTCCGACTCGTAGCGACCCTGGGCTTTTCGCACTGCGGCGTGAGCCCGCGCGGATCATGGCTCGCCTCCGGGCCGGATGTTGACTTCACGAAATGTGCAATTGCTCCCCGGCCGCCGCGTCCCTGGGTTACATCCGCGCAGACAGGAGGATCGCAGCCGTAAGCAGCGGTAAGCCCGCGCGGTGCGTGGATGCTCGCGACTTCGTCGCACCGCGTGCCCGCGCGAGGACTGCAGGCTCGTGGGCGGCGATCGCAATCACTGCTCGACCACCGCGCGTTCGACGTCGTCCTGAACCAGGTCCGTGTTGATGGCGATCGCAGCGGCCGATCCGGCTCCGGCGGCAGTGATCACCTGGGCGCGCGGGTCGGCCGCGTTGCCGACCGCCCAGACGCCGGGCGTGGTGGTCCGACCGGTGACGTCAACGGACGGGAAGCCGGCCTCGTCGGTCTCGTAGCCCAGGGCGGCCTGCAGCCCGTCGGCGTGAGGGACGATCGCCGGGCGGATGAACACTGCGGTTCTGGCGATCAGCCGGCCGTCGACGAGCTCGACGCCTACGAGCCGGTCGGACGCGATCGCCAGCCGGCTGACCTCGCCCGTGACGATCCGGATCTGGCGCGCTTCCAGTTCGACGCGCTCGGTTTCGGTCAGGTCGTACGTGTGGACCAGGAAGACGACGTCGTCAGACCACTGCCGCACGAGTTGTGCGTGCAGCACGGCGGCGGGATGCGTGCCCAGGACCGCGATCGGCTGGTCGCGGACTTCCCAGCCGTGGCAGTAGGGGCAGTGCAGGAGGTCGCGGCCCCACCGTTCGCGGACGCCGGGGATGTTCGGGAGCTCGTCGCGGGCGCCGGTTGCGAGCAGGATCCGCCTCGCGCTCAGCTGCCGGCCTCCGGCGAGATGCACGACGAATCCGCTCTCGATCTCGACGACTCGATCCTCGAGCAGTTCGACGCCGTAGACGCTCACTTCGCCGCGCGCCACCGCCAACAACTCGGTTGGCGGCATCCCGTCGCGGGAGAGGAACCCCTGCATGTGCGGCGCGGGAGCGTTGCGCGGAGCTCCGGCATCGACGACCGTGACTCGGCGGCGGGCGCGGCCGAGTACGAGAGCGGCGCTCAGCCCGGCTGCTCCACCGCCGACGATCACGACGTCGTAGCTCCGGCTTTCAGAATCGGTCATGCGCCCAGCGTGCACGGCCCGTTCGGGATCGGCAAGTCATGTTGCCGCCTTTGGGAACCGAAGATGGGTTGTCGGCGATCCGCCTTGCTCCTGGCCCTCGACGGAGGCGGTTCACGCCGCGCGGCGCACCGGCTCGATCGAAGGCTCCTTGGCGAGTCCGAGCGAGTTGACGAAGCGCATCGGTTGCGGCTCCAGCCCAAGCACGTCGTGTCGCGAGCGACCAGCCTGGCGCAGTGCGGGGTCGAGCGCCATGGACTCGAACGACCAGCGCAGCGCTCCGGGCCACTTCCGCGCCCTCATCCACGCTGCGGCACCGATGTCAGGCGCTCGCGTCGGCGTATTGCGGGTGCCCGTTGGGCCGGTAGACCTGGGTCGTCACGCCCTTGGAGTCGGTTCGCGACTCGATCACGTCGAGCGCAATGTCCGGGCCGGCGTCGGGGAACAGGCGCGTGCCCTGGCCGAGGACGACGGGGACGATGAGCAGGGTCATCTCGTCGACGAGGTCGTTCGCGAGCAGCCACCGGATCAGGGAGGCGCTGCCGTGCACCTGCAGCTCACCCGCCGGCTTGGCTTTCAGCTCGCCGATGGCCGCCGCGAGGTCACCCGTGAGAACGGTCGTGTCCGTCCATCGCGGGTCGCTGAGGGTGGTCGATGCGAGGTACTTGGGCCTTGTGTTCAAGGCATCTGCGATCGGGTGGCTGCCCGGGTCTTCCGCGGCGACGCGAGCCCGCTCCTCTGCGCCCCAGTAGCCGGCGAAGAGCTCATATGTCCGTCGGCCGAACAGGAAGGCGTCGGCGCGCTGGTAGGTCTGGTTGATGAACGCCATGGTCTCGTTGTCGGCCATCCCCATGGCCCACCCGCCCCGCTCGAATCCGTTCCTGCGGTCCTCGTCCGACGCGCCACCATTTCCCTGCATCACTCCATCGACTGTGACTTGCGTCATGGTCGTCAGCTTCATGGGGTTCCCTCGTTTCTCTCGTTGGGTTCTGCTGATGACTGCACCGAGGCACGGATCTCATCGGGCGAGCGCGGCTCCGTGCTGCGCGCTCGCTCTGTCTTCTGCGATCCGCATCAACCAGTGCTGGTCACGGTCGCCGGCACCTAGCTTCAGCCATGAGTGCGGTCTGAGCAGTGCTCGGCCGTCTCGATCACGACCACCTCCTCGCGCCGGCCGGCAGCACGCTTGAAGAGAGGTCTGCTTCTGCCTGTTGGCGGCGCGCGATGACGATGCCGGCCTGCCAGCCCGGGGCGCGCCCGCCGACCGGCGGTTGGATCGACTCGGCGTCGAGCCCGCTGCGCGCGATCAGCCATGAGATCAGTGAGTTCGAGTTCCACATCTCGCCCGCACCGAGCTCGTCGCGGCCCCAGACGGTCGTCGGCACCTGCGGCACCAGGTCGAGCAGCCGCCGCGCGCAGGCGGGATCGTCGCTCAGGCGGCGCGGACTTTCGACCGCCTCGGCGATGTCGGGGATGACGCCGTCGCGCCAACGGCGCACCTCGTAGCGGAAAAGCCCGAACCGGCCGGCCGCGCGTGCGCCGACCGCACCCTCGGCGACGACGCCGCGCTCGCCGCCGTCGCTCCAGGCTGGTGCCTGCTCGATCACGAAGCGTCCCTCGGGTAGGCGCACCTCGAGCGCCGAGTGGTACAGGTCGCAGGGCGGCCGCCGGGCGAGTCGTGCCGCCAGCGCCTCGAAGATGCGTCCGTTCCAGCGAACCGAGTGGCCACCAGCGCCGAGCGGCAGCCAGTGCAGGTCGATGCCCGTCGCTGCAGGTGACGCGAATTCGCCTCTGGTTGGCGTGTCCCGCGCGGGCCCGCTGTGCTCAAACTCCGACACCATCGCGGCTCCAGACTTCACGTAAAGATGATCTGCCCGCCGGCGGCTCTCTCGTAGGATTGCGCCGATCCAGGTCGGACGGTCATGCCGGGGTTAGGTGCGTCAGCCCGAACGGCACGAAGAGCAGGCCGGGCTGGTAGACGTGCCGGTCGTCGTAGTCGACGACGTGGATCTCGGCCTCGTCCGCCTCGAAGCGGCGGCGCAGCCGGTTGGCGGTCATCGTGCCGCCCGAGCCGCCGCCGAGGATCACGATCTGCGTCTGCTCACGATGCGCCTCGTGCGACGACGCGCTCCCGATTGGCTTCGCGCGGACGGCGCGAGATCGTCTCTCCGAACTCGATCCCTGCTTCGATGGAGCGGCGAAGCGGACACGCGCGCGCGACCCGGGCCAGTCGCTCGAGCTGGGCGTCGGTGAGATCACCCCCGAGCTCGACCGCGACGTCGAGCTTTCGAGGAGTGGAATGGTGGTCGTAGTCGACGGCGACACTGACCTCGCCGAGCTCCCAGCCCTTCATGCGCGCGTACAGCTCGAGCGTCACGGTGACGCAGGCAGCGAGTGCGGCGGGGAGGAGCTCCTGCGGCGATGGGCCGCTGCCCTCGCCGCCGAGCCGCTCCGGCTGGTCGGTCATCAGACGGTACCTACCGTCGATCACCACCTCCTGACGGAGCGTGCCGGGGATCGAGCGGGCTGTCGCGGTGAGGCTCATGTCTAGCTGCAGGTTCTCCCAGCCCCCCTCGCGGGTCATCGGGGCGGAACGCGGAGCGGAATGCGGTCAACTACGCAATCGCCTCGACGTGGCGTGCCGGGCAAGTGGGCGACGCGGCGGACTCCATGCAGCAGGCGCTGAGCGACGCTCTTCCGGGAGAGCGCCGCTCGCGCGCGTGCCGCAGACGATCCAGTCGGCTGCCTGTCTGCTGCGGCTGCAGCGATGCGTTTCAGACCAGGACTGACTCGAACTCCTCGAGCGCCTGCAGGGCCTGGCAGCCGTAGACGACCGAGGGCCCGCCGCCCATCATCACCGCGACGCCGACCGTCTCGGCGATCTCGGCTCTCGATGCGCCCGCCTGGAGCGCGTCGTGGATGTGGTAGGCGATGCAGCCGTCGCAGCGCACCGTGATGGCGATCGCAAGCGCGATCAGCTCCTTCGTCTTTCCGCTGAGCGAGCCGTCGGCAACAGCCGCGGCGTGCAACGCACCGAATCCATCCATCACGTCGGGGTTCTCGATGCCCAACTTCGCCATCTGTTCGCCAAGATGGTCGTAGCAGGCTGGGTAGTCGGTGATCATGGTGTCCTCCATTTCGTTGGTCATTCAGTGGTTGCACGCCGGCGAGCACGGCTCTTCGACAACCGCGCAGACGCTGCTGCGTGTGACGAAGTGCACGCCGTCGGCGGCTTCGAGCGAGAAGCTGTCGGTCGAGCCTGCGGCGAGGTCGAGCTCGAAGGTCGGCTGGTTCCAGCGGCCGTACTGGTCGGCATCGATGTAGAACGGCGTTCCGTCGAGCTCGCCGAGCAGGAGGTCGTTGCGTCCGACGAGCAGCTCGCCCTCGTGCAGGCACAGGGGCGAGCTGCCGTCGCAACAGCCGCCGGACTGGACGAGCATCAGCGGTCCGTGGCCCTCACGAAGCCGTGCAAGCTCGGTGAGTGCTGCGTCGGTGGCCGTGATCGTGGCGTCCGGCATCGGCTGCTCCTAGAAGAACCCGAGCGGCTTGGGGTCGTAGCTGACGAGTTGACATTTCGTCTGCGTGTAGTGGTCGAGCATCATCTTGTGGTTCTCGCGCCCGACGCCGGAGACCTTGTAGCCGCCGAAGGCCGCCCCGGCCGGGTAGAGGTGGTAGCAGTTGGTCCAGACGCGTCCGGCCTTGATGCCGCGGCCCATCCGGAATGCCTTGTTCGTGTCGCGTGTCCAGACGCCAGCGCCGAGGCCGTACATCGTGTCGTTTGCGATCTCGAGCGCCTCGGCTTCCGTCTTGAAGGTGGTGACGGCGAGCACCGGCCCGAAGATCTCCTCCTGGAAGATCCGCATGCCGTTGTCGCCCTTGAAGACGGTGGGCTGGAAGTAGTAGCCGCCTTCGAGCTCGCCGCCGAGGTGCGCGCGCTCGCCGCCGATCAGCAGCTCTGCACCCTCCTGTTCGCCGATCTCGACGTAGCTCTCGATCTTCTCGAGCTGTGCCTTCGAGACCTGGGGACCGATCTGCGTCTCGAGCTCGAGCGGGTGGCCCTGCCGGATCGCAGCGATCCGGTCGAGCGCTCGGGCCATGAACTCGTCGTAGATCGACTCCTCGATCAGTGCCCGCGAGGGGCAGGTGCAGACCTCGCCCTTGTTGAAGGCGTAGAGCACGAGCCCCTCGACGGCCTTGTCGAGGAAATCGTCGTCGGCTGCCATCACGTCGGCGAAGAAGATGTTCGGCGACTTGCCGCCCAGCTCGGTTGTCGACGGGATGATGTTCTGGGCCGCGTACTGCATGATCAGCCGACCGGTGACCGTCTCGCCCGTGAACGCGATCTTCGCGATCCGCTTGCTGGTCGCGAGCGCCTTCCCGATCTCTGCGCCCGGGCCGTTGACGACGTTGACCGCACCCGGAGGAAGGATCCCCTCGAGCAGCTCCATGAGCTTGAGGATCGACCACGGGGTCGGGCTCGCCGGCTTCAACACGACGGCGTTTCCGGCCGCGAGCGCGGGTGCCAGCTTCCAGGCCGCCATCAGCAGCGGGAAGTTGAACGGGATGATCTGCCCGACGATGCCGAGCGGCTCGTGGAAGTGGTAGGCGACCGTGTTCTTGTCGATCTCGGAGATCGTTCCCTCTTCGCCGCGAATCACCGAAGCGAAGTAGCGGAAATGGTCGACCGCCAGCGGAATATCCGCGGCCAGCGTCTCACGTACCGGCTTCCCGTTCTCCCAGCTCTCGGCGACCGCGAGCATCTCGAGGTTCTCCTCGATCGCATCCGCGACCTTGTTGAGGACGCGCGAGCGCTCCGTCGTCGACGCCTCCCCCCAGGGCGTCTTTGCGGCGTCCGCGGCGTCCAGTGCGAGCTCGACGTCTGCGGGTGTCGAGCGAGGCACTTCGGTGAACGGCTCGCCGGTCGCCGGCGTCACGTTCTCGCTGTACTGCCCGTCGACGGGCGCGCGCCAGCGACCGCCGATGAAATTCTCGTAGCGCGCCTTCAACTCGACAGGGCTTTCCGTCTGCCCCGGAGCCGCGAAGGCAGCAGCCTTCTCGATCGTCGCCATGACCTCTCCTTCCGGACACGTCGGCCGCGGATGCGGCTGTCACTACCGAGGATCGCTACGAACGGAAGACCGGGCATCGTGGGGTCGCCGGATCCCGTTTGTGGGAAGCCCGCAACTTCGCGGACTTCGCCTCGCAAGCCTGTCGTCGTCGCCCGTTGACGGATGTGGGGCGGAGTCGGCCGGCCGTCAGGCGCGTCTCCTTGTCGAGGGGACCTGCCGGCTACGCAGGCGAGGCCAAGCTTGGTCAGCTGCTCGCGGAATCGGGCCGAGGCAGGGCACCAGTCTGCCTGCCAGGGCTGGAGCTCAGCTGTGGCCGAAGCGGACGTCGGGAAGGATGCGGTCGAGCCAGCGCGGCAGCGCCCAGGCGGAGTGGCCGAAGACGCGCAGCAGCGTTGGAACCAGGATCAGCCGCACGAGCATCGCGTCGAGCAGCACGGCGATCCCGAGGATGACTCCCATCTCCTTCGGCGGCAGCGGCCCCGAGAGCGCGAACGTGAAGAAGACGGCGACCATGACCGCGGCGGCTGCGAAGATCACGCGGCCGGAGTGGGCGAGGCCGCCGATCATCGCCTCGCGCGGATCACCCGACCGGTCGTAGTGCTCCTTCGCCGAGGAGAGCAGGAACACGGTGTAGTCCATCGAGATCGCGAAGATCATCGCGAAGAAGAAGACCGGACCCCAGGCGTCGAGGAAGCCCTGGGGCTGGAAGCCGAGGAGCCCGGCGCCGTGACCGTCCTGGAAGACGAGCTTCGCGATTCCGAAGGCGGCGCCCGTGGCGAGCAGGTTGGTCAGGACGCCGAGTGCGGCGATCAGCGGCGCTCGCAGCGCAACGAGGAGCAGCAGGAAGCCGAGTGTGAGGACGACGCCGATCACGAGGGGCGTTCGCGCGGACAACGCCCGTTCGAGGTCGTGGTTCTCGGCGACGGCGCTGCCGACCATGGCTCCGGACGGCAGCCCGGCGCGAAGCCGGTCGATCGTCTCCGCTGTCGCCGTGCTCGACGGGTCGGTCGTCGGCACCGCCTCGACGAGCGCGAGTCCGGACCCGCCCGACACCGCGGGGAGGACGCGGGCGACACCGGGGTTCCGTCGCACCGCGGCGGTGACCGCATCCGCGGTGTGCTGCGGCGCGACGATCTGCAAGGTGCCGGGCGCTCCTGGGCCAAAGGCCTGCTGCACCAATCCGTACCCGACGCGGGAGCTGTCTTGGGTCGGAACGACCTTGATCGACGGCATCCCCGTCTTCAACCCGATCACCGGTAGCGCGAGCAGAACGAGGACCAGCGTTGCAGCAGGCCCGTAGAGGTGGGGCCGCCGCCAGAGCCGCTCGCCCCAGTGCGCGAAGCGCGCCGAGCGATGCTCGCCCGAATGCACCCAACGCAACGCCAGCGCGTCCACCTTCGGGCCGAGCTTCGCGAGGACGGCGGGGAGCAGGGTGAGCGTGGCCGCGAGGACGAAGGCGACGCTGAGCATGATCCCGAGCGCCATCGAGCGGAAGGCCGGGCTCGGAACCAGCATCACCGCCGACAGCGAGATCAGCACTGTGAACCCGGAGAAGAGCACGGCCTTGCCCGCGGTGTCCATCGTCACCGCGACCGCGTCGCGGGTGCTCAGGCTCGAGCCGAAGTAGGCGCCGCGGAACCGGTGAACGACGAACAGCGCGTAGTCGATGCCAAGCGCGAGCGCGAACATCAGCGCGAAGTTCATGGCCCAGATCGAGATCTCGAACCCGTGCGTCAGGAGCGAGAGCAATCCCGCGGAAGCGACCAGGCCGAGGATTGTCAGCAGCAGTGGCAGACCTGCTGCTGCGAGCGAGCCGAAGGCGAGCACGAGGATCGCGAGCGTCACCGGCCACGAGAGGAGCTCGGACTTCATCATCGCCGTGCGGTTGGCGCTGTTGAAGTCGCTCCACATCCCGGATGCGCCCGTGAGCGAGACGCTGACGCCGCTCGCGCCGGCCGAGCGCAGCTTCGACTTCAGCCCGTCGGCAGCAGCGACCATCGCGGTCGGGTCGCCCTTGGCGCCGGCCGTGACGAGAGCGGTATGCCCGTCCGCCGAGATCGTCGCGCCGGCACGCGGCGCCTGGACCGAGGCAACCTCTGGACTCGCGCGCAGGATGCTCTCGACGCTCGCGAGCGTCTGCCGGAAGCCGCGGTCGCCGACGGTCAGGCGCGAGGAGTGGACGACGACCGTCAGCGCCGAGCTCGACCTGCCCGCGAAGTTCGCCTGGATCAGGTCGCGCGCCTCCACCGACTCGGAGCCGTTTGCCTGCCAGCCGGCGCCGGACAGCGCGGTCTCGACCCTCGGCGCGAAGACACCGAGCGCGACGGCGACGACCGCCCACACGATCGCGACGGCGCGAACGTGCAGAGCAGTCCAGCCCCCGAGCCGGCCCAGCGGCCCCACCACGATGGAAGGCTCCACCTCGGGGCCGGTCGGAGGCGCGACGGCCGAGACGGCGCTCACCGGCTCGTCTCTCCGACGAGGGCGTTCAGCGCCCGCAGCTGCTGCTGGACGGAGCCGCAGACGTCCTCGCAGAGTGCGAAGACGCCTTCGTCGACGACCCGGTAGTAGACGTGGTTGCCCTGCTTGCGCCGGCCGAGGATGCCGACCTCGGCCAGCACGGAGAGATGCTTGGAGACGTTCTGCTGCGAAGCGGCGAGCGCCAGGGAGAGCTCACCGACCGTTGCCTCGCCCTCGCGCAGACGGTCGAGTAGCCGGATCCGCATCGGCTCGCCGATCACGCGAAAGCGGCGCGCGATCAACTCGACCAGGTCATCGGGCAATGGGTGGGGCAAGCTCATCTGCATCTCCTTGGGGAAAAAGCTAAGTACTTGTACAGTTGTATAGCACGCGGGGCCGCGACGCGCGCGGGCAACTTCCGCCTCGCCAGTTCGACGTCGACGCCGATCCCGAGCTCGTCACAGCTCGGGCGACCCTCGACGTCGACTCAGTGATTAGCCGCAGCGAGCGTCGGAGAGGCCGCCGATGGCATCGCACTCACCAAGCCGTACGTTGAAGCTGTCGAGTTGGGAGGTGCACGATGCGGAAGCGACCGGGTTTCTGGTTTGTCCTGTTCTTCGTCGGGCCGGTGGTCGCCTACCTCGGCGTCCTGCTGGCAATCGCATTGTTCGTCGTGACGCCCTCGGCTCTGGGTTGGATCGGCTTCGGAGTCGTCGCGATGATGGGCCTCCTGATCGGCTTCGCCATTGCCGGGCTCTATCCGCTCACGCGCACGAACGCAGTCCGCGTCCACCCACGCCCGGGAGAGCCGCTCCGGCTGCTCGTCGTGGCCGACCGGAGCTGTGACAACCCCACGCTCTGCCGTGGTGTCGAGCGGCGGATCGGCGGCCGGGGCGCCGAGGTCGTCGTCGTCGCGCCGGTCCTTGCCTCGCCACTTCATTTCCTGACCGATGCCGAACGGAGCGAGCGTGAGGACGCCAAGGCTCGGCTCGACGAGGCGCTGGCGGGCCTGGCACGCGCCGGGATCCGTGCGCGCGGCGTCGTCGGCAGCGACGACCCCCTCCAGGCGATCGGCGACGCGCTGACTGGCTTCCCGGCCAGCGAGGTCATGCTTGCTGCACCGGCGGCGAGCAGACGGCACTGGCTCGAGCACGACCTCGAGCGGAAAGTGCGCGACGTCTACGGCGTGCCTGTCTCCGTGCTCGAAGGCGCCCTACGTCCCAGCGAGGCGACCAACCTTCGTAGAGCCATCTGACGAGCGCGAACCGTCGACCCCCTCCCGGCCCGGTCGGCACTGCTCGCATCCGTCAGCAGAGGGGCGATATGCTCCGCCCGGCGCGCCGGGAAGTCTGGTCGGCATCTGTTACCGACCCGGGAGACGCGCAATGGAACTGTGTCCTACAGAATCCGCCGCCCGGGGCGAAGCGTGACTCCTCTCCGCGACGTGCTCCTGGGCCGGGAGCGCGAGCTCGAGCTGTTGGAGAACGTGCTCGACGGCGCTTGCGACGGTGACCCCGGCTTCGTGGTCATCTTCGGCGAGGCCGGGATCGGCAAGACGAGGCTGATGCAAGAAGTGGTCGAGAGCGCCGTCTCACGCGGTTGCCTGACGCTCGAAGGTCGGGCCGCGGAGTTCGAGCGGGAGCTTCCATTCGGTGTGCTCACCGACGCACTCGACGCGTATCTGAGGTCGCTCGACCGGCGGGCGCTCGAACGCATGGCGATGGACCGCCTCGGCGCTCTCGCTGCCGTGTTCCCGTCGCTGGGATCGCTCGACGAGGCGGTCGAATACCCGATCTCGGCGGCGGAGCGCTTCCGGGTTTACCAGGCTGTTCGGGAGCTCGGCGAGCGCCTCGCTGCCCGTTCGCCTCTGGTCCTGATCCTCGACGATCTGCAGTGGGCCGACGGAGCCTCGCTCGAGTTGATCTCGTACTTCCTCCGCCGGCCTCCGCAGGCCGCGGTGATGCTCGCTTTGGCCTTCCGAACCGGTCGGGGCGATCCCGCCGTCATCAAGGCAATCGGCGACATCCAGCGCTCGAGTCTCGTCCAGACGATCGAGCTCGGTCCACTTTCGAAGGAGATCGTCAAACAGCTCGTCGGCGACAGGGAGGGTGTCGATATCGAACAGCTCCACCACGAGAGCGGAGGAAACCCGTTCTTCGCGTTGCAGCTCGCTCGGGCCGGATACGGCGACCCTGACGCGACGGCAGCAGGTGCGCTCGGGGTTCCGCCGGCTGTCGCGCGCGCGATCACAGCAGAGCTGGAAGGGCTTTCCCCCGCAGCGCGCAGGCTGGCCGAGGCCGCCGCTGTTGTCGGTGACCCGTTCGAGCTCGATCTCGCCGCTGACACGATGGACCAGTCCGAGGTCGACGCATGGGAGCGGGTCGACGAGCTTGTCGCCAAGGACCTCGTCAGGGGGACAGACGTGCCGCGGCGGTTCCAGTTTCGACATCCCCTTGTGCGGCATGCGGTGTACGGCTCGTGTTCGCCGAGCGTGCGGGTGTCCTGTCATCGGCGCGCTATCGATGGGCTCGCCAAGAGAGGGGCGCCCGCCGCCGTCATGGCGGGTCACGTCGAGCAGTCTGCTCGGCACGGAGACGCCTTCGCGATCGACATCCTCCGTCGGGCGGCCGAGGAGACGTGCACGCAGGCCCCCAGGAGCGCGGCTCCGTGGTTCGCCGCCGCTCTTCGTCTCATGCCCGCGGATACGCCGGCGAAGGAACGCGTCAGCCTCCTGATGCCGCTGGCCGCCGCGGAGGCAGCGATAGGCCGTTTCTCCGAGGCCCACGCCGCCTTGGACGAGTGCATTGCTCTCGCTTCCGAGGAAGAAGTGGAGCTCCGAGTGGGCTTGGTCGTCGCCACCGCGGAGATCGAACAGCTTCTCGGCCGCCACAACGAGGCCAGGATGCGGCTGCAACGCGCGTACGAGAAGTTCGCAGACCTGGACTCATCCGCGCGGGTGTCGCTCCTGATCGCGCTCTCGACCAACAGCCTCTACCTCGCCGACCACCAGGGAATGCTCGAGTGGGGGCGCATGGCCGTCGACGCGGCGGAGAAGGTCGCGAACGACGCGTTGTCGGCGGCCTCACTCGCTGCATACACGATGGGAGCCACCTTCGCAGGCAAGGTCGACCTCGCTCGCGACCTGCACGGTCGTGCGGCGCGTCTTGTCGACTCCCTCGAGGACGACGAGCTCCTCTCTCGGCTGGATGCCCTCAGCAACCTCGCGACCGCCGAGCTCTATCTCGATCTCCACGCCTTGACGTGCTCTCACGGCGAGAGAGGACTGTCCCTCGCGCGCTCGACTGGACGCACCCAGCTCGTGCCGATCCTGATCCCGATCCTGGGCTGCGCTCTCTGGATGACCGGCGAGCTGGAACGATCCGCCCAGGTGCTCGACGAGGCGATCGAGGGCGCGCGCCTCGTCGACAACGCGCAGGGACTGTCGCTTGCCCTGTTCAATCGTGCGCTGTCCGCGGTGATGGCGGGCGACCTCGAAACCGGGCTGGAGCTGGGCGCGGAAAGCGTCGAGCTGGCCCGGACCGTCGACAACGGCGTGATCACAGCCTTCGCAGGCGCAATCCACGCCCACGCGCTGTGCGAGGCGGGCGAGCCCGGGCGAGCGGTGGAGGTGTTGCTCGACAGCGTCGGCGGCGAGGACATCCCGCTCCTCGCGGGGAGCTGGCGGGCGACCTACTTCGAGCTGCTGACCCGCTGCCGGCTCGAGCTGGGTCAGCTCGACAAGGCGCGGGCCGCAGCCAGGCAGGTCCGGGAACAAGCCGGCGAGCAGGAGCTGCAGCTGTCCACGCTGATGGCCGACCGTGCGGAGGCCGGGGTCGCTCTCGCCGAGGGCAGATCGGAGGAAGCCGCCGAGCTTGCTCTGTCGGCCGTCGCACGGTCCGAGGAGATCGGTGCGCGCGTCCACGCGGCCACATCGCGCGCCTTCGCAGGGCGCGCACTCGTCGCCGCAGGGCGATCGGACGACGGGGTCGCTCAACTCGTTCGCGCCGCCGACGAGTTCGACGCCTTGGGGGCACTGCGATACCGCGATCAGGTCGAAGTGCAGCTCCGTGCCCTCGGGAGGACGATCCATCGTCGGACGCGACGTGGCAAGCGCGACGGCTCCGGCGTGGAGCTTCTGACCGGACGCGAGCTCGAGGTCGCCGAGCTCGTGTGCGATCACCGCACCAACCGAGAGATCGCGGGGGAGCTGTTCTTGAGCCTCAAGACGGTCGAGGCCCACATGCGAAGCATCTTCCAGAAGCTGGGCGTCTCTTCGCGCGGCGAGGTTGCAGAGCTGGTGGTGCAGACTCGCCCCGCCGGCAGCGACGTGTAGTTCACCGCCGGTCCTCCCAAACGCTCTCGACGGGCGTAAGGGTGTCGGCCTTCGGACCAGGGTCGAAATTCAGGGTGGGTCACCGATGTCCCGCCAGCCCATCCGTTCCAAGCTCGAGCCATGCCGTCGTTTCGGCTCCACCATCGCCACGAGGCCGACGAGTGCGCGGCGATCTATGCCGCGTGGAAGGGGTTCGACAGTCCCTTGCGGAGGACCCTCACACTCGCCTCCTGTCGCGAGGGGGGCCACGCCATCTGGTGGGACGTCGAGGCCTCGGACAGCGATCGGGCGCTCGCGCTCCTGCCGCCGTACGTCGCCAGTCGCACGAGCGTGTTCGGGGTGAGTGAGGTCGAGATCCCATGACCACGGTCGACGCAGGCGCCGCGCAGCCGGCCACCAGGGAAGGAGAAGGGACATGAACACCGTTCTCAACGAGGAGGGACCACGGCCGTCCGAGGAGCTCGCTGAGCTCGCGCTCGTGAGCGCAACGGACGTCACGCGTCGGTATGGCGTCGACGGCGACGTCTGCGTAAAGGCGCTTCGGGGAGTCTCGCTCGACGTGGCCGCCGGCAAGCTGACCGCCGTCATGGGCCCGTCAGGGTCCGGCAAGTCGACGCTCATGCACATTCTCGCCGGCCTCGACCGGCCGAACGAGGGTGAGGTGACGATCGCCGGCACCGACATCACCGGGCTCGGCGACACGGAGCTGACGAAGCTCCGGCGCGAGCACATCGGGTTCATCTTCCAGTTCTTCAACCTGCTCCCGATGCTGAGCGCGGAGGAGAACGTCGTCCTCCCGCTCAAGCTCGCAGGAGCCAAGCCCGACCGGGCGTGGGTGGCGGAGTTGACTGCGAAGGTCGGGCTCTCGGAGCGGCTGAAGCATCGCCCCTCCGAGCTCTCGGGCGGTCAGCAGCAGCGTGTCGCGATCGCGCGGGCGCTCGTCGGGCGACCGACTGTGATGTTCGCCGACGAGCCGACGGGGAACCTCGACTCGACCACAGGCGGGGAGATTCTCGACCTGCTACGCGAGTCCGTCACGGAGCTCGGCCAGACGACGATCATGGTTACGCACGACGCCCAGGCGGCCGCGATTGCCGACCGCGTGCTCTTCCTCGCCGACGGCCTGATCGTCAAGGACCTCGGCACCTCGACCTCGCACGAGATCATCGAGGCGATGGAGGCGGTGACCGCCCGATGATCGGCGTCACGCTCAAAGGACTCGCCGGTCGCAAGATCCGGAGCCTCCTGACCGCACTCGCGATCGTCATCGGTGTCGCCATGGTCAGCGGTACGTACGTCCTGACCGACACGTTCCAGAAGGCCTTCGACAGCATCTTCAAGGAGTCGTACGCGGGGACAGACGCCGTCATCAGCGGCAGGCAGCTCGTCGACTTCTCCTCGAGTGGCAACGCGACCATCCCCGCAGGTCTCCTCGCCGAGGTCAGGTCGCTTCCCGAGGTCGAGGCGGCGGCCGGAGGCATCTTCGCTCTCGGGTCCAACTCCAACCCGGCGCAGCTCGTCGACGACGAGGGGCGGAAGATCGGCGGCGACGGAGGCGGCATCGGGCTCGACTCGAGCCAACTCCGTTTCACGCCGCTCCGCCTGGTGGAGGGCGCATGGCCAGCAGGAGACGATCAGGTGGTCATCGACGCGAACACGGCGGACGCCGAGGGCTTTGCACTCGGCGAGACGGTCGGGATCGCTGCGCTCGGACCGGTCGAGCGCTACGAGATCACCGGCATCGCCAGGTTCGGCTCCGTCGACTCGATCGGGAACGCGACCCTCGCAATCTTCGACCTTCCGACCGCTCAGGCCATCTTCCAGAAGGAGGGACAGTTCGACTCGATCTTCGTGGCGGCTCGAGACGGGACCTCGCCCGAGGAGCTCGTTCGGGCGCTCCAACCGCTCGTCCCGGCCACGGCCGAGGTGCAGACGGGAGCCGCTCAGGCTGCCGCGGACGCGGCCGACACGAACGAGGCTCTCTCGATCATCACCTACGTCCTGCTCGGCTTCGGGGGCATCGCTCTCTTCGTCGGCGCGTTCGTCATCTTCAACACGCTTTCGATCACGGTCGCGCAGCGCACGCGTGAGTTCGCGACGCTCCGAACTCTGGGCGGGTCGCGCCGGCAGGTGCTCACGTCCGTCGTCATCGAGGCGTTCGTGCTCGGCCTGCTCGCGTCGGCCATCGGCCTCTTCCTCGGACTCGGAGTCGGCAAGGGCCTGAACGCGCTCTTCGTCTCCTTGGGGCTCGACCTGCCGCAAGCGGGGACCGTCTTCGCAACCCGCACCGTCGTCGTCAGCCTGATACTGGGCATCTCCGTGACGGTGCTCGCGAGCATCTTCCCGGCACTCCGTGCAACGCGCGTTCCGCCGATCACGGCTGTCCGCGAAGGATCGACTCCCCCGCCCTCGCGGATCGCGCGGTACTCCCCGTACATCGCCTTCGTGACCTTGGCGCTCGCGGCGGTGACGCTCGGCGTGGGGCTCTTCGTCAGCGGGCTCGGAACCGGAGGCGTTCTGCTGCTGGTCGGGCTCGGGATGATCGCGCTCTTCGTCGGCGTCGCGGTCGTCGCTCCTCGCCTGGTGCGACCGTTGGCGGCCGTCGTCGGCTGGCCTGCGCAGAAGGTCGGCGGAATGGCCGGCGAGCTCGCCCGCGAGAACGCGACTCGCAATCCTGCCCGGACCGCGTCGACCGCCGCCGCGCTGATGATCGGGCTTGCGCTGGTAACAGTCGTCGCCGTGCTCGGCGGCGCGCTCCGGGACTCGACGCGCGGAGCGGTCGACGAGCAGGTCTCGGCCGACTACGTGATCACGTCGCAGGACGGGTACGAATCCCTCCCCGCCGCCGTGGGATCTGCGATCGCCCGCACGACGGGCATCGAGTCGAGCTCGAGCGTGCGCGGCGACCAGGCGCTCATCGATGGCTCCGAGGTCGGTGTCACCGGCGTCGACCCCGCGACGATCAGGCGCTTCTACACGTTCGCATGGACCGAGGGCTCCGACGACACGCTCGCGACCCTCGGCGCCGACGGAGCTGTGGTCACGAAGTCGTTCGCCGACGATCACGACCTCGCGGTCGGCAGTCCGCTCCGGATCCGAAGCGGGGACGGACGGGAGCTCGAGGCCGTTGTGCGTGGGATCCACGACCCGTCCGACCTCGCACCGATGCTCAACCAGGTCACCGTCAGCCGTGATGCGTTCGACGACACGTTCCCCCGGCCGCGCGACCTCTTCACCTTCGTCGCGGCCGATTCGGCCGATCGCCTCGAGCAAACGATCTCCGGCTTCCCGGACGCGAGGCTCCACGACGAAGCCGGGTTCGTGACGAGCCGGACGGCGGAGTTCACGTCGATCCTGAACCTCGTATACGTCCTTCTGGCCTTCTCCGTCGTCGTGAGCCTCTTCGGAATGGTCAACACGCTCGCCCTCTCGGTGTTCGAGCGGACGCGCGAGCTGGGGATGCTCCGAGCGGTCGGCATGACGCGGCCGCAGGTGCGGCGCATGATCCGCCACGAGGGGATCATCACATCGCTCATCGGGGCTGCGCTCGGGATCCCGCTCGGGATTCTTCTCTCCCTGCTTCTCGCCAAGGCGCTCTCGCAGTACGAGGTGCGCTTCTCGGTGCCAGTCGTGCCGCTCGTCGTGTTCGCACTCGTCGCGGTGGTCGCAGGCGTGCTCGCCGCCGTCCTGCCGGCACGGCGGGCATCGCGCCTCGACGTCCTGAGCGCGCTTCAGTACGAGTGACGGTGACCCACACGCCCCGCCCGCCCTCGGGCGGGGCGTGTGGGAGTACCCGACGTCCTCCCGTTGGCGCAGGGCCGCTTCGGCGTGCCCGACGCTAAACGGGCGCGGCGGGTAGTTGCACCGTGACGCGGAGCCCGCCGGCGTCCCGGGGGGCGAGGGTGAGACTTCCCTCGTGTGCCTGGGTGATGCTCTTGGCGAGCGTCAGGCCGAGGCCGACGCCTGCGTGGTCGGTGCGTATGCGTTTGGTGCCGCGCTGAAACGGCTCGGCAAGCGTGGAGACCAGCTGTGGGGTGAGCGTGTCGCCCGTGTTCTCGACGGTGAGCACTGCGCTCTTTGGTTGAACGCTGGTCGTGACCCACACGGTGCCCTGTTCGGGCAGGTTGTGGACGATCGCGTTGTGCACAAGGTTCGTGGCCAGCTGCTGCAGGAGCGCGTGTGAGCCGATGGTGGGGGTCGTGTCGCCGGAGGTCTCGATGGTGAGCCCGCGCTTTTCTGCGAGGGGAAGGAGCGTTTCCGTGGCTTCTTCCGCTACGAGTGACAGGTCGACGTGTTCGCGGGTGAAGGACCGTTGGTCGGCGCGGCTGAGTAGGAGCAGTGCTTCGGTGAGCTCGATCGCTCTCGTGTTGACGGCGCGAAGGCGGTCGACGAGTTCGCCTTTGTCGCGGTTCGGATCGTTGCGGGCTACGTCGAGAAGCGTCTGCGTGACCGCCAGCGGCGTACGCAGCTCGTGGGAGGCGTTGGCTGCGAACCTCTGCTGCTCGGCGACGTGTGCTTCGAGGCGCGCGAGCATGGCGTCGAAGGCGTCGGAGAGCTCGCGGAACTCGTCTGTCCGGCCTTCCAACTCGATCCGGTGGGAGAGCGATCCGGTCGCAGCCGTGCGTGTGGCGTCCGTGATGCGAGCAAGGGGGGCAAGCATGCGGCCGGCAAGAAGCCAGCCTCCCAGCAGACCGAATACCAGGAGGAACGCCACCAGGATGGCCGCGGTCGGAGCGAAAGCGCGCCAGAGGGCCGCGTGGCTGCGCACCATGAAGATCACACCGGGGTGCACACCGCGCGAGAGGGAGAAGTATCCGACGGTAAGCAGCACGCCACCTGCGAGCATGAGGAAGCCGGCGTAGCTGAGGGTGAGCTTGAGGCGAACGCTCAGCCCAGGCGCTCTATCCATCGTCCGCTCCCGCCGCTCCAGCGTCTTGTCCCGTGTCGATGCGGTAGCCGACGCCCGCAACGGTGGCGATGATCCATGGCTCGCCGAGGCGCTTGCGCAGGGCCGAGACGGTGATGCGCACGGCATTGGTGAACGGGTCTGCATTCTCGTCCCATGCTCGCGCCAGGAGCTCCTCGGCGCTGACGACGCCGCCTTCGGCGGCGACCAGGACCTCGAGCACCGCGAACTGCTTCCTGGTCAGCGCGACGTAGCGGCCGTCGCGGTAGACCTCCCGCCGGAATGGATCCAGCCGCAGGCCTGCGATCTCTCGCACGGGCGGCCTGGTGTGGGCGCGCCTGCGGTCGAGCGCCCTGAGACGGAGCACGAGCTCTCGGAGCTCGAACGGCTTGGTGAGGTAGTCGTCGGCGCCGAGCTCGAACCCGGTGGCCTTGTCGTCGAGACGGTCGGCAGCGGTGAGCATGAGGATCGGCATGCCGCTGCCGGAGGCGACGATGCGTCTGCCGATCTCGTCGCCCGAGGGTCCCGGGATGTCTCGGTCGAGGACGGCGATGTCATAGGCGTTGACGCGGAGCAGCTGCAGAGCGGTGTCGCCGTCACCTGCGACGTCCGCCGCGATCGCTTCGAGGCGTAGGCCATCGCGGATCGCGTCCGCCATATACGGCTCGTCCTCGACGATCAACACGCGCATGTTCCGATGCTAGAGCCGGCGCATATCGTCGGCATATCGAAAACCGGATACGTGCCGGCAACACCACGCTGGCTTGAATGGCCGCATGGCGTACCGCGACGCAGCACGAACAACGACCTACCGGCGGCCCACACGAAGAACGACCCGTCGGATTCGGATTCGCTGGATCCGTGTCGCCGGCCTGCTCGTCGTTGTCGCGGCGATCGCCGTCCTCGGCTACCAGTCGCTGGCGTCCTCGTCCTCGACGGCCGCGTCACCCATCGACGTCGGTGGCGGTGAGCGCCGTGGTGCCCCTGGCGAAGCGGTTGCCAGCACGGTGTGGCCGGCACATGGCCAGGCCGCGTTCGTCCAGACAGGACAGTCGCAGATCCGGGTCGGCCCGAACCAGCACGCGGCTCCGATCGCCAGCGTCGCGAAGGTGATGACGGCCTACCTCGTGCTCCTCGACCATCCGCTACAACCCCGCCAGGACGGCCCGACGATCACGCTCAGCGACGCCGATGTCGCCGACACAGACCGTCGGCGCGGACAGCACGAGTCGTTCGTGTCGATCGCCGCAGGAGAGCGATTGACGCAACGGCAGGCACTGCAGGCGTTGCTGCTGCCTTCGGCAAACAACATCGCCGCGGTTCTGGCGCAATGGGACGCGGGGTCGACCGACCGGTTTGTGGCCCGGATGAATGCCACCGCACGGTCGCTGGGCATGGCCCACACCCGCTACACCGACCCGAGCGGCTACGACGACGCAACCGTTTCGACTGCCGCGGACCAGGTGCGCCTCGTCGATCGGGCCATGCGTCTGCCGGTGTTCGCGAGCATCGTCGCCACACCGAGCGCGATGCTGCCGGTCGCCGGCACCGTGCACAACACGAACACGTTGCTCGGGCACAACGGGTTCGTCGGCGTCAAGACGGGCTCGACCTCCGCGGCCGGCGGCTGCTTCGCCTTCCGTGCCATCCGCTGGATCGACGGCAAGCAGACGACGATCACCGGGGTCGTGCTTGGCCAGCCCGGTGACAACCGAGTCGCCTCCGGTCTCGCGGCCGCCGACGCCATGGTCGACCGCATCGCCGGTCCCGTTCGAGCGCGGCGCCCAGAGCGACCGCCGCTACAGCCACCTCGCTCGTGACGGACGCCAGCGCGCGATCAACGTCCTCGACGCATCGAACGCGCCCGAGCGCGACCCGTGGACGCTCGGTGACGCCGAATCACCGCGGGGGGATCACACCTGAAAACGAGGGCGAGCGGTCGATCCTCGGCGCGGCGTCGCTCACGCCGGGTTGCCCTGGCCGTTGCAAGGGATTCTCGTGATCTTCCCGGTCGCACCGAGCGCCTGGTCGACAATCCGCAGCGTTCGCTCCATCGCCACCGGACGCAGACCGCCGACCCCCTTGTGGAACGGGCTGTTGAGGAAGACGAGCAGCAGCAGCATCACCACGAGGACCGAGCTGACCGCTCCCATCAGCACCCCCTGGGTGACCGCTCCCTCGCCGCTGTCGGCGAAGAAGAGCATGTAGACGAAGATCACGCCCGCGATGAAGAAGAGCACGATCCAGAGCGGTGACGGAATCACCCCGACGGCCCCGTGGACGCGATCCTGGCGTGCCTGCTCGCGCGTCGAGGTCTGGTCGAGCCACTTGTCGTAGGCCGACTGCTCCGTCGCCGTACGCGGGACGATCCCCTCCAGCGTCAGGAACAGGCGCACGCCCCAGGTGTTGATCGTGTCGCCCTGGGTGCCGGCCTCCATCTTCGCCCACTCGCCGTGCACGACGGACCGTCCGTAGCAGATCAGCTGGCCCGTCAGCACCGGCCGCGCGCTCGGCGGGAAGAATTGCGCCGTCTCGACTTGCTGTGAGACGGTGAGCGCCTCCGTCTCGGCACCCGACCTCGACTGGTCGAAGCTCGTGAACGTGAGGAAGATGACGAAGCCGAGCAGGATCGAGAACCCTGTGGCGAGCACGCCGAACACGCCCGAGGCGCGATCCCCGTCCTGGAAGTAGCTCCCCTCCGGCGCCCGGCTGCGTACGAAGAGCATCGCCGCCACCGCGACCGCCGTCGCCGCCACAGTGATGAGGAAGCCCCAGACCAGATTCATCGGCGGCTATGACTCTCCCAGCCGGCGCGGACGGCGGATCCACGACGCTCTCGTCCGGCTAGCCGGGCACTCGGCTCGGGCCCGACTGGTTGGCGCCCAAAGGCATCACGGCGGGCCACCCGCACGGCCCGCCCACCGCCACCGGCGTCGCCGATTGCCGTCGCCGATCACCGAGACGACGGTCTGCGCAAGGTGCGGACAGCCGGTCGAGGGGAATGCATCCCGCCGGTGCCGATGGAGAACCAGGAAGAGGTCCCCGTCCGGCGCGTCCCTGTGCAGGCGGTCGAGG
This sequence comes from uncultured Actinomycetes bacterium, assembly GCA_963798725.1. GTDB lineage: Bacteria > Actinomycetota > Thermoleophilia > Gaiellales > Gaiellaceae > Gaiella. Next base: position 133,988 of record CAWCUL010000003.1, read on the forward strand.
CGAAGGCGGTCGATCGCGGCGAGCGTCGGCGAGTAGATCGCCTCGTACCAGTCCGCGGCGATCTCCGCGTTCTCGAGCACGCTTCCACGTCCCCGCATCAGGTGGTACCCGTGCACCTGGATGTTCTCCAACAGTTCGAGGTAATGCGCGGGCCGGCTTACCGGGACGCGTACGCCGGGGCGTGCCTCGTCAAGTCCGCTGTCCTCGAGGAAGATCCGCTCGAGCTCGCGGAGGACGACCTCGAGCATGTCGGCCCCGGCAGGGAGAGGGACACGCGCGATGAGCTCCGTCACGTCGGCGTCGATCATCTCTGCGCCTCTGCGCCGCGCGAGGGCGGCGCGGTGATGACCGTCGATCACGAAGTACGCCTCACCGAGCTTGACCGCGACGATCGGGGGAAAGGCGCCGTCGGCGAACGCGTCCTCGAGCGAGCGCAGCCGGTCACGGCTGAAGGCATGAAGGGGGCGGAAGTCGCGGGTGAACGAACTTGCGCGGCTGTCCGTGCCGACGAGCGCGTCGAGCGGGATCTCGTGGACGCCCAGATACCGGCGCCCGAACGGCTTCAGTCGCCGCTCGACGTCGTCGAGCTCGAGTAGGCGGTCGTCGCGGCGGCCCCTCGGACCTTTCATCTCGGGATCAAGCGTATAGCGGCCGTGCGTCAGGACTCGGTCAGGCGTCCCCGGCCCCCGCGAAGGCGGCATCCGCGCCTGTCCCCAAGTCCTGGGTCCACGGCCGTCTCCTTGGAGAACAGGCGCGCCAGCATCGACCGAGTTTTGACTCGACCACCAGCGGCTAGACGTGTGAGCCTCAGCCCTTCGCGTACTCCTCGGCTGTGCGTGAGTCGAACTCGAAGCCTACGGCCGCTTCGTCGCCGACGACCCACGCGTCATGGCCGGGCTCGATCACGTAGGCCTGGCCGGCGCCGATTTCTTGCTCGGTGCCGTCGTCGTGGACGACGTGCATGGCCCCGGATTGGAGGAAGCCGACGTGGTGTGCCTGGCAGCGTTCGCCTCCCGCGATCGGCTTGATGCAGTCCGACCATCTCCAGCCGGGCTCCAACCGCATCCGCGACGCGGTCACGCTGCCCATCCGAACGAGCTCGACGGTCGTCTTGTCCGGCGCGCGAGTCTCGTCGGGTGAACTGAAGTCGCCTACCTCGACACCTGCCATTTGAGCCTCCTTCGCTGGGCGTGCAGACTGAGTCACGGCGATCCTAGACCGCTATGCCGGTGCGGCCTAATCGCGTTGTGGGCTGCGGCGCGCTAGAGCTGATGACCTGTCGGCCCAGTGCGTCCAGTCGGTGAGTTCGTCGAGCGTTGCACGGAGGCGCTCGGCGCACGGATACTCCCGGCGTGAGCCACCCCAACATCGCCCACTGGGACGACGTCGAGGAGCACGACCACGAGGAGGGAAGCATTCACTCTGCCTGGCGGTATCTGGGCGACGCCGCCGGCACGGTCGGCGTGGGCGTGAACCGCATCCGCATCCATCCGGGCGCCCGCTCGACGCCACTCCACTCGCACGGCGACCACGAGGAGATCTTCTTCGTGCTCGGCGGCTCGGGCATGTCGTGGCAGCGCAGCGAGCGGGGTGAGGACGTCGTCTGCGAGGTCGGCCCGGGGACCTGCCTCGTCCACCTGGCGACCGGGCCGGCGCACACGCTCGTCGCCGGTCCGCACGGCCTCGACGTGCTCGCGTACGGGAACGCGCGGCGATCGGGGGCGGGCGGCTACGACTGGTTCCCGCGCATCGAGAAGGTCGGTATTGGCCCGTCGCTCTTCGACGTCGACCTGACGCACCAGTGGGAGCTCGAGGGCGCGCTGCCCGAGCCGGAGCTGCCGGAGCCCGGGGAGCCGCCGTCGAACGTCGTCCGGCTCGAGAACGTCGAGCCGGAGCTCTTGGACCGTGGCGAGTTCGGCGACAGCTTGCGCGAGCTCGGCGCGGCGGCGGGCTCGGTCGAAACCGGGCTCAACCACTCGGACATTCCGCCCGGCAAGCTCAACTGCCCCGTGCACTGCCACGCTTCGGAGGAGGAAGTCTTCGTCGTCCTCGATGGCGAAGGCGTCTGCATCCTCGGCGACGAGGAGCATCCGGTGCGGGCCGGCTCGGTGGTCGCGCGCCCCCCGCGCACGCGGGTCGGTCACGCGTTCCGCGCGGGCGCCGACGGGATGAAGCTGCTCGCTTACGGCACGCGCGAGCCGAACGACATCGCGTGGTACCCGCGCTCGAAGAAGGTCTATCTCCGTGGCGTCGGCCTGATGACGCGTCTGCCCGAGCTCGACTACTGGGACGGTGAATAGCCGTCGCAGTTCCGGCCGGCTGGGCGGACGTGAGCGTGAATGCGCTTTGCGGCGCTTTACAGAGCGCTCTGACGGACTCGAACCGTCGACCCCTCCTTACCATGCGCTCGACCGGCAACCAGTGGCAACCCTCTGCAACGGTTTCGGCTTGTTCGAGCCGTTCTCGGCACTGTGCCAGTTGCCACCGGTTGCCAGAGTCCGCTGCGCCGCCTGCGAACGCTCACATATCGCCGCCGAGGGGGCTCACGCCTCGCTCCCCGAACACCCGCTTGGCGACGAAGGTTGCGTTCAGGACGCGGGGAAACCCCGTGTAGGGAATGCAGTGCAGGATCGCTTCGACTACCTCGCGTGCTGTCAGGCCGACATTGAGTCCGGCGTTGATGTGGACCTCGAGTTGTGGCTCCGCCCCACCGAGCGTCGTCAACGCGGAGATCGTCACGAGCTGGCGTTGCCGGAGGTCAAGCACGGGCCGCTGGTAGATCTCTCCGAAGACGAACTCCACCACGTAGCGCCCGAGGTCGGGGGAAACGTCTTGGAGGCTTTCGATGACCCGCTCGCCGCCTTCGGCATCGACCTCCATCAGCCGCTCCCACCCGCGCTTGAACCGGTCACTTTGCATCGAATTCATCTGACTCCTTTCGTCGCGCGGCGCGCTCGGCGCCTCGCCGCGCGAGCCAGTAACGAGAGCGTCGTGCCTGCGATTCCGGTGCCGGAGATCAGGATCCTCATGTCCGACCCCTTACCCGAGGCAGGCCACGACCGCCGCGGCCAGGTTCTTCGCCCGCGGTTCGGCGGTGTTCCACGACCACAGGTTCGGGACGTAGCCGAAGCCGACGCCGGAATCGGGGTTGCCGAATCCGATCGATCCTCCCGAACCTGGGTGGCCGAACGACCCGGTCCCGGCCAAGGGCATCGGCGGGCACGCGCGCCAGAAACCGAGCGACATCCAGAACGAGCGGTCGGCCGGAATTTCAAGTCCTGGCGGCAGCCCATGCATCCGCGTCTTGTCGGTCTGGACAACGGTCATCGTCTCGACTGTCCCTGGATCCAAGAGCCGTACCCCGTCGACCTCGCTCACCGTAGCCGCGTACATTCGCGCCACTGATCGAGCGTCAGCGACCATGTTTCCGGAGGGGAACTCCGCGCTGAGGAAAGCAGAGCCGTTCATGAAGTCGCTCGTCGGATCGAAGGCGCCGCCGAGCTCGCTGGCGCGGGCGGCGGCCGAGTCCGGGGCGAACAGCGCCCCAATCCAAGCCTTGACCGTGTCCGCATCGAGGCCGGTGGCTTCGATCATCCCGGAGATCAATTCCTCGACGCTGAACGGGGCGTATGAGATCCGGGTCACCCGGTCCTCGTGCTCCGCAGGCAGGCCGATCCAGGCGCTCAGCCCGAGTGGGGCGGCGACCTCGTCGGCGAAGAAGGTGCCGAGGGACTTGCCGGTGATCCGCCGCACGACCTCTCCGGCGAGGAACCCGAAGGTGTGTGCATGGTACAGGTGCTCCGTGCCCGGTTGCCACAGGGGCTTCTGGGCCTCGAGTGCCCGCACGACCGGATGCCAGGCGCAGGCGTCCTCGTACGTCAGCGGCGTGTCGATGACCGGCAGGCCGGCCTGGTGGGAAAGCAGCCAGCGGACCGGGATCTTCTCCTTGCCGTTGGCACCGAACTCGGGCCAATACTGGGTCACCGGGGCGTCCAGATCGAGCTCGCCGCGCTCGGCGAGCAGATGGACGCAGATCGCGGTAGCACCTTTCGTCGTAGATGCGACCAGCGCGATCGTGTCGTCCTTCCAGGGGCGGCTGGACTCGCGATCGGCGAGCCCGCCCCACAGGTCGACGACGGGACGGCCACCCACGTACACGCAGCAGGCGGCGCCGACCTCCCCGGGGCTCCGTTCGAAGTTCGCACGGAAGGTATCCGCGACCTCGCCCCAGCCCTGCTCCACATGTCCCTCCACAGAGGTTGCGCTCGTCGTGCTCACGCTGCTTCACCGTCCTTTCGAGAGAATTGAGACACGTCGCTTGCGCGCCGTCGGGACGCTGAAGGCGCTGTGCTTCGGGTGGTGACGTCATAACTCCGTTGCGGCTCCCGCGCCCGGCTGCAAGCCGGGGTACGGGTTGGGAGACGGGTCAGTGGTGCGACGTCGCGATCGGACGCGGGTGGCGAACGCCTCGATCGCATCGACGACCATGTCGAAGCGTCGCGAGCGGAACAGGTCGAACCCGTGTTGCGCGCCGGGTAGCTCTGCGTAGACCACTCGATTCGACGAGGTGGCGCGCAGTTGCTCGACGAAGCCGCGTGCGTCTTCGACGACGACGAGGGTGTCCTGGTCACCGTGCGCGACGAAGGATGGTGGTGCGTTCGTGGTCGAGTAAGGGAATCGAGAGGGTGGTGGACCGCCGCTCGCGACGCGTCCGTAGTAGCCGTACAGGGAGATCACGCCGGCGACCGGCGCGTCGGCGCCGTCGGGCGTGAGGGCCGCCAACCACGCGAGATGACCGCCCAGGGAGCTCCCCGCGAGGAAGACGGTGTTGGGGTCGGCGCCATACTCGCTGCCGTGCTCGTGCACCCACGCGATCACCTTCTTCACGTCAATCAGCGGATCGGAGAACCCGCCGGAGGCACGACGGTAGTTCGCGCTGATGCACACCCAGCCCCGGCCGGCGAGGCGATGGAACAGGTGGCGCGTTCCGAGACGTTTGCTGCCGAAGAGCGGGTGTAGGTGGACGAGGGTCGGGCGGTCCGAACGACCCGAACGGTCGCGATAGACGTCGAGCAGGTTTGCTCTCCGCGCCGGGCCGTAGCGCACGTTCGCGATCCGCTCGACGCCGCGGCGACGGGCGGAGATCGGCGCGGCAAGCACCCGGGTGAGGGAGGGCCGACGTCGGAGCCGAGCGGACAGCTCGGCATCCACGTGGTCGCGCCAGTCGGCTCCGAGGCCCTCGTCCAGAGCTCGCTCGAGCACCGGACCCGTCTCGCGCGCCCGCCGACTGAGCACCGCGAGCCCGGCCGACGCAAGAACGGCGAAGCCGAGTCCGATCCAAAAGACGGGCGAGCCGGCGCCGGTCTGGTCGATCGCCAGCGCCGTCGACGCAACGAGAACGAGGAAGACGGCGAGTGGCCAGTTGATCAGGAGGCCGATCGAGTAGCTCAGGCGGAAGGCGCTTGACCGGCGTGGCCGGTGCCCGAAGACTGCGGTCAAGACGACTGCCGCCATGAGCCCCGTGGTAATCAGATAACCGACTGGCATTCGACCGCTGCTTCGCCCGACTGTGCTCACCGAGCACGACCCCTTACGGCCGGTGGGTGAGAGCGACCTTCCGTCCGGCGGTCGCCCGTTTCGCTTAGGCGCAAAGGCGTCGCTCGCTGCAGAGGGGTAGCTTCGAAACTAGCAATGTCCGGCACGGCCGTGCGGTGCCTTCACCCGGCGGTTACACGAATCCTCGGAAGCCACCCGCTAGCGTGACGCGCAGCCGGCGGCGTGGCAGAGTGCCCGGTCAAAGTCCTGTGGCCCTCGGGTTCGCAGGACTTGGCGTTTCTGGGGCGACTTCGACTCCTTGGGCACACGCTCTAGCTCGTACCCCGCGGATGCCCGCAACCTGTGTAGCGAGTCGACGACACACTGGGTATAGGGCGGCCCGGCGTTCGCGCTTCTACGCGCAGGCGACCTAGCAGCACACAAACCCTGTCATGCTTCCGGTATGCCGGTGTCGACCAGCACACGCCTTCGGGATGGTCGATGACGTGCACGTAGACCGGCATCCGCTCGCCCTCGGCGAGCAGGTCGGCAACGCGGACTGGCGTGATGGTGATTGCGTCGGGGGCGTCAAATGTCAGCGCGCTGAGGCCGGCCGATCACGCAAACCGCGGGAACCGGGCGCAGGTTCTTGACCAGCACTCGCTTCACGGAGAACTCGGCCAGCCGGACCCTCTCGCTCAGCTGGTCGCCGAGGTCGCGAACTCGGCCGGGCTGCGTGTGGCGAGCATCCCAGAAGAGATAGACCGCTCCATCGCGGGCGAGATGCCGCCGGACGATCCCCAGCGCCTCCTTCGGCTGAAGCCAGAAGGGCGCGACGTTGAAGGCGAAGACCTTGTCGAATCGCTCGTCCCCGAAGTCCGCCTGCTCGAGCGCGGCCGTCTTCAGCACGGCCCTGCCGACCGCGACGTGCTCGCGATTCCTACGCGCGGCCATGTCAATCATCTTCTTCGAGCGATCGATCGCGGTGATGCGTCCGCTGGTCAGCCGCTCGCAGACCAGCGATACGGCCACGCCCTGTCCGCAGCCGACCTCCAGCACGCGATCGGCTGGGTCGAGCGCCAGGGTGTCCACCGCCCACACGAACCGTTCCGAGGGCTTGCTCGCCATGCCCTACGCTCTGCGGCTTCCGAACGAGGGCCGCACGTCGGCGGTGTCGTACTCGGCTACCGAGGTTTCGACGGCCGCTTGCGACTGGAGGGATTCAGGCATGCAGCGTGGGCCGGTAGATGAGCTCTTGGATGCTGCCGTCGAGCGTCCGGCTCTCGATCAGCTCGAGATCGAAGTCGGCCGCACCCCCGAAGATCGGGTCTTCCCCGGTCTGACCGGTGATGACCGGGAATATCGTCACCTGCACGCGGTCGACCAGGCCAGCGGCCATGAGTGCCCAGTTCAACGACAGGCTGCCGTGCGAGCGCAACGGCACCTCGGATTCCTCTTTGAGTCGCGCGACGGCGTCGACGGCGTCGCCGCCCATGACGGTCGCATCCGGCCAGTCGAGGGGCTCTTCCAGCGTCGACGACACCACCGTCGCCGGCATGTTCCTCATCCGGGTGACCCAGGGGTCACGCACCTCGGACTCCTCGGTGCTCGTGTCCAGCATCTGCACGAACTGCCGGAACGTGTTGGCCCCGAAGACCATCCGCTGCTCCTCGCCGAACAAGGCGAGGCGGTGGTCGAGCAACTCGGGGCCTTGCTTACCCCAGTAGCCGCCCCAGTTGCCCCCGCTGATGCCGCCGAAGCCATCGAGGCTGGAAAAGACGTCGAAGGTGTAGGTAGCAGTCATGATGCTCTCCTCGAGTGCGGTTGATCGAGTGTGTGGATACAGACTGGAAACCACGGCGAAGCTCATCGCCATTGGACTTCTGGAGTCCGGCCTCGTCGCGATCATCGTCGGTCGCTTCGGTGCGATGAGCTTGACGTCATGCTGATCTACTCGATGAGCGTCTCGGTGGACGGCTTTATCGCCGACCGCGCGGGCGCGTTCGGGTGGTCGGCCCCGAGCGAGGAGCTGTTTCGTTTCCACACCATGCTGGTAAGCGAGCTCGGCGGTGGTCTGCTCGGCCGCAGGCTCTACGAGACGATGGTGGTATGGGAGACGGATCCGTCGTTGCGCGAGGACGAGCTCGGGGCCGCGTTCGCAGATGTCTGGTGCGCGATCCCGAAGGTCGTCTTCAGCCGCACGCTCGACAGCGTCTCGGGCAACGCCCGGCTCGCCGAGGCGTCGTTGGCCGAGGAGATCGCCGCGGCGCGCGACGCGACTGACAAGGACGTCGAGGTCGGCGGCGCCGGCCTGGCCGCGCAGGCGATCGAGCTTGGCCTCGTCGATGAGCTGCGCCTGTTCCGTCATCCAGTCGTCGTCGGTGGCGGCACGCCGTTCCTGCCGCCGGTTCCCGACCACCTCCCGCTCGAGCTGATCGAGACCAGGACGTTCGGCTCGCGCGTGATCTACGAGCGCTACCGGCGCTCGCGCGATGACTAGGACTGACACCGGGAACCCTCCTGACCGTGTTGCGTCGTCCGCGCTCAGCAACCCGCAACCGACCTCGATCGCTAGGGGCCGGGTGTTCAAGCTGAAGACGATGGGGCCGGACGAACGGTCAGAACGACTGGGAGAGCGTCTTCGGTTCGACGGTGGCCCGGCTAGCTCGCCCGGGACGATGCAGCGGGATCCGATGTAGCCGGTCGGGGTGTCGATAGCGTCTGCCTGGCGGGCTGCAGGCCCGATAGCGCAAGCAGTACTTGGGCCCGCACAGGTGCGAGCCGCCTTTGATGATGCTGCCTCCCGTTCCACGTCGGACGATCGCTGATCCGCCGCCTCGGGTTGGCAGCACTCATCGCAATTGTGTTGGCAACCCCCGCAATCACGACCGCCTGGTCCGGCAACGCACGCATCGTGACCCTCGCTGCCGCCCTCTCTGGCGTCGCGGGCGGCATCATCGCTGCCTTCGGAATCCAACGCAGTCTCTGAGCGTCCCTCGATGAACGCGGCCTAGCTCCGAGTTGAGCCACGCTCGCTTCGGCCGCCGTCTCGTGCGCGAAAGCTCCATAGACGGCTCCATACCCACCGCACGTGCGACGAAGAGCAAGTCGTCCTGAACGGAAAATCCCCGTGAGCGGGGACTTTGCAAGCCCTCTGACGGACTCGAACCGTCGACCCCCTCCTTACCATGGAGGCTGGGGCTTTCGCCGGCGGGTTGTTCCCAGCGCGCTTCCTGCCTCGGTTTTCGTGGATCTATGCGGCTTTCCGGCTCTTTCCCGCCTATTCCTCGACGTCGCTCTGGTGCCCCTGAGGAGCCCGGGAATTGTCCCCGAGATGATCTGTCCCAAGCTGCTCGCTATCCGGACGGGAGCGGCGGTACGAGCAGCTCAGGAGGCTGCACCGTCGATGACTCGCCAGGTCTACGTTCGGCCGTGAGGCTGGCGACTTGTCGGCACGAGTTACGGCTCGGCGACGAGATCGCGGCGACGGCCACCTTCTTCCGTACCAGAATCCTAGGGTCGGGCGAGTTGGGTGATCCGTTCGGCTTCCTCGACGGGATCACCGGTCAGGATGAGCAGGTCGGTGTCCAGGCGCGCTTTTGCGGCGCCGGCACCACCGAGGCAGACATGGGTCTCGTGGGCGAGTTGTCGGAGTTCTTCGGCGTTCCGTCGGAAGGCGCGCGGGTCGACGGCGCTTACCACCACCGCTGCGGGGGTGCATGATCGGGCGGCGTCGGCGACGCTCGTGATTGGCGTGTCGGCGCCGAGGTAGACGATACGCCAGCCGCGTGCGCGCAGCGCCAGTCCGAAGGCGATGAGGCCGAGGTCGTGCTGCTCCCCGGGGGCGCAGGCGAGGACCGCGAGTGGTCCGATGCCCCGCCCCCAGCCGCGAGCGAGCCCAAGCAGGCGCCCGCGCAGCACTGTGGTGGCGAAGTGCTCCTCCGCGATCGACACTTCCCCTCGTTCCCAGCGCTCGCCGAGCTCGTGCAGGTACGGAACGATGACGTCGCGCAGGAGAGTGTCGATCGATAGCCGCGCGAGCAGGTCGTCGAAGACGGCGTGGGCGTCGCCGTCGTCGAAGCTCCCTAGCGCGGCTGCAAGCTCGTCCTTTGCGGCCGGAATGGCGATCGACTCGTCGTTGCGTCCTGGCGTCTGGGAGGCAAGGACGGCGGCTTCGGCGGCGGCGAAGCCGTCGGCGAGGTGATGCTGCATCGCTTGGACACGGGCGAGATCGTCGGGCGAGTACAGGCGCAGTCCGCCGGCTGAGCGGGTCGGTTGCAGCAACCCGTATCGCCGCTCCCAGGCACGCAGCAACTCGGGACTGACGCCCGAACGTCTGCTCAGCTCACCGATCCGCAACGCGCCTGCCGTCTCCACCCGGCGAATATACAGCATCTGTACAGTAGTTTGACAAGAACGAGATCTGGCGATAGAGTCACCGACCTGTACAAAATCTCTACAGGAGGTGGACGAACGTGAAGAAGCTCGACCTACTCGCAGCGACGCTGGTGCTGATCGGCGGACTCAACTGGGGCCTCGTCGCAGTGGCCAAGTTCGACCTCGTCGCCTGGATCTTCGGCATGGACTTCGGTGAGACCAACGCGGCAAGCCGGATCGTGTACGGCCTCGTCGGTCTTGCGGCGGTCTACGGGATCGGCTCCCTGCTCATCTCGGCCCGCCAGCCGCGGACACACGCAGCCGCCGCTGGCGCCCGCTAGACGCCTCACGTGGCAACGAGCGATCCGGGTCGGCGCCGACGTGCTCGACCTATCCCCCAAGCGGTCCGCCGCAGGCCGGCCGCCCATGAAAGGAAGCGCAAAATGATCACCAAACGCACACCGCTCATCACGGCGCTCGCACTCGCGCTGACCGTCGGAGTCGCCACCGCCACTGCAGGACAGGTGACGACTGCCAGCCCGAAGATGGGCGAGAAGAACGTCGTTCAGACCGCGATCGCGGCGGGGCAGTTCAAGACGCTCGCCTCACTACTCCAGAAGGCAGGCCTCGCCGGAACGCTCGAGGGCAAAGGCCCGTTCACGGTCTTCGCGCCGACCGACGCCGCGTTCGCCAAGGTGCCGAAGGCGACCCTCGCCTCGCTCGCGAAGAACAAGGCGAAGCTTCGTGCCGTGCTCCTGTACCACGTCGTCAAGGGCAAGGTCACGGCCGCGCAGGCGATGAAGCTGCACTCCGCCAAGAGTCTCGAGGGCAAGTCGGTCTCGATCCGAATGAGCGGAGGCAAGGTCATCGTTGGGGGCGCGACCGTTGTCAAGGCGAACGTGCTGGCGTCGAACGGCGTCATTCACGTGATCAACAAGGTGCTGATCCCCTGAAGTCGGACCCTGACCGAGTTCTCGAACGGTCGCAGGTCGTGCCCGTCGAGGTCGAGGAGGCGTTCAGGTTCTTCGCCGACGCCCGGAACCTCGAGGCGATCACGCCGCCATGGCTGCGATTCCGAATCGTCGAGGCTCCAGGGACGTTGGGGAGGGGGTCGCTGCTCGTGTACCGGTTACGGCTCTTCGGTCTTCCGATCCGCTGGCGGACCGAGATCGTCGAGTGGCGACCCCCGTTCGACTTCACGGACGTGCAGCTCGCAGGGCCGTACCGTCGCTGGGAGCACACCCACCGGCTCCGCCCGGTCGACGGCGGAACGAAGATCTACGACCACGTCGTCTACCGGCTCCCATACGAGCCGCTGGCCGGTCTGCTCGCGCCGGTCACAGTGCGCCCATGGCTGACGGCGATCTTCGACTACCGCGCGCGACAAACCGGGGCTCGGCTGCGGTGAGAACGGCGATCGTCCTCTTCACTCGCGACCTGCGCGTGCACGACAACCTCGCACTCTCGACAGCGGCGCGTGAGGCCGAGCAGGTCGTGCCGCTGTTCGTCTTCGATGAAGCGATCCTCGGGTCCGCGTTCGCGCGGCCGAACCGCGTCACGTTTCTGCTCGAGGCGCTCCGCGACGTCGACGCGAGCCTCACCCAACGCGGCGCGCGCCTGGTACTGCGGTCGGGTGACGTCGTTGCCGCGATGCTCGCGCTCGCACAGGACGTCGGGGCCGAGGCGGTGTTCGTCGCCGAGGACGCGAGCGGCTACGCACAACGGCGTCGGCGACTGCTCGAGCAGGCGTGCAGCCGCGAGCGCATCGCCCTGCGCCTCACTCCCGGCGTCACCGTCGCGCCGCTGCTCTCGCTCGAGACCAGCTCAGGTGGCCACTACAGCGTGTTCACGCCGTTCTACCGGGCCTGGTCGAGGGCGCCGCGGCGACCGGTCGAGCCGGCGCCGCGGCGGCTGCGCGTACCGACCGGCGTTTCGCGAGGCCGGCTGCCCGCGCTCAGCCGCCTCGTCGCCGACAGTCCCTCGCCCGAGCTTCCGCCCGGCGGCGAGACCGCGGGCCGGCGGAAGCTCTCCGCCTGGCTGCGCTCCGGCGTCGCCGGTTACGAGACCGGGCACGACGATCTCGAAGCGGACGCGACCTCGCGCCTGTCTCCGTACCTCCACTTCGGATGCATCTCCCCCTTGGAAGCCGCAGATCGGGCCGAAGAGGTCGCTGGAGCAGCGCCCTTCATCCGCCAACTGGCATGGCGCGACTTCTTCCACCAGCTCCTCGCCGCTAGACCGGAGACCGCACACGAAGACATGCGTCCCCGCGGCGATCAGTGGAGCGGCGACAGCAAGACGCTCGAGGCGTGGAAGCACGGCAAGACGGGGTACCCGATCGTCGATGCCGGTATGCGACAGCTCCTGCGCGAGGGGTACATGCACAACCGCGCACGGCTGATCACGGCGTCGTTCCTCGTGCACGGCCTCCGCGTCGACTGGCGCGCCGGAGCGCGACACTTCTTCGACTGGCTCGTCGACGGCGACGTCGCCAACAACGTCGGCAACTGGCAGTGGGTCGCCGGGACTGGAGCGAACCCGCGCCCCAGCCGCGCGTTCAACCCGCTCCGGCAGGCGCGCCGCTTCGACCCTGAGGGGAAGTACGTCCGCCGTTACGTGCCGGAGCTCGCCGCGATCGCGGGAAGCGCTGTGCACGAGCCGTGGAAGTTGCAGGAGAACGCAACCGGGTACCCGACCCCGATCGTCGATCGCACCTGACATGGCCGACGCGCTTTCCGTTTCGTTTCGACCCGACGTACCGGCGGCTCGCCCGGCTGTTCGGCGTGACCCCCGAACGCGCCTGGGTCGACCTGGGTGAGGAGGAGCTCGAAGCTCGCTACGGTCCGTGGCGCCTTCGGACGCCGGCGAGCAACATCGCCGACGCCGAGGTGACCGGGCCGTACGCCTTGTTCAAGACGGCAGGGCCGGCACGACTCGGGATCACCGACCGCGGCCTCACGTTCGCGTCGAACCGCGACCGCGGCGTGTGCATCACCTTCCATTCGCCGGTTCCCGGCATCGGCCGAATCCGCCATCCCGAGCTCACGGTGACCGTGCTCGACGTCGACGCCCTGATGAAAGCGCTGATTCTCCACGACCCACAAGGGGAGCTACTGGGCCGGCGAGGGTGCCCGGTGCTGCTCAGGCGAGCGCCTGCCGCGCCGCCTCGTCGAATGGGGTGAGCTGGAGCGGAAGCAGTTTCCGGATCCGTTCCTCGCGCGCGACGGTCGGGTTGCGCAGGCCTTCGACCAGCGGCCGAGCGACCGACGCGCTCACCGGCGTCACGAGGTTGAGCCAGAGCGAGGAGAGGTACGGAGTCAGTACCGGGACCTCGACGATCGCCGGCGTGCGGCCGAGCAGGGCAGCGATCCGCTCGATCATCTGCCTGTAGGTCATCACCTCCGGCCCGCCCGTGTCGTAGCTCTCGCCGTATGTGACCTCGTTGCCGCAGACGCCTGCCAGGTAGCGGGCGATGTCGTCGAGGGCGATCGGCTGCGTCGGCGTGGATACCCAGCTCGGCGTCACCATGACCGGCAGTCGCTTGACCAGGCCGAGGATCGTCTCGAAGGCGGCGCTCCCCTTGCCGACGATCATGGCCGCGCGCAGGGTCGTCACCGGGACGCCCGCTTGGGCGAGCCGCTCTCCCGTCTCGCGGCGGCTCCGAAGGTGCGGCGACGAGTCACGTTCGTCGGCGCCGAGCCCACCGAGGTAGACGATCTGCCGCACGCCTGCCTTCGCGGCCTCATACGCAACCGTCTCCGCCGCGGTCCGATCTTGCTCCTCGAAGTCGCGCACGCCGAGCGAGTGGACGAGGTAGTAAACGACGTCCGCCCGTTCGAGAGCGGCGGCGACGCCATCGCCGCTCGCTGCGTCGGCGACCACGTAGCGGGCGCCGGCGTCCTCACGCGCGGTGCGCGACACCGCGGTCAGCTCGTGCTCGCCGAGCAGGGGCAGGAGCGCCTGGCCGACGACGCCGGTTGCGCCGAAGACGGTGACGTTCACGAATCTCGGCTCCGCAGCAGGAGCTCGAAGTAGCGGCGGCTGACCGCGGCATGGAAGGGGACCTGCCCTTTCGCGTAGAGCATCCCGGTCCAGGCCGGCGCGCCGGCGCGGGTGGCGAGCCGCGGCAGGTACCCGCCGACCGTAACGCTCAGCTCCTGTTGATCGCCCTCGGATCGTTGTGCGAGTGTCACGGATCCGGCGGCTCGGAGCGCGAGGAGTCCGCCTCGAATTGCGTACCGGCAGCTGACGAGCCCGCCGTCGAACGACAGCTGCGGCGGTCCGAAGGTGAGCAGCGTCGGACCGCCGAGCAGTTTCAGCTTGCCTCCCTCGCCCGTCCAGCTCGCGCGGATCCCGCCGCGGGTTACGCGGTCGACCGCCTGCCAGTAGGTGATACCGAGCGTGCGAGCGCCGGCCTCGGACGCCTCGACCGCGGGCTCCGCCGCGAGCACCTGCTGGCGCGAGTCGAACGCGCCCGACTCGAGCATGCGCTCGGTTGTCTCCCAGCCGCTCACGGCGTCACCGCCATTCGCAGAGGGTACCCCCGCGTACCCAGCCCGGAGTGTTCGGCGCACAGAGGCTCGCGAGGCGAAGGTAGGAGTGATGCTCGCAACCGCATGTAGGGGTCACCTGTACCCGCCGCGTCTCGCGTTGGGGGAGGCGCTTGAAGAAGCTCGGACGGGTACTGGGATTGGTTGCGGCGTTCGGCTGCTGTACCGACGCGGGTTGCGGCGGCGGATCCTGAACGGGGGCGCGACGAGGGACGAGGTCTCGGCCCGCCCGCCCGGGGACGAGCTGCTCGAGGACGCAGACGGGGTCGCCGCACGCGCGATCACGATCGAGGCGCCGGCGTCGGCCCTCGACGGCGGAAGTCCCCGACGCTTCCGGACTTGTCGTCTTGTGACGACCTTCGCGATCGGCGCGAGCGTGAGTGGTGTCGAGCGAGGGTTCGGCGGCGACCACTGTGCTGGCCTTTTCCGAAGCCCTCTGACGGACTCGAACCGTCGACCCCCTCCTTACCATGCGCCCCAATAGGGCAACTGGTCGCAATCCACGGCAACGGTTTTCGCCTGTTTGAGCCGTTTCTAGGGCCTTCCCATTTGCCACCGGTTGCCACCGGTTGCGACCGCTCTGCTCCATAAATGCTCCATTCACTGTCGTCCATCTAGGCGACGCTCGGCGGCCCTCGGGCGGGTTCGACCACTTCGCTGTTAGCCCGATCGAGATGGCCGGTGGGACGACGTTCCACTTCGTCACCGACGGCTTCGACGCGGCCTATGCGCACGCGTCGGAAGCCGCGGGCGACCGAGGAGTCGACATCGCCGGCGGCGCATCGACCGTGCGTCAGGCGCTGGAGCCAAGGGTGATCGACGAGCTCGTCCTCGACTTCGCTCCCGTCCTGCTCGGCGCAGGCGAACGCCTCTTCGACGGCGTCCCCGATCCCGGCCTCGAGCCGGTGGAGGTCATCCACTCGCCGCTCGCAACCACGTGCGCCATGTCCGTCGCTAAGCCGCGGCCCGCAGCGGGCATGGACTGCGGCCGTGACCGTTGAGACGCCGCAGGAGCGAGGCGCTCAGCCGAGTTCTTCGGCGAGCGCGATGAGAAGGCCTTCAGGCCTGCGGATGTAGCACAGCCGAATCGAGTCTTCGTACTGGACCACTTCGCTGCTGACGAGCTCCGCGCCGTGCTTACGGAGCCGGGCGAGCGTCTCGTCGATGTCGTCCACGGCGAACATGACGCGTAGGTAGCCGAGAGCGTTCACCGGGGCGGTCCGGTGATCGCGACCACAGGCGGCGCGAGAAAGCGCGAGAGCTCGAGTCGGCCGTGGCCGTCCGGCGTGGGCATCATGGCGATCTCGACGCGCTGGTCGCCCAGTCCAGTGACGCGCCCTGCCCATCGCTTGCCCTTCGAGCTCGAGGCTGAGCTCGCGAAGAACGCAATCGTCACCGGTAGGTCGTCGACGACGACACCGACGTTGTCCATCCGTTGAACGTCATTCGGTCAGCTGCCTCCTTGGTCACGGGCACGTTGGCCGAGCCCTCGCGTGGCTCCGTCAGGGAGCGGTTGCAGGACGAGAGGAGTCGGTAGTGCTTAGCATCCGAGCGTGCTTCCTGAGGGCGTGTATCACTGGACCGCGACGCATCCCGACTGGGAAGGGCCGGTGTCGGCGTACGCAATCGACGACGGCGAGCGGCTGATCCTCATCGACCCGATCGCCGTTCCGGACGACGTTCGCGCGCTGTTCGGATCGCGCGAGGTGGTCACGGTACTGACCTCCACGTGGCACGAACGCGACGCCGCATCGCTTGGCTTTCCCGTGTGGGCGCCGGCGCCTGATCGCCCCGAGGACCAGCTCGTCCCGGCGACCCGCTACGCGATCGGCGACTCGGTATTCGGGATGGAGGCGTATCCCGGCCGTGAAGGCCAGCTTGATCTCGTGCTGTGGAGCGAGCGAATTCGCGCGGTGATCGCCGGCGATACGCTGATCGACCTCGGCAAGGGGCTGGAGATCCCCGCGAGCTGGCTACCGGAAGGCGTCACGGTCGAGCAGGTCGCGAGCGGGCTGAGGCCGCTGCTCGACAAGCCCGTGGAGTTCGTGCTGCCGACGCACGGCGAGCCCGCCGACCGCGCGGCCCTCGAACGCGCCCTCGCCTGATCCGACGCCGGGACGAACATGGCCTGCACGGAGGTGGTCGTCGAGCTCAGGCGCAGACCGCTATCGCGTGCGCGCGGTAACCGAGACAAACCCCATCTGTGGTCCGCTTTCACCCTCAAGCAGCTCGAGCACCGCCGCTTCGCTTTCTCCGCTCACGCTCTGAACGGCTTCGACCCAGCGAATCCAGTTCTCACGTCCGTCGGGGAGCCACGCCGACTCGATCCCTTCGAGGAGCCCGCTCAACTCCCAGTGTCGGCGCCACCACTCCGGTGTGTGCCACGCCGCGACCTCGTGCGCCCACAGCGACCAGACCGCGTCCGGAACGTCAGCCTCGTACGGATCCGGCTCGAGGCCGGGCGTGGTCATCCCGATTGTCCCACCCGATTTCAGGACACGAAGCAGCGCGGGCAAGAGATGAACATCGGTTCCGAAGTACTCGAACGCATCGATGCTCACGATCGCGTCGAACTCGTCATCCGCAAACGGGAGTTGGCGTACGTCCGCATTCACCGGTGTGACAGAACGCTCGACACCGGCCTCGCGGAGAACACCTGCCAGTTCCTCCACACTCACCCAGAGGTCGCACGCAGTAACCGTCACCCCACACTCACGGGCGAGGAAGACGGAGGTTGCGCCGAGGCCGCAGCCGAGATCGAGAACCCGACTTCCCGGCTCGAGCGCGAGCGCCGGGAGGATGTCTTCGAGCTGCCAGAGCGGATGCGGTCCCATTTCGAGCGCAATCACCCACCGCGGGTCGTACCGCGACGACAGCGGATAGCGATCGGGCCTGATCAGCGCACTGATTGCGGACACCAGCGAAGCCTACGGCCGGGATTTGTCCGAGGCAGATGGGCGAACGGTCGCACAGACGATTAGGTCGACGTGCCCGATCAGTTCCCCACGGCCGGGTCGGGCATGATTCCCGAACTTCTTGCGTGCAGCGGCAGGCGACGGCGTTCTTGGCAGCCCACTTCAGCGCCTCCTCGCGTGCGGGCACGTCGACGACACAGAACCCGCCGATGGCCTCCGCGTACGGGCCGTCTGTGACCGTCCCCTCGGTGGCCACGATGCTCGCTTTCTGGTGTTCCAGTCCGCCGCCGAAAACCCAGACGCCGGCGTTCATGGCCTCCTCGACCACCTCGTGTGCGGCCCTGGCCACGGCAGGCATGTCCTCGTCGGGGATGTGTCCATCGCGTGGGCATCGAACGAGATCAGGTGTCGCGGCATCTGATGGCCCCTTGTCCAGGCGGCCTGCTCCGGCCGCATCGCGGTTGAGACTGACAAACCACCAAAGACTCATCGCCTGCTGTCAGATCCAGCCCCGCTTCTCGGGGCTCAATTTCCAGCCCGTCTTCGGCAGGCGGTTGTGGACGGCGTGCGACCTCCGGTGCGACCTTCGCGGGATGAACGGCGCCGAGAGGTGGGGAACTTCCACGAAAAGTCGCTGCGAACGCAGCATCCGCGCGTCGTGGAGTGACCCCGTCCGCTGCCGCATGTCTACGGGATGAGGCGCGCGGGTTTGAGACCCGCCCTTCCGCCAACACCGCTCTTGCCGCTGAGCTCCCTGAGGCGGGCTCCGCCGCACGGCGCGCGCGCAGCCGATTCGCCGGAGAAGACGTTCGTGCAGACCTGACTTCCGCCCCGGCTGCCGTTCGCGCGGTCCGCTCGTTCTTTGTCGCCAGTCGCTCGATCACAGACACTACGGTCATGGACGCTCCCAGCGTTCGGTTTGCGAAGAGCGGCGAGACCAACATCGCGTATACGACGGTCGTCCGGGCTTTCCCATTTGTCACGGGTTGCCACTGGTTGCGACCGCTAGGCTGACCGCTCCATCCCGGGGTCGCTTGGGCGAGCAGGGTTCCGCCGCAGAGACGTGCCGATTCCGAGGTTGAACCTTCTCTCAGTCGAGAGGGGTCGAATCGGTTTCGCTGCGGCGATGCCCGCGCCGCCTCGTGGATCGTCGGGGTCGCTCAGGAGACTCCCAGGCGGTCTGGTGGCAGGACGGCCCGCCTTTGGCGGGCTCCCCAGGGGGGCGGGTCCGTGGGCGGGACGTCACTCGGAACGCACGGCGTCGAGCAGGGCGTCGAGCTCTGCGGTCGCGACGCAGATCGTGGTGTCGGCTGCTCCGTAGTAGAGCCGGACCTCGCCCGACTGCGGGTCGTGTACGAGCCCGCACGGGAAGACGGTGTTGGGTATGTCGCCCTCGCGTTCGTAGGGAGCGGAAGGCCCTAGCACCCAGTTCGGGGCGCGGTGCAGGACGCGTGCCGGGTCGTCCAGGGCTGTCAACGCAAGACCGACGCGATAGATGGTGCCGGCGACGGTTTCCTTGACTCCGTGATAGATCAGCAGCCAGCCGGCGTGGGTGCGAAGTGGTGGCGGGCCGATGCCGATGCGAAGTGAGTCCCACCAGG
Source organism: uncultured Actinomycetes bacterium (assembly GCA_963798725.1). GTDB lineage: Bacteria > Actinomycetota > Thermoleophilia > Gaiellales > Gaiellaceae > Gaiella. The sequence continues at coordinate 152,966 of CAWCUL010000003.1, forward strand.
CGCCGTGCCGGGGCTGCAGGACTTGTTCGGGCGTACCCCAGTTGGTCAGGTCGTCCGACCGGGAGAGCACGACCTCGCCGCGTGAGCCGCCGTACGATGTCATCGGCCGGTGAAAGAGGATCCATTGTCCGTCGACTCGCTCGGACAGAAGCGCCGCGTTCTTGTCTTCCGGTTGGCAGATGATTCCAATCCGCTCGACCGTCCGAAAGTCTGTCGTAGACGCGAGGTAGACGGCCGGGCCGCTCGGCCCGTATGCCGTGCATGTGATCAGCCACTGCTCGAGCTCGTCCACCCACACTGCGCGTGGGTCTTCGAAGCCCCATTGCTCGCTTTCGATCCCTTCGGCCGGCGCGAGCAGCGGCTCCGGATCGATCGACCAGGCCGTCAGGCCGTCGTCTGAGCGCGCAACGGCGAGATGGGAGATGCCTCGTCGATCTTCGACGCGCGCGAGTACGACGGTTTTACCGTTGACGAGCGCCGCGGCAGGGTTGAAGACGGCGTTGACCGGCTGGCTCCAGTCGTCCGCGGTCAGGATCGGGTTTCCGGCATGGCGCCGGAACACCTCGTGGTTCGAGCTCACGCCGCTCGAGCCCGGATCTCGCGTCGTTTGGGGGTCGGGAGGGCGGCGGCATCGAGCAGTAGCTGGGCGCGATGGAAGGCGAGCGTGGACTCGGCGCCCTCGTTCTCGTTGAGATCGGTCTCACCGAGGCCGTCGCTGCAGCCTCCGGTCGCGAAGTCGTAGAGCGGGCGGTCCAACCGATTTCGCCCCAGGAACCAGTCGAACGCCGCGCGAGCACGCGCTCCGTGTTCCCCGTCGCCCGACGCCGCGAGTGCTGCGAGCTCGGCCTCGACGAACGCGGTCGCGTCGAGCGGCTGCTCGTCGCCCTCGCCCGGCGCAGGCTCGTCGCGTTCTCGTCCGTGATGGCCCGGCAAGCGCAGCATGCCTTCGTCGAGGCCGCATTCGTCGCCCAGCCAGGCGAGCGACTCGAGCCCGATCGCAACGTCCGAGTGCCGCCTGAGTGCCGAGCCGCCGACGATGAGCGCCTGGGGGAGCCGCGCGTTGTCGTAGGTGAGCCGGTCCTCGAACCATAGCCACGATCCTCCGGCTGACTCCTTGTAGGCGGAGGCGAGCTGTTCGACGAGACGCTCGAGGAGGACTCTCGCGTCGTGGTCGAGCCGATCGGGATCGAGGCGCGCGAGGCCGAGAACCGTGTAGGCGGCTGTGCGTAGGGAGACGTCTCCGCGTAGCGATGGCACGAGTGCGTCGAGGAGCGTCCGAGCGGGGCCCGAGAGGGCCGGTATCCAGGCGGTGGCGAGAATCTCACCGAGCGCCCAGATCGTTCTGCCGACATGGTCGCCGACGTGCGGCTCGTCGAGCCAGCGTCTGTCGTAGCCCATGAAGTTCCGCATCCCCGTGCCCTCAGGCCCTGTCGCGAATCGCAGGAACGCAAGCGAGCGGTGGAGGACAGGTGTCCACTGACGATCGGGAGTGCGTCCGGTGAGCTCGAGCGCGACGACCGCGAGCCGGGCGACGTCGTCGACGCAGTAGCCCGTTTCCCAGCTCGGGATCACACCGGTGGCGTGTTGAACGATCCCGACGTCATCGACCAACGTCCGGAGATGGTCCGTACGGACGGACGTGAGCTCGAGCTCGACGATCGGGATCGGCTCCCGGCGCGGTCGAGCGACAGCCGCCTCTCGCAACACGGCTGCAGTCTCGATGGCGATCGCCGGCCAGGCGAGCTCGGCGCCGATCCGCCGCGCCTCCGCGCGTGCCTTGTCCAGTGAGTCAGGGCTCTCGATGAAGTCGCAGACCGCGCTCTCGATAGCGCCGGGGTCATCGAAGGGGACGAGCTTCCCTGCACCCGTCGCGAGCATGTCCTGCGCGAAGAGGTACGGGGTCGAGATCGACGCGCACCCGGCGGCGATGGCAAATGTCAACGCGCCCGAAGTGATCTGCTCCGGGCTGCGGTACGGCGTCAGGAAGACGTCGGTGGCATGCAGCACGTCGGCCAGCTCGGGGACGGAGAGAAAGCGATCGTCGAACTCGACGTGATCGGCGACTCCGAGGTCGAGCGCGCGACGCTCGAGCAGGAGTCGATATTGCTCGCCCTCCAGCCGGGCTACTTCGGGGTGCGTTCTCCCGGCGATGAGGTACAGCACCTCGGGATGACGCTCGATGATCCCCGGAAGAGCCGCGATCGCCGTCTCGATCCCCTTTCCTGGGGAGATGAGCCCGAAGGTCGAAAGAACAAAACGCGATCGGAGACGGTCGAGGCTCCTTGAAGGCGCCGAGCCGTTCCTGTTTCGGCGACCGAGAAGAGCCGGCGCGCCATGCTGGACGACGCGGATCTTGTCCGCGGCGCAGCCGTTCATCCGCAGGAGCAGCTCTCGCGCTGTCTCCGTCATCACGATCACACGCTCCGCCTCCTCGCACAAGGCGGTCAGCACGTCGCGCTGGTGATCCGTCGGATCCGAAAGGACGGTGTGAAGCGTCAGGACGAGCGGCCGCGTGAGCTCCCGCGCGAACGAGAGCACGTACTCGCCGTCGGCACCGCCGAAGATCCCGTACTCGTGTTGCAGCAGGACGACGTCGACCTCGAGTCGACCCAGCAGCCGTGCTGCTCGGACGTAGTCGCCTCGCACTGCCTGTGACACGGTCGCGAGGACATCGTGGCGCTGCGGGCTCGACGCCTCGTCGACGATGGCGATCGCGCCCACGCTCTCCACACCCGGGGTTGCGAGTAGCGATGTGCGGATGTCGAAGGCGAACGTTCCGATCCCGCACGCGCGCGGCGGGTACGTGGAGAGGATCGCCGTACGCACGGGACCGTGTGCCCCTTTCAGCAGGTGTCCGGCGTGCTGGCGCTCAACCGCCGGAAGCCTGGCCGGGTCGGAACCCATGCTACCCGCAGCGCGCACGAGCCCCGGCTGCCGGTGTCAGGAGCGCAGCGGCTCGGCCGGGCCGACGGACACCTCGCCGTCACGATCGACCGAGACGACCTGGCGTGGGAGCGAGCCCGGCTTGCGAAGGAGACCCCGGAGCGAGCGGCGCCGGTCAGGCGGGCCGATGATCGCCTGCGTGTGCGTGTGAGACTCCACGCGATATCCCTCGCGTTCTCGCTCGTCGAGGAAGGCTGTGAGCGCGTCCCTCCGGAGCTGCTCCTGGTCGCGTTCTTGCCTCATGACCCGTCGGCTGAGAGCGTGGCGCCGCCCTCGCCTTCCCAGTTTCGGAAGGGGCGAGCGCCTGTCGCGCGCCGGCCAGCTTCGAGCCGGACGGGCTCGTCGGAAGACAGCGTCGCGCCTGCACGCGAGCGCCTATAGGCGCCGTACGCGGTGAGTGCCTCGAGGTCGTGGCGTCCTCGCTCGGGGAAGTAGGCGGCGGAGAACCCTGCCAGTCAAGTCCCACGGGTGCGTGCGCGCTGCTGCGTGAGGGTGGAGGTGACCTGCTCGGCGGCATGGCGCTTGGGTTCGGAGACCGTCGAGCTCCGGCGCGGCGTCTCAACCGGCATCGCGCCGGGGCTCCGTGCCCCGGTCGGTGCGGGGGAGGTTGTCCACACGCCAGCGCGTCCAGCCGGGCTGGGCCAAGAGGCCGTCGAGACCGCGCCCCTGTCGACGCAGTGGCTGCCTCGTGAACCAGAGACGGCTGAAGACGACGACGCCTACAAGCCACCACATGGTGACGATGGCAGGGCCGGAGGCCGTGACCACCATCCAGGTTGCGATGTAACCGCTCCAGAGGACGAGTGCCCAGGTCATCTTGCGCCAGTGGAGGAACCTGGACATCTGCAGTCACCTCTTCCGATGAGCCTCATGGTCGAGTCGGGGGAGGGCCGCCTGAGCCCTCCCCCGGTGGTGCGTGGCCGATCGCTAGGCGACGGCAACTCCGTTCTGCTGCGCGATCACCTTGCCGCTCGTGATTCGCGGCGGGTTGGGGAGCGCGGACTCGAGCTTCTCGTCCTTCACCCAGGCGGCCGCGATGCTCGTTGCCTCGTCGCTCTGGGTGGGGCTTGTGAACAGCCCGAGGGACGTGAAGACCGCGTCCCCGGACTCAACGAGGTAGTAGCCGCGGAAACCCTCGAGCTTCTGCAGCCGCGGGATGAGCGTCTCGCTCACCCTACGGGCAAGCTCTTCGGTCCGTGCGGTGTCAACACCTTCGTACCGGCGGATGGTGGCGTGCATAGTGTGCTCCTCGCTCTTCGTTCAGGACAGAGAGCGCGAACGAGCTCCCTGCTGCGCTAGGGCCAAATGGAACAGCTGAAGAGGAGTGCCAATGCCTCGGCGGCTACGACGCTCGACCGGACGCCGACGCAGGATACCACCGATTTGTGCGATCTGCCACATTTTGGGATCTGCGGCTAGACGTCGTTGCGCTCGCGCGTGGCGTGTTGCCCATTGGGTGTACGCGAGTCAGACCGACAACCCTATCCCGCAGGCTCGCCCTGCTCGCTCGTGCGATAGAGACCATAGAGGCGTGGCAGCTCCTCGTGCGGGTCGACGAGGAACTCCTCGGGTTCGAGATCGATCCACGGGTATTCGTCTGACCCGGCGAGTCGCCGCGCGCCGGCGAACGCCTCCACGACGGCGACGGAGGGTTTGGGCGAGCCGTCGGCGCGCCATAGCCCGAACGAGCGCTCGTGGACGGCGAGGTCGAGCGGCGGCTTGTCCCAGATGGCTGAGTCGTAGTCGGAGTAGCACCAGAGCATCGCGCCCACGCAGCCTGCCCGCTGCAACGCCGCAAGCGCTCGTTCGGTGTGGGCCGCGGCAGCCTGCTCCTCGACGAGAGGGCTTGCCGCTCGACGCCTGATCGTCTCGCCGGCCCGATCGTCCCAGCGGTGGGTGGGTAGACCAAACTCCGCGAACAGCACATCGCGTCCGCCGGCGAGCCAGCGCGTGACATCGGCGAGGAACGGCAGGAGGTGCTCGTCCGTGGGGCCGTCCGCCCAGCGGGCGTAGATGGGGTAGCCGTGCATCGACAAGACGTCGCATACCTCGGAGGCCTCGCGCGGCCCGAGCACACGGTCGTTCTCGAGGTCTTCCATGTGCAAGCCGACCGTGAGCCGGGCGTCCGGGTCGGCCGTGCGGATCGCACAGGCGATCTGTCGCAGCCACTCCCGCGCAGACGACCGCGTCGGCGGTATCACGCAGTTTGAGTTCTCGTTCCCGAGGTCCCACATCCAAACAGCGTCGTGGCCGGCCAGAGCTCCGGCAGCCTTGCTCGCCAGCAAGGCTTGCGCTCGGGTGATGAGCGGGTCCGAGTACCAGTTCCGCAACCCGGTTTCGTTGACCCTGCCGTTGGACACCACACGAAAGCGATCGTCGCGGTCAGTCCCGCCGAGCGCCCACGCCGGAATCCAGTTCACTCCGCTCATGTGACCAGTGAAGAGCGTAGGAACGAGCGCAACGCCCGCTCCGGCGGCCAGATCCGCCACAGTGGTCAGCCGACCCAGCATCCGCCGATCCACGTCTTCCGGGGTCGGCTGGAAGTCCGCCCAGGTCAGGAAGAGCCTGATCGAGTCGAGACCGCTCGCGGCGATCCGCTCGAAGTCACCTGCGACCTCCGTGCGATCGAAGGCTGACCACCACCCCATCGCCGTTCGAGACGGCCAGTAGTTGACGCCGAGCCTGAAACGCTCGCTCGACGAGAGAGGGTCAGCCAACGTTGCTTTCGCCTGCGCGTCGCGTGCGATCGAGCGCCACGACGCAGTGATAGAGCTCGAGATAGTCGTCGACCATGCGGTTGGAGTCGAAACGGCGCTCGACCGAGGCGCGCACGAGCGTCCTGTCCATCGAGGCGGCCGCGTGCGCGCCGACGACGGCTTCGTCGAGAGAGCCCACCAGGAAGCCGTTCACACCATCGCGGACGATTTCTGACATCGATCCGCGCGGATGGGCGATCACCGGCGTTCCGCTCGCCATTGCTTCGACGACGCTGAAGCCGAACGGCTCGTCGAAGCTGACGAGGTGAAGGAGGGCCCGCGCTCCAGCGAGGAGCGCGCCGCGGCGGTCCGGGCCAACGGGACCGACGTACGTGACCCGTTCTCCGTCGAGTTGGGGCTCGACGGATCGCTCGAAGTACTCGTGGTCCTGGATGATCCCCGCGATAATCAGCGGCAGACCGGCCCTCTGGGCAACGTCGATCGCCTCGAGCGTGCCTTTCTCGGGATGGATCCTTCCGAAGAACAGCAGGTAGTCACCCGGCCCCTCCCCCGGCTCGAACTCGGCCATGTCGATGCCGTGGTGAATCGTCGCGACGTAGTCGAGGCGCTCATGGCGGTCGGCGTCGCTGATCGCGACGTAGTACCCCCTCGTGTTGTACTTCTCGAAGACCGGGACTATCTGCTCGGACGAGAAGCCATGGATCGTGGTGACCACCGGCGTCTCGACCAGATCGCTGTAGGTGAGGGGCAGGAAGTCGAAGCTGTTGTGGATCACGTCGAACTTTCCCGCTCGTTCGAACACCCCCGAGATGTGGAGGGCCTCCCATACCTTCGGTGACAGCCCAGGATCTTCGGAGTATCCGGTGGGGGCGGTCGCAACCAGGCGCGCACCGGTTACCGAGTCGGCCGTGGCGAACAGCGTGACGTCGACTCCCCGACGAACCAGTCCTTCGGTCAGGAGTGACACGAACTGCTCCCACGGTCCGTAGTGGCGCGGCGGGACGCGCCACGAGATCGGTGCCAAGATCGCTACGCGCAGCCCGTCACCCGAGGCGCTGGCGGGCGCGGCCGGCTCGTAGTCCGACATCTAGCTAGCGGTCTGACGCGGCCGCGACATCCGCTGCGGTGCCGCCCCTTTGAGAGGCAGCGAGGGCCTCGATTGCGAGGCTCAATTCGCCGACGATCCGCTCGAGCCGGTCGTTCCGTGCAATGAGCTCCGCGATCGCAACCTGTGTCCCCGTCGTGGACAGAATTGGTTGCCGACCCTTGTCCGACCCTGCCAGCTCGTCGATGCGCGCTCGCAGGGCCTCGTCTAGGGCGTTCATCCGTACTCCTTGTCGACTCCGAACGATACAGACCAGGTCGCGCCAGGAACACGCGCCTGGGATCCGTGTGATACTCGGCGCGCGCGTACGCCGTGCACGGTCGCCGCCGGTCCTCGAGCTTGTTTCCAGCCCTGCCGAGGCTTTCGCGTCATGCCTACGAGCGCTGACGAACTCAGCCGACCAGGAAGGATCACAAGTGAAGCGCTCGCAGAAACCAAAGAAGCTCGGGTCGTGACTTGGGGCTTACTGGAGCACATCGGTCTAACGACGATAGCTCTGTATCGGGAAGTCAGCTCCAACCGCGAGGGCTCGGGAGGCCGGCTCTCTTATCTCCGAGGTCGCATCCGAACGGGGCGTTGCCGGCGGCGCCTTGAACCTGGAAGCTCCATAAAGGGCTCCATATCCGGCGCACGGTGCGGACCTTGCAAACCGACCCGATCGGAAAAGTGCCGACGTGCGGCGTCTTTGCAGAGCCCTCTGACGGACTCGAACCGTCGACCCCCTCCTTACCATCAAGGTTCAGCGGCAACGGGTCGCAACCGACGGCAACGGTTTTGGCTTGATTCCGCCGTTTCCGGGGTCTTCCGATTTGCCACCGGTTGCCACTGGTTGCGCCCGCTAGGCTCCATAAACGCTCCATACTCTCCGGGCGGATCCGTGATGAGAAGACGGATTCCGGGAGCGCTCGAGTCGCCGACAGAACGCGTGACCACCTTCCATGTAGAAGGGGGTCGAACTGCTCGTCCCGCTCAGGTCGAAAGCCCGCTCAGGCGAGAGGACGCGCGCGCAGGCTGCAGCCATGTCGCTTGACCCATCGGCTGCTGGGTGTCAGACCACACTACGTCACCAAACCGTTCGGCATGGACGAGCTCCTCGCCCGCCTCCGAGCCGCACTGCGGCGCACGGCGCCAACCGAGGAGGAAGCGCTCGTGGCGACCGACCACTTCACCGTCGACCTGGCGGCCAAACGCGTCACGACCGCCGACGGCGAAGTACGCCTGACCCCGACCGAGTGGCACGTCGTCGAGATGCTCGTCCACAACGCCGGCAAGCTCGTCACCCAGCGCCAGCTCCTCCAAGAAGTCTGGGGGCCGCAATACGAGAAAGAGACCAACTACCTCCGCGTCTACCTCGCCCAGATCCGCCGCAAGCTCGAACCCAACCCGACTAGACCTCGTTACTTCATCACTGAGGCGCGGATGGGCTACCGCTTCGAGCTTGGGAACGACCCCGGCCCGTGACGACCATCGGTTGTTCTTGACGCTCGGGTTGGGAGCTGTCAGAGTCGCGCGGTCAAGTCCTGTGGGCCTTCGGGTTCGCAGGACTTGGCACTTCTTGCGGAGCCAGAACAGTGACCCCCTCTTTCGCAAGAGGGAGGTCGGATCGACACGACCCTTATTATGCGCTCCGATCGGCGACTTGGCACTTCTTGCGGAGCCAGGACAGTGACCCCCTCTTTCGCAAGAGGGAAGTCGGATCGACACGACCCTTATTATGCGCTCCGATCGGCAACCAGTGGCAACCCACGGCAACGGTTTTGGCTTGTTTGAGCCGTTTCTAGGGCGTCCCGATTTGCCACCGGTTGCGCCCGCTCTGCTCCATAAACGCTCCATCCTGGTGGACGCAATCGCTGATTGGAACAGCGTTTCCGGCGCCGTGGAGTGCGCGATTCCAGCCCGACCACTTCGCCTGTAGAGAGGGGATCGAAGGGGTGACGAAACTCATCGGCGATGGCTGAGCGCGGGCGTGAGGGCCTAGCGGGTTGAGGTACAACGTGTAAGCGATGACGGGGCGTCTCAGATGGGCGACCGTGACGGTCATCTTCGTGGCGCTGCTTGTCGCGCCGATAGCGGCGAGTGCAGCGCCGTCGAGTGGTGTTCGCGGCGTTGTTCGTCTTTCGCACGGCTGCCCCGGTCCGGTCCGTGAAGGTGACACGCGGCGGTGTGACTTTGCTGGAGCTGGGATCCTCGTTCGTGCGTTCCGCGGTTCGACCGGGTTGGCTGTCGCCGCGGACCGTACGGATCGAGCCGGTCGCTTCGTGATCGCGCTGCCGGCGGGGCGTTACCTCCTGCGCACTGCGGTGCCGAAGGGGAAGGACCAGCCGGTGGGCGTGCGCATCCGCGCGGCCGCTTGGACGGTGGTCACGCTGCACTACCTCGTTCCGCCGTACATGGAGTAGCCGCTTGGCGACGCGGAGATCGAGGCGTGGTTCCGCGTTGGAGCTTCGCGGCGCGCTTCTCAGCTTCTTGCTGCGATGCGCGAGGAGGGACACGACGAACGTCAAGCCCTCGCAGGTGGAGCAGCTTCCAGACCGCGTCGCTGCCGCTCGGTCAGGTGAATGCGTCCGAGCTTCGCGATCAGTGCCTGTCGTTTACGGGAGCCGAGGAGACATTTCCGTTTGGCCCGCGGACTTCGGTGTTCAAGGTGGCCGGGAAGATGTTCGCTCTCTCGCAACTCGCCGCCGACTCTCTTCGAGTCAGCCTCAAGTGCGAGCCCGACCTCGCCGACGCGCTACGCGAGGCGCACGCGGCGGTCCTTCCCGGGTACCACCTCAACAAGCGACACTGGAACACAGTCATCGTCGATGGTTCTCTGGCCGACGACGCCATCCGCGACCGCGGCGCGTCGAACACGCGCCTGATCATGAAGCCGTACTCAGCCACGGAGCCGCCGGTCGAGGTCGTCGAAGCTGTCCGTCCAGAACGAGCGGTACCGCTCGAGCCACTGTGCAGCGTCGCCGAGCGCCTGACCCCGCAGCCGCGACGGGCGCAGCTGTGCTGCTCGGCGGCGCTCGACCAGCCCGGCGCGCTCGAGCACGCGCAGGTGCTTCGACACCGCCTGGACCGTGATCGGAAACGGCTCGGCGAGCTCGTTGACGGTCGCCTCGCCGGCTGCGAGCCGCTCGAGGATCGCCCGCCGCGTCGGATCTCCCAGCGCGGCGCGTCACGAGCCCGTGATCCGCCCGATGACGATCCAGAGTGCACCCGTTTCCAGAGACCTCTGCTTGAGAGAGGGTCGAGATTGCTCCTCCCGCTGTCGTTCGGACCTGCGATGTACCCGTCGAGTGACATAGACATGTAGAGCACGGATTCAGACGCTTCGACCTGCTGTGGTCTCGGACGCGGGAAGCGTGCCTCTCGCTTCGAGAGGCACGAGCTTGGTTCCGCTGTCCTCGACAGCGCGAAGTCTTCGTGTGCGTCACCGGTTGTTCGATCCTACGAACGCCGGCACAGCTGGGTGCAGTCGCACGGTTGGGCCGCGGCCGACGGGCGGGTGGTTGTGTCGGCGCGACTGCTGAAGCTACATGCGCAATGATCGGACGCCGCCGGCGGCGGCGAGGGCGGTCCCGGCGAGCATGAACGTCGCGGTCACCGCGAGTTGTGCGGTGCCGACGAACGAGGGCGCGTGTGCGGTCACCGAGGCGAACCACACCGCAGCGGCGACTGTCATCACGAGCATGGTCGCGGTCACGATGAGCGCCAGGTAGGAGTGCAGCCGGAGTGGCGGCAGGCGCCTCGCTGCCACGGCGGCGGCGTGTGTCCAGGCGAAGAGCGAGAAGACGGCGGATGCGACGAAAACCGAGGCGGCGACGATGTCGTGGTCGACCGCCACCGCGACGAGGGCGGCTACGGCGACGGCGGTGGCGGCCGAGGCGATAAGGATCGGCCGGCGCACCGTCGCCCAGCCGCCACTCCGTAAATCGCGTACGAACGCCGGAAGCGCGAGCGCTACGGCGGCGAGGATAGCCGCGCTGCCAATCACAGCCGCTACCTGGACCGTATCGAACGCCGCGGTTGGCACGCCGCGGGCGCCGCCGGGGACGACGACTCGCCAGTGCTCGGAGGTCTTCTGGAAAACCATCCCGCCGATCACGAACAGCGACCAAGCCCAAAGCACGCGCAGCTGCGGCGGCCCGGAGCCGCTCATTCGCTCCCGAAGACCGGCCAGGACAACGTTTGCGCGCACGCGCCAGGTGAGCGGCTCGGCCTCGAGCAGCGCCAGCAGTTCCTCGCCGTAGCGCTCGCGCCACCGGCGCGGGTAAAAATTCAGGAGGCGGTTCATGTCGCCGCCGCTAGGCGCGTCGTTCCGACCTCGACGATCCGTCGCAGGCCGCCGAGCGAGTCGGCGAGCGCGGTTGTCCCGGCCGCCGTCAGCCGGTAGGGGCGCCGCCGGTCGTCGGCATCGAGCGGCTCGATCAGACCACTCTCCTCAAGCCGCGTGATCGCGCCGTAAAGCGTCCCCGGCCCGAGCCGGACACCCGCGAAGGCGTCGATGTCGAGCAGCAGCGCGTGTCCGTGCTTTGGCCCGGATGAGAGGCTCGTCAGGATCAACAGACGAGGGTCGTTCACGGAGCAGATACTACTACGCACAACGTAGTAGTGCAAGAATCAGAGCCGTCCCGAGCACGATCGACCGCTTTCGCCCACAACGCGTCCCGGCTTGCCTCTCTGCTCGGCGCTAGCGCCACTGGTGGTGGAGGCCGGCATCGGCGAGCGCGTCGGCGCGGTGGGCGTGGTCTCGCAGCTGCACGATCTGGCCCTGGCGCAGCGTGAACACCGTGAACAGCTGGCCCTCGAGCTGCACGCCGGCGAGCTCCTGGCGGGCGTGGTTTTGGACGCCGAGCACGGCGTGGTCGGCGTCGGCGAGCAGCTCGAGCGCGTCGACCTGTGTGGGCCGGGCGCGCGCGGCGCGCAACCAGGCGAGCACCTGCTCGCGGCCGTCGCAGGCGATGCCACCGGCGACATCCGTCCAGGCGACGTCGGGGTCGAAGCGCTCGGCGATCGAGTCGACGTCGCCGCGGCGCAGCGCGTCGATCCAGTCGAGCTACGAGCTGCAGGTTGGCCTGTGCCTGCTCGTGGTTCATCGTCTCCTCCTCTTGGCTGCAGGAACCGAACGGGACCGGAAACGTCAGCGCGGCGGGGCGGTGCGCGCGCACCACCACCGAGCCGCTCCGCGCTCGGGCGCAGCCACAACGGCGACCCGCGCGCGAAGAAGAAGAGCTTCCAGGCGGCGGGCCTCGATCGACGAGCGGCTCTCTACGGTCAGCCAGGCACCAGTAAGCAATCGTACGCCGCTGCGGCGGGCGCGTCCAACATCGCCGACGACGGCTCGGACGATCCGGGCCGTAGCATCCGGGCGTGGAGACGTTGACCGGAATCTCGCCCGTGCTGCTCGTCTCCGAGCTCGAGCGCTCGGTCGCCTACTACCATGACCGGCTCGGCTTCCGCTGCGACGTGTTCGGTCATCCGCCCGACTTCGCGACCGCGGAACGCGACCAGGCGACGATCCTGCTCGCACTCTGCGAGGAGCCGGAGCGGATCGTTCCCAACTGGCAGATCGTCGACAAGATCTGGAACGCCTACATCCGTGTCGACGACGTCGAAAGCGTCTACGCGGAGGTGCAAGCGCGCGGCGCGGGCATCGAGTACACGCTCTACGACGCGCCCAGCGGCTTCCGTGAGTTTGGCCTCCAGGACCCCGACGGCCACGACATCGCCTTCGGCCAGCCGCTCTGACGGGCAGTGCTAGCCGGCGCCGATCAGCGGCAGCAGGCCCCGCTGCAGCTCGTCGGTTGCGCCGATGATCGGCGAGCCGGAGGCGAGCGCCTCCGCGGGTTCGCTGCGCCAGTGTGCGTCGGGGCCGTACACGAGGAAGGTGTCCCAGAAGGCGTCGCCGTGTGCCTGCAGCCAGCTGCCGAGCAGCTGCCGACCGTCCCAGAGCTGGGTGACGCGGGGGTCGTCGAGCACCTCGCGGTCCCAGGCGGCGCGGCTGTCGCCGGCGAGCACGGGCATCCAGATCGCGTAGACGTGGAGCTTGGCGTCGGGGTATTGCTCGAGGATGTGCTGCCGGACCCAACTGGCGCCGGTGAGGCAGGTCGGTCAGGTGGGCGAGATCAGCAGCACGAGCCTCGGCTCGCCCTGGTCGGCGTTGAAGAGCGTGAACAGCGCCGGCGTCCGTCCGGGGTGCTGGAGGTCGACAAGCCGTGTCGAAGGGTCGAGCGTCTGGCTCGACGGGCTCGACGGGCTCGTCGCGGTCTCGTGACCGCTGCCGCCGCAGCCGCTGACCGTAAGAGCGACTACGAGTGCAGCGAGGGCGAGCGCGCGGCGCATCTCAGCGTGTCCTCCGTCGGGAAGCGGCGCGCGGCCGTGGCTGCGCGTTGCGCCAAGCGCCTGCGGCGAGCGCGAGCAGGACGAGCAGCGCGAGCGCGAGCACGAAGCTGATCCCGAGCCGTCCGGCCAACGTCTGCATGCGGGCGCTGTAGCGGGTGGCGACGCCGACGATCCGATCGTCGGCCAAGGTCGCGCTGGAGCCGAACTCGAGCCGCGCCCAGAAGTAGGTCAGGTAGGCGCCAGCGAGCAGCAGCAGCAGGCCGGAGACGCGGTGCAGGCGCCCGGCGAGCGGCCCGAGCCGACGGGCGAGCCCTTCGCGCAACACGGTTGCGACGACGAGCAGGGCAAGGATCGTGATCGCGATCCCGGCCACGTAGGCGGCGAGCACCGCGAGTGCGTTGCCGCTGCCACGCACGGCAAGCGAGGAGGCGAGAAAGGCGAGGAAGACGGGCAGGCTGCAGCCGAGCGAGGCGACGCCGTACGCGACGCCGAAGACGAGCGGCCGTAGCCACCGGCGTTCGCTCAAGGAGAGACCGGCCGGCAGCGGCAGCGCCAGCGAGCCCCGTCCGGCGAGCGCGACCGCGCCGGCGAGCATCGCCGCGGCGCCGGCGGCGAGTCCGAGCCAGGGGACGGCGTCGGTGATCCGGCTCGCCCCGTAGACAAGCGGCAGCCCGACCAGCGTGAACACCCCGACGACGCCGAGCGTCAGCAACGCCCCGACCAGGAGCCCTTGCAGAAGCCCGCTGCGGGCACGGGGGAACCGTCCATGCTCCGCGCCCAGGTAATAGGAGAGAAACGCCGGGAGCAGAGGCACGCCGCAGGGGTTGAGCGCGACCAGTGCGCCCGCGACGAGCGCCACCGAGAGCGGCACCGTCTGCGCGCCGCTACTCATGGTCGGGAGCGACGATCGCCTCGACCGCCTGCAGCGAGACGCCGACCTGGCAAAGGACATGGCTGGCGAGCGAGTCGGGGACGTCGAGCATGCCGAGGAGGATGTGCTCGTCGGCGAGCGGCCGTTCGCCGGCGCGATCGAGTGCGAATGCGAACGCCTGCTTTAGCCGCGGCGCGATCCCCAGGCAGCCGGCCCGCGTCTCCTCGAGCGCGCCCGGCCCGAACGTCTGCTCCAGGCGCTCGCGCACGGTCTGGAAGTCGATCCCCAGCGCCGCCAGCGCCTCCGGATCGATCCTGGCGGCTCCCCCGCCGATGCAGGGCGCGAGTGCCTCTTCGACGGCGTCGGGGTTGACGCCGAGCTGCCGCAGCACCGTCGTTGCGCCACCGTCCGGATCGCGGATCAGGACGAGCAGCACGTGCTCGATGCCGATGTAGGTGTGCCCAAGGCGCCGTGCCTCCTGCGCGCCCGCGGCCAGGTAGGGCTCGGCTGGCCGGGTCGATTTGCCCTGCAGACACGGGATACGTCGACGGCGGCGGAGAAGTCTCATCGGAACCGCCGCCGCTTGCGCGGCCCGCCGGTGCCGTACTTCTGGTGCACGGCTTGTTTGGAGACGCCGAGCAGCGCCGCGATCTGCTGCCAGCTCCAGCCGAGCTGGCGTGCGCGCCGGACCTGCAGTTCCTCGACCGCCTCCAGCAGCGCACGCAACGAGGCGACTCCGCGCAACCCGATCTCGGGATCCTCGCTCGCCGTCTGCGCCACCACCTCGCCCGGTTCGACCATCTCCGTCAAGATAACTTGACGAGCATCTTTCGTCAAGATTTGTTGACGGCGGCGAGCGCTTGCTCGGCGTCGCCGCGGGTGAGCAGTCCGACGAGCCGGCCGTCCGGGGTTGTAACGGGGAGGTTGGTGAGGTTCTGCCGCTGCATCCGTTCGACGGTGTCGCGGAGACGGACGCTGGGCCTGATCGTGCTCGGCCCGGGAGTCATCGCGTCCTCGGCGGTGACGGCCACTCTGTCGCGGATCGCGCGCCGCCCGATCCGGCCCAGCACGACGCGCTCCTCGTTAAGGACGAAGCAGCTGCATCGGAAGCTCCTTTTCCGGTGCCAAGGGCCAGGGCGTCGCGAGCGTCGCTGGCCCACTTGCCAAACGGACGCGGACGACGATAGCTCGATCTTCGGGCGTCAGTTCAGCATCGAGCCAGGCTGGACCGCCGGCCCACACGTCACCTCGTGCCTCGCACGAAATCCCTGTCTGAACCTGCAAGCTCCATAAACGGCTCCATACCCACCGAGACGTTCGGCCTCGACGGACTCGAGGTCACGTGGAACGTCTTCCACGCCTGGAGGCAGTTCCAGCAGGACGGCGACCGCGCTGCCCTGCGAAGGCGCGTCGCGGCGGCCAAAGATCAGCTGTGGCCGCTGCTCGAGTGGGGCTCGCGCGGTAAGCGGCAGCGGCACGTGCACGCCCTCGCCAAGAACCTGCTCAAGCTCTGGCCGGCGCTTGGACCTTCGCCGAGGTCCCCGATGTCGAGCCGACCAACAACGCCGCCGAGCGTGGCCTGCGCGCGGCTGTCATCTACCGCAAGCTCTCACTCGGCAGCCGCTCCCAAGGCGGGGAGCGCACGATCGAACGGCTGCTCTCCGTCGACCAGACCTGCCGCCTGCAGCGCCGCTCGCTCTACGCCTACCTCAGCGACGCCCTCACCGCGAAAGCACGCGGCGACCCCGTCCCGACGCTCGCCTAAGAACGCGAACCCGAGCGTTGTCGCGGATTCCAGTGATGGAGGGAGAATGGCTGTTTCCAAGCGAGGAAGGAACGAATGACCAGCATCCAGCCGGAGCTGTGGGTTGAGAACGCGCGCGAAGCGCTCGCCTTCTACCGCGCCGCGTTCGGCGCGACCGTCCTCCATCTCGTCGGCGACGGCGACGACATCGTCGCCCAACTCGGGGTCGGCGACGCAGCCTTCTGGGTGGCGCCGGCCTCCGCGACGATGAAGCGGTTCAGCCCTCGCGCGATCGATGGCGCCACCAGCCGGACGCTGCTCGTGGTCGACGACCCCGACACGGTGGCGCAGCAGGCCATCCGGGCCGGAGCGAAGAAAACGTCGCCCGTCTCTGACGAGCACGGCTGGCGGCTCGGCCGGATCATCGACCCGTTCGGCCACGAGTGGGAGATCGGCAAGCCACTCGGCCCCTGGCCGCCAACATAAGCCGCCGCCTGAGACGCCCTTCGGCGACCACCATTGCATTGGCACGATCGCGTCACCAGACGACACGGCCGGCGCCTTCTCGATCTGAAAGCTCCATAAACGGCTCCACAACCAGCCCCATCGGCCCCGGCACCGACTGAACACATACGGAAAAGCCCCGAGAGCGGGGCTTTTGCAGAGCCCTCTGACGGACTCGAACCGTCGACCCCCTCCTTACCATGGAGGTGCTCTACCAACTGAGCTAAGAGGGCGGAGCCGTAGGGTAGCCGGTGCGGCGACAGAGGTTTCGTCGTCGCAGCAAAGAGGAACCCGGAACAGGGGATGCTAGAAGCCGCCGAAGCCGGGCGAGAGGAGGGCACGCTCGCCGTGTGCTGGGCTGTCCTCGTCAACGCCGCCCGGCAGGCACGCGAGAACAAGGTCTCGATGACGGCGCAGGCGCTTGCGTACTCGCTGTTCCTCGCCATACCCGCGACCCTGCTCGTCGTGCTCGGGGTGTTCTCCCTCCTGGCCGACGAAGGGGACGTGAACCGGTTGGTTGAGCGCGCAGGACGGGTGATGCCGGAGCAGGCGGCGACCCTGCTCGGCGACAGCCTCGAGCGCTCGACGCGGTCGACGAGCGGAGGGCTGACGATGACCGTCGTGGGGCTCGTGCTCGCGTTGTGGACGACGTCCTCTGCCGCGACGACGCTGATGCAGGGGATCATGACCACCTTCGCGGCAGAGGACCAGCGCGGCTTTCTCCGCAAGCGGCTGGTCGCGCTCGTCATCGTCGTCTGTCTCGTGGGAGCGGCGCTTTTCGTCGGGTTCTTCCTGGTGCTCGGGCCCCAGATGGAGCGCTGGATCGGCAACGCGACGGGCACCCCAACGGTCGCCGCCTGGGTGTGGTGGACGGCGCAGTGGCCGCTGCTGATCGCGGGCATGTTGTTCGCCTTCACCGTGCTGCTCTATCTCGGCCCGGACGTCGAGCAGCCGCGTTTGCGACTCGTGACGATCGGCGCCGCCGTCGCGCTGGTGATCTGGCTGGCCGCCTCGGGCGCTTTTGCTGTCTACACCTCCCGGTTCGGCTCGTACAACAAGACGTGGGGCACGCTTTCCGCGGTCGTCGTGATGATGATCTGGCTCTGGCTGACGAGCGCCGCCCTGCTCTTCGGCGCCGAAGTGAACGCCGAGGCACAACGCCGCGCAGCACGCGCCGGGCTGTCGGACCGTGGCAGCGGCTCGGCGATCGGGTCCGCGCGACCCTGAGTCAGAGGCCCGAACCGCTCGTCGTCGGTGCCCCTCGGATCGAGGCCCGAAGTTGGTGTAGCCCGACCGGAGAGGCTGTCGGTGCGGGGGTCGCGCAAATCCGAAAGCTCAGAACGACCGTTGGACCAACGAGAACGATCGTCCTTTCGGGAAAGGAGCTCGTCGATGCAGAGAAGCGCTCGTTGGCTCGTGCCCATGCTGGTGCTCGTCGTTGGAGGCGTTGTCGTGGCGGCGAGCCTCGGCTCGACAAGGCAGCCGACCGTGAAGGCCGCTTTCGCCGCGGGCTACGGGAAGCTGGTCGTCAGCCCGAACGGGCTGACGCTGTATCACTACACCGACGAGAAGCGGGGTTCGGTCGAGTGCACCGGAGGCTGCGCGAAGTTCTGGCCGCCGCTTCTCGTGAAGGGCAACAAGAAGCTGGTCGCAGGCCAGGGCCTGAAGGCGTCGAAGCTCGGGACGGTCAAGCGTCCCGGCGGTGGCCGCCAGCTCACATACAACGGGTATCCGCTGTACCGCTACGCGCCCGACAAGAAGCCCGGCGACGTGAAGGGACAGGGCGTCGAGGGCGAGTGGTATGTCATCGCGTCCACCGGAAAGCTGATCCGCAAGATGGCGGACGCCGGTTCGACACCGGCGACGCCGTCCCCACCGGCCGACACAGATCCGACTCCGCCCCCGCCGGCCTACCCCGGCGGCGGGTACGGCTAGACCGTTCGGGTACGCGGCCCCGACCACCGCCTTGATCCCGCGTCGGTTCTGCTCCTCGCGGAACCGACCGCGGGCAGTGTTGGCCGCGAGAGCGGGCGCCTTTAGGGGTTTCCCCGCGGTCGGTCGCCGCTTGCGGGACTGGCGTTCTTGCGGTTGCGGTTGCGGCCGCGAAGCGGGCGCCTTTAGGGATCTGCCGCGCCGGAGGCGGGGATCCCCCGCGGTCGGTTCTGCTCCTGCGGAACCGACCTTGCGGGACCGGTCTTGGTGGCCGGCGTTCTTGCGGTTGCGGTTGCGGCCGCGAAGCGGGCGCCTTTAGGGATCTGCCGCGCCGGAGGCGGGGATCCCCCGCGGTCGGTTCTGCTCCTGCGGAACCGACCTTGCGGGACCGGTCTTGGTGGCCGGCGTTCTTGCGGTTGCGGTTGCGGCCGCGAAGCGGGCGCCTTTAGGGATCTGCCGCGCCGGAGGCGGGGATCCCCCGCGGTCGGTTCTGCTCCTGCGGAACCGACCTTGCGGGACCAATGCAGGGAGGAGGATTCGAACCTCCGAAGGCTGAGCCAGCGGGTTTACAGCCCGCCCCCTTTGGCCACTCGGGAATCCCTGCGGGAGCGCGGATTGTAGCCCGGGCAGGACGCCTACACTCGGAGGGTGAAGGTCGACGCTCTCGTCGTCGGAGCAGGGCCCGCCGGTGCCTCTGCCGCGATCCATCTCGCCCGTGGCGGGGCGACCGTGCTCCTCGCGGACAAGGCGCGCTTTCCCCGCGACAAGCCCTGCGGCGGGGGGCTGACCGGCCGGGCGCTCAAGGCGATTCCCGTCGATCCGTCGCCCGTCGTCGAGCGCGATGTCGATCGCTTCGAGCTGCGCCTGCAGTACCGGCGCACCTTCGCCCGCTCGCATTCCGAGCCGCTCATCCGGATGACTCAGCGGCGCAGGCTCGACACCTTCCTCGTCGAGCAGGCGGCGGGATCCGGCGCGGACTTTCGCGACGGATCGCGGATCGAGGCGCTCGAGATCCACGAGGCAGGGGTTACGGCCCGGGTCGGCAGGGACACCGTAGAGGCGGACGTCCTCGTCGGCGCGGACGGGGCAAACGGCGTCGTCGCGCGCGCGGCAGGGCTCGGCGACGGGATCGTCCGCGGCGTCGCTCTCGAGGGAAACGTCCCGCTCGACGCGCTCGCGCAGGACCTCGAACGGACGGCCGTGATCGAGCTCGCCGTCCTTCCGGGCGGATACGGCTGGGTGTTTCCGAAGGGCGACCACGCGAACCTCGGCGTGGGGGGGTGGGGGAGCGAGGGGCCTCGGCTCCGCGACCACCTGGCGCGGCTCGCGCGTGTTCACGGCCTCGAGCCTGACACGATCACCGACGTCCGCGGGCACCGTCTTCCGATGCGCCGGCTGGGGACGCCCGCGGGCAGTGGACGGGTGCTTCTCGTAGGCGATGCGGCGGGCCTCGTCGATCCGCTCTCCGGCGACGGCATGTACGAGGCGTTCGTGTCGTCGCGTCTCGCGGCGGAGGCGATCCTCGCCGGTGATCTCGCCGGATACGGTGCTGCGCTCTCGGCCGCGCTCGACCGTCACGCCGCTGCCTCCTGGGCGGCGAAGCGTGCGCTCGACCGCTATCCGCGCGTGGTCTTCGGCGCGGCGCGCGCGCCCGGCGTCTTCGGTGTCGTCGCCGGCTTGCTGTGCGGTGACGTGGCGCACCCGGCGGACGCGCGTGGCGTCGCGCGCGGGCCACTGAAGCTGATCGCACGGCTTGCCGGCTGAGGCCTCGGACGTGGTCTTCGACCGCGTCCGTGGAGACGTTCGGTGCCTGTGCTCCGGTGATGAGGCGCGGTGCGTTTGTGGTGCTTCGGAGGGACGCGGCCAGAGGCCACGTCCCTCGCCCACGTCCCCTCGCTCACGTTCCTGCCGGCCGGAGGCTACGTTCCGGCGCTTCTGGTTCGAGTGGCGTTGGTGCGCCGCTGAAGCTGATCGCACGGCTTGCCGGCTGAGGCCTCGGACGTGGTCTTCGACCGCGTCCGTGGAGACGTTCGGTGTCTGTGCACCGGTCATGAGGGCGATGCGTTTGTGGTGCTTCGAGGGACGCGGCCGGAGGCCACGTCCCGACGTCATTCCTCCGCCAGCGCCTCTGCGAGGAGCGCGGTGGCATACGAGCTCCAGGCCAGGTCGGGGTCGGAGATGAGGAGCGCAAGCGCCTCGCGCGCCCCGCGCAGGCCGGCCACCTCGCTCCGCAGCGCCTCGAGACCCGAGAGAAGCGCGGCACGCCGCTCCGGCGCGTCGAGATCGTCCGCGAGCGCCGTCGCCGCACGGCCGAACGGGTCGAGAGCACGATGGGGATCGCCGCCGGCGGCGAGAAGGAGCTCTGCGCGCCGGACGGCGGCATTGAGCTCGTCCCCGTCGATCGCGACGCCGCGTCCCGCGAAGAAGCAGAGCATCGTCCACTGCTCTGCCGGGGCCGCACGCTCGAGAGCCCTCACCCAGTCACGGATCGTCTCGCGGGGCACGGCTACTGCCTCGCATCGCGCCGTTCGAGGCCGGCCACCGCAATGACGACGAGTACGACCGTGACAACGGCCAGCACGGCCCAGCCGACCCACGGCGGCCCGTTACGGAGCGGGTTTCGGCCCAGGGCCTGGTAGAACGGCGACACGGGGCGCACCGATTCGAGGGCGCTGACGGTGTGTGAGAGACCGTCGAAGAGCCACGACACCACGGCCGCGCCCGCTGCCACAGAGAGCGCCGTCGCACGCCCGGGCGTGACCGCGCCGACCGCGAGCGCGAGGGTCCCGAACAGGAGTGCCAGCAGGCCGACGCTCACCGACCCTGCTGCGAGCTTGCCGAGGCCGATCTGGAGGTCGACGGGCACGGCACCGACGGCGACCGAGAGGAAGAGCACAACCGCCAGGACCCCGACGAGGACCGTCATCGCGCCGAACCGCTGCAGCACGTAGTCACGGCGGCGCACCGGGTGCGCGAGCACGAGATCGAGCGTTCCCTGCTCCTCCTCGCCGGCGATCGCCCCCGAGCCGTGCCCGATCGAGAAGACGAGCAGCACGAGCGGCGCGACGAGCGCGAAGATCTGGCTGTTCAGGTAGCCCGCTGCGCTCGTGATGTCGAGCTCTCCGCCGACGAACAGCGACCGAAGCGAATCCGGGAGGTCCTTCGACAGGTCGCTCAACGCGGTGTCGTCTCGAATCGAGGGATAGAACGCAACGGTCAGGGCGACGAGAGCCACCAGGCCGATCGCCCACCAGAGTGTCGAGCGGCCCCGTTCTCGGAGCGTTTCGGCAAGTACCTCAGTCGGCATCGGCCGTCTCCCCGTAGTACGAGCGGAAGACCTCGTCGAGCTCCGGGGCCTCGCTCGTCAACGACCGCACCGGGAGCCGTGCCAGCTCCTTCACGAGGGCGTCCATCGACCCCTCGACGACGAGTCGCACGACAGAGCCGTCGACCGAGACGTCACTGACGCCGGCCAGGTCGGCGAGGCGCTCGAGTCCGGGCACTGCCTCGCCGAGGTGCACTTCGACTCTTCGCACCGCGCGCTCCCTCAGGGTCGAGATCGCCTCGACCGTGACGAGACGGCCCTCGCGGACGATGCCGACCCGGTCGGCAACGTGCTCGACGTGGCCGAGCTCGTGGGAGGAGAGGAAGACCGTCCGCCCGGCGGCGGCCCGCTCGCGGACGAGCTCGAGCACGTCCTCCTGCCGAAGCGGATCGAGGCCGCTCGTCGGCTCGTCGAGGATCAGGATCTCCGGGTCGTGCATGAAAGCGGCGACGAGACCGACCTTCTGCTTGTTCCCCTTGGAGAGATCGCCGATCCGCCGGCCGAGATCGAGGTGCAAACGGCCTGCGAGCTCGTCCACCGCCCGCCGCTCGACACCCCCGCGCAGGCTCCCGAGAAAACGTAGGTACCCGCCTGCGGTGCTTTTCGCGGGCACCTTCAGCTCTCCCGGGAGGTACCCGGTCCGGCGCCGGGCCTCGAGGCTCTCGCGACGCGTGTCCAGGCCGCTGATCGACGCATGTCCGCGTGTCGGGCGGATGAGGTCGAGCAGCAGCCGGATGGTCGTGGTCTTGCCCGCACCGTTCGAGCCCAGGAACCCGAACACCTCTCCGGCCTCGATGCGAAGGTCGAGCCCCTCTATCCCGCGGGTCCGGCCGTAGAACTTCGTCAGGCCGACCGTCTCGATCGCGGGCGTGCTCACATCGGGACCCTAACCAGGCGCGTGGAGGAGATCGCCGGTCATGGCGCGAATGTTCAGATTCGGTTCGCATCCCCGCCGGGCCGATCAAGGCCGGCGTGAACGCGTCCGATACGTCAGAGATGGGTGGTTCACGCTTCCTTCGCGTGCTGGTCGTCGCGGTGGCGACGACGGCCGTTCCCGCGTCGGCCCATGCGGCCGACCCCACCGGCTCTGAAATCACTCCTGCGATCGCGCCGACGCTCCCGGCAAGGAACTGGGCCGCCCCGCAGATCGCAAGCGTCGTCCTCGCAGGGCTGATGGGACCCGACGTGTCCTCCTTCCGTCCCGACGATCCGATCACGCGCGGTGAGCTCCACGACGCCATCGTGGCTCTGGGCAGGCCTCACGAGGCGCCCGCCGATCCGACCCGGGTCGTCACGATGCGGGAGCTCGACGTGCAGCTCGTCGCGGCGGCGGGGCTGCTGCCCTCGGCCCGCGCCCTCCGTGTGGCGGCGCAGCTCGCCGGTCTCGAGCCGACCGACATGCTCGGCAGCGAGACGATCGCGCGCCTGATCGGCCTGCGGGTCAATCACCCCGTCGGTCAGGAGGATCTCGAGCGCTCGCCGAAGCAGCCGGCGTCGCGCGCAGAGGCCGCGTACTCCCTCGCGAAGCTGCGGCTGCTCGATCCGGCCCAGGTCGATGCCGTCCGCCAGCTCGCCGCGTCCTTCTCCATCCCCGACCTGACCGAATGGCAGCGCACCGTGCTCTCCCGCGCATTGCGGTTCGTCGGCTACCCGTACGTGTTTGCGGGAACGTCCGAGAAGACCCAGTCGATCTGGAGCGCCACGGCGCCCGGAAACGAGATCACCGTTCCGGGAGGCTTCGACTGCTCCGGCTTCGTCTGGCGGGTGTACAAGACGCAGCCCTTCGAGAACGCGGCCTCGCTCCCCAGCGTGCTCAAAGGCCGCACGACGTACGCGATGAGCGGCGAGGTGCCCAGGGCGCGGAGAATCGATCCCACGACGTTGCAGCCCGCCGACGTCGTGTTCTTCGGCAGCCGCGGGACGAAGTCGAAGCCGACCGATATCGGCCACGAGGGCATCTACGTGGGGAACGGGTGGTTCGTGCACTCGTCGAGCGGCGGCGTGACCCTCCAGCCGCTCCAGGGCTGGTACGCCGACGAGCTCGCCTGGGGTCGGCGCCCGCTCTCCGAAGCCGGCCTTTCCTAGCGGGAGCGCGGGCTCGCCCGAGCGGAGCCTGCGGGGTACGCTCCCGCCGTGCGCTGGAAGAAGGTTCCCGGCCAGGGCGACATGGAGGACCGCCGCGGGCAATCGAGCGGCATTCCGGGCGGCGGTTTCCCGATCCCCATCGGCAAGGGCGGCGGCGGCCTCGGCCTGATCGTCCTGGTCGTGCTCGCGCTCCTCTTCGGCGGAAACATCGTCGGAGGCGACGGCAGCGGAGGCCCCCTCTCCCCGGGCGGGGTCGACGAGACGGTGCCCGAGGCACCTGCCGGCTCCCAGCCCGACACCGGATCCGGAGGAACGACCGCAGACAGCGCGTTCGAGTTCGCGAAGTTCGTGTCGAACGACACCCAGGACATGTGGGCCCAGATCTTCGAGCAGTCCGGCAAGCAGTACACGCGCGCCCCCGTCGTCACGTTCACGTCGGGGACGACCAGCGGGTGCGGTCCGGCGTCGTCGCAGACCGGGCCGTTCTACTGCCCTGTCGACCACAAGGTGTATCTCGACCTCTCGTTCTTCCGGGAGCTCTCGCAGCGCTTCGGCGCCCCCGGGGACTTCGCCGCCGCCTACGTGATCGCCCACGAGCTCGGCCACCACGTCCAGAGCCTGCTCGGGATCGAGGAGCAGGTGCGTGAAAAGCAGCAGGACGATCCCGCGAACGCCAACGTCTACTCGGTGCAGCTCGAGCTGCAGGCCGACTGCTTCGCGGGCGTGTGGGCCCGGTCGACCTACGATCGAGGGCTGCTCGACCCGGGCGACGTCGAGGAGGGCCTGCGGGCGGCCGCGGCGGTGGGCGACGACCGGCTCGGCGCGCGGAGCCGGGAGCAGTGGACGCACGGCTCGTCGGAGCTTCGAACCAAGTGGTTCCGCACCGGCTACGACTCCGGCAACGCCGGCGACTGCGACACGAGCGACGTTCAGCTCTAGACGTTGGCGTGCTTCCCGTCGCTCCCAGCGGGCGGGACGTTTCTGGGGACGCGGGCAAAGCCCACGTCCCGGGTTTCTGGGGGGCTCGGCCGTAGCCTGTCCGCGGGTTCTGGGGTCTCGGTCGTGGGCCGCGCCCCGTGGAGCGTGGGACGTGGTTTCCGGCCGCGTCCCTGAAGCCCGGCCGCGGAGAGCGGCACCTCTGGCAAGGCATGTCCGAAAGAGCGAGTTGTCATCGGATCCGACAACAGCCACTCTGGAGAGATGGGGCGACGACCGCGTGAGGAGGCGCCCGGCGCGATCCATCACGTCGTCCCGCAGGGAAACGGTCGGGCCGCATTCGTTCTCGACGACCGGGATCGGAGGGCCTACCTCGAGCGCTTCCATCGGGTCGCGCACGAGCGCGAATGGGTCGTCCATGCGTCCTGCCTCCTCGATACGCACCACCATGGGATCGTCGAGACGCCAGCACCTGATCTCGGGCGCGGTATGCGACTCCTCGTCGGCGGTTACGCGCACTGGTTCAACGCACGGCACGGACGGTCCGGAGCCGTCTTCGGCGACCGCTACTGGTCCGTCCGCGTGCGCGGCGAGGCGCACCTGCTCCGCGCATGTCTCTACGCCCTCCTGAACCCGGTGGCCGCCGGACGGGTCCGGCATCCACGTGAATGGCCGTGGTGCAGCTACGGCGCCGTCCTGCACGACGGGTGCTCGCGCCGGCTCGGAGCGTTTCTCGGGGAGACCCCGCAGGCGGCGCGGGAATGCTTTCTCGACCTGGTAGACGAAGCTGTGGAGGTCGTCCATGCGCATCGACTCGCAGATCGCCGGGACGCGCTTCGGGCGGCAGAGAGCACGCTGGAGTCTCGCATCGGACGTGTCGCGCGCGGCTAGGACACGGGTTGCTCGCTTCGAGGGACGCGGCCGAGGCCACGTCCCCCCTCGGCCCGGGGGCATCTCCTGGATCCAGCCGCCGGTCCGCTCTTGGGCGCGGCGGGGCGTGGCCTTCGGCCGCGTCCCTTCTCCTCTGGCGCGGCGGGTGCCTCTCGGATACAGCGCCCGTCCCCCCTGGGACGTGGCCTTCGGCCGCGTCCCTCCTCCTCCGGCCCACAGGCCACCCCTGGAGATCAGCGACCGCGCGTCCCGCCCGCGCGACACCGGGCGCCCCGTGGCAGCCCGCCGCCCGCCCGCCCCGCGATACCCTCAGTGGACACAGATTTCGAGGAGGGCTGATCGATGACGGAGTTGGCCGAGGCGCCCACGGAAGGGCGCGATGGGACCCTCACCCGGATCCCGCACTGGATCGACGGCAAGAGAGTCGACGGGACGTCGGGTCGAAGCGGGCCCGTCTTCAACCCCGCCGCCGGCGTCCAGACCGGAGCGGTAGACCTCGCCTCCGTCGAGGAGGTCGACGCGGCCGTCAGGACTGCCACGGCCGCGTTCGCATCCTGGCGCGCCACATCTATCGCCAGGCGCGCAGAGCTCTTCTTCCGAATTCGGGAGCTCTTCCACGCCCACCGGGAGGATCTTGCGAGGCTTCTCACCGCCGAGCACGGGAAGGTGACGTCCGACGCCCTCGGGGAGGTCGCGCGCGGGCTCGAGGTGATCGAGTATGCGTGCGGGATCCCGACACTGCTCAAGGGCGAGTTCAGCGAGCAGGCCTCGACGGGAATCGACGTCTACTCGATCCGCCAGCCGGTCGGCGTCGTCGCGGGGATCACGCCGTTCAACTTCCCCGCGATGGTTCCCATGTGGATGTGGGCGCCGGCGCTCGCGTGTGGCAATTGCTTCATCCTGAAGCCCTCGGAGAAGGATCCGTCGGCGTCGCTCCTGACGGCTGAGCTGCTCAAGGAGGCGGGCCTCCCGGACGGCGTGTTCAACGTCGTGCACGGCGACAAGGTGGCGGTCGACGCGATCCTCGAGCACCCGGGGATCGGCGCGGTCTCGTTCGTAGGCTCGACGCCGATCGCGCGGTACATCTACGAGACGGGGACGAAGCACGGCAAGCGCGTCCAGGCCCTGGGAGGCGCGAAGAACCACATGATCGTCCTGCCCGACGCGGACGTCGAGATGGCGGCGGACGCAGCCGTCTCGGCGGGGTACGGGTCGGCCGGCGAGCGATGCATGGCGGTCTCGGTGCTCGTCGCGGTCGGCGACGTCGCCGATCCGCTCGTGCAGGCGATCAAGGAGAGGCTCCCGGCCGTCAAGGTCGGCGACGGGACGAAGCCCGACTCCGAGATGGGCCCCCTCGTGACGCGTGAGCACCGCGACAAGGTGGCGTCGTACATCGGGGGCGGCGAGAAGCAGGGCGCGACGCTCGTCGCCGACGGTCGTGAGACGGCCCCCGGAGGGGACGGCTTCTTCCTCGGCGTGTCCCTGCTCGACAACGTGACCACCGAGATGGACGCCTATCGGGACGAGATCTTCGGCCCCGTCCTCTCCGTCGTGCGCGCGGGTAGCTACGACGAGGCGCTAGGGCTCGTCAACGACAACCCGTACGGCAACGGCGTCGCGCTCTTCACGCGCGACGGCGGCGTGGCGCGCCAGTTCCAGTTCGACGTCAACGCCGGGATGGTCGGCATCAACGTCCCGATCCCCGTGCCCGTCGCCTACTACTCGTTCGGTGGTTGGAAGGCATCTCTCTTCGGTGACTCCCACGCGTACGGCCCGGAGTCGATCCACTTCTACACGCGTGGGAAGGTGGTGACCTCACGGTGGCCCGATCCGGCGACGAGCACGATCGACCTCGGGTTCCCGCAGACGAGATGAGAAGCAGGGTGCAACGGATTTGCACTTTCGCCCGCAAGGACTATTGACCAGAGCTTCCGGATAGGTGCAGAATCCTCCGGGGACGGTCGGGGCGGGACTGCGGCGCCGCCTCGACCGCTCTCCTCGATGGCGCGCGGTGGCATCAGGCGCGCCCAGGCAACGACGATTGTCGGCGCTCCGGGACGCAGCGCCGGCGTGGAGTCTCTCTCGAGGCGGCCGGGCGGGCCCCGACGGACCGGGAATAGCCTCGACGACTTCGCCGTTCATTGCGGTAACAACTATTGCTCAAGCAATAAGAGGAGACCGCAAATGAGCCGCACCATCGAGAGAAGCCCCGCCCTGACCGGCGAGTGGACAGTCGACCCGACCCACTCCACGATCGGCTTCCGCATCCTGTACATGGGTATCGCGCCCTTCGAGGGGGCGTTCCGGGAGTTCTCGGCGACGCTCGACCAGGAGGGCCTGCGCGGCACCGCGAAGGCGTCGAGCATCGACGTCGACAACGAGCAGCTGACCGAGCACCTGGCCTCGCCCGACTTCTTCGACTCCGCCAGCCACCCGACAGTCGTCTTCGAAGGCGGGCCGGTGCAGCTCGATTCCGACAACGCGGGCGTCGTCCTCGACGGCGTGCTGGAGGTGAAGGGCAACCGGGTGCCGATCACGCTCACCGGCACGCTCACCCAGCCGGTCACCGATCCCTACGGAACCACGAAGCGCGGGCTCACGCTCGCCGGCGCGGTCGATCGCAACCTGCTCGGCGTGACATGGAACGCTCCGCTGCCCGAGGGAGGCTCGATGCTTGGAGACGAGGTCGAGCTCTCGGCGTCGCTCCTGCTCGTCGCTTCCGAGGAGCGCTGACGATGCGGATCCTCGGCGTCAACGGCAGCCTCCGGGCCGATTCGCTCAACGGACAGCTCCTTCGCCTTGCCGCGGAGGAGCTGCCGACGGGCGTCGAGCTCGAGCTCTACGACGGGCTCGCCTCGATCGCTCCGTTCGACCAGGATCTCGTCGACCTGGCCCCTGACGAGGTCGACCGCCTCAAGGACTGGATTGCCGAAGTGGACGCGATCCTGATCGCGACTCCCGAGTACAACGGCTCGATCCCGGGTCAGCTCAAGAACGCGCTCGATTGGGTCTCGCGACCGCTCGCGGACAACCCCGCGCGCGGCAAGCCCGTAGCCGTAATGGGCGCGAGCACGAGCTCGTTCGGGGGAATCTGGGCTCAGCGCGAGCTGAAGAAGGTCCTCGGCGTCCTCGGCGCGAAGGTGGTCGACGTCGAGCTACCGGTCGCGAAGGCAGTCGACCGTCTCGCCGACCCGGATCCGGAGCTCCGTGCGGAGCTCGTGGATCTGATCGACGACCTCGTAGCCGCGGTCGAAAGCCCTCGCGACGGGTCCCGCCGCAGCCGCGCCGTCGTCTAGCGCGGGCCCGAGCCGGGCTGTGCGAAACTCGAGCGATGCGCGTCACGATGTTGCTCGGGGACTTCGCGCAGGTGAGCGACGGGAAGCTCACCGTCGTCGGGGGCGGCTGGTCGCTGACGGGCCCCGAGTCCGTGCCGTTCGGGATCGCGATCCTGATCCGCGTTCCGTGGGACCAGGCCAACCAGCGTCACGTGATGCGGCTCGAGCTTCTCGATGCCGACGGGCAGGCGGTCGAGATGGAGACCGACGACGGCCAGCAGCCGGTCGTGTTCTTCGACGACGTGCCGTTCGAGGTCGGTCGTCCGGCAGGCCTCAAGCCCGGCACACCCCTCGACTTCCCGGTTGCGATCAACTCGGGCCCGCTGCCCCTCGACCCGGGTCGCTACGAGTGGCGCCTGACGATCGACGGCAAGGCCGAGGACGAATGGCGGCTGCCGTTCTCGGTGCGTTTCGAGGCCGACGAGGTGTGACGCGAGAATAATGCTGTGAAGATCGGGCTGGTGCTCCTCGTCGCGCTGGCCGCCTGTGCATCGCCGTCGGCCGCCGCCCCGCCCGTCGCAGCGGACGGGCTCGAACGGTTGGTGGGCGCGCGGCTCGTTGTGGGGATGGACGGGACGACTCCCACGCCGGGCCTTCTGGAGCGGATCCGCGTCGGGCACGTCGGCGGGGTGATCCTCATGGGGGCGAACGTCCGCACCGCTCAGCAGGTCAGGACGGTGACCGCGCGCCTGCGGACGGCCGCACACGAGGGTGGCCGCCGAATCCTGATCATGACCGACCAGGAAGGCGGGCTCGTGCGGCGGTTCCACTGGGCGCCTCCGGCCGTTCCGGCCGACGAGCTCGGGCGCAGGAACGAGGGCCGGATCCGCAAGGCCGGGCTCGCGACGGCGCGGGCGCTCGAACGGCTCGGGGTCGACATCGACCTGGCGCCGGTCGCGGACGTGCCAGCGGTCCCAGGCTCGTTCGTGGCCGCGCAGCACCGTGACTTCGCTCCGCTCCCGGCACGCGCCGCGAAAGGGGTCACGGCCTTCGCGTCGGGTCTCCTCGACGGTGGAGTCGCGCCGACGCTCAAGCACTTCCCGGGCCTTGGGCTCGCCACCGTCTCGACGGACGACGCGGCGGTGCGCATCACGGCACCCGCCGCGGGGCTCGCCCCCGGTCTCGTGCCGTATCGGCGGGCGATCGCCGCGGGTGTCGCCCCGCTCGTGATGATTTCCAACGCCTCGTACACCGCCTACGGCGGACGTCCCGCAGCGTGGTCGCCGCGGGTGCTCGCCGCGCTCGGAGGCCTCGGCTTCACGGGCGTCACGATCACCGACGCGCTGGAGCCGCTCGCGTCGACCCACGGCGCCACGCTTGCGCAGGCTGCGATCCGGGCGGCGCATGCCGGCGTCGACCTCTTGCTGATGGTCGGCCCGGAGCGGACGAGCGATTCGGTTTACGACGCGCTCCTGCAGGACGCTCGCGCCGGCGGCCTCCCGCGCGCGGCTCTCGCTCGGAGCGCGGCGCGGATCGACGAGCTGGCCGCGACGTACGCCGGCTAGAACGAGGCTAGATTCCGGCGGATGCAGAGTCCTCGCCAGGTCGCCGGCACGGTCGCGCTGTACGGTCGCAGCGCAATTCGGATCGCGCGCCGCGGCCGGCGGCTGGGGGCCGAGGAGCGGCTCGTGTTCGTCGTGGGCTCTCCTCGATCGGGAACGTCCTTCACCGGACGGGCGCTCGGCTCTCTGCCCGGCTTCGTCGACCTCGACGAGGTACAGCCGTGGAAGGCGGCTATCCCGCTCCTGCTCGGGCGTCCCGACGAGGAGATCGCGCCGCGCCTCCGCACGATTCTCGAGCGCGTGCGGCGACTCGGGCTCGCCCGCGGGCTCCGTGGCGTCGAGCAAACGCCCGAGACGAGCTTCGTGCTGCCCGCGGTACTGCACGCGTATCCGCATGCCGTCGCGGTTCACGTGATCCGCGATGGGCGCGACGTCGCGGCCTCGCTTCTCGAGCGTGGGTGGCTCGCGGGAGACAGGGGGGGCACCGATGACGCACGCCTTCCGTTCGGGGCGCATGCGCGATTCTGGGTCGAGCCGGGACGGGAGGCAGAGTTCGCCCAGGTGTCTGATGCGACACGCGCGGCCTGGGCCTGGCGGCGCTATGTGAGTGCCGCAGGCGCCGTCCCCGAGCGCACGGTCGACGTTCGCTACGAGCAGCTCGTCTCGGACCCCGCCGAGGCGGCACGGCCGGTTGCCGAGTGGCTCGGGAGGCCGGCCTCGGAGGTCGCGGCGGCCTTCTCGGAGGCGCACGAGACGTCGGCTGGGCGCTGGCGCCGAGACCTCAGCGCGGAGCAACTCGTCGATGTGGAGCGCGAGGCGGGCAGCGAGCTCGTCGCGCTCGGGTACGAGCTCAGCTCGATGCCCGCGTAGCGGGCACGACCCCGATCCGCTCGAGCTCCTCGAGGACTAGGGCAACGGACTCTTTCGGGCCGAGCGCGACCGTGTCGGCGATGACCTCCGCGTCCTCGGGGTCCTCGTACGGGTCGTCGACTCCGGTGAACTGCGTGATCTCGCCTGCGAGCGCCTTTGCGTAGAGCCCCTTGACGTCTCGGCGCGCGCACTCCTCGACCGGCGCCTTCACCCATACCTCGACGAACGGGCCGTGTTCTTCGACGAGCGCGCGAACGCGCTTGCGGGTCGCGTCGTACGGCGAGATCGCCGCGACGACGACGGCGGCGCCGTGGCGAGTGAGCCGTGACGCGACCCAACCGATCCGCTCGATGTTCGTGTCGCGATCCTCGTGCGAGAACCCAAGCCCCTTGGACAGGTGGGTACGCACGATGTCACCGTCGAGCACCTCGACGTGTGCGCCGCGCCGCTCGAGCTCGGCAGCCACCGCGTGCCCGATGGTCGTCTTGCCGGCACCCGAGAGGCCGGTCAGCCAGACCGTGAAGCCGGAGTTCTGTCCCGCCGCCACGGCGGATTGGTAGCAGAGGCGGACGGATGGAGGAACGGTAGGTCCGACTCCCAGCCCGCACGGAGGATCGCGAGAACGGACGGCGGGGTGATGACCGTGGCCGGGCCGCGTGTTCGTCGCTCCCGCTCCGCGTAGCCGGCAGGCGACCACGTCAGGAGCTCGCTACCGACCACCACCTTCGCGATGCCGTCGTGGAGGACGAACGCTCCGTCGGGCAACGCGTTCATCGCCGCCGTGTCGAGTCGGCGCCCGCCCGTCGTCTTATCGACGCGCTCCTCGTGGAGGCGTGCGTCGATCGTGTCAGCGCCCGTTTCGTCGTGGAGCGACCGCCAGAGCGCCGTGAAGCGGACAAATGCCTCGCGCCTGCATTCCGCGCACGGACGATGGCCCGCGGCGAAGGCTGTCGCCTCGTCGAGGAAGAACAGCTCGGTGTAGCGGCCCGGCTGCTGGAGCGGGGACCGGCGGCGGCCCTTGAACTCCAGCCGGCAGGCGATCCAGCGCTTCACCTGGTACTGCCGCCGGATCCGGCCCTCGTCGTCGTGGAGACAGCCGCGGTTCCCGTACACGAGCCCGCGGGCTGGATCGGCGACGAGCTCGCCGAGCGGCGTGACGCGGTTCCGGAGCGGCATCGGCACTTGAACCGTAATCTCGGCTCGTGCCGATCGCGCGTGAGACGGCTCCCCGGCTCTCGTGGGAGCAAACTCTCGCATGGCGGCTGGGGCGCCACAGCCTCGTCGAGCGGGTGCCGGCAGCCGACGCTCTCTCGGTCGTCGGCGACATCTGCGGCCTACATGCCCAGGTGATGTCGTCGGCAGAGCTGAGCCTCTGGGCCCGTGTTGACTGCCTCGAGCGAGACGCGGTGCAGAAGGCTCTCTGGAGCGATCGCACGCTCGTGAAGCTCTGGGCGATGCGCGGGACGCTGCACCTTCTCCCGGCTTCCGAGCTCGGCACGTGGCTCTCGGCGTTCGGCACCTACACGCACTACGGGAACCGGTCGCCGGAGATCGAGGCCATCGCGAACGCCGTCGGTCCCGCCCTCGACGGCCGCGTGCTGACGCGCGAGGAGCTCGCACGCGAGGTCGAGCGCGAGACGGGCTCGCAGAAGCTCGGGGAGTGGGTGCGGGAGAGCTGGGGCACGTCGCTGAAGGCGGTCTCGTTTCGGGGCCTGCTCTGCTTCGCGTCGAGCGAGAGCGGCCGCGTGCGGTTCACGACGCCCGCGACGTGGGTTCCCGGCGGCATCGAGTCGCGGGATTCCGGCGATGCGCTCCGCGAGGTCACGCGCCGCTTCCTTCACGCGTACGGGCCCGTGTCGCCGGAGCACCTCGGGCTCTGGTGGGGTGGTACGGGGCCGACCCGTGCGCTGCGAATGCTCGAGGCGCTAGGCGAGGAAGCGGTCGAGGTCGATCTCGCCGGCGAAGCGGGTTGGATGCTCGCGAAGGACGCGTCGGAGGCGGCCGTTGCCGAGCCGCTCGAAGCCGCCCGCCTGCTTCCCGCCTTCGATCCCTGGGTGGTCGGCGCGTCGCGGCGCTCTGATGCCGTGGTCGCGCCGAGGCACCGGCCTCGCGTCTACCGCCCGCAGGGCTGGATGTCGCCCGTGCTGCTCGTGAGAGGCCGAATGGCCGGGGTGTGGAGACACAAGCTGAGCGCGCGCCGCGTGTCGGTGGAGCTCGAGCCGTTCGGGAGGCTTCCTGCATGGGCACGCGATGGGCTCGAGGCGGAGGCCGAGCGGCTGGCGGCGTTCTTCGAGCGTGAGCTCGTGCTGCGCTCCACCTTGGTAGGGCGGCGCTGAGAGCGAGTTCGAAGGGCTACCCTGTTTCGCATCGACTGGACGGTCTTCCATCTGGTGAACGCGGCAGTCGCTACCCACGACTGGCTCGAGGACCCGACCACTGCCCTCGCTCCATTCGTCGTCCCGGTCTACGCGCTCGTCACGATCGGGCTCTGGTTCGCGGCGCGACCATACGGCGACGCACGCTGGAAGCTCGCCTCGGCGTCCGCGCTCGTGTCGGCCGCCGTCGCGCTACTCGCGAATCAGGCGATCTCGCACATCTGGGACCGCCAGCGCCCGTTCACGGAGCACCCTGTCCTCACCCATCTCCTCGCTGCGCCGACACCCGACCCGTCGTTCCCGAGCGACCACTCCGCCGCGGCGTTCGCGATCGCGTTCGCCGTGCTCGTGTTCTCGCGGCGTGCGGGAGCGCTTTTTCTCG
Source organism: uncultured Actinomycetes bacterium (assembly GCA_963798725.1). GTDB lineage: Bacteria > Actinomycetota > Thermoleophilia > Gaiellales > Gaiellaceae > Gaiella. Next base: position 186,813 of record CAWCUL010000003.1, read on the forward strand.
CGGCTGCCGCGCTGATCGCCGTCAGCCGTGTCGCGCTCGGGGTTCACTACCCGACCGACGTGGCTGCCGGCGTGGTCGTCGGCTGGGTGTCTGCGCGGCTCGTCACTCGCGCGGGCCGTCCGTGGATCGTGCGCCTCGTCGGACTGGCAGGCACGCTGACCGATCCGCTGCTGCGGCCGGTATGGGACAGGCTCGCCCGGCGCACGATCGTCCGCTCCTAGCGCGACGATCTCGGATGCGCTCGACCTCACCAGTCAGCGTCGTCGGGGCGGCGCGGTGCTCTCGCGCACCACGAGCTCCGTCGGGAGGATCGCCTTTCGTCGGCGTTTGCGCGTGCGCGCGCCGGCGATCGCCTCGAGCAGCCATTCGGCTGCCAGACGTCCTTTCTCCTCGTGCGGCTGCGCGATGGTCGTGAGGGCTGGTGTGGCAAGCGCCGCCGCCGAGCTGTCGTCGAAGCCGACGAGTGAAAGCTCCCTCGGCACGGCGACGCGTAGCTCGCTTGCCGCCTGGAGCGCGCCGAGAGCGAGCACGTCGCTCATCGCGAGGATCGCGGTCGGGGGAGTGCGCCCGCGGAGGAGCTCGAGCGTCGCCCTGCGTGCGGGCTCAGTCGCATTCGGGCGGCACGTGCGAACCGCGAGCTCGTCCCACACGTCGCCCAGGCCCTCCCGGTAGCCGGCGAGCCGTTCGCTGCTGAGCTCGAGGGCGAGCTTCCCTTCGCGATCGAGCGCGGTCACGAAGGACAGGACGGCGACGTGCTGGTGTCCGAGCTCGCGAATGTGCTCGGCAGCCTCGCGCGCGGCCGCCCGGTCGTCGATGCCGATGAACGGCGTCGGGGCATCCCGCGGCTGATCGACGGTGACGACCGGCACACCGCGGGCGAGCGCAGCCTCGACGCGGGGATCGTTTCGGACGGCGGAGTACACGATGAATCCGTCTACCGCAGCGCTCCGCACTGTCTCTGCGGTCTGCTCGCGGAAGCGCGAGTCCGGGATGAGCAGGAGGCCCATGTGCGCGTCCTCCATCCCCCTCGAGACTCCGCCCAGAAACGCCGGCGCGGCCGGGTCGGTGAACTGGTACCGAAGCCGCTCGCTGAAGATCAGGCCAAGCGCACCCGCGCGGCCAGTGCGCAGCCTGCGCGCGGCGGGGTCGGGCCCCGCGTAACCGAGCGCCTCCGCGGCTTCGCGCACGCGCGCGCGAAGGTGGTCGGAGACGAGCTCCGGTCTGCTGAAAGCCTGCGAGGCGCTTCCGACGGAGACGCCGGCACGCGCGGCGACGTCTCGAAGCCGCACGCGCGCCGGTGCATCCTCGGGCATCCCGGGCAGCGTACCTGCACGAAGTGAATCGTTTCATGTATCCTGATATGAATCGATTCAGCAAGGAGATGCGGATGATCGACGTTCTGGTTGCAATGCAGATCGCGCGGAAGGTCTCGGAGGAGCAGTTCGCGTTCGACGAGCCATCCGGCCGTAGCGCTCGTCGGAGAGCGCGATCACGCGTTCGCCGGGTGCCGCTACTTGAATGGGCCCTCCGTCGTGGCCGCCCGTCACGCCGGGCGAGCGCGCCGGGCCGCATCGACCCCTGCTGATCCCGGCGTTCGTCGGTGATCGATGCGTCGCCGACGCAGGACCTCAGACCTGTGCGGTCGTGCCGCCGGCCGACTCGGTCGCGTGCGAGGGCCCGGTCGCGGCGACGCACACGCGGCTCGACTCGACGGCGATGCCAGAATGGTCGGATGGCGACTCTGCCAACCGGTACCGTCACCTTCGTCTTCACGGACATCGAGAGCTCGACAGCGCTCCTGAAGCGGCTTGGCGAGCGCTACGCCGAGCTCATCGCCGATCACCGGCGTATCGTCCGCGAGTCGTTCCGCGACCACGACGGCGTCGAGATCGACATGCAGGGCGACTCGTTCTTCTTCGCGTTCGCGCGGGCGGGCGACGCCGTGGCGGCCGTCGTCGACATGCAGCGAGCTCACGCGGAGCACGAGTGGGCGGGCGGCCAGGCCGTGCGCGTCCGAATTGGCCTCCACACGGGCGAGCCGGCGGTCGGGGAGGAGGGTTACCTGGGTGTCGACGTCGTGCGCGCCGCCCGCCTCTGTGCCACGACCACCGGCGGCCACGTCCTCCTCTCGGAGGCGACGCGTGCGCTCCTCGGGTCATCACTGCCCGACGGCGTCTCGGTCCACCCGCTCGGCGAGCGCCGCCTCAAGGACATTGACGAGCCTGAGAGGATCTACGAGCTCGAGATCGAGGGCGTGGAGGCTTCGATGGCCGAGCCCGAAGCGCCTCCGGCCGGGAAGGGGGACTGGGACCGGCGGATGGACGCGCTCGGAGAGCGCATGTCCGAGCGCATCAACGAAAAGGTGTACCGCTCGCTCGAGCGGGCTCTCGGCGACCTCGACGAGAAGAGCTCGTGACCTGAGTCGTTAGTCCGGTGGGATCCGGCGCCGTACGACGAGCTGCAGGGCTGTAAGCGCGGACAAGCAGCTCGAGCTCGGTGTCCGCTTGCGAACCGAACTGCGGTGGGGCGGCTCAGCCGCGGTTGTGGTTGACGACCTCGACGTTGTGCCCGTCCGGGTCGAGCACGAACGCGCCGTAGTAGCCCGGGTGATAGATCGCACGCTCGCCCGGCGCGCCGTGGTCCTCGTAGCCCGCCGCGAGCGCGGCGGCATGGAACGCGCGCACCGTGGCGTCCTCGCGCGCGGGGAACGCGAAGTGGACGTGCTCCGTGAGCGGCCGCCCGTCCCGCACGAGCGAGAAGCTGAAGTCCGGGCCGGACAGCTGCACGCGGCCGGGCTCGTCGTGCTCCAGGCGGAGCCGGGCGTACGGGGCGATCGTCGTGTAGAACCGCCGGGAGGCCTCCGGGTCGCGGACGCGGATCCACAGGTGGTCGACGCGGCCGTCGGGTACGGGGTCCTCGCGTTCGCCATGGACCGCCTCGACGCTGTTGCCGTCGGGGTCGAGCAGGAACCCGCCGTAGTACGTCGGGCCGTACTGCGTGCGCGGCCCCGGCGCACCGTCGTCGCGGTACCCCGCTTCGACGCCCGCCTGCCAGAACGCGTCGACCTGCGCGCGGTCGCTCGCCCGAAAGCCGACGTGGAGCCCGCGGGTCACCGGATGCTCGCTGTCCGTCGGCCCGATGTCCCAGTCGTCCCACTCGACCAGTTGCGCGTCCGCATGGCTGGGCTCGACGCCGAGTACGCTCAGGACGGTGCGATAGAAGCGCTCCGAGGCAGCGAGGTCCGAGACGGCGATGCCGACGTGGTCGAACACCCGGCTGACGCTACCCTGTTCGGCGCAGAACCGGACTTGGGCCGAGCTCCGGAAGCCGTCCCCGTGAGAGCTTCGGCGGGCCGCGCTACTTGCGCGTCCAGGCTACCGTGAGGAACGAGCGACGGATGCTGCAAGGCTCGCCGGCCGGCCGAAGCCTGAGTGACTGCCCCGTGAGCTTCCACGAGTAGGTGCCCTTCTTCAGGCACGCCCCTGCGGGCCCGAACGTCACGCGAGTCGGTGTTCCCGTGGCGGTCTCGGCAATCACCTCGGGCCCCAGCTTGAAGACCACACGGCCGTTGGGCTTGATCCTGAGGACGTAGCCCGCGTTCGTCCATCTACCGACGAGTTGCCCCGGAACTGCGCTCGGGGCCGCTGCGGTGACCTGACCGCCAAGGGCTGCCGCGATGACGACAACGGACGCAAGAAAGCGCATCACGACGAAGCTAGCAGGTTTGTTACGCTCGTTACAAGCTGTCTGGCCGCGCGCCAATGGGGACGCGGCTGAAGCCACGTCCCATCAGCAAAGGTGGAGCGTGCCGGGCTCGAACCGGCGACCCCCAGCTTGCAAAGCCAAGTGGGGGTGATTCCGGGGAGGGCGGCTGTGACCCGGAGCGACCCCGATTAGCAGGGGATTCCGACGAGGACGATCCGGCGTTAGCCGGCGTTGATCCGGGAGGATCGGATCGAGCTGTTGGGCAGGCGTTCGGCTGGTACCGAGCGCCGTACATAGACGACGACCCGCGTTCGCAGCGCGGGCCGTCGTGTGGAACTCGACGGAGGCGGCGGTCGGGGGCCGACGATCCGCCGGGGTAACGCTATCCCGCCGAAGGCGGCGGGGCCACGGAAGCGATGTACGCGCGGGTGGCGCGGTCAGTCGTGCAAGAAGCGGACGTGCGAGGTCTGCGGCGTGGTGTGGGCGCGGGACTGGCGGCGGGTGCTGTTCGAGGCGCTGCAGGCTCCGGGTGTGCCGGTCGTGCTGTCGGCGGTGACGCCGCCGGGCGCGGACAAGCTGCCGTGGGACGAGTGGCATTGCGCTCATCTCGGGCCGCATCGGCACAGCGCTCGGCTCGGGTGCCGAGTCGAGGGCGAGGCGTTGGCGGCGTGGTCGAGCGACATCTCGAAGCGTTGGAAGCGGATCCACAACGCGGCGCGGAACGCCTGCAAGCGAGAGACGGGACGCTGCTTGCCGCTCGCAACGAGGGCGTGGGAGCCGCAGGCGCGAGGGCCGGGACACGTGCATCCCGTGTTCCACGTCTACTCGCCGGGAGACGTCGAGGTCGCTAGGTGCTACCTGCGGCACGTCGCGAGGCTCGGCCGACGGCACGGGTTCGGGTTCGTCGGGGAGAAGCGCGGCAAGAGCATGCAGCTCATGTCGGGCGATCGGGCGGCGGCGTATCTGTCGAGCTACTTCGTACGCGGCAAGGGCGCGAAGGCGACGCTGCGGGAGAACGCACGGAACCCGTACCTGCCTCGCATGCTGATCTGGGTGTCACCGAAGCTCACGCGGCCGACAGGAGTCACGATGCGAAACCTCCGTCGGTGCCGCCAGCTGTGGGCGGTTCGGAAGGGACTACTTGCCTCCGCCATCGTGGTCAGGCGTAGAGCTCGCGCAGGTCGTCGCGCTGGCGGGCCTATGGCCGGCTCGCGGGCCCTGACCGGATGCGGCGCGGCGTGCCACCCGGAGGGTGGCCGCCGACGCGGCCGGGCAGGTCACGCGAGGGCGGGTGCCGGACGCGATCAGGCACATAGATCTGGACGGCAGGACCCGCGTGGACTGCCCTAGGCTCTGCTACCAGTGGACATCGGCCAGAGCGTGCAAGTCGGTCACGAGCGCGTGTATCTCCGCCGCTTCAACCCGGAGGTCGGAAGTGACTGCCCATGGTCGGTTCATGCCCATCTCAGGCTGCCCAACCTTCAGGCGGAGGCGAAGGTCTGGTTCGGCCCGACTCCGGAGCAACCGCTGCCAGACTTCTTCGACACTCTCGCTCACGACTGGCGCGGCTGGTCTGGCGAGCGCACTTGGCAAGCGTACGAGGGCGGGCTACGCATCAATGCCAAATCGACGCTCTGGGACACGTGGTCCACGACATCGAGCTGCGCGAGCTGGAATCTTCGATTGGATGACTGGCCGTGCCGATGCCCGTTGGACGTGGGTCAGCTTATCAGGCGGCGCTGAAGTCCGCCGCCTGCTAACCGGCTCGACTTGACTACGTGTAGCACCGTGACAACAGGACACCCAGGCTGGACGCGAACGGACGAGGAGGCGGAGCTATAGGGCACCGGTGACGGCCGCGACCACGAGTCCCAGTACGGCGGCCCCTCCCACAACGATCCACCAGATCGGGTCGATGTCGAACCATCCGAGATCGAGGTCGAGCAGTCGCTCGCGCCGGGGCTGCGGCGGTCGGATTACTGGCTCCCCGGTGGGTGTCTTCGCATGCCAGCATTCTCTGCACGCCCTGTTGCCAACGGTGACCGTGACATGTCCGCAGTTCGGGCACAGGGAGCGATCCTGATCATCGGTCCCCATCCGGCTGATGTTACGCCGACTCATCCTCGCTTCGTCGTCGGGAGGCCGTGTCGTCCGACGCGACCTCTATAACCCGTTCAGGTTGTAGATCCCGGTGATGGGAGGTCGTGGTGCCGTACGTCAGCAAACCGATGAAGCTCGTGACGGTGTGGTTCACCGAGGAGGAGAAGGCGTTCCTCGACGAGCTTGCGAAGACTGAGGACGTGACGCTGTCGAAGGCGCTCCGCGAGGGGGCGCAGATCTACTTCGAGGACGCGGCGAAGAAGCTCGGGGCGTCGGAGTGGCTGGAAGCGCGACGGGGCGAGGATGGCGAAGCGCGCCCCGCATAGCGACGACGAGTTCGTCACAGTGGCCGAGATGGCGCGGCGTCTCTGCGTCAGCGTGGACTGGGTCTACGAGCGGGCGAAGTCGGGCGAGCTGCCGAGTTACAAACTGCCGGGCGGTCGTCGGCTGTTCCGGTGGACGGAAGTCGTAGGGACGCTCGAGGAGCGCTATCGGGAGGGTGGGTCGATGCCGGGGGATCGGGCGGCGTAGCGATGGCTTCGATTCACCGCTACAGGACGAGCAAGGGCGACGCGCGCTACGGGGTGCGCTGGCGCGACGGTGCGGGGAAGCAGCGGAGTCGAGCGTTCTCGCGCAGCAAGGACGCGGAGCGGTTCCGGGTCGAGCAGGATCGAGCGCGGCAGCTTGGGCAGTTGTACGAGGCTCCGCGGGAGCGGTTCGGAGACTTCTTGGCCGGGTGGCTGGTGCGGCACGAGCGGCGGGTGCGGGCGTCGACGTTCGAGCGCGAGTCGCAGTCGCTGCGGCGGTTCGGCGTCCTGTCGCGGCATTTCGTCGAGGAGATCACGGCTGTGCGTGTCGAGGAGATCGTGATGACGGGTGGGACGCGCCAGGGTCAGATCGCACTGCGGCTGATCAAGCGCGTGCTCATGGACGCGCGGGCTCGCGGGCAGCGGGTGCACGAGCCGGTGTTCGCGCTAGAGCCGCCGCGTCACGAGACGCGCGACCCACGGTTCTTGACATGGGCGGAGGTCGAGGAGCTGGCGAGCTACTGCCGCGAGCATCGGCTGATCGTGGTTGCGGCGCTGTCGGGGCTTCGTCGGGGCGAGCTGTTCGCGCTCACGGCGCCGAACGTCAATCTCGACGGGGCAGCGATCACGGTTGCGATGACGGGGGACGGCGGGAGGGTTGGTCGACCGAAGGGCGGCAAAGTACGCCGAGTACACGTCGAGCGTCGGGTGGTCGAGCTGTTGGGGGAGCAGCTGCGCGAGCGGGTGCCGAACGCCGGCGATCTCGTGTTCCCCTCGCCCCGGGGCGAGATGTGGGGCGGGAACAACTTCCGCGCGCGCGTGTTCAACCCCGCGAAGAAGCGCGCGGAGCTGGACGAGATGATCTTCCACGATCTGCGGCACACGTACGCGTCGCTTCTGATCGCGGCGAGCGTGCAGCCGATGGTCGTCGCGGAGCAACTCGGGCACACCGACGCGCGGCTCGTCCTGCAGCGCTACGGGCACCTGTATCCGGGCGCGGCGGCGCAGGCGGCGATGGCGCTCGACCTGTACCTCAGGGCGGCGACTGTTGGGCAGACGTTCGGCGACGACGGCTGCGGAGGAGGACGAGGATCCGGAAACGCCGATGGATGCTGATGGAGCGTGCCGGGCTCGAACCGGCGACCCCCAGCTTGCAAAGCTGGTGCTCTCCCAACTGAGCTAACGCCCCGGGTGCCTCAAGTGTAGGCGGCGATACCGGCGTCGTGCAGGGACGCCGCTGAAGCCACGTCCCCGTGCCGCGCCCTGCGGCTGGGTCCGAGCTGGCACGCCGCAGCAACTTCGCGGCGGCCGCGCTCAGCCCGTCGGCGGGCGGCGGGTGCCTTCCTGCTCGAGCCGACGGAAGCCGCCGCTGAAGCTTCCGGGCTGACCGGTCTGGCGCTGGGTCTCGAGCCGGCGCAGGCGTGACTCGAGCTCGTGCAGGTCGGCGCCGCCCCAGCCGTCTTCGCGAGCGTCGAGCTCACGCTCTCGCTGGGCCAGGAGCTGTTCGCGGGCGGCGATGGCGTCGGTGTGCTCGGCGAGCTCGCGCCTCGTGCGGAGAAACGCCGCCTCGGCCGCGCGGAGCTCCTCGAGCCGAGCCTCGATCTGCGCCAGGCGGACGCCGTCGGGGTCGGGTGGCGTGCGCTCACGTTCATCGAGCGATCTCTCTCGCGCATCGAGCTCGCGGGCTCTCGCCTCGAGCGCCGACGTCAGCTCGGCGACGGCCGCGGCGCCTCCGTCGGATCCGGTCTGATTGCTCCCCGATGCGACCGCGGCCTCGAGTGCCGCCTCCTTCGCGGCGAGCAAGCGCTCGCGCTCGGCAAGCGCCGCGGCTCGCCCGGCTATCCGATCGGCTTCCGGATGGCCGATCGCGGGAAGGGCCACTCCAGGCGTCTTACCGTCCGCCACCTGGGCGATCGCCGCGCGCAGCTCACGTTCGCGCTCGTTGACGGCGCCGACCCGCTCGGAGAGCTGGTGCTTCAGATCCTCGACAGCAGCGCGTTGCTCCTCGAGCGCTCGGAGCTCCTGCGCGACTGGGTCCTCCGGGTCGATTCGGCGTCCGCGCACGGCAACATGGTACGGCGAACGGGACCGATTCCCTTGCGGAGGCTCCTCCTACGCTGCCCGCTCGAGCCGCTCTTCGGCGCGGGCGCGCCGGACGATGTCCTCGCGCTCTCCGAAGCGGATGCGGGCGCGCTCGGCGCGAACCGCCTGCCACAGGTCCTCGAGCTCTGCGTCCAGAGCCTTGATCTCCTCGACGACCGCAGGATCGCGGCCCTGCGACAACGAGTTCCAGAGGTCGACGCGTCGCTCGCTCAGTTGCTCGATCTGCTCGTGCATTCCTGGAATGGCATTCATATGCTCCTCCAACGACTCGCCATACATCGGCATTCCCCGAAACGGGATCGTCTAACCACCTCGGCGAAGGAGAAATGCGACAACGACGACCGCCCCGACCGCGAGCGCGAGCCATGTCACGACGTCGAGGAACGTCGTCACTCGTAGCCGAGCTCGGAGAGCCGGTCCTCGTCGATCCCGAAGTAGTGGCCAAGCTCGTGGAGCACGGTGACGCGGATCTCCTCCCTGAGCTCGTCCTCATCCGGGAAGTCGGCCTCCAGCGTGCGCCGGTAGATCGCGATCCGGTTTGGGAGGTCTCCGTCGCCGGGCCCGCCCTCGGTCAGCGGGACCCCCTCGAACAGGCCGTACAGGTCGGGATCCTCCGCGTTCTCGTCCTCGACGACGACGGCGACGTTCCGAAGCCCGGCGGCAAGGTCCGGAGGGAGCGTGTCGAGCGCCGCGCGGACGACGTCGTCGAAGCGCATCGATCTAACGAACCGTGAGGGCGAGCACTGCCTTGTACACGTGGAGGCGGTTCTCGGCCTGGTCCCAGACCGCCGAGCGGTCCCCGTAGAGGACATCGCCGGTGATCTCGTCCCCCACGTGCGCCGGCAAGCAGTGCATCGCGATCCCGTCCGGGGCTGCGAGCGCGAGCATCTCGGCGTCGATGCGGAACGGCTCCAGATCGCGCCGCCGGCGGTCCTCCTCGGCTTCCTGCCCCATGCTCGTCCAGACGTCCGTGTAGAGGACCTGCGCGCCGGAGACGGCCTCGCGCGGGTCGCTGACGACGCCGACGCTTCCGCCGCTCGCGGCCGCATCCTCTCGGCACGCCTCCACGATGCCCGGATCCGGGAGATAGCCCTCGGGGCACGCCGCGACGATGCTCATGCCCGTTCGCGCCGCGATACGCATGAGCGAGCTGCAGACGTTGTTGCCGTCCCCGAGGTACGCGACCCGAACGTCTTGCAGTGTCCCGAATCGCTCGCGGATCGTCATCGCGTCCGCCAGGGCCTGCAGCGGGTGCGACGTGTCGGTGAGGCCGTTGACGATCGGGATCGTCGCGTGCTCGGCGAACTCCTCTACCTCGGCCTGCTCGAACGTGCGGATCACGACCGCGCTCAGGAATCTCGAGAGCACGAGCGCGGTGTCCCGGGTCGACTCGCCGCGCGCGAGGTGGAGATCGGCGGCCGGCACGTAGAGCGCCATCCCGCCGAGCTCCGCGATACCGACCTCGGAGCTGATCCGTGTCCGCGTCGACGGTTTGCGGAAGACGAGGCCGACGGTGCGACCGGGGAGGATGCGCAGCTCCTTTCGGAGCTGTCTCTCGATCTTCAGCTCGCGCGCGAGCTCGAGTGCCAGCGCGAGCTCGTCCGGGCTCCAGGACGAGATACGCGTGAAGCTCCGGCCCTTGAGCGTGTCGGGAACGCCTGCCACGGAGTGATGCTACTCGCGAGCAGACGTCCCCAGACGGCCCGTGTCGGGGAAGGAATCACCGAGCGAGAAGCCGCGAACTCTGCCGGCGGCCGGACCGGCCGACGCTCCGCTCGCCAACCTCACCCTTGACCTGCGGCGAGCCTCTAGAGTCTCCCGCATGTCACGCTTTACGGACGCCCTCAACGAGCAGATCGCGTACGAGTTCGGCGCGTCGCAGCAGTACATCGCGATCGCCGTGCACTACGACGCACAGACCCTCCCGCAGCTCGCCGCGCACTTCTACCGCCAGGCGATCGAGGAGCGGAACCACGCGATGATGATGGTGCAGTACCTGCTCGACGCCGACGAGCAGGTGGTGATCCCAGCCGTCGAGGCGCCGCAGGTGAGCTTCCCCGACGTCGTCGCTCCCGTGCAGCTCGCGCTCGAGCAGGAGAAACGGGTCACCGGCCAGATCCAGCGGCTCGCGCTCATAGCGCGTGAGGAGGGCGATCTCGTCGCGGAGCAGTTCATGCACTGGTTCCTGCAGGAGCAGCGCGAAGAGGTCTCGTCCATGTCGTCCCTGCTCGATGTCGTCACGCGCTCGAAGGACAGCGTGATGCACGTGGAGGACTTTCTCGCCCGCGAGACCGTGGGCGACGCCGGCGCGGCCAGTGCGGCGCCGCCTGCGGCCGGCGGCGCTCTCTGATCGCCGCGTGAAGACGCTCACGCTTCGTACGGAGCGGCAGAGCCAGCTCGTCGACATCACCCGGCTCGTCGAGGCCGCGGTGGCGGGTGGCAGCGGCTCGGCGGTCCTCGTCTACGTCCCCCATACGACGGCGGGTGTCACGATCAACGAGCACGCCGACCCGATGGTGGCGCGGGACTTCGAGACTGCGCTCGAGCGGATCGTGCCCTCCGACTGGCACTGGCAGCACGTGGAGGAGGGAGAGGAGAACGCTCCGACCCACATCCGGGCCGCATTCATGGGCCCGAGCGTGCTCGTGCCGCTGCGCGACGACGGGACACTTGCGCTCGGGACGTGGCAGGGCATCTTCTTCTGCGAGTTCGACGGGCCGCGCGAGCGGTTCGTCCACGTCACCGTCCTCGCCTGAGAGCGCTTTCCCTCAGGTGGCTGGTCGAAGGCGAGGGCTTCCGCCGCTACGCTCGTGGCCGTGGCCGCCCCGATCCGCAAGGGTGAGGAGGTCGAGCTCCGGATCGACTCGCTCGCCTACGGCGGCAACGGGGTCGGGCGGCTCGACGGCTTCGTCGTGTTCGTGCGCGGCGGGCTCCCGGGCGACCTCGTGCGCGCCCGCGCCACTAAGGTGAAGCGGGGCTTCGCGGAGGCGAGCCGAACCACCCTCGTCGAGCCGGGGCCGGGACGCGTCGAGGCGCCGTGCAGGCACTTCGGCGTCTGCGGCGGCTGCCGCTTCCAGGACTACGCATACGAGCGTCAGATCGAGGCGAAGGAGCGCCAGGTGCGCGACGCCTTGACGCGGCTCGGCGGCTTCGTCGATCCGCCCGTCGAACCGATCGTCCCGGCCGTGGCGCAGTTCGGATATCGGAACAAGCTCGAGTACTCCTTCTCCACGGGGGATGAAGGCCTGGTGCTCGGCTTCCACCGCGCCGGGCGCTGGGACGAGGTGATCGACGTGGAGGAATGCCTCCTCACGACCGATCTCGGCAACGCGATCCGCGAGAGCGTCAAGCGTTGGGCCCGCGAGGAGGCCCTGGAGTCGTACGACCAGGAGCTCGGGACGGGCTACCTTCGCCACCTCGTCGTCCGCGAGGGCAGGAATACGGGCCAGGCGCTCGTGTTGCTCGTCACCGCCCCGGGCGAGCGGTTCGATGCCGACTTCCTCGTCGAGACGCTCACCGCCTTTCCGGAGGTTCGCTCGATCCACTGGGCCGTGAACGACCGCCCGGCCGAGGTCACGAACCTCCCGACACGGCTGTTGTGGGGTGAGGAATGGATCGAGGAGGAGCTGGGCGGGCTTCGGTTCCGCGTGCGGCCGAACGCGTTCCTGCAGACGAACACCGCAATGGCCGAGCGACTCTACGGGCTCGCTGCCGACGCGGCAGGGCTCTCCGGTGACGAGACGGTCTACGACCTGTACTGCGGTACGGGCACGATCGGGCTGTCACTGGCGGGCTCCGCCAGGGAAGTGTGGGGGGTCGAGATCTCCGAGGAGTCGGTCGCGTGCGCGATCGAGAACGCGGACGTGAACGGGATCGTCAACGCGCGCTTCTTCGCGGGCAACGTGGGACAGTCGTTGGAGGAGCTTCGCGACCGGGCCGGCGCTCCCGACGTCGTCGTCGTCGATCCGCCGCGCGCCGGGCTGGCAGGCAAGGCACTGCGGCGCACCGGCGCCCTCGCGGCTCCCCGCATCGTCTACGTCTCGTGCAACCCGACCACGCTCGCGTCCGATCTCGCCGTACTCCGAGACGAGTTCGGCTACGGCCTCGATCGGTGCACGCCCGTCGACATGTTTCCGCACACCCCGCACATCGAGAGCGTCTCGGTGCTCACGCTTCCAATCACTGCTGCCGAAGAGCACAATGCAGGCGCCGCGCACGGGTGATCCGGGCCACGACGATGACGAAGGGTGAGCTGATGAACGTACGAAGGCTGATGGTGCTGCTGGTCGCAGTGCTCGCGCTGGTCGCCGCGGGATGCGGCGGCGGGGGCTCGAACGAGGCGGGCGGTGACACGGAGACGGTCGTCACCGAGCCGACCACGACCGACGAGATGACGACGACCGACGAGATGACGACGACCGACGACATGACGACGACCGGGGAGACGGGTACCGATACGACTTCCGACGACTTCGACGCGAGCGCGCTCGGAGGGAAGTGCGCCGAGTTTGCCGGGATCAGCGCCAAGCTGAGCGAGGCCTTCTCGGGCCAGGACGCCGACATCGGGAACGTCGCAGCGCTCTTCGCCGAGCTCGCCGACAAGGTCCCCGACGAGATCAAGGGCGATTTCCAGGTGGTCGCGGACTACGTCACGAAGATGGCAAACGCGTTGAAGGGCGTCGACCTCTCGAGCGGTGAGACGCCGAGCGCCGAGGTGCTCGCGAAGCTTCAGCAGCTCGCGACGTCGGCGGACTCCCAGAGGCTCCAGCAGGCTTCGGCCCATCTCGAAGCCTGGGCCAAGGCGAACTGCTGATCGTCACTGCTCGGCGGGCGCTTCCTGCATGCGAAGCGCCCGCCAGAGCAGATCGGCGTTCGGGACGAGGAAACCGAGCGCGATCCCCGGGAGCGCCGGGAGGCCGCCCAGGTCGAAGACGTACGTTGCGACGAGCGTCCCGGCGAGCCCGAGCGTCATTCCGATCCAGGTCGCTCCCGGTCGCAGGCCGAAGCGGACGGTGGCCGCGAGGAACAGGGCGAAGAAGATGATGTCGGGCGGCCCGATCCGGGCCGCCGCGTCCTGGCCCGGGATCGAGAACGCGATTGCGATGTGCTCGAACACGCCGGGCTGCTCCTCGACGATCGCCTTCGTCGGCCCCCGATAGACCGACACGATGTCCGCCCACGGGATCACGACGGCGACGACGACGACGAGCCAGAGCGTCTCGAAGAGCTGGAAGAACCAGAGCCCGCCGAGGACGAGCGCCACGAGCTTCACGACGTTGAACGCCGAGGCGAAGCCGACGACGTCGAGCGCGACCGAGAGGATCACCAGGCCCAGCGCGGCGGGAAGGAGCCGCGGCGCGTCCGCCAGCGGCAGCAGGAGCCACACCGTGAGGAAGACGGCCGGGATCAGCACGGCCGCGACGAGTGCCACGTCGAGATCCGTCGGGATGTCGGGCAGGGACGGCGCGAGGGCGTCCCACGCGATCAGCCCTCCGAGCAGCGCCGCCAGCCCGGCCGCGCGCCCAGGGCTCAGTAGGGAGGTAGCTCGGACCACCAGGCACCGAGCGTCCTGAACGCGCTCCAGAACTGCGTCTTTGCCGCCTGCTCGTCGAGCGAGGCATCGATGTCCGGAGTGACGAGCGCGTCGATCGTGGGCGTAAAGCGCCGCAACTCGCCGGCAGGTGACCGGGCGACGGGCTCGGCGAGCGGGAACTCGAGCGCGTCGAGGAACGCGACGGTCTCCTCGCCCATCGCGACGACCAGCCGGGGCTGCACGATGTGGAGCTCGCGCGTCAGCCATCCACGCGCCTGTGACGGGTCCTCCGTGCCGAACTTCAGGCAGTTCGTCCCGTAGATCGCAAGTGGGTCGACTCCGAGTCTCTGCAGCGACTTGAGCAGCGCCTGGCCCGATCGACCGTAGAAGGCAACGCCCTCGTGGATCTCGCTTGCCGTGGGCGCATGCTTGAGGAGGAACACGTCCCCGAGGGGGTGTCCGCTGCCGAGGACGGGCACGTGAAGCTCGTCGCCGAGTGCCAGGAGCTCGTCCCCGAGCTCGTTGATCTCTGAGATCGCCCGCCGGAGGTACCGCTCCCGAATCTCGTCCGCCGGCCCTGGTTGCTTCACAACCGAGACACTGGGTGCGTCCGGTTTCGTCTCGTCCGGGCGTGCCATCTCGTGTGTCATTCGCTGGGCCGTCGCTCAGGCCTCTAGCGGCGGTCGCCGACTCTGTCCTTCACCTGAGCCACCCACTTGAGCGACTGGAGGTACGCGAGCGACTTCGGGCGCCGCAGCACCGTCGCCGTCCTCAGGGAGAGCAGAAACTCCTCGGGCCCGTCGAAGCTGCGCATCCGGAGTGCGCCCGTGCCGACGCCGGGGAGCACGTGCGCGTCCGAGCCCGCCCCTGCGAGGAGCCCGTACTTGCGGGCGAAGCGGAGCGCCTCGCTGTTGTACGTATCGAGCAGCAGCCGGGCGTTGTAGACCTCGAGCACGTCGATCTCGGGCAGGTTCCGATGCAGCGTCGCGGGCGCGGGGATGGCGTGCATCCTGTCGAAGGGGTGCGGCAGGTAGACGACGCCCTCCTGCTCGCGGATCGCCGCGATCGTGTCGGCGAGGCTCATGCCGCGGGGGATCTCCTTCGTCAGGAAGAGACCGATCACCTCGCCGTCGCGGCCGGTCTTCACCTCCTCGCCGGCGATCACGATGAGGTCGCGCCCTCGCGCGAGCCGGGCAGTCTCGCTCGCGCCCTCGAACACGTTGTGGTCCGTGATCGCGATCGCTCCGAGCCCCTCCGCCTCCGCGTGGTCGACGAGGGCGGCCGGGTCGATCGAGCAGTCGTGCGAGTGGGACGTGTGCATGTGGAGGTCGGCGACGATCCAGCCTCGGTCGGCAAGCGGCTCGGTCTCGTGCCTTCGCGCCGGACGACGGCGGCGCGTCGCGCCGACGTAGAGCTCCTCCAGCCGTTCGGCGACCTCGGCGAAGCCCTCGTGCTCCACCGACGCGCGCCGTTGCTCCGCGTCCTTCTCGCGCGCCTCGTCGTCCTCGGCGAGCCGCAGCAATGCGGCGGCCGCGAGCTCGGGCTGGCCGGCCACTCCTGGGGGCTCGACGACGGCGCATGCCGCAGCGGCGGCTTCGAGGCGAAGGCGGCCGAGGCCGTCGGGCGCCGGAATGACGATCGCCGCCGACCGCAGAATCTCCGCCCGGGCCGCCGGTGTCAGTGCCGTGCGCACGTGGACACGGTCCCGAAGGCGCAGAGGGATGGACGGTCGCACCGCGAGCCTTGCCGTGCGAAGCAGGACTGCCTCCCAGGCGTCGAGCTCCCGTAGTGCCCGCAATGCGGCGCGCCCGACCGCGCGGCCAGGCGCCGTCGTCTCGATCACGACCAGACGACGTTTGGGCTCGGGGTGGAACAGACGGGCATCGAAGCCCGCTGGCACGACCGTGTACGCGCCCGGAAAGCGCTGCGCCACCCGGTCCGCGATCTCGTCCGTCGTTGCGATGAGCGTGTCGATGCGCGCGAGCAGCCTGTCCCGGTGCGTCCGGCGCGCCGGAAAGCCGATCCGCTCGGCGTCGGCGAACGTAGCGATCGTCGTTGCCTCAGACTCCAGCAGGGCGACGTACGAGAGACCCGGCATCGCAGGGTCGATCCCGTGCACGACGTCGAAGTCACCGTGGCGCAGGGCGGTGGCCATGCTCGCGCGAACGCCGACCGGCATGCCGACAGCGGCTCGCGGAGACACGGGCACGGCGCGCGAGAGCGCGACGACTCCCTCGAGGCTCCCCTCTTGCAGTGCGCGCCGGCCCGCGAGGAGGTCGGCCGACCGGGAGGACGGGGCGAGGACGACGACGGCGTGCCCACGCTCACGCAGGGCCTCCGCCACCCCTTCGACGTGCTCGTTCGCCTCATGGGGCACCGACCACGCGTGTGGGCTCACCAGGCAGATGCGAAGCGGCACGGGTCCCTATCTTGCCTGCGAGCGTGCATTCCGCTTGCGCGGAACGCACGCCGCAAACCCCGTTGTGCCCGGCTTTGCCGGGCACACGGGCAGATCCCTGAAGTGGACTGCCGCCTTCGGCGGCGTCCGGAGTTCGGTGGCTGCCGAAGATCGGTGGCTGCCTGCGAGCGTGCATTCCGCTTGCGCGGAACGCACGCCGCAAACCCAGTTGTGCCCGGCTTTGCCAGGCAGAGGGGCGGGTCCCTGAAGTGGACTGCTGCCTTCGGCGGCGTCCGGAGTTCGGTGGCTGCCGAAGATCGGTGGCTGCCTGAGAGCGTGCATTCCATCTTGCCTGCGAGCGTGCATTCTGCTTGCGCGGAACGCACGCCGCAAACCCAGTTGTGCCCGGCTTTGCCGGGCACAACGGGCAGATCCCTGAAGTGGACTGCCCCTTCGGCGGCGTCCGGAGATCGGTGGCTCAGGCGCTCGGAGCGGCCTTTGCCTTCGTCTCTGCCTTGAGCGCGTTCTGCGTGATGAACGCCTCCGTGTTGGCATGGGCCTCGCTGTCGACGATCTGCACGGGCGGCGACTTCATCAGGTAGCTCGAAGGCGCCTCGAGGGCGCCGGCGACGCCGTTGTTCAGGGCGAGCTTCGCGAGCCGGACGGCGTCGATGACGATGCCGGCGGAGTTCGGCGAGTCCCACACCTCGAGCTTGAGCTCGATGTTGAGCGGCACGTCGCCGAACGACGAGCCCTCCATGCGGATATACGCCCACTTCCGGTCGGTCAGCCACGGCACGTAGTCGGACGGCCCGACGTGGACGTTGCCCTCGCCGAGGTCGTAGTCGAGCATCGACGTGACGGCGTTGGTCTTCGAGATCTTCTTCGACTCGAGCCGGTCGCGCTCCAGCATGTTGAGGAAGTCGGAGTTGCCGCCGACGTTCAGCTGCATCGTCCGGTCGAGGTGGACGCCCCGCTCGCGGAACAGGCTCGTGAGCACGCGGTGCGAGATCGTCGCGCCGACCTGTGACTTGATGTCGTCGCCGATGATCGGCAGGCCGGCCTCCTCGAAGCGCTTCTGCCAGTACGCCTCGCGGGCGATGAACACCGGCATGCAGTTGACCATCGCGACGCCGGCCTCGAGGATCTGCTCCGCGTACCACTTCGCCGCCGCTTCCGAGCCGACCGGGAGATAGTTGACGACGACGTCGGTGCCGGTCTCGCGGAGGATCTTGACGATGTCGGCGGTCTCGCCGGGCGCCTTCTCGACGACCTGCGAGAGGTACTTGCCGATCCCGTCGTGAGTCATGCCGCGCGCGACCGTGATGCCCGTCTTCGGGACGTCGGCGAACTTGATCGTGTCGTTCGGGTGTGCCCAGATCGCGTCCGCCAGGTCCTGCCCGACCTTCCCCTCGACCACGTCGAATGCCGCCGTGAACTCGATGTCCGAGATGTGGTAACCGCCCAGGTCGACGTGCATCAGCCCGGGGACGAACTCGTCGGGCTTCGCGTCCTTGTAGTACTCGACGCCCTGGAGGAGCGAGTTGGCGCAGTTGCCGACGCCGATGATCGCGACGCGGACCTTGTCCTTCTGGCGCGCGCCGTTCTTGGAGCCGTTCGTCTCGGCCATGGTGTCCTTTCGGTTGCTCGCTCGGGGGACGCCGAGGGCGTCGGCGAGCGCGGCGAGGATGACGTCGTTCGCGTTGGAGTCGCGTCGCGACGCCTCGGCGTGGATCTCGTCCCTGAGCTTCGGTGGAACCCGGAGCAGGAGGACGGGGCTGGCACCTGCTAGCACTTTTCGGCGCCGACCGCTCGGGCGGTACGCGACGTCGAGGCTCTCGGCGAGGATGCCTACAGCGACGTCGTTGACGTTGGAGCCGCGGCGAGCTGTCTCGCGGACGAGCGCGCTCTTCAGCGGGGCCGGCATCCTGACGAGGATCCCGGTTCTCTGAGTTTTGCTAGCAGCCATGTGCTAGCACTCTAACACGCTTTGCCGAGCCTGACCAGTGCGCTCGAGCGATGCCGAGGAAGAGCTGACTTGCGCCCGACCGGTCTAGCCTCTAGGTCGCGTCTGCGGCTCCGACGAGCTCGCGGAGCTGGCGTCGCACGAACAGGATCCGCTGTCCGACGGTGAGCCACGCGAGCGCGGCGAGCACGTAGATCGGCCACTGGAGCCATCCCCAGGGCGCGAGGAACAGGCCGACCGCGATCAGCACGACACGCTCCACGCGGGAGCCGAAGCCGATGTCGCCGCGAAGCCCCATCGTCTCGGCTCGGGCGCGCGTGTACGAGACGAGGAACGAGCCGATGACGGCTGCGAACGCGGCCATCAGGGCGACCTCGTTCGAGTCGTGCATGAACGAGAGCCCGATGGCCGCCAGCATCGCTGCCTCACCGACCCGGTCGAACGTCGAGTCGAGGAAGGCGCCGAACACCGTTCCCTTGCTCGCGGCCCGGGCAAGCGCGCCGTCGAGGATGTCTGCGATCGAGCCGATCACGAACAGCACGCCGCCGAGCCAGAAGAACAGGTACGCGTTGCGCGTCTCGAATCCGACGAGAACGGCTCCGGCGAGACAGAGCGACACCCCGGCGAGCGTGAGCATGTCGGGCGTCAGCTTCGTCTTCGCGACTCCGCGCATCGAGCGCTGGAGGATCTCTCTCGCGGCCTGCGTGTACTCCTGCTTGACGCGGTCGAGCTGGCTGACGCCGGCCCCTCGTTGGCGATCGCTCCCTGCCGGCGGAGCCAGTCCCCGTCGTCGCGCGACGTCGCCGACCGCGCTCTGCTCTTCAGGCCCCGATGCCAACGCCGTGCCCTCCGGCGGGGCAGTACGACCGGCGTCCGAGGCGCCGGCCCCGGTTTGTGGCGGGTCGTGCTCCGTCACGCGAGGCCCGGCACGAATTGCCGCAGCCGACCGCGGAACAGGATGAGCCCGGCGAGGATCGCGATGGCGAATCCAGCCACGCAATCGAGCCAGAAGTGGTTGCCGGTGCCCATCACGGCGAACGTCACCCAGGCGGGCCACACGAGCCACACGGCCTTCGCGAGCCGCGACCGGCACACCGTTGCCATCACGAGCCCGACGATCAACGCGTCCATCGCGTGCAGGCTCGGCATCGCAGCGTAGGGGTTCGCGGCGAACGAGACGATCTCGCTCTGCTGATTAACGGAGCCGAGCTGCGCAAGCGTGTCCGAGAACCCCCACTCGGGGAACATCCGCGGCGGCGCGGTCGGCATCAGCACATAGCCGATGAGGCCCAGGACGTTTGCGCCGATCAGCCAGTTGCGGAAGTCCGCGAAGCGATTGTGATGACGGAAGTAGATCCAGAGGAGCGAGACGCCGACCACCGCGAACTGCGAAAGCCAGTAGGTGTAGGTCGTCGCAGCCACGAGCAGGCTCGACCGTTCGACGAAGCCCTGCACCGTCGGCTCGATGAAGAGCCGGAGCCGATGCTCGGTCTCGATCACGAGCGTGCCGTTCCAGAACGCCTCGCCCACGCCGCGATCAGCAGCGCCGCGCGCCGCCTGATAGACGGCGTAGAAGCCGAACCACACCGCGAACTGGAGCACGAGGTGCGTCCATCCACGCGGGAGCCGGCGTGCCTCCGCGTACCCGGTCACGGGAACGATTCTATCGCGACCGGAGGACCTCTACGCCGGTCCCGCATGGCAGGATCCCCCGATCGAGCCACGGAGGGCACATTGGGAGCTACGGAGGGCACATGGACGGGTTGACGATCAGGCATGACGACGAGCTGGAGCGCGCCTACGGGAAGTGGGTGCTGGTGCGGCGATCGCTGGGAACGAGCTCCTTCGGGCTCAACATCGTCGAGCTGCCCTCCGGGGATGCGATCCCGGAGCACGACGAGACGGGGCGGGAGCACGAGGAGGTGTTCCTCGTGCTCGACGGCAGCGCTGTTCTCGTCGTCGACGGTGTCGACCACCCGCTCCGTCGCGGGTCGTTCGCACGGCTCGACCCCTCGTTGCGCCGGACCGTGCGAAACGACGGGGACGACATCGCGCGCGTGCTGATCGTCTCGGCCCCGGTCGCGAGCGGCTACGAGCCGATGGAGTGGGCGTAGGGACGTGGGGGAACCGCATGGTTCCCCCACGGGCCCCCTCTTTCACCGCAGCGACTCGGAAGAGGACTGCTTGGCCTCCCGGCCGGCAAAGCCGGCCTCCGGCCGCGACGCGTAACCCCGCCGCCACGGCTCAGCTCTGCGGCGTCGTGTCTTGCACGGAGGTTGCTATGAGGCGGCGGGTCCCGTCGTGGCCGGAGGGCGATTCATTCGCCCGGGAGGCCCACTGGCCTTGGGCGGGACGCGAGCCGGAAGGAGGGGGCCCGTGGGGGAACCATGGGTTCCCCCACGCCTACTAGCCGCCGATGTAGGACATCTCGATGCGGGGGCGGCCCGATGTCCGCTCGGTGCGGATCTCCGAGTAACGGTCGGCGCGCTTCGCCCACACGCCGCCGATCGCAACGCGCAGCTCGTCGTCCGTCGCGCCTGCCCTGATCAGCGCTCGGAGGTCGGTGCCGCGCATCGCGAACAGGCAGGTGTACAGCTTTCCCTCCGCCGAGATGCGGGCCCGGGTGCAGTCGCCACAGAAGGGCTGGGTGACGGACGCGATCACGCCAACCTCACCTGCGCCGTCACGGTAGCGCCAGCGTCGAGCGACCTCCCCTCGATAGTCCGGCTCGACAGCCTCGAGCGGGAATACGGCGTCGATCCGGTCGACGATCTCGGATGCGGGCACGACGTCGTCGAGCCTCCAACCGTTCGTCGACCCGACGTCCATGTACTCGATGAAGCGGAGCGGATGCCCGCTCCCGCGGAAATGGCGAGCCATCTCGACCACGCCGTCGTCGTTCACGCCACGCTTGACGACGGCGTTGACCTTCACCCGCAGTCCGGCGGCCGCCGCCGCGTCGATGCCCGCCAGGACCCCTTCGACGGGGAAGTCGACGTCGTTCATCGCCCGGAACGTCGCGTCGTCGAGCGAGTCGAGGCTCACGTTGACCCGCTGGAGACCCGAGTCCCGGAGCGCCTGTGCCTTCCGCGCGAGGAGCGACGCATTGGTCGTGAGAGTGACGTCCAGCCCGTCGATCGCAGAGAGCCGTCGGATCAGGTGCTCGAGCTCCTTCCTGAGCAGCGGCTCACCGCCGGTGAGGCGGATCTTCTCGACGCCCAGCGCGACGAACGCTCGCGCGACGCGCTCGAGCTCCTCGAAGCTCAAGAGCTCCTTCCGATCCATGAACCGATAGCCGTGTCCGAACACCGACTTCGGCATGCAGTACGAGCAGCGGAAGTTGCAGCGGTCGGTGACCGAGATCCGCAGGTCTCGAATCGGACGTCGAAGGGTGTCGGTGGGAAGCAACTGCGGTCTCCTCGGAAACGTTCGCGAACCGTTCTTCGAACAGGGTAGTCGGCGCAGGACGCCACGGCGATCCGCCGCGCGGCGGTCGTGTCTACCATGCCACGTCGACCGCGCCGGTCTCGAGCACGGGGCCCCACGGTCCGCGGAAGTCAGCCCACGAACGGAGGTACCCGAGCATGGCGCGGAAGGTGTTTGCCTTGGTGGTGATCGCGGCGCTGGCCCTGACGGGGTCGGCAGTAGCGGGCACGGTGGCGAAGAAGCCCACCACAGTCACCGTCACGGCCGGAAAGCCGACGGAGCTCAAGTTCACGCTCTCCAAGAAGAGCGTCGCGAAGGGCAAGGTCGTCTTCAAGATCACGAACCGAGGCGCGTTGAGCCACGACTTCAAGATCGCCGGGAAGAAGACAAAGCTCATCCCCTCCGGCAAGAGCGCCGTTCTCGGGATCGTGTTCACGAAGCCCGGCAAGTACGTGTACATGTGCACGGTGCCGGGCCACGCGGCGGCCGGCATGAAGGGCGTCCTGGTCGTCAAGTAGGGACGGTCGGTGCCGTCCGGGGTCGTTGAGCGGCCGAGGCGACGGGCGGAGTGCCCGCCGCCTCGGCCGTTGCAGCCGGGGCTGCCGGCTCTGCGAGCGGGGCTCGGCGTCGCCCCATAGCCTCCGCCGATGGCCGCCGGCGGATCGCGCTCACTCCCACTCGCCGCGCTCGTCGCCGTCACCGCCGTCTGGGGGTACACGTTCGTCCCTGTCCAGGAGACGGTCGGGGCATACCCGCTGTTTGCGTTTCTCGCGGTGCGCTTCGCGATCTCGACCGCGGTGCTCGCACCGTTCGCATGGCGCCCCCTCGCTCTGCTGCCGCGGGCCGGCTACCGGGCCGGCCTCGGCGCGGGCGTGCTGCTCGGTGTCGCGTACGGTCTGCAAACGGCCGGACTCGACCTGACGACCGTCTCGAGCACCGGCTTCGTCACGGGCCTCTACGTCGTCTTCACGCCGCTTCTCGCGCTCGCCTTCTTCGGCTCCCACGTGCCCCCCGCTGGGTGGCTCGGGGTCGGCCTTTCGGTGATCGGTCTCCTGCTACTCGGCGGCGCCCCCGGCGGCTCCTGGCTCGGCAACGCCTTGGTGCTCGCGAGCGCACTTGCCATGTCGCTGCAGATCGTGGCGATGGAGCGGTTCGCGCCGAGGTACGACGCGCGCGCGCTGACCTTTCTCCAGATGGGCGCGGCGTTCGTCGGGTTCGTCGTCGTTGCGCTCGCCGCCGGACAGGTCGAGGCGCCGCCCGACGCGAAGACGTGGTACGCACTCGTGGTCACCGGCGTCTTCGCCGGAGCGCTCGGGTATCTCGTCGTGACGTGGGTACAGGCGCGCACGACCGCCGCGCGTGCCGCGCTCGTCTTCACCCTCGAGGCCCCGTTCGCCGCACTCTTCGGCGTGCTCCTCCTCTCCGAGCGGCTCGGCTGGGCCGGGTGGGCAGGCTGCGCGGTGATGCTCGCGGGGATCGTCATCGCGGAGCCTGCCGCCGCGTCGGCGCTTCGGCGGCTCGTTCCGGCAGGCCGGGTCACATAGATGGTCGATCGGCAATTCACGCGAACCGGGTGGCACCCCGGACGCTGCGCCGCTGCGCCCTGCTCGGTCCGGGACGGCCCCGGGCCTCACGCCAATCACCGATCAACCAGCTAGTGGACGCAGTCGTTCTCGCCCTGTGCTCGGCGGCGCTGTTCGGCGCCATGCCAGTCGCGGTGCGCTTCGCCTTCGCGTACCCGGTTCCCGCGGGAGCAGGGACGCTGATCATGCAGTCGGCGACGTTCGCCGTGCTCGTCTGCGGGATGGTCGTTCAGGGCGGCGCGACGGTGTCGGGGCTCGTTCCGTTCTTCGTCGCCGGCGCGATCGCGCCGGGCGCCTCGCAGATCCTCATCACGCTCGGGATCCGGGAGGCGGGCTCGTCGCGGGCATCGGTCGCCTTCGGCACCGCGCCGCTCTTCGCCGTCGCGCTCGCCGTCGGTGTGTTCGGGGAGGCGCCGGGGCCGGCCGTCCTCGCGGGCGCGCTCCTCGTGGTGGGCGGTGGCATGGCGCTCGCCGGCGAGCGCGACCGCCCGGCACACGTCCGTCGGATCGGGATCGTCTACGCGCTTCTCGGCGCCGCGCTCTTCGCGTTCCGCGACAACCTCGTTCGCCACTTCTCACTCGACACAGACGTGCCCTCGATGACGGGCGGCGCCGCGATGCTGGCGGCGGGCATGGCGGTGACTGGGCTCTTCGTGGCCGCCCGTCGCGAGCGGGTCCGCTGGCCGCTTCGCGCGACGGCGCGGTGGCTCGTGCCCGGGGCCCTCGTCGGCGTCTCGTACGTCGCGCTCTTCGAGGCCTACTACCGCGGCGAGGTCTCGGTCGTGGCCCCGATCGTCGGCACCGAGTCGCTCTGGGGGGTCGGGTTGTCGGCGATCTTCCTGCACCAGACGGAGCGCGTCGGCCCGCGACTCGTCCTCGGGGCCTTCCTCGTCGTGGCGGGAGGCATCCTGATCGGGCTCACGCGTTGAGGACGCCGCAGCACGCCGCACGAAGCTCGCGGGGTCGATCGCGGGGAGCTACCGGGCGACGCACTGCGCGGCACGCAGGAAGCTGACGCGTTTTCGCGGGAGAGCGTTGTAGCCCCCGTGCGACCGCCTCCGGCTCGGCCACGTCGAGCCCCACCGCTCCGAGGCGTCTCGAGGCTGTCGAGATGACAAGGGACCCACGGTCTCGCGGCGCTCGCGCGGGTCGGTGAGACCTTGGTCGACGAGCTCGGCTCTCGGGAGGGAACTGCTCAGCTCCCCACGTAGGCTTGGTTGGACAGCGTGGGCCGACTCGCCGCGCGGGTGGCATGGCGCGGTGGGCGACGATCGAAGGAGAGCACGCTGGCGAAGTCAGCGTCATGCCGCCTGCAGGGGTTGTGGGTGGGCGACCGTCGGGCTCGGGGCGTTGTTCTGGAAGCGTTCCCGGCAAGCCCATCCGAACGGGAATTAGCCTGCGCTGGTGACATCGAGTTGGAAACAGGCCCTTGCGTGGCGGTTGCGCCGGAACCTGTTGGATTCCGTCAGCACCGGCTCTGTCGCCGCCGTCGTCGGTCGGCTCGGCGCCGTCCCCGCCTATCCCGATACCACGCACGAGCTTGCGGTCGGCCGCCGCCGCAGCGGCTCGCGACCCGGTGACGTCGCGAGCGCGCTCGACGCAGGCGAGATCATCAAGACCTATGCGTTCCGCGGCGCCACCCACCTGCTCACGCCGGCGGAGGGCGGCGCCTACCTGGCCCTCCGTGCTTCCGGCCGCCAGTGGGAGCTGCCCAGCTGGCGGGAAACCTATGGACTGGCGCCGGCGGACTGGCCGGCGTTCCGCGAGACCGTCCGAGACGCCGTCGCCGATGAGCCCCTGACGCGCCGGGAGCTGCAGGCGGCGGTCGGTCGCCACAGCCGGTTCCGTGACGCCGCAGCGGGCCTGACCAGTAACTCCGACACGTTGCTGAAGCCGCTCATGTGGCAGGGCGATCTGTGCTTCGGGCCGCCCCGCGACGGCGAGGCAACCGTCCAGAGCCTGCACCAGGTCGCGCGCTGGGCCGGCCTGCCGAGTGTCGACGAGGCAGGACGCACGGTGGTCGAGGCGTACGTCCGCACCTACGGACCGACGACCGCCGACGGGGTGCACTACTTCCTCGGTGCCGGGCTGAGCGCCGGTCGCAAGGCGCTCCGCGGCTGGCTCGACGACCTGTCTGACCGCTTGGTGACGATCGACGTCGACGGCGAGGATGTTCTCCTGTTCGCCGACGACGTCGCTGACCTGACCGCGACTACGGTCGCTCCCACCGTTCGCCTGCTCCCGGCTGCCGATCCCTGGGTGATGGGACCGGGCACCGCGGATCCCCACGTGGTGCCCCCTGCCCGTCGGCAGCTGGTGACCCGCGGCGCCAACCTCGTGCTCGCTGACGGCGTCGTGGCCGGTACGTGGAAACGCAAGGCGGGGACCCTCACGGTCGTCTGGTTCGGCGAGGCTGAGCGACCCGATCACGATTTGCTCGGGGAAGAGGCCCTGCGTCTCGCCGGGATCCTCGGCACCGAGCTCGCCTTGGACGTCACGTCCGACTAGCTACCAACCCGCTCACCTAGCGCGGGCTCAGGGGACATTCCCGAACACTGGCCCATGTGACGGGCGTCTTGCCTGAGCCTCAGCGCCGGGCTGCCACCCCAGCGATCGCCAGGGGGTCAGCTTCCGTGGTGCAGGTGTTCGCGGCCGGCGAGTTTTTCGAGCGTCTCGACGGCATGCCGTGGGTCGGGCATGGCGTCGAACTCGTTCTTGAGTCGGCGAGCCGCGGTTTGGAAGGTGTCGTCGTGCAGGAGCATACGAACGGCGTCGCGAGCCGAGCCGGCGGTTAGGCGATCGGGCATGAGCCGCACTCCAGCGCCTGCGGCGACGACGCGGTCGGCGTTGTAGAAGTGATCGGCGCCCTGTGGGACGATGAGGAGCGGCAGGCCGAAGGCGAGAGCGCCAAGGGTTGAGCCGGCGCCACCGTGCGTCACGACGGCGGCGCAGTGAGGCAGCAGGAGCTCTTGCGGGATGTACCGGTGCACGTGAACGTTCGACGGCTGCGCGCCGAGCACCGTGGGGTCGTTTTGGTTGCCTACCGTGACGATGATGTTCAGCGCTTCGTCACGGAGGCCGCCCAGGAGCGCCCGGAACACGCCGAGGTCGGCGTTGTAAACGGTGCCCAGCGTGATGTAGACAATCGGCAGGTCACGCAGCCCATCCAGCCACGGGACCTGCGCTGCCGGTAGCCGAGTCTCGACCGTGCGGATGCCCTGAACGGTGCCGGCAACCGCTCCGGGGACCTGGAGGCTGGGAGGGCACACGTCGAGATACAGGTAGCGGTAGAAGCCACCGAGAGGGTGCGGCGCAAGCCCGTGCGCGCTCCAGAACGGGGCCGCGGCCTCGCCGGCGGCACGGATCACGTCGTTCTGGATGGCGGGTCCGTAGCTGTGTTCAACATACGGGAGGCCGACCACGGTCGCGACGAGCGGTGCGGCGAACTCGGCGACGTCGTGCACCACAACGTGCGGCGACCACTGCTCGATGATGTCGAACAGGTCGTTCGCGCGCGGCTTCAGCTCCCCCCGAACGAACAGCTCCGTGAAGACGAACGGGCGGACTTGCGAGGGAGGAAGCGAGGCAGCAAGACCTCGAACGTGGCGGGCAAGCGGCTCCGCCGAGTCCGTGGCCAGCCCGACGCGAAATGCCGTGAAGCCTTCCGCTTCGACGTCGCCGACGAGATTTTCGCCCGACGCAAACGCCACGTCATGTCCCGCTCCAGCCAGGGATCGTGCGAGTGGCAGCATCGGTCGATAGTGACCCGCCAGCGGTCTGCAGGTCAGGAGTGCACGCATCGCGCAAGGCTATCCCGGGCCCGTTCAACGGTCGCGCTCACGGATGCAGGCGACGCCCCTAACGATAAGCGCCGTCTCCAGTACGACGAAAGATCGCTAGGAACCCAACCCTCGGGCGTCATTCCCGAACGCTGGCGCAGGTCAGACACGCGTCGCTTGGGCTGCGAGAATCCGGTTCGTGGCCGAAGCGCGGCTTGAGGACGCTGGCTCCGGGCTTGCCCCCGTCACGGAGGGCTGGTTCGTCGTCAACGTGCGCGATGCCGAGTGGTTCTCTTCGGAGACTAGAGGCGCCGCGTGCTGGTTCGCGAACGAGTACGGCGAACCTCCGGTGGAGTTCCCGCAGCTCGGGATCAACGTGACTGTCCTCGAGCCTGGCCAGAGCGGCGTCTATCACGCCGAGTCGAATCAGGAGGCGTTCCTCGTTCTCGCGGGCGAGTGCAGTCTGCTCGTCGAGGGCGAGGAGCGACGCCTTCGAGCCTGGGACTTCTTCCACTCGCCTCCCTGGACGGAGCACGCCTTCGTGGGAGCTGGTGACAGGCCGTGCGTGATCCTGATGGTCGGCGCACACGTAGGTCCGGAAGTGCGCTACCCGGTGTCGGAACTCGCCGCGCGCTACGGCGCGAGCGTGGAGAAGGAGACATCGGATCCGGAGCAGGTCTATGCGACGGCCGAGCGGTTCCGGCGAGAGCGGCCGCCGTACTGGTCCCGCCTGCCCTGGGGCTAGAGCCGTTCGCCGTGCCCTCAGGGGACATTCGTGAACACTCGCGCACGCCTCCACACCGTCGCCTGGGCTGCTGGGTTCGTCGATGCGTGTGACTGAACGCATTGGAATCGGGTCGCCGGCTAGTAAAGAAGGAGGTGGACGCGATTGCCGCTCATCGACGTGAGGCTGCTTCAAGGCGTCTTTTCGCGGGAGGAGCGTGAGCAACTCGCGGAGGAGCTCATCGGGGCAGTCGTGGCGGTTAAAGGCGAGTCATTCCGCACCGAGACCGAGGTGGTGATCGCCGAAGTTCCCATCGGAAGTTGGTACGAGCGCGGGGCGCCTATTACACCGGAAGGCGTCGGAGCGAGCTAACAAGTCCGCTTCATCTCTGCGACCAACCTCGCCACGGCTGCCTCGCCTGGGGGCAAATCAGTCCCGCGCGGTGCGCGGTTGTCAACTGTGACTTGCTTCAAGCCGGCCTCGACCTGAGACTTCGAGCGGTGGAAGGCCCTAAGGTTCGATACACGAAGAGTGGCAACGTCAACATCGCCTTCGCGACCCTTGGCGACGGGCCGTTCGACCTGGTGTTCGTGGGTGGCTGGGTATTGTCGGCGTTCGAGGCGGCGTGGGATGGCCCGGCGGCCGACACGCTGAGCCGACTCGCCTCCTTCTCGCGGCTGATCCTGTTCGACAAGCGTGGCACGGGCGCCTCCGACCGCTCGACCGGCGTCCCCGATCTCGAGACGAGGATGGACGACATCCGTGCAGTGATGGACGCCGTCGGATCCAAACGCGCGGCTCTGCTCGGCGCGTCCGAAGGCGGACCGATGACGCTGCTGTTCGCCGCGACCTATCCGGAGCGGACTGCAGCTGTCGTGCTGTACGGCACCGGAGCGTGCTTCCAGCAATCCGTCGACTACCCGTGGGCGCCGACGCCCGAGATATGGCGCCGGGTCATCGAAGGGGCGTCTGAGCGATTCGGCACGGAGGAGTGGCTCGACGAATGGCTGATGCGGTACTCCCCTAGCATCGCCGGCGACGAGAGCGCGAAGCGTTGGTGGCGAAGATGGGTGCTCACGAGCTCGAGCCCTGGCGCCGCAGCGGCGCTCTTTGGCCTGAACAAGGACATCGATGTACGCCATGTGCTCTCGTCGATCAGCGCGCCGACGCTCGTGCTGCATCCCGTGGGAGACCGGCTCATCCCGGTCGAGGGAGGGAGGTACATCGCACAGAACGTGCTAGGCGCGAGCTTCGTCGAGCTTCCGGGTGACGATCACGGCTGGTGGGTCCGCCCGGAGGAGATCGGTGGCCATGCGGAGCGCTTCCTCCGCGGTCTGTGGGAGAGTGGCGAGTGGGACGAGGTCGAGCCCGATCGCGTGCTGGCCACCGTTCTGTTCACCGACATCGTCGGCTCGACGGTGAAGCTGGCCGAGCTGGGCGACCACCGCTGGGGCGAGCTTTTGGCCGAGCACCACGCGCGTGTCCGTCGGCAGCTCGCACGGTTTCACGGGCGCGAGCTGGACACCGCCGGGGACGGCTTCTTCGCGGTCTTCGACGGCCCGGCGCGGGCGATCCGCTGCGCCCGAGCCATCATCGACTCCGTGCGCGACCTGGGGCTTGAGCTTCGCGCAGGGCTGCACACGGGCGAGTGCGAACGGCTCGACGGCAAGGTCGGGGGAATCGCCGTGCACATCGGAGCACGCGTGGCCGCCGAGGCCCGGCCGGGTGAAGTGATCGTCTCCCGCACCGTCAAAGACCTTGTGGCGGGCTCTGGGATCGAGTTCGACGAACGAGGGAGCGCCCAGCTCAAGGGCGTGCCCGGCGAATGGCAGCTTTACGCAGTCTCGACCAGCGGATGAATCGGACGCTGGCAGGCTGAGAGCGTCCTCGACGCAGGTGCACATGTCGAGGGACATTCCCGCACACTCGCCCAGGGCTGTGCCTGCGTGCATGTGACTGGCTAGTGGCTACGAACGCCGGCGTTGCATTGTCGATGTGGATGCGTCAGGCTCTCCCGCGAGCGTGTCCTACGAGACGCGACGGTGCATCAACGGAAACCACTGGAGGGTGGAATGAATACTCGGAGCATGTCCGGTTGGATCGGGTTTGCCGGCATTCTGATGGTGATCCTGGGTGGGCTCAGCTTCTTCGAGGGGCTGATTGCGCTCTTGCGAGACGACTACTACGTCGCGACAGCGTCGGGCTTCCTGATCTTCGACGTCACCGGGTGGGGTTGGATCATGCTGCTCTGGGGGATCATCCTGGCGGGCGTCGGTCTCGGTCTCCTTGGTGGGGCGGGATGGGCGCGGTGGACCTCGATCGTGTTCGTGAGCGTCAACGTATTCGGTCAGCTTGGCTTCCTCGGCAACACGAACGACCTGCTGTGGATACTGATCACTTTGACGTTGAACATCATCGTTCTCTACGCCTTGGTCGTCCGCTGGAACGAAAGCCAGCCAGACCTCCAGGCCCGCTGAGAGCTCAAGACGCCCGACAGGCGACACGGTGCCATCAAGGTATGAGGGGCGTCCGTAAACCGGTCGGACTTGTCAGCATCGCCATTCAATCACCGAAAACGAAGGAGCCGTCATGGCAGACCAGTCTGATTCACCGATCCTCGATCTTCTCGCCACCATGAACCTCGCTGGAGTCGAGGCGTCGAGCCTCGATCCTCAGTCGCTCATGCTGGTGCGGCTGGCCGCACTCGTAGCGGTAGACGCACCACCGGTCTCCTACATGCTGAACCTCGAGATGGCCGGCGCAGCGGACATCGACAACGCGCAGGTCGAGGGGATGCTCGCCGCGATCGCGCCAATCGTGGGCTCCGCACGGATCGCGTCTGCGGCAGGCAAGATGGTTCGCGCACTCGGGCTCGAGATCAGTCTTGCCGAACTCGACGAAGCGGGAGCCTAAGCCGGAGCCGGAGCCTCAGCGCCGCGCACTACAGCGCTACCCCTCCAGCGCCAACGGCAGCGGGGTAGCGCTGCCACACCCGCCGTCACCTCAAGGCACATTGCGGCACGCTCGCACACGCGAGCCGCACCCCGCTACACCTCGACATTCGCATGTGGAGTTCCACACGACTCGCTGCAGTCGAGCGTCTTGTGGTTGCCATTGCGGCAGGTTGGGGGCTGGTGCAGGGTGTGACGATGCGGGAGACGGTTGGGCGAGTCTTGGCGGGCATTTTTGCGCTCAGCTGGTTCGTGCTGCCCGGATTCGGGATCATCGATCTGACCGTGACGTGGAACGCAAGTTGGCCGGAGGCGCTCGAGGCGGGCTGGGGGTTGTTCTCGACGGTCATTGTCGGTTTGGCTTTTGTCGTCTTTGGGGCGCGACCGTGGGCGTCGCTGCCGGCGGCTGCGCAGCTCGTCGTCGCGAGCGTTTCGCTCGCGGTGTCGGGTGTGGTCTCGGAAGAGAGCGGCCTGCTCTGGTTCGCTACGGCGTTGGCGCTTCAGACAGCGGTCGTCGGCGGGCTTTCCCGGTCCAGCTGTCGCGGCGACAGTCGATGGCGGCTGCGGATGCGGGCCCGAGTCGCGAGGCCCATGCTGTTCCTCGCCGTGGTGGGCGTCGCCCCGTGGTTCGGATATGCGCTCCACATGTGGGAGCTGAACCGACAGGGAGAGCCCGGCGATGTCTCCCTCGGGATCGACCATTACTCGATGCAGGGCGCCCTCGCTCTTGCCCTTGCGCTGCTGCCGCTCCTGGCCGCCTTCACGCCAGACGTGTCGCCGTTCGTGCCTGTGTGCGCTGGCATCGTCGCCGCATATCTCGGGCTCGTGAGCTTCGCCTGGCAGGACTCGCCGGGCGCCTTCGCAACCGCCTGGTCGGCAGCTGCGATTGTTTGGGGGCTCGCGCTCGTCGCGGCGGCGTCGCTTCGCGGCCTCGACACGATGTGGCTCTCTCCAAAGCGCCAGATCTGACCGACTGTTCAGGTGACATTCCCGCACGCCGGCGTACAGTGGCGTCCGACTCTTCGAGGTACGTGA
Source organism: uncultured Actinomycetes bacterium (assembly GCA_963798725.1). Lineage (GTDB taxonomy): Bacteria > Actinomycetota > Thermoleophilia > Gaiellales > Gaiellaceae > Gaiella. Next base: position 218,643 of record CAWCUL010000003.1, read on the forward strand.
GTCGTTTGGCTCCTTGGTGGTGGGTTCCGTCGATGATCCGCCACGTCGGCGGTGATCATTCTCCGTGTGGCCTCGAGTTGATGGTGTGGACGAGGCGGCTGGCGGCATGCGATAGCGGCATCCGTTACCACTCTCTATGCGATTGATCGGTCAGAATGTCGTGCGATGGACGTGGATGTCCGTTATGCGCGAAACGGTGGGGTGGCGATCGCGTACCAGGTCGTGGGTGAGGGAAACGATGATCTCGTCTTGGTGCCGGACTTCACGTCGAACGCGGTTTACGACTGGGAGAACCCCTACCTGCGCGCGTTCTTCGAGCGGCTCGCCCGCTCGTTTCGGCTGATCTTGTTCGACAAGCGTGGGACTGGTCTGTCTGATATGGGGAGCCAGTTTGCTGCTCTGGAAACGCGGATGGAGGACATGCGCGCCGTGCTCGACGCTGTCGGGTCGCGTACGGCCGTGGTGCTCACTGGATACGAGGGGACGGGTATGGCCGCCATGTACGCGGCCACCTACCCGGAGCGCGTCCGCGCGCTCGTGCTGTTCCAGCCGCCGCCGCCGCCGCCCACGCTTCAACTCGACTCGGCGCAGCTCGCGGACCTGGACGACCTGCGCGAACGATGGGGGACACGCGAGTACGCCGACGAAATGCTTCGAGAGATCGCGCCGACTTTGTATCGGGACGAGGAGTACCGGCGCCTGTTCGCGAACAGACTTCGTCTTGGCGCGAGCCCTGCCGTCGCATACGCGATCAACCGGAGTCGGATCGAGACGGATTTGCGCGAGGTGTTCCCTGCCATCCGCTCCCCGACTCTCGTTCTCTACCGGGACGTCCAGATCGACGATGACGAGAACCCGGTCGGAGCCGCACTCGACGTCGCATCGCGCATCCCCAACGCCCGCGCCCAGCAGGTCTCGGGAACCGAGGACTGGTACGGAATGTGGCTCTCGCCAGAGTTCGTCGACGAGGTCGAGCAGTTCGTCGAGGGTCGTGATGCGCCTCAGGTACCCGACAGCGTCCTGGCGACGGTCATGTTCACCGACCTGTCGGGCTCGACACAGCGGACTGCCGCTCTCGGCGATCGCGCCTGGCGTGACCTGCTCGCGCGACATCACGCGCTCGTCCGCCGTGAGCTCGCACGGTTCCACGGCGTCGAGCGAGACACGGCAGGCGACGGGTTCTTTGCCACATTCGACGGCCCCGCGCGCGCCGTGCGCTGCGGTCAAACGATCATCGACGCGGTAGCTGAGCTGGACCTGGGCCTCCGGGTCGGGATTCATGTCGGGGAGTGCGAGCTCCACGAAGGGAAGGTCGCCGGCCTCGCCGTCAGCATCGGCGCACGCGTCGCGGCGCTTGCCGACCCCGGCGAAGTGCTCGTCTCCGGCACCGTCAAGGACCTGACCGCCGGCACCGGTCTGTCCTACCTCGACCGGGGCGAGCACACCTTCAAAGGCGTCCCCGGCACCTGTCGCGTCTACGCAGCCGCAAGCCGCGACACCTGACACAACACCGCCCCGACGAGACAACTCGCGCTCGAGGGACATTCCCGTCGCTCTTGCATCTATTCCGGGCGCTCGCGTTCGTCGTTCCGCGGCCGAGCTGCGTGTTAACTCTGCCCTGAGGCACGGCATCGACGGAGGGAGCCATGATGAACGTAGGAGTCCTGGGCACAGGCATGGTCGGGAGCGCGATTGCGAGCCGACTGGTCGGGCTCGGCCACGCGGTAAAGATGGGCTCACGAGAGGCCGGCAATGAGAAGGCGCGCGGGTGGGCGCACGAAGCCGGCTCGATGGCGAGCGAGGGCACCTTTGCCGACGCTGCAGCATTCGGGGAGCTCGTATTCAACTGCACCGCAGGTGAGCACTCGATCGCGGCACTCGAGAAGGCGGGCGCGGCGAACCTCGCCGGGAAGGTCCTCGTCGACGTCGCGAACGTGCTCGACTTTTCCGGAGGTCGGCCGCCTGCAGTTGGCGTCGGCGCAAACGACTCCCTCGGAGAGCAGATCCAGCGTGCGTTTCCTGACGTGAAAGTCGTCAAGGCGCTGAACACGATGAGCTGCGACGTCATGGTCGACCCGACGAAGGTTCCTGGTGGGCATGACGTCTTCATCTGCGGCGAGGACGGCGACGGAAAGGCGCAGGTTGCCGACGTGCTGCGAGAGTTCGGTTGGCCGGCAGACCACATCGTCGACCTCGGGAGTATCAGCGCGGCTCGGGGGACCGAGCTGTATGTAGCTCTCTGGCTCAACCTCTGGGGTGTCTTGGGGACGGGGCAGTTCAACATCGCGCTCGTGCGGTAGAGACGAGCCCGGTGCCGACCGTCGAGAGACATTTCCGCCCAAGCTCCTCGGCGACACGTCCTGGCTGACGAGGTCGCGCTTCCGCGGACGTCCAGCTGACCACGACGGCTGGGCGGCACTCGGGAACCCGGGTTCGAGCTTCGACCAAGTCCTCACCGGCAGCAGTGCGCCCGGCGCGAACGAGCCGACGACGTGCGTCCGCCTCGGCATCGAGCCCCGAGACAGCGAGACTCGCCCCGAAAACCCCATGCTCAGGCACATCCGAACTGCCCGATGATCTGATACCATCACGCTTAGATTTTCGGTCAGGGAAGCCTCAAGGAGGAGAGCAAGCATGGCAAAGACCATCGGAATCGACCTCGGTACGACCAACTCCTGTATGGCCGTCCTCGAGGGCGGCGAGCCGACCGTCATCCCGAACGCCGAGGGCGGGCGAACGACCCCGTCCGTGGTTGCGTTCGCCAAGGACGGTCAGCGGCTCGTCGGGGCGCCCGCGCGGCGCCAGCAGGTGACGAACCCCGAGAACACGATCTTCTCGATCAAGCGCTTCATGGGGCGCAAGTGGGACGAGGTCTCCGAGGAGATGACGATCGTCCCGTACGAGGTCGTGCAGGGCGAGAACGGCGACGCGCGCGTCTCGGTCGAAGACAAGCAGTACGCGCCGCCCGAGATCAGCGCGATGATCCTGCAGAAGCTGCGCGCGGACGCGGAGGCGTTTCTCGGCGAGTCCGTCAGCGACGCGGTGATCACCGTGCCCGCGTACTTCAACAACGCACAGCGCGAGGCAACCAAGGACGCCGGCAAGATCGCCGGCCTCAATGTGCTGCGGATCGTGAACGAGCCGACCGCGGCCGCGCTGGCCTACGGCCTCGACAAGGAGGGCGCGGACCAGACGATCCTCGTGTTCGACCTCGGCGGCGGCACCTTTGACGTCTCGGTTCTCGAGCTCGGTGACGGCGTCTTCGAGGTCAAGTCGACCAACGGCGACAACCATCTCGGCGGCGACAACTTCGACAAGGCGATCGTCGACTGGATGGCGGCCGAGTTCAAGAAGGACCAGGGCATCGACCTGTCCCAGGACAAGATGGCGCTCCAGCGGCTCTACGAGGCCGCGGAGAAGGCGAAGATCGAGCTGTCCTCGACGATGACGACGCAGATCAACCTCCCGTTCATCACGGCGACGCAGGAGGGGCCCAAGCACCTCGATCTCCAGCTGACGCGCGCGAAGCTCCAGGAGCTGACGCACGACCTGCTCGAGCGGACGGTCGGCCCGACGAAGCAGGCGCTGACCGACGCGGGGCTCGACGCCTCGAAGATCGACCACGTCGTCCTCGTCGGCGGCATGACCCGCATGCCCGCCGTCCAGGAGAAGGTCAAGGAGCTGATCGGCAAGGACCCGCACAAGGGCGTCAACCCGGACGAGGTCGTCGCCGTCGGCGCAGCGATCCAGGCCGGCGTGCTCAAGGGCGACGTCAAGGATGTGCTCCTGCTCGACGTGACCCCGCTCTCGCTCGGCATCGAGACCAAGGGCGGCGTGATGACGAAGCTGATCGAGCGCAACACGACGATCCCGACCCGCAAGGCGGAGACGTTCTCGACGGCCGAGGACAACCAGCCGTCGGTGGAGATCCACGTCCTGCAGGGCGAGTCCGAGATGGCGACGTTCAACAAGACGCTCGGCAAGTTCCAGCTCGTCGGGATTGCCCCGGCGCCGCGGGGAATGCCGCAGATCGAGGTCTCGTTCGACATCGACGCGAACGGCATCATCCATGTCACCGCCAAGGACCTCGGCACCGGGAACGAGCAGCAGATCCGGATCGAAGGCGGCTCCGGCCTCTCGGAGGACGAGGTCTCGCGAATGGTCTCCGAGGCCGAGTCCCATGCCGAGGAGGCGCACAGGCTGCGCGAGCTCGCGGACGCGAAGAACGTGGGCGAGCAGCTCGCCTACCAGACCGAGAAGGCGCTGGGCGAGCATCGCGACAAGCTCGACTCGTCCGATGCGGGCACCATCGAGGGCCGCATCATGGAGCTCCGCCAGTCGCTCGAGGCGAACGACCTCGGCGAGATCCGCTCGAAGACGCAGGCGCTGGAGCAGGCGGCGCAGCCGCTCGCGCAGGCCGTGTACGCGGAGGCGAGCCAGCAGGCGTCGTCGGCGCAGGCCGGCGGCAGCACCGCGGGCGACGAGGCGACGGACGAGGTCGTCGAGGACGCCGACTACGAGGTGATCGACGAGGACGAGGCGGCGAAGACGTCGTGACGAACGACCGTCAGGACGAGGTCCTGCCGCGGGCGGGGGACGGCGAGCTCGGCTCGCCGTCCCCGCACGACCCGGACGCCGGCCCCGAAACCCACGAGCCCGACGGCGAGGAGCTGCTCGCCCGGCTCCAGGACGTCGAGCGCGAGCGCGACGAGGTGCTCGACAACCTGCGCCGGGTCGCGGCGGACTTCGACAACTACAGAAAGCGGGTCGCACGCGAGCAGGCGCAGCTCTACGCCCGCTCGAGCGAGCGGGTCGTGGCGAAGCTCCTGCCGGTGCTCGACGACCTGGTCCGCGCGCTCGAAGCCGCCGAGCACCACGAGGAGGCGAAGGTGCTCGAGGGCGTCCGGATGACGAAGGACGCGCTGGCAGGCGTGCTCGCCTCGGAGGGGGTCGAGGAGATCCCCACCGACGGGCCGTTCGACCCGCACGTGCACGAGGCGCTGCTCTCCCAGCCCGTCGAGGGCGTGGAGCCCGGGCACGTCGTGCAGGTCGTGCAGCGCGGCTACCGGATCGGCGACGTGGTGCTTCGTCCCGCCCGCGTCGTCGTCGCAGAGGGCTGACGACCCCGTGGCCCCTCGGAATCCCTACGACGTCCTCGGCGTCCCGAAGGGGGCGTCGGAGGACGACATCAAAAAGGCGTATCGCAGCCTCGCCCGCGAGCTGCACCCCGATCGAAATCCCGACGACGCGACCGCCGAGGAGCGTTTCAAGGACGTCCAGGCGGCCTACGACATCCTCTCCGACAAGGAGAAGCGCGAGGCATACGACCGCTTCGGCGAGGCGGGGGCGGCAGGACAGGCCTACGGGCCCGGCGGCGTGCGCTTCGAGAACGTCGATCTCGGCGACCTCTCGGACATCCTGGGCAACTTCGGGTCGTTCTTCGGGCGGGGCCAGCGCACGTCGCGTCCGCGGCCGGAGCGGGGCGCCGATCTCGAGTCGCGCGTCCGGATCTCGTTCGACGACGCGCTCGCCGGCGTCCAGATCCGCGTGCCGGTAGAGGTCCAGACCGCATGTCACGTCTGCGGGGGAAGCGGGGCCGAGCCCGGGACCGCGCCGCGCACGTGCCCCGATTGCCAGGGCTCCGGCGTGATCGCGGACAGCCAGGGGCTGTTCGCCCTCTCGCACCCATGCCCACGCTGCCGCGGGAACGGGGTGGTCGTCGACAAGCCGTGCAAGAACTGTCGCGGCTCCGGGCACGAGCGCGTCACCCGCCGGTATCAGGTGAAGGTGCCGCCGGGCGCGAAGGACGGAACGCGCATCCGCCTCAAGGGCAAGGGCGAGCAGGGTCTCAACGGGGGCCCGGCCGGCGACCTCTTCGTCCGCGTGGAGGTCGAGCCGTCGCGGCTGTACGAGCGCCGAGGAGCAGACCTCGTGCTCGAGGTGCCGGTCACGTACCCCGAGGCGGCGCTCGGCGCGACCGTCGAGATCCCCACACCCGAGGGGCCAGTCGCGCTCAAGGTGCCCTCCGGCTCCGAGAGTGGGAAGCTGCTCCGCGTGAAGGGCCGCGGCGCGCCGAAGCTCAACGGCGGCGGCAAGGGCGACCTGCTCGCGCGCCTCGTCGTGACCGTGCCGAAGAAGCTCACCAAGGCGGAGAAGCAGGCACTCGAGGCATACGGTGACGTGCTGCGCGAGCAGCCTCGCGAGAAGCTCGGGAGCGTGTAGCCGTGCCAGACCGCGGCCGCTACATGATCTCCGTCGCCGCCGAGCTCGCCGGGCTCCATCCGCAGACGCTGCGGATGTACGAGGCGCGCGGCCTCGTGCGCCCGGGACGAACCCCGGGAGGCACCCGGCTCTATTCCGAGGCAGACGTCGAGCGGCTGCGGCTGATCCAGCGACTGACCACCGAGCTGGGGCTCAACCTCGCCGGCGTCACGCACGTGCTGCGCCTCGAGGACGAGCTGCGGCGGCTGCGCACGCGGATGGGCCAGCTCGAGCGTGAGCTGCGCGAGGAGATCCAGCTCACCCACAAGCAGTACCGGCGGGAGGTCGTCGTGTACCGGCAACCGCAGCCCCCGGCCACGAGAGCCTGACACTTCGAGATGGAACGACGAACACGGACCAGACTGTTGCCCGCGGAGGAGAGCTCATGGACTTCGAAAAGCTGACGATCAAGAGCGGCGAGGCGGTCGCGGGCGCCCAGGAGCTCGCCCGCCGCGCCGGGAACCCCGAGCTGACACCCGATCACCTGGCGATCGCTTTGCTCGACCAGGAACTGCCGCGCACGCTCGTCGAGCGTTCCGGGGCAAGCGCCGGGACGCTGAGAGCCGAGGCGGAAGCGCGAATCGGCCAGCAGCCGTCCGTCTCGGGCGGCGGCGCGCAACCGCAGGCGTCCGCCGCGTTCCGCCGCGTGCTCGACAAGGCATTCGACGAGGCGAAGGCGCTGCAGGACGAGTTCGTCTCGGTCGAGCATCTCTTGCTCGCGCTCGAGCTCGTCCCGCGCGACGCGCTCCTCTCCGCACTGCAGGAGGTGCGCGGCGGCCAGCGGGTGACCTCGCAGGATCCCGAGGGCTCGTACCAGGCGCTCGAGAAGTACGGCCGCGACCTGACGGGCCTCGCCGAGGCGGGAAAGCTCGACCCCGTGATCGGCCGCGACGAGGAGATCCGCCGCACGATCCAGGTCCTCTCACGGCGCACGAAGAACAACCCGGTCCTGATCGGCGAGCCGGGCGTCGGCAAGACCGCCATCGCGGAGGGCCTCGCCCAGCGCATCGTCGCGGGCGACGTCCCCGAAGGGCTGAAGGGCAAGCGCGTCTGGGCGCTCGACGTCGGGGCGCTCGTCGCGGGCGCAAAGTACCGCGGCGAGTTCGAGGAGCGGCTCAAGGCCGTTCTCCAGGAGATCACCGCGAGCGAGGGCGAGATCGTCCTGTTCATCGACGAGCTCCACACGATCGTCGGCGCGGGGGCCGCCGAAGGCGCGGTCTCGGCCGGCAATCTCCTCAAGCCGATGCTCGCCCGCGGCGAGCTGCGCGCGGTCGGCGCGACGACCCTCGACGAGTACAGGACGCACATCGAGAAGGACCCGGCGCTCGAGCGGCGCTTCCAGCCCGTGCTCGTCGGCGAGCCGTCGGTCGCCGACACGATCGGGATCCTGCGCGGCCTGAAGGAGCGCTACGAGGCGCACCACGGCGTCCGGATCCGCGATGCAGCCCTCGTCTCGGCAGCGGTGCTCTCCGATCGCTACATCTCCGACCGTTTCCTCCCCGACAAGGCGATCGACCTCGTCGACGAGGCAGCCTCGCGACTCCGGATGGAGATCGACTCCTCGCCCGTCGAGCTCGACGAAGCCCAACGACGCGTGACGCAGCTCGAGATCGAGCTCGCCGCGATGGCGAAGGAAACGCCTGCCACGCGCGAGCCCGTCGAGAAGGAGCTCGCCGAGGCGAAGGCACGACGCGACGAGCTCGCCGGACGCTGGGCCGACGAGAAGGACGTGCTCGTCCGCGTGAGCGAGCTCACGCGGACCATCGACGAGCTTCGAACCGAGGCCGAACGAGCCGAGCGGCTCGGCGATCTCGCCCGGGTGGCGGAGATTCGCTACGGCTTGATCCCGGACGCCGAGAAGGAGCTCGCGTCGAGGGCCGAGCCGGAGACTCAGCCGATGGTCAAGGAAGAGGTCGACGAGGACGACATCGCCGCGGTCGTCGCGCAGTGGACCGGCATCCCGACCGACCGGCTTCTCGAGGGCGAGGTGGAGAAGCTCGTGCACATGGAGGAACGGCTCCACGAGCGCGTGGTCGGACAGGAGGTCGCGATCGAGGCCGTCTCGAACGCGTTGCGCCGCGCGCGCTCGGGCCTCCAGGACCCGAACCGTCCGATCGGCTCGTTCGTCTTCCTCGGCCCGACCGGGGTAGGGAAGACGGAGCTCGCCAAGGCGCTTGCCGAGTTCATGTTCGACGACGAGCGAGCGATCGTGCGACTCGACATGTCCGAGTACCAGGAGCGGCACACGGTGTCGCGGCTCGTAGGCGCCCCGCCCGGATACGTCGGCTACGAAGAGGGCGGACAGCTGACAGAGGCCGTCCGGCGGCGCCCGTACTCGGTCATCCTGCTCGACGAGATCGAGAAGGCCCACGCCGAGGTGTTCGACGTCCTGCTCCAGCTGCTCGACGACGGGCGTCTCACCGACGGCCACGGCCGCACGGTCGACTTCCGCAACACGGTCGTGATCATGACGTCGAACATCCGCTCGGCGGACGACATGGCGGAGCGATTCCGACCGGAGTTCCTCAACCGCATCGACGAGATCGTCGTGTTCGACGCGTTGACGCGCGAGCAGCTCGGCGAGATCGTGGCCATGCAGCTCGAACGGTTGAACGAGAGGCTTGGTGAGCGCGGGCTGACACTCGAGCTGACGGACGGGGCGCGCGAGCTGATCGCGGAGGCCGGGTGGGATCCCGCCTACGGCGCGCGGCCGCTCAAACGCGCGATCCAGCGGTTGCTCGAGAATCCGCTCGCGCTGGCGCTCCTCGAAGGCGAGTTCTCGGAGGGAGCCACCGTCCGTGCCTACGCGGAGCTCGGCGAGATCCGCTTCACGGCCGGCGACCAAGACGAAGTCCAGGCTTCGGAGCCGTCGCGGGTCTCGGCCGGCGGCTAGCGCGGACCGCGGGACGTGGCCTTGGTCGCGTCCCTCGAGCCGTGGCGTGCGGCGGGGGACGCAGCTGAACGCCACGTCCCGGGCCTCGCGAGGCGCTGTCTCTACGATCGCCGCATGCCAAGCCTCCTGATCGTCGCGGCGACAGAGCGCGAGCTCTGTGGCCACGAGGGGCTCGTGTGCGGCGTAGGCCCCGTCGAGGCAGCCGCGGCGACCGCCCGGGCGCTTGCTCTCCAGCCGGTCGGCGCGGTCGTCAACGTCGGCCTCGCCGGAGCTCGGGGGCTGCCGCTCGCCTCGCTCGTCGTCGGCTCCGGGTCCTTGTATGCGGATCTCTCCGCGCGCTGGCCCGTCGTCGAATCGCAGGATCCCGATCCACATCTGCTGGAGGCCGTGCACGCGGCGGTTCCCGGGGCGGCCTCGCTGCCGATCCACACCTCCGCCGCGGTCGGGGGGGCTCGCAACGGTGTGTTACAAGGCCACCTCGTCGAGGCGATGGAGGGGTTTGGTGTCCTTCGGGCGGCCGCGCTGGCGGGCGCTCCGGCCGTCGAGGTGCGCGCGATCTCGAACGAGCTCGGCGAGGAGGACCGCTCGCGCTGGGACGTCGACGGCGCGCTCGAGTCCCTCGCGAGCGCGTTGCCCGCACTCCTCGCGCTCGAGCTCGGGTGAGAACGCGCCCGGCGAGCAAGGCTACGGTTCGCACGTGAGAGATCCCGTGTCACCCTCCCAAGAGCGCGGCCAGGGGCGCGCATGAGCAGGTCAGCGTCTCGCGCGAGCCGGCCCGTACCGCCGCCCTTGCCGCCCGTGTCGCGAACGGTCGGGCAGGTCGTGGCGCAGGCGATCGAGCTCTACCGGGGAAGCTTCTGGGCCTCGCTCGTGCTCGGCGTGCCCGTCGCCGTCGCGGACCAGCCGGTCGCCGGCCTCTCACGCGGCGGGCAGATCGCCGTGTTCACCGTCGCTGCGCCCGCATTCAGCCTCGCGTACGCGGCCGCCTGCGCGATCAGGCAGGGAGAGCGTCCGCCGGTCCGCGTGTGGGCGGTCGCTGTCGCCGCGGGAACCGTCACGTTCCTGCCGGCCGCGCTGTTCTTCCCGTGGTTCGTGATTCTCTCCGTCCTCTGGCTGGGCCTCGCGGGCCACGCGCTCCCAGCCGTGATGGCTGAGCGGCTCGGCCTCGTCGCGGCGCTGCGCCGCACGGTGCAGCTCGGCCGCGCCGACTATGTCCACGCGGCGGGCTCGTTCGCGACCCTGGCGATCCTGTTCTTCCTCACCCGGGTGGCGCTCGGGCTCCTGCTCTCGAGCCAGGCCGACGCGACGATGCGCGCGGCGATCTTCCTCGCCGACCTCGTCCTGTCGCCGCTGCTCTTCCTGGGCGCCGCGGTCGTGTACGTCGACCTCGCCGCGCGGGTTGGCCTGAGCCGCGACGAACGCCGCCGGCTTCGGAACGCCGCTCTCGCGGCTCGTCCGGCGAAGTAGGCTCGGAGACTCGCGACAAGAGGAGGAGGCTCGTGCCTACCTATCTGATGCTGACCAGGCTGACCGAGAAGGGAACGCAGACGCTCAATGCGAACCCGGCCCGCCTGCGGGAGGTGAACCGCGACGTCGAGGAGCTCGGGGCGAAGGTGCTCCATCAGTGGGCCGCCCTCGGCTCGTACGACTTCGTCAACGTCGTGGAGGCGCCGGACGACCTCACGATGGCGAACCTGTCGGTCAAGCTCGGGGCGCGCGGAAGCGTGAAGTTCGACACGCTGACGCTCGTCCCCGTCGACGACCTGCTGGGCGCACTCAAGGGATAGCCGCCGCGCATCGCTTCGAGCGTGCGATGAGCCGTACTCTCCGTCGTCCCGCTTCTCCCTCGGTTTCGCCCACGTGAACGACGTCACCGAACGGCTTGCGCGGGCCACGAGCGCCCACCCGTGGAGGACCATCGCCTGCTGGGGCGTCGCGCTCGTTCTCGCGCTCGCGACCATCGCCGGCCTGCTCGGCTCGTCGCTGACGACCGACGCACGGATGACGAACGACCCGGACTCCTATCGCGCCTACGACCTCTTCGGCCGCCACTTCCCGCCCACCGACGATTACGTCAACGAGATCGTCGTCGTACGCTCGCGCGCGCTGACGGTCGGCGAGCCACTCTTTCGGAAGAAGGTGGAGGCCCTGGCAGGCGCGCTCGACGTAACCGGCCTCGTGCAGCCGGTCCGCACGTTCTACGACACGGGCGACAGCACGCTCGTGGCCCCCGATCGGCACGCCACGGTCCTGACGGTTGGCATGAAGGGCGACGGCGACGACGGGATCGGGCACGTGATCGAGATCGTCCATGCCGCCGGCGGCGGCGCGTTCGAGACCGCGATCACCGGCGACTTCACCGCTGATCGCGATTTCACGAAGCTCTCACAGGAAGACCTCGAGACGGGTGAGCTCCGGTTCGGCCTGCCCGTCGCCCTGCTCGTGCTGCTGCTCGTCTTCGGGGCGGTGGTCGCGGGGCTCGTGCCGGTGCTCGTAGCGCTCGTCTCGATTCTGGTTGCGCTCGGGCTCACGGCGCTCGTGGGTCAAGCCTTCGATCTCTCGGTGTACGTCGTGAACATGATCTCGGGCATGGGCCTGGCGCTCGGGATCGACTACTCGCTGTTCGTGGTCTCGCGCTTCCGGGAGGAGCGGCGCCAGGGCGAGAAGAAGCTGGCCGCGATCGCCGTCGTGGGGGCAACTGCGAGCCGTGCAGTGCTGTTCAGCGGCTCTGCGTTCGTGCTCGCGATGGTCGGGATGGTGCTCGTGCCCGACACAATCCTGCGAAGCCTCGCCACGGGCGCAGTGCTCGTGGGGATCGTCACCGTCCTCGCGGCGCTGACGTTGCTTCCGGCTGTGCTCTCGCTGATCGGCGACGGGGTCAACGCGCTGCGCGTGCCGTGGCTCGGACGCCGCGCGGAGGCCGGCGCGGGGGCCGAGGGCCGGATCTGGGCCCGCATCGTTCGCATGGTCACGCGCATCCCGCTCGCGGCGGCCGTGCTCTCCACGGGCCTGCTCCTCGTGGCGGCCGCCCCGATTCTCCATCTCCACACGGGGCTCACGGGCGTCCGGGAGCTTCCCGACCGCTTCGATGCAAAAAGGGGCTTCACGATGCTGCTCCAGGAGTTCGGTGTGGGGACGGTCGACTCCGTCGAAATCGCGGTCGAGGGAGACGTCTCCTCGCCGCCGGTGAAGAAGGCCATTACGGAGCTGGCCCGTCGGATCGACGCCGATCCGGCGTTCCGAGACCCGGAGGTGACGACGAGCCCGGACGGCGAGCTCGTGAAGGTCGCGGCGCTCGTCGTGGGAGACAGCCGCGACGAGCGAGCTCTGTCGGGCGTGGCGGATCTCAGGTCGACGGTCGTGCCCGAGGTCTTCGGCGGAGTGGACGCCAGGGTGTTCGTCAGCGGGGAGACCGCGGAGGTGCTCGACTATCGCGCGCTGACGGACACGTGGCTGCCGATCGTATTCGGGTTCGTGTTGGCGCTCAGCTTCGTGCTGCTCACGGTCGCGTTCCGATCGATCGTGCTCCCGGCCGTCGCAATCTGCCTCAACCTCCTCTCGGTGGGCGCCGCCTACGGGCTGATGGTGCTCGTGTTCCTCGAGGGGTACGGCCGCGACTTCCTCGGCTTCACCCACGTGGACGTGATCGCCGCCTGGCTGCCGCTCTTCCTCTTCGCTGTCCTGTTCGGGCTCTCGATGGACTACACCGTCTTCCTCCTGAGCCGCGTTCGCGAGCGGGTCGCTCTCGGTGACACGACGACGGATGCCGTCTCGCACGCCGTCGCCTCCACCGCCAGGATCATCACGGGCGCAGCGCTGATCATCGTGGCCGTGTTCATCGGTTTCGCGGCCGGTGACCAGGTGGAGTTCCAGCAGATGGGCTTCGGCATCGCGGTCTCGCTGCTCATCGACGCGACTCTCGTGCGCCTCGTTCTCATGCCGGCCGTCCTGGCGCTGCTCGGCGAGCGCACGTGGTACCTCCCGTACTGGCTCGGCTGGCTCCCGCACCTCGAGGTCGAGAGCGCGACCGTCGGGCCTACGGGCCGCCGCCAGGCCTAGCGAGAAGCGGGGCCCGCCTCGGCGGGGGCGAAGCCGGTCGACCGAGGGACGACGGTCAACGGGCTCTCGGGAAGGTCGCTCGGCGGCTCGTTCGCGTTGTACCCGCCCGGAGCGACGTCGTTCGGCGTGTCGGGATGGAACAGGGCCGCAAGGAGCTGGATATGGCCCCGGCCGATCGAAAGCTCCCATTGACCGCCGCCGTACGCGCCGATCCCCTTCGCCTCGCAGTAGTCGTACGTCGCGAACAGGCGCTCGATCGAGCCGAAGCGCGATGGCTTGACGTTCACCGTCCGCGGCGGCCAGCGGAGCTGCTCGATGTCCGTGATCGAATGGATCACCGCGTCCCAGGTGATGCGGTCGGCGACAGGTTCGAGCAGTGGGAGCGTCGCGGGCGTCAGCGCCGGATCCTCGATCCAGGCGTCCGGGAACGTCTCGATCACGCGACGGTAGAGGTCCGGGTCGGGAGGGTTGTCGACGACCGTGCCGGTGTACTGGCCCTTGAGGTCGATCGAGTCGACGCAGCCGAGCGAGCTGAGCTCGGCGAAGATGGCGTCCGTCCACTCGGGGCGGGCGTCGAGCTTGAACCGGAGCCACGGATAGAGGTCGAGGAAAGCGCGCACGCGGTTGGTCGAGGGCGGGTCGCCGAGACCGCCCGACGCGACGAACGTGACCGGCGCGGGCGTCCGGCCGACGATCTCGCCGAGCGAGCGTCCGGCCTGGCGCAGCGCGAGGTCCAGCCCAGCGCTCTCGAATGCCCAGCGTCGGTAATCGACAAACTCGTGCCGCTCCGGCTCGTCGACGAAGAGCGGTTGGGCGGCGAGGTGGTGCGAGAACGTGTCCACGGTCCACTCGCCTGCAAGCGGCAGCGCCGGGCCGCGTTCCTGCTGCGCCTCCTGCGCGCCGCTGTCATAGGTGACGTCCTCGCCCTGCCCCTCCTCACCTGCCCCCCGAAGGCGCACGACGGTCGTCTTACGCGTGAAGTCCGGACGGACGACGAGCTGGTGCGCGTCGAGGTCGTAGGCGTCGACGTGCAGCGGTAGGTCGCGGACGAGGTCGTAGAGGGCCATGCTCAGAGGGCCGCGTGGGCGACGGCGATCTCTGCTGCGAGGCCCGCATTGGCGACGATCAGGTCACGGTTGACGCGGCGGGTCTCACCATCGGAGCGGTCGTGGAGCGCGGCGAGGACGAATGGCGTCACGTCCTGGCCGACGATACCTCGCTCGCCCGCCTCCGCGAGGATCTCCTCGATCAGGCCGTCGACATCGAGGCTCTCGTCCGGCGGGCGCCCGACGAGGAGCCCACTGCCCCCGAGGCTCCAGTGCGCGGCGGCGATCCTCGCGGCCTCCGGCGCATCCTCCACCCGCGCCGAAACGCGCGGCCCTCCGGCGGCGGCGTAGAAGCGGGGCAGCGTGTCGGTGCGGTAGCCGAGAACCGGGACGCCGAGCGTCTCGAGTACCTCCGCGGTGGCCCCGACGTCGAGCAGCGACTTGACGCCGGAGGAGACGATCAGCGCCGGCACGCGCGCGCAGACCCCGAGGTCGGCCGAGACGTCGGGCCGCGAGGGAAAGCCCCGGTGAACGCCTCCGAGCCCGCCCGTCCCCATGAAGCGGATGCCGATCGCAGCCGCCACGGCAAGTGTCCCGCCGACTGTCGTCGCGCCGACCGCGCGCTGCGCCGCGCAGGCGGCAAGATCGCGAGGGCCGAGCTTCCGCGCGTCGGGCGTGAACCGCTCGAGCTCCGCAGGAGTGAGGCCGACCACGAGCCGGCCGTCGACCGCGCCGACGGTCGCGGGCACGGCGCCGGTCGCCCGCGCCGCGGACTCGCTCGCGACCGCGACCTCGATCCCGTCGGGAGCCGGAAATCCGTGTGCGACGAGCGTGGTCTCGAGCGCGACGACGGCGCGTCCTTCCTCGAGCGCTGCGCGGACCTCGTCGGCGACCCGGATCAGGTGCTCCACGCGGCGCAGCGTAGTCACGGCGGCGCGACCGCCTTCGGCTCGGCCGCGGTGATCGTCTGCCCAACCTCCCCCAGGGGCACCCCAGGTGTCCCTGGGATCAGGCTATCGGTGATCTCGTCGCACGTCCGTGTCGTGTTCGTGCCGGCCTCGTGACGGGAAGCCGAACACGGACGAGGGCTCGGAAGGCGAGGAGAAATGCTGTCACGGCATGGCGCCCGTGCGCTGCACGGAGCGCGCCGCCGCCTCGAGCGCGAGTTGCGGCCCGCCGAGGACGAAGCCGGCCGCTAGCGCGTCGCCCGCGCCGATCGTGTCGACCACCGTCGGGACGGGAAGCGCGGGTTGCTGGTCCCCGTCGAACGAGCAACCGTCCGCCCCCCGCTTGAGGATCCACCGAGCTCCCGGGACCGGGCCGCCGAAGATCTCGTCCTCCTCCGCGTTCGCGAACACCACGTCGGGGCGCAGGAGCTCGACGATGCGCCGGAGGCGAGGGGGACCGGTGTCGCGGATCGCACTCCACGAGGACAGGTCGACGCTGACGCGCGCGCCGTACTCCCGGGCGAGCTCGACGGCGCGGATGGCTGCCGAGGCGACCGGCTCGGCCATCAGCGCATATCCGGAGACATGCAGGTGGTCGCACTCGAGCCACTCGCGCTCGAGCTCGCCGGGATCGAGGAGCGTCGCAACGCCGCGGTCGGGGAACATCGAGCGCTCTCCGGTCTCGTCGACGAGCGAGACGACCACGCCGTTACCGGTCTCGGCCACGGGGCCGAGGAGCCGGACGCCGCGCCTTTCGAGCTCGCCCGCTGCGAGCAGTCCCGGTGGATCAGATCCGCGCTTGCCGAGCCATGCTGCCTCTCCTCCCAGCGCCGCGACCCACATGGCGACGTTCGCGCCCTGGCCGCCGGCGGAGAGCGTGATCTCCGCCGTCGTGTCGGCGCCCGTCGCGACGGCTGCGCCGATCCGGACGACGACGTCGAGCACGAGATCACCGAGTGACACGACGCGCATGGCCTACGATCGTCTCATGGCGCGCGACGACGGGACGAACGAGAGCGATGGGCGTCGCGCCCGTGCGCGCTCGTTCGTGATCGGAGGGATCCTCGGCGCCTCCGCGGTCGCGGCGGCGCTCCGGCGCGCGCGGAGACGGCGCGGCCGGCCGGTGCAGACGGGCCTCGCCGCGTTCGAGGGCGCGCCGTGCTACCGCGAGTTGCTCGAGCGCGAGCGCAGGGAGGGCCCGTAGCCGCGTAGCGTGCGCGCGGCCAGAACGACAGTGCGCAGATCGATGTCGGCGTCGCCGATCCCGAGCTGTTGACCCACGAGCAGCGCGCGTGCCGAGTCGTAGAGGAAGGTCTTCGGCGTCAGCACGGGTCGGAGTGTCCTGACGACGAGAAACGGACCGAACCGACGCACCTCGAACGGCGCCGCCGGATCCGGCAGGCGTCGCTCGATCTCGAGGCTGCGGTGCGCATTGTTCCGCTCGCTCGCATCGAGCACCCAGACGCCGCGTCCCAGGGGGGCCGAACGGTCGAGCGTCCGCAGCGCGAGCGTCGGGTCCGCGCGCGGCACCACCGTCGTCGGGAAGGAGGAGCGGCTCCGCTGCCATCCGTCGAGGTAGAGCGGCTCGTATCCAAAGAGGACGTCGTCGGGCCGACTGGTCGCCGCGAGCCACGTCCCCGCCGTCGCCCGTGCAGCCTGGCGGGCGTCGGGCTCCCATTCGAAGAGCGGCGCCGATCGGTGCCAGGTCCACGCGACCTGCGACGCGGCGAGCGCCAGCGTGACGACGAGCGCGGCTGCGGGCACGCGCCTTCCGAGCCGGACGATCGACGTCGCAACCGCGATCGAGAACATGGGCAGCAGGAAGATCAGGTGCCGCGGCTCCGGCGCCGCAGGGCTCCCGAACGTCGTGACGAGGAACGCCGCCGCCGCCGCTCCGACCGAGCAGAGGACGAGCGCGCGCGCGCGACTCTGGAGCAGGAGGACCCCGATCGACGCGGCGAGAACCGCTGCCGCCGTCACCGGCCACCAGCCCGCGCTCGCGTCACCCGCCGTGCGCCACAGGTAACGGCCGACCGCCGCCGGTCCTCCCAGCTTCGCGCCGCCCCCTCCGACGCCGACGTCGAAGCGGCCCGCGAGGACGAGATCGGTCAGCCAGAACGGCAGCCCCAGCACGAGAACGGTCGCACCCGCGAATGCCGCCGGGCGGAGGCGCTCCCGTGCGGCAACGACGACGTACGCAGCTTGCCCGGCCAGCATCAGCACCCCGTAGGGATGCGCCGCCACGGTGAGGAGGGCCATCGCGACCCACAGCGCCCATGACCGCCTTCCGCCGCGTTCGAGCGCTCGGAGCAGCGAGAGCGTGCATGCGAGCGAGAGGAAGAGGAACAGGCTGTACATCCGCCCGTACACCCCGTGGAACAGGAACAGCCAGGTCGAGGCGACGAGGATCGTCGAGACGAGCGCGACCCGGGCTCCGTCCAGCCTGCGGCCCAGCGCCGCGACGAGGGGCAGGCTCGCGAGCGCGAACGCGGCCGAGAGGAGCCTCAACCCTCCGAGCCCGAAGCCGAGGTGCACGACGAGCCACGCGAGCAGAAAATGCAGGGGAGCGCCGCCGCGATCCCGCGTCACGTGGTCGAGCACGCCGGGGAGCGAGTCGCGGCCGACGAAGAGCGCGAGCGTCTCGTCCTCGTGGGCCGGCCAGGCCATGAGCTGATGGAGGAGGAACACGCCGACGCAGACGACCACCGCGGCAACCCCGACGTACGGCCATCGCGCCGCCAGCCACGTCCGCTCGTGAACGTGTCCGCCCGCACGGAAAGCCCCACTCGTCGATGCCTCGATCCCTTGTGCCATCGTGGTTTCCGTCATCCTCGCTGGTAGATTGCCCGCCCATGCCGATCTACGAGTACCGCTGTCCGAACGGGCACACCTTCGAGGTCTTCCAGCGGATGACCGACCCCCCGGTCGGCGTGTGCGAGACGTGCGGGGCGGGCCCGGTGGAGAAGGTTCTGTTCCCGGTAGCGGTTCATTTCAAGGGCTCGGGCTTCTACTCGACGGACTACGGTCGCGGCTCCCGCAAGACCGGGAAGGACGCGGAAACGAGCTCGACGTCGTCCGACGGCGCCGCGACGGGCGACTCCGCGTCGAAGGCCGACACCCCGAAGTCGTCGGACTCGAAGTCGTCGGACTCGAAGCCCACCGACAGCTAGATGGTTGGACGTCGTCGAGCGGGGACGCGAAGAAGGCCTCCGACACGTAGGCGGCTCTCGGGCCGGTCCGGACGTCGATCCGCGACCGTCTAGGGCTTCACCGCTGCCGGTCGCCGACGAGGCAGCCGGGGGCATAGGGAAGCCCGCGGGCCGGCGGCAGGGGCGCGGAGCGGCCGGTGAACATCGCGACGGTGGAGACGTTGTCCTCGCTGCCGAGGATCACCGACTCGCCGTCGACGGTCGCCGGATCGCCGCCGAGCCGGCAGTGGAGCGCGCGCCCCTTGTCCGCCCGGAAGTAGACCCAGCCGAGCTGCATCAGCTCCCACGCGCCGAGATCGGTTGCGAGCGGCGCAGTCAGGTTGTCGCCGACGAAGGGCAGCTTGAGCGCGGTGCCGAAGCTCGTCACCTTGTCGAGGGTCGCCTCCACGACCTGTTGCTGGCGGCGTGCCCTGGTGAAGTCGGTCTCGCTCGCGTCGAGCAGGTTTCGGCGGATACGTGAGTAGACGAGTGCGCGACGCCCGTTCATGTGCTGCGTGCCGCGCGCGAAGCGCCAGCCAGGCCATTCGTCGCAGCGCTTCTGCGTCTTGTACGGGCAGTCGAACTTGTCCGATCGGATCGGTTTGGCGACGCGCACGTCGATGCCGCCCACCGCGTCGATCAGCTCCTCGAAGCGATCGAAGTCGACGAACATCACGTGGTTGACGTCGAGGCCGGTCAGGTCCTTGACGGTTCGCAGAGCGAGCGCCGAGCCGCCGATCTGGTTCGCGGCGTTGATCTTCGCCACCCCGACCTCCGGTATCTCGACCTGCAGGTCACGCGGGATCGAGAGGAATGCGAGCCGCTTCTTCCCGGGATCGGTCCGGATGAGCATGATCGAATCGGAGCGGTTCGCCCCCTCGCGGCCCTTCTGCGTCCCGCCGTCCGTGCCGAGCACCAGGATCGTAGTCGGTGTCGAGATGAGCAGTCCGTCCTTCTTGGTGAGCTGACGCCTCACGCCCCCCGGCACGCGCTTGTTTGCCTCCGAAACACCGCTTGCCACGGAGAAGTAGCTCGCGACGAGCCAGACGACGAACAGCGCCACCAGCACGAGAAGGCCGAGCGCGATCCAGCGCCCGCGCCGCCGCGGACGCTGCGTCGTCGGGCCGGCCGGCGACGGAGTCGAAGGCTTCGCGTTGCCCCCGGTAGCGTCGCGGGAGAGCGGGACCCGCCCCTTGACGCGACCGCCGCGATAGACGCGATACGGCTTGTCCTGAGCGGGCATCCGGCCGGGTATGGTAGCCGGGCCTTGCCGCCGGATCGGGTCATCGGAGTGGATGTCGGCGGGACGAAGATTCGCGCCGGGACGATCGCGCGCGACGGCACGGTGGGCCGGTCTCTCGAGATCGAGACGCCCGGCAACGGTTCCGAGCCATTCTTCGCCGGTCTCGAGTCGCTCCTCTCGGAGCTGCTCGCCGACGGTTGCTCGGCGATCGGGATCGGCGTTCCGATGAACCTCGACCGTCGCACGGGTCTCGCGCTCGGCGCGATCAACCTTCCACTCCGGTCGCTCGACATCGCAGGTCGCATCCGCGAGCGCCTCGCGCTCCCGGTCGGGATCGAGAACGACGGCAACGCCACAGCGCTTGCCGAATGGCGTTGCGGCGCCGCACGCGGTGCGACGGACGTGGTCGTGTTCGCGCTCGGCACGGGAGTGGGCGGGGGCGTCGTGCTCGACGGACGTCTCTTTCGCGGCTGGGCCGAGTTCGGGCACGTCGTGGTCGCCGCCGACGGCCAACCGTGCCAGGGAAACTGCCACGGACGCGGCCACCTCGAGGCGCTCGTCTCGGGAGAAGCTGCGACGCGGGCCGCCCAGGAGCTCTGGGGCGGCGACGCGGACGCTCACGCGCTCGTCCGTGCAGCGCTGGACGGCGACGACCGCGCGAGAGAGGCGATGGCGCGCATCGGTCACTCCCTTGGGCTCGCGATCGGCTCGTTCGTGAACATCTTCAGCCCGGACGTGGTCGTTGTTGGAGGCGGGTTCGGCGCCGCCGCATGGGAGCCGATGCGCATCGCGGCTCTCGCAGCGGCCCGTCGCGAAGCGCTCCATCCGGCCGATGACGGACTGCGGGTCGTCGTCGCGGAGCTCGGGGACGACGCGGGGCTCGTCGGAGCCGGGCTCGTCGGGTTCGAGGCGCTCGACGGGGAACGCTAGATGGTCGAGCGGCAATTCACGCGAAGCGGGCGGCGCCCCGGACACGGCGCCATCTAGGCGGGCGACGCCGGTGCCTCTCGCGGTCTGCGCGACACCCATCGGCAACCTCGACGACGTCACGCTTCGGGTCCTCGACACGCTGCGCGGAGCAGACGCCGTCCTCTGCGAGGACACGCGGCACACGCAGGTCCTGCTCGCCCGGCACGGGATCCGGGCGCGGCGGCTCGTAAGCCTGCACCGCCACAACGAGGCGCGGCGCGCCGGTGACCTCGTGCCGCGCCTGCTCGCCGGGGAGACACACGCGCTCGTCTCCGACGCGGGCCTACCCGGGATCAACGACCCCGGTGCGCGCCTGATCGCCGATGCACTTGCGGCGGGGGTCGAGGTGACCGTCCTCCCCGGCCCGAGCGCGGTAGAGACCGCTCTCGTCGCGAGCGGGCTCGGAACGGCGGAGTATCGCTTCGTCGGCTACCTCCCCCGCCGGGATCCCGAGCTCAGGAGGTTGTGGGAGGCCACGGGAGACTGGTCCTGCGCCGTCGTCGCGTTCGAGTCGCCGAGACGGCTGCCCCGTTCGCTCGCGCGGCTCTCGGAGATCGATCCCGAGCGCCAGGTGGCGGTGTGCCGCGAGCTGACAAAACGTTTCGAGGAGGTCGCGCGCGGGAGCGCGGTGGAGCTTGCGGCTCGCTTCCGGGAGCCGGTCAAGGGCGAGGTGACGCTCGTCGTCGCAGCGCCGGAGATGCAGAACGCCGAGCTCGGCGACGCCGTGTCGGCCGTGCGCGAGCTGGTTGTCGCCGGCGTACCGCGCCGCGCCGCGGCGGACGTCGTCGCGCGGCTCGTCAACACCTCTCGAAACGAGCTCTACCGGGCATCGCTCGAGCCGCCGGATTGACGCCGTCCGGCGACCTCGCTACCCTTTCCCTTCCGCGTTGCCCTCGCAGAGAACGAAGGAGGTGCTCCATGCACCGTCTCCTCGTGATCGGCGTGGCGATCGCGCTCGCGTTGACGCTCGTGGGCGGCGCGGCCGCCTGGTCGTGGCCCGCGGACGGAGCCGTGCTCCGTCCGTTCAGCCTTGGCGCCGACGTGTACGCGGCGGGCCAGCATCGCGGCATCGACGTTGCGGGGGCGGACGGCTCCGACGTGCGGGCTCCCGCCGCCGGCGTCGTTTCGTTCGCTGGTTCGCTGCCCACGTACGGCCGCGGCGTGACGATCCTCACCACTGACGGCTACGCAGTGACGCTCGTCCACCTCGGCTCGATCGGCGTGGCGAAAGGCGACTCCGTCGCGGAGGGCGCGACGGTCGGGACGATGGGGTCGAGCGGGACCCCCGAGCAGTCCGTTTCCACTGTCCACCTGGGAATCCGCCGGACGGCGGAGGAAGAGGGGTACGTCGACCCGCTGGGTCTGTTGCCGCCGCGATCGACGCCACCCGCGTCGACGCCGGAGCCCGAGCCGGAACTGTCTCCCGCACCGTCTCCCGCCCCGGTCCCGGTGGAGCAACCGAGTCCGCCGCCGCCCGCGGCGACGGCGCCGGTCGCCTCGCCGGCGACGCCGGTCGTCGCGCCGGTGGCTCCGGTCGTCGCGTCGGTGGCTCCGGATGCTCTCCCCGCTCCGGCGGCGGAGTCGCCTGCCCCCGGGGACGCGGGCCAGACGTCGCCGAACCCGCCGGCACATGTCGTCGCGGCGTCTCCGGTCGTGACCCCTCGAGAGGGAGGTGCTGCGAGCCCGGTCTCGCGTGCCGCGGCCGTTCCCGTCATCCCCCGAACTGCGATTGCCTCGACGGCTGCGCCGGGAGTGGCCACGGTAGGCGGCCCTCCGGCGGAGGCCCGTCCCTCCGACGGCCGTTTCGAGCCAGGTGCGAGTGCGGCATCGGATAGGCCCCCGGCGCCGGCGATGACGACGCAGCATGCGCATCGGAACGCGACGGGCACAATCGCAACGCGCGCCGCGACGCCGGCGCGATCGGGCTCTCCGGCGACCCATCAACGGGCGTCCGCTTCGCCCACGGCACCGGGCCCGGCGGCCGTAAACCGCGCCGGCGATGCCTCCGAGCCGGGGCGGGCAAGCGCCTGTCCGGTGCGATGCGGCACCGTAGGAGGAGCGACGCAGGCGAGGCGCGTCGATCAGCCCACCGTGCCGAAGGACGGAGCATCGATGCACCCTGGGCGTCTGGCCACGAGCGGCGCCAGGCACGAACAGCCTGCACCGCTGTTCAAGGCACACGGTGTGCCACCGGCAACGACGTCCGCTCCGTCTCGCGTCGCCCTGCCCGCGCCGCCCAGCGGCCGGCCGGGGCTCTCTGCGATCGTGGCCGCGATCCTGCTGGCGGTGCTCGCGGCGGCCGTGGGCGGACGGCGGGTCGCCCGTAGAATCGGCTGGGATGGAGCGGTACTACGTCACCACGCCGATCTACTACGTCAACTCGACGCCGCACATCGGTCACGCCTACACGACCGTCGCCGCGGACGTGTTCGCGCGCCATCAGAGGCAGCGCGGTCGTGAGACGTTCTTCCTCACGGGCGTCGACGAGCATGCCGCGAACGTCGCCCGCGTCGCCGCGGAGCAGGGGCTCACCCCGCAGGAGTACGCCGACGGGATCGTCGAGGCGTGGCGGGCGCTCCCCGCCCGCCTCGACGTCACGAACGACTTTTTCATCCGGACGAGCGACGACGGGCACAAGCGGTTCGTGCAGGAGTTCCTGCAGCGGATTCGCGACAACGGGCGCGACGACATCTACCAGGACGTCTACGCCGGCCTCTACTGCGTCGGGTGCGAGGCGTTCAAGACGGAGGCCGATCTCGTCGACGGGAAGTGCCCCGAGCACGACGTCGAGCCCGAGTGGATCGAGGAGCGGAACTGGTTCTTCCGCCTGTCCGCCTACCAGGAGCCGCTGCTCGCGCTCTACGACGAGCGGCCCGATTTCGTGCTCCCTGCGTTCCGGGCGAACGAGGCAAGGAGCTTCATCGCGGGAGGGCTGCAGGACTTCTCGATCAGCCGCGCCGGGCAGACGTGGGGCATCCCGATCCCCTGGGATCCCGACCAGGTCGCCTACGTCTGGGCGGACGCGCTCGTCAACTACCTGAGCGCGCTGACCTATGCGCGTCCAGGGGAGGACCTGATTCCCCGGTTCTGGCCGGTCGTCCACCACGTGCTCGCCAAGGACATCCTGCGGTTCCACTGCGTCTTCTGGCCCGCGCTCCTGCTGGCAGCGGGCTACGACGTCCCGCAGCAGCTGTTCGTCCACGGGTACCTGCTCCTCGACGACCGCAAGATCTCGAAGTCGCGCGGGAACGTCGTCGATCCGCTCGACCTCATCGACGTCTACGGCGCGGACGCGGTGCGTTTCTGGTGCGCACGGTCGGTCTCGTTCGGCCAGGACGGGGCTGCGTCGATCGACGGCCTGCGCGAGCGCTACGAGCGCGAGCTCGGCAACGATCTCGGCAATCTCCTGTCGCGCACGACGGCGATGGTCGCCCGCTACCGGGGCGGCGCGCTCGCTGCCGTTCCGTCCGACGACTCCGCGATCGCGCGCCTCATTGCGCCGCTCGCCGGCGACGTCGCAGCGCGACTGGACGTGTTCGACCTGACTGGCGCCCTCGAGCGGATCTGGGAGGTCGTGCGCGGGCTCAATCGGCACGTCGAGTCGACCGCGCCGTGGCAGCTCGCCAAGGACGAGGCGCGCGCCGACGAGCTCGACCGTGTCCTCTACGACCTCGTCGACGGCCTCAGGGCTGTGGCGGTCGCCCTCGCCGCGTACCTACCGGGCACGTCGGAACGCATCCTCGAGGCACTCGGCCAGCCGAAAGTACTCGGCTGGGACGACGTCTCGTACGGGCGCACGCGCGCAGTCCACGGCCTCGAGCCGGCGCCGCCGCTCTTTCCTCGCGTCGACGAGCCCGCGACCGCCGCGTGATCGACACGCACGCGCACCTCGACGCGTGCGCGGAGCCGGACGAGCTCGTCGCGCGGGCCCGTGCCGCCGGCGTGACGCGGATCGTGACCGTCGGAACCGGAATCGACTCGTGTCGGCGTGCGCTCGATCTTGCCGCGAGGCATCCTGGTGTCGTGGCGGCGGTGGGAATCGATCCACACCAGGCCGCGACTCCCGAGGCGCGCCGTGTGTCGGAGCTCCGCGGCCTCGCGGCCGACGCCAACGTCGTGGCCGTCGGCGAGACCGGCCTCGACGGCCATCACGGCGCCGACACCCTCGTCGAGCAGCGCACGCTCCTCGACGAGCACCTCGCGCTCGCCGAGGAGATCGACCTGCCGGTCGTGATCCACAGCCGCGAAGCGAGCGCCGAGACCGCTGCTGCGCTCGCAGCGTTTCGGGGAACGGTCGTCCTCCACTGCTTCTCCGAGCCGGCGCTGCTGGACGCCGCGCTCGAACGCGGCTACTACGTCTCGTTCGCGGGGAACGTCACGTACCCCGCGGCCGACGGCCTCCGGACGGCGGCGGCCCGCGTCCCGGCCGAGCGGATTTTGGCGGAGACCGACAGCCCGTACCTCGCGCCTCAGCCCGTCCGGGGTCGGCCGAACGAGCCGATGCACGTGCGACATACGTTGAGGGCGCTCGCGAATGCCCGCGATCAGACCGACCAGGAGCTCGAGGCGCAGATCGACGCAAATGCGACGCGCGCCTTCGGGCCGGCGTCGACGGGCGCGTGACGAGCGTCGTTCCGAAGAAGGCGCTGGGTCAGCACTTCCTCGTCGACCGCAACGTGCTCGGCGTGATCGAGCGGCTCGCCGGCCTCGCCTCCCAAGACACCGTGCTGGAGGTGGGCCCGGGTCTCGGGGTGCTCACCGCGTTCCTCGCGGACCACGTTCGCTACGTCCATGCGATCGAGCTCGACGCGTCCCTTGCCGAGCCGCTGAGAGCCGCTCTCGAGGGCCGCGCGAACGTCGGTCTCGTGTTCGGCGACGCGCTCCGGCTCGAGCTCGGGTCTCTCGATCCCGCGCCGCAGAAGCTCGTCGCGAACCTCCCCTACAACATCGCCACGCCTCTCGTCGTCGAGACCTCGACCAACGTGCCGAGCCTTGCGTCGTGGTGCGTGATGGTGCAGCGCGAGATCGCGGACAGGTTCTTCGCGGAGCCCGGTACGAAGGCATATGGAGCCGTCTCCGTGCTCGTGCGCCTCCATGCGCGACGGACCGGGCTCCATCCGGTCTCGCGCACCGTCTTCCGTCCACCGCCGAACGTCGATTCCGCCCTCGTCGCGTTCGAGAGGATCGCGGCAGCGCACGATGTCGAGCTGGTCAAAGCGCTCGTCGTGGGCGCGTTCGCTCATCGCCGCAAGACGCTCGCGAACTCCCTCAGCCTCGCCGGTCTCGCTCCACGCGAGCAGACAGTCTCCGCGCTCGCCGCGATCGCGCGTTCGCCGAACGTCCGCGCCGAGGCGCTCGAGCCGCAGGAGTTCGTCGCGCTCGCGGGAGCGCTGTGGCCGTGAGCGGCTGGGAAGAGCTCGAGGCGCCCGCGAAGATCAATCTCGCGCTCGTGGTCGGCCCACTGCGACCCGAGGGCAAGCACGAGATCGCCACCGTGCTCGAGAGGGTCACACTCGCCGACACGGTTGCCGTGAGACGCGCGAACGAGACGCGAGTCACGGGGTTCGACGGAGACACGATCGTCCGCGACGCGCTCGATCGCCTGGCACGGGTCGCCGAAGGCGAGCCGCGCTTCGAGGCGCGGATCGAGAAGCGCATCCCCGTGGCAGCCGGCCTCGGAGGGGGCTCGAGCGACGCCGCTGCCGCGCTCCGGCTCGCAAACCGGCTTCTCGCGGCACCGCTTCCCCACTCGTCCCTCGACGCGATCGCGGCGTCCCTCGGCGCCGACGTCCCGTTCTTCCTTCGCTCCGGCACGCAGCTCGGGACGGCCGACGGCACGAGCCTCGAGCCGCTGACGCTACCTCGCGACTACACGATCGTGCTGGCGCTTCCGCACGGAAGCTCCAAGAGCTCGACCGGAACGGTGTACGCGGAGTTCGACACGAGAAACGGCGGGCACGGCTTCGAGGCGAGGAAGGAGCAGCTGCGTGCCTCGCTCGCCCGGGTTGTCGGGGCCAACGGGCTCGCTTCGCTCCCGCGAAACGACCTCGCTTCGTCGCCGCTGGAGGACGATCTCCGTGCGCTCGGCGCGTTCCGCGCCGGCGTGACGGGAGCCGGTCCCACCGTCTACGGGCTATTCGGCAGTCGGGAGGACGCCGAAGGGGCAGCGGTGGCGCTGCGGGGCGTGGCGGTGACCTGGATCACGCAACCCGGCTGATACCTTCAATCGCATGCAGAGCCACGTCCTGATCGAGCACGGCGAGAGCCCTCTCGCGCGCAGGGCGCGCCTGAACAGGCTCAAGCTCGCGCTGGCGATCGCCGCTGTCGAGGGGATCCTCGTGCTCGTAGGAGCAATCCCGTGGTGGCTCGTCGTCCTGCTCGCGCTCGTTGCCCTCGCCGTCTACGTCGGCTGGGGGCGGGAGCACCGAAGCGCCGAGGTTCGCGTGGCCACGTGGACGGCCGCAGTGTCGCAGCTCGTGGTCGTGCTCGTGCCGGTGCTAGCCGGCGCGCTCGTCCTCCTGGTAGCGCTCGCGGTGGTCCTCCTCGCGGCGGTCGCGCTCGCAGCGCTCGTGCTCGACCGTCGGTAGGACTGCCGCGCCGATAGACTCCCCTGCCTTGATGGGGCGTGGCCAAGTGGTAAGGCAACGGGTTTTGGTCCCGTGATCCCAGGTTCGAATCCTGGCGCCCCAGCCATCGTCAACCCGTGATGCCGACGACACTCGCTGCAGTCGTGATGGCCGGTGGGCTCGGGACGCGGATGCGGTCCGCGCTCCCCAAGCACCTGCACCCGCTGCTCGGGCGGCGCATGGTCGACTGGGTCGTCGCCGCCGCCGTTCCTCTCGACCTCGATCGGATCGTCGTCGTGGCGTCGCCCGACACCGCCGACGCCTTCGCAGGGGTCGAGGTGGCGGTCCAGGCCGAGCCGCTCGGCACCGGAGACGCGGTGCGTGCGGCGAGGACGGCGCTCGAGGACGCCGACGAGGTGCTCGTGCTCTCGGGCGACACGCCGCTCCTCACCACGGAGCTTCTGTCCGAGCTCATTCGCGTCCATCGTGAGGCGGATGCTGCGACGACCGTGCTCTCCTTCGTGCCCGACGAGATCCGAAGCTACGGGCGGATCGTGCGCAATCCGGGCGGAGACCTGGTCTCGATCGTCGAGGCGGCCGACGCGACGCCGGAGCAACTCTCGATCCGCGAGGCGAACTCGTCGATCTACGTGTTCCGGGCGGACGCGCTCTGGCCGGCGCTGGACGATCTCACCGCCGCGAACGCCCAGGGCGAGCTCTACCTGACCGATGCGGTGCGCGCGGTGGCGGAGAGCGGTGCACGGGTCGCGGTGCACGTCGCCGGCGACCCCGAGGAGACAGAGGGCGTCAACACCCGGGTCGAGCTCGCCGAGGCAACCGCCGCGCTGCGCGATCGGATCAACCGCGACCACATGCTCGCGGGCGTGACGATCGTCGATCCGGCATCGACCTGGATCGAGCCGATGGTGCGCTTCGAGCCGGACTGCACCGTGCATCCGTTCACTGTGCTGCGGGGCGAGACGACGGTCGCGGCGGGCGCGGAGCTCGGCCCGCACGTCGTCGCCGTCGACGTGACGGTCGGGCCCGGTGCGCAGGTGGGCCCATTCTGTTACCTTCGGCCCGGATCAGTGCTCGGTGCATCCTCCAAGGCGGGCACGTTCGTCGAGCTGAAGAACACGCAGCTCGGGGAGGGCACGAAGGTGCCGCATCTCTCGTACATGGGCGACGCCGAGATCGGCGACCGCACGAACGTCGGCGCGGGCTCGATCACCGCCAACCTGCCGCACGCGGAGGGCAGCGACAAGCAGCGCACCGTGCTGGGGCGTGACGTCAGGGTCGCAGTGGACACTGTGCTCGTTGCTCCGGTCACCCTGGGAGACGATTCGTGGACAGCAGCCGGCACGGTCGTAACGGACGACGTCCCCGAGAACGCGCTCGTGGGGTTCCCGCCCAGGCAGATCGTCAAGGAGGACCGCGGTGGACGCAGGGACGATTGAGCAGGCATTGCCCGGGCTCGAGGATGCGTCCGTGGGACCGACGTTGAAGTCCGGTCATGCGATCCCGCTGACGCCGCAGAAGCGGCTGATGGTCTTCTCGGGCCGCTCGCACCCCGCGCTCGCCGAGAGGATCGCGGAGCGGCTCGGGGTCGATCTCGGCGAGATCGAGCTGAAGACGTTCGCGAACGGCGAGACGTACTGCCGGTACTGCGAGTCGATCCGCGGCGCCGACGTCTTCCTCGTGCAGACCGGAAGCCCGCCCGTCGATCAGCACCTGATGGAGCTGCTTCTGATGATCCAGGCGGCGAGGCTCGCGTCGGCGAAGCGGATCACCGCGGTGATCCCGTGGTTCGCGTACTCGCGCCAGGATCGCAAGGCGAAGCCGCGCGAGCCGATCTCCGGTCGGCTGGTCGCTGACATGCTGCAGCTCGCGGGCGTCGACCGGCTCCTTACGATGGACCTGCATGCCGGTCAGATCCAGGGCTTCTTCACGATCCCTGTCGACCACATGACCGCCCAGCAGCTGTTCGCCCGCCACTTCCGCGACCTCGGCTTCTCGGGCGACGGTGTCGTCTCGGTCGCGCCGGACGCGGGGCGGGCCAAGGTTGCCGTCCGGTTCGCGGAGATGCTCGACGCGGAGTTCGCGGTCATGCACAAGACCCGACCCGCCCACGAGCAGGCGGCGGTCACCGAGGTGACAGGGCGCGTGCGCGACAAGGTCTGCATCGTCGGGGACGACGTGACGACGACCGGCGGCACCCTGATCGCCGGAGCCCGGGCGCTGCGCGAGCATGGGGCTCGTGAGGTGTGGGTGTACGTCACTCACGCCCTCCTCAGCGCAGAGGGGCTGCAGCACCTTGCCGGCGCCGAGGACATCACCGGAATCGTCGTCACCGACACCGTGCCGATCGACCCGCGCGAGCGCCCCGAGAACCTGACGGTGCTCACCGTTTCCCCGCTCCTCGCGGAGACGATCATGAACGTCTTCTCCGACGACTCGGTCTCCGCGATCTTCGGCGGCGAGAACCAGCTCTTTTGACACGATCGCGATGAAAGGAGCAAGGTGACTACTTCTCGAGTTCCACGACGTCCGCCCCGGCGGGGCGGTGTGCTCATCGCCTTCGTCGGTGTGCTCGCCATGGCCGCTCTCATGCTCGCTGGCGCGAGCTACGCCGGCCCACGAGCCGCTCCGCTGAAGGCGGCGTGGATCTACGTCGGGCCGCACAACGACGGCGGGTGGTCGCAGGCGCACGACGCCGGGCGCCTGTACGTGCAGAAGATGCTCGGCTCCAAGGTGCAGACGACCTACAAGGAGAACATCGCGAACGGAGCCCAGCTCCAGCAGACCGTGGCGAGCCTCGTCCGGGAGGGGAACAAGATCATCTTCGGGACGTCGTTCGGCTTCTTCGACAAGAAGCTCGCAGCGAAATATCCTGACGTGCTCTTCGAGCAGGCGACCGGAACCGACGTCTCCGAGAACCTCTCCGAGTACTTCGGCGCAGGCGAGGACTCGATCTACCTCTCGGGCATGGCGGCCGGCGCCGCGACGAAGAACGGCACGATCGGCTACATCGTCCCGTTTCCGATTCCCGAGGTCATCCGTCACGCGAACGCGTTCGCGCTCGGGGCGCAGTCGGTCCGGCCCAACGCGAAGGTCAAGCTGATCTGGACGAACTCCTGGTTCAACCCCGCCAAGGAGAAGAAGGCGGCCGAGAGCCTCGTCGCGGCGGGTGCCGACGTCCTCGGCCAGAACGTCGACAGTCCGGCCGCGGGCCAGTTCGCCCAGTCGAAGGGCATCCCGTGGGTCGGATACGACTCGAACGCGAAGAAGTTCGCGCCCACCTCGTGGCTGACCGCAGCCGTCTACAACTGGGGCCCCTATTACCTCAAGAGGGTCAAGGCCGCCATGGGCGGCACGTGGAAGCCGGGCTTCTACTACGGAAGCATCAAGGACGGCCTCACCAACATCGCCCCATTCGGGCCGAAGGTGGCTGCGAAGACGAAGGCGGGGATCATTGCCAAGCGCAGGGCGATCGTGAAGGGAGCGTTCAACCCGTTCACCGGCCCGCTCTACGACCAGAGCGGCAAGCTCGTGGTGCCGAAGGGCAAGACCTTGAAGGTCCTCCCGGACCTCTACGCGATGGACTGGCTCGTCAAGGGCGTCGTCGGGAGCCCGAAGGGCTAGCGCTGGCGTTGCGGGGGGATGGGCGTTCGCGCCCGCCCCCCGCTGCGTGACCCGCACAGCATGGAGCCCATTCCCGAGCCCCACAGGGCGACCGTGACGAGCACGGATGCCCGGTCGGCGATCGCGTGTCGCGGCATCACCAAGCGGTTTCCCGGGGTCGTCGCCAACGACGAGGTCGATTTCGAGGCGCTGGAGGGCGAGGTGCATGCTCTGCTCGGCGAGAACGGCGCCGGCAAGAGCACGCTCTCGAACATCCTCACGGGCCTCTACCGCGCCGACGAGGGCGAGCTCCGTGTGCACGGAGAGCCCGTCGACTTCCATACCCCACGCGACGGCATCGCCGCCGGCATCGGCATGGTGCACCAGCACTTCCGTCTCGTGGAGCCGTTCACGGTCGCGGAGAACGTGATGCTGGGGGACCGGGGCGACGTGGGCCGCTTGTTCCGCCTTCGTCCTCGCGAGATCGAGGAGCGGGTGGCCGAGCTCGGCGAGCGCTACGGCATGGCTGTCGAGCCACGGGCGAGGATCTGGCAGCTCTCGGTCGGTGAGCAACAGCGGGTCGAGATCCTGAAGGCGCTCTATCGCGAGGCGCGCATCCTGATCCTCGACGAGCCGACGGCCGTGCTGACCCCGCAGGAGGCCGGGGCCCTCTTCGAGACGCTGCGGACGATGGCCGCCGAAGGACGCACCGTGATCTTCATCTCCCACAAGCTGCACGAGGTGATGGCGGTCTCCGACCGCGTGACGGTGCTTCGCGACGGTCGCTCGATCGCGACGGTCGAAACCGGCAGCTCGACGCACCAGTCGCTCGCCACGCTGATGGTGGGCCGTGAGCTGCAGACATACCGCCGCCGTAACACGAAGCGAGAGATAGGCGATCTCCTGCTCGAGGTGACCGGGCTTCGAGCCATGGGCGACCGCGGCGTCGACGCCGTGCGCGACGTCTCGCTGGCCGTTCATGCGGGCGAGATTCTCGGTGTGGCCGGCGTCGCGGGCAACGGCCAGCGAGAGCTCGCCGAGGCGCTCACCGGCCTCCGCCCGGTGGCGGCGGGCACGATCCGCGTCCAGGGGGCGATCGTGGGAACCGGCGATCCGCGAAGAGCGATCGAGGCGGATGTCGCGCACGTCCCCGAGGATCGGCTGCACACCGCCGTCGCGCCGAGCCTCAGCATCTCCTCCAACCTGGCGCTCAAGTCGTACCGCACGGACGAGAACTCCGCGGGCCCGTTTCTCCGCCGCCGTCGGATTCGCGACCGGGCGATCGAGCTCATCCGCCGCTACGACGTCAAGGCTCCCGGCCCGACCACCCCGGCGCGTCAGCTGTCGGGCGGCAACCTGCAGAAGGTCGTGCTCGCCCGGGAGTTCTCGGGCGCCCCGCGGGTGCTCGTGATCGCAGCACCGACACGCGGGCTCGACGTCGGCGCGATCGAGACCGTGCATGCCTACCTGCGCGAGGCGGCTGCGAGCGGTGTCGGCGTCCTCCTCATCAGCGAGGACCTCGACGAGCTGATGACGCTCTCCGATCGCATCGCGGTGATGTACGAGGGGCGGATCGTCGGAGAGGTCGACGCCGAGACGGCGGTCGTGGACGAGCTCGGCCTGATGATGGCGGGAGCGGCTGCCGGGCAGGGGCGCGCGTGAAACGCGGGTTCCTGGGGCGCTGCTCGTGGTGCGGGGCCGCAGGGCACAGTATGGGCGATACGGGCCCGGAGGGCCCCGTGTCGCGAGCGGCGTCAGGTGGCCGCGGAGCCGGGCTTCGCCGGGCGGGAGCGGCTGCCGGCCAGGGGCGCGCGTGAGCATCCGGATCGAGCGGCGGCTGGCGCAGCCGCGCTGGCTTTCCGTCGTCGTGCCGCTCTGCTCGCTCGCAGTCGCTTTCCTGCTGATCGCGGTCGTGCTGCTCGCGACCCACCACGACCCGCTCGCGACCTATCGCGAGCTGTTCGATGCCGCCTTCATCGGCTCCGGGTCGCTCTCGCAGACCCT
The DNA here is from genome assembly GCA_963798725.1 of uncultured Actinomycetes bacterium. Classification (GTDB taxonomy): domain Bacteria; phylum Actinomycetota; class Thermoleophilia; order Gaiellales; family Gaiellaceae; genus Gaiella. The sequence continues at coordinate 251,440 of CAWCUL010000003.1, forward strand.
GACCGGTGCGACGCCGCTTCTGTTCACGGGGCTCGCGGCCGCGGCGGCATTCCGCATGAACCTGTTCAACATCGGGGCCGAGGGTCAGCTCTACTTCGGCGCGATAGCCGCGTCTGGGGCAGGGCTCCTGCTCGCCGGTCGCTCCGCCCCGGTGCTGATCGTGGCGATGATCGCCGCGGGCCTCGCGGCGGGAGCCGCCTGGGCGCTGATTCCCGGCATCCTGCGGGCATATCTCTCGACGAACGAGATCATCACCTCGCTGATGCTCAACTACGTCGCCGGCCTGTTCCTGACGTACCTCATCTTCGACAGCCATTCGTACTGGCGCGACACCGAGTCGCCGAGCGCCGCCGTCTTCCCTGTGGGCAAGACGCTCCCGGACGAGGCGAGCTGGCCGACGATCGGGTCCAGCGTCATCGTGCCGCTCGGGTTTCTGATCGGTGTGGCGGCGGCCGTCGGGCTGTGGGCTCTGTACTCGCGAACGCGCTTCGGCTTCGAGGTGCAGGTGATGAGCGACTCACCCCGCGCCGCGCGCTACTCCGGGATGCGCACGCGGCGCAAGATTCTCGCCGTGATGGCCCTCTCCGGCGCTCTGGCCGGCCTCGGTGGGGCGAGCCAGGTGGGCGACTTCTCGCACGTGCTCGACGCCGACCCCAACGGGCTCCGGTCGTACGGCTACGGCTATTCGGGGATCGTCGTCGCGGCGCTGGCCCGGTACAACCCGTTCGCCGTCGTGCTGGTCTCGGTCCTGATCGGCGGCCTGGCGAATGCAGGGTCCGCGCTCCAGGGGCCGGACTTCCCGTCGGGGCTCGTCGGCGTGATGGAAGGCATGATCCTGTTCACGGCGCTCGGCGGTGAGCTGCTCATCCGCTACCGGGTGCGGTTGAGACGACCTCGTCGCGAGACGTCGGCGGCCCCGGCCGAGGCCGTGCGATGAACAACTCGATCGGCGTCCTGATCGTCGCCTCGGGCATCGCCTACGGGACGCCGCTGCTCTTCGCCGCTCTGGGCGAGTTGCTCGCGGAACGCTCCGGCGTGCTCAACCTCGGCGTCGAAGGGATGATGCTCGTCGGCGCCGTGATGGGCTTCTGGGCGGTGCAGCGCATCGGCGGCCCCGGAGGCACCGTGTTGTTCCTGGCAATCGTCGTGGCCGCCGTCGCGGGCGCCGCGGTCTCGCTCGTGTTCGCCGTGCTCGTGATCACGCTCCGTGCCAACCAGATCGTCTCCGGGCTCGCCCTGACGATCTTCGCGGGCGCAGCGGGCCTCTCGTCCTACCTGGGGAACGACCTCGGGCTGGCGGACGCCCCCGCGCGCCACGCGTTCGAGCCCGTGAACGCCTTCGGGCTGGACGACCTGCCGATCCTGGGGCCGATCCTGTTCGACCAGACGTGGCTGGTCTACGCGTCCTGGGCCTTCGTCATCCTCGTGGCGTTCTATCTCGCCCGGACGCGACCGGGGCTGAACGTGCGCGCGGTGGGCGAGTCGCCGCAAACCGCCGACGCGATGGGGATCAGCGTCACGGCGTACCGCTATGCCCACACGCTCGCAGGCGGGGCCCTCGCCGGTATCGGTGGAGCGTGCTTCAGTCTGTCGCTGACGCCGCAGTGGGTCGACGGGCTCACGGACGGCGCCGGCTGGATCGCCATCGCGCTCGTCATCTTCGCGTTCTGGCGGCCGGAGCTCTGTCTCGTCGGCGCCTACTTCTTCGGGGCGTTCCAGGCCCTCCCGTTCACGCTTCAGGCGCGCGGCGTCACGATCGCCCCGGAGCTGTTCGAGGCGCTTCCCTACGTGATGACGGTCGTCGTGCTGGTCATCGTCTCGTCGGGTATCGCCAAGCGCCGGCTCGGCGCCCCTGGCGCGCTCGGCCTCCCCTTCGTGCGTGAGGAGCGCTGACGTAGCTTCTCGCCTGAGATCGACCCAGCCCGGCGCGGTGCGGGAGGCCGTGGACAGGGCGATGGCGCGCTCCGGTGCATGACCGGCGAGCCAGCCGTGCGTAGGCCCAGACGGGATCCGGCCGCGGCGTGCCGGCGTGGAGCACGGCTCCCGTTCCGGTCCCCGCCCCGCTCAGCCCTGGGCCGTCGCCCGCCGGCGAACGCGACCGAGAGGAGGCTTCACACCACGCGCACGTGCTCGACCTCGCGGCTCCGCTACCATTGCGCGCCGATGTCGAGCGATCGAGTCACGCTTGAGGTTGTCGAGCGCGGTGCCGACCAGGTCGGCTCCAGGCGCGTCCGGAGGCTCCGCAACGAGGGGCTCATTCCGGGCGTGCTCTACGGAAAGGGGCATTCGCGCGCGATCCTCGTCGGCGAGCGGGAGCTCCGCACCGCCCTGACGGGGACATCGGGCCTGCACGCGATCCTCGATGTCGTGATCGAGGGGCAGAAGACCCCGCATCACGCGGTTCTGAAGGAGTACCAGCGGCACCCGATCAGGGGCACCCTCACGCACGTGGACTTCCACGAGGTGCGCCTCGACCAGCCGATCCAGGCTACGGTCAGCATCCAGCTCGTCGGTGAGTCGCCGGGCGCCAAGCAGGGTGGCGTCGTGCAGCAGGTGACGCGCGAGATCCGCGTCGAGGCGCTGCCGACGGCCGTGCCGGAGCACATCGAGGCCGACATGTCCTCGCTCGAGGTCGGCGTGACGCTGCGTGTGGCCGACCTGCCGGCGATCGAGGGAGTCACCTACCTCGACGATCCGGAGACGGTGCTGGCGAACTGCTCGATGCCCCGCGGCATCGCCGAGCTCGAGGAAGAGGAAGCCGCCGAGGGCGAGGAAGGCGAGCTCGAGGAGGGCGAGCAGCGGGACGGCGAGGCCTCGGACGAGGGCTCGGAGACCGGCGCGGAGTGATCCGTGCGCCTCTTCCGCCGGGGAGAGGCTCAGGCGTCGATGGATCTGCTCGTCGCGGGCCTCGGGAACCCCGGCCCTGAGCATCTGCACGACCGTCACAACGTCGGCTGGATGGTGGTCGACGAGCTCGGGCGGCGTCACCAGGGCTCCTTCAAGGGAAAGTTCAGGGGGCGGATAGCCGACGTCCGGCTCGGCGACGCCAGGGTCGCGCTGCTGAAGCCGGAGACGTACATGAACGAGTCCGGCGCCTCGATCCAGGCCGCCGCGGCGTTCTACAAGGTGCCGCCCGAGCAGGTCCTGGTCGTCCACGACGACGTCGATCTCGAGGTCGGACGCTTCCAGGCACGGCTCGGGGGCGGGTTGGCGGGCCACAACGGCCTGCGCTCGATCGCCCAGCGGCTCGGGTCGCAGGAGTTCCTGCGGCTCAGGATCGGCGTCGGGCGCCCCGGTCGCGGCGATCCGCGACCCGTCGCCGACTATGTGCTGTCGGCGTTTGCGCCCGACGACGACCGCGAGACGATCGTCGCGCGCGCCTCCGACGCGGTGGAGGCGCTCGTCTCGGAGGGCCTCGAAGAGACGCAGCGCCGCTTCAACTGACCTCGCCCGGGTCGCGGGTCAGCGGATGCGCCGTTGTCGATGCAAGACGCGGCCTGCGAGTGCTGCGCCGCCGCGTCATCGCGCCGCCAGACGTCACACTTTCGGCACGGAGCCGTGACCCATACGTCACGTGTCGACAGCTAGCGTGACTACAGGGCACCTGGGGTGCCCCTGGGGCCATGTGGAGCGGTACGGCCGGAGCACCCCGCGGCAGTACGATGACCCCGCGGGGCGCGATCCCCGCCGATCGCATGGACCGGACGCTCACGCCTGCGCATACACGCGGCACGCCGCTCGCCTCGTTCGTCGAGGAGCTGCGCCGCAGCGAGCGCTTTCAGGCGTTCGTCCATGCGCTCCCGACGCGTGCGCGCGTGTCGGAGCCGGCCCTACCGCTCCTCCTCGCGACGCTGCACGCGGAGCTCGGGCGCTCGCTGCTCGTCGTCCTGCCCGAGGACGGAGATGCCCGCGACGCCGCCGAGGGGGCGTCGTGGTTCGCCGAGACCGACCGCGTCGCCCTTCTCCCGGGACGTGGCGTCGCACACGACTCCGGCCTCACGCCGCCGCCGCACCTGGTCGGCGAGCGCTACCGCGCGCTCGAGGTGCTCGCGGCCGGGGGCCTCGTCTGCGCGTCGGCCAGCGCACTTGCCGAAGGGCTGCCGCCGCGGGAGGCGCGGCCGGCGCCGATCACGCTGCGGGTCGGTGACGAGCCGGGTATCGACGGGCTGGCCGAGCATCTCGCTCTCGCCGGCTACGAACGGGTCGACCGTGTGGAGGAGCGCGGGCAGTACGCGGTCCGTGGAGGGCTTCTGGACGTCTTCCCTTCAACGGGACGCGAGCCGCTCCGCGTCGAGCTCTTCGGTGACGAGATCGAGCAGGTACGCGCGTTCTCGCCGTTCACCCAGCGTGCGCTGCACGGCGCCGAGGGAGCTGTCGTGTACCCCGCGGCCGAGCGGCGGCGCGACCTCGAAGAGCCCGTCCTTTCGCCCGAGCCGGGCGAGACGGCCGCCGTGGCCCACCCGACCGACCTGATCCCATCCGTCGACAGGAGACCCGATCTCGTCTGGGCTCCCGACGACGTGGTGCGGGCATGGGCGGAGGATGGGTTTCCGGGCGACGACCTCGACGGTGTCACCGCCCTCGATCCGTTCCCCCGCTCGCAGCCCCACACGTTCGAGGCGCAACGTCCCGCGATCGCCGCTCGCGGGCTGAGCGAGGCCGAGAACGAGCTCGCCGGGCTCGTCAGGTCGGGGAACCGCGTCGTGGTCTCGTTCGCGCACCGCGGCGAGGCGCAGCGGCAGGGCGCCCTGCTCCGCAAGGTGGAGGCACCGCTCCTGGAGCCCGGCGAGCCGTTTCCGGCCGACGCCGGCCTCCGCTTCGCGGTCGTGCCGGCCCGCAGGGGCTTCGTCTGGCGCGAGCTCGGTCTCGTGCTCCTACCCGACACGCAGGTCTTCCGAAAACGGCCGCCGCGCGCGGATGCGCGGCTCGGTCGCGCGCTCGCGAGCTTCGCGGACCTGCGGCTCGGCGACTACGTCGTGCACGAGGACCACGGGATCGGAAAGCTGCTCGGCTTCGACACGAAGGCGGTAGCCGGCGTCACGCGCGACTACCTCCACCTCGCGTTCCGTGGAGAGGACCGGCTGTTCGTCCCCCACGAGCAGGTCGGGAAGCTCTCCCGCTACATCGGTGCGGACGCGACGGCGCCCGCGCTCTCGAAGCTCGGCGGCAAGGCCTGGCAGACGCTGAAGGCGCGCGCGAGAGCGTCCGTCCGCGAGCTGGCAGGCGAGCTGATCCAGCTCTATGCCCAGCGCCAACGTGCGGAGGGCGTCGCGACCGCGATGGAGAGCGACTGGATCGAGCGGCTCGAGGCCTCGTTCCCGTACCGCGAGACCGACGACCAGCAGCGGGCGATCGAGGCGGTCAAGGAAGACCTGGAGGCGCCGCGGCCGATGGATCGCCTCGTCTGCGGCGATGTCGGGTTCGGCAAGACGGAGGTTGCGGTGCGCGCCGCGTTCGCGGTCGCCGTCAGCGGCCGCCAGTCGCTCGTGCTCTGCCCGACCACGATCCTCGCGGAGCAGCACTGGAACACCTTCCGCGAGCGGTACCGCGACTTCCCGGTCCGCGTGGAGATGGTCTCGCGCTTCAGGAGGCCGGCCGAGGTCAAGGCGGTGCTGCGCGAGTTCGCCGAGGGAAAGGTCGACGTGCTCGTGGGCACGCACCGCGTTCTGTCGCGCGACGTGATCCCGAAGACGCTCGGGCTCGTGATCGTCGACGAGGAGCAGCGCTTCGGCGTGCAGCAGAAGGAGCTTCTGCGGGCGCTGCGACTCGAGGTCGACGTCCTCGCGCTCTCCGCGACACCGATCCCGCGAACGCTGCACATGTCGCTCTCGGGTCTTCGGGACATCTCGATCATCGAGACCCCGCCGGAGGGACGCCGCCCGATCCGTACGACAGTCGGCGAATACGACGAGGAGGTGATTCGCCTCGCGCTCGAACGCGAGCACGCCCGGGGCGGCCAGGCGTTCTACCTCCACAACCGGGTCGAGTCGATAGACGAGGCGACGGAGAAGCTCCAGCAGCTCTGCCCTCGCCTGCGGTTCCTCGTCGCGCACGGCCAGATGCCGGAGCGCGAGCTCGAGGAGCGGATGCACGCTTTCCTCGCAGGCGACGCGGACGTCCTCGTCTCGACGACGATCATCGAGTCCGGCATCGACATCCCGCAGGCGAACACGCTGGTGGTCGAGCGGGCCGACACGCTCGGGCTCGCCCAGCTCTACCAGATTCGCGGCCGGGTCGGCCGCTCCGACGTGACCGCGCACGCGTATCTCCTCTACCCGGACGCGTCCGAGCTCACGGCCGAGGCGCGGGCGCGTCTCAGCACGCTCGCCGACCACACGGAGCTCGGGGCGGGCTTCCAGATCGCAATGCGCGACCTCGAGATCCGCGGCGCGGGAGACCTCCTCGGAGCCGAGCAGTCGGGCCACGTCGCCGCGCTCGGGTTCGAGCTGTACGTCGAGATGCTGAACGAAGCCGTTGCCGAGCTGTCGGGGCAGGGGCGGAGGGTGGCGCGCCCCGTGCGTGTCGATGCCCGCGTGGACGCGTTCGTGCCCGCAACCTACGTCGACGCGGAGGCGCTCAAGATCGACCTCCATCGCCGGATCGCGCTCACCGAGGACGAGGACGAGCTCCGGGAGCTGCGCGCGGCCACCGAGGACCGCTACGGGCCGGTGCCCGAGCCGGTCGAGAACCTGTTCCGCATCCAGGAGGCACGTCTCGCGCTCGCGCTCGTCGGCGCCGACTACCTCGTGTTTCGCGACGGCCGGGTCACGGTCGGGCCCGTCGGCCTGGCCGCCTCCGAGCTCCGGGCCCTGCGTGCGATCGCGGAGACGGCGATCTACAGCTCGGCGCGACAGGAGGTGGCGATCCGGGCGGACGGCCTCGAGGGTGCGCTCGCCCTGGCCGGTGCTATCGTTGCCGCTCGCCGGGCCCCCTGAGCGCGTCCGAGCGGCCCCTCTCGGCCCGAACCTTTCCCGAACACAGCGTAACCCGCCCGTAACCGCACGTCTCGTACAACAAGAACTCGATGAAACGCCACCCGATCATCCTTGCGGCAGCGGCCACCGTGCTCCTCGTCGCGGTCGCAGCAGGCTGCGGCGACACCGACGAGGTTCCGGCCGACGCCGTCGCCGTCGTCGACGGGACGACGATCACGAAGGACTCGCTGAACGAGCTGCTCGCGCGCGCGAAGAAATCCTACGCCGCCCAGAAGCGCCAGTTCCCGAAGACCGGGACGACCGACTATCAGGCGCTCCAGGCTCAGGCCGTGGCGTACCTCGTCCAGCGTGAGGAGTACGCGCACGAGGCCGACACGCTCGGCGTGAAGGTGACCGACGCACAAATCGCAAAGCAGATCGACGACATCCGCAAGCAGTACTTCTCCGGTGACGAGAAGAAGTTCCAGGCAGGTCTCGAGGAGCAGGGCTACACGCTCGCCGCGTTGCGCGAGGACGCCCGCGCGAACCTCGTCTCCCAGGGGATCTACAAGGACCTGACGGACGGCGTCAAGGTGACCGACGCAGAGGTCAGGAAGTACTACGACGACAACATCGACAAGTACAAGGTCGCCGAGTCCCGTGATGTCCGGCACATCCTCGTGAAGACCAAGGCCGAGGCCGACCAGATCCATGCCGAGCTCGTCGCCGGAGCGGACTTTGCGCAGCTCGCGCAGCAGCATTCGATCGATCCCGGCTCGAAGGACCAGGGCGGAAAGCTGACGATCACGAAGGGGCAGACCGTCGCCCCGTTCGACAAGGTCGCCTTCTCGCTCGCGACCAACAAGCTCTCGGAGCCCGTCAAGACGCAGTACGGCTACCACCTGATCCAGCCGCTCGGGGACGTCAAGCCCGGTTCCGTGACGCCGTTCGCGCAGGTCAAGGACCAGATCCAGTCGCAGCTGCTCGAGTCGCAGAAGAGCTCCGCGGTCAGCGCGTGGGCGAGCAAGGTCGAGAAGGAGTACGACGGGAAGGTCTCGTACGCCGACGGCTTCGAGCCCCCCGAGACATCGACGACGACCGGCGCTCAGCTGACCACCGACGGGTAGTACCGTCCCCGGCGTGGCCAGCGGCGACGCTCTCGAGCAGCTCAGACAGCTGACCCGCCGCCTCCGGGCGGAGTGCCCGTGGGATCGCGAGCAGACCGCCCGGACCATCGTCCCGCACACCGTCGAAGAGGCGTACGAGGTCGCGGACGCGGCGCTCGAGGGCGAGACGCAGAAGCTGCACGACGAGCTCGGCGACCTTCTCTTCCAGGTCTTCTTCCTCTCGTTGCTCCTGGAGGAGCGCGGCGAGGGCGATCTCGACACGGTCGCCCTGGGCGTCCACGAGAAGCTCGTGCGCCGTCACCCGCACGTCTTCGGAGACGCGGTCGCCGGGACGCCGGGCCGCGTGCGCGAGCGCTGGGAGGCGATCAAGTCCGAGCAGGAAGGGCGCGAGGGGATCTTCCACGACGTGCCTCCGTCCTTTCCGGCCCTGCTGCACGCACGAAAGGTGCAGCGCCGCGCGGCGGCGGCCGGGTACGACTGGCCGGACGTCGACGGCCCCGCGGCGAAGCTGCGCGAGGAGCTCGACGAGCTTCTCGCCGAGCTCGGCCGCGCGGGTCGCCCCGCCCCCGAGACCGAGGCCGACCCCCGTGTTCAGGCGGAGCTCGGCGATCTCCTCTTCACCGTCGTCAACCTGGCGCGCTTTCTGAACGTCGACCCGGAGCTTGCGCTCCGTGCGACCACAGCTCGCTTCGTCACGCGCGTCGAGCTCGCCGAGCAGCTCGCCGCGCAGGCGGGGGAGACCTGGACGGGGCTGGACCTCGAGGGCCAGGAGCAGTGGTACGAGCGCGCGAAGGCGCTTCTCGGCTCCGCCGAGGCACGCTAGGCAGCTGGGCGCGGGACTAGCCTTCAGAGATGGTCGAGAGGATCCGGCGGCCTCTCTCGGACGCGTCGCTGGAGGCGGAGACGCAGGCTGGCCTCGACGGCTCTCGCCTCGGTTCGCTCCCCCCGGACGTCGTGCGGCGGCTCCTGGCCGATGCCCACGAGCTGTTCGTCCCTGCGGGCTCGATCGTTCACCGGGAGGGGGAGGAAGCCGGTCATCTCGAGATCGTCGTGTCGGGGCTCGTCAGGGTCTTCGTGACCGCCCCCGACGGACGCACGATGACCGTTCGCTACTGCCGCCCCGGCGCGCTGATCGGAGCAGCGTCGCTGTTCGCGTCGCGCTTCGTCCTTCCCGCAACGGTTCAGACGGTTACGACCACGACCCTCCTCGCTCTGAGGGCGTCGGTCGTGCGGCGTGCGGCCGAGCGGGACGTTCGGGTTTCCTGCGCGCTCGTAGACGAGCTCAGCGACCGCGTGCTCGCGTTCGTCTCGGAGATTCCTGCGACTGCGTTCGCCCCGATCCGGCCGCGGGTCGCGCGTCACCTACTCGACCTCGCCTCCGAGAGCCAGACCGGCTCGACCCTCGTCGCGCGGGTGGGTCAGCAACAGCTCGCCGATGCGGCCGGCACGAGTCGGGAGGTCGTCGTGAGGGCGCTTCGGGAGCTGCGCGAGGAAGGTCTCATCCGGACGTCGCGGGGCGCGATCGAGCTGCTCGAGCCGGAGCGGCTTGCGAGCGAGAGCGCCGGCTCTTCCGGAACCCAGGTTCCGGTCGGGCGGAACCGGGGTCGCTGACATCCCCGTCCGCGCATGGCAGCGTGGAACACGTGGACACGACCGACGCGACGAACGCCGCGCACGCGCTCGAGCCGACAGAGGGCCCACTCCTCCCCGAGGAGCTCCAGCTCGCCTTTCGCAACCGTGGCATGCCGCTCGAGGCCCTGCGCCACGACGTCACCCCGACGGGGCTCCACTACCTCGTCGTGCACTGGGACATCCCCGCTGTCGACCGTGCGCGCTGGCGGCTTCGAATAGGGGGTTGCGTCCGCCGGCCCCTCGAGCTCGGCCTCGGCGAGATCTGCGACCGTCCCGCCAGGACTGTCAGGGCCACGCTCGAGTGCGCGGGCAACGGGCGTGGCTGGCTCTCGCCGCGGCCGGTCAGCCTCCCGTGGCTCGGCGAGGCGGTTGGCACGGCCGAGTGGACCGGTGTCCCGCTCCGATCGGTGCTCGAGGAAGCCGGGGTGGAGCAGGATGTCGCCGAGATCGTGTTTCGGGGCTCCGATCGAGGGCTCCAGGGTGAGACGGAGCAGGAATACGCTCGCAGTCTGGCCCTTTCGGAGGCATTGCGCCCGGACGTCCTGCTCGCCTACGCCATGAACGGAAGCCCGCTCGAGCCGCAGCATGGGTTTCCGCTCCGGCTGCTCGTTCCCGGGTGGTACGGGATGGCGAGCGTGAAGTGGCTGTCCTCGATCGAAGCCCTGCCGAGACGTTTCGATGGCTTTCAACAGGCCGTCGCCTACCGGTATCAGAGGGACCGCGACGACCCGGGCGAGCCGGTTACGCGGATGCGCGTGCGCTCGCTCATGGTCCCGCCCGGCATCCCGGACTTTTTCTCGCGCCAGCGATACCTCGAGCGAGGGCCGACGACCTTGCGCGGCCGCGCGTGGTCGGGGGAAGCTGCCGTGACGCGCGTCGAGGTCTGCGTCGACGGGCGCTGGTCAGACGCGAGCCTCGGGCCCGACCCGGGCTACGGCACCTGGCGCAGCTGGTCGTTCAGCTGGGATGCGTCTCCCGGCGTGCACGAGCTCCGTTCCCGTGCGGCCGACGCCGCCGGGAACATCCAACCGCTCGAGGCATCGTGGAACTACCAGGGAATGGGCAACAATGCCGTGCAGCCTGTCGTGGTCACGACCCGCTGACCGGGTGACGGAGTGACCGCGGGTTCCGTTCACGGGCACGCCGCCCAGAGCCTAGTGTTCCCCGGCGGAGCCCGAGAATGCAGATCATCCACGTCCACGGCAGGCAGGTGCTCGACTCGCGGGGGAACCCGACGGTGGAGGTCGAGGTCGGCCTCGAGTCGGGGGCGTTTGGAAGCGCGCTCGTCCCGTCGGGTGCGTCGACGGGGGAGCACGAGGCGGTCGAGCTCCGCGACGGCGGCGACGAATGGCTTGGAAAGGGCGTCTCCCGCGCGGTCGCGCACGTCGACGGCGAGATCGCGGACACGCTCCTCGGTCTCGACGCGGACGACCAGCGTGCGCTCGACCACGCGCTCGTCAGGCTCGACGGAACGCCGACCAGGGGCCGGCTCGGCGCCAACGCGATCCTCGGCGCCTCGCTCGCCGTCGCCAAGGCCGCGGCCGCGGAGGCCGGCATGCCGCTCTATCGCTGGGTGGGCGGTGCGAACGCGCACGTCCTGCCCGTCCCGCAGTTCAACGTCGTCAACGGCGGCGCCCACGCGCAGAACTCACTCGACTTCCAGGAGTTCATGCTCGTGCCGGCCGGGGCAGAGAGCTTCACCGAGGCGCTCAGGATCGGCTCCGAGACCTACCAGCACCTGAAGAGGCTCCTCGGAGAGCGCGGGCTCTCGACCGCGGTCGGCGACGAGGGTGGCTTCGCCCCCGACTTCGAATCCGCCTATGACGCGTGCGACGCGATCCTCGAGGCGGCCGAGAGGGCGGGTCATCGCGACAAGGTCGCGCTCGCGCTCGATCCGGCCACGAGTGAGCTCTACCACGACGGTGCGCTACCGGCTCGAGCGTCAGGGAGGCACGCTCGACACGGCCGGGATGATCGACCTCTGGGCAGACATCTGCGACCGCTACCCGATCGTGTCGATCGAGGATGGGCTGGGTGAGTCGGACTGGAAGGGATGGCAGACGCTGACCGACCGTCTCGGTGCTCGTGTTCAACTCGTCGGAGACGACCTGTTCGTGACGAACGTCGACTTTCTCCGGCGGGGGATCAACGAGCGCGTCGGCAACGCGATCCTCGTCAAGGTCAACCAGATCGGAACGCTGACCGAGGCGCTCGACGCGGTCGAGCTCGCGCATCGGAGTGGATATCGCGTGGTGATCTCGCATCGCTCCGGAGAGACGGAGGACGCGACGATCGCCGATCTCGCGGTCGCGACGAACGCGGGGCAGATCAAGACCGGCGCGACCGCGCGCTCGGACCGGGTCGCGAAGTACAACCAGCTCCTGAGGATCGAGGAGGAGCTCGGAGCCGAGGCGACCTACCCGGGCTGGGACGCCTTTCCCCGGGCCTTATCCGGCCAGAGCTGATCACATGAGCACGCACCCTCGTAGAACCAAGATCGTCGCGACCATCGGGCCCAGCTCGTCGAACGCCGCCACGATCGGCGCGCTGATCGAGGCCGGCATGGACGGGGCCCGGCTGAACCTCTCTCACGGGACGCACGACGACCACACCCGGACCGCCGAGCTCGTGCGGGCCGCCGAGACGGACGCGGGCAGGGCGATCTCCCTGATTGCGGACCTGCAGGGGCCGAAGCTCCGCGTCGGTGACCTCGACCAGGACATCGATCTCGCGCCCGGAGATGCGATCGTGGTCGCCGGCGAGGACGTGGCGATCGGCGACGACGTGCCGGTGAGCCCGTCGGTGATCGGCTCGGTGCTCCAGCCCGGGAACGACGTCCTGATCGACGACGGCCACGTCCGTCTTCGCGTCGAGCGGGTCGACCGTGGGCGCGTCGCCTGCACGGTCGTCGTCGGGGGCACGGTGCGCTCGCACAAGGGCGTCAACCTGCCGGGGGTACCCCTCCCGATTCCCTCCCTGACCCGGAAGGACCTCGACGACCTCGAGTTCGCGCTGACGCTCGGCGTCGACTACGTCGCGCTCTCGTTCGTCCGCTCTGCTTCCGACGTACAGGCCCTGCGCACGCTGATCGAGGCGCGCGCGTCTCTGGCCTGGGTGATCGCGAAGATCGAGAAAGCGGAGGCCGTCGCGGCGCTCGACGACATCCTCGCCGAGGCGCACGGGGTGATGGTCGCCCGCGGCGACCTCGGGGTCGAGATCGGGGCCGCCGACGTGCCGCTGCTCCAGAAGCGGATCATCCTGCGGGCTCTCGAGCGCGGAAAGCCGGTGATCACCGCCACGCAGATGCTCGAGTCCATGATCCAGTCGCCCGAGCCGACCCGGGCGGAGGCGTCCGACATCGCCAACGCAATCCTCGACGGGACCTCGGCGATCATGCTCTCCGGGGAGACCGCGATCGGGGAGTTCCCCGTCGAGGCCGTGCGCGTCATGGACAGGATCGCCCTGGCGGTGGAGCCCAGCCTGGACTACCGGCACGAGCTGCCGACCGCGGACGACGAGCCGACGATCGACCAGGCGCTCTCGAACGCGGCCTGCGACGTCGCGGAAGCGCTCTCCGCGAAGGCAATCCTCGTTCCCACCTTCACCGGCCACACGGCTTCGGCGGTCGCGCGGCTGCGTCCCAAGCGGGCGATCGTCGCTCTCACGCACAAGCGGGAGTCGCTCCGACACCTCGCGCTCGAGTGGGGCGTCACGCCCGTCTCGATCCCCGAGACCAACGACGTGGAGGACCTCTGGACACGGTCGGTCGACGCGGCGCGCGAGGCCGGCGTCGTCGAGCGCGGGGAGCGTGTCGTGATCACCGCGGGGACGGCGGTCAACATCCCCGGCTCCACGAACGTGATCAAGGTCGACATCGCGTAGCTCTCGAAGGCTTCGTTCGGGCCTAGGGCCCGTGGAGGAACCCGCCGGAGGCGCGGCGAAGGGGAGGACGTGGCCAGGCGGCGGAAGAAGAGGTCGAAAGACCGTGTGCGGCGACGTCGGCTGCCCGGCTGGCTGCTGCCCCTCGTCGTCCTCGGCGCCGTAGGGTTCCTGTACGTCCGCCCGATCGACTCGTACCTCGACACGCGGCAGCAGCTGGGCGAGAGGCGCCTCGAGGTGACGAGCCTCAGGCAAGAGCGTGCCCGCCTGAACGCGCGGCTCGAGCGCGCGACAAGCCTCGACGGGCTTGCAAGGCAGGCGAGGCGCATCGGCTACGTCCGCCCCGGCGAGCACCTCTTCATCGTCGAGGGCACCGCCGCCTGGACCCGCCTCCACGGCGACTGAGGCCCCCGCTGCCGAGCCGCCGTTCGGCGACGACGCTTGTGTTGAATCAACACAAGCGCCCGACGCGCCACGGCTACCGTCCCGGCATGGACGACAGAGCCGTCGTCGCCCGTCAGCTCGGGCGCGAGCCGCGTGCCTTCAGGCGCGTCGTGGCCCGCTGCCCCTTCGGATGTCCGGCGGTCACGGAGCAGGCTCCCTACACGGCCGACGGCGAGCCGTTTCCCACGACGTTCTGGCTCACGTGCCGCCATCTCGTCGCGGCGGTCTCGCGCGTCGAGGCCGCGGGCGGGGTCGAGCGCTTTGGCGCAGCGGCGGCGGCCGATCCGGCGTTACATGCCGACCTCGCCCGCGCGGCCGGCGAGCAGGCCGCGATCCGTCAGGAGCTGGCGGCGGACGCGACGGGCCGTGACGGCGGTGCCTCGCTCGGGCTCGGGATCGGAGGGGCGCGAACACCCACGGCGCTCAAGTGCCTCCACGCCCACGTCGCCTTCGCGCTCGCGCGGCCGGGCTACATGCTCGGAGAGGCCGTGCTTGCCGAGCTGCCGGAGCGCTGGCCCGCCAGCTGCTGCTCGAAGCTCCCGTAGCATCGGCCGGATGACGACTGTCGCGAGCGCGCGCCGGGAGTGGGAGACGGGCAATCGGCGGTTCCTCGCCGAGGCAGGAGACGGTACGCGGGCCGAGGATCTGCACCGGCAGCTCGAGGCGGTCACGAGCGAGCTGCGCCGGCGCCTGGGCGGAACGTTCACGCTCGCCGAGCTCGCCGCCGAGTACGAGACCGCCGACCGCTGGGTGCTCGAGGTCGTCGAGGAGCGCGCGCCCTCCGGCAGGTGGATACGAACGGCAACCGTCGCGGCCGACGCTGCCTTCTACGCGTACAGCCGAGGCGCTCGGGACTACGAGCCGTGACGTCGAGCGACGAGCTCCGCCTCGCGCGACGCACGGCTCGGCGGCGGCGCAGGTGGCCGCGTATCGTGGCCGCCGTTGCCGCAGCCGCGCTCCTCTTCGCGCTCGGCGTCGCACTCGGCCTCGCCTTTCAGGACCGCCCCGTGCCGGGCGGAACGCAGACCTTCGTCCGCACGCTCGAGCCGCTCCCGCAGACGACACCCTAGGCCGCTAGGCCGGCTTTGCGGCCCGGGAGGCCAGCGCCACGTCCCTCGCGTTCCTAGAGCTCGTCCGAGGCCTGCAGCAGCCCGGCGGCGATCACGGCGATCGCCGCCACGAGACTGATCCAGATGCCCACCCCACGGTGGGCGAAGAAGAAATCATCGGGAATCGAAATCAGGCGGATGAGCACGAAGATCGTGGCGAGGGCGCCGAGGGCGACCGTGACGAGGCTCTGCGGCAGCGCCGCAGGCGGCTCGATGCCGAGCTCTCTGAGCACCACGACGAGCACGACCACGAGACCCGCGAAAAGAACGAGCTTGCCGAGCACACCCGTGTCCCAGCCGAGCACCGAGATCGTGACGCCCTGCCCCTCGCCGGTATACCACCCGGTGAAGGCCGAGACCGCCAGGACGATCCCGGCGACGATCCCGATCCCGTCGCCGAGCCCGTAGCCCCCGACGTCGAGGGGTCGTTCCCGCATCATCGCGCCACAGTATCCCCGACACCCACCTCTCGCGTTGCGGTCGTATGCTTCCCGAATGGCAGACGAGGTCCGACGAACCACGCGCAAGCGCGTCGTGCACGCCTTCGAGCGTGAGGAGCCTCTGGTCGATCCGGACGCGATCCGGCACGCGTACCGCGTCCATCGCGCCCGGCGCGCCGCGCGCGTGGAGCACCGTCGCCGCTCGCGTCGGGCCGGGGCGCGTTTCTGGGTCGTGCTCGTCCTGCTCGTGGCGGCGTGCGTGATCCTCGCCCTGACGACATGGCGCGAGGTCGGCCGGCTGTTCGGGCTGTGACGGCCCCTCGGTGGCGCCCATGATCGACGGCGCGCCAGAGGCGCACGCCGAGCCAGCAGCGCCGCGTGTCGACGCCGACCACGGGTCGCGGCCCGGAGGGGCCATGGCCGTGCCTGCGAGGATCGTCCACGTGATGCTCATCGTCGTGATCGCGCTCTCGGTGACGCCCCTCCTCGTGGTCAACGGCTTCCGGGTGCTCGCCACCGGCACGTTCGTGCGCTGGGAGCTCGGCCGTGACGGCTTTCCGCCCGACCCGTTCGGTCTCGATGAGAGCCATCGCGAGGTGTTGGCACTCATCGGCCTTCGCTCGATCCAGCCTGGAACGGACGGCATCGCGCTCCTGGAGCGAGCGACGCTCCCCGACGGCTCGCCGGCGTTCCAGCAGCGGGAGCTGACCCACATGCGGGACGTTCGGCGGCTGTTCGACGCCGCTCTCAGGCTGCAGCTCGTCGTCGCGGCCGGGCTCGTCGTGCTGGCGCTGGCGCTGGCGCGCACCCGGTTTCGTACGACCGTCCCCGGCGGGCTCCTCGCCGGCGCGCTCCTGACGCTCTCGATCGCCGCGCTTGCCGTCCCGATGATCCTGCTCGGCTTCGACGGGTTCTTCACCCATTTCCACGAGCTGTTCTTCTCGGGCGACACCTGGCTGTTCGCCGACAGCGACACGCTGATCCGGATCTATCCGGAACGTTTCTGGATGGACGTCTCGCGGATCACGGCAGGGTTCGCCGTCGTGCAGGCACTCGGGCTCGCAGCGCTGTCGTGGTGGTGGCTCCGCGTAGCTCGCAGGGGGCTCCGGTGATCGACCTCGATAGGCGAAGCCGCGGGCGCCTGATCAAGATCGGGCATCGAGGCGCCGCCGCGCTCGCGCCCGAGAACACCCTCCGGTCGTTTCGCGCCGCTGTGGAGCACGGGGTGGACCTGATCGAGTTCGACGTGCTCGATCTACCTCGAGGGCCGCTGGTGCTCGCGCACTCGGACGACCTCTACGAGGTGAGCCACGGTTCTGCGAAGGGGTCGGTGCGATCGCGGTCGCTCGTCCAGCTCCGCGCGGTCGCGCCGGGGCTGCCGACACTCGACGAAGCCCTCGCGTTCTTCCTCGAGGAGGCGCCGGACGTCGGTCTCCATGTCGACCTCAAGCTGACGACGCGCGTCGACGAGCTCACCGAGGCGCTCGTTCGGCACGGCTTGGAGCACAGAACCGTGATCTCGTCGTTCAACATCTCGAGCCTGCAGGTGGTCTCGAGCAACGCGCCGGGGGTGAGGCTCGGCTTCACCTACCCGGAGGACAGGTTCGGCGTCTCGGGGCGATCCGGGCTACAGCCGTTCGTGGGCATCGGCGTCTTCGCCGGTCGTCGCGTCGGCCCTCGCCGTCTGCCGCGCATGGTGCGCCATGCGGGAGCGACGACGCTCATGCTCCATCACCGTCTCGCGACCCGCAAGTCCGTGGCGCGTGTGCGCGAGCTGGGCGCGTCCGTGCTCGCGTGGACGGTCGACGATCCGAAGGATCTCCGTCGCGTCGTCGCGACAGGGGTCGACGGCGTGATCACGAACGATCCGAGGATCTTCTCCACCCTCGACGGGTGACCGCCACTTCATCTGGCTCGAACATGCGCTCGCTACACTCATTCGGGATGCGCCGACTGGCAACCGCCGCTGTTCTTCCCTGCTCAGTTGCGCTTTTTGTCGCATTCGCGGCAGCGGCGTGGGCAGACGACACCGTTCCGACGGTTCCGACGACTCCACCTACCGTCACCGAGCCGCCGGTGACCGAGCCCACGACGCCGACCGAGCCGACGACCCCGCCGGTCACCACGCGACCCGTGAAGCGCGGGCCGAAGCTGATCCAGCCGGGTGTGACGATCGGCGGCATGCTGGTCGGAGGGCTCACGAAGGCCGAGGCGAGAGACCTCGTGGTCCAGCGATTCGATCGTCCGGTGAAGCTCGTCTCGCCGGTGCGTACGGTGAAGGTGCCCCCGCAGGAGCTCGGTGCGTCGATGAAGCTCGAGAAGGCGGTCAACCTTGCGATCCGCGTGCGCCAGCCGGGCTTCAGGGTGACGCTCGACGTCGACGTGAAGCAGGCCAAGCTGAGCCGGTTCCTGACCGAGCTCGCCGAAAAAACCGATCGTGCGGCCGTCGATGCCAGCATCACGTTGAAGAACCTGCATCCCGTCGCACGCCGGTCGTCATCCGGGAGGAAGCTCAAGCGGGTCGTTGCGAGGAGAGAGGTCTCGCTCGCGCTCCGCAAGCACGAGCGGACGCCCCTCGAGCTTCCCTACAAGGAGATCCAGCCGAAGGTCAGCGAGCAAGACCTCGGCTCGGTGATCGTGATCGAGCGTGGCTCGAACCGCCTGCTCTACTTCCACGGCGTGAAGCTTCGGCGGACGTTCCACGTCGCGACGGGGCAGTCGTCGTACCCCACCCCCGTGGGTGACTTCGAGATCATCAACATGCAACGCGACCCGTGGTGGTATCCGCCGCAGGGCTCGGCATGGGCGGAGGGCGAGCAGCCCGTGCCACCCGGCCCCGGAAACCCGCTCGGCACGCGCTGGATGGGGATCTCGTCGCCGTACGTCGGGATCCACGGCACCCCTGATGCCGCGTCCGTCGGCTATTCGGCCTCGCACGGCTGCATTCGCATGCTGATCCCGGAGGCCGAGTGGTTGTTCAACCACGTCGACGTCGGGACGCCTGTGTTCATCGTCGCAGCGTGACGCTCGCCGTATCACCCCGCGACGCCCGCGCGTTCCTGGGGCGGTCGCGGTGCGGGGCCGGAGGGCACAGTATGGGCGATACGGGCCCGGAGAGCCCCGTGCCGCGAGCGGCGTCAGGCGTCCGCGAAGCCCGGCTTCGCCGGGCGAGAGCGGTCGCCGGCCAGGGGCGGCGCGCGTGACCGGCAAAGTCCAGCGTGTGGCGCAGGCGATCGCGCTCGCCGGCGTCCTCGCGCTGCTCGGGCTGCTCGTCTGGAAGGTCGCGTTCGACCGTCAAGGCGGCGTCGCCGCCGAGATCGCAGCCGGGAAGCCCGTCCGTGCGCCGGCGTTCGAGCTGGAGAGGCTCGACAGGGACGGCATGCTGACGATGTCGGCGCTCAAGGGGAAGGCTGTCGTGGTCAACTTCTGGGCGTCGTGGTGCGGGCCGTGTCGTGACGAGACGCCGTTTCTGCAGAAGACGTACGAGCAGTACCGTGGCAGAGGGCTCGTCGTGCTGGGAATCGACGTCAACGACTACCGACCCGACGCCCGCCGGTTCATGGAGCGGTTCGGTGTGACCTACCCCGTCGTGTTCGACGGCCGCGGGTCGCTGATCGGAAAATGGGGAGTCACGGGCTACCCCGAGACCTATTTCGTCGACCGTCACGGGAAGGTGGTCGGCGATCGGATCGTCGCGGGCGCCGACCTGGACAAGAATCAGGCAGCGTTCGAGCGAGGGCTCGCGCTCGCCCTCGGCGACGCGTCATGAGAAGCCTTGTCGCGGCGGTCGCGCTGGTCGCCGCGCTCGCGCTGGGCGGCATCGCGTCCGCAGGCGACCGGCCGAGCGCGGCGGGGCTCGAGGGCGAGCTCGTCTGCCCGGTGTGCAAGACGACCCTCGACCAGTCCGACTCGCCGATCGCCGAGCGCATGAAGCAGCTCATCCGTCAGCGGATCGCGCAGGGCTGGTCGGCTGAGCGGATCAAGGCGGAGTTCGTCGAAGAATGGGGGCCGGGCGTGATCGCCGAGCCGCCCAGACGCGGGTTCGACCTCCTCGCGTGGGCGCTGCCGCTCGCCGTCGGGGTCGCCGGCGCAGCCTTCGTCGGCGCGCTCGCCGTCACCTGGAGACGTCGTCGATCAGACGACGGGGCAGGAGACGCCGGCGCGCTCGATCCCGAGCTCGAGCGTCGCCTCGACGCCGAGCTCCGGCGCTTCGAGTCGTGAACGCCGGCGAGATCCCGGTCGCGCTCGCGGCGGGATTCCTCTCCTTTCTTGCGCCGTGCGTGCTCCCGCTCGTGCCTGGCTATCTCTCCGCGGTCTCCGCGGTCAACGCAGACGACCTCGGTCGGCCGGGAACCGCACGGCGCGTCGTGCTCTCGAGCATCCCGTTCGTCCTCGGTTTCTCGGCCCTCTTCGTGCTTCTCGGTGTCGGCGCCTCGCTCGTCGGCGGCAGCCTCTTCCGCGATCAGTTCCTGCTCGAGCAGGTCTCCGGATTCGTGCTGGTCGTGTTCGGGCTCGCGTTCATGGGGCTCCTGCCCTGGCCGGAGCGGCTCGTCGGTGCGGGGCTCGTGCAGGGCGCTCGCTCACGCGGGTCCCGCTTTCTGCTCGGCGGCGCGTTCGCCGTGTGCGCCGCACCTTGCATCGGGCCGGTGCTCGCCGCCATCCTCGTGCTCGCGGGCTCGTCGGACACCGTCCTCCAGGGTGCGGTGCTCCTCGCCGTCTACTCGCTCGGGCTTGCGATCCCCTTCGTGCTCGCAGGCGCCGTCTTCGCTCGCGCCATGGGGGCCTTCCGCTGGCTGCGTGACCACTATCGCGCGATCCAGTTCGCCGGTGGTCTCGTGATGGTCATGCTCGGGCTCCTGCTGTTCTTCGGGCGGTTCTACGTCCTGCGGATCTACGTCAACCGCGCCTTCGAGCGGCTCGGCCTCGACCCCGTCTTCTAACGTGGGGGAACCCGTGGTACCCCCACGGGCCCCCTCCTTTAGGCTCGCGACCCGGTGGACCGGGGATTGGCCTCCCGGCCGCGACGGGATCCCCGCCGCGGACGTTTCTACGGCCGATGGCTAGATGCGCACAGGGAGCAGATCGAGGAGACCGGCGTCGATCCGCGCGGCAGCGGCCTCGACCTGGCCGAGCACCGAGGTGAGGTCGACGCCGCGATGGGCCGGCCGATATGGGTCGAGCCGGCGGGCGGCCTTCTCGAGCTGCCGCGACGCACCCGGCGCGTTGGCGCGGGAGGCGTGGTGCCACGCCACGGTGACGTGGACGAGACCCTGCAGGAAGTCGCGCTCCGCCGCGGGCGCGCCGCGCCACTCGTCCTCGAGCTCCTCGTGCGCGTCGAACCAGCGCTCCTCCCGCATCAACTCCAAACCTCGCTCGAGACTCACGCGCTTCCCCCGCCCGCCGCGGTTCCTGCCTCCCGCGAGCCCGGCCCCGTCGCTCCCGCGCGCGGTTGTGCGTGGGACGCGGGTACCACTCCCTTCGCCCGCCGTGCTAGAAACAAAGCATGGCGACGATCCTGCTCGTGGGGGTCGACCTGATGGTCCGTTCGCGGCTCGAAGGCCCTTTGAGCGGGCATCGGCTCGTCACGAGCGACAGCGCTGACCCGCCGGATCTCGTCCTCTGCGACATCTCGCGGGTTGACGCCGACGACGTCGCGGGCTCCTGGCCGGACACGCCGATCCTCGGTTTCACGAACCACACCGACACACTCGGCCTCCGGCGCGCTCACGCCGCAGGCTTCGACCAGGTGCTCGTAAAGTCCGCGCTCGTCGAGCGCGCGCGGCAGGTGGTGGACGAGCTCGTCGGCGCCGACGCTTGACGCGATCGGCGTCGCGCGCCGTTGGTAGGCTCGACGGCGATGACGTACATCATCGCCGAGCCGTGTATCGACATCAAGGATCGCTCCTGCGTCGACGTGTGCCCGGTCGACTGCATCCACGAGTTCGAGCGGATGCTGGTCATCGATCCGGAGGAGTGCATCGACTGCGGCGCGTGCGAGCCCGAGTGCCCGGTCGAGGCGATCTTCCCCGAGGATGCGCTGCCCGACAAGTGGGATGCCTTCGTGAAGATCAACTATGCGTTTCCCGAGGGCGCCGAGGCGATCAACACTCTCGCCCAGACGTATGCCGAGGAGAACGACGTCCACAACGAGCCGCTGACGTGAGGCTCGTCCCGGCAGGATCGGCGGTGTGTCGTGCGTGGGACGTGGCCTACGGCCGCGTCCCGAGCGCCGCGTAGTGCCCACGCGCTGACGGACGCGGGCAGAGCCCACGTCCGCAGGGCGAGGACTTGTTCCGGGGCGCCGCGTCGTATGCACGCGCCCGCGGGTGCGGTCAGAGCCCGCGTACGCAAGGAGCGCAGTAGTTGCGGCGCCGCCAGGCGACGCCTTCAGGGGTCTGCCCCGGCCAAAGGCCGGGGATCGAGCGGCGGGAATCCGCGTGAGCGGATTCCCGCTTCGCACACGCAAGTCGCCGGCGGGCAGAGCCCGCGTCCCCCAGGAGCGAGTAGTTGCGGCGCCGCTAGGCGACGCCTTCAGGGGTCTGCCCCGGCCAAAGGCCGGGGATCGAGCGGCGGGAATCCGCGTGAGCGGATTCCCGCTTCGCACACGCAAGTCGCCGGCGGGCAGAGCCCGCGTCCCCCAGGAGCGAGTAGTTGCGGCGCCGCTAGGCGACGCCTTCAGGGGTCTGCCCCGGCCAAAGGCCGGGGATCGAGCGGCGGGAATCCGCGTGAGCGGATTTCCGCTTCGCACACGCAAGTCGCCGGCGGGCAGAGCCCGCGTCCCCCAGGAGCGAGTAGTTGCGGCGCCGCCAGGCGACGCCTTCAGGGGTCTGCCCCGGCCAAAGGCCGGGGATCGAGCGGCGGGAATCCGCGTGAGCGGATTCCCGCTTCGCGAAACAAGGCTTACAGCCTCGCGGCAGACGGGGGTAGCACGAGCCGGATCGTCGTCCAGCGGCCGTCGCGGGTCGCGTCGAAGCTCCCGTTCAGCTCGGCCGCCCTCTCCGCGAGCCCGTCGATCACCGCCTGGCGTCGCTCGGGGGCGCCGTCGTCCGAGACCACGAGCTCGACGCCGCCCGCCTGCGTGCGCTCGAGCGCGATCGTGATCGACGTCGGCGGGCCGCGGCGAACAGCCTGATCGATCGCCTCGCGGACGACCTGGAAGAGGCTCGAGCTGGCACCCTCCCCGAGGTCCGAGTCGTCGACCCGGATATCGAGCCTCGCACCGCGACGACCGGCCGTCCGTTGGGCGAGCTCGCCCACGGCCGCGGCCAGCCCGACCTCATGGAGCGACACCGGCTCCAGCCCGGCCACGATCCCGCGTAGCTCCTCGGCGGCGTCGCGCGCGACCGCGAGCCCACGGGCGGCGAGGCGCACGCCGGACGAGGCATCGTCTTCCTCGAGCGCCTGTACGGCGGCGTCGAGCATCTGGCAAAGAGCCGCGACGTGCTGCACCGGCCCGTCATGTAGCTGCTCTGCGATCCGGCGCCGCTCTGCGCGTTCGGCGAGGAGCCGCTCGGCGAGCAGGTGGTCGTCGCTCAATCGATCATCGCCTCGCGCAGCGCGATGGCGACCGCCTGGGTTCGGGTCTCCGCCTCGAGCTTCGCGAGGATGTGCCGGACGTGGCTCTTCACCGTCTCCTGCGAGATGTAGAGCCGCGCGGCGACGTCGGCGTTGGACATCCCGTCGGCGAGCAGCTGGAGGATCTCCCGCTCGCGTGGGGTCAAGATCTCCTGGCCGTCGCGACCGGTCGCGAGTGACGGGATCAGTGCGGGATCCACGAACGTGTCGCCGGCCGAGACCCGCTCGATCGCCTTGAGGAGCGTCTCGTGCGGCGCCTCCTTGAGGACGTATCCGCGCGCCCCCGACTCGAGCCCCCGCTGGAGGAGCGCCCGCTCGCTGTACGCCGTGAACACGAGCACGCTCGTGTCGGGAACGCGCGCGACGATCTCCTCGGTCGCCTCGATGCCGTCCATCTGCGGCATGCGCAGGTCCATGATCACGACGTCCGGGCGACGGCGCTCGGCCAGCGCCACCGCCGTCTCGCCGTCCGGCGCCTCGCCGACGACGCGGATATGTGGTGATCGCAGCAGCGCGAGCCGCAAACCCTCGCGCACGACCTCGTGATCGTCGGCGATCATCACCGTGATCTCGCGCTGTTCCACCACGGTTGAGATTCTACGAGCGGGGGGAGACGAGCAAGGCCGTCAGAGAGCGAGCGCGAGCTGCTCGGGCTCCGGTTCGGGCCGAATCGGAGGTCGTCGCGGTGTCGAGCGCTCCCGTGCGAGGGCGCGGACGGTGTTCTTCACGGCCTCGTTCTCCCCGGCGGGAAGGTAGGCACGGCCGTCGTACAGCTGCTCGTAGCGAGGCACCAGCTCCGGCCAGTCGCGGGCGAGAGCCTCGAGGAAATGCTCCCGCGTCCCCGCGCGCAGGTAGAGCAGGTTCGCCCAGATGCCGCTGGCGCCGGCGGCGCGCGCCTCCCGCACGGCCTCTGCCAGAAGCTCCGGCGAGTCGGAGAGGCCGGGGAGGATCGGGGCGAGCGCGACGCCCGTGTCGATCCCGGCGTCGACGAGGATCCTCACGGTCTCGAGCCGCCGACGGGGTGGTGCGGTGCCGGGCTCGGTCGTCCGCCAGACTCGTTCGTCGAGCGTCGGTACCGAAAAGCTGACGTGCACGCGGGCGCGTCGTGCGGCCTCCGCGAGGACGTCGACGTCGCGGCGGATCATGGGGCCGCGCGTGATGATCGAGAAGGGGGTGCGGGCCGCTGCAAGCTCGCCGATGCACGCGCGGGTCAGCCGGTAACGGCCCTCGACCGGCTGGTACGGGTCGGTCGCCGCCCCGATCGCGACGCTCTCACGGCGCCACGAGGTTCGTGCAAGCTCGCGCCGTAACACGTCGGCGACGTTGATCTTGACGCGAATCGAGCGCCCGTAGCGATCGTCCGAGGGGCGCTCGGCACGTGCCTCGAACGCGCGGACGTAGCAGAACGTGCAGCGGTGCGCACAGCCCGTGTACGGGTTGAGCGACCAGGCGAACGGCATGCCCTTCACGCGGTTGAGGGCACTCCGGCAGGGCTCTTCGCGGTACTCGACGCGCACTGTCCCGATGATAGAACATATGTTCGTAGCGAGGTCGAGCGGCTACATCTCGACGTCTCGACCTGCGCGTCGGGTCAGGGTGGCGTAGGCGATCGGGATGTTCGCCGCCGGCCCGGCGCCCTCAGCCGGTCGCAGCCAGCACCATGCCCGCCCCGACGGTCTCGTTCGTCGACTCGTCGACGAGGATGAACGAGCCGGTGGCGCGGTTGATCTCGTACGGATCGACCATGAGGGGTGATGCGAGCCGGAGCCTGACGTGCGCCAGGTCGTTGAGCTCGAGTGCGTCCCCGGGTGCTTGCTCGAACGTCTCGACGTCGAGCACGCCGACGATCTCGTCGAGGATCGCACGGGCCCACCGGGTCGTGTGCTTGACGGAGAGGCGCGCGCCCGGGGCGGCCGGCCGCTCGCTCATCCAGCACACGGTCGCCTCGAGCTCGCGAGCAGCGACCGGCGGGTCGAGAGGATCCGCGAGCATGTCGCCCCGTGACACGTCGAGCGCGTCGGAGAGGCGCACCACGACTGCCTGGCCCTGTACCGCCGTCTCGAGCGTCCCGTCGTGTGTCTCGACCGCCGCCACCGTTGTCCGCAGGCCCGACGGGAGCACGATCACGTCGTCGCCGGCCTGCCAGACACCGCCGCCGATCTCACCCGCGTACCCCCGATAGTCGTGGTGCGTGTCGGTCATCGGGCGGATCACCCACTGCACCGGAAAGCGGCGGTGCGCCGCATCCCGGTCGCCGGCGATCTCGATCTTCTCGAGGAGCTCGAGAAACGTGCCTCCGCTCCACCATCCGAGACGATCCGATCTCTCGACGACGTTGTCGCCGGTGAGCGCGGAGATCGGGATCGCGATCTCGTCGCGGACGCCCAACCGGCCCGACAGCCCCTCGAGCTGGCCCGCGATCTCGTGGAAGCGCCCCTCGTCGAAGTCCACGAGGTCCATCTTGTTGACCGCGAACACGATGTGGGGGATGCCGAGCATCGACGAGATGTAGGTGTGCCGACGGGTCTGCTCGATCACTCCCTTGCGGGCATCGACCAGAACGACGGCGACGTCGGCCGTCGATGCGCCGGTGACCATGTTCCGCGTGTACTGCACGTGCCCCGGGGCGTCCGCGAGCTGGAACCTGCGGGTCGGCGTTACGAACGACCGGTAGGCGACGTCGATCGTGATCCCCTGCTCCCGCTCCGCCCTGAGGCCGTCCGTGAGGAGCGCCAGGTTGACGTACCCGTCTCCCCGCCGCTCGCTCGTCTCCTCGACGTGCTCGAGCTGGTCTGCCATCACCTGCTTCGTGTCGTAGAGCAGCCGCCCCAGGAGGGTCGACTTGCCGTCGTCGACCGAGCCGCAGGTGACGAGCCGCAGGAGCTCGGTCTCCGCGGCCGCGCCCGTCAGCATCTCTGTTGCGTCGATGGTCTGCATCAGAAGTAGCCCAGCCGCTTGCGATCCTCCATCGCGGCCTCGGAGACCCGGTCGTCGGCGCGTGTCTCGCCGCGCTCGGTGATCCGGGTGGCGGCGATCTCGCGCACGACCTCGTCTATCGTCCCGGCCCGCGAGCGCACGCCGCCGGTGCAGCTCATGTCTCCGACCGTTCGGAAGCGCACCCACTCGGTGAACGCCTCCTCGTGCGGGTAGCGCTCGATCACGTCGGAGGCCGCGTACAGCATCCCGTCTCGCTCGAACACCTCGCGCTCGTGGGCGAAATAGATCCCGGGCAGGTCGAGCCGTTCGCGCGCGACGTACTGCCACACGTCGAGCTCCGTCCAGTTGGAGATCGGGAAGACGCGCACCTGCTCGCCCTTGCGGATCCGGCCGTTGTAGAGGTTCCAGAGCTCGGGGCGCTGCGCGCGCGGGTCCCACTGGCCGAAGTCGTCGCGGAACGAGAAGATGCGCTCTTTTGCACGGGAGCGCTCCTCGTCGCGCCTTGCCCCGCCGATTGCGGCGTCGAACCCGTGCTCCGTCATCGCGTCGAGCAGCGTCGTCGTCTGGAGCCGGTTGCGGGAGGCGCGTGGGCCTGTCTCCTCGACGACCCGTCCCGTGTCGATCGACTGCTGCACGGAGGCGACGACGAGCCGCTCGCCGAGCTCGCCGATGCGACGGTCGCGAAACTCGATCGCCTCGGGGAAGTTGTGGCCCGTGTCGACGTGCATGAGGGGGAACGGGAACCGGCCGGGCCGGAATGCCTTCTCGGCGAGGCGCAGCAGGACGATCGAGTCCTTCCCACCGGAGAAGAGCAGCACGGGGCGCTCGAGCTCCGCGGCGACCTCGCGCATGATGTGGATCGCCTCGGACTCGAGCGCGTCGAGGTGGGAGAGTCGGACGATCGGGTTCGTGACGGTCATGGATCTCTCAGGCTGGTCGATTGCCGGCGTGGCTCAAGCGTGGAGCCCGCACTCGGTCTTCCCCGAGCCTGCCCAACGCCCCTCTCGGCCTTGGCCCGGTGTCGTGCAGTGCGTGCACCCGATCGAAGCGTATCCACGTTCGTGCAGTTTGTTGACTGGCAGCTCGCGATCCGTCACGTACTGCCAGACGTCCGCGTCGGTCCAGTCGGCAAGCGGGCTCGCCTTCCACAGCTCATGGCGGTCGTCCCAGCCGAGCTTCGGCGTCGAGGCGCGGCTCTGCGACTGGTCGCGGCGGACCCCGGTGACCCACCCGTCGAGGCCGGAGAGGGCGGTCGAGAGCGGCGCGATCTTGCGAATCGAGCAGCACAGGTCGGGGTTGCGCTCCCAGAGGCGTTCCCCGTGGGCCGCGGCCTGACGGCCCAGCGAAGGGCCTTCGAAGACCTCGATCCGGATTCCATAGCGGCGCTCCAGGTCGTGCCAGAGCTCGTACGTCTCGGGGAACAGGACGTGGGTGTCGAGCGCGAACACGCGCGTCCGCGGCTCGCGCTCGAGCAACATGTCGAGGAGCACGCTTTCCTCCTTCTGGAACGAGCAGGCGAGCGCGATCGCGGGGTGGAGCTTCTCGAGCACGGCGTCGACCACCTGGTCGGCGGTGAGGGTCTCGACGTCCGTTTCGCCGACGAGCTCGCTGATGCTCCGCTCCATCGCCCGAACCGTACCACCCATCACGAACCGTAATTCCTCTCATTTCATATCCTATTCGTCGACCGGGGGTCGGGCGTGCCGCCGGCCTCGACATTCCCGCACCCACCCTGGGTTGGCGGCCCAACGCGAGGCGTACGCGTCCAAACGGTGTCAGACACCGTTCTTCGTCAAGAGGTCCGCATGGGACACGTCTCCCCGGCCGGTGGCCACTAGGGTTGCTCCATGGACGAGCTCCCCGGCGGCATCCGGCGTGTCACGCTCCCGCTCCCGACACGACCGGGCCACGTGCACGCATACCTCCTGCCCGGCGAGGAAGGATGGACTCTCGTCGACACGGGCCTCGGGCTGCCCGACGCAACCGAGCGGTGGGCGGCCGAGCTCGACGGGCTGCCCGGGGAGGTGCGTCGGATCGTGATCACGCACTTCCACCCCGACCACGTCGGCGCGGCGGCGGACGTCGCCCGGATCACGGGCGCACCCGTCTCACAGGGTCGTCTGGACTACGAGCAGTGCGCCCTTGTCTGGGGCAACGGCGACTGGAGAGGCGTCCTCGTCGGTTGGTTCCGTCGCCACGGCGTCCCCGACGACGTCGTCAACGAGCTGATCGAGCAGGGGGCGGGCTACCGCCCGTTCGTCCGTTACCAGCCCGATCCGGAGCTGCTCGAGACCGGCGACGTCGTCGGCGGCTGGACGGTCGTCGCCGCGCCAGGTCACGCCGATGGCCAGATCATGCTGCTGCGCGACGGGATGTTGATCGCGGCGGATCACCTCCTCGACCGGATCTCGCCGACCGTCGGGCTCTGGCCGCAGAGCCGCCCCGACCCGCTCGGGGACTACCTCGGGGCGCTTCGGGCGATGATCGCGCTCGAACCGTCGATCGCACTGCCCGGGCACGGTGAGCCCCTCGAGGATCCTGCGGGACGGGCCCGCGAGCTCCTGGAGCACCATCGAGAGCGCCTTGCGGCGACAGCCGCCGCGCTCGGCGACGAGCCCCGCAGCGGGTATGAGGTCTCGTTCGCGCTCTTCGGCGGCGATCTCCAACCCGCCGCGCGGCGTTTTGCCGTCGCCGAGACCCTCTCGCACCTCGAGCGGCTCGTGCTCGAGGACGGCGCGCGGCGTCAGGGAGACGTCGAGGGCGTCACCTATACTGCCGCCTGAGTGGACGGCGAGCTACCGCCCAGTACCTGCGCCCCGGGACGCGGGGCGAGAACCTCCCCCGGTAGAGACACGCGATGAACGACGTCGCGCGGATCGTCGCCGTGCTCGCGCTCGTGGTCGGCAACGCGATCTTCGTCGCCGCCGAGTACGCGCTGGTCACCGGGCGCAGGTCCCGCCTCGAGGAGAAAGCGGAGGCCGGGACGCGCGGCGCCCGCACGGCGCTCCGGTTGATGGACGAGCCGGTGCGTTTCATCTCGACCGTCCAGGTCGGGATCACCGTGTTCGGGATCGCTCTCGGCGCCGTCGGCCAGCCGCTCGTCTCGCACTACTTCGACTTCCTGCCGAGCGGCGTCGCGTTCGCCATCGCGTTCGTCATCCTGACGTACCTGAGCGTGGTGCTCGGCGAGCTCGTCCCGAAGGCGATCGCGCTGCAGAAGGCAGAGGCCCTGGCCGTCGTGCTCGCCGTCCCGATCGACTTTCTCTCCCGGCTGTTCGCCCCGATCGTCTGGCTGCTGCAGCACTCGTCCAACGCCGTGCTGCGCATGTTCCGGATCAGGCCGGCTCCCGCGGGGATGATCGCCTTCACCCGTGAGGACATCCGCCAGTCCGTCGCAGTCGCCGAGGACGTGGGCGAGATCCAGACGGCGGAGGAGGAGATGCTCTACAAGGTCTTCGACTTCGCAGAGAAGGAGGCCGCGGACGTCATGGTCCCGCGCCCCGACGTCGTCGGCCTCTCCATCGGGCTGCCGCCGCGCGACGCGCTCCGGCTCGTGCTCGAGTCCCCGTACACCCGCTATCCCGTCTATCGCGAATCGCTCGACGACATCGTCGGGATCCTCCACATCAGGGCACTGGTCGCGGCCCTCGAGAGCACGGGCATCGAGGCCGTCGAGCTCGAGACGCTGCTGCACCAGCCGTACGTCGTTCCGGAGAACAAGGATCTCGGCGCACTGCTCGCCGAGTTTCGGAAGACCAACCAGCACATGGCAATCGTCGTCGACGAGTACGGGGCGACGGCCGGGATCGTGACCCTCGAGGACCTGATCGAGGAGATCGTCGGCGACATCGAGGACGAGTTCGATCTGCCCGACGAGTCGGTCGAGCAGGTCGACGAGGCGACCGTGCGCATCTCTGGCTCGTTCACGATCGACGACTTCAACGAGCGGTTCGGGACTGCGCTCGACGACGAGGACTTCCACACGGTGGCGGGCTACGTGTTCGGACACCTGGGCCGTGCCGCAGAGACGGGTGACGAGGTGCGAGACAACGGCTTGCACTTCACCGTGCTCGAGACGAGCGGCTCCCGGATCCTCCGGCTGCAAATCGCGTTCGTGCCGCCCACGCCCGCCGAGCCGGGCGACATCTCCGAAGCCGGTTAGATGGTCGAGCGGCAATTCTGCTACGTGCCGTGCCCGGCCGGTGCGCCCTGCTTGGTCAGGGACGCCCCAGGGGGTCACGCCAATTACCGATCAACCATCTAGATGGTCGAGCGGCGCTGATCCTCCACGAGCGACTGATCGCGGCCGATTCGCCGCTCCGATACCGCGACTTCTCCGTCTACCTCGGCGTGATGGTCGCGACGGGCCTCGCGCTGGAGATGTCGTTCGTCGCGATCGGCTGGCAGGTCTACGCGGTGCACGGCAACCCCCTCGACCTCGGCCTCGTCGGGCTGGCGATGTTCGCGCCGCTCCCGCTTCTCGCGCTGCCCGCCGGTCATCTCGCAGACCGCTTTCCGCGGCGGACCGTGATGGCGCTGTCGATCGTCATCGACGTCGGCGTTGCGCTGGGTCTGCTCGTGGTCACGCGCGGCGGGGCCGAGCAGACCTGGCCG
Source organism: uncultured Actinomycetes bacterium (assembly GCA_963798725.1). Lineage (GTDB taxonomy): Bacteria > Actinomycetota > Thermoleophilia > Gaiellales > Gaiellaceae > Gaiella. The sequence goes on from CAWCUL010000003.1 coordinate 282,111, forward strand.
TTCTTCGTGCTCGCCTTCTGCACCGGTATCGCGTCCGCGCTCGGCGCACCACCGTCGCGAGCGCTCACGCCGACGCTCGTCCCGCGGGAGCTGCTCGTGCGTGCGTTCGCCGTGCGCTCGGTCGCCCTCCAGCTCTCCGTGATCGCGGGGCCTGCGATCGGTGGGCTCCTCTTCGCCCTCCATCCACAGCTCGTGTACGCGGTCGCCGCCGTATTGTCGGTCGTCTCCCTCGCGGGGACGCTGGCTCTCCATGCGGGCCGGGAGGGGATCCACTCCGGATCGCCGGATCTCGCGAGCCTGCTCGGTGGGATCCGCCTCGTCCGCGGCACGCCGATCCTGCTCGGTGCGATCTCGCTCGATCTCTTCGCGGTGCTCTTCGGCGGCGCGGTCGCTCTTCTGCCGATCTTCGCGAAGGACGTGCTCGAGGTCGGGCCGGCCGGGCTCGGCGTCCTGCGCGCGGCCCCGGCGGTAGGTGCGCTCGCCTCGGCGGTCGTGCTCACGCGCCGTCCCGTGCGGAGGAGAGCGGGGAGGACGCTCCTCACCGTCGTCGCCATGTACGGGGTGACGATGCTCGCGTTCGGGCTGTCGGAGACGATGTGGATCTCGCTCCTCGCGCTCGCGGTCGGCGGGGGGGTCGACATGGTGAGCGTCGTGCTGCGTCAGACGATCCTGCCGTTCGTCACGCCGGACGAGCTCCGAGGGCGCGTGAACGCGGTGGAGATGGTGTTCATCAGCGCGTCGAACGAGCTGGGCGCGTTCGAGTCCGGCGTTGCCGCCGCGCTGATCGGCGCCGTGCCGGCCGTCCTCGTCGGGGGCGTGCTGACGATCGGGATCGCAGTCACGTGGAGGCATCTCTTTCCGGCGCTGGCGCACGTCGACAGGCTCGAGGATCTCCGCCCCGTCGAGGCGCCCGCGTAGCGCCGTCGCCGGCCTCGCGGGTGCGAAGCGAGACCGGATCGTCGCGGACGCCGCCGTCTACGTCGCTGACATCATCGCGACGAACGCGCGAGGGTCGCTCAGCGGCGGGCCCGCGCGAGAAGGTCCGCCGCCCCGACGCCCCGGAGCGAAGCGTCGAGGAGCTCGACGGGGTGGAGGGCGGGGAGGGGCGTTCCCGCTCTGCCGAGCGCCTGGGCGACCTGGACGAGGCACCCCGGGTTCGCGCTCGCGTAGGCGTCGGGCTCGACGGCGAGCACGTTGCGCGCCTTCCGATCGCCGAGCGCGCGCGCCGCGTCGGGCTGCGTGACGTTGTAGATGCCGGCCGAGCCGCAGCAGAGGTCCTGCTCGGCGGGCTCGACGACGCGGAGGCCGGGAACGGCCTCGAGCAGCGGACGCCAGGCGGCGGGGAGCCCTTGCGCGTGGCGGAGGTGGCAGGAGTCCTGGTAGGCGACCGTCAGCTCGAGCGGATGGAGATCGGGCAGCGACGCGCCCGCGAGGGCTTCGGTCACGTCGACCGCGGGAAGCGCGCGATCCTTGAGGTGTGAGCCGCACCCCGAGGCGTTCACGACGATCGTCTCGATCCTGTCGAAGCTTTGGCGGAGCTGTTCGGTGAGCCGGCCCGACTCGCGCGTGCGTCCCGCGTGCGCGGAGAGCGCGCCGCAGCAGCCCTGCGCGGGCGCATGGACCTCGTATCCCGCCTCCGCGAGCACGCGAGCCGTTGCGGCGTTGACGTCCCCGAAGAGCACCGACTGCACGCAACCCGTCAGCAGGCCGACAACCCGAGCTTGTGTTGATTCAACACGAGCCGGGGTGACGGCCGCCGGACGCTCGCCGGAGCGCCAGCGCGGCGCAAGGTCGAGCATCGGGCGCGCCCAGGCGGGCGTCGGCAGTGCGCGGCCGAGTGGCGCAAGCCGCAGTGCGAGCCGCAGCCGGCGCGGGTGGGGAAGCGTCGCGAAGAGCAGGCTGCGCTGGAGCCGTTCCCGGCGCGGGCGCTCGTGCTCGTCCTCGACGAGGCCCCGCGTCTCCTCGATCAGACGGTCGTACTGCACTCCTGACGGGCAACTGGAGACGCACGCCATGCAGCCGAGGCACCGATCGAAGTGCTCGACCACCGTCGAGCTCAGGCGGAGAGTCCCCTGGGCCGTCTTCTCCATCAGCTGGATCCGGCCGCGCGGCGAGTCCATCTCCTCGCTCCACAGCACGTAGGTCGGGCACGTCGGGAGGCAGAAGCCGCAGTGGACGCACGCGCTCGTCAGCTCCTCGATCACGACAGCACCCCCGCCGGATCCAGGCGCGCCTTGAGCGCCCGGTGGATCCTTCGCGCCGGGGCGGACGGCACCCCGCCGACTCGTCCAGGGACGTAGGCGATCCCGGCGGACGGGCGGACGATCGCGTCGTCGAATCGGGAAAGCACATCCGCGAGGTCGGCAGGCACGAACCCGAGGCGCCCGAGCGATCGCCGCTGCCGCTCGCGCGCCTCCTCCCACACGCCGTCTCCCTCGACCGCGCCGCCGACGAGCCTGCGGGCACCGTCGAGCTGCGCCTCCACGGCGGCGCCGGAGCCTTCGAACAGCATGGCGATCCGGCCCGGATGAAGGATGTCGAGGGCGCTCGGCTCGAGCTGCGAGCGCCGTAGCGCGCGGATCACCGCGACCGGAGAGTCCGTCTCGACGAGGAGCGTCGCCGACGCGGCGGGGAGGGGATGCAACCGGAGCGCGCAGCGCGCGATCAGTCCGAGCGAGCCCTCGGATCCGCAGACGAGCTTCCCCAGGTCGTATCCGGCCACGTTCTTCACGACCTTTCCCCCCGAGCTGGCGATGGTGCCGTCCCCGAGGACGAGCGTGACGCCGAGCACGAGGTCGCGCGGCGTCCCGAAGCGATGGGAGAGGGGGCCGGACAGGCGTCGCGCGATGCACGCTCCGACGGTCGGGTCACCCGGCGGGTCGAGCGACAGCCGCTGGCCGGCGGCCGCGAGAGCGAGCTGCAGCGCCGAGAGCCGGATGCCGGCCTCGACCGTGCAGGTGAGGTCGCCGGCCTCGTGCTCGAGCACGCGGTCGAGCAGCTCCGTGGAGAGGTCGCCGCCGATGCGGATCCTCCGACCGTCCCTGCTCGCGGCCGCGAGCAGGGACGCGGCCTCCTCCACGGTGGCAGGTCGCATCAGTACCGCTCCGCGAGGCCGAGCCGTTCGAGCGGGTGCGCGCGGTAGGGCCCGGGCACCTCGCCGCACAGCCGTGGTGTGGGAATCACCTTGCCCGGGTTCGCGAGCCCGTCGGGGTCGAAGGCATGCCGAACGCGTTCGAACGCCTCGAGGTCGCGCTCGGAGAACATCGAGGGCATCGCGCAGGCCTTGTCGACGCCGACGCCGTGCTCTCCGGTGAGAGACCCGCCGGCCTCGACGCACGCCAGGAGGATCTCGTCGGCGAGCTCCTTGGCACGCTCGACCTCGCCCTCTGCGGCGCCGTCGTACAAGACGAGCGGGTGGAGGTTGCCGTCGCCGGCATGGAACACGTTCCCCACCCTGAGGCCGTGTGCGGCGGACAGCTCGTCGATCCGCCTCAGCACCTCGGGCAGCCGCGTCCGCGGGACGACGCCGTCCTGCACGTAGTAGTCGGGCGAGACGCGGCCCATCGCCGCAAAGGCACCCTTGCGTCCCAGCCACAGAAGCGCCCGCTCCTCGGCGTCACGCGCGGTTCGGATCTCGAACGCGCCGGCAACGCGGCAGAGCTCGTCGACGGCGGCGGTATCGCCCTCCACCTGCGCGGCGACGCCGTCGAGCTCGACGAGGAGCACCGATCCTGCGCCGTCCGGATAGCCGGGGGAGAACGCCTCCTCGGCGGCTTCGATCGTGACCGCGTCCATGATCTCCATCGCCGCGGGGGCGATCCCGGACGCGATGATTCGCGAGACGGCGTCGCCGGCGGCCTCGATCGAGGCGAACGCCGCGAGCTGCGTGACGATGACCTCCGGCTGTCGCACTATTCGGAGGGTCACCTCGACCGCGATCCCGAGCGTCCCCTCGGAGCCGACGATCACTCCGAGCACGTCGGGCCCGTCGTCGCCGTCGATTGCCGCGCCGCCGAGGACCAGCAGCTCCCCGTCGGGGAGCACGACCTTCGCGCCCGTGACGTGGTTCACGGTGAACCCGTGCTTGAGGCAGTGCGCGCCCCCGGAGTTCTCGGCGAGGTTGCCGCCGATCGTGCAGACCTGCTGACTCGACGGGTCGGGCGCGTAGAAGTAGCCGTGGGCAGACACGGCGCGGGTGACGTCGAGGTTCGCGACCCCGGGTTGGACGACCACGCGTTCGCTGTCGAGGTCGATCTCGAGGATCCGGTTCAACCGTGCGAGCGAGACGACGATGCCGTCCGCGACCGGCAACGCGCCGCCGGAGAGACCGGTGCCCGCGCCGCGGGCGACGAACGGGACTCGGTCGCCCGCGCAGATCCGGAGCACCGACTGCACCTCTGCGGCCGAGCCCGGGAGGACCACGGCCGCCGGCCGTGCCCTCCATCCGGTGAGCCCGTCGCAGTCGTAGGTCGCGAGCTGCTCCGGCTCGGTGATGACGAACCGGTCTCCGAGAGCCGCGCGCAGATCGTCGACGAAGCCGGCGGAGAGGGCCATCAGTGCCTTCGATCCTACTGTCGGCGGGCCGCCCGATCGATGATCGACGAAGGCGATTCGATAGGGTCGCCGCATGCCCGTTCCGATCCCGCGCCCCGGCAAGATCGTCTGCGTCGGGCTCAACTACAGGGATCACGCGGAGGAACAGGGCACCGACCTGCCGAGCGCGCCGCTCCTCTTCGCGAAGTACACGACGGCGCTGATCGGGCCCGGCGATCCGATCGTGATCCCGTCGGCTGTGACGAAGTGCGACTACGAGGCCGAGCTCGGCGTCGTGATCGGACGAACCGTGAAGGGTGTCTCGAAGGAGAACGCGCTCGAGGCGGTTGCCGGCTACCTCGTCGCGAACGACGTGTCCGCCCGTGACCTCCAGTTCGGGGACGGCCAGTGGACGAGAGGCAAGTCCCCCGACACCTTCTGCCCCGTCGGCCCCCTGGTGGCCGCCGCCGAGGTGCCGGATCCGGAGGCACTCTCGATCCGGGCGATCCTGAACGGGGAGGTCGTGCAGGACTCGACCACCGCCAACCTCGTGTTCGGGATCGGCGAGGTGATCAGCTATGCGTCGCAGACCGCGACGCTCGAGGAGGGCGACCTGATCCTCACCGGCACGCCGGCCGGCGTCGGCATCTTTCGCACGCCGCCGCGCCTGCTCCAGCCCGGTGACGAGATCACGATCGAGATCGAGAGCGTCGGCACGCTCACGAACCCGGTCGTCGCGGAGTGAGCTCGCGGCCGCCGTTGACCCCGGCGGAAGGGTGACGGATAGTCGGCAGAGCCGGTCATGAGCTCGATCTCGAGAACGGTCCTACGGGAACAGGTGAAGGATCTCCTGCTGCAGCGCATCGCGAGCGGGGAGCTGGAGCCGGGCGCGCGCATCGTCGAGACGCGCCTCGCGAGCGAGCTCGGGACGAGCCAGGCGCCCGTCCGCGAGGCGCTGCGCGATCTCGAGCTCCTGCGGCTCGTCGAGTCCGAGCCGTTCAAGGGATCGCGCGTGCGCGCGTTCGGGGACGACGAGCTGGTCGAGGTGTACCCGGTCCGGGCCGCGCTCGAGGAACTCGCCGCGAAGGAGGCGGCGAAACGCCTCGAGGGTGACGTCGCCGCTCTCGAGGCCGAGGTCGCAGCCATGCGCTCGGCTGCCGAGCGCGGCGACACCAACGCACTCGTCCGGCACGACATCGCGTTCCACAGGCTGATCGTCGAGGCAGCGGGGAACCCCGTCCTCGAGCAGTGCTGGAAGTCCCTCGGCGTCGAGGGCCGGATCACGATCTCCCTGTACGGCACGAACATCGAGCCCCACGAGGCCGCCGAGCTCCACGTGCCGTTGCTCGAGGCGATCCGGTCGAGAAAACCGGGCGCCGCGGGCCGTGCCGCCCGCAAGCACGTCGAGGCGTTCGCGCGGATCGCCCTGGGCCGCACGAGCGCGAAAGCCCGCGTCTCCTGACGGCTCGCTCGACCAGAGCGGCGCTCGCCGGGCTCTTTCTCGCCGCGCTCGCGTTGCGGCCACAGGTCGTCGGCGTAGGGCCGCTCATCGACGACATCCAGGACGACCTTCATGCCTCGCACGCGCTGGCGGGTCTTCTCGCCACGATCCCCGTGCTGTGCATGGGCCTCGGGGCTCCGGTGGCTGCTTATCTCTCCGCCCGCCTCGGCACGCGTCGGGCGATGACCGTCGCGCTCGGGCTGATCGGGACGTTCGGGATCGTCCGCGCGCTCGCGCCGAGCGCATGGCTCGTCGTCCTGCTCACGCTTGGAGTCGGCGTGGGGATGGGCGTTGGCAACGGGGTAGCTCCGCTCGCGGTGAGGGAGACGATCCCCGACCGGCCCGCGAGCGGGACGGGCGTCTATACGACCGGGATCCAGATCGGAGCCACGACGGCGGCCGCAGTCGCGGTGCCCCTCGCCGCGCTCCTCGGCGGGTGGAGGGGCGCGCTGATCGCGCTCTCGATCGCGTCCTGCGTCGTCGCGGTCGCCTGGGTCTTGCTCGAACGGGGGGGAGCCACGCATGTCCGCCCCGACGTGCTGATCCCGAGCCTCCCATGGCACTCGCGCTCGGCATGGCTGCTCGTGGGGATCTTCGTCTCGATGTCGTCCGCCTTCTACGGTCTCGTCTCCTGGCTTCCCGACGCCTACGTCGAGCGCGGCTGGAGCGACAGCGCCGCCGGCGGCCTCCTGGCCGCGCTGAGCGTCACCGCCATCCCTGCCTCGTTCGCCGTGCCCTGGCTCTCGGACCGCCACGGAGGGCGCAGGCCCTGGCTCATCGTCTGCGCGTCGGGGTTCATGCTCGGCACGGCGGCGCTCATCGTCCTGCCCGGTGCGGCCTACCTCTGGGCGTTGCTCGCGGGAGTCGCGCAGGGCGGCATGTTCGCGCTCGTGATGACGCTGCCGCTGGACTTCGAGCACGACCGCCGCCGCATCGGTGCGCTCGTGGCGATGATGCTCGGACTGGGTTACACGATTGCGGCCGTCTCGCCGTTCGCCCTCGGGGCCGTGCGTGACCTGACGGGCTCGTTCGACGCGGTGCTGTGGGTCTGCGTCGCGCTGCTGGTGGCCCTGACCGGCCTCGTCTGCGTGCTTCCCGCGCGTGACGCCTCGAGCTGATCGCGGCGACGAAGAGGCACGGCGCCCGTGTTAGCGCGGAACCTCGCCTCGCGGCGCGTCTGCGTAGATCGTGGTCGCGTACTCAGACACCATGCGCGCGGCCGAGAAGCGAGGGCCGTTGGTCACCAGTGAGCGCTTGACCATCGCGAGCCAGCGCCGTGGGATGCCGTCCTCGTCGCGGTCGTGGAACAGCGGGATCACCTGCTCTTCCAGCAGGTCGTAGAGCGCATGGGCGTGCCGCGCGTCCTGCATCGCCTCGTCTTCCCCCTCAGGTGCGGCGCCGTCGATCTCCCAGCCGTTCTCGCCGTTCCAGCCCTCGGCCCACCAGCCGTCGAGCACGCTGAGGTTGAGCCCGCCGTTGGCTGCCGACTTCATGCCGCTCGTCCCGCTCGCCTCGAGCGGGGGCCTGGGCACGTTGAGCCAGACGTCGCAGCCGCCCACGATCGGCGCCGCGACCGAGAGGTCGTAGTTCTCGAGGAACGCGACCCGGGACGTGATGCCGACCGCCCGGGAGAGGCCGAACACGTCGACGAGCATCTGCTTCGCATTGTCGTCCAGCGGATGTGCCTTGCCCGCGACCACCATCTGGACAGGGGGGCCGTCCGCGAGGATCCGCCGGACGCGCTCGGGGTCGTACGTGAGCAGAAACAGGCGCTTGTACGTAGCGATCCGCCGCGCGAAGCCGAGCGTGAGGGTGTCCTCGGTGAAGGTCTCGGCGACCGCCTTGACGTCCTCCGGGTCCTCGCCGCGGAGCAGGCGATCCTGGACGCTCTTCACGCGCACGTAGTCGACGAGCTCGCTCCGGGCCGCGTTGCGGGCCGCCCAGAGCTCGGCATCCGGGATGCTCTCGACGGGCGCCCACGTCTCCGGCAGCGCGGCGCGGGAGAGCCATTCCTCGCCGAGGTGGCGATCGAGCAGCGCGCGCATCGGCGGCGAGAGAAACGTCGGCAGGTGAACGCCGTTCGTCACGTGCGTGATCGGGACCTCGTCCGCCTCCCGGTCGCCGTAGAGCGGCCGCCACATTTCCCGCGCGACCTGGCCGTGACGGCGGCTGACGGCGTTCGCACGTCGTGAGAGCCGCAGCGCAAGGGGTGTCATCCCGGGCCACTCGTCGGTGCCCGGCCGGGCGCGGCAGAGGTCGAGAAACGCGTCGGCGTCGAGCCCCAGCCGTGCCTGGAGGTCTGCGAACGCCTCGAGGAACGAGGACGGCTCGTACGCCTCGTTCCCGGCCGGGACCGGTGTGTGGGTGGTGAAGACGCAGCGCGCTCTCGCGCGCGCGAGCGCGCTGTCGAGCGATTCGCCGGCGGCGACGTCCTTCGCCGCGAGCTCGAGCGCGGCCAGCGCCGGATGCCCCTCGTTGAAGTGGAGCACGCCGGGCTCGATCCCGAGCGATCCCAGGGCGCGCACCGAGCCGATTCCGAGGAGCGCGTACTGGCCGAGGCGGCTGAGCGGATTGCCTTCGTACAGGCGAGCAGTGATCCAACGGTCCACCGGATCGTTCTCGTCGAGCTCGGCGTCGAGCAGATAGAGCGGTACGCGTCCGACGTCCGCCCGCCACACGTGGAACGCGACCTCCCTGCCGAAGAAGGGAAACGCCAGGCGGAGTGGGCGGCCGAGGTCGTCCCGAACCTGGACGGTCGGCAGCCGCTCGGGCATGCTCTGGAGCCAGTACTCGTGCTGGAGCCCGTACCGGTCCAGGCGCTGCTGGAAGTAGCCCTTCCGATAGAGCAGGCCGACGCCGATCATCGGGAGCGCGAGATCGCTCGCCGCCTTGAGAATGTCACCGGCGAGGACGCCCAGCCCCCCTGAGTAGATGGGAAGGGAGTGGTGGATTCCGAACTCGGCGCAGACGAAGACGACTGGTCCGTCGAGGCCCTCGACGGGGTGCTCGGGTCGTGCGCGGGTTTCGTCGAGAACGCGTGCGAGCCTCGCAATCCGGTCGCGCATCACGTCGTCGGCCGCCGCCGCTTCGGCTGCGTGCAGGGCGAGATCCGCGAGCTGGCGGACCGGGTTCTGCGCGTGGAGATCCCAGGCGTGCCGGTCGAGCGAGCGGAAGAGCTCCGGGCCGTCCGGGTCCCAGGCCCAGCGGTAGTCGAGGGCGATCCGGGCGAGTGGAGCAAGCTCGGGCGGCAGGCGGAGAGCGAGCTCCGCGGCACGCTCCTCGGCTTCCCGGGCTCCCGGAAGCGATGTGATGTCGACGATCCTGGTCGCGCTCACGGCCACGCACGCTAGCCAACGGCGCCAGTGTCCAACGAGCTGCAGCCTCTACGTGAGATCGGCCGCCAGGACGACGTGGTTCACGAGCGTGCCGATCTCGGGGACGTGGATCTCGACCCAGAAGCCGGGGATCAGGCTCACGTCGTCCGGTGGAACGAGGCCTGTCCCCGTCAACAGCACCGTTCCGGGCTCGACGGGGTTGTCGCGCACGAGCCACGACGTCAGCTCGCGAAACGACCGCTCCATCTGGGCCGTGGTGGTCGTATCCTGGTACAGGACGGCGCCGTTCTCGTCGGAGATGCGCATGATGATCTGAAAGCCCTCGGGCTCGTTGACGGGGACGTACACCGCCGGGCCGATCGAACACGAGCCGGCGAAGACCTTGGCCTGGCTCAGGTACTGCGGGCTCGCGCTCTCGATCTCGCGCGACGTGACGTCGTTCGCGATCGTGTAGCCGAGGATTGCTCCCCTGTGGCCGAGCACGAGCCCGATCTCCGGCTCCGGCGCGTTCCAGGTCGAGTCTCCGCGGATACCGATCCCGCCTGCCGGGCCGGAAGTTCGGCGGCTTCCCGCGTCCTTGAGGAAGAGCTCCGGTCGGTGCATCTCGTGGACCGCCGCATACACGTCCCAGAAGGCGCTCGCCTCCATGCGCGCCGACCTGCTGGTCTCGTAGGTGGCGCCGGCGCACCAGACTTCGGGCGGATCGATCGGCGCGAGGAGGGTCAGGCCGGGCTCGAGCTCGAGGCTGTAAGGGTCGACGGGGACGACCGGGCCGTCGAGGTCGTACGTCTCGCCCATCAGGAGCGGGAGCGGGTCTTCGAGCCCGATCACGACGCGGAACTCCCCCTCGCGGTCGTACTCGACGCCGACCGAGATGTTTCCCTCCTCGTCCGTCCAGCGGATGAGCCGCCGCACTCAGCTCACCCTTTCGGGGGAGGCGCCGACAGGGTCCCCGGGGATCACCGAGGCACCGTTGCTCCACATGGGTCTCATCGCGACGCACATCATGCACCGTCGCCCGGAGTCAATGCTCGCGCAGTCCCGCGGCGCGCTGCTCCGCCGCGAGTCGCTCCTCCGCCTCAGCTTCCTCGCGGAGCAGCCGGACGAGCAGCCAGACGATCGCGAAGAAGAAGACGAACGCCTGCTCGGTCGACATGAGGATGCCTCCGTAGTTCTGGTCCTGCTCGGCGCCGACCCCCCACAGCCGCACCGGGAGATCCTCGTAGTAGCCGTAGATGGGTGGCGAGAAGGTCAGCGCGAGACCGAGGAACGCCGAGAGGACGAATGCGGCGAACACGTACGCGATCCTTCCGAGCGTCGCCAACGATCGGGGCACGTCGCACAGCACGGGCCACCAGAAGAGGAGGCCGATCGCGATCAGCAGGGCGTGCTCCAGCCCGAGCAGGAGGTCGCTGCGCACGGCGGCGTCGTACACGGGCCCGAGGTGGATCACGTACCAGGTGACGAGCCAGACGGGGAGCGCGACCTCGGGCCGGGTGAGCTGCTCGAGCGGCCGCCCGCCTCGCCGGGCGAGCGCATTGCGCATCACCGGAGTCAGGCCGATCAGGAGAAGCGGTGGGGCCCAGTCGCTGATCATCACGTTCTGCAGTAGGTGGAAGAGGACGAGGTAGTCGATCGCGATCGTGCCGAGGGGAGAGTTGAGCGCGCCGACGACCAGCGCGGCTCCCGCACCGAAGCACCACGCGCGCCACGCGGGCCCGGGCTCGCGGCGCCACGCGCGGACGTAGAAGACGATTGCCGAGGCGGCCAGGAGGACGAACGCGGGCTCGAACCTGAAGGACCAGGGGGACGGGGTCACGGTGTCTTGAGCACGGGCGCGGGCGCGGGTCTCCGGAGCGCTCGCTCCCGACGGCCCTGTCGAACGAGCACGACCAGTGCCACTCCCATGGTCAGGCCCTGCTCCACCATCATCACGAGCCCCGCCAGTCGCTGGTCGGTCAGCGCCGAGAGACCGAAGAGCCGCACCGGCTGGTCGACGTAGAACTGGTAGTAGGGCTCGAGACCGAATACGAACGGGTACGAGAGCACCTGGCCGACCCAGAAGACCACGATGACGACGCCGATGCGCTCGTTGAGCGAGAGGCGGCCGTGCCGTGCCGGGTCGACGATGAGCGCCCAGACGAGGACCCCGACGACCACGAACGAAAGATGCTCGAAGCTGTGCACGAGCGGGTGCCGAAGCGCCCCCTCGTAGAGCGGTGGCAGGTGCCATGCCACGAGCACGCAGAGCCACAGAGGCACGGCGACCCTCGGGCGGAGCAAGAACGAGAGCGTGCGGCGGAGCGGCCGGACCCGGGCGAGCGGCGCGAGCAGGTCGCGAGGCACGAAGAACATGGACAGCGGGCCGCGAACGGCGACGATCGCCAGCGCGACCCCCACGTCGGCGATCAGCACGTGCTGCAGCATGTGCGCGGACTGCAGATACTCCTCCGCGATCGCGTCGAGGGGCGATACCAGCCCGAGCAGCACCACCGTGACGCCGGCGAGAAAGAGCGCCAACCGGCTCCACGGCGCGAGCTCCTTGCGTCGCCCCCGGAGCCGACGCCAGCCCTGCACGAAGAACGCGACGGAGACGACGGCGGCTACCAGCACGAGAGGGTCGTACGACCAGGCCTTCCAGAGGTCGCCCGGAGCGGTCGTGGCGAGCTGCGTCACAGCCTCACGGTAGCCCCACCCCGCGACGCTCAGAGCACGTTCCCACCACCATGGTGCTCAGCACTGACGTACGGGCGATTCCGTCGTCTAACGGGACGAGGAGATCATGACGGGGTCGGAAGGAACAGGGCAAGTGCCGCCCGACAGGCTGCGCGTGCGCCAGGAGCGGGAGCTCAAGGTGGAGTTCGCGCTCGCCTCCATGGAGGACGCCCTCGCGCGGGAGGCGCTGCAGATCGGGCTCATGCTGCGTCAGGCCGGGATCGAGCTGGACCCGCTCACGTTCGTGGTGATGCGCGTCCTCGACGTGTGCGCAGAGGAGCTGATCGACCCGTCGCATGCGATCGGCGAGCTCTCCCAGAACGGCTCGCTCGAGCGCTCGGCCGGTCTCGCCACCGATCTCCTCGACCGCGATGCCGCATAGAAGCTCGTCCAGCCGCATGGTCGCGCCGTCGCGCGACGGTACGCTGCAGGAATGGAGCTCGAGTCGATCGACGCGCTGGAGGGCGCCCTTCGGGACGCCGACTACCTTCCCGATCGAGGGCTCGCGACCGCGCTCTACCTGTCGCTCGTCCTCGAGAAGCCGGTGCTCCTCGAGGGCGAAGCGGGGGTTGGAAAGACCGAGGCCGCAAAGGCGCTTGCGCGGACACTCCAGGCCCGGCTGATCAGGCTCCAGTGCTACGAGGGGCTCGACGTCGCCCACGCCGTGTACGAGTGGAACTACCCGCGGCAGCTTCTCCACATCCGCGCCGCACAGGAGGGCACGGTGAGCGAGAGCGAGCTGTTCGGGCCCGAGTACCTCATCCGGCGGCCGCTGCTCGAGGCGATCGACACCGACGACCCGGTGGTGCTGCTGATCGACGAGATCGACCGCGCGGACGAGGAGTTCGAGGCGTTCCTGCTCGAGGTGCTCTCGGACTTCCAGATCACGATCCCGGAGCTCGGGACGATCGCCGCGCGGCGTAAGCCGGCGGTGATCCTCACCTCGAACCGGACCCGCGAGCTGCACGACGCTCTGAAGCGCCGGGCGTTGTATCACTGGATCGGGCATCCGTCGATCGAGCGGGAGGTCGAGATCGTTCGACTCCGCGTCCCCGGGATCCCGGAGCGACTCGCTGCGCAGGCCGCCGCTTTCGTCCAGGCGCTTCGTGGGCTCGACCTGGCAAAGCCACCGGGCGTGGCGGAGACCATCGACTGGGCCATGGCGCTGAACGCCCTCGGACGTCGGGAGCTCGACGCCGAGGTCGTGCAGCAGACGCTCGGCTCGGTTCTCAAGTACCACGAGGACATCGACGCCGTCCGGGACGCGACGTTGACGCGACTGCTCGAGGAAGCGCGGGCCGCCGCGGCGGCGAGTGCGAGCTAATGCTCCGCGGAAGTCACTCAGCGACCTCCGGGGAGGAGCACTAGTGCCTTCCGGAGACGCGATCGTCGGGCACGTCGTCACGTTCGGCCGGGTGCTCCGTGAGGCCGGCCTCGAGGTCGGTCCTGGACGGGTGACCAACGCTCTACGCGCGCTCGATGCCGTCGACCTCACGCGAAGGGACGACGTGTACTTCTCCCTTCGCCAGACCCTCGTCTCGCGCCACGACGAGCTCGCGGTGTTCGATCGGGCGTTCAACGCGTGGTTTCTGCGTGCTCCCGTGCTCGCCCCCGCCCGCCGCCGCTCGACGCCGGAGCTCCTTCGTGTAGCGGAGCCCGCTGCCGACGGGCCGGAAGAGAACGCCGCCCCCGAGGAGCCCGACGGCGACCCGCTCGAGCTGGGCGCGTCCAGGCACGAGGTCCTGCGCGACAAGGACTTCGCCGAGCTCACCGATCTCGAGCGCCGTCGGATGCGCGATCTCATGGCCGGGATCGTGCGGGCGAGGCCGACGCGCCGTTCGCGCAGGCGACGGCGCGATCCCCGCGGCGACGGCCTCGACCTGCGCACGATGATCCGCCGCTCGCTCCGCACCGGTGGCGACCCCGTCGATCGTCCGCTCCGCGCGCGCAAGGAGGTGCCCCGCAAGCTCGTGCTCCTCTGCGATGTCTCGGGATCGATGGACAGCTACGCGCGGGCGCTGCTCCTGTTCCTCCACGCGGCGGTCGGCGCCGGGCCAGGCGTCGAGGCGTTCGCCTTCGGGACACGGCTGTCGCGGCTGACCCCGGACCTTTTGACGCAGGACCCGGAGGCGGCGCTCGCGCGCTGCACCGAGGCGGTCGTCGACTGGGGCAGCGGCACGCGGATCGGCGCTTCGCTACGCGAGTTCAACGAGGTCTACGGCCGTCGCGCACTTTCGCGGGGCGCGATCGTGGTGATCGTCTCGGACGGATGGGAGCGCGAGGATCCCGAGCTCGTCGGCCGGGAGATGGCGAAGCTCGCGCGTGCGGCGTACGCGGTGATCTGGGTGAATCCGCTGAAGGGCAACCCCGACTACCAGCCGCTCGCCGGCGGGATGCGGGCCGCCTTGCCGTACGTCGACAGGTTTCTTCCGGGCCATAATCTGAGAAGTCTCGAGGAGTTGGCGGCTGTGCTCGCCGGCATCGAAAGGAGGCACGCAGCATGAAGGAGATCCTGCCCGAGGTCGAGGCCTGGCGTGATGCCGGCGAAAAGGTGGTCGTCGCCACCGTGATCGCGACCCGCCGGTCGGCGCCGCGGCCCGTCGGGACGAGTCTCGCCGTCTCGGAGTCGGGGCAGATGTGCGGCTCCGTATCCGGAGGATGCGTCGAGAGCGACGTGTTCGACAACGCGATGGACGTGATGCGTACCGGCGAGCCGAAGCTGCTCCACTACGGCATCACCGACGACCAGGCATGGGAGGTCGGTCTCCCGTGCGGCGGCGAGATCGACGTCTTCGTGGAGGCGGTGGAGTGACGCTCTTCACCCGCCTCGCCGAGCTCCAGGCCGAGGAGGGACGCGGCGTCCTGTTCACGGTCGTCGAGGGCGTGAGCGTCGGCTCGAAGGCCCTCGTCGTCGAGGGGGCCGAGACCGTGGGCGACGGCGTGCCCTCGTGGGCTCTCGACGCGTTCGACGGTCTCGTGCGCCGTGGGCGGAACGAGCTGCTCGAGGAGGACGGGACGAAGGTGTTCGCCGAGTGGTACGGCCCGCCGCCGCGGCTTCTGGTCTACGGCGCGGTCGACACGGCGGAGGCGCTCGCGCGCGCGACCAAGGTGCTCGGCTGGACGGCGATCGTCGCAGACGCGCGGGCTGCGTTTCTGACGCCCGAGCGCATCCCCTCGGCCGACCAGCTGATCGCCAAGTGGCCCGAGGAGGCGATCGCCGAGGTCGCCCCCGACCACCAGACGGCGATCGTGGTTCTCACGCACGACGACAAGTTCGACGAGCCGGCGCTGATCGCCGCGCTGTCGACCGAGGCGTTCTACATCGGGGCTCTGGGCTCTCGCCGCAACCAGGAGCGCCGACGCGAGCGGCTGCTCGAAGCGGGCGTCGACGAGGCCGAGCTCGGCCGGATCGCGGGGCCGTGTGGCCTCGACATCGGTGCAATCACCCAGGCCGAGACTGCCGTCTCGATCCTCGCGGAGATGCTCGCCGTCCGGGCGGCCCGTCCCGGGGGCCCTTTGCGGGACGCCAAGCAGCGGATTCACGCCGAGACGCTGTAGGCGCCTCGGCGCCGCCTCCGGCCCGCACGACCTCGGCCCGTAGCCCTCTCCCGACCTCGTGACGTGGCCGATCGGGCCGCGGCCCGTTCGACCGTGGCTTCGTGCCTGGCACGATGTCCTGTCCCGTCGGGACACCTTGACGCGTGTGCATCTCGTCCGCCGCGGCCATGTCCGGTTCGACCGTGGCTACGTGCCTGGCACGCGCTACCGGTCGCCGGACGCGCCCGGCAGGCCCGCGGCTAGCGCCTGGACGACCTCCTCCTGTAGCCAGGAGAGCCAGTGGTACAGGGCAAGGCGCGGCGCTTCGGGGTCTTCGACGTCGAGCGCCGCATAGCTCTCCTCGGTCACGTCGAGCTGCGTCCCGAGGGCGAGGCGAAGGCTTTCGATCCCTCCGAGCCACGCACCGATCTCCTCCTCCGTGAGGCTCGTCGCCCGCGCCGTGCGCTCGAGCTCGGCCAGGGCGGCCAGCTTTCCTTCGAGCAGCCCGCTCCCGACGAGCTCCGCATATCCGTCGTTCGCCGCGTCGTCGTCGACGTATGCGGGCGGGAAGAGCCTGTAGAGCGTCGGCTCCGAGGCGTCGAGAGCGTCGCGGAGCTGCGTCGGAAGTGCCTCGAGAACGTCTCGCTCCTCCTCCGGGAGCGTGACGCTGTAGCGGCCGTCCCGTGTCCGGCGGATCCCGCGCCGCACGTCTTCAGGCGTCCTGCTGCATCGTCGCCCACAGACCGCGCGCGTGCAGGCGCGAGACGTCGAGCTCCGCCTTCTCGCGCGTTCCGGCCGAGACGACCGCCTTGCCGTCGTTGTGGACCTGGAGCATGAGTCTCGTCGCGGCGGATCTCGAGTAGCCGAACAGCTGCTGCAGCACGAGCGTGACGTAGCTCATGAGGTTGATGGGGTCGTTCCAGACGATCACGACCCATGGGTGCTCAACGGCCCAGTCGTCGCCGGGCGACGGCTCCTCGACCTCGATCGGTGCCTCGACGACCTGGCTCACGCCCGTCAGTCTGACCGGTCCGCCTCCGTCGACGACGGTTGAGGAACGGGCTCGTCCGAAGGATGTCCGTCGCCGGCGCCATCTCCGTTGCGGTTGCCGTCGTTGGCGCGATCGCCCGTGGCGTCGCCGTCGGGCCGGCCGGAGTAGTACCGGAGCCGCTCGACGATGCCCGACACTGGGTCAACGGGCGTGGACTCGTCGAGGTCGTACTCGTACTCGTCGTCGTTCTCCTCGTCCCGCGCGAACAGCCGTCCGAGCCCGCGCCGCCCGTCTTTCGCCCGTCGCGCCTCCTCGCGCTCGCGCAGCCGCTCCTCCTCCGCGCGGCGCTTGGCGGCATCCTTCTCGTCGCGCTCTCGCCGTCGGGCGTCTGCCTCGTCGCGCTTGCGTTGCTCGGCTTCCTGCTTGGCGCGTTCCTTGGCCTCCGCTTCGTCGCGCTTGCGTTGCTCGGCTTCCTGCTTCGCGCGTTCCTTCGCGTCTGCTTCGTCGCGCTTGCGTTGCTCGGCTTCCTGCTTGGCGCGTTCCTTGGCCTCTGCCTCGTCGCGCTTGCGCTGCTCGGCCTCTTCCTCGGCGCGCCGTCGCTCGTCCTCCTTGCGCTGCTTGGCGGCGGCCTTCTCGGCTGCCCGCTGCGCGCGACGTGCCTTGCGACCGAGCTTCTCGTCCGAGTCGGAAAGGATGTCCGCCTCCGCGTCGTCGCGCCGGGTGCTCTCCGCTTCGCGAAGCGCGACGGCTTCGGCCTCGCGCTGTGCTGCGGCTTCGGCCTCGCGTCGGGCAGCGTCCTCGGCTTCGCGTCGCGCTGCCTCCTCGGCTTCGCGCTGGGCGGCGGCTTGGGCTTCGGCTGCGTGTCGCGCCGTCTCCTCCGCGTCCCGCTGTGCCGCGGCTTCGGCCTCGCGTCGGGCAGCGTCCTCCGCTTCGCGCTGGGCGGCGGCTTGGGCTTCGGCTTCGCGTCGGGCTGTTTCCTCCGCTTCGCGTCGGGCTGTTTCCTCCGCTTCGCGTCGGGCGGCTTCCTCGGCGTCGCGTTGCGCTGCGGCTGCCGCTTCGCGCTGCGCTACGGCTTCGGCCTCCCGTCGCGTGGCCTCTTCGGCTTCGCGTTGCGCTGCGGCTGCGCTTCGGCTTCGGCCTCGCGCTGAGCGGCGGCCTGGGCCTCGGCTTCTCGCCGCGCCGTTTCGTCCGCTTCGCGTCGGGCGGCTTCCTCGGCTTCGCGGAGGGCTGCGGCTTCGGCTGCGTGTCGCGCAGCGTCCTCGGCTTCGCGTCGCGCAGCCTCCTCCGCGTCCCGCTGTGCCGCAGCTTCAGCCTCGCGTCGGGCAGCCTCCTCGGCTTCGCGCTGGGCGGCGGCCTGGGCTTCGGCTTCGCGTCGGGCCGTTTCCTCCGCTTCGCGTCGCGCAGCTTCCTCGGCTTGGCGCAGTGCTGCGGCTTCGGCTGCGTGCCGCGCAGCCTCCTCGGCCTCGCGCTGGGCGGCGGCCTGGGCCTCGGCTTCGCGCCGGGCCGTTTCCTCCGCTTCGCGTCGCGCAGCTTCCTCGGCTTGGCGCAGTGCTGCGGCTTCGGCTGCGTGCCGCGCAGCCTCCTCGGCCTCGCGCTGGGCAGCGGCCTGGGCCTCGGCTTCGCGTCGGGCCGTTTCCTCCGCTTCGCGTCGAGCTGCCTCCTCGGCTTCGCGCAATGCTGCGGCTTCGGCTGCGTGCCGCGCAGCCTCCTCGGACTCGCGTCGCGCACCCTCCTCGGCGTCGCGTTGCGCTGCGGCTGCGGCTTCGGCCTCGCGCTGGGCGGCGGCCTGGGCTTCGGCTTCGCGTCGGGCCGTTTCCTCCGCTTCGCGCAGTGCTGCGGCTTCGGCCTCGCGTCGGGCAGCGTCCTCGGCTTCGCGTCGCGCCGTCTCCTCGGCTTCGAGTTGCGCGACGGCTTCGGCGTCGCGTAGCGCGGCCTCCTCGGCTTCGCGTTGTGCTGCTGCTTCGGCTTCGCGCTGGGCGGCTGCTTCGGCCTCCCGCTGCGCAGCCTCCTCGGCCTCACGGCTCGCCACGGCAGCAGCCTCGGCTTCGCGCCGCGCCGCTTCCTCTGCTTCGCGCTGTGCTGCGCCCTCGGCGTCGGGTTGCGCCGCCTCTACGGCCGGGTTGGCGTGGCCGGCGTCGCTCGGGACGCTCGTCGGCTCGCGCAGGAGCTGGATCGGGGGCGGGGGGGAAGGTGGGGTCCCCACCGAAGTCCCGGAATCTTCGCTGTCCGACTCGATTGGGGCGGCAACGCGGAGGAGCTTCGGAAGCTCGACATGCGGAACGAGCCGCAGCTCGGACCGGCGGATCTTCCCGCTCGCGGTCTTCGGCAACTCGTCCACGAATGCGATCGCCCGCGGATACTTGTATGGGGCGGTGACGGTCTTCACGTGCTCCTGGAGCTCGTGCACGAGGTCGTGCCCGGCCTCCTGACCGGATCGCAGCACCACGAATGCCTTGACGATCTGACCCCTGTCCGCGTCGGGAACGCCCACGACGGCGCTCTCCGCGACCGCGGGGTGCTCCAGGAGCGCGCTCTCGACCTCGAAAGGCCCGATCCGATACGCGGACGACAGGATCACGTCGTCGGCGCGGCCCACGAACCACAGGTATCCCTCCTCGTCGCGCACCGCCCGGTCACCCGTCACGTACCGCCCGCCTCGAAACACGGCTTCGGTCTCGTCCGGCGCATTCCAGTAGCCGGTGAAGAGCGTGGGCGGGCGGCCGATCAGCACCAGGTCGCCCTCGGCCCCCGGCGGGCAGACGTGGCCGTGATCGTCGACGACCGCGACTTCGTGACCTGGCGTGGGGAAGCCCATCGATCCGGGGCGCACCTCGCGTGCGGGCGTGTTCGCCACGAGCAGCGAGTTCTCGGTCTGCCCGTAGCCGTCGTACACCGTGAGGTCGAGCGTGCTCTGGAACCGCTCGATCACCTCGGGGTTCAGCGGCTCGCCCGCCGAGACCGCATGACGGAGATGTGGGAGGTACACGTCGTCGAGCGTGTCCAGCTTCGCGAGCATGCGGTACTCGGTCGGCGCCTGGCAGAGAACCGTGACTCCGAGCTTCTGGATCAAGGCCAGTCGCTCCTCAGGGTCGAAGACACCGTCGTGCAGCACGATCTCGGCGCCGTGCGCCCACGGGCCGAGCAGAACGTTCCAGACCGACTTGGCCCACCCGGTTCCGGCCGTGCACCACACGACGTCCTGCTCCTGGAGGTCGAGCCAGTACTCCGCCTGCGCGCGCATGGCCCACGTGTAGGCGTGTGTGTGAACGACGCCCTTGGGCTCCTTCGTCGTGCCGGACGTGTAGAGGATCAGCGCGTTGTCCGTCGCGGCCGTGTCCTCGGTGGGCGCGCGGCCCAGGTAGCCCGAAAGCTCTGAAAGGGCCTCGTCGAGATACAGCACCGCGACCGTCGAGTCGACCTGCTGGAGCATCTCCTCGACCTCCGCCTCGCTCGACCGGTCGGCGATCACGAGGCGGGCGCCCGAGTGGCGCACCCGGAAGGCGAGGTCTTTCGCTCGCAGCATCTCGGAGCACGGAACTGCGACGAGACCGCCCTTCAGCGCCCCGAGCATCGCCCCGTGCCACGCCGGAACCCTGCCGAGGAGGATGATCACGCGGTCGCCGCGGTCGAGACGTGCGCGGAGGAGGTGTGCCCAGCGGGCAGCGTCGCGCGCGATCTCGGTAAACGAGCGTCGATCGACGATGCCGTCGCTTCCTGCGAACGTCAACGCGGTGCGGCCGTGCGAGGAGGCACGCGCCTCGACGACGTCCCTCGTGAAGTTGAACCGCGCCGGGACGTCCCAATCGGGCCCGTACGGCCCGACTTGGACGCTCGCCTCGACTGCCTCAGGCTCGGTTTTTTGCTTTCGACGGAGCAATCGTCGACCTTCTTTGGCTGATCAGTCCGGGATGCGGTGCCGATGGCGCCGGTGCCCCCGGGGGTGCAGACGCCCCGCCCACTCCGGGCCCGGAGCGGCGCGTGACCTCAAACTCCGTATCGGCGGAATGGGCGACTCTCACAACCCCGAGAAACACTACTCCGCGCCCCTGTCGGATCCCGCTTCTCATCCCCCGGTCGAGGGGCGCTCGGTCGAGGGGACCCGTGTCCTGCCCACGGTCTCCGCGCTGCGCGCCGCCAGGCCTCGGGCGCGACTGCCGGAACTCGACGTGTGCGGGCGTTTCTCACCCTTTCCAACCGGTAGGAAACGAGTAGGATTCGGCGGCGGTGATGAGACGCCTGCGGACGGAAGCGGCTTACGTGGCGATCGCGATGCTCGCGATCCTCGTCGCCGTGGGCGCAGCGGCCGCCGACGATGGCGCGTCCGTGCGCGGTGGCGGCGTCGAGCTCCTCCTCCCCGCAGCCTGGTCGAGGGTCCAGCCCGCGCCCCAGGCCCCGGTCACCGATCCTCGAACGGTGCTCGTTCTCGGGACCGACGGGGTTCGCTCGATCGACAGCGATTGCCAGGTGAGCTCGTACCACGTCCCCGACGACGGGGCGGTGGTGGTCGTGATCAGGTGGCGCGAGTCGACCGGCGCCGCGGGGTTCCTTCCCCTCTCTGCGATGAGGCTTCGCCGCGGGACGTTCGAGTGCTTCGACGGCCGTGGCGCGGTCGCCCAGGTCACGCGACACGGCAACGACTACCAGGTGAACGTCATGGTGGGCGACCGTGCGAGCGCCGACACGGCGGAGGCAGCTCTCGACGCGGCGCGCTCGATCGCGTCCGCGTCGCGTCGCCACGGGTGAGCTCGGGGGCACAGCGCGTCTCGACGCGGCCGGCCGGGTGCGTCTGAGCACCGACCCTTTCAACACGTGCATCACCTGGCTCGACGAGCCGCTGACCGGCGCGTCCCATGGGCCGCTCTCGGGCCGGACGCTGCTCGTGAAGGATCTCGTCGACACCGCCGGTGTCCGAACGACGTACGGCTCCAGGATCTACGCCGAGCACGTTCCGGCCAGACACGCGCCCGTGGTCCAGGCGGCGCTCGACGCGGGCGCGGCGATCGTGGGCAAGGCAAACCTCGCGGAGTTCGCCTGGGGTGTCCTCGGGACGAATCAGTGGTACGGCACCGTGCACAACCCTGCCCATCCCGGACGCACGACCGGGGGCTCGTCGAGCGGCAACGCCGCGGCCCTCGCCGGCGGTCTCTGCGACCTCGCGATCGGGACCGACACGGGCGGCTCCGTGCGCCTCCCTGCCGCAGCCTGTGACGTCGTCGGGCTCAAGCCGCGATTCGGCGCCATCCCCGTCGGCGGCGTCTTCCCCCTTTGCCCGTCGCTCGACACCGTCGGCCCGATGGCGCGCACGGTCGAAGACGTCGCCTCGCTCTGGTCGGTGCTCTCCGGGCGCTCGGTGCCGGAGCCCCGGCTCTCCGGCCTCACGGTCGGGCTCCTGCGCCGCGCGCCGAACCTCGGCGACGGGCGCGAGACGGAGTCGACCGACGAGGCCGAGGCCTGGGTAGAGCGTCTCGAGCGGCTGGGCGCGACGGTCGTCGAGACCGAGCTGCCCGTGCCGGAGGCAGATACCTGGCCCGTCTTCCTCCACGAGGCGGCGCACGCGCACGCGGCGACCTTTCCGTCGAGGGCCGACGAGTACGGCGCGAGCATCCGGGTGAAGCTCGAGTCTGCGCTGCGGGTCGAGCCCGCTGCGGTGGAGCGGGGGTACCGGTCGATCCACGGCTGGCGGCAGTTCCGCCCGGAGGTTGACCTCTACGTGAGCCCGTGCGTCTCGGTCGAGTGGCCGACCGAGGACGCCGACGAGCTCGAGGTGCGGCTGCCGTTCTCCTCCTTCACGCGGTGGGTCAACCTGCTCGGCTGGGCCGCGCTCGCGATCGGCAACCTCCAGATCGTGGCTCCGGCCGACGAGGTCGTGCTCGCGGCCGGCCTCGCCTGGGAGCGCGGGTAGAGGTAAGGCCGCACGTAGGATCGTCGTCGCCGATGGCCCGCCTCAACGTCCACGAATGGGGGGATCCGGCAGGCCCGCCGGTCGTCTGCCTCCACGGCGTGACCGGGCACGGAGGCCGGTTCGGCGCGCTCGCCGCGCGGCTCGACGGTTTTCGGGTGACGGCCTTCGATCTTCGTGGCCACGGTCGCTCGACGTGGGAGGCGCCGTGGTCGGTCGAAGCACATGTGGGGGATCTCGTCGAGAGCGCGAATGCACTCGGGATCGGGTCGGCGGCATGGATCGGCCACAGCTTCGGAGGACGGCTCGTCGCAGAGCTCGCAATGCGTCACCCCGCGGCGGTCAGCCGAGCCGTGCTCCTCGACCCTGCGCTGCACATCGCACCGGAGGAGGCGACCTCGCGGGCCCAGGGCATGTGTGTGGATTCGTCATTCGGGTCGGTCGTCGAGGCGGTCGACGCGCGCCTCGCCGACGCGTCGCTGTACACGACCCCGCGTGCGACGCTCGAGGCCGAGGCGGACGCGCATCTCGAGCAGGGTCGGGACGGTCGCTGGCGCTGGCGGTACTCCCAGGTCGCGGTGATCGGCGCCTGGAGCGTCATGGCGAGCCCGGCCCCGGAGTTTCCCAGCGTCCCGACGCTCGTGGTCCTCGGCGACCGCTCGTGGATCCCGAACGACGTTCCCGCTCGAGAGGACGTCCGCACCGTTCGCGTGCCGGGCGGGCACAGCGTCCTCTGGGACGACTTCGAAGCAACTGCGTCGGCGGTTGCCGGCTTCCTCGGCCGCGGCTAGCCCGTGGTCGTGACGAGCGCGTCGTAGGCGGGGAGCGTCAGGAACTCGACGTAGTCGGGCTGGGTTGCGACTCGCTCGAAGATCGCGCGGGCGTCCTCGTAGCCGTCGCCGAGCCTGGCCACTTCCTCGTCGGTGATCCGCCGGACGTCTTCCGGGCGCACCCGCCCGTGCCGGAGCCACTGCCAGATCTGCGAGCGGGAGATCTCCGCGGTCGCGGCGTCCTCCATCAGATTGTTGATCGCAACGGCGCCCGATCCCTGCAGCCAGGCGGCGAGGTACTGGATCCCGACGGAGACGTTGCTGCGTAGCCCGTCCTCGGTGATGGCGCCCGGAGTCGCCTCGACGTCCAGGAGGTCCGCGGAACGGATCTCCACGTCGTCGCGCCGCCGGTCGATCTGGTTCGGGTGCTCGCCGAGCACGCGGTCGAACGACCGAAGAGCCACGGGCACGAGATCGGGGTGCGCGACCCATGTGCCGTCGAACCCCTGAGCGGCCTCGCGGTCCTTGTCCTCTCGCACCCTCTCGAGCGCCAGCGCGTTCACCTCCGCGTCGCGACGCGACGGGATGAACGCGGCCATGCCGCCCATCGCGTGGGCCCCGCGTCGGTGGCAGGTCTTCACGAGAAGCTCGCAGTACGAGCGCATGAAGGGCACGGCCATCGTCACGTCGGCGCGGTCGGGCAGCACGAACTCGGGCCGGTGCCCGAGCTTCTTGATCACGCTGAAGATGTAGTCCCAGCGTCCCGCGTTGAGCCCGGCCGAGTGCTCTCGGAGCTCGTGGAGGATCTCGTCCATCTCGAATGCCGCGAGGATCGTCTCGATCAGGACGGTGGCCTTGATCGTTCCCCGCGCGACGCCGAGCCGATCCTGCGCGAAGCAGAACACGTCGTTCCAGAGACGGGCCTCGAGGTGCGACTCGAGCTTCGGCAGGTAGAGGTAGCGGCCGCCGCGTCCGTGGTTGCGCAGGAAATAGAGGCCGAAGTCGAACAGCGAGCCCGAGATCGGGGCGCCGTCGACCTCGAAATGGCGCTCCTCGAGGTGCCAGCCGCGGGGACGGACGAACAGCGTCGCGACGTCGGCGTTCAGGGCGTAGCGCTTATCGCCCGTGTCGAGCGAGATCGTGCGATCCAGCGCGTCGGTCAGGTTCCGCTGGCCGTCGACGCAGTTCTCCCACGTCGGCGAGTTCGCGTCCTCGAAGTCGGCCATGAACACCTTCGCACCCGAGTTGAGCGCGTTGATCACCATCTTCCGGTCGACCGGGCCCGTGATCTCGACCCGCCGATCGGCGATCTCGTCGGGGAACGGCGCGATCCGCCATCCGTCGGAGCGGACGTCTGCGGTCTCCGGGAGGAAATCGGGCAGCTCGCCGTTCGCGAGGCGCGTCGCTCGCTCGGCCCTACGCCCGAGCATCTCCAGCCGGCGCTCCCCGAACTCGCGCTGGAGATCCGTCAGGAATGCACGGGCCTCGGCCGTCAGAACGTCGTCGTCACGCATCCGGCAGTTCCTAGCACGATCGACTTCCGCGGAGCGGGAGTCAATCGTGCTCGTGGTCGCGCTCGCAGGGCTCAGGGCACGTGCACGGAGCGGCTTCGGCTCGGGTCACGATCGTCGGCCGCTCCGTCCGGGGTGCGGGGGCCGCGGTGGTCGGCTTGACGGGCTTCTCGCGTGTCAGCGTCACCTTCATGCGGCGCTCCTTTCGGCATGGAACTGCTGCTCCTCGGTCGAGCCGGTGAGGGCGAGTGTCGAGGAGATGCCGCCCGAGACGGCCTGCATGACCTGGTCGAAGTACCCAGCGCCGACCTCGCGCTGATGGCGGGTGGCGGTGTAACCCGCCTCCTCGAGCGAGAACTCGCGCTCCTGCAGCGAGACGTACGCCGTCATCGCGTCGTCCCGGTACCCCCGCGCCAGCTCGAACATCGAGGCGCTGAGCGCGTGGAACCCGGCCAGGGTAATGAACTGGAAGCGGTATCCCATGGAGGCGAGATCACGCTGGAAGCTTGCGATCTGCCTCTCCGAGAGGTGCGCGCGCCAGTTGAACGACGGCGAGCAGTTGTACGCGAGGAGCGTGCCGGGGTGCTGGGCCTGGATCGCTGCGGCGAAGGCCTCGGCCTCGACCAGGTCCGGGGCCGACGTCTCGCACCACACGAGGTCCGCGTAGGGCGCATATGCAAGACCGCGGGCGATGGCGGCCTCGAGGCCGTCTCGCACACGGAAGAAGCCCTCCGGCGTGCGTTCCCCCGTGCAGAGCTCCTGGTCGATCTCGTCGATGTCGCTCGTCAGAAGCGACGCCGATAGGGCGTCGGTGCGTGCAACGATCAGAGCCGGCACGTCGAGCACGTCGGCCGCGAGCCTTGCCGCGACGAGCGAGCGCACGAAATGGCTCGTCGGCACGAGCACCTTGCCGCCCAGGTGGCCGCACTTCTTCTCGGACGAGAGCTGGTCCTCGAAGTGGACGGCCGCCGCGCCGGCCTCGATGTACGCCCTCATGACTTCGAACGCGTTCAGCGGGCCGCCGAAACCCGCCTCGGCGTCCGCGACGATCGGGGCGAGCCAGTACGTCCCGTCGTCGCCCTCGGCGTGGGCGATCTGGTCCGCACGCTGCAGCGCGTTGTTGATCCTCCGCGCGAGCGCGGGGCCGGAGTTCGCCGGATAGAGGCTCTGGTCGGGATACGTCCCGCCGGCGAGGTTCGCGTCGGCCGCGACCTGCCAGCCCGAGAGGTAGATCGCGTCGAGACCCGCCCTGACCATCTGCACGGCCTGCCCACCCGTAACCGCTCCGAGCGCTGCGACCCACTCGCGCTCGGCGAGCAACATCCGCAGGCGCTCCGCGCCGAGGCGGGCGAGCGTGTGCTCGACCCGAACGGAGCCGCGCAGGCGCTCGACGTCCTCTGTCGTGTACGGGCGGGCCGGCTCGCGCATCCCTTCTCTCCCCTCATTGGATCCAGATACTTCGCATCTTGGATCCTAAACACCGGAAACGGCCAGCACAAGGGGCGGTAATTGGTATTCTTGGATCCCAGATTCGAACATTTGAGATGCAAGTCGTAGACTTGCCCCCAGATGACGCTCTCGACGAAGGCCGACGACATCGCCCGCGTGCTCGAGGACGAGATCGTCGGCGGCATCATCCCTCCGGACACGGTGCTGCGGCAGGAGACGCTCTCGGAGCGCTTCGAGGTCAGCAGGACTCCCGTGCGCGAGGCGCTGCGGCGCCTTGCGGCGCTGGGGCTCGTCTCGTTCGAGCCGAATCGCGGCGTTCGGGTCCGATCGATCGCCGCCCACGAGCTTCGCGAGGCCTTCCTCGTGCGCGCGGAGCTCGAGGCGCTCGCGACCGAG
Organism: uncultured Actinomycetes bacterium; assembly: GCA_963798725.1. Lineage (GTDB taxonomy): Bacteria > Actinomycetota > Thermoleophilia > Gaiellales > Gaiellaceae > Gaiella. The sequence goes on from CAWCUL010000003.1 coordinate 308,748, forward strand.
GTAGCGACCCCGAAGGTGACGCCGGACGACCTGGCGGAGATGGATGCGATCGAGCGGCGCTTCGGCGACCTCACCCTCGATCTCCGCGACCAGGCCCGGAGCGGGGCCTCGCGCGACGCGACGCTGTTCGTGGAGTGGATGCAGGCGAACTACGCATTCCACGACGTGATCTACCGCGTCGCCGAGATGCCTCTCGTCGAGCGGATCGCGAAGAGCGCGCGGCGGACCTTCATCGGCGATCGCGTCTGGCGCGCGCGGGCGGAGCTCGACCAGCTCTACGCGAAGAACGACCTTCAGCATCGCGCGATCCGCGAGGCAATCGGCGCCCGCAGTGCCGCCGCGGCACGCGTCCTCGCGCGCGAGCACGTCCTCTCCTCGAACCAGCTGATCGAGGTCGTGCTCGAGACGCTCGGGGCCTCGGGCCGCGAGCCCGGCTGGCGTTGACGTGGGGAACCGAGCGTGGGGGAACCGAGCGTGGGGGAACCGATAGAGAGAGATCCAAGGTTCCCCCACGAGCCCCTCCTCCGGGATGCGCCTGTGCCACGCGTACTGGGCCTCCCACGCGGCAAGCCGCCCTCCGGCCGCGACGGTGAGCTGTTCCGAGGTGGGAACCCCTGGTTCCCCCACGAGCCCCCTCCTCCGGGATGCGCCTGTGCCACGCGTACTGGGCCTCCCACGCGGCAAAGCCGCCCTCCGGCCGCGACGGTGAGCTGTTCCGAGCGTGGGGGAACCCCTGGTTCCCCCCGAGCCCCCTCCTCCGCGATGCGCCTGTGCCACGCAAAGTGGGGCCTCCCGGGCCGCGAAGCCGCCCTCCGGCCGCGTCGGTGAGCTGTTCCTCGAAACGGCGGACGGGTCAGCCCGCGGGCGGGCGTACCGTGACCAGCCGATCGGCGTCGACGTTCTCCATCCGCGTCACCTTCCCGCCGGGGAAGCGGACGACGAGCTCGCGCACCAACGTCGCGTCCCCGAGCCCGAAGAGCGCACGCGGGTCCTCGGATGACAGGTAGCTGGAGCCGGCATGCGTCTCGCGCTCGATCGCGCGGCCGTCCGGCAGCGTCGCGGTGACGATCGACCCGGGGGCGAGGCCGCCGACCTCGAGCCAGTGACCTCGTGCCCCGTCGTCGCGGAAGAGCTGCAGGGCTCCGCCGATCGAGCCGACCGCGACGTCCGGATCCCCGTCGTTGTCGTAGTCCGCGACCGCGAGCCCACGGCCGTTGCGGCGGCCGGCAGCCCCGGCGTCGAGAGCCTCGACCACCCCGCCGTCCGTGCTCAGGATCCGGAGCTGACCGGCGTCCTTCGTGAGGTTCGTGATCGGGATCGCGCCGTTGGCGATCGCGAGCTCGAGGCTCCCGTCCAGATCGAAGTCGGCCCACGAATCGCCCCAACCCGTGAGCTTCGCGCCGAGCGCTTTGGCGAAGTCGGGCCGCGCGTCGGTGAACGGTAGCCCGGCCCGGCTCGCGAACGCGGCCTGTAGCTGGCCACGCGAGTTCGTCACGAACAGGTCGTCGAGACCATCGCCGGAGTAGTCGCCGGACGCGATCCCCATCCCGGCATTCGGGTCCGCAACGCCTGCCTCGCGGCCTCGCTCGACGAGCCGAAACCCGAGGCCGTGCGGGTCGTGGGCGGCGTCGCCGGGCACGGCGACGTTCATGTAGAGGCGGTTCGGGTCGATATCGTCGGCGACGTACAGATCGGGTCGTCCATCGCGGTCGACGTCCGTGAACAGGGCGCCGAGGCCATGGTCCAGCCCGTGCGGCTCGAGGCCTGCGGCGCGCCCGACGTCCCGGAACCTCGGGTGAGGGCCCGCCCCGCCCTCGTTGAGGTAGAGAGCGTCCGGAACGCCTGCGTGGTTCGCCGGAAAGCCGCGCTGCGAGAGCGGAAGCGCGTGGTTCACGTCGGTGTAGCCGGCAACGAAAAGATCGAGCCGCCCGTCGCCGTTCACGTCGGCGGCTGCTGCGCCCGAGTGCCAGCCGGGCTCGTCGATGCCGGCCGCTTTCGCGCCTTCGGCGAACGTCCCGTCCCCGTTGTTCCAGAGCAGGGCGTCGTACGCGTTCCGGGCAGGGTCGAAGCTCGCGCTCGTGACGAAGAGATCGGTCGTGCCGTTGCCGTCGAGGTCGGCCGCGACGCAGCCGGTCCCTCGCATCGCGAGCCGGATGCCGGCGGCTTTCGTGACGTCGAGGAAGTGCCCGTGGACGTTGTGGTAGAGGCGACTGCGGGGCAGGCCGCCGTGTGACTCCCACCCGGGATAGTCCGAGTCGGCGTAGGAGTTCACGACGAAGAGGTCCAGCCACCCGTCCCCGTCGTAGTCGATCCAGCAGACGCCGCCGCCCATCATCGCGGCCGGGTCGGGGGAGATTCCGAAGCGGAAGGCCCCATGGCGGAAGTCGAGCCCCGAGGACGCGGCGACGTCGGTCAGGTGAAACGACGCTCGCGCCGCGGGCGCGGCACCCGCGGCAGTGCGGCCGCGGACGTCGGAGACGAGATAGCGGCCACCGCTCGGTGCGACCTCGAACGTCAGCACGACCCTGTGCGGCTCGCCGCGACGCACAGGGCTCGCCGCCGATGCGTCGTAGGTGGCCGTCTGGCTCGTCCCGGTCAGCGTTGCCACCGCGACCGGCGGCTCCTGGCCCTCGCCGGGCTCGAGATGGAGACGGACACCTGTCGCCCGATAGCTCGGGACGTCGATCGTGCCGCCCCGCGCCGCGTCGATCCGGCGCCAGAGATCCGCGAGCCAGGCGCCCGTCGCTCCCTCCCGTGCGCCGAGGCGGTCTCGCTCCCGGAGAGCGTCGGCGCTCCGCGACAGATCCGCTACGAGGTCGGCCGCGATCCTGCGCGCCGTCGCCGGGTCGACCGTCGCGAGCCCCGGGGTTGGCGCGACGGTCACCGGAGGCACTTGCCCGGTCTGGAGGGGGGCCGCGACCGCGGGCTCGGCGCGCCAAGGAGTCGTCGCCGCCACGAGCACCAGACCCGCAACTGCGGCAGCGAGCACGGTCGCCGCGATCGCCGTCGGCCGTGACCACGCCCGCGCACGCTCGACGAGCGCCTCGAGGCGGTCTGCGGCGCCGACCCGGAGGAGGAGCGGCCGCGCGGCGCAGACGACGGCAAGCGCCGCCAGCACGGCCAGCTTCGCGGCAAACTCGGTCGACCACGGCGCGATCAGGAGCGCCGCGACGAACCCGACCGAGACGGAGTACATCCTCCGCCCACGCGGGGTTTCCGGGATCGTCCGGGGGTCGGTGATCATGAAGAACAGGAACACCAGGATCTCGGGCGAGGTGACCAGCACGCGCCAGAGCGCGAATCCCCCGATCGGCCCGAGGTGCCAGGGTGCCGTCATCTCGTGGCCGCTCAGGGCGAGGACGGCGATGGCCAGGGCGAACGTGAGCCAGAACCCGACGGCGATCCCGACGAGCCGGAGCCGCGAGAGAATCGCGAGCCCGCCGCCGACGATCAGCACCAACGCGAGCGCGAGCCAGGCGGACATCGGGCCCCACCAGAACGCCAACGCATCGGCGCGCTCGGGCCCGATGAGCAGGAGGCAGAGCACGAGACCGAAGTTCGAAGGGTTGAATATGTGGCGGCCGCGGAAGGTGATCACGTACTTCGACAGGAGCGCCGCCGCGGCCGTCCCGGCGAAGATCCACCAGCCGTTGGTCGCCCACCAGTCGCCGTGCTCCGTCCCGGGCACGCGCAGGACGAACGCGACGCCGTTGCCGGTGAGAAGGGCGCTCGCCGGCCACATCAGCACGTGCTGCCGGCGCAGTGCGATCCCGACCTCCAGCACCGCGCACGTCGCGAGGGAGATCAGGATCTGGGCGATCGACAACCGGAAGTCGAACACGGTCTGGCCGAGCACCTGCAGCGTGACGATCACCGCGGCGAGCTGGAGGCGAGGATCGCGCACCGTCGGTAGGACCACCGGATAGGCGGTGCCGCGGATCCTTACGGCGGGCCGGGAGGCGAGGGCAGGCGTGGTCAGCGAGACCAGAACTCCTCGAAGGCCGCGGGATCGGAGGGAAGCGCGAGCACCTCGTGCACCAGACCGTCCTCCAGGCGGAAGAGGAGCAGCTGGTCGAGGTCGAGCCGCACTCCGTTCCGCTCGCCGGACGCGCGGTACAGAGCCGCGGCGCGCTCCCCGCTCACGAGCACGTCGACGAGCCGGGAGCGGTACGTCCCGTCGGTCTCCTTCGGCAGGCGGCCGAGGAATCGGAAGATCGCCTCGCGGCCGCGGTGGACGCCGGCCATCGCTCCTTCGCCGGGCACCGTCCATACCGCGTCCGGGCTGAACACGTCTCGGAGAGCAAACGCGTCCCGTCGCGAGAAGGCGTCGAAGATCCCCCGGACGACCGACGCGTTCGTCGCACTCGCGTCGGGTCGTCGTTCGGCACGGAGCCCGTCAGCGGCGGACACGGCCACGATCCCACTCGTCGATCAACCCTTCGACGTGCCGTCGCTGGGCGTCCGTGAAGTCGAAGCCCTCGAGCAGCCGTCGCGCCTCGGCCGGGTCGTCGTTGGCAACCGCCGCCTCGAGATGCTCGCGCTGCGGCGTCGCCTGTCGCAGCTGCCGGCGGAGCCAGCGAAGGAGGCTCACGGTGGCCTGCTCCGTCATCGGGCGCCTAGGCTACTGACGTGGACACCTATCTGGCGATTGCGAGCCGGCGCGACGAGCGGCGGTACGAGCCGCGACCTCTCCCGGACGAGGTCGTCACGCGCATCCTCGACGCGGGGCGCCTGGCGGGCTCGTCCCGCAACCGGCAGCCGTGGACACTCATCGTCGCCGAAAGTCAGGAGCGCGTGGAGGCGCTGGCGCGGTGCGTCTACGTGCCGGAGAACGTCCTCGGCGCCGGGCTCGTCCTCGCCGTGGTCGTCTCGGGCAAGGGCCCCGTCTCGTTCGACGCCGGCCGCGCGGCGCAGAACATGCTGCTCGCCGCGTGGAACGAGGGGGTCTCGTCGTGTCCCAACGGGCTCGCCGACCGCGAGGCCGTCAGCGCGGCGCTTGGGCTCGGCGAGGACGAGACACCCGTGATCGTCCTCACCTTCGGGCTGCCGCGGCGCCCACGCGATCCGGAATCGCGCACCGCGGCCGACTGGAGCGCGCGCGCCAACCGCCGCCCGCTCGAGGACGTCGTGCGGCGCCTCGGCTGATTCGGGCGCCGCGCGTCGCCGGGGCGTGCCCCGCAGCCCGGAACCGGTTGACAGCGGCGGTTCGATCGGCTTAGTTTGTCCGCGCACCGAACAAACCGCCAGCGCATGATCCCTCTCCATCCCCCCCGTATGGTGCCGACAGTCCGGTGACGTTTGACCGGCGCTCTCCCCGACCGGCCGACCAGACGACCGTCCGGCGCGCGAACCTCGGCGTCGTGCTCCGTCACGTCGCCTCCTCGGGACCCTGCTCGAGGGCTCAGATCGCGGCCGAGACGGGGCTCACGCGAGGCACCGTCTCGAGTCTCGTGTCGGAGCTGATCGCGTCCCAGCTGGTGCGCGAGACGGGCAAGACGACCTCGCCACGCGGGATCGGGCGGCCGGGAGCGGCGCTCGAGCTCGACGACGTCGTGGTCGGCGTCGGGCTCGAGGTGAACGTCGACTACATCGCGGTCTCGGTCGAGGACCTGACCGGGGCGATCCGCTTCGAACGCCGCATGTACCGCGACAACCGGAGCTCGGCACCGGGTCGCGTCCTCGATCGACTGGGTACGGTCGCCCGGGCGACGCTCGACGCCGTGGTCGAGGACGGGCTACGCCCGATCGGAGTGTCGCTCGCCGTTGCGGGCCTCGTGGAGCAGGCGTCCGGCACTGTCGTCAACGCTCCGAACCTCGGCTGGATCGACCTTCCCGCCGCGGAGGAGCTCGGGGCACGGCTCGGTCTTCCCGTGCACATCGAAAACGAGGCGAACCTGGCGGCGCTCGCCGAGCATTGGACTGGCGCTGCGGTCGGGATCGACGACTTCATCTGCGTGTTCGGAGAGGTGGGCGTCGGCGGCGGGATCGTGCTCGGCGGCCGGCTGTTCAGGGGGTTTCACGGGTTCGGCGGGGAGTTCGGCCACGTGCCGGTCGACCCGGAGGGTCGCGTCTGTGCCTGTGGCAGCCGAGGCTGCGTAGAGACGCTCGTCGGCGTCGAGTCGATCGCGCGGGCGGCCGGTATCTCGCCGGTCGAGGGCCGCCCGCGAAGCCTCACGGTCGAGCTCGTGCGACGCGCCGAGGAGGGCGCTCCCCGGGTGGTGCGGGCTCTCGACGACGTCGGTCGCCGGCTGGGGACGGCGCTGGCGTCCGCGTTCAACCTCCTCGATGTCAGTGCCGTCGTGCTGGGAGGCTGCTTCGGGCCGCTTGCACCATGGCTCGTCGACGGCGTGCGCGAGACGCTCGAGGCGCGATCGCTCGCGGCGCGCGCAGGGTCGTTCGTCGTGCTCCCGTCGGCGTTCGGGGACATTGCCGCCGTCCGCGGCGCGGCGGCGCTCTCGCTCCATCGGGTACTCGACGAGCCGTGGACCGTGGACGTCGCGGGCGAGGCCCCGCGACCCGGCCGTGCAGCCGCGCCGCATGCGGCGCTGCGCGAGAAGGAGGTGGCGATCGGCCGTCGCTGAGTACGGGTCGAGATGTTGAAGCCACTCGCCGGATTGACTACCGTCCCGCGCGGGAGGCGGAGAGAAACGCAAAGAAGGAGGAGAGCGGAGTGAAGAAGTTCATCATTGCGGCTCTGGTCGCCGCATCGGCCGTGGGGCTCTTGGTCGGCGGGGCGGCCGCGAAGAGCGCGAAAGCCACGGCGGGCACGCAGGTCTGCGTCCTGTTGCCGGACACGACATCGTCGGTCCGCTGGCAGCAGTTCGACAAACCGGCGTTCATCAACGCCTTCAAGAAGGCCGGCCTGACGGCGGCAGTGGTAAATGCTCTCAACCAGCCGCAGAAGCAGCTCGCCCAGGCGGAGCAGTGCATCAACGACGGCGCCAAGGTCGGGATCATCACGTCGCTCGACACCGGCACCTCGATCGCGATCCAGAAGAAGTTCACGTCTGCCGGTGGCAAGACGATCGACTACGACCGGCAGATCGTCGGCGGCACCGGATCCGTTTACGTCACCTTCGACGGAAACCAGGTCGGGCGCATCCAGGCACGGGGCGTGATCGTCGGCATGCACGCGAAGAAGACGTACGGTTCCAAGGCCGTCGTCGCCGAGCTGTGGGGCGGCCCGACGGACGCGAACGCGTTCTGGTTCAAGAGCGGCAACGACGACGTCCTGAACGGGCTCTTCAAGGCGAAGAAGCTGACGAAGGGACCGCAGAAGTTCGTGCCGGACTGGGATTCGAAGAACGCCCAGACCATCTTCGAGCAGATGCTCGTGAAGACGAACAACAACATCCAGGGTGTCGTGGCGGCGAACGACAACATCGCCGGGGCGGTCGTCGCGACGCTGAAGGCGAAGGGCCTGAAGCCGCTTCCGCTGTCGGGACAGGACGCGACCGTCCAGGGTGTCCAGAACATCATCTCGGGCTGGCAGACGAACACCGTCTACAAGTACGTGCCGGACGAGGCGAACGCGGCTGCCGCGGCAGCTGTTGCGCTGTTCAAGGGCAAGCAGCCGAAGTCGAACTCGACGCGCCCCAACGGCAAGAAGAAGGAGCCGACCCTCGTGATCCCGGTGGTCTCGATCACGAAGGCCAACTACACGCGGCTCTTCAAGGACAAGTTCCTCAAGCGAAGCGACGTGTGCTCCGGGGAGTTCAAGCAGTACTGCAAGTAGATCGACGACAAGGGTGGAGGCACCTCCGGGTGCCTCCACCGTCGTCCGTAGCCGCCCGTGACCGATACCCCACTTCTCGAGATCCGCGGCCTGTCGAAGACCTTCGGCTCGGTGGAGGCGCTGACCGAGGTCGACTTCGAGGCACGTGAGGGAGAGGTCATGGCGCTCGTCGGCGACAACGGCGCCGGGAAGTCGACCCTGATCAAGTGCATCGCCGGGATCCACGGCTACGACGGGGGCGAGATCGTCTTCGACGGCAAGCCGGTGACGATCCACAGCCCGAAGGACGCGGCGAGGCTCGGCATCGAGGTCGTCTACCAGGATCTCGCGCTGTGCGACAACCTCGACGTCGTCCAGAACATGTATCTCGGCCGTGAGGAGCGCGACTGGCTCTTCCGGCTGAAAGAGCCGGTCATGGAGCAGCGGACCACGGAGACCCTCCGCTCGCTCGCCGTAACCACGATCCGCTCCATCCGTCAGCCGGTCGCGTCGCTCTCCGGCGGACAGCGCCAGTCCGTCGCCGTCGCCAAGGCGGTCCAGTGGAACTCGCGCCTCGTCATCCTCGACGAGCCGACGGCGGCGCTGGGCGTCGCCCAGACGCGACAGGTGCTCGAGCTCGTCAAGCGCCTGGCCGACCAGGGCCTTGCAGTCGTGCTCGTCTCCCACAACCTGCACGACATCTTCGAGGTCGCGACCCGGATCACCGTGCTCCGGCTGGGGCGTGACGTCGGTGTCTACGAGCGCGCCACGACGAGCCAGCAGGAGGTCGTGACCGCGATCACGGCCGGTATCCCCACGAAGGTCGCGGGAGTCGCCGACACCGCGGGAGACGGGCTGTGACCTCCAAGGCCGACGTCGTCGCTCCAGGGATCGAGGCGCCGGACACCGGCGACGAAACCGAGCAAGGCGCGTTCTGGGAGCGCGCCAAGGGCAACGTCCGATCCGGAAATCTCGGCGTCCTGCCGGTTGTCCTCGGCGAGGTCGCGATCGTCACCTACTTCGCGTTCACCGCGACGAACTTCTTCACGGCGCCGAACTTCGTGAACGTCATCCTCCAGATGGCGGGGACGACCATGATCGCGTTCGGGGTCGTCTTCGTGCTCCTGCTCGGGGAGATCGATCTCTCGATCGCGTACGTGAGCGGCATCGCGGCCGTCGCCGTCGCCGAGTTCCAGCTGCCCTCGTCATCGCACGACTACCCGGGGTGGCTCGCGATCCTGCTCGGTCTCGCGATCGTCGCCGTCATCGGGTTCGCCCAGGGCACCGTCGTGGCGAGAATCGGGGTGCCATCGTTCGTCGTCACGCTTGCCGGCCTGCTCATCTGGCAGGGGGTCATTCTCAAGGTCCTCCAAGCGCGCGACACGATCATCATCGAGGACAACTGGGTCAACTACACCGCGACGTACTACTTCTCGGCGAACGTCGGATGGCTGATCGCCGCCGCGATCACCATCCTGTACGGCGTCGTCGCGCTCGGAGGCGTCATCGGCCGCCGTCAGGCCGGCCTCCCCGCCGGGACCGGGACGGCGATGGCCAAGTTCGCCGGAGTTGCCATTGCGAGCATCGGCACGGTCGCCATTTGCAACCACGCCGAGCGCCCGACTGCGTGCCCGGAGGGCACGCCTCTCACCGAGTCGTGCTACAGGCCCCTCGGCCTTCCGCTCGCTGCGCTCCTCATGGTCGTCTTTCTCGTCGGCCTCACGTACCTCGCGAAGCGCACCGCGTTCGGGAGGCACGTATACGCCGTCGGCGGGAACGCCGAGGCGGCGCGGCGAGCGGGCATCAACGTCTCGCGCGTCCGGGTCATCGTGTTCGTGATCTCGTCGGTCATGGCCGGTGTCGGCGGCATCGTCCTCGCGGCGAGGCTCCAGTCGGTGAACCTGAACCAGGGCGGAGGCACACTCCTGCTCGACGCGATCTCGGCAGCGGTCATCGGCGGCGTCAGCCTCTTCGGAGGGAGGGGCGAGGTACGGGGTGCCCTGCTTGGCGCGCTCGTCATCGCCACGATCGCGAACGGCCTCAACATCGGTGGCTACAGCACGGGCACGATCTATATGGTCACCGGCATCATTCTCCTGCTCGCCGTCACGCTCGACACGCTCGCACGACGGCTCCAGGTGCGCGCGGGCCGCTAGCACGTGAAGACGAGCCTCGGCATCTGGGCCCTCGGGTCGATGGTCACCCGCTTCGTCCCGGGCGGGTACCAGCCCGAGCGCGCGAAGGAGACGACGGCGCAGCGGGTGCGTCGGGCCGTGGAGGGGCTCGGCGACCTGATCGACGACTACGAGTTCCACTACCCGGCGGAGCTGAGCCATGACAACCTCGACGAGGTGCGCGACGCGCTCGACGGGCACGGCATCTACACGATCTGCACGGGTCTCCATCTCGAGGCCCGCTTCGGTCGCGGCGGGCTCGTGTCGCCCGACCCCGCGGTACGCGCCGAGGCGCGCAGGCTCACGCGTGAGACGGCCGAGCTCGCCGGGGAGCTCGGCGCCCACATGGTCTGCTGGCCGGGGATCGAGGGGTACAACTACCCGTTCCAGACGCCCTACGCGGAGTCCTGGGGATGGCTCGTCGACGGCCTCGCGGAGGCAGCGGAGACCTGCGCGGAGCGGGGTGTGAAGCTGTTCCTCGAGCACAAGAACTCCGAGCCGGCGATGAAGATCCTGATGCGGAACATCGGCATGACGCTGCACGTGATCCACACGCTTCGCGCGCGCGGGATCACGAACGTGCAGGTCAACATGGACTGGCAGCACCTGCTGATGAACGGCGAGAGCCTCGGCGAGTACGCAGCGCTGCTCGCCGCGGAGGGGCTCCTCGGGCATCAGCACGCGAACTCCGGCTGGGGCACGTTCGACGACGACAACATGGTCGGCGCGACGGCGTTCATGGAGACGCTCGAGCTCGCGGTCGAGCTCCGTCGCGCGGACTACGGCGCGAACGGCGAGCGGCTCGGGTTCGACCTCTACCCCTACACGGAGGACTCGATCGCCGCGGTCGCCCGGAGCGTCGAGCAGTGGCGTTTCATCTGGGACGTCTCGGGGCGGATCGACGATGCCGCGCTCCGCGAGGCACAGTCACGCAAGGACGCGGTACGGGCCTACGAGCTCGTCTACGCGGCGCTCGGCGCGTAGCGCCGTGGGGGAACCAACGGTTCCCCCACGTGACCCCTCCCTCGCGCTTTTGCACAGGTCACCGGTTCCGGGCCTCCCGTCCGGCAAAGCCGGCCTCCGGCCGCGAACGGCCCTGCACGAGGGAAGCTCGGGAGAACGGAGGCGAGTCCGGTGAGCGCTCTCATCGGCCTGGACGTCGGTACGACGGGCGTCAAGGCGATCGCGCTCTCGCCGGACGGCGAGGTGGTCGCCACCGCGTCGCACGGCTACCCGCTCTCCACACCGCGCGCGGGCTGGTCGGAGCAGGATCCCGAGGACTGGTGGCAGGCGGCCGCCGCAGCGCTCGAAGAGGTCGCGGAAGGGCGCGAGATCGCCGGCATCGGGCTCTCGGGGCAGATGCACGGCCTCGTGGTGCTCGACGACGCCGGGGGTGTGATCCGGCCGGCGATCCTCTGGAACGACCAGCGCACCTCGACGGAATGCGCGGAGATCGAGGAGCGGATCGGGCTCGGGCGGCTCGTCGAGCTCACGGGCAACCGCGCGCTCACCGGGTTCACGGCGCCCAAGCTCCTCTGGCTGCGCCGCCACGAGCCGGACGCCTACGCGCGGATTGCGCGCATCGTGCTGCCGAAGGACTACGTGCGACTCCGCCTCACGGGCGAGTGGGCGATCGACGTGTCCGACGCCTCCGGGACGCTGCTCCTCGACGTGGGCCGGCGTGCCTGGAGCGACGAGGTGGTGGAGGCGCTCGAGCTGCCCGCGGCATGGCTCCCGCCCGTCCTCGAGTCCCCTGCGCGCGCCGGGGCGGTGGCCGCAAGGTACAAGCTGTTACAAGGAGCGCCCGTCGCGGCCGGGGCGGGCGACCAGCCGGCCGCCGCGGTCGGGGTGGGGGCGGACCGACCGGGGGTGCTGTCCGTCGTGCTCGGCACCTCGGGTGTCGTCCTCGCGCCTCTCGCGACCTACGCGCACGACCCGCAGGCCCGCGTCCACGCGTTCTGTCACGCGGTTCCCGGCGCCTGGCAGGCGATGGGTGTGATGCTCTCCGCCGCGGGGTCGCTCGGGTGGTTCCGCGAGCGGCTGGCGCCAGGCGTGACCTTCGACAAGCTCGTCGGGGAAGCAGAGACCTGGGAGCCGGGTGCCGAGGGGCTCTACTTCCTCCCATACCTCGCCGGAGAGCGGACGCCGCACGCCGACCCGGATGCGCGCGGTGCCTTCGTCGGGCTCGAGCTGCGCCACGACCGCGGCGCCTTCGTCCGCGCGGTGCTCGAGGGGGTCGCGTTCGGCCTGCGCGACTCGCTCGACCTGCTCCGTTCACTCGGCGTCGACGCAACGGCGGCACGGGTCTCCGGCGGAGGCGCGCGGAGCCGCCTCTGGCTCCGGATCGTCGCCTCCGTGCTCGACGTGCCGCTCGAGCTGACCTCCTCGGAAGAGGGGTCGGCGCTCGGCGCGGCTCTGCTCGGCGGCGTCGCCGGCGGTGTCTTCACCGACGTGCACGAGGCCGTGACCCGCTGTGTCCGCGTCACCGACGTCGTCGAGCCGGACCCGGGGTGGCGCGACGCCTATGCGGAGCTCCACGGCCGGTACCGCGCCCTCTATCCGGCCCTCCACGGCGTTAGGGTGACCTCGTGAGGCTCGGACTTCTCTCCACGGCGAACATCAACCGCCAGATTCTCGCCGCGGCGGCCGAGACCGAGCGGGTGGAGGTCGTCGCGGTCGCGAGCCGTGACGGCGCCCGCGCGCAGGCCTACGCGAGCGAGCATGGCATCCCGACGGCGCACGGCTCGTACGAGACGCTCCTGGCCGACCCGGGTGTCGACGCCGTGTACGTCTCGCTTCCGAACGGCATGCACCACGAGTGGACGATGCACGCGCTCGCGGCGGGCAAGCACGTCCTTTGCGAGAAGCCCTACACGAGGCACCCCGCAGAGGTGGACGAGGCATTCGACCTCGCCGGGTCGTCGGGGCTCGTGCTGACGGAGGCGTTCATGTACCGCCATCATCCGCAGACGAAGGAGATCGAGCGGCTCGTCCGCGAGGGGGCCGTGGGGCGCCTCCTTTCGGTTCGGACGACCTTCTCGTTCCCGCTCGGCGACCTGACGGACGTCCGGGCGCTCCCCGAGCTCGACGGCGGCGCCCTGATGGACGTCGGCTGCTACTGCATCAGCGGCGTGCGGATCGTGGCGGGCGATCCGACGTCCGTTCTCGCGGAGCAGGTGGTGGGTGAGACCGGCGTCGACATGGCGCTCTTCGGGACGATGCGGTTCTGGAACGACGTCGTCGCGCAGCTCGAGGCGTCGTTTCTCGCTCCGGAGCGGCAACACCTGGAGATCGTCGGAGAGACGGGCACCTTGCGCGCGTTCGCTCCGTGGCGGGTCGACTGGGGAGGAGACCTCGTGCTCGAGCGGGACGGCGCCACCGAGGTCATCCCGGTCCCGCGTGCGAACGCGTATCGCCTCCAGCTCGACAACCTCGCGGACGCCGTCGCCGGCGAGGCTCCGGCTCTTCTCGGACGCGATGACGCGGCGGCCCAGGCGCGTGCGATCGACGCGCTCTATCGCTCCGCCGACTCCAGAGCCGCCGTCGACGTCTGATCCCCGCCGCGGCTCGCTCAGCGCGGGTGCTCCACGGCGTCGAGAACCTCATGGGCGAGCGATACCGCCTGCTCGGTCGTGAGCGCCTTCCCTCGCTCGACGGCCGCCTCGACGTCGGTCTCGCGCGCGGCCTCCGCGAGCGTCGCCGTATGGCGCTCGGCCTCCATCCACTGCGGCTCGGTCCCGATGGCGCGGAACAGCTCGACGAATGCCCCGCCGAGCACGCCCGCATCCTCGGCACGCCCCGTTTGAACGGCGAGCGTCGCCACAATGCCGAGCGCATAGGCCATGGCCTCCCGGTACGAGAGCCTCTGGGTCTTGTCGAGCGCGACGCGTACGTGCTCTGCGGCCGCCACGAGGTCGCCGCGTTCCAGGTCGAACGTCGAGAGATTGAGATGCGAGATCGCGATCCCGTCGTCGTCACCGACCGTCTCCGCGAGGACGAGCGCGGCGACCGTCGCCTCCTCGGCCCCGTCGAGATCGCCCAGTGCCTGGTAGACGGCGCCGAGGTTCGCGAGCACGACCCCGGCGGCGTTCTTGTCGACCTCCATCAGGGTGGCTCGGGCAGCCTCGTAGTACTCGATCGCTCGCGGGAGATCCCCCTCGGCGTGCCACGTCGCGCCCAGCTCCATGCGCGCGCGCCCGGTTTCCCGCCGGTTGCCGGCTCGCTCGAACAGCGAGAGCGCCTCGAGCCAGAGCGCACGCGAGCGTTCGTGATCCGCTCCGGCGAACGCCATCACGCCGGCGTCGCCCAGGGTCCGCGCGCGTAGCTCGTCGTCGACCGCCGGCGAAAGCTCGACACCGCGCTCGAGCCTGCGGCGGCCCTCCTCGACGTAGCCGCGGACGCGCCAGAAGTAGCGCATCGCGGTCGCGAGCTGGATCTCCCGTTGGACGTCGCCGACGGCCTCGGCGTGGGAGAACGCCGCGCGAGCGTTGTCGTGCTCGAGCTCGACCCGGTCGAGCCAGGGCGCGTCCATGATTCGCTGCCAGTAGACGCCCTCCCCCTCGACCATTGCGAGAAGCCAGTCGAGATGCCTGTCCCGGACCTCGCGTTCCTTCCCCGATGCGGCGAGGAGCTCCGCGGCGTACTCCCGGACGGTCTCGAGCATCCCGAAGCGCGGCTCGTCGACGGAGACGGCGATGACGAGCGCGGCGTCGAGCAGGTCGTCGAGCGCTCCAACGACGTCTGTCTCGCTCACGACCGCCTCGAGCGCCTCGAGTGACGCGCCGCCGCTGAACGCCCCGAGCGCCGCGAGCACCCGCTTGGCGTCCTCCCCGAGCAGCTGGACGCTCCAGTCGAGCGTCGCCCGCAGGGAGCGCTGGCGCTCGGGAAGGTCGCGCGCCCCGCGCGAGAGCAGCGAGAGACGTTGCCCGAGGCGCTCCGCGGTTCCCTCGGGGCCGAGTGTCCTCACCCGGGCCGCGGCGAGCTCGAGTGCCAACGGGAGCCCGTCGAGCGCGCGACAGATGCGCGCGACCGCCGGTGCGTTCTCGTCCGTCACCGCGAACCCCGGCTCCGTTGCCCGCGCACGGTCGACGTAGAGTCGAACCGAAGCCGCACGCTCGATCCCGGGCCCCGTCTCGTCACCGGGCTCGGGCACGGGCAGTGGCGGCACGGAGTACACGTGCTCGGGCCGAACGCGAAGGGGCGCCCGGCTCGTGACGAGCACGCTCGAGCCTGGCGCGGCGGCGACAAGGCCGGCAACGTCCGAGGCGGCTTCGAGCACCTGCTCGAAGTTGTCGAGAACGAGCAGCGCAGGCTCGTCCTCGAGGGCCGCGGCGACGGTGTCGAGCTCGCTCTCGCCCGGAACCTCGCCGGCGCCGAGGGCTCTCGCGACGGTGGGAATCACGAGCCGGGGGTCCACGACCGCCGACAGGTCGACGAACACCACGCGCTCGGAGCCCGCCGCCGCCGCGATCGCGAGCCGGGTCTTGCCGGTGCCGCCCGGCCCCGTGAGCGTGACCAGTCGCGTGTCCTGGCGCCCGAGAAGCGCGCGAACCGCGGCGGTCTCGAGCTCGCGCCCGACGAGCGGCGTGCGCTCGGCAGGAAGCGGGGCTCGTCCGGGCGGGCCGGCGTTGGGAGCGACCGCCGCCACCTCCAGCTCGGGATCGTGCTGCAGGATCCGCTGCTCCAGGCCCCGGAGCTCGGCGGACGGCTCGAGCCCGAGCTCGTCGAGCGCGGCACGCGCGTCCCGATAGGCGGCGAGCGCATCCGCCTGGCGGCCTGCGCGGTAGAGCGCGAGCATCTGCTGCGCGCGGAGGCGCTCGCGGTGCGGGTGGGCGGCGACGAGGGCGTCGAGCTCGGGGCCGAGGGCGTCGTGGCGGCCGGCGTCGAGATCGGAGGCGATCCGCGCCTCGAGCGCAGAGAGGCGCGTTTCGTCCAGTCGAGCAGCCTCGGCACGGGCGAAGTCCTCGTCGGCGACGTCGGCGAGAGCGGCCCCACGCCACAACGAGAGCGCCTCCTCCGGCCTCCCCTCGGCGAGCAGCCCTTCCGCGCGGTCGACGTCGAGCTCACCCTGCTCGACGCGAACGAGGTATCCCGGCGCCCGGGTGACGATCCGGTCGGAGCCGAGCGCCCTGCGAAGCGCGTGCACGTGCACCTGGAGCGCGCTGCGCGCACTCGCCGGTGGCGACTCGCCCCACACCGCGTCGATCAGCCGGTCGGTGGAGACCGCCTCGTTGGGGTGGAGGAGGAGCAGCGCCAGGAGCGTTCGGGGCCTCTTGCCACCGAGCGCGAGCGGCTCACCTGCGTCCCCAAGCACCTCCACCGGCCCGAGCAGCCGGAAATCCATGACCCCCTGCATCCCTCCTTAAGCCGACCTTCAGTTGATCCTAAGCGGCCTCGTCGATGGTGCGCCTCGTCAACCCAGCCCGTCCAAGGAGGCAGAAGTGATCACCACCGGCCAGTCCATCACCAACTCCGTCACCGGCGAGACGCTCGTGTTCCGCACGACGTCGGCCGACACGAACGGCGAGCGCGTGGTCGTCGAGACCTACGTCGAGTCGAACGGTGCCGTCGCCGCCGCCCATGTCCACCCCTCGCAGGAGGAGCGCTTCGAGGTCCTCGCCGGCGAGCTCGAGTTCCGGCTCGGCAAGCGGAAGCTCGTCGCGAAGCCCGGCGACCGCGTCCTCGTCCCGGCCGGGACGCCGCACAGGTTCCGCAACGTCGGCGACGAGACCGCGCACTTCGTGTGCGAGATCACACCCGCGCTCGGCTTCGAGCAGCTGATCGAGACGATGTTCTCGCTCGCCGAGGACGGCAAGGTCTCGAAGAAGGGAATGCCGAACCCGCTGCGCCTCGCGGTCATCGCGAAGCACCACTTCGGCGACGTCCGCCTGCCGTTTCCGCCCGCGTGGCTGCAGCGGCTCGGCCTGACGTTCGGTGCCCCGCTCGGCCGCCTGCTCGGCTACGGGCCGACCTACGAGCCCAAGGCCCCGGACGCCCCGACCGCGCTCGGCATCTAGAGGCTTGATGCGGGTTAGGGGTGCGGTTGGGGAGGGCGTGGGGCAAGGAGCGCGGCCGATTCGGCTGGTGGCAAGGCTGGTGGCCTTGACGCCGGGCGAAGCGGACGCGATCCGCCGGCCCAGGCCCCCATCCAGGCGTGCCCGTAACCCGTATCAAGCCTCTAGCGGCATGGGTCGTCGGGCCTGCCGTTCGCTCGTCCGCCTGCTCGGCCGGCTCGTCCGGCCGGGCAGGGCCGGCGTCCGGCCAGGCCTCCGTAGCTGCACCGGCGATCGACTGCCGGGACCTGCCATTCAGGCTTGCTCGATGATGTGGTGCGCGGGGCACGACGGCGCCCGCCCGACGGGCCCTAGTCGACGTTCCTGTCGCTCGCCCGGTCGACGTAGCCATCGGGCACGGGGCTGACGAGCGTCCAGCCGCCGTCGACGAAGAAGCACTGCCCGGTCACGTACGACGCCTCGTCCGAGGCGAGGAAGACGGCGGGCCCCACCATCTCCTCCGGGGTCGCGACCCGGCCGAGCGGGATCAGCGGCGCCCAGCGGGCGAGATAGTCAGGATCGTCGGCCAGGTTCCGCTCGACCTCGGTGGAGCCGGGGGCGAACGCGTTGACGCGGATCCCGTCCGGCGCCAGCTCGACCGCCAGCTGCCGTGTCACGCCCTCGATCGCGGCCTTGCTCGCGCCGTACACCGAGAGGTTCCGCAGGGCGCGCGACCCGACGACGCTCGAAACGTTCACGATCGATCCGCCGCCCGCCTGGCGCATCAGGCGGGACGCCTCGAGCGAGCAGAAGTACGTGCCCTTGAGGTTGACGTCGAGCACGCGCGCAAACGACTCCTCGGTCGTGTCCGCGAACGGGGTCCAGCCGGTGATGCCGGCGCAGTTGACGAGCACGTCGAGCCGCTCCAGGCGCGAGAACAGCTCGGCGACCTGTTGCCGGTCGCCGACGTCGAAGCGCAGGTCGAGCGATCCCGCAGGGAGCCGCTCGAGCACCTCGGCGGCGTCGTCGACGTGGCAGACGTGGACGAGCGCGCCCTCTGCGGCGAAGCCGAGGGCGATTGCACGGCCGATGCCTCTGCTGCCGCCCGTGACGAGCGCGACCTTGCCGATGAGGCGGCTCATCGGGTGACCGCCCCGGTGGCGGCGGAGGAGACGGTGCGCGCGTACTTCGCGAGCACGCCCCTGACGACGGGAGGGTTGGGTGCGACCCAACGGGCGAGCCGCTCTCCGAGCTCGATGGCCGGGATCTCGAGCTCGAGCGTCCGTGCGTCGGTGTCGATCACGATCGTGTCGCCGTCCTCGACCACCGCGAGCGGGCCTCCCCGCGCGGCCTCCGGCGCGACGTGACCGACCATCAGCCCGCGCGTGGCGCCGCTGAAGCGGCCGTCGGTGACCAGCGCGACAGAGTCGCCGAGGCCGCGGCCGACGATCGCAGAGGTGACCCCGAGCATCTCGGGCATGCCGGGTGCGCCCGCCGGCCCCTCGTATCGGACGACGACCACGTCGCCCGGCTGCACGACGCCGTCGTACACGCCCGTCTTGCAGGCCGCCTCTGAGTCGAACACGCGAGCACGGCCGCGCAGTGCCTTCGACTCGTGTCCGGCCAGCTTCACAACCGCGCCGTCGGGCGCCAGGTTGCCGCGCAGGACGCGCAGCGCGCCGCCCGGCTTGAAAGGACGATCGTGCCGAGCCAGCACCTCGCCGTCCGCATCCGGCGCCGAGGCCGCGTGCTCGGCGATCGTGCGGCCGTCCACCGTCAGGGCGTCGGCGGCGAGCCACGGCAGGAGCTGTCGCATGAGCGCAGCGGAGCCTCCCGACCGGTGCAGGTCGGCGGCGACGTACCGCCCCCCGGGGGTCAGGCTCGCGACCACGGGAGTGCGCGCCGCGAGCGCGTCGATCGTGTCGAGTGTCAGTTCGACGCCGGCCTCCTGCGCGATCGCGAGCAGATGGAGGATGCCGTTCGTCGAGCCGCCGCTGCCCGCGACTCCCGTGACGGCGTTCGCGAGCGCGGACGCGGTCACCAGGGACGACGGGCGGACGTCACCCTCGACCACGGCCATCGCCATCCTCCCGGCTTCCTCGGCGGCGGCCGGCTTGCCCGGGTCCGCCGCCGGCACCGAGCCGAGCCCGATCGGGCCGAGGCCCAGGAAATCCACGGCGGTCGCCATCGTGTTCGCGGTGAAGTGCCCCGTGCAGGCACCGATCCCGGGACATGCGTGGCGCTCGAGCTGCGTCAGCTCGTCGTCGCCGATCTGCCCGCCCTCGTGCGCGCCGACCGCCTCCCACACGTCCTGGATCGTCACCGGCCGACCGTCGTGGCTTCCGGCGGCCATCGCGCCCGAGTAGAGGACGACCGTCGGCAGGTCGAGCCGCAGGGCGGCCATCACCGCGCCGGGCACGGTCTTGTCGCACCCGACCACGCAGACGAGCCCGTCGAAGCGCTGGCTGCGGCCGACGAGCTCGATCGAGTCCGCGATCACCTCGCGCGAGACGAGCGAGGCCCGCATGCCCGGCGTCCCCATCGTGAGGTTGTCGGAGATCGCGATCGTGTTGAACTCGAGCGGCGTGCCGCCGGCTGCGCGGATGCCGGCGGCGACGTGCGTCGCGAGCTCACGCTGACCGAGGTTGCACGGCATCGTCCCCGTCCACGTCGTCGCGATCCCGATCAGCGGCTTCGACCAGTCCTCGTCCGTCAGCCCCATCGCCCGCAGGTGCGCCCGCGCGCCCGCCCGTCGCGGCGAGGAGACGAGGTCGGCGTTCGCGAGCCTCACGTCACGGCGACGACATCGAGGCGACCCGGCGGGGTGGAGCGAGGGCGACGCGCAGGGTCAGCTCCGGTACTCGACGGGCTCACGCCGACCGGTCTCGGCGGAGCGGAGGACGGCGTCGCAGACCTCGGCCGCCCGGTAGCCGTCCTCGAAGGTCGCGCCGTCGGGCGCAACGTCGCCCCGGCCGGCGATGGCCGCGAGCACGTGGTGCAGCTCGTGGACGAACGTGTGCTCCCAGCCGAGCACGTGGCCGTGCGGCCACCACCACTCCCAGAAGGGATCGTCCGCCTCCGAGACGAGGCGCGTGCGGAACCCGCCCGTCCCCTCGCTCACCTGAAGCTCGTTCAGCCGCTGGAGATCGAAGGCCAGGGAGCCCTTCGAGCCGTTGATCTCCCACGTGAACGCGTTCTTCCTGCCCGGCGCGAAGCGGGTCGCCTCGATCGTGCCGATCGCCCCGCCGTCGAAGCGGACGGCCGCCTCGAACGCGTCGTCGACCGGGCGGCCCGGCTGGAAGGTGGCCGTCAACGCCGCGATCGCGTCGATCTCGCCTACCAGGTAACGCGCGAGGTCGATGACGTGGGCGCCGAGGTCGCCGAGTGCGCCCGACCCGGCGGCAGCCTTGTCGAACCGCCACAGCTGCGCGTCGGTCGCACCCCATTCCTGCAGGTAGCGGCCTCGGAAGTGGTGGATCTCTCCGAGCTCGCCCGCCTCGATCAAACGGCGCGCGAGCCGGACCGCCGGCACGAAGCGGTAGTTGAAGGCGCACAGGTGGACGACGCCGGTACGGGCGACCCGCTGCCAGATCTCGTACGACTCCGCCGCGTCGCGCCCGAGCGGCTTCTCGCAAACGACGTGCTTTCCCGCCTCGGCTGCGGCGATCGTGGGCTCCGCGTGGAGGTCGTTGGGACCGCCGTTGTCGAACAGCTCGACCTCGGGGTCGGCCACGAGGTCGCGCCAGTCCGTCACGAAGCGCTCGAAGCCGTAGCGCCGCGCCGCCTCGCCGACAGCCGCCTCGTCGCGTCCCGCGATCGACACGAGCCGCGGATGCAGCGGCGGCGGCCACGTCATGTAGTCGAGCGTCCGGTAGGCGTTCGCGTGCGCCTTCCCCATGAACGCGTAGCCGAGCATGCCGACCCCGATCGTCGGCACGTCGCCGGGCTCCGCGGCCCGGCCCATCGTCTGGAACCCGACCTCGCTCACGCGTCCTCCTCCCGCTGCATCGCGGCATCGAACGCGAGGGCGGAGGGCGAGAAGTCCGTGCCCCGGACGAAGGCGAGCGCGTCCTGGGCGCCGTAGTCGCGATCCATGCCGGAGTCCTCCCACTCGATCGAGAGCGGCCCTTCGTAGCCGATGCGGTTGAGTGCGCGGAAGAACGCCTCGAAGTCGACATCGCCGTGCCCCGGCGAGACGAAGTCCCAGCCGCGCATCTCCTCGCCGAAGTTGAGATGCGACCCGAGGATCGACCGGCGCCCGTCGAGCCGCCTGCGGGAGTCCTTCACGTGCACGTGGTAGATCCGGTCGGCGAACTCCAGCGCAAACTGCGCCGTGTCGAGGAACTGGTGAGCGAAGTGCGAGGGATCGAGATTGATCCCGAACGCCTCGCGGTTGCCGATCGCGTCGAGCGCCGCCCGCGTGGTGACGAAGTCGTACGCGATCTCGGTCGGATGCACCTCCAGCCCGAAGCGGACGCCCTCCTGGTCGAAGACGTCCATGATCGGGCCCCAGACCGCGG
This sequence comes from uncultured Actinomycetes bacterium, assembly GCA_963798725.1. Taxonomy (GTDB): domain Bacteria; phylum Actinomycetota; class Thermoleophilia; order Gaiellales; family Gaiellaceae; genus Gaiella. The sequence goes on from CAWCUL010000003.1 coordinate 330,148, forward strand.
CGAACTCCTCGTAGGCGCGCTCGATCGCGCCGAAGTCGTTGGGCGGGAACGAATAGAGCTGGTGCCACATCTGCGAGCCCGTGAAGCCGTTCACCTGCGTCACCCCGAACCGCGCCGCGGCCCGCGCGGTGTCCTTCATCCGCTCCACCGCGCGGGCCCGGACGCCGGCCGGGTCGCCGTCACCCCACACCTCGGGCGGCAGAATCGCGCGGTGCCGCTCGTCGATCGGGTCGAGCACGCACTGGCCGACGAGGTGGGCGCCGAGCGCCCAGCACTGCAGGCCATGGTGCTCGAGCAGCTCGCGCTGCCCGCTGCAGTAGTCGTCCTCGGCGAGCGCGCGGTCCACCTCGAAGTGGTCGCCCCAGCAGGCGAGCTCGAGGCCGTCGAAGCCCCACGCGGCCGTCTTCGTCGCGAGCTCCGCGACCGGCAGGTCGGCCCACTGGCCGGTGAACAACGTGACGGGGCGGCTCATCTCACTCCTCTGTGCGTCGGGACCGGGACCGGGACGTCACCGAACCGACGCCCACGGCTCCTGATCGGAGACGTCCTCGAGCCCGTAGCCGCTGCCCTCGCCGAGTGAGGGCGCGATCACGACCTGCAGGTGTGCGGTCTCGGCGCCGTCGTTGTAGGAGGCGTGGATCACGCCTTCCTCGATGAAGACGGAGTCGAGCGGCTCGAGCGTCGACGAAGCCTGCTCGAGGTACTGCGTGATCGTGCCCTGCTTGACGATGATCATCTCCTCCTGGCCGGGATGGCGGTGGAAGGCGTGCCCCTCGCCGGGCTCGAGCGTCACGTCCATCACGACCACGTGCTTCGCGCCGTCGGCGGGCGTCAGGCGCCAGCCGATTCGGCCCCAGTCGAAGTCCTCCTGCCTGATGCCGGACTGCGGAACGAAGCTGCTCATTCGTCTCTCCTTCGGTCGACAGGGATCGCCTTGAAGCGCCGCATGTTCTCGGTCATCGCGACCTCGGTCGGCAGCCGCTCCATCGAGCTGGCGCCGAAGAACCCCACCACGCCGTCCGTCCGCTCCAGCACATAGGCCGCGTCGCCCGGCTCGGCGATCGGCCCGCCGTGGCAGAGGACCAGGATGTCCTGGTTCACGCCCTTCGCGGCGTCGTGCATCTCCTGGATCAGCGTGACGCACTCGTCGAGCGTCCGCGCCGTGTCGGCGCCGATGGAACCGCCGGTCGTCAGCCCCATGTGCGGCACGAGCACGTCCGCGCCCGCGCGGGCCATCGCGGCAGCCTGCTCGGCATCGAAGACGTACGGCGCCGTCAGGAGGTCACGCTCTCGCGCGAGACGGATCATCTCGACCTCGAGCCCGTAGCCCATCCCCGTCTCCTCGAGGCCCTGCCGGAACGTGCCATCGATCAGACCCACGGTCGGGAAGTTCTGGACGCCGCTGAAGCCGATCCTCGCAAGCTCGTCGAGGAAGACGGGCAGCAGGCGGAAGGGGTCGGTGCCACAGACGCCCGCGAGCACCGGCGTCTCTCGGACCACCGGGAGGACCTCGCGCGCCATGTCCACGACGATGGCGTTCGCGTCGCCGTACGGCATCAGCCCGGCGAGCGAGCCGCGGCCCCCCATCCGGTAGCGGCCGGAGTTGTAGATGATGATCAGGTCGGCGCCGCCCGCTTCGGCGCACTTGGCCGAAAGCCCCGTTCCCGCACCCGCCCCGATGATCGGCAGAGCCGCGCCGACCTGACCGCGCAGCCGTGCGAGCGCCTCGTCCCGCGTCATCCGGCTTCCTGGATCAGCGCGTGCAGCCGCTCCGCCATGGCGACCGCGAACTCGGGATCGTTGACGTCCGTCTCGAGCTCGTGCACCTCGACCTGTGACGTGTCGACAAGCTCCCGCAGGGTCGAGAAGAGCGCCTCGTCGGCTTCCGGGTCGTGGAAGACCTGCCCCTCGGTCGCGATCGCGGACACACCGCGCAGCGGGACGTACAGCACCGTCGGCCCCGTGGCGGCGTTCAGCTTGCCCGCGACGATCCGCGCGATCTCGCGACACTCGTCGGGCGTAGTCCGCATCAGCGTGATCGTCGGGTTGTGGACATACAGGTTCCGCTCGCGGTAGCGCTCGGGCACCGTGTCCGTCGGCCCGAAGTTGACCATGTCGAGCGCCCCGAGCGAGACCACTTGCGGAATCCCCGCCTTGCCCGCCGACTCGAGACGCTCCGGCACGGCGGCGAGCACCCCGCCGGCGACCTGATCGCAGAACTCCGTCGTCGTGACGTCGAGCGAGCCGACGGCGAAACCCGCTTCCAGGAGCTTCTCCATCGAGCCGCCTCCCGCGCCCGTCTGGTGGAAGACCAGCACCTCGTAGCCGAGCTCCTCGAGCCGCTCGCGCGCCGTCGTGACCGCGGATGTCGTGACCCCGAACATCGACGCGACGACGATCGGCCGCTTCTCGCCGAGCGGCGGCACCGTCGCCTGGGCCATGCCTGCGAGCGCCCCGGCGGCGTTCGCCATGATCTGCGCCGACACCTCGTTGACGCCGGCGATGTCCACGACCGAATACATCATCGTCACGTCGACCGTGCCGACGTACGGCGTCGTGTCACCCGACGCCACGGTCGAGACCATCAGCTTGGGCACGCCCACCGGCAGCGCGCGCATCGCGGCGGTCGCGATCGACGAGTTGCCCGAGCCGCCGAGCCCCCCGATCGCGTCGAGCCGCCCTTCGGCGTGCAACCGCTTTGCGACCTCCGCCGCACCGCGCGCCATCGCCGTCACCGCGGCGCCGCGGTCGCCCGACTCCGCGAGGGCGGCCGCGTCCTCGTTCGCGGCCCGGGCCACCTCCTCGCGGGAGACGTCCGGTTCGATCTGCGGCTCGAAGACGCCGGCGTCGACGAGCAGGACGTCGACGCCGTGCGCGCGGATGCGCTCGCGCACGAACGCGAACTCGTGTCCCTTCGTGTCGAGCGTGCCGACCAGGACGACAGTCGCCACGCTACTGCCCCACCGGGCCGGCGCCGGCGTCCGCGCGGTCGGCCGCGAGCGGCTCGACGCCCAGGAAGCGTCGCTGGAGCTCGGGGCTGTCCGACAGCTCCTGCGCAGTCGTCTCCGCGGCGAGTCGCCCCGACACCATCACCACCTGCCGCGTCGCGACCGTGACCGCGAGACCGAGGTTCTGCTCGATCAGGAGGATCGCGATCCCATCCTCCTCGAGCTGCTTCAACGCCTCCGCCAGGCTCGCGATCACGACCGGCGCGAGCCCCTCCGACGGCTCGTCCATGACGAGGAGCTTCGGGTTCGTGAGCAGGGCGCGCCCAACCGCGAGCATCTGCTGCTCGCCGCCGGAGAGCTCGGCCCCGCCGTTGCGGCGGCGCTCCTTCAGACGCGGGAAGAGGTCGTACACGCGGTCGATCGTCCAGCGCTCGCCGTTGCCACGACGCGACTCGACCATCTGGAGGTGCTCGTGCACCGAGAGAGAGGGAAACAGCCGCCTCCCCTGGGGGACGTAGCCGATTCCGAGCCTGGCGGTCCTGTGGGAGGCCTGGGCGCGGATCTCGCGCCCCTCGAAGCGAATCGACCCCGTCGTCCGCGCCGGCGGCACGCCCATGATCGCGGTGCAAAGCGTGGTCTTGCCCATCCCGTTGCGCCCGATGATCGCGACCGACTCCCGCTCCATCCGGAACGAGACGTCCTCCAGCGCACGGGCCGAGCCGTAATACGCGTTCAGGTTCTCGATCTCGAGCAAGGGTTGCGTGGCCCGTTCGGGCGCCTCAGTCACCGGCTTCCGCTCCCCGGCCGAGATAGAGGTCGTGGACGGTCTGGTTCGCCCGGATCTCATCCGGGGTGCCCTCGACGACGACGCGACCGTCGTGCATCATCGTCACCCGCTCGGCCACGCGGAGCGCGACGTCCATGTCGTGCTCGATGAGAAGGAGCGTGACCGACGGGTCGAGCGCGAGCAGAAAGTCCGTCAGCGCGACGCGCTCGCCCCGCGAGAGCCCGGACGCAGGCTCGTCGAGCATCATCAGCGTGGGCCTCGTCGCCTGGGCCATCGCGATCTCGAGCTGGCGCTGCTCGCCGTGCGAGAGCGACCCGACGAGACGCGCCGCGCGACCCGCGAGCCCGACGCCTGCGACGAGCGCGCGGGCCTGCTCGCGCAACTCTCCGTCCCTACCCGGGAGGACGACCGGCCGGAAGTGGCCGGAACGCGTCCCGAGCAGCGCGATGTAGACGTTGTCCTCGACGCTCAGGCCGTGGAACAGGCGTGTCTTCTGGTACGTCCGACCCATGCCGCGCTTCGTGCGGGCGCGTGCCGGGAGCCAGGTCACCTCTTCGCCGAGGAACGAGATCGACCCCGTCGTGGGGCGATCGTCGCCCGCGATCAAATTGAACAGCGTCGTCTTGCCCGCCCCGTTCGGGCCGAGGATCGCGCGGCGCTCGCCCTGCGCGAAGTCGAGGTCGACGTCGCGCACGGCGTCGAGGCCGCCGAAGCGCCGGCCGACCCCCCGCAAGCGGAGGATCGGCGCGGCGCTCTCGGAGACGACGGCGGTCACGTCGTGATCAGCCGATCACCTTCGGAGTGACTTCTTTGCCCTGCCACGGAAGCTTGCGCTTCGTGCAGGTCGGGTAGTCGCGGCCCGGAGCGGGCGTCTTCGTGGAGAAGGTGCCGCCGAACGTCTGGTCGACGTTCGGGACCATGCCCACCGTCTTGATCGCCAGCTTGCCGTCCTTCGTGTACAGCTGCTGGTAGTAGACGTTGGTCACGGCGTTCCGGTTCGAGTCGAGGCGGATCGGGCCGTACGGCGCGTTCCACTTGACCTTGGCGGTCGCCTTCTGCAGGGCCTTCTGGCCCCCGCCGATGTTGCCCTTGACGGCCTGGAGCCCCTTCAGCAGGCCGACCGTGTTCGCGTAGTAGCTGTACGTGAACACCGACGCCGCCTGCGGGGCCGCAGCGCCGCCCGGCGGGATCTGCTTGAAGAGCTTGCCGAGGTACTTGGCCCATGCCTGGGCCTTGACGGTGGCGAGGTCGCCCGCGGTGCCCGAGCCGCCGACGTACGCGCCGGTGACGCGGTTGCCGAGCTGCTCGAACAGGCCGGGCGTGCCCCAGAACAGGTTGCCCATGAACTTCTTGCCCTCGATCGGGCCGTGGGCCTGCTCGTACGCCTTGAGGAACGGGATCAGACCCGCCCCGCCGATCGCGACGAACGTTCCGTCGACGTTGGTCGGCAGCTGCTGCGCGTACGACGAGTAGTCCGTCGTGTTGAGCGGCGGGAAGACCCTCTTCGTCACGTTGCCGCCCGCTGCGCAGAAGTCGGCGATGAAGCCCGCCGCAGACGTCCACGCGAACGAGTAGTCGTCGGCGACGACCGCTGCGGTCTTCCACTTCAGCTTGCTCGCAGCGAGGTCGCCGAGGCCGGCGTTCCACTGGGCGCCGTCCCCGTTGAACCGGAAGAAGTTCTTCGCCCGGACCTTGAGCGTCGTGTCCTGCGCGCCCGCGGACCCGTTGACGAACGTCTTCGTGGGATGCTGCTTGGCGTAGTTCGCAACCGCGATCGACTCGTCACCCGACAGCGGGCCGATCATGATGTCCGCGCCCAGCTGCTCCATCAGGCGCTTCGTCTCCTTGATCGCCGTGTCGGCGCGGTCGTTCGAGCACCCGACGCCCACGAGCTTGAGCGGATGGCCGTTGATCTGGCCGCCCGTCCAGCCTGCACGCGGCAGGTTCGGGTTCTTCACTTTTGCTCCTGTGAGCTGCACCATCGCGGCCACGACGCCCGCCATGTCCTGGTTGTCGAACGAGCCGAACGCCCCCTGGCAGTCCGAGAGGACTCCGATCTTGATGGGCGACGCGGCCGTGCTTCGGGCGGTGGCGACCGACGCCGCGAGCCCGACGACCGCCAACATCGCCATGGCCAGCGGAATCAGCTTCCACCGACGCTTGACAGCATTCATGTGATTCCTTCCCTCCTTTACCGGTCTGGAACCGGTCGTGAACACAGCACCTGCCTCTTCACCGCTCCCTTGTCGAGTACCGGGACCCCTCCTTTCAGATGGTGGGCTCTGCGTGCCCGACGTCGAGACCGTCGTCGTCCTCACTCGAACCCCGGCGACCCCGGAGGACGAAGCCGACGCCGCGCTCCCAAAGCCCCATCAAACCGCCAGGGGAGAGCAACACGATCACGAGGAAGATCGCTCCGATCAGCGTGTGGAACCGTGGGCCGATGAAGCTGATCTGCTGCGAGTAGTTGTTGATCACGACGAACAGGAGCGCCCCGAGCCATGCCCCCTCGATGCGGTACAGGCCGCCGACGACCGCGATCACGAGCACGTCGATGGTCGTCGAGAGGTCGATCGACGCGGGGTCGATGTGCCCGTTCCACCACACGAAGAGCACGCCCCCGAGAGCCGCGACGAATCCCGCGAAGCCGAAGGCGATCGTCCGATGGAGCGCGACGTTGTATCCGAGCGACCCCATCCGCACGGAGTCGTCGCGGGTTCCCTGCAGGGACAGCCCGAACGGCGTCCGCGCGACGTACCGCAGTAGCACGTAGGCCCCGAGCGCCACGCCGAATGAGACGTAGTAGAGGCGTATTGGATGGGCGTCGGCAGGCCCGACCGCACCCGGCGTCGGAATCCCGCTGATGCCGCCGAAGCCCGAGACGTCGGTTACCTGCCCGAAGAACAGGTTCGCGATGACCGAGTAGGTCAGCGTGATCATGAGGAAGTAGATGCCGGTGCTGCGGCTCGCGAGGGCGCCGAAGAGCAGAGCCACCGCAACCGCGACCACGATTCCGAGCACGACTCCCCACCAGGGGTTCCAGCCGAGGTTCAGGCCCTTCGTCGTCCCGTTCGTGGTCGCGTTCCCGAGCACGAAGCCCGCGACGCCGAAGATCGCGACCTGCGCGAGCGACACCATCCCCCCGTACGCGAAGAGGAAGATCAGGCTCGCCGCGACGATGCCGAGGAACATCGTCTGCGTGAGGAGCGTGCCCACCCAGTAGGTCGAGAGAAAGAGAGGTGAGACGACCGCGGCGATCAGCCCCGCGATCCCGATGGAGCGCTCGGCGATCGCGATCCGCGTCATGCGGGCCGTCCAAAGAGGCCGTACGGTCGAATGGCGAGGACCAGCGCCACGAGCACGAACGTGAAGATGATCGAGTAGTACGTGTAGTTCGACGGCAGGTACGCCGCCGAGAATGCTCCCGTGAAGCCGAGCAGCAGCGACCCGACCGCCGCTCCGGCGAGCGACCCCATGCCGCCGATGATCACGACGACGAGCGAGTAGAGAAGCCAGTTCGCGTCCACGCCGGGCGCGAGGCTCGCGAAGGAGCCGCCGATCACGCCGCCGAGGCCGGCGAGTGCGGAGCCGACGACGAACGCGATCGCGAACGTGAGCTGGATGTTGATCCCGAGCGCCGAGACCATCGCCCGGTCGTCGACACCCGCGCGGATCACCATGCCGGTGCGCGTGTGCTGCAGCCAGAGCCAGAGCACGAGACCGACGGCGATCGCGATCGCGAGGATGACGAGCCGCGTGAGCGTGTACTGGATGCCGGCGACGTGCAGGTCCAGGAACTTGTCGAAGGTCCCCGGCCACGAGATGTCCTGCGCGATGCCCCCGAAGTGCGCGAGCATCTGGTCGGCGAGGATGATCGAGATCGCGATCGTGATCAACGCCTGGCGCAGGTCCTGACCCTGGTTCCAGCGGAGGAACGCCTGCTGCATGACGAGGCCGACCGCCGCGATCACGACGGTCGCGATGAGCGCGGGCAGGATCCAGTTCCAGAGGCTCACCTGGTCGCTCGTGAGGCCGAACCCCCCGCCCTGGCCGACGAGGTGTCGCTGCACCTTGAGCGCGACGTAGCCGCCGAGGAGGAACAGCGCGCCGTGAGCCATGTTCACGACGCGCATGAGCCCGAAGATGAGCGTGAAGCCGCTCGCGACGACGAAGTAGAGCGCGGCCGCGGTGATCGCATTCAGCACGGTGATCAGGAAATCCTTCGGGTCGTGGACGGCCGAGCCGAACGTCGTGCCCCACTTGCCCTGGGAGGGCGCGAGGAAGCCGATCCAGAGCACCGCGAAGAGCGCCGCCCCGCCGATGACGATCCACATCGCGATCGGGAGCGCCCGGCTCCGAAGCACGCCCGTCCGCATCAAGGGTCCGAGGCTAGCCGCGTGGTTTTCGGTGGTCAAGATATGGCTTGGGCAGGGGGATTCAGCGGAGCACGACCTGATCGAGATAGAGCTGGGCACCCGTGCTCTCGGGGGGCTGCTGCACCGCGTCGGCGAGCCGGACGAGCTCGGGGTAGCGCGACCGGTCGAGCAGCTCGACGTCGGGGTAGTTCAGCTCGACGAGGTTGTCGGCCGGGTCCCGGAAGTAGAGCTGGAGCTGACCGGAGGGCAGCTCCACGAGCTGCATGCCCCACGGGCCCGTGATCCGGTCGCGCACGGCCTCGTACGCGGTGTCGAAGTCGTCGATCGTGATGCCGATGTGGTGGTTCCGCGGCGCAGGTGCGTCGTCGAGGAAGAGGTGGAGCTGCAGGTCTCCCACGCGCAGCCACTGCACGATCGCGTCCTTGAACCGCGGCGTCGGGATGCGCACCATCCCGAGCACCTCCTCGTAGAAGCGGGTCGACTCCTCGAGGTCGGTCGCCGAGATACTGACGTGGTTGAGCCCCGTCGCTCGCACCGAGCGTCAGTCTTTCACGGCCGCGACCTATGCGACAAGAGCGATTGATCCTCTGCTATCGATAGGCTCAGGCTATGAATACACGTCAGCTCGAGTGCTTCGTCATCGCGGTCGAGGAGGGCTCGCTCACGGGAGCGGCCGGGCGTATCGGGATCGCGCAGCCGTCGCTGTCGGGCCACATCAGAGCGCTCGAGGAGCAGGTGGGGGGTCGGCTGCTCGTCCGCCTGCCGCGCGGGGTCGCCCCGACCGCCGCGGGGCGTGCGCTCCTGCCGGAGGCGCGGGCGGCGGTACGGGCGCTCGGACGCGCGCAGCAGGCCGCGCGCGCGGCACTCGCGGTCGAGGAGGGCGAGCTCGAGGTCGCGACGGTGCTCTCGATGGCGGTCGGGCTGCTGCCGCCGTGGATCAGCACATGGCAGGAGCGCCATCCCGGCGTCGCGATCCGCCTGCACGAGTTCGTGCACCGGCGCCTGCTCGAGGACGCGATCGAGCACGGCGTCGCGGATCTCGCGGTCGGCCCGGTGCCGTTGCGCGAATGGAGCGGGCCGCTCCGGGTCGTGACGTGGGAGGAGCTGGTGGTCGTCGTCTCGCGCAACGACCCGCTCGCGGGTCGGGAGTCGGTCGATCCGTCGGAGCTCGCAGAGCGCGAGTGGGTGCTGTACCAGCCCACGCATGGGCTGGACGGGGTCGTCGAGGAGATCTGCCGTCGGGCGGGCTTCGCGCCGCGGGCACGCGTCCGCACCTCGCAGGCAGAGGCCGCGGCCCGGCTCGGCGCGGCGGGACTGGGGCCTGCGATCGTGCCCGACAACGTCGTCGCGCCCGGCCTCGACGCCGCGGTGCTGCGCCTTCGCCCGCGGATCACGCGGGACGTCGCCGTCTACTCCAGGGTCGAGCTGTCGGCGGCTGCGTCGGCGTTCGCCGACGCGGTCGTGCACCGGCGCGGCCGCCGGCCCCCGAATGCGCAGGCGATCGTCCTGTAGGCACACTACGCCGCGTGCGGCGCCTGCTCGCCCTCTTCGTCGTCCTCCCGCTCGTCGCCACGGCATGCGGGGGCTCGAGCTCCGACGACGCCGGAGCGCCCGAGCCCACACCGGCCTCGCCCGCGAGCCTCGCCGACGCGACCGACCGCACCACGGCCGACGGAAGCGCACGCTTCACGCTCGACGTCGCCGCCTCCCTCGGCGGGGCTCCGATCCAGACCCAGTCGCGCGGCAGCGTCTCGTTCCGCGCACGCCGCGCGCACGTCTTCAAGCTCATACCCGGGATCCCGTACCCGCAGGAGGAGATCGTCGACGGGGCGATGGTCTATCGGAACTCGAACATCATCGCCGCGCTCTCCGATCCCACGCTGAAGCCGTGGACGAAGGTCGACACGACACGTCTGCCGTCGGCACAGCAGGTCGCGGAGCTCGACCACGTGCGGGCCCTGGCGTACCTGCCGTACGGAGCACGCTCGTCGCAGCGAATCGGTACGACGGGGGCGCTCACGCACTTCCGCGGCCAGGTCGATCCCGACCGGGTGCTGCAGCGCGTGCCCGCGACGGAGCGGCCCGCGATCCGTGCCGTCCTCGACGCCGACTACGAGGGCGGTCGGTTTCCCGCCGACTTCTGGCTCGACAGCCAGAGCCGCCTGCGCCGCGTGCGGGTCGCGTACACGACGCCCGCGGGGAGCACCTTCAAGCTGGTCGGCGCATTCTCCGGCTTCGGCTCGCCGGTCGACGTGACCCCGCCCCCGGCGCACGCCACCGAGGTCATCACGCCGTAGAGGCTCGACGTGGGTCTCGTCGTCGCGGGCGTCAGGGGATCAGCGCGACGGCGTCGACCTCCACCTTCGCGCCGGGAACGGCGAGCGCGCTCACCTCGACGAGCGTGCTCGCCGGACGGGCGGCGCCGAAGAGCTCCCGGCGGACGGGGTTGATCGCCGCTCGATCGGCGACGTCGGTGAGGTAGACGGTGACCTTGACGACGTCCGCGAAGCCCGCGCCGGCGGCGCCGAGGACGGCACCGATGTTGCGGAAGACCTGCCGGGCCTGCTTGGCCACGTCGTCACCCCCGACGAGCCGCCCGTGCTCGTCGACGGCGATGCAGCCGGAGACGAAGAGCAGGCCCCCGGCGCGGACGGCGTCCGTGTAGTGGCTGATCGGCTCTGCCTGCCCCGCGACGCGGTACTCCTGGCGCTCGCTCATCGCAGGTGCGATCATCGCATTCCGTGGAGCCCCAGTTCGTCCGCTTCGACGACGTCCGGCCGTTCGTGCTGGCTCCGGGCGTGAGCGGGCGGCCGCTGTTCGGCGGGGGCGCGATGCTCAACCTGATCGAGTTCGAGCCCGGAGCGACGGTCCCCCTCCACAGCCATCCCCACGAGCAGCTCGGAATCTGCCTCCGCGGCGTGCAGGTGCTCGTGGTCGGGGGCGTCGAGCACCCGATCGGTCCGAACGAGGGGTACGTGATCCCGGGTGGCGTCGAGCATTCGGCGACGTGCGGGCCAGACGGGGCCACCGTCCTGGACGTCTTCCAACCCGTGCGCGAGGACTATCGCGAACGGCACGCGGCCGAGGGCGGCTAGCGCGTCGCTCGCTCGCGGATCGCGCTCAGCGTGGTGCGCGGCGTGATCGCCTCCGGCTCGACGCGCAGCGAGAGCAGGGCGGGGCGCTGCGACGCGAGCGCCCGCTCGACGGCGGGCACGAAGTCCTCCGTCCGCTCCACGGCCTCGGCGTACGCGCCGTAGGCCGCGCCGAGGGCGGCGAAGTCCGGGTTGCGCAGGTCGGTGCCGACGACCCGACCTGGGAACTGTCGCTCCTGGTGCATGCGGATCGTCCCGTACATGCCGTTGTCGACCACGAGGACGAGCAGCGGCAGCTCGTACTGCACCGCGGTCGCTAGCTCGCCGGCGCTCATCAGGAAGTCGCCGTCACCCGCGACGCAGACGACCGTCCGCTCGGGATGGAGCACCTTCGCCGCCACGGCGGCCGGGAGCCCATAGCCCATTGCCCCGCTCGTCGGGGCGAGCTGCGACGGGTACGTGTGCCAGCGCCAGAAGCGATGCACCCAGACCGTGAAGTTGCCGGCGCCGTTCGCAACGATCGTGTCGGAGGGGACGAGGTCGCAGAGCTGGCGGATGCAGATGGCGAGATCGAGTCGTCCCGGGAGCGCCTCCGGCTCCTGCCATGCCTCGTACTCGGCGCGCATCTCCCGCGTCCAGTCGCCCCACCGGGCCTCGACGCGCACGTCTCGCACCGCCTGCGCGAACTGCTCCACGCCGGAGAGGATCGGGAGCTCGGGCCGGTAGACGCGGCCGAGCTCCTCCGCGCCGGGGTGGACGTGGACGAGCGTCTGCTCCGGCGTCGGCGATCGCAGGAGCGTGTAGCCGGAGGTGGTCATCTCGCCGAGCCGCGGCCCGACCACGAGCAGGAGATCGGCGTCGCCCACGCGCGTAGCGAGCTTGGGGTTGAGACCGATGCCGACGTCGCCCACGTAGCTCGGCGAGTCGTTGTCGAGCGCGTCCTGGCGGCGAAACGCCGCCCCCGCCGGAATCTCGTTCGCCTCGAGGAAGACGCGGAGGTCATCCGATGCGCGCGGCGTCCATCCGGCTCCGCCGATGATCGCGAACGGTCGCTCCGAGGAGGCGAGCAGCTCTCCCACCCGTTCCACGTCCGAGGGAGCGGGATACGGCTGCGCAGCGTGGAACGGCCTCGCATCGGCGACGTCGGCGGAGGTCGTTTGCACGTCCTCGGGCAGCGCGAGCACCACCGGGCCGGGGCGACCCGAGCAGGCGGTCGCGAACGCCCGCGCGACGTACTCCGGGATCCGGTCGGCCCGGTCGATCTGGGCCACCCACTTGGCCATCTCGCCGAACACGCGTCGGTAGTCGAGCTCCTGGAACGCCTCACGCTCGACCTGGTCGGACGCGACCTGGCCCACGAGCAGGAGCAGTGGCGTCGAGTCCTGGAACGCCGTGTGGACGCCGACCGATGCCTGTGTCGCGCCCGGGCCGCGTGTCACGAGGCAGACACCGGGACGGCCGGTCAGCTTCCCATACGCATCCGCCATGTTCGCGGCGCCCGCCTCGTGCCGGCACGTCACGAGGCGGATCGGCGCGTCGCGGAGCGCGTCGAGGACGACGAGGTAGCTCTCGCCCGGTACGCAGAACGCCGTGTCCACTCCCTGCACGACGAGCTGGTCGACGAGCAGCTGCCCGCCCGTCCGCGTCACGGCAGCGTCTGCTCGAGGTAGATGCGCGCCCGCTGGAGCTTCGGCTTGTCCTCGTCGGCGGGGTCGACGTAACGGATCGTCCGTTGCCCCGCGAGCTCGGCGGGCACGAGCATCACGCGCACGAACGCCGTGGCCTCGCTCTCCGAGGCCGTGGCATGGACCGGGACCGGGCCGGCCTCGTACCAGTCGTCGAGCGGCCCGTACTCATGCGTCTCGCCGCCGCTTTCGATCCGGATCCTCCCCTCGAGCAGCACGCGGATCCCCGGCCCCGGATGCGTGTGCCGGTAGGCGACCCCACCCGGTGGGAAGTCCACGCGGTCGCAGCGCGCGAGCCACTCGCCCCCGGGCCGGTCGTCGACCTCCCACACGATTGCCAGGCCCTCGACGCGGGCCGCCCCCCAGTGCGCCTCGTCGGCCGCGACGTCGTAGACGACGCGGCTCCCGGCCTCGGTCTCGACACCTTCGCGGTGGACCTCGACCCTCAATGGAAGTACTGGCCGCCGTCGATCACGATCGTCTGGCCCGTGACGAAGTCCGAGCCGGGGCCGCAGAGGAAGACGACGGCCCCGACGACGTCCTCGGGCAGCTGGTCGCGCTGCAGCGTCCGCGCCGACACCGAGGCGTCGCGCAGGGCCTCGACCACCTCGGGATGCTCCTCGACGCCCGCCGACATCGTGAAGCCCGGCGCGACGCAGTTGACGAGCACGTTGTCGCGGCCGAGCTCCTTCGCGAGGGCCCGTGTGAAGGTCACGATCGCGCCCTTCGACGTCACGTAGTGGAGCAGGAACGGCACCCCGCGGAACGGGGTGCCGGAGGAGATGTTCACGATCTTGCCGCCGCCGCGCTCCCGCATCACCGGTATGACCGCCCGGCAGGTCAGGAACATCGACGCGACGTTCACGTCCATCACCTGCCGCCACTCCTCGAGCGGGATCTGGTCGAACGGCCGCATCTCGAGGGACGCGTAGAGGCCGGCGTTGTTGACGAGCACGTCGACTCCCCCGCAGCGGGAGACCGTCTCGTCGACGAGTCGCCGGACGTCATCCTCCGACGAGACGTCGCAGGCGATCCCGACGCCGTCGGGGAAGGCGTGCGCCGCCTCTTCGGCTCCGCGCAGGTCGGCGACGACGATGCGTGCGCCGTCCGCGGCAAGGCCCTCGGCGATCGCACGCCCGATCCCCTGCGCCGCGCCGGTGACGAGCGCGACCTTGCCGTCGAGCGCACCCATCAGCGGATCGGCGAGAAGGAGGTGGGGACGAGGATCCGGTTCTGCTGCGTATGGATGAGCGGCTGGATCTTGCCGAGGAACGACTGCCAGCGCTCGTCCGCCTGCAGCTGCGCCCGACGCTCCTCGCGCTCGGCGTAGCTCGCGTAGCCCCAGAGGCTCGTGTAGGTCGAGAGCGCACCGACGTCGGTGGTGAACACCCCGAGCAGGGTGCCGAGGATGCTCTGCTGCAGCTCGATTCCCTCGGTGGCGTACAGCTGCACCAGCGCGCCCAGCTTGCCCGTGTGGACGTGGTAGTCGCGCTGCTCGACGATCATGCGGGCCCGACTCCGCCCGGGCAGAGGTACTCGATCTCGAGCCACTCTGCGAGCAAGGATCGCCACCCCTCGAGCAGCGGAACGGTCACGATCGTCGCCATCGCGGCGATTCTACGTCGTGACGAGCACCCGTCCGCGAGACCCTGCGAGCGAGGCCCGGAACGCCTCGTCCGCCTGTTCGAGCGGGTAGCGCGGGCCCACGAGCGGCGCGAGCTCGAGCCGCCCGGCGCTCACGTCCTCGAGCAGCGCGGGCAGTGCCTGCGACGGGTCGGCCGAGCCGTACACCGAGCCGGTCAGCGTCTTCTCGCGGTTCGTGAACTCGAGCGGGTCCAGGTCGAACCGCGCACCCGAGGCCGGCATGCCGACGACGATGCACCGTCCTCCGGGACGGGTGCCGGCGAGCGCGAGCGCCGCGGTCTCAGGCGCGCCGACGGCGTCGAACGCGACATCGGCTCCCTCGGGCAGCAGGCGTGCCACGTCCTCCGGCGGGCCCGCCGCGGTGGCGCCGAGCTCGAGCGCCTGCTCGAGCCTCGCCCGGTTCGGGTCGACGCAGACGATCGACTCCGCACCCGCAATGCGCGCTCCCTGCACGACGAACTGCCCGACTCCCCCGGCGCCGACGACGAGCACCGCCTCGCCCGCGCGCACACGTCCGGCGTTCCGGACCGCACCGACGCCAGTGAGCGCAGCGCAGCCCAGCAACGCAGCCTGCTCGAGGGGGATCTCGACCGTCAGCGGCAGCACCGACTCGGCCGGGAGCACGGTGTGCTCCGAAAGACATCCCGTGGCCGTCATCCGATAGACGCGCTCGCCGTCCAGGGAGAGCTTCGTCGTCCCGTCGAGAAGCGTGCCGGCGGAGATCGCGTCCCGCAGACGGAGGCATGCCTGCCGACGGCCGCTCAGGCACGCCGTGCACCCGCCGCAGGCGGGCGCCCAGGAGATCACGACCGCGGCGCCCGGGGCGACCGTCTCGACGCCGTGCCCGACCGCCTCGACGACGCCGGCGCCCTCGTGGCCGAGCACCATCGGCGTCGGCCGGCGCCATTCGCCGCGGACGACGTGGAGGTCGCTGCCGCACACGCCCACCGCGGCCATGCGCACGAGCACGTCACCGGGCCCCGGCTCCTCGAGGTCGAGCTCGACGGTCTCGAGAGGCTCGTCCGGCGAGCGGAAGAGAGCCGCCCGCGTCTTCACGCGGGCAGCCCACCCTTCGTCTCAGGCGGCGACCGTCGCACCGAGCGCCTCTGCGATCTCGGCGCACGTGCCGACAGTGGCGACGTTCGTCATCGCGTACTCGAGCGCGGCGCGCTGCCACTCGTCGTTCACGGTCGACGTACCGTCGGAGGCGACGACGACCTGGTAGCCGGCGTCCGCACCGTGCCGTGCCGTGTGCTCGATCGACATGTTCGTCCAGGCCCCCGTGATGATCAGCGTCTCGGCCCCGAGCCCGCGGAGCAGGATGTCGAGCCGCGTCTCGTAGAAGCCGTTCATCCGCATCTTCTCGACGACGTGGTCGCCGTCCTGCGGCTCCAGTCCGTCGGCCGGAGCCGCGCCCCAGCTGCCGCGGACGAGCGCGTTCGCCTCGCGCACGCCCTGGAACAGCGGCGCGTTCTGCTTCAGGCCCGGCGCGCCCTGCTCGACGATGTACCAGACGTGGATCACGGGAACCCCCGCGCCGCGACAGGCGTCGGCGAGCCCTCGGACGTTCTCGACCGCGTTCTGGGCGATCGCGTGGGCCGGGGCGCCCGAGTCGGCGAACGCGCCGCCTTCGATGATCACGTCGTTCTGCATGTCCTGGATCACCAGGGCAGCAGACTTCGGGTGGATCCTGTCCATCCTGTCCTCCTACGAGCGCATGTAGCCGAGACGATTGCCGGAGACCTTCATCGCGACGCGGTAGACCGAGGTCGACGCCGGGATGTAGAGGGTGCTCCAGTCGTCTCCGCCCCAGTTGATGTTCCCGACGCTCTCGGGCACCCCGATCACACCGAGATGCTCCCCCTCGGGCGAGAAGACCCAGACGCCGTCGGGGCCGGTGACGTAGACGTTCCCGAGCTCGTCGATCTTCATCCCGTCGACGAGCTCGCCCTTGGCGAGATCGCCGTCGCCGATGTTCTCGGCGAAGACCCGGCCGTTCGAGAGCGCGTGGTCTGCGCCCACGTCGAACACGCGGATGTGGGCGCGGTCGGTGTCGTTCACGTACAGGAGCGACTCGTCGGGCGAGAAGCAGAGACCGTTCGGCTGCGCGAAGTCGTCGACGAGGAGCTCGAGCTCGCCGCCGTCGGGCGGGATCCGGTAGACGCCCTGGAAGTCGAGCTCCTGGGCCCGCTCGATGCCGAAGCCTGGCATGCGTCCGTAGGTCGGGTCCGTGAAGAGAATCGACCCGTCGGACGCGACCACCACGTCGTTCGGGCTATTGAGGTAGCTGCGACCCCAGTGCGACGCGAGCACCTCGCGCGTGCCGTCGGGGCGCTCTCGGACGACGGAGCTCGTGACGTGCTCGCAGACGATGAGGTTGCCGTCGTCGTCGAGGGTCATGCCGTTGCACTTGTTGCTCGGGTCGCGCAACACCTCGACGCCCTGGTCCGGGTGCCAACGCCGGCGCATGTCGCCGGGCATGTCGCTGAAGTGGAGCGAGCCGTCGGGCATCCAGATGGGCCCCTCGGTGAAGGTGAAGCCGGTCGCGACCTGCTCGACGTCCGCCCCCTCGTCGACGAGTTCCCGGAGCTTCTCCGAGTGCACCGCAATTGACACCGCCGCCTCCTCTCGTGTTCGCCCTCGTATCGCGGCGACGGTACCACCGTCACATGGCTGTGGCTACAGGACGTCACGCGGGCGCGACAGCCGCACCGATCGGCCCCTATCCGGCGCGAGGGCGAGCGGACGGCGCTCCGGCGTCCGCGCGTGTGGCCTTGCCCGCCCCGCCCTTGGCCAGGATAGGATCGCCGCATGGCTCCCGAGGTGCTGATCCCACGGTCCGCCGACGAGGCGGCGTCCCTGTACGGCGACGGGGAGGGAATAACCGTCTTCGCCGGTGGCACGATCCTCATGCCGGAGATCGCGTCCGGTCGCCTGACGCCTGGACGGTCGCTGATGCTCCACGCGAGCGGGCTCGCGGGTATCCGCAGCGACGGCGGCGTGATCCGGATCGGCGCGGCCACGCCTCTCGCGGCGCTCGTCGACGGCCCGGTGCCGCGGCTGCTCTCGGACTACGCCGGCCGTGTCGCAGACTTCGAGGTGCGGCAGAGCGCCACGATCGGCGGGAACGTCTGCGCCCCGGCCGGAAACGAATCGCAGCGCGGCGACCTCGGAGCAGCGCTGATCGCACTCGGTGCGCGTGTGCGCTCGACCGGCAAGGGCGGGGAGCGCATCGAGCCCGTCGAGGACTTCCTCGCCGGCGACCGCTCCGGTCGCCTCGTGCTCGAGCTCGAGGTCGACGACGTCGAGCGCCGCACCGGCGGCGCCGGGATGCGGCGGCGTCACGCCCACTCCTACGCGATCGCGAACGTGGCCGTCGCCGAGCACGACGGAGCGCTGCGCGTCGGCGTGGCCGGGGTGGGTCCCACCGCCGTCCGCTGCCGCACTGTGGAGGCGTCGCGCGAGGCGGCCGACGTCCTCGAGGACGTCGATCCCGTCGACGACGCGGTCGCGACCGCGGACTACCGCCGTCGGATCCTCCCGCTCCTCGTCCAGCAGGCCCTCGATCGACTGGAGAACGCATGAAGCTGAACGTGAACGGCATCGAGAGCCAGATTTCGAGCCAGCCGCTCACACCTCTGCTGCACGTTCTGCGTGACGAGCTGGACCTGACGAGCCCGAAGGCGGGCTGCCAGCAGGGGGGCTGCGGCTCCTGCACCGTCCTCGTCGACGGCGAGCCCCGACGCTCGTGCCTGACGCCCGTGGCGGCCGTCGACGGCGCCTCGATCACGACGCTCGAGGGCGTTGGTGAACCAGGGCGCCTGTCGCCGCTGCAGACCGCTTTCCACGAGCGCTATGCGGCCCAGTGCGGCTTCTGCACCCCGGGGATGATCGTCGCGGCCACCGCCCTGCTCGACCGCAGGCACGGTCCGGTCGAGCGCGACGAGGTTCTCGAGGCGCTCGGGGGCCACTACTGCCGCTGCACGGGGTACGTGAAGATCGTCGAGGCCGTGGTCGCCGCGTCCCGCGGCGACGTGGGCTCGGTCGACGACCTGCCCTCTCAGACGGAGGGCCAGCCGACCGTCGAGATCCAGGGGAGCCCGGCGTGAAGGCCGTCGGCGCACGTCTTCCCCGTTACGACGGCGTCGGTCACGTCACCGGCCGCACACGCTTCGTCGACGACGTCCGCGTCGGCAAGACCCTCTGGGTGAAGGCGCTCCGCTCGCCGCACCACCACGCGGCGATCACCCGGCTCGACCCGGCGAAGGCCGAGGCGATGCCGGGCGTGCACGGCGTCGTGACCGCGGCCGACGTGCCGCGGAACGTCTACGGCCACCTCGAGGCGCTCGGCGTCCCGGGCGACGAGCCGCTGCTCGCGGACGAGGACGTCCGCTACCGGGGCCAGCCGATCGCCGCCGTCGCCGCCGAGTCGGAGGACGCGGCTCGTGCTGCCGTCGACGCGATCGAGGTCGAGTTCGACGAGCGCCCCGCGCTGTTCGACATCCGCACGGCGCTCGATCCCGATGCGCCGCAAGGCCATCACTGGGGCAACATCTACCCGCACTACGGCCCGTACAACCACCGGCGCGTCCGCAAGGGCGACGTCGATCGGGCCTTCGACCAGGCGGACACGATCGTGGAGGGCGTCTACCGTCCGCAGGCGATCGAGCAGATGCCGCTCGAGACCCAGGTCGGCGTCGCGGTGCCCGAGCCGGACGGCAGGCTCACGGTCTACTCCTGCACGCAGGCGATGTACTTCTCGATGGGCGTCGTCGCGGCGCATCTCGAGTGGCCGCTCAACAAGCTCAAGTTCGTCGGCGGCACCGTCGGAGGCGGCTTCGGGGGGAAGGTCGACACCGCGACCGACACGATCTGCGCGCTGCTCGCGCTGAAGACGCGACGGCCCGTGAAGTGGCGGTGGACCCGCGAGGAGGAGTTCCTCGCCTCCTCGACCCGGGCGCCGTGGCACATCGAGATCGCAGACGCGGTCACGAGCGACGGCTGGATTCTCGGCCGCCGGACGCTGACGCTCCACGATGCCGGCGCGTACGCGCGCTTCTCGCCGTACGGCCTGACGAAGCACGCGTTCCACCACAGCGGTGCCTACACGATCCCGAACCTCCGCTTCGACGGCTTCGTCGCGTTCACCAACCGGGTGCCGACCACCGCGATGCGCGGGTTCGGCGTCACCTCGGTGTCGTTCGCGGTCGAGACGCACCTGGGGCGGGTCGCCGAGGTCCTCGGGCTCGACCCGTGGGAGCTTCGCCTGAAGAACGCGAACCGGATCGGCGACACGACCGGGAACGGCGTCACGCTCAAGGATCCGTCCACCGTGCCCGTGACGCTCGCGGCGGCGGAGCGGACGGGGATCGAGCTGCCGGCCGAGTACCGGCAGATGACGCAGGAGCCGCGCTCCGGCGAGTTGCTCCCGGAGCACCTGAAGGCCCAGCAGAACCTGGCAGAGGTCGACGGAAAGGGGGCTGCCTGATGGCCAAGCACCGCGGTCAAGGATTCGCGACGATCGAGTACCCGACCGGCATGAATCAGAACGGCGACCCCAGCCAGGCCTGGATCAAGCTGAAGCCGGACGGTCGGGTCGACGTCTTCTCCGGCACGGTCGACATCGGCCAGGGCTCGAAGACCGTGCACACGCAGATCGTCGCGGACACGCTCGGCGTGCCGTACGACTGGGTGACGATGGACAACACGAACACGGACTCGTCGGCCGTCTGCACGGGGACTTTCGCCTCACGCGGCACGTTCATCGGCGGCAATGCGGTCCGGCTCGCCGCGGAGCGGGTGCGCGAGCGCATCCTCGACATCGCGTCGAAGGAGCTCGAGATCGGCCCCTCCGACCTCGAGATCTCCGACGGCGAGGTGGTCGCGAAGGGTGCGCCGCAGAAGAAGATCGGCGTCGCCGACGTCGCCGGAGCGGCGACGTACAACTACGGCGAGCTGATCAGCGGGTCGTCGACCGCGCTGAAGCCGTTCGCCGACGTCGACGACGCGACCGGGCAGGTCGAGCTCGAGCCGCACTCCGCGATCTCCTACGCCGCGTGCGTGGCCGAGGTCGAGGTCGACGACGAGACCGGCGAGGTGAAGGTCGAGAAGCTCGTGCAGGTCTACGACGTCGGCCGCGCGATCAACCCCCTGCTCGTGGAGGGGCAGATCGAGGGCGGCGCGATCATGGGCCTCGGGCTCGGGCTGCTCGAGTCGAGCTATCCGTACTACCCGTCGGTCGAGCACCGCGGAAGCGAGTTCGGCAGCTACCTCGGGCCTGCGTTCGCCGACCTGCCGGAGCTCGACAACGTGATCCTCGAGCACTCCTCGACCGAGGGCCCGTTCGGTGCGAAAGCGATCGGAGAGATGGCGAACAACGCGCAGCCGCCTGCGATCGCGATCGCGATCCACGATGCGGTCGGCGTCTGGATCACCGAGATGCCCGCGACTCCGGACCGCGTACTCGCGGCGCTCGCTGAGAAGAGCGAGCCCCGCCGGGACGGCAAGCGCGTCATCTTCGACGAGGAGCTGTCGGTGAAGGCCGTCTCCTCGAACGGCGGCGAGGGGTTCCTCGGTGTCGATCCGTGAGCAGAGCCCGTTCGGGACCTGGAACGGCCGCGAGTCGTTCGAGTTCGTCGACGGCGTCCGCTTGCACGCAATCGGGGGCGAGCAGGTGCTCCTCTGCCGGGTCTCGTACGAAGCCGGCAAGCAGGTTCCGTGGCACGCGCACGAGCACTCGGAGCAGGTGATGTTCGTGCTCGAGGGTGAGGTCGAGATGACGATCGAGGACGAGACGAGATCGCTCGGCCCCGGCGACGTCGTCGTCGTCAACCGTCGCGTCGGCCACAAGCTGTACTCCGAGCACGGCGTCACGTTCATGGAGGCGCTCGCCCCGGTGCCGCTCGACCACGTTCCCGACGAGGATCTCGACCTCGTGCTCGGTCCCGACCGGGGCGCGACGCACGTGGAGCGCTGAGCGATGCCGCTCGTCCGCGTGGAGCTGTTCGAGCGGCGGCTGACGCCCGAGCTCGAGTCGCAGCTCATCGACCGCATGACCGAGACGCTGCTCGACGTGCTCGCCGCGCCCGAGCTGAAGACGCACACCTGGGTGATCGTCGAGGGCCACGACGCGCATCGTTGGGGCCGTAATGGGAAGCCCTGGGACGAAGGAGGAGACTGACATGCCGTGGGTCGACGTGAAGCTCTACGACAGCCGTGTCACCGAGGAGTCGATACCGAAGATCATCGAGGCGATGACGAAGGCGCTGAGCGAGTCGTCTGGCGCCGCCGAGGAGCACATCCAGGTGATCGTCCACGGCGTCTCGCCGAAGCACTGGGGCGTCGCCGGGAAGCCGCAGGGCTGACGCAGCCCGCGTCGGCGCCTCGGGGCTAGACCCGGGCGCCGACGGGCGCGAGCTCGACGGGCGGGGCCAGCGGGTCGGCTTCCGCGGTCTCGCGCGCGTGCAGGAGCGTCGTGCGGACGATGAGCTTCGCACGCGCGTAGTTGTCGAGCATCGTCGGCACCGGCGAGACCGCCCCGCCGAGCGCGTAGCCGGCCGCGTTGCGGCCGATCTGCCGGTAGGAGTCGAGCGTCAGGGAAGGCGCCATCCCGAAAAGCTCGAGGTTGTCGAGCGGCTCGAGGTCTGCTCGGTGGATGAGCGTCGTCCCCTTCGACTGCACTCCGACGGCGACGCCCGAGCCCGAGAGGAGCGCGCCGTCATGCCCGATGAACGCGACGTCCGAGGAGCGGCGGACGCGCACCACGCGGGCTCTGCCCCCGACCTCGCCGATCCCGCCGAGGATCGCCGCCAGCACCGCTTCGTGGGAGAGGCCGTTGATCGTCTCGCAGAGCGCATCGCCGAACGCGGGGCCGACGGCGACCACGACCTCGTCCGGCGCGTCGCCCCGCTCGGCGGGCCCCAGCTCCTCGACGACCGGTTCGCCGCTCGCGCCGGCGCCGACGAGGCGAGCGTCGATGGTGTGCGGCAGCCGCTGCAGCAGCTGCCACCGCTCCCCATCGAGGCGATAGCCGCTGCCGGGGCCCGTGTAGCGGTTCGGGTCGTTGACGGCGGAGACGACGACCCCGTCGGACGAGACGATCGCCGAGGTCTGCAGATAGTCGGCGGCGACGCGCTGCCGCTGCATGCCGAAGATCGCCTCGGCGACGTCGCCGAACCCGCGCCCGGCGAGCGCGCGGGCGATCTCCAGCGCGGAGATCCCCTCGTCGAGCACGCGACCTGCGGCCTCGACATCCGCGGCACGGTCTCGATCGGGCAGGTCGCGCGAGTCGAGGCAGCGCGCAGCGAGCGTGACCTCGTCCTCCGTGATGGGGGGAAAGCCGAACTCCTCGTACACCGCCTGCACCGCGCGAGCGGCGCGCTCGCGCACCGAGAGCAGCGTCCCCTCTGCGACCGGCTCGATGCCCGCGTCGACCTGCCAGTCGCGCTGGATCGTGAGCCACTCGTCGAGGTCCTCGGCGTCGTAGTTCCCGCCGCCGAACATGTTGTCGTAGCGCGGCATCAGGGAGTAGCCCGAGGTGACGAAGTCCGTCCCGGCGAGGAACTGCCCCATCAGCTTCGCGGTCTTGCGGATCGGCGAATGGCTCGCGATCGCGTCGTTGCCGGAGGCGACCTCGAGGCCGAGCCAGGCAGCGAGCAGGTTCTCGGCGAGGATCTCGCGTGTTCCTCCCGGGACGGCGAGCACGAGCGCGACACACGAGATCGAGCCGTTCTGGACACCCTGCGAGCCCGCAGCCCGCACGAGCGACAGGCAGCGTGCCTCGAGGTAGAGCATCGATTTCCCCTCGGACTCGCCCATCAGCGCCTCCGAGCCGCCGCCCGAGGTGAAACGCACCTTCACGCCGCGCGACGCGTATGCCGAGGCGAGGAACGCCTTCGACCAGGGCGTGTCGTCGCCGTCCACGAACACGGGCTCCGTCCCGTAGACCGAGAGCGTCTCCGCGTAGGTGACGAGCCCCTGGTAGGCGAGCCGCAGGTTGAGACGCTCCTCGACGGCACACTGGGTGAGCACTCCGGGCCGGCCCGTCTGGGAGCCGACCAGCACCGCGATCGCGTTCAGCGGTGCGTAGCGAGAGACGCCGACCGTCGTCTCGACCTCCGCGAAGCCGCGGGCGGCCGCCTCGGCCGCGTCGGCCGCCAGCAGCGCCGGGTTCTCCTTGAGGTTCGTCACGTGCGCCTGATTCGCGGGCGCGCGTCGCGCGCGGAGCTTCTTCAAGGCGAACATCGACTCCACGGGATCGAGGAGCCCGACCACGCGCGCCAGACGCGACGGCGAGAGCCCGCGCGAGAGCCAGACCAGCCGCTCGCGCGGAACGTCGACGTCGACGAGCATCCGTGCGAGGTCGAGATCCTCGAGCGAGGCCGCCTCCCGCGCCGCCTCCGGGTCGATCCCGTGACGGGCGATGAAGTGGTCGAGCACGTCCCACTCCTGCTCGCGGCGGCCGTCGAGCTCCACGACCCTCCCGGCCTCGACGACGAGCGACGGCTCCGGGTCGTTCGGGCCGTCCATCGACACGAGCCCGAGCTCGGGCAGCGGCTCGATCAGCAGCTCGCGGCGGAGCCCACGCTCCTCGCGGCGTGCGAACCGGGCGGACCGGCCCTCAGCCGGCACGCAGAAGCCCCCGTCGGGCGTACACCTCGGCCGCCTCACGGACGAACGCCGCGTTCGCCGGTGCGTCGAGCTCCTCGAGCCGAGTCGCCCAGTCCTCGAGCTCTGCGGCGGTGGAGCGGCGCGGCCGCAGTGCCGTGTAGACCTCGAGGATGGAGCCGTCGGGGATCGAGGCGAGTTCGGCCGCGCGCACGAGGCCGTCCGCCAGCTGGGGCCGCTCGGCGGCGCGCGCGACCTCGGCCTGCAGACGCAGCGTCTCGGGTGTCGCACGCAGATCGGCCGGCGACACGTCCCCGTCGAGCGCCAGCTCGGAAAGGGGACGGCCGGTGGGCGAGCGGACGAGATCCGGGCGCGCGCTCCCGAGCGGGTAGTCGCGTCTCGGGTCGAAGCTCACGCGCCGAAACGTATAGAAATGCCGTCGTGGGCAACCACTACGACTTCGAGGGGCGGGTCGCGCTCGTCACCGGCGGCGCGAGCGGGATCGGAGCGGCGGTCGCCGAGCGGCTCCGGGCCGGAGGCGCCGACGTGCACGTGTTCGACCTCGCGCGCGGCCACGACGTCCGCGACCCCGCGCAGCTCGTCGCGGAGGCACGGGGGCTGCCGCGCCTCGACGTGCTCGTCTGCTGCGCGGGCGTCGGGGGAGACTCGCTCCACACCGTCGACGTATCCGACGAGGAGTGGCGCCGCGTGCACGCGGTCAACCTCGACGGCGTCTTCTACGCGAACCGGGCCGCGATCCCGAGGATGCTGGAGCACGGCTACGGGCGCATCGTCAACGTCGCCTCGATCGCCGGTAAGGAGGGAAATCCGATGGCGGGCGCCTACTCCTCCTCGAAGGCAGCCGTGATCGCCCTCACGAAGGCGATCGGCAAGGACGTCGCCGGCAGCGGCATCCTCGTCAATGCGATCGCGCCCGCGGTGATCGACACCCCGATCCTCGGCCAGCTCTCGCAGGAGCACATCGACTTCATGACGTCCCGCATCCCGCTCGGCCGGATGGGCGAGCCGCACGAGGTGGCGGCGCTCGTCTGCTGGCTCGCGAGCGAGGAGATGACGTTCTCGACCGGCGCCTGCTTCGACATCTCCGGCGGGCGGGCGACGTATTGAGGCGCTTCGTCCGGGTCGAGACCGCAGAGGGGCCCCGCGTGGCGCGCGCAGACGACGGCGCGCTGAACGTGCTCGACCACGACGATCCCCTCGCCGCCATCCGCGGCGAGGGCGAGCCGTGCGGCCTCGCCGCCGGCGCGCTCCTCGCGCCGGTCGAGGCGCCCGAGATCTGGTGCGCCGGGGTGACGTACGAGCGAAGCCGCGACGCGCGCCTCGAGGAGGCGCAGACGGATGCCCGCGACGTCTACGCCCTCGTCTACGACGCCGACAGGCCGGAGCTGTTCCTCAAGGACGCGCAGATGCGGCGCACGGTCGGCTCCGGCGGCGCGATCCGCGTTCGCCGGGACTCGCACTGGACCGTGCCCGAGCCGGAGCTCGGCGTCGTCATCGGCGAGGACGAGACGCCCGTCGCGGTCACGATCGGGAACGACGTCTCGAGCCGCGACATCGAGGGTGCGAACCCGCTCTACATCCCGCAGGCGAAGATCTGGGCGGGCTCGTGCGCGATCGGCCCCGCTCTCGCGGTGCCGGACGACTGGGAGCGTCCCCTCTCGATCTCGCTCCGGATCGAGGACGCGGACGGCGCGGAGCTGTTCGCCGGGGAGACGTCGACGGCGAGGATGCGACGGAGCGCACACGAGCTCGTGGAATGGGCCGTGCGCGACAACCCGATTCCCGCAGGATCCATCCTGCTGACGGGGACGGGGCTCGTTCCGCCCGACGACTACACGCTCGCCCCCGGCCACACGATCCGCATCCGGATCGACGGGATCGGCGAGCTCACGAACACAGTGGCAGCCTGAAGGAGGCCCGACGATGACCGAGACTGTCCAAGCGACCACGCCCGCCAACTACGTCGCCGGCGAATGGCGCCCGAGCGCCTCCGGCGAGACCTACGAGAAGACGAGCCCGATGCGCCCCTCCGAGACGGTGGGGGAGTACGCCGCCTCATCGGAGCAGGACGCGGAGGCTGCCGTCGCCGCCGCGCACGAGGCGTTCACCCCGTGGGCGACGCTGCCGCTCGCGAAGCGGGGCGCCTACCTCGAGGCCGCGGCCTCGGTCCTCGCCTCGCGGACAGAACGGATCGCGCGCGACATGTCGACCGAGATGGGGAAGCCGTTCCGCGAGGCGCTCGGCGAGGCCGCCCGCGCGGCGACGATCCTCCGCTTCGCCGCAGGCGAGGCGTATCGCAACGTCGGCGAGCACTTCGAGCAGGCGGCGACCGGCGCCCGCGTCTCGACGCGGCGGCGGCCGCTCGGCGCGGTCGCGCTGATCACCCCGTGGAACTTCCCGCTCGCCATTCCCGTCTGGAAGCTCGCCCCGGCGCTCGTCTACGGGAACACGGTCGTGCTCAAGCTCGCGTACGAGGCGCCGCGGACCGGGCTCCATCTCGCGGAGGCCTTCGCGGAGGCGGAGCTGCCGGCGGGTGTCCTCAACGTCCTCACCGGTCGCGGATCGACCGTGGGCGCGGCGCTCGTCCGCGACCCGCGCCTGCGCGCCGTCTCCTTCACGGGCTCGGTCGCGACGGGGTCGTGGGTGCGCGACGAGGCGACGAAGACCGGCAAGCGGGTCCAGCTCGAGCTCGGCGGCCACAACCCGCTGATCGTGATGGCCGACGCCGACCTCGACCGTACCGTCGAGGCTGCCTACGCCGGCGCGTTCTGGTCGGCGGGGCAGAAGTGCACCGCGACCCGGCGCATCTACGTGCAGGACGAGGTCTACGGCGCGTTCCGCGAGGCGCTTCTCGCGCGGATCGCGCGCGGCCGGGTTGGCGATCCGCTCGACCCCGAGACGGAGGTCGGGCCGATCGTGAACGAGTCCCAGTTCGACGACGTCATGTCCGCGATCGAGCGCGGCCGCGACGAGGGAGGCGCGCTGATCGCCGGCGGTACGCGCGCGGACGAGGACGGCTACGTCGTCGAGCCCGCCCTGTTCGAGAACGTCCGCGACGACGCGTTCCTCTCGTGCGAGGAGGTGTTCGGCCCAGTCGCCTCGCTGTACCGGTTCTCGACGCTGGAGGAGGCGATACAGCGCGCGAACGCGGTGCCGTTCGGTCTCTCCGCGGCGATCTTCACCACGAGCCTCGCGTCGGCGCTGCGCTTCCAGGACGAGGCGCAGGCGGGGCTCCTGCACGTGAACTCGCAGACTGCGGGCGCCGATGTCCACGTGCCCTTCGGCGGCATCAAGGGCAGCGGTTTCGGCCCGCACGAGCAGGGACGCGCCGCGGTCGAGTTCTACACCGAGACGGTGACGATCTACGTCGACCCGTGATCCCGGCTCCGTCGAGGGTCTCCGACCGGCGCCCGCCGGCTAGAGCGTCTCGAAGAAGGTTCGCTCCCGCGACTCCATGAGCCCGAACAGCTGCCCGGCGGCCAGACGCTGGAAATGCTCGCTCGCGCCGTGCTCCTCGAACGCGCTCTTGTCGCGGTACTGCTCGTAGAAGAGAAACGAGCGCGGCGACTCGGGATCGCGGCACGGGATGTAGAGGTCGCAGCCGGGCTCCTGCCGCGTCGCCTCGGCGAGCTCCTCCATCAGCGCAGCCGCGCGCTCCTCCTCACCCTCCTTCGCGGTCATGCGCACCACCAGGACGAATGCCATCGTGCTCTCTTTCTGAGGGATGTCGATGATCCGCGCGACCCTATCGGGCCGGCCCGCGGGACGATGGGACAAGCGTGTAGACGCGGGCGATGCGTCAGACTGACGCCGATGACAGGGCCGTCGCCGGCGAGAGCACCGCACACGACCAGGCCGGGAGCGGCCACGGGCCCTGTTCCGTGCCCGGTCGAGAAGGCCCGGGGGGCGGCGTAGCCGGCGGCGTGCGGATCGCCTTGTTCGTCACGTGTGTGGGCGATGCGATGTTCCCGCGGGTGGGGATGGCGACGGTGCGGGTCCTCGAGCGGTTGGGGCATCGGGTCGAGTTCCGCGCGGAGCAGACGTGTTGCGGGCAGCTGCATTTCAACACGGGCTACCAGCGGGAGGCGCTCGCGCTCGCCCGCCGCTTCGTCGACGTGTTCGGTGACGCGGAGGTCGTGGTGGCGCCGTCGGCGTCGTGTGTCGCGATGGTGCGGCAGTTCTACCCCTACCTTGCGCGCCGTGCGGACGATGCGGCGCTGTCGCGGGACGTCGAGGCGCTGGTGCCCAGGGTGCTGGAGCTGAGTGAGCTCCTCGTCGGCAGGCTCGGGCTCGAGGACGTCGGCGCCTCGTTCTCGGCGCGTGTCACGTACCACCCGACGTGTCATTCGCTCCGCTCGCTGCGGGTCGGCGACGCCCCGACGCGGCTGCTCGGCGCCGTGCATGGTCTCGAGCTGGTCCCTCTGCCGCGGGCGGAGGAGTGCTGCGGGTTCGGGGGCACGTTCGCGGTGAAGAACGCGGAGACGTCGAGTGCGATCCTGGACGACAAGATCGAGGCGGTGGAGGGATCCGGTGCCGAGCTCGTCACGGCCGTCGACATGTCGTGCCTGATGCAGATCGGCGGCGCCCTGTCGCGACGCGGGCTCGACGTCGAGACGCGGCACCTGGCGGAGATCCTCGCGGGGGAACAGTGACGCAGACCTTCCCGACGCTCGCGCGGATCGCGCTCCAGGACGTGCAGCTTCGCCGCAACCTCGGCCATGCGACGAGCACGATCCGGGCGAAGCGTGCCGCGGCCGCGGGGGAGCGGCCGGACTGGGAGGAGCTGCGCGAGGCGGGCGAGGCGCTGAAGCGCCGGGTGCTCAGGCACCTCGGCCTCTATCTCGTCGAGCTCGAGGCCTCGGTCGTGTCTGCGGGCGGAGCCGTGCACTGGGCGCGCGACGCCGACGAGGCAAACGAGATCGTGCTCGGGCTCGTCCGCGAGACGGGCGCCTCCGAGGTGGTGAAGGTGAAGTCGCTGACGACCGACGAGATCCGGCTCAACGACGCACTGTCCGCTGCGGGCATCGAGGCGATCGAGACCGACCTCGCCGAGCTGATCTGCCAGCTCGCGGGCGAGCGCCCCTCGCACATCCTCGTTCCTGCGATCCACAAGAACCGCAGAGAGATCCGCGACCTGTTCCGCGACCGACTCGGGCTCCCCGACCTGACCGACGACCCGGCCGCGCTCACCGCGGCAGCGCGGGCGTACCTGCGCGAGCGGTTCCTCGATGCCTCGGTGGCGGTCAGCGGCGCGAACTTCGCCGTGACCGAGACCGGGACGATCTGCGTCGTCGAGTCGGAGGGCAACGGGCGCTTCTGCACGACGCTCCCGCGCACGCTCGTGACCGTGCTCGGGATCGAGAAGCTCGTCCCCACGCTCGAGGACCTCGAGGTCTTCCTCCAGCTGCTTCCCCGCTCCTCGACCGGCGAGCGGATGAACCCCTACACCTCGTTGTGGACCGGGGTGACACCCGGCGACGGGCCGCAGGAGTTTCACCTGGTGCTTCTCGACAACGGCCGGACGAACGTCCTCGCCGACGAGGTCGGGCGCCAGACACTCGCGTGCATCCGCTGTAGCGCCTGCCTCAACGTCTGCCCCGTCTACTCCCGCACCGGCGGCCACGCCTACGACTCCGTCTACCCCGGCCCCATCGGCGCGATCCTCACCCCCCAGCTCCGCGGGCTCGACGACGCCGGCTCGCTGCCGTTCGCCTCGACCCTCTGCGGCGCGTGCGCGGACGTCTGCCCGGTGAAGATCGACATCCCCGAGGTGCTCGTCCACCTCCGCGGCAGAGTCGTCTCGGAGACGGCCGGCCACCGCCGCGAGCACCTCGCGATGCGCACCCTCGCGTGGGCATTTCGGAGCCCCGGGCGGCTCGCGCGCATCGAGCGCCTCGGCCGCGTCCTCCAGCGCCCCCTCGTCCGCGACGGTCGCGTCCGACGGCTCCCGGGCCTCGGCTCGTGGACCAGGGCCCGTGATCTCCCGGCCTTCCCGTCCCGCTCCTTCCGTGACTGGTGGCGCGAGCGTCCATGACGGCACGCGAAGAGACCCTCCAGCGGATCGCACACGCCCTCGCGGACGTCCCTGCGGGCGAGCGACCGCCCGACGTCGCCGTGCCGCGCGCCTACCTGCGCGGCGAGCAGGGCGACCCGGTCGAGCGGTTCGTCGAACGGGCCTCCGAATACCGCGCAGACGTCCGGCACGTCGCCGGTGCCGAGCTCGCGACTTCGATCGGGGAGGTCTGCCGCGAGCGAGGCATCGAGCGGCTCGGCGTGCCGCCGGACCTCCCCCCGGACTGGGTTCCGCACGACGTCGAGGCGGTGCCGGCGCAGCAGCTCGACCCGCGCGAGCTCGACGCGCTGGGCGCCGCACTCACCGGCTGTGCCCTCGCCATCGCCGAGACCGGGACGATCGTCCTGGACACCGGCCCGCGCCAGGGGCCGCGCGCCCTCACGCTCGTGCCCGACCACCACCTCTGCGTGGTGGAGCAGACCCAGATCGTCGGGAGCGTCCCCGAGGCAATCGGCCGGATCGCCGACACCGTCCGCAGCGCGCGCCGTCCGGTGACCCTCGTCTCGGGCCCCTCGGCCACCTCGGACATCGAGCTCGACCGCGTCGAAGGAGTCCATGGCCCCCGCGACCTCGTGATCCTCGTGGTCGCGTAGAGAGGCGCCCGATGGCGTTCAGGGCAACGAACGCCGAAGGAAGCGCAGGAGGTTGCCGGCGGTCACTGCGGCGACCTCCTCGTCGCCCCAGCCGCGCGCCGCGAGCCTGTGGACGAGCGCCGGGTACTGCTCGGGGCCGGTGAGGCCGTCGATCCCGAGGCCGGGGGTGAGGCCCGGTGGCGCCAGGCCGTCTTTTGGCTCGGGTGGCGGCGGCATCGACTTCCAGAGCCGCTGCGTGAAGTCGCCGCCGAGACAGACGCGTTCCCATCCGATCACGGAGACCGCGTGCTCGAGGTGGTCGACGACCCCGTCCAGGGTCCGCCGCTCCGGCCCGATTGCGATCGGGTGCAGCATCAAGCCGAACAGCCCGTCTGCGGAGGCGATCGCCGCGAGCTCGGCGTCGTCCAGGTTCCGCGGAGTGTCGTACACGGCTCGACATCCACCGTGGGAGCAGAGCACCGGCGCACCGGCCGCACGCTCCAGGATCTCCGCGAACGTGCCGCGGGACGCATGGGCGAGGTCGAGGATGACGCCGAGCGAGACGAGCCGGTCGACGAGCTCGCGCCCGAGCCGCGAGAGCCCGCCTCCTTCCTCCGCGGCGCCGTCCGCGAACGCGTTGCGCCGGTTCCAGGTGAGGCCCGCCATGCGCACGCCGAGGGAATGGAAGACGTCCGCGGGCCAGGCCTCGACGCCGAAGCACTCGACCCCCTCGAGCGAGAGCATCAGGCCGAGACGTTGGCCGGCCACGACTGCCTCGAGGTCGGCCGCGCCCGTCACCTGCACGACACGGTCTGCGTTCTCCCTCACCGCGCCGTGGAAGGCGGCAACCATCGAGAGCGCCTCGCGCAGAGCACCCTCCGGCTGCACCGTGACGTCGACGTAGATCGGGCACACCTGCAGGCCGACGCCGCCCTGCTCGAGGAGCGGCAGCCACGTCGACGCGAAGACGCCGGTCTCGCCGAGCCGTCGCTCGCGATACGCGAGCTCCATCAGGAGGTCGACGTGGGCGTCCGCGATCACGCGGCAACGACCCGTGCGAGGGCCGCCGAGCCGTCCCGAAGCACGGGAGACCCGTGCGAGACGAGGACGCGCTCGACCGGAAGGTCGATGAGCGGCGCGAGTGCGGACCGCAGCTCCGCGTGACCGACCCCGGAAGGGAGCCATGAGGTCGGGCAAAGCCTGAGGCCCCCGTCGTCGGCACCGAGAATCACGTCCCCGGGAACGAGGGTGCGCTCCGCAGGGATCCAGAGGACGACCTCGGTCGCCCTCCCGCTCGGGAACGCCTCGACCCCGCCGGGCAGCGCGTCGCCCGGACGGAACAGGTCGGTGGCAGGCCCCGTACGCCGCTCGATCGCCGCCCGGGCGCGCGTCGAGGCATGGAGCCGGCCGTCGTAGCGGCGAACGATCTCGGCCGAGCTGCGCGCGTGCCAGAACACCGTGATCAGGACGTGGACGGGCACACCGGCGCGCGCGACGTCGCGGTCGAGCGCATGCCAGAACCGCGCGGCCTCGCCCGGCTCCTCGGGCACGAGAGGGTCGACGAGCACCACGGCGTCGGCCGCCTCCAGATACACCGAGCCGACCTCATGGCGCCACTCGCCGTAGTACGTGCTCCACCTCCAGAGCCCGTCGGCGATCCGCGTCACCTCCACCGGGCGAGCGTACACATGGCCTTCCCGGAGCCCGGGTGTGAATCCGAAGACGCCTTACGCGCGTAGTGAGGGCAATCGACGGAAGAAGGAGCACGATGAAGCGCACGCTCGTCCTCATGTGCCTCGCCGCCCTCGCGGTCGCCCTACCGGCCGCCGCGGCGAAGAAGCCCACCATCGTGAAGGGAACCGTAGGGCCGGGCTTCACGATCAAGCTCGCCAAGGCACCGAAGAAGCCGGGCAAGGTCGCGCTCGTCGTGTCGGATCTCTCCTCGATCCACGACTTCCATCTCACCGGTCCCGGCGTGAACGTCAGCACGTCCGTCGGAGGGACGGGCACGAAGACGTTCAGGATCACGCTGAAGAAGGGCACGTACCAGTTCTTCTGCGATCCCCACAAGAGCGTCATGCACGGGTCGTTCCGGATCAGGTGAGCGGCAGCGGCTCGATTCTGCCGTCCTCGATCACCCAGGCTGCGAGCTCGTCGAGACGAACCGAGTAGATGAGGTACGGGCGGCCTCGCCACAGCCCGATCCGCTCCACATCCGTTCGCGACGGCCGGGGTGGGGACGAGACGTGCGAGTGCACGACCGCCTGATCGACGTCGCGGTCTCCGATATCGGCCCACACGACGGGGTCGAGCCGTAGCTCGAAGTAGTACGGGCTCGGCGAGGCATTCTCGCCCTCGACGTAGCCGGTCCCCACGTCGCCGTCGAGCAGCAGCAGGCCACAGGCCTCGTTCGGGAGCTCGGCGCGCGCATGCTCGGCGATCGCCGAGCGAACCGCCGCCGGGATCACCACCAGACGGTCTGCTCCATGGACGCGGCAACCTCGCCGGCCGAGGCTTCCCAGAAGTCGGCGCTCAGGTACTTCCAGCCACCGTCGGCCAGGACCGTCACGATCACTCCCTCCTCGAGCTCGGCCGCGAGGCGGCGGGCCACCGCCAGCACCGCGCCCGACGAGACGCCGCCGAAGATCCCTTCGAGGCGAAGCACGTCGCGAACCGCCGCGACCGACTCCTCGTTCGAGACGAGCAGCTTCCGGTCGAGCTTCGCGACGTCGAGGATCGGGGGTACGTAGCCGTCGCCCAGCGAGCGGAGCCCCATCACGGGATCGCCGGGGAGCGGCTCCGCCGCGGCGACGACGACCTCCGGGAACGATTCGCGAAGGCGTTCGCCGACGCCCATCAGCGTGCCGCCGGTGCCGAGGCCCGCGACGAGCACGTCGACGTGGTCGAGCGCCTCCGCGATCTCGGCACCCGTGCCCTCGTAGTGGGCCCGTGGGTTCGCGGCGTTCGCGTACTGGAACGGGACGAACCAGCGCGGATCGGCCTCGGCCATCTCGAGCGCGAGGCGCACGGCTCCGTTCGATCCCTCGTCAGCGGGCGAGAAGACGATCTCGGCGCCGTAGAGGCGGAGCAGCCGCTTTCGTTCCTCGGTCGCGTTCCCGGGCATGACGCACGTGAGGGGGTAGCCCCGGAGCCGCGCCACGAGCGCGAGCGCGATGCCCGTGTTGCCCGACGTGGGCTCCAGGAGCGCGCGGCCCGGCTCCAGCTCGCCCGAGGCCTCGGCGGCCTCGATCATCGCCTTCGCGACTCGGTCCTTGATCGACCCGGTCGGGTTCTGTCCCTCGAGCTTCGCGTACAGCCTGACGTTTGCCTTGGGCATGAAGCGGCCCAGCTCCACGAGCGGAGTCGAGCCGACGAGTTCGAGCAGGTTCGACGCGACGCGTGGTGGGGGAAGGAGCCGGGCCCCGGTGTCCCGTGGCCCCCCGGCCGGGGGGGTCGCCGCAGCCCCGCCGGCCATGGCAGGAAGCAGGATCACGGTCTCTCCGTTCGTGACCGGAGTATCCAGGCCGTCCATGGTGCGGACGTCCTCGCCGCCGACGTAGACGTTCACGAACGGAGCAATGCCGCCGTCGGACAGGATCTGGGGCGCGAGTGCCGGATGGCGGTCGACGAGGTCGTCGAGCACCTCGCGCACGGTCTCTCCGGCCGCCTCGACCTGCCGCGCTCCGCCCACCTCGCCGCGCAGCGTCGGCGGGATCCGGACGACGGTCATTTGCGGCGCGCCTCTTCCTCGGCTTCCCGGGTCGTCGCTGCGCCGTTGAGGCCGGAGGGGACAGTGCTCTGCACGGCCCCGGAAGGCATCGACGGCGCAGCGACGGCAGGCCGGAGCGGAGCCGGGCTCTGCCCGGCGGAAGTCTCGGCCGGCCGGGAAGGCGAGGAGCAGAACTCGACGTAGTCGACGTACTCGGTGATGGTGGGATGGTCGCCGCAGACCGGGCAGTCGGGGTTCTTCTGGATCGAGACCTCGTCGAGCGTCGTGTGCAAAGCGTCGAAGAGGAGGAGACGGCCCGTGAGCGGCTCGCCGATCCCGAGCGCCAGCTTGAGCGCCTCGCTCGCCTGGAACGATCCGACGATGCCCGGGAGGACGCCGAGCACACCTCCCTCGGCACAGCTCGGCGCGAGCTCGGGCGGGGGCGGCGTGGGGTAGAGGCAGCGGTAGCAGGGGCCGTTCGCCGGATCGAAGACGGTCACCTGGCCCTCGAAGCGGTAGATCGAGCCGTGGACGACGGGGATGCCGTGCCACACCGACGCGTCGTTGACGAGATAGCGCGTGGGAAAGTTGTCGGTCCCGTCGACGATCACGTCCCAGCCGTGGGCGAGGACCTGCTCGACGTTCTCGGACGTGAGACGCTCCTGAAAGGGAACCACCCTGACGTCCGGGTTGAGCGCCTCGATCGTCCGCTTGGCCGAAGCGACCTTGGGCTCTCCGAGCTGCTCCGTCGAATGGATGACCTGGCGCTGCAGGTTCGAGTCGTCGACGACGTCCGCGTCGATGATCCCGATCGTGCCGACGCCTGCGGCAGCGAGGTACAGGGCGGCGGGCGAGCCGAGCCCGCCGGCACCGAGCAGGAGCACGCGGGAGTCGAGTAGCCGCTGCTGTCCCTCCTCGCCCACCTCGGGGATCAGCAGGTGACGCGAGTAGCGCGCGCGCTGCGCGGGCGTGAGCGCGGCGGGAGTGACGAACTCGTATCCGTTCCGCTTCCAGTCCGCGAAGCCCCCGGCGAGATTGACGGCGTTCGGGTAGCCGAGCTCGTGGAGCGTCTTCGTCGCGAAGGCCGAGCGGGTGCCGCTCTCGCAGTAGACGACGAGGGAACGCTCCCTGTCCGGGATCAGCGCCTCGACCCGCGACTCGAGGTTGTTCCGCGGCAGGTGGACCGCCCCCGGGAGGTGGCCCTCGTCCCACTCGTCACGCGGCCGGACGTCGACGAAGAGAGGAGCCGTGCCATCGAGCAGCAGGGCGTGCGCGTCGGGCGTCGCGATCTCGTCGATCTCGGCGCGCGCCTGGGCGAGCAGCTCACGGTAGGTCGGCATTACTTTCCGGAATATAGCGAGTGGGCGCACTCCCGGGCCGCAGAGGCGGAAGATCCTCCCCGTACGGGGCGTCTCGTGGGTATGGGTCGCCGTCAGCCGCTCCCACGAGACCGAGATTCCGCCCCGCGGGAAGCGATGGCGGCTACCCTCGACCCGTGTCGCCCAGGTCGCGCGTCGTCGCCATCACAATCGCGTCGGCCGTGGCCGCAGTCGCAGTGGTCATCGGTGTCGTCTCGCTCCAGTCGGAGCCGACCCCGTCCGCCGCGCCCGGCCCGCAGACCCGTCCAGGGGCTCCTCCCTTGACGCTCGAGCTCGGGCTCCGCACCGACACGGAGGCGGTCGCGCTCCGCCGGGCGGCGTCCGAGTACGCCGATGGGCAGCACGTGAGCGCCGCAACCGCGTTCGCCCGCTACCCGTCGGTCGAGGCGCGCGTGGGCGAGGCCTTCGCCCGCTGGCCGGCCGGCACCGTGAATCGCATGAACCAGCTCGCCGGGCTCCATCCGGGCCGGGCAGTCGTGCAGCTGAATCTCGGAGTCGCCCTCTACTGGTCGGGTCTGGCAGGCGCCGAGGACGCCTGGCGAGCGGCCGCGGCAGACGAGCCCGACTCGCCGTACGCGATAGCGGCGGAGAACCTTCTTCATCCGGAGTATGCGCCCGGGATTCCCGTGTTCGTCACGACCGCGCCGCTGCCCGCTGGGCTCGACGAGCTGTCCCCGCCCGCGCAGCTCGCGAAGCTCGCGAGCGATGCGCGCCGCAGCGTCGCCGGCAAGCTTCTCTACGGCTCCGCTCTCCAGCGGCTCGGGCGACCGGTCTCCGCCCGGCGCGAGTTCGCGGCCGCACTCCGAGCGGCGCCGGATGATGTCGAGGCGCGCGTCGCGGATGCCGTCGGTCGATTCGACAAGGCGCGTCCGGCCGATGCGTTCTCGCGCCTCGGGCCGCTGACCCGCACGTTCCCGCACAGGGCGACGGTGCGGCTCCATCTCGGGATCCTGCTCCTGTGGGCGGGTGAGGCGGACGAGGCGAAGCGACAGCTCCGACTCGCGACCACGGTCGAGCCAGGGTCACCTCTCGCCGGCACCGCCAAGCGGTATCTGGACGAGTTACGGAAGCGCGGCGTATGAGCCTCGTCGCGAGGGTTGACGAAAGTCGCGGCGGTGGTACCGTGTCCGGCTACGCGACGAAGGGGGACGGTTCTGAGCGCAGCGCCTGATGCCCGTGGTCGGATCGCCGGCCCTGGCATCGACCTCGAGTCGGATGAGGCTCGCGCGCTGCTCGAGAACGGTCGCGCACACGGCAGCGTCGACGCCGACGAGCTCGCCCTGACGCTCGACGAGCTCGATCTCGACCCCGGGCAGATCGACGCCTTCTACACGGCGCTCGACGAGGAACGGATCGAGGTAGTGAGCGCCGATGCGGACGGAGACGACGACGAGCGGGAACGGCAATGGGCGCTCGAGGCAGAGATCTCGACCGACACGCTCCAGCTCTTCCTGAAGGACATCGGCAAGGTCCCGCTCTTGACGGCCGCCCAGGAGGTGGAGCTGTCGAAGCGCATCGAGCTCGGCGACCATGCCGCGAAGCAGGCGATGGTGGAGGCGAACCTCCGGCTCGTCGTCTCGATCGCGAAGCGGTACCGAAACCAGGGGCTCCCGTTCCTCGACCTGATCCAGGAAGGAACGATCGGGCTGGTCCGCGCGGCCGAGAAGTTCGACTGGCGCAGGGGGTTCAAGTTCTCGACGTACGCGACCTGGTGGATCCGCCAGGCCGTGGCTCGCGCGATCGCCGACAAGGGCCGGACGATCCGGATGCCGGTTCACGTCGTCGAGAAGCTGAACAAGATCAACCGCGCAGAGCGGAAGCTCCGCGCCGAGCTCGCGCGCGACCCGACCTCCGTCGAGATCGGCCACGAGTTGGGGATCGCGGTCGACGAGGTCGATCACATCAGGCGCAGCGCGCAGACGCCGGTCTCGCTCGAGAAGCCCGTCGGCGACGACGAGGAGTCCGAGTTCGGTCATTTCCTCACGGACGAATCCGAGCCGCTGCCGGAGGAGGCAGCCGAGGTCAGCCTCCGCCGGGATGCTCTTCGCTCGATCCTCGACGCGCTCGCACCGCGTGAGCGCCAGGTGCTCGAGATGCGCTACGGCCTCGACGGCCGGCAGCCGCGCACGCTCGACGAGGTCGGACGCGCGTTCAACGTCACGCGGGAACGGATCAGGCAGATCGAGCAACAGAGCTTGAAGAAGCTTCGTGTCCTCGCCGATGCGGCGAGCGTCCGGGACATCGCTTGAGGCGTCCGCTGCACCGGATACGCGCGTGGTGGGATCGCCGCCGCCGCGAGCGCCGTGGCTCACTCCATCCGTTCGGCGGGCCCGAGGGCGACGAGGGAGGCTCGGGCGTGCGCGAGCCGCGCCGGCCGAAGCAGCCGAGCCTGTCGGGCGGCGTCGCCCTCGACGAGCCCGACGACGACGCGTAGTTCCTGGAACGCGGCGCACGCCGCGTCCATACAATCGCGCCGGTGGTCCCCCCGCACGAAGCGCTCGTCGCCGAGCTCGCAGAGCTGATCGCGATCCCGTCCGTGAGCGCCGACACGGCGCACGAGGGCGATGTCCGCAGGGCGGCCGGGTGGGTCTCCGACCGGATCGCGGCTGCGGGCGGCACAGTGGAGGTGGAGGAGCGTGGGGGCCGGCCGCTCGTGCTGGGCACGGTTCGCGCGTCGAGCGGCGCTGGCCCGACCGTGCTCGTCTACGCGCACCTCGATGTCCAGCCGCCCGACCCGCTCGACCTCTGGGACTCGGATCCGTGGGCCCTGACCGAGCGCGACGGCCTCCTCGTGGGACGAGGAGTGGCCGACGACAAGGCGCACCTCTACATGCTCCTGCAGGCAACAAAGCTCCTCGCGGCAGCGGGCGAGCTTCCGGTCGACGTCCGCTTCGCGATCGACGCCGAGGAGGAGGTCGGGGGCCAGTCCGTGGTCGACTGGGCTTCGGCCGACACCGGCCCCGCCGACGTGGCCGTCGTACTCGACGGCGGGTACGCGACCGCGACGCTGCCGAGCTTCTGCACGGCGCTGCGGGGCATCTGCTACTTCCATGTCACCGCCAGAACCGGCGAGCGAGATCTTCACTCGGGGATGTTCGGCGGCGCTGCGCTCAACGCAGCCGAGGCGCTGACCCGGGCGCTCGTCGCGGTGCTCCCCGGCGCCGATGGGCGCCTCCCCGAGCCCTTGCGCCGTGGGATCGTCCCCCCGTCCGAAGAGGAGCTCGCAGGCTGGAGCGTGCTCACACCGGGCGCGGAGGAGCTCGCAGCGCAGGGAGCGCGCTCGATGGATGCGACGGCAGCGGACGACTTTCTCCTGCGGACGACCTCCGAGCCGTCGGTCTCGGTGAACGGGATCGAGACCGGCTCGCCGCACCTTCAGAAGACGGTCATCCCCGTCGAGGCCCACGCCAACGTCTCGATCCGTCTGGCACCGGGGCAGAAGGTGTCGGAGATCGTTCCGGTATTCGAAGGGCTGCTTCGCGAAGCCGCTCCGGAGGGCACGACGCTCGACATCGTCCTCCGCTCCACGGGCGAGTCGGCATACGTTGACCCGGACTCGCCGGCGGTCCGCCTCGGGCTGGACGCGTTCGAGGACATGCTCGGGACGCGGCCGATCCTCGTTCGCTCCGGGGGCTCGATCCCCGTGGTTGCTGCGCTGGCCGCGCGCGGCATTCCTGTGATCGTCACAGGGTTCAGCCGTCCCACGGCTCAGATGCACTCGCCCAACGAGAACCTTCCGGCAACCGCGCTGGACGAGGGCGTCGCGACGATCATCGAGCTCCTGCGACGGTTTGCAGCTCTTGGCTGAGCGGGCGCTGGACCACGACGGCAACGGGTACTCGAGCCCGCTCGCCGAGGCTCTAGCCGAGGACGTGCTCGCTCGCTTCCTCCGTTACGTCGTGATCGACACCCAGTCGGCTCACGACGCGTCGGGCTATCCCTCGACCCAGAAGCAGCTCGACCTCTCACGGCTCCTCGTGGACGAGCTGCGCGCGGTCGGCCTCGAGGACGTCGAGCTGACGGAGCACGGCTACGTCTTCGCGACCCTGCCGGGCACGGTCCCGGATGCGCCGACCGTGGGGCTCATCGCGCACGTCGACACCTCTCCCGACGCCCCCGGCGAGGGTGTCATCCCATGCGTGCACCGTGCCTATTCCGGAGGTCCGATCAGGCTTGCCGGCGACGAGACCCAGACGCTCGATCCCGCCGCGCTCCCCGAGCTCGCCGCTCGCATCGGTGACGACATCGTCACGAGCGACGGCACCACGCTGCTCGGGGCCGACGACAAGGCCGGGGTGGCCGAGATCGTCAGCGCTGCCGCCTACCTGGTTCGCGACGAGCGGCCACGCGCGGCCGCCCGGATCGCGTTCACCGTCGACGAGGAGGTCGGCAAGGGCACCGACCACTTCGACATCGAGGCCTTCGGCGCCGACTTCGCATACACGTTCGACGGATCGGGGCGCGGCGAGATCGAGATCGAGACGTTCTCGGGCGATGAGCTGAAGCTGACCGTCCGGGGGGTCGGCGTCCATCCCGGCACGGCAAAGGGCCGCCTCGTCAACGCGATCAAGCTCCTCGCAGATATCGTCGCCGCGCTGCCGCGCGACGGTCTCTCGCCCGAGACGACCGACGACCGGGAGGGATTCGTCCATCCCGGGCGCATCCTGGGCAGCGCGTCCTCCGCGACTCTCTGGCTGATCGCCCGCGACCACGACGACGCCAAGCTCGAGCATCACGTCGAGCTCGTGCGCCGGATCGCAACCGACGTCGTCGGGCGAGAGCCGGACGCGACGTTCGATCTCGAGGTCGAAGCGCAGTACCGAAACATGCGAAACGTGCTCGACCGGCACCCGGCGATCGTCGCGGCGGGCGAGGAGGCGATCCGCCGGGCCGGGGTGGACCCCGTGCACAGCATCATCCGCGGCGGCACCGACGGCGCACGCCTGAGCGAGAAGGGGCTTCCCACCCCGAACCTTTTCACGGGCGGGCAGGACTACCACTCGGTGCGCGAGTGGGCGTCGCTCCAGGACATGGCGGCCGCGGCCGCGACCGCGGTCGAGCTGGTGCGCCTCTGGGGCGAGCCCGAACGGCGGGGGCGATCGGCCTAGGCCCCGGACGTGGGCTGTGCCCGCACCGGACGTGGGCTGTGCCCGCGTCCGTCGTGGTGCGCTGTGGGTCCGGGGGACGCGGGCTGAGCCCACGTCCCGAGGCCCAGACCCGGACGTGGGCTGTGCCCAGGTCGTTGAGGTGCGCTGCGGTTGCGGGGACGCGGGCAGAGCCCACGTCCCATTCGGACTGATGCGCTTCGCGCCTCAGTCCGAATGGACCTCGCAGCCGAGCCATGCGTGCCCGAAACGGCGCATCTCGTCCACGATCGGCTGGAGCGCGGCGCCCTTGCCGGTGAGCTGGTACTCGACCCGCGGGGGAGACTCGGGATAGCTGCGGCGGACGACGATCTCCTCGGCCTCGAGCCAGCGCAGACGCTCGGCGAGCGTTCTCGGGCTGATTCCCGCGCACGCGTGCTCGAGCTCGGTGAACCGGCGCGGCCCCTCGGACAGGTCGTGGACGATGAGCACCGTCCACTTGGAGCCCACGATCTCGCTCGCGGCGGCGACGGAGCACTGGCCGGCCTGATGGACGGGCAACATCGTGCGGGTGGGCTCGGCCCGGGTGGCCATGTCCCGGATTGTAGGCCGCTTGGGGACCGACGGGTGTACGGATTTCCGTAAACGGGTTCAGAAGCTCGTTCTCAGTCCCACGGCGGCGGCTGGTATGCCCAGCGACCGCCGACCATGGTGGCCACCACCCCGATCTCCGGCAGCTCGTCGACGCGGCAGCTCAACGGGTCGCGATCGAGGACGACGAGGTCCGCCAGGTAGCCCGGGAGAAGCTTCCCGCGCCGCCGTTCGTCTCCGGCGAGCCAGGCGGGGGCCACGGTGCTCGCTTTGAGCGCATCCTCGACCGTGACCGCCTGCTGCGGCTGCCACGCGGGGCGCTCGTCGATCGTCCGCCGCACCCCCGCCGCGATGCCGGCGATGGGGTCGAGCTCCTCGACCGGCGCGTCGGAGCCGTTCGCGACGACGGCGCCGCTTGCGATGAGCGAGCCGAACGCGTACGTGCCCGGGAGCCTGTCGCTCCAGAACCGCTCGGCGAGGTCCCGGTCGGAGGGCGCATGGCTGAACTGCACCGAGCAGGCGACCCCGAGCTCGGCGAAGCGCGGCAGGTCGCCGGGATCGAGGCACTGCGCGTGCTCGATCCGCTGGCGGAGGCCCAGTGGCTCCCAGACATCGCGCGTCGCCTCGAACGCGTCGAGGGCCTCACGGTTCGCCCTGTCACCGATCGCGTGGACGGCGACGGGCCATCCGGCGCCCGCAGCCGCGCGGATGATCTCGGCGAGCTCCTCGCCGCTCGTGATCCTGACGCCGCCCCCGGCGAGCATCCATGCCGTCTGCGAGCCGAGGGTGCCGTCCATGAACGCCTTCAGATAGCCGAGGCGGAGGAAGTCGTCGCCGAGGCGGGAGCGGATTCCCAGCGAAGCGAGCTCGCCCACCTTCTCGTGCGGCAGTGACTGCCAGACCCGGAGCGTCAGCCCGTCCCGCTCGTGGATCCGCGCGAAGATCGAGGGTGCGCCGAGCCAGCCGTCCTTGTCGTGCACCGCCGCCACGCCGCGCGTGTTCGCCACCTTGATCCCCTCTCGCGTGGCGTCCACCCACTCGTCCTCGGAGACCGTGACGAACCGCTCGCGGAACCGCCAGGCGGCCTCCTCCCGGAGGATCCCCGTCGGCTCCCCTGCCTCGTCGCGCT
Organism: uncultured Actinomycetes bacterium; assembly: GCA_963798725.1. Taxonomy (GTDB): domain Bacteria; phylum Actinomycetota; class Thermoleophilia; order Gaiellales; family Gaiellaceae; genus Gaiella. The sequence goes on from CAWCUL010000003.1 coordinate 372,844, forward strand.
CGACCACGCCGCCCGGGACGTCGAGGTCTCCTCGTGCCCGTTCGAGGCCGGCGGTGTTGAGCCAGAGCGAGTGGTAGTCCCTCGACCAGAGAGCGGCGGGCGTGGAACCGGTCAGGGTGTCGAGCGCCTGGCGGGAGGGGTGCTCCGCCCAGCCGGCGTCGCGCCAGCCGGTGCCGCGGATCCATTCTCCGTGCCGCGAGTGCGCCGAGACGATGGCGAGTGCGTCGGCGAGCGACTCGATGCCTTCGAGCCTCGCATCGCGTCGCGCGAGAGACCAGGTCGGGAAGTGCACGTGAGCATCCGTGAAGGCGGGGAGCACGCAACGGCCGCGGAGGTCCACGCGATCGGGGGTGGGGAGGGCGCTCTCGTGCGTACCGACGCCTCCGACGATTCGCTCGCCCGCGATTGCGAGCGCCGCGCTCGTCGGCAGGGACGGGTCCATCGTCCGGATGACGCCGTTCGCGAGGATCATGAGCGGCAGGTTAGATCCTCGCTCGAGGCCGCTATTCCTTACCCGGCGGGGGCGCGCGGGGGACCGGCCCGCCTGGAGCCGGTCCCCGCGGCACGTCCCTCACGCCGTCGGCTCGATGTTCTGGTTCACCCGGAAGACGTTCTCCGGGTCGTACTCCGCCTTGATCTGCTGGAGCCGCGGGTAGTTCGCGCCGTACGTCGCCTTGACGCGTCCCTGGCCCTCGTCGTCCATCATGAAGTTCACGTACCCGGCCCCGGCCGCGTAGGGTCGGAGCGCATCCGAGTAGCCGCGCGTCCACTCGCGCACCGCATCCACCGAGGCGGGGTCGGGGTCGCAGCCGATGAAGACCTGCGACCACGTCGCGTCGCGGTACGCGAACGCGGTGTCCTCCGCCTTCACGTCGTGGACGGCGCCGTCGACCGGGTAGATGTGCGTGCCGGTCTTGACGCCGGGCATCCGCTCGTTCCACTCGCGGTTCAGCCGCACCGCCTCGTCCGGGATCTCTCGGACGAAGTCGCCGCGCCAGTACCACTGGTCGCCGGGGCTGTAGAGACCGTCGAAGGCCGAGTTGAGCGCCGCGAGCGGCATGCGGCCCGTGTGGCGGAAGATGGGCTCCGCGATCGCGAGCAGCGGCGCCATCGCCTGCTCGGCCTCCTCGTCGGAGGCATCGATGCAACAGACCATGCCGCACACCTTGCGCAGGTGGATCTCCTCGGGGAATGCCTCCGCCACCGGCGGGATCGTGTGGAAGTTGAAGAAGCCCATCACGTTTCGCGGCTGCGACGGGAGCCACTCGCGGTACGCGGTGAGCAGCTCGTCCGCGTCCTCGATCGCCCAGAACGTCGGGCCTCCGAAGATCGTCTCGAGCGGGTGCGCTTCGAACGCGAACTCGGTCGCGACGCCGAAGTTGCCGCCGCCCCCGCGGATCGCCCAGAAGAGATCCGGGTGCTCGTCGGCACTCGTCGTCACCTGCGAGCCGTCCGCGAGCACGAGCTTCGCGGAGAGCAGGTTGTCGATCGTGAGCCCGTGGCGGCGCGCGAGGTACCCATGGCCCCCGCCGAGGGTGAGCCCTCCGACGCCGGTGGACGAGATGATCCCGGTCGGCACCGCGAGGTTGTGCGGCTGTGTCGCCGCGTCCACCTCGCCCCACACGCAACCGCCGCCGACCCGCACCGTGCGTGTCCCCGGGTCGACGAAGATCGACTTCATCGGCGAGAGGTCGATCATGAGCCCGTCGTCGATGCTCGCGAGCCCCGCGCCGTTGTGCGCGCCTCCGCGGACCGCGATGCGCAGGTCGTGCTCGCGTGCGAAGCGGATCGCCGCGGCGACGTCCTCGGCGGTCTCGCAGCGGGCTATCAGTGCAGGGCGCTTGTCGATCATCGCGTTGTAGAGGGTCCGCGCCTCGTCGTAGCGCGGGTCGTCCGGGCCGATCAGCCGGTCGCCGAACCCCTCGAGCTCTGTACGCGCCCTCTCGAGCGCGGATACGGTCGTGCTCATTTGCCACCTCCTGTGGCTCGTACGGTCGAGATCGAGAGTAGGAGGGTCCGGCACCGATGTCATGACCGGGCCTGATCGACTTTTCCGGCGCCCGGGAATACGCAATGATCAGAACTGATCAGCGATGAGCGCAGAAGCTCTCCTTCCCGGCCCGCTCGGCCTCCGACCCGCGTTCGCCTTCGCCGGGCGATCGCGCGAGCTGGCGACGCTTCGGGCCCTCCTTCCCCGCTCGGCCGGCGAGGGACGGCGCGCCGCGTTGATCGCTGGCGAGCCCGGCTCGGGCAAGAGCAGGCTCGCGCGTGAGCTCGCGCGCGCGGTCGCGGACGAGGGCGCCACCGTCCTCTACGGCGACTGCGACGGCGTCGTCGAGTCGCCGTACGGCCCGTTCGCGACGGCGCTCGACCATCTCGTCCGGCACAGCGATCCCGAGGTGCTCCGGCGTCATCTCGGCCCCGGCGTAGGTGAGCTCGGCCGGCTCCTGCCGGACCTCGACGCCTGGCTCGGAGAGGTGTCGCGCCCGGCCGGGGCCGACCCGGACACCGATCGACACCGGCTCCACACCGCGGTCACCGATCTCCTCGTGGGGATCAGCGCGGAGGCGCCGGTGCTCCTCGTGCTCGAGGACGTCCACTGGGCGGATGCGTCGACGCTCCACCTCATGCGCCATCTCGTTCGCTCCGGCGCGGCGGCACGGATGCTGCTCGTCGCGACGTTCCGCGACGCCGAGGCCGACGTCCTCACCGAGCTCGCAGATGCGCTCGTCGACGTCTACCGCACCGAGGGTGTGGTGCGCATCCGTCTCGGGAGCATGTCCGAGGACGAGATCGCGGAGTTCATCCGTCTCACGACCGGTGTGGAGCCCGCGGCGAAGCTCACGTCGGTCGTCGCCGAGCTGACCGGCGGGAACGCGTTCCTCGTCACCGAGCTGTGGCGCGAGCTCTTCGATTCCGGCGCCGTAGAGGTCGGCCCCCGTTCGGCGCGGCTCGCCAGGCCGGCGGCCGGGCTCGGGGTGCCGATGACGGTGCGGGAGGTCGTCACGCAGCGACTCTCCCGGCTTTCGGCCGCGGCGAACGACGTGCTCGCGCTCGCCGCGGTGGCAGGCGCCGAGTTCGAGCTCGAGACCGTGCGCCGAGCTGCCGTCGTCCCCGACGCGGAGCTGGTCGGAGCGCTCGACGAGACGGTGCGCAGCGGCCTCCTGATCGAGGACGCCGGAAGAGGGCTCGCGTACCGCTTCGCGCACGAGCTCGTGCGGAGGGCCGTGATCGATCGTCTCGCGGCGACGCGCAAGGCGGAGCTGCATCTGCGGGTTGCGGAGGCGTTGGAGGCGGTCTGGCAGCACGGGGACAGTCGAGCCGTGCTTGCGGCGCTCGCACACCATTACGCGGCCGCCACGCCGCTCGGAAGTGTCGAGCGTGCGGTCGACTACAACCTCCTCGCGGGCGACTCGGCCGCGGCGGCGCTCGCGTTCGAGGAGGCAGAGGCGAGGTTCCGCACTGCGCTCGAGCTCGGGGTGCGCGAAGGCCACGAGCGCGCCGATGTGATGCTCCGGCTGGGTGACGCGTGCCACCGGGCGGGCCACGCCGACGCGGCGCTCGACACGTTCTCGCGCACGGCCGAGCTGGCAGCCGCCCTGCGGGCGCCCGAGCTCCTCGCCCGTGCCGCGATCGGCTTCGAGTCGGCCTGCTGGCGCCCGGCGATCCACGACGCGGGATCGGTGGAGCTTCTCGAGCGGGCGGTGACAGCGCTTCCGACGGAGGACTCAGAGCTCCGCGCCCAGGTGCTCGGAGGGCTCGCCCGGGCGCTCGAGCTGCGTGGGGAGCCAGGCCGGGCGGCCCTCGAGCGGGACGAGTCGATCGCGATCTCCCGCCGGCGCAGCGACCGACGCACGCTCGCGACGACGCTCTCCCAGTCGTACTGGTCGCGGGGCAGCAGCACGAACGAGGAGGTCAACCGCATGCTGCACGAAGCGCGGGCGCTGGGCCTGGAGCTCGGCGACGACGAGATCTACAGCGAGGCGTTGTCGTGGCTCGTGCCCTCGTACGTCGTCCTCTGCGACCACCACGCCGCGCGCGAGACGCTGGCCGAGCTCTTCGGGGTCGTGCGACGTCTGAGCCAGCCGTTCGCTCTGCACGTCGCCGAGCACTACGCGAGCGCGCTCGCGCTCTGCGACGGCGAACTGGCCACCGCCGAGGCCACCGCCGTGCGCTCACAGGAGTGGGGGAGGCTGCTCACGGGCCGTGACGCGTCGGGGACGTACGCGATCCAGATGTTCGGCATCCGGCGGGAGCAGGGGCGCCTTGCGGAGCTCGCGCCTGCGATGCGTCTCCTCGACGACGACGCTCGAGAGGGCACGTGGAGGCCGGGTCTCGCGGTGATGCTCGCGGAGCTCGGAATGGAGGAGGACGCGCGTCGCGAGCTCCGCCGCATCCTCGACGAGGGTCTCGGTGGGCTCCGGCGCTCGCTCTGGCTCGCCTCGCTCGTGTACCTCGCCGACGTCTGCGCAGCCCTCGGCGACGCCGAGGGCGCCGCGGCCCTCTATCCGGAGCTCGAGGCGTATGCGGGCGCCAACGTGATGGTGGGCCACCTCGTCGCGTGCTACGGAGCGATGGACCGCTATCTCGGGACGATCGCGACCGTGCTCGGGGAGTGGGACGACGCAGAGGCCCGCTTTCAGTCCGCGCTCGCGCTCAACACGCGGCTCGGTGCGCGCACGTGGCTCGCGCACACCGCGTACGGGTATGCGCGGATGCTGCTCGCGCGCGGAGCGAAGGACGACCGCTCCCATGCTCGGGCGCAGCTCGGTCTCGCGCTGGGCCTTGCGCGGGAGGTGGGCATGCCCACCCTGGTCCGGCGCGCGACCGAGCTCGGCGAGGACGTCGAGCCGACCCCGTCGCTGCCGGACGGTCTCAGCGCACGCGAGGTCGAGGTTCTCTCGGAGCTCGCGCGCGGACGATCGAACCGCGAGATCGGCGGAATCCTCCACATCAGCGAGCACACCGCGGCGAACCACGTCCGTGCGATCCTGCGCAAGACGCGCTCGACGAATCGCACCGAGGCTGCCGCCTACGCGCACCGACGCGGTCTCGTGCCGGACTGAGGCTCGTTGCGGAACGGTGCCCGTCGGCGCGTCGCAGCGGGCACGAGGCTTCGTTCTGCAACGCCTGTGGACGCGCTACCATCGACCGATGCCTCTCTATGTGATCGAGCGGGAGTTCGCCCAGCGCCTCGATCTGACGGCCGACGACGTCCGTCTGATCGACGGGGTCAACGCGGACGAGGGTGTGAGCTGGCTGTTCTCGTTCATCTCCGCCGACAAATTGCACACGTACTGCCTCTACGAGGCGCCGTCGCCGGACGCGATCGTCGATGCCGCGCGCCGCGCGAACGTGCCCGCCGACAAGGTCGTCGAGGTGAGCAGGTTCGTGCCCGCCGAGCTGCTCGCCACCTGAGCCCTCGTACACTCCGGCCGTGCCGTGGGACGTCCTCACCGACGAGCAGCGTGAGCTGCGGGAGCTGGTGCGGACGTTGGCGCGCGAGCGGATCGCGCTGCGGGCGGCGGAGATCGACGCGAGTCACGAGTTCCCGTGGGACGTGGTGGAGCTCTACCGCGAGCAGGGCGTGTTCGGGTTGTCGTTCGACGAGGAGGTCGGTGGCACGGGCACGGGGGCGTTGCTCGCGCTGGTGGCGATCGAGGAGGTGTCGAAGGTCTGCGCGACGAGCGGGCTGATCCTGGCGGTGCAGGAGCTCGGCTCGCTCGGCCTGAAGCTCGGTGGCTCTGCCGAGCAGCGTGCGTTGTGGCTGCCTCGGCTGGCGTCGGGCGAGGTGCTGTGCGCGTACGCGCTGACCGAGGCCGGGTCGGGGTCGGATTCCGCGGCGATGCGAACGACCGCGCGACGCGACGACGGGGAGTACGTGCTCGACGGGTCGAAGCGGTTCATCACGAACGCGGGGGTCGCGGGGCTGTACACGGTGTTCGCGAAGACCGACCCGGACGCGGGTCATGCCGGGATCAGCGCGTTTCTGGTCGAGGCGGACACGCCGGGGTTCGAGGTGGCGCGGCTGGAGGAGAAGCTGGGCATCGCGGGCTCGACGACCGGGGAGCTCGTGTTCGACGGCTGCCGTGTGCCCGAGGCGAACCGGCTCGGGGCGGAGGGAGAGGGGTTCAAGCTCGCGATGCGGATCCTCGACCGCTCCCGGCCGGGTGTTGCCGCGCAGGCGCTCGGGATCGCGCAGGGGGCGACCGACTATGCGCTGGCGTATGCGCGCACGCGTGAGACGATGGGCCAGCCGATTGCCGAGCACCAGCTGATCGCGGCGAAGCTGGCCGACATGGAGACCCGCACCGAGGCCGCCCGAGGGCTCCTGTACAGGTTCGGCCAGATGGTCGACGCGGGCGTGCCCGAGAGCGAGCTGACGAAGGCCTCGGCGATGGCGAAGCTCCAGTGCGGCGACGTTGCGATGGAGGTCACGACCGAGGCGGTCCAGATCCTCGGCGGGTACGGCTACATGAAGGAGTATCCCGTCGAGCGGTTCATGCGCGACGCCAAGATCACGCAGATCTACGAAGGCACCCAGGAGATCCAGCGGCTCGTGATCGCCCGCGAGATGCTGAACGGGACGTAAGCGTGCCTACGTCTCCGAGAACCCTCTAGAGGCTTGATGTGGGTTACGGGCACGTCTGGATGGGGGCCTGGGCCGGCGGATCGCGTCCGCTTCGTCCGGCGTCAAGGCCACCAGCCTTGCCACCAGCCGAATCGGCCCCGCTCCTTGCCCCATGCCCTCCCCAACCGCACCCCTAACCCACATCAAGCCTCTAGGCGAGCCGGCATCCTCGCTGCGGGCGCGCGTGCCTCCACGCCGCCGCGCTGCGGCTCAGGGACGGAGCGCGCGGGGGTCGACGACCTCGAACGCCGAGCCGGGCACGCGACCCAGCGTGTGGAGCTGGTCGTTCGACCAGCGCCGGTCCGGTGCGCCGGAGATCATCCAGCTCGTGCCGTTGTCGGCGACGACCATGCCGTACTGCTTGAGCGCCTGGAGCACGATCCGCGCCTGGCGCGGGAAGCCGCCGATCGGGTAGTCCGCGCGGAGGCGGAGGCGGAGGCCCATCGGCGGCAGCGCCGGGTCGGTGTCCGACGAGGCGAAGTGGCGCGCGGGCCAGACGTACGCGCGGCGCGTCCGCTCCACCGTGAAGCGGAGCGCGTGATCGATCCGTCCGCGGGCGACCTCGTCGTAGCGCGCGAGGCCGGGGAGGATCGGCAACCCCGCAGCGTCGGCGCTCGTCCAACCGGCACGGCGCAGATGGTTGGAGCGCAGGTTCCAGACGGCGCCCGAGCCGGCCGCCCAGCCGGCGCCCTCTCGCCTCAGCGCGTAGAGCTCGTAGAGCCGGCACGCGGCACGGTCGACGAGGATTGCGTGCCGATCCCCTCCGCCCTCGATCCGCACGCCGTCCGGAATCGGATACGGAGCCCGGTCGGACTCGGACGCGTACTCGAACGACACCCGGCTCCGCGGAGTCTGGGCACCGACGATCGTGATCGGGATCCCGATCGGGCTGCCCTCCCAGAGCCCCGACCCGAAGTCGGCGTGGAGCGCGCCCTCGCCGATCGCGCCCACGATCTCCTTGGAGCTGGCGTCCACCGGCAGGTGGTCGACGCGGCGGTTCCAGGCGTTGTCGCGCGGAAACACAGGGCAGCTCGCGAGCATCGGCCCGGGCGAGGAGGCGGCGGCTACTCCGACCCCGACGGCCAGAGCGAGCAGCGCCGGGAGCAGGCGGCGCATGCGGTGGATGTCGGCGATTCCTGTCCGGCGCACGACCCTCGCGAGGGTAGCTCGCGGGCGAGGGGGCCGACGGTGTCAGACACCGCTGTCAACGGGGTGGCCGACCCGGCCGCGTCCGTTCCGGAGACTCCCTTGTCCGACGGGGCCATGGCGGATCGGGCGCGCCGGCGTCGTCGTGTCGCATGGCGCCTGGGTTCGCGGGCCCTGTGGAACGATCGGCACACAATCGGCACGGCTTCCCCTTGACGGCAAACGGTGTCTGACACCGTCCGGGCTCCCCGGGCCGACGTCGGGCCGGCCGACCACTCCCGGATCAGCGTCGCCTGGGCTCGAGAGTCGGCGCCGTAGCGGCCGCGTAGCGCGCGCGGACCTCGTCGACGTAGGCCGTGAGCCGGTCGGCGACGTCCGTGTCGTGGATCTCGAGGACGTTCTCTGCGTTGCGCTCGCCCGAGCGGGAGAAGTTGAACGAGCCGACGAACGAGACGTCGTCGCAGACGACGACCTTTGCGTGCATGAAGTCCTGCACGCCGTCGCGTGCCCACGGCGTCGACCGCTTCCGCGAGAAGGAGGCCTGCGCGAGGATCGTCTGCAGGAGTGGGATCTTCCACGCGCTCACCCCGTTTCGTTCCCATTGCCGGAGCACGTCGTCCGACTGCGTTGCGTCGACCACGCCGCCCACCTCGCAGCGCTCCTCGTTCACCACCTCGACGAGGGTGCCCAGGATCGGGCCTGCCGTGAGCACCGGCGACGCAATGCGGATCCGCCGGCGCGCACGTCCCAGATGCTTCGCGACGCGGTGCGAGAGCGCCTCCCCGTACCCCGGGGAGAACCAGGGGCGCACCTCGATGCCGTCGTCGAGCTCCACGGGCCGCGGCTCTACCGTGCCCATGCCCTCCACTGCGCCGTGCTCCCACAGCTCGTCGAAGGCGAGCGTGTATGCACGAGCCAACGGCTCCGATCCCAGGACGCGGACGACGACGTTCTCCTGCCGCGTCCACGAGTCCTCCGTCCAGTTCATCGAGCCCGTCCAGACGTCGTGCGCGTCACGGACGCAGAACTTGTGGTGCATGAGGTCGGGGATGCCCGCGATTCCGCGCGTCGCAACGGGAAGCGCCTCGATCGCCTCGGGTCGCGTCTCCGGTGGTGGCGGCACGGCGATCGGGCCGGGGTGGTCGACGTCGAAGAGGAGACGCACGCGTACGCCGCGCTGGTGGGCGGCCAGCAGCGCCGCGACCACGAGAGCGCCTGCGTCGCTTTCGAGCCGGACGTCGTAGAGCGCGAGCTCGAGGCTCTCGCGAGAGTCGTTGAGAAACCTCGCGATCTTCCCGGCGACCTCGGTCGCGTCCTGTCCCCCGTCGGTGAGCGTCTGGAGCTCGACCGGCACGTCAGTCGACGCGGGCGCGGAGCTCGGCCTTGTGCGCACGCTTGGCGGCCTGATAGGCCTCCAGCGCCTCGGGCGAGTCGACGTCTCCGAGCGTCGGATGGGGCGGAACGAGCGGCTCGGCGGCCGAGACGCCGAGCCGCTTGGCGAGCACCGAGCCGAGCGCCTTCACCTTCATGTCCCCAAAGCCCGGCAGCGCCCGGATCCGGCGCTCGAGCTCGGCGGCGTCCGGGGCTTCGGACCAGAGCCGCGCCGCGTCGCCGTCGTACTCGGTCGCGACGAGCGCGCACAGCTCCTGAACGCGGCGCGCCATCGAGCCGGGGAACCTGTGGATCGCCGGCTTCTCCCTGAAGACCTCCTCGAGCCGGGCGGGATCGGTGGCGGCGATCTCCGCTGCGTCGAGCGTCCCGAGCCGCCGCCGGAGCTCGAGCGGGCCGGAGAACGCCTTCTGGACGGTCACCTGCTGGTCGAGCGCGAACCCGATCAGGAGCGCGAGCGGCTTCTCGGCGAGCAGCGCGTCGGCCTCGTGGTCGCCCGTGAAGTGAATCGCGTCGGGCACGGGCACCCCCCGATCGTAGTCGGAACGCCGATTCAGCCGTCGTTTGCGAGCCGCTCGGCCACGCGCTCGGCAATCGCGGCCGTTGCGAGGTTCGTGTTCACACGTGGGACCTCGGGCATCACGGAGGCGTCCGCGACGTAGAGGCCCTCGACGCCGAGCACGGCGCACCGCGGGTCGACGACGGCGCCGATCGCGCACGTCCCTGTGGGGTGGAAGAACCCGCGGGCCGCCGCGCAAGCGTGCTCCTCGGGCGCGATGTCCGGGCCGGGGCGCACCTCGCTCCCGCCGAGGCGGGTGACCCCGGCCTCGGCGACGAGCGCGCGCAGCTGAACGACCGCCTCCGTCAGCGCAGCGACGTCGCGAGGATCGTCGAGGAACGCGTGGTCGACGACCGGCGGGACGCGCGGGTCGTCCGATACGAGACGCACCGAGCCCCGGGACCAGGTCCGCATCACGAACGTCGCGGCGCTCGCCTCGAACCGTCCGCCCGCGCCGAGGTCGAGCGCCGGGAGGTGGAAGATGTCCCAGAGGCCGGGCCCGCAGGCGGCCGACCGCCCCCGGATCGAGACTTGGACGGAGAACAGGGCGTGGTCCGCGGTGAAGCGGGTGCCTTCGTCCTGGAGCGCGGAGGAGGACGCGAAGCCGAACCCCACGCCGACATGGTCTTGCAGGCCGACCCCGACCGGGAGCGCCGGGTCGACTCCGCTTCGGAGGAGGATCGCGGGGGACCCGTACGCGCCGGCCGCGAGCACGACGGTGCGCGCGCGGATCTCGCCGCCGTCCGTCGCGAGCCCCGCGGCGCGGCCGCCCTCGAGGAGGACACGGTCGACGAGCGTGTCTGCGAGGATCGTGAGGTTCGCGCGCGACCGGGCTGTGTCGAGGTACGCGAAGCCCGCGTTCCAGCGGTTCGTGCCGCGGGCGTTCACGGTGTGGACGATCGCGTCGTCCCCGGCCGCCTCCGTGACCGCCCGGTGCCACGGCGAGAGCTCCTCTTCCGTGAACGTGCGCGGCGCGAACGCCGCCTCAGCCCGGTCGAGGTATGGCAGGACGTCGTCGTGGCTCCAGCCGCGTCCCCATGACTCGTAGTCGACCGGCGGCGGCCGGAACACGATGCAGGCGTTGTGCGCGGAGCAGCCGCCGACGACGCGCGCACGAAGCTGCGAGCGGTCGTCGCGATCTGTCTCCCACGAGTGCGAGAAAGCGAGCTCTCGCCCGTCGAGCAGGTCGGCCGGCCAGCGGCCGTCGGCGAACGCGCCGTAGTCGGGCCCTGCCTCGACGAGGCAGACGCGCCGGGTTAGATCCTCCGAGAGCCTGGCCGCAAGCACGCACCCGGCCGTCCCGCCGCCGGCGATCGCCACGTCGTACGTCATCGGCGGAGAATACGCAGCACCGAATCGGCGTACGGTCGGCCGTACGCGCGGGACGTTCCACCGAGGCTACGCTCGTGGTGTGGACGCTCTCGCCTCGCTCTCCCCCGCGACGAGAGCCTGGTTCGGGCGCGCGTTCGCCGCCCCGACCCCGGCGCAGGAGCTCGCATGGCCTGCGATCGCGACCGGCGACCACGTTCTCGTCCAGGCTCCGACGGGCTCGGGCAAGACGCTCGCGGCGTTCCTTCACGGCATCGACCGCCTCAACGAAAGCCCGGGCGAAGGGCTGCGCCTCCTCTACGTATCGCCGCTCAAGGCCCTCAACTACGACATCGAGCGGAACCTGCGCGGGCCGCTTGCGGGCCTCGGGTCGACCCTCGGCGTGGGCGTTCGCACCGGCGACACGCCGCAACGGGACCGTCAGCGGATGCTTCGCCGTCCACCGGACATTTTGATCACGACCCCCGAGTCGCTCTTTCTGCTGCTCACCTCGCAGGGGCGGGAGATACTGAAGAGCGTCGAGAGCGTGATCCTCGACGAGGTGCACGCGGTCGCGGGGACGAAGCGCGGCGCGCATCTCGCGCTCTCGCTCGAGCGCCTCGAGCGCGTCGCGGCGCAGCCGTTCCAGCGGATCGGCCTCTCGGCGACGCAGCGCCCGCTCGCGGAGATCGGGCGCTTCGTGGCGGGCACGGGACGCGAGATCACGCTCGTCGACGCGGGCCAGCGGAAGGAGCTCGACCTCGAGGTCGTGATCCCGGTGGAGGACATGCGTGAGCTCGGTGCGCGAAACGAGCTCTCGCAGCCCGTCGTGCAGGACGGTGTCGAGATGGACTCCGGCTACGAGGCAAACTCGCGCTCGATCTGGCCGTCGATCTACCCCGCGCTGCTCGAGCTCGTCCGCGCCCACCGCTCCACCATCGTGTTCGTCAACAACCGCCGCCTGGCGGAGCGGCTCGCGCTGCGGATCAACGAGCTCGCCACGGCAGACGGGGAAGGTGGTGAAGCCCAGACAGGTCAACGCGAGGTCGCCCGCGCCCATCACGGCTCGCTTGCGCGCGAGCAACGCCTCCTGATCGAGGAGGATCTCAAGGCCGGCCGCATCCCGTGCCTCGTCGCGACCTCGAGCCTCGAGCTCGGGATCGACATGGGTGCGGTCGACCTCGTGGTGCAGGTGGAGAGCCCGAAGTCCGTCGCGCGCGGCCTGCAGCGCGTCGGCCGCGCGGGCCACGAGCTGGGCGCCGTTTCGAAGGGCCGGATCTTTCCGAAGTTCCGCGCCGACCTTCTCGAGTGCGCGGTGGTCGCGAAGGCGATGCGGGAAGGGGCGATCGAGGAGACGACGATCCCGCGGAATCCCCTCGACGTCCTCGCTCAGCAGGTCGTCGCGATCTGCGCCGAGGAGGAGATCGCCGTCGACGAGCTCCTTGCGCTCGTCCGCAACGCGTACCCGTTCTCCGACCTCTCGCGGGCACAGCTCGAGAACGTGCTGGACATGCTTGCCGGGCGGTATCCGTCGGACGAGTTCGCCGAGCTGCGTCCCCGGATCGTCTGGGATCGCACGGCCGGCGTCGTTCGGGGGCGCCAGGGCGTCCGCAGGCTCGCGGTGACGAACGCGGGGACGATCCCCGACCGCGGCCTCTACGGCGTGTTCCAGGTCGGGGAGGGCGGCCGTGTCGGCGAGCTCGACGAGGAGATGGTCTACGAGGCGCGCGAGGGCCAGACGTTCATGCTCGGAGCATCGACGTGGCGCATCGAGGAGATCACCCGCGATCGCGTGCTGGTGTCGCCTGCGCCTGGCGTCCCCGGGGCCGTGCCGTTCTGGAAGGGGGAGGGGGTCGGGAGGCCCTACGAGCTCGGTGCGCGGATCGGCGAAGCCACGCGCACGCTCGGGGCGCTCTCCGACGACAATGCCTCCGAAAGGCTGCGCACCGAGTATCACCTCGATGAGCTCGCAGCCAGGAATCTCCTGACGTTCCTGCGCGAGCAGGAGCGTCAGAGCGCGCTCCCGAGCGACCGCACGATCGTCGTCGAGCGGTTTCGGGACGAGATCGGCGACTGGCGCGTCTGTCTTCTCACACCGTTCGGCGGCCGTGTGCACGCGCCGTGGGCGATGGCGTTGCAGGCGAAGCTGCGGGACACGCTTTCGCTCGAGGCCCAGTCGCTCTGGTCGGACGACGGCATCGCTCTCCACTTCCCCGACGTCGACACGCCGCCTTCTCTCGCCGAGCTCCTGGTCGAGCCCGAGGAGCTCGAGGACCTCGTCGTGCAGGAGGTCGGCCGCACCGCGCTCTTCGGCGCCCGCTTTCGCGAGAACGCCGCCCGGGCGCTCCTGATCCCGCGGCGCCGCCCGGGCCAGCGAACGCCGCTCTGGCAGCAGCGCCTCAAGGCGCAGAGCCTGCTCGAGGTCGCTCGCCCGTACGGATCGTTTCCGATCGTGCTGGAGACGTACCGCGAGTGCCTCCAGGACGTCTTCGACCTTCCGGCGCTCCGCGGGATACTCCACGGCCTCCGGTCGCGCGAGCTCGATCTCGTCGAGCTCGAGACGCCCTCGGCGTCGCCGATGGCCGCATCGCTCCTCTTCGACTACGTCGCGACGTACATGTACGAGGACGACACGCCTGCAGCCGAGCGGCGCGCCCAGGCGCTGTCGCTCGACAGAGAGCTTCTCCGCGAGCTGCTCGGCCAGGAGGAGCTGCGAGAGCTCGTCGACCCCGGAGCTCTCACGGACGTCGAGGAGTCGCTCAGGCCGAGGCCGCGGAACGCTGACGAGCTGCACGACCTGTTGCGGCGCGCGGGGGAGCTTCGCGACGACGAGGCCGACTCCGGGTTCGCCGAGACGCTCGTCCGCGAGCGGCGTGGGTTCCACGCGCGAATCGGCGAAACGCGTGTGCTCGTCGCAGCCGAGGACGCGGGGCTCTACAGGGATGCCTTCGGGGTGATGCCGCCCGGCGGCTTCCCGGAGTCGTTTCTCGGCCCGGTCGACCATGCGCTCGAACAGGTTCTCCGGCGGTATGCGCGCTCGCGCGGCCCGTTCACCACCGCCGAGCTCGCGGGGCGCTACGCACTCGCCCCGGACGCGGCCCACGGGCTGCTCGCCGGGCTCGAGTCCCGCGACCTCCTGGTGAGGGGCGAGATCCGGCCCGGCGGAACGGAGCGCGAGTGGTGCGATCCGGACGTCCTCCGGCGCATCCGCCGAGCCTCGATCGCTGCCTTGCGCCGCGAGATCGAGCCGACCGAGCAGGCTGCGCTCGGGCGCTTCCTGCCGGGCTGGCACGGCATCGACCGGAGGGCCTCGTTGCGCGAGGCCCTGGTTCCGCTCCAGGGCGTTGCGCTGCCCGTCGGCCTGTGGGAGTCCGAGATCCTGCCCAGGCGCGTGCCGGGATACCAGCCGGCCGCACTCGATCAGCTCTGCGCCTCGGGCGAGGCCGTGTGGGTCGGCGCGGGGCTCGACCGCGTCGCCCTGTACTACCGCGAGGACGCACCGCTCCTGGGGCCGCCGTCGACGGCCGAGCCACTCGCCGGGCCGGCACACGACGCCCTCCGGGCGGTGCTTGCGGGGAGCGCCGAGTTCTGGCCCGACCTGGTCGCGGCGAGCGAGCTCGATTCCACCGAGGCGCTGGCGACCCTCTGGGAGCTCGTCTGGGCCGGCGAGGTGACGAACGACGCCTGGGCGCCGCTTCGCGCAAAGCGGCGGTACGGCGTGCCTGCCGTCGAGCGTCGTCCACGCCGCTTTTCGCGAACGCGCGGCACGGGGGAGAGCGCGACCGCCGGCCGCTGGTCGCTCGCGCACCGGTTGTTCGCCGCCGACGGCTCGAGTAACCGCCGTCCCCTTGCGGAGCTACTCCTCGAGCGGCAGGGGATCGTCACCCGCGACGGCGTCCGCGCCGAAGGGATCCCCGGCGGATATGGGGCCGTCTACGGCGAGCTCAAGGCGCTCGAGACGATTGGCGCGTGCCGCCGTGGCTACTTCGTCGAGGGGCTCGGCGGCGCGCAGTTCGCGCTTCCGGGCGCGGTCGAGCGCCTGCGCGAGCTTCGCCGAGCGGACGACGACGAGCCGCTCGTCCTCGCGGCCGCAGACCCCGCCCAGCCCTACGGCGCTGTCCTGCCCTGGCCGAAGCGCGCCGCTGCCCGGGCAGCGCGGGTCGCGGGCGCCCATGTCGTGTTGCTGGGCGGCGAGGCGGCGCTGTACGTGGAGCGGGGCGGGCGCTCGCTCGTGCCGCTGCGCGAGCCCGACGGCGACTGGCTCCGACCCGCCGTCGCGGCACTCGTCGCGTGGGTGCGCGCCGACCGGGGTCGGCGGCTCTCGGTCGAGCGTTTCGACGGGCGCCCGGTGGTCGAGAGCGACGTGCTTCCGCTGCTCGTCGACGCCGGCTTCCTCGCGGGCCCGCGGCGCGCAGTACTGCGGCCCTGAACCTCACCGCCACTCGACGGGAACGCCATGCGCCGGCGCGTAGCCGATCGTCGCTTCGGGGCCACCCGGAGGCCAGGTGCGGAGCGCGATGTGGAAGGCGAGCCCGGTCACAGGGTCGAGCCCGCGCGCCTCGAGCGAGACGTGTGCCAGGGGCGCGTCGTCCGTGGCCGCGCGGCCGGCGCGCTCGAGATGTGCGAGCACCGCGGCGCGCTCGTCCTCTCCGAGGTACATCCACATCACCGAGTGCCAGACGACGGTCCAGGTCCCCGGAGCCGGCGCGAGGTCCGCGAGGAACCCCGCTGCCTCTTGCCGGACCACGGTCACCGGCGTCTCGCGCGCAAGCGCCAGGGCGCCGCGGAGCCGCTCGAGGCGCTCGGTCTGGTCGGGCCAGACGTACGACGTCAGCGTGAGCGCCCCCTCGTCCGTCGAGGCGTCGACCGGGGCCGGGTCGCACCCCAGCCGCTCGTCGATCACGAGCCGGGGGCCGGTCGTGGGCACCGCGCCGTGCCAGGCGTCCTCGAAGACGACGGGCGAGCCGATCGGCCCCGTCCCGCCGCCGGGCGTCTCGAAGCGGAACCGATCGGCGAGCAGGTTGAGCCCGGCGCTTGCCCCGATCTCGAGCAGGCGCACGGGCAGCGCGCGAATCGACTGGAGGTGCCAGAGGGCTCCGACGAGCGGTGCCGCCCGGCCGACCTCGTTCGTCTGCGGCGGCTGGGCGAGCCCTGCCCGGAGCTCGCCGACGTTCGCGGCGAGCACGTCGAGGAGCGGCGCGACCACGGCCCCCGCATCGCCGTCGCCGCCCGAGCTCGGATAGTGCGCCGCCAGTGCGGGCTCGAGGCCGCTGAGGACACGACGGTGGACGCCACCGAGGAGCCGGAGCGTGAGGATCGTGTCGACCGGGTCGTGCTCGTGGCCCGCGAGGATGCGGGTCGTGACGCCGTCTGCCGCGGCATCGTCGGCGAGCCGCTCGAGGATCTCGGAGTAGAACGCGGAGCCGAGCGCGGCGCAGGCCTCCGCTTGCCAGCGGAACTGCCGGACGAGCCCGTTCGACACCGGGCCATTCAACCATCCGCGTCGCAACGTGCGCCGTTGCCCCTCGGGCCCCGCCCCGGTTTGGCCGGAATGCGCACTCGCCTGCGCCGAAGACGGGGCGGCCGACCGGCCGCCCCGTCTCCTCGCCCGCTGTCGGTCGCGTCTAGGGAAGGCTGACCGAATGGCGCCTGCGTCCCGTCAGCAGGATTCCGCCGAGCGCTGCCGCGACGAGCGCCACCATGCCTGCGCCGGCTCCGAAGGACGTCCAGTCGAAGTCGCTCCCCGATGACGTCGTGAGCACCTTCGGCACCTGGATCGTGCTCGTGTCGATCGTGGGAGGCAGCGTGTGGCCGTCCCACTGCGATCCGGTGCCGATCACGTAGCTCGGATACGTCGTCGGCGAGGACGTCGCGTCCGTTCCCGGGTACCTCGTTGCCGCGCTGTCCCCCGTGAGGCCCGGCGACTCCGTGCGCGGGATCGAGCGCGTGAGCGCCGAGTCGCCTGTCAGCCCGAGCGACTGCGCCTCTTCGCTCGGCTGCGAGAGCACGGCCGGCGTCTGGGGTCGGCTCTGGAGCGCCGCGTGCACACCCGCGAGACTCGATCGCTGCGCCTGCTGCTGTGACTGGGCGGCGACGGCGTTGACGCCGTCCCCCTGCGCGCGATACGCGTTTCCGGGGCCGGCGAGCAGCACCGCGAGCGCGGAGACCGCGACGGTGGCCAGAATCATTCGTGTCACCTTGTCGTTCATGCCCTCCTCCTTCTTCCGCCTCGACCGTTCGACCATGAGGAGACCGTAGGCGCGAGCGCGGCCCGCGTCGTTCGCCGTTGCGCCGCCCGTTGTGTAACGCTTGTGACACAGATGGAATGGCGGCTGTTCGAGGGCATCCCGGCGGACGACGTCCGTGCGGTGCTCGCGCTCGCCCGGCGAAGCACGTACCGGCGCGGAGAGGTGGTCTTCCACCAGTTCGACCTCGCAGACTCCGTCCACCTCGTCGTGAAGGGGCGCTTCGACGTGCGCATGGGCACGTCGCTCGGCGACACCGTGGCTCTCGGGATCCGCGGCGCCGGGGAGGCGTTCGGCGAGCTCGCCGTCCTCACGGACGGGGAGCGGAGCGCGACCGTCGTCGCGCTCGAGCCGGGAGAGACGCTCGTCGTGCGCGGCTCCGAGCTGCGACGGCTGGCGCGACGCCATGCGTCGGTGGACGAGGTGCTCGTGCGTCTCCTCTCCGAGCGTGTCGCGTTTCTGTCCGAGCGTCTCGTGGAGGCGTACACGGTCGGCGCAGAGACGCGTGTCGCCCGCCGGGTGCTCGAGCTTGCGCAGGTGTACGCCGGACCGCCTCCGGTCACGATCCCGCTCATCCAGGAGGACATCGCCGCGCTCGCGGGCACGTCCCGCGCGACCGTGAATCGCGTGCTGCGCGACGCCGAGCGGCGCGGGATCGTCGAGCTCCGACGAGGACGCACCGTCCTGCTCGACGAGGACGCGCTCGCCCGCCTGGCGCGCTCGACGGACAGGAATCCTCGAGAACGTCCATAAAGAGACGTCGTGGCCGCCCGTGCACCGCACCTCGAGCATGCCCTTCGTGCGTTCACCCTCGGTGCGTTCGCGTACCTGCTCCGCGAGCTCGACGATGCGGGTGAGTCCCTGCCGTTCGCCTTCGAGGAGCACGCGGCCCGAAACGGCCCGGCGCTCTACGAGTACCGGCCGCTCGTTCGCGACTTCGTCGAGGCACGCGCGCCGAGGTTGCGCGGGCGCGAGGACGCGACAATCGCCCTCGAGGAGCTGCGTCGTGAGAGCGCCGCGGCAATCTACGCCCGTGCCCACGCCGGCCGCGAGCCGTCCGAGGACGATGCGCTCTTCCGGACGGTGCTCGTCGACCTGCTGGTGCGGGTCGCCGAGGCATGCGGCGGCTTCGACTGGGACGACGATGCCTTCGCCCGCTGCTATGCGGAGCTCGAGCATTCTCTCTACGGCGAGAGCCGCGCCTATGCGGCGGTGGCGCCGCTCGTCGGCATCACGACCGGCGTCCAGCGCGAGCTCGGGCCGGGCATTCGTGTCCGCGCCAGTGTCGACGGCGAGCTCGCGCGGCACTGGCCCGAGGCCAGCGGGCTCCTCCCGAAGGGGTTCGGTAGAGAGGCCGACCGCTTCTGCGTGCTCGAGCTTCGCTCGGCGCTCGGCCCTGAGGAGGACGCTCCCGACGCTCCGGCCGAGATCGCCGACGCGGTAACGGCGATACGCCTTGCCACCGCCGCGCCACTCGCGGCCGGCCCCGTTCTCTTCGAGACGCTCGACGGACGCCCGTACGGCATTCGGCCCGTCCTGCCGATCGCGGCGACGCAGCCACCGGGCGAGCCGACGAGGCTCGACGAGTTCCGCGGGCCGCTCGCCGCCGAGCTTCTCGTTCGGCTGGCACTCGCGGATGCCGACACGACCCTCGCCGAGGCACTCGACCGGTGGGAGCTTTCGCTCTTCCAGCACGAGCCCTTCAGATCGGAGCAGCTGAGGGCCGCTCTCGCGGCGCTCCTCGGGACGACCTGGCCCCTGCGCGCCTCGATTCTCCTCGACGCCGATCCCGGACGCCGCGCGTCGCTCCACCACGATCTCGCCGCGCTCTCCGAGGGCTCGGAGGCGACCCAGGCTGCGCGCGAGGCGGTGCGGTCGGCGCTCGTGGCAGTGCTTCGCGACGGCGATCGCCAGGCGCTCGCCGTCGAGCTCGACCGGACGCTCCTCGGCCTCGCCAACGGCGATCGCATGCTCGCCGCCTCGTAGGATCGCGATCGTCCCCGCTCCGCGACGACGTCACACAACCGGCACGAAGACGGCACGAATCCGTGACAGGTGGCGGGCTACGGTCGAGGCATGGAGGAGGCGCGGAGCGTTCTCGAGCGGTTCGAGCGGATCGAGTCCATGCGACGGGCGAACGCGGGCCCGGTCGAGTTGCTCGGGGAGCTCCGCGCCCTTCTCCGGGAGGCGGAGGCATGGGCGCGAACAGAAGGAGGTGATGCCGGTGACGACGCCGTCGCGCGGCTGCGGGCGGCCCTGGAGCGTGACATGATCGGAGCGTGATCGCGCACTGGGACGACGTCACGGCGGTCCATCGAGAGCAGGGACATATCTCCGGCGACTGGCGGGCCCTGACCGGCGCCGCGTCCGAGAGGATCGGGGTCAAGCGGATCGAGATCGAGCCGGGCAAGTGGTCGACGCCGCTGCACCTCGAGGGCTGCGACGAGGAGATCTTCTTCGTCCTCTCCGGCTCCGGAGTCTCCGTGCAATCGGATGGGACGACCGACGGCGCGTACGCGGTCGGGGAGGGTGACTGTCTTGTCCATCTCGCCCTCGAGCACGCTCACACGCTCCGGGCGGGGCCCGAGGGGCTGGACGTCCTCGCGTTCGGCGAGCGGAGCTACGCCGCGAACACGCTACTGCCCCGCGCGGGCGTATCGTGGCTCGGCCCCACCTGGGTTCTCGAGGGCGCCCCCGCCGACCATCCGTGGAAGCGCGAGGCCGCCGTGGGGCCGCCCGCGGTCGACGAGCTGGAGGAGCGCCCGGCGCGGATCGTCAACGTCGCCGACGTCGAGGTCGGTGTGCACGACGGGTCCACCGTCGCGCACGAGGTGCGCAACCTCGGTCTTGCCGCCGGCTCGGAGAAGACAGGTCTCAGGCTCTACCGCGTCCCTGCGGGCAAGCTCATGAACCCGCCGCATTGCCACAGCGCCGAGGAGGAGATCTTCGTCGTGACGGACGGCGACGGAATCTTCGAGCGGTGGCCCAGCCTGCGCTTCGGCGGCGACCATGAGCGCCACACGGTGCGGACGGGCCACGCGATCGCCTGTCCCGCGGGCACCGGCCGTCCCCATTCCCTCCGTGCCGGGGACGGCGGCCTCTCGGTGCTCGCGTACGGGTCACGCGACCCGCGGGACGTCACGTACTACCCTCGGTCGGGCAAGGTGAGCTTCCGCGGAATCGGTTTGATCGGTCGCCTGGATGTGCTCGACTACTGGGATGGGGAGGATTGAGCGGCGCGTGAAGGAGTCGGGTGGACCGCGGTGAACGAGGCGTGGTCATGGGACTCATCCGTCTCCTCCCGCGGACCGGCGGCTCGGCGTCGAGATCCGCGCCCGAAGAGCGCGAGCCGCGCGTGCAGCCGCCGGAGCCGATCGCGTTGAGCGAGCCTGTCACCGAGCCGGACGCGACCCCTGCGGCAACGACATCGACCGGCTCGGCGACGGCTCGAGGCACCGACGACGCGACGGCCCAGCGCAGTTCGACGCGCGTCATCGCGCTCGCGAACCAGAAGGGAGGGGTCGCCAAGACGACGTCGACCCTGAACCTCGGCGTGGCGTTCGGCGAGATGGGCTACCGCGTCCTGCTCGTCGACCTCGACCCGCAGGGCAACCTGACGATGAGCCAGGGGCTCAACCCCGACGCGATCGAGCGCTCGATGTTCGACGTGCTCGTGCACCGGACCCCCATCTCCGAGGTGATCGAGCACCGGGAGGTCGACCTCGCAGTCGCGTCCATCGATCTCGCCGGAGCCGAGCTGGCCTTGAGTGCGCAGATCGGGAGGGAGCGTTCGCTGGAGAAGGCGCTCGCGGAAGTGCGCGGCTCCTACGACTTCGTGCTCGTCGATACGCCGCCCTCACTGGGTCTCCTGACGATCAACGCGTTCGTCGCTGCCACCGGTGTGATCGTGCCCGTGCAATGCGAGTACCTCTCGTTGCGCGGGCTCGTCCAGCTCGAGAACACGCTCGCGATGGTGCGCGAGAATCTCAACCCGCACGTCGGCGTCGAGGGGATCGTCGCCACGATGTTCGACGGGAGAACGCTGCACTCGCGCGAGGCGATCGAGATTCTCGAGGAGAACTTCGGTGACCTCGTCTATCGAGCCAGGATTCGCAAGACCGTGAGATATGCGGAGGCTCCCGTGAAGGGAAGCTCGGTCCTCAAGTACGACCCGACGGGCGCCGCGGCGGAGGCTTACCGCGAGTTGGCGCGCGAGGTTGCCGCGAAGGAGGCACAGGATGGCGCGCAAGCGCGCGAGCATGCGTGAAGGTCCGCTGGCGGAGCTGTTCCGCGCAACCGAGGCCGCCCAGCGCGGACAGCGCGAGCAGACCGACGCCGAGGGGACGCAGCCCGGGCCCGTCGGGCGTGCCGCCGAGCCCGAGGACCCGGTCCAGCCGGAGCTTCCGACGCTCGTTCCCGACCGCGCGGATGAACCCGACTCCGAGGCAACGGTCGAGCACGTCTACGACTTCGAGGTGAGTCGCCCGACGCCCGTCGAGCCCGCCCCGCAGGCCGATCCGCCGACCCCCGAGACCCCCGCTGTGCGCGACGAGCCGGTTGCGCGTGCGCCCGAGCCCATCGTGGCGCCGGCTCCGGTGGAGGCGCCGGAGCCGCCACCGGTGGAGGTCGAGCCCTACGCCCCGCCTGCGAGTCGGTTCGTCTCACCGATGCCGTCGAGCCCTCCGCGTCTTCATGTCGCGGGCGACGTTGCGTCCTACCTTGCCGTGATCCGTGTCGTCGGCGTGGGCGGTGCCGGGATCAACGCGGTCAACCGGATGATGGACGCCGGCATCGCGCAGGTCGATTTCGTCGCGGTGAACACGGATGCACAGCAGCTCGAGCTCTCCGACGCGCCGACGAAGATCCACATCGGCCAGGCGATCACCCAGGGTCTCGGCTCCGGCTCGGATCCCGAGACCGGCCGCCTGGCCGCCGAGGAGGGCTTCGATCACGTTCGCGCCGCGTTGCGTGGCAGCGACATGGTGTTCGTCACGGCGGGTGAGGGCGGGGGCACCGGCACGGGGGCGGCCCCTGTCGTCGCACGTATTGCCCGCGATCTCGGCGCGCTGACGGTCGGGATCGTCACGACCCCGTTCAAGTTCGAGGGCACGCGCCGACGGACGGCGGCCGACTCGGGGGTCGAGACGCTGCGCGCCGCGTGCGACACGGTGATCGTGATCCCGAACGACCGGCTGCTCGAGGTGCTCGACCGCTCGACCTCGATGATCGACGCGTTCCGGATCGCCGACGACGTGCTCCGCCAGGGGGTGCAGGGGATCTGCGACCTGATCACGATGCCCGGACTCATCAACCTCGACTTCGCCGACGTCCGCACGGTGATGACGGACGCAGGCTCCGCGCTGATGGGCATCGGCTACTCGGAAGCGGAAGAGGGTCGAGCGCGCGAGGCTGCCGAGCGGGCGCTGCGGTCGCCGTTGATCGACACGGAGATCGTCGGGGCGCGCGGCATCCTCCTCTCGATCGCCGGCGGCGAGGACCTGACGTTGCTCGAGGTGAACGAGGCGGCCGAGGTCGTGCGCCAGGCTGCGACCGACGACACGAACATCATCTTCGGCGCGACCGTCGACGAGCGTCTCGCCGGTCAGGTCTGGGTCACGGTCGTCGCGACGGGATTGGGTGGCGCGCGACGAAGCTCGTTCACTCCGTCGTTCCCGAGTTCGCGGTCGACGTCGGTGGAGCGCTCGCGTCCGGTCGCGTCCGAGGCCGAGAGCGAGCTTCCGAGCTTCCTGCGCTGAGCCCTGCGCGAGCTGCATATTCTCAAGCTGGACAGGCGCCGCGCATCTCCGGGATCGGCTGCCGCTCGGTGCGGACACTGAGTTCTCGGCCCGAGATGTCGCCCTTGGTCGTGCAACCCGACGTCCGTCCCCGCCGCGCTCGTCGAGCCCATGACCCGAAACGCCCATCACGGTCGCCGATTCGACGTCACTCGGCCAGGTGCCCTGCGACGTCCCATGTCCAGAACTCGACCACGTTCCCGTCGGGATCGTCGACGTACGCGGCGCGATCGCGCTCGTCGAAGTCGATCTCGACCGGCTCGTAGCCGAAGCTGCGCAGTCGCTCGACCGTTGCGTCGAGGGCCGACTCGTCGACGTGGAACGCGTAGTGGACATGCACGCGGCCGCGGCCGCCTGCAAGGCCGACCTGCGGCTTCCAGAGGCCTATCCTGGTGCGATCACGGCCATGAACCAGGCGCGCTCCGAGTCCTCCCAGCGCGCAACTACCGGGAATCCCAGCACCTCCCTGTAGAAGCGCACCGAGCGGTCGAGGTCGACGACCTCGATCTCGCTCACCCCTGACACGGGTATCGAGCCCGCGAGGGCATCTCGCTTCGTCACGGTGCGCACAGAGTGACACGCGGCAAGACCGGCGCGACCCTGGCGAAGCGCTGCTCGCCGGGGCACAGACGAGCTAATGGGTCCGTCGCCGGGAAATGCGTGACGAGCCCTTGTGTCCGTAAGCGGGGAAGCCAGGACGTGGCGTTCAGCCGCGTCCGCCGACGCCCTCGCGTGGCCGTCGCTCTACGCTCTGCACGATGCGTGGCGCAGTCGCAGCGGGCAACCGGCACTCGGCGGACGCCGGGGCGTGGGCGCTTCGAGAGGGAGGGACCGCCGTCGACGCGGCGCTCGCCGCGACGCTCGCCGCATTCGTGACCGAGGGCCCGCTGACGGGGCCTGCCGCCGGGGGATTCGTTCTGCTGCACGAGCCCGGTGGTACCGCGACGGTCCTCGACTGCTTCTTCGCGGTCCCGCGGCGGGCGAGCGCGGAGATGGACGAGGTGGAGATCGACTTTGCGGATGCCTCGACGCAGATCTTCCACGTCGGCGAAGCGTCGGTTGCCGTCCCCGGCCTGGTGAGCGGTCTCGTGGAGGCGCACGCCCGTCGCGGGCGCCTTCCCTGGGAGCGGCTCTTCGTCCCCGTCCTCGAGCTCGCCGAGCGCAGCCTTCCCGCCACGCCGGCCCAGGAGTTCCTTCACCAGATCCTCGTCCCCATCCTGGAGCGCGAGCCCGGCGGGCGCAGGATCTACGGAACGCCGGGGGTCATCGACGCGCGAGACCTCCTGCCGTCCCTTCGTCTGCTCCGGGATGCCCGGGGCGAGGCGCTCCCCCTGCTGCTGCCGGAGCTCGCGGACGACCTCCTCGCGTACTCCGTCGAGGAGCGCGCGCCGTCCGAGTGTGGTTTCGCCAGCGCGAGCGTCCTGACGACGCCATCGCCGTCGCTCGGCGGCTCGGTGATCCAGACGGGCCTGCAAGTGCTCGACGAACGACCCGAGGCGCCGAGCGGCTCGGCCGACGAGGCGCGATCGCTCGCGGCGGCGCTCGCCGCCGGATACGCCGCAGTCGGTCCTTCGGCGGGCTCGGGCGCACGCCCGACCGGCACCACGCACGTCTCGGTGATCGACGCCGATGGCGCCGCGGTTGGCTTGTCCTCGACCCTGGGCTCGGGGTCGGGCGTCTTTCGTCAGGGCTTCCAGTTGAACAACATGCTGGGCGAGCTGGACGTGATCGGAACGGACGTCCGCGCGCCCGCGACGCGGCTCCCCAGCATGATGGCGCCGACGCTCGTCCTGGAGGACGGAGAGCCGAGGCTCGCCGTCGGAAGCGCAGGGTCTGTCAGGCTCGCGGGCGCGATCCTCCAGGTCGTCGCCGCCGTCACGCGCCAGGGAATGACCGTGGACGAGGCAGTCTCCCGGCCGCGGCTGCACGTCGACCGAGACAAGGTTCACCTCGAGGGCGGTTGGGCCGCCGGCGTGAGCAAAGCGCTCCTCGACGACGGGTTCGATGTCGTCGAGTGGCTCGGCCGCAACCTGTTCTTCGGTGGAGCGGCAGCGGTCGAGCGTCGATCGCCCACCGTGCTCGGTGCCGCAGGCGATCCACGTCGCGGTGGCTACGGAGTCGTCGTCGGTTGATCACGATCCGACAGGCGGAGCCGCAGGACGCGGGCCCGCTGGTGCGTCTCGCGGCTGCGATCGGCCGGGAGCCGGGTGACTGGCTTCTGACCACCGAGAGGTGGCGGGGCATCGCCGACGAGCGTCGCTACCTCAAGGCCGTCCGCCGCCACGCCGACGCCGCGGTGTACGTCGCGCTCGACGACGAGGTGGTCGTCGGCCGTCTCTCGCTGGCGCGCGATCCGCATCCTGCGAGCGCCCACGTCGCCGACCTCGGACTGATGGTCGCGGCCACGCACCGTCGCCGTGGCATCGGACGGGGCCTGCTGGAAGCGGCCGTCAACTGGGCGCGCGGGTCGGGGATTCGCAAGCTGGAGCTCCACGTGTTCCCCTGGAACGAGCCGGCAATTCGCCTTTATGAGAGCTTCGGTTTCGAGCGCGAAGGGCTGCGCCGCGGTCACTACCGCCGTGACGACGCCGACGTCGACGCGCTGCTCATGGCCTATCACCTCCCCGCGGAATCGGGATTCCCTCCATCTCGAGCGCCCTGATCAGGAATCGGCGCATCTCCGACTCGTAGCGAGGGTCGTAGAGCGCATCTCCGCCGACCATGCCCCCGGCCTGCCTGACCGCCTCGACGAGCTCCGCGATCGTCGGCCCCTCGTCCGCGCGTCCGACAGGGAGGGCGATCCACCCCGGAGAGGTTGTGAGCTCTTCCAGGCGGCCTGCCGCCTCAGCCGTGTCCTGGGGACGGCCGCTCGGCCTGCCTCGCCCTGGCCCGCCTTCGCCCGGCCTGCCCTTGCTCGCCTCTCCATCGCTCGGGTGGCGGTTGTCGACCATGTCGACAGCGTGCCCGCTCGGTCGTCACATGTCTGTGCCGACTTCGTGCCGAAAGCGCAACAAGTCGTCCACCGCCTCGGCCGCAGCCCTGACTTCGCCACATGCCGCCCCACGAAAGCCACGCATGGCGCACGCTGTAAAGCGCCGTGGCCAGGCCCGCGCCGTCGACGTTCAGCCGCTGGAGGCCGCGGCGACGAGCGCCTCCCACGAGGGCGGTCCGCTTGCCCTGAGCGCGGCTGCGTCGGCGAGCGGGCGTTCGCCGAGCGAGGCGACCGTCGAGAGGAGCTCGGGCCGAGGCTGGATCGAGACGCGGGGGAGATGCAGCCGGTCGGCGTCCCAGCACGTTCCGATCGTGGGATCCCGCGAGACGAGCCCATCCGAGTGGCGCTCGAGGGCCTCGCCGAGCCTCGAGTAGCGATCGTCGTCGAGCGGAAGCAGGCCCTCGCCCCGCAGTTCCTCCGCGAAAGCGGCAGCGCGTGCCCCGTGCTCGGGGTCGACCGCCTCGTTGAGACGGCGGGTGTCGTGGAGGAGGCCGAAGCAGAGCACCATGGGGCGGTCGACGTCGTCCGCGCCATCGGCTCTTCCGCCCTCTCCGGGTTGCGCCCCGGCGGCGGCGAGCGCGAGTCCGGTGGCGGTCACACATCGCCAATGACCCTCTCCGTGCCAGGCCGAGTCGCGCCGCCAGGCCCGCGGCAGCACCGCCTCGACGAGCGCGGTCAGCGTCCCGGCTTCCATTCGACCACCATCGCTCGCTGCGCCGTCGTCTGTGGTGAGTCGGCCCAGGCATCCGGGACGCCGCGGCGCAACCGGGCCAGCGTCCTGAGGGGATCGCCCTCGTCGAGCCCGTGACGTCTGAGCCAGCAGCCCACGGCCAGGCCCGTCCGGCCGAGCCCGCCCCAGCAGTGGAGGTAGACACCGGCGCCGCGTGCGAGCGCCGAATCGACGTCGTCCAGTATGCGCGTCATACCCGGAATCGTCGTGACGCCGAGATCGGCGATCGGATGGGCGATGCGGAGGGCGCCGGAGCCGAGCCACCGGTCGTACGGGGCGAGGCTGTCGGCCGGATGCGTCAAGTCGACGAACGTCGTGATGCCGTGCTCCGCGAAGGAGCGCAGGCGGCGCTCCGCGGAGTCGGGATCGCTCGACCCGGGGTATGCGCCGGCGACGAGGCGCTCGGCGACGAGGTAGCTGTCGAGGATCGGGATGCTCAATCGGTCGCCTGGACGCTACCGGTGGACGACCGTTATCCGCTCCCGCGTCCTGCGTATCCTGTGGCGGTGGACGCGGACGCGGTCGAGCTCCGGGTTCTCGGGTGCCTTCTCGAGAAGCAGCGGACGACCCCCGATCAGTACCCGCTCTCACTCAACGCGCTCCGGCTCGCGTGCAACCAGACCACGAACCGGGACCCGGTCGTCTCGTACGACGAGGCCGAGATCCACGAAGCGCTGCAGAGGCTTGCGCGGCGAGGTTGGACACGGCTCGCGTCCGGCTCCGGAAGCCGTGCGGCGAAGTACCGGCAGCTGTTCGAGAGCGAGCTGGGTCTCGCAGCCGACGAGGTCGCCGTGCTCTGCGTGCTCCTTTTGCGCGGGCCGCAGACGCCCGGCGAGCTGAAGCAGCGCAGCGACCGGCTGCACCGTTTCGACGCTATGGCGGAGCTTCACGAAACGCTCCATCGGCTTGGCGGACGTGAGCTCGTCGAGCGGCTCGACCGTCGACCGGGGCAGAAGGAGGAGCGATACAGGCATCTGCTCGGCGACGACGTGGCCGAGACCACACCGTCCGGCGCGGCCGAGTCGCCCACGGGGATCGAGGCGCGCGTCGCGGCACTCGAGGCGGAGGTCGCGCAGCTCCGGGACGCGCTCGCCGCATTGCAGGCGGACGGGCGGGGCTGACCACCCCTCGTCTACGAAGCCCGGTCGATAGGGCTACGGCGCCGGCGGGTGCCTGACGACGCCCCATGCGGCAGAGGGCGAGAACCCTCGCCGCACGAGGTACGCGACGGCGCGACGGCGCTCGGCGTCGGTGCCGGCGGGTCGCGCCCCGAGCGCCTTGCGTGCGAGCTCGGCCTCGTCGGCACCGAAGTACGCCTCTTCCAGCGCGATCTCGGCGACGGGCTCGGGCACGCCGCGACGGCGAAGCGCCTGCGCGGCGCGGCGACGTCCGTAGCGTCGCGCGAGGAAGCCCCGCGCCAGCTGCCGCGCGAGCTCGGCGTCGTCGAGGTACCCGAGCCGAACGGCCTCCTCGACCGCGGCTCTGGCCTCGTCCTGCGGCACGTTCCGAGCGGCGAGCTTCCGCTCGATCTCGGCGATGGACTGTGCCTTGGCGCCCAGCGAGTTGACGACGAACGTTCGCGGATTGCTCGATTCGGCCCGTCGCTTGGCGGAAGCCACAGGTCGATGATCGCACGGGAAGGGCGCTCTACTCCGCCGCGTCGCGGATGCTGTGGCCCTCCGAAAGGGCGAGCGCCGCCTCGACGAGCGCGAGATGCGTGAACGCCTGCGGGAAGTTCCCGAGCTGGCGAGCCGTGCGCGGGTCGTACTCCTCGGCGAGGAGCCCGACGTCGTTGCGAAGCGCGAGCAGGCGTTCGAAGAGCTCGCGCGCCTCTTCGCGTCGTCCCTGCAGCGCGAGCACTTCGACGAGCCAGAACGAGCACGCAAGGAAGGCGCCTTCGCCCTCGGGGAGCCCGTCGAGCTCGCCCTCGGGGTGCGTGCGGTAACGCAGGAGGAAGCCGTCGACGAGGAGCTCCCGTTGCAGCGCCTCCACCGTCGAGACCATGCGCGGGTCGTTCGCGGGGAGGAAGCCGACGAGCGCCATCACGAGCGCGCTCGCGTCCAGATCCTCCGAGTCGAAGCACTGCGTGAACGACTGCTTCGCTTCGCTCCAGGCCCGCGTCACGATCGCGTCGTGGATCTCGTCTCGCAGCTCCCGCCAGTGCTCGACCGGGCCGTCCCGCCCGAGCTCCTCGACCACGCGCACCGCCCGGTCGAATGCGACCCACGACATCACCTTCGAATGGGTGAAGTGCCGGTTCGGTCCGCGGATCTCCCAGATCCCGGCGTCCTTGCGGCGCCAGCCGGTCTCGAGCCAGGAGAGCAGATTCCGCCCGAGCGACCAGACGTCGTCGTTCGGCGGCGCCCCGTGGGCGCGTGCCTGGTACAGCGCGTCGATCACCTCGCCGAACACGTCGAGCTGGAGCTGCTCCGAGGCGGCGTTGCCCACCCGGACCGGGTGGGAGCCTTCGTACCCGGGCAGCCATTCGAGCTCGCGCTCGTCGAGGCGCCGCTCACCGCCGATCCCGTACATGATCTGGACCTTCGCCGGGTCGCCGGCCACGGCACGTAGCAGCCACTCGCGCCAGGCGACCGCTTCGTCCTTGTAGCCCGCCTGGAGCATCGCGAGCAGGGTGAGCGTCGCGTCACGGAGCCAGCAGAAGCGGTAGTCCCAGTTGCGGACCCCCCCGAGCCACTCGGGCAGCGAGGTCGTCGGTGCAGCAACGATGCCCCCGGTGGGCTGATAGGTGAGCGCCTTCAGGAGCAGGAGCGACTGGTGGATCTCGTCGTGGTAGAGCCCGTCGTGGACGCAGACCGCGGCCCACTCGCTCCAGAAGCTCTCGCTGTCGCGAAGCGCCTCGTCAGGATCGATCTCCTCCGGGATCGGCTCGTGCGACGGAAACCAGGTGAGCACGAACGGCACCCGGTCGCCGGCTTCGAGCGTGAACTCCGAGACCGTCGTCATGTTCTCGCCGCGGATCTCGGCGGGCGTGCGGAAGCACAGGGCGTCCGGGCCCGCTACGGCTACGCGGGTGTGGTCGATCCGGCGCACCCAGGGGACGATCTGACCGAAGTCGAAGCGAATCACGAGCTCCGAGCGCATCGGCACCGACCCGTCCACCCCCTCGACGATCCGGACGATGTCGGGCGCGTGGCCCCGCGGAGGCATGAAGTCGATCGCGCGGACGACGCCGTCTGGAGTCTCGAAGATGGACTCGAGGACGAGCGTGTCGGGTCTGTACGCGCGGCTCGAGCGCGTCACGGCGGTGGTCGGGGCGACGAGCCAGCGTCCGTGCTCGGGGGCACCGAGCAGAGCGGCGAAGCATGCGCCCGAGTCGAAGCGCGGGAAGCAGCACCAGTCGATCGAGCCTCCCCGGCTGACCAGAGCGGCGGTCTGGAGATCGCCGATCAGTGCATAGTCCTCGATGCGCGCCACGCGGGGATCCTACGGAGCACCAGGGTGGCGACGCAGCCGCCGCCTGCCCCGCACCCCGCCGGGGCTCGAGGTATCCCCGCGGGCCGTGTCCGGTTCGACCGTGTCTTCGTGCCTGGCACGACGACACGTCCGTCGCGGACATGGCTCACGTCGGTCCACCCGCTGCAATCGCGCTTCGCGCCTCACTCTACGGTCGGCGATCGAGCCATGTCCGGTTCGACCGTGCCTACGTGCCTGGCACGCTCGCGCCGCCGACCGTCCGCACACCTCCGGGCGCGTGCAAGCCTCCGAAGTCGTTCGCGGCGGTCAGGCGGCCGTTGCTGCGGCGTCCGCCGCTACCGCCGCTACCGCCTCGCTCGCCGCGATCGGCGCGAACATCCCAACGAGATCGGAGAGCTGCTGCTCGGTCCCGACGACGAGGCGTACTCGCCCGTCGGCCACCGCCTCGGGGATGCCGACCTCGTGGCTGATCACGAGGTGCATCTCCTCGGCGGGGGCCTCCACGACGAGATCCGGCTCATCGGCCGGAACCTTCATCGCGACAAGCTCTCCGCCGGTCACCTGGAGCGAGATCGTCTCGCCGTCGACGAAACGGATCTCGTAGACCCCGTCGACTGCCGCCTCCGGGCGGAAGCGCGTATGGACCGCGTACATGCTCCAGCAATCGCCGGAACCGGGGGGCCCGAGCGTACGCGCGCCCCACTGCGCGAGCGCGCCAAGGACGGTGTCGAGCGCTCGTCCGTGCTCGGTCAGCTCGTAGACGCTCACCGCGAAGGGCGGCGGCAGCTTCGTCTTGCGGACGACGCCCGCCGTCTCGAGCTCTCGGAGCCTCGTCGTCAAGATGTTCGAGCCGATCCCGGGAAGCGCCTCGGCGAGATCCGTGTAGCGCCGCTGTCCCAGCATCAGCTCGCGGACGATGAGGAGCTCCCAACGGTCTCCGACGACGTCGAGGGCGTGCGCGACCGGACAGTACTGGTGGTAGGCCTTCACGTCTGCATTGTACGTGATAACTAGGGGTTCGGTTGTCCGCACTATTGGTACGGAAGACCGTACTTCTTCTTTGGAAGCAAGATAGCTAGTCTGCGGGTCTACGAACGAACGGAAAGGTGACGACCCAATGGTTGCTTCGAGAAGTCACAGGTGGTGGGCGCTGGCGCTACTCAGTGTCGTCCAGTTCATGCTCGTGCTCGACATCGCGATCGTGAACGTCGCCCTCCCCTCTATCCAGGTGGATTTGGGGTTCTCCCAGGAGAACCTGCAGTGGGTGATCAGCGCCTATGCGCTCGTGTTCGGCGGCTTCCTGCTCCTCGGTGGGCGGGCGGCCGACCTCATGGGTCGCAGGCGTATGTTCATCTCCGGCCTCGTCGTCTTCACGTCGGCATCGCTTCTCGCGGCGCTCGCCTGGAGCGAGACGTCGCTGATCGGCGCCCGCGCGATCCAGGGCCTCGGCGCGGCGATCATCGCCCCCGCGGCGCTCTCGATCCTGATGACGACCTTCGAGGAGGGCAAAGAACGCAACATCGCGCTCGGCGTCTGGGGAGCCGTCGGCGGCTTCGGCGCGGCGGCCGGTGTGCTGCTCGGCGGCATCTTCACGGATCTGCTGAGCTGGGAGTGGATCTTCTTCCTCAACATCCCTGTCGGGATCACGGCGCTTGCGCTCGCACCCGTCCTGCTCGGCGAGAGCCGTGACGCGCGGGCACGGAGCTTCGACGCCCTCGGTGCGGTGCTCGTGACGGGCGGTCTCTCGGCTGCCGTGTACGGGATCACACAGGCAAACGACTGGGGCTGGACCTCGGGCACGACGATCGGCGTCTTCGCCGCTGCCGTGGCACTCCTCGCCGGCTTCGTGGTCCGCGAGACCCGCACCAGCGACCCGCTGATGTCGTTCTCGATCTTCCGGATCAAGACCGTCGCGGGAGCCAATATCGCAGGCTTCATCCTCGGGACGGCGTTGTTCTCGATGTTCCTGATGCTGACGCTCTACATGCAGCAGGTGCTCGGCTACTCTCCGCTCAAGACGGGGATCGCCTACATCGCGGTCGCGGGCGGCTCGATCGTCTGGGCGATGGTCGCGCAGATGCTCGTCACGAGGGTGGGCGTGAAGCCCGTGCTCGTCACGGGAATGAGCCTGCTCACGCTCGGGATGCTGTACTTCACCCAGGTGTCGGTTTCCGGGTCGTACCTGGGAGACCTCCTGCCCGGCTTCCTCGTGATCGCGGTCGGGATGGCGTTCTCGTTCGTCTCGATCTCGATCGCGGCGCTCGCCGGCGTTCCGGCGGAGGAAGCCGGGATCGCGTCCGGGCTGATCAACACGTCGCAGCAGATCGGCGGCGCGCTCGGCATCGCCGTGCTCTCCTCGATCGCGGTCGCTCACACGACGACCGCGACGAAGGCGGGAGACGCAGTTCCGCAGGCGTTGACGTCCGGCTTCCAGGCGGCGTTCTGGGTCGGGGCGGGCATCGCGGCGGTCGGCGTGGTCGCAGCGCTGGCGCTGATCCGCAAGGACGAGCTCGCCGCGGCACCGGCCTACGAGCCGGGTGGAGACGAGGTGCTGCTCGAGGCCGCGTAGCTCGCCCCGGGTCGTCACCTGACGGAGGGCGCGGCTTCTGGCCGCGCCCTCCGTCTCCTTGGAAGTCGGGTCGTGACCTTTCTGGCCGCGGCTCGAGTCGACGGAGGGCCGCCGCCGCAGTGCGGCCCTCCGTCGCGAGGGGTGCTACACGGTTCCGATCCGGCGCCGGGCCACGAACGTGCCGCCGACGAGCAGGAGACCGGCTCCCGCCAGTCCGCCGATGACCGCGGCCGTGCCCGGGTCGACGGACGGGAGCTCGAGCGACGCGCCCGACTCGACCGGTACGGGCGGGGCCTGCAGCCCCCGGTCGACGAGTGTCGCCTCGTCGTGCGTTGCGGGGACCGGCTCGATCCCGCGTGCGGCGAGGGTCGCTTCGCCGGCTCCCGGGATCGTGGTGCCGATCCCGCGTGCCGTGGCTCCGGCCTCGTCGTTCACTCCAGCCGGGTTCGCGAGCGTGCTCGCCGTGCCGGCTTCATTGTGACCGGGAGCTACCACGGCAGCCGTTGCCGTGCCGCCCACGCCCGTTCCCTCGACCAGGCCGCCCGTGGCGGTCGATACCGCCACCGCGGCCGACGCCGAGGCTGCCGCGACCGTGAGCAGCACCGCCTCACGGATCCCGTGCCCTTCGAAGTCCGGGTCCTCGAGCGCCCGATAGATCTCCGTCGGCTCGAATGAGAACGTGATTCCGCCCGGGCCGGTTCCTGAGAGAACCGTCTCGAGGTCTCCCCGCTGCCACGCGACGTGGAGGTCGCGCGACTCCGCGTCGCCCACTCGTACGTCGAGGATCAGCTCGGGAGACTCGTCGGAGGCGAGCGCCTCCTCGAGCTCCGCGCGCGGGACCGAGATGGTGGCCGGATGCGGACGTCCCCCAACGTCCGGGGTGCCGACCAGCACCGCCGTTGCGCTGGCCCTGCCTTCCATGGAGCCTCCCTTCGTCGTGCGCCGCCTGGAGAGCGGCACCATCACTCGAGACGGGGGATCGCTACGCGATCTTCCCGAGCTCGTAACGATTGTCTCATCCCTGTCCAGCGGCAAGACTCGCGCTCCGCCGCGCAGTTGTCCGGCCTCAGGCGGACACGTCCCCCTCGGCCGGCGCGTGCTCGGCGAGCCACGCCTTCGCGACGCGCTTGCCCACCCGCGTCAGCCACGCCTCGACGAGCCGCTCCTCGAGCTCATCGCGGTCGATCCGGCCGAGCTCCGAGATCCGCATCAGCACCCCGGGATACCCGTTCCAGTGCGGCGTCGTGAACCAGATCCCGCGGTCGTCGGCGAGCACGAAGTCCTTCATGTCCTGATCGGCGACCCGGAACACGAGCACGTCGGTGAGTCGCTCGCCCGTCTCGGAGTCGACGGCGTCGGCGCGCGGACGGCGGTGGAAGCAGAAGTACTTGCCGCCGACCGCGTACGTGGGCCGCCCGTCGTCGGAGACCTCCTTCGCCGCCTCCGGCAGCGCGAGCGCGAGCCCGTCGAGGTCGGCCATCGTCGCCATGCCGCCAGTCTGCCGCACGCGCCCACGCGGGACGTGGGCTCCGCCCGCGTCCCCTGACGGCTCCGCCTCACGCGTACGGATAGCTTTGCCGGAATCCTCGACCGAGTGAGAGGAGCCCCGATGTCCGACGTGATCGTGACCACGATGAACGATCTCCCCGGCTACCGGGTGGAGGAGGTTTTCGGGGAGGTGTTCGGCCTCACCGTGCGAGCCGCCACATCGGGAGCGACATCGGCGCGAGCCTCAAGGGCCTCGTCGGCGGCGAGGTGAAGGGGTACACGAAGATGCTCGCCGAGAGCCGCCAGCAGGCGGTCGAGCGCCTGCGCGACGCGGCGCGCGAGGCGGGTGCGAACGCCGTGATCGCTATGCGCTTCGACTGCAACGAGCTCGGGGGCAACATGACCGAGGTGGCCGCCTACGGCACCGCGGTCAGCGTCCGGCGGGCCTGACCGGCAGGGGTCCGGTCAGGCCCGCCTCCTCCGGGACGGGTCGGTCAGGCCGCCTCTTGCAGCGCGGGCTCCGGCTCCGCGAGAGGAACCTGGGGCCGGCTGTGGGTGCGTATGGTCGCGACCGCGATGACCGCGCCGGCGATCGCGATCGCGGCCGCGACCTGGAGGCCCACCTGGAAGCCGTCCACGAACGCGACCGGGCGGGTGTGCCCGGACGCGAGCGAGCTCGCGCTGACGTGCGCGACGATCGCGCCGGTCACCGCGATCCCGAGCGAACCTCCGACCTGGCGCATGCTGTTCAGGACGGCCGAGCCGACACCCGCCTGGTCGCTCGGCACGGAGCTCATCGCAGCTGCGGTCGTCGGCGTCATGGTCATCGCCATGCCGACGCCCATCACCACGAGCCCGGGGAGGATCGCCCAGTAGGTCGAGCCGGTGTCGAGTCGCGAGAATAGGACGAGCGACACCGCGAGCAGCAGCATTCCGCCGCCGGTCAGCCAGCGGGAGCCGATGCGGTCGGACTGTCGCCCGACGATCGGCGCGAGGAACGCGATGAGGAGCGTCGCGGGGAGGAAGCTCGCACCCGCCTGCACCGGCGAGTAGCCGAGGATCTGCTGGACGTAGAGCGACACGTAGAAGAAGACGCCGAACATCGCGAGGGCGAGGAGCAGCATCGCGACGTTCGCCCCGGAGAACGTCGGGTTCCGGAAGAGCATCAGGTCGAGCATCGGCCGCCGCTGCCGGAGCTCGAGCACGACGAAGAGCACGAGCGAGACGACCGCAACCGCGAACGCGCCGACGATCCGGCCGGACGTCCAGCCGTGCGCGTTCGCCTCGATCAGCCCGTACGTGAGCGCGAAGAGCCCCACGGCGGAGGTGACGAGGCCCGGCACGTCCGGCCGCTGCCCGTGCGAGGTGTCCTTCGACTCGTCGATGAAGAGGTAGGCCGCCGCGATCGCGATCACCCCGACCGGCACGTTCACGAAGAAGATCCAGCTCCAGTCGACGTGCTCGGAGAGCAGCCCGCCCACGAGCGGCCCGATCGCGAGTGCGAGCGCCGAGACGCCGGCCCAGATGCCGATCGCCGTGCCGCGCTGGCGCGGAGGGAAGGTCGCCATGATGATCGACAGGGTCGCGGGGTTCATCAACGCAGCCCCGACGCCCTGCACGACCCGGGCGCCGATCAGCACCTCGGGCCCGCCGGCGAGCCCGCAGGCGAGCGATGCCAGCGTGAACACGGCAAGGCCCGCAACGAACATCCGGCGGCGCCCGAGCAGGTCGGCCAGCTTGCCGCCCGTGAGCATGAACGCCGCGAACGTGAGCGCATAGCCGGCCACGACCCATTCGAGCTCCGACAACGAGAGGCCGAGCGACTGCTGGATGGACGGCAGCGCGACGTTCACGACCGTGTTGTCGAGCATGATCATGAAGAGCCCGAGCGACACCGCCGCGAGCGTCCACCATTTGCGGCTCTCTCCACCGAACCGTCCTCCGACTTCGACTGCGCTCGCTCCGTCCATGTCGCCCGCCTCCTTTGTCAATTCGTTCGTACCCCGATACGGTGGCCGACGCGGTCCACGCCGGGCGGGGCGCCAACCGGTCTTTCGGGGTGCGGTGAACCGAAGCTCGCGGCGGCGCTACACGAGCCGATGCTGCGTCGCCCAGCGGGCGAGCTCGTGCCTCGTCGAGAGCTGGAGCTTGCGTAGGACGTTCGAGACGTGGCTCTCGACCGTCTTCACGGACAGATGCAGGCGCGCGGCGATCTCCTTGTACATGTAGCCGCGCGCGATCAGCTGGAGCACCTCCCGCTCCCGCGGGGTGAGCTCGTCGAGCTCCGCGTCGCCGCCGACCTGCTCGCCTGCACGGAACGCGTCGAGCACGAAGCCGGCCAGCCGCGGTGAGAAGACGGCGTCGCCGGTCGCGACGCGCTCGATCGCCGCGGCCAGCTCCTGGCCGGAGATCGTCTTCGTCACGTAGCCGCGGGCGCCGGCGCGGATCACCGCGATGACGTCCTCGGCGGCATCCGAGACCGATAGCGCCAGGAACCGCACGCCCGGCCGATCGGCCGCCACGGCGTTGATGACCGCGTCGCCGCTGCCGTCGGGGAGGTGCACGTCGAGGAGGACGACCTCCGGGTCCAGCTCGGTGATCAGCGGGACCGCCTCGGCGATGCTCCCGGCCTGACCGACCACCTCGACGGCATCGCCGAGCTCCGCACGCACGCCTGCGAGGAACAGGTCGTGGTCGTCGACGAGCACCACCCGGCGCTTCACGACGGCACCCGCGTCACGTGCAGCTCCACCTCGGTGCCTCCGCCCGGGCTCGACACGACCGTGGCACGTCCGCCGGCACGCTCCATGCGCCCCTCGATCGACTCGA
Source organism: uncultured Actinomycetes bacterium (assembly GCA_963798725.1). GTDB lineage: Bacteria > Actinomycetota > Thermoleophilia > Gaiellales > Gaiellaceae > Gaiella. The sequence goes on from CAWCUL010000003.1 coordinate 409,960, forward strand.
CGAGGCCGCGGCGGTCGGCCGGCACCGCCGCGCGATCGAAGCCTGCGCCGCGGTCGCGGACGAAGACGCCGACCGCGTCGTCGGTCGCCTCGGCGTAGACGTCGATCTCCTCGACGCCGGCGAACTTCGCCGCGTTCGTCATCGCCTCCCGCGCCGCGAGCACGAGCGCGTTGAGCGAGGGGTCGAGCGGGCAGTCGCCGGCGCTCGCCAGCTCGATCCTTACCCCGTGGAGCTCCTCCACGTCGCCCGCGGCTGCCTCCAGCGCCGCGACGAGCGACGCGCTGTCGTCGCCGAGCGGCTGGTCGCCGTACAGCCAGCCGCGCAGCTCACGCTCCTGCCTGCGCGCCAGCGACGCGACACGGCGGGGCTCCTGCGCGTGCTTCTGGATCAGCGCCAGCGTCTGCAGCACCGAGTCGTGCACGCGGGCGGCAACGTCCGAGCGCTCCTCGCTGCGGATCCGCGCGGTGCGCTCGACGTCGCGCTCGACCGCGAGCCGCCACACCCAGGGGCCGCCGATCAGGAGCAGCGCCCCCGCGACGGCGCCGGGCGCGAGGAGGGCGGAGGATGTCCCGCCGCCGGAGAGCAGCACGACCGCGCCGAGCGCCGCAAGGGCGATCCCGCCGTACGAGAGCGGCGCCTCCGGGTGGAAGCTGCCCCCCTGGCGCCAGGCCAATGCGAGCCCGCCGGCGATCAGCGCGACTCCGATGACCGACCGGTTCGAGAGGCCGAGGGCGCCGAGGAGAGCAACGCCCGCGACGAACGCGAGCACCGCGGCGACCCACGCACGCTTTCCGTCTGCCCAGGCCCAGAGAGCGAGGTAGAGGAGGACTCCGGCTCCGCCCGCCAGCGCGAGCAGCGCGAAGACGAGGCGGACGAGGGTCGGGTCGACCCCGAGGGTCTGCGCGATGCCCGCGCAGACCCCCGCGATCACTCGCTCGTCCGTGCTCGGCGCGAAGGAACGGAGCGCCATCGCGCGTCATCGTACGGCGCGCTCGACCCGCAGGTTGCCCGCCCCGACATGTGCGTCGAGGACGAGCACCCGTGGGCCGGAGCCCGCCACGTCGACGTCCGCCTTCCAGCCGTCGTCTTCTCGTCCGAGCATGTTCACGTGCCCTGCCTTGACCTCGCCGTGGCCGCGGAGAGCCACGCCGCGCGGCACGATCACCTGCAGGTCGCCGACGTCGACGCTCGTTGTGACGTGCGTCTCGCCCAGCGGGAGCCGCATCCGGCTGAGGTCGAGCTCGAGCGAGCCGATGCCGAGCCGGTAGTCGTCCCGTAGCTCCTGCGCGCTCGTGACGACGTAGTTGCGGTCGTCGATCCCCCGGCCCGGGTGCACGTCGAACACCCAGAGGAAGGCGCCGACGGCGATGATCATGAGCGCCACGAGTGAGGCAACGACGATGCCGAGCCGCTTCAGCGCCCGTCGCACGCGCCGCGAGTCGCTCGTCGCGAGCTCCTTCGCGTCGGTCGTCGTCCCCGCCGTCGAGCTTCGTGTGATCCAGAGGATCGCGGCACCCGCGACGAGGAGGATCCACCACGCGTCGCCGTCCGGCCACAGGGTCGCCCGCGACAGCAGGATCGCGCCCGCCACCGCGAGGAGGCCGAGCCCGATCAGCGGCCACGGCCGGTCGCGCCGGTCTCGGAGTGCCGCCGTGGCGACCGAGTCCTCCTTGCCCTCGTCGGGCATGACGAGCGCCGCCGCGACGTAGATCAGGAGGCCGGCCCCGCCCAGCAGGGTGAGGACGACGAAGCCGACGCGGAAGACCGCGGGGTGGATCTCGAAGTAGCGGGCAAGGCCACCGCTGACTCCGGCAAGCATGCGATCCGACCGGCTGCGCTCCAGCCGCCGGATCTCTGGGATGTGTGTCGTGTGTGTGTTCATGCATCCAGGATGGACACGCGAGCCTCGCCGAACCATCCGGAATGACCCTGAGTCGACCCTGAGCTCACCCGGGGAAGGGCGTGGCACTTTGGCGCGGGGCGTGGCCTTCGGCCGCGTCCCTCGAACCAGAGCGTCTGCTGGTCCCGGGTGGCGTCACGACGACGGGCTGCTCGCGGCAGCCGCGCAGCACGAGCTGCCGGTCGCGTCCCCTGCCTGACCAGGTTCTTCATGTGATCCTGCTATGCAGGATGGGTGACGATCGAGCCCGTCAGGCGAAAGCGGCGCAGAAAGAGCTCTGCCCGGGTGTTCCTCCGGGTGATCGGCCTTGTCGTTGTGGCCGCCGCGCTCGCGGCCGGAGCGGCGCTCCTGTGGTGGCCGAGCCCGAGCGTCGCCCAGGACGAAGAGGCGCTGGCCCGCATCACCGAGCCCGGGTTCGCGGGGCATGTCTCGAGCGTGGTCGTCCGTGGCCCCGACGGCGCCGAGGTCCCCGTCGACGTTCGTCGGGGAAGGCTCTGGCCAAAGAAGCAGCTCGCGGTCGGCGAGAAGCTGACCGTCGAGGTGACGGTTCGCCGCCCGGGCTGGGCGGGGTGGCTGGTCGGCCACACCGCGTCGGCCACGCTTTCGGTGCGCACGCCGGAGGCACGTCTTCGTGGCCGCTGGCTCGAGATCGACTCCGGCAAGCCCGTCGTCGCAAGGTTCGACACGCCCGTGCGGACGGTCGTGCTGAACATGAACGGTCAAGAACGAACGCTGCATTTTCCTCACCCGCGCAGGGCGGTCGACGTCGGTGTGACCGCGACGGGAAAGCAGCGGGCTGGAAGCGTGTCGGTCAGCGCCGTCCCTCGTGCCTGGGAGCAGACGCCGGAGCCGACGGCCCTGAGCTGGTTCCCGTCCCGGCCCCGGCCGCAGGCGCTCGTCGAGCCCGCCGCCGGAGTGGATCTCGCCCCGGACCGCCCGATCACGCTCACCTTCTCCCGACCGGTGCACGCGATCTTCGGAACGAGCCTGCCGACGATCGATCCGCGCCCGCCCGGCCACTGGCGCCTGCTCGACACCCACACGCTCTCCTTCGAGCCCAGCGGCCTCGGCTACCCGCTGAGCAGTCACGTTGCCGTCCGACTCCCGCAGCCGGTCGGGCTACCGCAGGCGGCCCACCACGGCAGCACGCGAATGCTCACGTGGGACGTGCGGCACGGGACGATCCTGCGGCTCGAGCAGCTTCTCGCGCAGGCGGGCTACCTCCCGCTCGAGTGGAGCCCGGCGGCGGATCCGCCGGCGCCCACCGCCCGCACCGAGCTCGCCGCCACAGCCGACCCACCTGCGGGACGGTTCCACTGGCGCTACGACAACACGCCGCACGAGCTACACGCGCTCTGGAAGACGGGTGAGTGGAACGAGATCGTCCGGGGCGCGGTGATGATGTTCGAGGACGAGCACCACCTCGACGTCGATGGGTTCGTGGGGCCGAAGGTGTGGGGCGCCCTCCTGGCCGACACGATCGCCGGCCGCAAGAAGACCGACGGCTACAGCTACGTCTACGTCCACCGCGAGCTGCCGCAGTCTCTGACCCTCTGGCACAACGGGCAGGTGATCCTCCGCTCGCCGGGGAACACGGGCGTGCCCGCTGCGCCGACCCAGCTCGGCAGCTTCCCGGTCTTCGAGCACATCCCGGTCGGGACGATGAGCGGCACGAACCCCGACGGCACGCACTACAACGATCCCGGCATCCGTTGGATCAGCTACTTCAACCACGGCGACGCCATCCATGCCTTCCCCCGCGCGAGCTTCGGCACGCCACAGAGCCTCGGCTGCGTCGAGCTCCCACTCGACGCAGCCGCCACCGTTTGGCCCTACACGCCGATCGGCACGCTGGTCACCGTCGAGAACTGACGGGCGAGGGTCACCTCATGCGTTGATGCGGTTCTTGTCCTCGACGACGTGTCGTCTGAGCGCCTGTGCGAACGGCGAGTCGCAGACGACGTCTTCGAGTTCGATCTCTCCGGTATTCAGCCGCTGCAGCCGGAGGTGGTCGTGGCCGTCCGGCCCGTCCAGGACGAGGCCGGCGGCGAAGAAGGCGAGGTCGTTGAGCTGTGCCGTCACCTGGTCGACCTCGCGTTTGTCCGTCGTCACGAGGTCGACGTCGGCGTAGATGACGTCGACGTGGCGCGACAGCAGGTCTCGCACGGCACGCTTGAGTGCCGTTCCGCTCTCGCCGTTCCAGCGTCGGAGTCGTAGGAAGCCGAGAGAGCGTGGCTCGTCGACTTCGGTCGTGAGCACGTCCCCCGCGGCGGGAGCCGACTTGGGGCGAGCCTCGATCGAGAGACCGAGGTTCTCGTAGGCGCTCTCGAGCAGCTCGCGGTAGACGGTGGGGAGCGCGGCTCGACGCGGGCGCTCGTCGAGCGGCCGGTACGAGCGGAGCGTCGCCGTCCGTCGTCTCGGTCGCTCGCCGCCGAACCCGCGCATCGTCGTCTGCGCCGGGACCATGCCGAGCTGGAGCGCCGTCTCCCGGTAGCCATGCGAGTGCTCGGCACGTTGGCTGAAGGGATGGATGGTGACGGCGTCGCCGAAGACCGACGCGAGGTCGCGCTCGCTCGCTGCCTCGAGCGTGCGCTCGAACAGACGCGCGAAGAGACCGAGGCCGCGATAGGCGGAGTGGACGACGGCAGCGCCCGTCTCGGCGGAGGGGACGCTCGCGAGCGGCATCAGCGCGTGGTGCCCGATCACCCGCCCCTCGTGGAGGGCGATCGTGGACACGAGCTCGCCCGCCGCGAGCGCCGCCGTCAGATAGCGCGGCCGGTAGAAGTCGGCGTGCACATAGCTGAGGTGGTAGTTCTCGTACAGGAGCTGCGCGATCGCCTCGGCGTCTTCGTGTGTCGCCGCCCTGATCACGAACGCATCGGACGTCTCGGCCGCCTTGTACGCGCGGCGCGGTGCAGCCTCGATGTGGTGCAGCCCCGTCTTGGCGCCGCCCGAGCGGACCGAGACCTCGGCAGCGAGGCGCTTGCCCTGGGCACCGAGGTTCAGGAGCTGGACGTTCCGGGCGTCGGGCGCGAGCGCCGCGAGTAGCTCCGGCAGCGGGCCAAGGCTGCCGCCGGCGCTCGTCAGCGGCAGGCCCCAGTCGTGCACGCCGACAGCGACGTACCCGTCGCCCGCCTCGAGCGTCACCTCGATCTCGCCGAGATCGTCGTCCGGATAGGCGTGCTCCAGCGTGAAGCCAAGGAGCCCCTCGACGACCGCGCCCAGCCGCCGCACCTCGTCTGCCGCGAGGCCGGCAGAGGCCGCAAAGCCACCGAGCGCGGCCGCCACCAACGACGGCGCGCCCGCGTCGCTCACCAGCGTGAGCTTCACCCAAGACACGACGAGAGTCGATCCTAGAGACCGAGCCCGCCGCAGGAGCAGCCGCCGAAGCGGCTCGGTGCGGACATCACCCGCCCCAGCGGGCCGGAGCCCTCAACGCGAGCAGAAGCGCGAAACCGGCCAGCACCGATATCGGCGCTCATGCCGGCAGGCGGCGCGCCCTCTCAGGCCGCGGTCGCCCGCCAGAGCTCGGGTGCGAGCTCGACCGCCCGGCCGAGCCGCTCGAGCCGCTGCAGGTGCGACACGGCCTCGCGTAGGCAAAGCGCCGCTCGTGCGCGCTGAGCCCGTCGCCCCAGATGCGGACGAGCACCTCGTCGGGGCTCCGCGCGCCCTCGCGGAGGTGGTGCTCGGTTTCGTCGAGCCGACCCTCGTGGTGGGCACGGATCTCTGCGGCCCGTGCCCGGGCCTCGGTGATCACGCCGCGATGCCCGGGATAGACGAGCGCGGGCGCCAGCTCCTGCAGCCGATCCAGAGTCCGCTCGTAGAGCGCGGCAGTGGATGCGTCATGCGATGGACGCCACCCCCGAGCGCTTCGATCTCGATTCCCTGCACTGGATGAGTGTGACACCGCGTGCCCGTGCACACGGGAGCCAGCAAACGGCTCACGACGTCGACTCGTCAGACGGTGCGGGTGGGCTCGGTCTCGACGATCGAAGGCACTCCCTCCAGCCAGAGGCCGAGCCCGGCGTTCGGGATCGCGACGAACCCGCGGCCGTCGGCGTCGAATGACGGGCCTGCGGCGGTCTCGACGCTGCCGAACCGCGCCCGCACCTCATCCGGCGAGGCGTAGCCGAACCCCACTGCCTCGATTTCTTCGGGCGTCAGGCCCGGCCCGGGGCTGTACCGAACGGTGAAGCGCCCGTCGGTCGAGCCGTGGATCAGGTGCGCCGCCGCGGCGAGGTTGCCGGCCAGCTCGGGATCCTCCGTCATCGCGTGCAGCACCGCGTCGCGGCCGCGGTAGCCGTGCCGCCGGATCAACGCGTCGATCGCCTCGTCCTCGCCGAAACGCTCGACGCCCGGAGCGACGACGATCAGCTCGCCGCCGTCGGCCATCGCGAGGCGCGTCCGGTAGATCGCCTTGTTGGCCAACCAGGTGGAATGGAACTCGACCGGGTTCATGTACGCGACGCAGACCTCGAACGGCTCGGGAACGGCGGTGACGTTGACCTCGCTCGCCAGTGCTGCTGCTGCGGCAAACGCGGCACCCCCGCTCGAGCGTGTCCCGCCCTCGCCCGCGAAGAGCCCGCGCAGGATGCCGCTCGCTCCGGCCGCCTCGACGACCGTCAGGACGAAGAGCGTCCGGCAGAGCGGCTCGAGGAAGCGGTCGAACGCGAGGTCGATCAGCCGCCGCACCGGCGTGTCCAAGCGGCCGAGCGTCGCCTCGATCCCGTGCACCGCCCCGACGAAGTGCGTCCGGTGGATCGTCTCGCGGCCGCCGAGCCCGACGCACAGGTGCTTGGTGTAGCCGCCGAAGCCGGCGACCTCGTGCGGCACGACCTGTCCCGCCGCGACGACGAGGTCGTAGCCGCCCTCGACGAGCGCCGAGTCGACGGTCACCGGGAGCGAGAGCCCGATTGGGAAGCCGGCGACCGCGTCCACCTCGTCGGCCGGGATCTCCCCGATCGTGGTGAGACCTTCGCGCCAGCTGTGCTCGAGGAGGCGCTCGACGCCGATGCCCTCGCCGAACAGCAGCCGGCATTCGGCCGGGCCGAGCGGGCGGTGCGTCCCGAGGGCCGGCAGCACGTCGACGTGGAGCCCCTCCGAGCGAAGCTTTCGGTCGAGGTGTGCGGCGATCTCGCCGCCGCGCGAGTGGAGCCGCGTGTGGTCGGGCGGCACGAGCAGGACACGGCCCGCCCCGTCGGCGACGATCGTCTCGGCGATTTGGTCGAGGTGCCGCGCGAGCTCGGGGCCCGTGATCTCGTGCTCGCGCCCGCCGACCGCGAACAGAGGGCTAGACGCCGCCGAACGCATCGAAGCCCCCGTCGATCGGCAGGACGACGCCGGTGACGAACGAGGCGGCCGCGCTCGAGAGCCAGACGACCGCGCCGGCGACCTCTGCGGCTTCGCCGAAGCGACCGGCGGGCGTCTGCGCCAGCACCGCCGCTCCGCGAGGAGTCGGGCTGCCGTCGGAGTCGAGGAGCAGTGCCCGGTTCTGCTCGCCGAGGAAGAACCCCGGGGCGACCGCGTTCACCCGCAGCCGGCCGGCGCTCGCACGGCCCAGCTCGACTGCCAGCCAGCGCGTCAGGTTGTCGACGCCCGCCTTCGCGACCCCATAGCCGACGACGCGGGTCAGCGCCCGCCGCGCCGTCAGCGACGAGAAGTTGACGATCGACCGGCCGCCCTCCGGGAACGGCTCCTCGAGCATGGCTGCACCGAACACACGGATCGGGAGCAGCGTTCCGTCCAGGTTCAGGCGGACGACCTCGTCGAGCGCGTCGAGCGGCAGCTCGAAGAACGACCGCTCCCCGACCGTCGCCGCCTGAACGTTGCCGCCGGCGGCGTTGACGAGGATGTCGATCGCGGCCCCAGCGCTCGAGCGCGAGATCCCGCGCCGACTCGAGCTGCGCCTCGTCGAGCACGTCGGCGGGGAGCACGAGCGCGTCGGCGCCAACCTGACGCAGCTCGTCGGCGAAGGCCTCGGCCCGGTCGAGCGAGCGCGCGACGATGCCGATTGCCGCGCCCGCCTCCGCCAGGCCGCGGGCCACGGCGCCGCCGAGCACGCCGGTGGCGCCGGTCACGACCGCGACGCGTTCGTCGAGTGTTTCGCTCAAGCTGTCCCGTCCTGCACCCACGCGTGCCGGGGCTCGAAGTACGGCGCCATCTCGCGACCCTCGCCCGCCATCACCCACAGGTAGTAGAGGGCGTAGCCCGGAGCGGCGACGACCGGGTGGTAGCCGGACGGGATCGCGACGACGTCCCCGTCGCGCACGATCTGCGCGCGTTCGTCGACGTCGTCGTACACGAGCTGCACGCCGAACCCTTCGGCCGGCTCGAAGCGGTAGAGGTAGACCTCCTCGAGCGCGACCTCGTCGGGCGGCGCCTGGCGGTCGTGCTTGTGGGGCGGGTACGACGACCAGTTCCCGGGCGGGTTGATGGTCTCGCCGACGATCAGCCGCGCCGCGTCGTCGTCGGGCCCGAGGATCGTCCGGATCGTGCGCGCCCAGTTGCCGGTACCCGCGGCGCGCACGGGCTGCTCTGCGGGCCTGATGATCCGAGCCCGACCGGGGGTCCCGTCGCCTACCGGCGCCGTCGCCACGACGAGCACGGCATCGGCCGACGCGACGATCCGCAGCTCCTCGTGCGGCGGAACATAGATCGCGTCTCCGGGCGAGTCGAAGTCGCCTCCCGCGCGCGCTGCGCGCCCCAGGGCTGCGCCGCCGACCGTGACCTCGACCGCTCCCGACAAGACGACCGCACACAGCTCGCCGTCGTCGGCGACCGTCTCGCGCTCGCCCGCTGCGAGGCGAACGAGCGATAGATCGATGAGCTCGATGTCCTGATTCCCGCGGGCGACAAGCGTCTCACGCACGACAGAAGACGTTAGATCAGCGACCGTAGGCGTGACTGGACGCGGGCAAGCGCTCCTTGGCGGTCGGGCAGGATGACGCACCCGCATCTGTGACACGCCTGGGTCAACTCCCTCCCAACCAGACGCCTGACTGCGCTCGCCGGCCCCGGCGTCGAGCCCTCCCCGGCCGGCGGCGACCGAGCCGCGCATTGGTCTGATGCATGCGCCTCGAACCTGGGCCGCACGAGCTGTAGCAAAGATGCGTCGGCGCGCCGAGCCGACCGGTTATTCGTCGGAAGCGGCCGCCGGGGCCACGTCGGTCTCCTTTGCGCGTGCCGACGCTGCCTCTTGCGATGAGTCGGACACCTTCTGCGAGTGGCTCGCGACCCACACAGCAGACGCTTCCCGTCCGCGCCGGGCCGCGGGCGAGACCCAGTGACGCCAGCGTCTGAAGAGCATCGTCATACGCTCAGTCTCAGTGCCGGGCCCGAATCCGTCGCCGCCGGTTGGGCCAGGTGGCATTGGACTATCGGTCGGGCACCAGGGAGGTCGGTCTCGACTCATGAGATTGGTCTTGATCGGCGTCCCCACCACCAAGGACTCCGTGCGCCGTTCGAGGAGCCGCGACTCGGCGCGATGGGGTATGACAGCTGCGTGGGTATCGAGCCGTACCGCCGATCCGTCCAGGACGAGATCATGACCTCGGCGCTGATGGGCGCGACGGCCAACCTGCTCGACGGCCTGGTCGACCGGCTGCTCCGCACGGACGAGCGCGTCACCTCGGCTGTACAGGGCAAGCGCCTGATCGCAGAGGACGACGAGATGGAGGACGTCGCAGACCGCGTGCAGCGGTTCGTCGCCGTCGCGACTCCCGCCGTGCGGATCTTCGCCCGCGGCGCCCGCTTCACCCGAGTCCCGTGGGTGCTCGTCGCCTCGAGTGCCGTGTCGCTGACGACGACCGTGCGCGCAGGCGTTCGCGAGGTGCGCGTTATCGGCGCGTTGCTCGCGCACCGGCTCGAGCAGGCAACCGGCGCGCCCGCGGATCCGGCACTCGTGAAGAAGCTCGCGATCGAGCTCTATCTCGCGCCAAAGCGGGACCCAGACGTCGCAACGCTCGAGTTGCCGCTCGCACAGCTGGCGCGGAAATGGCTGCTCCGCGGCGTCTTCGGCCGCAACACCCGCAAGGCGGCGGAGAAGGCGCTGGACGCAGCAGAGCAGCTCGACCTGGATCGCGTGCTTACGACGCGGCGCGCCGCCGACTGACGCTCACCCCGTGCTGCTGCGGGGAGCGTCGTGCGAGATCGAGGCATTGAGGGATCTCAGGATCGCCTCAGACCGGCGACGTCGCCACGATGGCGCGCACCTCGATCTGCCTGTGCGGCTCGACGGTTGGTTTCTTCGTCCCGCCCGTCGGGCTCGCCCCAGGTGAGCACGACCTCGTCGCCATAGGCTGCGACCTCGTCGAGCACGGCAACCGAGAACCAGCCGCCCGCCTGCACCGTGTAGGTCGGGTTGATCGAGATGCCGACCGGCGCGCCGTCCCTTCCGGACCGCGTCGAAAGTGGAGTTCGCGTACTGGCCCAACTCGGGAATCCGCCCTCAAGTGCCGGAGGGGAACGCCTCCGAGATATATCGCCTGCTGTCCGTCGCCGACGAGCGTGAGGTTCGGCCTGGGCATTTACGTGAGCCTCGCCCTGCCCATCTTCTGGCGGTACTCCTCGTACGCTTCCCAAGGATGAGCGGTCCTCGCCGAGCGACGTGGAGGAGTCGGAGGCGCCTGTGAGGGAAGGCGCGAGCCCCGGGGCAACGGGCAGGTCAGGCGGCCGCGAACCGCTCGAACCGCACGGCGAGGAGTTCGCGATCCGGACGCTGCTTGCTCGCCCGCGGCAGCACGATCCGCGTCGTGTGCGCCTCTTTGAGGAGCTCCAGCATCGGACCGTCCTCGTCGTCGAGGAGGCGCGGGTGCACGCGTATCTCGTAATCCGGCGAGACGCCGATGAGGTCCTCGTCGAACGCTCGATGGTGGATCGAGCAGAGGCTCAGCCCGTTCGCCACGGTCGGCGCCCCGGCGAGCTCTACGTCGGGGACGATGTGCGCCGCGTCGAGAAGGCGAGCCTCCTTGAGCCGGCAGATCGTGCACTGGTTCGCGTATGCCGGGAGGACGCGGGCGCGGAAGCGCGCCTGGTGGAGGCGGACTCGCGTCTCGCGCACGGCGTAGCGTCGCTCGATCTCGTCCCCCGGAAGGACGGGCTCGCGCTCGTCGTACGGCCCGATCATGCGACCGGGCGTGAGTGTGACCATGCGCGAGACCGGGTCGTCCCGGGTGACGAAGACAGGCCACTCGGGGCGATACATGCCGGGTCGCGTGCCGACGAAGTAGACGAGTGGCGCCCGCGTCGAAAGCGCGGCGCGAAGCGCCCGGTTGTCGGGCTGGTCGAGGGCGCCGGCGCGGTACGCGTAGAGGAAGCCGTCCGGCGTCTCGGCGTCGTCGTAGGGCGACTTGTAGGACGTGTTGACGCTCAGGGCTGCCGGCCCGCGCTGCACCGCGGCGCGGTAGATGCCCTTCTGGTAGTTGAGGAACGGCACGCGGCGGCCGCGGAAGGCGAACCCAGCGTCGAGCCCTCCCGCGTAAGGAAGCTCCGGGCCGTGCTTCGCGCAGAGCACGTCGAGAGCCGCGAAGCACGAGGCGCGGATGTCATCGTCGCGCACCGAGCGATCATCGCCGGTTCGCGGCCGCCCGTCGAGCGCCAGCGGTCACTCGGTCACTCGCTTCGGGCGCCCCGCGCGCCGCGAGGCCGAGCAGCACTCCGCGAGCACGGTCGCTAGCCGACTCCACCGCGCTTGATTTCCTCCGCGACCGCCTCGAGCATCCGGACGCGATCCCGTCACCGGCTGTCGAGTCCATTGTTGGCCGCCAAGGCCCTCGGTCTGGGGCTGACTACGCTGGCGTTTAGTCGTAGGCGCAGCTTCGTCAGAAATCGTGGGTCCATCCGACCGGGCCGCTAGTCTGGTTGGCAATGAAGACAACAATTCTCGAGAGCACAACGGCTAGGGCCCGGCGAACGCTGGAACGACGAGCTGCGCCGCGAGGACGAGCTTGCGGCACTCTCCGCGCATCTGAGCGCTGCGACCGCGCGTTGGCTGGAGTTGGTGTGGGAGTTCCAGGAGGCGGGGATCAGCGACGATCTGCCGGGTTTTCTCGCCTACCGCTGCGGGATCACCGGGCGTGAGGCGCGTGAGTACGTGCGGGTCGCAGAGGCGCTGTCCGGGCTGCCCGCGACCAAGGAGGCGTTCTCCCGCGGCGCGCTCACGTTTACGAAGGTGCGCGCGCTGACGAGGGTCGCGACCGCGTCCTCCGAGCAGGGTTTGCTCGAGTTGGCGGAGGCGCTGACGGCGTCGCAGCTGGAGCGTGCGCTTCGGGTGTACCGGCGGGTCGCTGCGGCGGACGCGCGTGAGAGCCACGAGCTCGAGTACGTCGACTACCACTTCGGCGAGGACGGCGCCCTCTACCTCCGCGCTCGGCTGGCCGCCGAGGACGGCACGGTGTTGGTGAAGGCGTTGGAGCAGGCGCGTGAGCAGGTCGTCGCGCGCCGGCGTGAGGAGCGTGCGGCCGCTGCCCGTGACGGGGAAGCACGTGACGTTTCCGCCGCGCTCGGCGCGCTGCCTCCGCGCCCCGCACGGATCGAGGCGCTGGTCGAGCTCGCCGAGGCGTCGCTTGCGGGGCCCGACGACGAGCACCGGTCCGAACCCGTACGGCTGGTCGTCCATGTCGACGCAGCCGCGCTCTCCTCCGACGGAAGCGGCCGCTCGGAGCTCGAAGACGGGCCTGTCATCTCCCCCGAGACAGTGCGGCGGCTCGGCTGCGACGCGGAGATCGTGGCGCAGGTCGAGCAGGACGGGTTGCCGCTGAGCGTCGGCCGCAAGCGGCGCACGGTGCCGCCTGCGCTTCGGCGGCTGCTCGAGGCACGAGACGACACGACCTGCTGCTTCCCGGGCTGCGAGCGTCGCCGTCATCTGCAGGCGCACCACCGCCGCCACTGGGCGCACGGTGGCGAGACGAGCCTCGACAACCTCGTGCTCTTGTGTTTCCACCACCATCGGCTCGTGCACGAGGGCGGCTACACGATCGAGGACGGCGGTGAGGGCGGGCTTCGATTCCGCAACCGCTACGGCGTTCTCTCCCCGAGCGTGCCACCCCGGCCTCCGCCCGGGAGCGCGGACGAGCTCCTCGGCGAGCATCACCGGCTGGGGCTCGAGATCGGCCCGAAGACGAACCGAAACGGCGGCTCTTACCCGTTCGATCTCGGCTACGCAGTCGCCGCGATCTCCAGCGCAGCCGACCTCGCGGGCGACGCGCTCGAAACGATGCTCGCCGGCTGAGATCCATCAGGCGTCATCTTCGATGTCCCGGTACTGCCCTGCTACTCCACCAGGACGGGATACGCGTCTTCGCCACCGTACGGTTTGCCGCCCACAAGGGTGGTGGCGGCCGCATCGCAACGACGGTGACCTGCGACGAGGATTCTGCGCATGGGTTCGACGTCACGTGCCGAGACGAGTCCGTGCCGCGAAGCCGGTGCGACCGAGCCGGGAACAGTGCAGGCCCCGTACATGCCCACGCGCGCCCTTCGCCTCGGGCGCGGACGGGAGATCCTCGTCCGGCCCCTGTGCAACGGAGATGCCGAGACGGTGGCGGCCGTGTTCGAGCGCCTGGGCGAACAGTCGCGGCGAATGCGGTTCAATGGTCCCAAGCCCTCGCTCTCCGCCGCCGAGCTCGAGAAGCTCGCGACCGTCGACGCGACCCGCCACGCTCTCGTCGCGTACCTCGTCGGGGACGAACGGCCGGTCGCGATCGCCCGCCTCGTCCGTGCGGGGTCGAGTGCGGAGATCGCGTTCGAGGTGGCCGACGAGCACCAGGGCCACGGCATCGGCTCCGCGCTCTCGGCGGAGCTGATCGCCGATGCGCGCGCCGCCGGCATCACGGAGATCACATCGCTCGTCTCGAGCGAGAACCAGGCGGCGGTCAAGCTGCTGCGCCGGGTGCTCGGCCGGCTCGAGGTCACCTTCGAGGGGCCCGAGCTCTCGATCCGCGCGTCGCTCGCGTAGCCGGCAGCCGTAGCGGCAGGCGACGGCACGCGGCCGGCCGTCCTGCGGCCGTCGAACAACTCGGCGGGACGGCTGCTACCGTACGACGCAGTTAAAGAGCGGGTCCGGTCTGCGCTATCGCGCCTTCCTTACGCGTTCGTGAGTTGTGTAAGGAGGTGTATTTCAATGGCAGAAGGAACCGTGAAGTGGTTCGATGACGCGAAGGGCTACGGGTTCATCACCCCTGCCGAGGGATCGAAGGATCTCTTCGTGCATCACAGCAACATCACCGGCGACGGCTTCAAGTCGCTCCCGGAGGGAGCGAAGGTCTCGTTCGAGCCCCGCGAGGGGCAGAAGGGACCGGAGGCGACCGAGGTCACCGTCGTCGCGTAGTTCGACGGCTGCCCGGGCTGCTCACGCGGCCCGGGCGCCGCATCTTTCCTCTCTCGATCGAAGGAGGCGCGTTATCGCCGTCAAGGAAGAGAAGCTCGAGATGGAGGGCGAGATCACAGAATCCCTCCGCAACCGCATGTTCCGGATCACGCTCGACAACGGGCACGAGATGATCGGGTACACCGCGGGGAAGCTGAAGCGCTATCGGATCCGGATGGCGCCAGGCGACAGGGTCCGCGTCGAGGTCTCCGCATACGACCTCGATCGGGGCCGCATCGTTTACCGGCTGCGCTAGCTGCGCAGCAACGCCGCGGTCCTTGCGGCGACCGGAGCAGATGACGATTCTGGCGCACCGCCGTCACGTGGGACGCCGCCGTCAGAGCCTCACCGAGACTGAGCAAGCTCACTCCACGCGTCGTTCGGTGTAGCGGACGCCGGCGCGCACGTGGTCGGCGTTGCGTGCCGGGCCGCCGAGAACGCTCTCCTCCGCGTCCAAGCCGATCCTCCGGCGGCGGGAAAGTGTCTTCGTGGCCGCCTTCAGGGCACCTGGGTTGCGCGCGTGGGGAGCTACCGCATCCTCTACACGATCGAAGGCAGCGGGTCGTCCGTCACGGTGGTGATCCGTGACGTTCTGCACCGAGCGACCGCCTACCGGAGGTAGGTGCCGCCTCGCTGTCCGAGCATGAACGTCGCCGCGAGGTGGAGTGCGGCCAGGACGCCGAGGGCGATCGCCGCTCCCTCGAGCCCGGCCGCTGCGAAGGCGATCGTCCCCGCCCCGAACACCGTCAGCTCGAGCAGGAGACGCCACGGGTCGGGCGGATGTCGCGGTGCCTTGGGGGCGACGAACGAGCCCCACAGCGCCGCGGCGGCGAGAGGAGCGGCGATCGCCAGCAGCACGTTCACGCCCGTCGGGCCGGTGCGCCAGCCCCACACTGCGAGCCCGGCTAGCGCGGCGAGCTCGAGGCAGAAGCGAAGGACGTCATTCGCGCCGCGCCCGGCCCGCAAAGGCTACGTCGGCTTCGCGCCCATCGCCCAGATCGCGACCACGAGGCCGATGAGGATCAGGGCCGAGAGAACGCCGCTCGCCTTGCCGAGCCCGCCCTTGGACTTCCACACCGCGATCCCGGAGAGGATCAACGCGATCAGGAAGACGAGTGCACCGATGTCGGAGACGAGGTAGCCGATCCCGATCCAGGCCGGATCGTCGTCGACGTCGCCGAACTCCTTGGAGTAGAGCCACTCGGCTCCGATCCGGAAGACGATGTACGCGGGCAGCCCGACGATCAGAAGCGTGCGAAACGCGACGCGCTGCAGGAACTCGGGTTGCGCAACCCGGGCCGAGGCGAGCTGGGTCACGGCTGCAGTCGTCATCGCGCCGAAGAACACGGCGGCGCCCGCGACGTGCAGGAGCAGCGGGAAGTTCCAGCTGTCGGGACGGATCGAGGCAAGGAGGCTCGTCATGCTCCCGGCTTCCAGATCATGTCGATGAGGATGAGCAAGACCAGGACGCACGTGACGACGTGGAGCCAGAACGCACGCGTGGCCCCCGTCGCCGCCGCAAGCTCGGGGCTTCGCGGCGTACCCGATGCCTGAAGCCGCGAAGCGAGCTCGGCGGTCTCACGGTACGAGTCGCCGGTGCGCTTGCCGACCGCGCTCGCGATCACCCAGAGCACGATCGCGGCGATGACCCAGCCGTCCCAGGGGTCGTAGGCGTCGATGGAGATCGCGAGCCAGAGCCCGAAGATGATCGTGCCCGCTATCCCGACCGACACCATCACGTTTGCCACGGCATCGAGGCGCCCGAACGAGGTGACCGCCGAGGGATCGTCGGTCTTCCACAACGCCGCGACCTCGACCGAGAAGATCGTCAGGGCACTCACGAGCGCCACCGCAGAGAGGAGGTGCAACGCGAGGATCCAGTCGTTCAGATCCATCGGGAGAACCTAAACGACCGGCCGGACGCATTCAACCGGGGTCGGTCGCGGCATCATTGAAGACATGCGGGTCGAGCTTGTCGAGGGAGACGTGACCGCGCAGACGGTCGACGCGATCGTCAACGCCGCCAACTCGTCGCTCCTCGGCGGCGGTGGGGTGGACGGTGCGATCCACAGGAAGGGAGGGCCGTCGATCCTCGAGGAGTGCCGCGCGCTGCGGGTCTCGCGCTTCCCCGACGGGCTCCCTGCCGGTTATGCGGTGGCCACGACGGCCGGCGAGCTCGAGGCACGGTGGGTGATCCACACGGTCGGCCCGGTGTACTCCGGTCGGGACGCGGCTGAAGCCACGTCCCGGGTCGAGACTCTGCGAGCCTGCTACACGAGCTCGCTCGCCGTAGCCGACGAGCTCGGTGCACGCACGGTCGCGTTCCCGCTGGTCTCCGCAGGCGCATACGGCTGGCCGCTCGACGACGCGGTCCGCCAGGCGCTGACGGCGCTCGGCTCCGCCGAGACGGCCGTGGCGCAGGCGCGGCTCGTGCTTTTCGGCGGGACGACGTTCGCGGCCGCGCAGCGGGTTGCGGCTGCGAAATAGCCCCGCGAGGCGTCCGGTTGGGACATCTGGCGGATCCGCTGAGCGCCAGGCATCATCGGGGAGATGGACGATCCGGAGGCAACCGAGTTGATGCTCGAGGCGCTGTTCGATATCCGGGCAGAGGTCCATGACATCCACAAGGCAGTAGTCGAACCCGAGGACGACGATGAAGAAGAGGAAGAAGACACCTGAGGAACGAGCGGCTGAGCAGGCGCGGCGCGAAGATCTCGATCGCCGGCTGCTCGAGGCGATCGAGCGCTACAAGGAGCTCAACGCACGCCGCCGCGCCGCCGAGGGGTAGCGAGCCTCACTAGACGAGCGCGAAGCGGACGAGGCGCTGCGTGACGTCGGCCACCTCGAGCCGCACCTCGACCCGCTCGCCGAGCGGAAGCTTTCCGGTGCAGCGGGCAAGGACGGCAGGCGCGCGGAGCTGCACGCTGCCGGCGTCGTCTTGCTCATCGACGTCGACGACCACGGCCTCGAACGTCTGGCCCACGCTTCCCTGCAGGACGGCCGCTTCGACCGCCGACATGATCCCGCCCTCGTACTGGTGGGCACGCTGGTTCGACTCCTCCATCGTCTCGGGCAGCGTCGGGAGCGCGGAGCGAGCCCACTCGGGAACGTCGACGCCCGCGCAGATCGCAAGGCACACCTCGCCGACGTAGCGGTCGGCGAGCCGGCGGAGCGGGGCAGTCGTGTGGGCGTACGTCGACGCGACGCCGGCGTGCTCCGCGTTCTTCGGCGACGTCCCGTCGAAGGCGACGTAGCCCGCCCCGCGAAGCAGCACCGTCGCCGACGAAAGGACAGCCGCGTCCTCCGACGCGTGGGCGTCGAGCCTGCGCAGGAACTCGGAGTACGGCACGTCCTTGCCCCACGGGACGCCCAGCGCCTTCGCGGTGCGCCGCAGCTTCTCGACGGACTGCTCGTCCGCCTCGGGCAGCGTGCGGAGCATCCCGATCCCGGCCCCGAGCATCAGGTCGGCGGCGGCCATGCCGGTCATCAGCGAGAGCTGGGCGTTCCATCCCTCGACGGGCAACGGGGCCCGGTAGCTCAGCTCGTATCCCTTCCGGGTGCGCTCGACGACCTGCTCGGGGACAGGCAGCTCGACGCCTCCGCGTCTCTCCTCGCGCGTCTGGCGCAGGACGCCGACCTCGCGCAGGAGCTGGAGCGACTCAGGGGCCGAGCCGTCGTCGAGGGACTTCTGGACGCCCGCATAGTCGAGCTTCGCGCGGCTTCGAACGAGCGCGCGGTGGACGATCACCTCGATCCCCTCGCCGGTCTCGTCCACCTCCATGTCCCAGACGAGGGCGGGCCGGGTCTGATCGGGAAGCAGGCTGCCCGCGCCCTCGGAGAGCTGCCGTGGATAGAGGCGCGCGTTCTCGTCGGGGGCGTAGAGGGTCTGTCCGCGCGCCGTCGCCTCGACGTCCGTCGGGCTGCCCGGAGTGACGAACGCCGCCACGTCGGCGATCGCGTAACGCACGCGGTAGCGCTTCCCGCGCCGCTCGAGGTGCAACGCCTGGTCGAGGTCCATCGAGCCCGGCGGATCGAGCGTCACGAACGGGATCGAGGTCTCGTCGCGCTCCGGCAGGTGCGGAGCCTCGATCGACCGCTCGGTGTCCGTCAACACCTCGCTCGAGAACGCGAGCGAGACCTTCATGCTCTCCCGCAGGGCCGCAAACGAGGCCGCGATCGCCTTGCCGTCGGGCGCGTTGAGTCGGACGCGGCGCTGCGGCACCCGCTCAGCCTACGCCAGCCCCCGCGTGAAACGATGCGCTCTTCCGACGAGAGGAGCCGTCATGGCGGAGCGCGAGTTCGACGTGATCGTGATCGGGGCCGGAGCCCCGGGCGAGGTGATCGCGGGCCGTCTCGCCGACGCCGGGGTCTCCGTCGCGATCGTGGAGGAGCGGCTCGTCGGCGGGGAGTGCTCGTTCTTCGCGTGCATGCCGTCGAAGGCGCTGCTCCGTCCGGCGGAGATCCGCGCGGAGGCGGCGCGGGTGCGGGGAGTCTCGGTCGGTGCTCTGGCGGTCGAGGACGTGCTCGCGCGCCGGGACGAGGTGATCCACGATCTCGACGACTCCTCGATGGTCCCGTGGCTCACCGACCGCGGCGTCACGCTCGTCCGCGGTCATGGCCGCCTCGACGGTGAGCGCCGCGTCCAGGTTGACGGCGAGACCCTCGTCGCGCGGCGTGCGGTCGTCGTCGCCACCGGAAGCTCTGCGACGATCCCGCCCGTCCCCGGCCTCCGTGAAGCGCGACCCTGGACGAACGTCGAGGCGACCACGGCGAAGCACGTTCCGGGGCGGCTCGCCGTTATCGGTGGCGGCGTCGTGGGCGTGGAGATGGCCCAGGCCTGGTCGTCGCTCGGCTCGCAGGTGACGCTCGTCCACCGGGGTGAGCGGCTGATCGAACGGGAGGAGCCGTTCGCCAGCGAGCAGGTCGAGGCGGCGCTTCGCGAAGGCGGCGTCGACTTCCACCTCGGCGCCAACGCGGCCTCCGTGTCTCGGAACGGCGCCGTCAGGGTCGAGCTCGACGACGGAGCCTCGGTCGAGGCAGACGAGCTCCTGGTCGCTGTCGGCCGAACGCCACGCACCGCAGACGTCGGCCTCGAGACGGTCGGGCTCGAGCCGGGGAAGCCGGTGGCGGTGGACGAGTCGCTGCGTGTCGCGGGCCGCGACTGGCTCTACGCGGTCGGCGACGTCAACGGCCGGGCGCTGCTCACGCACATGGGGAAGTACCAGGCTCGCCTCGCCGCCGACGCGATCCTCGGGCGTGACGCGCGGCTCCGCTCGGACGGGGGAGCCTCGCCGCGCGTGATCTTCACCGACCCGCAGGTCGGCGCAGTGGGTCTCACGCTCGCGGCGGCTGAGGAGGAGGGGCTTCCGGTGCGCGCGGTGGACGTGGAGACGAGCGGCAACGCGGGCGGTTCGTTTGTCGGAAAGGGCGCTTCGGGTACTTCGCGGCTCGTCGTCGACGACGACCGGCGCGTCGTCGTCGGCGCGACAATCACGGGCGCCGAGGTCGCGGAGGCGCTCCACGCGGCGACGATCGCGGTCGTCGGCGAAGTGCCGCTCGACGACCTCTGGCACGCGGTGCCGGCCTTCCCGACCCGCTCCGAGCTCTGGCTGCGGCTGCTCGAGACGTACGGGATGTGAGGAGTCGCACGCCTCCCTCTGGGTAAGTTTGCACTTACGTAAGTAATCAGTTACGCTTGCGGCATGGAGGCCGTGCTGAAGGCGATCGCGGAGCCCCGAAGGCGCGCGATCCTCACCCTGGTGTCTGACACCGAACTGCCCGCCGGGCACATCGCGTCGCACTTCGACATCACCAGGCCCGCAGTCTCCCAGCATCTGGGCGTCCTGAAGGAGGCGGGGCTCGTGACAGAACGGCGCGAGGGGACCAGGCGCCTCTACCGCGCCCGGCCCGAAGGGCTGCGGGAGGTTCGGTCGTTCCTGGACGGGTTCTGGAGCGAACGGCTCGAGGCGCTCAAGCGAGAAGCCGAACGAGAGGAGAGAAAGCATGGCAAGCGTCACTGAAGAGACGTCGGTCGTCCGCGAGCTGACGATCGCGGCACGACCGGAGACGGTGTGGGGGTTCCTCGTCGACTCCGAGAAGGCGACCCGCTGGATGGGGATCGACGCGACACTCGAGCCGCATCCCGGCGGCGTCTACCGCGTCGAGGTGCTCCCGGGGATCGTCGCGAGTGGCTCCTTCGTCGAGGTCGACTCGCCGCGGCGGCTCGTCTTCACCTGGGGCTGGGAGCCGAGCCCGATGGAAGGCCCCGGGTCGGCGGTCGCGCCGGGGTCGTCGACCATCGAGATCGAGCTCCGGCCGGACGACGGAGGTACGCACCTCCGCTTCACCCACCGCGACCTGCCGAACGTCGAGGCGGCGGCCTCTCACGCCGACGGTTGGGGCCACTACCTCGAGCGGCTCGTGACGGCCGCAGCGGGGGGCGACCCTGGCCGGGATCCCTGGCTCGACCGGAAGATGTAGTCGCTCGGCCAGGCGGCCCGGGCCACGTTCCCGGGCCGCCGGCCGCCGCGGTTCACTCGACCGGGGGATATCGCCGCAGGACGATCTCGATCACAACCCGAGCATCGGTAGGTGTGGGGAAGGGGGGAATCGATGGCTGCGGTCTCGCTCGAGGAGCGCTCGCTCCCCGAGATCGATCTCGTCCGGAGCTGGCGCTTCGAGGAGCTCCTGCGCGCCGGCTATGCGGTGGCCGACGCGCTGGAGGTCGCCGTGCGTACCGAGATCGACCTGCATTGGGCGGCGAGCCTCGTGCGCCAGGGGTGCCCGAGCGAGACAGCGCTGCGCATAGCGCTGTAGCTCTCCCGCGCACGTTCCCCGCGGTGCGCGTCTCCGTCGCGTAAGACCCAGCCGTCCGCGGGTCGATACTTCCTGGATGCAGCTTCGTGCCAACCGGGTGTGGCTGTCGCCGTCCGACGTGACGGCCTACCTCGCCTGCGAGCACCTGACGACCCAGTCGCTGCGCGTCGCGCTCGGCGAGCTGGTCGAGCCCGGGCCGCCCGACGAGCAGGCAGAGCTCGTCTTCCGCAAGGGGCTCGAGCACGAGGCGGCATACCTCGCCAGCCTGCGTGAGGAGCGGCGCGACGTCGTCGAGATCGAGAC
Organism: uncultured Actinomycetes bacterium; assembly: GCA_963798725.1. Classification (GTDB taxonomy): domain Bacteria; phylum Actinomycetota; class Thermoleophilia; order Gaiellales; family Gaiellaceae; genus Gaiella. The sequence continues at coordinate 431,343 of CAWCUL010000003.1, forward strand.
GGACGGCGACTGGGAGCGAGCCGAGCGCGAGACCGTGACGGCGATGCGTGCCGGCGCGGACGTCGTCTACCAGGGCGTCCTCACCGGCGACGGCTGGCGCGGGGTCGCCGACTTCCTCATGCGTGTCGACACGCCTTCGGAGCTCGGCCCGTGGTCGTACGAGGCGCTCGACACGAAGCTCGCCAGGCACGCCAAGCCCGCCTACGTCCTCCAGCTCTGCTTCTACAGCGAGAGGCTCGCCGCGATCCAGGGCGTCGAGCCGAGGGAGATCCACGTTCTGCTCGGAAACCAGGAGACGGAGTCCTTCCGCCCGCAGGAGTTCGCCGCGTACCAGCGGCGGGTCGCGATGCGGCTCGAGGAGTTCGTCGCCGATCCTCCCGAGACCACGCCGTACCCGGTCGACCGTTGCGGCATCTGCGTGTTCAGGCCGCGCTGCGAAGCGTACTGGGATGCCGTCGACCACCTCTCCCGCGTGGCAGGGATCCGGCGTCGCCAGGTCGGCCAGCTCGAGGCGGTTGGGCTCCGGACCCTCGCCGCGCTCGGCGATGCGGCCGACGATGCGCGACCGGCGGCGATGGCCGGCGAGACGTTCGCGAAGCTGCACGAGCAGGCAAGCCTTCAGCTCGAGGCGCGCCGGAGCGGCGTGGACGACTACGAGCTGCTCGCGCCCGAGCCCGAGTCGGGCTTCGCGCTGCTCCCCGACCCGTCACCCGGCGATCTCTTCTTCGACTTCGAGGGCAACCCGTTCTGGGACGGCGACGGCAGCCTCGAGTACCTCTGGGGGACGACCGACGTGCACGACGGGTTCACGGCGCTCTGGGCCTCGAGCCACGACGAGGAGCGAGCAGCGTTCGAGACCTTCGTCGACGACCTGCATCGGCGGCTCGCCGTCCACCCCGAGCTCCACGTCTTCCACTACGCCTCGTACGAGATCACCGCGCTCCGGCGCATGATGGGGCGCTACGGCACGCGCGAGAACGAGCTCGACGACCTGCTCCGCCGCGGTGTCTTCGTCGACCTCTACAAGGTCGTGAAGGGCGGCCTGCGCATCTCCCGGCCCGGCTACGGCCTCAAGGAGATCGAGCACCTGATCGGGTTCGAGCGCACCGCCGAGATCCGCGACGGCGGAGCCTCGATCGTCGAGTTCGAGCGCTGGATGATCGAGCGCGACCAGGCCATCCTCGACGGGATCGGCGCCTACAACCGAGAGGACTGCATCGCGACCCGCGTGCTGCGCGACTGGCTGCTCGAGCGGCGGGCGGACGCGCTGGCGCGGTTCGGCCCGTTCCCTCTGCCCGAGCCCATCGCGTCGAAGCCGATTTCCCCCGAGGACGAGGCACGCGGCCTGCTGCGCGAGGCCCTCCTCGCGACGGGCGATCCGGTCGACGCGCTCGCGGGGCAGCTCCTCGACTACCACGATCGCGAGCGGAAGCCCGTCTGGTGGGCGTTCTTCGACCGGCTCGACCTGACGGCGGAGGAGCTCGTCGAGGACGCGGAGGCGATCGGCGGGCTGAGACCGCTGGGTCAGCCGCGGGCCGAGAACCGCTCCACCGTGTACGCGCTCACCTACCCGCCGCAGCAGCAGAAGGTCGGAAGCACGCCCATCGACCCGGCTACGGGAAAGGGCGCCGGGCAGCTCCTTACCCATGATCTCGACGCGCGCACCCTCGAGCTGAAGCGAGGACGGTCCTTCGACGATGTGGTCCTGCCGACCGCGCTCGTACCCGGCCGGCCGTACGACACCGATGCGCAGGAGAAGGCGCTCGAGCGGTTCGGCCGCTCGCGTCTCGCCGGAGGCGGCGCGTATCCCGCGGCCGAGTCGATCCTGCGGCGGTCATCGTTCGGACGCGACGTGCAGACCACGGAGCTCGACGAGATGGTCGGGCTGCTGCTCGCGCTCGAGGCCGGCGACCCGGGACTAGCTCCCGCGGGCGGCCCGGCTCCGCGTCACCTCGTGATCCAGGGGCCTCCCGGCTCGGGCAAGACGTGGACCTCCGGAAGGCTGATCGCGCGGCTCGTCGAGGCTGGAAAGAGCGTCGGGGTCGCGTCGACGAGCCACCGCGCGATCCACAAGCTGCTGGCCGAGGTCGAGTCGGCGGCAGCCGAGAGCGGCATCGCCTTTCGGGGCAGGAAGAAGGCGAGCGACGGAAACCCCGAGTCGGAGTTCGACGGGACCGTGATCGAGAACGTGTACGACAACGCCGACTGCTGCGACGCCGACGTCGTCGGGGGCACGGCCTGGCTGTTCTCGGACGGCACGCACGACCAGGCGTTCGACTTCCTGTTCCTGGACGAGGCCGGACAGGTGTCGTTGGCAGATGCGTGTGCGATGGCGACCTGCGCTCGGGCGGCTGTCCTCGTCGGCGACCCGCAACAGCTCGACCAGGTGCTGCAGGGCAGCCACCCCGGCGGGAGCGAGCTCTCCGTCCTGCGCCACGTGGTGGGAGGGCACGCGACGATCCCGCCCGACCGCGGCGTCTTCCTCGATCGCACCTTCAGGCTCCACCCGGATGTCTGCCGCTTCGTCTCCGAGGAGTTCTACGAGGGGCGCCTGCGCCCCGACGAGGTGGCATCCACGCGCACGACGCCGCTCGGGACCGGGTTGCGCTGGATCGCGGTGCCGCACACGGGAAACCGGCAGGAGTCCAGAGAGGAGGCCGAGGCCGTCCGTGCCGAGATCGAGCGGCTGGTCGCTTTCGGCGTCGAGGCGAGCGAGATCAAGGTGGTCTCGCCCTTCAACGCGCAGGTCGACCTGCTCCGGACGGTCGTGCCGGCCGGGGTCGAGGTCGGCACCGTGGACAAGTTCCAGGGTCAGGAAGCGCGAGTGGTGCTCTATTCCATGGCCTGCTCGAGCGGCGACGACGTTCCGCGCGGGCTCGATTTCCTCCTGTCGCGGAACCGCTTCAACGTCGCGATCTCCCGCGCGCAGTGCCTCGCGTATCTCGTGTGCTCACCCCGTCTCCTCGAGGTCGACTGCCGCACGATCGAGCACATGCGCCTGGCGAATGCGCTGTGCCGTTTCGTAGAGCTCGCCACCACACCCGGCTAGGCCGTATGCGGGGCGAATTCGGGTCCGCTTCCCGCGGACGTATCCTCGGGCACGGGCGAGGGCGGCGACGTAGGCGACCACCAGATACAGCGCACCCAGCGCCCGAGCGAGCTCTCCTGCCCCTGGCGCGACCCCTGCCTCCTGCAGCCTGCGCCGATCGAGGGCGGCGATGGGGCGGAGCGCGCGACGGCGGGCGATCGCGACCCCGAGGAACGGGATGAACGTCAGAATCGCGAGCGGAGAGGCTCTCGTTCGGGCCCTCGAGTAGTGGAAGGCCGACCAGAGATTCGTGTTCCAGACCTTGCGCAGAAATGTGCGCGCGTCGTCGAGCGTCGGATGCAGGACGACCGCGTTCGACCCATATGCCAGCCTGGCGCCAGCCCCGACACATCGCCCGACGAAGTCGTAGTCGCCACCTGACGGAACCGATTCGTCGAACCCGCCGTGCGTCGCGAACAGGCTACGTCGGACGAAGAGGTTCGCGGTCACGCCTCTGCCGAGGCATGTGTTCCGCCTCTGGTCGAGGAACATGTCCATGGTGAGCAGCGACCACGCCGTGGGGCGTGGCGGTGGCGCGAACGTCACGGCACCCGCGACGACGTCCGCGTGCTCGAGCGCAGACAGGCCGGATGCGAGCCAGCCGGGCTCTGGAAGGCAATCGCTGTCGCAGAACGCCAGCACTCGGCCTCGTGCCTCTCGAGCGGCCATGTTGCGCGCCGCGTACGAATTGCGGCGCGGACCGGATACCACCCGGATCCAGTCCTCGTCTCCCGCGAGCGCCTCCAGCGCGCCGCTGCGAGAGCCGTCGTCGCCGACGACCAGCTCGAACCGCCCGAGTGGGAGCGTCTGCGTACGGAGCCGCTCGATCACCCGTCCAACCCCGGTGTCGTTGTCGCGCACCGGAACGATCACGGAAACCAGTGGTGGGGCAGCGCGCAACGGCGCCGAACTCTACTTCCCCGGCAGGCTGGATCGGTTCGTGCTCTTCGGAATCCATCGTGAGAGGCTTGGTGTGGGTTACGGGCACGTCTGGATGGGGGCCCAACCGCACCCCTGACCCACACCAAGCCTCTACGCTCGCCGCGTGCGCAGAGTCCGAGCGACGCGCTACGTGACGCCCCTGCGGGAGGGCGGGTCGCTCCCGGCTCTCGTCGAGGCGGACGACGACGGGTTGTACGTGCTCAAGTTCCACGGCGCGGGGCAGGGGCCGAAGGCCCTCGCCGCCGAGGTCGTGGTCGGCGAGCTCGCCCGGGCGCTGGAATTCAGGGTGCCGGAGCTCGTGCTCGTCGAGCTCGACCCCGCGATCGGCCGTGCCGAGCCCGATCCGGAGATCCAGGATCTGCTCCTGGCCAGTCCGGGGCTCAACCTCGGCGTCGATTTCCTCCCAGGCTCGCTGCCCTTCAACCCGGCGGCGGGGCTCGACCCGGGGCCGGAGCTCGCCGCCGGCGTGGTGTGGCTCGACGCGCTCGTGACGAACGTCGACCGGACCGCGCGGAACCCGAACCTCTTGTGGTGGCACGGAGCCCTCTGGCTGATCGACCACGGCGCCGCGCTGTACTTCCACCACGCAGAGGAGACGCGGCCGGAGCACGCACGCGGGCGGTTCGAGGCGATCCGGGAGCACGTGCTGCTTCCGTACGCATCCTCGCTCGTGGCGGCGGACGAGCGGCTTGCTCCACGGGTGGGCGTCGATGTCGTCGAGCGGGTTGTGGGCTCCGTCCCGGAGGAGTGGCTCGGGCCGGGCGGCCGCCAACCGTACGTCGACTATCTGACGACGCGGCTCGAGGCGCCGCGCGCGTTCGTCGAGGAGGCGGAGCACTCCCGTGGCTGAGCCGTTTTCGTACGCGGTGGTTCGCCTCGTCCCCGACATCGAGCGGGGCGAGAGCATCAACGCGGGCGTGATCGTCTTCTGCCGCACGCTCGACTACCTCGGCGCACGCGTCGCCCTCGACGACGCGCGAGCCGGCGCGCTTGCGGGCGACGTCGACCTCGAGGCCGCGCGGCGGCAGCTCGAGGCGATCGAGCGGGTCGCGGCGGGCGACCCGGGTGCGGGGCCGATCGCGCGGCTCGACACGACAGCGCGATTCCACTGGCTCGTCGCGCCGTCGAGCACGATCGTCCAGCCGTCCGAGGTGCACACGGGGCTCTGCGACGAGCCGCAGGCATGTCTCGACGAGCTCTTCGAGCGGCTCGTGCGCTGATGCTCGACCCTTCGATCCCGCTGCCGGCGAAGGGCCGCACGTTCACCGCGCGGCGGCGCGTGCGGCTCGCCGACCTCGACGGGCACGGACGCGTACGGCTCGACGCGGTGGCCAGGTTTCTCCAGGACACCGCGATCGACGACGTGCAGGAGACCGGCTGGGGGGCTCCCGAGCACCTGTGGTTCGTCCGGCGGATCGCGATCGACGTCCGGACACCGCTGCTCGACGATCGCGAGGTCGAGCTCGTCACGTGGTGCAGCGGCCTCGCCGCGATCGCCGCCGGCCGGCGCTGGTCTCTGACCGGAGACAGGGGCGGCCGGATCGAGGTCGACAGCGTGTGGATCCACCTCGACGCGGACCAGCGCCCGGCGCGGATCGAGTCCTTCGACGTCTACGCCGAGGCGACGGGCGGCCGGTCGACCTCGACGAAGCTCGAGCTCCCTCTTCCACCCGAGGACGCCCGCCGCTCGAGCTGGGCGCTCCGCACGGCCGACCTCGATCCTCACGGCCACGTGAACAACGCGGTCCACTGGGAGGCGGTCGAGGACGCGCTTCGCACGGCGTCGGTGAGCGCGCGCGGTCCGCTCGTCGCCGAGCTCGACTACCGCGACCCGATCGAGCTCGGCGACCGGGTCGAGCTCGCGCTCCACGATCCGGGCGGCGCGGTCTCGATGGCGCTTCTCGTGGGCGGCGCGGCGCGTGCGGTCGGGCGGATCGCCGTGAGCTGACGCGGGCGATCTGCGGCCGCGCGGCGGCAGTGCGTCGTGTGGCTCCGCGATCATGAGCGGAGCCGTGGACCGACTTCGCACCGACCAGCACGACCTCCTCGTCGCACATCGCGAGCGCGCTCTCGATGCCATGCTCGTCGCGTCCGCCGGGCATCGCTCGACGACGCCGCTCCGCGCGACTCCCGAGGGTCGCGCGCTGCTCGCCGAGCCGCCGGATCGTCTCGCGTCGATCGCGATCTCGGCCGCCGCCGCGACGGTCGAGCGGCGACGGATCCAGGAGGAGTCGGCGAACGCGGGTCGCGCGGTCCGGCTCCGCAGCACGGACGTCTTCCCGGGGCAGGTTCTCGAGACGCTCGCGCGAAGGCGGCTGCCGTTCTCGGCCGAGGATGCAGAGCTGCTCCTCGACCTCGGCGCCGCCGCCATGCGGCCAGACCATCCCACCGGGGCGTCGTTCGTCGTCCTCTCCTTTGCGGTGTCGGCCGCTTCACGCCTGCTCGACGTCGAGCACGGATCTCCGGTCGTGCTGGCCGCGCTGGGACGTGCGAGCACGGCCGCCGACGACGTGCGGCCCGAGGACGCGATACGCGCTGCACGGATCGGCGGCAGGATCCTTGCGCTCCTTGCGGCGAACGTGCCGGGAGGACTCCTCGATCTGTCGATCTTCGACCGCCGCGACGGCTGGTCGCGTCCGGCGAGGGACGCCCTGAGGCGTCACGGGCAGGTGTGGAGCGGCGCGCAGCTTCTCGTCGCGCTGATCGCCGGAGCGAGCGGAGCGAGCCCGACGAGGGCGTGGAGGAGACGGTCCTCCGAGCTTGCGGGCGCGTACCCCGCGTACGGCGATCTGCTCCACGCGCTGCTCGAGCCGCTTCTGATGATCGAGGTCGTCGCGTCGGGTCTCCCGCGAACGCCGGTATGGCTGTTGGCACCGCGGAACGAGGTCGTGGCCAAGGGCGCGGCGTGGGCCGCCGCCGACGTCGACGCGCCGTGGACGGCGCCGCTGCTCGGCCGCCTCGCGCTCCGTTGCGCCGCGCCGACGCCTCACCCGTCGGTGAGGAAGCCGCTCTCGCATGCGGTCGCGCGCGGCGCAATCGAGGCGCTCGGGCTGCTCGGAACCGAGCCGGCGCAGGCGGAGCTCTCGATGCTGCTCGGCGAGATCCGCCGACGCGACCTGCTCGGGCGCATCGCCGCGATCCTGGGGGAGCCGGCGGAACGGACCCGCGCGCGCGACGAGCGGCTTCTACGCGAGAGGCGACGAGCGTCGCGGCGGAGTGCCGATCCGCTCCCGAGGAAGCGCCGCCGAGCCGCATCCGACTTCGTACGCCGTGACCTCGCCCCGGCGCTCGAGCTGGCAGGGTTCGACGACTCGGCGGGCCGGATGTTCTGGCGCCAGCTCGACGACAGGGTCGAGCTGCTCCACTGCAAGGTGCACCGATCCGGGATCACGCTCGAGCTGGGGATCTGGTTTCGCTTCGTCCCCCGCACGCTGGCGGTCTCGGAGCACGACGGGCGGCCTCGCCCCGGCGAGGGCCAGTGCGATCTTCGGGGCACCGTGCACGCGCCGATCGACGATCTCGGATCCGCCTCCCGGTCGTCGGCGCTCTGGTTCGCACGCTGGAGGTCGCTCGACGTCGTCCTTCGCCGGCTGCTCGAGGGGACGCCTACCGAGGATGCCTTCGGCTGGGGGGAGGCGGGCTCGCCGCGCCAGATGGTGCTGGCCGGATACGTCGGCCGGCAGATCGGAGATCGGCGGACGGCCAGGGTTCAGCTGCGCCGGGCGGTCGGGCGCTATCGCGAGCACGTCGCCGGGCTTCGGCCCGACCGGCCCGAGGAGGTCACACAGGCGTGGGAGACGTGGGTCGAGACCCTGGAGCGCGACGGCCGGACCACCTGAGCCTGAGGAGCACAGAATAACATCAGCAGCCGTCGACAGCGAACGGTGTCAGACACCGTTCGCTGTCAAGAGAAAGGCGTGCCGAATTTGGCCGATTTCTCCACAGGGTCCGATGGGCATGCGGCCTGGGTGGACCGTGCGCATGCGCGTCGCGACGCCGCGCGGACGATCGATGAGCGGTCGACCGAGCTGACGGGGACGTGTCCAGCCGGGTCAGGCGGTGCTGACACCGCCTCGCGCGCTCAGCGGCGCGGGCGGAGGGCTGCGAAGGGGTCCGTGATCTCGAGTCGATGGTCGCGAAAGCGGTAGACGTCCGCCGGCCTGCCGCCGGCGCGACCGGACGCACGGCGCTGCCCGGTCTGCTCGATCACGACGCGGCGTTCGAGCACCCGCTTGAGGTTGGTCGCCGACACCTCGTACCCGAGCGCCGCGACGTACACCTCACGCAGCTCGGCCAGCGTGAACGTCGGCGGCGCGAGCGCGAAGCCCGCATTGGAGTACGAGAGCTTCCCGCGCAGGCGCTCGCGGCCCGCGAGCACGATCGCGCCATGGTCGAACGCGGTCGACGGCAGAGCGTCGACGGGATGCCAGCGGGTGTCGTCGGGCACGTCGGGGTCGAGCCCGAGCTGGACGAGCCCGAGATACGCCGTCGCGAGCTCCCACGCCGACGGATCACGAGCCGGATCCGAGTAGGTCGCGATCTGCTCGAGATGCGAGACCTCGCGCACGTCGACCTTCGCCGCCAGGTGACGACGGATCGAGCGCTCGAGCGTCTCCCCGGGGGCGAGGATCCCACCCGGTAGGGCCCAGGCGCCCCGGTGAGGCGCCCGGCCGCGCCGCCAGAGAAGCGCCTGGAGCCGTCCTTCGCGTACCTGAAGGACGACCGCGAGGCTCACATGACGAGGTTTGGTAGACTCGGTCACGAGTTTACGACTCATAGTCGAAAACCTAGCGCAAACAGGAGAAGCGACGATGAGCAGACGCGCGATTCGGATCCTTGCCCTTGCAGCGGTCGCCGTGGCGACGACCCTCGCGGCGTCGGGTTGCGGAAGCGGCGACGACGAGGCCGGCGGGCCGACCACCGAGACCACCGAGGCGTCGACGCTCGAGGTGGGGCTCGTCGCGGACGCCGGTCAGCTCAACGACAACGGCTTCAACGAGCTCGCGTTCAAGGGCTTGAAGCGCGCGGAGAGCGAGCTCGGCATCACCGGGCGTGTCGTCGAAGCCGACACAGCCGCCGACTACATCCCGAACATGTCCACGCTCGCGCGTCAGGGGTTCGACCTGATCATCGGGGTCGGCTTCGCCCAGGGCGACGCGATCGCCGCCGTTGCGAAGCGGTTCCCGAACACCGACTTTGCGATCGTGGACGTCGACCAGTCGTCTCTGAAGGGGAAGCCCGTCAACGTGCAGGGCCTCCTGTTCCGCGAGGAGCAGGTCGGCTACCTCGTCGGGTACCTCGGCGCGCTCGAGGCGAAGCGCGCGGGCGCCGAGTCGATCAGCGCCGTGGGGGGCTTCAAGGAGCCGCCGGTCGACCGGTTCATCGCCGGGTACCGGGCCGGTGCGGAGGCTGCCGTGCCGGGGACGAAGGTGCGCTGGGACTACTCGCAGGACTGGGAGGATCAGGCGAAATGCAAGGAGCTGGCGCTGAACCAGATCGCCGCCGGGTCCAAGGTCGTCTTCCAGGTCGCCGGCGGGTGCGGGCTCGGAGCGCTCTCTGCCGCGAAGGACGAGGACGTGTGGGGAATCGGGGTCGACGGTGACCAGTCGTTCCTCGGGCCGCACGTCCTGACGAGCGCGCTCAAGGGGGTCGACAGCGCAGTGTTCCTCACGATCAAGTCGCTCCAGGACGGGATGTTCACGGGCGGAAAGAACGTCGTCTTCGGAATCGACCAGGAGGGCGTCGGCCTAGGGACGTTGAGCCCGAACGCGAACGCCGGCGACGTCGCGAAGGTCGAGAAGGTCGAGAAGCAGATCGCCGACGGCGAGATCGGCGACATCCCGACCACCGTCAAGTAGCGCCCGTCCAAGCGCGCGAGCAGGGCAAGCTACGACTTGTAACTTGCCCGGCTCGCCTTCCCGCTCGGCGGGGAGCGCACAGGTCGGGTTGCCCCCCTGGCGGTCGCGCCCGTCCGGCGCTCGCTCAGGCTGTGCGCACGGAATAGACCGGGGGCAGATGGTCTCCGACCTCCGACCACGTCGCACCGGCGTCGGTGGAGCCGAACACCTCGCCCGAGGTCGCGCCGAAGTAGAGCTCGAGCCCGTCGCCCTCGCCGGCGGAGTCGAACGCCTCCCGGAGCACCGTGAGGTACGCGTTCGGGCCGGGAAGGCCGTCTCCGCGCGGTTGCCAGCTCGCGCCGGCGTCGCGTGTCTCCCATACCCGCATCAGGCCGTCCGGCGGTGTTCGATCCTCCGCCCCGACGTGGGGGATCACGTACGCGCTGTCCGGATCGACCGGATCGATCACGATCGGAAACCCGAAATCGGACGGGAGCCCCTCGCCCACGTCGAGCCAGCTCGCTCCGGCGTCGTCGGAGCGGTAGACGCCGCCGTGGAACTGCATCCAGAGCCGCTCCGGCCGGGAACGTGATCGCCGAACGTTGTGGACGCAGTGCTGGATCGGGTTCTCGGGCGCGTCCTCGGGGAGATAGTCGAGCACGATTCCCTCGTTCGAATGGCGCCAGGTCTCGCCACCGTCGTCGGAGAGCCAGACCCCGACCGCGGAGATCGCGACCAGAAGTCGGTTCGGGTCGCCCGGCCAGGGGATGATCGTGTGGAGGCAGAGGCCGCCCGCGCCCGGGTTCCAATCGGGCCGGGTCGGGTGATCCCAGAGCCCCCGGTTCAGCTCCCACGTGAGCCCGCCGTCTCGGCTCGAGAAAAGCGGACCCGGGTCACCGCCCGCGTACAGCAGGCCGTCGCTCTCACCCGGGACGATCACCCAGATCCGGGCGAGCGCCGGCTCGCCGTCCCCCTCGGGAAGCTCGACGCCCGTAGCCTGCTCCCACTCGCCGGCGGGGTCGTCCGTCACCCAGATCTTCGGGCCGTAGAACCAGGACGTCACCGAGGCGAGATAGCGCCCGGTGCGCGGGTCGCGCATCGCGTACTCGACGCTCTGGCCCGGGAACGCGCGTGCGGTGACGTCGAAGCGGCCGCCATCTTGCTCGAGCCGGAAGAGGCCCTTCTTGGTCCCGACGAGAAGCTCCGTCATCCTCTCAACCTCCCGTGATCGCGGGGAGCACGTGCACGCGGTCGTCTCGATCGACCGGCGTCCTTGCCTCCCCGTGTGTGCCGTTGACGAACACGTTGACGTGCTCACGAATGCGTCCCTGCTCGTCGAGCACCCAGCCGGCGACCGGTGGGTGCTCCCGCTCGAGCGCGACGAGCACCTCCAGGACGGTCGAGCCGGCGATCGCGTGGGCCCGCCCGCCGCAGAGCTCGGAGAGCGGAGCGCGAAGCATCACCTGCGCCATCGGGCCATCCTAGGTCGCATCGTGGAGGGGTAGACGTACGGCTGGCACGAGAATCATCGGTGGTCGCGGCGCCGATGTGAGGAGAGGCTTACGGCTCGAGCTCGAGCACGCCGTGCGGGGACCCGTACTCGGCCAGCTTGTCGAGGAACGGCCGTGCCGGGAACGCCTCGGGCCCGAGCACTCCCGTGCCCGACCACGTGCCGTTCGCGAGGAGGTCGAGGGCGACGACCGGGTTGAGCGCGGTCTGCCAGACGACCGCCTGTGAGCCGTACTCGCGCATCGACCATTCGTTGTCGACCACGTGGTACAGGTACGTCTTCCGCGGTCGCCCGTCCTTGCCCGTCCCCGTGACGACGGTGCCCGCGCACGTCTTCCCGCTCATCCGCTCGCCGAGCGTGGCGGGATCGGGCAGCGCGGCCGAGACGACGTCGCGCGGCGCCACCTCGACGCCCTTGACGCGGATCGGCTCCTTCCTGTCGAGCCCCAGCTTGTGAAGGGTCCGCAGCACCTCGATGAACTCGTCTCCGAGCCCGTACTTGAACGTCACCCGACGGCAATCGACCCACCGCGGCACGAGCAGCACCTCCTCGTGCTCGACGTTCACGCACTCGACCGGCCCGATTCCCTCGGGGAAGTCGAACACCTCGGGCTCGGAGAACGGCGCGGTCGTGAACCAGCCACGCTCCCTCTCCCAGATCACCGGAGGGTTCAGGCACTCCTCGATCGTCGTCCAGATCGAGAACGTGGGCGCGAAGTCGTAGCCGTCGACGACGAGGCTCGCCCCGTCCCGCACGCCGACCTCGTCGATCTCGGAGAAGAGCTCGTCGGCCGCGTGCCGGGCGAAGACGTCCGCCGCGCCCGGCTCGATCCCGATCCCCACGAGCGCGAGCAGGCCCCTCTCCTCCCAGGCCTGCGCCCGCTCGAACTGGTAGTCGCCGAGCTTGACGCCGGTGAGCTCGAACGGCTTGGAGGGATGCGGCGTCGAGAGGGTCATCGCCATGTCCAGGTAGGTGACGCCCGCCTCGAGGCACGCATCGAAGATCGGCTCGTTGAAGAGCGGGTCGACCGCGTTCAGAACCGCATCGGCCCGCACCTCGCGAACGACCCCCAGCACGGCGTCTCGGCTGGACGCGTCGATCCGGTGGGCCGAGAACCGTGCGTCGTCGAGGGAGCCGACGACGCCTGCTGCGCGCTCGACGTCGTAGTCCGCGAGCGCGCAGTGCTCGAAGAACGACCGGCGGCGGGCGATCGCAGCGAACGCCGAGCCGACGCCACCGGTGCCGATCACGAGGATTCTCATTGCGCGATCCGCGTCATTCAGGGCGCCGGGCGCCCGATCGCCAATGCGTCGCGGAGCGCCGGGTCGAGCGAGCGGTACGTGTCGTCGGGCTCGATCGCGAGCGCGTCCAGCGTCTTCGAGAAGAAGCAGCGGACGGTTGCCGCCAGCACGACGTCGAGTATCTCCGCATCGGAGAGACCGTACTCGCGGAGCCGCTCGACGTCCTCCCGCGTGACCGCTGTCGCGTCGGCCGCGACCGCGTCCGCGAGCCTCATCACCGCCCGGTCGACCGGTTCGAGCCCCGCTCCGTCGGCATCGCGTGCGAGCGCCGCGACCTCTTCGCTCGTGAAGAACTTCTGCGCGAGCAGGCCGCCGTGCGCGAGCATGCAGTACGTCGATCGGAGCCGACGTGCGGCGGCGAGCGTCGCGAGCTCGTAGCGGCGCTCGTCCATGTTCGACATCACCTCTGTCACGAGCGTGCGCCAGGCGCGGTACACGCCTGGCCGGTGCGCGAACGCGCGCGTGAAGTTCGGGACGTAGCCGCGCTGGGAGAAATCCTGGTCGAAGAGCTCCCGCGTCTCGGCGTCGGGTGCGTCGGTCACGAGGTCGACGAATGCCATGGCTCGCCTCCTGCGGGCAGGGGTGTCGCTCCTTTCTAGTCGATCTGGGGCCGGCGAGCGCGGTGCTACTGTCGCGAGCGAGTCCACGGGCGCGGAGGAGAGCGATGAGCGTGTCGGTCACGCAGCAGAAGATGTTCGTCGACGGGGAGTTCGTCGACGCTGCCTCCGGCGAGACGATGGAGGTGCTGAGCCCGGCGACGGGCGAGGTGATCGCCGAGGTCCCGAAGGCGGGCGCGGAGGACGTCGATCGGGCCGTGGCCGCGGCCGAGACCGCCTGGGAGACGTGGCGCGGGAAGACCCCCAAGGACCGGATGGAGCTGCTCCTGCGCCTCGCGGACGTGATCGACGAGAACGCGGAGGAGCTCGCGAGGCTCGAGTCCCTGAACGTCGGGAAGCCGTGGTGGGTCGCCGTCGACGAGCCCGGGATCATGTCCGACAATCTCCGCTTCTTCGCCGGCGCGGCGCGGAATCTCGAGGGCAAGGCGGCCGCGGAGTACGTCGACGGCTACACGTCCATGATCAGGCGCGAGCCCCTCGGGATCGTCGCCGGGATCGCACCCTGGAACTACCCGCTGTTCATGGTGATCTGGAAGATGGGCCCGGCGCTCGCGGCCGGCAACGTCCAGATCGTCAAGCCTGCGGAGCAGACGCCGCTGACGGTGCTCCGGTTCGTCGAGCTCGCGCAGGAGGTTCTGCCGAAGGGAGTGCTCCAGGTCGTCACCGGCGACGGCGTCCCCGCGGGCGACCGGCTCGTGAGGCACCCGTCGGTGCGGCTCGTGTCCCTCACCGGAGACACCGCAACGGGAAAGCTGATCGCGAAGAACGCCGCCGACACGGTCAAGCGCGTCCACCTGGAGCTCGGCGGCAAGGCGCCGATGGTCGTGCTCGACGACGCCGACCCGGCCACGGTTGCCGAGGCGATCAAGGTCGGCGGGTACTTCAACTCGGGCCAGGACTGCACGGCCTCGTCGCGGATCCTTGTGTCCGAGCGGATCTGGGACGACGTCGTCCCGGCCACGGTCGGCGCGATCGAGGGGATGAGCGTCGGCGACCCGTCGGCGGACGACGAGATCGGCATGGGGCCTGTGATCTCCGCGGAGCAGCAGGAGCGCGTGCTCGGGTTCGTCTCGCGCGCGGTCGAAGCCAAGGCCACCGTCCTGACGGGCGGCGAGGCGATCGGCGATCGCGGTTTCTTCGTGTCGCCGACCGTCGTCACCGACGTCGCGCAGTCGAGCGAGATCGTCCAGAACGAGGTCTTCGGCCCTGTCGTCACCATGCAGCGGTTCGCCTCCGACGAGGAGGCGGTGGCGATGGCGAACGACGTCCGCTACGGCCTCGCGGCGTCGGTGTTCTCCGAGAACGTCGGCCGGGCGATGAAGGTCGCCGGCCGCCTCGACTTCGGCACGGTCTGGGTGAACGAGCACCTGTTCCCGCTGACTCCCGAGATGCCGCACGGCGGCTTCAAGGAGTCCGGCTATGGCAAGGACATGTCCATGTACTCGATGGAGGAGTACACGCGGGTCAAGCATGTCTGCGTCAAGCTCTCGTGAGGCGCGGGCGCTCTTGGTGAGAGCCCAGAAGAGAGAAGGAGCCTTCCGAGCTGACGCGCCCGCGCACGTTTCGCGTGCGTAAGACGCCTGCATTGACGCGATGCGTGACGTCTGGTAGGAAACCCCTCGCATTGCGCAGCAGATCGCAGGTCGAGGCGCCGACCCGGCCACCGTCGCAGGCCTCGCGTCCCCGCCGCGGCCCCGTATCGCGCGCGCCCGGCCTCGACCACGTCGACCGCGGAATCATCGAGGCGCTGCAGCGGAACGGTCGCGAGTCGTTTCGCCGCATCGCGGCGACGCTCGACGTCTCGGAGGCGACCGTGCGCGCCCGCTACGGACGGTTGTGCGACCAGGGGATCCTCCAGGTCACGGGGGTCACGAACCCGCTCGGGCTCGGCTTCGAGTCCTCCGCGATGGTCGGGATCCGGACCGCGGGCGCCCCCGAGCTCGTCGCGGACGAGCTCGTGCGCTGGGACGAGGCCGACTACGTCGTGGTGACAGCGGGTCGCTTCGACCTACTCGTCGAGGTGGTGTGCCCCGACCGCCGCGGCCTCCTCGACGTGATGAACCGCATCAGGTCGCTGCCGGGCGTCGTCTCGACGGAGAGCTTCCTCTACCTCGAGCTCTGCAAGCAGCTCTACGACTGGGGCGTCGGCGTCGACGGCGAGGAAAGGGAGGCGACCCGATGACCGCACGACGTCGCGGAGGGACGCGATGACCGAGTCCACGATGCCCCCGGACGTCCGTCTCGTCGAGGTCGTCAAGGAGTTCGCCGACACGCGCGCTGTCGACGGCATCTCGCTGGAGATCCCACGCGGCTCGTTCTTCGCGCTGCTCGGCCCGTCGGGCTGCGGCAAGACGACCACGCTCCGCATGATCGGCGGCTTCGAGGAGCCGACCCGAGGGCAGATCCTGCTCGGCGACCGCGACGTCGTGGGCCTGCCGCCCTACAAGCGCGACGTCAACACCGTCTTCCAGAGCTATGCGCTGTTCCCGCACATGACCGTCGCGCAGAACGTCGCGTTCGGCCTCGAGCGACGCGGTATCGCCAAGAAGGAGGTGCGCCTTCGCGTGGGCGAGGTGCTCGAGCTCGTCGATCTCGGGGGCCGTGAGGAGCGCAAGCCGAAGCAGCTCTCGGGCGGACAGCAGCAGCGTGTCGCGCTTGCGCGCGCGATCGTCAACAACCCCCGGGTCCTGCTGCTCGACGAGCCTCTCGGCGCCCTCGACCTGAAGCTGCGGAAGCAGATGCAGCTCGAGCTGAAACGGATCCAGAACGAGGTCGGCCTCACATTCGTCCACGTCACGCACGACCAGGAAGAAGCCATGACGATGGCGGACACCATCGCGGTGATGAACGGCGGCCGGATCGAGCAGCTCGGCACGCCGGCGGACCTGTACGAGAACCCCTCGACGGCCTTCGTCGCCGGGTTCCTGGGCAAGTCGAACCTCCTGCGGGGCACGGTCTCGGGCGAGGGGAGGGTCGACCTCGCCGACGGCACCGTGATCCACACGCGGACGAACGGCGCATCGGGCGAGGTGTCGGTGGGTGTGAGGCCCGAGAAGGTCGCGCTCGGCAACGGCGGAGTCAACCGGCTGTCCGGGCGCGTCAAGGAGTCCGCGTACATCGGCGTCGCGACCGAGGTGGTCGTCTCGACCTCGGCAGGCGACATCACGGTGTTCCACCAAAACGTCGAGGCAGGGGGGATGGGCCCCGCGCCGGGGACGGACGTCGTCCTCTCCTGGTCGCCCGACGTGACGTTCGTCGTCCAAGGAGGAGAGGAGCCCGAATGATGCGATCGAGACTGACGCGCCGACAGCTCGTCCAGCGCGGAGCAGCAGGGGTCACGCTCCTCTCGCTCCCCAACCTGCTCGCGGCCTGCGGCGGTGGCAGCGGCGGCGGCAGCAGCGACGAGCTGTCGGACACGCTGCGCTTCTCGAACTGGCCGCTCTACATCGACTACGACGAGAAGACGAAGAAGCACCCGACGCTCGACCAGTTCACGGCCAAGACAGGGATCAAGGTCGAGTACTTCGAGGACATCAACTCGAACGGCGAGTACTTCGGGAAGATCCAGCGCCCGCTCTCGCAGGGCAACTCGATCGACCGCGACATCATCGTCCTGACGGACAACGAGCGCTTCCTCGGGCTGATGATCGACAAGGGATGGGTCGAAGAGCTGGATAAGGATCTGATCCCGAACATCTCCAATTTGATCGAAGCGCAGAAGAGCCCGCCGTTCGATCCCAGCCGCAAATACTCGCTTCCGTGGCAGTCGGGGATGACGGGCATCGCCTGGAACGAGAAGGAGACCGGCCCCGTCACCTCGATCACCCAGCTGTTCGAGGACCCCAAGCTGAAGGGGAAGGTGACGGCCCTGAACGGCATGGGCGACACGCCGCCCCTCGTGATGCTCGACAACGGCGACGACCCCGCGAACGTCACCGATGCGACCTGGACCGCGGCCATGGACCGGATCCAGTCGGCCGTCGACTCGGGCCAGATCCGCCGCTTCACGGGCAACGACTATGCCCAGCCGCTCTCCCAGGGCGATCTGGCAGCGGCGATCGGCTGGTCGGGCGACATCTACCAGCTGCTCTCGTCGAATCCGAATCTCAAGTGGGCGCTGCCGACGAAAGGCGGGGTCATCTGGACGGACAACATGATCATCCCGACCGGCGGGAGCGCCCCGACAGCGTCGACGTACATGAACTTCGTCTACGACCCGAAGATCGCCGCGCAGATCGCTGCCTACGTGGCGTACGTTCCACCGGTCAAGGGCACACAGGAGATCCTCGCGAAGACGGACCCGCAGATGGCGTCCAGCCCGCTGGTGTTCCCGTCTGACGACGTGCTCGCGAACGCACACCAGTTCGACTCGAAGGCGCTGAACAACCAGACCTACGTCGAGCAATGGCAAAAGGTTCTCGGCGCATAGCGGCGGCGGGGAGCCCGTCTCCGGCACCCGACCCCTGATGAGCTTCCTCCACCGCCACAAGGGGTTGACGCCGTACCTGCTGCTTCTGCCGGGGATCGTCTGGCTGGTGTTGTTCTTCGTCGCTCCGCTGGGCTTCCTCGGCTATCAGTCGCTCCAGACCGGAACGTTCGACACCGGGTACACCTTCGACTGGGCGTTCTCGAACTACTGGGACGCGATCCGCGACTACCACGAGCAGTTCGTCCGCTCGTTCGTCTACGCCGGCCTCGCTACGATCCTCGCGCTGCTCGTCTCGTACCCGCTCGTCTACTGGGTCGCGTTCCGGGCCGGCCGCTGGAAGAACGTCTTCCTGATCCTGATCGTGGCGCCGCTGTTCGTCACGTACCTCGTACGGACGCTGGCGTGGCTCAACATCCTCGCGGACCAAGGCCCGGTCGTCGGCTTCCTGCGCGACATCCACGTGCTCGGCCCCGACGGCCGCCTGCTCGCGACATCGGTCGCGGTCGTCGCCGGCATCACGTACAACTTCCTGCCCTTCATGGCGCTACCGTTGTACGTGTCGCTCGAGCAGGTCGACGCACGGCTGCTCGAGGCCGCCGAGGATCTCTACGCGAGCAAGCGGCAGGCGTTCCTCCGCGTCACGCTCCCGCTCTCGGCGCCCGGGATCGTGGCGGGGACGCTCCTCACGTTCATCCCGGCCGCCGGCGACTTCATCAACGCGCAGCTCCTCGGCACGCCGCGCCAGTACATGGTGGGCAACGTGATCCAGTCGAAGTTCCTCGACGTGCTCGACTATCCCTCGGCCGCGGCGCTGTCGTTCATCCTGATGGCGCTCATCCTCGCCGGGCTGATCGTCTACGCGCGCGCCGTCGGCACGGAGAGGCTGACCGGCTGATGCGCTGGGTGAAGCGCCACCTCCTGCCGGCGTATGCGCTCCTCGCGTTCTGTTACCTGCTGCTGCCGATCGGGGTCGTGATCCTCTTCTCCTTCAACGCGCCGAGCGGGCGTTTCAACTACGTCTGGGAGGGGTTCACCCTCGACAACTGGGTCCACTGGAACGCGCCGCCGGGAATCCAGTCCGCCGTCGTCAAGTCGCTCGAGATCGCCCTGCTCTCGACGATCCTCGCGACCGTGCTCGGCACGCTCTTGGCGCTCGCGATCGTCCGTCACCAGTTCCGCGGCCGTGGCGCGACGAACATGCTGATCTTCCTGCCGATGTCGACGCCCGAGATCGTGCTCGGCGCGTCGCTCCTGACGCTGTTCCTCAACCGGCAGATCGTGACCGGCTTCGCGACGATCTTCATCGCCCACGTGATGTTCATCGTCAGCTACGTCGTGGTCACCGTGAAGGCCCGGCTGATCGACTTCGACCGGCACCTCGAGGAGGCGGCGATGGATCTCGGCGCGGGCGAATGGACGACGTTCCGCAAGATCACGCTCCCGCTCCTCGCACCGGCGATCCTGAGCGCCGCCCTGTTGGGCTTCGCGCTCTCGATAGACGACTTCGTGATCACGTACTTCGTCGCGGGCTCGACGACCACGTTCCCGCTCTTCGTCTGGGGGGCGGCGCGCGTCTCCGTGCCGCCGCAGGTCAACGTGGTCGCGAGCGCGATCTTCCTCGTCGCGGTCGTCGTGATGGTCGGAAACGTCCTCTGGGGGCTTCGGTCGCGCCGCCGCGGAGGCGAGGAGCCCGTCACGGAGGCGGTCCCGGTGCCCGCGACGCCGCTGCGCGCGTCGGCATGACCACCACCGGCGTCGACCTGCAGCGGCTCGCCAAGGATCACCTCTGGATGCACTTCACCCGGATGGCGGGCTACCGCGACGGGGACGTGCCGATCATCGTCCGGGGAGACGGCTGCTACCTCGAGGATTCGCGCGGGAAGCGCTACCTCGACGCGCTCGCCGGCCTGTTCTCGGTCAACATCGGCTACTCCTACGGTGAGGAGATCGGGCAGGCCGCGCTCGAGCAGATGCGCGAGCTGCCGTTCTACACGAACTGGACGTACGCGCATCCCCGCGCGATCGAGCTCGCGACCGAGGTCGCATCGCTGGCTCCGGGCGACCTCAATCGGGTGTTCTTCGTGTCCGGCGGCTCGGAGGCCGTCGAGTCGGCGTGGAAGCTCGCTCGCCAGTACTACCTCGCGCGCGGCGAGAAGCGGCTGCGCACGAACGCCGGCTCGACACCCGAGCGCGACCACGACGCGATCGCCGCGAACCTCGGGGCTCCGAGCCGCCGCTACAAGGCGATCACCCGCCAGACGGCGTACCACGGGACGACGTTCGGCGCGCTCTCGCTGACGGGGATCCCCGCGATCCGCATCCCGTTCGAGCCGCTGGTCCCCGAGGTGCGGAACGTCCGCAACACCAACCGCTTCCGCAGGCCGGAGGGGGAGACGGAGGAGGAGTTCACAGCGCTCCTCCTGGACGAGCTCGAGCGGACGATCGAGGCGATGGGCCCCGAGACGGTGTGCCTCGTCCACATGGAGCCGGTGCAGAACTCGGGAGGAGCGTTCACGCCACCGGTCGGGTACTGGCGCGGGGTCCGCGAGCTCTGCGACCGCTACGACATCCTCCTCTCCGCCGACGAGGTGATCACGGGCTTCGGTCGGCTCGGCGCGTGGTTCGCGTCCGAGCGCTACGACATCCGCCCCGACCTGATCACGAGCGCGAAGGGCCTCTCCTCCTCGTACGCGGCGATCGGGGCCGTGATCGCGACCGATCGTGTCGCCGAGCCGTTCCTCGAAGGCTCGTCGATGTACACGCACGGGATCACGTTCGGGGGCCACCCGGTCCAGTGCGCGGTGGCGCTCAAGAACATCGAGATCATGAAGCGCGAGCGGATCGTCGAGCACGTCCGCGAGACCGAGGACGTCTTCCGTTCCAAGCTCGCGACGCTCCTCGACCTCGACCTCGTGGGCGACCTGCGCGGCACGGGGTTCTTCTACGCTCTCGAGCTCGTCAAGGACAAGGAGACGAAGGCGACGTTCGACGACCGCGAGGCAGAGGAGCTGCTGCGCGGATTCCTCTCGCCCGCGTTCTTCGAGGCCGGCCTGATCTGCCGCTCGGACGACCGCGGTGACCCCGTCGTGCAGATCTCGCCGCCTCTCGTCGCGAGCGAGCGCGAGATGGACGAGATCGTCGGGATCCTCGGCGAGGTCCTCACCGCCGCATCCGCCCGCATCGAACGCTGAGCCGCTCGGGGGTTACCCCTGGCCCACGGTAGGGTTAGCCGAACCACGTGCCACGTTCGAAGCGGGCACGCTGTCGTCGCACGCGAAAACGAGGAGACGGAATGACTGAGAACGGGACCGTCGTGGTCGCGCGCGAAGTGACGCGCCGCTACGGCGAAGGCGAGACGGCGGTCGACGCGTTGCGCGGTGTGTCGGTCGAGGTGCCGAAGGGCAGGCTGACCGCGGTGATGGGGCCCTCGGGATCGGGCAAGTCGACGCTCATGCACATCCTCGCGGGGCTCGACAAGCCGAGCTCCGGGTCGGTCACGGTCGCCGGCACCGAGATCACAACGCTCAAGGACTCCGATCTCACGAAGCTCCGCCGCAACCACATCGGGTTCGTCTTCCAGTTCTTCAACCTGCTTCCGATGCTCTCGGCGGAGGAGAACATCCTGCTCCCGCTCGCGATCGCCGGCGAGAAGCCCGACAGAGCCCGGTTCGACGAGCTCGTCTCGTCGGTCGGGCTGGCGGACCGGCTCTCGCACCGCCCGTCGGAGCTCTCCGGCGGTCAGCAGCAGCGGGTCGCGATCGCCAGGGCGCTCGTCTCGCAGCCGGAGGTCGTGTTCGCCGACGAGCCGACCGGGAACCTCGACTCCAAGACCGGGGCGGAGATCCTCGAGCTCCTGCGGCACTCCGTCGAGGACATGGGCCAGACGATCGTGATGGTCACGCACGAGGCGCGCGCGGCGGTGATCGCCGACCGCGTCCTCTACCTGGCGGACGGTCGGATCGTCCGCGAGCTCTCGGGGGCGAGCCAGCACGAGATCGGCGAGGCGATGGAGGAGATCGCCGCTCCATGACGTCGTTCACGCTCAAGGGCCTCCTCACCCGGAAGCTCCGCACCGCTCTCACCGCGATCGCGATCATCCTGGGCGTCGCGACCGTCGCCGGCACGTTCGTGCTGACGGACTCCGTCGACAAGGCGTTCGACTCGATCTTCACCGACATCTACAGCGGCACGGACGCGACCATCACCCCGAAGTCCGCGTTCGACACGAGTGACAACGGCTCGACCGAGCCGCCGTTCGACCAGTCGCTGCTCGGGAAGGTGCAGGCGCTGCCCGACGTCGCCGACGCGATCGGCGGCGTCGCGAGCGACAGCACGCAGCTCGTCCAGAACGGCAAGGCGATCGCGTTCGGCGGCGCACCCAACCTCGGCTTCTCCATCGACCCCTCCAAGCCCAAGTTCAACACGCTCTCGCTGGTCGACGGGAAGTGGCCGGGGCGGAACGAGATCGTCATCGACCAGTCGACTGCGGACAAGAAGGACATCGCGGTCGGCAGCACGATCGGCGTCCAGGTCGAGGGGCCCGTTCGGACGATGAAGGTCTCCGGCTTCGTCAAGCTCGGCTCGGTGAGCTCGATCGGCGGCGCCACGCTCGCGGGCTTCGACCTCGAGACCGCGCAGCAGCTCTTCGACAAGGTGGGCAAGCTCGATCAGATCCGCGCCGCGGCGAAGCCCGGCGTGTCCCCCCAGCGCCTCGTCTCGGAGATACGCGAGATCCTGCCGCCGAACACCCAGGTTCGCACCGGCTCCGCACAGGCACAGGAGGACGCGTCCGACACGGACGAGTTCATCTCGTTCCTCCGCTACTTCCTGCTCGCCTTCGGCCTGATCGCCCTCTTCGTCGGGGCCTTCGTGATCGTCAACTCGCTCTCGATCACGATCGCGCAGCGCACGCGCGAGCTGGCAACGCTCCGGACGCTCGGTGCGTCGCGCCGGCAGGTGCAGGCCTCGGTCGTCCTCGAGGCGCTCGTGATGGGTGCCCTCGCCTCGATCGTCGGCCTCTTCCTGGGGCTCGGCCTCGCCTCGGGGCTCTTCTCCCTGTTCGACGCGGTCGGCTTCACCCTTCCCAACCAGGGCATCCTGCTCGAGACGCGAACGGTCGTTGTCTCGCTCCTTCTCGGAATCGTCGTGACACTGATCGCGAGCTTCTTCCCGGCCCTGCGGGCGACGCGTGTGCCTCCGATCGCCGCGGTCCGCGAGGGCGCCGAGCTTCCACCCGGCCGCTTCCACCGCTTCCGGACGCCGTTCGCGGCCGTGATCACGGCGCTCGGCTTCGCGCTGCTCGTCCTCGGGCTCTTCTCGCACGGCACCTCGACGGTGCTCATCCTGCTGATCGTCGGCACCCTGCTCGTGTTCATCGGGGTGGCGATGCTGTCGGCGCCGTTCATCCCCGCCCTGTCCGGAGTCCTCGGCTGGCCGGCGACCAAGATCGGCGGCGCGGCGGGCACGCTGGCCCGCGACAACGCGCGGCGCAATCCGCAGCGCACGGCCTCGACGGCGGCCGCGCTGATGATCGGGCTCGCACTCGTCACGCTCGTCGCGACGCTCGCCGCCGGGATCACCGCGTCCTTCAAGGGGGCGGTGAACGACATCTTCACCGGCGACTACGCGATCACGGCACAGAACAACTACTCGCCGATCCCGATCTCGATCGGCAAGGCCGCGGCGACGACGCCGGGCGTCACGTCGGTGGGAAGTGTCCGCACGGGCGACACGCTCGTCTTCGGCAAGCAGGAGTTCACGACCGCGGTCACGCCCGGCGCGAAGGACGTGATCACGCTCGTGTGGAAGCAGGGCTCGCAGAACACGCTCGCGACGCTCGGGGCGGACGGCGCGTTCGTCGACGACGGCTTCGCGAAGGATCACAACCTCACGGTCGGGTCGACGGTCCCGGTCACGTTCATCACGGGCAAGTCGCGCACGTTCCAGGTCAAGGGCATCTTCGATCCTCCGACCGGGGGCTCCCCCTTCGGTCCGGTCACGATCTCGGCCACCACCTGGGACGCCGAGAACCCGCAGCCGCAGGATCTCTACAGCTTCTTGACGATCACGGGCGGCGTGTCCGACGCGAATGCGGCGGCGATCGAGCAGACGCTCTCGGGCTACCCGAACGCGAAGGTGCAGACGCGGCAGCAGTTCATCGACAACCAGATCTCGGGCATCTCGTCGGTGCTCAACATCCTGTACGTGCTGCTCGCCCTGTCGATCATCGTGAGCCTGTTCGGGATCGTGAACACGCTCGTCCTGACCGTCTTCGAGCGCACGCGCGAGATCGGCATGCTCCGCGCGATCGGGCTCACCCGGCGCCAGACGAGGCGGATGATCCGCCACGAGAGCGTGATCACGGCGCTCATCGGGGCCTTCGTCGGGATCGCGCTCGGCCTGATCCTCGCCGGGATCCTGATCGCCAAGGTCGACTTCCTGATCTTCTCCTTCCCGACCACGCAGGTGATCGTCTTCACCATCGCCGCGATCATCGTGGGGATTCTCGCGGCGATCTTCCCTGCCCGCCGCGCCGCGAAGCTCAACCCGCTCGAGGCGCTGCACTACGAGTAACCACGTGGGGGAACCGCATGGTTCCCCCACGGGCCCCCTCCTTCTGGCCTCTGGCAACGCCACGCCTGTCTGGCCTCCCGGCCGGCGAAGCCGGCCTTCGGCCGCGACGGCTCACGTGTCCGACATCGTCCATCGGTGCCTGGCCGGCGTGGACATCTGGCGGTCGGTTGATGCTCAGGCACCCTGTGGATGCGGACGAGGAGGGGGGATCTATCGCGAAGAGGCCATGCTGATGCTGGGAGCGGAGAGGAAGAGGACGATGAAGAGGAAGAAGCCGACTCCTGACGAGGACAGGGCCCGGCGAGATGCGCAGAACGCACGGGTCCGGGAGATGCGTGCACGCGCCGAGCAGATCAAGCTGGAGTTGGAAGCGAGCCGCGCACGCCAGGCGAAGGGATAGAAGCGGTAACCCTCAGGCTCGGATGACGCCGTCCGCCGCCAGCGCCGCGATCTCGTCGTCCGTGTAGCCGGCCTCAAGGAGGATCTCCGCGGAGTGCTCGCCCACATCGGGCGGGGCGCTCGGGTGGCGCGCACGATCGCCGTCGAACGAGAGCGGCAGCGCCGGCAGCTTCAGACCGTCGATTCGCGGATGCTCGAGCGGCTGCAGGATCTCGAGCGCCGCCGTCTGCGGCGACCGGGCGACGTCGCCCACGTCGGCGACCGGCGCCGCAGGGACACCGGCCGCTGTCAGGCGGCTCTGCCACGCCGCCGTGTCGTCGGTTGCGAGGCGCGCCTCCAGCAGGTCCGAGAGCACCTCGCGGTTGCGGACGCGGTCGGCGTTGGTCCGGAACCGCGGGTCCTCGGCGAGCTGCGGCATCCCTAGTGCCGTGCAGATCGCGCGGTAGATCCGGTCGTTGCCGCCCGCGATCATGAGCCCGCCGTCCCGGGTCGCGAAGACCTGGTACGGCGCGAGCATCGCGAAACGGGTGCCGTCACCGGACGGGACGGTGCCGTCGGCCAGGTACCCGGCGAGGTGGTAGCCGATGTATCCGATCGCGGTCTCGAACAGCGAGACGTCGACGACGCAGCCCTCACCCGTCCGTTCACGGTCGAGCAGTGCCGCGAGGACGCCGAGGGCCGCCCACGTGCCGGTTCCCTGGTCGACGATCGAGGCCCCGACCCTCACTCCGGGTCGGCCCGGCTCGCCCGTGATCGAGATCAACCCGCCGGCTGCCTGCATCAGGGCGTCGTACCCCGCTTCGCGCGCCAGAGGGCCGACGCGCCCGTAGGCGCCGACCGCGCAGTACACGAGACGTGGGTTCCGGGCTCGGAGGGTGCCGGCGTCGAGCCGCAGCTCCTCCGCGAGGCCGGGGCGGAGGCTCTGCAGGAAGACGTCCGAGCCGCCCGCGAGCCGGTGCAGCGCCTCGCGCCCCCGCGGATCGCGGAGCGTGACGGCGAGCGAACGCTTGCCCGCGTTCGCCGAGAGGAACATCGTGCTCTCGCCGTCCCAGAACGGCGGCCCCCAGGAACGTCCGTCGTCGCCCGTGTCGGGCCGTTCCACCTTGATCACGTCGGCGCCGAGCGCCGCGAGGATCTGCGCGCAGTAGGGGCCGGCGATCGACGTCGTCACGTCGATCACGCGCATCCCCTCGAGCGGCCGCTGATTCACGTACAGCATCTTCCGTCACGGGCCGCAGCGATGTGCCGATCGACGTCTCTGCGAGGATGCGCCGGTGGGGCTCGCCGCCGTCCTTCCGCACCTGCTCGCGGTGCTCGATCAGTTCGAGTCGTGGGTCTCGAGCGACTGGTCGTACGCCGCGATCTTCGCGGTCGCGGCGATCGACGCCTTCTTCCCCGTCGTGCCGAGCGAGACCGTGGTGATCACGGGTGGCGTGCTCGCGGCGTCCGGCGACCTGAGCCTGCCGCTCGTGATCCTCGCCGCGTCCTCCGGGGCGGTTGCCGGCGACAACATCTCCTACGCCGTCGGCCACTTCTTCGGGGAGCACACGGTCAAGCGCGTGTTCAGGGGCGAGAAGAGCCGCAAGGCGTTCGAGTGGGCGGAGCGGCAGCTCGACGAGCGCGGGACGTACCTGATCGTGATCGCCCGGTTCATCCCCGGCGGGCGCACCGCGACGACCTTCTCGGCCGGATACGTGCAGACGTTCCCGTACCGGCGCTTCCTTCCTGCCGACATCCTCGCGGGCCTGATCTGGGGCACCTACGCGGCGGCCCTGGGGTACTTCGGCGGGAAGACGTTCGAGCAGGAGCCGTGGAAAGGCCTGATCGTCGCGTTCGTCGTGGCGGTCGGGATCGCGACGACGATCGAGGTCGTCAGGCACCGCCGCCAGCGCGGACGCGGAGACGGCGCGAGCGGTGCCGAAGAGGCTGCGCCCGAGGAGCAGACCCCGGACTGACGTGAGAGCCTGCGTGCCGCGGATCACCGGGAAGCCGATCCGTCCGGCCGCCGCACGGGCGCGCGGCGGGAACGTACCGTCTTCTGGGTGAATCGCCTCGCGGAGTCCTCGAGCCCGTACCTCCTCCAGCACGCGGCGAACCCCGTCGACTGGTACCCCTGGGGGGAGGAGGCGTTCGCGCGCGCCCGAGCGGAGGACCGGCCGCTGCTCGTCTCGGTCGGGTACAGCTCGTGCCACTGGTGCCACGTGATGGAGCACGAGTCGTTCTCGGATCCCGACACCGCACGACTCCAGAACGATCTGTTCGTCAACGTCAAGGTCGATCGGGAGGAGCGCCCCGACGTGGACGCCTTGACGATGGACGCATGCGTGACCATGACCGGTCAGGGCGGCTGGCCGACGACGGTGTTCCTGACGCCCGCGGGTCAACCGTTCTATGCGGGGACGTACTTCCCGCCCGAGCCGCGCCACGGCCTCCCGGGCTTCACCCAGCTCCTGCAGGCGATCGCGAGCGCGTGGCGCGACCGTCGGCCCGACCTCGACGAGCAGGCCGAGCGCCTGGTGTCGGCACTCGGCGGCGCGTCCCGTCTCGACGCCGACACCGGCCCGCTTTCGGCAGCGCTGCTCGAGGAGGCAGAGCGTGCGCTCGCGCGCGCCCACGAGCCCGCCTTCGGCGGCTTCGGGACAGCACCGAAGTTCCCGCCCGCCTCCGCCCTCGAGCTCCTGCTCCGACGCGGTGGGCCGGAGGCGCTCGCGATCGTGCGGGGCACGCTCGACGGGATGGCCGCGGGCGGCCTCTACGACCTCGTCGGCGGGGGCTTCCATCGCTACTCCGTGGACGCACGCTGGCTCGTGCCGCACTTCGAGAAGATGCTCTACGACAACGCCCTGCTCACCTCGACGTATCTGCATGCCTGGGTGGTGACCGGTGAGGAGCGCTACCGGGCCGTCGCCGAGCAGACGCTCGCCTATCTGCTGCGCGAGATGCGGCTCGAGAGCGGAGGCTTCGCCTCCGCTCAGGACGCGGACACGGACGGCGTCGAGGGTGTGACCTATACCTGGACATCCGACGAATGGGAGGGGCTCGGGCTCGACCCTACGTTGCTCGAGCCGTTCGAGCACGGTCGCGGGATCGTGCGCGGCATCCTGGCGGACGACACGCGCGAGCGTCTGCTCGCGCTCCGCTCCGAGCGGAGTCAGCCGTTTCGCGACGACAAGGCGATCGCAGCCTGGAACGGGCTCGCCCTCGCCGCGCTCGCCGAGGCAGCGCGCAGGCTCGACCGAGACGACTTGCTCGAGGCGGCGGTACGGCTCGGCGACTTCCTGCTCGGGCCCCTGCGCGGCGACGACGGCCGGGTCATGCGAAGCATCCGCGACGGCCGGGTGAGTGGCCCCGGGTTCCTCGACGACCACGCGAATGTCGCGCATGGCCTGATCGAGCTCCACGTCGCCACCGGCGACCCGCGCTGGCTGCTCGAGGCGCGGAGGATTGCCGACCTCGCCGTGGAGCTCTTCGCGGATCGTGACCGCGAGGGGTTCTTCCTCGCCCCTCACGACGGCGAGAGGCTCGCCGTCCGTCCGAAGGACATCGACGACGATCCCGTCCCGTCCGGCAACGCCATGCTCGCATCGGTGCTGATCCGTCTCGGACGCATCTGGGGGGACGACGCGCTCGTCGACCGCGGAGCTGGCGTCCTGCGGCTCCTCGCCCCCGCGATGGAACGCGCGCCCCGAGCACTGGCGTGGGCGCTGTGCACCCTCGACCTGCATCTCGCGCCGCCACGGGAGCTCGCGATCGTCGGCGACGTGCGCTCCGACGTCGCCCGTGCGGCCCTGGACGGGTTCGAGCCACGGACCGTCGTCGCGGTCGGGCCGGCCGACGACATCCCGCTGCTCGAGGGGAAAGGGCTCGTCGACGGGGCCACGGCCGTCTACGTCTGCGCGGGATTCGCGTGCCGTGCGCCGGCGACTCGACCGGACCAGCTCGATCGGTAGATTCCCGCGGATGGCGACGACCGAACCGACCGGCGCCGAGGAGGTCGCATGGGACCTCTCCGACCTCTTCGCCGGAATCGACGACGGCCGGATCGACAGCGAGATGGTGCAGGCGGCGTCCGACGCAGCGGCGTTCCGGGAGCGCTATCACGACAAGGTCGCAGGGCTCGATGCGCAGGGGCTCGCCGACGCAGTCGTCGAGCACGAGCGCATCGAGTCGGCGGTCGTGTTGCCCCTGACGTTCGCGCACCTCGTGTTTGCGACCAACATGGCCGATCCGGCGAGAGGCGCGCTCGTCGCGCGTCTGGGAGAGCAGGCGGCGGCGCTCGACACGCAGTTGCTCTTCTTCCCGCTCGAGTGGGCAACGGTCGAGGACGACGTGGCCGAGGAGCTTCTCGCCGCGGAGGCGCTCGCTCCCTGGCGCCACCACCTTCGCTCGCTGCGCAAGTTCCGGCCCTACCTCCTCTCCGAGCCCGAGGAGCGAATCGTGACCGAGAAGTCCGTCTCGGGCACGTCTGCCTGGTCGCGTCTCTACGAGGAGCAGCTCGGTGCGCTTCGCGTGCCGATCGACGGAGACGAGCTGTCGCTCGAGCCCGCGATGGCGAAGCTCTACGAGCCCGACAGAGAGGCCCGGCGGGCCGCCGCGCAGGCGATCACCGACGCGCTCGGTGCAGGCCTGCGGACACGGACCTTCGTCTTCAACACGATCCTGCTGGACAAGTCGATCGACGACCGGCTCCGCGGCTACCCCACCTGGCTCTCGTCCCGGAACCTCGCGAACGAGACGACCGACGAGGCGGTGGAGGCGCTCGTCGAGGCCGCCACCTCCCGCTACGACGTTCCCCAGCGCTACTACCGCCTCAAGGCGCGCCTGCTGGGGCTCGAGCGCCTCGACCACTACGACCGCTTCGCTCCGCTCACGCCCGACGTGTCCAAGACCCCGTGGGACGAGGCAAGACGCCTCGTGATCGATGCGTACTCCGACTTCGCCGACGAGGCGGGCGCCATCGTCGCGCGGTTCTTCGACGGACAGTGGATCGACGCGCCCGTCCGGCCGGACAAGCGGACGGGGGCCTTCTGCGCGACCACCGTGCCCGGAGCGCATCCCTACGTGCTCATGAACTACACGGGCGACAGACGCTCGATCCTGACGCTCGCACATGAGCTCGGTCACGGCCTGCACGGCGTGCTGGCACAGCCGCTCGGCCTCTTCAACTCGTCCACGCCGCTGACCACCGCGGAGACCGCGTCGGTGTTCGGCGAGGCGCTCACGTTCGAGCGGCTGCTCGACGCGGAAGACGACCCGCAACGGCGCCTCGCCCTCCTCACCGGCCGGATCGAGGATGCGATAGCGACGACGTTCAGGCAGGTCGCGATGAACCGCTTCGAGCACGTCGCGCACACCGAGCGGCGCGAGCACGGCGAGCTTGCGCCCGAGCGGATCGGCGAGCTCTGGCTCGAGTCCCAGACCGCGCTGCTCGGCGAATCCGTCGGGCTCGACGGGTATGCGCCGTGGTGGAGCTACGTTTCGCACTTCACGGGTGCGCCGGGATACGTGTACGCATACGCGTTCGGATACCTGTTCTCGCTCGCGATCTACCGGCGCTACGTGCAGGAGGGCGAGGCGATGGTCGAGCCGTACCTCGATCTGCTGAGGGCCGGAGGGTCGGGCTCGCCCGAGGAGCTCGCTCGAATCGTGGGGCTCGACCTGACCGACCCGACGATCTGGGCGAGCGGGATCGACGCCCTCTCCGAGGAGCTCGACGAGGCCGAGCGTCTCGCCGCCGAGCTCGGGCTGGCCTAACCGGATCCTCCGCAGACCGTCAGAGTTGGTGGCAATCCACGGTGGAGGGCGATACGCTCGCCCGGTCCACACCGACATCTCCAGGAGGGGCTTCGTATGAAGAAGGCCGTGCTCGTGGCTGCGGCGCTCGTTGCGACGCTTGGGTTCACAGCGTCGAGCGCGACGTCGGCCGCGTCGGAGACGGGAATCACCAATCGCACCATCACGATCGGGGGGACCTTCCCGCTGACGGGCTCCGCGTCGCTCTACGCGACGATCCCCGCCGCGATGAAGGCGTACTTCTCCTACATCAACGCTCGCAAGGGGCCCGACGGCAAGCGAGGGGTCTACGGCCGCCAGATCGTGTTCAAGTACTACGACGACGGGTACAACCCGGCGAACTCGGTGCAGCTCACGCGCAAGCTCGTCGAGCAGGACAACGTGTTCGCGGTCGTCGGCTCGCTCGGGACCGAGGTCAACCTCGCGATCAGGCCGTACCTGAACGCCCGCAAGGTTCCGCAGATCCTGAACGCCACGGGAGCGTCGACCTGGGGCGCCGACGCGGCGAAGTACCCGTGGACGGGTGGCTGGCAGCCGGACTACGCGTACGAAGGCGAGATCTACGGAAAGGCGATCGCCAGGAACAGCCCGAACGCCAAGATCGCGGTGCTGTACCAGAACGACAGCTACGGCGACGACTACATGCGCGGTCTCAAGGCGGGGCTCGGGTCAAAGTCGTCGAACATCGTGGGCAGCGAGGGGTACGAGGTCACCGCTCCGGACGTCAAGGCGCAGGTGGCGAAGCTCCGGGGCACAGGTGCGAACGTGTTCGTGATCTTCGCGACCCCGAAGTTCACGATCCAGGCCTACGTGATCGCGAACGCCCTCAAGTGGTCTCCGCCGGTGATCTACACCAACTCCGTGTCCGCGACCGACACGTTCCTGACACTCGCCAAGAGCTCGGGTGCGGGCGACCTGCCGGATCGGACGTTCACGGTCCTGTACACCAAGGACCCGGCGAACCCCCAGTGGGACAACGACGCCGCCATGAAGCTCTACAAGCAGGTCATGGCGAAGTACTACCCCAAGGGGCGGGTCACGGACGGGCTCAACCTGTACGGCGTCGCCGTCGCCGAGGCGTACGTCGAGCTCATGTACAAGGCCGGCAAGAACCCAACGCGGGCGGCGCTGATGAAGGCGTTCCGCAGCTGGAACCAGCCCAATCCCTTCCTGCTGCCGGGGAACCGGCAGAAGACGGGCGGCAAGGACCAGCTGCCGATTCAGTGCGAGCAGATCTACAAGTTCACCGCCGGCACGTTCAAGCAGGTCTCCAAGCTCAAGTGCGCGGGGGCTTCGACATAGGCGGTTCCGGCCTCGGGCCGGGAACGTGAGCGTCGAGAGGGCCGGGGCGATCCCCGGCCCTCTCATATCCGGCGCGTACCCCTCACCAGGGTGTTTCCGGCGTCGCCGGGAACACCATCTCGGCCCAGTACTGCTCCATCTGCGTGAGCCGGGTCGAGCGGTGCACGACATCGGTCGCCGCGACGTTCACGGCCCGCACGATCCAGTCGTCGCCCTCGCCGACGTCGAGCACGTTGAGGCAGCCAGGTGCCTGCTCGAACCGTCCGAGGAACGTCCGCTCTCCGAGCAGCGCATAGGAGAGGATCGCCCGGTTGACGGCACCGTGGGCGACCACCAGCACGGTGTCCCAGCTCTCGTCGCCGACGAGACGCTCCAGGGCCGGAAGCACGCGATCGAAGAGCGCTCCGATCGTCTCGCCGCCGAGAAAGCGCTTCTCGTTCGGAACCACGCCGTGGAACGCGTGCACGAACTCGTTCTCGAGCTCGGCCGGTGGGATCGAGGAGAGCTTCGCACCCATGATCTCGCGCAGATCGACCCAGGTCTCGATCTCCTGGTCCGGCGCGACGAGCGCGGCCGTCTCCTGCGTGCGCGGGAGGCCGCTCGCGATCACGCGATCGAGACCAATCCCCTCGAGCAGCTCGCGTGTCGCCGCCGCTTGCTCGCGGCCCTCCGCGGTCAGCGGGACATCGTCGGGCGCGATCGGGTGCCCTTTCTCGTCGACGTACGCGACGGCCCCGTGGCGCATCAGGTAGAGCCTGCGCC
Source organism: uncultured Actinomycetes bacterium (assembly GCA_963798725.1). Classification (GTDB taxonomy): domain Bacteria; phylum Actinomycetota; class Thermoleophilia; order Gaiellales; family Gaiellaceae; genus Gaiella. The sequence continues at coordinate 463,896 of CAWCUL010000003.1, forward strand.
TCATGCGGTCCGCCTTCGCAACGTCGCCGCCCCGAGCACGAGCGACAGGGCGATCGCACACAGGACCGCGGCGACGTCGACGAGCGTGCGTGCCGAGACGTCCGGCTCGACCGAGACGCGCTGCACGGCGTCGACGGCATAGGAGAGCGGCAGCGCCCACGAGATCGCCTCGAGCACGTGGTTCATCTGGTCGCGTGGCACGAGTAGCCCGCAGAGCAGGAACTGGGGGAGGACGATCGCCGGCATGAACTGAACTGCCTGGAACTCGGTACGCGCGAACGCGCTCACGAACAGGCCGAGCGCGCATCCGAGCACGGCGTCGACGACCGAGACCGCGACGAGCAGCCATGCGGGGCCCGCGACGTCGAGACCGAGGAGGCCGAGCATCAGGGCGGAAGCGAGCACCGCCTGGACCACGGCTACGAGGCCGAACGCGGCGAGGTACCCGAGAAGCAGGTCGAGCCGCCCGAGCGGCATCGAGAGCAAACGCTCGAGCGTCCCGGAAGTTCGCTCGCGGAGCGTCGTCACGGAGGTGACGAGGAACATCACCACGAACGGGAACACGGCGAGCAGAGCGGGCCCGATCTCGTCGAACGTGCCCGGCTGGCCCTCGAAGACGAGCTCGAGGAGCCACAGGAGCGCCATCGGCACCACGAGGAGGAGAGCGACGGTCCGCGGGTCGCGCCGGAGTTGCTCCAGCACGCGCCGGGCCGTGGCCAGCGTTCGAGACCCGCTCATGCGCGCGCGTCGGGATTCGACATGGGACGCCTCACACGGGCTCCGGCGCTTCGCCCCGAACCAGGCGGAGGAATGCGTCCTCCGTGTCCTTCGCCCCCGTCCGCACGAGCAGCTCCTCGGGTGTCTCGTGCGCGAGGATCGCCCCGTCGCGCATCAGCACGAGCTCGTCGCAGCGCGTTGCCTCGTCCATCACGTGGCTCGAGACGAGGAGCGTCCTGCCGTCGTCAGCGAGACGGTGGAAGAGGCCCCACAGCTCGGCCCGGAGGATCGGGTCGAGTCCAACGGTGGGCTCGTCGAGCACGAGCAGCTCGGGCCGGCCGAGCAACGCGACGGCGAGCGACGCGCGCGACCGCTGACCGCCGGAGAGGCGCCCCACCGCCTGGTCGCCGTGCTCTCTGAGATCGACGTCGTCCAGCACGTGCTCGACGTCGCCACCCGATGCCCCGAGGATCGCGGCGAAGTACCGGAGGTTCTCCCGCACCCCGAGATCGTCGTAGACCGAGGCCGCCTGGGTCGCGTACGCGACGCGCGAACGGAGCTGCGGCGCGCCGGCCGGCGCTCCGAGCACCGTGACGATGCCGCGCTCGACGATCTGGACGCCCACGATCGCGCGCAACAATGTCGACTTGCCGCAGCCGGAAGGCCCGAGCAGGCCGATCACCCGCCCGGCCGGAAGTCGCAGGGAGAGGTCGTCGAGTACGACGCGACCGCCTCGCACGACGCGCAGCAGCTCGACCTCGACCGCGGCGTCGCGGGTCGCGCCGTCGCTCACACGACCTCGGCGAGAAGCCTGAGCGCTTCGGGCTGGCGCGCCTGGAGGACGAGCGTGGACACGCCGGAGTCGCGAAACGCCGCCACCCGGTCGATGATGCGCGCGCGGTCGCCGACGAGCGCGACCTCGTCGACGAGCGCATCCGGCACCGCGGCGATCGCCTCGTTCTTCTTGCCTTCCAGATACAGGTCCTGAACTCTCGCGGCCGCATCCGCGTAGCCGTAGCGCTCGGCGAGGCGCGTGTAGAAGTTCCGGCCCTTTGCTCCCATCCCCCCGACGTACAGGGCCAGGAGCGGCTTGAGGAGGTCCCGCGCCGCGGCGACGTCGTCGGCGACGACGACCGGCACGTGGGCCGCGAGATCCCAGCCGTCGGGCCGGCCGCCTCGCCTCGCGAAACCCTCCTCGAGCATCGGGAGATGCGTCTCGGAGAAGCGCTCCGGAGAGAAGAAGATCGGAAGCCAGCCGTCCGCGATCTCGGCGGCGAGCGCGACGTTCTTCGGCCCGATCGCGGCGAGGTAGATCGGCACGTCTGCCCGCAGAGGATGGACGATCAGCTTGAGGGGCTTGCCGAGACCCGTGGCGCCCGGCCCCGTGTACGGGATGTCGTAGTGCTCGCCGTGGTGCTCGAGCGGCTCCTCGCGGCGCAGGATCGTGCGCACGATCTCGACGTACTCCCGTGTCCGGGTGAGCGGCTTCCCCCAGGCGTCGCCGTGCCAGCCCTCGGCCACCTGCGGGCCCGAGGTTCCGAGACCGAGCAGGGCGCGACCACCCGAGAGCAGATCGAGCGTGGCGACGGTCGCCGCGGTCGTCGCGGGGGAGCGTGCCGGCATCTGCATGATCGCCGTACCGAGGGCGATCTTCGTCGTACGGCCGCCGACCCACGCGAGAGGTGAGACCGCGTCAGAGCCGTACGCCTCCGACGTCCACACCGAGTGGAAGCCGCAGCGCTCCGCCTCCTCGGCAAGGCCGACCCAGAAGAGAGGATCGTCGTATCCCAGTTGCAGACCGAGCCGCACGCGACGATCCTACTCGGGTGACATCTCTCTTCCCCCCAGAGTTCCTCGAGGCCCGCACGCGCTACCGGGCGTTCATGGAGGAGCACGTCTACCCGAACGAGGCGGCGATCGGCCGGGAGGACGACGCGGCCGTCGATCTCCTCGAGGACCTGCGCGGCCGGGCACGCGAGGCGGGTCTCTGGGCGCCGCACGTTCCTCCCGAGGCGGGCGGCACCGGGCTCGGCTTCCTCTACTACGCCTGCCTCAACGAGGAGATCGGCCGGTCGATGTTCGCCCAGCTCGTGTTCGGCTGTCAGGCGCCCGACGCGGGCAACGCGGAGATCCTCCACCTCTTCGGCACCGACGACCAGAAGGAGCGCTTTCTTCGCCCCCTCGTGGCAGGGGAGGTGCGCTCGTTCTTCTCGATGACCGAGCCCGAGGTCTCGGGCTCCGACCCGACCCTTCTCCGCACGCGAGCCGTGCGCGACGGCGACGAGTGGGTGATCGACGGCCACAAGTGGTTCTCGAGCGGCGCGGAGGGTGCGGGGTTCGCCGTGCTGTTCGCGATCACGGACCCCGACGCCGAACCGCATCGGCGCGGGACGATGATCCTGGTGCCCGCCGACCTGCCGGGTGTCGAGGTCGTCCGGCCGGTGCCCGTGATGGGCCACGCAGGTCGGGGCTGGAGCACGCACTGCGAGGTGCGGTACACGGGGGTTCGCGTTCCCGTCGGGAACGCGCTCGGCGGCGAGGGCGACGCGTTCCGCATCGCACAGAAGCGGCTCGGGCCGGGAAGGATCCACCACGTGATGCGCTGGCTCGGTCAGATGCAGCGTGCGTTCGAGCTCATGTGCCGCTACGCGAACGAGCGGGAAGCTTTTGGCGGTCCGCTCGCCGACAAGCAGACCGTGCAGAACTGGGTCGCCGACTCGGCCGCCGAGATCCAGGCATGCCGGCTGCTCACGATGGATGCGGCGCGGAAGATCGACGAGGGCTCGGAGGCCCGCGTCGAGGTATCGCTCCTGAAGTTCTACGCGGCGCGCGTGCTCGGCGAGGTGATCGACCGCGCCGTCCAGGTGCACGGGGCGCGCGGCCTGACCGACGAGACGCCGCTCGCCGCGATGGCCCTGCAGGCTCGGGGCGCGCGGATCTACGACGGGCCCGACGAGGTGCACCGCATGGTCGTCGCGCGGCGGATCCTCCGCTCCTTCCGGGACGACGAAGGCTGGGCCTTCTCCTAGCCGAGCGAGGGCGGAGGACCGACCTGAGCCTCGTCCAGCCGCGGCCCTGGCAGCCTCGGGAAGCGGAAATCGAGCGGCGGGCGGCCGGGCTGGACGGCCCAGGCGTGCCCCGTCTCCCCCGACGTGAGCGCGAGCCAGGCGGCCTCCGCCACCTCGCTCGGGAGGAGGAGGGGAAAGCCCGCATCCGTGAGGCGCTCCCGTGCGGTTCCCGAGACCATGGGCGTGTCGGCGAAACCGGGGCAGACGGCGTTGATCGAGATCCCACGAGCCGCCAACCCGGGCGCGACGCTGCGCACGAAGCCGACGACCGCGTGCTTCGTCGCGGCGTACACCGGATCCTCGGGGACCGCCGTGAGGCCCGCGAGAGATGCGGTGCAAACGATGCGCCCGCCGTCGCCCATCACCCGCGCGAGCCGGCGGACGCCCAGCACGACGCCGTCGACGTTGACCGCCATCGCCCGCCGGTAGCCGTCGACCGTCAGCTCGGCGGGGTCGGCCGGGCCGCCGAGCACGCCCGCGTTGAGGCACGCGACGTCGACCGACTCGACGGCGTCCCACTGCCCCGGGTCGGTGACGTCGAACCCGATCGCGAGGTCGAGCACCTCGACCTCGAAGCCCTCCGCCCGCAGGCGCGTCACGAGCGCCGCACCGATCCCCGAAGCTCCTCCGGTTACGAGCGCGCGTGTCAGGGCAGCAACACGACCTTGCCGGTCGACCTGCGCTCGGCCACCATCCGGAGCGCCTCGTCGGCGTCGGCGAGCGGAAACGACGCGCCCACGACCGGCTCGATCCTCTCCTCGCGCCAGAGCTCGAGGAGCTCGCCGACCGCCTGGCGGACGACCGTCGGCTCGAGGCGCATGAAGCGGCCGAGATAGAAGCCGCAGACGGAGATGTTCCGGCCGACGAGAAGGGCGGGGTCGACGGGCTGCCAGGCGCCGCCGGCGAACCCGATCCCGACGATCGCACCGAGCGGACGGAGGCGCGTGAGCGTGGCCGCGAAGAGCTCGCCGCCGACCTGGTCGAGGATCACGTCGAACGGGTCGAGCCCTGCGATCTCCTCGTACGTGACCGCCTCGGCGCCGAGCGCGCGGACATGCTCGAGCTTCGCCTGCGAGCCGACCGCGCCGACGACCTCGGCTCCGAGCGCCCGTGCCACCTGTACTCCGGCGCTCCCGACGCCGCCGGCGGCCGCCGTGACCAGAACCCGCATGCCCTCACGGACGGGTGCCTGGCGAGTGAGCGGGATCCACGGGGTCAGAAACGCGAGCAGGAAGGCAGCTCCCTGCTCGAACGTCGCGGCTTCCGGAAGCTCGAACACCCATCCTTCCTCCGCGACGGCCCGCTCGGCGTACCCGCCGCCCTGCGCGCGGACGAAGCCGATCACCCGGCGCCCGTCCGTCGTCTCGCCGGAGATCTCGGAGCCCGGGACGAACGGAAGCTCGGGCGCCTGCGGATACCGGCCCTCCCGGATCAGGACGTCGGCGAAGTTGACTCCCGCCGCGCGAACCTCGACGAGCACCTGGCCGTCGCCTGCCTCGGGCTCCGGCACGTCGCGAAGCTCGAGACGCCGCGCCTCGTCGAGGACGACGGCTCTCACCGCGACAACCGACAACGCTTGTGTTGATTCAACACAAGCGCCCTTCGCCGCGCGTCGACCGTCGACTGGCCATGGCTAGCGCCCCGTGAAGCGCGGGGCCCGCTTCTCGATGAAGGCGACGACCCCCTCCTGGCCGTCCTCGGAGCGCAGGCAGCGCACGAAGCCGTCCGCCTCGCGGCGGAGACCCTCCTCGAGCGGGAGGTCACGCGTCGTCCGCGCCAGCTCGCGCAGCACCGCCACGGCGTGCGGCGACTGGGCCGCGATCTGGCCCGCGACGGTCAGCGCCGCCTCCTCGAGCTCCGCCACCGGCACGACGCGTTCCACGAGACCCCAGGCATACCCCGTCTCCGCGTCGACGAACTCGCCGGTCAGGTTGAGCAGCATCGCCCTGCCGTGACCGACGAGGCGCGGCAGGCGTTGCGTTCCACCGCCCCCGGGAATCAGGCCGAGCTTGATCTCCGGCTGTCCGAGCCTCGCGTCGTCCGCGCAGACGCGGATGTCGCAGCACATCGCGAGCTCGAGCCCCCCGCCGAGGCAGAAGCCGCGGATCGCGGCGACGAACGGCGTCTTCGCCGCATCCATCCGATGTCCGAGCCTCTGGATGCCGCGCGCGGAGCCTCCCTCCTCGGCCGCCTCGCGCAGCTCGGGGAACTCCTTGATGTCGGCGCCCGCGACGAAGGCGCGCTCGCCGCCTCCGCGCAGGACGATCGCGCGCACCGAGTCGTCGGTGTCGAGCGCGTCGATCTCGGCCTCGAGCTCCTCGAGCAGCGCGGTCGAGAGGGCGTTCATCGGCGGGTTGTCGATCGTGACGAGCGCAACGGCGTCCCGTCGTTCGGTGGTGACGAAGGCGCCCAAGACGGCGTCCTAGCCCTTCTCGGCCGCGATCGCCGTCGGGAAGCGCTCGCGGAGGACCGTCTTGCGGAACTTCCCGACCGCGGTCTTCGGGATCTCGTCGACGAACTCGAACCGCTCCGGAAGCCAGAACTTCGCGAATTGGGGTGCGAGAAACTCCCGCAGCTCGTCGCCCGTCGCCTCCGCACCCTCGCGCAGCACGACGACGGCCAGCGGCCGCTCGGTCCATTTCTCGTCCGGGACAGCGATCACCGCCGCCTCGAGGACGGCCGGATGACCCATCAGCGCGTTTTCGAGCGCGACCGTGGAGATCCATTCGCCGCCCGACTTGACGAGGTCCTTCGCCCGATCCTGGACCTCGACATAGCCATCCCGGCCGATCGTCACGATGTCGCCCGTCCGGAACCACCCATCGTCCGTCCAGCGGTCCGAGGCCTCGGGTGCGTCGTAGTAGGCCGAGGAGACCGACGGGCCTCGCACCTCGAGCTCGCCCATGCTCTCGCCGTCCCACGGGATGAGCCCCGCTTCGCCGCGCGCGCGGATCTCGACGAACGGGATCGGCGGGCCCTGCTGCGCGCGCTTGTCGTAGGCGGCGGCCCCGCTCAGGCCCCGCTCCTGGCCGGGCGCGCCCGAGATCGTCCCGATCGGGCACATCTCCGTCATGCCCCAGCCGTGCGTGATGTGGAGGCCGTGCCGTTCGCCGAACGCCTCGATCATCGCGCGCGGCGGCGCGGAGCCGCCGACGGTCATCGACCTCATCGCCGAGAGGTCCCAGCCGTCCGGTCTCGCGTCGAGCGCCTGCAGGATTCCCATCCAGATCGTCGGCACGCCCGCCGAGACCGTGACCCTCTCGGTCGCGAACGCTTCGAGCAGGCTCTCGGGGTCGAGGTGCGGCCCGGGAAACACCTGCTTCGCGCCGACGAGCGTGCAGCTGAACGGATAGCACCACGCGTTCGCGTGGAACATCGGCACGACCGGAAGCACCGTGTCGCCCTCGTTGATACCCAGCAGCGAGACGGCGGTGAGAGCGTGGATCGCGATCGCCCGATGGGAGTACACGACGCCCTTCGGCTTGCCGGTGGTGCCGCTCGTAAAGCACATGGCGGCCGCCTGGCGCTCGTCGATGTCGCGATACGCGAACGCCCCCTCGTCCGCGGAGGCGAGGAGCTCCTCGTAGTCGATCGCTCCCTCGGGCGTCTCTCCGGCGCCGACCGCGATCACGTGCTCGAAGCCGACCCTGTGCACGAACGGCTCCGCGGCGGGCCACAGCACCTTGTCGACCACGAGCACGCGGTCGCCCGCATGCGTGGCGATGTAGGTGTTGTCGTCGGGGTGCAGGCGGAGGTTCATCGTGTGGGTGACAAACCCGCCCACCGGTGCCCCGACGTACGTCTCGAGGTGCTCGTGGTGGTTCCACATGAACGTGGCGACGCGGTCGCCGTCGGCGAGGCCGAGGCCCCTCAGCCCGACCGCGAGCCGCTTCGCACGGGATGCGAACTCCGCGTAGCCGTAGCGATGCCAGCTCCGGTCCGGGAGGCGAGAGACGATCTCGCGGTCACCGTAGAGCTCGTCCCCGCGGCGCAGGATCGCCGGCACGTTCAGCTGATAGTCCATCATCAGTCCCTGCATCAACTCCCCTCCCCGTCGAGAAGATGAGCCGCGACCTCGGCGCGCAGGGCGGCGGAGGACGCCTCCCACGACTGGATCCCGAGCGCGCGCTTGTACAGCCGGTGGAGCGGGTGCTCCCACGTGAAACCGATGCCTCCGTGCGCCTGGACGGCGCGCTCGCACGCCGCCACGGCGGCGTCGGCCGCGTCCGCGCCTGCGGCCGCCGCCGCGATCGGGCCATCCGGGTCGGCCTGACTGACGTGCCACGCCGCCCACCAGGCCAGCGAGCGCGCCAGCTCGAGCTCCGTGTAGGAGCTCGCGAGAGGGTGCGACACGGCCTGATAGGAGCCGATCGGGCGGCCGAACTGCGTCCGGCTCTTCACGTACTCGACGCTCAGCTCGAGCGCCCGCGCTCCGAGCGCGGCGGCCTCCAGGGCGAGGATCGCCAGAGAGCGGCTCCGCAGTGCGGGCAGAACGACCGACGAGGAGAGGGCGCGGCCGGGCTCCCCGCCGGAGACGACACCGAGTGGGCGAGTCTCGTCGTTCGTCGCGAGCAGCTCCCGGTCGAAGTCGACGAGCTCCCAGATCGTGTCCCCGGCCACAATGGCCACGTTCGTCGCGGTGTCGAGGTCGGGGACGAGCGGGCCGAGCGCGATCGTCCAGCTGGCCTCGCCGGCTGCGACCGCCGCCTGGTCCTCGGCGGGAAGGAACGGCAGCAGGCTGGAGGTCGACCAGAGCGGCGCATGGAGCAGAGCACGTCCCGCCTCCTCGTGCAGGACCGCCTCGTCGAGGAACGTGAGCCCCGCGCCCCCGTGCTCCTCCGCGACGCATGCCCCTGTCCACCCGAGCTCGGCGAGCTCGCGCCAGCTCGGCGTGGGGTTCGCTTCGAGGAAGCCGCGCGCCTGCGCGCGAAGCTCGTCCTGGAGGGGCGTGAAGGCGAGATCCATGGGCTAGTGCGCCCTCTCACGACGTTCGACCCGAAACGGGCACGCGACGCGCAGCGCGAAGCGCAGCCGCACTAGCGCGACCTCGGCAGCCCGAGCACGCGCTCGGCGACGATGCTGCGCAGGATCTCGGAGGTGCCGGCCTCGATCGTGTTCCCGCGGCTGCGAAGCTGGTTGATCGTCCAATAGCCGTCGTAGGGAGCGTTTCCCGGCAGCAGCTGCGCGTCGGCTCCGAGGAGCTCGAGCGCGAGCTTCGTCACGCGCTGGTTCGCCTCGGACCACTGCAGCTTGAGGATCGATCCCTCGGGCCCCGGAACCCCGGTGCGCTCGAGCGCCGACAGCGACCGGTACGCGGTCACGCGGAGCGCCTGGAGCGAGATCCACTCCCTGGCGATCGCGTCGCGCTGGGTCGGGCCGGCCCCGCGGTCCCCCGCGAGCGAAAGCAGCTTCCGCACCTGCACCTCGAGGCGAGCGACGAGCGCGAAGCCGAGCGTGCCGCGCTCGTGGAGCAGGGTCGTCATCGCGACCTGCCAGCCGCCGCCCACCTCGCCGAGCACGTTCTCGGCCGGCACCTCGACGCCCGCGAAGAAGATCTCGTTGAACTCCGCGTCGCCGGTGATCTGCGTGAGGGGCCGCACCTCGACCCCGGGGCTTCGCATGTCGACGATCAGGTAGGTCAGGCCCGCGTGCCGCTCGGACGCGGGATCCGAGCGCGTGAGGAGGATGCAGAAGTCCGCGATATGAGCGTACGACGACCAGACCTTCTGTCCGTCGAGCACGAACCGATCACCCTCCTGGCGCGCCGACGTTCGCACGCCCGCAAGGTCGGAGCCAGCGCCCGGCTCCGAGAATCCCTGGCACCAGATCTCGTCCGCGGCGAGCAGAGGAGCGAGGTAGCGCGCCTTCTGCGCCTCGGTGCCGTGGGAGATGATCGTTGGGCCCGCCATGCCGAGGCCGATCACGCCGATGTGCGGCGGCGCTTCTGCGCGGGCCTCCTCCTCCAGGTAGATCGCCTGGAAGCGGGGGGACAGCCCCCTGCCGCCGTACTCCGACGGCCAGGAGATTCCGGACCAGCCGCCCTCGTACAGCGCCCTGCTCCATGCGCGGATCTCGGGCCCGTCGAATCGCGCCGCGCCCCCGCCGTGACCCTCGAGCTCCTCTGGGAGATTCTCCTCGAACCAGGAGCGAACCTCTGCGCGAAAGCCTGACTCCTCCGGCGTGTCGCGGAAGTCCACGTGCGCGATCGTAGACGAGCCTTTGGGCTCTCGTTGGGCGTGACGACGTAACCGCCGTGCAACATGGAGGTAGGAGACGCCGATTACCATCGGGCCCACGGGCGCGCCGTGCTCGGCCGCTCGCGTCCGACGTCGACACGAGGAGTGCACATGTCAGCACCGGAGAGCGAGCCCACCGACACGGTCCCGGAGCCAAGGCCCGAAGGGGCGCACGAGGGCCCGCGTGCCCGCCTCGAGGAGGCGCTCGTCGAGATCAAGCGCGTGATCGCGGGTCAGGACGAGATGCTCGAGCGCGTGCTCGTGTGCCTCGTCGCCGGAGGGCACCTGCTGATCGAGGGGGTTCCGGGCCTTGCGAAGACCCTGACGATCAAGACGACGGCCGCCGTGCTCGGCGGCACCTTCAGGCGGATCCAGTTCACCCCGGATCTCGTCCCGAGCGATCTCGTCGGCACGCGTGTCTACAGACCCGACGAGGGAGGCTTCGAGACCGATCTCGGGCCGGTGTTCTGCAACTTCCTGCTCGCCGACGAGATCAACCGCGCGCCGGCGAAGGTGCAATCGGCCCTGCTCGAGGTGATGCAGGAGCACCAGGTCACGATCGGCCACGACACGCATCTCGTCCCCGATCCGTTCCTCGTGATGGCGACGCAGAACCCGATCGAGTCGGAAGGCACCTATCCGCTCCCGGAGGCTCAGGTCGACCGGTTCATGCTGAAGGTGCTGGTCGGCTACCCGGAGAGGGACGAGGAGCTGACCGTGGTCCACCGCTCGCTCGACGACGCAGTGGAGGTACGTCAGGTGCTGCCCCTGGCCGAGCTGTCCGAGCTCCAGCGGGCGGTCAAGGACGTCTATGTCGACCCGGGGCTCGTGAGCTATGCGGTGAGCCTGGCAGCCGCGACGCGCGAGCCCGCGTCGTTCGGCCTCGAGAACGTCGGCGAGCTCGTCGCCTACGGGGCGAGCCCTCGCGGGCCGATCGCGCTCGTCCAGGCCGCGCGCGCTCTCTCCCTCGTCCATGGGCGCGACTACGTCATCCCGGCAGACATCAGGGCGCTCGTCAAGGACGCCTTCCGCCACCGCCTCGTGCTCACCTACCAGGCGCTGGCCGAGGAGCGGACCGCAGACGACGTGCTCGACGCCGTCGTCGCAGCCGTGCCGCAGCCGCGCCTCGAGCTCGGGAGACCGGCGGCCGCGTGATCCGCGTGCCCGGCGACGAGCTTCCCTCGTGATCCGCGTTCTGCGCGCCCTTGGCACCGAGCCGACCCCTGCGCGGCCGGGACCGGGGCCGATGCCGGAGCAGCTGCTCAAGGCCCTGGAGCTGACCATCGCCCGCCGCGTGGAAGGCCTGCTCGCGGGCGACCACCGCTCGGCGCTCCTGGGCCGTGGGACCGAGCTCGCGCAGGTTCGCCCGTACGTGCCCGGTGACGACGTACGGCTGATCGACTGGAACGTCACCGCGCGGACGACCGAGCCGCACGTCCGGGTCCACCTTGCGGAGCGGGTGCTCGTCACGTGGATCGTGCTCGACACCTCCGCGTCGATGGCCTTTGGCACTCAGGAGCGGCGGAAGGCCGACGTGGCGCTCGGGGTTTCGCTCGCGGTCGGCCATGCGGCGACCGTCCGCGGGAACCGGGTCGGGCTCGTCGGATTCGGAGGCGACTCCGTGCGCCTGGTGCCGCCGAAGCAGGGCCGGGCGGGGCTCGTCGGGTTGCTGCTCGTCCTCCGCGACGGCCACGAGCCCTCGGGTCGGAGCGCCCAAAATGGCGACGCGAGCCCGCTCGCCGACGCGCTCGGGCGGCTCGCGGGTGCGGCGCAGCAACGCGCGCTCGTGGTCGTCGTGTCCGATTTCCGCGGCCCCCGCGACTGGCGGCGTCCGCTGCTGCGGCTCGCCAGCCGTCACGAGGTCGTTGCGGTAGAGGTGCGCGATCCGCGCGAGCAGGCGCTCGAGCCCGCAGGAACGCTGTCGCTCGTCGACCCCGAGACGGGCCGAGAGATTCGTGTCGACACCGAGGACGCAACCCTCAGGGCGCGGTTCGCGGAGGCTGCCGCCGAGGAACGAGCGGGCGTCGCCCACGAGCTCCTGACGGCGGGGGCGGCGCACGTGACGCTGTCCACCGATCGTGACTGGCTGCGTGACTTCGCGGTGTTCGTTCGCAGGCGGCGCCCATGACGTTCGGATGGCCGATCGGGCTGCTCGGCCTCCTGGCGATCCCCGTGCTCGTGGGGCTGTACGTCGTCCTCGGTCGGCGCCGGCAGCGTGCCGCCGCGCGCTTCGCGAACCCGGCCCTCGTGCCCAACCTCCTCTCCTCGAGCCCGGGCTGGCGGCGGCACGTCCCGCTCGCGCTCGCGCTCGCGGCGCTCGCCCTGCTCATCGTCGGGATCGCGCGACCGCACGTCGTCCGCTCCGTCACCCGCGACGAGGCGACGATCGTGCTCGCGATCGACACATCGAGGTCGATGGACGCCACGGACGTGCTCCCGAACCGGTTCACTGCCGCCCGCGCGGCCGCGACGGCGTTCCTCGAGGCGGTGCCCGACTCCTACCGGGTTGGCATCGTCTCGTTCGCGACGTCGGCCGAGACCGTCTTGACTCCCACCACCGATCGGGCCGCGGCCAACGTGGCGCTCGGCGAGCTGCGTCTCGGAACCGGCACCGCGATCGGCAACGCGGTCGCGCGGTCGGTCGAGCTCGCCTCGACAGCCGAGGCCGCCGCCCAGCCGACCGGTGAGGGGCCGCCGGCCGCAGTGCTCTTCCTGTCGGACGGCGCCCAGACGACGGGAGGGGTCACGCCGGAAGCCGCCGCTGCGGAGGCCCGGAAGCTCGGTGTCCCGGTCTCGACGGTCGCGCTCGGCACGAGCGACGCGGTCGTCAAGGTCCCGCTGCCGGGCGGTCTCACGCAGCAGGTCGTGGTCGCACCCGACGTCGAGACGCTGCGACAGCTCGCGAAGGACACCGGGGGCACGTTCTCGGAGGCGCCGACGGCGGAGCGGCTCGACCAGGTCTACCGCGACCTCGGGACACGGCTCGCACGTGACCCGAAGCGGGTGGAGATCACGTCGGCGTTCGCCGCGAGCGGTGCCGTTCTCCTCCTGCTCGGCGGCGCGGTCTCGACGTTCTGGTTTCGGAGGGCCCTGTGAGCCGGCGAATCGCCGTCGCGCTCGTGATGCTTGCAACCGTGGCGGTGGGTCTCGGCGACGCGCCCGACGGGCGGGCGGCCGACGAGTGCAAGGGCCTTCAGGTCTGCGTGCCGGTCGAGGGCCCTTGGGTCGCGATACCCGCCCCGAAGGGCGGTGCTCCGTCGAGCGCCGTCTGGCTGCTCCGCTGCCCGCTGCGCGGCTACATCGTCGCCGGGATCGACGCCAGGGTGAGCGACCGTGCGATCGACGTGAGCTTCCGCGGCGAGAACGGCGCGCCCGTCTCGCCCGGGGTGACCACCGGCTCCGAAGTCCTGTTCACCGCGGTCTACACGGGGACGCGGCGGCGCGCGACGTCCTTCCGGCCGTACCTCGGGTGCATCCCGACGAGCGGCGGCGGCGGCCGCGCGCTGACCGCTCTCGTGCGGAGCGGGGCGTACGCTCCCGGCCGGCCGATCGAGCGGCGTGTCGTGCAAAAGCGCCTCGTGTCCGGCGCCACGGTGCGCGTCGTCCAGCGCTGCCCAGCCGGAACCCGTCTGCTCGGCTCGGAGCACGCGTACGCGTTCCACGTCGGCGCCGAGCCGGGCGCGACCCTGCTCGGGGCGGTGCACGTCCGTCGGACGTCGTCTGCGCGGACGGTCTCGGCGACGGCAGCGGTCGCCCCGCGGGTCCCGCAGTCGATCCGCGTCGACCTCCAGCTGCACGCGCTCTGCACGAGGGTGACCCCGTGAGCCGGGGTGTACCGACCTTGAACGCCGGCCGGGGGCGCGCGTGAGACGTCCTGTGTCAACCTGCGCCGCCCGCGCGTTCCTGGGGCGCCGCTCGTGGTGCGGGGCCGGAGGGCACAGTACGGGTGGTACGGGCCTGGAGAGCCCCGTGCCGCGAGCGGCGTCAGGCGGCCGCGGAGCCCGGCTCTGCCGGGCGGGAGCGGCTGGCGGCCAGGGGCGCGCGTGAGTTTCGAGGCGCCTGTATTGCTGGTCTTCCTGGTGCTCGTGCCGCTCGCGGCGGCCGGGTACTGGCTGCTGCAGCGGCGACCTTCCCGATATGCGGTGAGCTACACGAACGTCGACGTGCTCGCCGCCGTCGCCGAAGGACGACGCACCTGGAAGCGTCACGTGCCTGCGGTCCTGCTCCTGGCCTCGCTCGCCGCCCTCGGCGTCGCCTTTGCCCGACCGACGGTCACCGAGCAGGCGCCCGACGAGCGCGCAAGCGTCGTCCTCGTCGTCGACATCTCGGGCTCGATGCGCGCGCAAGACGTGCAGCCGACGCGGCTCGCGGCGGCCAAAGCGGCGATCCGGACGTTCCTCGACCAGGCCCCGTCGACACTGCGGGTGGGGCTCGTCGCTTTCTCCAACGACCCGCAGGTGATCGTGTCGCCGACGACCGACCGTGCGGAGCTGGACGACGGCCTCGGGCTGCTCCGGCCGTCGTTCGGGACTGCGATCGGTGACGCGATCGCGAGGTCGGTGGAGCTGGCGCGAACGACGACCGGTGAGAGCGCCGCCGGGCAGGACGCGACCGTCGAGGACGAGAGCGGCCGCGCTCTCGCGTCGATCCTGCTCCTTTCGGACGGGTTCCAGACCCGGGGGTCGCTGAGCCCGGGTCAGGGTGCCGAGCGCGCCCGCCAGGCGGGGATCCCGGTCTACACGGTCGCGCTCGGAACCGACGGCGGGACGATCATCGACCGCGAGCAGGTGATCCCGGTGCCGCCCGATCGCGAGACGCTCGCCGCGATCGCCGAGTACACGGGCGCGGAGTCGTTCGACGCGCAGAGCGCGGGCGCGCTCGACAGCGTCTACCAGGGGCTCGGGTCCAAGGTCGGGCGCAAGCCTCAGCCGCGCGAGGTGACCTCGGCGTTCGTGCTTGCGGGAGCCCTGCTGCTCGTCGGTGCGGCGGGAACGGCGCTCGTGGTGGCGCCGAGGCTCCCGTAGACCCGATCCAGAGCCCCGCGTAGGATCCTCCGACGTGTTGCTGTGTGTCCGGAACGTCACGCTCCGCTTCGGCGGCATCGTTGCGCTCGACTCGGTCTCGTTCGACGTCGCGCCCGGCGTGATCTCGGGGCTGATCGGCCCGAACGGCGCCGGCAAGACGACGGCATTCAACGTGATCACGCGGCTCTACGCACCCGACGAGGGCGAGGTCGAGCTCGACGGAGAGAGCCTTCTGGGAACGCCTCCGCACGCGATCGTGCGCCGTGGGATCGCGCGGACTTTTCAGAACATCAACCTCTTCAGGACGATGACGGTGCTCGAGAACGTCCTCGTCGGCGGACACGCCCTCGGGAGGAAGGTCGGCGAGCGAGAGGCCCTCGAGGCGCTCGACGTCGTGGGGCTCGCGGACCGGGCGGGCTCGCTCGCGGCGGCGCTTCCGTACGGAACGCAGAAGCGCGTCGAGGTCGCGCGCGCGCTCATGGCCCGACCCACCCTGCTGCTGCTCGACGAGCCGGCCGGCGGTCTCAACCACGAGGAGGTGGGGGAGCTCGGGGACTTCGTGCTGCGGCTGCGCGACGAGCACGAGCTCACGATCCTGCTCGTCGAGCACCACATGAACCTCGTGATGCGCATCTCCGATCACGTCAACGTGCTCAGCTTCGGCCGCAACATCGCGTCGGGGACGCCCGCGGAGGTCCAGGCCGACCCGGCGGTGATCGAGGCGTACCTCGGGGTCGAGGCATGACGCGACCGCTGCTCGAGCTGGAGGACGTGGAGGCGCGCTACGGGCCCGTCCAGGCGTTGCGCGGGATCACCCTCCAGGTGTCCGAGGGTGCGATCGTCGCGGTCCTCGGGGCGAACGGCGCGGGCAAGACGACCACGCTGCGCGCGATCTCGGGGACGGTTCGCCGCTCCGGGCGCATCACGCTGGCCGGGAAGCCACTGCGTGGAGGGCCGGAGACGGTAGCGAGGGCCGGTGTCGCGCACGTGCCGGAGGGTCGCGGCACGTTCACCGAGCTCACCGTCCTCGAGAACCTGCGGCTCGGCGCGTACACGAGGCGCGAGCGGAACCTCAAGGGCGACATCGAGCGGGTCGCAGAGTCGTTCCCGTGGATCCACGAGCGCTCGGGTCAGCAGGCGGGGACGCTGTCGGGAGGCGAGCAGCAGATGCTCGCCGTCGCGCGGGCGCTGATGGCGCGGCCGCGCCTGCTGCTCCTCGACGAGCCGTCGCTCGGTCTCGCGCCGATGGTCGTCCGTGAGATCTTCCGGGTCGTCCGGGAGCTGAACGAGCGAGACGGGCTGACGGTGCTCGTCGTCGAGCAGGATGCGCGCATCGCATTGCAGAGCGCGTCGACCGCGTACGTGCTCGAGGTGGGGCGCGTCGCCGTCTCGGGGCCGAGCGAGGAGCTGCGCGAGAACGAGACGGTCCGGCGAAGCTACCTGGGGTACTGAGGGAGGCGCCCGATGGCCGACTTCATGCAGCAGGTGGTCGCGGGCCTCGCCTCGGGCTCGATCTACGCGTCGCTCGCGCTCGCGCTCGTGCTCATCCACCGAGCCACGGGAGTGATCAACTTCGCGCAGGGCGAGATGGCGACGCTCTCGACGTACGTGGCCTGGACGCTGACGACGAACCACGGCTGGGCATACTGGCCCGCCTTCGTGTTCACGCTGGGTGCGTCGTTCGTCGGCGGTGTCGGGATCCACCAGGGCGTCATCCGGCCGAACGACAAGGGATCCGTGCTGCGCGTCGTGATCGTCACGATCGGCCTTCTCATCGCGATCAACGGGCTGGTGACGTTCATCTGGGGCGGCGAGGTGCGGGCTGTGGAGAGCCCGTTCCCGTCGGGCACTACCGACATCGGCGGGGTCGCCATCTCGATCGCGGACATCGGCACGATCGCGGTCGTCGTCGCGACGGTGGTCGCGCTGTGGCTCCTGTTCCAGTACACGAAGATCGGTCTCGCGATGCGTGCAGCCTCGGTGAACCCCGCCGAGGCGCGGCTCGTTGGCGTGCGGGTCACCTGGATGCTGTCGCTCGGCTGGGGGCTCGCTGCGGTCCTGGGCGCGATCGCGGGCATGCTCGCCGCTCCGAGCGTGTTCCTCGACCCGAACCTGATGGCGGCGCTCCTCATCTACGCGTTCGCGGCGGCCGTGCTCGGCGGGATCGACTCCCCGGTCGGCGCGATCGTCGGCGGCCTGACGCTCGGGGTCGGTCTCAACCTCGTCGGGACGTACGTGGACTTCGTCGGCGCCGACCTGCGGCTGCCGGTCGCCTTGCTCGTGATCCTCGTCGTCCTGCTCGTGAAGCCCACGGGGATCTTCGGGCGGCGGGAGGTGCGGCGCGTATGAGGCGCGCACGCCTGGCGTGGCCGATCGCGTCGTTCGTGGCGCTCGCCGTCATTGTCGGCGCGATCCCCTCGTTCGTCTCGGAGTTCCGCGCCCAGCAGCTCGCGTACGTCGCGATCTACCTGATCGCGATCATCGGCCTGAACATCCTGACGGGGTACACGGGTCAGATCTCTCTCGGGCACGGAGCGTTCATGGCCGTCGGCGGTTACACCACCGCGATCCTGATGGCGGACCATGGCGTGAAGGACATCTGGACGATCCCGCTCGCGGCACTCGTCGCAGGGACCGCCGGGTACCTGTTCGGCATCCCAGCGCTGCGCCTCTCGGGTCTCTACCTCGCGCTCGCGACGTTCGCGATCGCCGTCTCGATCCCGGCGGTGATCAAGCGCTTCGAGGGATTCACCGGGGGCGGCCCGGGCATCAACCTCTTCGGGATCCCGGAGCTGACGGCGTCGCTGACGCCGGTCAGCATCCTCGGCCATGAGGTCTCGTTCAACGACTGGCTCTACTACCTTTCGTGGGCGATCGCCCTCGTCGGCTACGTGATCGCGTGGCTCCTGCTTCGCGGCCGGGCAGGGCTCGCACTGCGGGCGGTGCGCGACAGCGAGACGGCGGCGCAGTCGTCGGGCGTGAGCCTCCCGCGCTACAAGACGCTCGCCTTCGGCGTCAGCGCCGCGTACGCCGGAGTCGCGGGCTCCCTGTTCGCGATCGCGACGACGTACGTCAATCCCGACACCTTCCCGGTCGCCCTTTCGATCCTGCTCCTCGTGGGCGTGGTCGTCGGCGGGCTCGGCTCTCTCGTCGGGCTGATCGCCGGAGCCGTGTTCATCCAGTTCCTGCCGAGCTGGTCTCAGGAAATCTCGAAGTCGCCGGGCGCACCGTCGATCGTCTCCGGGGTGCTCCTGATCGCGCTGATGTTCGTCCTGCCGATGGGTGTGGCCGGAGCCGTCGACCGTTTCAGACTCCTAACACGTCGCATCTACCATCGCTCGGGCTCGTAACGACCGCCCGATCTCGCCCGCCCCACACCCATGACCAGGAAGCTCGCATTCGCGCTGCTCGCGCTCGCCGTCGCATTGGCCGTCGGTGCCACCGCCGCGTACGCGGCGTCGGCCGGGACGGTCGACGAGCCGGGCGTGACTCCCACGTCGATCCTCGTCGGCGGGACAGCGTCGAAGATGGGCCAGGCCTCGTCGTTCGCCGCGGTCGCCGTCGGCGCGGCGGCCTACCTGGCCTACGTGAACGAGCGGGGAGGCGTCAACGGGCGCCGGATCGAGTACACGATCCGCAACGACTCCAACGATCCCGCCCAGGCGCTGCGGCAGACGCAGCAGCTCGTCGAGCAGGGCAAGGTGTTCGCGATCTTCAACACGGTCGGCACCGACGCGAGCCTCGGGATCAGGGACTACCTGAACCAGAAGCAGGTGCCCCTGCTCTTCGCCGCGTCGGGCGCGACGGCCCTCGGCGCCGAGGCAGATCGGTACCCGCTCGCGATCGGCTTCAGGCCGAGCTACACGGCAGAGGGCTGGGTCCTCGGCCAGTATCTCGCTCGCACCCAGGGTGCGGCGCGGGTCGCGGTGCTGTTCCAGGGCGACGACTACGGCACCGAGCTTCTCCAGGGCCTCCGGGCGGGCATCGAGCGCTCCAAGGTGAAGGTCGTGGCTGCACAGCCTGTCACGGCCGCGGCGACCGACGTCCGCACGCAGGTGCAGCAGCTTCGCTCTTCCGGCGCGACCGTCTTCGCTGTCCTCGCGAGCTCGAAGGCAACGACACAGGCCTACCGCGTTGCGAGCACGCTGGGTTGGAAGCCGAAGCTCACCGTCGACACCTCCGCGGCCTCGGCGGCCGGCGTCCTCCAGCAGGCGACCGCGAAGGGAGCGGGCGCACTCGCAAGGGGAACCATCTCGGTTGCCTTCCTGAAGAACCCGACCGACTCGCGCTGGAACAAGGACCCGGGGATGAAGCTCTACCGGCGCGTGCTGAAGCGTTTCGCCGCGGGGGCGAACGTCGGCGACGTCGACTACGTCTACGGCATGGCCTCGGCGTGGGCGCTCGTGGAGGCGATCCGGAAGGCGGGCGACGATCTGACCCGGCAGCGCCTGGTGCAGGTCATCGGCTCGCTCGACCTCCAGGGAAACCCCTTCCTCCTGCCCGGTATCGCGCTCCGAACCGGGCCGGACGACCACTCGCCGATCGACCAGATGCTCCTCCAGCGCTGGCACAAAGGCGCGTGGAGAAGCTTCGGCGGCCTCTGGGCCTACCGCGGCTGAGCCCGGGACCGCCGCAGGCGCCGGGCGCCGTTCCCTATGCTCTCGGCTCCGGTGCGAGGAGACCGCCCGGCGACAATCTACGCCGATGGCAGATCTCGTCTCCGAGCTTTCACGCACACCTCTCGACGACCTCATGGCCGAGGCGCGGCGGCTACGCGACCGCGGCACCGGGGCGCTCGTCACGTACTCGCCCAAGGTCTTCGTCCCCCTGACGACCCTCTGCCGCGACGTCTGCGGATACTGCACCTTCGCCCGCCCGCCACGACGTGGAGAGCGCGCGTACCTGAGCGAGGACGAGGTGCTCGCGATCGCCCGGGCCGGCGCTGTCGCCGGCTGCACGGAGGCGCTCTTCACCCTCGGTGACCGACCCGAGACGCGCTACCGGGTCGCGCGGGAGGAGCTGGACGAGCTCGGCTGCGGATCGACGCTCGAGTACCTCGCCCGCTGCGCACGACGGGTGCTCGACGAGACGGGGCTGCTCCCGCACCTGAACCCGGGCCTGATGTCCCGGGAGGAGCTCTCGCTGCTGCGGCCGGTCGCCGCGTCGATGGGGATCATGCTCGAGACGACTGCGGAACGGCTGGCTGCGCGCGGCCTGCCGCACTGGGCATCACCCGACAAGGCCCCGGCGCGACGGCTCGAGACGATGGAGCTGGCAGGGGAGCTGTCGATCCCGTTCACGAGCGGGATCCTGATCGGGATCGGCGAGACGCGTGCCGAGCGGATAGAGGCGCTCCTCGTCCTCCGCTCGGTCGCGGAGGAGCGCGGTCATCTGCGCGAGGTGATCGTCCAGAACTTCCGGGCGAAGCCGGGTACCCGGATGGCAGATCATCCGGACGCCACCCTCGACGAGCACCTCTGGTCGATCGCGGTGGCACGGATCGTGCTCGGGCCGGACGTTCACGTGCAGGCGCCGCCGAACCTCGCGTACGACGACTTTCCCCTCCTCCTCGACGCCGGTATCGACGACTGGGGCGGGGTCTCGCCCGTCACCGTCGACCACGTCAACCCCGAGGCGCCCTGGCCCGACGTGGAACGGCTGCGCGACGCGTGCCGTTCCCGCGGTCTCGAGCTCGTGCCGCGCCTGCCCCTGTACCCGGAGCACGTCGCGGATCTCGATCGCTGGGCCGATCCGGCGGTCGCGCCGGCGATCCGTCGTGCAGCGGACGCACACGGGCTCGCCCGCGAGGATCGCTGGGCGCCGGGAGAGCCCGTTGCCGTGCCGTTCGTGGTCGGCCGCGACCCCGCTCCGATCGGGCTCGTCGGGGACGACCTCGGCGAGGAGGAGCTCGTGCGTCTGTTCGCAGCGCGCGGGCGCGAGCGCGAGCGCGTCTTCCAGGCGGCGGACGCGCTGCGCCGCGAGGTCTGCGGCGACGAGGTGACGTACGTCGTGACGCGGAACATCCAGTACACGAACGTCTGCTACTTCCGCTGCGGCTTCTGCGCGTTCTCGAAGGGCAAGCTGGCCGCGAACCTCAGAGGGCCGGCGTACCTCGTCCCCACGGAGGAGATCGTGCGCCGCGTCGACGAGGCGTGGGAGCGCGGCGCAACCGAGGTCTGCCTGCAGGGCGGGATCCACCCCTCGTTCACGGGCGACTACTACGCGGGCGTGGTCTCGGCCATCCGCGCGGCCGTGCCGGGCATGCATGTCCACGCGTTCTCTGCGCTCGAGATCTGGCAGGGGGCGGCGACGCTCGGGCTCGACCTCGGGACGTACCTCGCCCGCCTCCGCGACCTCGGTCTCGGATCGCTCCCGGGAACGGCCGCCGAGATCCTCGACGACGAGGTGCGCGCGGTGATCTGCCCCGACAAGGTCACGACCGACCAGTGGCTCGAGGTGCACGGGGCCGCGCACGGAGTCGGCCTTCGCTCGAACGTGACGATCATGTTCGGCCACGTCGAGCGTCCGGTGCACTGGGCCCGGCATCTCCTGCGGGCCCGTGAGCAGCAGGCGCGGTCGGAGGGGTTCACCGAGTTCGTGCCGCTGCCGTTCGTGCCGATGGAAGCTCCGATCTACCTCAAGGGAGGGGCGCGGCGAGGCCCGACGTTTGGCGAGGCGCTGCTTCTTCACGCAGTCGGGCGCCTCGCCCTTCATCCGACGATCGCGAACATCCAGGCGAGCTGGGTGAAGCTCGGCCCGGACGGCGTTCGCCAGGTTCTCGCCGCGGGTGTCAACGACCTCGGCGGCACGCTGATGAACGAGTCGATCTCACGCGCGGCAGGCTCGGAGTGGGGGCAGGAGATGCCCCCCGAGGCGATGGAGTCCCTCATCCGCTCGGCAGGCCGCATCCCTCGGCAGCGGACGACGACGTACGGCACGCCGCCCGAGGAGCAGCGTCGCCGCTCGTTCGCCGCCCCGCCGCTTGCCGAGCCGCTCAACCCGCCGGTCCGCGACGCCGTGCTGCGCCGGCCCCGACGGCTCCTCCGCCCGGCCGCGCTCGCTGGCTGACGGCACACAAGCCGCGCTCAGCGGCGCCGGCGGATCGCATCGACCGCGAGAGCGGGAATCCGCACGACGAGACGCGGTAGCCCTCTCCGTGAGCGCGCAAGCGCCTCACGGAGGCCGTCGGTCGCGGGGCGGCCGTGGAGCCCTTCGCCGTGCCCGACGAGCAGGTGCTCCGGCGAGAATGCGCCGAGCTCCTCGCGGGGTGGCCTGAGGCGCAGCAGCGGATGGACTCCGGCGGCCTCGCGCCCACCCGTGAAGAAAGGGTTCGTGCCGACCGCCTCGGCGACGACGAGCGTTCGCTCCGCCGGCCACCAGAGCGCGACCTCGTTCCAGTGTCTGCTCCGGCGAAGCGTCACGACCTCGAACGGCGTGTCGGGAAGCGCCGCGGGCGCGACGAGATGAGGCACGCCGAGCTCCGATGCGATCGCTGAGCAATCCCGGTTGTGTCGGTCGATGAGCTGGAGCACCGCAGCCGCCACGCCGAGCGTGCGGGCACGCTCGAGCGACGGCTCGAAGCGGACGGGATCGACGAGCCAGACGCGCCCGTCGGCGGCGAGAGCGTGAGAGGTACGCGTCGCGGGCTCGTCGACGATCCAGGAAAAACCGTGCTCGCCGCGCTCGTCGCAGAAGCCGATCGTCACGTGACGAGCGTAGACCCCCCGCCCGTTTCGCCGGTGGGTCTGAGCCCGGACGACGAGGCTCCGACGTCCCCAACCTCCCCCAACCTCCCCCAGGGGCACTCCCGTGTCCCTGCTGTCACGCTAGCCGGAAATCACCGACGCCTGTGCGCCGCGTTCGTGCCGGGTTCGCCACCGCGAGTCGGCGTGACAGCGCGCGAAACGGGACGGGTCCGCCGCCCAGGAGCACCGACGGGACGCGGGCGGCTCGGGCCCCGGCTCAGTTCGCAGCGAGCGCTGCGAGCGCCTCGGGCAAGGTGAAACGTCCGACGAGGAGCGCGCTTCCCGTGATCGCCCCTTCGCAGCCGAGCTCGCGCAACGCGAGCAGATCATCGAGCGACGCAATGCCGCCGGCCGCGAGCACGGGGATGCCCGCAGGCAGCGTCTCGCTCAGGAGCTCGAGGTCCGGGCCCGAGAGACCGC
The DNA here is from genome assembly GCA_963798725.1 of uncultured Actinomycetes bacterium. GTDB lineage: Bacteria > Actinomycetota > Thermoleophilia > Gaiellales > Gaiellaceae > Gaiella. Next base: position 487,106 of record CAWCUL010000003.1, read on the forward strand.
CGTCGCGCGCCGTGCTCGTCACGAGGAGCCGGCGCACGCCGAGCGCCGCGCACCTGCGTGCGAGCTCTGCAGGAGTCGTCTCCGAGGTGCGCGTCCACCCCTCGGTCGCGACACGTCCGTCTCGCGCGTCGATCGCGACGAGAAGCGCGTCGCCGAAGCGGCCGGCGGCGTCCTCGGCGAAGCCCGGAGAAAGCGCTGCCGTGCCGACCATCACACGGTCGGCGCCGGCGTCGAGCGCCGAGGCGACCGCCTCGACCGTGCGGTAGCCCCCACCGACCTGGAGCGGAAGCCCCACGGCTGCGATGTGTTCGACGAGACCGGGGCTCGGAGCACCGGAGAAGGCGCCGTCGAGGTCGACGAGATGGAGTCGACGCGCGCCCTCGGCTGCGAAGCGGCGCGCGAGCTCGACGGGGCTTCCTCCCTCGAGGGTGATCGCTTCCCGCCGCCCCCGGGACAGTCTCACAGCCCGTCCGTCGAGCACGTCGACAGCAGGGATCACATCGAATTGCCGTGCTAGCACGCTAGCATGCTAACATGACGCCGATGGACGGTCGAACGACATACCGGCCAGGACGACAGTCCGTCGAGCCCGTTCCCGGGCTCGACGCGCTGGCCGACGCAATGGTCTCGCTGCGCACGCGCGACGAGGCAATGCGGTTTCTCCGCGACCTGTGCACGCTCCCCGAGCTCGAGGCGCTCGCACATCGGTGGGAGACGGCGCTTCTCCTCGACCAGGGGCTGTCCTATCTCGAGATAGCCGAGCAGGTGCCGACCTCGACGGCAACGGTCACCCGGGTCGCGCAGTGGGTTCACCACGGCACCGGCGGGTACGAGCTCGCGCTCTCTCGTGCGCGGCGAAGGCGCGCCCGATGACGGCCGCGTTCACACGCGCCGGGGAAGACGGTCGTCTGACGCTTGCCGTTCCCGCGAAGGGTCGGATGGCCGATCCGGCGCTGCGGCTCTGCGCGGACGCCGGGCTCGAGTTCGAGGTGACCGAGAGGTCGCTCGTCGTGCCCTGTGCCAACGCGCCCGTTGACCTGCTGCTCGTCCGGCCGAGCGACATCCCCGAATACGCGCAGGACGGCGTCGTCGACCTCGGCATCACCGGTGCGAATCTCGTGGCCGAGGCCGACGCCGACGTCGAGACGATCGTCGAGCTCGGCTTCGCGCGCTGCACACTCGACGCCGCGGTTCCCGGTGATGCGCCGCAGCGCGAGATCGCGGACCTCGACGGGTTGCGCGTCGCGACCGCCTACCCGATGTCGACGCGTGCGCTGCTCGCGGATCGGGGCGTGACGTGCGAGCTCGTTCACGTGTCGGGCTCGGTCGAGGCGACCCCGCGTCTCGGGCTCGCCGACGCGATCGTCGATCTCGTCTCGACGGGCTCCACCATGAGCGCGAACGGGTTGAGGCCGATCGGGACGCTCCTCACCTCGCAGGCAGTGCTCGTCGGGGGCCGCGCCGCGATCGCAGCGCGTCGCGACCTCGTGGACCGGCTCGAGCTGATGCTGTCGGGCGTGGTTGCCGCGCGGCGACGCCGCTACGTGATGCTGAACGCCCACGTCGACGACCTTCCCGCCATACGCGCGGTGCTCCCGGGGATGGGAGCGCCGTCCGTCATCCAGCTGGCGGACGAGGGCGAGATCGCGATTCACGCCGCGGTCGACGCCAGCGAGATCTGGTCGCTGCTGCCACTGCTCAAGCAGGCGGGCGGGACATCGATCCTCGTCCTCCCTGTCGAGAGGCTCGTCCCGTGAGGGGGGCGCTGCTCGACGACGCGCTTGCCACCGTCGCGCCGATCGTCGCCGACGTCCGCGCGCGGGGCGACGCCGCGCTCGTGGAATGGGCCGAGCGGCTCGACGGTGTTCGACCCGGCGGCATCCGGGTCTCGCAGGAAGCGATCGACGCGGCGGTCGTCGACGACGAAGTGCTTGCGGCGCTCCGTCGCATGATCGACGCGGTGCGCGCCTTCAGCGAGGCGCAGCGACCCAGGGACACGTCGGTCGAGGCGGCGCCCGGGATCGTCTCGGAGCGCCGCTGGCTGCCGATCGGCTCCGTCGGGCTCTGCGTCCCGAGCGGCCGCTCGCCCCTGCCGTCCTCGCTCGTGATGACCGGTGTCCCCGCGCTGGTCGCGGGGGTGAGGCGCATCGCGGTCGTGACCCCGAGCCCCTCCGCCGCGATTCTCGTCGCCGTGCGCGAGCTCGGAATCGACGAGGTCTACGCGGTCGGTGGCGCCCAGGCCGTCGCCGCGCTTGCGTACGGGACCGAGACGATCGGTTCGGTCGACGCGGTGGTCGGCCCGGGAAGCCCGTACGTGACGGCGGCGAAGCTGCTCGTCTCGGGCACGGTTCGCATCGATCTACCCGCCGGTCCCAGCGAGGTCGTGGTCGTCGCGGACGGCTCCGCGGATCCGGGGCGGGTTGCAGGCGACCTGCTCGCCCAGGCAGAGCATGGCCCGGACAGCGACGCGGTGCTCTTCACCGACGACAGACAGCTCGCCGAGCGTGTCTCCGTCCTGGTCGAGGGCCGCGAGAACGTCCGGGTCGAGCTCGCCGCGTCGCTCGACGAAGCGCTCGCGCTCTCGGAGGCGTACGCACCGGAGCACCTCGAGCTGCACGTCGCGGAGCCTGGCGCCTTGCTGTCCAGGGTGCGAAACGCCGGTTCCGTGTTCGTCGGGTGCTCGTCGGTCGTCGGCGACTACGCGGCGGGCGCGACGCACGTGCTGCCGACCGGGGGGCTCGCCCGCTCCACCGGCGGGCTCGGTATCGAGGCGTACCTCAAGCCCCTTCAGGTCGTGACCGCGACGCCGGAGGGCGCACGGCTCGCGGCCCAGGTGGTGCAGCCGCTCGCCCGCGCCGAAGGGCTTCCGAGACACGCGGAGGCGGTCGCGGCGTGAGCAGCGCGAGAACGGGAGCAAGGGCTCTCGCACAGCCTGTCGGCGACGGGTTCGCACCGTACACATGGGCTGCGAGCGCCGAGGACGTCTCTGCCCGCCACGACCTCCCGCGCGAGGCCGTGCTCAAGTTCGACCAGAACACGCCGCCCCTGCCCGGCGTTCCGCAGGTGCCGCTCGCCGCGAGCATGTCCCGTCTGAACGACTACCCGGAGGGGACGTATCGCGCGCTGCGGGAGGCTGCAGCGTCCTACGCCGGACTGAGCGCCGACCACGTCGTCGTGGGGGCCGGTGCGGACGATCTCATTCTGCTCCTGGCCCAGGTCTTCCTGGCCGGGGGCTCCCGCGCCGCGATCGATCCGCCGACGTACGCGCTCTACCGGATCGCGACGACGCTGCATGGGGCCGAGGTCGTCGGCCCGAACGACGCCGCCGACCTGCGGTGGGTCTGCAACCCGAACAATCCCACGGGAGCTGTGGTCGAGCCCGAGACGCTCGTCGAGCAGGCGCGCGACGCCCCGGCGACGGTCGTCGTGGTCGACGAGGCGTACCTCGAGTACGGCGCGCGCTCCTCCGCCGGGTGGGTCGACGAGCTACCGAACCTCGTGGTCGTGAGGACGCTTTCGAAGGCGTTCGGGCTCGCCGCACTCCGGGTCGGCTATGCGCTCGCGCACCCCGACACGGCTGCGCTCCTCACAGAGCGCCGCGCGCCGGCCCCGATCTCCGGGCCGGCCGCAGCGATCGCCGCCGCTGCGCTGCAGAATCCCCGACTCGGTGACGTCGAGGCGACGATCCTCGAGCGCGAGCGGCTGCGCACAGCACTTCTGGCGGCAGGGCTCGACTCGCCGCCGACCGCAACGAACTTCGTCTTCGTCCGAACCAGCGAGCCACTCGCAGAGCGGCTCGAACAGCAGGGGATCGTGGTGCGGGCGTTCCCCGACGGGGTCCGTATCTCCGTACGCCGTCCGTCGGAGAACGACGTTCTGCTGCGTGCGCTCGGGGCGGAGGCGGGACCGGCGCCCGCCCGCGAGGCGACGGTGCTGCGAACGACGACCGAGACGGCGCTACGGCTGACGCTCTCCCTCGACGGGAGCGGGCGATCGCGGGTCGAGACCGGAATCGGCTTCCTCGACCATCTCCTCACGCTTCTCTCGTTCCATGCCTCTTTCGACCTCGAGCTCTGCGCGTCGGGCGACATCGCCGTGGACGAGCACCACACCGTCGAGGACGTCCTCGCATCGCTGGGCTCGGCGATCTCGCAGGCGCTAGGCGCCCGGGAGGGGGTCGCCCGCTACGGGTCGGCGATCGTGCCGATGGACGAGGCGCGCGCGGTCGCCGCCGTCGATCTCGTTCGTCGTCCTCACGCCGAGGTCTCGCTCTCCTTCGCCGGCGATCGCGTCGGCGCCCTCGCCGTCTCGCTGCTCGCGCACGCGCTCGAGCGGCTTGCGATCGAGGCGGGCTGCACCGTGCACATCGAGGCGGCGGGGGGCGATGACCACCATGTCGCGGAGGCGGCCTTCAAGGCGCTCGGCCAGGCGCTTCGCCAGGCTGTCGCGCCGGGCGCCCCAGGTATCCGCTCGACGAAGGGCGCGGCGTGAGAGTGGCGGTCGCCGACTACGGGGCGGGAAATCTGCGCTCGCTGTCGTCGGCGCTCGCACGCGCCGGCACCGAGCCGGTGGTCACCGTCGACCCCGCGGTCGTCAGGGACGCGCCGCTCGCGCTGATCGCAGGCGTCGGGCACGTCGAGAGCGCAGCGGCCGGCCTCGCCCGTCACGGGCTCGACGACGCGCTGCGGGAGCGCGTCGCGGCGGGCTTGCCGGTGGCAGGCATCTGCGTCGGCATGCAGCTGCTCTTCGAGCAGAGCGAGGAGGGCGGACAGGGCCTGGGCCTGCTCCGCGGGCCGGTCGTGCGCGTGCGGGCGCGTCGGGTGCCGCACATGGGGTGGAACACGCTTCGCACGGCGCACCCGAGCCCGATCCTTGCCGGTCTGGACGGTGCTGACGTCTACTTCGCCCACAGCTTCGCCGTGCAGCCCGGCGACGAGTCCGTGACGGCTGCGACGACGGATCACGACGGGGTCATCGTCGCCGCGGTCGAGAGCGACGGGCTCGCCGGTGTCCAGTTCCATCCCGAGCGGAGCGCCGCCGCCGGGGCACGCCTGCTCGAGAACCTGCTGCGATGGTCAAGAAGCGCGTGATCCCCTGCCTGGACGTCGCCGCGGGCCGCGTGGTGAAAGGCGTCCGCTTCGAGAACCTGCGCGACATGGGAGACCCGGTCGAGCTGGCGCGCCGCTATTCGGAGCTCGGCGCGGACGAGCTGGTCTTTCTCGACATCACCGCGACGCTCGAGGGGCGAGGGCCGATCCTCGACGTGATCCGTCGCGCCGCCGACGAGCTGACGATCCCGTTCACCGCGGGCGGTGGCGTCACGGGAGTGGAGGACGCGCGCGACCTGCTTCTCGCAGGAGCCGACAAGGTCGCGGTCAACCGCGCCGCGTTCGACGAGCCCGCGGTGCTGGCGGAGCTCGCGGCCGAGTTCGGCGCGCAGGCGGTCGTGTGCGCGATCGACGCACGCCGCGGGGAGGTCGTCACCCATGCGGGGAGGAAGCCCCGTGGACGCGACACCGTCGAATGGGCGCTGGAAGCCGTGGACCGGGGGGCAGGCGAGATCCTGCTCACGTCGATCGACGCCGACGGGACGCGCGCCGGGTACGACCTCGACCTGACCCTCGCCGTGGCCTCGTCGGTCGAGGTCCCGGTGATCGCCTCCGGAGGCGCCGGCGAGGCTCACCATCTGGCCGAGGCGTTCGAGGCCGGCGCGGAGGCGGCGCTCGTCGCGTCGATCGTCCACGAGCGGCCCGCGAGGCTGCCCGAGCTCAAGGCGCAACTGGAGGAGGCGGGATGGCCGATGAGGCGCTGACCCCGGTGATCGTGCAGGACGTCGGCACGGATCGCGTGCTGATGCTCGCCTATGCGAACGACGAGGCGATCCGTCGTACGCGTGAAAGCGGCGAGGCGTGGTTCTGGAGCCGTTCGCGTGGCGAGCTCTGGCACAAGGGCGCGACGTCGGGAAACACGATGGCGGTCGAGGAGATCCGAGACGACTGCGACGGCGACGCGCTCCTCTACCGGGTGCGCCCCAACGGGGCGGCGTGTCATACCGGTGCCGAGTCGTGCTTCGCTCCGTGGCTGTGGCGCGTCGTCGCCGAGCGCGCGTCGACGCGGCCCGAGGGCTCGTACGTCGCCGGCCTGCTCGACGCGGGGCCCGCCGCAGCCGCGCGGAAGGTGGGCGAGGAGGGCCTCGAGGCTGCGCTCGCCGGGGCGGGCGAGCCCGACGAGCGGCTCGTCGAGGAGCTCGCTGATCTCTGGTTCCACAGCTACGTCCTTCTCGCCGCGCGCGGCCTCCAGCCGTCGGCGGTCGAGGACGAGCTGCTGCGTCGCCACGCCCGCGCCTGAACCTGCCAGGACGACTATCGTCGCCCGTATGCCCGTCGCCACCGGGATCACCCCCGACGAGCTCCGTGAGCGGCGAGAGCGGCTGCGCGCCCTGATGGCGAGTCGTGCGCCGGCGGGGTACGTCGTCTTCGACCAGAGCTACGTCCAGTACCTGACGCGCTTCGCGTTTCTCGCCACCGAGCGGCCCGTCGCGTACGTCGAGAGCGCGAGCGGGGAGCAGGCGGCGTTCGTCCCCGAGTTCGAGGTCGCCCGCGTCGAGGCCGAGACGAGCTTCGACCGCGTCGCCTCCTACCCGGAATACCCGGGCGTCGAGCACCCGATGACGATCCTCGCGCGGGTGCTCGAGGACATGGGCATTGGCGCGACGATCGCCGCCGATCAGGACGGCTATCCCGGGATCCTCGGATACGAAGGCCCATCGCTCGCCGAGGTGACCGGCGCGGAGATCGTCCCGCTCGCACCCGCGCTCGAGCAGCTGATGGCGTGCAAGAGCGAGGACGAGATCGAGCTGATCCGCGCCAGCGCCCGCTGGTGTGAGCATGCCCACCGGCTGCTGCAGGACTACACGCGACCCGGGGCGACCGAGGCGGAGGCAAGCCTGCGCTCCGGCTACGAGACGAGCCTCGCGATGATCGCCGCTCTCGGTCCCGACTACGACGGCGGGCTTTCCTCGGGGGACGGCGCATCCGCCGGATACCGCGGGCAGATCGGGCAGCGGAGCGCCTGGGCGCACGCCGTCGCCCACAACATCGAGTTCGGGCGGGGCGACGTTCTCGTCAGCGAGACCAGCGCGCCGGTGTGGGGATACAACGCGGAGCTCGAGCGCGCGATGGTGATCGGGCCTCCGACGGACGAGATGCGCCGCCATTTCGAGCACATGCGTGCCGCGCAACGGGTCGCGTTCGACACGCTCCGACCGGGCGTGACCTGCGCGGACGTCGATCGCGCGGTGCTCTCGTACTTCGAGGAGAACGACATCCTCGCCACCTGGAGTCAGCACACCGGGCACGCGATCGGGCTGCGCAACCACGAGGCGCCGTTCCTCGACGTCGGAGACGACACAGTCGTCCGCCCCGGAATGGTGTTCACCATCGAGCCCGGCGTCTACGTCGACGGTCTCGGCGGCTTCCGGCACTCGGACACCGTCGTCGTGCGCCCGGACGGGATCGAGATCCTCACGGACTATCCGAGCGACCTCGACTCTCTGACGCTTCCACTCTGAGCTCCGAGCGCTACGCTGTGCACGCGATGGACGACTGGCGCGCACACGTGCTCAGACAAAACGGCTGAGCCCCCGCTTCCCGCACATGCGTCTGGGGAAGCGGGTGGGTGACGCGCACCTCGGCCTCTGAGCAGGCCGCGGCAGGCGCGCTCCTTCCCGCACGACTGGAAGGAGGTATGCGATGCCGATGCCGCATCGCACGTTTGCGGAGGTGGCGAAGCGCCGCCTCGTCGGAAAGGACGGGAGCGAGCGGATCGCAACGATCCACGGACTTCTCGACGAGCTGCCGGGATACCGGAACGGTCCCTACGCCGACCTGCGCAAATGGCTCGAGGGCGAGCTCGTTCGCACGCGCGTGCGGTCGAAGGCCGTGCACCGCGACTCGCTCCAGGTGCGCCGCGAAGGCGCGTCGCAGATCGCGCTCGTCGGGCCGCCGAACGCGGGGAAGTCGACGCTCTTGCAGGCACTCTCCGCCATCCAGGTCAAGACCGGCGACTACGCGTTCACGACGCTCCGTCCGGTGCCCGCCGTGACCCGGATCGGCGGCGTGCTCGTGCAGCTCGTGGAGATCCCGGGGCTGATCGAAGGCGCGCACGAGGATCGTGGCGGCGGCCGCGCGCTCCTCGGTGTGTTGCGAAACGCGGACGCGATCGTCTTCTGCCTGGCCGCGACCGAGCCGGCCGCGAGCCTCCAGACGGTCCTCCGTGAGGTGTCTGCCGCGGGCATCGACAAGCGAGCGATCCTCGCCCTGACCAAAGCCGACGAGCTGACCGACGAAGAAGCCGTCCGCGCGCGGGACAACGCTTGTGTTGAATCAACACAAGCGTTCGAGGCCGTTCTCCCCGTCTCGATTCTCGACGACGAGAGCCTCGACCGCTTGCGTGAGGCGATCTGGGCTCTCACCGGCCTCATCCGTGTGTTTCCGCGGCGGAACGGCACGGTGGACAACGAGCCGTTCGCGCTGGGCGCGGGAGCGACGGTCGCCGACGTCGCCGACTGTGTGCACCACGAGCTTGCGGCCTCCTGCGCCGGCGCCCGGGTCTGGGGCGCGTCGGCGCGCTTCGACGGACAGCGGGTCGGGCGCCGCCATGTGGTCGCCGACGGCGACGTCGTGGAGGTGATCACGCGCTGACCGAGTGTGGGAGGATGGGACGGTGAGCTACGCGATCCTCCGCCCGGCCGACCTCGACTGGAAGCCGCGCTTCGAGGGCGACCCGCGCCGTGCAGCATCGCTCTCCGGCGTGCTGACCCGCTCGCGGGCCAACTTCTTTCGCTACCCACCGGGCGCGGTAGGTCGGCGACACATCGATCCGGTGCAGGAGGAGGTTTTCGTCGTGCTCGAGGGAACGCTCACGATCCACATGGGCGAGGGCGACGACCCGGAGCGCCACGAGCTCGAGGCCGGCAGCACGCTCATCGTCCAGCCGGGAACCGCGCTCCAGCTTTCCAACCGGGGTGAGGCCGAGTTGCAGCTCTTCGTCTACGGCGCGCCGCCCGAGCACGGCCAGGCGACGTTCCTGCCGACTGTCGAGTAACGGCTTCGAGCCGCGTCTCGCGCTCAGGCGAGAACTGCGCCCGCCGCTCGCGCGAGGTTCGCCTGCGCCTCGTCGAGGGTCGCCAGGGCACGAGAGGTGCTCAGCGCCGTTGCCACGATGAGCACGTCGGTTGCCTTCACCGTTCGTCCCTCGCGCCGCGCGAGGGCCAGCACCTCGCCGTACCGTTCCGCGACCGGTTCGTCGACGGGAATCGGCACGAACGCGCGTCGAACCGCGTCGAGGCGGGCCAACCGAAGCCGTCGGGCCTCGTCCGTCCTGGCCAGATGAACCCCGGCGCGTAGCTCACCGAGGGTCACGACGGAGATCGCCGAGCTCGCCGGGAGCTCCGATGCGGCATCGCTGGAGATCAGGACGCTCGTATCGAGCAGTGCAGCCGTCACGGCTCGGGCCAGGGATCCGTGATCGGAGCCTCGACTTCTGTGAGATCGCGTCCCAGCTCGTCATCGATCGGCAGCTGCAGGATCCGCCGCAGCGTGTCGGGATCGACGTCGGTGCGCGACACGTTGCCGTGGTCGAACGGCACGAGACGCGCGACGGGCCTCCCGCGGACGGTCACGGTAAACGTCTCCCCGGCCTCTGCAGCTCGGAGGACCGCGCCGGAGTTGTTGCGGAGCTCGCGCTGTGGGATGATCCTCTCCGCCATATGCTACGCATTGTAGCAGTTCTTCGTAAGAACCCTGGTCACACGTCCCACTCGCCGGCGAGCAGGCGCGGGAGGACGTCGTCGAGCAGGCGCAACGTCATGCCCCAGAGCACGTGGCCCTCGACGTCGATCCCGTCCACGAGCAGCGGCTCGCTGAAGCGACGGGACGTGAACGGCAGCGTCGAGCGAGCGGTGGGGTCGGCGAGCGCGCGCAGGGACGGCGTGAGGATCCCGACGATCTCCGTCTCCTGCAGCCGCCACGTCGTGTCGGGCGAGATGCGGCCGAGGAACGGGTGGACGCGCCAGCCGGTCGCGCGGGTGTCGAAGGGCGGGAGCTCGGCGAGAACCTCGACCGCCGCGGGCGTGAGCCCGACCTCCTCCTCGGCCTCGCGGAGGGCGGTCGCCAGCAGGTCCTCATCGCCGGGCTCCGGCTTGCCGCCGGGAAGCCCGAGTTGTCCGCCGTGAAGGCCGCCGTCGTCGGCCCGGACGACGATCGCGATGCGGAGCTCGCCGTCCGCGTCGCGGAAGACCGGGACGAGGACCGCGGCGTCGCGCATCAGCGCTCCTGGCGGAGCAGGTCGTCGATCGTCTCGCGAGCGCGAATGACCTGCGCGGACCCGTCGCGGACGAGCACAGCTGCGGGGCGAGGCACGCCGTTGTAGTTCGACGCCATCGCAAGGGTGTACGCGCCCGTGGCGGGCACGGCGAGCAGGTCGCCGCGGCGCGGGGAGGGCAACGCCACGTCGTCGATCAGGACGTCTCCCGACTCGCAGTGCATCCCCGCGACGCTGACGACCTCGCCTGCGGGCTCGTCGGCCCGCGTCGCCGAGAGCGCGGTGTAACGCGCGCCGTAGAGCTGCGGACGAGGATTGTCGGACATGCCGCCGTCGATCGCGACCCACGTTCGCTCGGACAGCCGCTTGACCGCGCCGACGCGATAGAGCGTCACCCCGGCACGACCGACGAGGGAGCGACCCGGCTCGAGCCATACTGCGGGTGGAGGAAGGCCGGCGTCCGCGAACGACGTACGCGCTGTCGCGACCGCGCTCGCGGCGAGGAGGGCGGCGTCGGGGACATCGTCCTCCGGGACGTGCTCGATGCCGAATCCGCCCCCCAGGTCGGCGACGCGCGCGATCCAGCCGAGCTCGTCGCGGCAGCGGCCCGCGAACGCCGCGAGCCGCGCGATCGTCTCGGCCTGTGCGTCGAAGTCCTCGAGCTGCGAGCCGACGTGGACGTGGAGGCCGAGCACGTCCAGGCCCCGATCGAGGCCGTCCGCGACGAGGGTGAGCGCCTGGTCGGGCGGCAGCCCGAACTTCGAGCCGTGATGTCCCGTTCGAACCGCCTCGTGGGTGTCCGCATCGACTCCCAGCGTGACGCGCACGAGCACCTGCTCGACTCCCGACGCGGCCGCCAGCTCGGCCTCGTCGGGCGCGTCGAGCACCACCGGCGCACCGAGCGCAGCCGCCTCGCGGAGAAGCGTCTCGTCCTTGTTGTTGCCGTGGACGACGAGCTCGTTGCCGCTGAGCCCGGCCGCACGGGCGAACGCGAGCTCACCCGGCGCCGCGACGTCCGCGCCGATCCCCTCCTCGCGCAGGAGCCGCAGCAGCGCGACGTTCGGGAACGCCTTCGTGCCGAAGAGCACACGGCCGCTCTGGCAAGCGGCGCAAAGCTCCCTCGCGCGGTTCCGCACCGTCTCCTCGCAGACGACGACGAGAGGCGTTCCGTGCGCCTCCGCGAGCTCGGCTGCACCGAGCCCGCCGAGCCTCAGCTCGGCCCCCGAGACCGACGCGGAGTCGGGAAACAGCGCGAGCACGCGTCGATCGTGCCTGTTAGCATGGGACACGTGAGGCAGCTTCTCACGTAGCCCGGGGAGGAAACGCGGCGAGGCCGCGCCGTCTCCCCCTGAGCCTCTCGTCCGAGAGGCTCTTTCGTTTCCGGAGGAAGAACGCAGCGAGATGGATCAGAACGAGCCCGAGAGGTACGAGCCAGCGGCGATCGAGGAGCGATGGCAAGCGGTCTGGGCCGCCGACGGCGCCTTCACCGTGCCGAACCCCGATCCGGCTGCGGCCACCTCCGGCGAGTCGACCTACATCCTCGAGATGCTCCCGTACCCGTCGGGCGAGCTCCACATGGGACACGTCTTCAACTACACGATGGGCGACGTCCTCACGCACATCCGGCGCCGTCAGGGCATGACCGTGCTGCGCCCGATGGGCTACGACGCCTTCGGCCTCCCCGCCGAGAACGCGGCGATCCGGGAGGGCGGCCACCCGCGTGAGATCACGCAGCGCAACATCGAGTCGATCCGACGTCAGATGAAGCGGATGGGCTGGGCGATCGACTGGTCGCGTGAGGTGTCGACCGCCGATCCCGACTACTACCGCTGGACGCAGTGGTTGTTCCTGCGCTTCTTCGAGCGCGGCCTCGCCTACCGGCGGGAGGCACCCGTCAAGTGGTGCCCCAAGGACCAGACGGTGCTCGCCAACGAGCAGGTGATCGACGGGCGCTGCGAGCGCTGCGGCACCGAGGTCGAGTCGCGCAACCTGACCCAGTGGTTCTTCAAGATCACCGACTACGCCGACGCCCTGCTCGACGAGACTGCGCTGCTCGAGTCCTGGCCGGAGCGGGTGCTGACCATGCAGCGGAACTGGATCGGCCGCTCGGAGGGCGCGCGAGTGATCTTCGAGGTCGAGGGAAGCGGCGAGCAGCTGCCGGTGTTCACGACGCGCCCGGACACGCTCTTTGGTGCGACCTTCTTCGTCCTCGCTCCCGAGCATCCGCTGGTCCCGGTGTTGACCGCCGGGACGGAGCGCGAGGCAGAAGTCGCCGACTACGTGCGCCACACCGCCTCACGGACCTCCGTCGAGCGCGAGGCGAAGGAGAAGGACGGCGTGTTCACCGGGCGGTTCGCGGTCAATCCGGTCAACGGCGCATCGATCCCGATCTGGGTCGCCGACTACGTCCTGATGGAGTACGGCACGGGCGCGATCATGGCCGTGCCGGCCCATGACGAGCGGGATCACGCGTTCGCCGAGCGGTACGGGCTCGAGATCCGCCAGGTGGTCGCTCCGCGAGAGGGGTCGGCGCCCGATGCGGGCGCGTTCGTCGCGCACACGGATGACGAGGTGCTCGTCGACTCGGGCGAGTTCACCGGCCTCGCCGCGCCCGACGGGAAGGCGGCGATCACCGCGTGGCTCGCCGACCGCGGCCTCGGGGAGGCGACCATCGGCTATCGGTTGCGCGACTGGCTGCTCTCTCGTCAGCGCTACTGGGGCTGCCCGATCCCGATCGTCCACTGCGACGCGTGCGGCACCGTGCCCGTGCCCGACGACCAGCTTCCCGTCGTGCTCCCTGAGGTCGAGGACTACACCCCGAAGGGCCGCAGCCCGCTGGCGGCCGCGGAGGACTGGGTCGTGACCACCTGTCCGGCCTGCGGCGGTCCCGCGCGGCGCGAGACCGACACGATGGACACGTTCGTCGACTCGTCCTGGTACTTCCTGCGCTACGCGGACGCGCGCAACGACGAAGCTGCGTGGGACACGGAGATCGTCGACTACTGGCTGCCGGTCAAGCAGTACATCGGCGGCATCGAGCACGCCGTGCTGCACCTCCTGTACGCGCGCTTCTTCACGAAGGTCCTGAACGACATGGAGCTACTCGGGTTCCGTGAGCCGTTCTCACGGCTCTTCACCCAGGGGATGATCCACCGCCACGGCGCGAAGATGTCGAAGTCGAAGGGGAACGTCGTCTCCCCCGACGAGGCCATCCACCAGTACGGCGCCGACGCCCTTCGGCTCTACATCCTCTACATGGGGCCTGCCGAGGCGGACAAGGAATGGAGCGATGCGGGGATCGAGGGCACGGCAAGGCTGCTCGACCGGATCTGGCGGCTCGTGCTCGACGTGTCTGCGCGCGGGCCGGTCGCGGCGCCGGCCGGCGGGGACCTCATGCGCACGGCTCATCGGACGATCGACCGCGTCACAGACGACCTGCTCCGCCGCTTCCAGTTCCACACGCCGGTCGCGGCGCTCTTCGAGCTGGTCAACGAGATCTACCGGCTGAAGGACGACCCGGAGCACGCCGGCGACGTCAGGTTCGCGACCGAGACCGCGCTGTCGTTGATCCAGCCGTACGCGCCGCACGTCGCCGAGGAGCTCTGGGAGAGGCTCGGCCACGGCCGCCTGTGGGAGGCGCCGTGGCCGAAGGCCGATCCGGCCCTCGTCGCGTCGGACACGGTCGTGGTCGTGGTGCAGGTCAACGGCAAGCTGCGTGACCGGCTCCACGTGCGGCCCGGCACCCCGGACGACGAGCTCGTCGCAGTCGCGCTCGCATCCGCGCGCGTGCGCGTCCACACGGACGGGCGCGAGGTGCGCAAGTCCGTCGTCGTGCCGGACCGGCTCGTCAATCTCGTGGTCTGAGACCCAGGGCGGCCGCCCGCCCGCGCCGTGACAGAGTCGGCACGAAGCCGGCGCACGTTCGTGACGGGTTGCGCGCCACCCTGAGAGCATGATCACGCTCACGCGGACGCAGCTTGCGCTCGTGCTCGTTCCTCTCGTCGCGCTGCTGACGGTTGCGGGCTCGCGGCTCGCAAGCTTCGGCGCCAGCCAGGGCCCGCAGACGCTCGCACCGATCACCGCAGGGGGAGAGGCTGTCGGTCCCGCCGCGACCGCCGGCGGGGGAACGCAACGGCTCTTCGTCGACGTGGTGGGCGCCGTTCGGCGTGCGGGTCTGTACCGGCTGCCCGACGGCGCGCGCGTAGCGGACGCGGTAGCGCGAGCTGGCGGCCCGACCCGCCGGGCCGACCTCGCCGCCGTGAACCTCGCCGCGCCGCTTGCCGACGGACAGCAGGTCGTCGTCCCCCGGCGTGGGCCACCCGGGACACCGTCGTCGGCCGCGGCGCCCGCAAAGGTGAGCCTCGCCGTCGCGACCGTGGACGACCTCGACGAGCTGCCGGGGATCGGTCCCGTGACCGCGCAGAAGATCGTCGACTGGCGCACCGCCCACGGGCCGTTCCAGTCCGTGGACGAGCTCGACGACGTGCCCGGCATCGGGCCGGCCCGCATCGAGCAGCTCCGCGACCTGGTGACGCCGTGAGGGCGCGGGTGACGCGATTCGTCGAGACGGGGTGGCCGTCGCTGCTCGCGGCGGCCACGTCGGCCGGGATCGTCGCCTCGGTCTGGACGAGGCCCCCGGCAGGTCCCGTCGTGCTCGCGGCCTGCGCGGCGGGGATCGGGGCAGTGCTGTCCCGCGACGTACGCCGCATCGCGCTCGCGGGTGTCGCGCTCGCGCTCCTCGGTCTGTGCTGGGGCTCGCTGCGAAGCGACGCGCTGGAAAGGAGTGTTCTTGCGGGGCGGCTCGGAGATTCCGAGCAGTCTCGCGTCGTCGTCACCGGTCCGGCGAGCACCACCCCGTTCTCGTTGCGCATCCCGGCCGAGGTCCTCCGCTTCGGCACCGAGCGCGTGCGCGAGCGCGTGCTGCTCGAGCTGCCGCCGGAGCGTGCGCCTCCGCAGGGCGCGATCCTCGAGATGCGCGCGCGGCCGGTCGAGCCGCGTGGGCCCGAGACCGGCTTCGACGAGCGCGGATGGCTCGCTCGACGCGGCATCCACGTCGTGTTGCGCGGCGCGGACGCGCGCATCGTCGGCCGGCGGGGCGGGATCGGTGGCGTCGCCGACCGGTTGCGCGCGCACGTGGAGCGGACACTGGCCCGCGGGACGACGGGAGAGCGGCGCACGCTTCTCACCGGCATCGTGCTCGGGGACGACGACGGCATCGACGACGGCCTGCGGGATGCGTTCCAGGCAAGCGGCCTCACACACCTTCTCGCGGTGTCGGGGCAGAACGTCGCGATCACGGCGGTCGGGGTTCTCGCCGTGGCGCGGATCGTGGGGATCGGGCGGCTCGCGGGGGAGGCCGTCGCGATCGTCATGGTGCTCGCCTATGCGCTCGCGGTCGGCTGGCAGCCCTCGGTGGTCCGCGCCGCGGTCGCCGGCACGCTCGCGTCGCTCGCGTGGATCACGGCGCGACCGCGCGACCGCTGGCACGCGCTCGCGACCGGCGCTCTCGTGCTGGTCGGCTGGATGCCGTCCGCCGCGCTCGAGCCGGGGTTCCAGCTCTCGTTCGCCGCGGTCGCCGCCATCTTCGTGGTGCTCCCGCGCGTGTCCGGTGTGCCCGAGGCGTACCCGGTCCCGCGCGGGCTCTGGGACGTGCTCGTGGTGGCCATCGCCTGCGGCCTCGTCACGGCTCCGATCGTGTGGCTCCACTTCGGCGCGGTAGCGCTGTGGACGGTGCCCGCGAATCTCGCCGCGGAGCCTGCGATGCCGCCCCTGATCTCCCTGTCGGTCGCCGCGGCGGTGATCGAGCCCGTGTTCCCGAGCGCCGCGGCCGCGCTCGCCTGGCTCGCAGGCTGGTGCGCCGCCTGGATCGCGCTCGTCGCACGCGTCGTCTCGGGCTGGCCCTCGGCGCAGATTCGCTCGCCCGTCGCGCTCGGGGCGGTGCTTCTGTCGGTTTCGGCGTTGCTCGGCGTGCGGCTCCTTCCGCGCTACCGGCGGCGGGACGCGGTCGTCGGGCTCGTCTCGATCGCGCTTGCGCTCCTTGCGGCGGCGTGTGCGCTGCGCCCGAGCGCCTCGTGGGAGGCTCCGCACGGCTTGCGCGTGACGTTCCTCGACGTCGGGCAGGGGGACTCGACGCTCGTGGAGGGCCCCGGCGGCGCCGTCCTCGTCGACGAGGGGCCCCCGGAGGCCGACGTCGCTGGACAGCTCCGCACGATGGGGATGCGTGCTCTCAGCGCGATCGTGCTGACCCACCCCGAGCGCGACCACGTGGGCGGGGCAGCGGCGGTGCTCGAGCGGCTTCGCGTCGGAACGGTACTCGACCCGGAGCTCGCGATGACCGGGCCCGACCACGATGCGGCGACCGCCGCTGCCGCCTCGAGGGCCGTTCCCGTCGTCACCGCCCGCGTCGGCCAGATCTACAGGCTCGGGAGGCTGCGGCTGCGCGTTCTCTGGCCGGACGGCCCGGGTGTCCCGAGCGACAACCCGAACGACGATGCGGTCGTGCTGCTCGTGACCTACGGCTCGACCGACGTCCTCCTCACCGCAGACGCCGAGAGCAACGTGACCGGCCGGCTCCCGCTCCGGCGGGTCGAGATCCTGAAGGTCGCGCACCACGGCTCCGAGGATCCGGGGCTATCCGATCTTCTGCGCGTGCTGCGGCCCCGGCTGGCGGTCATCTCCGTCGGTGAGGGGAACGACTACGGGCATCCGCGCCCCCAGACGCTTGCTGCCCTGCAGGCGGTTCCGGGCCTCGAGCTGCTCCGCACCGACGAGGACGGTCGCGTGGTCGTCGAATCGGACGGCCGCACGATCACCGTGCGGTCGCAGCGGTAGCCTGAGATCGATGGCGGCGCCCGAGGAATCCGTCTACCTGGTCACCGGATCCGACCGGCCAAAGGTCGACGTGACGCTGGCGCGCCTCCGGGGGCACTTCGAGCCCGGCGCGATCGAGCGGCTGACCGCGGCCGGCGCGGACGGAGCCAGCGGAGCCGATGTCGTGGCGGCCTGCAACGCGGGATCGCTGTTCGGCGATTCGCGACTCGTGCTCGTCACGGAGATCGACGGCCGGGCCGATGAGCGGGGCCGTTTCACGGGAGGCTGGAAGGCGCCGGACGTCGCCGCGGTGAGCGAGTACGTCGAGTCGCCGGCACCCGGAGCCGTGCTCTGCCTCGTCGCGCACGCGCTGAAGAAGGACTCGCCGCTCTGGAAGGCCTGCGCGAAGGCCGGGACCGTGCTCGAGTGGGAGGTCAAGAAGGCTGCCATCGACCAGTGGGTCGCCGGCGAGTTCGCGAAGCGTGGCGTGAAGGTGGAGAGGCCGGCGTGTCACGCGCTCGTCGAGCTCGTCGGAGACGACAAGCTCGCGCTCTCGCTCGAGGTCGACAAGATCGCCACGTGGGCCGACGGGGAGCCGGTCGGGGAAGAGGAGATCAGGCGGCTCGCCGCGCCCCTCGCGGACCCGCCGCCGTGGGACCTGACCGACGCGTGGGGCGCCCACGATGCCGCTACAGCGCTCGAGGTGGCCGAGGCGAAGCTCGAGCGGAACACCATGCCGAGGCGTGCGCAGGCGGCGGTCCTCGCCGGATCTCTCGCCGCTCACCTCGGGCGGCTTCGCCGGATCACCCGTCTCGCCGCGGAGGGCGTCCGGCCGCGCGAGGCTGCGGGAAAGCTGAGGATGCATCCCTTCCAGGCGGAGAAGATCGCCCGCCAGGCGGAGGGCTTCTCTCCCGAGGAGCTCGATGATGCGAGCGTCCGGCTCGCGCGGCTCGACCACGCGCTCAAGGGTGGGAGCAGGCTCGCTCCCGATCTCGAGCTGCAGCTTGCGATCGCCGATCTCGCGCGCGAGCGGCGCTAGCTTCGACTGATGTAGAGGGCGTTCGCCGCCCGGGCGCTAGGCGGCCGTGACGGCGCGTGCGGCCTGAGACTTCTTGCGCGCGGCGGTGTTCCTGTGCAGTGCTCCCCGTGCGACGGCCTTGTCGATCGTGCGCACGAGCTCTCTGTGCTCCGCGGCGGCGAGGTCCGCGTCACCGTCCGCGATCGCGGTCTCGAGCCTTTTCGCAAGCGTCTTGATCGTCGAGCGGTAGCGCAGGTTCTCGAGGCGCTGGCGGGACGCGATCTCGACGCGCTTCTTCTGCTGCTGGATGTTGGCCATCGAGGGGGGTTGCCCGGCCGGGGCTCGGCCGCAGGCCGCGGGATGGTAGCAGAGGGATCCTCCGACGATTCCACGAAACTCCCTGCATGTCCGAGCTCGAACCGGCTGTCGACCCCGCTCTCGCGGAGGAGCGTGCCCACCGGCGGCGCCTCGCGCGCTCGACCGCGGTCTTCGGCGCCGCGACCGGGCTCTCGCGCGTGCTCGGGCTCGTCCGGGAGATCATTGCCGCCTCCACGTTCGGGGCGGCGGGGAAGATCAACGCGTTCACCGTCGCATTCCAGATCCCGAATCTCGTGCGGGCGCTCGTCGCGGACACGGCGCTCTCGGGTGCGTTCGTGCCGGTCTTCAGCGAGCTGCTCGAGAAGGGCGAGCGGGCACGCGCTTGGCGGGTGGCGTCGACGATCTTCTGGCTCGTGCTCCTGTTCACGACGGGGCTCACCGCGGTATTCGTGCTGGCGGCGCCACTCATCGTGGAGCTCTTCGGCACGCCCGGAGGCGACCTCGACCTTGCCGTGGGTCTCTCACGCCTCCTGTTTCCGATCGTGATCCTGCTCGGGCTCTCGGGGATCGTGGTCGGGATCCTCAACGCCTACGACCAGTTCACGGTGCCCGCGCTGACCCCGGTCGCGTGGAACCTCGTGATCATCCTCGGGCTCGTGCTCGGCGTCCCGGCAGCCGGCGGCGAGAACGCCCAGCTGTACGTGTACGCGGGCACGATCGTGCTTGCGACGCTCGTGCAGCTGCTTCTGCCGGTGCCGTGGCTCACGGGCCTCGACGGCAGGCTTCGCGTCGCCCTCGACTGGCGTGATCCGGCCGTGCGGCGGTTCTTCGTGCTCCTGCTCCCGGTGACGCTCACGCTCGGCCTGATCAACGTCTCGACGCTGATCGGGACGCTGTTCGCCTCGCGTCTCATCGACCCGGATCTGGCGCCACGGGCGATCGACCTCGCGTTCAGGCTCTACATGCTTCCTCAGGGAATCTTCTCCGTGGCGGTCGCGACCGTGCTGTTTCCGACGCTCTCGCGGCTCGCCGCCCGCGGAGACATGCCCGGATTCGGGCGGACCGTGGACACGGGAATCCGCCAGATCGGCTTCCTCTTGATCCCCGCCGGCCTCGTCTCCGCGGTGCTCGCGGAGCCGATCACGCGCCTCCTCTACCAGCACGGCGAGTTCACGCCCGACCAGACCCCGGTCGTGGCCGGCGCGCTCGCCGCCTTCTCGGTCGGGCTCGTCTTCAACGGCTGGATGCTGCTCCTGAACCGCGCGTTCTACGGGCTCCAGTCGAACTGGATCCCCACGCTCGTCGCGCTCGGGAACCTCGCTCTCAACGTCGTCCTGTTCGCAGCGCTCTACCGCGTGGGCGTCTGGGGGCTGCCGCTCGCGGTGTCGCTCTCGAACCTCGCGGGCGCGCTTGCGCTCGCGGCGCTGATGCGGCGCAGATTGGGGGGTGTCGACACGGCCGCCACGGTTGCAGCGCTCACGCGGATCATCGTTGCGGCGGCCGCCGCGTCGGGGCTGGCCGTGCTCGTCTGGTGGGGGATCGACGCCGCCGCCGGACGCTCGATTCCGGCCCAGATCCTGTCGGTCGGGTTGGCGCTCGGGGTGGGAACCGCCGCGTACGTCGGCGCGTGCCGCATTCTGGGCGTACGCGAGCTGGGCTCGCTGTTCGCGCTGCGCCGCGGCGCCTGACGTCCACCGTTTGGATGGGTACACGGTCGGGTACACGCTTGCGAAGCCTCCGTGTCGACCGCTACGGTGGCAGCGTAGGGAGGAAAGGGGTGCTGCGGAGATAGGCGTCCGGATCGTCAGCGCATCGATGCTCGTCGTGGGGCTCGGCGCACTACTCGCTGCGCCCACCGCGGCTGCGGGTGGCGGTCTCCTCGGTGACTTGACGTCGCCTCGATCGGACGACCAGCAGAGCGCTGGCGCCCCGCTTTCCCAAGTCGTCGAGCCTCTGGCCGAGACGACCCCCGAGGTGCTCACACCGGTGACGGCCGCCGCTGCCGGAGCGGTGGGAACCGTGTCCACCACGGCCGCGCCGACCGTCGGAGCGGCCGCCAAGGTCACTACGCAGGTCGTCGGGCAGGTGTCGGATGTCGCGGCGCCGGTTGTGCAAGCCGTCGTCCAGACGTCGGCGCCTGTGACGAAGCCGGTCGAGCAGGCGCTGGAACCCGTTGAAACAGCTCTCGAGCCGGTGGTTTCGCCTGTGACGAGCGCAGCCGTACCCGTTCTGAAACAGGCTGCCCCGGTGGTCCATGCTGCGCAACCCGTTCTGAAAGCAGCAGCCCCGGTGGTCGAGGCTACGCAGCCCGTGCTCCAAGAGGCGGCTCCGGTGGTCAGGGCTGCGCAACCCGTCCTCGACGCGGCCGCTCCGGCCGTCCAGCCTGTTCGCTCCGTGGTAGATGCGGCCGTCGCGCCGCCCCGGATCACCCCGGCTCCAAAGGCAGGCCACCAGGGCGAAACACGTGCTTCGAGCGCTTCTTCGGGCAAGGATCACGTAGCAGCGGCCACGGCGCCCTCCGGTGCCACCCCTTTGTCACCCGGAACAGTGACGACGGTGAGCGCTACGGGATCGGCGCCTGCCACGGCACGCGCTGACGACACCACCGGGAACACAGCTCCCGTAGCGCCACCGTCCGAGCCGGCCTCGCGCCCCCGAGCCTCTTCGCTTCGCGCGCCGTTCGCCGGCGCGATCGCCTCCGACCGCGGCGTGCACCGGCTCTCGGGGCCGATCCTTCCCTGGGTCACGACCGATGTCTTGCCCGCAGGCGATCTGTCGGCGGCCTCGACCGGTGCGCCGGAGGTGGCCGAGCACACGGGGCATTCTTCCCCGCCACCTCTCCCTCGGATTCCCACGCGAGACGGGCCGTGGAGCGCGTTCAGCGCCGCCGCCTCCTCGGCGGGCGGAGCATCACCCGCTCTCTTTGCCGCGCTCGCCGCGGTGATTTTCCTGCTTTCTCCAGGGCTGGGCCGCAGGCTACGTCCCACCATCGCTCCGTGGCCTCCAGCTGCGTTCCAGCCCTTGCTCGACCGTCCCGGGTAGTCGCGGATCGCTGATCCGTGGCGCCGGAAGTCGTCTTCCGGCGCCATCTGACAACTCGAGACGAAAGGAACGACATGAAACGGCACATCTGTGCCGGGGCGGGAGCCCTGCTGCTCGCACTCGCGGGCGCCGGGACCGCCACGGCAGGTGGATTGCCCGTGCCCGGCCAAGCTCAGCTCGGCGGGCAGTCGGCGAGCCTCGGCGATCAGTCGGTTGGTGAGCAGTCGAATGATGCTGGGGTGACTCAGGGGCAGGGGAACGGGAATGTGAACGTTTCTCCTGCGCTCGCGGTCGGTGGTGATGCGTCGTCCTGGAGTGCGCAGGGCAACGGCAATGCCGCGTCTGCGGTTGTGGGTCAGTCGAATGCGGTGTCGCAGTCGCAGTCGGTCGTGCAGGGCCAGCAGGGTGCTGGTGGTTCTGGGGCGGCCGGGTGTTGTGGTGGGGGTGGCCGGGAGGCCGTGCAGTCCGTGGAGGGTGGTGACCAGTCGGTGGGTGAGCAGTCGAACACCGCCGATGTGGCTCAGTCTCAGGGCAACGGCAACCTGAACATCTCCCCCGCAATCGCGATCGGCGGCGATGCGTCGACCTCGAACGCCCAGGGCAACGGCAACGACGCCCAGGCGTGGGTGACCCAGGAGAACGCCGCGAGTCAGTCACAGCAGCTCTCACAGGCGCAGCGGCTGGGAACGGACGGCAAGACCTGCTGCGGCAGCTCGAGCCAGAGTGCGACGCAGGAGGCCAGCCCTGGCGATCAGTCGGTTGGTGAGCAGTCGAATGATGCTGGGGTGACTCAGAGGCAGGGGAACGGGAATGTGAACGTTTCTCCTGCGATCGCGGTCGGTGGTGATGCGTCGTCCTGGAGTGCGCAGGGCAACGGCAATGCCGCGTCTGCGGTTGTGGGTCAGTCGAATGCGGTGTCGCAGTCGCAGTCGGTCGTGCAGGGCCAGCAGGGTGCTGGTGGTTCTGGGGCGGCCGGGTGTTGTGGTGGGGGTGGCCGGGAGGCCGTGCAGTCCGTGGAGGGTGGTGACCAGTCGGTGGGTGAGCAGTCGAACACCGCCGATGTGGCTCAGTCTCAGGGCAACGGCAACCTGAACATCTCCCCCGCAATCGCGATCGGCGGCAAGCCTCACGACACCTGCGCGTCGACGTGTTCGGGCAAGGTCGAGGCCGGCCACGGCGGAGCCTCGACCTGGAACGCCCAGGGCAACGGAAACCAGGCTGCAGCGTGGGTGACGCAGGGGAACACGGCCACCCAGACACAGGCCGTGACCCAGGACCAGGCGCTCGCGACGTCGGGCGGCTGCTGTGAGCCCGACCGCTGCAAGGCCAAGTCCGGGAAGCCCTGCGGGTCCCATCCCAGGACCGACTGCCCGTGTGGCGGCCACACCCTGGCCGGCACGCAGGTCGTGACCGGAGGTGACCAGACGATCGGGACGCAGAAAAACGACGCCGACGTCACCCAGAAGCAGGGAAACCGGAACGTGAACAGGTCGCCGGCGTTCGCTCGTGGCGGCGAGAATCGGATGCCCTACGGGAAGTCCGTCAAAGGCAAGAAGGGTGGCTCCGTTCACGGGCCGGAGGCGTCGACCTCGAACCTGCAGGGCAACGGCAACGTCGCTGGTGCCTGGCTGACGCAGGGCAACCAGGCGACGCAGTCGCAGTCGACGAGCCAGAGCCAGCAGCTCCTCGACGCCCCGAAGCACGGTTGCAAGCACCCGTGCCGGAACGCATGCAGGAACGCATGCAGCGACGGGTGCGCGAAGCCGTGCAAGGAGGTGATGCCCCGGTAGCGCGGTCGAGCTCCGGCCGGGCCCCGGCCCGGCCGGAGCAACATCGACGCGCCTGAGGCTGGCCGATGTGGGGGCATCGGCCAGTGGCGGCGGCAGCGTCGGTGAAGGCGGCCGCCGCGCTGCCGCTGTGGGGGAGAGGGCTCGGCGAGCCGGTTGGCCGGTCACGCACCGGCCGACCGGCGCCGGCCCGGCCGTACGTGGCTGCCGCTCTCCGATCGAACGCTCGGGTGATGCAGCTTCGCCCGAGGCCCGCGTGCGTGTCGGCGCGGTCGGGCCGGTTACTGCTCGTAGCCCTCTACGGTCTGCTCGGAGCGCTCGCTCGCGACTTCGGGGTCGAGGCCGAACTCCTCGAGTGCCCGCCGCTGGCGGAGGAGGTCCCAGCAGCGGTCGAGCGCAACCTTGACCTCGGCGAGCCGTCGGCGGTCGGTTTCGGTCGCACCGCCCGCCGCCTCACGATCCCACAGCTCGTGCTCCTCCGCGACGAGCTGCTCGATGCTTTCGTGGATTCCCGTGTCGTCCATGAGAAGACGATACGCGCGTGTGGGGGGATGCGCGGCATTCCGGGAGCGCGTGACGCATGGTCAATCAGGCCGTCCCGGAAGACGGCACGCCGGGGGGCCAGAATCGGTTGCACCCCTAGCGCGCTCGCCTTAGTGTTCTCGGAACAATGAAGCTCCGGTGCGTGGTCGCTTCGTTCGCCGCACTGTTGCTGCTGGAGTGCTCGACCGCCTCGGCTGGCGATCCCTGGAACCTGCATTGCGCCTCGACGCCTGCCGAGTTGCCGGCTCCGCGAGCGGTGAGAGTCGCAACCTTGGCCTACTTCCCTTGGGTACGCCCGGCAGCCAAGACTCTTCACTTCGGCCCTATCTACCTGGTCGCAGGGTCGAGCAGAACTGCAATTGCACGCGACGGCGACGCGACGGACAGTTCCGGCTACTACCTCCATCGGGCGTTGATCGCAGTCGCCCCCAGGTACACGGGCCCAGTGACGCTCACCGGCCACAGACTCGGTAGGAGCACTTATCGAGCCGGGCTCGGCTTCTCGACGAACGGCGCTACGGCCTGCACTGTCAACGCACGGTATGTCACCTGCGGAACCCGCCCTCTCCGCTTCTCCAATCTGTTGGACATCAAGCCCCATATTGGCTGGCGGATCGTGCAGACCGAACTGCGGATCGGACGCACCGGGTGCTACACCATCACCGCAACAGGTCACGAACTGCACGCCGTCATCCCGCTCTCGGTGCCAGGCCCTGACTATGGCACTCCCGGCTGGTAACGAGTCGCCCGCCTGTCTCGTCGCGGCGCAGTCGTCATTGCGGAACATTGGCCGGGGCGAGCCGTCGACCGTCGGAGAATCGTGCGCCCGACCGCGCGGCCACGGCGCGTATGGTTCCCGCAGCGTTCGGTCAGGCACTTACACGAGGAGGCGCGATGCCTACCGTCATGGCACACCACGAGGTGAAGGACAGAGACCACTGGCTCGCCTCTCCGAGGCGTGACGAGTTCTTCGGACCTCTCGGCGTCACCAACATTCGGACATTCATCGATCCCGAGAACCCGACCCGGGTCGGGGTGGTGATGGACGTCGCCGACATGGATGCTCTCATGGCCGCGATGGAGGGCCAGGCGGCAGCGGACGCGATGGCGCATGACGGCGTTCTGCCCGAGACGCTGTCGATCCTCGTCGAGGCGTAGCGGGTCGTCGCCGGCCTATCGGACGTCACCGATTCGATGATCAACTGAGGGAGGGCCGTATGGGAGGCTTCGCAGTCGCGCACCTCGAGGAGATCGACGAGCTGGATGACGGCCGCTGTCCCTGGCGGCCGATCCGGCATCACTTCGGTATCGCGTCCTTCGGCATCAACGCATGGACCGGCCGCAAGGCCGGCGATCGGATCGTCAACGAGCACGACGAGGCCGGCCCGAACGACGGCCACGAGGAGCTCTACCTCGTCCAGCAAGGACACGCTGTCTTCGAGCTCGACGGCGAGCGGGTCGACGCGCCCGCTGGAACCTTCGTCTTCGTTCCTCCCGAGGTGACGCGCACCGCGTTTGCCGAGGAGCCGGGCACCACGATCGTCGCGGTCGGCGGTGCGCCGGGAAGGGCCTACGAGCCTGTCGGCTGGGAGATCTGGGCGCCGCTCCGGTCGCTCTACGAGGCCGGCGACTACGAGGCCGTCATCGACCGCGGACGAGAGGCAATCGAGGCGGATCCGCAGTACCCGATCCTGTTCTACAACCTCGCCTGCTGTGAGAGCCTTGCCGGACGCCCGAGCGACGCGGTGGAGCACCTCCGGCAGGCGATCGAGCTCTCGGAGCAGTTTCGGGCTTTGGCGAAGGACGACTCGGACTTCGATCAGATCCGCGACGAGCCGGCGTTCGAGACGCTGGTGGGCGGCTGAGAGGCTCGCTCAGCCCGGAAGGAGACCCTTCGGGTACCGCGTGAGCGTGGACTGCACGAACCGCGCGTAGGCCTCGGCGGGGACGGTCGTCTCCTGCTCGACGCCCGCGCCCCGGCGGCGTGCGGACTCGTCGACCGTGTAGCCGCCCCAGTCCGGGCCGGTCGAGCGGTCGCGTGCGCCGACCGCGATCACGACGCACGACGTCGTCCCTGCGCCGACGATCACGTGCTCCGTTCGCGGCGGGCAGTGGACGAAATCCCAGTGATGGAGAGGCCGTTCCTCTCCCTCCACGACGAGCAGCGCCTCGCCCGCGACGACGAGGAAGTCCTCCTGGTCGGCCTCCCAGTGGTACATCGCCATCGGCTCGCCCGGTCGCAGGACCGTGATGTTGATCCCGAGTTGGGAGAAGTCCGAGGCGTCGCCATGGGGGTCCTCGAACTCGCACAGGAAGCCCCGTCCGTCGCGCTTCCACCACGGCGCGTCACGAGCGTTGAGCACGAACCATCCTTTCTCCATCGGCACGAGGCCGTGCTCGTTCCGTTCGAGCGGTGATTCGGTACCCACTTCCTACCTCTCGCTCCCGACCGATGCAGGGTCATGCCAGGGAAGCTCGTCCTCGCGCTCCGGCCTGCCCGGGCGCCAGTGTGGAAACGAGGCATACGCCTCCCGCGGCGAGTCTGTCTCCTCTTCGACGCCGGCGCTGCGCGCGAGAGCCAATTTCGACCGCGGATAGGAGATCGTCTTCCCCTCGGGTCGTGCGCCGACCATCAAGAGGATGCAGCGGCGCGGGCCGGCTCCGACGAACGCGTGCGCCGTCCCGGGCGGGCAGTGAAGGAAGTCCCACTGCCGCAGAGTTCGCTCCTCGTCGTCGACGAGCACCGAGCACTCGCCCTCGAGCACGAGGAAGCCCTCTTGCGCCGACTCCGCGTGGTAGAGGCCGCTCGGCCGGCCTGGCTCGAGCGCCGCGAGGGTGATCCCGACTTGCGAGAAGCGCTGCTCGTCGAGGTCCGGACGGTCCCGCAGCACTCGTCCGTCCGACTGGAACGAACAGCGGGCCCCGAAGAGCTCGTTCCGCACCCACGCCGCGTCGCGCACGTTGACGACGAACCAGCCCGGGCTCACCGGAGCGAGCCCCGAGCCGACGTCCTCGAGCGTCGCCTCCTCCATGACCTCGGGAGCGTATGCGAGCCCGCCGTCGCGAGGGTCAACGGGCTGGGTCGGTGTCGAATCGCGTGCGCACGGGTATCACCGATCGGTGAGCGTGGGGCTTCGGAGCGAGCGGTCGGTAACGACGACGGACGTGGAACCGTCCGACGGCGGCGTGTCGCGGCTCGCCGGCCGGGTCGCGATCGCCACGCTCGTCGTGGTCGGGATCGTTCTCGCGGCGCTCGTGCTCTGGAAGGCCCGCCTGGTAGTCGCGCTCCTCTTCAGCGCGGTCATCATCGCCGCCGCGCTCCGGCCGAGCGTCGAGTGGCTCGCGCGAAGGAATGTGCCGCGTGGCATCGGCGTCGTCCTGCACTACGCCGCGCTCGCCGCGATCCTCGCGGTCGGGCTCTGGTTCGTCGTCCCGGCCGCGAGCGATCAGGTCGAAGCCGCGCTCGGCCAGCAGCACGGGCTCCGCCAGGCGGCGCAGGGCTCGACCGGGATCAAGCATGACATCCTTGTCGCTCTCGACAGGCGGCTGAGCGATCTCCCCTCCGGCTCGAGCCTCTTCGACCCGGCGGTCGAGTACGGCCGCAAGGCCTTCGAGGGCATCGTCGCGACGTTCTTCATGTTCGCCGCCGCCGCCTACTGGATCGTCGAGCGCGACCGCGCCGTCGACCTCGTCTGCTCGATGCTTCCGCGCGCGAAGCGGAGGACGGTGCGTGACGCCTGGAACCTCATGGAGCTCCGTCTCGGCGCGTTCGTCCGCGGGCAGGCGCTGCTGGTCATCCTCGTCGCGTCCGCCCTCTCGGCGTGCTTCTGGGCGATCGGGCTGCCCTACTGGCTCCTTGTCGGCGTCTTCGCCGGCATGGTGGAGATCGTTCCCGTGATCGGGCCGATCGCGGCAGGCATCGTCGCAGTCGGCGTCGGCCTGTCGCAGTCCGTCCACCTCGCCGTGCTCGCCGCACTCGCCGTCACCGGCGTGCGGCTGCTCGAGGACTACGTGGTCCTTCCCCGGGTCCTCGGGCACTCGGTGGGACTGTCGCCGCTCGTCGTGCTCGTCTCCGTGACCTCGGTCGGCGTGGTGCTCGGCGGGTTTGCGGTGATCCTCGCCGTGCCGCTCGCGAGCGTGCTCGTGACCTTGATCGACATCGTCGTCCGCGACAAGGATCCGGCGACAGAGCCCGTTCCCTCCGTGCTGTTGCCGGCGAAGGATCTCGAGTAGCGCACAAACGGCGCTCGTTCCGCCGGTGCGGCTCGCGTCCGGTTCCTTGTTGTCAGCGTGCGCAAGTGCGATGATCGCGCGGCGTCAGGCACTCATCGATCATCGGTGAGCTCGTCGCCCCACTCATGAATCGGACGATGCCAAGGGAAGTCTCCTCACTGACGCCCCGGCTGGAGGACGAGCTCGCGCGGCTCGTGGCGATCCCGTCGGTCTCGGCTCCGGACTATCCGGAGGAGACGAGGCCCGCGTTGCTCGAGGCCCACGAGGTCGTCCTCGAGTTGCTCCAGGACGCAGGTGTGCCCGAGCTCGACTCACACCGCCTGCCGAACACGGCGCCCTTCATCACCGGCGAGATCCCCGCGCCCGACGGGGCGCCGACGGTGCTCCTGTATGGCCACTACGACGTCGTGCCCGCAGGGGACGAGTCGAAGTGGAAATCGCCGCCGTTCGAGCCGACCGTGCGGGACGGGGCGATGTTCGGCCGGGGCACCGCGGACTCCAAGGCGAACGTGATCGCGCACGTCGGAGCGCTTCGCGCGTGGGAGGGCCGGCCGCCCGTGGGGATCAAGCTCGTGATCGAGGGGCAGGAGGAGGTCGGCAGCGCGCTCAACACGTACCCGCAGACCCACCCGGAGGTTTTCCGTGCCGACGCGATGCTGATCGCCGACATGGGTAGCGTCCGGCCGGGGCTCCCCACGCTCACGGTCGCGCTCCGCGGCACTGCCATGCCGACGGTGGAGGTCGAGACTCTCGTCGGCCCCAAGCACTCCGGTCAGTACGGCGGCGCCGCGCCCGACGCGCTGATCGTGCTCCTCCACGCTCTTGCCTCGCTCCACGACGAGCACGGGGACGTGGCGGTCGAGGGGCTCCGGCGAGAGGAGTGGACCGGCGCCGGGTACAGCGAGGACGAGTTCCGTGAGCTCGCCGAGGTGCTGCCCGGATTGCCGCTCGTTGGGAGCGGAGGGCTCGGCTCGAGGGTCTGGTCCGGTCCCGCAGTCACGGTCACGGGCATCGACGTGCCCTCGGTCGACAAGGCCCTGAACGCGGTCGCGCCCCGCTCGCGGGCGAGCCTCAACCTCCGGGTCCACCCCGAGCAGGACGCCGCCGAGGCCCAGGCGGCGCTCATCCGCCATTTCGAGGCCGTGCGTCCGTTCGGCATCGAGCTCCAGGTCCGTCCCGGCGCGATCGGCAACGGGTTCTCCGCGGATACTTCCGGACCGGCGTACGCGGCGGCGGCGGCCGCCGTCGAGGTGGCATGGGGCGCCGCCCCGTCGTTTGCCGCGACGGGGGGCTCGATCCCCCTCGTGAACGCGCTGCACGCGGCGGTGCCCGACGCGGAGATCCTGCTCCTGGGTGCGACCGACGGCTACGCGAACATCCATGCTCCCAACGAGCGCGTCCTCCTGGACGAGCTCGAGAAGTCGGTGGCGGTCGAGGCCGAGTTCTTCGCGACATTCGCCGCTGCGTGGAAGGGCGACACGTCGTGAGCGAATCCGCTGCCGGACCGACTCCGGACGTGGTCAAGCGAACCTTGCTCGAGCGGGTGCTCGACGCCGTCGAGCGCGGCGGCAACAAGATGCCCCACCCGGCGATCCTGTTCCTGTGGCTCGCGATCGGGGTGATCGTCCTCTCCCAGATCCTGTACTGGTTCGACGTGAAGGCGACCTACGAGGTCGTGAAGCCGCCGCTCGTGCCCACAGAGGAGACGTACTACGGCGGCTCGAGCGTGCCGGTCGACGTCGGGCCGGCCGAGCACGTCCCGGCGGAGGACTACCGTCTGGTGACGGAGACCGCGCGCGTTCAGGGCCTCCTCACCGGCGACGGCGTTCGCTACCTCTTCACGTCGTTCGTCTCGAACTTCCGGAACTTCGCCGCGGTCGCGATCATCCTCATCGTGATGATCGGGGTGGGGCTCGCCGAAGCGGCCGGCCTCATCGCCTCGCTCATCCGCAAGCTCGTCGGGGTGTCGTCGCGCAGCACCTTGACGTTGATCATCGTGCTGCTCGGCATTCTCTCGAGCGTCGCGTCCGACGCCGGCTACCTCGTGCTGATCCCGCTGGGCGCCGCCGCATTCAAGAGCGTGGGGCGAAATCCGCTCGCAGGCATGGCGGCGGCCTTCGCGGGGGTCGCCGCGGGCTTCGGGGTGAACGTCCTCATCACGCCGCTCGACGGCGTCCTCACCGAGGTCACGAACGACTCGATCCCCGCAGGAAACGAAGGCGTGCACATCGACCTCGCCGCGAACCTCTACTTCGGCATCGGATCGACGGTGTTCGTCTGCCTCCTGCTCACGTTCCTGACGACGCGGGTCGTCGAGAAGAGCCTCGGCCACTGGGATCCCGCCGACCACGGCGAGGGCTGGGCGATGGACGAGGAGGAGAGCCCGGAGGTCGCGCCCGAGGCCGATGCCCGCGGATTGCGGCTGGCCGGTCTCGCCGCCCTGGCGGTGATCGTCGGGGTCACCCTGCTGACCGCGATCCCGGGCGCGCCGCTTCGCAATCCGGAGACGGGCGACATCATCGGCGACTCGCCGTTCATGGACAGCCTGATCGTGATCATCATGCTGGTCTTCCTCGCCGCGGGGTACGCGTACGGCCGCGGCGCGGGCACGATCGGGGGTAGCGACGACGTGATCGCGACGATCACGAAGTCCTGGGCCGGGCTCGCGAGCCTCCTGTTCCTGTTCCTGCTGATCGCGCAGTTCATCGCGTACTTCAACTTCTCGAACATCGCCGAGGTGCTCGCGGTGAAGCTCGGCGACGTGCTCGAGTCGATGGACATCGGCGCCGTCTGGCTCTTGATCGGGCTCGTGATCCTCACGATTCTCGTCAACCTGATCCTCCCCCA
Organism: uncultured Actinomycetes bacterium; assembly: GCA_963798725.1. Lineage (GTDB taxonomy): Bacteria > Actinomycetota > Thermoleophilia > Gaiellales > Gaiellaceae > Gaiella. Next base: position 518,027 of record CAWCUL010000003.1, read on the forward strand.
GGCGATCGGGAAGTGGGCGCTGCTCGCGCCGATCTTCATCCCGCTCTTTCTCCGCCTCGGCGTTGCCCCGCAGACGGTGCTCGCCGCCTACCGGGTCGGCGACTCGCCGACGAACGTGATCACGCCCCTGATGGCCTACTTCCCATTGATCGTCGTGTTCGCCCAGCGCTACAAGAAGGACGCGGGCATCGGCACCGTCGTCTCGATGATGCTCCCGTACGTCGTCGTGCTCTCAGTCGGCTGGACGCTGTTCTTCGTCGCCTGGTATCTCCTCGGGATCCCGCTCGGGCCCGGGTCCCCGGTTCACCTCGACTGAGCAGCGGCTATGCGCTCGTCCCGCCGGACGAGGAGATTCTGCGCCACGGCTACGATCGACGCCGATCAGCCATGGACCAGAGCCGCATCCGCAACTTCTCGATCATCGCGCACATCGACCATGGCAAGTCGACCCTCGCCGACCGGATCCTGCAGCTGACGGAGACCGTCTCCGAACGGGAGATGCGCGACCAGCTGCTCGACTCGATGGAGCTCGAGCGGGAGCGGGGCATCACGATCAAGGCGCAGGCCGTTCGCGTCCAGTGGAAGGGCCATGAGCTCAACCTGATCGACACGCCGGGGCACGTCGACTTCACGTACGAGGTGTCGCGTTCTCTGCAGGCCTGCGAAGGGGCGGTTCTCGTCGTCGACGCTGCGCAGGGGATCGAGGCCCAGACGCTCGCAAACGCCTATCTCGCGATCGAGAACGACCTCGAGATCGTCCCGGTCGTGAACAAGATCGACCTCCCGTCGGCCGACCCGGACGGGGCGGCGGCCGAGGTCTGCGAGCTGCTCGGCGGCACGCCCGACGCGGTCGTGCGGATCTCGGCGAAGACCGGCACCAACGTCGAGCAGGTGCTCGACGCGATCGTGGAGCGGATCCCGCCGCCGAAGGGCGTGACCGCCGCGCCGCCGCGGGCACTCGTCTTCGACTCGTCGTACGACCAGTACCGCGGGGTGATCGCTTTCGTGCGGGTCGTGGACGGGACGCTGCCGACCGGGGCTGCGCTGCGGGCCATGGCGACCGCGACGGACTTCGAGGCCGAGGAGCTCGGGTTCATGGCGCCGGGACGCGTTCCCGTCGAGACGCTCGGCGCGGGAGAGGTCGGATACGTGGTCACCGGTCTCAAGGACGTCTCCCGCCTCCGCGTCGGCGACACGCTCACCTTGCGCAAGGGCGGCGCGACGGAGCCGCTCCCCGGGTACAAGGACGTCAAGCCCATGGTGTTCGCGGGGCTCTTTCCGACGGACTCCGACGATTACCCGGAGCTGCGCGACGCGCTCGAGAAGCTGAAGCTGAACGACGGTGCGCTCTTCTACGAGCCGGAGACGTCGCAGGCGCTCGGGTTCGGGTTCCGCTGCGGCTTCCTCGGGCTCCTGCACATGGAGATCGTCCGCGAGCGGTTGGAGCGCGAGTTCGACCTCGACCTGCTCGTGACCGCACCGAACGTCGCATACCGGGTCAAGCAACGGAACGGCGAGTGGGTCGAGGTGCACAACCCCGCCGAGATGCCGCGCGAGGTCGAGGAGGCGCAGGAGCCCTATGTACGGGCGCAGGTGATCGTGCCGAAGGACCATGTCGGCTCGGTGATGGAGCTCTGCACCGACCGGCGCGGGCGGTTCGACCACATGGAGTACCTCTCCGAGAACCGCGTCTTGCTCACGTACGACCTTCCGCTGGGCGAGATCGTGATCGACTTCTACGACCAGCTCAAGTCGCGCACGCGGGGCTACGCGAGCTTCGACTACGACATGGCCGGCTTCCGCGAGGGGAACGTCGCCCGGGTGGACGTCCTCGTCGCGGGCGAGCAGGTCGACGCGCTCTCGCTGATCGTCCACCGGGACGCTGCGTACGAGCGCGGCAGGCTCCTCGTGGAACGACTTCGCGAGGAGATCCCGCGCCAGATGTTCGACGTCCCGATCCAGGCGGCGATCGGCTCCCGCGTGATCGCGCGCGAAACGGTGAAGGCGAAGCGCAAGGACGTGCTCGCGAAGTGCTACGGCGGCGACATCACCCGCAAGCGGAAGCTTCTCGAGAAGCAGAAGAAGGGCAAGAAGCGGATGAAGCAGGTCGCCGGCGTCGAGGTGCCCCAGGAGGCGTTCCTCGCCGTTCTCAACCTCGACGGCGAGAAACGGCGGTCGTGAGGGCGCTGCGGGACCTGGGGCGGGGCCGCGGCACCGCGGCACCGGGCGGCGAGGGCGTGCGCCATCTCTATGTCCACCTGCCGTTCTGCTCCCACCGCTGCGGGTACTGCGACTTCGTGACGGCGGTCGGGCGGCGCGAGGAGCACGGCGCGTACGTCGACGCGCTGCTCGCCGAGCTCGAGCAGGAGCGGTGGCGGCTCGCCTCGGAGGTTCGTACGGTGTTCCTCGGGGGCGGTACTCCGACGTTCACCGAGCCGGCGGCGCTCGAGCGAGTGCTCGGAGCACTGCCCGTCGTCGACGAGCTGACCGTAGAGGCGAACCCCGAGACCGTCACCACTTCGCTCGTCGCGCTGCTGCGGGAGCACGGCGTGAACAGGGTCTCGCTCGGGGCACAGTCGTTCCGGCCCCGGCTCCTCGCGGTGCTCGAGCGTGTTGCCGGGTCGGGCGACGTCCGACGCGCCGTGCACACTCTCCGTGATGCCGATTTGGACAACATATCGCTCGACCTCGTGTACGGGATCCCGGGCCAGAGCCCCGCCGATCTCGAGGCGGACCTCGCGGACGCGCTCGCGCTCGAGCCCGAGCACCTCTCCTGCTACGAGCTCGAGGCGAAGCCGGGAACGCGGTTCACGCACACGCACGGAGAAGAGCTGCGGCGCCAGGCGGAGGCGATGGAGGGCTACTTCGAGCAGGTCGTGGAGACGCTGACCGGCGCCGGTTACCGCTGGTACGAGACCGCGAACTTCTGTCGCGACGACGGCCGCGAGCTTCGCGCGCAGCACAACCTGGGCATCTGGCGCGGGAACGACTACCTGGGCATCGGGATCGGAGCCGTGTCGACGCTCGGAGGCGAGCGGCGGCGCAATCTCCCGTCCCTCGGGCGCTACGTCGCGGCACTACGTGGGGGCGAGGCGCCGCCACGCGAGGTCGAGCTGCTCGACGCGGAGACCCGCGCGGTCGAGGCGCTCATGCTGGGGCTGCGGCTCGACGAGCCGATGGCGATCGCGGGCGTCGAGCCTGTCCTCGATGACGGCGCTCTCGGCCGGCTCATCGAGCGGCGCCTCGTGGAACGGGTCGCAGGCGGCATCGCGCTCACCTCGCGCGGGCGTCTGCTCGGCGATGCGGTGACGGCCGAGCTCCTGGCCTGAGCGGGCACGCCGCTCGAGGGACTCGGCGTGGCGTCGGCCCGGGCGGTCTGCGTGGCGGGCGCCGGTACCATCTGTCCATGGTTGCGGCGTTCAGAGCGCGGGATGGGGCGAGTCGGCGTCGGATGCTGCTGCTCAAGGTTCTGGCGCTCGCGAGCTCCCTCGTCACGGCGGCCGTCGCCGCGCGCGTCGTGTACACGCACAGCTTCGAGACGACGAATCTCGTGTGGAACCTCGTGCTCGCGTGGGTCCCGTTCGCGCTCGCGCTCGTCGTCTACGACTGGGCACGCCGTGGCGCGCCGACCGAGGTGCTGGTGGCGGTGGGCGTGGTGTGGCTCCTGTTCCTCCCGAACGCCCCGTACATCGTCACCGACCTGAAGTGGCTCGGGCACTACGAGAGCGGCACGCACTGGTTCGATCCTGTGCTCATCGGAGCCGCGGCGGCGATCGGGCTCGCGCTCGGCTTCTTCTCGCTGTACCTCGTGCAGTCGGTCGTGGCTGCGCGGCACGGGCGTCTCGTCGGGTGGGTGCTCGCCTGGAGCGCGCTCGTCGCGAGCGGGCTCGGCGTGTATCTCGGTCGCTTCGAGCGGTGGAACTCCTGGGACGTCGTCACCGAGCCGACGAGAGTCGTCGGCCGGCTCGGCTCCGCCGCGCTCGACCCGCTGGCGCACGGCCGGCCGCTCGTCCTCTCCGTCTCCTTTGCGGTGGCGTGGTGCATGGGGTACGCGCTCTTCTACTCGACCTTCCGCGGCCAGCTTCGGCGGCTCGAGGAGCACTGAGGGACGGCCACCCGGGCTGCGCCCGCGGGAGACGACCGTACGATGAGCGGCATGGAGTTGACTCCGCGTAAGCGAGAGATCCTTCGGCGCGTGGTCGAGGAATACGTCGCGACCGGGCAACCCGTCGGATCGAAGGCCCTCGTCGAGCGGGCCGGCCTGGACGTGTCCTCGTCGACCGTGAGGAGCGAGCTGTCCGAGCTCGAGGCCGTCGGCCTGCTCACGCACCCGCACACCTCGGCGGGGCGCGTGCCGACCGAGATCGGCTATCGCGTGTACACGGAGGAGCTCGTCGTCGCGATCGAGGGACGGCCGGGCCCGTTCACGATCGACCTGAGCGCGATGCGGAACGAGCTCGAGGAGGCCCTCCGGCGGACGACCGAGGCCCTGTCCGACGCCACGCACCTGCTCGCCGTCGTCTCGGCGCCCTCGCTCGAGTCGGCGGCCGTCCGTCACGTCGAGGTGCTCCAGCTCCAGCCGCACGTCGTGATCGTCGTGGTGATCACCGCGTCCGGCAGCGTCTCCAAGAGGGTGTTCGAGCTCGGCGAGCAGGTCGATCCGGGGCTCGTCGAATGGGCAGGGGCGTACCTCGGCGAGACCGTGGTGGGCAAGCGGGCAAGCGCCGCGGTTCTCCGTCGCGCGTTCGAGGATCCGGGGCTTTCGATGCGCGAGCGCGTCTTTCTGGACGCCGTGCGCCCGGCATTCGCGGAGCTCGTGGCCGACGCGACAGACCTCTACGTCGGCGGTGCGGCCGGCCTGCTCGGTGACGCTCACGGCGCCGAGCTCGACGCGTGTCACCGGCTGCTCGAGGTGCTCGAGCGGCGCGCGGCCGTGCTGGGTCTCCTGCACGACGCGCTCGACCCGAAGCGCACCGTCGTTCGGGTCGGGCCCGAGCTCGAGGGCGAGGAGCTGCACGGTGCCTCTTACGTCGGCGCCACGTACGGCCTGGCGAATCGCTCGCTCGGCGCGGTGGGTCTGCTAGGCCCGCTTCGCATGGACTACGAGAAGGCGATCCGCTCGGTCCGAGCCGCCGCATTCGAGCTGTCCCGTCTGGTCGACGACGTCTACGGCGGCCACTGATGGCGACGACCGAACAGGACTACTACGAGCTGCTCGGCGTCCCGCGCGCGGCGAGCCACGCTGAGATCAAAGGTGCCTTTAGACGTCTCGCCCGCGAGCTGCACCCCGACGTGAGCGACGATCCCGACGCCGGGCCGCGGTTCGGTGCGATCGCCGAGGCGTACGAGGTGCTCGCAGACCCCGAGAAGCGACGGCTGTACGACCGCTTCGGACATGCGGGGCTGAACCGCGGCGGGTTCACTCCGATGAGCGCCGATTTCGGAAGCCTCTCGGACGTCTTCGCGGCGTTCTTCGGGGAGACGCTCTTCGGCGCCGCCGGGGAAACGGGCCCGCGTCCTGCGCGCGGCCCGGACCTTGCCGCCCAGGTGGAGATCGACCTCGCCGATGTCGTGACCGGCATTACGCTCGACGTGTCGGTGCGCACGGCTCGCGTCTGCGAGCCGTGCGGCGGGACGGGCGCGGCGCCGGGCACCTCGCCCAAGACATGCCCCACCTGCGCCGGCGCCGGCCGCGTCCAGCAGGTCTCGCGCACGATCCTCGGCCAGATGGTCCGGTCTGGCCCGTGCCCGGGCTGCGACGGGGCCGGGACGACCGTCGAGACGCCGTGCGAGCGCTGCGACGGCGACGGCAGGACGCTGGAGGACGTGCCGCTCGCGTTGGAGATTCCGGCCGGGATCCACGACGGCCAGCGGATCAGGGTGCGCGGCTCAGGTCATGCGGGAGTGCTCGGCGGGCCGCCGGGCGACGCCTACGTGACCGTCCGCGTGCGTCCCATCGAAGGAGTCGAGCGTGACGGCGACGACCTGGTCGCACGCGCGGCGGTGACCATCACCGGCGCCACGCTCGGCACGACCATCTCCGTTCACACGCCCGAGGGGCCGCTCGAGGTCGAGTTGGCCCCGGGCACGCAGCCGGGGTCGGTGCATGCCGTCCGCGGCCGGGGGCTGCCCTCGCTCGAGACCGGACGGCGCGGCGATCTGCTCGTCGTGATCGAGGTTCGCGTGCCAACGCGCCTGAGCGCGGAGCAGCGGGCCGAGCTTCTCCGGCTGGAGGGCGAGCTGGGCTCCGACGCGTACCGCGACGACGGCGACGGGTTTCTCGGGAAGCTCAAGAGCGCCTTCCGGTGACCTCCGGGTCGCCGCGACCGGCGCGCGGCGACGACACCACGCTCTGGCGCGTCTCCGTTCGTTCCCCTCACGACCCGGCCGAGCTGCTCCGCGCCCGGTTGCTGGAGCTCGCTCCGGAGGGCTTCGAGGAGCGCGAGGTCGGGGAGGAGGTCGAGCTCGCCCTCTATGTGCCGCAAGGGCGGGTCGACGATGTGCGCTCGGCTTTGCCCGGCGCAGAGGCACACCGGGTAGCGCCCGACTGGGAGGACGCCTGGCGTCGGTTCCACCGCCCGGTCACGGTCGCCGGTCTCTGGGTCGGGCCGCCCTGGGAGGAGCCGCCCGATCGCTCGCGGGCAGTCGTGATCGACCCGGGCCGCGCATTCGGCACGGGCGCGCATGCGACGACGCGTCTCTGCATCGAGCTCCTCGAGCGCACGGAGCACCGCGGCTCGCTGCTCGACATCGGCTGCGGCTCCGGTGTGCTCGCGATCGCCGCCGCCCGTCTCGGCTTCGGACCGATCGTCGCCGTCGACAACGACCCGGTCGCCGTGGAGACGACTCGCGCGAACGCGCACGCGAACGGCGTCGCGGTCGACGTCAGGCTTCTCGACGCGGAGGTCGCGTCTCTGCCCGAAGCCGACGTCGCGGTCGCGAACGTGCTGCTTCGGCCGGTCGAGACGATCCTCGCGCGGCTCGACGTCAAGGAGGCGATGAGCTCGGGATACGTCGCCGGCGAGCGACCCGCGCACCCCGGCTGGGCGCGCGTGGAGACGCTCGAGGAGGATGGCTGGGCGGCCGATCGCTTTCGCCGGCCGCGCCGAGAGCCGACATGATTGACCCGAGGTGGGAACCATTTACCGCCCTCCCGGCGACAGGTTGGTCGTGGACGGACATATCCATGCCTCGGATGCCGAGCTCCTGAAGGCCATTGCCACCGGCGACACGGGTCGCCGGCGTGGTTCGCGGTGTGGACGCTCGCACTCTGCGCCCTGGCGGCGGTGCTGCGGGCGAGCTGGGTCGCCGGCGCCGTCGCCGTGACCTCCCTGACGCTCGCGGTCGTCACCGGCTACTCCGTCGTCCACGACAGCACGAGCGAGGGAACCGTGGTGGCCGACTCCACGACGCCGTTGCGCCCACGGCCGTGAGCGCGGTCGTGGGACGGAACGTGCTGCGGGCCGCGCCGTGGCCGGTGCTGCTCGGCGGCTGCGTTGTCGCGACGGCGCTGTTCGGGATCGCCGCCGCCGTGCGCCATGGTTGGCTGGTCTTCCCGCTCTCCCTGCTCGGCCTCGGCATGTGCGGCGCCACCGCGGCGTTCGCCCTCGACGAGGAGTCTGCAGAGGTGGAGGACGCCACGCCCACCGGACGTCGCGCCCGGGTGGCCGGGCGGCTCCTGATCGCTCTCCTGCCGTTCACCGTGGGGGCCGCAGCCGTGCTCCTGCTCGGCGACGTCGGCGGTGCGGCCGGATGGATCAGGCTCGTGCCGGTGGCGGCCGGGAGCGCGGCCGCCGGGATCGCGCTCGCGTCCGGGCTCCGCCGTACGGGCCGTTTCGCGCCCGGCGAGCTGGCAGGCGCGCTGACGTTCGGGTTGATCGTCCTCGTGGTCGCGCTCGAGCCGCTGGGCGCCTGGGTGTCCCTGGCGCCGCTCGAGTCGCCGACGTACCCCCTGTCGACCGCTGTCGCGTGGGCGCTCGTCCTCGTCGGCTGTGCGGCCGTGCTCGTGGCGTGCGAGCGCGACCCCGGCCGTCCGACCATCCGAAGGGAGATCTCGTGAGGATCTATCGCGTGTTCGCGGCGCTCGTCGCGCTCGGCGTGGTCGTGCAGGCGGCGCTGATCGCCTATGGGATCGCCGCTCTCGGCCACTGGATCTACGACGGGCGGAACACGGCGACCCGGGCGACGTTCGAGGAGGGCAGCAACGTCGACTACGGCGGCAAGGCCGGCTTCGACCTGCACGGCGAGCTCGGGGTCGCCGGCGTGGTTCGCGGTGTGGACGCTCGCACTCTGCGCCCTGGCGGCGTGCGGGGCGCTCCTGCGGGCGGGGCAGGTGCGAAGGGCGGTGCTGCGGGCGAGCTGGGTCGCCGGCGCCGTCGCCGTGACCTCCCTGACGCTCGCGGTCGTCACCGGCTACTCCGTCGTCCACGACAGCACGAGCGAGGGAACCGTGGTGGCCGACTCCACGACGCCGTTGCGCCCACCGCCGTGAGCGCGGTCGTGGGACGGAACGTGCTGCGGGCCGCGCCGTGGCCGGTGCTGCTCGGCGGCTGCGTTGTCGCGACGGCGCTGTTCGGGATCGCCGCCGCCGTGCGTCACGGCCCGCTTGGCATTCCCGCTTTCCCTGCTCGGGCTCGGGCATGTGCGGCGCCACCACGGCGTTCGCCCTCGACGAGGAGTCTGCAGAGGTGGAGGACGCCACGCCCACCGGGACCATGCACGCCCGGGTGGCCTGGCGGCTCCTGATCGCCCTCCTGCCGTTCACCGTGGGGGCCGCAGCCATGCCATCCTGCTCGGCGACATCGGCGGTGCAGCCAGATGGATGCGGCTCGTGCGGTGGCGGCCGGGAGCGCGGCCACCGGGATCGCGCTCGCATCCGGGCTCCGCCGTACGGGCCGTTGGCGCCAGGCGAGCTGGCAGGCGCGCTGACGTTCGGGTTGATCGTCCTCGTGGTCGCGCTCGAGCCGCTGGGCGCCTGGGTGTCCCTCGCGCCGCTCGAGTCACCGACGTACCCCCTGTCGACCGCTGTCGCGTGGGCGCTCCGTCCTCGTCGGCTGTGCGGCCGTGCTCGTGGCGTGCGAGCACAACCCGGGCCGTCCGACCATCCGAAGGGGAATCTCGTGAGGATCTATCGCGTGTTCGCGTCGCTCGTCGCACTCTGCGTGGTGGTCCAGCGGCGCTGATCGCCTATGGGATCGCCGCTCTCGGCCACTGGATCTACAACGAGCAGAACACGGCGACCCGGGCGACGTTCGAGGAGGGCAGCAACGTCGACTACGGCGGCAAGGCCGGCTTCGACCTGCACGGCGAGCTC
>CAWCUL010000004.1:0-4973 GCA_963798725.1 uncultured Actinomycetes bacterium
CCGTTCGGGGTCGGCCCAGCTGAACCAGTCGCGGAGCCCGTCGACCTCGATCCGGCGCGAGTTCAGAAGCTGGGCGTCGACGTACGCGGCCTCGTCTCGCCCGGCGGGCCCGTGGAGCACCAGCGCCGGCGCGCGCACGGTCGGGAGGACGTCGCGGACGTCACCTTCCATGGACATTCGGTGGAACGCGACCGCTTCGGCTGGGCTCGCGCTCCTGCGCATGTACCAGACGAACCAGTCGACGAAGGCCGTGTCATCGACCCGGGAGGGGGCCAATTGCAGCATGCGCTCCGCCAGGTACTGGCGGTCACCCCAGCGCTCGCCGATCGTGCGGAGCTCGCGCCGCCACTCGTTGTCGTCGGCGGCCCACGGATAGTCGGGCGCCCAGCGGCCGCGGGCGGTCGGGTCGTAGAGGACGAGCGCGTCCGTCCGTTCCGGATAGGTGGCCGCGAACAGGAGCGCGATCCGCGACCCTTCGTGAGCCGCCCAGAGCACTGCCCGCTCCGAGCCCGCCGCGTCCATGACGGCACGGATGTCGTCCATGCGCGTCTCGAGCGTCGGCACCTGACGCACCGGGTCTGACAGTCCGCTGCCGCGCTTGTCGAACAACAGCACGCGCCCCGAGCGGGCCAGCCCGTTCACGTGCGCGACGAAGAGTGGCTGGTCCCAGGCAGCGAGCAGGTCCGCGAGCGTGCCGCGCACGAAGACGATGTCGAGCGCGCCCGCCCCGACGACCTGGTACGCGATCGCGACGTCGCCGCTGCGGGCGTACTGGACCTCGGGCATCTCGGTGGCCATCAGCTTCCCCCGCGTCCTCCGAGCGTCTGCGGGTCGACATCCGCGACGGCGTACAGCCGCCAGGTTCCAGGCACACCCTTGAGCTGGCGCTCGCCGCGCTCGGTCAGCTCCAGGCCGGCCCCCGCGACGAGGTCCCGCACCGTCTGCGAGACGAGCACCTCCCCTGCCCCCGCCGCGGCTGCGATCCGGGCACCGATCGACACCGCCAGGCCGGCGACCTTGCCGTCGTGCAGCTCGCACTCGCCCGAGTGGATTCCGGCGCGAACCTCGAGGCCGAGCCCGCGCACGTCCTCGACGATCGTCTCGGCGCAGCGAATCGCCCGCGCGGGCCCGTCGAAGATGGCGAAGAAGCCGTCGCCGGCGGTGTCGCGCTCCTCGCCGCGGAAGCGTGCGAGCGCGCGACGCACCGCGGCGTGGTGCTGCGCGAGCAGGTCTCGCCACGCGCTGTCACCGAGGGTCGCCGCGCGCTCGGTCGAGCCGACGAGGTCGGTGAAGAGGATCGTGGTCAGCAGCGAGTCGGGCACCGCATCGGAACGGGCCCCGGCGAGGAAGTCGTCGATCGCCTGCACCGAGTGAACCCCGTCGTCCTCGTGGATCGCCGCCCCCTCCCCCGGCAGCAACCGCGCCTCCGCGTCCGGGATCCGCTCGGCCACGTACCGGACGAGGCCTTCGTTCCGCTGCTTGCCGAGCACGAGTGTCGGCACCCGCACGATCGGCAGGACGTCGGTGACGTCGGTCTCCATCTGCATGCGCCGGAAATCCGCCGCCGCACTCGGCGTGACCGAGTGCCGGTGCCCCCAGACGAACGCCTCGATGTATGCGGGATCGTCGGCCCACTGCGGGTTCATCGCGCGGGCGAACTCCTCGAGGTACTCGCGGCTGCCCCACCGCTCGCGCGAGGACCGCTGGCCCTCGAGCCACTCCTCTTCGGTCGCGCCCCACGGGAAGTCCGGTGTGGCGAGCCCGCGCACGAAGGGGATGAACGCGATCAGCCGCTCCACTCGCTCGGGGTACGTGGCCGCGAAGACGATCGAGGTCGCCGCCGTCTCGCCGATGCCGAGCAGTGAGCAGCGCTCGATCTCCAGCGTGTCCAGCACCGCCAGCACGTCGTCCATCCGCGACTCGATCGTCGTCACGCGCGGCCGGTCGGAGAGGCCCATGCCGCGCGTGTTCACGAGCGTCACGCGCCGATTGCGCGCCAGCCGCTCGACGAACGGCGCGAAGTGCGGGTACTGCCAGAGCCACCACAGGCTGCTGAGGAACGGCAGGAAGACGAGGTCCGGCGGGCCCGAGCCGACGACCTGGTACGCGATCGAGACGTCGCCGCTCCGCGCGTAGTTGACGTCGGGTGTCTCCACGGGCTTCACGTTCGCGGGCGCGGCGAGAGGCCCTGTCCGTCGATGTCGGCAACCGAGTGCAGCCGCCAGGTTCCCGGCACGCCCTTGAGCTCGCGCTCGCCGCGGTCCTGGAAGACGACACCGGCACCGGCAACGAGATCCGTCACGGTCTGCGACACGAACACCTCACCAGGACCTGCCGCCGCCGAGATACGGGCGGCGATCACGACGGCGAGGCCCGCAACCTTCCCCTCGTGGACCTCGCACTCGCCCGTGTGGACGCCCGCGCGCACCTCGAGTCCGAGCTCCCACACGCCATCCACGATCGCGTGGGCGCAGCGGATCGCGCGGGCGGGGCCGTCGAACGTGGCGAAGAACCCGTCGCCTGCGGTGTCTTTCTCTTCGCCGCGGTAACGCGTCAGCTCCCGCCGGACGAATGAATGGTGCCGCTCGAGCAGCTCCCGCCAGCGCCGGTCGCCGAGCTCGGCCGCACGCTCAGTTGAGCCGACGATGTCGGTGAAGAGGATCGTCGCTAGGACGCTCTCGGGCACCTCGGGTGGAATCTGGCCGGCCGCGAAGCGCTCCACCTCCGAGGGGATCTCTGACGAGAGGAAGATGCCCCAGTAGCCCTCGCCGGTGACACGGAGGTCGTGCGCTCCAGGGATCAGCCGCGCGACCTCACGCGCATCTTCCGCGCCCATGCCCTGGCGGTGAAGAACGAGCGTGGGCACGCGAACCGCCGGCAGCAAGTCGCGGAGGTCGGTCTCGGACCAGGCGCGGTTCAGCGCAGCCGCCACGGCCGGGGTCGCGCCTACGCGCAGCCAGTTTGCGAACCAGAGGCGATCCTCCTCGCTCGCGAGCAACACAGGTGGCTCTTTTGGGACCCGAGCAGAACGGCCCGCTCGGAGCCCGCAGCCTCGAGGACGGGGTGGAGATCTTCCATGCGCGTCTCCAGCGCGGGGTAGTGGCCACCGAGGTCGGAAAGACCGGTGCCGCGCTTGTCGAAGAGGATCAGCCGGAACGAACGAGCCAGGGCGTCGTAGAACGTGCGCCAGTGCGGCGACTGCCAGCCGTAGACGAGGTTCGAGACGTAGTCCGGGACGTAGACCAGGTCGACCTCGCCCTCGCCGACGACCTGGTATGCGATCGCGGCTCCCCCGCTCTTCGCGTAGCGCACGTCCGGCTGCACACAGCCAGTGTCCTAGACTTGCGAAATGGCCACAACCGTCGCCGAGCGCAAGCTATTCATCGCCGGAGACTGGGTGGAGACGGGCGCCTGGATCGAGGTGCGCTCGCCGTACTCCGGCGATGTCGTCGGCCGCGTGGCCAAGGGCGGCGCCGACGAAACGAAGCATGCGATCGACGCGGCCGAGCGCGCGCGCTCCGACCCGCTGCCTGCGCACAAGCGAGCCGAGATCCTCGTCAAGGTCGTCGCGGGGATCGCGCGCCGGCACGACGAGATCGCGCGGCAGATCTCCGACGAGGCCGGCAAGCCGCTGAAGGCCGCCCGCGTCGAGGCCTCGCGCGCGATGTCGACGTACACGTTCGCCGCCGTCGAGGCGCGCAAGCTCGCGGGCGAGGTGGTGCCGATGGACGCGGCGCAGGCCGGCGAGGGAAAGCTCGCCTTCACGCTGCGGCGCCCGATCGGCGTCGTCGGCGCGATCTCGCCCTTCAACTTCCCGCTCAACCTCGTCGCGCACAAGCTCGCCCCGGCGCTCGCGGCCGGCTGCCCCGTCGTGCTGAAGCCCGCGACGCAGACGCCGCTCTCGGCGCTCCTGCTCGCGGAGCTCGAAGACGAGGCGGGCCTGCCGCCGGGCTGGCTCAGCGTCGTCGTCGGCCCCTCGGCGGAGATCGGCGACGTGCTCGTCGAGGACGAGCGCGTGAAGGCGATCACCTTCACGGGCTCGGGTGCCGTCGGCTGGGGGCTGAAGGAGCGCGCGGCGAAGAAGAAGGTGAACCTCGAGCTCGGCAATGCGACGCCGGTGATCGTCACCGCCGACGCCGACGTCGAGGCCGCCGCGACCGCGATGGCCGCCCACGCCTTCTCCTTCGCGGGCCAGAGCTGCATCTCCGTCCAGCGGCTCTACATCGAGCGCCCGGCGTACGACCGTTTCGTCGAGGCGTTCCTGCCGAAGGTCGAGGCGCTGAAGCTCGGCGACCCCGCCGACGAGGAAACCGATGTCGGGCCGGTGATCGACCCCGACGCGCGCGAGCGGATCCTCGAGTGGATCGACGAGGCCCGAGACGGCGGCGCCGAGATCCTCGCGGGCGGCGAGGAGCAGGACGGGCTGATCCCGCCGACGGTGGTCGCCAACGCCTCGCCCGAGCTGAAGGTCAGCTGCGAGGAGGTGTTCGGGCCGGTCGTGACGGTGAACGCCTTCGACTCGCTGGACGAGGCGATCGAGCTCGCCAACTCGACGCGCTACGGCCTGCAGGCGGGGATCTTCACCAGCCGGCTCGACACCGCGATGCGTGCGGGCCAGGAGCTCGAGTTCGGCGGCGTGATCGTCAACGAGGCGCCCACGTTCCGGGCCGACCAGATGCCGTACGGCGGGGTGAAGGACTCGGGAAACACGCGTGAAGGGCCCGCGTACGCGGTGCGCGAGCTGACCGAGGAGCGCCTCGTCGTGATCGACCTCTAGCGTTTTGCATCGCCGTACCCCGGGAAGCCAGCGCTCATGATCGGTGTTGCCATCGCCCTCATCGTGATCGGGATCGTCTTCGGGTTCGTGATCCCGTGGGTCGGCATCGTGGTCGGCGTCGTCGGGCTCCTGTTGTTCATCGCGTTCGTGGCCGGTTTTGGCCGCCGCGGGGCGGACGACCACCGCTTCTAGGAGT
>CAWCUL010000005.1:0-9153 GCA_963798725.1 uncultured Actinomycetes bacterium
CTTTCACGCCCGACGGCACGTTAGTCGGCCTGGTCGGCGCCCCGGGTGACCCACTCGCGCGAGACGTTGCGGAGAGCGCCGCGCTCTCCTGCGCGAGTTGCGGACCCAGCCCCATGACCGCGCGCGAGACGTCTCAGGGGTTCGCCTGCTCTTGGCCTCGGCAGTAGCCGGCCGTGAGGTCGGCCGTCCTCAGCCTGGAGTCGACCAGCCGCACCGACCCGCCCGTCCTCCACAGCACGAGGTTCGCCCCGGTGCCGTGCGCGATCTGCTGTCCTTCGAGGTGAATCTCGGGCTGCGTCACGATGTAGTCCGCCAGGAGCGGCGAGCCGTTCGCGCGGAGCAGCCGCCCGCCGGGCCCGACGTGGGTGCTTTCGACAGGCAGACCGTCGGGTGTCGAGCGGGCGATCCCGGCGACACGGTCGACCGACGTGTTGAAGAACTCCGTGATGAAGAGCGCCTGTCGCGTCAGCTCCGTGTACGGACACGCGGGCGGCGAGATGTAGAGCTTCGTGACTCGTGCGCCGGCCGGCACTGCGGCGTCGACCCAACCGCGGCTTCCCTGGTCGGCGATCGCGAACGCCGCTGGCCGATCGTGCTCCCGGCCCCACGCGAGCGCGGACGTCGCGATGAGCCCCGCGCCGACCAGGGCGGGCAGCACCGGCCAGATGCGTCTCGGGAGCGCGGCGGCGGCAACGACCAGCGCGACGACGGTCAGCGCGAAGACGCGCCTCCCGTCGAGGTGAGGGGTTCCTTCGACCGCGTTCCAGACCCACGACCAGAACGCGACAGGGACCTCCTCGGCAACGACGTTGCCACCGATCAATCCGAACGGGAGAACCGCCGCGAGAGCGAGTGCGAAGCCGACGCCGATCGCCATCGGCAGCGCCGGACGCGGCAGCCCGCGTGCGAGCCACACGGCGAACGTCACAAACCACAACGGAGCGACGTAGAACAGGTAGCGATCGTGGAGCGCGGAGTACCCGAAGGGCGTGCTCGCGAACGCGCCCGCGATCAGCGCCATGACGGCGTTCACCGTGAGGAACGCGGACGCGAAGGCGCCCTCGCGCTCGCCCCCTCGGCGTGCCCTGCGCAGCAGGTCTGCGAGCACGACGGGGGCGACCACGAACGGGATGACGAAGAGGTAGACCTCCCAGGCGGCAACGTGGTACACGAAGAAGCGCGCCACCTCGTCGACGTCGTACGCGCGCCAGAGCTCCGCGTAGTCGCCCAGGGTGCCGCTCGGGGAGGACCGGGTCAGCACGAGCCGTGCGCCCAGGACTGCAAGACCGAGGGCGACGGCGCCGAGCGACGGCCACAGGCGGCCGAAGGCCGCTCGGAGGGACGGACGTTCGACGAGGACGAGCCACATGAGCAGTGGCGCCGCAACGTACGCGAGCAGGAGGGCGGCGAACTGGGGGCGGGTGGCGTACGCAAGCCCGATGCAGCCGAGCATCGCGAGCTGGCGCGCGACGGAAGGACGTTCGAGCGCGAGCACGACGGCGAGAAGCGCGATGGTCGAGGTGAGGTAGGCCACGCTTTCCGTCATCACGAGCGACGTGTAGATCGACGACGGGACCGCGACGGTCGCCCCCGCGACGCCGACGCTCCACCAGGGCGGTAGCAGCCGTCGCGCCAGGAAGTAGGCGGGAACGGCGGTCAGCGAGAAGAGGAGCGCATTCAGGAGCTTGAAGAACGGATAGGCGGTCTCGACGTCGCCGGACAGCGCGAGAATCGGCGCGAGCAGGAGCGGGTACACGGGTCCGTAGCCGTACGTCTCGCCCCTGAGGTTCAGCCAATCGCCGTGGACGAGCCCGCGTGCGCCGATCGTGTAGCGGAGCTCGTCCGGGTTCACGAGCGGCATCTCGACCAGCTGGGCGGCCGCCGCGTACCCGACGGCCGCGAGAGCGACGACCGCGACGATGACCAGCGCGGGCCCGCGGTGCCCCGCGCCGGGGCGAGCATGTGGCTCTACGACGGACAGCGCGGGAACGGCGTGGACGTCGCCTTGCGGCTCGCCGTCTGTTGCTGCACCTCGCCCACGGTACCGACAGCCACCGGGCAGACGCCGCGGTCGCGCGTCGGCTCTAGGACGCGACGTAGTCGATAGCGAGCACCCCCGCCGCCGCGTCGACGACCCGTGCGGCCGCGTGCCCGTCGACCACGCCGACGACCTGCTCGACCGCCCGACGGCGCTCTGCAGCGAGCTCGTCCGGACGCTCGATGGCCCGCTCGACGCCGGAGACGACGTCCTCGAAGCGCTCCGCGTGGTAGAACGCCCCGGACGCGGCGAGCTCCTGGTAGTGCTCCCCGACGACGTTCTTCGCCGCCCACGACTCCCCGGGCGGCGCGCCCTCGTCGTACAGCACGCACACGGCCGGCCGCTCGCCCACGAGCGCGTCGAGGAGGATCGTCCCCGCATTGCACACGACGGCGTCGGCGTGCTGAAGCAGGGTCGCGAGCGCTTCGAGGTCCGTGTAGCTGGCTCCCTGGACAACGACGCCCTCACGACCGGTCGCCGCGGCGAAGCGCTCGCGCCACTGGCCGTCCCTCGGGTGGGGCCGGAACAGCAGCTGAAAGCGCGCCTCGGGGTCGAGGTCCTGCCACCAGGCGACGATCCGGTCGACGAAGCGACCCTCGTACGGCGCGTTGCTCGGCGTGTTCCCGGCGACGAGCACCAGTGGGCGGCGGGGATCGAGCCCATACCCGCGCAGGAGCTCCTCGTACTCGGCGCGCGGCCTCCGGCGGGCGAAGAGATCGGTCTGGGGCCACCCGCTGACCCGAACGCGCTCCGGCCCGATCCCGTGGTAGCGGCGCAGGTCGTCCTCCATCACGCGGTTCTGGACGACGTAGAGCTCGCAGTGAGGCGAGATCACGCCCTTCCCGACCGTGTGGTCCCAGCTCGCGACGTGCGCGACGACGGGCAAGCCCAGACGACGCGCGGCGGCGAGGAACGGCACCGCGCTCGCGGGTTGGACGTTCGAGAGCAGGAGGCCGGAGCAGTCCCGCCGCATCGCCTCGAGCAGCCGGGCCGGGACATGTCGCCGTGCCCCGAAGAACCACCGCTCCATTGCGCGATCGACCGAAGGCCAGCGCGGAAGCGGGCCGTCGCGATCGGTGTCCAGCATCCAGTTCGGGTGCCCCGGTTGCATCCGCTCCCCGTGGAACCCGTGCCGGTAGTTGAGGCGGATCGCGAGCGGGTGGTAGCCGATGCTTCGGTCGAGCCAGGCGTCGAGCCGTCCGAGAGCGCGGTCGGGGAGGCCGTCCGGCGAGACGAGGTCTTCCCCGTACAGCACCGTGATGTCCGGCAGCCGGCCCGTCCATTCCCTCGCGGCCTCGCGGGGCACGAGAAACACCGCCGCAAGCCTCCCGTCGAGGCGCTCGTGCAGGCCGCGCAGGATCCCCGTGTCGACGAAGACCCTGATGGAAAGCAGATCGGGGAGGACGACCCAGGGGAGCTTCGCGGTCATCGTGCCGCGGACGAGCCGGCTCGGGCGGCTCGGCGGCCGGCGCGTGCGGCGATCCGCGCCGCGAGCGACGCGCCGTCCAGACCATGGAAGCGGAGCGCCTCGGCGGGCGTCCCACACGCCGGCCACCCCTCGACGCCGAAGACCGTGACCGGTCGGCCTGCGAGCGCCGAGCGGAGCGCGTCGCCGAGGCCGCCCACCGGCGCGTGGTCCTCGAGGACGAAGACGTGCTCGAGCGTTGCGACCTCGGCCGAGAGCCAGTCCGCGTCGACGCGGTTGAGCCACGGCATCGCCACCACCCGGACCGACAGCTCGCCGCTCTCGGCCAGCCGCTCGGCGGCGAGGAGCGCCTCGTGGAGCATCACCGGGCCGTAGGCGAGCAGGACGGCGTCACTCCCCTCGTGCAGGACGCTGCCACGGCCGACCGAGACCCTCGCCGGGAGGTCGAGGCGACGTGGCGAGGGGCCGATCGCAAGGCGCACGGCGACCGTCTCCTCGGCGTCCTCGACGGCCCAGCGGAGCAGCGCGCCGGTCTCGTCCCACGAGCCAGGCTGGACGATCGTCAGGTTCGGGAGGGCCGCGAGCAGCGAGATGTCTCGAACGCTCTGGTGCGACTTGCCGGGGCCGGCGGGGATGAGTCCCGCGTAGTGGAGCGCGTAGATCACCTTGGAACCCTCGCTCGCCTGGTTGTAGATCTGCTCGTTGCCTCGCGACGCGAGGAACGACGCGAACGAGTTCACGACGGGCAGCAGCCCGTGACGGGCCATGCCGGCGGCCGTCGAGACCATGTCCTGCTCCGCGATCCCGCACTGGAAGAACCGCTCCGGGTAAGCGAGCTCGAACGCGCGGACGCGGCAGTCCGAGGCGAGGTCAGCGTCGAGGACGACGAGGTCGTCGCGTCCCGCGGCGAGCTCGAGTAGCGCCTGTCCGTACGCCTCGACGACGTACTCCGCGTCGCGTCCTGTCACGGCCGGCCAGCGCGAGCCCGCGCCCGATTCCGGCTCGCCCTCGAGGCCGCGGACGGCCCTCTCCGGCTCGGCGGCCTCCAGCGCAGGCGGCTCGAGGCCGAGCGCCACGCACCGCGCCGCAAGACGGGCCTGGAGCTCGGCCACGGCGCGTGCGAACGGCTCGTCGCCCGGCGCGCCCGCGTGCCACCGATAGGTCCCCCCACCCTCGGCGAGTGCGGCGGGATGCTCCATGAACGAGACGCCCTTGCCCTTGACCGTCCGCGCGACGAGCGCTTTCGGCGTGTCGCCTCCCCCACGGAAGTGCGTGAAGGCGGCGCGCAGGGCCGCGTGATCGTGGCCGTCGACTGTCGCGACGTGCCAGCCGAAGGCGCTGAGCTTGGTCTCGAGGTCGCCGAGCGCGACGATCTCCTCCGTCCGCCTGTCGGACTGCACCTCGTTGCGGTCGACGACGACCCAGAGCCTGCCGAGCCGCTCGTGGGCGGCCGCCTGGAGCGCCTCCCAGTTCTGCCCCTCCTGGAGCTCGCCATCCCCGGTCATCACCACGACGCGCCCTGCCCGGCCGAGTCGCCGCTTCGCGAGCGCAATCCCCCTGCCCTTGGAGATGCCCATGCCCAGGGACCCCGAGTTCGCCTCGATCCCGGGCACGCCGATATCGGGGTGGCCGTCCAGGCCGCCGAGCCGCCGCAGCCTCAGCAGACGCTCGAGCGGCACGACGCCGAGGGCGAACAGCACCGCGTACAGGCCGGGCACGTCGTGGCCCTTGGACGAGAAGAAGACGTCGCGATCGGGATCGTCGAAGCCGCGCTCGGCGACGTCGAGCTCGTCGAACAGGAGGTGTGCGACGACGTCGAGCGCGCTGAACGTCGAGCCGAGGTGCCCCGACCCGGCACGCTTCACGGCGACGAGGGCGTTCAGCCGGCACGCATCTGCGAGCAGCGCGAGCCTGGCGTCGGGATCGACGTCGGCGGAGCGGAGACGGTCCAGCTCGGGCGTGGGGACGAGGAGCAGATCCGACATGTCCGACACGAGACCGTAGCGACCCGCGCGGTGGCGCTGTTCTGGAGCACGCTCCGGAGACGACCAGGCACGTCGCGGCCCGCAGAGGGCGGCGGGGATCGTGCTGCGCGGCTCATGGGCGGCGGCGACGGGCTCGCCCTCGACCACCAGGCGCTCGACGCCCCGCTGCATTGAAACGAGATAGACGGCATACAGCGGAAGTTGGTAGACGACCAGGCGCATCTCCGATCGCGAGCACGAAAGCTGCGCGCGCGATCGGGCTGCACCGAGCACGAGCGCGAGATCTCGAACGGGACCACGCACGCACGCGACGGCTAGACGGACCTCGCCCCCTCGAGCGCCCTCTGCGCCGGACAGCCGAACAGGCCTGCCGTCGCGAGCAGGACGAACGCCGGGACGAGAGGGACCGAGTACTCCGCGACCGCGTACACCGCGAGCGACGTGGAGAGCATGACGAGAAGCGCCGAGGCCGCCAGCACGGCCGGGACGACGATGCGCCGCGGGCGGCGCCAGAGCGCAGCGACCAGCCCGAGCAGCAGCCACATGAAGGGCCGGGGATAGAGCCGCGAGAGGTCGTTGACACGCTCGACGATGCCGGGTCGCTGCCGCGCGGTCGGGAAGCCCGTCGAGCAGGTGCGTTCACCTCGCGGTCGAGTGCGGCCGACTCCACACGATCGGCGGAATCGCGGAAGACGAAGCCGTGCTCGGTCGGCGACGTCCACACCTCCCGGATCCGGCCATCGGGAGTCGTGATGGAGGGCGACTCGCGCGAGGAGGGGATCGGCTCGCCGTCCGTCGGGGCCGGCGCTCGAGGCGGTTGCCGAGCTCGACGACCGGCCCGAGCCGCCCGACGGCGGCGGGCTCGCGCCGTCCGTGACGGGCGCATACAGGGGCCAAAGCAGCAGCCGCCAGAGATCTTTCGACACGCCGCGCGCGTATGTGCCGGGGTGCGCGCGGATCGCCTCGCGCGCGACCCGGCCCAGATGGCGGTAGTCGTCGTCCCAGCCCCACGTCCGATCGGACAGCACGGTGAGGTCGTCGTGCATGCGCGAGCTGCCCGACGAGAAGAACGTCTGGAGGTCGATCCCGCGCGACCGGTAGGGCTCGTTCGGGAGGAGCTCCCGTGAGACGGCGCGCGCGAGCTCCTCGGAAGCCTGGCCGTTCTGCGGCTCGACGATCCTGTCCGCGACGAAGGTTCGGAAGAGAAGCGACGCCGATCCGCCGCGGACGACGGTGAAGTCGTCCGCCCGCACGGAGTTGTGCGCCGCGAGGGCGACGAGCGGCACGAGCGCCCCGAGGGCAAAGGCCCCGGCCGCCAGCAGGCGCGGCCGACGACCGCGCGCCGCGAGCAGCGGCACGAGCCCGAGGACGACGAGCACCTGGCCCACCGGCCGCATGTAGACGAGCAACGCGACCCCGAGGCCCAGCGCAGCCGCGCGACCGGTGCTCGGAGCCTCCACGGCGCGCATGAGGAGCAGCGCGACGAGCGCGAACGCCGCGGCGAACAGCGCGTCGCTCGCGAGCTCGTGGAAGAGGAGCACGTAACCCGGGTACGCGAGGAGCGCGAAGGCCGTGACCAGCGCGGCGACCGGGCCGAAACGGCGCGCGACGCTGAACCAGGCCGCGACGGAGAGGGCGTAGAGGACGGCTGCGCCGACCTCGCTCACGATCGGGCCGAGATCGAGGAGCACGCCCGTGACGATCCCGGCCCCGGGCGTCCGCGAGAGGATCGCGTACGGATACGTCACGTGCGAGTCGAAGAGCTGCGCGTAGTCGAGGAGGTACCGGGGCAGGTCGCGCCCTGCCTGGAGCGGGAGTGCGAACGACACCGCCGCATAGACGCCGAGCGCGACCACGAAGACGCCGAACTCGGAAACCGGGCTCTCGGCCCACCGCGTCAGGGCACGACCGATGCGAACGACCCTTCCTCCCGTGGCCGCCACCGCGCCAGCGTACCCCTGCTCGTGGACGACCCCGGCAGGGACGCGTGCTACGGTCGTGCGCCGTAACGCGATGTCCCACGCCGCGCCCGAGATCTCTGTCGTCATCCCCTGCCTGAACGAGGAGGAGGCAGTGGGGAAGGTGGTCGACCAGGCCCTCGAGGGGATCCAGCGCTCCGGCCGGACGGGCGAGGTCGTGGTCGTCGACAACGCCTCGACCGACCGTTCCGCGGATGTCGCCGCCGAGCACGGCGCGATCGTCGTCCGCGAGGAGCGCCCGGGCTACGGCAGCGCGTATCTGGCAGGCCTCGCGCACGCGCGCGGCGAGTACATCGTCATGGGCGACGCCGACGAGACGTACCCGCTCCGCGACCTCGCGCCCTTCGTCGAGCGCCTCGCCGCCGGAGACGACCTCGTGATGGGCTCGCGCTTCGAGGGGACGATCCACGGCGAGGCCATGCCGTGGCTCAACCGCCACATCGGCAACCCGATTCTCACGGGCCTCCTGAACCTCCTGTTCGGCGTGAAGATCTCCGACGCCCACTGCGGGATGCGGGCCGTGCGGCGCGACGCGCTGCCGGTGCTCGATCTCCACTCGACCGGGATGGAGTTCGCCTCCGAGATGGTCTTCAAGGCCTTCCGCCGCAAGCTCCGGGTCAGCGAGATCCCCATCGACTACTACCCGCGGGTCGGCGAGTCGAAGCTCAACCGCTTCGGCGACGCGTGGCGCCACGTGAAGTTCATGCTCCTCTACAGCCCGAGCTGGCTGTACTTCGTCCCTGGAATGCTGCTGCTCCTACTCGGACTGGTCGGCGCGATCGCCCTCGCCGCCGGCCCCGTCACGGTGCTCGGCCGGACCTGGCAGATCCACACGCTCTTCGCGTGCATCTTCGCCGTGCTGCTCGGGACGCAGATCGTGCAACTGGGCGTCTTCGCGCGCGCGTTCGCCGCGTCGCATCTCGGCGAGAAGGACCCGTGGGTCGAACGGGCCCGCGGTCGGCTGAGCGTCGAGCACGGCCTCGTGGTCGGCGGTCTCCTGCTCCTCGCCGGCCTCCTCACGATCCTCGTCATCTTCGTCAACTGGGCGTTCGACGGCTTCGGCGCGCTGTCGCACGAGTATGCGACGGCCATCGGCTTCACGCTGCTCGCCGTCGGTCTCCAGGTGATGCTCGGCTCGTTCTTCCTCGCGCTGCTGACCATGCGCACGACCGAGCCGTCCCGCGCGAAGCTCGTCGAGCGAGTCCCGGTCGCGTGACCGGATACGTGCCGCTCAACGAGCGGCCGCTCGGGGGACACGCGCGCCTTCTCTCGATGACGCTCGCCGACGAGCCGCGAGACGTGCTCGACGTCGGCTGCTCCTCCGGGTACCTGGCGACGCCCCTCGCGGCGGCAGGCGTCCGGGTCTCGGGGATCGAGCTCGACCCGGACGCGGCCGAAGAGGCGCGCAGCGCGTGCGCGGGCGGCGTCCTCGTGGGGGACATCGAGTCGATGGAGCTCCCGTTCGAGCCCGCGTCCTTCGACGCGGTCGTCTGCGGAGACCTCGTCGAGCACCTGCGCGACCCGCAGTCGGCTCTGGCGCGCCTTCGGCCGCTCCTGCGACCGAACGGCCGGCTCGTGCTCTCGACCCCGAACGTCGCGAACTGGGCGATGCGCCTCTCTCTCCTGGGCGGGCGGTGGCGCTACACGGACCGGGGGATCCTGGATCGAACCCACGCGCACCTCTTCACGCGGAAGACCCTTACCGAGACCGTCGGCGCGGCCGGG
>CAWCUL010000006.1:0-256128 GCA_963798725.1 uncultured Actinomycetes bacterium
ATCGCGCGTGGCAGTGGTGCAAGCACGACACCCTGCGGCGGTACATCACACCCTGGTCGGTGATCGTCGGGAAGCGGTCGCCCGAGATCATCGCGGTGGACGCATGCGCCGGAGCCGGTTCGTACCTCGATCCCTCCACGGGAGTCGAGGTGTCCGAAGGCTCTCCGATCATCTTCGCGCGCCGGGCCGCCGCCTACACGAAGGACCACGGCCCGGGACGCACGATGCACGTCATCGGCGTCGAGAAGGATCGCACCAACTTCGACCTCTCACGGAGCGGGTGAAGCCGTTCGCGGCGCACGTCACCCTGCACCGCGGAGGGATCGCCGATCACGCTTCCGCGATTGCCGAGCGCCTTGGCAACGCGCCAGCGTTGATCCTTCTCGACCCGATCGGTGTGAAGACGATCACGTTCGCGGCCTGGGAGCCATTGCTCGTGCGCCCTGGGAAGACTGATCTCTTCATCACGCTCCACTTCGCCGTTGTCCACCGCATCGGCGGCATGCTCCTCCCCGACGGCACCGCGAACCCCGAGACGAAGAACGCCGTCGCCAACGCCCGGATGCTAGACGGGGTTTTCCGGGGGCCTGAGTGGCGAGGGATCGCCATCGACCGCGATCTCCAGGGCGACGAGTTCCGCGAGCAGCGCGAGGAGAGGTACGTCCAGCTCTACTACGACCAGGTCATCGGGTCTCGGCACCGCTGGAAGTGCGCCTTCCCAGTCAGGGCGCGGATGTCCGCCCCGACCAAGTACTGGCTCGTCCAGGCGAGCGACGACCTGAAGCCCTACATGCTGATGAACGACCAGATCGTCGAGCTGACCGAGAGGCTCATCCAGCGCGACTACCTCGCGGAGGGCGTGCTCGAGGGGTTCATGGAGGCGGAGATCGAAGCACACCGGGCACGTGTGCGACGCCACCTCGAAGACGCAACGATCGAGCTGCTGGCCGCCGCTCCGGGCGGGACGCTCCCCTTCGGCGCGATCAAGGAGCAGCTGATCGGCTCCTTCTTCGGCGTTGTGAAGGACGGGGGCTACTCGAGCGTCGTGAAGGCTCTCGTGAAAGACGACCGCCTCACCCGCGAGAAGCGGAAGGCCGCTGCGGTGGACGGGCTTGAGATGATCTCCCTCCCATCGCGAGGTCCGGAGGACGACGAGGGGGCGAAGGTGATTCCGCTCCGACGGGCCGCGTAGCCACGCCCGAAGCTAGTCGAAGGAGACCTCCGGGCGGGTTCAGGCGGCGACGACGCGAGGCGTCGGCAGTTCAGACCACTCTCGGTCGTCGAGCAGACGTCCCCCGGCTTTGGACGTGCGGCCGCCCCACTGCTTGAAGAAGAACGACACACCCTCGTGTTGGCATCGGTCACGCAGTTCGCGAACCCAAGCAGGATCGACCCGCCGATGGCGAGGGCCGGACTCCCCGCCAGCAATCAGCCAGTCGATTCCGTCGAGGTCCAGGTTCCGGAGCGGACCGAGCAGTGGCTCGGCGCTGATGAAACGGACAGCGGCTGGGACGCAACGAAGGTAGTCCGCCCGTTCGGCCCAGCGCTTGTTCTCGATCGAAACACCCATCCAGACGTTTTGTGGCCACGGGAGCGCGCTCGCGATGTCCGCCAGCCGTGCATGTCGTTTGGTCAGGATCTGGAACACATGGTGCTCGGCGGACTCCATGGTGGCGAAGACGCTCTGGATGAATGACAGCGGGATTGCCTCGTGGAAGAGGTCGCTCATCGAGTTCACGAAGATCATTCGCGGTCGACGCCACCGGAGAGGGATATCGAGCCGCTCAGGCCACAGTCGAAGGTCGAACCCCTGCTCGTATGGATGACCCGGGACGCCCTTGAAGCGCTCAGCGAGGGTCTTTGCGTAGCAGTGCGCGCAGCCCGGGCTGACCTGGCTACAGCCTGTGACTGGATTCCAGGTCGCCTCGGTCCATTCGATAGCGCTGCGGCTGGCCGCCACTCCGCCACCGTAGCGAGACGACGCCCAAAGGTCCAGACGCGCCTCGGATCAGGTGACACCGAGTTGGATCGTCTGGTCGGCTCGTCCGAGTGATCCTCCGTGGCTTCCCGTGGCCTTCCGTTGACCTGTTAGCGGTCGACCCGGCCCCGAGGCCGCCCTCGCGTCTCCCGTGTCACGGAAGAGCGCGTACGGCTTCCAGGCCCAGCGACCTCGCACGTGCATACGCGGAAAGGGCCGCCTCGCACGCGCACAAGGTAGGCCGCGCTACCCAAGCTGCGGCAGTGCGCCCGGGAGGGGCAGGTGGATCCAGCCTTCCTCGGCCGCGCTGCGTTGTAGCCCGGGCGGGATTGGCTCAGTGAGTGCTGGCTGCCCGAGTGAACCGCTCCGGGTTTCATGCAGGCTGTTTGGTTTGAGTCTCGGCCTGCTGGCCTGAGTCGTTCTGACGGTAGTGCAGCTCTTCGAACTCGGCCGGTGGGATCTGGCCGTGGGCTTCGAAGAGGCGGCGGTGGTTGAACCAGTCGACCCATTCGAGGGTGGCGTACTCGAGGTCGTCGAGGCCGCGCCAGGGGCCGCGGTTGCGGACGAGCTCGGCCTTGTATAGCCCGATCATCGTCTCCGCGAGCGCATTGTCATACGAGTCGCCTTTCGATCCGACCGAGTTGACCGCGCCGGTCTCGGCGAGCCGTTCGGTGTAGCGAATCGCGAGATATTGGACGCCCCTGTCGGAGTGATGGACCAGCTCGTCGAGTCGCTGGCCGCGCCCGGAGCGCGCCCAGATCGCCTGCTCCAGCGCGTCGAGTGCGAGGTCGGAGCGCAGCGAGCGGGAGGCTTGCCAGCCGACGATCATCCGCGAGTAGACGTCGGTGATGAACGCGACATAGACGAAGCCCGACCAGGTGCGGACGTAGGTCAGGTCGGCGACCCAGAGCCGGTTCGGGGCGCCGGCGACGAAGCTGCGATCGACGAGATCCCGCGGCCGGTCGGCCGCATCGCCTGGGATCGTCGTGTACTTCGGCTTGCCACGGATCACGCCTCGTAGCCCGAGCTCGCGCATCAACCGCGCGACGGTGCAGCGGGCGACCGCGGACGCCTTCGCGGTTGAGCTGCGCCCAGATCTTGTCGACGCCGTAGACGCCGAAGTTGTCCCGGTGCACCCGGGCGATCTGCGGCTTCAGCTCCGCGTCTCGCAGCGCTCGCGCCGAGGGCGGCCTCGCCTTGATCGCGTAGTAGGTGCGCGGGGCGAACTGCAACACCTGCAGATCGGCTCGACCCCGTAATCGTCACGGTGCTTGTCGATGTAGGCGCTCACCTCCGCGTTCGACCGTCGAGCTCGGTCGCGAAGAAAAGCGACGCCGACTTCAAGATCTCGTTCGCCCGCCGCAGCTCGCGATTCTCACGCTCAAGCTCCTTCAGCCGCGCACGCTCGTCGATCGTGACGCCCGGCCCGACGGCCCTCGTCGACCTCAGTACGTCGTACCCAGCTCCGCAGCGTCTCCGACGTACAGCCGATCTTCGCGGCGACCGAAACGATCGCAGCCCACTGCGACTCATGCTCACGCTGATGATCGAACACCAGCCGCACCGCACGCTCACGAACCTCCGGCGAATACCTCCTCGATGTACTTGACATGACTCCATCCTCTCAAGGCTGGAGCCTGCAACTTTCCCGGAGCGGTTCAACATGTTGATAGCCGACTAGTGGATTGCACGCCGTGGCTCGGCATGCGTTTCAGTGTTGGGGTCAGCGACTACAGAGTCGTCTCTATTCGTGACTGACTGGAACGAGGGGATTCGAGGCAGATAGCTTCCCAGCGTGACAAGACCA
This sequence comes from uncultured Actinomycetes bacterium, assembly GCA_963798725.1. Taxonomy (GTDB): domain Bacteria; phylum Actinomycetota; class Thermoleophilia; order Gaiellales; family Gaiellaceae; genus Gaiella. Next base: position 3,786 of record CAWCUL010000006.1, read on the forward strand.
CCTCTGGATCCGGCGCGTGGTGCGGAAGTGGCCAGGGAGCTCAGAGCTCTGGGCGTCAAGGGCACCACCCTCATCAAAGCGGCGGAGCTTGGCTACATCACCGAGCTGAGATGTGGGATGCCCAAGTGCTTCTGTCCCGAGGAGCTGGGCGGTGCAGGTTGGTTCGCACCGCGCACTAAGCCATGGAACGACTGGGAGCCGACCCACGAGCACTTCCCAATCTCAAAGCGTGACGGCGGGAAAGCGACTCCCGACAACACGGTCCTTGCCCACCGCATCTGCAACAAGCTCGACTACTCGATCTTCGACGGGCAGCCCATCGAGAAGCTTCTCGCGAGAATCGAGGCAGCTCGCGTGGCGGCTGCCGCAGCGAATCTGCCCCAGTCCGCTCCGGCGGCCGAGGCAGTCGCCGAGGTTTTCGCGCCCGAGCCCGCGTCCCTGGCGAAGTCGCCCCGGAAGCGAAACGCCCCAGCGGCCTGGAAGTCGCTGCCGCCGGCAGAGTTGGCGGCACACCTGCTCGCGACTCTGACGATCACCGATACCGCCTGGACGACAGAGAAACGGCTCCCAGACGAGAATCGTGAGTCCTTCATTCGCCGCATCGTGCTCTGCGAGACCGAGGCGTCACGAGCGATACCAGCGCGCCCCGACGTGACCGCGCGCCATGACAGGATCGGCGGGATGGCAGAAACGGCAGTTGAGAAGCTCGAGGCCCTGGGAGTAGGTCGCGGAATCCTCTGGCAGCTTGCTCGGGATGGGCAGATCATCGACGTGCGTTGCGAGATGCCCCAGTGCTACTGCTCCCGGGGCCGTAGCTACTTCGAACCGAGACCGGAGGCTTACGATTGGGAGCCGACGGCAAATCACTACCCGAGACGCAAGATGGACGGAGGTCGCCTTACCTCGGAGAACGTCAGACTTGCGCATCGGCTCTGCAACCGTCGTGACTATCAGTGGCGGGTGAAGATCAACGCGATGCTCGGGAAGCGGATGTCGCTAGAGGCGATCGCTGAGCAGCTGAACGCGGAGAAGGTTCCAACGGATCACGGCACGAACAGATGGACAGCTGCATCTGTTCGGAAGGCATTCGTTTCTTAGCAGCGCCTCAGAGGCGATGATGGTCAGCTTCCAAGCTTTGGAGGCGGCTGGACGCCAGGTGAAGCCTTCGGCCCGAACCAGGAATTCGGGGCTGACGAGTGTCACCTCGGACATCCGTTCGAGCGTCCGTGAAGTGGCTCCCACCCGAATCCCGTGCAAACGACGTGCAAACGAACGAGACGGAACGGGCGTGCTTCAGCCGGACACCCCGTCACGACTGAGCCGCTTTGACGCGACGTGACGGCACAAGACGTCACTTGCCGACCATGACAACATCGCGGTTACGGACCCAGGAGACGAACAAGGACCTCCGCTGAGACGCGTCGTCGCGCGCTGACGCCCACTGTGGCTTGTGGCAACTCCTGAGGGCTACAGGGAACGTCCACCGAGGTTCCGGGAGGCGCATCCGAGCCGTTGGCAGGACGGAAGGGCCCGCGATACGGTGGCGCGATGGCGGCCGTGTACGTCTACGTCCTCGGCCGACGCTCGACCAGGGCGGCGCCCGTCCTGCGGCGCTTGCTCGATCTCAACGGGATCTCGTACATCTGGGTCGACGTCGACGAGGATCCGCTGCTGCAGCTGTTCGGCTCGCGCAAGCGACTCGCGCGACTGCGGCTTTCCGCTGTGCTCTTCCCGGGACCAGCGATGCGGCGAGTGAACGCGGTGCGGCAACGGCTGTGCCGACATGAAACACCTCCCGCAACGATTATCCGTCCAGCCGACCCCGACACGCATGAGGGTTCGCACGCATCAGCATCAGGGTTCGCACGCATCCCGCTTGATCCGGAGCGCCGACGATCTCCCGTCCACCGGACGTTATGAACCTCACCGTCTACACCGGCTCGCTCAGGTGTCATTCGCGAACGCTGGCCCACGCGGGAATCCGAACGCGCTCGATCTCTCTATCCTCACGACGGCCGCCGAGCGAGCCGCCGTCGTCGCAGAATCATGCGAAGCCCGATGCCCGCGACGGCGTCGGAGCCGCCGCGGGTCGGGCGCCGACGATCCGGATGGTCTACTCGATCGGGATCTCGAACCGGGCGATGATCCCGGGATCGCCGCCCTTCGCAAGGAGCTTCGGATCGGGATCGCGGGTCGCCACCCACGCGTATCCGTGTTCCGGATAGGCGACCACGTCGGGGAAGCTTCCGGCACTGATGGCCAGGATCGCGGTGGGCTCGTCGGTCGAATTGCTGAATGTGTGCAGCCCGGCCCGTCCCTCCGGGCAGAAGACGACGTCGCCGGGCGCCAGCGCCTCCTCGCCGTGCTGGTTACGGAGCAACGGGCGGCCGCTCAAGACGAAGAACATCTCCTCGGCTCCGTAGTGCATGTGGATGCGGCTCTCCGGTGTGCCGGGGGCGAGCTCGTACAGGGTTGCCCCCATGCGAGCGTCGTCCGGGCGCCAGAACACCCGGCGCCGTGTTCCGGCGTCCTCGTCGCCTCCGTCGTCTCCGTCCCACACGTCGGAGAACAGGTTCTGCCGTGTCATCTCGATCCTCCCGAAGTAGCGTTGGCATGCAGCGGCGAAAGCCGATCACATCAGCCTCGACACGCTGCCGAGCGGACGCGGCATCCGCCGCGCCAACCGCTACCTCGTCGCCGGATCCACGCGGAATCGTAACGAGCCCCGGCGGCCTCGGGGGATTCCCGCCGGCCTCAGCTCACGGCCTTCTTCACGAGCGCGCCGATTCGTGCCTCTTCTGCGGCGGTCAATCTTCCGAGCGCGAAGGAGGTGGGCCACATGGCGCCGTCGTCGAGGTTCGCCTTGTCGCTGAACCCGAGCGTCGCGTACCTCGACTTGAACTTCTGTGCGCTCTGGAAGAAGCAGACGACCTTGTCGTCCTTGGCGTACGCGGGCATCCCGTACCAGGTTCGCGGCGAGAGGGTCGGCGCGCTGGCCTTGATGAGGGCATGGAGTCGCTCGGCCATGAGCCGATCCGGCGCCGGCATCTCGGCGATCTTCGTGAGCACGTCCTGTTCCCCGTCGGCGTTGCCGGAACGTGCCCCACGGCGCGCAGCCGCCTCGAGCTCACCGGCCCGCTCCTTCATCGCGGCCCGTTCCTCGTCCGTGAAACCTCGGCCCGCCTTGCCGGTAGCCGTCGCAGCGGATGTCTTCGTGCCCTTCTTCGCCGTTTTCCTCTCAGCCATCGCGTCGTGCCTCCCTGTGTCGGACGAGTCCTTGCGGTCGACGTCCGGCTCGATCGCCGGACGCTCGGCGCGGCCCTCGGATGGTGATGTCGTCGCCGCCAGGGTAAAGGCGGGTCGGTGACCGGCGCTTCTCGATCTCCAATCGGCCGCCCGGCCGAGCAATCACCAGCCGGTTAGGCTGGCCGAATCGCCGAGCCGACGTACACCATCAGGGCTCTCGACGAGTCGACGTGGGCGCCGTTCGCCACGTTGGTGGAGGCGAACGGCGGGGTTTTCGGCGGCTGCTGGTGCATGGGCTTCCACGCCCAGGGCGTCGGCAGGGGAACCACGCCGGCGTTGAACCGTGAACGGAAGCTCGAACGTGTTCGCGCAGGCACGGCCCATGCCGCTCTCGTCTTCGAGAAGGGTGAGTGCGTCGGCTGGTGCCAGTTCGGCGTACCCGACGAGGTGCCGCGAATCAAGAGCCGGGCGGCATACGAGAAAGGGAGGGCGGCCTTGCCCGACTGGCGGATCGCATGCTGCTATGTCGGTAAACGGCACCGTCGCCAGGGAGTTGCGTCCGCGGCGCTCGCGGGTGCCCTCGATCTCATCGAGGCGCTGGGCGGCGGGACGGTCGAGGGATACCCGGAGGATGCCGGCGCGGTGCCAGCCGGGTTCCTCTACAACGGAGCCCTCTCGACCTACGAGAAGCTCGGGTTCGTCCGCGACCGCAAGATCGGCAAGCACCGCTGGGTCGTGACCCGGGTCGTCGAGCCGAGTTCGTAGGAGACGTGGTGCACACGCCGAGGCGCCGATCGAGCACGTTGCGCCGTTGGGGGCGCGTACCTTGTGCTGCTCGCGGTTTTGGGGGTCGTGACCCTCGGGCACGTGACTCGTCGGCCTCCACGTCGCCGGCTCGGCCCGACGCGCTGGGAGACTCGATGAACGGAGCGAGCTGCACGCATCTCGACCAGATCGCGATCGTGAACCGTGATTCCTCGCCCAACCGGCACGCGAGCAGGCACGCCGCGGAGGACGGGCACCCGCTCGCGCGGTCGGCGGAGCCCGGGGAGTCATGGGCCTGGTGCTACGTCGACGACACAGCGATCGACGTCGCGTCGGCGGTTGACGCGCCGTGACGCAACGGCAGCGACTCACGCTGCTGGCGGCGATTCTCGGCTCGGGCGTGGTCATGGTCGACGGGTCGGTCGTGAACGTCGCGCTGCCGGCGATCGAGCGCGACCTGGGCGGTGGGCTCACGGGGCAGCAGTGGGTCTCGAACGCCTACCTGCTGGCGTTGGCGTCGCTGCTCCTGATCGGCGGGTCGCTCGGAGACATCTACGGGGAGAGACGCGTCTTCATGGTCGGAGTCGCCGCCTTCGGCGTCCTCTCGGTCGGCTGCGCGGCCTCACCATCGATCGAGGTGTTGATCGCGGCGCGCGCGCTGCAGGGAGCCGCCGGCGCGCTCGTGACCCCGAGCTCCCTCGCGATCATCGTTGCCGCCTTCTCGCAGCGCGAGCGGGGCGCGGCGATCGGATCCTGGACCGCCTGGGGCGGGATAGCCACGATCATCGGACCTCTCGCGGGCGGTTGGATCGTCGACCAGGTCTCGTGGCGCTGGATCTTCGCGATCAACGTCCCGTTCGTCCTGGCGACGATGGCGCTCGTCGCCGCGGCGGTGCCTCCCGCCGCCAAAGTGCCGGGACGCCGCGTCGACTTCCTCGGGGCCGGACTGTGCGCGCTCGGCCTCGGGGGCGTCGTGTTCGCGCTGATCGAGCAGCCCCATTACGGCTGGAGCAGCCCCGTGATCTTCGTGCCGCTGGCGCTCGGAGTCGTCTCCCTCGGATCGTTCGTCGTCTGGGAACGTCGGGCGGCGCAGCCGATGCTCGAGCTCGAGCTCTTCACGCACCGCAACTTCGCCGTGGGGAACGCCGAGACGCTCGCGATGTACGCGGGGCTCGCGATCCTCTTCTTCTTCCTCGTCATCTTCCTGCAGCAGGTCGCCGGCTACTCCGCCTTGGAGAGCGGTCTCACGACGCTCCCGGTGACGCTGGTGATGTTCACGCTGTCGCGACGCTTCGGCGCACTTGCAGACCGGTTCGGGCCGCGGCTCTTCATGGGCGCCGGGCCGCTCGTCGGGGCCGTCGGCGTCCTCCTGCTCCTCAGAACCGGGCTCGACACATCCTTCGCCGCGGAGCTCCTGCCGGCATTGCTCGTGTTCGCGCTCGGCCTCTCGATGACCGTTGCCCCGCTCACGGCCACGATTCTCGCCGACGCGGACGAGAGCGACGCGGGCATCGCCTCGGCGGTCAACAACGCCGTGGCGCGCGTCGCCGGGCTGGTCGGGGTCGCCGTCGCTGGGCTCGTCGTCGCCGGCACCCTCGTCGGCGACACCTTCGCCGCCAACACAGACTCGGTGCACGCGTTCCACGAGGTCGTGCTGATCTGCGCTGCGCTCCTCACGGCCGGTGGCATCGCCGGCGCACTCGGTATCGCGAATCCCCGTCGAGCCGTTGCCGCCGAGGGGTGCGCCGGGGGCCAGCTCGTCGGCGCTCCGCGCGCCGCGGGGAGCCAGGCGGACATTCCGATCCGGATCGGAGAGCGGCACGCGAGGCCGGCGAGCGGAAACCCGTAGGTGCGGTTTCGTCGCGCCGAGCCCAGGGAACGCTCGGAACGTCGTCGGAGAGAAGGGGCCAGCATGTTCGTATGCAGACGGATCGTGCGGGGGTCGCTTCCCGCCGCTATCGCAGTCGCGCTTGCGGCGGTTGTGGCCGGATGCGGGTCAGGCGGGAGCGAGGCATCGGGCGCCGGGTCGGATTGGCCGACCAATGGCGGCGCGACGACGAACCAGCGCTACTCGACGCTCGACGACATCGACACGTCGAATGTCGCGCAGCTGAAGGGCGTTTGGCGAACGCACCTGAACGGCTCCGGGGTCGCCGCGAAGTATTCGGGCGAGAGCCAGCCGATCGTCCAGGACGGTGTGATCTACATCACGACGGGCAACGACGACGTCTACGCGGTCTCGGTCGAGACGGGGAAGATCTTGTGGGAGCACACCTCCAACATCAGCCAGAAGATCTCGACGGTCTGCTGCGGATGGCTCAATCGCGGCGTCGCGGTCGGTGATGGCCGCGTGTATCTCGGCCAACTCGACGGCAAGGTCGTCGCGCTCGACATCGACACGGGCGGTGAGATCTGGACTCGACAGCTCGTCCAGTGGCAGAAGGGGCAGACGATCACCGGCGCCCCGCTCTTCCTCGATGGGAAGATCTACATCGGGGTCGTCGGCGCGGACTTCGGGACGCGCGGCTTTCTCGAGGCGATGGACGCGGAGACGGGCGACAGCGTCTGGCGGTTCTACACCATCCCCGCGCCCGGCGAGCCGGGAAGCGAGACGTGGCCCGAAGGCGATGCCTACGAGCACGGTGGCGCATCGATCTGGGGGACGCCTTCCTACGACGAGGACCTCAACCTCCTGTACGTGACGACCGGCAACGCCGGCAACGACTGGTGGGGAGGAGACCGACCCGGTGACAACCTCTACGCCGCTTCGATCCTCGCGATCGACAAGGACAGCGGGACCCTGAAATGGCATTTCCAGGAGGTTCACCACGACATTTGGGACTACGACTCGCCCAGCGCTCCCGTGTTGTTCGACGTCGACCAGGATGGCACGACCGTCAAGGGGATCGGCGCACCCGGTAAGACGGGGTGGCTGTACCTCCTCGACCGAACGAACGGGGAGCCCCTCTACGGGATCGACGAGAAGCCGGTGCCGCAGAGCGCCGAGCAGAAGACGGCCAAGACGCAGCCGATCCCACGGAACGGTGAGTTCATCCCGCACACGCCTCCCACCGCCGAGGCGGTCGCGCGGGTGAAGAGCGAGATCACGGGTGCCGCAAAGAAGGTCCCGGTGGTCGTAGCGCAGGAGATGTACACCCCGCCGAGCACCAAGCACATGCTCATCTACTCGCCGGGACCGCAGGGGGGCGACAACTGGGAGCCGTCGAGTTACAACCCGGACACTCAGATGTTCTACGTCTGCTCCGCCGTGCAGACGGTGGGAGTGCAATCGGCAGACCTCACGTTCGTGCCCGGCAAGGGCTTCGCCGGCATCGGCGCGGTAGCAGGGATCGGTTACAACGAGTCGCCCGGCACGCTCACCGCGATCAGCGCCACGGACGGCAGCGTCGCGTGGCAGAAGACCTGGCCCGATGCGTGCTACAGCGGGACCGTCACGACGGCCGGGAACCTCGTGTTCGTCGGCCGCAACGCGGGCGAGCTCCAGGCCTACAACGCGGAGACCGGCGACCAGCTCTGGAGCTTCCAGACAGGCGCGGGCGCGAACGACACGGTCAGCGTCTTCGAGCGGGACGGCAAGGAGTATGTCGCGTTCCTCTCGGCGGGCAACTCGCTCGCCGCGACGGCGCACGGCGACAGCCTGTGGCTCTTCTCGCTCGACGGCACGATGGGCCCGGCGGCCGCACCCGGCGCCGGTTCGGGCACCGAGCACGCGGGCGAGGGAGGCGGCGGAAGCCAGAAGACCGGTGACGCCGCAGCCGGTGCGACGGTCTTCGCCGACAACTGCGCGGGCTGCCACGGCGTCGATGGAACCGGCGGAAACGGGGGTCCCGACCTGACGGCGATCCCGTCCGCCAAGGACGCAGCCACCGTGACGAAGCAGGTGCAGAATGGCGGCGGCGGTATGCCCGCCTTCAAGGGCCAGCTGAGCGACCAGGAGATCCAGGACGTCACGGCCTACGTGACCGAGAAGATCACGAACAAGTAGTCCGGCGTCGGTCGGCGGCGCCGGGCCGTCGCTGACCGCCCGCCGCCTGCTGCCCGCCTCGCGGCGTACGATCGGCGGCCGGTGGCCACGGCGACGAGAGCGCTCACGCGGACGGCGACGCGAGCGGACGACCGCGTCCGGGTCGGCGTCGTCGTCGCCGTCGCGTTCGTCCTGCTCGTGCTGCTCGCGCGCGGGGCCCCGGGTCCGAGGGTGTTTCCCGACGAGGTGATCTACATGGACGCGGCCTCCTCGCTCGCGCACGGTCACGGCCTCGGCGTGCGCGACGCAGGCTACGGCTACGGGCCTGTCTATCCCATCCTCGTCGCGCCGCTCGTCGCGCTCGCCGGCGACCGCGAGACCGCGTTCGCGCTCGCCCAGTTGCTCGGCGCGATCGCCTTCGCCCTCGTCGCGGTGCCGGTCTTCCATCTGGCCAGGCGCGTGAGCAGCCCGCGCTTCGCGCTCGTCGCCTCGGCGCTCGCGGTGCTCGTGCCGTCGAGCGTCTACACGTCGGGCGTGCTGACGGAGAGCGTCGCCTATCTTGCGTTTGCGTGTGCGCTGCTCGCGATCGTCGCCGTGATCGAGGAGCCGACGTCGACGAGACAGCTTCTCGCGCTCGGGGCGATCGCGCTGGCGGCTGCGACCCGCACGCAGTTTCTTCTCCTCGCACCGGTGCTCGCGGTCGGGATCGTTCTCGCGCTGGCCCTCCTGCCTCCGCGGGCGCGCCCCGGCCTCGCACGCTTCTGGCCGACCGGTGCGGTCCTGGGCGGCGGGCTCGCGGTCGTGGCGGCGCTTCTCGCGGGAGGACGCTCGCCCGCAGACCTGCTCGGCTCATACGGAGTCCTCTGGGCGTCGTACGACCTCGGCGACCTGGCCGGATGGTTCTTCGATCATCTCGGCCTCCTCGTCCTCTACGTCGCGGTCGTTCCCGCAGTCGTCGCGCCCGTCGAGCTCTCGCGCTGGTGGCGGGAGGCCCGCGGCGGATCCCGTGCCCATGCCGCGCAGCTCTCGACCTTCGTCGTCGCCAACCTCGCAGTCCTTTCGGTTGTCGCGGCGTTCGCGAGCACGTCGTACGCGGTCAACGGGCTCCACGACCGGAGCCTGTTCTACGTCGTGCCGCTCTGGCTCGTGGTGCTCTGCGGCTGGCTCGACTCGGGGATGGCTCGCCCCCGCCTCGGGTTGGCCGTCGGCGCGGTGAGCGTCCTCGTGCTCGTCGCGCAGCTTCCCTACCAGTACGTGCGGGACATCCTCTGGGAGATGCTCGCGTTCGAGCCCTGGGCCTTCGTCGAGCGTGCCAATCCGTCCGGAAGCCCGTTCTCCGGACGGGAGGCGATGCTGGGCTTCGTCGTCGTAGGGATCCTCGCCGCGGCGTTCGTCCCGCCGCTCTCGCGCTGGGTGATCGTCGCGCTCGTCGGGACGATGCTCGCGTTCGCAGGCTCTCTCGCCTGGAGCCACGCGAGAGAGGCGGCAAGGTCCGTCGAGGCGGCGGCGTTCGCCCCGGGGGAATCGAAAGCCTGGGTCGACGCTGCGCTGCCCGGGGGAGCCCGGGCGCTCCTGCTCTCGGTTCCGAGTGCCTGCGAGGAGGATCGGGCGCGGGGAGCGATGCGCGTCACCGAGTTCTACAACGACACGATAGGCCCGGCCGCGAGCGTCGGTGTCGCGGATCCGCTCGCGCCGGCATCGACTCCGGCGCTGTTCCGCGACGGCCTGCTGGTGAGGCGCGACACCGGCGCTCCCGTACACGCGGACGTCGTCGTGGTGCGGGAGGGCGTCGACCTCGACGGCACACGGCTGGCGTCGGGCACGCGGGCGCCGCTCGCCGTGTGGCGGGCGGACGCGAGTCTCGTGCGCCTCGCACGCCCTGTTCGGAGCCTTCCGTGCGCCTCCTAACCCCACTGCTCGCTCTGGCCGCCTGCGCGCTCGCGGTAGCGACGCCCGTATCGCGCGGCGGCCGAGCTACCCGCGCGCTTCCCCGCGGCCGGGGAGCTCCTGCGTGCGACCGCCGCCAGGGAGGCGCCCGATCCGTCGGCGCGGATCGTCCGGACGCTGCGCCGCTTCCGTTCCGACCGGCAGTTCCAGATCGTGCTCGCGCTCTCCTCGCGTCGCGGCACCGACGGGGCGTGGTGGTACCGGCTGAGCCTTCCAGGGCGAGCCAACGGGGCCCGCGGCTGGGTGCGCGCCGATGCGGCGGACGTCCGGCCCGTGCGGAACCGGATCGTCGTGAGTCTCGAGGAGCGACGGATCGAGGTCGGCGCGTCCGCGACGGGACGGCTCCTGCTCCGAGGCGTCGTGGCGATCGGACGGCCGGAGGCGGCGACGCCGCGCGGCCGGGACTTCTACGTCGAGTCGGCGTTCGTTCCGCAGGACCCGTTCTACGGGGACTTCGCGCTCGAGACGAGCGCCTATGCCCGCGTCACCGACTGGCCGAGCAACGTCGTAGGCATACACGGCACCGACCTGCCCGCGTTGCTGGGCGAGGCGGTCTCGCACGGCTGCGTCAGGGTCGCGAACGGCGTCGCGCGGCGGCTCGAACGGCTTGCGCCGCTCGGCACGCCGATCGACGTCGTGCCGTAGCCGCGGCTCAGCCGGTGACTGTCGTCGGCTTCGCTGGCCCGACGGCGAGAAGCGTCCGGCAACGGAAGCCACGGCCGGCCAGCGTTCGTGGGCTGCCCGTGAAGAAGACGAGCCCCACGCGCCTCGGCAAGACGGTGCGGCGAACGATGCCGTGACGGTCGGTCGTGACCGTCTGGTCCACCGCCGGGCCGCGCACGCGCACACGGATTCCGGCAAGCGGCCGGCCCTGCCGATTGCGCGCGGTGAGCAGTACGACCGACGACCGCCCGTTCTGCAGAACCCTGGGGGCGACGGTCAGCGTGGCGCAGCGGTTCTGACCGACGGGAGGAGTGAACGGGCCGATCACCCGAGCGAGGGCCGCTGCGACGTTGTTCCGGTAGTTCGACTCCGGCTCCTCGGACTCGATGCGGACGATGTCGACAACAGTGCCGACGTGCGTCGCCTCCGTCACGGCGACGACGGTGGCCGACGCCCCAGGCCCGAGCCGGCCGAGGTTGCAGGTGAACGGCACGCATGTGCCCTGCGAGGGCTCGAGCGAGATCAGCTTCGTCCGCGGCGCACGGCGATCGTTGACCTTGAGGCCGTTGACGTCGGCCGCCGCAACGGCGGAGCGGTTCGTGATGGTCATCGTCCACGTCAGCCGGCCGCCCACGACGACGGTGGTGGGCTCGACGCTCTTGGCGACGACCAGGTCGAGCGTCGGTGTGGGGCCGGGCGGAGGCGGCGGCACCGGCGGTGGCGTGGGCGGTGTCGGTGGCGTGGGCGGTGTCGGTGGCGTGGGCGGCGTCGGTGGTGTCGGAGGCGTGGGGGGAGTGCCCTTGCGCGTGTTCGTGAACGTGCAGACGACGGCGTCGCCCTGCGCGACCTTGCCGTCGACCTTCGTTCCAGGCGCCGAGACCTCGAGCGTGCCGTTCCGGGTGCATTCGACCTTCGAGTCGTAGTCCGCCAGGTTCGTGCCTGGCCCGGCAGTCTCGCTCACGGTTCCCTCGCCGATCCCCGTCCGGAGTGGGCCGCTCGTCGTTCCGTTGCCGCCCGTCGCGACGACGGCATCGTTGATGCGAAGCTGGAACACGCCCGGGTCGTCTGCGGGGAGCGTGACCTTTCGCAGCTCGACGGTCGGGTTGCACGCACGCGAGTCGGCTGACGCCGTTGCCGTCTTCCCGGACAGATGCCAGACGAGGTTGCCGCTCGAGGCATCGAACGGCGTCTGGAAGACACCGACGTTGCGGCCTTCCGCGAACGTCGTCGGCTGCTTTCTGTTTGCGGGGTCCGGCGTGAACTCGTTCTGGCCGCCGATCGGGATCGATACCCCATGTCCGTTCGTGTTGTCGTACCCCCAGTACGCAACATCCGGCTGTCCGTCGTCGAAGAGGACGCATTCGAGCTCCGGGGTGATCGTCTTCTGCTTCGGCGTCGCAGTGTTCTCGATGACGCACGTGATCGCCTGACCCCGGCCGACGGTGACGTCGACGGACGGGCCGTTCGCGCTGGCCACGACGGTGTCGCCGTCCCGGCAGACAGTCTCGATCGTGTAGTCGCCGAGCGCCGTACCCGACGCGCCGGACTCGCTCACGGTGCGAGCTCCGGCCGAAACGGCGATCGTGCCTGTTGTCCCCTGGTCGCCGACAGCGTTGGCGTTGCCCTCGACCTGTCCGTCGATCTTGAGGCTGAACAGACCTGCGTCGTCCGCGGGCACGACGTGTTTGACCACGGTGATCGAGCCCTGACAGCGGGGTGAGTTGTCGTGCGCTGTCGCACTTTTGCCGGTGAGCTTCCACGTCAGGCTCCCGGAAGACTCAGCAGCGACCGCATCGTCGTGTCGTCCAGGGTCGAACGTGGTCGGCTGACCACGGTTCGGCGGCGCAGGGTCGAACACGTTCTGCTCCTGCGCCGGCGTCACGCTGCCGGAGTTGGGATTGTCGTAGCCGAAGTGCGCCAAGAAGCCGCTGCCGTGCGGCTCGATGCACTGGACGTACGGGGTGATCGGGTCGGGAGCGGGCGGCTCGGGCGGTTCGGTCGGGTTGCAGCCGTTCTGCCAGATCGCCTGGCCGTCGTCGCCCCAGTTGTATCCGGGGTACGCGCGGGTGGTGCCGTCCTTGTCGACCCAGGTGTAGGGCGGGATGATGTCGCCCCAGCCGGGCGCGGGGAACACGGGGCCGGTGTGGGTCTCGTGTCCGTTGATCGTGCCGTCCTTCTTGTCGATCGGCTGGCTGATTTGGTTGTACGGGTTGCCGCTCGAGCTCGTCCTGTGGCAGATCGTGACCTTCTTCTCGCTGTCCGGCCCCGCCGCCAGGACGACAGGGATCGTCGCAAGCGCGCATACGGTGGCCAGGAGGAAGGCGATGGCGATGGAGCGGCGCGAGCGCTCGCGTCCGGGGTGGGCGGGCGGCGATCCCACTCGAATGAACGTAGCAACGTGTCGTCCGGGTGCACAACCCTCGACTCAGGTATCGGCGGGGGGCGTGAGGACTTCGTAAGCTTGGCCTCCCGCAGCGCCGCGAGCCGGGTAGGATCGCGCGCGATGCCGACCTCGCTCGTAACCGGCGGCGCCGGGTTTCTGGGCTCGCATCTCTGCGAGACGCTCCTGGAGCGCGGCCATCGTGTGATCTGCCTCGACAACCTCGAGACCGGGTCGCTGGCGAACATCGAGCACCTCCGCGGCGACTCGTTCGCGTTCCTGCCGCAGGACCTGACGCAGCACGTCGAGGTCGCCGAGACGATCGACTTCGTGTACCACCTCGCGAGCCCGGCCAGCCCCATCGACTACCTGCGTCTGCCGCTCCAGACGCTCAAGGTCGGCTCACACGGGACGCACAACGCGCTCGGCCTCGCGAAGGTGCACCGCTCGCGCTTCCTCCTCGCCTCGACGAGCGAGGTCTACGGCGACCCGCAGGAGCACCCGCAGACCGAGGCCTACTGGGGGCACGTCAATCCGATCGGCCCGCGGGGCGTGTACGACGAGGCGAAGCGCTACGCGGAGGCGCTCACGATGGCGTATCACCGCCAGCAGGGCGTCGACACCGCGATCGTCAGGATCTTCAACACGTACGGCAGCAGGATGCGGCCCGCACGACGGACGGGCGATACCGACCTTCATCCGCCAGGCGCTCGAGCAGAAGCCGCTCACGGTCTTCGGGGACGGATCCCAGACGCGGAGCTTCTGCTTCGTCGACGACCTCGTCCGCGGCCTGATCCTTCTCGTCGAGTCGGGCGAGCACATGCCGGTCAACATCGGGAATCCTGCGGAGATGACGCTGCTCGACCTCGCGACGGCCGTGATCGCGGCCACGGGCTCTTCCAGCGAGATCGTCTTCGAGGCGCTCCCGGTCGACGACCCGCAGGTTCGCCAGCCCGACATCACCCGTGCACGTCAACTGCTCGGTTGGGAACCGGAGGTGACCCTCGAGGAAGGCCTGCGTCGGACGCTCGCGTCGCTCGAAGGAACCCCCGCGCGTGCGTAACCTCGCCGCGGCGCTCGTCGCCTCCGCCGTCGGCCTCATGCTCTGTCTCGCCTCGACGGCCTCCGCGTCCAGCTCGCTGAGGATCGGGATCTTCGACGACGGCATGGTCCTCTACGGCGAGCCGAACATCGTCTTCGCGCAGCTCGAGAAGACCGAGGCACAACTCGTACGGGTCAACCTCTGGTGGTCGGGCCCGTCGATCCGCGTCGCGACGAAGCGACCGAAGCATCCGGCCGACCCGGCCGACCCCGCGTACAACTGGGACACGTACGACCGGACGGTCCGGTTCGCCATCGTGAGCGGAATGCAGCCGGTGTTCTCGATCATCGGGACGCCGCCGTGGGCGAATGCGGCGAAGGGGTGGAACGTCGCGCCAACCAAGGCCAAGGATCTCAAGCTGTTCGCAAAGGCTGCCCAGAAGCGCTACAGCGGGACCTTCGTGGACGCCGACGGGGTCACGCTTCCGCGGGTGAGCCTGTGGATGGCCTGGAACGAGCCGAACAACCCCGTCTTTCTGAAGCCGCAGTACCGCCGCAGCGGGAAGACCTGGACGATCCAGTCGGGGCGCGACTACGCGAGGATCTGCAACGCGATCGTCCAGGGGATCAAGTCCGTCGCGATCGACTCGAAGGTCGCGTGCGGGGTGACCAGCCCACGCGGGAACAACAACCCGAACTCGTCGCGCCCCTCCGTGTCGCCGCTCGCGTTCATGAGAGCGATGAAGAAGGGCGGCGCCCGGGGCTTCGACGCGTACGCCCATCATCCGTACTACGGCTCCCCGGCCGAGACGCCGTCGACGAAGCCGCCGCCCGGAAGGCGAGGGCAGGCCTCGACTGCGATCACGCTCGGGAACTTCGACGACCTCGTGAAGGAGGTCGACCGCCTCTACGGCAGGCGGATGCGCATCTGGATCACCGAGTACGGCTACCAGACGAACCCTCCGGACAAGATCTTCGGGGTCACGTTCCGTAAGCAGGCGACGTATTTGACGAAGGCCGTCAAGTATGCGTACGACAATCCCCGCGTCGACATGTTCCTCTGGTTCCTCATGACGGACGAGGAGCGTCTCGGAGGCTGGCAGTCGGGTCTGATGACGGCTGACGGGAAGCGCAAGGTGGGCTTCAGGGCGTTCCAGCGCGCGGTGGAGGACTACGGAGGGTAGGTTCGACGCACCTGCCGAGGTGCGAGCGTGTGCGCGCGGCGTGCGGAACCGCCACACTGCCCCCATGGCGAAGGGATATGCAGAGGGCCCTGCGGCCGAGGAGGCCGAGCGGCGGCGGGACGAGCTCGCGGGCGGCATCGTCGACGAGTCGCGCGCCACGCGCCTGGCCGTCGAGGGGTGCACGCACGACGAGCCCGAGCGCCACTTCCTCGGCTGGGCCGGGGAGGTCGATCCGGACGAGCTGTTCTCGTCGGGAGCGGCCTGGGGGATTCGGCTCGTTCGGCGGCCGGTCTAGATCTCGTCACAGCACGGGGGCGTGTGCCTCCTGATGCGTCGGGTCGCCCTGGCGGCGTCCTCGGTCGCCGCGCGGCGAACCATGATCCTGCAACGAGGTCTCGAGCGAGAACGACGGTGTCGGACACCGCCTTTCGCCCGGGGCCGGCCGACGCGGGGGCACCGAGCGAACCGCCGACCGGCGCGTGCCTGTCGCGCTGCGGGATCGGCCCTGTGGAACGATTGGCACGAACTCGACACGGTTTGCCCTTGACAGCAAACGGTGTCTGACACCGTCGGCGCCGGCGGCCGCCTGGCAACGGTGCCCTCGGCGGCCCGCGCTACGCTGACGTCAGCGATGGCGACGAAGAAGGTCGAGCAGCTCGAGCAGGTCATCATTCGGTTTGCGGGCGACTCCGGTGACGGCATGCAGCTCACGGGCGACCGCTTCACGAGCGAGACGGCGACTCTCGGCAACGACCTCGCCACGTTCCCGGACTTTCCCGCCGAGATCCGCGCGCCCGCCGGCTCGCTCCCCGGCGTCTCCGGGTTCCAGGTGCACTTCGCCGACCACGACATCCTGACCGCGGGCGACCGGCCCGACGTGCTCGTCGCGATGAATCCCGCAGCGCTCAAGACGAACATCGCGGACCTCCCCAAGGGCGGCACGATCATCGTCAACACCGACGCGTTCGGCCAGCGCACGCTGCAGAAGGCCGGATACGCCGAAAGCCCGATCGAGGACGGCTCGCTCGCCGACTACCACGTTCACGAGGTCGCTCTCACCTCCATGACGGTCGGGGCGCTGAAGGGGATCGACGGGATCACGTCTCGGGAGGCGGAACGCTCGAAGAACTTCTTCGCGCTCGGCCTCATGTCGTGGCTCTACCACCGCCCGGTCGAAGGGACGATCACGTTCATCGAGCAGAAGTTCGCGAAACGACCGGAGATCGTCGAGGCGAACACGAAGGCATTTCGTGCGGGGTGGAACTACGGCGAGACCTCCGAGGACTTCGCCGTCTCGTACGAGGTCGCCCCGGCGCCTCTCGCGCCCGGCACGTACCGCCAGATCACCGGCAACACGGCGCTCTCCTACGGCCTGATCGCGGCGTCGCGCCTGTCGGGGCTCCCGCTCTTCCTGGGCGCCTATCCGATCACTCCCGCCTCGTCGATCCTCGAGGAGCTCGCCGGGTACAAGGAGTTCGGCGTAATGACGTTCCAGGCCGAGGACGAGATCGCCGCCATCGGCGCCGCCGTCGGGGCCGCCTTCGGCGGCTCGCTCGGCGTCACGGCGTCCGCGGGGCCGGGCGTCGTGCTCAAGGCCGAGACCGTCGGCCTTGCGATCGCGCTCGAGCTCCCACTCGTGATACTCGACATCCAGCGCGCCGGCCCGTCCACGGGCATGCCGACGAAGCCGGAGCAGGCCGATCTCCTGATGGTGCTCTTCGGCCGCAACGGCGAGAGCCCCGTCCCGGTCGTCGCGGCGTCGAGCCCGTCCCAGTGCTTCCACGCGGCGATAGAGGCTGCCCGCATCGCGCTCAAGTACCGCACTCCGGTGTACCTGCTCTCGGACGCCTACCTGGCGAACGGGTCCGAGCCGTGGCTGATCCCCGACGTCGACGGGCTGCCGGACATCTCGACGCCCTTCGCGAAGGCGGGCGAGGAGCCGTTCGAGCCGTTCCGCCGCGACGCCGAGACTCTGGCCCGGCCGTGGGCGATCCCCGGCACGCCTGGGCTCGAGCATCGGATCGGCGGGCTCGAGAAGGCGGACGTCACGGGCGCGATCTCGTACGACCCCGACAACCACGACCTGATGGTGCGTCTCCGCGCACGGAAGGTCGCCGGCATCGCCGCCGACATCCCGCCGCTCGAGCTCGACGACCCCGACGCGGACGCCGAGCTGCTCGTCATCGGATGGGGCTCGACCTACGGGCCGATAGCGGCCGCGGTGCGCCGGGTACGCAAGCGTGGGATCCGGGTCGCCCGCGCGCACCTCCATCACCTGAATCCCTTCCCGGCCAACACGGGCGAGGTGCTCAAGCGGTACCCGAAGGTGCTCGTCCCCGAGATGAACCTCGGCCAGCTCGCGCTGCTCTTGCGGGCGGAGTTCCTCGTCGACGCGGTCTCGTACACGCGCGTCCGCGGCCGGCCGCTGAGCGCAGCCGAGCTGGAGGATGCGATCAGCGCGATGGCGGAGGAGACATGACCTTCGTCGCCACCGTCACGAAAGACGAGCGGGTGCTCGTCGCATGGGAGGGCCGAACGGTCGTCACCCTTCGGGGACAACGCGCCGCGCGGCTGGCGCTGCAGCTCGAACACGCATCCGGCGACGAGGCCCGCCAGCTCCTGCTGGCCCGCGCGACCGGAAACTTCAAGCGAGGGAACGAGAGATGACGCAGGGAAACGGCCTCGTCCAGCTCACGACGAAGGACTTCAAGTCCGACCAGGAGGTGCGCTGGTGCCCGGGTTGCGGCGACTACGCGATCCTCGCGGGCGTGCAGTCGTTCCTGCCGGAGCTCGGCATCCCCCGCGAGAACCTCGTCTTCGTGTCCGGGATCGGTTGCGCCGCCCGGTTCCCGTACTACATGGAGACCTATGGGATGCACTCGATCCACGGACGCGCGCCCGCGATCGCGACAGGCCTTGCGACCTCCCGGCCCGATCTGTCGGTGTGGGTGGTCACGGGTGACGGTGACGCGCTTTCGATCGGCGGCAACCACCTGATCCACGCGCTCCGTCGCAACGTCGACATCACGATCCTGCTCTTCAACAACCGCATCTACGGGCTGACGAAGGGTCAGTACTCACCGACGTCCGAGCTCGGCAAGGTGACGAAGTCGACGCCGCTCGGCTCCGTCGACCAGCCCTTCAACCCGCTGTCGGTCGCGATCGGGGCGGAGGCGACGTTCGTCGCCCGCGCGATCGACACCGACAAGCAGGGCTCCGCCGAGGTTCTTCGGGCAGCCGCACAGCACCGGGGTGCCGCATTCGTCGAGATCCTCCAGAACTGCAACATCTACAACGACGGCGCCTTCGACGTCGTCCGCGACGAGAAGGAGAACCGCCTCTACCTGCGCGCGGGCGAGGAGGTGCGGTGGGGAGACAAGGGTGTGCGCATGCGCTCCGACGGCACGCTCGAGATCGTCGACGCGTCCGCGGGCGGCCTGCTCCGCCACGATCCTCTCCGAGACGACCCGGGCCTCGCGTTCGCGCTCGCCCGCCTCACCTGGGAGTCGTCCGGCAACGTCCCCCTCGGCGTGTTCCGCTCCGTGACCCGGCCGGTGTACGAGGACCTCGTCCACGACCAGGTCCGTTCCTCCGTCGAGGAGAAGGGCGAGGGCGACCTGCATGCGCTCCTCCACGGCGCGGACACCTGGGTGATCTAGCCGCTCGCCGGCGGCCGTGTGCGATCAGCCCGTCTCGACGGCGACCGCGACACGTCGCCGTCGGCGTCGTATCGGGGTGACGAACACAGCTATGCCGGCTGCGATCGCGGCTGCGACGGCGGAAAGCACGAACGCGCTCACGTAGGCGCCCTCGGTCGGCACCTCCGTCCCCCCGATCGTCTCCGCGGTCAGGATCGCCGCACCGATCTGGGCCCCCATCACCGCGCCCACCGTGCGCATCACGGTGTTGATCCCCGTCGCGATCCCGGTCATGGTCGGCTCGACCGCTTCGGTGATCAGCGCGGCCATCGAGGCGAACGCGAATCCGATGCCTGCGCTGAGCCCCGCCATCGCCAGCACGATCTGCCACGGCTCCACGTGGAGCCCGGCGAGGAGAGCCGCGGAGAGCGCGATCGACGTCATGCCGATCGCGAGGGGCCACTTCGAGCCGACGCGCCGGCCGAGCAGGCCCGCGGCCGGGCCCGCGAAGAGCATCAGGAGCGACCCCGGGAGGAGGTAGAGGCCGGTCACCGTCGCGCTCGCGCCGAACCCGTATCCGAGCTGTGAGGCGACGTCCGGCGGCAGGTCGTTCGGCGACTCGACGAATCGCGGCACGAGCACGTACGCCCCGAACATCGCGAAGCCGGAGATGATTGCGGTTACGTTCGTCAGCAGAACCGGCCTGTCGGCGAGCACCCGGATGTCGATGAGCGGTTCGTCGACGTGAAGTTCGAACACGACCCAGGCGACGGCGGCCAGCGCCGATGCGCCGAACAGGCCGAGCACGGCGGGCGACGTCCAGCCCCAGTTCTCGCCCTCGGACAGGGCCAGCAGGAACGTCACGAGGACAGCCGAGAAGAGGAACGCGCCGGGGACGTCGATCCGGGAGCTCGAACGAACCGGGGACTCCGGCACGAAGCGGTGGACGAGCACGACCGCGACCGCGACCGCGACCGCGCCGACCACGAATATCCAGCGCCAGCTGGCATTGTCGACGATCAGGCCGGAGAGCACGAGCCCGAACCCGCTGCCCACCCCGAACACGGCGGAGAGCAGCCCGATCCCCACCTTCACCCTTTGCGGCGGGAACTCGTCCCGGATGATCCCGAAGCTGAGCGGGAAGACCGCGCCGCCGGCACCCGACACCATGCGGAACAGGATGAGCGTCCAGATATCCGGTGCGGCCGCGCAGCCGATGCAGCCGACGAGAAACGTGACGAGGGCGGCGACGAGCAGCCGCTCCTTCCCGTACCGGTCGCCGAGCTTGCCGAGGATCGGAGTCAGGACCGCCGACGAGAGCAGGAATCCCGTGAGGACCCATGTCACCCATGTCGTCGACGCGCCGAGCTCCTCCTGGAACTTGGGCAGGGCCGGCACGACCATCGTCTGCTGCAGGGCGTATGCGGCCGCCGCGAGCGTCAGGATCCCCAGGGTCAGTCCGTAGTGTTGGCGTGGCTCGGTCACGGTCGCGAGCCTAGTTTGCGGCGTCTGTTCGGCACCTGCGGACGGGGAGGGTGGCGCTCGGCTGCGGCCGTGTGGCGTTGTCGGGCGCCGGCGTTGCCGGCAGTCCGTTTCAGGGGTGTGCCGTTGGCCCGGCGCAGCCGGGTCAGCGGAGCTTGCGGCGCCTGTTTTGCGCGAGCGGAGCGGGGAGGCTGGCGCTCGGCTGCGGCCGTGTGGCGTTGTCGGGCGCCGGCGTTGCCGGCAGTCCGTTTCAGGGGTGTGCCGTTGGCCCGGCGCAGCCGGGTCAGCGGAGCTTGCGGCGCCTGTTCCGCGCGAGCGGAGCGGGCGCTCGCAAACAAGAAGAGCGGCATCGCACGTCCGGGATGCCGCGGCGGCGGCGGGTTCACGTCCGTACGATGCCGCAGCCACACGCTAGTCGATGTGGCGGATTCGCGCGTCTCGACCATGCTCGAACGAGTGATGTCACACGTCGACGGGGCTCGGTACGAGCAGCACGGCGAGACGGCGGTACGCCCACGCGATCGCCGTGAGACCGGCGACGCCGGCGACGGCGAACGCCAGCTCGGTGCCGCCGACATCGGCGAGCCAGCCCGCGACGAGGCCTCCGATCGGGGCAAGCCCGGCGAACGCGAACAGGTACAGGCTGACCACACGCCCGCGCAGATGATCGGGCGCCGCGAGCTGGACGAGCGCGTTCGCGCTCGCTGTGAACAGCGAGAAGCTGAACCCGAGCACGAACAGCAGAGCGAGCGCGAGCGTCGCCGTGTGCACGGGGCTGAGCAGCAGCATCGCGACGCTGAACCCGACGCAGCCCGCGACGAACGTCTTGATGCTCGCACGCCCCAACGTGGCGCTGGCGAGCGCGCCGGCGAGCGCACCCAGTCCGAAGCTTGCAGAGAGAACGCCGAACATGCCGGCACCGACATCGAGCGTCTGAGACGCCAGGAGTGGAACGAGCACGTTGAAGTTGAACCCGACGACCGAGACGACGGTGACGACCGCCAGGACGGTCAGCGCGAGCGGAGAGCGCACGGACCAGCCCACGCCCTCGCGGATTCCGGCGAGCACGCGTGTCTCGCTACTCCTCACGACCGGCGTCAGCTCGTCCTCCCGCATGACGCGCAGCGCGACGAGGACGGCGAGGAAGCTCACAGCATTGACCACGAAGCAGAGCCCGACCCCGGCCACCGCGATCACGATGCCGGCGAGCGCCGGCCCGATCACACGTGAGGCGTTGAAAAGACCCGAGTTGAGCGCGACCGCGTTCGGCAGCTCGCGCGGGCCGACCATCTGGAACGTCAGCGTCTGGCGCCCCGGCGCGTCGAACACGAGGATCAGGCCACCGAGCGCGGCAAGCGCGTAGACCACCGGAAGCGATGCGGAGCCCGTGAGCGTCACGACCGCGAGCACGATGGACACGACCATGGCGGCGGCTTGCGTGGCGATCAAGAGCCTCCGGGTGTCGACGCGGTCGACGACGACCCCCGCGACGAGCCCGAGAAGCAGAAACGGAAGGAAGCGGCAGAACGCGAGCGCTCCGACCGCGAGCGCCGAGCTGGAGAGCTGGATCACGAGCCAGGCCAGCGCGATGTTCTGCATCCACGTGCCCGCAACGGAGATGAGCTGCCCGCTGAAGAACAGCCGGTAGTTCCGGTGGCGCCGCAGCGAGCTGAACGTGCGGCCACGAAGCGTGACGGCGACGACGCTCACTCGCCGGTGTCCAGCAGCGCATTGAGGGCGGGCAGGGCTCGCTCGAGCCGCTCGTGGTCGTCGACGGAGAGCTGCGAGACGCGGTTTGCGAGCCAGGTGGTCCGTCGCGCGCGAACACGTCGGAGCATGGTGCGCCCCTCCGGGGTCAGCTCGAGACCGACACGGCGGCGGTCGTCGCTCGAGCGAACGCGGCGCAGAAGACCTGCCGCCTCGAGCCGGTCGACGTGCGCCGAGAGCGACGGCGCCGAGATGCCTTCCTCCTGCGCCAGCTCCCGCAGCGAGAGCCCGGGCCTCGTGCGGACCTGCCAGAGAAGTGTCGCCTGATGTGAGGTGACCCCGAGGTCGTCGGTCTCGCGGCGCAGGGGGCGCGCGATCCGCAGCAGAACGGGCCGAAGCTCCTCGGCAAGCTGTTGGGAGGAAAGAATAGCCTCACTAACCATTCGACAGGCTAAGTATAGCTGGAACGTGGCTCTGGGCCGCGCTCCAGCTATGGGGACGTGGCGTTTAGCCGAGTCGCGGGTACGTCTGGCGTGTCTGGGACGCGGCCAGAGGCCACGTCCCGGTTGTGAGGCCGTCCGGCGCGTCCGGGAACCTGGCCGGAGGACCCGTTTCGGCTATGGGACGTGGCTTTCAGCAGCGTCCCTGAAGACGTCTGACGAGTTTGGGGACGCGGCCAGAGGCCACGTCCCGGCTGTGGGGCGTCCCTGGAGACGTCTGACGCATCCCGAGCTCCCTAACGTGCTTCGGCCCCGCGGGCCCCTACTTCGCTTCGGCCTCGAGCTTGTAGCCGACGCCGTAGCGCGTCTGCAGGAAGGTGTGCCGCGAGGCGCGGCCGTCGATCTTCTCGCGCAGCTTGCGTACGAAGACGTCCACGGTGCGGTCCCGGTGCGTCGCGCGGCGTCCCCAGACGCGCTGCAGGAGCTCGTCGCGGGTCAGGACGCGCCCCTCCTCGAGCGCGAGCGCATAGAGCAGGCGGAACTCGGTCGGTGTGAGGTCCGCGCTTCGACCGTCGACGTAGGCCTGGACGTTGCGGGGATCGAGCCGGAGCTCCTCGATCACGACCTCCTCCCCTCGTCGCGGATCCTGCGCGCGGGTCCCGCGCCGCGCCGCAGCGGCGACGCGTGCCACGAGCTCCTTCATCGAGAATGGCTTGACGAGATAGTCGTCGGCGCCGATCTCGAGTGCGTGGATCCGGTCGTGCTCGGTCCCCCGGGCGGAGACCACGACGATCGGCGTTCCGATGCCCTCGCCGCGGGCCTGCTCGATGACCTTCCAGCCGTCGACGCCGGGGAGCATGAGGTCGAGCACGCAGACGTCCGGACGTTCGTACCGAAGCCGGGCCAGCCCGGCCTCGCCGTTTGCGACGCCGACCGCATCGAAGCCCGCCGACTCGAGGTGACGCGCCATCCCTCGTGCGATGACGTCGTCGTCTTCGATGATCAGGATCTTCGTCACGTACCCGAATTGTCGCCGTCCGGCGCCGTGCAACCCGCGGACGAATGGTGAACGGATGGTAACGATGTGGTGAATGGGGCTCGCGTGCGAGCCCCCATTCACCGGCCGATCGGCGCGGCGCGACGCCGCGGATCACCCCGCCTCGTCGTCGCGATCCGCCTCATCTGCCTGATCGTCCGCCGACGGGGTGACAACGACCACGATGACCTCGCAGCCGCGGAACGTCGTCGTCGAACGCTCCGAGGCACGCACGCGCGCGGTGTCCCGCCCCGGTCCGCAGTCGAGGGTATCCGGGTTGCCGTCGGCGGCGAGCGCATGGAGCGTGTCGTTGCCAGGACCACCGTGGAGCGCGTCGCTCCCCCGCCCCGCCCACAGCCTGTCGTCGCCGGAGCCGCCTCCGACCACGTCGTCCCCCGAGCCGCCGTGCAGCTCGTCGGCGCCCGGGCCGCCACGAATCGTGTCGTTGCCCGAGCCGGCCCAGGCCACGTCGCCGTCCATGCCGGTGGCGATACGGTCGTTGCCCGCACCGCCGAACACGATGTCGCTGCCCCGGTCGCCCCGCACCTCGTCGTCTCCCTTGCCCGCGCGGACGAGGTCGTTGCCGGCACGAGCGTTCACGAGGTCGTTTCCGTCGAGCGCGCGGATCGCGTCGGCGCGCGGCGTGCCGCGGAGCTGGTCGTCGCCGGGCGTCCCGTCGATCATCGCGGCGAGCGCGCCCGTCGCCGGCACCAGCGACCCCGCAAGCACGAGCAGCACGACTGCCTTTCTCATCTCTCCGCCTCCGTTCGTTGGCCTGTACCCGCCGGTCGCGGGCCCGGCCCCATTCACCTCCTTCTGCGTGAACTGCCCGTGTGTCGCACGAAAGTCGAGCGTCAAGCGTCTGTTAGAACGGCGTGAACATGGATGAGGACGCGAGGCGCGGGCACGTGCTCCTCGAGGAGAGCCGCGAGTCCGTGGTGATCCTCGACGATGCCAACCGGGTGCTGGGCGCCAGCAGGCGCGCGCGCCAGTCGATCGACGGGCTGCGGGAGGGGGAGAAGCTCCCGGACGGCTTGCTCTCGGGCGAGGCGGGAATCGTCCCGCTCGTCGTGCCGTACGACGTCGCCGGACGGCGCGAGAGGCTGGTCTACCTGAGCCGCGGAGGCGACCTGACTGCCTACGAGGAGCTTCGCGCCGGTTTCACGGCCGCGGTGTCCCACGAGCTGCGCACGCCGCTCGCCCGTTTGTTGGCCCTGCTCGAGACCGCCGCGCTGCCCGGCGAGGACGTTCCCGAGCTCGTCGGCCAGGCGCGTGTCGAGGTCGAGCAGATCCGCGAGCTGATCGACGAGGTGCTGTTCCTCTCGGAGCTCGAGTCCGGCACGCGCGTGGTCTCGCTCGGATCCGCCGCGGTTCGGCCGGAGCTCGACGCGGTCGCCGCCGAGCTGTCCGAGCGCGCGAGCCGCGCAGGCGTCGCATTCGTGGTCGAGGGCGATCCGGCGATCCAGCTCGCGATGCGGCCGAGGATGATCCGCGTGGTCGCCCAGAACCTCGCCGAGAACGCAATTCGCTACTCGGGGGCAGGGGCGACCTTCACGCTCGCCGTTGAGCGCGAAGGCGACTCGATCGTGCTGCGCGGCACGGACGACGGCATCGGCGTCGAGGAGGCCCAGCTGACGCGGCTCTTCGAGCGGTTCTTCCGCGCCGACCGCGCACGCGCCTCGCGGGGGACGGGGCTCGGCCTCGCGATCGTGAAGCACATCGTCACCCAGGCAGGGGGCATGGTCGAGGCGAGCGGCGGGCTCGGAGCAGGCCTCGAGATCCGCTGCCGCTTCACCGCCGGTTGAGATCCCGGTTCGCGCGGTAGCGTGCCGCGCGATGAAGACGGTCCTCGTCGTCGGCGCCGGCCGCTACCAGCGTGCGGTGATCCGCCGTGCGCGCGAGCTCGAGCTGCGCGTGGTGGCCGTCGACCGAAACCCCGACGCGCCCGGGCTCAGGGAGGCGGACGTTCCTCGTGTCGTCGACTTCGCGAGCCCCGAGGACGTGCTCGAGAACGTCGCCGACCTCGAGATCGACGGGGTGCTGACGGTCCAGGCGGAGCGGGCGGTGCCGATGGTCGCCGCGCTTGCGGACGCGCTCGGCTTGCCGGGGACCGGCGTCGAGACCGCGCACGTGATGACGAACAAGCTCGCGATGCGGCGGCGCCTCGCCGAGGCGAGCGTCCCGCAGCCGCGATACGCGATCGTTGCGACGCTCGAGGACGCTCGTGGCGCGGCAGAGCAGGTCGGGTTCCCCGCCGTCCTCAAGCCGGCGGACGCGAGCGGCCAGCTCGCCGTCTTCCGGGCGGAGTCCTTCGAGGACGTCGAGCAGCACCTCGACGAGGCGGTCGCGGCGTCCCGGACGGGCGAGGCCGTGCTGGAGGAGTTCGTCGACGGGATCGAGATGAACGGGATCGTGGTCGTCCAGGACCACGAGGTGCTCTCCGTGACGCTCTGCGACCGGTTGAGGCCGTCGGGCCAGGGCTTCGGCGTGAGCTGGTTGCACGTGTATCCGACGACCGTGGAGGGCGACGATCTCGCCGGCGCCGAGCGCGTCGCCGCGGACGCCGTGCGCGCGCTCGGCCTGCGTACCGGGATCGGGTTCCCGCAGCTGATCGCACGGCCCGGCGGCGGCGTAGCCGTCGTCGAGTGCGCCGCGCGGATCGGCGGGATGATGGCCGAGCACCTGCGACATGCGCTCGGGATCGACTTGCTCGAGGTGGCTCTGCGCCTCGCGCTCGGCGAGAAGGTGTCCGAGGAGCACGTCCGTGAGCGGTTCAGCCGCCCTGTCGCGATCCGCTTCCTCACCGCGGAGCCTGGCACGCTCATGCCGGGCCGCGTGACGCGGATCGGGCCGCTCGCCCCCGTGCTCGCTGCTACCGGTGTGCTCACCGCGGAGATCTACTCCGAGCTCGGCGAGACGATCAGGCCGGTGAGGATCATCTCCGACCGCCGCGGGTACGTGATCGCGACCGGTGCGACGCGAGACGAGGCCGTGGAGCACGCCGATGCCGCATCCCGGCTCGTCGAGATCGACGTGGAGCCCGTCTGATGCCCGGCTGCGACTTCTCGCTCGAGCACTACCGCGAGCTGCTGGAGGCTGCGAAGACAGGCGGCTACCGGCTCGCGGGGTTCGACCGGCCGCCGGAGCCGGGTGACCTGATCATCCGTCACGACGTCGACCTCTCTCTCGTCGCAGCCGTGCGGATGGCCGAGGTCGAGGCGGAGGCGGGCGTGTGGTCGACGTGGTGCCTGATGACGCGGTCGGTCTTCTACAACCTCGCCTCGACGGAAGGCGATGACGCGATCGCACGGCTGCGCGAGCTCGGCGGGAGGATCGCGCACCATGCTGTCAGGCCGCACATCGACCTCGACGAGCGCTTCGAGCGGGTCGTCGCCTGGCACAACCCGGACGCGGAGTACCTGACGTTGCCGATCGACGGCGCCGTGAACGTCATGAGCTCCACCTGGTTCGATCCGGCGCATTTCCGATCGGACTCGAACCAGCGCTGGAGTCACCGCGGCAACCATCACGACTGCCCGCACGCGGCGCTCGCCGCCGGAGCGCTCGACTGGCTCCACCTGCTGATCCATCCCGAGATCTGGGTGTACGAAGGCGCGACGATGCGCGAGACGATGGAGTCGTTCCTCGACGCCGACCGCCACGCACGGCTCGAGCACCTCCGCGCCGACCGGATCGACCTCTCCTAGCCCGCGCCTGCGTTGGGACCTGGCGCCGAGCCACGTCCCGCAAGGGTCAGGCGGTGGCAGGCGGCGCGGCGGGCTCGCGCGGGGCCAGCCGGCGGGTCTCCCAGCGACGGGCCGCGAACGCGGATGCGGCGATCCCGACGGCGAGCAGGAACACGATCACGTGGCCCCCGGGGAGACGCGTGACGAGCTCCATCCCCGCGCCGACGAGCGCGGCCGCCGGCAGGGTGAGGATCCAGGCGACGAGAATGTTCCCCGCGACGCCCCACTTCACGGCCGAGAACCCGCGGATCGCGCCGGCCCCGAGCACCGACCCCGAGATCGTGTGCGTCGTGGAGACCGGGAAGCCGAGGTGCGCGGTCACCCAGAGGATCGATGCACACGCGGTCTGCGCCGCGAAGCCCTGGGGCGGGTCGATCTTCGCGATGCGCTGCCCGAGGGTCTTGATGATCCGCCAGCCTCCCGCGTACGTCCCGGCCGCCATCGCGAGCGCCGCCGAGGCGATCACCCAGGTCGGAGGACGCTCGAAGCTCGCGTCGAGGTGCCCCGAGGCGACCAGCGCGAGCGCGATGACGCCCATCGTCTTCTGGGCGTCGTTCGTGCCGTGTGTGAACGCGACGAAGCCACCGGAGAGGAGCTGCGCGCGCCGGAAGCCTCGGTTCACCTTCGACGGCGGCCGCCTCGCGATCGCCCGCGTGATCAC
Organism: uncultured Actinomycetes bacterium; assembly: GCA_963798725.1. GTDB lineage: Bacteria > Actinomycetota > Thermoleophilia > Gaiellales > Gaiellaceae > Gaiella. The sequence continues at coordinate 31,707 of CAWCUL010000006.1, forward strand.
GAGGATCAGCCCGAACGCGAGCCCGACGCCCAGGAAGGGCGCCAGGAGCGACGGGATCAGCACCTTGTGGACGATGGCGTCCCACTGGACGACGCCCGAGCCGCTCGCGGCCATCGCGGATCCGATCATTCCTCCGATGAGCGCGTGGCTCGAGCTCGAGGGAAGGCTCGCGAACCACGTGATGAGGTTCCACGTGATCGCGCCGACGAGGCCCGCCATCACGATGTTGAGCGTGATCGCGTCGGGGTCGACGATGCCCGTCGCGATCGTCGCGGCCACCTCGATGGAGACGAATGCTCCGGCGAAGTTCAGCACGGCGGAGCTCGCGACTGCGGCACGGGGGCTCAGCGCACGCGTGGAGACGCTCGTCGCGATCGAGTTCGCGCTGTCGTGGAACCCGTTCGTGAAGTCGAAGAAGAGGGCGATCACCACCACCGCCCAGAGCGTCACCACGGGTCGTCCACCTAGGCGTTCTTGACGACGATGTTCGCGATCGTGTTCGCCGCCGTCTCGCAACTGTCGAGCGCACGCTCGAGCCGGTCGTAGACGTCCTTCCAGCGGATCACCATCAGCGGGTCGATCCCGTCGTCGCGAAACAGCGCCGCAAGACCGTCGCGCAGGACGCGGTCGCCCTCGTCCTCGAACCGCTTGAGCTCGAGCAAGGCGTCCTGAACCCCCTTGAATCCCTTCAGGTTGCCGCATGCGATCGCAAGCTGCTCGGCAGCGAGGACGAGGATCCCCGTCTGCTGCACCGCGTGTTTCGTCGGCAACTCGATCCCGTAGAGGCCGAGGAGGTCCGATGCCTCCTCGAGCTCGTCCACGACGTCGTCGATCTGGATGGCGAGCATGTAGATGTCGTTCCGGTCGAACGGTGTGAGGTACTGGGTGTTCAGCAGCGTGATGAGGTCGTGCGTGACCCCGTCGTTGACGGTCTCGGCCGCCTTGACCTGCTCCTGGGTGATGCCGGAGTTCGGGTGCTCGCGGAACCGGCGGTCGACGAGGCGCGCCACGTCGAGCGCGTTCTCGGCGGCCCGGGCGAAGAGAACGTAGAACTCGCTCGTCTTGGGCGTGAGCGACAGCCGCACGGGCGGGGACGTTAACCGAAACGGGACCGTCGTCTCCGTCCACCGGCTCCGGCCGTAGGCTTTCCGCCGTGGCTCCGCGTGGCGCAGACGTCGTCCGGGCCGCCGGAGGGGTCCCCGTGCGCGCGGGGCTCGACGGGATCGAGCTGCTCGTCGTCCATCGACCTCGATACGACGACTGGACGTTCCCGAAGGGCAAGAGGGAGCCGGGTGAGACGGACGAGGAGTGTGCCTTCCGGGAAGTCGAGGAGGAGACGGGCCTGCAGTGCGCGCTGGAAGATGAGCTCCCTTCCACCTCGTACGTCGACGGTCGGGGACGCCCGAAGCAGGTGCGGTACTGGCGCATGCGCATCGTCGCGGGAGCGCTCGCGTTCCGGCGTGAGGTCGACGCGGCCCGCTGGCTCGGCCCGGCCGAGTCGCGCGCGATCCTCACCCACGAGCGGGATCTCGCCCTCGTGGAGGCCGTCGAAGACACCCTGCGGTAGCCGCGGCTTCGTTCTCCACTTCTCCACCAGATGTTCACCGTGCGTCGCCCCACTGGGCGCCGCCCCGCCGGAACACTGCCCCCGGAGTGACCGTGGCGACTCCCGAGATCGACAGCGCACGCCTGGGCGAGCTGGCCGGCAATGTCGAGGCGGACGACGGTCGCGGCCACGAGGTCGTGTTCGACATCGACGGCCTGAGCGTCTCCTACGGTGACAGCCTCGCGCTCGACGGAGTCACGATGGAGATCCGCCAGAACTTCGTCACGGCGTTCATCGGGCCGTCGGGCTGCGGCAAGAGCACGTTCATACGCTGCTTCAACCGCATGAACGACACGATCCCCGGCGCACGCGTCGAGGGCACGATCCTCTATCACGGACGCGATCTCTACGGCGCGAACGTCGACCCGGTCGAGGTCCGGCGCCGCGTCGGGATGGTGTTCCAGAAGCCGAACCCGTTCCCGAAGTCGATCTTCGACAACATCGCATTCGCGCCGCGCGCGCTCGGGCTCCGAGCGGGCCTCGACGAGCGCGTCGAGAAGGCGTTGCGCGACTCCGCGCTCTGGGACGAGGTCAAGGACCGGCTCGGCGACAACGCCATCGGTCTCTCGGGAGGACAGCAGCAGCGCCTGTGCATCGCCCGGGCGATCGCGGTCGAGCCCGACGTGATCCTCATGGACGAGCCCGCCTCGGCGCTCGACCCGATCTCGACGTCCCGCATCGAGGACCTGATCCACGAGCTCAAGCGCGAGTACACGATCGTGATCGTGACCCACAACATGCAGCAGGCAGCCCGCGTGGCCGACATGACCGCGTTCTTCAGCGTGGAGGTGCACCCCGACGGCGCGAAGCGTCACGGCACCCTCGTCGAGCACGACCGGACGACGAAGATCTTCACGAATCCGTCCGACCCGCGGACGGAGGACTACGTCACGGGCCGGTTCGGCTGATGGCCCGGGTCGAGTTCCAGTCGCGGCTCGACGCGCTCGAGGCGAGTGTCCAGGAGCAGGGAGAGGTCGTCCTGCGTTCGGTGCGCGGGGCCATGAACGCGCTCGAGCAGCAGGACGTCGAGCTCTGCGACGAGGTGATCCGGTTCGACGACGAGATCGACACGCGCTACCACCGCATCGAGAAGACCGTCGAGGAGGTCCTGGCGCAGCAGTCGCCCGTCGCGACCGACCTGCGGCTCGTGCTTGCGATCCTGCACGACTCCATCCACCTCGAGCGAGTCGGCGACCAGGCCGTCACGGTGGCGAAGCTGACGAAGCTCTCGCACGGTCTCGAGCAGCATCACGAGCTTGCGGAGGGCCTCCAGGACATGGGGGACCGCGCCGAGGAGATGGTTCGGGTCGCGCTCGACTCGTTCGCCGCCCGGGATGTCGAGCGGGCGCGCTCGCTCGTCGAGCTCGACGAGCTGATCGACCGGACGAACCGTCGCGTGGTCGACCAGGTGCTCTCCGCCGGTTCCGCGGAGAACCAGGAGTGGGGGATGCGGATGATCGTGGTCGCGCGGTGCATCGAGCGCATCGGCGACAACGCGGTCGACATCGGCGAGCAGACGGCGTTCGTCGTCACCGGCGAGTTCCACGAGTTCTCCGACGCCTCGCATTGACCGTGCTCACGAGTCCCTCAGCCTGTTCACCAGATCGGCACATCACGCTCACCAGAGGGTGCCCCACGCCCGGTGCGCCGGTCGCGACCCTTCCGGCGTTCACGACGAAAACGACGCAAGAGGAGACAGACTCATGAAGAAAGCAATCGGACTGGCGCTGACGCTCGCGAGCGTTGTCGCGGTCGCCCTCGTGGCGGGCAGGGCCGATGCGGCTCCCGCCGCGACGAAGGACATCTCGCTCACGGGCACGGGCTCGTCGTTCGTGTTCCCGCTCGTGTCGAAGTGGATTCCCGAGGTCAGCAAGGCGTACGGGTTCGGCCTCACGTACTCGCCCACGGGATCGGGCGCAGGCATCGCCTCGGTCACAGCCCGCACCGTCGACTTCGGCGCCTCCGACGCGCCCCTGTCGAACGATCAGCTCGCCGCGTGCAAAGGGTGCGTCGTGATCCCCTGGGCGCTCGCAGCGGTCTCGATCCCCTACAACCTGCCCGGGGTCAGCGGACGTGTGCGCCTCAACGGCCAGACGCTCGTGAACATCTACCTCGGCTCCATCACGAGCTGGAACGACCCGGCGATCAAGAAGCTCAACCCGCAGATCGACCTGCCCAACACGAAGATCACGCCGGTCTATCGCTCGGACTCGTCCGGCACGACCTACGCCTTCACCGACTACCTGTCGGCGGTCAGCGCTCAGTGGAAGAGCAAGATCGGGAACAACACGAGCGTCGCCTTTCCGACGGGGATCGGCGCGCGCGGCAGCTCGGGCGTGGCAGGAGTCGTGAAGAACACGCCGGGCGCTCTGACCTACGTCGACGCCGCGTACTCGATCACGAACCACCTGCAGTTCGCGCCAATCCAGAACCTGGCAGGGAAGTTCGCGCTGCCGGGGATTCGCGGGATCAACCAGGCGGTCTCGCAGCTCCCGAAGAAGGTCACGTCGCTCGCGCAGCTCAAGATCGTCAACCCTCCGAAGTCGGCCGGCAAGGCGGCGTACCCGATCTCGACCTTCACGTTCGTGATCGTGCCGACAAGCTCGTCGAAGGCCGCCTCGTTGCGGAAGTTCATCTACTGGGCCGTCACGGAGGGTCAGAAGTTCGGCAAGCCGCTGTTCTTCGTCCCGCTCCCCACCCCGGTCAAGGCGTTTGCGTATCGCGAGATCGCCAAGATCAAGCCGGCGACGTAGATAGTGAGCTCGCTCGGCCAAGATCCTGCGGCGCAGGACGCCGACCTCGAGCGCCGCGGGATCAGGCTGGGCGACGTCCTCTTTCAGTCCATCGCGATCGCCGCCTCCGTGGCGGCGGTCGCGATCCTGGGAATGATCGCGTACCAGGTGGTCTCGGACGCCTGGCCCGCCATCGAGCAGTTCGGGATCTCGTTCGTCTGGACCGAGGCCTGGGACCCCGTCAAGGACGTCTACGGGGCACTCACGTTCGTCTACGGGACTCTCGTGACGGCGACGATCGCGCTCGTGGTCGCGACTCCCCTGTCCATCGCGATCGCGCTGTTCCTGACCGAGATCGCGCCGCGGCGCATCGCGGCGCCGATCGCCACGATGATCGAGCTGCTCGCAGCCATACCCAGCGTCGTGCTCGGCCTGTGGGGCATCATCGTGATGGGTCCGTGGGTGCGGGACCACCTCGAGCCATGGCTTCAGGGCGTGCTCGGCTGGATACCCCTCTTCTCCGGGCCGACGTCACAGTCGGGCATGCTCCCGGCCGCTCTGGTGCTGACGATCATGATCATCCCGATCACGTCGGCCATCTGCCGGGAGCTCTTCTCGCGTACGCCGCGCGACCTGATGGACGGCGCGCTGGCGCTCGGCACGACACGCTGGGAGGCAATCCGCGGCGTGATGTTCGAGTACGCCGCACCCGGCATCGCCGCTGCCGTGCTCCTCGGGCTCGGCCGCGCATTCGGTGAGGCGATCGCCGTCAACCAGGTGATCGGCGGGGCCAACTCGATCAGCATCTCGCTGTTCGCGCCTGCGGACTCGCTCGGCTCGCGCATTGCCGCGCAGTACCAGGGCGCCACCTCGCCCATGCAGACGAGCGCGATCCTCTACCTCGGCGCGATCCTGATGGTGATCTCGCTCGTCACGAACGTCGCCGCGCAGGCGATCGTGACCCGGTTCGAGCGCTCGCGGAGGGCCTACTGATGACGACGGTCCCGGGCGGCCCCTACGACCTCACGGTGCGCTCGCACGGGCTCCGCCGTCGGCGGATCGTCGAGAAGGCGTACGCGGGAGTCGCGGTCGGAAGCGCGCTCCTCGCGGTCGGCGTCCTGGTGCTCGTGCTCGGCACGGTTGTGCACAAGGGGATCAGCCAGCTCGACCTCGACTTCTTCACGAAGCCCCGGCCGCTCTTCGGCGAGGAGGGCGGCGTCGCGGACGCGTTCGTCGGGAGCGCGTTGATCGTCGGCATGGCGACGCTGATGGCGATCCCCGTCAGCATCCTCGTGGCGATCTTCATGTCGGAGTACGCCGGACCGAGGCTGTCGGTCTTTCTCAGAATCGTCCTCGACGTGCTCAACGGCGTTCCCGCGATCGTCGTCGGCATCTTCGTCTTCGGGCTGCTCGTCGTGGGGCACGGCCAGAGCGCGATCTACGGCGCGTTCGCGCTGGCGGTGCTGATGCTGCCCATGGTTGCGCGGGCAACCCAGGAGGTGCTCGGGCTCGTCCCGCGCAGCCTGCGCGAGGCGAGCCTCGCGCTGGGCGTGACACGCTGGCGCACCACCATGAGCATCGTTCTCCCGACGGCGATCGGCGGGATCCTCACGGGCGTCGTGATCGCGGTGGCGCGCGTCGCGGGCGAGACCGCGCCGCTGCTGTTCACGTCTTCGATCGCGGCGAACCAGGTGTCGTTCGACGTCTCGCACGCCCTCCCGACCTTGCCCGTGACGATCTTCGCGTTCTCCGAGTCTCCGGATCCCGGCGAGCAGGCGGCAGGCTGGGCCGCCGCCCTCGTCCTGATCGCCTTCGTGCTGGTGCTGAACATCCTCGCGAAGGTCTTCGCAGGGCGGAAACAGCGCCAGCTCCAGGGCAAGTGAACATGCCTGTCCCGCCGGCGTCCGTCCGACAGGGGAGAGCCTCGAGGACGATCGCAGGCGAGCAGCGCGCTCGGAACTACCCGCGTGGAAAGAGCTCCGCCGCGTGGCCAAGCCACTCGAACGAGCCGCACGGGGGTGGGACGGTCGACGACGAGCCCACCGACGCGTCTCCGGTCGCATGTCCGGCCGCTGCTAGCCTCGCCGGCTGTGTCGAGCGACGTGATCTACACGATGCACCGGGCCGACAAGTTCTACGGCCCCGAGCGGCAGGTGCTCTCGAGCATCTCGCTGTCGTTCCTGCACGGGGCCAAGATCGGCGTGCTCGGCCCGAACGGCGCCGGCAAGTCGACGCTCCTCCGGATCATGGCGGGACTCGAGGAGCCATCGTCCGGGATTGCCGAGCTCGACCCCAAGGCATCGGTCGGCTTCCTCCCGCAGGAGCCCGAGCTCGATCCGGCCAAGGACGTCCGGGCCAACGTCGAGGACGGCGTGCGGCAGCTTCGAGACCTGCTCGACCGCTTCAACGCGATCTCGGCCTCGTTCGCGGAGCCGGACGCGGATTTCGACGCGCTCCTCGCCGAGCAGGCGACGGTGCAGGAGCAGATCGACCGCGCCGACGCCTGGAGCCTCGACCAGACGCTCGACCGCGCGATGGACGCGCTCCGCCTGCCCGAGGGCGACCGCGACGTGACGACGCTCTCGGGCGGCGAGCGACGCAGGGTCGCGTTGTGCCGCCTGCTCCTTCGCGCGCCCGACCTGCTGCTCCTCGACGAGCCGACGAACCACCTCGATGCGGAGTCGGTTGCCTGGCTCGAGCGCTTCCTCGAGTCGTACCGGGGCACCGTGATGGCGGTCACCCACGACCGGTACTTCCTCGACAACGTGGCCGGCTGGATCCTGGAGCTCGACCGCGGCAAAGGGCTCCCGTTCCACGGCAACTACTCGTCGTGGCTCGAGCAGAAGGAGGCGCGACTCGGCGTCGAGGAGAAGCAGAACGCGGCGCGCCGGCGCACACTCCAGCGCGAGCTCGAGTGGGTTCGCATGAGCCCGACCGCACGGCACGCGAAGTCGAAGGCGCGCCTGACCGCCTACGACAAGCTCCTCGCCGAGGATCAGGCCAAGCGCATCGACACCGTCGAGATCCACATTCCCGCAGGCCCCCGCCTCGGGGACGTCGTCGTTCGTGCCGAGCACGTCCAGAAGGGCTTCGGCGACCGGCTGCTGATGGAAGACCTGACCTTCGAGCTGCCGCCCGGCGGGATCGTCGGTGTGATCGGCCCGAACGGGGCCGGCAAGACGACGCTCTTCCGGATGATCGCGGGCGAGGAGTCACCGGACGCCGGCACGCTCGAGGTCGGAGACACGGTCGAGCTCGCATACGTCGACCAGTCGCGGAGCTCGCTCGACGGAGCGAACACCGTCTGGAAGGAGATCTCCGGGAATCAGGACGTGATCTCGCTCGGAAAGCGCGAGGTCAACTCGCGCCAGTACGTCTCGTGGTTCAACTTCCGCGGCGGCGATCAGCAGAAGCTCGTCAAGGATCTCTCCGGCGGAGAGCGGAACCGCGTGCACCTCGCGAAGCTCCTGCGCTCCGGCGGCAACCTGCTCCTCCTCGACGAGCCGACGAACGACCTCGACGTCGACACGCTGCGCGCGCTCGAGGAGGCGCTCAACGACTTCGCCGGATGCGCCGTGGTGATCTCGCACGACCGTTGGTTCCTCGACCGCGTCGCGACGCACATGCTCGCGTTCGAGGGCGACTCGCAGGTGACGTGGTTCGAGGGCTCCTACCAGGAGTACGCGGCCTGGGTGCGGGAGACTCGCGGCTCCGAGGCGCTCGAGCCCCACCGGATCGCATACAAGCCCCTCGTCCGGCCGGGCTGAAAAGCCCACGCCGGCGGCGCCGCTTACGGCGAATGGCAATCGCGGAGGTCGAGCTCAGCCCGTGCGGTCGGCGGGTTCCACGACACGGGCGAGCTCGACGCGCGAAGAGACGTCGAGCTCGCGGAACGCGTTTCGCAGGTGCGTCTCGACCGTCTTCTGGCTGTATCCCCACATGCCCCGGCCGGGGACCGTGCGGGGCTGTCGATGACGCTAGGCGCGCTCGCGCTGTTCGTCGGCCGACGCCGCCTCACTCGGCCAGCGCCTCCAGGACGAGCGACTGGAAATGGGCGATGAGCTGCTCGGATTCCGGCAGGAGGATGCCCGTCTCGAGAGCCCCGCTCGAGATTCCGCGCTGCACCGACTCGACGAGCGCGCGATCCTCGATCCCGACCTGGTCGTCGAGGGCCAGGTAGCCCGCGAGCCACTCGTCGTCGGCGCCGTCGCCGATGAAGTAGTCGAGGAAGCGGTGGGTGTGTTCCGGCCCCCGGGGAACGATCGGGCCGATCGAGAGGTTGGGCTGCCCCGGCATGACGTTGATCACGGTGCCCGGGAACAGGAGGTGGAACTGGGCGCGCTCGACCGGGCCGTCGGCGTCGTAGACGCCGCCCCCGCCGTTTCGTGGAGGGCCGAACTGGGAGGCGAGCGGGCCGCGGGTCTCGAGCCGGTACGCATCCGGCGACACGTCGAGCGCCTGCACGAGGCTCGGATGGGCGACCGCGCAGTGGTAGCACTCGAGGAAGTTCTCGGCGCAGACCTTCCAGTTGCAGGCGTACTCGTCGGACTCGGCCCGCGCGTGGAAGCGGAGGGCATCGACGTCGATCCCGCCGTCGGCGAGCATCTCGGGAAGCTTCCCGAGGGACTCGGCGAGCGGCCGCGCGCCGGGGTTTGGGTTCACGAACACGAACGGGCCCCACGCCTCGACCGAGACCGGGACGAGTGAGATCGACTCGCGTTCGAACGCCGCCTCCCGCTCGGCCCGCGGCGCGCTGCGGAGCGCGCCGTCGAGGTCGTACGTCCAGGCGTGGTACGGGCACTGGATCGTCTCGCGTCGTGCGTCTGCCTCACAGAGGACGTGACCGCGATGGCGGCAGACGTTGACGAAGCCTCGAAGCACCCGGTCGCGGTCGCGGACGATGACGACCGGCAGCGACCCCGCGCGGGCCGGCGACATGCTCCCGGGCTCGGCCACCTGCTCGGCCCGTGCCGCGTACTGCCAGGTCCGGCCGAAGATCCTCTCCTCCTCGAGCCGGAGCACCGCGGCGTCGGAGTACCAGCCGTACGGAAGGGTGGGGGTGCCGGTGATGCTCGCGATGCCGGGAATGTAGAGGCTCGGTGCGGAGTCAGGGCATCAAGGCGCCGGGCGACCGGAGCTTGTGTTGATTCAACACAAGCTGGTTTCCGCCGCACCGTGCGCCGGCCGAGCGTGTAGTCGGGTCGATGCCGGGGCGCTGTCCCTCGGGGCGGCGGACATGCAGCTGTCGCTGCGAACCAAGGCGCCGGGCCACCGGAGCTTGTGTTGATTCAACACAAGCTGGTTTCCGCCGCACCGTGCGCCGGCGGCCGAGCGGGCCGAGCGGGCAGTCGGGCGATGGCCAGCGGTGATGGCGAGCGGTAGAGCGGCGGGCGGTCAGGCGAGCATCTCGGCCGCGTCCGCGTCCGCGAGATAGCGCGTCTGCAGCGCACGGAACGGCCCGTCGGCGACCAGGCGCCCGCCGTCCATCCAGAGCGCCCGGTCGCAGATGCGCTCGAGGAGCGGGTGGTCGTGGCCGGCCGCGACGACGACTCCTCCGCCCGCGACGAGCTCCCGCGCGCGTAGCTCCACGACTTCCCGGTACTCGTGGTCGAGCGCCTCGTGGACCTCGTCCAACAGGAGAACATCCGTGCCCGCTTCGTCGGCCGCTGCGAACCCGAGGCGCGCTCGCATTCCCTGTGAGTAGCTCGACACCGGACGCTCGAACGCGTCGGCGAGCCCGCTCCTCGCCTGCACGCGGCCCAGCCGGGTGGTCGCGACGCGACGCGACAGCCCTGCCAGCACGAGCAGAAGCGACGCGTTCTCCCGTCCCGTCAGCGCAGGCGTCAGCCCGGCGCCGACGGAGAGCAGCGAGGCGACCTTTCCGCGCACCTCGACCGAGCCCTCGTCGGCGCGGAGGACACCCGCAAGGACGCGCAGGAGAGTCGTCTTGCCCGCGCCGCTCCGGCCGAGCAGCGCGATCGCCTCGCCGCCGCGAGCCGAGAAGCTCACGTCGCGAAGCCCCCATGCGGTCTGGCCGCGCCTCCGGAGCCGCGCGAGCGTGGGCGTTACGACCCGGCGGTCGCGGTCGAACTGGAAGTGCACCCCGAGCCCGGACGCTTCGATCCGCGTCGTCATTCCTCGACCATCTTCGCGAGCTGATGCTCCTCGGAGAGATAGAGGGGAAGCGCGACGACCAGGATCGCGGCGGCCCACGCGAGCGGCACCAGCAGGTGCCAGGCTGCGGGCCGATGCCCATCGAGCAGCACGTCCCTGAAGCCCTCGAACAGCCCGGTGAGCGGGTTGATCGCGAGCCAGTTTTGCGCGCCGTCGGGCACCTGGTCGAGCGCCACGAGCCCCGGGGCGACGAAGAAGAGCGTGCGGGTGAGGCTGATCACGAACAACCGTAGGTCGGCGTACCAGAGACCGAAGATCGTCATCGGGAAGGCGAGTGCGAGCGAGAGCAGGAACGTCACCGCGACGAGAACCGGAAGCCATGCGATCGCGGGTGTCGGCGCCACACCGTACGCCAGCATGAGAAGGCCGAGTAGAAGGAGCGACGATCCGAGCGCGATCGTCTCGGTCAGCACGCTCGCGAGCGGCAAGAGCGCGCGCTGGAACGACATGTTGAGCAGGATCGAGCGCCGCATCTGGATCGTCGTGAGCGCGCTCGAGACGCTTGTGATCACGAGCTGGAACGGCACGACGGCGCACGCGATCGAGAGCCCCGGCGCGTCGCCCGGCCGGTCGAGCACGACGGTGACGAGCACGAGGTAGACGCCGACCGCGAAGAACGGGTCGAGGAGCCACTTGACGACCCGGGCGCGCCCCCGGCCGTATCGCGCACGCAGGTCCGACAGGGTCAGCGCGGCGATCGCGTCGATGCGGGAGGCAGGGTCGGGCCGATGGACGGAAACGGCACCGGGCACGCAGCGCAGCATAGGCCTCGCCCCGAACGGCAGCCGGGGGCACGGCGCGGGCCCGAGCGAGCGTGTAAGGGTTCTCGAGCGTGTATCGCGAGGGCTTCGAGACCGTGCTCTTCCTCCAGGCGTTGACCCTCGAGGCGGGGGCCTGGACCGTGCTGCAGGGCGCCCTCCTCGGCTTCGCGGGCGCCGTCGGCGTCTTCGCGCTGGTGATCGCGCTCGAGCGACGCCTGCCGCACAAGAAGATGCTGATCGCGACGGGCCTCCTGATCACGGGCGTGCTGACCGTGCTCGTGGGACACACCGTCCAGACCATGCAGGTGGTCGGCTGGGTTCCGGTGACGCCGGTCGAGGGGCTCACGCTCCCGTTCTGGGCGGGCCAGTGGCTCGGCGTCTTCCCGACCTGGGAGGGCCTCCTGCTGCAGGGGGCGGCGCTGGCGTTCGTGCTCGGGAGCTACGTCGCGGCCGAGGCGCTCAGAGCGCGGAAGCGCCGCCGGGGGCTCCGGGCGCCGATCGCCGCGCGGGCCACGACGGGCTCAGCGGCCGAGTTCCCAGGCAAGATGCGCGAGCTCCGGTTCGAGGAGCTTCTCCCACGCGAGCGCGACGGCCTTGGGCGAGCCGGGGACGGAGACGACGACGGCGCCGCGGTAGGTGCCGGCGGTCGCGCGCGAGAGCATCGCAGCCGCGCCGACCTGATCCCAGCTCAGCATGCGGAAGAGCTCGCCGAATCCCGGTAGCGTCTTCTCGAGCATTGCTGCGAGCGTGTCGTAGGTCGTGTCGCGCCGCGAGATCCCGGTACCGCCGTTGACGACCACGATCCGGGCCTCCACGACCAGCTCGTCGACCGCTGTCCGCACCTCGTCGGGCTCGTCACGGACGACGCGATAGCCGGAGACAGTGCAGCCCGCCGCCTCGATCCGCTGGCGCAGCCACTGCCCGTTGGTGTCCGAGTCGGGCGTCCGCGTGTCGCTGACCGTGACGACCCCGAGCGGGATGGGGCCCTTCGCGGCCGCGGCTTGCCGGTGCGCATCGGCTCCCACGGGTCTGATCGTAGATAGCCTCCCCGGACGTGGACGCAGGGTCGATCCTCGCGCGCGCCGAGGCCACGCTCCGGCCGCTTCATCTCACCTCCAGCCGGGCCTGGTGGGACGCGAACGTGTCCTCGACCGAGGAGCACGAGCGTCGTCGGGTCGACGCGGAACGCGCACTTTCGGACGCGCTGGCCGATCCCGACCTCTTCGCCGAGGTCGCGGCAGCCCGTCGAGACGGCGTCGAAGGGCTCGACCGCCGCCAACTCCAGCTCCTGCACGACGGGCTCCTTCCGCATCAGGTTCCGGAGTCGCTTCGGCATCGGATCGTCGAGCTCGAGGCAGCTGTCGAGGCCCGCTTCGCTCAACACCGCGGCATCGTCAACGGCAGCGAGGTCGGCGACAACGAGATCAGGAAGATCCTCCAGGAGAGCGACGACGGGCCCGAGCGCCGGGAAGCCTGGGAAGCGTCGAAAACCGTTGGCGCCGCCGTTGCCGACGACGTGCGCGAGCTCGCACGACTCAGGAACGAGGTCGCGCGCGCGCTCGGCTACCGGGACTGGTTCGTCCTCGCCGTCGAGACGATGGAGATGGACGAGGAGCGCCTGTTCGCGACCCTCGGGGAATGCGACGCGTTGACGGCGGCACCGTTCGCCTCGTGGAAGGCGGCCACTGATGAACGGCTCGCGGCGCGGTTCGGATGCGCCGTCTCCGAGCTGCGGCCGTGGCACTACGAGGACCCCTTCTTCCAGGAGGTGCCGGTCGCCGGCGGTGTCGACACGAGCGAGGTCTTCGCCGGGAGCGACGTGGTCGCGCTCGCACGCGAGACCTACGACCGGATGGGTCTCGAGACCAGGCCCATCCTGGAGCGAAGCGACCTCTTTCCGCGCGACCTGAAGTGCCAGCACGCGTTCTGCATCGACCTCGACCGCGAGGGAGACGTGCGAGTGCTCGCGAACGTCGAGCACGACGGCTACTGGGCCGACACGATGCTGCACGAGCTCGGGCACGGGGTCTACGACCTCGGCTTCGACCCTGACCTTCCCTGGCTCCTCCGCGACTGCCACCTGGCCGTGACGGAGGGCATGGCGATCCTGATGGGACGGTTGGCGCAGGACGCGCACTGGCTTCGCGAGATCGCCGGGCTCGGTGTCGCCGAGGCGAATGCGATGGATGCCTCGCTTCGCGCGCTTCGGGCCGCGGACGTGCTCGTGTTCACGCGGTGGGTGCTCGTGATGACGAGCTTCGAGCGCGCACTCTACGCCGACCCCGAGCGGGATCTGTCTGCGCTCTGGTGGGACCTCGTGTCCCGTTACCAGCTTCTGCAGGCTCCCGAGGGCCGGTCGGAGCCGGACTGGGCGGCGAAGATCCACGTTGCGTGCGCGCCCGTCTACTACCACACCTACCTGTACGGGAACCTCGTGGCGTCCCAGCTCCGCGCCACCCTCGACCGCGAGGCCGGTGGCCTGATCGATCGGCCGCAGGCGGGCACGCTGCTCGCCGAGCGCGTCTTCCGCGCAGGAGAATCCATCCGCTGGGATCAGCTCGTCGAGCGGGCGACCGGCGAGCCGCTCACAGCCGCCCATCTCGCCCACGATGTCGCCCGCGGGCTGCCCGGCTAGAGGATCGAGTACGCCGCCGCGACGTCCGAGGTGAGGTAGGCGGCCGAGGGGCTTCCCGCGGGTGTGAAGATCCCTACGACGGCCAGCTCCGCCGTCTCCTCCGTGTTCTCGACGATGTGCACCTCACGGGGGCGGAGCCGGAAGGCGGCGCCGGGCTCGAGCTCTGCAACCTCGTCGCCGATATGCAGGCGGCCCCGGCCGCGCAGCACCCAGACGATCTCGTCGTACAGGTGGTAGTGCCAGGGGGCCTTGCCCGGCGGGATGTAGCCGACGAACATCGTCGCGCGCGTCGAGCCGTTGTGCGGGCCGAACAGGACCTGGAACGAACGCGCCCCCGTGGCCTGGCCCGGCTCGACATGGTCGAGCGCAACCGCGGTCTCGGCAGCCCCCATCGGCGCGTGCAGGTCGGTGTCGCCTCCGAGAGTCACCCGCACGCAGGAGAGGCCGTCCTCACCGGCCGAGAGCGAGGCAGGCTCCCGCGCGACCGCCAGTGCCGCGACATTCCCCTGGAGCGGGACCGCGGCGAACGATCCGGAGCCGGCCGAGAGGAAGATCAGCGTGTCGCAGAGGTCGTCGGCGTGCTCGACGGACGCCCCGGGGCCTAGCTCGAGCGCCTCGAGCGCCAGCGCCGAGCCGGGCTCCGGCGGGACCAGCGCGTGCCGTTCGACCCCGTCGACGACGAACGGAGGCACCTCGTGGGGTCGCACGACGCGGGTCACCTGCCATCAGCATAGAAGCGAGACATCGGATTACGCGGACTGTGCACAGGGTCCGCACGAGCGAGACCGGCCGCGGCGAACCCGGCCCGCGGGCGGGGCACACCCCTGCAGGCCGCCGCCTTCGCCGTCGGGCTCAGCGGACGCAACGGCACCTCTCCGTGGGGCCCGCGGTCGGCCGCCGGATACCCTCCCGCGGTGCCGGTGCGCGCCGACATCCGCAACGTCGCGATCGTCGCGCACGTCGACCACGGCAAGACGACGCTCGTCGACGCGATGCTCTGGCAGTCGGGCTCGTTCCGCGCGAACCAGGACGTCGCGGAGCGCGTCATGGACTCGATGGACCTCGAGCGCGAGAAGGGCATCACGATCCTCGCGAAGAACACGGCGGTCCGGTACGGCGCCGTCCGGATCAACATCGTCGACACGCCGGGCCACGCGGACTTCGGCGGAGAGGTCGAGCGCGCGCTGCGCATGGTCGACGGCGTCATGCTGCTCGTCGACGCCAGCGAGGGGCCGCTTCCCCAGACGCGGTTCGTCCTGCGCAAGTCGCTCGAGGCAAGGCTCCCGGTGGTGCTCGTGGTGAACAAGGTCGACCGGCCCGACGCGCGGGTCGAAGAGGTGGTGAACGAGGTCTACGAGCTGTTCCTGGACCTCGATGCGGACGAGAGCCAGATCGAGTTCCCGATCGTCTACTGCAACGCGCGCGCCGGCCGCGCCGGGCTGACGGACGACGCCACCGAGCTCGCAGACACCGTGCAGCCGTTGCTCGAGACCATCGTCGCGACGATTCCCGCGCCGCGGTTCGAGGAGGGGCATCCCCTGCAGGCGCTCGTCACGAACCTCGACGCGTCGCCGTACGTGGGGCGGCTCGCGATCTGCCGCGTCCACAACGGGACGATCCGCAAGGGGCAGCAGGTGGCCTGGTGCCGTGTCGACGGCAGCGTCGAGCGTGCGAAGGTGACCGAGCTGTACGTCACCGAGGCGCTCGACCGCGTCGACGCCGTCGAGGCTGGCCCGGGGGAGATCGTGGCAGTCGCGGGGCTGCCCGAGGTGACGATCGGCGAAACGCTGGCCGATCCGGACGACCCGCGCCCGCTGCCCGTCGTCGAGGTCGACGAGCCCAGCCTCTCGATGACGTTCGGGATCAACTCGTCGCCGCTCGCGGGGACGGATGGATCGAAGCTGACGGCGCCCATGCTCCGGGCGCGGCTCGATCAGGAGCTGATCGGGAACGTGTCGCTCCGGGTCGTCGCGACCGACCGGCCCGACACCTGGGAGGTGCAGGGCCGAGGCGAGCTCCAGCTCGCCGTGCTCGTGGAGCTGATGCGCCGTGAGGGCTTCGAGCTCACGGTCGGCAAGCCGCAGGTGCTCACGCGCGAGGTCGGCGCCGTGACGCACGAGCCGGTCGAGCGCGTAGCGATCGACGCGCCGGAGGAGTACGTCGGCGTGCTCACGCAGCTCCTCGCTCTCCGCAAGGGACGGATCGAGCAGATGGTGAACCACGGGACCGGCTGGGTGCGCATGGAGTACCTCGTGCCCGCGCGCGGGCTGATCGGGTTCCGGACGGAGTTCCTCACCGAGACGCGTGGCACGGGAATCCTCCACCATGTCTTCGAGCGCTACGAGCCATGGCACGGCGAGTTGCGGACGCGTCCGAGCGGCAGTCTCGTCGCTGACCGCCGCGGTTCGACGACCACGTTCGCGCTTCTCGGCCTCCAGGAGCGGGGCTCGCTCTTCGTCGGGCCTGGTATCGACGTCTACGAGGGGATGGTCGTCGGCGAGAATGCACGCGCCGAGGACCTCGACGTGAACGCGACGAAGGAGAAGAAGCTGACGAACATGCGCTCCTCGACCGCGGACGAGCTCGTCCGTCTCATCCCCCCGCGCCCGCTCTCGCTGGAGCAGGCGCTCGAGTTCATCCGCGACGACGAGTGCGTGGAGGTGACTCCGTCCGCGATCCGCCTCCGCAAGACGGAGCTCTCGGCCTCGAGGCGCCAGCAGGCCGCGAGCCGCAGGGCACGGAGGTTGTAGCTTGCTCGCCAGGCAGGATTCCGTAGAAGCGGAATCCTGCGGCTTGATCCCCGCCTGCGGCGGGGCACATCCCTGAAGGCGTCGCCTGCGGCGCCGCGAGCGTGCGCGCGTGGCAGGATCGACGGATGGTCGCCGGAGCTGACATCGTCGAGACCGCCGCCGAGGCGTCCGGGACCGCGAGGCCACCGCTTCTCGTGCTCGACGCGCTCGAAGCCTTCCTCGACGAGCATGGGCTCGGGGAGGGCCCCGTCCGCGCCGAGCGGATCGGCGATGGCGGCGGCTCGAACTTCTCGTTTCTCCTCGAGCGAGGAGGAGAGCGTTACGTGCTCCGGCGCCCGCCGAGGCCGCCTCTCCCGCCCTCGGCCCACGACATGGTCCGCGAGGCACGGCTCCAGCTCGCGCTCGCGCCGCACGGCATCCGACTGCCGCCGATCCTCGCCGTCTGCGAGGACGATTCGGTCGCCGGTGTCCCGTTCTACGTCATGCGCTTTCTCGACGGGCATGTCGTGACCGACGAGCTTCCACCCGGGCTCGAGGAGCCGGCGGCTCGACGGCGGCTCGGCGAAGAGCTCGTCGACGCCCTCGTCGAGATCCACGCGGCCGACGTCTCCGATCCCGCCCTCTCCGCCTTCCTGAGACCGGGCAGCTACCTCGACCGTCAGGTGCGCCGCTTCGGGCAGCTCTGGGAGATCAACGCGACGAGAGAGCTGTCCGTCGTCGAGGACGTCGGGCGCAGGCTCGCCGAGACGCTGCCGGAGCCGCTTGCCGCCACGGTCGTCCACGGCGACTACCGGCTCGGAAACCTGATGGTGGAGCGCAAGAGGCCTTCGCGCGTCCAGGCGGTACTCGACTGGGAGATGGGTGCGATCGGCGACCCGCGCGCCGACCTCGGCTATCTGCTCGCGACGTACGCGGAACGGGGTGGCGAGCCGAGTCCTCTCGGCTCGTCGCCGGTCACCACAGCCGAGGGGTTTCCGACGAAGGCGGAGCTCGTCGAGCGGTACGTCGAGCGGAGCGGTCGTGCGGTCGGCTCGCTCGACTGGTTCGAGGCGCTTGCCCTCTGGAAGGCCGCGGTGTTCTGTGAGGCGATCTACGGTCGCTTCACGCGCGGGGAGCTCGGCGCGGAAGACGCGCGCGCCGCGGTGTTCGAGCTCACCGTGCCGTTGATGGCCGAGACCGCCGCAGCTCGTCTCGCCGGGAGCGGAGCCGGACGTTGACGGAGCAGCCGCGTCCCGTGTCGTCGATCCGTCCGGGCTTCGCTCGCGATGACTGGAACGCCCGTTACGCGGCGAAAGGGCTTGTGTGGACGTCCGAGCCGAACCGGCTCTTCGCGTCCGAGGTCGACGGCCTCGAGCCCGGACGGGCGCTCGACGTCGCCTGCGGCGAGGGACGGAACGCGGTCTGGCTCGCCGAACGTGGTTGGAAGGTGACCGCGATCGACTTCTCCGACGTCGCGCTCGCGAAGGCGGCGGAGCTCGCGGCGAGCCGCGGCGTCGAGGTCGAGTGGGTGCTCGACGACGTCGTCGAGCACCAGCCCGAGCGTCGCGCGTTCGATCTCGTCGCCGTGCTCTACCTCCAGCTCGCACGCCCCGAGCTCGGCCGGGCGATCCGGTCGGCCGCGGACGCGGTCGCCGGCGACGGGACGCTCGTGGTGGTCGGCCACGACACGTCGAACCTCACCGAGGGGTACGGCGGCCCCAGTGACGTATCCGTCCTTTTCACACCTGAGGACATCGTGTCGCACCTCGGTGACCTCGTCGTCGAGCGAGCCGAGAAGGTGCATCGCACCGTGCCGGTCGACGTCGGCGAGGCGGTCGCGATCGACGCGTTCGTCAGGGCACGGCGGCCGGGATGAGGAGCGTCTTTCGTTCGGTGCGGATGGGACGGTGGCTCGTCGCGGTGCTCGCCGCCGCCGTGGTCGCCGGCGGCAGCGCGTTCGCCGCAGTGGTCCCGCGCCCACTCGACTACGTGTTGCGGCCGCCGGACTTCCCGGCGAACGCCGACCCCGTCGACGCGGGGCCGATGCCCGCCTCGTTCGCGGCGAAGCTCGAGGGGATTCGGGCGGTCGGCAAGGGAGCCCGCTACTTCGCGAGCATCCCGTTCGGTCCCGAGCGCTTCCAGACGGTGTCCGGCCTCGTCGTCACGACCCCGAGCGCCGCCGAGGCGCGGAAGGTCTACGCCTGGCAGAAGCGGACCGCGATGCGGCTCCCGAGGGGCGCCGCGAAGCTCCGCCTCGCACGCCTCGGCGACCAGCAGGCCGCGTTCACCGAAGGTAGGACGGACGCGGGACGGCTGCTCGTGCGCCGAAACAGGATCGTTTGGCGCCTCGAGATCGCAGCGGATGGGATGTTGCAGCTCTCACCCGCACGGCTGCGGGACGAGCTCGCGAAGTACGGCGAAAAGGAGCAGGGCCTCGTCGGGAAGGGTTAGGAGTACCCTGGAGTCATGAGGACTGTCGAGTTCACGGATGACGAGTTGAAGCTCCTGCAGGCTGCGGTGCGGACATACCTGGACGATTTCGGTCACGAGGAGGCCGACGTCCTGCGCCGCGTCAAGCAGCTCCTCGCGAAGCTGCAGGCACCCCCTCTCACCGCCGCTTGACGACGAAGTCGACGCGCCCCACGAGCTTGCCGTAGCGGGGGTCGGCGGTCGTCCCGAGCGCCGGCCAGACGAGCAGTCGGTACGCGCCGTCGGCGAGGGTGATGGTCTTCCCCTCGAACGTCCAGCTGGACGCGAGCCGGAGCCGCGTCGAGCGGGGCCAGATCGTCAGGAGCTTCGCTCCCTTGCGCCAGAGCTGGACGTTGTAGAAGCGCGCCTTCTTCACGGCCGACCACGTCACGAGCGGCGGTTGCCGCACCACGGCACGCGGGGCGGGCGAGAGGATCCCCGCGGCCGGGGCGAACGGAGACCGTTGTCGACGAGACGTTGCCGGCCTCGTCGTACAACCGCACCTGGTACCAGTACCGCACGTCCGGCCGAGTCTTCCGGTCGACGAGCTGGCGCTTCTTGCCGGCGAAGACAATCGCCGGCTTCTTCCCCGTCCTACCCGGTGAGCGCACGATCTCCGAGCGGACTGCATCCGCAGGCGCCTTCCAGGACAGCGACACGAAGGTCGACGCGCGCGTTGCCCGGACGGTCGGTCGCGCCGGCTTGGTTCCGTCGTAACGCACTTCGCCCGTCACCGGCGAACTCAGGTGGCCTGCCGCATCGCGGCACTGCCCCACAAACTTCGCAGGGTTCGCATCGGGCCCCTTGTATGTCACTGGGGGGGTGCACTCTGCGACGCCGGACCCGGTGTCCTGTCCGGTGAACGCGACCGTGACCGGATGGTTGTACCAGCCCTCGGAGTCTGGGGGCCGGTCGGCGGCCGGCGTCACGGTCGGAGGTGTCGAGTCGTACTTGATCGTGAGCGTGGTCGACCCGACGTTGCCCGCTCCGTCCGTGCACGAGCCCGTCACGGCTACGGCGGCGCCGTCCGGGCCGCCGTAGGTTCCCGACGTACAGGAGCTGACGCCCGATGCTCCGTCGTCGCCCTTGAACGCGGCCGCGACGGGGCTGGTGTACCACCCGTTGGCGTCCGGGCCACGGGCGAGCGACCCTGTGACGGACGGCGGAGTCGAGTCCTTGCGCACGGTAACGCTGTACGACCTTCCTTCCGCGCCGTAGGAGACCTCACACTTGAACGTCGCGCCGCTCGTGTCGTTCGTGACACTGGAGGCGCCGCAGCCGCTCGTTCCCGTGACGCCGTTCTTGTCGTACGACCACGAGACCGTCACGTTCGACCTGAACCAGCCGCCGCACCCTCCACCGTTGCACGACGGTGAGGGCGTCGAGGCAGCCTGGGCCCCGCCGGGCAACGCGATGCAGACCGTTGCGACGAGGACTGCAGGGAAGCCCAGTCGCAGGAGTCTCATGCGATCCTCGAGAGGCGCTGGGCGGAGACTCCGACGACGAGGCCGCCGCCGCCTGCCGCGGCAAGCAGCAGCGCCGCAGCGACGAGGAGCGCCCCCTCCGTCGAGCCGTCGCGCCGCCCGCCGTCGAGCGTCGGACGGGGAAGGCCGGCACCGAGAGCGCCACGCGCCGGGACGATCACGGGTCGCCAGGCGGGCGAGTGCGTCCGCTTCGCGTGCGCCTTCGGCTTCTGCTTTGCCCGTTCGGGTGCTTTCGCACGGAGCTTCGGCGTCGGGCGCGCAGACGGAGCGGCGGGCGGGCTCACAGCGGGCCGCCGCGGTGGAGCGGCCGCGGACGGCGCTGCGGTCGTGGAAGGGGTGGACTCGGACGTCGCCGGGGTCGTGACAGTCGGAATGCTCGCCGGGCGGCTCGCGGCCGGCTGCCCGGTCGGCGGCGGATCGGGCGACGGGCCTCCCGCCTGTCGCGTCGTCGCGGCCTTCGGTCCCGTCGACGCCTTCGTCTCGGACGTCGCAGCACGCTCTGACCGCGAGGCCGGCGACGTCTCCGTCCGCGCGCTGCTCGGCGGGTCGTCGGGCGCCGGGAGCGACGCCGAGAGCGCGGGGGAGGCGATCGAAAGCGCCGCCACGCACACGCAGACGAACGGCCCTCGTCGGGGCCGGCTCGGCCGCAGAGGAGCCGTCCACCCGGACACCAGTTCCTCCCTTCGCTCAGATCAAGGTACGCCGACGTCGAGATTCGGTCAACCCGGTGGATGGGCCGCCGCGTCCGGCGGCCCATCCACGTCACGGGCCTACTTCTTCTGGCTCGGCATCACCCCCTGCAGTGCGATGGCCTCAGCACCGCCGCGCTGGCCCGACCATGCGCCCTGGCCTGCGACCTGCAGGTACGAGGAGCCGTAGCCCGTCTGCGACTGCCAGAGTGACTGGCAGGTCGCGTTCAGGTTGAGGGCGAGCGCGAGCGCGCCGACCTCGTTCGACTGCTCGACCGAACCGCCACTCCCGGGGCTTCCGACCCGGATGGGCGCGTTGTCGTTCTTGGCGCCGAGCTGGAACGCCGCCGCACCTGCAGCGGCGTCCTGCCCGTTCCACGCGCCCTGCCCTGCCACCTGGAGGTAGCCGGAGCCGTAGCCGGAGCCGGTCTGGCTCTGGCCGAGCGCCTGGTTCGTCGCGTTGCCGTTCGCCGCGATCCCCACTGCGGTCGCGTCGTTCGACTGCGTGACGTCGCCGTCGTCGCCGGGGCTGAGAACACGGATCGAGCTCGCCGTGTTCTTCGGCGCGATCTGCACGGCCAATGCGCCTGCGTTGGCCGACTGGTCGTTGACTGCCTCCTGGCCGGCAACCTGCGTGTAGCCGGAGCCGAGGCCGCCACCCGATTGCGACTGCCCGATCGACTGGTTCGTCGTGTTGCCGTTCAGCGCGGCCGCGACTGCGGTCGTGCTGTTCGACTGCGTGACGTCGCCGTCGTCGCCGGGGCTGAGAACACGGATCGAGCTAGCCGTGTTCTTCGGAGCGACCTGCACCGCCAGTGCGCCCGCGTCGGCCGACTGATGGTTCTCAGCCGACTGACCGGCGATCTGCGTGTAGGACGAGCCGTACGGATCGGCGGTCCCCCGTTCCGCCTGACCCGTTGCCTTGGACGACGTGGGAGCCGCGCTTCCCTGCGACTGGTCGACCGACTGGTCGGTCGCGTTGCCGTTCAGCGCGGCCGCGACTGCGGTCGTGCTGTTCGACTGCGTTACGCCGCCGTCGTCGCCGGGGCTGAGAACACGGATCGAGCTTGCCGTGTTCTCGGGCTTCACCTGAACGGCCGCCGCAGCTGCGTTGGCGTCCTGGGTGTTCGCAGCATCCTGGCCCGCGATCTGCGTCGAGTCGGAGCCGTACCCGCCGCCTGGTTGCGACTGGTCGACCGCCTGGTTCGTCTCGTTGCCGTTCGCAGCGAGCGCGCCGGCGCTCGCCGAGTTCGACTGGGTCACGTCCCCGTCGTCGCCGGGGCTGAGAACACGGATCGAGCTCGCCGTGTTCTTCGGCGCGATCTGCACGGCCAACGCGCCTGCGTTGGCCGACTGATCGTTGACCGCCTCCTGGCCCGCGATCTGGGTGTAGTCGGAGCCGTACCCGCCGGTCTGGGATTGGTTCGTTGTCTGGGCCGTGCTGTTGCCGTTCGCGGCGACGGAGCCTGCAGTCGAGCTGTTCGACTGGGACACCGCACCGTTCGTTCCGGGGCTGAGCACACGAATCGAGCCTGCGCTGTTCGTGGGCCCTGCCTGATAGGCGCCGCTGTCACCGCCGGCGGTCTGTCCGCTCTCTGCGGACTGGCCGGCGGCCTGGGCAGCGCCTGGATCTTCCCCCGCCGCAACGGCCTGGCCTGCGCCGAAGCACAGCGCGAGCATCGCCGTCGCGAGGAGGGATGAAAGGCGTTTCATGGAGAACTGCTCCTTCCGTTTGCACTTGCATCGCGCGGGGCCGGCGCCCCGCGACCTATGACGGAGGAAGGAACGCCTACCCGGGTCTCTCGGGTACGCGCCGGCGGTGCCCGGGCGGCCACGCCGCACGCTCGAGTGCGACGCGCCGGGCCAGATCGAGCACCGCGGCGACGAACGGGAGAGCAAGGATCAACGGCAGACCGCCACCCGAGGATGCGCCAGCGCCTCCTGCGGCGGAGACGCTCGCTCCCGAGGTTCGCTCAGGTTGGAGCGACGTGGGGCGGGCCGCGCGCCACTGCGGGGCCGGCGCCTTTCGTGCCTCCGCGGACGCCTCACGGGCGGCGGGGCGCGGGGCCGGCGACGCGGAGGACTGCACAGCGGCGTCCACGGCCCAGTCAACTCCTGTCGGCGACAGATGGGTGAGGGCTTCGACGGCGACCGGAGCCCACCGGGCATCCGCGAATCGGGCTCGGATGCTCGCACCCAGCGGCATCTCGGCGATATCACGCGACTTCTCGAGGAAGCCTGCCGCCGGGGCACGAACCACGGGGCGGGGACTCTCGACGAGAACGGGCGCCTGGGCAGGCTCGAGCGGACTGGTCTCGACGACGATGGGCGTTGCGGGCAGCATCGTCGAGGGAGTGAGCGCCGGAAGCGGGATCGCGGGGAGCTGAAGCCGAGCGGGCCGCGCCGCGATGCCGATCGGCGGCGAGATGCCGGGCGGGGCAGAAGCCGTTCGCCCTGCCGAAGCCGCGACACCGACGTTGACCTGCGTCACGGGCCCGTCGTCCCCGGAGCTCGATACCCGAATTGAGACATTCGCATTGACCTGTTGATATCGATCTGGAGTTCCCGTTTGATACTGCGAGGGATTCCCGTCGCAGTTCCAGATCCACGTCCATGTGAGAGGCATCGATCCGGGTGCAGAGGGGCTCGGTGATATCGCGGAGAACGACGGAGTCGAGAGACAGTCCCAGTCCCAGTACCACGTTCCCGCCGGATCGGGCGCAGGCTCGTCGGTCTCCCGTGTAGTCGTGACGTCCGGTGACGTCGGGGTCGAGGGTGGAGGCGGCTCCGTCGTCGGCTTCGAGGCAGGCTGCGGGACGGCTGGATGCTCGGTTGCGGAACTGGTGACGTTGAGTTGTGAGACGGCTCCGTTGTCGCCCGGGCTGTCGATCCGGATGCTGACGTTGACGTTTGCCGCAGACGGCGCGGGAGCCTGGGCTTGCGTCGTGGGTGTCGTCGGCACGCTCGGGGCCGGAACCGTGCCCGCTACGGGAGTATCGGGGGCGATATCGTCCTCGCCAACCGTGGTATCGGGCGGAACCGCCTGCTCAGGTGCGGTGTCTGCGGCAGCCGTCGTGTCAGGAGCCGTGGAGTCGCCGGGAGCCGCCGAGGCGGTCTCCGGGGCTTCTGCTCCCGTGGGGGCCCCCGAGACGGCGGCCATGTCCGGCTCGCCTACCGATGTGAGCGGGCCGGCGAGCTGCGACGCCACGTCGGTGGGAGCGTCGTCCCCGGTGACCCCGCTCGCGACCTCGGTGACGACCTCCGTCGCCGTCGGGAGGCTGGAGACCTGTTCTGCAAGATCGTCTCCGGCGTGCGCAGGGGCCGGCGACCCTCCCACCCAAACGGCTGCAGCCGCCGCGACGAAAGCGAGCCCTGCGACGCGACGTTCGATATCCCGACACATGTCGTAAACATCTATGCGCGGTGTATCGATATTTCATTCATGAATTTTCTATCCGACGCTCTTTTCTCCTGAATGATTCCCGTATACGATGTGGTGAACGGGGAAGAGGGGATCTGCGGTGGAGTCGACCTGGAGCACGCACGAGCTGCTGTTGGAGTACCACGGCTCTGGAGATCGGTCAGCGCGGGCGAGGGCGATCGAGCAGAACCTGCCGCTGGTCCACGCGCTCGCCTGGCGGTTCTCGAGATCGGGCGAGCACGTGGACGACCTCGTCCAGGCAGGCTCGATCGGGCTGATCAAGGCGGTCGACGGGTTCAGGCTCGATCGTGGCCGCGATCTCGGTGCCTACGCGGTGCCGACGATCGTCGGCGAGCTCCGCCGCCACCTTTCCCACCGGCCGGCGCCGCAGCGTCATTCCGGCAGCGGAGTGGTCGTGAGCAGCCTCGACGAGGACGTCGTCGAGGCACCGAGCGCGGAATCCGATCTTCGTCGCAGCGAAGCGCGCGTCCTGCTTCGAGGGGCCTTCCGTGCCTTGAGCCGCCGCGAGCGCCACGTCGTCGTGCTCCGCTTCTACCGAGACCTCACCCAGCAGGGCATCGCCGAAGAGCTGGGACTGTCGCAGGCGCAGGTCTCCCGCATCCTCACGGCGGCCCTCACGAAGCTGCGTCATGCGCTTTCCGAGCCCTGAACGGGCCCATTGTGCGCTTCGTCACACGAGAGTACGATGAGCGGAGGGTGAGTGCACAGCCGTCTCCGTCGGCCGTCGCCGAGTCGGTGCGTCCAAAATCCGCGACTCCGAGCGGACGGCTCCTTCTGCGCATGCCGCCGGGCCTCCACGCCGAGCTCGCGCGCGCAGCCGAGCGCGAGGCAATGAGCCTGAACGGCTACATCATCGCGCGGCTCGGCGAGTCCGTGGATGAGGGCTCGAACGAGGGGCGACCGTCTCCTCGCGACGCCTCGTCCCGAACGGTGACCCGGCTGCTCGTCGCGAATGTCGCGGCAGTCGCCCTCGCCGGGCTCGTCGCGGTTGCGATCCTCGTCGTCGCGCTGATCCGCTGAAGCGCCTCACGCGCCGGGCCGTCGGATCTCGGTCCGTATCTCCTAGCGGCCGGTGGCTCGGGCGAATGCGCGCCCGGCGGCGTCCGAGCGAGAATCGGTCACGTGGGCCGTGACGTCCTGACCCGGCGTGCGCTCAACCGGGCGACGCTCGCGCGTCAGCTCCTGCTCCGACGCGCCGAGCTCGACGTGAGCGCCGCCGTCGAGCATCTCGTCGGCCTGCAGGCGCAGGAGCCGCTCGATCCGTACACGGGGCTCTGGTCTCGACTCGCGGGTTTTCGCCCCGGGGCGCTGTCAGACCGCCTCATCGGACGCCGGGTCGTCCGGATCGTCGCGATGCGCGGAACGATCCACCTTCTGACCGCGCCAGACGCGTTGCGGCTGCGGCCGTTGATGCAGCCCGTGCTCGACGCCGAGATCGCGCGGCACCGCGACTTCGCCCCGGCGCTCGAGGGCGTCGACCTCGAGGCCGTGCTCGCGTTCGCCCGGTCGATCCTCGCCGAGCGGCCCCACCCACTCCCGGAGTTTCGCGCCGCGCTCGCGGCGCGCTTCCCCACCGACGACTCCGCGGCGCTGGCGTATGCCTGTCGCTGCAGGCTCGCGCTCGTGCAGGTCCCCCCACGCGGAGTCTGGGGTCGGTCGTCGCAGGTTACCGTCTCGACCGCCGAGGCCTGGCTCGGCCGGCCCCTCGCAACGAAGCCGTCGCTCGACGCGGTCGTGCTCCGCTACCTCGCTGCGTTCGGTCCCGCGACCGTTGCGGACGTCACAGCATGGTGCAGGTTGGCCGGGATGCGCGACGTGATCGAGAGGCTCCGGACGCGCTTGGCGACTTTCCGCGACGAGGCAGGGCGCGAGCTCTTCGACCTCCCGGACGCTCCGCGACCCGAGCCGTCGACGCCCGCCGCGCCGCGCTTTCTGCCCCGCTACGACAACGTGCTCCTCTCACATGGCGACCGGGGCCGGTTCGGTCTCGACGGCGTGCGGCTTCCGTGGAGCACCGACCGGAGTGACCGCGGCACCGTGCTCGACGACGGCGTGGTCGTGGCGACCTGGCGACTCGAGGGTGCGCGGGACGACCGCTCCGTGATCGTCGTGGCGCACGGCGTTCCGCTCTCGAAGCGGGCGGCAGGGTCGGTAGCGGCAGAGGGGCGGAGGCTGGCGCGGTTCCTCGCACCGGAGTCGGCTGCGCACGAGGTTCGCCTCACTCGTGTCGGTTGACGTGCCCCGTCGGGGCCTGTCGAATCGTGAGGCGATCCGACTCCCAGACGTGCGGGTAGCCGTACCCGGGGCGCTTGCGATCGCCGTCAAGCTGGAGGGGAGAAAGCGCGAGTCTTTGCCCGATCCGGTGGCTGCGATGAGTTCCGCGCTCCCACCCGGTCTCGACAGGAAACGCCCTACGCAAAACGAGGTCTGACGATGAGCGAGCACGTGGAACCACAGGGAAACGGCGCGGCCGGCGTCGCGGGCCCGCCGACGAACGGCCGGCGCCTCGCGCACGAGCGCCTCTCGACCGGAGCGCTGGCGCGCTGGGCGCGCGCGTGCGCCACGCATCCGTGGCGCGTGGTGGCGAGCTGGGTGGGCATCATCGTGGTGCTGATCGCGCTCGTCGCGACGGTCGGAGGGAGCCTGCGCGACGAGTTCGAGATCCCCGGGTCGGACACCCAGCGGGCGACCGACCTGATCGAGTCCGAGTTCGCGTCCGAGCAGGGCGCCGTCCTGAACATCGTGTTCGCTGCGCCCGAAGGCGAACGGCTCGACACGCCGGAGCGGAAGGCCGCGATCGAGGCTGCCGTCGCGAAGCTCCGCACCGACGAGTTCAAGCCCGTGGCGGCCGACGGAAGGGCCGGCCTCGTCAGCGTCGACAATCCGTTCGCGCCGCGCACGTTCTCGAAGAACGGTCGCATCGCGTACGCCGAGGCACAGTTCGACCAGACGATCGAGGACAAGGACCGCGACTCGGTGGTCGCCGTCGAGGACTCCGTGCGCCAGTCCGTCGCACCGGCGGGCGTCACCGTCGAGTTCAACGGAGAGGCGGAGTTCCCACCGCTCGAGCAGGGCGTCTCGGAGCTGCTGGGCCTGCTCGCAGCGATCATCGTGCTGCTGATCGTGTTCCGCACGTTCGTCGCGATGCTGATCCCGATCGCGCTCGCGATCGTCGCGCTCGCGACGGCGTTCCTGCTCCTGTTCATCCTCGCCGGCCTGACCGACATCAACACGGTCACGCCGATCCTCGTCTCGATGATCGGGCTGGGCGTCGGGATCGATTACTCGCTGTTCATCGTCACGCGCTTCAGACAGCTCCTGCACGAAGGGCTTTCGCCGCGTGACGCCGCGGCCGAGGCAGGCTCGTCCGCCGGTCGCGCGGTCCTGTTTGCCGGGCTGACGGTCGCGATCTCGGTGACGGGTCTCGCCTTCTTCGGGCTCGACTTCGTGACGAAGCTCGGAATCGGCAGCGCGCTCGGCGTGCTGACCACCGTGTTGATCGCGAACTCCCTCCTCCTCTCGGTGCTCGGGCTGCTCGGGCACAAGATCGACCGGTTGAAGGTGCCGTTCCTGCGCCAGGTGGACGA
The DNA here is from genome assembly GCA_963798725.1 of uncultured Actinomycetes bacterium. GTDB lineage: Bacteria > Actinomycetota > Thermoleophilia > Gaiellales > Gaiellaceae > Gaiella. The sequence goes on from CAWCUL010000006.1 coordinate 60,015, forward strand.
CTCGGAGGAGGCGCGCGAGAAGACCCTCGTCGCTCGCTGGGGAAGGTTCGTGACCAGGAACGCGAAGGTCGTGTTCCCGGTCGTCCTGATCGTCGTCCTGGCGGCCGCGGCAACGTCGCTCAAGGTGCGCCTCGGCGCCGCCGACCAGGGCACCCAGCCGAAGGAGCAGACGAGTCGCAGGGCGTACGACCTGCTCGCCGAGGGCTTCGGGCCGGGCTTCAACGGCCCCATCCCGATCGTCGTCGACATGCACGGCGACCAGCAGGCGCCGCAGCGGATCTACGACGACGTGCAGGGGCTCCAGGGCGTGGCGTCCGTGAGGAAGCCTTTGCTCAACGACGACAAGTCCGTCGGCATCGTGTTCGTGACCCCGACCTCCGCGCCACAGGCCGAGGCGACCGACAAGCTCGTCGGTCGTCTCCGAGACAATGTCGTCCCGCGGGCGACCGAGGGCAGCGAAGCCGTCGCGTACGTCTCGGGTCAGACCGCGGCGTTCAAGGACATCGGCGACCGGATCATGAGCCGGCTGCCGCTGTTCCTGCTCTACATCATCGGCGTCACCTTCATCGTGCTCGCGATGGCGTTCCGGTCGATCGTGATCTCCGGCACGGCAGCGATCACGACGATCCTCTCCGCGTTCGTCGGCTTCGGCGTGCTCACGCTCGTGGTGCAGGAGGGCCACCTACTCGGTCTGACCGGTCTCGACAGGACAGGGCCGATCGAGACGTTCGTCCCGCCGATCGCGTTCGCGATCCTGTTCGGCCTCTCGATGGACTACATGGTGTTCATCATGAGCCGCATCCGCGAGGAGCACGTCCACGGCCTGCGCACGCGCGAGGCCGTGGAACACGGCATCGCGGCGATCGGCCGGGTGGTGGTCGCCGCGGCGCTGATCATGGGCACGGTCTTCGCCGCGTTCATCCTCAGCACCGACCGTATCCCGAAGGAGTTCGGCATCCTGCTCGCGGTCGCGATCCTCACGGACGCGCTCGTCGTGCGGATGACGCTCCTTCCGGCGCTCTTGACGCTCCTGGGCGAGAAGTCCTGGTACATCCCGGGCTGGCTGGACCGTCTGCTCCCGAACGTGACGATCGAGCCGCCACAGGCTGGTGAGGCACCGCGCTCCGCCGCACCCGAGCCGTCCACGGAGCCGGTAGGGGAGCACTGAGCGAGGCCGGCGACGATCCCGCCGGGGCGGCCGACGGCCGCCCCGGCACGGAGCTCGCCGCGTACCTCTGCGCGACGTGCGGGGTGGAGCACGCGCCGTCGGCCGGGGTGCCTGCCCGCTGCGCGATCTGCGAGGACGAGCGCCAGTACGTCGGCGCGGGCGGGCAGCGCTGGACGACGCTCGACGAGCTTCGGGAGAGTCACGGGCCCGACATCCGGGAGGAGGAGCCGGGCCTCACCGGGATAGGGACAGCGCCCTCATTCGCGATCGGCCAGCGCGCGCTCCTCGTCGAGACGCCCGGAGGGAACGTCCTCTGGGACTGCATCTCGCTGCTCGACGACGAGATCGTCAGCTGCGTCAACGAGCGGGGCGGGCTCGCGGCGATCGCGATCTCGCACCCGCACTACTACTCGTCGCTCGTCGAGTGGAGTCGTGCCTTCGACGCTCCCGTCTACCTGCATGCCGCCGACCGAAAATGGGTGATGCGCCCCGATCCGTCGATCGTCTTCTGGGACGGTGACGAGCTCGAGCTCGAGCCGGGCCTGACGCTGCTCCGGCTCGGGGGGCACTTCGCCGGCGGCGCCGTCCTGCACTGGGCCGCCGGTAGCGAGGGGCGGGGCGCGCTCCTCTCGGGCGACATCGTCCAGGTCGTCGCGGACAGGCGCTGGGTCAGCTTCATGTACAGCTACCCGAATCTCATCCCGCTTCCGGGAGCCATCGTCGAGCGGATCGCCGAGACGCTGGAGCTCTACGCGTTCGAGCGGATCTACGGCGCGTGGTTCGACCGCGTCGTCGACGACGCGAAGAGCGCCGTGCGGCGCTCGGCGGAGCGTTACGTCTCGGCCTTGCGCAGCTCTGGCGTCGGCTGAGCCCCGGGCTGCGGCGCACGGACACGGGGTCGCTGGCAAGCTCCGCGCATGATGGATCCCGCGGCGGGCTGGGAAGGAGCCCGTCGGGGTCAGATGCTCGTGATCCTCGGCGCACTCGCTGCGTTCGGGCCTCTCTCGATGGACGCGTACCTGCCGGCGCTGCCGTCGTTGAGCCGCGATCTCCACGCGTCGGCGTCCGCGACGCAGCTCACCCTGACTGCCTGCCTGCTCGGGATCGTCGTCGGGCAGCTGGTCGCGGGCCCGCTGAGCGACCGCTTCGGCCGTAGGCGACCGCTCCTCGTCGGGGTTACGGGCTACGCGCTCGTGAGCCTGCTGTGCGCCGTCGCCCCGTCGGTGTGGGCGCTCGTCGCGCTGCGCTTCCTCCAGGGAGTCGGAGGCGGGACGGGCATCGTGATCGCACGTGCGGTCGTCCGCGACCGTCACGAGGGTGTGGCTGTCGCCCGCTTCTTCGCGCTCATGATGGTGGTGACAGGCGTGGCGCCGGTTCTCGCACCGCTCGTCGGCGCCCTCGTGCTCAATCTGACCTCGTGGCGCGGGATCTTCGTCCTGCTCGGCTGCGTCGGCATCTTGATCTCCGCGGCGGTCCTCGTGGGTCTACCCGAGTCGCTTCCGCGCGCGCGACGGCGCAGCGACGGCCTGAGGAGGACGCTTCTCGTCTTCGGGGCGCTTCTGCATGACCGGAGCTTTGTCGGATACGGGCTCGCGACGGGGCTCGTGTTCGGAGCGATGTTCGCGTACATCGCCGGGTCACCCTTCGTCCTCCAGGAGATCTACGGCCTGTCGCCGACGTCGTTCGGCCTCCTGTTCGGCCTGAATGCGCTCGGGATCACGGCTGCGGGTCTCGCGAGCAGCCGCATCGTAGGCGGCATCCGGCCGCGTGCGATCATCGTCACGGGCCTCCTCGAGGCGTGTCTCGGGGCCGGACTGCTCCTGCTGGCCGTCGCACTCGACCTCGGCGTCGTTCTCGTCGCGGTCGCGCTCTTCGCCGTCGTCTCGGCGGTTGGGCTCGTGATGCCCAACGCGACCGCGCTCGCACTTGCCGATCACCGTGACATCGCGGGCAGCGCCTCCGCCCTGCTCGGCCTGATGCAGTTCCTCGTCGGGGCGATCGTGGCACCTCTCGTCGGCATCGCCGGCGCGGAGAACGCGTGGCCGATGGCCGTCGCGATAGGGCTTCTCACGACCGCGGCGATCGCCCAGTTCGTCGTATTGACGGGTGGGGAGCGTGCTCCTGCGGGCGATCCGGTGCGAGACGTCTGAGCCGCGTCGGGGCCGCCGGCCCTCAACGCGTGTAGGTGAGGATCAGCACGCCGTCGCCGACCGTCTTCGTGTCCGCCAACCGGAGGCGCTTCTTGTCGCTCGTCTCGCCGAAGAGGCGCTTCCCCTCTCCGAGCACGACGGGGAAGACCATGAGATGCAGCTCGTCGATCAGGTCGTGCTCGAGGAGCGCCTGCACGAGCATGGCGCTGCCGTGAACCGCGACGGTCCCCTCGTGCCGCCGCCGCACCTCGGAAACCGCGTCTGTGAGGTCGCCGCCGAGCACGGTGGTGTTGTTCCAGTCCGGGTCCTTCAGGGTCGACGAGACCACGTATTTCGGCATGCCGTTGAACTTGTCGGCGAACGCGCCCTCCTGGCTGGGCCAGGCCGCGGCGAACCCCTCGTAGGTCCGCCGACCGAGAAGCAGCGCCTCGGTGTCGAGCGTCTCCTCGAGCTTGAACGCGTTGCCCTCGTCGCCGCGCTCGATCTCGAACGTCCAGCCGTCGTGCTTGAAGCCCTCGCCTCCTCCCGGCGCCTCCATGACGCCGTCGAGCGAGACGAACTCGGTGACCACGATCCTGCCCATGTCGTTCCTCCTGGTCGCGTGGTCATGTAGACGACATGACGCCGCCGAACTCATCGGCGCGGCACACCGCGTCGTCCGGTGGATTGCTGCTCGCTTCGCCGGCGAGACCGCGCCGTCGGACTGTCAGTGACCGGATACGGCGTGCGGGCGGTACGGCTCCTCGAGCCGCGCGAGCTCTCCTTCGTCGAGCGACAAACGCTCGGCGGCGAACGCGTCGTCCAGGTGCTCGACCCTGGACGCACCGACGATCGGAGCGGTCACGCCGGGGCGCTGGAGAAGCCACGCCAGAGCGATCTGGGCGCTTGGCACGCCGCGCGCGGATGCGACCTCCGCGGCGCGATCGACAACCTCGAAATCGACATCCGGGGTGTAGAGATCCTCACCGAACGAATCGGTTCGCGCGCGCACCGTGAGCTTCCCTCCCTCGCGTGTCCGGTTTCCTGCCAGGAGGCCTCGGGCAAGTGGGCTCCACGGCAAGACGGCGACGCCCTGGTCGATGCACTGAGGGATCATCTCGCGTTCCTCCTCGCGGTACACGAGGTTGTAGTGGTTCTGCATCGACACGAACGGAGTCGTCGCGACCCGCTGCGCCTTGGCGAACTGCCACGCGTACATGCTGCTCGCCCCGATGTACCGCGCCTTCCCCGCTTGCACGACGCTGCCGAGCGCGTCCATCGTCTCCTCGATCGGCGTCGTCGGATCCCAGCGGTGGATCTGGTAGAGGTCGACGTAGTCGAGGCCGAGCCTGCCGAGCGAGGCGTCGATCGAGGCGAGCACGTGCTTGCGGGATAGCCCGCGGCCGTTCTCCCCGGGCATCGTCCTGCCGTGCACCTTCGTCGCGACGACGTACTCCTCCCGCATCGCGAAGAGCTTCGGCAGCAGGCGACCGGTGATCACCTCGCTCTGGCCACCGTTGTAGACGTCGGCCGTGTCGAAGAACGTGATCCCGCCCTCCACAGCGCGTCTGACGATCGGCTCCGCGGCGGCCTCGTCCACGGCCCACTCGCGGCTTTCGTGAACCCCGAACGTCATCATCCCGAGGCACAGCCGAGAAACCCGGAGCCCGGTGCCGCCGAGGTTCACGTAGTCCATCGCTCCCCACGCTATCGACGCAGACGTTTCCGTTGCGTCGGCTGCGGGAACGGACCTAAGGTCCCATGTTGTCACTGCGCCCGGGCGTTTCCGCGGGCGCACGTCCCCAGCGACAGTAAGGAGGATTTATCGTGCGAAGATTCGCATCCATGCGACGTTGGCCGCGCTTCGCGATCGCGACCACGGTGGTTGCGGTGGCCGGCGTGATCGTGGCGGTCGCCCTGGCGGCCGAGCCTGCGATCAAGACGTTCACGCCACGGTCCGAGAATCAGATCACCAACATCGACGTCCTACGTCAGCAGATCCGCAACTACTACGGCGATCCCCTCGGAACCGGCGAGTTCGGCGCCGACAGCAACTATGCCCGCGAGGCCGGCGGCGTCGCCGAAAGCGGAGCGCACTACCTCGCGGATCACGCCCATTCGGGCAAGGGCGACGATCACAAGGGCAAGGGCGACGATCACAAGGGCAAGGGCGACGACCACAAGGGCAAGGACGACAAGGGCAAGGGCCGGGGAGACAGGGATCAACCTGCGATCGTCCTCGACGTGGACGACACCACGCTCGCAACGTGGAACTACGAGATCTTCTCCAACTGGGCCTACAACCCGACCACGAACGCCACGTACGTGACAGGCCAGCTGTTCCCGCCGGTGCCCGGCATGGTCGACATGGTCAACGGGGCGGCCAAGAGGGGCTACGCGGTCTTCTACCTGACGGGCAGGCCGCAGGCACAGGAGGCCGCGACGCTCGGCAACCTGACGAGCGACAACGTCGGCGTCGACGCCGGCTATCCGGAGCCGACGACGCTGCCGAACGGCGACGACGGGCTGTTCACGAAGCCCGCGGTCGGCTCGTACCCCGACTACCTGAACAAGCCGGAGTACTGCGCCGCCGCGATCGCCGCGAGCTCGTCGTGCCCGACGGTTCAGTACAAGTCGGGCGTCCGCGCGTACATCGAGTCGCAGGGCTACGACATCGTCGGGAACTTCGGCGACCAGTTCAGCGACCTCGAGGGCGGGCACGCCGACAAGACGTTCAAGATGCCGAACCCGAACTACTTCCTGCCGTAGTCGGTCGGCCGATCCTGCCGGGGGCGCCCTCGTGGCGCCCCCGGTCGGTACACGCTCGTCGCCCCGAGCAGGACGAAGCCGAGCGCCTGCCCGGAGAAAAGCCCGGTCCGAGAGCACCTTGCCTCCCGTGGCCGCATCCTTCCCGCCGCAGCCGGCGAGGCGACAACGAGCCAAGCCGGCCCGCGGACCGCGTCCCGCCACACCCGACCGCCCTCACGTCGGCGACGGCTGGGAGCGCGCCCGAACCAGGAGGCCCGGCGGCACGAGGACGTAGAGGAGCATCGGCACCGCGTAGAGGAGCCAACCGGCGGCCTCGCCGAGCGTGGGCTGCGGCTGCAGGCCCAGCACACCGGTCAGGAGCGAGCTGACGAGCGTGCCGGGCTGCACGAGCCAGGCGAGGCTGACCGTCGACTCCTGCAGTCCGTTGAGCCAGCCCGCCTCATGGGCGGTGTGGAGCGCCGACATCACGAGACCCGCCGCGACGAGCACGAGCGCCGCCGCGGTGAACCGGAAGAAGCGGCCGAGGTCGAGCCGTACGCCGCCGCGGTAGATACCCCATCCGATCGCGGCTGCACAGAGAATTCCGAGCAGCGCACCGACGCCGGCCGAGCCCGCATCCCCCGAGGCCTGGAACGCAGCAAGCAGGAACACCGCGGTCTCGAGCCCTTCGCGGACGACCGCGAAGAACGCCATTCCCACGAGTGCCCACGCAGACCCGAGCGCGAGCGCATCCGCCGCACTCTCGCGCAGGTCGCGCGCGAGCCCGCGCGCGTGCCGGCGCATCCAGACGATCATGAACGTCACCATCCCGACCGCCACCGCGGCGACCACGGTCTCGAGCGCCTCCTGCTGGCGCTGCGGCAGCTCCCGATCGAGGATCTGCAGGCCGACCGCTACCCCGGTGCAGAGGACGACGGCCGCAATCACGCCGGCCCACATCCACCGCAACGCGTCCGTACGTCCCTGCCGGTGGAGGAATGCCGCGACGATGCCGACGATCAACGATGCCTCGACACCTTCCCGCAGGCCGATCACGAACGTCGGCAGCATCTACGCTCGACCCTCGGACACGACGTGTAAGGCTACCCTTACATCGCAGGTCGGTGCAAATGGGAACCGCTCAGTCGACCTTACGGCTCGTGAGCAGTCGGCCCAGCGCCGGCGATCCCGGTCGAGAATCTCCGCGAGCGGCATAGTTGGGTTCCTGTGCGCCACGTGGCCGGCGACGACAACCCGTGTGACGCCTGGCGTCTCGTCGGGATGCACACTCCAGGCGTGTTCGCCGACCGGCCGTGGATCTACTCGATGATGCTTCTGCGGCCGTGAGCGAGGTCCGGTTCCTCGTCACCGGCGCCCACGGCTGCGTCGGCGCGTGGGTCGTGCACGAGCTGCATGCCGAGGGTCGGCCCGTGACGACCTTCGATCTCTCCCGAGATCCCGGGCGTCTGCGGCTCCTGCTGGGCGAGGAGGCGGATGCGGTGCAGCACGTGGCCGGTGACATCGCGGATCTCCGGGCGCTCGAGAAGGCCGTCGACGACCATGGCGTGACGCACGTGATCCACCTGGCGGCCCTGCAGGTGCCGCTCGTCCGCGTCGATCCCCCTCTCGGCGCGCGCGTGAACGTGCTCGGGACCGTCAACGTGCTCGAGGCGGCCGCGCGCCGCGGCCTGGCGCCGGTCGTCTACGCCTCCTCGATCGCGGCCTACGACGCGCTCGGGACGATGGACGGCATTCCGAGCACGCTGTACGGCGTCTTCAAGCGCGCGAACGAGCAGACTGCCGCCGTCTACCACGCCGAGTCGGGGGTCGCGAGCGTGGGCTTGCGGCCCCACACGGTGTACGGCGTGGGGCGCGACCAGGGGGTCACGTCCGCCCCGACCGTCGCCATGCTGTCCGCCGCGGCCGGCGCTCCCTACGAGATCCCCTACGGCGGCTCCGCGCAGCTCCAGCTCGCACGGGACGTCGCGCGCGCGTTCGTCGCGGCGAGCCTCGCCGGCGCAGACGGAGCCTCGGTGCACGACCTCCCCGGGCCGTCGGTGTCGATCGCGGAGCTCGCCGAAACGATCGAGACGGAGTGCCCGGGGACCCGTATCACCTGCTCGGGCGACCCGCTTCCGTTCCCGGAGGAGCTAGACGGAGCCTCGTTTGCCGCGCTCGTCCCGGACTTCGGCTGGACGCCGCTCGCCGATGGAGTGCGGGAGACGATCGCACGATTCCGGGACCTCCTCGCGCGGGGCCTCGTCGCCCCTTCGTGACCGACGGGTGGGACAGGCGCAGCTTCTTTCGTGAGTTGCTCCGCAGCGCGGTGCAGGCCGCCAACGAGATCGACTCGTCGCTGCGACGGAGCCTCGAGAAGTCCGACGATGCTCCTCTCCGCTTCGCCGCCGCCGCGACGGGGAGCGAGCCCGTGCGTGCAGTGCCCGCCGACCGGCTGGCGTCCGACGACGACCTCCGCGCCCTGTGCGCGGAGGTCGGTCTCCCGTCGCTCGCCGACGAGGCCGTGTCGCTGGCGCTGCCGAGCTGCCGCCTGACGGTTGGCGAGGGGGAATCGAGGCTTGGGGGTGCGCCGCACGTTCCCCCTGGCTTCGAGTGGCCGCGCTTCGAGGAAGAGGAGCTCACCTGCCTCGCCCGTCTGCGGCTGAACGAGCTGCCCGCGTCGCCGTTGCCCCGGTCCGGGACGCTCGTGGTCTTCTTCGCGCTCGGCGCGACGGGAGTCGAGACACCGCCCGCCGAAGCATGCCGCGTCGTCCTCGTCCCGGACGGCGCCGCTCGAGCCGCAGAGCACCCCGGCGCGCTCCCGGAGCTGCGGATGTCGGCCTCCGCCGAGCTCACGCTTCCTGCGGAACCCCTCTCGTCGCAGGAGGGCGAGTACGTCGAGGGCTGGACCGAGCTCCGGCGGCGTCTCGCGGCGTTCCAGGGCGTCGAGCTGGAGGAGCTTGCCGAGGACTACCACGCGCTCCACCGGGCTCTCGGGCACCCGGACGCAGTCGACCGCGACATGGCCCTCGACGCCGAGCCCGAGAGCGCGGACCCGTACGGCGAGCCGCCGCCCTCCGAGCTCGCCGCGGCGGGCGAGTGGCGGCTGCTCCTCCAGCTCAGCAGCGACAACGAGCTCGGGATCTCGTTCGGCGAGCTCGAGCGGCTCTTCGTCTGGATCCGGGAGCCGGATCTCCGGGCGGGGAGGTTCGACCGCGTGCAGGCGTTCGTCGGCTCGTAACCCGTGACTCGGCCCCGAGGCGGCTCGAGCGAGATGGGGCCGGCGGCTTCGGGCGGCACGGTGTGCAACCATCGTGGCCTCGTGACCTCGTCGGGCGAAGCCGTCGCGGTGCCCGCTCCTCCCGCGGAGCAGGCGGCCGCCGTTCTCGGGGAGTCGCGTCTGCCTCCCGCGGCCGCGGTCGTGTGCTTCATCGGGCTAAACGTCGGGCTGCGGGTGTGGCTTCCGAACGAGGGGGCCATCCGGGTCGTCTGGCTCCTGCCGGCCATCGAGATCGCCCTGCTCGTGGTCCTCCTTGCCGCCGATCCGAGCAGCCTCGCAAGGCACTCTCTCTGGCTGCGCCGCATCTGCGTCGCCCTGGTCGTGTTGCTGGTCATCGCCGCCTTGTGGTCGACCATCCTCCTCGTCTACGACCTGATCCAGGGTCTGGGCGTGACCGACTCACCGAGTGAGCTTCTCGCTACGGGCGCGGTCGTCTGGCTCGGCAACAACCTCTCGTTCGCGCTTCTCTACTGGCTCATGGACGGCGGCGGCCCGGTCGCCCGCTCGCGCCGCGCGATCCCAGTCGACCTCGCCTTCACCCAGCAGCTGAGCCCCGAGATCGCCCCGTCGGGCTGGAGGCCGGTCTTCCTCGACTACCTGCATCTCGGCTTCACGAACGCGACGGCGTTCAGCCCGACCGACGTGATGCCGCTCACGCTTCGCGCCAAGTACACGATGCTCGTCCAGTCGACGGTCGCGCTTGCGCTGTTCGGCCTGATCGTCGCCCGGGCGGTCAACGCCTTCACGTAGAGCTCGGCGGGGCGGCGGGCGGCGGTTGTTCAGACAGCTGCAGCAGCGTCGGCGGCGGGTGCCGCGGGAAGGGCGGGCTCGTGTGTCTTCTCCCGGGCCAGGGAGATCACGACCGCGCCGACGAGCGCCAGCCCGAGGCCGATGCACGCGACGACGACGTGCCAGACGGGCCTGTCCAGCCGTTCCTCGAGCAGGACGATGCCGAGCAGGATGCCGACGATCGGGTTCGCGACCGAGACGGTGGCGACCGACGGTGCGAGGCGCCCGGTGCCGAGCGAGACCTGTTGCAGCACGAACCCGAGCACGCCTGCGATCGCGAGCGCATAGGGCTCCCAGTTCGAGAGCAGCTCGCCGATCCCGGCGTGCAGGTACCCGAGCGTCGGCTTGGTCAGCGCCGCCGACAGGCCGAACAGGATCCCCGCCACGGTGCCGTAGACCGCGGCGCGCATGGTCAGGCCTCCTCGCCCCGCGAAGAGCAGGAGCACGACGCAGACCACGGTGATGCACGCGATCGCGACGGCCCATTCGGTGCCCGGGGCGTTCTCGCGACCGCCTGCCGGGTTGCCGAACGCGGCGAACAACGCCAGGCCGAGCACGATCACGGCCGCCCCGATCAGCTCTCTGCGCCCCACGTGCTGGCTCGTGAGGAAGTATCCGAGCGGGAGCGCGAAGACGACGGTCGTGACGAGCAGCGGCTGGATGATCGCGAGGCGTCCACGATCGAGCGCCGCGGCCTGGAACAGGTAGCCGGCGAACAGCGCCAGCGTGCCGACGAGCCACATCGTCTGGCCGGCCAGTCGCGCCAGCGAGGCCGGGTCTTCGGAGCGAGATCTGCGGGAGGTTCAGCGCTCCCTTCTGCTGCAGCGCCGCTGCGAGGGCGAACAGGAGGGCGGCCACAAGGGCGAGCAGCGAGGGCACGGGCAGCAGCCTACGACGCCCGCCGGATCGCCCGCAACCGCCGTCGCCGCTCGCGAGCACGACGAAGACGCCAGAATCCGCGGGATGCTGCAGCTGCGCGTCTACGGAAGCTCGGAGGCGATGGCCGCCGTGGCGGAGCGCCTCGACGCGCTTCCGGGAGCGCGTCACGTGAGCGTCACCGACACGGGGCGGGTCGGCGGCGTCCTCGTGACCGCCGACGTCAGGGCGGAGGCGGCGGACAAGGCACTCGAGACGCTCGATCGCCTTGGTATCTCGTCGGACGACATCGCACTGGTTCGTCTCGAGACGATCGCCCCCGCGTCCGGAACGACGGAGCCCCTCGTCCTCGTCTGGGCGGACGTTCTCGGTCAGGCGCGCGACCGGGCGCGTGCTCCTGGTCGCTATCTCGTGCTCATGGCCGTCGCAGGCGTGATCGCCGGGTTCGGAGTCATCGAGGACAGCTCGATCCTGATCGTCGGCGCGATGGCGATCAGCCCCGATCTCCTCCCGATCACGGCCGCGTGCACCGGCATCGTCCTTCGCAGGCCGAGGCTCGTCGCGCGGGGGCTCGGGACATTGGCCGTGGGGCTCACGGTCGCAGGCGTGCTGGCGGCGGCTCTCACGGCGTTCCTGCGTCTCTTCGACTTGCTCGAGCAGGGCTTCTCGCTGCATGACGTCCCTGCCGCGCAGACGCACGTCAACGCCACGACCATCCTCGTCGCCCTTGCAGCCGGCGTGGCCGGCATGCTGGCAGTCGAGACGCGGGCGAGCTCGGCCGTCGGTGTCGCCATCTCAGTCACGACGATCCCCGCCGCCGCATATCTGGGCGTCGCGCTCGGGCTCGGCGCGCTCGAGAAGTCGATGTCAACGCTCGCGGTGCTGGGAGTGAACGTCACGATGATGGTCCTCGGCGGCTCCATCACGCTTGCCGTTCAGCGGCTGATCGCGTCGTAGCCGGGCGAGCTTGGGCAGGCTGGAACCGTCGTGAGCGGCCCTTCGTCGGCCTGGCGCGTGCTGCGCACGCGCAACTTCGGGCCGTACTTCGTCGGCAACGCGATGTCGGCGAGCGGCACCTGGTTCCAGAACCTCGCCGCGTCGATCTTCGTGTTCCGGCTCACCCACTCCGCGCTGCTCCTCGGCGTCCTCAACGCATGCCAGTTCGGGCCGGTGCTGCTGCTCTCGCCCTGGACGGGCCGGATCGCCGACGCATTCGACCGGCGCCGGCTTTTGATCGGCACGCAGGCGATCGCGGTCTGCATCAGCGCGTTGCTCGCGGCGCTCGTCTGGCTCGGCGAGGCGACCACCTGGATGATGATGGTGTTCGCGGCCGCGCTGGGCACGATCACCGCGGTGTCGAGCCCGGCGCAGATGGCGCTCGTCGGCTCGCTCGTCCCACGCGACTCGCTCACGCAGGCAATCGCACTCAACTCCATGACCTTCAACCTCGCGCGCGCGATCGGTCCCGCGGCCGCCGCCGGGGTGATCGCAGTGTTCGGGATCGCGCCGGCGTTCGCGATCAACTCGCTCTCCTACGCGGTCTTTGCCGCGGCGCTTCTCGTGATCAGGGCATCGCCGGTCCCGCGGGTGCGCCGAAGCAGTTTCCGTGACAGCATCGGGATCGTCCGCGCCGACCCGCGGCTCGTGGTCTACCTCGCGATCGTGATGGCGGTCGGGTTCACCTCGGACCCCGTGAACACGGAGTCTCCCGCCATCGCCCACGTCTTTGGCTACTCCGCAGTGTGGGCGGGTGCCGTCGTGGGCTGCTTCGGGCTCGGCGCGGTGCTCGCCGCGGTCGCCACCTCCAACCGCCTCGGGCGGTCGGACCGGCAGCTGGCGCGCAGCCTCCTGATCTTCGGCGGGGGCATGGTGCTGATGGCGGTCAGCCCGTGGTTCCCGCTCGCGCTGGCGTTCGTGCTAGGCGCCGGGTTCGGCTACCTGAGCGCCAACGCCGCCGCGACCGCGCAGCTCCAGCTCGGGGTGGCGGAGGAGCAGCGCGGCCGGATCATGGCGCTGTGGTCGGTGGCCTTTCTCGGAACGAGGCCGCTCGCGAGCCTCATCGACGGCGTGCTGGCGGACTGGGCGGGCGTTCGCGTGGCTGCGGCCGTGCTCGCGCTGCCGGTGCTGTTCGCCGCCGCCTTCCTCCTGCGGGGGACGCAGACGGGAGAGTGACCATTCCGGCGTGTCGCTCTTCCCGATGGGATGCTGCGTTACTGGAGGAGCGGCGACGGCGGGATGCGCGTGCTGCCGTGGATGCCTTCGACGAGGAATGCCACCTCGTCCAGGTAGCACCAGCTCCAGTCTTCGCCCCGCTCGAGCGAGCGGATGATGGGATGCGCCGTGGCATGGGCGTGCGCCGAGGCGTGACGGTTGGGTGAGTCGTCGCAGCAGCCGACGTGACCGCAGGTGAGGCAGATCCGGAGATGGAGCCACTTGCCGCCCGTCCGTAGGCAGTCCTCGCAGCCGTCGACGGACGGCGGCAGCTCGCGAACCGAAATCTGATCGAGGTGGGTGCAGGCCTCGTTGGTCAGCGCGCTCCTTCGACCGCAGGAGTACGTGAGAGGTGGGCATGGACGAACTGGACGGCCATCGCCCCTTCGCCGACGGCCGTCGCGCAGCGTTTGGTCGAGCCGGAGCGCACGTCGCCGGCAGCGAACACGCCGGGAACGTCGGTCTCGAGCAGGTTCTCCGCGTTCGCCGCCGCGCCGGTGAGGATGAAGCCCTTGTCGTCGCGGGCCACGGTGTCGTCGAGCCACTCGGTGCAGGGCAGCGCGCCGAGGAAAAGGAAGAGGAACGAGTAGGAGAGGACCTCGCCGCTCTCCAGCGTGACGGCCTCGAGGTGCCCGTCGTCGCCGTGGAGCGTCGCGATCTCGCTTCGGTCGCGGACGACGACGCCGAACCGCTCGAGCTCGCGGACGAGGTAGTCGGACATCGTCTCGTGGAGATCGGCACGGCGATGGAGAAGCGTGACGAGCGCGCCCCCGCGGGCGAGCCACACCGCTGCCTGGCCGGCGGAGTTGCCGCCGCCGACGACCGCGACGCGCGAGCCGCCGCAGAGCTGGGCCTCCGGCGCCCCGGCGGCATAGAAGACCGTCAGCCCCTCGAACTCGGCAAGGCGGTCGACCGGCAGACGGCGGTACTGGGCACCCGTCGCGAGCAGGATCGCGCGCGCGGCGATCTCCCGGTCGTCCTCGAGGCGGACGAGATGCCGGCCGTTCGCGCGGTTCGAGGGAGAGCGCACGATAGGGCGTCGCGGTGCGCGCGTTGAACTTCCGCGCCTGGGTGACCGCGCGACTCGTGAGCTCGGTGCCGCTGATCCCGGCCGGGAAGCCGAGGTAGTTCTCGATCCGGCGCGACGACCCGGCCTGACCGCCCAGCGCGGTGCTTTCGACGACCAGCGTGTCCAGGCCCTCGGATGCTCCGTAGACCGCGGCCGCGAGCCCGGCCGGGCCGGCACCGACGACCAGCAGGTCGACCTCCTCGAGCGGCGCGAGCTCCAGCCCGATTCCGAGAGCGCGCAGCAAATGGCCGCTGCTCGGACCGCGCAACTCGCCTCCGCCGGGCAGCCGCACGAGCGGCAATGCGCCTCCGCCGGGCGGCGCGGCATCCTGCCAGGTGTACGGCAGCCGATTCGCGCGCGCGAACTCGAGCACGCGCATCGTCGGCTCCGAGCCGTGCGGACCGACGATCTCCAGACCGATCCCCGCGACGCTCTGCAGCGCCTCCCGCCTCGAGATGAACGTGGAGAGCACGATGTCGCTGAGCTGACCGTCCTCGTTGAGGAGCGAGCGCAGCGCAGCGCGCTCGACCGCGATATACCGCAACGGCTCGGTCACGAGCGCGTTGACGAAGACCGTCTGCCCCGAGAGCAGGTTCAGCTCCCCGAGGAAGCCGGACGCGCCGTGCCGGACGATCTCGTTCCCCGCCGCGTCGACGATCGCGACCTCCCCCTCGCGAATCGCGATGAACGGGTAGATCCGATCGCCCACCCGGTACAACAGCTCACCGGCGGCCGCCGAGCGCTCCTCGCCGATCTCGGCCAGAGCCGCCAGCTGCGACGGCGAGAGAAGTGGGCTCGCGGGTGTTGACATGATGATGCTCCGGGGCGGCGATCCCGAGGTCGACGAATCTTGCCCTTTTTGCTCGAGGGCACGCAGGAGATGATCGGGCGAACATGTCGAGCGGGGCCACCGAGAGCCAATCGCCGCCCTTCTCGGGACGGACGGCCTGGGCGCGAAGCGTCCAGACACCGCTGCGGGCATTTCTGCGCACCGAGACCGGTGGGGCCGCGGTCTTGCTCGGGGCGGCTCTTGCAGCGCTCGCGTGGGTCAACGTCGATCGGTCGTCGTACGAATCGTTCTGGGGAACGACGCTTTCGATCGAGGTCGGCGGGTCCGGGATCTCGCTCGAGCTGCGGGAGTGGGTGAACAGCGGGCTCATGACCTTCTTCTTCCTCGTCGTCGGGCTCGAGGCGCGACGCGAGTTCGATCTCGGCGAGCTGCGGGAGCGGCGACGGTTCGCGCTGCCCTTGCTGGCAGGGATCGGTGGGATGGCCGTGGCGGTTGCGATCTATCTCCTCTTCAACGCCGGGAAAGCCTCTGCGCACGGCTGGGGGATCGCAATGTCCACCGACACCGCGTTCGCGCTGGGCCTGCTCGCGCTCGTCGGGCCGCGCTTTCCCGACCGGTTGCGCGCGTTCATGCTCACGGTCGTTGTCGTCGACGACATCCTCGCGCTGCTCGTCATCGCCACCGTCTACACGGACGAGGTCAGGCTCTCCGCCTTGCTTCTCGCGATCGCGCTGTTCGGTGTCGTCCTTCTCGCAAAAGCTCTACGCGTGCGAATCGGTCTCGTCTACCTTGCGCTCGGGACGGCGATCTGGGTGTCGCTGCTCGAGTCGGGGATCGAGCCGGTGGTTGTCGGTCTCGCGATGGGGCTTCTCGCCTACGCCTATCCTGCCGGCCGCTCCGAGCTCGAGCGCGCCACCGAGCGCTTCCGCGCATTCCGCGAGCAACCCACCCCGGAGCTCGCCCGCTCGGTCGGCATCGGGCTCCGAGCGGCTCTTTCGCCGAACGAGCGACTGCAGCTGCTCTACCACCCGTGGACGAGCTATCTGATCGTCCCCCTGTTCGCGCTCGCGAACGCCGGTATCGCGATCGACGGGGGCTTCCTGGAGCGAGCCTTCACTTCCCCGATAACCCTCGGGGTCTTCGTGGGCTATGTCGCCGGCAAGCCCGCCGGCATTCTCGGGAGCGCCTGGTTGCTCACGAAACTGAGCCGCGGGCGGCTCCGGCCACCGGTGGGGTGGGCAGCGGTCGCCGGCGCCGGCACGATCGCCGGAATCGGCTTCACCGTCGCGCTGCTGATTGCGACGCTGGCTTTCGAAGGGTCGCAGCTCGAGGAGGCAAAGCTCGGCATCCTGAGCGCCGCGTTCGGCGCGTCGCTTCTCACCTGGCTGCTGTTCCGCGCCACGGCGCTTCTGCCGCGCCGGCTCCGCATCCGCGCCTTGCTGGGCACCGCCGAGGCACTGGTCGACCTCTATGTCGACGTCGACCCCGAGCGCGACCACATTCGCGGGCCACTCGATGCCCCGGTCACGGTCGTCGAGTACGGCGACTTCGAGTGCCCGTACTGCGGGCAGGCAGAGCCGGTGGTGCGCGAGCTCCTCCGGGAGTTCGGGGACGTCCGGTACGTCTGGCGGCACCTGCCGCTCAACGACGTCCACCCGAACACCCAGCTCGCCGCGGAGGCCGCCGAGGCCGCGTCCGACCAAGGCGCTTTCTGGGAGATGCACGATCTTCTGCTCGCCCACCAGCACGCCCTCCGCCCGAGCGATCTGATCGGCTACGCCGGGCAGCTGGGGCTCGACGTCGAGCGCTTCACGAACGATCTGCGCCAGCACGCCGGTGCCGCCCGCGTCGCCGAAGATGTCGACAGCGCCGACCTGAGCGGCGTCTCCGGCACGCCCACCTTCTTCGTCAACGGCCGACGACACTACGGCACGTACGACATCGCCGCCCTCTCGGCTGCGGTACGCGCCGCGGGCGCGCGCGCGACACTGACGCCGGCGGGCTGACACCGATCCAGCCTCGTCACCACCTTCGGGCCTCGGCTCTCGGGCTTCCGCGCTCGAGCCCGTCCGTAGAAAGCCGTTGCGTCCCGGGGACGTATTTCCGATGGCGACGGCCTCGTCTCGGATGAGGATGCCGCCATGGACACCAAGGCGAACTCACTCATCAAGGCCGCGACGGGCGTCGCTGCGGCCTCTTTCGACATCAACCCGGTGAAGGAGCGGCTCGAGCGCGATGGAGGTGGCTACGAGATCGTCCACGCGTCGCCGGGGCTCGAGGTCGGCGTCTACGTGCTCGTGGCGCCGGAGCCCGATCGGCAACAGCCCCACGAGGACGACGAGCTGTACATCGTGCTCGACGGTCGCGGCGTGCTCGAGGTCGAAGGCGAGCCGGTGCCGCTCGAGGTCGGGCAGGCGGCATTCGTCCCTGCCGGGGCGAACCACGGCTTCACTGCGTACGAGCAGATGAGCGTGCTGGTGATCTTCGCGCGGACGCACGCCGCCGATCCGGCCGGTGTCGGTTCGGCACGGTTCCCTGCGTAGCCCGCAAGAGCTCAGCTGTCGGGCGCGATCGACCGACGCTCGCTCGCCGGTCTCGCGGGATTGGGCCGAGGGAGGTCGTCCGGAGCGAACGAGCGATGGATGGAACGAAAAGGGCGAGGACGACGACGAGCACCGAGGCCCGCACGCTCGATGCGAGTATCACGTTCCGGGGGCCGCGCCACGCCGCATCGAAAGTCGAGCGCAGCGAGAAGACCAGCGCGAGCTCGGCGAATGCGATCGTGGCGAACGCCATCGTCTGCGCGACGTCGGGGCCAAGCGCCCTGCCGAGAACGAGCACAGACGTCGCTGCAAGCCCCACGGCGGCACCTGCGCTCACGAGCGCGACCTGAACGGAGGGGAGAACGGTCGGCCCGACCGCGCGGCGGGAGTCGCATCGTGCCGGGCGATGCAGGGTCGCGCGAGAGAGCGATCGCGGGCACCCGTCGGTCGAGGAGGTTCACGACGAGCACCTGTGCAAACCGTCATCGGCGCGCCGAGCCCTCCGAGAACGCAGACCACGAACACCACGACCGCTGTGTCCGCACGAGCCGTAGTTCTCCACATGGCTACGTCGGCCCACCGCGGAGGCGGGCGCCGGTGCCTCGAGCGATCCTTCGGCTCAGAGAACGCAAGAAGGAGGGTCAGGTGCACGCCACGACGACATCCTCGAGCGACAAGGGACCAAGCCCGGCATCAGCGCGAGTCCGTGTCTCCCAGGCCATGACCCATGGCGTCCTGACCTGTCGCCGTGACGAGTCGCTCGCCGAGGTCGCGGAGCTCATGGCGAGCCGCCACGTCCACTGCGTCGTCGTGACCGATGACCTGGATGGACCTACCCCGCCCTGGGGGATCGTCTCCGACCTCGATCTCGCCGCTGCCTCGAGCGTCCGAGATCTCGAAGAGCAAACGGCCGGAGGCACGGCCGCCACCGCGGTGCTGACGGTCGGGCCGGACGAGACCGTCCAGCGCGCCGCGCAGCTCATGACCGAGCACGGGACGGCGCACCTGGTGGTCGTCGACGCCGGCCGACATCCGATCGGGGTCATCTCCACCCTGGACATCGCCGCGGTTCTCGGCGACTCCTGACGGCCGGTCGAGGCCAGGCTACGACTCGGCGCCGCTCGTCGCCTGCACGGCCACGGAGTCCGCTACGCACCGAAGGGATGCTCAGCTCTTCGCGGTGAGCCGCTCGGCCCGTTCCCTGATGCCGCGCAGCATCTTGCGCTCCATCAAGAGCGAAGCGGGCTCCATCGGGAGCATTCCCAGGCGGGCCGCCATGGTGGGAAGTCGGAAGCGGTTCCGGCTGATCAGTCGCGTCCTGCCGGCGCGTTCCTCGAGAACGAACGTCCAGACCCAGTTGCCGTCCCCCGAGCGCCACACGAGCGCGCGCGCGGGCTCGACGCGTTCGAGCCGCATCCGGTTCGGCCCGTACTGGATCGTGTCTCCGACAGCGGGATGCTGGTACTCGGGAAGGATCGTCTCGACGCTGTGCATATCGAGGCCCAGCAGGTTTTCGATCCAGTCGTAGGTGTAGGCACCGCCGCGCGGCGAGGGGCCGATCTGGGCAATCCACGGCCAGACCGCCTCGGCGGGCGCAGCGATGTCGATCGCACGCGTGGAGCAGCCGTCGGCATCCTCGAGGAGATCGTCTCCGGGGAGCCTTCCTGCTGCTTCGTCGGCCGAGGCGCCCCACGTGAGGATCGGCTGGCGAACGACGAGGAAGTAGACGGCCCCCAGCCCCGAGGCGAAAACGAGGCCCGAGCGCAGCCTCACGAGGCTCGCCGCTCGATCGCCGCCGGGACCGTGTCGTGCTGCCCGAGCCTGTCGGCGACGCCGACGATCGCGCTCACGACCTCCTCGCGAGTGGTCGACGCCCGGTCGAACGTGGCCGCAACGCGGCCGACGTAGAGGACGACGATGCGATCTGCCACCTCGAACACCACGTCGATGTTGTGGGAGATCACGACGATGCCGAGGTCCTTGTCCCGCAGGTGTGCGATCAGCTCGAGCACCTGGGCGGTCTGGATGACGCCGAGCGCGGCCGTCGGCTCGTCGAGGATCAGGAGCTTTGCATCCCAGAGTGTCGGCCTGGCGACCGCGACCGCCTGGCGCTGGCCGCCGGACAGCGCGATGACGGGTGCGTGGACGCTGGCGATGGTCGTGACTCCGAGCTCGCCGAGCCGTGACTTCGTACGTTGCTCCATGTCGGGCTCGGCAAGCATCTTCAAGAGGGCCGTGAGGCGCTGCGGGCCGACCAGCTCGCGGCCGAGGAACAGGTTCGCGACCGTGTCGAGGTTGTCGCAGAGCGCGAGATCCTGGTAGACGGTCTCGATACCAAGGCGGGTCGCATCGCTCGGAACCGCGATCCTGACCTCGCGTCCGTCGACGAAGATGCGGCCCTCGTCGGCCGGTTGGATGCCCGAGATCGCCTTGATCAGCGTCGACTTGCCCGCGCCGTTGTCCCCGACGAGTGCGACGACCTCACCGGCGCGAACCTCGAAGTCGACGTCGACGAGCGCCTCGACGGCGCCGAACCGCTTGCAGATCCCACGACACTCGAACAGAGGCGGCGGCGGAACGACCCGCGCGTCCGGTCCGGCGCAAACATGCGCCTGCGATACGTCGGACAAAGAAGCGTTCTCCATGCCTCCATGCTCGTCGGCGCGCGCTCCTTCGGCATCGGCACGCCCCCGCATCGCATTTCGGTCAACTACGGACCTGGATGCTCCGAGGCTCCGGGTGCCCGCTCCGGGTCGTCACGCCGCCGATGCCCTGGTCTCGCGCCATCGCTCGCCGGCGCCACCACCGGCGGAGCTCGTCGGCGCCCCAGACGACGAAGGGGAAGGGCAGCAGGACCGCGAGCTCTGCGAGTCCCAGCGGCGCCGTGTGGAAGATGGGGCGGAGGACGGGGACGTAGATGATCGCCGCGGCGAACGCGAGCTCGAATGCGATCCCCCACAGGAGCAGCCGGTTGGAGAAGACCCCGATCGAGCGGAGCGACGCGCGTTCGGTTCGCGCGGCGACCGCCGTCCCGACCTGACAGGCGACGATCCCGGCGAACGTCATCGTCGTCGCGAGGACGTACGGCTCGTGGAGCGCATCGCCGGCCGCCACGGGATCGCTCGGGTTCCAGCCTGCACGGAGGAGCACGAAGAAGAAGCCGCCCATGACCAGCACTGCCTCGATGACGCCGACGAACAGCCAGGCTCGGGTCAGCATCACGCGTTGGATCACGCCCTCCGTGCGGGACCTCGGGGGGCGCTCCATGATGCCCGGCTCGGCGCGTTCGCGCCCGAGCGCGAGGGCGGGGAGGATCTCCGTGCCGAGGTCGATCGCCAGGATCTGCATCACGGTGAGCGGCAGGGGCACGGCGCCGCCCGAAAGGGCGAAGACGAGGAATGGGACGAGCTCCGGCGTGAGGTGCGCGAAGATGTAGAAGATGAACTTCCGGACGTTCTCGAAGATCTGTCGGCCGGCCGCGACCGCTGCGACGATCGTCGAGAAGTCGTCGTCGGTGAGCACCATCGTCGCCGCCTCGCGCGCCACCTCCGTCCCCGACCGGCCCATCGCGACGCCGATGTCTGCCGTACGGAGGGCCGGCGCGTCGTTCACGCCGTCCCCGGTCATTGCGACGATGTGACCCTCGGAGCGGAGCGCGTCCGCGATCCGGAGCTTCGCCTCGGGTGACGTTCGGGCGAAGACGAGCTCCCGGCCCTCGCGAAGGAGCGCGTCGAGATCCTTCTCCTGCATCTCCCCGAGCTCGGCCCCCGTCACGACGAGGCCGCCGTCCCGCGCGACCCCGATCCGCCGGGCGATCTCGAGCGTCGTCTTGCCGTAGTCCCCCGTGACGACCACGATCCGGATCCCGGCTCGGTGGCAGCGCTCGACAGCCTCTGCCACCCCGGGCCGCGGAGGGTCGAACAGGCCGACGAGGCCGAGCAGGCACAGATCGTGCTCGGCCTCCTCGCGACGCTCGGGGGCCGGCACCCCTTCGTCGAGCCGCCGCCGGGCGACTGCGAGGACGCGGAGCCCCTGCTCTGCCCAGCGCTCGAGGACGTCGAGGACCTCGGCACGCGCGGCCTCGTCGAGCGGCACGTGGTCGTCCGGGCCTCCGATCAGCGCCGACCTCAGGAGGATCTCCTCGGGAGCGCCTTTCGCGTGGACGGTGAGTCCGCCGTCCTGGCGCTCGTCCACGGTAGACATGAGGCGGAGCTTCGGGTCGAAGCGGTACACGCGCCGCCGCTGGTGCTCGCGCCGCGTGGTACCCACGTCGATGCCGAGCGCACGCGCCGTTTCGAGGAGCCCGACCTCGGTCGCCTCGCCACGGGACTTGCCGGCCGGTGCGGCGGCCAGCTCGGCCGTGCTGCACGCGGCGAGCGCCCGGCCAAGAAGCCCGAGGACGGGGTTTGCGGCGACGCTCGCGCTCGGGTCGCCGTCATCCTCGAGGTCGACCTCTCCGATCGGCGTCCAGACGCGGACGGGCCGCATGCGGTTCTCGGTCAGCGTCCCCGTCTTGTCCGTGCAGATCACCGTGGTAGAGCCGAGCGTCTCGATCGCGGAGAGCCGCTTCACGAGCGCGCCCCGCCTGGCGAGCGCGCTGACGCCGACCGCCAGCGAGAGGGTGATCGTGGGGAGAAGCCCCTCGGGGACGTTCGCCACGATCAGGCCGATGGCGAAGCTGAACGAGTCTCCCAACGGTAGCCCGGCGACGAGCCACGCCAACGGCAGGAAAGCGAGCCCGGCGACGACGGCGACCAGGGCGATCAGCCAGGCAACGCGCCGGACCTCGAGCTCGAGTGGGCTCTGCTCGACAGCATCGCGCTGTGCCAACGCTGCGATCCGCCCGAGCTCCGTCTGCATGCCGGTCGCGAAGACGAGGGCCCGCGCGTCGCCGCCGAGGCATGTCGTCCCGCTGAAGACGAGATCGCGGGCATCGATCAACGACCCCGTCGTGTCGAGGAGCTCCGCCGAGCGGTAGACCGGCTGCGATTCCCCGGTGAGCGTCGAGAGGTCGAGCTCGACGTCGCCCGCGAGTAGACGAGCGTCGGCCGAGATCCGGTCGCCCTCGCGGATGACGACGACGTCGCCGGGGACGAGGCTCGCCGCGTCGACGTCCTGCTCCGTCCCGTCGCGAAGGGCGGTCGTCCGCACGGGCAGATACCGGCGTAGCGCCTCGACCGCCCGCTCGGCCTGGGACTCCTGCATGAAGGCGAAGCCCGCATTGAGGACGACCACGACGACGATTGCGATCCCCAGCGGCGCCATCCCCGCGACGAAGGCGAGAATCGAAGCGGCCCAGAGGAGCAACGCGAGAGGGTGGCTGACCTGACGAGCGATCTGCGCCGGCCACCGGGTCCACGACCGCCGTTCGAGCACGTTCGGCCCGTAGGCAATCAGGCGGCGTGCGGCCTCCCGGCTCGAGAGCCCTTCGGGCCCAGCCCGGAGGTCACGGTAGAGGAGCGCTACGGGCTCGCGAGCGTCACTCGCGCCCTGGGCCGGTGAGGCGGGTCGAGATGCGGTCGACATTGCCTCGAATAGTCGTGTGTGCCCGTGCTTGCGACATCGGGGACGGGGCTGACGCGGGCTCCCGGGGAACTACTGACCCCTGCAGGGCCGCAGGACGGCCCCGCGAGGGGGTCAGGTGAGGGTGAGCGCGCGCGTCACGTCGAGCGCCGAGAGCACGCCGACTATCCGGTCGCGGTCATCGGCGAGGACGATCACGTGTGATGCCTTCTCGTCCACGATCAGGCGCGCGCCCTCCGAGAGCGGCGCACTCGCGCGAACCGTGTGGAGGTCTCGTCGCGCCGCGACGAGCGCCGAGCTCGCCAGAGACTCCCCGCGCATCACCGCCGACAGCAGGTCAAGCGCCGAGATCATCCCCAGGAACCCGATCGAGTCCTCGCCCTCGTCGCCCCAGATAGCGACAGAGTGGACGCCGTGCGTCGCCATCGTCCGGGCGACGTCGTGGAGCGTCGAGCCGGAATGACACGTCATCACTCCGGGGTGCATGACGCTCGAGACGAGCCTGCCGTCCAATGGCGGTGCGGGGTCTGTGAGGACGATCCCCGGGACCGTCTCGTACAGATCGAAAAGGTCGCGATGGCGCTCGATCCACCCGTCGCGGTCCGATACGTAGTCGAAGGTCGCGAGGAAGCCCTCGTCGAGGTCGCCGGCATCGAGCGGGCCGCACGTGCCCGCGACGACACCGTCGACGAGCTCGACGGCGTACACGTGCCCGTCGTCCTTCTCACGCCAGAACTCGTGCTCTTTCATGAGGTCACCTCCATCGTCGAGCGGGCGGCGGCCAGGAGCAGGCGCCGCTCCGCGACGTCGATCAGCCGGCGGGTCCGGTCGACGACGTCGATGCTCACCGAGATCGCGTCGATCCCGGCGCGGACGAGCAGCTCGGCGTACTCGGGATGGACGCTCGGGGCCTGCCCGCAGATCGAGGTCTTCAGCCCGAGGGCTCGGGCTCCCGGGATGAGCGCCTGGAGATACGCCACCACCGCGGGATCGCGCTCGTCGAACGTCGCGAGGAGCTCTGAATCACGATCGGCGCCGAGGAGTAGCTGCGTCAGGTCGTTCGATCCGATCGAGATGCCCGCGACGCCCAGGTCGGCGTACCGTTCGAGGTTGAACAGCACCGACGGCACTTCGGCCATGACCCAGAGCTCGAACCCCGCCCGTGCGGGCAGATGCGACTCCGCGACAAGCGCGACGCACGTCGCGAGCTCGTCGGCGGAGCGGACGAACGGAAGCATCACGTGCAGGTTCGCGTGGCCGGAATCCCAGACGCGACGGATCGCGTCGAGCTCCAGTGCGAACAGATCCGGCTCGCGGACGTATCGCTGGACGCCGCGGTATCCGATCATCGGGTTGGCCTCCTGGGGCTCGAAGCGCTCTCCGCCGCGGAGACCCCGGAACTCGTTCGTCCGGAAGTCGATCGTCCGATAGGTCACGGGCCGCGGCGAGAACCCGGCGGCGAACGTCGTCAGGGACTCGGCCATTCGCTCGACGAACTCGCCCGTACGACCCTCCTCGAGGAGAAGGCGCGGATGGTCGCCGTCGAGCGCCTCGATCACCATCAGCTCTGCGCGAAGCAGACCCACGCCGTCGACGTCCAGCGCCGCCGCCCTCGCGACCTGTGAAGGCTCGGAGAGATTGAGCAGCAGCGCGGTGGCGGTTGCGGTGCTCGCCGGGGCGCGGGTCTCCGCAGGCACGGGCGAAGGCGCGGGAGCCGACGCCGCGCTTCCCTGGACGACGACCCCGCGGGTCGCGTCCACGGTGACCACCTCTCCGTCTCGGAGGCGCTTTGTCGCTTCCTGCGTCCCGACCACGCACGGGATGCCGAGCTCACGCGAGACGATCGCGGCGTGGCACGTCATGCCGCCCGAGTCGGTGGCGATCGCTGCCGCCCTACGCATCAGCGGAACCCAGTCGGGTGCAGTCATCCGCGTGACGAGCACGTCGCCGTCGTGGAGTCGACCCGCGTCGGCGAGC
Source organism: uncultured Actinomycetes bacterium (assembly GCA_963798725.1). Taxonomy (GTDB): domain Bacteria; phylum Actinomycetota; class Thermoleophilia; order Gaiellales; family Gaiellaceae; genus Gaiella. Next base: position 85,115 of record CAWCUL010000006.1, read on the forward strand.
ACGTCGAGCACGCAAACCGGCCCGCTGGCGGCGCCGGGCGCGGCGCCGAGCCCGCGCACCAGAACGGTGGCCGGCGCCTCGGGCGCCTCGGATGCGTGTCCGACGGCGGTGACGGGCCGGGACTGCAGCATCCAGGTCTCGCCGTCGAGGTCGATCGCCCATTCGGTGTCCTGAGGCGATCCGTAGTGTCGCTCGACCGCGATGCCGAGGCGAGCCAATGCCCGCGCCTCGTCGTCGGTCAGCGTCGGCCGGAGCGCCTCACCGCGCTCGACCTCGCGGACGTACGTGCCGCCTCCTTCGCGCGGCTCGATCGTTGACGTCTTCGGATGGATCTCCCGCGCGCGAATCGCCAGAGTCACCTTGTCGACGACGTAGCGGTCAGGCGAGACCCGACCGCTCACGACGGCCTCGCCGAGACCGAAGGCCGCTTCGATGACGAGGCGATCGTCCGCGCCGGTCGACGGGTCGATCGTGAACATCACACCGGCCCGGTCGACCTCGAGCTGCCGCTGGACGATCACAGCGATGTCCATGTCCGCCTGTCCGAAGCCTCGCTTGGCCCTGTAGAAGATCGTGCGCGCGCCGAAGAGCGACGCCCAGCAGCGGCGTACCGCGTCGACGACGGAGTCGGCGCCGTGCACGTTCAGGAACGTCTCGTTCATCCCGGCGAACGACGCCGCCTCCGTGTCCTCGGCCGTGGCGGAGGACCGGACCGAGACCGCCTCGGCGGCGAGCTCTGCATACGCCCGGCGAAGCTGGTTGCTCACGGACTCCGGCACGGGCTCGGCGGCAACCATCGCGCGCACCTCGTCGGCGGCGCGCCCGAGCGCCTCGGAATCTTCGACGTCGACCCCGGCAAGCCGTTCGGCGATGCGGTCGCGCAGGCCACCCGCGGTGACGAACAGGTTGTAGGCACCCGCGCCCACGACGAACCCCGTCGGGACGGAGAACCCGCCGCGGGTCAGCTCGCCGAGGTTCGCACCCTTGCCTCCTGCGAATGCCACGTCCTCGCGACCGAGGTCTGCGAAGGACCGGATCAACCGGCTCCGGGTTTGTGCCTCGACCATGGTCGTCATAGCCGTCCCTTCCGTTTCGACGCCGTGTGGAGATCGTCCCCCGCGGTCGCGCCCCGGCCATCGTGGCGCTTCCGGGTTCGACCTTCGGCGTACTACGGATTGACGTCCGAGGCGACCGGAGCGCCCGGACGGTGCGGTCAAGTACGGACGCCCAACCAGCGACGGCTCGGATGCATCGAAGGGGGACGCCCGCGAGTGTGCCTTGCATGTTTCAGGTTCGGATCCATGGACGAGGTGGCCAGGGCGTCGTCACGGCGGCCGAGCTCCTCTCCGTCGCGGCGTTCCTCGAAGGGCGGGAAGCCCAGGCGTTCCCGACCTTCGGCTCGGAGCGGACGGGCGCCCCGGTCGTTGCGTTCTGCCGCATGGACGACAAGCCGATCCGCGTCCGCGAGCCGATCACCGAGCCGGACGCCGTGATCGTCCAGGATCCGACCCTCATCCACCAGGTCGACCTTTTCGCAGGGCTCGAGGACAGCGGCTACCTCCTCCTCAACACGTCGCGAGCGCTGGCCGACCTCGGGCTAGGCGAGTACGGCGAGCGCTTCGGGGCCGGGCACTGCGTGACGGTGCCCGCTACCGACATCGCGCGGGCGCGGCTCGGCCGGCCACTTCCGAACGCAGCGCTTCTGGGTGCATTTGCCGCGCTCGCCGGCGTGATCTCGCTCGACTCGGTCGCGGCCGCGATCCGCGAGCGGTTCTCCGGCTCGACCGGGGAGCAGAACGTCGCCGCAGCAGAGGATGCACACGAATTCATCGTCCGCACGCGGGAGGCGACCCATGCGTAAACAGGTCGAGGGCTCGCAGGCAGTCGCGCAGGCGGTCGCGCGCTGCCGGCCGCAGGTCGTTTCGGCGTATCCGATCTCGCCGCAGACACACATCGTCGAGGGGCTCTCCGACCTGGTGCGGTCGGGAGAGCTACACCCCTGCGAGTATCTGATGGTCGAGTCCGAGTTCGGCGCATTGTCGGCCGCAATCGGGGCGTCGGCGGCCGGGGCGCGGACCTACACGGCGACCGCGAGCCAAGGCTTGCTCTACATGGCCGAGGCGCTGTACAACGCGTCCGGGCTCGGGCTTCCGATCGTGATGACCGTCGCCAACCGCGCAATCGGTGCCCCGATCAACATCTGGAACGACCACTCGGACGTGATGTCGCAGCGCGACTGCGGCTGGATCCAGCTCTTTGCGGAGTCGAACCAGGAGGCGGTCGACCTCCACCTGCAGGCGTTCGCGCTCGCCGAGGAGCTGTCGGTACCGGTGATGGTGTGCATGGACGGGTTCGTGCTCACGCATGCGGTCGAGCCTGTCGACGTGCCGAGTCAGGACGACGTGGATGCGTTCCTCCCGGGCTTCGAGCCGCGGCAGGTTCTCGACCCCGACGACCCGGTGACGATCGGCGCAATGGTCGGGCCGGAGGCTTTCACCGAGGTGAAGGTGCTCATGCACGCGAAGCAGATGCAGGCCCTCGACGTCGTCCCGAGGATCGCCGGGGATTTCGCCGAGCGGTTCGGGAGGCCGTCGGGTGGACTGCTGCGCTCGTATCCCGTCGACGGCGCCGAGACCGTCGTCGTCGCGCTCGGCTCGGTGCTCGGCACGATCGACGAGGTCGTGGACGAGCTGCGCGCGGACGGCGTCGACGTGGCGTCGCTCGGCGTGCGGTGCTTCCGGCCGTATCCCCTCGAGGAGATCCGTCGGGCACTGAGCCGCGCGAAGCGCGTCGTCGTGGTCGAGCGAGCGTTTGCGGTGGGGATCGGCGGGATCGTCGGTCAAAATGTGCGCCTCGCGCTCGCGGGCCTCCCGGTCCCGGTGTACGACGTCGTTGCCGGGCTCGGGGGTAGGGCCGTCACGAGAGCATCGCTCCGAGTGCTCCTGGCCGACGTCCTCGCCGAGCGCATCGAGCCGCACCGCCTCACGTTTCTCGACCTGAACCACGACCTCCTCGACCGCGAGCTGCGCCGGATCGAAGAGGGCCGGAGGTCAGGCCCGCACGCCGAGAACATCCTCCGTGACCTCGGTGTGGTCGCGGCGGGGTCGCACTGAGGAGGCCGGGATGCCCGACGAGCGCATCAAGCTCTACCAGCTCGGGACCTTCGCAGTCGGAAATCGACTGCTCGACCCGGACGAGCGGACCGTCCAGTCCCGGAGCGAGCGATCGAACACGCTCACCTCGGGCCACCGCGCCTGTCAGGGCTGCGGCGAGGCCCTGGGCGCGAGGTACGTCCTCGACGCGGCGATGCGCGCGACGGAGGGCCGGCTGATCGCCGCGAACGCCACGGGCTGCCTCGAGGTCTTCTCGACTCCGTACCCGGAGTCGTCGTGGCAGCTCCCCTGGTTGCACTCGCTGTTCGGGAACGCCCCCGCGGTCGCGAGCGGGATCGCAGCCGCGCTGAAGGCACAGGGTCGGAGCGATATCCGCGTCGTCGCGCAGGGCGGCGACGGGGGCACGCTCGACATCGGCTTCGCCTGCCTCTCCGGCATGTTCGAGCGGAACGACGACGTTCTCTACGTCTGCTACGACAACGAGGCGTATATGAACACGGGCGTCCAGCGCTCGAGCGCGACGCCTCCGGCGGCGAGGACCGCGAACACGAAGCCCGTGGGCGCCGAGCCGGGGAACGTGTTCGGGCAGGGGAAGAATGCCCCGCTGATCGCGATGGCGCACGGGATCCCGTACGTCGCGACCGCGACGGTCGCGGACCTGCACGACCTCGAGCGGAAGGTCGAACGGGCGATGGAGCTGCGAGGCGCCCGCTACATCCACGTCCTCGTGCCCTGTCCGCTCGGCTGGGGCTCGGCGTCCAACGAGACGATCAGGATCGCTCGCCTCGCGCACGAGACGGGGCTCTTCCCCGTGCTCGAGGCAGAGCACGGTGAGGTCGTCGTCGTCACGAAGATTCGCCGTGCCGTGCCCGTGGAGGAGTACCTCCGCACGCAGAGGCGCTTCGCGCACCTCTTCGCCGATCCGCCGCTCTCCGATGTGGTCGCGCGCGTCCAGGCGATCGCCGACCGCAACATTCGCCGCTACGGACTTCTGGAGGAGGAATGATGGACAAGCCGTTCGCCATCACGCTCGACGTCGGCTCGAGCCTTGCCAACCGAACCGGAAGCTGGCGAACCGAGCGCCCCGTCTACGTTCACCGGCTGCCGCCGTGCGCCGACGCCTGCCCGGCGGGCGAGAACGTCCAGCAATGGCTCTATGACGCCGAGGAGGGCGGCGCCGGCTACGAGCGGGCGTGGCGCCAGATCATGGAGGACAATCCGTTCCCGGCCGTGATGGGCCGCGTCTGCTACCACCCCTGCGAGAGCGCGTGCAACCGTGCGCAGCTCGACGACGCGGTGGGGATCAACGCCGTCGAGCGTTTCATCGGCGACGAGGCGATCGCGCAGGGCTGGCGTGTAGATGTCCTGGTCCCGCCCTCGGGGAAGCGGGTCATGGTCGTCGGCGCCGGGCCGTCCGGGCTCTCCGCCGCGTACCACCTCGCCCGCCTCGGGCACTCGGTAACCGTCTTCGACGCGGGGCCGAAGCCGGGCGGGATGATGCGCTTCGGGATCCCACGCTACCGGCTTCCGCGGGACGTCCTCGACGCGGAGATCGAGCGGATCGCCGCGCTCGGGGTCACGATGAAGCTGGACCACAAGGTGACCAGCATCCTCGAGACGATGCAGGAGGGTGCCTTCGACGCCGCGTTCCTCGCGGTGGGCGCGCACCTCGGCAAGCGTGCGTACATCCCGGCGGGGTCGGCGGCGAAGGTGCTCGACGCGGTGTCCCTGCTCCGCAGCATGGAAGGGGAGGAGCCTCCCCGCCTCGGGCGACGGGTCGTCGTCTACGGCGGCGGGAACACGGCCATCGACGCCGCGCGCACCGCGAAGCGACTCGGCGCGGAGGAGGCGATCATCGTCTACCGGAGGACGCGTGAGCGAATGCCGGCTCACGACTTCGAGATCGAGGAGGCGGAGGACGAGGGCGTCCTGATGAAGTGGCTCTCGACCATCAAGCAGGTCGACCCGGGGAAGCTCCTGGTCGAGCGGATGGAGCTCGACGGAGGCGGCTTCCCGCAGCCCACCGGTGAGCTCGAGGAGCTCGAGGCGGACTCTGTGATCCTCGCCCTCGGGCAGGAGACCGACCTCTCGCTGCTCGATGGCGTCCCTGGGCTCGTCGTCGAGGACGGCGTCGTCACGGTCGGGGCGGACATGATGTCCGGCCACCCCGGAATCTTCGCGGGCGGCGACATGGTTCCCGCCGAGCGCACCGTCACCGTCGCCGTCGGCCACGGGAAGAAGGCGGCCCGCCACATCGACGCCTGGCTCCGGGGCACGGAGCACCGCCGCCCGCCCCGGCACGAGTTGATCGCCTTCGAAGGACTGAACACCTGGTACTTCGCCGACGCGCCGCGCTCCGTCCAGCCCCAGCTCGAGCTGGCGCGCCGTGCGTCGACGTTCGCAGAGGTCGTCGGCGGTCTCGACGGGGACACGGCGCTCTACGAGGCGCGCCGGTGCCTCTCGTGTGGCAACTGCTTCTCCTGCGACAACTGCTACGGAGTTTGCCCGGACAATGCGGTGATCAAGCTCGGCGCACCCGGGGAGCCCTACGCGATCGACTACGACTTCTGCAAGGGCTGCGGCATCTGCGCGGCCGAGTGCCCATGCGGCGCAATCGAGATGCAGCCCGAGGAGATCTGAGCCGTTTGCGCGGGCGGGTGACGGCTCGGCGGCAGCGCTTTCGCCCGCCCCGAGCCCGGCTTGACCCGCCAAGAGCTCGCGCTTCCGCGGACCGAGCCTGCGTAGTTCTCCACAGTGCGATAGCGGGGATGGTCGCAGCGGGGCGGCGACCAATCCCCGATGGCGGCCCGTCGCCGCACGACGAAGCTCCTCGCATCAAGTAATCGATCGGGAGGAGGAGTGATGAACACCAGAAGGATTCTCGAGTGGGGTGGGCTTGCCGCAAGCGTCGTCCTGATCCTCTTCGGCGCCGCAGCCCTGTACATGGGCTTCGACGGTCGAAGCACGGTGCAGGACAGCCTCAAGCAGGAGCAGATCTACTTCGGCGAGGCAACGGATCCCGCCGTCGCGAAGTACGCCAAGCAGTGGGCCGGTGAGCAGGTGACGACCGGCGACCAGGCTCGGGCCTTCGCGAAGATCATGAGGATGCACACGCTCGAAGCGTCCGGTGGCGTCACGTACGCACAGATGGGCCGCTACCAGTCGGCAGCGAAGCCCACCGACCAGAAGGGGACGGACGACGAGGCAGCCGCCGCGAAGGACTCGAGCGGCCAGCCGATGGCGAACGGCGCCCGCAACCTCTGGGTGACCGAGACGGCACTGACCACGGCGCTCAACACGAGCTACATGGCGGCGCAACTCTCGGTCTTCGGGATCGTGGTCGGGATCGCGCTGCTCCTGACCGGCATCGGACTGATGATCCTGGCACTCGCAGTGCTCGGCGGGCGATTCCGCGAGGAGGCCGCCGTCCGGCCAGCGGTCACGACGAAGGTGGCCATCGGCCACTGATCGCTCCGACCTCCCGGAGTGAAGCGATGAGGGCGGCCCCAGGGCCGCCCTCACCGTGCAGTGGCGTCCTGCTCGTCTCCCGCCGCTCGCGCTCGTAGTCGGGATCTCTTGCGCGATCCGAACGGTGGCGAGCACGCCAGCGGACCGGCGGACTCCAGCTCGCCGTGCTCCTCCCGTCACCGCACACACGCTCGCGCTTGCGCGACGTGGCTCGTCGGAGACGTGGTTTCCCGAGCCGGGGATCCGCGTTCTCGCCGATGCCCGCCGAGCCACCGCGAGCGAGCATGTTCGTAAGCGACGAAAGGAGGCGTCATGGCCAGCCTGGTCAGGTGGGCTCCCTTCGGTGACCTCGACGTCATGGATCGCCGGATGCGGCGGATGCTCGAGGACTTCGGCATCGCAGGGGCCCGGCTTCCGACCTCCGACGTTCTGGAGACGGAGGAGGAGCTGATCGTCAAGCTCGATGCACCGGGCTTCGACGAGAAGGACCTCTCGCTCGAGGTCTCCGATCACACGCTCGCCGTGAGAGGCGAGAAGTCCGAGGCCAAGGAGGACGGGGACGCGCACTTCTACGTGCGCGAGCGGATGGACACGCACTTCGAGCGCCTGTTCGTGCTGCCACCCGAGGTGGACGTGAACAAGGCCGAGGCGACCTTCGAGAAGGGCGTCCTCGAGGTGCATGTCCCAAAGATCGAGCTGGTCGCGCCGCGCAAGATCGAGATTGCGGCGTAACCGCTCGATGGGGAACGGGCGCCCGGCCGTACGGGTCGGGCGCCTGCGCGGGCCAAGGGCGACCGTAATTGACCGCAAGGCGAATCGGTGCTCCTCACGATGCCTCAGGTCAGGTTCGCGTGGATCCTCGAGGAAAGGAGGTCGATCACATGAAGATCGCGGAGCTCATGACACCGGATCCGATCGCGGTCGGGCCCGTGACGCCACTCAAGGACGTCGCTGCGATTCTCCTCGAGCACGGAATCTCGGGGGTTCCCGTGATCGGCGAGCGGCTCGAAGTCATCGGCGTCGTCTCCGAGGCGGACATCATCGCCAAGGAGGCGGGCCCGGATCCTCGCGACAGGCGGCTGATCTCGTGGCTTCTGGGCGGCCGGTACGTGGACCGGCAGAAGCTTGCAGCCCGCACGGCGGCCGAGGCGATGGAGTCGCCCGCGATCACCGTCGGTACCCGCGAGACGGTGGCGGAGGCCGCACGTCTGATGACGGAGCGCGGGATCAAGAGGCTTCCCGTCGTCGACGACGACGGCGCCCTGATCGGGATCGTCACCCGGACCGACCTCGTCCGCGCGTTCACCCGGAGCGACGACGAGATCGAGCAAGAGATCCGCGAGCTCCTGCTCGAGACCCTCTGGCTCGACGAGCCCGGCCTCCACCTGCGCGTCGAACGCGGCGAGGTCAGGCTGGCCGGAAAAATGGCTCGGCGGTCTGATGCCGAGTTGCTCGCGCGGCTGACGCGCCGCGTGCCCGGAGTGGTCGGCGTGCACTCCACCCTCAGGTGGGAGTGGGACGACGGGCAATCTGCAAGGAAGGGGCTCGTCCGGGTCCCAAGCGGCTCGGGGGTGAACCGGTGATGAAGGCCATCGTTGCCGGAGTCGACGGGTCCGAGACCGCGGGCGAAGCGCTGAGGCTCGCCGCCGCCGAGGCCGAGCTCCACGGGGCCCGGCTCCGGATCGTCACGGTCTGGCAGGTACCCGCCGTCGCGTACGGCGGTGGGCTCGCGTTGTTCGACGAGAGCACTTTCGATGCTCTTCGCGAGGAAGCGCAGAGAGTCGCGGACGCCGCCGCCGCAGCGGTCGCCGAGATCGCGCCCGCAGTCGAGTGTGAAACAAGGGTGCTGAACGGCCAGCCGGCCGAGGCGCTGCTCGCAGCGTCCGAGGGCGCGAGCATGGTCGTCGTGGGCAGTCGTGGCCTCGGCGGATTCAAGCGCCTCATGCTCGGCTCGGTCAGCGACCAGGTCGTCCATCACGCCGTCTGTCCCGTGCTGGTCGTCCATCCAAGTGCATAGAAGTCGCCCCGGGAGCCCAGCAACCCGAGCGCCGCGAGCTCCGGACGGCTGACAGCCGTCCGCCGTCGATCCGTTCGCAACCCACCTGTCTCCGCGGAAAAGCCGTAGGAACGATGCGTTCTCGTGCGGATGCGCGCGGAGCCGAAGCGCGCGAAGCTCGGAGTCGAGATGTACGCACGAGCTGTCGACGATGCAGGCTCACGGCTTCGCGAGCTCCGCCACGAGGAGTGGAGCGAGTTCGGCCTTGGCGCACTCGCAATCGGCTTCGCACTTCTGGCGACCCAGACGAAGCCCGAATTTGCGATTCCGCTGTTCGTCGGCGGTCTCGTCGTCGCGGTCCGGGGCGCGATCGCCGCGTGGCGTCGTTGGGAGATCATCGACGGCCTCGCCGCCGAGCCCGATGCGTACGTGATCGCCGAGGTTCGGGAGCATGCACTCGCGGAGGCGACGATCGACAGAAGGCGCCTGTACGCCGCGTACATCCGCTACGTGCTCCGGACCTCTGGCGCCGGCGCGTTCGGGGTAGCAACCAGAGAGTTGGAAGCGCTGGTCTCCGAGCTCGAGGATCCCAACCTCACGCTCGATCCCGCGTGCGGCGTCGCGTGCGCGAGGCTGGTGAGCGATCCGGCCGGAAGCCCCCTCTCGCGCGCCGGTGGCCTGTCGCCGGAAGAGCTGCGATTCCGCGTCCGTCGGATCCGCTCCGGTCTCGCACCGCGCTCCGGCGCCTGACCGACCCGCATGGACGGCTCGTGCTGCGGGGAATCCGCAGCGGCCTTCCGCGTTCGTCCGGATTCGGATTGCGCGCCTGGAGACGAGCATGTCGGGCAGAGACAGAGGAAGGAGGCCCCAAATGAAGGCTCTCGTCTACCACGGCCCGGGCGCCCGAGCGTGGGAAGAGGTTCCCGACCCCGCGATTGCAGCCCAGACCGACATCGTCATGCGGGTCGACGCGGTCACGATCTGCGGTACCGACCTGCACATCCTGAAGGGGGACGTGCCGGAGGTCGTGCCGGGCACGATTCTCGGCCACGAGGCCGTCGGAACCGTCGTCGAGGCAGGAAGCTCCGTCTCGACCCTCCGCGTGGGTGACCGCGTGCTCGCGTCGTGCATCACGTCGTGCGGTCGCTGCCCGGCGTGCCGCGACGGTCGATACGGGCTGTGCACCGGCGGTGGAGGGTGGATTCTGGGCCACCTCATCGACGGCGTGCAGGCCGAGTACGCGCGCATTCCCTTTGCCGACACCTCGGCGTACCGGATCCCGGCGAGCCTCACCGACGAGCAGGTGCTGTTCCTCGCGGACATCCTGCCCACGGCGTACGAGGTCGGCGTGGTTGCCGGTCAGCTCCGACCGGGCGACACGGTTGCCGTCGTCGGCGCGGGTCCGATCGGTCTAGCCGCTGTGCTGAGCGCAAACCTCTACACGCCGCGCAGAGTGATCGTTGTCGACCCCGATCAGAGCCGCCTCGATCGAGCCCTCGCCTACGGTGCGACCGACGGGGTGGCCGACACGGGCACGGCTGCGCGCGATCGCGTGCTCTCGCTCACGGACGGCGTTGGCGTCGATGTGGCCATCGAAGCAGTAGGGGTGCCTGAGACGTTCGAGGTTTGCACGGACATCGTTCGCCCCGGCGGACACGTGGCGAACGTCGGCGTCCACGGCAAGCCCGCGACGTTGCACCTCGAGAAGCTCTGGATCAAGGACGTGACGATCACGATGGGCCTCGTCGATACGTGCACCACGCCGAAACTGATGCAGCTGATCGAGGCGGGCAAGCTCGACACCTCGGTCTTCGCAACGCATCGCTTCGCCCTCGACGAGGCAATGGATGCATACGACGCGTTCGCGGACGCGAAGACGTCGGGAGCCTTCAAGGTTGTGCTGGAAGGCTCAGCGCACCTGCAGCTCGTCCCTGCCGCACCGAGCCGCCGCGACGTTTCCGACGACGAAGAAGGTCGATGATGGCCGTCGTCGCCGACAGGAGTGCTCCGAAGCGCATACCCCGAGCGACGTTCTTCCCTCGGGTCCTGGTCGGCATCGACGGCTCCGACGCGAGCCTCGAGGCAGTCGCCCAAGCGACACGCCTGCTGGAGCCATCGGGCGAGCTCACCCTGTTCGGGGCCTACACCTCCGAGCCGACTCTCGTCGGCGGCCCCGGTTGGGCCACTCCGATGTACCTGGGCGAGGATGCCGATCGTGATTCCGCGACGAAGAGGCTCGATGCGGTGCGCGTGCGGCTTCCGACGCGACTCTCGGTCGAGACGCGGGCCGCTCGCGGGCGCGCCTGGCACGAGCTGCTCCGCGAGGCAGTTCGCGCACACGACTCGCTCATCGCGGTCGGGTCGCACGGTTGCGGCGGGATGCCGGGCACGCTGCTCGGCTCGACTGCAACCGCGATCATCCACCTGGCCCCGTGCTCGGTTCACGTTGCCCGCCCGGCGCCTGCGGCATTTCCAAGCTCGATCGTCGTCGGTGTCGACGGCTCATCTCAGTCGTTGGCCGCTGCAGACGTGGCGCTCGCGCTTGCAAACCGGCACGGTGCGACAATGCGCGCTCTCGCAGCGACGGGTGAGGATCCCCTCGACGTCGACGGGCTGGGCGAAATCGTTCACCGACTCGAGTCGATCGGAGCCGACAGCTCCGCTGCGCGCCACGATGCGGCGCCAATGCTTCAGTGGAGCCGGCGGCCGCCGGTCGAGGCGCTGGTGGAGGCTTCGGCCACGGCCGACCTCCTCGTTGTCGGAAGCCGCGGCTTGCGGCAACTTGCAGTCCTCGGGAGCGTCAGTCGCCGGGTAGCCCATCAGGCGCATTGCTCGGTGCTTATCGTTCGCGACGCGGACGCCGACGATGACCAGCTCGAAGCAACCACCGCCGCCGACGCCGGTGACGACACTGCCCGCTGAGCCCGTCGACGTCATCCTGCGTGACGGGCGCACACTTCGATTGCGCCCGCCTCGGCGGGAGGATGCCGATCGCCTCCTGGCGTTCCTCCGCTCGCTCTCCGAGCGGAGCCTCTATCTCCGCTTCCACGGGTTCCCATCACTCGATGCGCGGTTGGTCGAACAGCTTCTCGAGCCCGACTGGGGAGAGCGGGGGGCGCTTCTGGGAGAGCTTTCGGACGACGACGGCGAGCTGGTGGTCGCGGTCGCCAACTACGTTCGGCTTCGCGACCGGACCGCGGCAGAGGTGGCGTTCGCCGTCGCAGACGAGCATCAGAGGCGCGGTATCGGAACGCGCCTGCTGGAGCGTCTCGCCGAGCGCGCCGCCGAGGCGGGGATCGAACGCTTCGTCGCCGAGGTGATGGCCGACAACCGGGGCATGCTCAGCGTCTTCGAGTCGGCCGGATTCGAGCTGACCCGCGAGCTCGAAGGTGGCGAGCTCGAGGTGCAGTTCCCCATCGCTCCGACGGAGGCCTATCGAGCGCGGGTGGACGAGCGCGACCACGTCGCGGTAACGGCGTCGCTTCGGCCCTTCTTCGAGCCGCGGAGCATTGCCGTAGTCGGCGCGTCGCCGCGGCGCGGCACCATCGGCGGCGAGCTGTTCCGGAACGTTCTCGCCGGCAATTTCGTCGGTGCGGCGTACCCGGTCAACCGCGAGGGCGAGCCAGTCGCCGGCGTGCAGGGGTACCGGTCGATCCGTGACATTCCCCAGCCCATAGACCTTGCGGTGATCGTGCTGCCGGGGAGCGCCGTGCTTTCGGCCGCGGAGGATGCTCTCCACGCCGGAGTTCGGGCTCTGCTCGTCATCTCGGCCGGATTCGCCGAAGTCGGACGCGAGGGCGTCGAGCGGCAGGAGCGCCTGCTCGAGCTCGTGCGAGGGCACGGCGCGCGGCTCATCGGCCCCAACTGCCTCGGGATCGCTGTGGCCGGCACGTCGCTCAACGCGACCTTCGCTGCTCGGGTCGCTGCGCCGGGAAACATCGGGTTCTCGTCGCAGAGCGGCGCTCTCGGCGTTGCGGTCCTCGAGGCTGCAGAGGCTCGGGGGCTCGGGTTGTCCGCGTTCGTCTCGATCGGCAACAAGGCAGATGTCTCGTCGAACGATCTGCTCGAGTGGTGGGAGGACGATCCCGCGACCGACGTCGTTCTCCTCTACCTCGAATCGTTCGGCAATCCGCGCCGCTTCGGGCGACTCGCGCGCCGTGTCTCGCGACGCAAGCCGATCCTTGCGTTGAAGAGCGGAACCACGCTGTCGGGTCAGCGCGCGGCGAGCTCTCATACGGCAGCACTCGCGGGCTCCGACACCGCGGTGGACGCGCTCTTCCACCAAGCTGGCGTGATCCGCGCAACCTCGCTGGAGGAGCTGATCGACGTCGCGGCATTGCTCTCCAGCCAGCCGGAGGCGAAAGGGCGTCGCGTGGGCATCCTCACCAATGCAGGAGGACTTGGGATTCTCTGCGCGGACGCGTGCGAGGCGGTCGGGCTCGAGCTGCCCGGTTTCACTCCCGAGACGCGAGAGCAGCTTGCCTCTCTCCTGTCGGTCGAGGCGAGCCTCGAGAACCCCGTGGACATGCTGGGCGGGGCAACCCCGGAGACGTACGCGGAGGCTCTGCCGCTGGTCCTCGCGGATCCGCAGCTCGACGCCCTGATCGTTCTCTTCGTCCCGACAGTCGCCGCTACGGCCGACGCTGTCGCGGACGCAATCGATCGCGCGGTCGCCGGTGCGAGCGTCGACAAGCCCGTGCTCGCGGTCGTCATGAGCGCCACCGGGATTCCCGAGGCGTTCCGCCGCGACGGGGGACACGTCGCGGCCTTCGCGTATCCGGAGGCCGCTGCAAGGGCGCTCGGGCGCGTGGCGGAGCGAGCCGAGTGGTTGCGGCAGCCCTTCGGAACCGTTCCTCGTGTGGAAGGGATCGACCGCGACGCGGCCGATCGCGTGATCCACGAGGCGTTGTCGCGTGGGGACGATATCTGGCTCGAAGCCGCCGAAACGCGAGCTCTCCTGCTCGCCTACGGCGTACCGCTCGTCCTGGAGCAGGTCGTGAGCAGCGTCGCCGAGGCGGTGACCGTCGCCCGAGAGCTCGGCTACCCGGTGGTGGTCAAGACGGCTCTCGCAGGAGCACACAAGACCGACATCGGCGGGCTCGCGCTCGATCTCGTCGACGAGGCGGCCGTTCGGGCTGCGGTCGAACGCATCGGGATCCCGGCTCTCGTCCAGCCGATGGTTGCGGGGAGTGCCGAGCTGCTTGCGGGCATGGTCCAGGATCCCGTGTTCGGACCGCTCGTCGCGTTCGGCCCGGGAGGCGTTTTCGCAGAGCTGATCGGCCAGGCCGGGTTCCGCATCGCACCCCTGACGGATCAGGATGCAGAAGAGCTCGTCCGAGACGGGAAGACGGGCAAGCTCGTAGGCGGTTTCCGCGGGAAGCCGGCCGCTGACAGTCGCGCGCTCTGCGATCTCCTCCACCGCCTCGGGTGCATCGGCGAGGAGCAGCCCGCCGTCGCCGAGCTCGATCTGAATCCCGTGATCGCGAAGGCGATGGGCTGCGTCGTGGTGGACGCCAGAGTGCGTGTGCGCCGACCGGAACGTATCTCGCGCGCGAAGTCGTGGTAGCTCGTCCGGCGCCCACGACCCTGGATCCGTAGTTCTCCACCGGAGATCGGTGGCGATCCCGATTCGCCCGGCGCTGCTTCGAGAGACGCTCGTTCCATCCGCAACGGAAGGAGGGTCGTGATGGCTACGAAGGAAGCACCGACAAGGTCGGCGACCGCCGGTGTGGCGACGATGAGAGCCGCGGTGGTCGAGGACTTCACGAAGCCGCTGGTGATGCAGGATGTCCCGAAGCCCACGGCAGGCCCCGGAGAGATCGTGGTCCGCATGGAAACCTCGGGCCTCTGCCACACCGATATCCACGCCGCCCATGGCGACTGGCCCGTCAAGCCCAGCCCGCCGTTCATCCCGGGCCACGAGGGGATCGGCCTCGTGGTGGAGGTTGGCGTCGGGGTCAGCGAGGTCGTCCTCGGCGATCGGGTCGGGATGCCGTGGCTCGGGTATGCATGCGGGACGTGCGACTACTGCGTCTCCGGCTGGGAGACCCTGTGCCTCGAGCAGAAGAACACCGGGTACTCGATGGACGGTGGCTTCGCAGAGTACGTCAAGGCATACGGGCGGTACGTCGTGAAGGTGCCGCCCGGCGTCGACCCCGTCGACGCCGCGCCGCTGACCTGCGCGGGGGTGACGACCTACAAGGCAGTCAAGGTCGCCGGCACCCGTCCGTCGGACCTCGTCGCGATCTTCGGTGTCGGAGGGCTCGGCCATCTCGCGCTCCAGTACGCGCGCATCGCAGGAGGGCGAGTCGTTGCCGTGGACCTCCAGGACGACAAGCTCGAGCTAGCGAAGGAGCTCGGGGCCGAGTTCACCGTGAACGCGTCGAAGGAGGATCCGAGCGAGGCGATCCAGCGGCTCGGCGGAGTCGATCAGGCGATCGCGCTGGCGGTGTCGCCGACCGCATTCGAGCAGGCGTATCGGTCGTTGCGCCGCGGGGGGACGCTGGTCTTTGTCGGACTTCCCGCCGACAACACGATCGAGCTACCGATCTTCGAGACGGTGCTCAACGGCATCACCGTGGTGGGATCGATCGTCGGAACACGAGTGGATCTCAGGGAGGTCTTCGAGCTCCACGCCGCGGGTCTCACCAGGGTCATCACCGAGGTCAGGCCGCTGGAGAGCGTCAACGATGCGATCCAGGACGTCGAGGCGGGCAGGGTGCCCGCGCGGATCGTCTTCGTGCCCTGAACGAAGGACGGGGGCGCAGCCTCGACGGCTGCGCCCTCTCTGTCCGCAGGGCCAGATCCGTATTTCGGAGCGTCCCGATCCGTGTCGGCGCGGACGTCCGTCGCCCACTCACGTGACACGATCGAGATGCACGAGCAGAAGGAGGTGTGAGATGTCGAGCGTTACACACGGGTCTACGGATCGTGCCCTGGACAGGCGGCCGTGGTTCGAGCTGCTCGTCCCCGAGATGTGGGCGTCAATGGCCATCGCAACGATGTGGAGCGTCGTCGCGATCTGCGCGGTGTGGGGGCCCGACCTCGTCTCGGTCAACGGCGCGGGCACGAACAGCACGACGATCCCGTCCGGGATCGCCGTCGCCGTGTTCGCCACGATCGGAACGTGGGTCGTCGCGAGATACGCGTTCGGCCGGCGAGGCACCGAGAAGTGAGGTCGTCGCCCGGGGGAGGCTGTACGGCCTCCCCCGGGGGGATGAGCAGGCGCCTGCCGGAGCAGCGTTTGCGGGAATGCCGCAGCCGTCTCAGCATTGCGCCCCGATGCCGAGTCCCTCGAGCGGGCGGATGCTCGGGATGGCAAAGGAGGAGCGTAATGGGCATTGCAAAGGATCACAGGTACGAGGCCCTGGCCCGCTGGACAGGCGGGCGACAGGTTCTGGTCGAGTCGACCGGAAAGCCCATGCTGCGGGTCGCCACGCCGCCGGACTTCAAGGGCGGGGTGCGTGGCGTCTGGAGCCCCGAGGAGCTTCTCGTCGGATCGCTGGCGACCTGCTTCGAGTTGACGCTCGTCGCGAGCGCCGAGCGCGTGAACGTGCCGCTCCACGCTTTGGAGGTGGGCGCAACGGGCCACCTCGAACGCAGAGAAGGCCGGTACCACTTCGTCGCGATCGAGCTCGACGCACGGATCGTCACCGATCCCCGGTGGGAACAGGACGTCCGAGATCTGGCGATTCTCGTGAAGGAGCGCTGCACCGTGGAGGACGCACTCAGGACGCCCGTCAGCCTCGATCTCCGAGTCGACGTCGCGACGGAGGCCGTCGTTCCGGCGGCCTGACCGCCGGCCCGTCGACGCGCGGGGTTCGAGTGGATCCCCACGCCTCGGTGCTCGATCTCGAGCGACCAGTCCTCGATCCGGTCGTGATCAACGGGTCGACCGGGTGGTTGGGCCAGGCGCTCTCCCGCCGCCTCGCGTCGGTTCCGATCGAAATCCGACTCGTATCCGGCGGCAAGGAGCTCGCCGCCGCGTGCCGCGACTCGTCGTCCGTTGTCCATCTGGATGACAGTCTTCGATCCAACGAGGGTCGGGTGGCGACGAGGGCGATCGCCGATGCTGCCCAGCAGGTCGTCGACGACCTCGCCGGGTCGAGCGTCGAGCGGATCGTCTACGTGAGCAACGTCGGCGCGAGCCCGAGCGCACGAAACCGCCACCTTCGGGCGAAGGCCGCCGCCGAGGCATGCCTCCATCGATCCGGTCGCGATACGGTCGTCTTCCGCTGCACGCACGTCTTCGGCCCGCCCGACGATCCGGGAGAGATCGTCGCCGCACTTCGCGCCGACAGCCGGAATCGTGCCGTCGTGATCGGGTCGGGTCGCCAGCGGGTTGCCCCGGTCTATCGAGAGGACGTCGTGGAAGCGATCGTCGCCGCGCTCGATCCGAGGAACTACCACGGACGGTTCGACCTCCCCGGGCGCGACGTGATGACGGTGGATCAGCTCGTTCGAGCGATCAACCGCGACGATGTGGCGATCCGCCACGTTTGGACGAGAGCCGCACGCATGGTCGGCCGCACTTCCCACCTGCCGGCCGAGCTCCTCGGGCTCATGGCGATGGAAAGCCTCGGTGAGCAGACACGTGCCGATCGTGCGTTCGGGCTCGAGCGTCGCGGCTTACGCGACGTCTACCGGATGTCGCGGACACTCTGACGTGACGACTCGACTGCCGTTACGTCTCCTCGAGCAGGCCCTCGGCGAGCGCGTAACGGACGAGCTCTGCTCGGCTCGTGAGTCGAAGCTTCTGCATGATGTGCGCGCGGTGCGTCTCGGCGGTGCGCACCGAGATGAAGAGCATCTTCGCGATCTCCTGGTTCGTGTGCCCGAGCGCGAGCAACCTCAGGACCTCGCGCTCGCGATCGGACAGCGGGTCGGCCTCCGCCCGTTTCCGCTCTGCCATCTCGGCCGCAAGCAGACGCGCGCCGAGTGCCGGGTGGACGTATCGCTCGCCCGCAGCGACGGCGCGGACGGCGGTGATCACGTCGGTGTCTGCGGCCTCCTTGAGCACGTATCCGCTCGCGCCCGCCTCGAAGGCCTCGCGGACGTACCGTGGATCGTCCTGCATCGAAAGGATCAGAACCTGCACGGTGGGGACGGCCTGGAGGAGCGCCGGTAGCCCCTCTATCCCACTCTTCCCGGGCATCACGACGTCCATGAGGACGATGTCCGGGTTGTGTTCCATCGCCTCGAACACGGCGCGCTCGGCGCTGTCGGCCTCCGCCACCGTCTCGATGTCCGGCTCCGCGTCGAGGACGCGCCGAAGGCCGGAGCGCACGATCGCATGGTCGTCGACGACGAGGACACGGATGCTCATGGGATCGGAACCTCCGCGGCCACGGTCGTGCCTGCTCCCTTCTCCGACTCGATCACGAGGCGGCCACCGACGAGCCCCACACGCTCGCGCATGCCAACGAGCCCAAGGACTTCGCTGCCGGTCTCGTTCTTGTCGAAACCCTTGCCGTCGTCTTCGACAACGGCCGCGACGGAATTGTCCTTCTTGGTGAGCAGGATGCTCACCTGGGTCGCATCGGCGTGCTTGATCACGTTTGCCAGCGCCTCCTGCACGATCCGGTAGAGCGTCGTCTCGACCTCGGTTTGGAGTCGGACATCGCCGAGTTGCGCCTCCAGGTCGACCCGGATTCCGGTGTTCTCCCGAAACGTCTCGGCGAGACGCTCGACGGCCGTGCTCAGCCCGAAGTCGTCGAGCGCCGACGGACGGAGCTCGACGGCCAGCCGGCGCACGTCCCGGAGCGTCGATACGACCAACTCGCGGACCAAGGCGACCGCTGCGCGGTCCTCGTCGGTCTCCGCAGTCCGCTCGAGCGGCTTCAAGCCGAGCAAGATGGACGTGAGCGCCTGTCCGGTCTCGTCGTGTAGCTCCCGGGCGAGGCGCTTGCGTTCCATCTCTTGCGCCTGGACGACGCGCGCGAGCGCATCCCGACCGACTCGCTCGGACAGGTCGACGGCCACGGCTGCGCGGTCGGCGAGACTCTCCGCCAGACGAAGATCGTCGTCGCTGAACGACGGTTTGGGGCCGACCTTGTCGTGCGCGATGACCACACCGATCGCTCGACCGCGGGCGATCAGCGGGACGTACAACGCGGAGCGGACACCGAGCTGCCTTGCCGCTTGCTGATCCACCTCCGGATCGTCGAGGACCGAGTCGACACGCTCGCTGCGGCCGCGCTGGAGAACTCGGCCTGCCTTCGAGCTTCCGAACTCGAGCCGCGTCCCGGCGGTCCCGTACGTCTCGTCTCCTTCGACGGCCGCCACGGTCATGGCGTCACCCTGCGGAAGCGCGATCAGCACGAGCCGCGCCTGAACGAGCTCGCGCAGCCTGCGTGCGACGAGGCCGAGCAACGGCTCGAGCTCGATCTCGGACCCGAGCGCGGTCACGATCTCGTTCAGCGACTCCAGCTGCCGAAGCCAACGCGTCGACGATTCGTACAGCCGCGCATTCTCGATCGCGACGGCCGCCTGCGTGGCGAGCAGCTGGGTCAGCTCTTCGTCCTCCCCGGTGAAGTCGCCGCCACCCTGCTTCTCGGTGAGGTACAGGTTGCCGTACGCGACCCCGCGCAGCAGGATCGGAACACCGAGGAACGTGCGCATCGGCGGGTGGTGACGGGGGAACCCCACGGACCGTGGATCGTCGGCGATGTCGTGCAGCCGCAGCGTCTCGGCCTCACGGATCAGCACCCCCAGCAGGCCCCGCCCCCGCGGGAGATCGCCGATCGCGGCGTGGGTCTCAGCGTCGATGCCAGTGTTCACGAACCGTTCGAGCGCCTGACCCGACGAGTCGATGACACCGAGGGCCGCGTAGCGGGCTCCCGTGAGGCTCGCGGCCGTCTCCGTGAGGCGTTGCAACAGAGCGTCGAGGGAGAGCTCGGAGCTGAGCGCGATCCCCGCGTCGACCAGCACACGCAGGCGGTCGAGCTGGGCGGTTGGGCGATCCACGGCGGCATTATCGCTCTGGGCGCGTGGTGCGACCACGGGGCACGGGTCCGGACGTCGACTCAGTCTTCCGGTCGAGGGTCACGCGCGGCCCGAGCGTCACCCTCGACGTCCACTCCGCGAGCTCACTCGCGATCACTTCGGTCCGTTGCTCAGCCGTTCCATGTGTCGCCGTAGGGAGCTGCTGACTACGTTGCCGTCGCGGCCGCGTAGGCCGTTGGTGCGCTACTTCCGGGCGGTGCAGAGACTGAACACCGGCCACGGAAGCGGGCTGTCGAGAGCGGGAGCGACGGGACTCGAACCCGCGACCTCCGGCGTGAAGACCAGTTCGAGGGGTGCCGAGGTTGTTATGGCGGCAGACAGCCCTCGCGCCGATGAGAATGGCCTCACGAGGCCGCTGGCGCGGGTGGCGTGGCGCAGGGGATGGTGACGGTGATCGTCAGGCCGCCGTCGTTGCGGGGGCGGGCGGTGGCGCTGCCGCCGTGGATCGTGGCGATGGACGCGATGATGGCGAGCCCGAGTCCGAAGCCTTCGCGGGACGTGCGGTCGTTGAGGCGTTGGAATGGCTGGAAGATGCGGTCGGCATCCGCCGCGCTGATTAGCGGGCCGGTGTTCGCCACCGTCAGCTGACTTTCGCCGGCGACGGTGCCGGTGCTGACCCAGATGTCGCCGACCGCGGTGTTGTAGCGGGCTGCGTTGTCGATCAGGTTCGCGACGAGGCGTTCGACCAGCACCGGATCGCCGGCTACGACGGCCCGCTCGAGCGTCGCATGGATGCGCCGGTCGCCCATGTCGACGGTCTCGAGGACACCTTCGGCGACAGTGGCCAGGTCGACCTCGGCGTGGACGGTGAGCCCGTGCTCGTTGCGGGCGAGGATGAGCAGCGCGCCGATGAGGTGCTCGGCGTGATCGACTGCGGCTCGGATGTCTGCAGCCATCTCGCGTAGGTCGTCGGGTGTGCTACCGGGGTCGCCGAGCACGACGTCGACGGTCGCGCGCATGACCGCGAGCGGGGTGCGCAGTTCATGGGAGGCGTTGGCGATGAACCGCTCCTGACCCTCGAACGCAGCCTGGAGCCGATCGAGCATCTCATCGAAAGTCTCGGCGAGTTCGTGGAGTTCGTCACGGGGACCTCGCAGCGCGACCCGCGCAGACAGGTTGCGTTCGGAGGCGGCGCGCGCAGCCGCGGTGATCCTGTGTAGCGGGCGCAGAGCTCGTCCGGCTGCGATCCAGCCGAGGATCGCGGCGAGAGCGATGACCGCGGCGAGCGTGATCAGCGAGTATTCGAGTAGATGAGACAGGGTGACGTTGCGCTGGTGTTGCTCGCCCTGAAGCTGGAAGTACGCGGTGCACTTGGCTAGGAGGCGTTCGCTCGGAATGCGCGCACCGTGTGACGAAGCTCGCCGGCGCCTGCTGGCCGTGCCCCGCCGGCTCCAGCCGCGCGACCAGCGTGTAGCTGACTGCGACAACGATCGCCCCACAGACGGCAAACAGGCCGGTGTAGAGCAGGGTGAGGCGCGTGCGAACGGTCAGCCGGGGACGGCGGCTCACATCCGGTATCCCTTGCCAATCACGGTTTCGATCAACGGCGGGTCGCCAAGCTTGCGCCGCAGCCGAGTCATCGTCACCGACACGATGTTGCTGAACGGGTCGACGTCGGCGCCCCAAGCATGCTCGAGCAACTCCTCGGCACTGATTAGGACACCGTCGGCTGCCAACAGCATCTCCAGGATCCCGAACTCCTTACGGGTGAGCGAGAGCGGGCGCGAGCCGCGGCTGGCGCGGTGCCGCGCCCGATCGACCGTGAGGTCGTCGCGCCGCAGGATCGGCGGCGCAGACGTCGCCCGGCGCGAGAGCGCCCGCACGCGCGCGATCAGCTCGGCGAACACAAACGGCTTGCCCAGGTAGTCGTCCGCGCCCAGCTCCAAGCCGGCCACCCGGTGCTCGACCTGCGCGGCAGCGGTGAGCATGAGGATTCGCGGACCGGAGCCGGCGAGCTTCCGGCACACCTCGTCCCCATGCACCACCGGCAGGTCGCGGTCGAGCACGATCACCTCATAAGTCGCCTTTGCCGCGGCCTCCAGTGCCGCCGCGCCGTCGCAGACGGCGTCCACGGCCATCCCCGCCTGACGCAGCCCCTGAGCGATCCGGCTGGCAAGCGTCGCATGGTCCTCGACCACCAGCACGCGCATCCGCCAAAGTATGCGCCGATCAACGTGACATCCGTCCGACATCGCACGTAGCGCTGATGTCATCCGCCTAGGCGTAGAACTGCAAGCATGAACCTTTCCGGCGCTCCCCATGGCGAGGCAGTGCTGCTTGGTCACGCCGACCGGGCCGGGGCGAGCGCCGACCGTCTGATGCAGGTGGAAGCGGCGCTCGCTGTCGCCACGTTCGCGGCGCTGTGCGTCCTGGTCCTGTCGGTCGCGCCTCAGAGCGCAGAGCCCGATGACGGCGCCTACCGCGCATCGATTGTGGCGATGACCGAAGGGCATTTCCTGACCTTCTCGACCGCTCAGGCAGAAGCCCTGGCAAGGAAGCTGGGCGACAACCCGGCCGCTCCGCCGAACCAGTGGGTTGAGGTGACCGACGGGCGGTGGATCAGCGAGAAGGACCCCGGGTATCCGTTCCTCGCGGCGGGGTTCGAGAAGCTCGGCATGATCCGGTGGGCGCCACTGTTCTACGGGGCGCTCGCCTGCCTCGGGTTGTTTCTCGGCGCGCGGCGCTGGCTCGGCCGTTTCGGCGGCCTGGCCGCGGTCGGTCTGTACTGCTCATCCGGAGCTGCGCTGGCCTTCGCGTGGCGCGACTACATGCCGACGTTCACCGACGCCTCGCTCATCGCAGCAGGGTCTGGCGCCCTGCTGTGGGCAATGCTTGCAACTGAAGCGAGTTCCTGGCGACGAACCTGGGCCGGCCTGGCCGGATTCGTGGCGCTCGAGATCGCGACCTTCGTCCGCTACACCGACATCGTGATCCTCGGCTGCGCCGCCGTGGCCGTGACCGCGGCATGGCTGCTGCGAGCCCCGAGGCTCCCCCTCCGCACGCTGTGCTGGTGGCTTGCCTCGGTGGCCGTCTTCGGCGCTGGGGTGGCGATCTTCGACGACCTCGTCTACGGCGGCCCGCTGACAACCGGATACCAGCCTGGCGAGGTCACCTTCGCCCTCGGCGCGATCGGGCCGAATCTGAGGCTCATGCCCGCCCACCTGATCCAGGCGATGCCGATGCTCGTGCTCGGGCTGATAGCGCTGTCGTGGATCGTCGTGCGGTGGCTAGTGGTCCGCCGGGCTGGCGGCCAGGCCGGCGCAGTGGCTCGCCGCGATCTGTCGGTGGGCCTCGCACTCGCCGCGTCGTGGTTCGCGATCTGGGGCCTGTATTGCACGTACACCTGGACGACCGACCCGACCAGCGTCACCGTGCAGGTTGTTCGGTTCTATGTCCCGGCGATGGGCGCGATGGCTCTGTTGGGCGCCTGGCTGGTGACCAGAATTCCCGGCCGGGCATGGCTCGTCGGCCTGACTTCAGCCGCCGTTGTCATTGCATTGTTCGGCCTGGGCGTCTGGGCGTTCCACGCCATGTACTCAGCGTTCGGCGTCCCACTGAGCTAGGCATCCCGAGACCGCAGTGCTACCGCGTCATCGCGGACGAAGTCGTACGGCTCATCCCGGGAACGGTGCGTCAAAAGGCACACCATTGGCACCGGTTTCTGTCCCGAGCAGCAAACGATCGTCTCCGATCCCGTCTTTCCGCCTCTTGACATGCGAGGCACGCATTGCAGGCACTTCAAAGAACGGGAGCGACGGGACTCGACCCGCGACCTCCGGCGTGACAGCTCTGTTCGGGGGTGGTCGGGGTTGGTCAGACCGGTTTGACGCGTGACTTCTCGACTTCCGCAATGGTCTCCGCGCGCCGCCGTTGGTCGGCGTGATCTGACACGAATCTGACATGACGTCGGCTCTCCGAAGCCTCGTGCTTTGCCAAGTGCGACGCTACAGCTCCGATCACGAGCGGCTGGGCGCGTCGGCCGCGGCGCGTTCGAGCATCGCGGTACTGCCGGCGTTTCCCGAGGCACTATCGACACCGGCGAGCACGAGCGCCGTGCTTCAGCTCCGCCCGACAGCGCTCGTCCGATGCGCTTCGCAGCCCGCCCTGGGAAGATGCCCCCAAATGGTGCGAGTCGGGGACGCGACGTGATGGACGATGTCGAGAGGGAGGTCCTTCGACGTGAGGCTCTCGGGTATCTGGGCCGAGCGGGGGTCGTCGTGACACCGTCCGAGGCGGAGGCCCTCGAGATCGCGGACTTCGGGCTGGGGCGGCCGCGCGAGCTCGGCCTGCAGTTGATCGTCTACGTGAACACGGAGCGTTGTTGCGCGAAGGAGCTGGTCCTCCTCCCTCTCCAGTTCTGCCCAGAGCACCGTCACCCGCCGTTCGAGGCCTATGCCGGCAAGGAAGAGACGTTCCGGTGCCGTTGGGGGCGCGTCTACCTCTACCTGCCCGGCAGGCCCGCCGAGATGCCGGCAGCGGTTCCGCCGCCCGGGGCCGGCGAGCACCTGACGGTGTGGCGCGAAGTGGTGCTCGACCCGGGCGACCAGGTGACGATCCCGCCGGACACGCTCCACTGGTTTCAGGCAGACGACGAGGGCGCGGTCGTGAGTGAGTTCTCGACCGCGAGCTACGACGAGAGAGACGTCTTCACCGACCCGAACGTACGCCGGGTTCCTCCCGACGGCGAGTGACCTTCCTCGCGCTTGTCGCCGCGATCAGCCTCAACCACACACTCGGGCCAACCTCCACGCGCCCTCGCCCATCATGAACCCGGCGAAGTTGTGCGCTTGACGGACGTGGCCGACCGTGCGGGTACCTACCAGGGGCGAGGATCGCCGATCCGGTACGCGGCCCCGTTGACGAAGGCACCGGAGAGGATGGCGTTACCGCGGGCGCGAGCGGTTTGCGCCGTCACCGTCGGCATCTGCGGACGGGACAGTTCGGCCACGTCTGCCAGGAACTCGGCCTGAACCTGGTACGGCGAGTGGAAGTGGAAGTCTGCGGGATTCGTGGAGTAGGCGTGCAGGAAGCCAAACTCGAATCGGCTGAGCGTATGGGGATAGAACCAGTCTCCGCCGCCAGGCCAACCCGCGGCTGAGCCGCCGGTGGGGTGGTCGAGGGAGTAACCCATGTGGTGCTGCCAGTGGTGCCAGCCCTCGTGGACCATCACGCCGGCGCGATGAACGGCGGAGTTGGCCAGATTTGCTTCCCGGAACACCGGGCAGTGCATATCGGTGTGGTTCGTCCCGACAGCCGGAATCTCCGTCGTGGCGTTGCTGGCGGGGCCCGTTGTGATCCGATAATAGAGGTCGTCTGGAATCGCCGCTCGCCGACCGAGCCGATCGAGTCGGCGGTCGTCCCTACTGTAGTTCGTAGTGCGATGTGGTTTCTCAGACGGTACCCGGACGATGATGGGGTTGAGCCTCCGAGAAGATCCGGCTCTCCACCGCCGGACGCCAGACTCACTCGCGTCAACCGCAGCGATCCACGCATGGGTGCATCAGCGCTATCGGCGTCCTCGGGGGGCATCGCGGCCGTCGTCGCGCTTGCCTTTGGCAGGCCCGTATGGGCGGTCGTCGCGTTGGCGCTTTTGCTGGCCGTCGGAGTCACATTCCAAGTCCGCCGTACCCGAGCACGCGGTCGGACAGACGTGTAGCCGCACCCGGAGCGGTGGGGCGACGAGCGCCTGGATGTCGGCGGCGATAGCGTTCCCGTCTTCCAGGACAGGCTGGAGGCTTGTCGTCAGCACCGCTCGGGGAGCGACCGGGGTGACTGCGGGCCGAGGCGTTCAGCTCGGTCAACTTGTGTCCGATGCCGAGAGGCCAAGACGCGCCGATGGTTGCCGTCGATCCCCTCGAGGCGGTTCGATGTTCACGCATGGGGCACCGTCATAGCTTCTCGATCGTGACCGCGCCGGGCTCGCCTAGGGGCTGCGGCCGGCGATCAGGATGGCGCGCCGAGCCCGCGATCGCCGGTTCGCGGGCGACGGGCGGTATCGATGGGCTCCGCGTTCACCGGGAGCGACCACGCGACGATCACGGACATCGAGCTTGGCGGCGAGCCGTCGCTCTGAGAGAGCGTGCCGCTGCTCGAGCCGTCACCGTCGCTCGGGCTCGACTGCGTTGCCGACCAGCAGGCATAGAGTTTGAGGCTGGCTGTCGTTCCGGGGGTGGCGCTGTGATCGTCTATGGCATGAACGTCTCGGCCGAGGGCTATGTCGTCGACGCGGGAGGCAGCATCGACTTCACGGAGCCTTCTGAAGACGTGTTCTCCTACTGGATCGGCGTCCAGCGGGCAGCCGTGCTCGACGTCTATGGCCGCGCGCTGTACGAGACGATGCGCTACTGGGAGCCTCCGAGCGCGGAGGCGTCGGACGCGGACCGTGCGTTCGCCGACGCCTGGCAGAGGACGCCGAAATCGTGGTCTCGAAGACGCTGGAGTCCGTCGAGCCGTACGCGCGGCTGGTCCGGACCCGGCGCACGTCGCTGATGCGGAAGGCCCCGTCCATGTCGGCGGCGCGACGCTCGCGGCCGCCATGATCGACCGCGTCGACGAGTTCTGGCCCATCGTCTATCCGGTCGCGGTCGGCGGCGGCGTACCCTTCTTCCCCGCGGGCGCGCGGCTCAACTTGAAGCTCGTGGAGACCAAGCACTTCGACTCGGGGCCGGTCCTGCTGCGCTATCAGCGTGCGTAGGCACGCCGCTGGTGTCCCGTAGGTGTCGGGGACGGCGCAGAAGACGCGGCTCTGCCGCGTGAGACCCCGGCCTTAGCAGGGGTTTCCAGGAACGGGAGCGACGGGACTCGAACCCGCGACCTCCGGCGTGACAGGCCGGACCTGGTGCTTGCGGGCTGAGCTGGGATAGGCGAGGATTCCCCCGGCGAGAGCTTGGCTTCCCGACTTCGGCCTTGTGGGGATCCCGGGGTTGGGTGGGAACTTCCGGAAGCCTCCTGCGGGAGCAGCGCGGTATTACCCTGTTGCCTCTCGAGCGAACGAGGCGCGGGGTCGCCAGAGCTAGCTCAGTCGGCGGGAACGATCCACTCGCAGGCCTGGCCGGTGACGGCGGCGATGCGGTCGAAGTCGGCGTCGTAGTGGAGGACGCTCAGGTTGGAAGCGTGACCGCATGCGAGGGGGGCTAGCCTGCACGCATCGAGCAGCAGATCCACTTCTGCACTGCCCCGGACGGCGTCCGCCTCGCCTACGCGACCCATGGTGGCGGACCGCCGCTGATCAAGGTCGCGAACTGGGTGACCCATGTCGAGCACGACTGGGACAGTCCGCTTTGGCGTCATTGGTGGGACGGCCTGCAGCACGGCCACCTGCTCATCCGCTACGACGAGCGCGGCTGTGGGCTCTCCGATCGCGAGCCCGAGCAGGTGACGTTCGAGCTCATGGTCTCCGACCTCGACGCGGTGATCGGCGCCGCTGGGAGCGAGCGCTTTGCGCTCCTCGGCATTTCGCAAGGCGCCGCCGCCGCGGTCGCCTACGCGGCCGCCCACCCTGAACGGGTAACGCACCTCGTCCTTTGCGGCGGCTACGCCAGAGGCAGGCTGCGTCGCGGCTTGTCGCCGGAGCAGCTCGCAGAGGAGGAGCTGCTCGACTCGATCGTACGAGTCGGCTGGGGGAAAGCCGACCCGGTCTTCCGCCACGTCTTCACCACTCGTTTCGTCCCGGAGGCCACACCAGAGCAGATGCAGTGGTTCGACGATCTCAGCGCATCTCGACCGCTCCTGCGATGGCCGAGCGGCTCCGGTACGTCTGGAGCAAGGTCGACATCACCGACCTCTTGGAGACGATCATGGTTCCGACCCTCGTCGCGCACGCCCGCGGCGACGCCGCCGTTCCCTTCGAGGAAGGGCGCTTGCTGGCGACGAGAATCCCAGAGGCTCGCTTCGTGCCGCTCGAGAGCCGCAACCACGTTCTCCTTCCGAGCGAACCCGCGTGGATGCGGTTTCTGAACGAAGTCCACGCTTTCCTCGGCACACCGACCGCGCCGACAAGCTGCCGAGGTCTCGAGAAGCTCACCTCCCGGGAGCTCGAGGTCCCTACGGCTGGTGGCGGCAGGTCTTGGCAACGAGCAGATCGCGGAACAGCTCGTCTTGAGCGTCCGCACGGTAGAACGCCATCTGTGGAGCGTCTACGCGAAGCTGCGCCTCTCGGGAGGGAGGTGTGCGTGGCGGCCGCGGCCGAGTTGGCCCGGCACGAGCAGGCAGAGGCGCCGCGCACATCGGCTGCGTAGTCGACGCCACCGAGACGCCGAAGGTTGGGGTGGTGACCCCGATGCCGTCGGCGGCCTCTGTGCGTATTGCTTGGCGACGACCGTCCAGCGAAGAGGAGGCATCGCCCGTGTCGAACGCAACCCACGCTCTACCGCCGCGACTCTCGACGTCGCCGGCTCGCCGCTGACTTCGAAGGCACGCTGCTTCGCCCGGACGAGCCGGTACGACGTCGCCCGCTCGGACTTCAAGCCGCCATCGACCGTGGCCCGACATCGTCGCCCGCTGTTGCAGTACGCGGGACGTCGCGGCCGCGGTGCGGTTCGCTCGCGCATGGACTGTCGGTCGAGGATAAGGGGGGCGGTCAAGACGTGTGCGGGAGCGTCGCCGGGAGGCATGAATCGACTCGCGTCGATGAAGAAGTCAGCGTCGGATCCGCCTTGGGCGCCGCCAGCTGAGGCCGGCCTGCGTGGGGCGAGCTCGATGCGAGACGAAGGGGCCGGGCTCGCGGTGAGAGGCCGGGGGTCTCGCGGTCGGCAATGGCGGCTTCACCCTCGGCTCGGGCAGCGGCTGGATCGACCGCAAGCACGGCCTCGCTGCCGACAATCTCGTCTCCGCCGAGGTCGTGACCGCCGAGGGCGAGGTATCAGCGGCGAGCGAGCTTGAGCACTCCGAGTCTTCTGGGGCCTCCGCGGAGGCGGAGGGAACTGCGGGGTCGTGACGAGGTTCGACTTCCGGCTCTACGCCGTCGGGCCGATCGTCTGCGCCGGCATGCTCCTCTACGGTGAGCGGGCGGCCGAGGTCATGCGGCTCTGGCGTGACTTCGCCGAGCGCCGCGCCGGACGAGGGCGGGCGGTGCCTTCGCGCTGATCGACCGCGCCACCGGAGCGTTCGTGCCCGACGAGCTGAAGGGAAGGCCGGCCGCGGGAATCGTCTTCGTCTACGCCGGGCCCGTCGAGGACGGCGACCGCGCGTCGCACGGCTGAAGCAGGCGACCCGCCCCGCGGTCGACAAGGTCGGCAGCCATGCCGTACACCGCCGCGCAGGCGATGCGCGATCCCACGAGCCCGCCCGGGCGCCAGAACTACTGGAGGTCAGGCGCACTCGCCGAGATGTCTGACGGCGCGATCGATACGATCGTCGAGCACGCGACCCGAATCCGCTCGCCGTTCACGATCGTCATAGAGACGAAGGGCGGCGTGCAGCCGGCAGCGTCCCCGACGACGAGACCGCGGTCACCGCTCGCAAGCGGCCTGCTCCGTCCAGGGCATCGGCATCTGGGACGACCCGGCCGAGTCCGAGGAGCACATCGCCTGGGCCGACGGACTCACCGAGGCGATGGCGCCGTACACGCTTCCGGGGCTGCCGCTCAACTTCTCGAGCGAGGACGGCGAGGACGCCGTGCGACGCACCTACGGCCCGAAGTACGAGCGCCTCCAACGCCTCAAGACGGCCTACGATCCGGCCAATGTCTTTCGGAACAACGCGAACGTCCCTCCGCTGACCGAGACTTCGTAGCCCGAAGGCGCTTTGGGAGGAGAACGCCCGGCTGACGAAGATTGTCGCCGAACAGGCGCTCGACAAAGTGGGCGATTCCCCGCTCGACAGGATTCTCGCGCGGGATGGAGGCAGGCAGCGCTGGATCGACAGGACGAAACACCTGCAAACAACCGTTTCGAAGTCACGCGGGATCAGAGCGGGACGCGCGAAAAGCCGGCGGTGTTCACACCGAACTTGGCAAGAAGATGCCCGTTTGCAGGATGTTTTCAGCGGGAGCGACGGGACTCGAACCCGCGACCTCCGGCGTGACAGGCCGGCGTTCTAACCAGCTGAACTACGCCCCCAGCGCTGAGCGATTGTAGCCGCGGGCCGCCGGGACTGGCGCTTTGGCGCGTCGTGGGCAGACTGCGGGAGTGAACGTCGCGGACTTGGTCGCCGGTGGGTTGCTGGTCCTGACCGGGATCAGCGGGTTCAGGCGAGGGCTCGTGACGGGAGTACTGTCGCTCCTCGGCCTGGTGACAGGCGCCGTCCTCGGCGCGCGGGTGGCGCCGGCGATCCTCGGTGACTTCGGCGGGTGGACGGCGCTCGTCGCGCTCGGAGGGGCGGCCGTCGGGGGCTTCCTCGGTCAGATGTTCGGCATCTTCCTCGGGAAATCCGCCCGGAGGCTGTTCCTGTTCCTGCCGCCGCTTCGGCTGCTCGATTCGGCCGGTGGGGTTCTCCTCGGTGCCGCAACCGGGCTCGCGCTCTGCTGGGTGGTCGGTGCAGCATTGCTCTACGCGCCCGATCAGAACAACCTGCGGCAGCTCGCGCAGGGGTCGGCGATCCTTTCCGCCCTGACGGATGCGCTGCCGCCGGAGCGTGTGATCGACGCGCTCGACCGCATCGACACGTTCGCGACCATCGCCGGCCCTGCGGCAGGGGTCGGCGCTCCTGACCCCTCGATCGCCAGCGATCCGGATGTCCTCCGGGCGCGCGGCTCGGTCGTCCGACTACGGGGCATAGCGTGCGGCATCGGTGTCGAGGGGTCGGGCTGGATCGTTCGCCCCGGGCTCGTGGTGACGAACGCGCATGTCGTGGCTGGTATCGACGCGCCTGTGATCGACCGGGGTCGCGGGAAGGGCAAGACCGGTGCCGTCGTCGCCTTCGACGCGGAGCACGATCTCGCCATTGTCAAGGTGCCCGGCCTCGCGGGTCGGCCGCTCCAGCAGGGCAGCCCCGAGAGGGGCGGCAGGGGCGCGCTCCTCGGCTACCCGCTCGACGGGCCATTCGTGCTGACGCCCGTGCGGATCGGCAGCACGGCGCGGGTCGCCGCACGCGACGCATACGGCCGGCTCGGGCTCGGCCGCAAGGTGGTGGGGTTTCGCGGGGGAGTGCGGACCGGCAACTCGGGAGGCCCCCTCGTCGATGCCGAGGGACGTGTGGTCGCGACCGCGTTCGCCCGACGGGAGGGCGCCAACGAGGGGTACGCCGCGTCGAACGACGCGCTCGACGGCGTGCTCGCGGGCATCGGCACCACGGCACTCCACACTGCCTGCGTCGAGCGCTAGTTCTAGAACGGCGGGCGCTCAGTCCTTCGGAACGATCCGCGCGACCGGCTCCGGACGCGGTGAGCCCGCGGCAACGTTGCCCGGACCGCCCGCGGATCGCTCACCGACCTCGACCAGCAGCTTCGTCAGCGCGAGCGCGAGCGCCCGCTGCTCGTTCGAGGCCAGGCGGTATCCGGCCGGTCCGATCTCATCGGAGCGGTCGACGAGCTGCGCGTAGGTCCGCTCCCCAGGTGCTTCGGAGTGCCAGCCCCGCGAGAACTGCTCGAGCTCCTCCGCCAGTGCGGCGAGGGCGCTTCGGTAGCGAACCCACCGGTGGTTGTCCCACGAGAGGCCCGACGCCGTCCCGGGAGTCTCGGCGAAACGCTCGACGAGCGCCAGGCCGGCGGCTCGTCCGCGCAGCGTCAGGGCCTCGATCACGTGCGGCGGCATCGTGAGGTTCATCCCGCCCTCGTCGGGCGCCGTGTGAACGTGCACCACCCGGTCGCGGTAGCCGGGCTGGTGCGTGAGGGCGGCGTCGACGTGGTTCTGCATCGTGCGGACGATCCCGCTGAGGAACCCGGAAAGGCTGCCGAGACCGGGGTGCGGGTCGATCGGATGCCAGCTGTCGAGGAGCCCGCCGACGTTCGACGAGGGGAGGTAGACGTTGCTCGCCTCGTCGGCGCTCCGCCCGTAGTCCGGATGGAAGCCGTCGAGGTCGATCGCGAACGTCGGCCGGGTGGGGAGCGGGGTGTCGAAGAAGTGCACCGGGAAGTTGCTCGTGATCCCTCCGTCGGAGAACCAGCACACGTCCGCCTCGAGGGGATGGGCGGGTGTCCGCCCGGCCTCGACCGCCGCCAGCGACTCACGCGTGCGCGTGCGCGTGAGGTCGAGTGCGTGCAGGGGAACGGCGCTGATCAGGAGCGGAAAGCTGAGGCTCATGCGGGCTGCGACGACCACCGGCAGGTCAGCCGGGTCGGGGAAGGGAACAAGCGGGCGGAGCGCTTCGAGCGTCCGCGAGCGCTGTTCGCCCGTTCGTCCGTCCCCATCCGCCGGCGGGTGCGCCTCCATCCACGCCACGATCCGCTCGGGGAACAGGCGGCGGAGCTCAGTGGGGTCGAACAGCAGCTGATGGTGGTCCCACGGCATGCGCTGGGGCCGGCGATGCGTCACGTTGGTCGTCATCATCTGGAGCTCGATTCCTCTTGCGCGGAGGTCGCCGAACGTGAGCGGCTCGTCGCTGTCCTTCGCTGCGAGATCGTCGATCAGGTCGGCGAGCCAGGGTGTCAGCGCGGGTGGCGTGGCCCCCTCGGCCGAGAGACCCGAGCAGAGGCCCAGGTGGTTACCGGCCACCGCGCGCGGGAATCCGATCCCGAGCCGCAGACCGAGCGCGATCCCGAGGCCGAGGAGCGCCAGCACGATCCCCGCGACGACGGCGCAGACGGCGAGTGCGCCGGAGCCTGTCCAGGCCGCGAGCACCGTGAGCGCCACCCCGGGCGCCAGACCGGCGACGACCGTGAGCGGGAAGCTTCGAAGCACGGCTCCGGCGACCCGCAGCCACTTCCCGGCTCCGCTCCGTCCGAGCCCGGCCGTGAACAGCCGGAAGAACGGGCGTGTCCCCGGCTGCGGCTGGAAGAGGCGAAGGAGGTTGTCGCCTCCGCCGATCCACGCGGGCAGCGCGGCGAGCTTCTCGAAGCCTCGCTGCGCGCGCCCGTGCTCGGCCGCCGCGGCGGCGGCCGCGGCGATCGCGCCCGCCGAGGTGCCGCCGACGTTGACGAACCTGTACGTCTTGGCGAGCTCGCAGAGCGCGTGCGGGTAGACGACGCCGCTCGTGATGCCGCCTTTCATCACGACGTCGCATGTACGCGTCGGCCGCGAGTAGTCGTAGGTCATGGGATCGCCGCTCACGACGTCAGCTCCTCCAGCACGGGCTCGATAAGGGACCGCGCCATCGCGCTGTACTCCGCCTCGGGAGCGATGAACCGGGCGAGAGCCTGCAGCTCTACGAGCAGCAGCGCCTCGAGGTCGGGGTCGGTACCGTCCGCCTCGAGCTTCTGCGCAAGGCCGCGCGCGATCGTGAGGTGCGTCAGGATCTCGATTTGGAGCGCCTTGCGTGCCTGGACGAGCCCGCGACGCAGGAGCGCGTAGACCCGAACCGACTCCTCCCCCTTGCGCGAGCGCCAGCTCACGATCCCGTCCGCCTCGAACACGAAGTGCGTGTCCGGAAAGTCGAGACAGGGGTGGACGAGCAACCGCGACTCCTTCTTCTCGTCTCCCTCCTTCGCCGCGCGCTTCGTCTCCGAGGTGATCGGGAACTGGTTCGCCTTGCCGAGCGTCTGCTCTGTGCCGTCGGGCAGCGACTGCCTGCGCGGCCGGTTGCAGTCGGTGCACGAGGGGAGCAGGTTGCCCCAGCTTCCCGCGAGCCAGTAGTAGACGCCCCAGACGAGCCCGGCACCGACGAGCACGCCGCTCTTCGGCCGGAAATGCTCGACGTCGAGAGGCTGTGTCGCGCCGAACGAGCTTTCGCAGTACGCGCACTTGAAGCCGAACGTGGCGTTCAGCGCCTCCTTGACCGACGCCAGCTTGTAGACGGCGAACGCAAACGGCTCGCCCTGATTCGCCGGGTCATCGAAGTGGGCGCGCGCCTTGCCGAGCTCGACCGCACCCTTGTCGACGAGCTCCGGAGGAGCGTCCGGCAGGCGGATCCTGATCACCGGACCGGCTTTCCCTCGCTCGCCCGCTCCCAGATCCCGGCGATCCGGCGCTTGGTCGAGCGCCGCAGCTCGAGGCGCTCGTTCGGATCGGCCAGGGTGCCCGCCTTCGCGAGGTAATCGTCGGCGGCTTCGAGCACGATTCTCTCGCGCCGCGTGGAGCCGAGTGCCTCGAGCCCGTCGAGCCGGGCCTGGAGCTCGCTTCGCCGACGGGCGTCCGCGGCGGTGGGATGCGGCTTTGCCTTCAGCAAGTAGTACTCGGCGAAGAGCGCGTCGAGCTCGGGGTCGATCGTGCTGTTGAGCCCGAAGTGCTCGGACGTCAGGAGCTGGTCGACCCTCAGCCCCGCTACCGGCGGGAGATCGGTGACCGCGACGATCCGTCCCTCGGGGTCGCGCTTGACGACGACCACCTCGCCGTCACCGAGGCCCCGCAGGCAGAGCGGGTCATGGGTCGACGTGAGGAACTGCACCCGCGGGAACACCTGCCGCAGGCTCGGCACGATGCGCATCCTCCAGCGTGGATGGAGGTGCGCGCCGAGCTCGTCGATCAGGACCGTGCCCTCCGCGGCGTCGACGGTCGGCCACTGGCGGAGGAGCGAGATCATCAGGTCGGTCGCGAGCGCAACGACCGACTGGTAGCCGTCGCTCAGGTGCTCGAGCGGCACGCGCAGCCCGAACGCCTCCACGTCCACTCGCCCGGCGCGCCTGTTGCGGATCAGCCGGTCGCCGGTCTCGAGCTCGAGCAGCTCCTTCAGCGCCCGTGCGATCGCCTCGAACGTCTCGTCGTCGAGCGACAGGAGCCAGTCGGTCGAGTTGCCGATCGGCGAGAACGGGTCGAACAGGTTGCGAACGCGGGCAAGAGACGATGTCGTTGGCGGCGGCTGCACACCCCCGCGCGGCAAGAGTCGCGTTGCGCCGTACGCGAGGAGGATCACCTTGGGGTCGTCACCGCCGGTGAACGCCTTTCTGCCGCGCGAGAACCGAAGCTCGATCGGTTGCGGGCTGCCCGCCAGATGGACGCGGACGTAGCCGCTCCGGCTGCCGTTGCGGACGAACGTCGAGGCGTCGAGCCCGAGCGCGTCACGCTCATCCGCGCCCATGAGCGCCAGCGCGACCGCCTGGAGCATCGAGCTCTTTCCGCAGCCGTTCTCTCCGAGGAACATGAGCCATGGAGCCGTCGCAGTGGCGGAGGCGAGGCTGCCCGGGGTCAGATCGAGGTCTTCGATCACCTTGAAGTTCCGCACCTCGATGCGTTCGATCCGTCGCGTTCGCCGGAAGTAGTCCTCGCTCGCGTTTGCCTCGCCCGCGAGCGAGTACGCGTCCTGCGCGACCTGTGCCTCGTCGAACGCGCCCTTCACCCGCGTGCGCTCCGCCCGGGAGACGACGGGAAGGTCGCCGGCGACCTCGGCGACCGACGACGGCCCCTGGGGCGCGGCCTGGAGCGCCTGATCGAGCTCCTGGCGGTGCCCATCGGCCCACGTGTTGAGGAACTGTCGCCGGAGGGCGGAGAACGGGCGCCCTCGGTCGAAGAGGCCGTCGAAGGCGAGCGGATCGAGCCCGCCCTTCGCGGTCATCTGCCCCGAGACCGCCTCCCACTCTCTGCGCACCTCGGCCAGAGCCTCGACCCGCGCGGCAAGGAGCTGCGCGCGGTTGAGGCCGAGCATCTCGATTGTCCCGCTCCCCTCGTCGGTCGTCGAGGCTACCGAGCCGTCCTCGGCGTAGACGAGGTGCTTCTCGGGGTCGTCGTAGCGGGGCTCGAGGAGGAGGGGCCGCTCGTCGCGGAGGGCTTCCCCCGTCGTACCGGGCGTAGCCCGGGGGGCCCGCACCGGAAAGCGCGCTCCCTTGAAGCTCTGGCACTCGGCGCAGCTCGGGTAGAGGTTCTCCCAGGTGTAGGCGAGCCACCAGTAGTGGTCCCGGCTGAGCGAGCCGTCGAGCGCGAGCGCGCCGTGAGCCGGCCGGAAGCGGTCGACGAGCGTCGCCGGCTCGGTGAGCGGGGTCTCGCAGTACGCGCACTTGCCGGCGTACGTCTTCCGCAGCGCCGAGCGCACGCCCGGGTCGGCGAGCGGGCCGTCGTCGAAGGAGAAGCTCTCCTGGGCCCGTTCGGCCGCGGGCCGCTCGAAGAACGTTCTCGCTCGCTCGCGGAGGGCCTGGGTCTCCTTCGTGGCGAGTGCCGGCGGCGACCGGGTGTCGGAGGTCGCCGCGATCACGCGGATGTGCCTTTCCGCGGGCGATGCGCCGCAGCGTCCTCGGATCGGTGCACCTGCTCCCTCCCGACGCTGAGACCGGAGCGTAGAGCAGAAGGGCCCGCGTTCCAAGCCTCCCGGCCGAGAGGCTGCCCGTTACGCGAGCAGCTCGAGTGCCGCGGTCGGCTGCTTGAACGGCGGGATCACGTAGATGCCGTCCGCCCTGGACCGCGCCTGCTCGACGAACGCCCGCGCCAGCTCGAGCCCGACAGCTGGGGCCTCGGGTCCCGCCTGCTCCAGCGCGTCGAGCACCGCACCCGGGACGGAGATGCCGGGGACCTCGTTGTGCAGCCGGAGCGCCATCGCATGGCTGCGCAGCGGCCAGATGCCGACGAGCACGGGGATCGGCCAGGCGCCGCCGAGCCGGTCTGCGAAGTCGTCGAGCAGCGTCAGGTCGAAGAGCGCCTGGGTCATCGCAAAGTGCGCGCCGGCGTCGACCTTCCGACGGAACCGCTCGAGCTCGAGCTCGAGATCGTCGGCCGACGGGTTGACCGCGACACCTACGAAGAACGAGGTTGGCGCGTCGAGTCCCTTGCCGACGTAGTCCTCGCCCCGGTTGAGGGCCGTGACGAGCTGCACGAGCCCGATCGCGTCGACCTCGTAGACGCCTCGCGAGCCCGGGTAGTCGCCGACGTGCGGAGGGTCGCCCGTCACCGCGAGCAGGTTCCGCACCCCGTCTGCGTGCGCGCCGAGCAACATGCCCTCGATCCCCATCACGGTCGTGTCGCGCGGCGTCACGTGCGGGATCGTCTCGATCCCCACCTCCCGCTGGAGCGTGGCCGACGCCATCAGCGCGTTCATCCGCGCGCGCGCCATGGGGTTGTCGTTGACGTCGACGAAGCCGACCGCGCCCGACGAGTGAAGCGCGCGCGTCGCCTCGACGAGGCCCTCGAGCGAGCCTCCCTTCGGCGGGTCGAGCTCGACACAGACGACCCATTCCCGCTCGCGGAACGCACGGGCAAGTCGCGTCTCGGCGGCGTCCGCCTGGGGTAGCTTCGGGAGCGACGGCTCGTCCACGAGAAGGCTCGTCGAGGGGATGCGCCCACCCTCGAACGCGTCTCGGATCGCGGCAATCTGTGCCGGTGTCGTCCCGCAGCAGCCGCCGACGATCCTGGCGCCGAGCGCGACTGCCTGCACGGCGAACTCGGCGAAGTAGTCCGGCGCGGAATGCGGGTACACGATCTGCCGGCCGACGAGGCTCGCGAGGCCAACGTTCGGCAGCGCCGCGAGGGGCAGGCCGGTCGAGGACATCTCCCGGAGCGCTCGAAGGGCGACGGTGGGGCCGGCGCCGTGGTTCGTTCCGATTGCCGCCACGTCCAGCCCTGCGAGTCGGCGCGCAGCGTCTTCCGCGCCGACGCCGCCCGTGACCTCCGCCTCGTCGTCGAAGGTCAGGAGGGCGACGATCGGAAGCGAGGAAACGGCGCGAACGGCCTCGACCGCGACCGCGAGCTCCTCGAGGTCGAAGAAGGTCTCGACCATGAACAGGTCGACGCCGCGGCCCTCGAGCACGGCCGCCTGCGCGGCGTAGAGCGGCCCGTGCTCGGCCGGGTCGAAGACCTCGAGCTCGCCGAGGGGCCCGATCGAGCCTGCGATGAAGACGTCCTTGCCCGATACCTCGCGCGCCTCTCGCGCGAGGCGGACTCCTGCCGAGTTGAGCTCCTCGAACGCCTCGTCGAGCATCAGGCGCGCAAGCTTGCGGCGGTTCGCGCCGAACGTGTTCGTCTCGATCAGCTCGGCTCCCGCCGCGATGTAGCCCGCATGCACCGCCACGACGCTGTCGGGCGCGCGGAGGTTCGCCTCCTCCGGGCAGCGCAGCCCCTGCACAGCGCCGGACACGACCGCCCCCATGCCTCCGTCCGCGACGAGCGGGGGGCCCGTATGGAGGCGATCCAGGAAACGACTCATCGGTTGGCCACTGTAGACACGGGTAGCCGGACGAAGCGGGGCTGCCGCCGACGCCCCGCCTCGCCGCTCGTAGGCCCCCTTTTCGGGCCTCGCTCGCCCTCGCGCGCTGCGCGGCCGGCGAGCCACTCGACTATCGGCGGGCGACACGAACGGGCCCATCACCCTTGTGGGTGGGTCTCGGAGAGGGCCGGGGCACGGAGAAGGGGCGGCCATCGCCGCCCCCTTCTCCACTCCGCGGCCGCGAATTGATTGCCGTCAGTTCCCGACCAGGAGCTACCCCCTCATCGGCAGCAATACCGTCGACCTTGATCGTCTCGACGTCAGTACGTCTCGAGTGAGGCGCGGCGTCGGCCCTCCGCCTCGAACACGCGAAAGAGCGTGTACGCGATGGTGGCGTACGCGAGGCCGATCAGCCCCTCCGTCACGAGCAGCCCCGAGACGTCGGTGAGGGGTGTCCCCGACGCGATCTCGCGCGCTGCCTCGATCCCGTGCGTGAGCGGCAGGCACCGGCCGATCGCACCGAGCCAGCCGGGAAGGTCCTCGTTGGCGACGTTCACGCCGCAGACGAGGAGCATGAGGAAATAGACCAGGTTCGCCCCGAAGAACACGTCTCGTGCCCGGAGACCGATCGACCCGATCACCATCCCGAGCGCCACGCACGAGCACGTCGTGATGAACACCGCGATCGCCAGCGCGGGCTCGCTCCCCGCGGCGGGCTCGAAATCGAGCAGGAGCCATGCAGTCACGAACCCGAACGTCGAGACGACGAGGCCGTTCAGAATGTACGGCAGCGCGCGCCCTGAGAAGAGCGCGAGCCGGTTGGCCGGGGTCGCGAGGAGCGGCTGAAGGGTGCCGTACTGTCGTTCGTTCGCGATCCCCATCGTCATTCCGTAGATCCCGGCCTGGGCGGACACCTGGATCGCGTTGCCGACGATGAAGAACGCGTCGTCCTGCGACCCCGCGTACCTTCCGAGGTACGTGAAGAACAGGATCTGGAAGAGCGGAGCGCCCAGCATGGTCGTCACGTACATCCCCGGGCTGATCCAGTTGAAGAGGGCCCGGTACGAGATCGCGCCTCCGACGAAGAAGACCCGCCCGGCCCCGCGGAGGCCCGCCTGCCTTGAGCTCGATGCGGTCGCGTCGGCTGTGGCCGTCACGTGAGCGAGAGCGTCGCGCGATCCCGCGCGAGCCGCTCGAAGTTCCGCAGGGCAATCGCGCCGAGCGCGACGTACACGAGACCGAGTGCGGCACAGAGCGCGATCTCACCCCACGCATCCCCGCCGAATGCGGCGTCGCGGATCGCGCGCATGCCCCAGGTCGGCGAGATGACCCACGACAGCGGGCCGACCCAGCCGGGCAGGAGCGAGAGGGGCACGAGCAGCCCGGTGATCAGCCAGACCGGGTACTCGAGCAGGTTCGCGAACGCATTCGCGTTGCGGTACAGGACGAACGTCGAGGCAAGCAGGAGACCGAGCATCCCGAGGCTCAAGATCGTCGTCGGCAGTGCGATCGCGAGCTGGAACGGATGGGCGAAGTCGAGCGGCGCGCCGAAGAAGATCCGGCCCCACGCGAGCGTCGCCACGATCGAGTAGAGACCGAGCGTCGCGGTCGCGACGGTCATGGGCAGAAGGATCGCGACGAACGGCGGCGGTGCGCCGACCATCAGCTCGAGCGTCCCCTGCCAGCGCTGCCACTGGATCGCCCCACCCGAGCCGAACAGCGTGGCCGACCAGACGCCCATCAACCCCGCCCCGAGGGCGACGTAGAGCAATGTCCCGGCGCCGTTTCCGTTGTCGACCATGAAGAACGCGATCGACGCGAAGATGACCGGCTGCAGGATCGAGATCAGCACGAAGAACAGCGAGTTCGTGAGGGTCTTCAGGTTGAAGAGCCACCCGATCCAGAAGAGCCGTGCGGTCACGTCTACACGCTAGATGGTGCCAGGGTGCCGCCGGCGAGCAATTGCCGGTCAGCGCGAGCTCAGTACCACTTGCCCTTCGCGAAGCCTCCGAATGCGACGAGGCCGATCAGTGCCACGATGATCCCCAGCCAGAGGCTCCACACGATCGCGACCACGATGCCGGCGATCACGAGGACCCCACCGAGGCCGATGCCGAAAACTCCACGATCTGCCGTTCCGTTGGCCATCTCCGCTCCTTGGTGGATTGCGCTGCCGGGGCTTCGGTACCCAAGGATACAACCCTCGAAACTCAGAGCAAGGCGGCCGCGCCGGGATCGAGGATCGCGATGGTGCGGCCCGTCAGTGAGCGGACGAGAGAGCCCGGAGCGGCGGTGGTCGGCGGCTCCGCCAACGTCCGCCGTACGGCCTCCGCCTTGTCCGCGCCTACGACCAGGAACACGACCTCGCGCGCGGAGCAGAGCATCGGGACCGTCATCGTCACGCGGTCGACGAACGGCTCGAGGCGTGCGGGAGCCGAGACGACCCGGGCGTCGGCGACCCCGAGCGAGGGCTCGTCCGGATAGAGCGACGCCGTGTGCGCGTCCGGGCCGAGGCCCTGGAGCGTCAGACCGAGCACGACGCCGTCGAGCAGCCTGTCGTAGGCGGCCGCAGCCTCGGGAGGCGTCAGCGTCGTCTCGACGGGGTGGATACGCGGGGGCCGCTCGAGCCGATCCACGAGCGCCTCGCGCACCAGCCGCACGTTCGCGCGCTCGTCGTCGGCGGGGACGCACCGCTCGTCGCCGAGCCAGACGTCGGCTTCGCGCCAGTCGGGCTCGAGCTCGGCCGCGAGCTCGTACGCGCGACGCGGAGTGGAGCCTCCCGAGAGCGCGATGTGCTCGCCGCGCGCGCCCGCCGCCGCGAGCAGCTCGGCGGTGCGACGGGCTGCGTCTTCAGCGTCCCGCGCCGTCACGATCTCGACGTCCACACCTCGACTCTACGCTCGGAGCTCGAACCATCCGATTCGAGCGCTCACGAGGAGCGCGTGACGCGGACGAACGCCGGTCGAGCCCCATGGTGGGAGGGTGGCGTTCCGGCGGGCAGCGGCAGGGTCAGCGCGAACGTCGAGCCCACGCCCGGTTCGCTGTGCGCCTCCGCGGCGCCGCCCATCGCCTCCGCGAGCTGACGGACGATCGCGAGCCCGAGACCGGTGCCGACACGCCGCTCGCCCGCGTAGCGGTCGTACAGGTAGAAGCGCTCGAAGGCACGCGCGAGATCCGCTGCGGGGAGGCCGGGCCCGTCGTCGACGACCTCGAGGCGTCCGGGCCGGGCGACGATCCTGACCGTTCCCTCGTGGGGTGTCGAGCGCAACGCGTTCTCGACCAGGTTGGACAGGGCCTGCAGCACGCGATCGGGGTCTCCGAGCGCGACCGAACCGGGCTCGGCCAGCACCTGAAGCTCGACGCCGAAGGAACGGGCGGCCGCCTCGTGGCGCTCGAACGCCGAGAGTGAGAGCTCCTCGAGGTCGAGCGGCTCGGCGCGAACCGAGAAGCGCCGTCTGCGGAGGCGCGCGAGGTCGAGAAGGTCGCCGACCAGCCGCTCGAGCCGGCGCGCCTCCCGTTCGATCACCGAGCCCGTCGGCTGCGGTCCGAGGACTCCGTCCTGGAGCGCCTCGGCATGGCCGCGAATCGCCGTGAGCGGCGTCTTGAGCTCGTGGCTTACCGAGAGGAGGAACGAGCGCTCGGCGTCCTGCGCGCGTTGGAGCTCGTCCGCAAGGTCGTTGAACGAGGCCGCGAGCATCGCCACCTCTGGAGGCCCTTCGACGGGCAGGCGCTCCGGGCGCTCGTCGCCTGCAAGCGCGCGGCTCGCGGCCGAGACCCGCGCCACGGGCCGCGCCACCGCGCGGGCGAGAAGTAGTGCGACCAGGGCCGCGAGGCACGCCCCGACGAGCCCCGCGAGCGCGAGGCCGAGGGCGAACGGCTGCCAGTCGGCAGCCTGGCTCGATGCGGCGCGAAGCAGCACGATCGCCTGGTCGCCACTTCGTCTCGCCGCGAACAGGAACCGTGTGCCGCGCACGTCGACGGAGCCGCTCGCCACGGCGTTCTCCCGGATGCGCTCCGCTGCCGCGGGAGGAAGCAGGAGCTCCGCCTGCGCGGTGCTCAGGATCGCGAGCCGCTGCTCGTCGGTGGAGAGGAAGCGGCCGAGCTCGTCGTCCGTGTCCGGGGCGGGACTCGCCGAGCGTTGCGCTGCGATCAGCGCGACCTGGCGCTCGAGGGAGCTCACGGCGTTCGCCTCGAGCGAGCGACGGGTGAGCAGGGCGCCGGCCACGACCGTCACGACGAGCGACACGAGCACCGTGCCCGCGATCCCGAGAAAGAGCCTCGACCGGAGGCTCACGCGCGCCCGGGAGGGCATCTCACGGCACCAGCTTGTAGCCCGCCCCACGCACGGTGCGGATGAGCTTCGGCCGATCGAGCTTCCGTCGGAGCTGTCCGACGTGCACGTCGACCGTGCGCGTGCCACCGGGGAACGCGAGGCCCCAGACACGGTCGAGCAGCTCGGCGCGGCGGACGACGAGCCCGGGCCGCTCCGCGAGGTGCCAGAGGAGGTCGAACTCGCGTGCGGTCAGCTCGACCTCGGCGCCGGCGACCGTGGTCGTCCGGGCGCGCCGGTCGAGGACGACGTCGCCGGGCGCGAGCGTGTCGTCCCTGGGCCCGGGCTCGACACGCCGCAGGACGGCGCGCACGCGGGCGGTGAGCTCGCGCGGAGAGAACGGCTTCGTGACGTAGTCGTCGGCGCCGAGCTCGAGCCCGGCGATCCTGTCGACCTCCTCGTCCCGCGCTGTCAGCATCACGACCGGAACGGTCGAGCACGACCGGATCGCGCGGCACACGTCGAAGCCGTCCGCGTCGGGCAGCTGGAGGTCGAGGATCGCAAGCCGAATCTCGTGACGCGCGAGCGCCTCGAGCCCCTCGGTGCCGCGCGTCGCCCAGAGGACGCGGAAGCCGTCCCGCTCGAGGTACGCCCGTACGAGTGAGGCGATGTCCTCCTCGTCCTCGACGAGCAGGATCGTGCCGGAGCGCGTCACCTCAGCGTCGGGCGCCGCCGACGCGGACGAGCCGGGCGGAGCCGTCGGGCGCGATCTGCACCGTGATGTGTACGCCCGGCCGGAGGCTGCGAACGGTGGCCCG
The DNA here is from genome assembly GCA_963798725.1 of uncultured Actinomycetes bacterium. Lineage (GTDB taxonomy): Bacteria > Actinomycetota > Thermoleophilia > Gaiellales > Gaiellaceae > Gaiella. The sequence continues at coordinate 127,880 of CAWCUL010000006.1, forward strand.
CCGGCCGAGCTGCCGCACGACCGTGCCGTTGGTGAACGGGATTTGCAGGCGACCGTTCCGCCGCTGCAGGATGAGGGTGTCCTGTCGGAGCCTGACGAGGCGTCCGCGCTCGAGGCGGGTCGCGGTGCGGCCGAACGCGCGGACGGCGATCGCGGAGCCCTCGCCGGAGCGGACGGCCTCGACGACGAACCCGGGGCCGATCGCAGCGAGGGTCCCCCTGCGGCCGTTCACGCGAACCTTCGTCGCGGGGTCGACCGGGACCGTGAGCTCGGTTCCGTCCAGCGCGCGCAAGACGAGGGCTGTCGAGTTGACCGACTGGACGACTCCACGCTCCACGACGCGGTTCGCGGCCGCGCCGGGACCCGCGGCGACCAGCGCCGCGATCGCGACCCCGAGCAGGAGGCGAGCCCGCATGCGCGTATCGTCACAGGCTCACGTTAGTGAAGCGACGCGCGAACGTAAGCCCTCTGTAAGGTCGGCTCTGCCGGCCGTCCTCAGGCGCCGTCCTGCTCCGTGACGAGCGCGACGTAGGCGTCCTCGAGCGTCGGCTCCCGCGCCGTCACGCGCCCGAGCGATACGCCCTGGAGCCGGGTGAGGATGTCGTGGGTCGGCTCGCGACCGGACGCCGCCTGGACGACGATCACCTGCGCCTGGTCGCGGCTCTCGACCGCGACCGAGGTGACGCCGTCGATCGTGCGGAGCGACTCGACCGCCGTGTCGTCGATCCCGTAGACCTCGATCTCCACGACGACCCCTTCCGCGACCGTCTGCTTGAGCGCTCGTGGGGTCCCCTCGGCGACGATCTTCCCCCGGGCGACGACCGCGATCCGGTCGCACAGCGCGTCGGCCTCGAACATGTAGTGCGTGGTCAGCAGCACGGTCTTCCCGGCCGTCTTGAGCCCAGCGATCATCGAGCGCAGCTCGCGTGCGCCGACCGGGTCGACGCCGATCGTCGGCTCGTCGAGAAACACCACCGGCGGGTCGTGGAGCAGGCCCCTTGCGATGTGGAGGCGCTGGCGCATCCCGCGCGAGTAGCCCTCGACGCGCTCCCGCTCGCGGCCCTCGAGGCCGACGAGCTCGAGCAGCTCCCCGATCCGCTGCCGCTGCACGCGCGGCTCGACCCCGTACAGCTCGGCGAAGTACCGGAGGTTGTCGAGAGCCGACAGCCGCTCGTAGAGGCCCCGGTCGCCGCCGAACACGTAGCCGATCCGCTCGCGTACCCACTGCGCGTCGTCCACCACGTCGTGGCCGAGAACCCTCGCGCGGCCCGACGTGGGCAGGAGGAGCGTGATCAGCATCTTGATCGTCGTGGTCTTGCCCGCCCCGTTCGGGCCGAGGAGGCCGAAGAGCTCGGCGTCGGCGATCTCGAAGCTGACGCCCCGGACGGCTTCGACCTCGAGTGAGCGACGGCGGAACGTGCCGGTGGTCGTCCGGTAGGTGCGGTGGAGATCCTCGGCTTCCACGACCACGGCCACGGCGGCGACTGTACCCTGGCGCCGGAGCCGACCCGTCTCGCCCGTTGACATGTCACCGTCCCGGATGCAACAGTTCCGGGGCGGGTCGGCGTCGCCCGCTGCGGCCGGTTGCCATGAGATGGCAACAGATACGTCGTTTGGACGTCGAAGCTTGCACACACTATCGTCAAGGAGGAACACCGGATGAAGGGACGCGCAGGGTTTGCGCTTTCCCTTGCAGTGGTCGTGGCGGCGGGGCTCGCCTCGACCGCAGGTGCCGGCTCGTCGAACGTCGCTACGGCGACGGCGACCCAGGCGGCCAGCTGCAAGGGGACGATCAAGATCGGATTCATCTCACCGCTCACCGGCGATGCCGGTTTCCTCGGTCAGGAGCAGCTCTCCTGGGCGAAGCTCGCGGTGAAGCAGCTTGCACCGAAGATGGGGCTCAAGGTGCAGCTGCTCGAGGGCGACATGCAGCTCGACAGCGGGCTGGCGTCCTCGCTCGCGCAGAAGTACCTCGCCGACTCGAAGGTCATGGCGGTCCTCGGGCCGGCAACGTCCGGTGGCGCAGGAGCCACGAGCAAGGCGTTCTTCGCAGGGAAGCTCGCGGCCGTCAACATGTCCGCTACGGCGACGTCGCTCACGAAGGGTCCGGCGGCGGCGAGAACCGGCTCGCCCGCGTTCTTCCGCGTGGTCCCGGACGACTCCGTGCAGGGGCCGACCGACGCCCGCTACATGGTCGATAAGCTCGGCGCAAAGAAGGTCGTCCTCATCGACTCACGCGAGCCGTACTCCGTCGGTCTCGCCAACTCGACGCAGGCGACGCTCCGCAAGCTCAACGTCACGACGATCCGTGAGTCGGTGTCGATCGACCAGAGCGACTTCTCCTCGATCGTGACGAAGATCCCGAGTGACACCGACGTCGTCTTCTTCCCGACCCAGCAGCCGCCGAAGACGCAGACGCTCGCGCAGCAGCTCGTCGAGCAGGGCAAGAAGGCTGTCGTGTTCGGCAGTGACGGCTCGAACTCCCCGGACAAGTTCAACTTCCCGGGCGCGTACGTGTCGAACTTCGCCGGGCCGGTCGACACTCTCGCGTACAACACGCCGATCATCAATGCCTGGAAGGCCGACAACCCGGGCGACACGCTGGGCTCGTTCGGCCCGCCGACCTACGGTGCGGCGCAGGTGGCGCTGACGGCGATCAAGCGGGCGTGCGTCAAGGCCAAGAACGGCTCGATCACGCGCGCCCAGGTGCTGCAGCAGGTGCGCAAGGTGCGGATCAAGAACTGGATCCTCGGCGGGACCTTCAGGTTCTCGACGAAGACCCACGATCCGCTGAACGCGAAGTTCGTGATCTTCCAGATCCAGAAGGACGGGTCCTACAAGGTCGTCAGCTGAGGTAGAGGCAAGGCGGTAGTGGGCGGCCCGGTCACGACCGGGCCGCCCATCGTTCGGACGTAGACTCCTGCGGCTCGTGGACACGTTCATCCAGCTCACCGTCAACGGGCTCACTCTCGGGAGCGTGTACGCGCTGATCGCGCTCGGGTACACGATGGTCTACGGGATCCTGAAGCTCCTGAACTTCGCGCACGGCGACGTGTTCATGGTGGGCTCGTTCATCGGGTTCGGCGTGCTCCAGCTGCTCGGCGGCCCCACCGACCCGATCTTCTCGATCTACCTCGTGCTCGTCGTCGTCGTTCTCGCCGCGATGGCCGGATGCGCGCTGCTCGGCGTCGCGATCGAGCGGTTTGCGTACCGCCCTTTGCGCGAGGCGCCACGGATCGCGCCGCTGATCAGCGCGCTCGGCGTCTCGTTCTTCCTCGCCTACTCCATGCAGCTGATGTTCGGCGCTCAGTTTCGGGACTACAACACGTTCGGGATGGCGGGCGGCGACCTGTTCTTCAAGGGCATCGACATCGGTGACGTCAAGGTCTCGCTCGTCCGGATCATCGTGATCGTCGCCGCATTCGTGCTGATGATCGTCCTCTGGCTCCTCGTCACGAGGACCCGTACGGGAAAGGCGATGCGCGCGACCTCGATCGACAGGGAGGCGGCGGCGATGATGGGCATCGACATCGACCGGGTGATCGTGTTCACGTTCGTGCTCGGGAGCGCGCTCGCGGGTGCCGCCGGCGTGATGTTCGCGCTTCGTGCCCCGGTGTCGGTGACGATCGGGTTTCTCGCCGGGCTGAAGGGCTTCACCGCGGCGGTGATCGGCGGCATCGGCTCGATCCCGGGCGCGATGGCGGGCGGCCTCATCCTCGGCTTCGCCGAGGCGTACACGCAGGGCTACATCACGACACGGTGGTCGGATCTCGTGGTGTTCGGGATCCTGATCGCGTTCATGCTCTTCAGGCCCCAGGGGCTCCTGGGGAAGCCGGACATCCGGAAGGTGTGAGGTGAGCGACCGCTTCGACGAGGGCGGCAGAGAGCTGAGTCAGCCGGTCGAGGGCATGGCCGAAGCGGATGCCGCCGAGGCAACAGGCCCCGCGGTCGGTCGCGACGAATGGGTGGCCCGGCACGGAGAGCACCTCGTCCGCCGCACGGGCGCGCTCGGAGCCGTGGAGGGAAGGTTGCGAGCGGTTCCCTGGTGGGCATGGCTCACGCTCTTCACCGCGCTCGTCGCTCTCGTCCCGGTCGGCTTCGAGAGCGGCTACGTCCGCAGGGTGTCCTTCGACGTCGTCCTGTACATGTTGCTCGCGCTCGGACTGAACGTCGTCGTCGGCTGGGGCGGGCTGCTCGACCTCGGGTACGTCGCCTTCTACGGCGTCGGAGCGTACGCCTACGCCGCCCTCGCCTCCGACCAGCTCGGTGTTCACCTGCCCTCGTATGTCGCGATCCCGATCGTCGTCGTCGTCGGTGCCCTCGCGGGCCTGCTCGTCGGTCTCCCCTCGTGGCGCCTCGTCGGCGACTACCTCGCGATCGTGACGCTGTTCTTCTTCCAGGCGTTCATCGTGTTCGTCTCGAACAGCGACGACGTGTCGGGCCGCAACCTCTTCGGCGGCTCCAGCGGGATCTCGTCGGTCGATCCACTCAACGCCTTCGGGCACGAGCTGCCCGTCGCGCACGGTGGGATCTTCAACGTCGCGTACCTCTACGTCGCGCTCGGGATCTTCTTCGTCGTCTACGTCGCGCTCCACCTCGTCAACGACTCGCGCACCGGGCGCGCGTGGCGCTCGCTTCGCGAGGATCCGCTCGCCGCGAACCTGATGGGCATGCCCGTCAACTGGCTCAAGCTGATGGCGTTCATGTTCGGGGCGGCGACGGCCGCCATGACCGGAAGCCTCTTCGCGGCGCTCAACGGAGGCGTCTATCCCACCTCGTTCGCCTTCCCGCTGCTCATCACCGTGTACACGATGGTGATCCTCGGCGGCGCGGGTCGGCAGGCGGGAGTGGTGTTGGGAGCGATCGTCGTCGCGGTCCTCCTCGAGACGCTGCGCGACCCGAGCGACGCCCGTTACGTGTTCTACGTCGTCGTCCTGCTCGGGCTCGTCGGCGCGCTGCGGCTCTCCCAGAAGCTGGCGTTGGTGCTCGTGGGCGCGGTCGTGCTCGGCTTCGTGCTTCACGTCACTGCAGATGCGATCGAGCCGGCGTGGGTCGGCGGCACGCCCGTCTCCGGTGGCTGGCTCGGCGACACTCTCTCGCACTGGACGGTCGTGCCCACGCAGCTCGCCGAATGGGTCAAGCCGGTGACGTACATCGGCCTTGTCGCGCTCGTTCTCGTGCTCACGCTCGTCAAGGGCTGGGTGCGGACGCTGCTCCTGATCCCGACGCTCGTGCTCGCCTCGTTCGTATGGGAGAACGTCATGCTCGCCGATCCCGCCTCGACCCGGTACGTCGTGCTCGGGGCGATCCTGGTGGGCGTGATGATCGCCCGGCCCACAGGGCTGCTCGGCGAGAGACGCGTGGAGATCGTGTGAGCGCCCCGCTGCTCGAGCTTCGCGGCGTCTCGATGGCGTTCGGCGGCCTGAGGGTCGTCGACGAGCTCGACCTGCAGGTCGGCGAGGGCGAGATCGTCAGCGTGATCGGCCCCAACGGAGCGGGCAAGACGACCCTCTTCAACCTCGTGACCGGCGTCTACGAGCCGACGGGCGGCGACATCGTGTTCGCGGGCGAGAGCATCGCCGGGCTCGAGCCGTACAAGATCGCGCGGAGAGGAATCGCGCGCACGTTCCAGACGCTCAGGCTGTTCCTCAACATGTCGGTGAGGGAGAACGTGATGGCGGCGGCGTACGGCCACACCTCGTGCGGGCCGCTCCGCGCCATGTGCCGGACACCCGGTCAGCGCCGCGAGGAGCGCGAGATCCGTGAGCTCGCCGAGAAGCGCCTCGCCTTCTTCGGCGAACGGCTGATGGGCTACCGCTGGGACCAGCCCGCGTACTCGCTGTCGTACGCGAACCGGCGCCGGCTCGAGATCGCCCGCGCAACCGCCACGAACCCCAGGCTGCTCCTGCTCGACGAGCCGGCGGCCGGCATGAACCCGAGCGAGACGCACGAGATCGCCGAGCTCGTCGGGCAGCTCCGCACGGAGGGCGGCTACACGATCCTCGTCATCGAGCACGACATGCACGTCGTCGAGGGCATCTCGGACCGCGTGGTCGCGCTCGACCACGGCCTGAAGATCGCGGAGGGGACGTTCGAGCAGGTCGCGACCGACCCGCGGGTCGTCGAGGCCTACCTCGGCACGGGGGGGTCGGCGAAGAAGTGACCGTCGCGGACGAGACCGATCTGCTGCTCGAGCTCGAGGGCATCAACACCTACTACGGGCAGATCCACATCCTCCAGGACTCTCATCTCGTCGTACGGGACGGTGAGCTCGTCTGCCTGCTCGGCGGCAACGCATCGGGCAAGTCGACGACGCTGAAGACGATCCTCGGGCTCGTGCGCCCGCGCACCGGCGCCGTGCGGTTTGCGGGCGAGGACGTGACGCAGCTCCCGACGGCGCACCGCATCCAGCGCGGGCTCGCGATCGTCCCGGAGAACCGGCGCCTCTTCGGGCCGATGACCGTGCTCGAGAACCTCGAGCTCGGTGCGTACCTGCGCCCCAGGGCCGACCTTCGGGACGAGTTCGAGCGCGTCTACTCGCTCTTCCCGCTGCTCTACGAGCGCCGCAGCCAGCTCGCCGGGACGCTGTCGGGCGGCGAGCAGCAGATGGTCGCGATGGGTAGGGCGCTGATGTCGCAGCCGAAGCTCCTCCTGATGGACGAGCCGTCGATGGGGCTCGCCCCGATCCTCGTCGAGCGGAGCTTCCAGATCATCCAGCAGGTGAACGAGGCTGGGGTCGCGATGCTCGTCGTGGAGCAGAACGCGAACGTCTCGCTCTCGATCGCCGACCGCGGCTATGTCCTCTCGACGGGCCGCATCGTGCTCGAGGGCAAGGCCGCAGACCTGCTCTCCAACGAGGATCTCCGCAAGGCGTATCTGGGGCGGTAGGCGCCCTCCCTGCTTGACGGGGTGGGGGCACGCACGTTGAATCCAGCCCTGTCATGTCAGAGGGGTCGTACGCGCTAGAGACCGAGTCGCGCCCCGGAGCGCTTGCGACGGGGATCGCGATCGTTCGCCGCCACCCGCTGCTCTCGCTCGCCTGCGTGATCGCCGCAATCGCCGTCTGGCTCGGCCTCACCCGGGGATGGCACGACCTCGGGCAGGCGACGCTCAACGGGATCGTGGCCGGTAACTACTTCGCGCTCGGCGCCGTCGGGCTCACGCTGATCTTCGGCGTGCTCCGGCTCGTGAACTTCGCGCACGGGGAGTTCCTTACCTTCGGCGCGTACATCATGATCGGTGCGCTCGCGCTCGACCTTCCGCTCGTCGCCGCCGCCGTGGTCGGAGTCCTCGTGACGGCGCTGCTCGGGCTAGGGCTCGAGATCTGCCTGTGGCGACCGGTGCGGCGCAAGCGTGTCGGCGAGCTCCAGCTCCTGCTCCTCGCGCTCGGCCTCGCGTTCTTCATACGCAACGCCATCGCGTTCGTCGCGGGGCCCGAGGACAGGTCGACCGGCGCGGACGTGACGGCAGGCGTGTCCATCGGTGGGCTCCGCATCGGGCAGACGGAGCTGATCGTGACGATCGTCGGGCTCGTTGCGATCGTGCTCGTCGGGCTGGGCCTCCGGTACACGTCGCTCGGGCGCCAGACGCGCGCGCTCGCCGACAGCATCGAGCTCGCCGAGACCACCGGGATCAACACCGATCGGATTGTCCTGGTGACGTGGGCGATCAGCGGGGGGCTTGCAGGGCTCGCCGGGATCATCTACGCGCTCCCTGCGGGGACGGCCAATCCCCAGCTCGGGTTCACTCTGATCCTCAGCATCTTTGCCGCGGTCGTGGTCGGTGGGATCGGAAACGCCTACGGCGCGCTCGCGGGCGGGATGCTGATCGGAATCGCCCAGGAGTGGTCCACGCTCGTGATCGACCCGTCCATGAAGGTCGCCGTCGGCTTCGCCGTGCTGATCGTCGTTCTCCTGATACGGCCGCAGGGGTTGTTCGGCAGAGCGAGGAGCGTCGACCGGTGACCGGGCTCCTGGCCGTCACACTCGACTTCCTCTCGAATGTCGACTTCTGGATCAACGTCGGCGTTCTCTCCACCACCTACGGCGTGTTCGCCCTCGGCATCCAGCTGAACGTCGGAACGACGGGGATCTTCAACTTCGGTCAGGCCGGCTTCATGGCGGTCGGCTCGTACACGATGGGGATCCTCGTCGTTCGCTCGGGTGTCTCGTTCTGGCTCGCCCTCCTGGCGGGGATCGCAGTCGCGGCGGTGGCCGCAGTGCTCGTCGGCCTGCCGTCCCTGCGCCTTCGCGCCGACTACTTCGCGATCTCGACGCTCGCGTTCAGCGAGATCGTCCGCTATGTCGCTGACAACTGGGACGGCCTCACGGGCGGCAACCTCGGCCTCTTCGGCTACACCGACTCGTGGAACGACGCTTCGGGTCGGATCGACGGCTGGCTCGAGCACCTCGGCATCACCCCGCATTTCCTCCTTCCGCTGCTCGTCGTCAATGTCGCGCTGCTCCTCGTCCTCGCGGCCTTCGTCGCGCTCCTCGTCCGCTCGCCGTGGGGCCGTGTCCTCGAGGCCATCCGCGAGGACGAGGACGCGGCCCGTGCGCTCGGGAAGAACACGTTCGTCTACAAGCTGCAGTCCCTCTCGATCGCGGCCGGGCTCGCGGCAATCGCCGGCTACATGCTCGCGATCAACATCTCGATCCTGTCACCTGCGAACTTCGACCCCGTCCTCACCGCCTACGGCTACGTGATCGTGATCCTGGGTGGGCTCGGAAGCTATCTCGGCGTCGTGGTGGGATCGTTCTTCCTGATCTTCCTGCTCGAGGCGACGAGGTACATCGAGCTGCCGATGTCGGATGCTCGCATCGCCGCGCTGCGGTTCATGATCGTCGGCCTCGTCCTGATGGCGCTCGTCGTGTTCCGCCCGCAGGGCATCTTCGGCAAGCGAGAGGAGCTGACGCTGCGTGCCCGCCGCTGAGACCGCGCTGCTCGAGGTCCGCTCGCTGTCGAAGCGGTTCGCCGGCGTGCTCGCGGTCGACCGGGCGACCTTCGACGTCCAGCCGGGCACGATCACGGCGCTGATCGGCCCCAACGGGGCCGGCAAGTCGACGCTCTTCAACGTCGTGACGGGCTTCGAGCGGGCGGACGCCGGCCAGGTGCGGTTCGCCGGGGTCTCCGTCTACGGCCGGCGGCCTCACGCGATCGCCCGGGCGGGCATGGTACGGACGTTTCAGCTGACGAAGGCGCTCGCGGTGATGTCGGTGCTCGACAACATGCTGCTGGCGGCGCCGAGCCCCGGCGACCGGCTGATGCTCGCTGCGGTGCGCCCGGCGTGGCGGGGGGCCGAGCGCAGGGCGCGGGAGCGCTCGCTCGAGCTCCTCGACGCGTTCGGCCTCGCGGCGAAGGCGGGCGACTACGCCGGGACGCTGTCGGGCGGACAGCGGAAGCTGCTCGAGCTCGCGCGAGCGTTGATGCTCGAGCCGCGGATGCTGCTTCTCGACGAGCCTCTCGCCGGGGTCAACCGCACGCTCGGGCGCTCGCTCCTCGAGCACATCGAGCGGCTCCGCGCAGAGCGGGGGATGACGACGCTCCTCGTCGAGCACGACATGGACGTGGTTATGCGCCACTCGGACACGGTCGTCGTGATGGGGGCCGGCCGTGTGCTCACGAGCGGCCCTCCCGACGAGGTGCGCTCGGATCCGCGCGTAATCGAGGCGTACCTGGGCAGCGCGGGCGAGGCTGTGGCCGATGGGTGACGTCGCTGCGGACACCCTGGAGGTCGACGGCATCGAGGCCGGGTACTTTCCCGACGTCCCGATCCTGAACGGAGCGAGCCTTCGCGTTGCGGAGGGCGAGATGGTCACGATCGTGGGACCCAACGGAGCCGGCAAGTCGACGCTCGTACGTGTCGTGATCGGACTCCTCGCACCCTGGACGGGAGCCGTTCGCCTCGGCGGACAGGACATCACCGCAAGAAAGCCGCACGCGATCGTCAACAGCGGCGTTGGGTACGTGGCCCAGCGCGACAACGTGTTCGCGACGATGAGCGTGGCGGAGAACCTGGAGCTCGGCGCGTTAGCACTCCGGTCGGGTGGGTCGGCGAAGCGGACGGCAGCCATGCTCGAGCTCTTCCCGCGGCTCGCAGAGCGGCGGAGCCAGCAGGCGGGGACGCTCTCCGGAGGCGAGCGGCAGATGCTTGCTCTCGCCCGGGCGTTGATGGCCGAGCCGGAGCTCCTGATCCTCGACGAGCCTTCCGCTGGGCTCGCACCTGCGGCGGTCGACCTGATCTTCGCGAAGATCGCCGAGGTCAACGCGACCGGGGTCGCGGTGCTGATGGTGGAGCAGAACGCCCGCAGAGCGCTTGCAATGTCGCACCGCGGCTATGTCCTCGACGGTGGGCAGAACCGCTTCGAAGGCACAGGGCCCGAGCTGCTGCAGGACCCCAAGGTGGTCGACCTCTATCTCGGCGGCCACACCGCCACCGACGGCGATCAGTGACCGAGGACGAACAGCGGGCGCCCGACGCGGGCCTCGAGCCGTAGGAACCGCGCCACGTCGGACGTCCGGAGCCGGTGCACGAGCCGAACCACGACGGCGAGGTCGTCGACGTCGTAGAGCACGAAGATCGTGTACGGCAGAGGCGCCGGCTGACCGGTCAGGAAGAGGTCGTCGTCGAAGGAGGCGAGGAGCCGCGCGCCGCCCTCTTCGGCCTCGAGCAGAATCCGTCCGAGTTCGTCGGTCGCGGCGTCCCGCGCCTCCGCCGACGCTTCGTACCAACCGTCCGTCGACGCGACGAGCACGAGCACCCGATAGGGCGGATCGAAGGTCGGTTCCGGGTACTCCACGGGCGCGTGACCCTATCAAACCTCCGGCATATTGAATTTCACTTCAACATCCTGTACGGTCGTGGCCTTCGGATCGCAGACTGGCAAGGAGGGGTTCATGAAGGGCACGACCGCAGTGCGACGGGGGACCGTCATCGCGTGTGTCGCCGTCCTGGCCGCGGTTGCGGGCCAGTCGACGGCCAGCGGCGCCTCCCAGGCTGGGTACACGCTCCGGATCGGCGTCGTCGTTCCGTTTACCGGGGCCTCCGCCGTGTTCGGGCCCGCCTACGCCAAGGCGGCAGGCCTCGCGGTGCAGCAGGCGAAGGTCGGGCTCAAGCGGGCGGGGATCGACGACGTCAAGCTCGAGATCGAGTACGCGGACGACGGGACCACGCCAGAGGGCGGGGTCAACGCGGCGCGCAAGCTGATCTCCAAGGGCGCGGACTGCATTCTCGGCGCCCTGACGTCGGGAAGCTCGATCGCGATCGCTCAGGCGGCGACCGTCCCGGCGCGCATACCGCAGATCGGCCCGAACAACTCCTCGCCTGCGCTCACCGACCTGAAGGACAACGGCTACTTCTTCCGTACGATGCCGTCGGACACCCTCCAGGCACCGATTCTTGCGCGGCTGATCAAGGAGGAACTCGGCGTCGGCAAGACGATCTCGCTCGCCGGGCGCAACGACGCATTCGGCACCGGCCTTTTGCCGCCCCTCACGAAGGCGCTCCAGAAGCTCGGCATGAAGACGCAGGGCCCGCTTCTCTACGACCCGACCGCAGCCAGCTACAACTCGGAGGCGGACCAGATCGTCAAGGGGAACCCGGATGCCTACGTCATCCTGGACTTCCCGGCGAACTACGCGAAGATCGGATCTGCACTGCTGCGGACGGGCAAGTTCAACGGCCGGAAGCTCTTCGTCGCCGGCGGTTGGCCCTCCACGATCCCGGACTTCATCCCGACGGCGTCGCTCGAAGGTGCCCGCGGGACCGTCGCCGGCTCGACCACCGGCACGAAGGCCGCCGAGGCGTTCGACAAGCTCTTCGCGTCGAAGCCCGGCACGAAGGATCGTCAGACGCTCGACTCGAACAACTTCGACGGCGCGATGATCTGCATCCTCGCGTCGGTCGCCGCGAACTCGGGCAAGGGCTCCGACATCGTCAAGCAGATCCAGCGGGTCGCCTCGACCCCGGGCAGGACGTACACGTACCTCAACCTCGCGGCCGCGATCAAGGCGATCAAGGCCGGCAAGGACATCAACTACGAGGGAGTCGGCGGCCCGGTCGACTTCGACGAGAACGGCGATCTCCGGGCGGCTCTGTACAACGTTTACACCTACAAGGACGGCAAGCAGAGCGTCATCCGTCAGTTGAAGATCCGCAAGTAGCTCGACCGTCGACGTGGGGGGCGCCGCGCGGCGCCCCCCACGTGGGGTTCATGACGACCATCGATCGTGCACACTGCGTCTCCTCACTCTGCTCGGCGACGGCCGGCACGGTCTTCGACTACCTCGCCGATCCGCACCTGCTCGGCGAGTGGTCGCTCGGGTGTTGGGACGGCCACGTCGAGGGCTCCGGGTTGATCCGCGGCGTCTCGCTCTTCGACGGCGCCGCGACCTACGCCCGGGTGATTCCGGCTCGCGAGCACGGTCTGATCGACTTCGAGGTGGGCGACGACCCTGCGCGGCTCGTCCGCCGCATCAGCGCGCGCGCGGTGCCGGGCGGCGACGTCGGCGAGGAGCCAACGATGAGCCTGGTGCTCCTGACCGCATGGCGCCAGCGTTCGATGGACGACGACCGCTGGCGGCGCCTGACGGTCGCGCACGCGGCGGAGATCCTGCTCCTGCGGCATCGGATCGAGAGGCGGAGCTCGTGACGAGCGTCGGCTCCTCCGACGGCCGCGTGTCGGCGGACCAGGTGGCGGTGCAGGCGGAGGAGCACGGCGGCAGCGAGCTCGGCACGAGGCTGCGTCAGCTGCGCAAGTCCCGCGGCGTCTCCTTGGCGGAGGTGGCGGAGGGCACCGGCATCTCCGCGTCGTTCCTCTCGATGGTCGAGAAGGGCAAGAGCGACATCACGGTGAGCCGCCTGATGCGGCTCGTGCACTGGTTCGGGGTGAGCATCGCCGATCTCGTGCAGGAACCGGACCGCTCCCCGTCCAGGTCGTCCGATCCGATCAGCGGCGCGCGATCACGCTCGCCGACGAGCGGTTGACGATCCAGATGCTGGCCGCCGACGGGAACCACGCGATGATGCCGGTCATCAACGAGTACGACGAGGGCGGCGGCATGGCCGACCCCACGACCCATGACGGCGAGGAGTTCGTCCACGTCATCGACGGGCTCGTCGAGCTGACCGTCGGTGGCGCGGAACCAATCCTGCTCGGTCCCGGAGACAGCGCGTACTACCGGTCCGACGTGCCTCACTCCTTTCGCAACGCAGGCGCCGACGTGGCGCGGTTCCTCGGTGTCACGACACCGCCAAACCTCTAGGACAGGACGGGACGATGACGAGCACGCACGGGATCGAAACGGGAGCGACGGTCGGCGAGGCGGTGAGGGACGAGTTCCCGATCTTCGAGACCGCGACGTACCTCAACTCCTGCTCGCAGGGCGCCCTCTCGCACCGCGTGAGAGCCGCCGTCGAGAGCTGGCTCGCTGGGTGGGACGCCAACGGCGCCGAGTGGGACTTCTGGGTCGAGCGGAACGAGGCCTTCCGCTCCAGCATGGCTGCGCTGCTCCACGCCGGGCCCGACGACGTCGCCGTGACGACGTCCGTCTCGCAGGGGGTCAGCGCCCTCGTCTCCGCGCTCCCGCTCGACGGCGAGCGAAACCGGATCGTCATCTCCGAGTACGAGTTCCCGACCGTTGGGCAGATCGCTCATGCGCAGGAGCGCCGCGGTGCGGAGGTCGTCCACGTGCTTCCCGCGCGAGGACGGCTCGATCGAGCGCGGAGCGCTTCGCGGCCGCGATCGACGAGCGGACGGCGCTCGTCTGCTGCACGACGCTCTCCTACCGCTCCGGCCACCGGCACGACGTGACGGCGATCGCCGAGGCGGCTCACGCCGTTGGCGCGCTCGTCCTCGCCGACAGCTACCAGGCATGCGGCGCGGTGGAGCTCGACGTCAGATCGCTCGGGGCCGACGTGATCACCGGTGGAACGGTGAAGTACCTCCTCGGTACCGCCGGTCTCGGCTTCATGTGGGTGCGGCCCGAGGTGCGGGAGACGCTCGTCCCCACGCAGACGGGCTGGTTCGCCGACGAGGACATCTTCGCGATGTCGATCGCCGACTACTCGCCCCACGCGAGCGCCCGTCGGTTCGACTCGGGCACCCCGCCGGTGTCGGCCCTGTACCCAGGCGTGGCCGGCACGTCCCTTGTCGCGGAGGCTGGCATCCCCGCGATCGAGGAGCATGTGCTCTCTCTCGGTGAGAGGCTGATCGGCGGTCTCGAGGAGCTCGGCGCGACCGTCGTGACGCCGCGAGACCCCGGGCGGCGCGGCCCGCTCGTCTGCGTGCGCTCCAGCGACGTGAACGCACTCGTCTCGGCCCTCGCGGCCGAGCGGATCGTCGTCTCCTCCCGCGAGGACAAGCTCCGGGTCGCGCTCCACCTGTACAACGTCGAAGCCGACGTCGACCGTCTGCTCGACGCGCTCGAGCGTCACCGCGCGCTCCTCGCATGAGCTTGTGTTGAATCAACACAAGCTTCCTCCCGCGCCCTGCATCGCGTACGGGGACCACCCGGACCAGGTCGCCAACCTCCACCGGCCCTCACGGGAAGGGGGGCCGTGGCCCTGCGTCGTGCTGATCCACGGCGGGTTCTGGCGGACGGGCTGGGATCGCACGCTCATGACCCCGCTCGCGATCGACCTCGCGCGGCACGGCGTTGCAGCCTGGAACGTCGAGTACCGTCGGGTCGGCCAGGAGGGCGGAGGCTGGCCCGGAACGTTCGCGGACGTCGCAGCGGCGGTCGATCGTCTCGCGGACGTCGAGGACGTCGACGCCTCGCGCGTCGCGACGTGCGGCCATTCGGCCGGAGGGCATCTCGCGCTCTGGCTCGCCGCGAGGCCAAAGCTGCCGGGGGAGGTCGTTGGCGGAGTGCCACGAGTCGTTCCCGTCGGCGCGGTCGCCCAGGCGGCTGTCAGCGACCTCGAGCGTGCCGCCCGGGAGGACCTCGGGGACGGCGCCGTCCAGGGCCTCCTCGGGGCCGACGGCGCGAAGGGTGGGCTCTACGGGACGACGTCGCCGGCCGCCCTGTCGCCGCTCGGCGTGCCCCAGCTTCTCATCCACGGCACCGCCGACGACATCGTGCCGGTCTCCCAGAGTCGCGGGCACGCCGCCCGCGACCCGGATGCGGAGCTCGCCGAGCTCGAAGGCGCCGACCACTTCGACGTCGTCGACGTCGACCACGACGGTTGGGCGGCGGGCCGCGCGTTCCTTCTCGCGACGCTCGCTCGCTGACATACTCGCGGCATGGCCGGTCACGACTCTGCGGCGGAGCTCGAGCGGCTCATCGAGCGATACAACGCCGCGTGGAACGACCACGATCTCGATGCGATCGTCGCGCTCCATGCGCCGGGCATGGTGTTCGAGAACCACACGGCCGGCGAGCGCGCCGAAGGGGACGCCGTGAAGGACCACATCGGCCGGATCTTTGCGAACTGGCCCGATCTCGCGTTTCGCGGTCGGCGGACCTATGCCGGGGACGGTGTGGTCGTATGCGAGTGGACGGCGACCGCGACCACCCAGGAGGGATCACGTCTGGAATGGGACGGAGTGGACGTGTTTCCGTGCCAGGACGGCCTGATCCTGCGCAAGGACGTGTACTCGACCGCGCATCGCGCCCGCACGCTCGAGCCCTGACCACGTGTCGCGTCCCAGGGTCCACGTCACGGATCCCGTGCCGGCCGAGGTGGAGGCCGCGCTGGAACGGGATTTCGACCTCGTGGACGAGCCCGAGGGAGTCGACGGGGTCGTCACGACGCTCGTCGTCCCCGTCGACGACGCGTTCCTCGACCGCGTAGGCCCGCAGCTCGAGGTCGTCGCGAACTACGGAGTGGGCGTGAACAACGTCGACCGGGAGGCAGTGGCGAGAAGAGGAATCGTTCTTGCCAACACGCCCGACGTCCTGACGAGCGCGACGGCGGAGATGGCCGTAGGGCTCATGCTCGCGCTCCTGCGCCGGATCGTCGAGGGCGACCGGTTCGTGCGGAGGCAGGAGGAATGGCGGTTCTCGCTCGAGTTCATGCTCGGCTCGAGCCTCGACGGAAAGCGCCTGCTCGTCGTCGGGCCCGGACGGATCGGCCGCGAGACGGCGCGGCTTGCCGAGGCTCTCGGCGCCTTTCCCTCGTACTGCGGTCGAGGAGACGACCTTCGCGGGCTTCTCGGCGAGGCGGACGTGGTGAGCATCAACGTCCCGCTCACGGACGAGACGCGTCACCTGATCGACGCGGACGCACTTGCCGCGATGCTCCCGGGTGCCGTCCTCGTCAACACCTCGCGCGGGCCCGTCGTCGACGAGCGCGCCCTGGTAGAGGCCCTCCGGCGCGGCGTCATTGCCGGGGCGGCGCTCGACGTGTTCGAGCGGGAGCCCGAGGTCGAGGCAGGCCTGCTGACGCTCGAGAACGTCGTCCTGACCCCTCACCTCGGGAGCGCGACACGGGACACGAGGGTGGCAATGGGAATGCTCTGCGTGGACGCGCTCAGGGCGGTGCTGATCGAGGGACGGCGCCCGGCGAACGCAGTCGGGTAGGGTGCCGCGCCGTGGAGGGGTACGGAAGCGCGTCGATGTGGAAGGAGCTCCGGCGGGTCCTGGTGCGCCGCCCTCTTCCCGAGGACGCCGCCGCCGCGACAGCATACGGCTGGCGAGACGCCCCGGACGTCGCGGCCGCGGCCGCCGAGCACGAGTCGCTCTGCCTGCTCCTCGAGGAAGCTGGGGCGGAGGTCGTCGTCTCCGAGCACGACCGGGGTAACCCCGACGCCATCTACACCTACGACCCGACGCTCGTCGGTCGCGACGGCGCGGTGCTGCTCCGTCCGGGGAAGGCAGGCAGGCGTCGCGAGCCCGACGCGACCGTCGAGGCGCTCGAAGCCGCGGGGGTTCCGGTTGTCGGCGCCGTCGAGGCTCCCGCGACCGTCGAAGGTGGCGACACGGTCTGGCTCGACGAGCGGACGCTGCTCGTCGGGATCGGGTATCGCACCAGCCCCGACGCGCTCGACGCGCTCCGAGCCGTCTTTCCCGGGGTCGAGATCGTGGCCTTCGATCTCCCGCACTGGAACGGCGCGGGCGAGGTGATGCACCTGATGTCGTTCCTCTCACCGCTCGACGAGGACCTTGCGCTGGTCTATCCCCGGATCGCTCCGACCCGCCTGATGTGGCTTCTCGCCGAACGCGCGATCCGCGTGGTCGAGGTGCCGGACGAGGAGTTCGAGACGCAGGGGCCGAACGTGCTCGCGCTCGCTCCGAGACGAGCGCTCGCCCTCGAGGGAAACGACGAGACGAGACGCCGGATGGAGCGCGCAGGTGTCGACGTCGTCGTCTACCGCGGAGACGAGATCTCGAGGAAGGGCGACGGCGGCCCCACCTGCCTGACGCGCCCGTTGCTGCGAGCCTGAGCGGTTCCGAGGCCCGAACGGGCATGTCCGGTGCGACCGTGGCTTCGTGCCTGGCACGCCACCCATCCTCGGGCCTGCCTCTCGAGTGGAGGAACGGCTCGAAAGCGTGGTCACTTTCGACGCGACCCGGCTCACGCGGCCATGCCCGATTCGACCGTGGCTTCGTGCCTGACACGCACTGCGACCACCCGGCCGCTCGCAGCACGCCGTCTGGCGCTCAGAGGTCGTCGAAGGTCAGCTGACGAGCCGTTGTGAGCCCCGACACGCCGACGCCGACGAGCCGGAGCGCGCCCGGCCGGTCGTGCAGCCCCCGGTCGAGCAGGCGGCACGCAAGCTCTGCGATCCGCTCCGCCTCGTCGACCGGCGTCGCGAGCGTCGTCGAGCGCGACCTGAGGGAGAAGTCCGCGTAGCGGAGCTTGGTCGTCACCGTCCGCGCGGAGACGCCGTCGCGCCGCAGGTATGTCGAGACCTCCTCCGCCATGCGCCGAAGCTCCGCGTGGAGCGCGATGCGGTCCGAGAGGTCGCGCTCGAAGGTCTCTTCGGTCGAGTACGAGACGCGCTCGGCGTCGAGCTCGACGCCGCGGGGGTCGATCCCCAGCGCGCGGTCGCGCAGCAGGCGGCCGACCTGACCCGGGAGGACAGCCCGAAGGTCGGCATCGGAGAGCGCTGCAAGAGCCCCGATCGTGGCCACCCCGACCGAGGCGAGCCGTTCCTCCGCGCGTGGCCCCACACCGGGCAGCACCCTCGTCGCGAGTGGCGCCAGGAACCGTGCCTCGTGCCCCGGGGGGACGACCGTGATTCCGCCGGGCTTTCTCCTGTCCGACGCGACCTTGCACACCACCTTGGAAGTCGAGACCCCGAGCGAGCACGACAACGAGGTCGAGCCGCGAACCGCGACCCGAACGGCCTCGGCAAGACCGCGGGCCTCGGCGAACGACGAGCAGACGGACCCGAAGTCGAGGTATCCCTCGTCGAGGCCCGTCCGCTCGACGCGTGGGATGACGTCCCGGATCGCCGTCCAGACGGCCTGCGAGTACTCGCGGTAGAGCGCATGCCGGGGTCGGAGGAACACCGCCTCCGGGCACCGACGCAGCGCCTCTGCCGCGCTCATGGCCGATCCGATCCCGAACCGGCGTGCGACGTAGTTCGCGGTCGCGACGACACCGCGGCCCCTCGGGTCGCCTCCCACGACGAGCGGGCGCGTTCTGAGCGACGGATCCTCGAGCTCCTCGACCGCGGCGAAGAACGCGTCGAGGTCGAGATGGGCGAGTATCGGCACGACCCACACAAGGCTACGGTTCGATCGTGATCGACTCACCGCCCCCGCCGCCGCCGCTCGTCGAGCGCCCGGTCGCATACCAGGTCTCCTACGGCGTCGTACAGGGGAAGGCGGCGCGCGGAGCGCGCCGGGTGCTCGTGCGCGTGGACGGACGGCTCGTTCGCGACGTCCCCCTGCGGGGACGGTCGTTCACGCTCGACGTCCCCCTGCCCCTACGCGACGCACGGGTGCGCGTCGAGACCGTCGATGCCCGCGGCCGGCGCGCCGGGAGAACGGTGCCCCACGTATTCGGCTTGCCGCGCGCGGCCCGCCCTGCACTGCGTCCCTTGCGTCTCGACGGGCGGCTCGAACGTGACGTCCGCCTCCTCGGGTCACGCTACGACGGCACCTCGGCCGTATACGTGGAGGACCTCGTGACAGGCGCGGGCGCCGCGTGGAACGCCCGCGCGACCTTTCCGGCCGCCTCGACGCTCAAGGTCGCAATCGCCGTCGCGATGCTCTCCCGCGAGGAGGGCCCCCCCGCCGAAGGCAGCGAGCTCGACGACCTCCTCCGGCAGATGCTGATCCCGTCCGACAACGAGGCGGCGAACCGGCTGCTCGTGCTTCTCGGCGGGTCGACGAGCGGTGGCGGCTCCCTCGTGAACGCCGCGATGCGTTCGATCGGCCTGGACCGCACGGAGATGTACGGCGGCTATGTGATCGGAACCGCGTTCGGGGAGCCTGCGCGGCGGCTCGCCGGTCGCAGCGTGCCGTTGAGCGTCGTCTCCCAGCCGAGCTTCGGGATCGGGAAGGCGACCACGGCATTCGACCTTGCTCGACTCTTCCGTGCGCTCTGGCTGGAGAGCGGCGGTCTCGGCCCGCTCGCGGACGGCGACTCCGGGGTGAGCCCCGCAGAGGCCCGTTACCTCCTCTATCTGCTCGCACACGTCGAAGACCGGGGCAAGCTCGATCGCCTCGTCCAGGGCGCCTCCGGGGTTGCGATCATGCACAAGGCCGGCTGGGTGAACGCCGCACGCCACGACGCCGGCCTCGTCGTTTGGCGCGGCGGGATCATGGTCGCGGCCGTGATGACCTACCGCTCGTCGGGTGCCGGGATCTCGTCGGACGTTCTCGCCGGTCGCGTGGCCTCGTCGGCACTCCGTCGCTTCCGCGGCTGAGTCGTGGGCGCGAGGCGCGAGGGCGCGGCCCGCCGGCCGGCGCCCTCGCTGCGGGTCGGCGAGCGCCCTCGGAGTGCGCTACCGGCCCATCCGGTGATCCCGAGGGAGGCAATCCGGGATCAGCAGAGCCTCCACGTCATTCGACCTGCGCCCTGCGAGGGCTTTGTGAGGTTTCGGTACGGGTGTCGTCAAGATCGCTCCCGAGCGCTCGGTGCGAAACCGGCATCAGGTATCTTTTCTGTATCAACTACTCTGATCTCCGAGGAATGTGAGGCCGATCGTGAGCAAGCTTCTGCTCGTCCCGCTCGACGACATCGTTGTCTTCCCGCACATGAACGTGACGCTGACCGTCGACGTCGGCGACGAGGAACGCGTGCTGCTCGTGCCCAAGCACGAGGGCGAGTACGCGGCCGTCGGCACCGTTGCGCGCATCACCGACCGGGTGAAGCTCCCGGGAGGCGCGGTCGCGGTCGCGATCGAGGGGATTCACCGGGGCATCGCCGGCGCGGCCGAGACGGACGCGCAGGGCCGCCTGCTCGTGGAGGTGGAGGAGCGGCCGGACAGCGAGCGCTCGGACGAGCGCCTCCGCGCGCTCGAGACCGAGTACCGGGCGGTCGTCGAGGAGATTTTGGAGCTACGTGGCGACGACGGGCGCGTGCAGTCGTTCATTCGCTCGATCACCGAGCCGGGCAGCCTCGCCGACACATCCGGGTACGCCCCGGATCTGAGCTTCGAGCAGAAGGTGCGCCTGCTGGAGACGACGGACGTCGCGGAGCGCCTCGAGCTTGCGCTCTCCTATCAGCGCGAGCGGCTCTCGACGATGCAGATCCGGCAGCGGATCCGCGAGGACGTCAACGCGGGCATGGAGAAGCAGCAGCGGGAGTTCCTACTGCGCAAGCAGATGGACTCGATCCGCAAGGAGCTCGGGGAGGACGACCAGTCGGTCGTCGAGGAGTACAGGACGAAGATCGCAGATGCGGGGATGCCCGACGAGGTGCGCGAGCAGGCCGACAAGGAGCTTGCGCGCTTCGAGCGCATGGGCGAGAGCTCGCCGGAGTCGCAGATGATCCGGAGCTACCTCGACTGGCTGCTCGCGGTGCCGTGGGGCACGCGCTCCGAGGAGGTGCTCGACCCGGTGCACACGCGCGAGATCCTCGACGCCGACCACGCGGGGCTCGAGGACGTGAAGGACAGGATCGTCGAGTACATCGCCGTCGCGAAGCTGCGCAAGGAGCGCGGGATCGAGCCGGACAAGCGGGCGGGTGCGATCCTCACGCTGATCGGGCCGCCCGGCACCGGCAAGACCTCGATCGGCGAGTCGATCGCGAAGGCGCTGAACCGCGAGTTCGTGCGGATGTCGCTCGGCGGCGTTCGCGACGAGGCCGAGATCCGGGGTCACCGCCGCACGTACATCGGCGCGCTTCCCGGCAGGCTCGTCCGCGCCCTGCGCGACGCGAAGACGATGAACCCCGTGATCCTGCTCGACGAGGTCGACAAGGTCGGGGCCGACTGGCGCGGCGACCCGTCCGCGGCGCTGCTCGAAGTCCTCGATCCCGCGCAGAACTCGACGTTCCGCGACCACTACCTCGATGTCGAGGTCGATCTCTCGCAGGTCTTCTTCATCGCGACGGCGAACATCGCCGAGACGATCCCGGGCCCCCTGCTCGACCGCATGGAGGTGATCCGCTTCGACGGGTACACCTCGGACGAGAAGGTGGCGATCGCCCGTGGCTACCTCTGGCCGCGTCAGGTCGAGCGGGCAGGCTTGCGCGACTCCGAGGTCTCGGTGTCGGACGACGTGCTCGAGACCGTGATCTCCGAGTACACGCGTGAGGCGGGCGTCCGCCAGCTGGAGCGCGAGCTCGGCTCGATCCTCCGCAAGACTGCGACGAAGATCGTCTCCGACGAGGCGGAGACGCCGGTCGAGCTCGACGTAGCCGCGCTACGAGATGCGCTCGGGCGCCAGAAGTTCTTCCGCGAGGCGGCCGAGCGGACTGCCGTGCCCGGGGTGGCGACAGGGCTCGCGGTCAATGCGACCGGCGGCGACGTGCTGTTCGTCGAGGCAACAGCTGTCCCGGGTGAGGGCCTCGTGCTCACCGGGCAGCTCGGCGACGTGATGAAGGAGTCGGCGCAGATCGCCCTCTCAGCCGTGCGCGCGCAGGCCGACGGCTTCGGGATCGACCAGGAGGCGTTCGAGCGCAAGTTCCATGTGCACGTGCCCGCCGGCGCGATCCCGAAGGATGGCCCGAGCGCCGGGATCACGATGGCCACCGCGCTCGCATCGCTCTTGACGGCCCGTCCCGTGAAGCACACGGTCGGCATGACCGGCGAGCTGACCCTGCAGGGCCGCGTGCTGCCGATCGGCGGGCTCAAGCAAAAGGTGCTTGCCGCGCACGCGGCAGGCCTGACCGATCTCGTGATCCCCGAGCGAAACAGGGCCGATCTCGACGACGTGCCGGAGCACGTGCGCGAGGAGCTCGAGTTCCATCCGGTGATGTCGCTGGACGAGGTGCTCGGCTTCGCGCTCGAGGCAACGCCGTCGTCGCAGCACCATGTCTCGGTCTGAGCTGCGCGTCACCGGCCGAGCACCGTGTCGGGCGTTCGACCGATGACTCGCTGCAGACCCTGCGCTCCGGTACCCGAGGAGGTCCGCCGTGCGGCCGGCCTCCTCGAGCGCCGCTGGACGGTGTCGATCCTCTGGGCGTCGGTCTCCGGTGCGAGCCGGTTCAACGAGATCAAGCAGGCAGTCGGGCAGATTCCTCCGCGTACGCTCGCGCAGCGCCTCGTCGAGCTGGAGGAGGCCGGCCTGCTCGATCGCCAAGTGATCGACGCGCGGCCGCCTCGGGTCGAGTACGTGCTCACCGAGGAGGGTCACAGGCTCCGTAGCGTGCTCGACGCGCTGGCCGCCTATGCCGTCCGCTGACGGCGGGTGCAGCTCGTCGATCGCAGGACCTCGAGCGGGGTGGGCTACCGTCCGCTCGTGGGCGCTGCGCACGAGGAGCCGGAGCGAGACGACCGCATCATCGCCGCCGAGCGTGCGGTGGCGGCCGAGCGGAGGCGGATCGCCCGCGAGCTCCACGACGTCGTCGCCCACTCGGTCTCCGTGATGACGGTACAGGCGGGCGCCGTCAGGCGGCTGCTGCGGCCCGATCAGGAACGCGAGCGGCAGGCGCTCGAGGTGGTCGAGACGACTGGGCGGGAGGCGCTGGCGGAGATGCGCCGGCTCGTCGGCCTGCTTCGTGAGCAGGGCGCGATGCCCGACCTCGCGCCGCAGCCTTCGATGCGCACCGTGCACGTGCTCCTCGCAACCGTGCGTGAGGCGGGACTGCCGGTCGAGCTCGCCGTGGAGGGGGAGGAGCAGGAGCTGCCCGCCGGGATCGACCTCTCCGCCTATCGGGTGATCCAAGAGGCGCTGACGAACGCGCTGCGATACGCAGGTCCCGCCCGTGCCTGGGTCACGGTGCGCTGGAAGGCCTCGGAGCTCGAGCTCGAGATCGCCAACGACGGCCGCTCGGAGCCCGGGGGCGACGGCGGCGGCCACGGGCTGGCGGGGATGCGGGAGCGCACTGCGCTCGTCGGGGGGACGATCGAATCCGGCCCGCGGCCGGGCGGCGGCTTCGTGGTCACCGCGCATCTGCCGTTGCGTGAGGCGACATGACGACCTCCGTGCTGATCGTCGACGACCAGCCGCTCGTCCGGGCCGGGTTCCGCATGGTTCTCGAGGCGGAGGACGACATCGAGATCGTCGGGGAGGCGGAAAACGGGCTCGAGGCGGTCCTTGCAGCGCGCGCGACCGCGCCGGACGTGATCCTGATGGACGTTCGGATGCCGGAGGTGGACGGGCTCGAGGCCACGCGCCGGCTGCTCGGCGGGCGCGAGACAGGGCCACGGATCCTGATCCTGACGACGTTCGACCTCGACGAGTACGTGTACGAGGCACTCCGCGCGGGCGCAAGTGGGTTCCTCGTCAAGGACACGCCGCCCGAGCAGCTCGTCGAGGCGATTCGTATCGTCTCGTCCGGCGACGCTTTGCTCTCGCCCGCGATCACCCGGCGCGTGATCGAGGAGTTCGCGCGACGCCCGGCCGAGCCTCGAGCCCTCTCCTCGGTCGACCTGGAGGAGCTCACGGAAGTCGAGCTCGAGACCCTTCGGCTGGTCGCCCAGGGCCTCTCCAACGCCGAGATCGCCGAGCTGAGACGAACGAGCGCGGACGTGGTGAGAGCCGCAGTCATCGGGCTCCTCACGAAGCTCCGTCTCCGCGACCGCGTCCAGGCGGTCGTCTTCGCCCACGAGCACGGGATCGCGGGCGTGGAGGACGGGCTGGATCGCTGACGCGCGGAATCTGACCCTCAAAAGTCCCGCAGGGCGGCCGATATAGAACAGCATGACCGTCCCGGAGGCCGTCTCCAACCGCCTCATCGGCTCGCTGTTCGTGGAACGCGGGCTCGTCTCCGAGAGCCAGCTGCTCGTCGCGCTCGAGCTTCAGCAGGAGACGGGTCAGCAGCTCGGGCAGATCCTCGTCGAGCGCTTTGGCGTGGAGCGGAGCGACCTTGCGCTGGTGGTCGCCGAGCACTGGGCACGGATGGGGCAGGACGAGCCCCAGGGGGCGAATCCGCGGGCCAGCGAGTCCTGGCGACAGCTCGGCGAGATCCTCGTGTCCCGAGGGTTCGTCACGCGCGAGCAGCTCGTGGAGGCGCTCGATCGCCAGCGACAGACGGGGGAGCGCCTCGGCGAGGCGCTCGTCGGCCAGGGCGTCCTGAGCAAGTTCGAGCTCGCAGGGTCGCTGGCCGAACAGGCATCGCTCGTCGGCGATCCCGCAGAGCCGAAAGGTGAGTCGCCCGTCGACGCTACCGTCGTGCCCCTCGCGCCGCGCGTCGAGTCATCCGGGGCGATCGAGGAGCCGCCCGACGAGAGCGAGGCGCCCGCGGACGAGCCCGAAGAGCCGCCGGTCGAGATCGGCCTGGCGGCCCGCGAGCTCGAGCTCGCACCCCCCGAGCTCGGTCTCGTGCCGGAGCCGCAGCACGAGGCGGAGATGGAGCTCGACGAGCCCACGGGGCCGGATCCCGACGGCGAGGCGCTCGCGCCCGAGCCCGCCGTCTGCGTCGCGTTCGTCTCGACGCCGAGGGGCTATCGCCTCATCGAGCTCGAGGACGAGACGATCCCGGAGCCCGGCGAGCAGATCGACCTGCCCGACCTCGGGGAGCTGATCGTCCTGCGCCGAGGCGCCTCACCGCTTCCGGCGGACGACCGCGTCTGCCTCTTCCTCGAATCGCTCGGTTCGGTGCCGGCGCTCGCCGTTCACTGAGCCGCGGCTGCCGAACCGCCGTCGGCTCGATTCCCCCCGGACGCCTCAACCCGGCTGCGACACGATCCGGATGTAGGGCTTCGGCTCCTCCCAGCCCTCCGGCCAGGTCTCCTTCGCCTGGTCGTTCGAGACCGAGCCGGAGATGATCACGTTGTCGCCCTCGCGCCAGTTGACCGGCGTCGAGACGCTGTGCTTCGCCGTGAGCTGCAACGAGTCGATCACCCGCAGCACCTCGTCGAAGTTGCGGCCCGTGGACATCGGATACACGAGAATCAGCTTGATCGTCTTGTCCGGCGCGACAACGAACACGTTTCGGACGGTCTGGTTGTCGGCCGGCGTGCGGGACGCGGCGTCGCCGGCGGTATCGGCCGGGAGCATCCCGTACGCCTTCGAGACGCTGTAGTCCGAGTCCGCGATCAGCGGGTAGTTGGGCGCCGTGCCCTGGGTCTCCGCGATGTCGTCGGCCCATGCCGTCTGCCGGTCGATGGGATCGACCGAGAGCCCGACGATCTTCGTGTCGCGTCGGTCGAACTCGGGCTTGATGCTCGCCATGTACCCGAGCTCCGTCGTGCACACCGGCGTGAAGGCCTTCGGGTGCGAGAACAACACCGCCCAGGAGTCTCCGATCCAGTCGTGGAACGAGATCCTTCCCTCCGTGGTCTCCGCCTCGAAATCTGGTGCGATATCGCCGATCTTCAACGTCATTCCATCCTCCTCGAACTCGGCCGCCGCCGCCTCTCACGATGGCGATTTTCGGTTTGAACGCGGTTCACTACTCGATTCTTCCATAATTGAAGTGTTGCCCGTCGGCTGCGAGCGACGCCGCGGTGCCCGGGGGGCCGTGCGATACTCCGCCGACTACCGGCACGGCTCTCGCCGGAGGCTGCGGCGCCTGCACGAATCGAGGAGCAGGGAGGTCGTATGACAACGAACAGACCGGACGTGAACGACGCCGGGCCGGGAGACAGAGACTCGAAGCGTGCGACGCGCGCCGTATGGGCGCTCGGCGACTACCACCGTTTCGCGACCGCGACCGTCTGGGAGGTCGGCCCGGTGCTCGTCGAGGCATGCGGGATCGGCCCGGGCCAGCGCGTCCTCGACGTCGCCGCGGGGTCCGGGAACGTCGCGCTCCGTGCGGCCGAGGCCGGTGCGCGGGTCGTCGCCTCGGACCTCACGCCGGAGAACTTCGAGGCAGGCCGTCGCGCGGCACGCGCTCTCGACGTCGAGCTCGAATGGGTGGAGGCCGATGCGGAGGCCCTTCCGTTCCGCGCCGGGGAATTCGACGTCGTGACCTCCTGCTTCGGGGCGATGTTCGCCCCCGACCACCAGCGGGTCGCGGACGAGCTCGTGCGCGTCTGCCGTCCCGGCGGGACGATCGGGCTTGCGAGCTTCACGCCCGAGAGCTTGCTGCCGGACTTCTTCGAGGTGTTCGCGCCGTACGCGCCGCCTCCGCCTCCCGGTGCGCTCCCGCCTCCGCTCTGGGGCAGCGAGAGGCATGTCCGCGAGCTCTTCGGAGCTCGGACGGCGTCGCTCGACCTCGAGCGTCGCGTGTACGTCGAGCGCGCGCCCGATCCCGAGGCGTACTGCACCCTCTGCAAGGAGACGTTCGGGCCGGTCGCCGCGGTCTACGCGAGCCTGGGCGACGAGCCAGACCGCCGTGAAGCGCTCGACGCGGCATTCCTCGAGTTCGCGACCCGCTCGAACACCGGTGCGCCCGGAGGCCCCGCGGAGTACCCGTACGAGTACCTGCTCGCCGTGGCACGGACGATCGTCTGACGGCGCTCAGCGGGATTTGTGCTTTGGGCGCACGAAGCGGTTCGGCGGCGTCTTCGCGTTCCAGCGCAGCCCCTTGGCGACGACGCGCTTGACCTTCGCCCGGTACACGCCCCACGAGGCGGCCCGCGCGAATGTCATCCGCCCGCCCACGGTGCGGCCGGAGGCACGCGCGTACAGCTTCCCGTTGCGATACAGGAAGACGGTGACGCCGGCGTCGTTCACACGCCGGCCGCGCGCGTCGACGACGGTGACGTAGACGTGCAGCCGGCGATTTCTGACCCCGTAGCGGACAGCCGACACGCGCACGACCGGCGGGGGCGTCACGGTCACAGGCGCACTCGCGGTGAGCGGGCCGTCGGGGGTCGCGACGGTCGCGACGACGGCGCCCGTGCCGATCCGGCCCGAAGCGGTGTAGGTCGTCGCCGGGCCGGCCGCAGGCAGCAGGGCCCCCGGCGTGCCGGCTGCGAGCGTCCAGGCTGCGGAGAGAGACGGGATCGGGTTCCCGAACGCGTCGAGGCCGATCGCCGTGAACGTCGCCTTGCCGCCGAGCGGAACTGTCGCCGAGGCGGGGTCTATGCGAAGCGAGACGGCTGCGGCGCCCGACACCGTGATCGCCTGGGTGGACGCGAGCACCCCGGCGGCGGACGCCGTCAGCGTCGCGGTCCCGGCCGCGGTGTCCTGGTAGAAGACTCGCGCGGTCGCGAACGTGCCGGCGGGAAGCTGGACGACCAGGCTCGGGGCGAACGGGCCTGTGGGGCTCGTCGCAAACGTCCCGCTCGGCGAGGACGTGGTCAGCGCCACGTCGACGGGGGCTTGCGGCCGCGACGGGACGCGGTCGACCTGCGCCTGGATTGAGATCGGCGGCGAGACGGCCCCCGCTACGACCGACGCCGGTGGCGACACGAAGGCCAGCGCGGTCGGCGACCAGGTCCGGAACGACGACCAGCTCGGGGTGAGCGTCGCGCCGTCGAGGTCGCCGCCGCACCAGAGGTTCTGGCCGGGCGGGCCGCACGCGAGCGCGCCGGGGTCCGTCGGGCTGTCCTCGGCCGAGTCGCGGATCGCGGCCGCTAGACGGTCGAGCAGCGCGCCCGCAGCGCTCGCGAACTCGTACTTGGGAACCGGCCCGGGGTTGCGCGGAGCCCAGGCGAAGCCCCAGCGGTCTTCGGGCTGGCCGGAGGAGGCCCCGTAGCTTCGCAGCGCGTAGACCTGCGCGGAGACGTACTGCTGCATGAGCGTGCCGTCGACCAGCGTCCAGCCGAACGAGCTCTCCCATTGCCACGCCGCGCCTGCGAGCGGGCTCGCCGCGCGCTGGAAGAACGCGTTGGCGGCTCCCGAGACCGCGCCCCCGGCGGCCGCGAGGAGGTCGTTGTGCTCGAGATAGTCCGCGACTGGGCCACGCCGTGTGGCGATGTCGGTTCCGGGGACGGCGTACGAGCGCACGTCGCCGTACACCTCTTGCGCCCAGTCGCTCACGTACGTGTTCATGTCGACCCAGAACGCAGAGTCCTGCAGCCACTCCTGCATGCGGGCCTTGTACGTCGCAAGCGACGGGGACCGCTGGCCGATGCCGACCGAGAACACGACGCCGCGCGCGGGCGGCAGCTCGCCTGCCGCGTCGAACAGCCCTCGGAGGAGCTCGCGCATGTCCGCGCGCCAGGTTCCGTCGCCCCGCCGAACGGCGGAGGACAGCTCGTTGAGGGCCCACGTGTCTCCAGCGCCGACGTCGTATCCCGCGGCGGCCATCCTCCTCCTCGCCTCGACGCCCGCCTGGTACCACGTCCCGTTGCCGGCCTGCACCCACTTCTGCCAGGCGACGAGGTGGATCTCGGCGAGCGCATGGAAGTTCGGCCCGAGCGCGCGGATCCGCCACGCCTGGTCGCCCCGGGGCTTCGTCTTGTCCGCGACGAGCGGTGGGATCGAGATCGAGTACTGCGCGCATGGTGACGCCTGGGCAGCGAGCTTGGTCGCGAGCCGAAGCCAGTCGGTCGCGGCGTAGAACACCGCCCGCAGCGGCCGGCATCCCTGCTGCACCTGCAGCGGCCGGAACGTGTCGCGGCGCGTGAGCGCCTGCCAGAGCGCCTCTGTCTTGGCCGGTTCGAGCGAGGGCGCGGGCGCCGCGTGTGCGGCAGGCGCGACGAGAAGCACGGCCAGCACCGGGAGGACGAGAGCGAGCGCGACCCCGAGCCGGAAGCGACGCATCCGGTCCATCACGGAAGGCTACGCGAGACCAGCGACGATTCCTCCGTCGGCGGGAGCCGACCGAGGGAACCGAGCCGGGGGCACGCATCCCGCCCCCGGCTCGAACGACCTACTTGACGAGGAGCGTCCCCTTCATGCCGGCGGCAGCATGGCCCGGCACCGTGCAGAGGTACTTGGCCTTCCCCTTGCGGAGCTTGACCTTGAGGATCGCCGACTTCCCCGGCTTCAGGAGCTTCGTTACCTTGCCGCCGATCTTGAAGTCGTGGGACAGCGTGCCCCGGTTCATGACCTTGAACGTGATGACCCCGGCCTTCACGGCCTTCCTCGAAAGCGTGAACCTGAACTCCGACGGCTTGCCCGCGATGACCTTCACGATCGTCGCCGGCTTCGCCTTGTGCGTCGCAAACGGCGCGGCCGGTGCCGGCGCTGCGAAGGCCAGGCCCACCAACACTGCACACGCGGTCGACCACGTGCGTCGTCTCATCAGTCCTCCTCGGATCGAATGCCGATCTCCGCGGAGCGCCACAGCTTCCATGACCCTCCGGGCAGGAGCGGCCTCCGCGTCTGGACTCGAGTCACTATGCCTACCTGCCCTTCCACCGTGCGTCGTACGACCACCCGCGCGTCCGTAGGCTTCGGGGGATGACCGAGCGGCCGCATCCTGCACCGACGGCGCGCACGCGTGTCCGACGCATCCACGAGCGCGGCCGGTACGACCGCGCGGCGATCGACGCCGTGCTCGACGCCGGGCTCGTGGCGCACCTCGGGTTCGTCGCCGACGCCCAGCCCTTCGTGATTCCGACCCTGCACGCTCGGATCGACGACGAGGTCTACGTGCACGGCTCCGCCGCGAGCCGCGCCCTCCGTGCGCTCTCGGACGGTATCCAGGCGTGTCTCACGGTGACCCTGCTCGACGGGATCGTGCTCGCGCGCTCCGTGTTCGAGCACTCGATGAACTACCGGTCGGTGGTCGTGCTCGGCACGGCGACTCCGGTCGAGGACGCCGACGAGAAGCTCGCTGCGCTCGAGGCGTTCACCGAGAAGCTGCTTCCGGGCCGCTGGGCGGAGGCGCGTCAACCGAGCCGCAAGGAGCTCAAGGCGACATCGGTGCTGCGGCTCCCGCTCGACGAGGCGTCCGCGAAGATCCGTGACGGCGGCCCCGAGGACGGCGACACCCCCGACGCCGAGCTCGACGTGTGGGCCGGGCACCTGCCGCTCGTGACCACCGCGTTGCCGGCCGTCCCCGATCCGACTCTCCGGCCCGGGATCCCGCTTCCCCCTGGACTGCAGCCTTACCGGCGCCCCGGCCTGACGTCCTAGCCGACCGCTCCGGCTGGCTACCCTCAGCCCGATGCAGCAGCCGCCGTTCGACACGATCGTGATGAAGTTCGGGGGCTCGTCGGTGGCCGATCCCGCGAAGGTACGGCTGGTGGCGCGGCGGTTCGTCGACGCAAAGCGACGCGGCATCGACGTCGTCGGCACGGTCTCGGCGATGGGCAAGACCACCGACTCGCTGCTCGCCCTCGCGGGGGAGGTGTCACCGGTACCGCATCCGCGCGAGCTCGACATGCTCCTCTCGACCGGGGAGCGCATCGCGTGCGCGCTCGTGGCGATGGCGATCCACGACCTGGGGGAGGAGGCGGTCTCCTTCACCGGGTCGCAGGCCGGGATCCTCACCGACTCCGTACACACGAGGGCGAAGATCCGCGAGATCCGCGGGGACCGGATCCGGGATGCGCTCGTGCAGGGGAAGATCGTCCTCGTCGCCGGTTTCCAGGGATTTTCCCGCGACACGATGGACGTGACGACGCTCGGCAGGGGAGGCACCGACGCGACCGCGGTCGCGCTGGCGGCCGCGCTCGGCGGCGCATGCGAGATCTACTCCGACGTCCCCGGCGTCTTCACCGCCGACCCCCGGATCGTCCCCGGGGCGCGCAAGATCTCGGTGGTGTCCTACGACGAGATGCTCGAGATGGCCGCCTCGGGGGCAAAGGTGCTCATGCTCCGCGCGGTGGAGCTCGCGCGCAGCCAAGGGGTGCGCATCCACGCGCGCTCGACGTTCTCCGACGAGGAAGGAACCTGGGTGATGGAGCAGGCAACCGGAATGGAGCAACCGATCGTCTCGGCCGTCACGCACTCCGAGACGGACGTCGTGTTCACCCTGACGGGCATACCCGACCGGCCCGGCGTCGCGGCGATGATCTTCGACGCCGTCGCGAGCGCCCAGGTCAACGTCGACACGATCATCCAGAACGTCGTCCGGGGACGTGCCGAGATGTCGTTCTCCGTCCCCGTCGAGGACGTGCCGGCGACGCGCGGCGCCCTGGCGGCGATGCAGGCGGAGCTCGGAGCCTTCGACGTAGGCGAGAACCACGAGCTCGGCAAGGTGTCGCTGATCGGCGCCGGGATGCGCTCGCACCCCGGTGTCGCCGCGACGATGTTCCGCACGCTCGCGGAGCTCGGCATCAACCTCGAGATGATCTCGACCTCGCCGATCAAGATCTCCTGCATGATCGCGCGCGACCGGATTCCCGAAGCCGTACGCGGGTTGCACGCCGCGTTCCGCCTCGAGCGGGAGCCCGAGGTCGAGGCGACGATCTGAATTTGTTGCGCCAGGCAGAAATCCGCTTGCGCGGATTTCTGCGGCTCGATCCCCGCCTTCGGCGGGGCAGATCCCTGAAGGCGTCGGCTTCGCCGCCGCAACTGCCTTTGTTGTTGCTGTTGCGCGAAGCGGGATTCCGCTTGCGCGGAATCCCGCCGCTTGATCCCCGTCTTTGGCGGGGCAGATCCCTGTGCTTGTTGCGCGAAGCGGGAATCCGCTTGCGCGGAATTCCGCCGCTTGATCCCCGCCTGCGGCGGGGCACATCCCTGAAGGCGTCCGCTGTCGCGGCCGCAACGACCTCCTGGCCAGGCTTGATCCCCGCCTGCGGCGGGGCAGATCCCTGTGCTTGGCGCGAAGCGATTCGCTGGCGCGGAATTCCGCCGCTTGATCCCCGCCTGCGGCGGGGCAGATCCCTGAAGGCGTCCGCTGTCGCGGCCGCAACGACGTCTGGCCTTGTTGCGCGAAGCCGGATTCCGCTTGCGCGGAATCCCGCCGCTTGATCCCCGCCTTCGGCGGGGCAGATCCCTGAAGGCGTCCGCTGTCGCGGCCGCAACGACCTTCTCCTCGCCTGCCAGCCGCTGTCGCGACCGCAACGACCTTCGTTCGCCAGGCGGAATCCGTTCGCGCAGGGCGCGGATTCAAGCCGCTGGATCCCGTCTCCCAGCAGGCTCCGGGCTGCGGACGGCGAACGATCGCACATGAGTCACCGCACGGTGCAGGCGCTCGCGATCGCGGCCGTGGGGCTCGTGTGCGTCGTGGTCGTTCGCTGGGCCCTGGTGATCGTCTTTGCGCGCTGGGAGCAACGGATCGCGCAGCGCGACGCCCCTTCCCTGGCGCGGCGACGCACCACGTTCAACTTTCTCCGCCGCGTCATCGTCGCGTTCGTCGTCGCGATCGTGGTCTGGAACGTCGTCGCGCTCTACCCGGCGACCGATCGGGTCGTCAACGCGCTGCTCGCCTCGAGTGCGGTCCTCGCGCTCGTCGCGGGCCTCGCCTTTCAGGTGCCTCTCTCGAACCTCGGCGCCGGGCTGCTCGTCTCCTTCGCTCAGCCGCTGCGGCTCGGTGACCGGGTAACGGTCGGCGAGCACACGGGCTTCGTCGACGAGATGAGCCTGCTCTACACGACGCTCGTCACCGACCAGGCTGTCCGCGTGTTCGTCCCGAATACGCAGCTGACGACGTCGGCGATCCTCAACCGGACGATCCGCGACCCGAGACGTGTCGTCACGGCGCGCTTTCCCATCAGGCTCGGCGGCAAGGTCGACGCGGCGCGCGAGGCCGCGCTCGGTGCCGCCCGCCAGGTATCGGGCATCCACGAGGGGGCGATCAGGGTGCTGGTGGACGAGGTGCAGGCCGGAGCGGTGTGGC
Organism: uncultured Actinomycetes bacterium; assembly: GCA_963798725.1. Taxonomy (GTDB): domain Bacteria; phylum Actinomycetota; class Thermoleophilia; order Gaiellales; family Gaiellaceae; genus Gaiella. The sequence goes on from CAWCUL010000006.1 coordinate 160,949, forward strand.
TGACCGTGACGGCGTCGGCCCCACTCGACGCCGACGTGACCGAGCTCGGGTCGGACCTCCGTGAGGCGGTCCTAGACGCCCTCGGCGAGGCCGGCGCCCTGGCCGCCTGAGCGTCTGAGGAACGGCAAAACGTGGCGGCCGAAAGGCGATTCGTTCGCCCGAGAGGCCTACGGTGCGTGGAGACATCACGACCGCGAAGGAGGGGGCTCGTGGGGGAACCATGGGGTTCCCCCACGCTCTCTCGGCGAAGCGGCTGGCCTGGCCGCGTGAACGAGCCCGGCCGACGCCAGGCTTGCGACGGAGGGCTCAACGCCTATACCTCCGAGGAATACCGACCGTCGCGGCCGAAGGGCGATTCACTCGCCCGAGAGGCCAACCAGCGTCGCAACCACGACGCAGAAGAAGGGGGGCTCGCGGGGGGAAACATGGTTTCCCCCCGCGTGACTAGACGCAGTCGCGAAGGGGCTGAGCCTCTGGCAGCATCTCGAGCCGCTTCAACGTGTTGTTCTCGATCTGACGGATCCGCTCGCGGGTGACCCCGAAGGCGCGGCCGACCTCCTCGAGCGTGCACGGTGCCTCACCGAGGAGCCCGAATCGCAGCTCGATCACCTTCCGCTCGCGCTCGGGGAGCGAGCCCAGGGCGGCCTCGATGTCCTCGCGGCGCAGTGACAGCGACGCCGTGTCGAACGGCGACTCTGCCTGGTCGTCCGGTACGAAGTCGCCGAGCGAGGAATCCTCCTCCTCGCCGATCGGCTTCTCGAGCGAGATCGGCAGCTGTGCCATGCGGAGGATCTCACGCACCTCCTCGGTCGTCATCTCGAGCTCCTCTGCGATCTCCTCCGGATTCGGTTCCCGGCCCAGTCGCTGGACGAGCTGGCGCTCGATGTGGACGACCTTGTTGAGCTTCTCGACCATGTGCACCGGGATCCGGATCGTGCGGGCCTTGTCGGCGATCGCGCGCGTGACGGCCTGACGGATCCACCATGTTGCGTACGTCGAGAACTTGAACCCCTTGCGGTAGTCGAACTTCTCCACCGCCCTGATCAGCCCCAGTGATCCCTCTTGGATGAGATCGAGAAATGAGAGGCCTCGTCCCAGGTACCCCTTCGCGATCGAGACCACGAGCCGCAGGTTCGCCTCGATCATGTGCTGCTTCGCTGCAGCATCCCCGCGTTCGATGCGTTTCGCGAGCGAGACCTCCTGGTCCGCCGTGAGGAGCGGGACCTTGCCGATCTCTCGGAGGTAGAGCCGGAGCGAGTCGAGCGAGGGCTCGACGGTCAGGTCGAGCTTCGGTGCGGTGCTCTCCTCCGGTGCCACGATCGGCTCCTCGTGCGGTAGCACCTTGTGCTGCTCGCCCTCGACCAGCTCGATCGCGTGGTCGATGAGGTACGTCGTGAAGTCCTCGAGCTGCTCTTTCGTGAGATCGACGTCCTCGAGGGACTTGACGATCTCGTCATACGTCAGAAACCCCTTCTCCTGCCCCTGTTCGACGAGCCGGTGCAGCTCCTCGACATCCGGAAGGGCGATGTCTACGGCGAGCATGGACCTCTCTTTCTCCCTGGCGGTTGACTGAGACAGACCCTCGAACGCAGCGAGCCGGACCCCCTTCTCCCGGCTCGGACCCTTCGGCGGCGCATCGTATACAGGCCCAACCCGTTTGGAAAGTCCGCCGCCGCGGATCCGGGCTCGGCGATACCGGTGGCGCCCCGGGGTGTCACGCGATGACGCTGAGCTTGCCGACCTGCTCGCCGCGGCTGTTCGTCACGACGTCTCCGCCAAGGCCGCCCGTCTCGATCCCCAGGCACGCGAGCAGGTGGCTCGCTGCTGGGCCGATCGCCCTGAACGCCCCGTCCTCCACCTTGAGCGCGATACCCAGGCCGTCGGCGGACGCGGCGCAGAAGAGGCCCTCCGCACCGCCTTTCGCGACCCAGCCGTCGAGCGTCTGGATCATCACCGCGTCGGTCGCAACCGGGCCCCGGAGCAGCTCGGGGTGCGCGCGCATCGCGCCGGCGATGCGGCCGCCGCCCTCGAGCGACGGGAAACGCGCGAACGCCGCCGCCGCCCGGTCGAGCGAAAGAGCGAAGGTGGGGACGCCACATCCGTCGATCGCGGTCGGGATCGTCTCCGGGTCGACTTCGGCCGCGGTGGCGACCTCGTGAAGCATGGCGCGCTGGCAGGGGTGCTCCGGGAGGCGGTAGCCGGCCGACGGCCAGCCCTCGGCGCGGCACAGCGCAAGGAAACCGGCATGCTTGCCCGAGCAGTTGTGCTCGATCCCCGTCGGCTCTGGGCCGCACTCGAGCTCGTCCTCGCGTGCCGGGGCGTCGGCCAGAAGACGGCGCACGACGGCGAGCTGGTCGGGTGCCGCCAGATGGGAGGCGCAGGCCAGCACGAGCTCCTCGTCGTCGAGGTCCGGTCGCGCCCGCACGACCGGAAGCGCCTGGATCGGCTTCGCGCAGGAGCGGAGAAAGGTGAGGAGACCGGCGTCCCCGGCGGCGAGCTCCACGCGGCCGTCGCGTACGGCGACGCCGTGGACCGTATGGCGTGCCTCGACGACCCGTCCGCGCGTCACCTCGACGACGATCGGCCCCACGGCGACGGAGCCTACGCGACGATGCGGTTGAAACGGTGTCAGACACCGTTTCCTGTCAAGGGCGAACCTGTGCCGATTCCGTGCCAATCGCTCCACAGGGCCGTGGGCTCCAGCGCGCCTCGTGGAAGTACGCTGATGCAATGCCCGAGTTGCCCGAGATCGAGGCATGGGTGCGCGAGCTCGACCCGCAGGTCAGGCGCGCGCCGATCGAGTTCGCCGGCCCTGGACACGTAGCCACGCTGAAGACGTTCGACCCTCCCCCCGGGGCGCTCGAGCGGCGAAGCTTCGCGGGCGCGGAGAGGCGTGGCAAGAACCTCGTGCTGCCGACCACGGACGGTGAGCTCGTGCTTCGGGTCCACCTGATGAGCGCGGGCCGCCTCAGGTACGTGCCGCCGGGGAAGAAGGCTCCAGCGAAGCCGATGTTCGACGTCCGCTTCGCGGACGGAGGCGAGCTCGTCCTCATGGAGGCCGGAAAGAAGAAGCGCGCCGGCGTCTGGCTGGTCACGCCCGCGGCCCTGGACGCCGAGCTCTCCCACCTCGGCCCCGATGCGCTCGAGGTCGACTCCGCCGGCCTCGCTGCGATCCTGCACCGCGAGCGCCGCCAGCTTCATCCACTCCTCCGCGATCAAAGGGCTCTCACGGGCATCGGGCGCGCTCACGCGAACGAGATCCTCTGGGAGGCGCGTCTGTCCCCGTTCCGCCTCTCGACCGATCTCGACGACGACGAGATCGACAGGCTTGCGGCTGCGATCCACGAGAACCTGACGCGCGCCCTCGAGCTTCGCCTCGCCGGCAAGGCAGACGTGGACGTCTACCGCATCCACCGGCGCTTCGGCGAGCCCTGCCCGCGCTGCGGGGAGACTCTCCGCCGCGTCGACTTCGAGGAGCACACGATCACCTACTGCCCTGCCGACCAGACCCGCGGAAAGATCCTCAAGGACCGGCGTCTCTCCAGGCTGCTCCGCTGAGCCCAGCCTTCGTTGCCGCCGGGGATTCGTGCACAAAGGCTCCGACCCTTGGGTGCCTCGCGGCGAGCGCGCTCCGTGGATGACCACGATGTAGCGTGGGACGCGTGACCGACCTGCCACTCGCGGACGACATGCAGGCCTCGGCGCCGCCCGTCGGGCTCGCCCTCTCGCGCGCCGGCGTGACCGGCGTCCACAAGGCGATACGCATCCGTCGCGGCGAGCAGGAGATCCTGATGTCGGCGGAGCTCGAGTGCACCGTCGACCTCGATCGCGACCAGAAAGGCGTCCACATGTCGCGGTTCCCAGAGCTCTTCGACCAGGCGATCGACGAAGTGGTGCTCGGTGAGGGCCTGTTGGTCGAGGTGCTCGCAGACAGGATCGCGTCGCAGATCGTCGAGCGACAGCGCGCGCTCCGCGCCGAGGTGCGGATCGTTGCACGGTGGCCCCTGCGTCGCAGAACCCCGGTGAGCGGCCTGGCGACGCAGGAGATGGTGTCGCTGATCGGCATCGCCGCGGCAAGCACCGGACGTTCGCGCCGGGTCGTGGGCGTCGAGGCGACGGGGATCAACGCGTGCCCATGCGCGCAGGGGCTCGTCCGCGACCACGCCGCCGAGCGTTTGACCGAGGCGGGCTTCGGCGACGACGTCGACCGCATACTCGAGCTCGTGCCGCTCGCCACACACAACCAGCGCGGACGCGGGACGCTGCTGGTCGGCACGTCACGCGATCTCGACGCGGAGGATCTGATGGGCATCGTCGAGCGCTCCATGAGCGCCCCGGTGTTCGAGCTGCTCAAACGCCCCGACGAGCTGTTCGTCGTCGAGCACGCTCATCTCCGGCCGCGGTTCGTGGAGGACTCGGTGAGGATCGCGTTGGCGGAGCTCGTGGGCGCGGAGCCGGGCCTCGCCGACGACGACTTCGTGCTCTCGCGACAGGTGAACCTCGAGACGATCCACGACCACGACGTCGTCGCAGAGCGCTGGGGCACGGTCGGCCAGATCCGGTCCGAGCTTGCGGGCTCGTCGCCTGCGGCTCGCCAGACGTCGCTCGAGGAGTGGCTCGCGACCTGATCTCGGGTCCGGTCACCGCCCGGAGCGAGACGTCGCCCTACAGCGAGAGCCTTGACTCCGTGCCTGCGAACAGCCTGCGGACGTTCTGACGGTGCAGCGCGAGGACACCGAAGGCGGCGACGGCCGCGAAGGCGACGATCGGCCACGCCGCGCCGAGGGCGAGGCAGAGGAACGGCAGCGCCCCCGCGGCGACAATGGACGACACGGACGCGTAGCGGGCGACGGCGAACAGGACGATCCAGACCAGCGCCGCCGCGACGGCGGCGAGAGGAGCGAGGGCGAGCGCGACGCCCCCTGCCGTCGCGACCATCTTGCCTCCCTTCGAGAAGCCGAGGAACACCGGCCTGGCGTGGCCGATCATCGCCGCGACGCCTGCGAGGACTCCGACCCAGTCACCACCGAGCCAGAGCCCGAGAGCGGCGGGTGCGAAGCCCTTTGCGACATCGAGCAGTGCGACGGCGAGCCCGAGCGAACGGCCGTAGACCCGCCAGACGTTCGTCGCGCCGACGTTCCCACTGCCGTGCGCCCGCACGTCCTCGTGGCGCAGGATGCGAGGAATCACGTAGCCGAAGGGGATCGAGCCCAGGAGGTATCCGGCGAGGACGATCAGCGCATCCTGCACGACGTCTCCCCGGGGGCTCTGTCAGGTGACGCCGGAGCCGCGCTCCGCCCAACCGACGCCGTGACCGGCCCGCGCGTCAGGAGGGGATGGCGTAGGAGGCGATCCATCCGTTGACGACGTCCCAGTCGAGGTTCTCGAAGAACGCGTCCACGTACGAGGCGCGGTCGGTCTGGTAGTCGAGGAAATACGCGTGCTCGTAGACGTCGAGCGCGACGAGCGGGGTCGCGTTCCACACCGGGAACGTGTTCTGCGCATCCCCCAGGTAGTTGAACAGGCGGCCCTCGTCGCGGTCGTATGCGGTCCATGCCCAGCCGCGGGCAGCCATGGCCGTTGCGCGAAGATCGGACCGCCACGCGTCGATCGAGCCGAAGTCGCGTTCGACGAGCAAGCGAAACGCGCCGTCGGGGTCGCCGCCCTGGCCGCCGAGGTGGGCGAAGTAGAGCTCGTGGTTCTTGATCCCGCCGATTGCGAAGGTCAGGTCGACCTTGAGCGCCCGAAGTTCCGAATACACCTGGTTCGCCTTCTCGAGGTCGACGTCCGCGAGCGCACCGAGGATCTCGTTGCGTTTCGCGACGTAGCCCTGGTACAGACGGTAATGGGCCTCCACGGACGCCCGCGAGATACCGGAGAGCTGCAGCAACCGGGGGTCGAGCGGGCGGGCGGAGATGTCCTCGGGGGCTGTCATGACGCTCTTGGTGCGACGGGACGTTGCGCGCGTCAGCATATCCTTGGCTCGACTCCCGACGACCGAAGGAGACTCTCATGGCATACGCCGTCCCCGACCTCGCGTACGCGTTCGACGCGCTCGAGCCGACGATCGACGCGCGCACGATGGAGATCCACCACGACAAGCATCACGCCGCATACGTCACCAACCTGAATGCCGCGCTCGAGGGCACGGAGTGGATGGACCGGCCCATCGAGGCGGTTCTCTCGAGTCTCGATCTCCTCCCCGAAGACAAGCGCACGGCCGTCCGCAACAACGGCGGCGGGCATGCGAACCACACGCTTGTTCTGGGAGATCATGGGCCCGAACGGCGGCGGCGAGCCCTCGGGCGACCTCGCGACCGCCATCACAGACACGTTCGGCTCACTCGACGAGCTCAAGACGCAGGTCAACGACGCGGGCGTGAAGCGCTTCGGCTCCGGCTGGACATGGCTCGTATGGGACGGAACCGGTCTCGCCGTGCTGTCGACGCCGAATCAGGACTCGCCGGTCATGGAGGGGAAGACCCCGCTTCTCGGCATCGACGTCTGGGAGCACGCCTACTACCTCAACTACCAGAATCGCCGGCCCGACTATCTGGCGGCGTGGTGGGACGTCGTCGAGTGGGACGCCGTCGCAGCGAAGCTCGACGCGGCACGGTAAGGCTCGATGGTCGATCGGCAAGCCACGCGAACCGGATGGCGCGGCGATCGCCGATCGAGCGTCTAGGGAGCGCGGATCGCCGTGGAGAGGGCGATGCCCTCTCCACCCTCGCGCCGGTCGAATCCGCCGCTCGCCCAGGCACGTATTCCGGAGGTGGACTCGGCGCTCACGCTTCCGCTCGGCTTGCCCTCGAGGCGCCGAGTCGCGAGCATCACGGCCGTGAGTGCCGAGCACCGCGCCGATGACGAGCTGCTGGCCCTCGTCGCAGAGAAGGACGACAGAGCGTTCGAAGAGCTGCATCGGCGCTACGCTCGTCCCGTGCTCGGGATTGCGTTGCGGCGGATCGGCGACCGCGCGCGTGCCGAGGACGCGACCCAGGAGACGTTCGCGAACATCTGGCGATCCGCTGGTCGATTCGACCCGGCGCGGGGACAGGCGACCTCATGGGTGTACGCCATCGCCCGCAACGCGATCGTCGACTCGCTCCGCCGACGGTCGGAGCCGGCCGTGGCCCATGTGCCCGAGACCGCCGCGCCGGACCCCGGTCCGGACACGATTGCCGAGAACGAGTGGATCTCCTGGCGTGTGCACCGTGCGCTCGAGACACTGCCCGAGCACGAACGCTCGCTCGTGGAGCTCGCGTACTGGGGAGGGCTCTCTCAGTCGGAGATCGCCGACCGTCTCGGACTGCCGCTCGGGACCGTGAAGACCCGGACGCGGTCGGCCCTTCGTCGCCTCGGCGACGAGCTGGAGGGCGACCTTCGGTGAGAGACGTGCGCGACCTCGTCGGCCACGATCTCGAGCAGGAGGAGCTCGAACGGCTCGAGCGCGTGCACGCCTTGCTCGAGCAGGCGAGCCCGCCGCCGTCGCTCTCGCCTCGGCTGGAGCGGCCCCCGGCCCCTCGTGGGGAGGTGATCACGTTTCCACGGAGATACGGCTACGCCGCGGCGGCGGCCGCGGCGGCCGCCGCCGCCCTCCTGTTCGGAATCGGCTACGTGGTCGGCGGCAACACGCCGGACGCGGTGAAAACGGTGGCGATGAGCGGCGCGAGCGGTGCGACCGGCACGATCTCGATCTACGAGCAGGACGCCGCCGGGAACTGGCCGATGCGCCTCAGGGTGGACGGTCTCGCGGAGGGGACGTACGCCCTGTGGCTCACCCGCGCCGGCGCCCTCACCGAGCAGTGCGGAACGTTCGCGGTCGCCACCGGCCAGACGAGCGTGCCGCTCAACGTGCCCTACCGGCTGCGGGACTTCGACGGCTGGGTCGTGGTGCCGGCGGACGGGCGAAAGCCCGTGCTGACGACGACCTGAGTCGGTAGTGCACACCGGCGGGCCTGCCGCCGTCCGCGACCACTGCGTTCGACCCGTCAGATGCGAGGTCACCCGCCTGGGCTCTGCCCGACGGTGAGAAAGAGCGGCGAGAAAGACACTGAGCCGGCAAACCCGAAGGCCCGCCGGCTCAGATGTCGAGACTCTAGGAAACGACCCCGGCTCCGTGCAAGGGCGGCTCCTACCAAAACTGTCGCAATTTGCTTGTTTCGGGTGTCCTCAGCCTCGCCGTATAGACACGACCCGCGCCTTCCAGGCGCCGCGCGGGGCGTGGACGTCCACGACCGCGCCGACCGATGCCCCCATGAGCGCCGAGCCGAGCGGTGAGTCGGTCGAGACCCCGCCGAGCGACGAGATCGTGACCTCCATCGTGTCGCCGTGCTCGTCGGTCACCTCGACGATCGAGCCCGGGCCCACGTGATCGTCCGTGTCGTGCTCGACGACGACCGCGGCGTGCAGTCGCTCGCGCAGCTTCGCGATCCGTGCCTCGAGCAGGCCCTGGTCGTTCTTCGCCGCGTGGTACTCGAAGTTCTCGGAGAGGTCGCCGAACGAGCGCGCCGTCGCGATCGCCTCGATCGCCTCCGCGCGCCGCGGCCCTTCGAGCTCCGCCAGCTCGGCCTCGAGGGCCTCCTTCTGCTCCTGGGTGAGCACCTCTCCCTGCTCGCTCATGCGACGCAGGCTACCGGAGGGAAATTCCGGCCTCTCTGAAAGAGTCCTCAGCGCTTCGATGGACGCGCGTACGTCACGTGCGTCCATCCGTCCCCCGGCTGGCGGCCCGTCTCGCTCCATTCCGCCCAGTCGATCTCTGGGAACACGCTGTCGCCGTCAGGCTCGGCGTCGACGTGCGTCACGGCGAGCCGGTCGGAGTAGGGAAGCGCCGCTGCGAACACCTCGGCGCCGCCGACGACGAACACCTCGTCGTCGACGCGCCCGGCCTTGGCGAGCGCGCTCTCGAGGCTCGGCGCCACGAGCACCCCGGGGGCACCGGCTTGCCAGCCGGGCTGACGGGTGACGACGACGGTCGTACGCCCGGGAAGCGGCCGGCCGATCGACTCATAGGTGCGCCGGCCCATGACGAGCACATGGCCGGTGGTCTTCTCCTTGAAGAGCCGTAGCTCGTCCGGCAGGTGCCACGGCAGCCCGCCGTCCGCGCCGATCACGCCGTTACGGGCGACCGCGGCCAGGATCGTGACCGTCACGACCCGATCACGACCGTTCAGACCGCGATCGGCGCCCGGATCGCGGGATGCGGGTCGTACCCGACGACGGTGACGGATTCGAGCGAGAAGTCGTCCAGCGCGCGACAGGCGGGATCGAGCTTGAGCTCGGGCAGCGCGCGCGGCTCGCGACCGAGTTGCTCTTGCGCCTGTTCGACGTGGTTCAGATAGAGGTGCGCGTCCCCGAGGGTGTGGACGAAGTCTCCGACCTCGAGGCCGGTCACCCGTGCGACCATGTGCGTGAGCAGCGCATACGAGGCGATGTTGAACGGAACGCCGAGGAAGACGTCGCCGGAGCGTTGATAGAGCTGGCACGAGAGCCGCCCGTCGGCGACGTAGAACTGGAACAGCGCGTGGCACGGCATGAGCGCCATGCGCGGAAGGTCGGAGACGTTCCATGCGCTGACCACGTGGCGCCGTGAGTCCGGGTCCGAGCGGATCTGCTCGACGACCGTCCTGAGCTGGTCGATCCGCGTCCCGTCGGGGGCCGGCCAGGAGCGCCACTGATGACCGTAGATCGGCCCGAGGTCGCCGTTCTCGTCGGCCCACTCGTCCCAGATCGTGATCCCGTGCTCGTGCAGCCAGCCGACGTTCGTGTCGCCGCGCAGGAACCACAGAAGCTCCCCCGCGACGGAGCGGAAGTGCACCTTCTTCGTCGTGAGGAGCGGGAACCCGTCGTCGAGGTCGAACCGCATCTGGTAGCCGAAGACGCTGCGCGTGCCCGTTCCCGTGCGGTCGTCCTTCAGGACCCCGTCGTCGAGCACGTGCCGGAGGAGGTCGAGGTACTGCTGCACCCGACCGACGGTAACACCAGCCCGGGACGGGGCCGGAGAGACGCTCTCGTACAACACCCAGAAGCCTGACGCCGTAGGCGTCGGCCTTCAGGGATCTGCCCCGCCGAAGGCGGGGATCAAGCCGCGGGAATCCGCGCGAGCGGATTCCCGCCTGGCGAACAAGGTCGCGAGCGGATTCCCGCCTGGCGAACGGGTCTGGCGAAAGGCTCCGGCGGATGTTGCGGCCGCGCAGCGGCCGCCTTCAGGGGTGTGCCCCGCCGAAGGCGGGGATCGAGCCGCGGGAATCCGCGCGAGCGGATTCCCGCCTGGCGAACACGGTCTGGCGAACAGGCTCCCGGCGGATGTTGCGGCCGCGCAGCGGCCGCCTTCAGGGGTGTGCCCCGCCGAAGGCGGGGATCAAGCCGCGGGAATCCGCGCGAGCGGATTCCCGCCTGGCGAACAAGGTTCAGAACAGACCGACGATCTGGCCCCGCTCGTCGACGTCGATCGAAAACGCGGCCGGTTGCGTGCCGAGGCCGGGCATCGTCTGCATGTCGCCGCAGAGGGCGACGATCCAGCCCGCCCCCGTGTACGGCCGCAGGTCTCGTACCGTGACCGTGAACCCGGTCGGCGCGTTCAAGAGCGTGGGATCGTGCGAGAGGGAAAGATGCGTCTTGGCCATGCAGATCGGCAGGTGGCCGAGCCCGCCGGCGTCGAAGCCGGCCGCCTTCTCCTTCGCGGTCTTGAGCAGGAACACGTCGGCGGCGCCATACACGTTCGTCGCGATCGCGCGGATCTTCTCCTCGATCGGCGCGTCGTATGGGTAGGCAAAGCGGAACTCGCTCGGCTCGTCGGCAGCGGCGACGACGGCTTCGGCGAGCGCCGTCGCACCCTTGCCTCCATGCTCGAACGCCGTGTTCACTTCGGCGGCGTACGCCCCGTGCTCGAGCGCGAGCCGCTCGACCAGCGCCAGCTCCTCGGCCGTGTCGGTCGGGAACTTGTTGACGGCGACGACCGCGTTCAGCCCGAAATGCCGGACGATCCCGATGTGCCGAGCCATGTTCGCCGCGCCACCCTCGATCTCGGCCATGCCTCCGTCGACGTCGCCACCGTGATGTTTGAGCGCGCGGACGGTGGCGACGACCACGACGACGCTCGGGCGGAGGCCGCCGATCCGGCAGGTGATGTCGAAGAACTTCTCCATCCCCATGTCGGACGCGAAGCCGGACTCGGTCACGAGGTAGTCGCCCAGCTTGAGCGCGACCCGGTCGGCGACGAGCGAGTTGTTGCCGTGCGCGATGTTCGCGAACGGACCGCAGTGGACGAAGGCCGGCTGACCTTCGAGCGTCTGCACGAGGTTCGGCTTGATCACGTCCTTCAGGAGGACGGTCATGGCGCCGGCGCCACCGATCTGCTCGGCGGTCACGGGCTCGCCGTCGAAGGTCTGCCCGACGGTGATTCGACCGAGACGTTCGCGCAGGTCGTGGAGATCGCGGGCGACTGCGACGAGGCCCATCACCTCGCTTGCCGCGGTGATGTCGAAGCCCGTCTGGCGCGGATAGCCGTTGACCCTCCCGCCGAGCCCGGTGACGACGTCTCGCAGCGAGCGGTCGTTCATGTCCATGCAGCGCCGCCACGACACGGTCAGCGGGTCGATCCCGAGCGCGTTGCCGTGCAGTAGATGTGCGTCGAGCAGCGCCGCGAGCAGGTTGTTCGCCGCGGTGATCGCGTGGAGGTCACCGGTGAAGTGGAGATTCAGGTCCTCCATCGGGACCACCTGGGCGTACCCGCCCCCTGCGGCGCCGCCCTTGATTCCGAAGATCGGCCCCAGCGACGCCTCGCGGATCGCGAGCACGGGACGGCGACCGAGCGCGCCGAGGCCTTGTGTGAGCGAGACGGAGGTGGTCGTCTTGCCTTCGCCGGGGGGCGTGGGCGTGATCGCGGTGACGTTGACGATCTTCCCGTCGGGCCGGTCGGCGAGACGATCGAGCAGCGCAAGATCGACCTTCGCCTTGTATCGACCGTACAGCTCGAGCTCGCCGGGCTCGATGCCTGCGTCTGCCGCCACGTCGGCAATCGGGCGGAGGGTTGCTGCCTGGGCGATCTCGAGGCTCGAGCGCATCGTCGGTGTCAGTCCTTTCGGTCGTTTCGGAAGACCTGCGCGGTGAGATATAGCTCGGTCGCCGCAGGCGTGCGTGCGTCACCGTGCACGGGTCAGTGCTGTGCGACGACGCCGAGGTGGCGCTCGTGCGCGCCGGTTTGCAGGATCTGCGTGATCTGGTCGATCACGAAACGCAGCTCGTCGTCGGTGGTGAAGAAGTGAGGACCGAGACGGATGCCGGCGTCGGGTCGGAAATCGCAGAGGATCTGCCGCTCGGCGAGCTCGCGATGGACGGCCGGGAAGTCGGGCACGTAAATCGTGACGGTGCCGCCGCGCCGCGCCGCATCGCGCGGGCTGCGGACGTCGAAGCCGGCCTCGTCGGCGAGGTCGATCAGGAGCTGGGTTTGCCGGAGCGAGCTCTGCCTGATTCGGTCCACTCCGATCTCCTCGATCAGGTCGTAGCCCGCGGTGGCCGCATAGTGGGCCGGAACGTTCGGTGTGCCGGTGAGGAACCTGGCTGCTCCGGCCGCGTAACGCATCGTCTCCTCGAACGCGAAGGGCATCTCGTGCGCCTGCCATCCCGTGAACGTCGGGGTGAGGCGCTCGGACAGGTCGGGGCGAACGTAGAGCCATCCGTTTCCAGGCCCGCCGCAGAGCCATTTCACCGAGCCGCCCACGGCGAAGTCGACGTCGAGCTCCTCGACGTCGAGCGGCACGATTCCGGCCGACTGGTAGCAGTCGAGGATCACGTGCGCCCCGACGTCGTGGGCACGGCGCACGATCGGCTTCACGTCCTGGATCTCGGCGGTCTTGAAGAGGACGTGGCTGATCGGGACGAGCAGCGTCCGCTCGTCGATCGCGTCCACGATCCCCGCGTCGTTCTCGCAGACGACCACCTCGAGCTCCGGCTGGGCCTGGTACAGGTAGCGCACCGACGGGAAGTTCGCCTCCTCGTAGACGACGCGGTTCCGGACAGCGTCGGGGGGAAGGAAGCAGCTGAGCACGACCGCCTCCGCGACCGCGACGTTCTGGTGCATCACGGTCGAGCCGGGAGGCGCGCCGACGATCCTGCCGACCTGGTCGCCGACCGTCATCGGGGTCGTCCACCATCCCTCGCCCCAGGCGCGGATCCCACGCTCTGCCCACATGCGGGCGTACTCGACGAGCCGTTCCTCCGCCTTTCGCGGCATCGCTGCCAGCGAATGGTTGATCAGGTAGGTGGTTCGCTCCAGGATCGGAAACTCGGAGCGATACTCGACAAGGTCACGCATCCGGGGGAGCGTAGACGGCTCCCCCGGCCCTGTGGAGCGATCGGCACATAATCGACACGGTTTTGCCCTTGACGAAAAACGGTGTCTGACACCGGGCTCGCTGCGGTCAGCTCAGGCGGCGGAGGACGCCCAGCGCCCGCTGATCCCACGGCACGCGGTGGGTCGTCCCCGCCGCCCGCATGCCGGCCCGGTGCGTGAGGTACCAGTCGTACGTCGCGCGGAGCGTGTCGGCGTTCGAGAGTCGCGGCTCCCAGCCGAGCAGCCGCCGGGCCTTCTCGATCGAGACGAACGAATCCCGATGTGCCGTCCGGTAGTGCCATTCCGCGAGCGGCGAGAGCCTCGCGAGCTCGAGGGCCCGGAGCGCGAGCTCGGCCGGCCGGGCGGGCATGGGACGGAGCCGGGAGCGGGAGCCCGCGTGGTCGATCAGCGCCTCGAGGTCGCTGCGCACCGTGCCGAACCGGGCTGCGCCGATGTTGAGCGCCTCCCCTGCCACCGGGGCGTCCATGGAGCGGAGGATCGCCTCGCAGAGGTCCTCGACCGCGAGGAGCTGATAACGGTTCCGGCCGTCGCCGAGGATCGGCAGGCGGCGGCCCTCGCGGATCCAGTCGAACAGAATCTCGAAGACGCCGAGCCGCTCGGGGCCGACGAACGTCTTCGGGCGAACGATCACGCACTCGAGCCCCCGCCGGGCGAACTCCAAGCAGAGTCGCTCCGCGTCGATCTTCGACTGCCCGTAATGGCCAACTCCGACGAGCGGATCGTCCTCGTGGATCGGATGCCGCTCGGGCACGCCGTAGACGGCGGTGGACGAGACGAGGACGACGCGTCGGACACCCGCGTCGAGAGCCGCACCAAGCGTGACGGCGGTGCCGTCCACGTTCACCGAGCGAATGGCCCCGCGGCTCGCCTGGATCGGAAGCGCCGCCGCCGCATGGACGAGCACGTCTGCGTCCGCGACGAGCCGGCGAGCGTCGACCGGCACGCGAACGTCACCCGTGAGCTCGTCGATCCTCCCGGCGAGCGACGGGTCTTCGAGCAGCGCCAGGTCGAGCACGCGCACGGTGTGACCCTCGTCGACCAGGCGCCGGGCCAGGTGAAGTCCCAGGAACCCGGCCCCGCCGGAGATCGCGACGAGCATCCGAGACCCTACCGCGCGGATGCCGGCGCGACGCTCTGGGTGGGGACGACGACCGGAGGAGGTGCGCCGTTGACGAGAACCGCTGCGGCGAGCAGCACGGCCATTGCGACGGTGCTCTCGGCGACGAGGCTCCCGCCGACACCGCGGACGCGGTCTCCGCGCTCGAGCCGGGGACGAACGATCATGTGGTGCATCCCGCCGAAGCCGAGCGCAAACGCGACGAGGCCGACCTTGACGAGGAGCGTCTGCCCGTAGGAGGTCTCCCAGAGATCGCGCACGTGCGGTAGCCGTTCGATCGCGACCACCGTCCCCGCTGTGACGAGCACGCCGACGAGCACGATCGCGATCCGCGAGAAACGGAGGAACGCCGAACGCCGAAGCGCGGGCGCAAGCGGCCAGACGACGATCGCCAGCGTGAGCACGCCGCCCACCCACAGCATCGCGGTGACGAGGTGCACCCAGTCCGCCACCTCGCTCAGGAGCGATGAGTTCGGCTCCGTCGCCTGATGGCTCGAGAGCGAGTAGCCCCACGCCAGCGCGAGGGCGAGCAGGAACGCGGGCCAGCGTAGCCCGGGGCTGTCGAGCACCCATGCGACGGCGAGGATCGTCATGCACGCCCCGTACCCGAGCGTGGTCAGCAGGAACGCGATGCCGAAACGGGTCGACTCCGAGAACGGAGACAGATCGGAGTAGAAGAGGTCGACCCCAGACACCTGAAGGGCGTTCGCGCAACGGATCACGAAGCCGACGATGCCCGCGTTGACGGCAAGGACCGCGCCGAGCGTCCCGAGCAGGTGGATGCGACGCTCGACGCGTGGATCGACCGGGCCGCGAAGGACGAGGAGCCGAATCCCGACGACCCCGATCACGAGCGCGAGTGCGAGGAACAGCACCCAGCGGGCGAGGTCGTCCCGCCAGGTGACGCCCGACGAGCCGACCGCCTCTGTGGGGGAGGGGGCGTCGACTCCGACACCGAACGTGTAGACCCCGTTCCCGACATGGCCGTCGGCGGAGATCTCGTGCCAGCGCACCGTGTACGCCGTCCCCGTGACGAGCCCCTCGAGCGGCGCCGAGATCACGGTTCCGCCCTCGGACTGCGTGACGATGCCCGAGACCCGGTGGCCGTCTGCTGCGAGGACGACGATCGAGTCGGCCGTCGCAGTGACCGACTGGTCGTAACGGAGCGTGATCACGCTCGGCGCCGCCGCAAGCCGGCTCTGCTCGGCGGGGCTCGCGTCGGTGAGCGTCGCGTGCGCGGCCGCCGCCGCCGGGAGCAGCAGTGTGGCCACGCCGGCCGCGAGCAGCGCTCGTCTCACCTCGCGCCGCCTGCGAGGGCAGAGAGGTGCCCGAAGATCGGGGCGATGTTCCGGTCGGCGAACAGCATCGCGGCGAGCGCGATCCAGGTCGCGGCGAACCCGTAGGCCCAGACGGCCCGCCTCGGGCTGAACGCGGAGCCGATCGGAAAGAGCGACGCGACGACGAGCGTCCAGCCGATCAGGTGGTGGAGGAAGGCCGATCGCTCGAACAACCAGCCGTTCTGCTCGTGGACGAGAAACGAAGCGCCCGAGACGAACAGCGCACCTGCGCTGACGAGTGACCAGTACGACGAGGACAGGCGGCCGCGCACGACGGCCAGCTGCACCGCGCCGGCGGCCGTGGCCGCCTGTGCCCAGATCGAGTGCGCAACCAGATGGAGCGTCGAGAACGTGGAGAAGATCGCGATCACCCAGAGCCACATGCCCGCCGTGAGCGCGAGCGAGGGCCAGAGGTAGGCGCGCCAGGCGCGGCGGCGGAACACGCTCGTCCCGACGATCGCCTCGGCGAGGAGCACGAGCCCGAAGAAGAGGAAACCGGCTGCGAACAGCCAGTGGGCGATCTCAGCCCGAGGGAGCATCTCCACGCTCGCCTGACTCCAGGTCGTCGACGAGCCCCGGGGCGACGAGGAGCGCGAAGAGCAAGCCGACGAGGACGACGAGAAGCGGCGGCTGCACTGCCCAGTCCCAGAGCCCCTTGCCGGCGGGGTAGAAGAACGTCACGCGGTAGGGCTGCGCGAGCGCCCAGACGATCCCCACGAGGACGGTGACCGGGCCGATCGCCTCGACGGCGAGGATGCGCGCGCCTCGCCGCGCGGTGCGCGACTCGTCCGCAGCGTTTCCGCGATGGGTGACGAGCTCGTTCACAGAGTCCGCTTCCTCCGGCCCAGTCTGGCACGGGCGGCCGACTGTGTGCAAACGGGTACGGCCGCGCAAGACCGCATTGGCGTCAGCGCGAGAGGACGCCGTCCGTGTCGATCTTCACCGCGTGCGTGCCGAAGTCCTCGCGCGAGAGCGTGCGGATGCTCCCGTGTGCGATTTCGGCGGGGTCGAGTGCCGGGACGCCGGCGCCGACGAGGTGCGTGGGGACGAGGCGGCCGGTCTCGAACGCGCCGTCGCCGTCGAGCGTGACCCGCAGGATCGCGCTCGTCGAGAGCGGCCCACCGAGCGCGAACACCTTGTATCCGGCGAAATTGCCGAGTGAATACGCGATGAGCCGTCCGTGGTACCACTCCATCCCGCGCAGCACGTGCGGGCCGGACCCGACCACGAGGTCGGCTCCTGCGTCGACGACCGCGTGAGCAAAGCGGATGGGGTCGCCCCGGTTCTCGCCCAGAAAGCGCTCGGTGCCGCGAGTGACGTGCTGCTCGTCGGCGCCCTCCGCGCCCGCATGCATCGTCACGACGACCAGGTCCGCAAGTCCGTCTGCCTTACGCACGAGCCGCTTGGCGCCGGGAACGTCGGTCAACGGCGCTGCCCACGGATAGGGGGCGAAGCCGACCACGGCCACGCGGATCCCGCCGATCTTCTGCACCGTCACCTGTCCCGGCCGGCCCGTATACCGGAGCCCGGCGCCCTTCAGCGCGGCGACGGTCTGCTGGAGCCCCTGCGCTCCGTAGTCATCCGCGTGGTTGTTGGCGAGATTCATCACGGTGAACCCAGCCCGTGTGAGGAGGTGGGCGTAGGACGGGGGCGTGTGGAATGCGAAGCAGTTCGTGCTCTGTGGGCCGCATTTCGACGTGCCCCCGGTCGAGAGCGTGCCCTCGAGATTGCCGAGCACCACGTCGCCTGCGAGGTCGGTCTGCACGTTGGAGAAGAACGATCGCCCGCCGTCGGGCGGGAGGTTCGGCATCGACCCCATCACGATGTCCCCGGTCGCGACGATCACTACATCTCCGGTCGGCGGCTTCGGCTTCGCGGCCCGCTTGCGAGTCGCAGCCTCGTTCTTCGCAGCCCGTTGCTCGGCGGCCGCTGTCGTGGCGGCCGCCGCCCGCTCCGACGCGCTCCCGACGCGCGTCGGCGCGCCGTGCACGAAAAGGGAGAACAGAAACGCGCTGGCGCAGACCACCGCGCCGGCACGCAGGATGAGCGCGACCCCTCGCATGGGCTCTAGCGGTCCGTCCGGAGCATTTCGTCGCGACCCGCGTCCTTGCCTTGCGATACGTGCCGCGTGCCGGCCACCGCGACCACCTTCCGGACGGGCCCCTAGTTCCGGTTGCCGAGGAACACGAGCGCGTAGTACGCGAGCTGCGAGAGCGCCGCGAGCGCCGCTGCGACGTATGTCATCGCCGCCGCCGTGAGCACCTTGCGGGCGCCCTGGGACTCACCTTTCGTGACGAGACCCATGCCGTTCAGCTGCGCCAGCGCCCGTCGCGATGCATCGAACTCGACCGGCAGCGTGACGAGCTGGAACAGCACGACGACCGCGAAGAGCAGGATCGCGAACTGGATCAGCCCGAAAACCTGCGCGAACGCACCGATCATGAGCAGGAAGATCCAGGCGTTCGAGGCGAAGGCGACCGCGGGCCACATCGCCGAGCGCAGGCGGAACGGCGCGTATGCCTTCGCGTGCTGGATCGCATGACCCACCTCGTGCGCAGCAATCGCCGTGGAGGCCACCGCGCGGCCGCGGTAGACCGGCTCGGAGAGATGGACCGACTTCTTCCGCGGGTCGTAGTGGTCGGAGAGCGGCCCACCCGGAGACGACTCGACCGGCACGCCCTGAAGGCCGTTTTGGTCGAGGATCTGACGCGCGACCTCGGCACCCGAAAGGCCATTGGCGACGTCGACCTGGAGATTGGCCGCCACGGTCTTCTTGAGCCAGTGCTGAACGACGAACCCGAGGATCAGCGGCGGGATCAGGAAGACGAAGTAGAGGGCCAGATTGTTCATCGGCGAGAAGCGTAGCAACGGCGTACCATCGCCCCACATGGCCGACGCCTCGAGGGCGGGGCCCCTCTCGAAGCGCGTGGAGGAGTCCCTCGACAACCCGATCGAGCGGCTGCGACTGCTCTCCGGCGACGACGACGCGATCGCTTCGTTCCTCGACGAGCTCGACGTGCGGTCGCCGCGCGAGCGAGTGCTGCTCGCCGAGCTCGCCCGGCCGTCCGCGGTCGCGCGGCCCGAGAGCTTCGATGCGGATCACCGGCGTCTCATCGAAGCGGTGGAGAGCCTCCGCCGCCACGGTTTCGCCGGGTCGCAGTCCGGCGCGTCACTCGGGCCGCTCCGCTACATCGTGCGGTGGCTCGTCGAGCTCGTCGCGCGCTATCTCGTCGTCTCCCACGTGAAGAACGTGGCGGTGCAGATGCGCAACCTCTACTGGGTACGCGAGCTCGAGGCGGAATCCGGCTCCGTGGAGCTGAAGCTTCTCCGCCCAGCGCGTTTCGACGCCGCTGCACTGGTCGAGATCATGGAGTCGCGCGAGGTCGGCGTGCCGTCCTTCGTGATTGCCGGTCTCCTCTTGCCCCTCGGGGCGACGATCTGGCGGCTCATGAGCGGGTTCAGGTTCGACGAATGGTGGGTCGCCTTCCTCGCCGGGCTCGTCGGGGTCGCGGTGGGTGTCGGCCTCTCCTGGATCGTTCTCCGCGGCTGCGCGATCGCGAGTGCCCGTATCAGGCTCTCGGTGCGGGAGCCGCTTGCGGTCGTCTGGGCGGATGTCGGCAACTGCGGGACCCCGCCCCGCGACGGCGTTCGGACGTTCGCGATCCTCGCGATCGTGGCGATGGTCGGCGTATGGATCGTTCTTCCGGCGCTCGTCGCGCTCGCGCTCGCGGCGTGATCCAGGGCTACGGGAGTGGGTCGACGACGGCGTTCGCCGGGACGTGCTCGTCGCCTCTCCCCTCCGAGGCGAGATTGTGATCGGCGGCCGGCCATGGTGCGAGGATCAGGAGGAGCCTCGCATCCGCGAGCGCTCGTAGCGCGTGATCCTCGCCGGGATCGAACGTGACGAGCGTTCCGGCCTCGCACTCCACCGACTCTCCGCCTAGCTCGACCGCGACCCGGCCGTCGACGATCTCGACGACGGCTCGCTCGCGCACCTGATGGGTGCCGATCTCCTCTCCGGCTCCGAGGTCGATGACGACCGCCCTGCATTCCGGTGCCGAGAACAGCACGCGCGGCATCTGCGTTCCCTCCCTCGGTACGCGTGGGGCGTCCGACCCTGGCGCGCGGGGGGTCTCTTTTTCCGACGAAGGCGCAAGCGACCGGAGATCCCAGCGTTTCACGCCCCGTAGCTTGGCAGACTCGCAGTCGGCGGGCGTCAGACGTCGCCGCCACTTGCGATCTCGAGGCTCAAGCGGCCACCTCGGCGCGTGCGGTGACGAATGCCTCGACGGCCTGGTCGAGGTCGGCGGCCGCGTGCGCCGCGGACATCTGCGTCCGGATCCGTGCGGCGCCCATCGGCACGACCGGGTAGGAGAACGCGACCGCGAACACCCCGTGCCCTACGAGCGCCTCCGAGAACCGCGCCGCCTGCCGCGCGTCGCCGATCATCACCGGCACGATCGGGTGGTCGCCGGGCAGGACGTCGAAGCCGAGATCGGTCATCCGCTCCCGGAACGCGCGCGTGTTCGCCTCGAGTCGCCGACGCAGGTCGTCGGAGCGCTCGATGAGGTCGAGCGCCTGCAGGCTCGCGCCCACCACCGCGGGGGCGAGGCTGTTCGAGAACAGGTATGGGCGAGCGCGCTGGCGGAGGAGCTCGACGATCTCCCTCCGCCCGGCGACATAACCGCCGCTCGCGCCGCCGACCGCTTTCCCGAGCGTCCCGGTCAGCACGTCGACGCGCTCGACGACGTCGTGGAGCGCATGCGTCCCGCGGCCGCCCGGCCCGACGAAGCCGACCGCGTGCGAGTCGTCGACGAGCACGAGCGCGTCGTATCGCTCGGCGACCTCGCAGATCGCGTCGAGCTTCGCGTGGTAGCCGTCCATCGAGAACACGCCGTCGGTTGCGATCAGCCGGTGGCGGGCGTCGGCGCAGTCCGCGAGCCGCGCCTCGAGCTCGTCCATGTCGCCGTTCGCGTAGCGCTCGCGTCGTGCCTTGCAGAGCCGGATGCCGTCGATGATCGACGCGTGGTTGAGCTGGTCGGAGATCACGGCGTCGCGCTCGTCGAGCAGCGCCTCGAACACGCCGCCGTTCGCGTCGAAGCACGAGCCGAAGAGGATCGTGTCGTCGGTGCCGAGGAATGCCGAAAGCCGCTCCTCCAGCTCACGGTGGAGCGACTGCGTGCCACAGATGAACCGCACCGACGCCATCCCGTAGCCCCACCGATCGAGCGCGTCGTGCGCGGCAGCGACCATCTCCGGGTGGTTCGCGAGGCCGAGGTAGTTGTTCGCGCAGAGGTTGAGCAGCTCTCCGCTTCCCTCGACGCCGACGCGCGCGCCCTGCGGCGTCGTCATCGTCAGCTCGTGCTTGTAGAGGCCCTCGCTCCGGAGCTCCGCGAGTCGGGCGGCGAGGTCGTCGCGAACGGTGCCGTACATCAGCTCCCCTTCCAGTCGAGCAGCACCTTGCCGGACTCGCCCGAGGCGGCGATGCGGAATGCCTCCTCGAATCCCGAGAACGGGAACCGGTGCGTGATCACCTGCGAGATGTCGAGCCCTGAGTCGATCATCACGCTCATCTGGTACCAGGTCTCGTACATCTCGCGGCCGTAGATGCCCCTGAGCGTGAGCATGTTGAAGATCACCTGGTCGAGGTCGAGCTCGACCGCCTCGGCAGGGATGCCGAGGATTGCGATGCGGCCGCCGTGCGCCATGTTCGCCACTCCGGCGCGAAGCGCGTCGGCGTTCCCCGACATCTCGAACATCACGTCGAAGCCCTCGGTCATGCCGAGCTCGCGCTGCACGTCTGCGAGCTCGCGCTCACGCGGGTCGATGGCCAGCGTCGCACCCATCCGCCGCGCGAGGTCGAGCCGATATGGGTTGAGGTCGGTCGCGACGACGTGGCGTGCGCCGGCGTGCCGGGCGACCGCGACCGCCATACAGCCGATCGGGCCGGCGCCGGTGACGAGCACGTCCTCGCCGAGCACGGGGAATGCGAGCGCGGTGTGCACGGCGTTCCCGAACGGGTCGAAGATCGCGGCGACCTCGTCGGGAACGCGCGGCCAGTGGTGCCAGACGTTGGTCATCGGCAGCACCACGTACTCGGCGAATGCGCCGGGCCTCTGGACGCCCAGCCCGATCGAGTGGGCGCAGAGCTGCCGGCGGCCCGCCATGCAGTTGCGGCAGCGGCCGCAGACGACGTGTCCCTCGCCGCCGACCCTGTCGCCGAGCTGGAAGTCGCTCACGTTGGAGCCGACCTCGGCGACCTCGCCGACGAACTCGTGCCCGACCACGAGCGGCACCGGGATCGTCCGCTGCGCCCAGCCGTCCCAGCGGTGGATGTGCACGTCGGTGCCGCAGATCCCGGTCTGATGGACGCGGATCTTGACGTCGTTGATCCCGACCTCGGGCTCGGGCACGTCCTCCAGCCAGAGACCTGGCCCGGCCCGGCTCTTCACGAGCGCCTTCACGGGAACGTCATCCTAGTGCGATCCTCGTGGGCGGCCGGACAACGCTTGTGTTGATTCAACACAAGCTCAGGCGACCGCGGCCCAGTCGCCGTAGAGGCTCGTGTAGAGCCCGCGCTGCGCGATCAGCTCGTCGTGCGTCCCCTGCTCGACGATCCGCCCGTGCTCGAGCACGACGATGAGGTCGGCGTCGCGGATCGTCGAGAGGCGGTGCGCGATCACGAAGGCGGTGCGGTCACGCAGTAGCTCGCGGAGCGCGCTCTCGATCCTGCGCTCGGTGCCGATGTCGACGGAGGAAGTTGCCTCGTCGAGGATCAGGATCCGCGGGTCGGCGAGGAGGGCTCGAGCGAACGCGACGAGCTGGCGCTGCCCGAGCGAGAGCCGCGTGCCGCGCTCGCCGAGGTGCGTGTCGTATCCCTCCTCGAGTTCGGTCGCGAACCCCTGTACGCCGACCGCCTCGGCGGCCCGCTCGATCTCGGCGCGCGTCGCATCGGGCCGCCCGAACGCGATGTTCTCGGCGAGTGTGTCGCCGAACAGGAATCCCTCCTGCGCGACGATCCCGAGCTGCGAGCGGAGCGAGTGCTGCGTGACCGCGCGAAGGTCGTGGCCGTCGACCGTCAGCCGGCCCTCCGTCGGGTCGTAGAAGCGCGCGAGCAGCTTTGCGATCGTCGACTTGCCGGCGCCGGTGTGCCCCACGAGCGCGACCGTCGTGCCCGCGGGCACGTCGAGATCGAGGCCGTGCAGCACCTCCGGCAGCTCGGGGCTGTAGCGGAACCGGACCCCCTCGAAGCGGACCCGGCCCTCGATCGGGGGCAGAGCAGGCGCACCCGGGGCGTCGACGACCTCCGGCTGCTCGTCCAGCACGCCGACGATCTTGTCGAGTGCTGCGATCGCGGAGAGAAACGTGTTGTAGAGCTGCGAGAGCTGCTGGATCGGGTCGAAGAAGTTCGAGAGGTAGAGCGCGAACGCGAAAAGCGTGCCGGTGCTCATGTCGCCGTGGTAGACGAGCCAGCCGCCGTAGCCGAACACGATCGCCGTCGCCGCCGTCGAGAGCAGGTCGACGATCGGGAAGTAGATCCCGTTCAGCACGACCGTGCGGTAGTTCGCCTCGCGGTAGCGGTCGTTGACGCTCCGGAACGCCCGCTCCTGTACCTGCTCGCGCGTGAACGACTGGACGACACGCATCCCCGCGATGTCCTCGGCGAGCGTCCCGGTGACGATCGCGAGCCGCTCGCGCACAGTCCGGTAGGCCCGGTTGGAGCGGCTCCGGAACCACGCGGTCGCGAGCCCCATCAAGGGGAGCACTGTCAGGGTCGCCAGCGCGAGACGCCAGTCGAGGAGAAACAGCACCACCGCGGTTCCCCCGAGTAGCAGGGTGTTCTGCACGAGGCTCGTGACGCCGTCGGTGACCAGCTGGTCGAGCGCCTCCACGTCGTTCGTGATCCGGCTGATGATCACGCCGGTCCGGTTGCGCTCGTAGAAGCCCATCGAGAGGCGCTCGAGGTGCCGGAACAGCCGGTTCCGCAGATCGGCGAGCATCCGCTCACCGACCCAGCCGGTCAGGTAGGTGTTCGCCGACGAGAGCACGAGCGCCGCGACCGCCGCGGCGAGGAACAGCAGGACGAGGTCGGTCAGCCGTCCGAGGTCGTTCTGGGAGATGCCCTGGTCGATCGCAAGCTTTGCGAGATACGGCGGCGCGAGCGCGACCACGGTGTAGACGAGGAGCGTCGCGAGAGCGAGCGCCGTACGGCCCCGATAGGGGAGCGCGAGCCGGACGAGCAGCCCGAGCCGGCGATGGGTGCGCCGCCACGACCAGTCGTGCACCTCGTCTCCGCGCTGCTCGGAGAGATGCCCGCCCGGCTGCCAGACCTTCACGCGATCCTCTCCTCGGCGAGACCCTCGATCAGACCGTGCTCGTGGAGCTCGCGATAGACCGCGTTCGTCTCGAGTAGCTCGGCCTTGGTGCCACGCGCGGCCACCCGGCCGTGCTCGAGCACGACGACCTCGTCGGCGAGCTGGATCGTCGAGAGTCGGTGCGCGATGATGATCGTCGTCCTTCCGCGCATCGCGAGCGCGAGCCCTTCGCGGATGCGCGCCTCGGTCGTCGCGTCGACCGAGGCGGTCGCGTCGTCGAGGATCAGGATGCGCGGGTCGATCAGGAGCGCGCGCGCGATTGCGAGCCTCTGACGCTGCCCGCCGGAGAGCGTGATGCCACGCTCGCCGATCACCGTCTCGTACCCCTGTGGCAGCGCTTCGACGAACTCGTGCGCCTGCGCGGCGCGCGCGGCCGCCTCGACACGCTCTCCGGTCGCGTCGGCCGCGCCGAACGCGATGTTCTCCCGCACGCTGGCCGAGAACAGGAACGGGTCCTGCGAGATCACGCCGACCTCGCGCCGCAAAGAGCGACGGGTGACGTCGCGGACGTCGACCCCGTCGACGAGGACACGGCCCCCCGTGACGTCGTAGAAACGCGGTACGAGCGAAGCCAGCGTCGTCTTTCCGGAGCCGGTGTGGCCGATCAGCGCGACCGTTCGGCCCGCCGAGACCTCGAGGTCGACGTCGTCGAGAACCGTGCGACCCGGGTGGTAGCCGAACGAGACGCGCTCGAAGCGGATCGCCCCGGGGCCGGCGGGCAGCGGTGCTGCCCCGGCCCGGTCGTCGACTCCCTCCGGTTCGTCGAGCACCTCGAAGATCCGCTCGCCCGCCGCGGTCGCCCGTTGGGCCTGCCCGATCCACATGCCGAGGCTGCGCAACGGCACGATCAGCATCGCGAGCAGCAGGTTGAACATGAAGAAGTCGCCGAGCGTGAGCTCGCCGGAGACGACGAGGCGGCCCGCGGCGAGCAGCACCGACGCCTGCGCGAGCATCGGCAGGAACGAGAGCAGGGGCACATAGACCGACCGTTGACGGAACGCGCGCACGGTCGCTTCGAAGACCGTTCCCGAAGCGCGCTCGAACTGCTCCTGCCTCCGCTCCTCCTGCGCGAACGCCTTCACGACGTGGACACCGACGATCGACTCCTCCGCGGCGGTCGCCACCTCGCCGAGCCGCTGCTGCACGTCGCGCAGGACAGGGTGCGAGACGTGGCTGTAGCGATACGCGACCGCAACGATCACGGGCGTGATCCAGAGGGCGATGAGCGCGAGGCGCCAGTCGACGACGAACAGCACGAGCGCCACCGAGACGACCGTGATCACATGCTGGAAGAAGAAGATCAGGCCGAAGCCGAGGAAGAACCGCACGGCCTGGAGATCGAGGGTCCCCCGCGACATGAGCTGACCCGTCTGGTGGCGGTCGTAGAACCCGAACGACAGCCCGAGCAGGTGGCCGTAGAGCTCCTCCCGCAGGTCACGCTCGATCGCGAGCGCCTGGCGGCCGGAGATCACGCGACGCCCGAGCATCAGCGCCGCCTTCGCGATCCCGGCGGCGACGATCGCGGCGATCGTCCAGGCGAGCGCCTCGGTGCCGCGCCCGGAGTCGATGCCGTCGATCGCGATCCCCACGAGCACGACGATCGCGATCGCGGCCGCCTGCGACAGCACCGCGAGGATCGTCGAGACGACCAGCGAGGCCCTGTACGGGCGCAGGAACCCGAGTAGGCGGCCGAACGTGCGGCGATACGGGAGTGCGCTCATGCCGTCGAGCGTATCCGCGCGCCGGGAGCGGATGTCCTTTGTCAGTGGGCGTGCCCGTGGTGGGCGTGCACGACCGCATGCCCCTTGCCGCGGGCGATGAGCCAGCGGTTGACGGGGAACGCCGCGCAGAAGGCGACGACGAGCGAGAACGCGAGGCTCGCCCAGAAAAGCACGTCGGCGAGACCGGCGTCGAGCGCGCCGGGCACGAGCAGCATGACCGCATTGTCGACGATCTCCATCACCGCGATCGAGAGGGTGTCGGCCGCGAGCGCGAGCGGCCCCGCGGCGGCGAACGCGAGGCCCGCGCGCAGAAGCGGCACCATCGTGAACGAGTAGCCGAACGCGAACGCGAGCACGACCGAGAGCGCGACGGTCGGCCAGTTGCCCCAGCCGAGCGCGGTACCGATCACCATGCCGAGCACCTCGCCGACCGCGCAGCCCGTGAGGCAGTGGAGCGTCGCGCTGAGCGCGACCCGGTTCAGGGACCCGTTCATTCCGCCAATATACCCTGTATGGGTATATGGGCTCTCTGGAGCGCGGGAGCCAGCCCGCGAGAACGCCCTCCGAACCGGTCGCGCGGACAGCGTCCTCACCGACGAGCCGGGGCGTGGGCGAAAGGCGGTGTCAGACACCGTTTCCCGTCAAGGGCAAACCGTGCCGACTTCGTGCCAATCCATGCACAGGGCGGATGCCGCTCCTGCACACGTATCGCGGCGGAGGGAGGCTCGGCGCGCCCGTCTCCTCGTCGCCGTCGGCAACCCCGTGCGTGCCGTTCGGCGCGAGACGGTGTCAGACACCGTTCTTCGTCAAGGGCAAACCTGTGCCGATCTCGTGCCAATCGCTCCACAGGGGTCAGGGCCGTCCATACCCCCGGCGCCTGGGCCGCGCGCGACTACCATGCCGGACGTGACGGAGGCGGAGACGATGACGACCCAGGCCGCGAAGAAGGTGATGGTGATCGGCCTGGACTGTGCCGAGCCTTCGCTCGTGCTCGAGCGCTGGCGCGACCGCCTGCCCGTGCTCTCGGGCCTCATGGAGCGCGGCGTCTCGGGGCGGCTCACGTCGATCGTCCCTCCGATCACGGTGCCCGCCTGGTCCTGCATGATGTCGAGCCGAACGCCCGGTGATCTCGGCGTCTACGGCTTCCGCAACCGCTCCGACCACACGTACGACGGGGCGTTCATCGCGGACGGCAACGCGATCCGCGCTCCCCGGCTCTGGGATCTCGTCGGGCGCGGCGGGCGGCAACTCGATCGTCGTCGGCGTCCCCGGCACCTATCCGCCGCGGCCCCTCAAGGGCGCGATGGTCAGCTGCTTCCTGACCCCGTCGATCGAGAGCCGCTACACGTACCCGCCGGCGCTCGCCGCCGAGGTCAGACAGGTCGTCGGCGAGTACCTCTTCGACTGCACGAACTTCCGCACGGAGGACAAGGACGACCTGCTGAAGCAGGTCTACGAGATGACCGACCGGCGTTTCCAGCTCGCCGAGCACCTGCTCTCGACGAGGCCGTGGCAGCTGTTCGCGTTCGTCGAGATGGGCACGGACCGCATCCACCACGGCTTCTGGAAGTACATGGACGCCCAGCACAGAAAGCACGAGCCCGGCGGTCCGTACGAGCACGTGATCCGCGACTACTACGAGCACGTCGACGGCCTCATCGGCGGCCTGCTCGAGCACGCAGACGACGAGACGCTCGTGCTCGTGGTCTCCGA
Organism: uncultured Actinomycetes bacterium; assembly: GCA_963798725.1. Classification (GTDB taxonomy): domain Bacteria; phylum Actinomycetota; class Thermoleophilia; order Gaiellales; family Gaiellaceae; genus Gaiella. The sequence goes on from CAWCUL010000006.1 coordinate 188,563, forward strand.
CCACGGCGCGAAGCGGCTCGATGGTGGCATCCGGGTCAACGAGTGGCTCCGGCGAGAGGGGCTGCTCACGCTGCAGCGTGAGCCGAACGGGGTCACGTCGACCCGCGAGACGGGCATCGACTGGTCGAACACCGTCGCCTGGGGCGAGGGCGGCTACTACGCCCGGATCTTCATGAACGTCGAGGGGCGCGAGCCCGAAGGCATCGTCCCGCAGGGCGACTACGAGGCGGTGCGGGACGACCTCGCGGAGCGGCTCGCCGCGATCCCGGACGACGAGGGCCGGCCGCTCGCCACGCACGTGTACAAGCCGGAGGAGATCTATCCGGAGGTCGCGGGCGTGGCGCCCGACCTGATCGTGATCTTCGGCGATCTTCTCTGGCGCTCGGTCGGCACGATCGGCGGCGACGAGGGCGTGCACACGTTCGAGAACGACACCGGGCCCGACGACGCGAACCACGCGCAGGACGGGATGCTGATCGCGGCCGGCGCGGGCGTCACGGCGCACGGGACGGTCGATGCGCATCTCCTCGACATCGCGCCTACCGCCCTCGAGCTCCTCGGGCTGCCCGTCCCGGACGACATGCGCGGGCGGAGCCTCGTCCCGGCGCTCGCCGGAGCCGCCGCCGACCGGGGGCGCGAGTGAACCTGATCGTCTACGTCTCGGATGCGCTGCGCACCGATCACGTCGGCTGTTACGGCGCCCGGCGGGTTCGCACGCCGACGATCGACGCCCTCGCCGAGACCGGTGTCCGCTTCGACCAGGCGATCGCCGCGGCCCCCTGGACCTGCCCCTCCACCACATCGATGATCACGGGCCTCCACGCCCACCACCACGGGTACCTCCACTGGGACGCCACGCTCGACCCCACCTTGCCCACGCTGTTCACGGTCGCCGCCGCCCACGGGTACACGACGGCGAGCTTCGTGTTCGACGAGAACTACCTCTTCAAGGGCTTCGCAGATGCGAACGTCGCCGGCACGAGCGAGACGCTCGACGGTGTGGTCGACTGGCTCCGCTCGCACCGGTCGGAGCAGTTCGTGCTCTGGTTCCACAGCTGGGCGACCCACATGCCGTACGACATCCTCCACGCCGAGCGCAAGGAGTGGCTCGCCGCGAAGGAGGCGATCATCTCCGGGATCCAGTCCGGTGACGCGGCAGCGCTCGACGCGCTGCGCGAGGGCTACGCGCAGTCCGTGGAGCGCTCCTCGGAGGTGCTTCTCGCCGACTTCCTCTCCGAGCTCGACGCTCTCGGCCTGCGCGACGAGACGGCGCTCGTCTTCCTCTCGGACCACGGCGAGTCCTGGGGAGAGCGGTTCGCCGACAAGGAGGCGGTCAAGGGCACGTACCACATGCACGGCGCCAACCTCTACGACGAGATCGTGGAGGTTCCGCTGATCGTCTCTGCCCCCGGGCGCGTGGAGCCCGGCGTCGTCGGCTCTCAGGTGGGTCTCGTCGACCTCACGCCCACGCTCCTCGATCTCGCCGGCGCGCCGCTCGAAGGTGTCGACGGCGCCTCTCTCGTTCCGCTCCTGGAGGGCGCGGAAGAGCCCGACCGCGAAGCATGGATCACGGGGACGGACGGGGGCCGCGTGTCGCAGCTCGCGCTGCGCCTGCCGCCCTGGAAGCTCACGGTGCACGTCGACTCGGGGGCCGAGGAGGCGTACCGGCTCGACCTCGACCCGCGCGAGCGGCGGAGCGTCCCGGACGAGGCGCCCGGCGACCTGCGTGAGCGACTGTACGCGGAGCTCGAGCTCCTCGAGCAGCCCGAGCTCTCGGCCGAGGAAGAGGCCGTCGTCACGGCCCGCCTCACCGATCTCGGCTATCTGTAGCCTCCAGCGGTGATGAGCGGGCAGGGATCAGCGACAAGGCGCGCGACCGCAGAATCGACGCCTGCGCGGGCCACCGACGAGGCTCGTCGCCTCTATGCGGGCATGGTCCTGATCCGGCGCTTCGAGGAGACGCTCCTCGAGCTCTTCGCCGCCGGAAAGCTCCACGGCACGACCCACACGTGCATAGGCCAGGAGGCCGACGCGGTCGGCGTGATCTCCTGCCTCGAGCCGGAACGGGACGTCGTGATGTCGAACCATCGCTGTCACGGCCACTATCTCGCGCTCACGGACGACGTCGACGGGCTTCTGCGCGAGGTGATGGGCAGGGTCGGGGGCGTCTGCGGCGGCAAGGGCGGCAGTCAGCACCTCTTCGCAGGCAACTTCTACTCGAACGGCGTCCTCGGAAGCACGGTTCCCGTCGCGGCCGGGATGGCGCTCGCGGAGCGGGAACGGGGCACGGGTGCCGTCACGACGGTGTTCGTGGGCGACGGCACGCTCGGGCAGGGCGTCGTCTACGAGAGCCTCAACATCGCGTCGCTCTGGAACCTGCCGCTGCTCGTCGTCGTCGAGCACAACGGCTACGCCCAGTCGACGCCGTCGCGGCTCCAGCTCGCGGGCGACGTCGAGGCGCGCGCGACGGCCTTCGGCGTCGCGACGTCGCGCCACGACACGACCGACGTGCGCCAGGTGCGAAGCGCGGCCGAGACCGCGGTCGAGCACGTTCGCGCGACGGGCACGCCCTACGTTCTCGTGATCGACACGTACCGCTTCAGCCCACACTCGAAGGGCGACGACTTCCGCGAGCCCGACGAGATCGCGGAGCGTCGCCTCCGCGATCCACTGACGGTCGCCGCGAACCTCGTCGACGACTCCGAGCGCGCCGAGATCGCGGAAGCGGTTGAGCGGCGTCTCGCCGAGGCCGTCGAGCGGGCGCTCGCGGCACCGGTCGCCGGTGCGGAGCCCGTCGCCCGATGAGCACCCGGTGCGGGCAGGCGCTGAACGCCGCCCTCCACGAGATCTTCGAGGCAAACGACGACGTCTATCTGCTCGGGGAGGACCTCCTCGACCCGTACGGGGGCGCGTTCAAGATCAGCCAGGGGCTCTCGACCCGCTGGCCCGACCGGGTGTTGCCGACGCCGGTCAGCGAGGCGTCGATCTTCGGCATCACCGCCGGCCTCGCGCTACGCGGGTACCGCCCGATCCTCGAGATCATGTTCGGCGACTTCGTCACGCTCGGCCTCGACCAGACCGTGAACGGGATCTCGAAGTTCCGCGCGATGTTCGACGACCGCGTGACTGTGCCGCTCGTCGTGCGCACGCCGATGGGCGGCCGCCGGGGATACGGCCCGACTCACAGCCAGTCGCTCGAGAAGCTTCTGATCGGGGTCCCGGGCATCACGGTCGTCGCACCGAGCGAGTGCCACGACGTCGGCGCGCTTCTCGCCGAGGCGGTCGCCGAGGACGGGCCCGTGTTCTTCATCGAGAACAAGCTCATGTACGGCCGCCCGAACCGCCGCCCCGTGGACGGCCGCGTCGACGACCTCTACTGCGTCGAGGGCGATGGGCCCTACCCGGCGCTCACGTTCTCCGGCAACGGCTTCTCTCGCGCGGACGCAACGCTCGTCACGTATGGCGGGATGCTCCCGATCGTGCTGGACGCCGCCACCAGGTTGATCCTCGAGCACGAGATCTTCACGGAGGTCGTCGCGCTGGGCAGGCTCCTGCCACTCGATCTCGAGCCCGTGCTCGCCTCGCTGGGGCGAACGGGCTCGCTCGTGACGATCGAGGAGGGGACGCTCACGGGAGGCGTCGGCGCCGAAATCGCCGCTCGCGTCCAGGCGGAGGCCTGGGACGACCTGGACGGCCCCGTCAGGCGCGTCGCTGCCCGCGACTGGATCGTGCCGTCGGCGCGGAGCCTCGAGGACGAGGCGCTCCCCGGCGTCGACGACGTCGTCGCGGCGGTGACGACGCTCGAGCGCGTGGGAGGCTGACGTCCTGCTCGAGATCGTGCTCACGCGCGAGGACGCGAACAGCGAGTCCGCGCTTCTCTCCGAGTGGCTCGTCGCGGACCGCACCGAGGTCCGCAAGGGCCAGGCCGTCTGCGTCGTGGAGACGTCGAAGGCATCCGTCGAGGTAGAGGCGCCCGGTGCGGGCACGATCGTCCAGCTCGCCGCTGCGGGGCTCGACGTCGAGCTCGGCTCGTCGATCGCCCTCGTCGCCGAGAGCGCCGACGAGCTCCAGGCCGCCGACGCACGACGCGAGGCGGTGGCGCCCGAGCCCGTCGGCGACGACGCTCCGCGCAACGTCACACGCAAGGCAGCCGAGCGGGCGTCGGAGCTCGGTATCGACGTGAGCCTGATCGACAAGGCGGGCTTCATCACGGCCGAGGACGTCGACGCGTTCGCCGCCGCCGCCGCTACCCCGAGCCGGGCGGCCGACGGGGCCGACGTCGTGCTCGCCGGGCTTACGACCGAGAACGTGACGCTCCCGCCGATCTTCTCGGTCGCTGAGACGGAAGGCGTCCTCGACGAGACGTTCCTCCAGTCGTTGCGTAGAGACCCGCACGCGTTCGGCGCGCTCCCGGCCGAGGAGCGGCTGGCCGCGTATCGCAGCCACGGCGCGCGGATGGGGGAGGGCGTCGTGCTCGGCCACGGCGCCGTGATCGTCGCTCCGCGGATCGTGCTCGAGGACGGTGTCACGATCGGCGACCGCGCCTCGATCGAGTGCGACGAGGTGTTCGCCGCCGGCGAGCTCGCGAAGCTCGGGACGGCGTTCAGGCTCATGTGCCGGCGTGCGTTCGTCGGTGCTGGCACCTGGAGCGGAGAGAACATCCGGGTCGGCGGAGGCGGTCACCGCGACCCGTGGGCGACCTTCGTGATCGGCGAGCTCGGGTTCATCGGCGACGACGTGTTCGTCAACGTGGGCCGTCCGGTGCTGATCGGAGCCGAGGTCTTCGTCACGATGCGCTCCGTCCTGCTCACCCACAACGTCGGGCACTCGGTGCTGGAGGGCTTCGAGAACCGCTTCGCGGGGATCGTGATCGAGGACCGCGCGCAAATCGGCGTCGGCGCGGTCGTGTACGCGGGCTGTCGCATCGGCCGCGAGGCGATCGTCGTCTCGAACTCGTACGTCGTCTCCGACGTGCACGAGGGCGTGCTCGCGGCAGGGGTGCCCGCGCGTCCGATCGGGTCCGCGAGCCGAACGCTCGCCCGGCCGCGCCAGGTCGAGCTCGCGCGGCGGATGGTCGACGAGCTTCAGGAGCTGCTCGGACTGCGCGGGATCGAGACGGCGCCGCTTGCGTCGGAGGGCGGGCACGGGTTCGAGCTCACCGGCGCGGAAGGCCCTGGCCGAGTGGTGTTCCTGGAGACGGTCGCCTCGGGCACAGCCGTTCCGGACGGCGCAGGCGACACGGTCGTTCTGACGCTCGAGGCTTCCGACCCGCCGGAGGGATGCGCGGTGCTCGACCTGCTCGCCCGCCGCGTCCACGGAGACGGCGGCGTCCTGCTCGACTCGGTGCGCGAGCTCTGCCGCAAGCGCGGGATCCGCTTCCAGCCGGGCCCCTGGCGCTACGCCGGCGGGCTCGTCTGAGGCGCGGGACGTGGTCTGCGACCGCGTCCCGAGCGGCGCTGGAGGTAGGGGACGCGGGCCGAGCCCACGTCCCGTGGGGGGTTGGGACGTGGTCTGTGACCGCGTCCCCGAGAGGCGTTGGGGTCGGGGACGCGGGCTGAGCCCACGTCCCGTGGGGCGGCGGGCGGTGGACGCGGGCAGAGCCTAAGTCCTGTGGGGTTGGGGACGCGGGCTGAGCCCACGCCCCATGGGGGTTGGGACGTGGTCTGTGACCGCGTCCCCGAGAGCCGTTGGGGGTTGGACGCGGGCTGAGCCCACGTCCCATGGGGGTTGGGACGTGGTCTGTGACCGCGTCCCCGAGAGGCGTTGGGCGTTGGGAGGCTTCGGGTCGTAGATCTCGCGACGGTAAACGTCGTCGGAACGCGGTCGAACGATTCCCGCTGCTGCTCGGCGAGAGCGGCGGGCGCTGGGGGCCGGGCTAGGGCCGGCTCCCGCGACGCCCGGTGCGGCGTCCGAGCTCCGCCTCGAACCCGTCGAGCAACCGCGAGAGGTTCCGGCCGAAGCGCCCCGGGTCGGCGATCTGACGCTGCATCTGGTCCCATGCGTCCTCGAGGCCGGGGTTCCGCTCGAGCTCTGCGAGGGCAGGATACTCGCCGGTCGCGATCAGGCCGTCGACGTACGCGGCCATCCCTTCGAGGTCCGGGCCGGGCGGGCGGTCGACGTCGACCGGCCCGTTCACGCGCTCCAGCAGGCAGAAGCCGAACACGTACTCGTCGATCGCCGCGATCAGCTCGAAGCGCTCGCCGATCGAGAGGTCGAGCGGCGTCACGACCTGCATCGACTGGTCCCAGTGGCGGATCCCGTTCGGCCCTGGTGCAGGGTCGTCGCGAATGTCGAGCGCCCAGGGATGCCTGCGAAGCGCGTCGCGCGACCGATAGGCGATTGCCGTGAGCGCGTCCCGCCACGTGTCCGGCAGCTCGCCGGCGGGAACGAGCAGCTCCGCCATGATCGCGTCGTGGACGAGAGCGAGCAGCTCGTCCTTGGTGCGCACGTAGTGGTAGAGGGTCATGGTCCCCGCGCCGAGCTCCGAGGCGAGGCGCCGCATCGACAACTCCTCGAAGCCCTCCGTGTCGGCGATCCGAATGGCCGCCGCGGCGATCTCGTCCCGGGTGTACCGCGGACGGCGGCGACCGCGCTCCGGGCGCGTCCAGACCTCGAGCGAATCCGACATCGCCGCGCGGCGAGCGCGACGCTCGGCATCCCGTTGTGTGCGCGACGTCCTTCGAGTTGACATGACGTACAGTGTACTGCTAGGTTGGTCGTACTATGTACGACACAATGGTACGTCATACGGATAGACAAGCCCCGCACGCCGGTGTGCTCGCCGAGGGGCTCGGCAAGCGATTCGACGAGCTGTGGGCCGTGAGAGATCTGGACCTGGACGTTGCGCCCGGCACGATCCTCGGCCTCCTCGGCCACAACGGCGCGGGGAAGACCACGGCGATCCGCATGCTCACGACGCTTTCACACCCGACCACCGGCAACGCGACGGTGGCCGGCTTCGACGTCGTCGCCCACGCGGGAGCCGTGCGCCGCGCCATCGGCGTCGCGGCCCAGCAGGCGACGGTCGACGGGTTGCTCGACGGGCGGCTCAACCTCGAGCTGATCGGGCGACTGCACGGCGTGGCGAAGCGAGATGCTCGACGGCGAGCAGACGAGCTGCTCGAGCAGTTCGGCCTGGTCGACGCGGGAGCACGCCTCGTCAAGAGCTACTCGGGCGGAATGCGCCGCAGGCTCGACCTCGCGGCGAGCCTCGTCGCCGCGCCACTCGTCCTCTTCCTCGACGAGCCCACGACCGGGCTCGATCCGCTCGCCCGCGACGAGCTCTGGCAGAAGCTCCGCGACCTCGTGAGCGAAGGCACGACGCTGATCCTCACCACGCAGTACCTCGAAGAGGCCGATCGGCTCGCGGACGACATCGTCGTCCTCGACCACGGCCGCGCAGTCGCCCACGGCACGCCCGCCGAGCTCAAGACGCGGATCGGCGGGGATCGGATCGAGGTGACGCTTCCGGCTCCCGACGGGCTCTCGGCCGCCGCGGCCGCGGTCGCCCGCTTCGCGTCGGCGGAGCCCTCGCTCGACGCATCCAACCTCACCGTCACGGTGCCCGTCACCGGCGGCACGCGGCTCGTCGACGTCGTACGGACGCTCGACGACGCCGGGATCGACGTGGACGACGTCCATCGTCGTGAGGCGACCCTCGACGACGTCTTCCTGTCGCTCACGTCGACGGGCCACAACCGCGAAAGGACCGCAGCATGACCACCTACGTGAGCGACTCGCTCGTCTTCGCCCGCCGCAACGTCGAGCACATCCGGCAGATCCCCGAGAAGCTCCTCGACGTGACGCTGCAGCCCGTGATGTTCGTGCTGCTCTTCGCCTTCGTGTTCGGCGGCGCGATCCACGTCACGGGTGGGAGCTACCGGGAGTACCTGATCGGCGGAATCCTCGTCCAGTCGGTCGCCTTCGGGTTGATGGGCCCGGGCGTGTCGATCGCCACCGACCTCACCGAGGGCGTGATCGACCGGTTCCGGACCCTGCCGGCCCCGCGGTCCGCATACCTCGTCGGCCATTTTCTCGCCGAGCTCGCCGGGATGGCGGTCGCGATCGCGATCCTGCTCGTCACCGGCCTCGTCGTCGGCTGGCGCGTGCACACGGACATGCTGCATGCGAGCGCTGCAATCGTGCTTCTGCTCGTGTTCGCGGCCGGAGCGATCTGGCTCGGGACGTGGATCGGGATGCTCGTGCGCTCGCCGGACGCCGTGCAGGGGATCGTGTTCATGATCGTGTTCCCGCTCACGTTCGTCTCGAGCGCCTTCGTCCCGATCGACTCGATGCCCGACGTGCTCCAGTGGATCGCGTCGTGGAATCCGATCAGCGCCCTTGCTGCCGCCCTGCGGGAGCTGTTCGGGAACCCGACGACGCCCGTCACGAAGGACGCCTGGCCGCTCGAGCACCCGATCACGGCCTCGTGGCTCTACTGCACCGCGCTCCTCGCCGTCGCGATCCCGGCCGCGCTTCGGCGCTACAGGTCGCGCACGAGCGACTGACGATTCCGGCCGGCAGGCGCCCCGATAGGATGGGCTCCTGCCGGCCATCACGCCGAAGCGCGCCGTTCGCCTCTTCTGGGCGAGTCTCGTCTTCCACCTGAAGGGCCTCGTCCAGTCGAGCTTCTTCCTCGTGATCGGCGTGATCACGCCGGTCGTGCTCGCGACCATCGCCTTCTATCTCTTCCAGTCGGGGAGCCAGAGCGAGCCGCTCCTCTACGCGGCGCTCGGGGCCGGGCTGATGGGCATCTGGGCGACGACCCTCTTCGGCTCGGGTGGCGCGATCCAGTGGCAGCGCTGGCAGGGGACGCTCGAGCTTCTGATCGCCGCCCCCGTTCCGTTCATCGTCGTCCTGATCCCGCTGACGCTCGCGACCGCCGCCTACGGGCTCGTCTCGCTCGTCTCGACGCTCGTCTGGGGTCGCGTGCTGTTCGGCATCAGGCTCGACCTCGTACATCCCGTCCTGTTCGTGATCGCCGTGCCGTCTGCCGTGATCGGGCTCGGGCTGCTCGGTCTCCTGCTCGCGTCGACGTTCGTCCTCTACCGGAACGCGAACGCGCTCTCGAACCTGCTGGGCGAGCCCGTGTGGCTGGTCACGGGGATGCTCGTGCCGATCTCGCTGCTCCCGGGGTGGGTCACGCCGATCTCCTGGGTGCTGGCGCCGACGTGGGGTGTCCGCGCGATCCGCGAGTCGGCGCTCGGCGGCGATCCCCTGCCGGCGATCGTCATGTGCCTCGGGCTCGGGGTCGTCTACGCGGTGCTCGCGGCCGTCTTCCTGCGGCACTTCGAGCGGCTCGCCCGCGCGCGGGCGACGCTGGCGCTGACGTGACCGCGCTCCGCATCTTCTTCATCGGCGGCGGCATCTCGTACCGCGCGCTCTTCAACTGGATCAGCCCGTGGCACTACATCCCGACGATGCTCGGCAGCCCGCTCTTCGTCCTCATCTTCTTCACGTACCTCGGCCGGTTCACAGAGGCGCAGGACGAGGCGTTCTTCGTCGTCGGGAACGCCGTCTACATCTCGTCGATCGCGTGCGTCTACGGCTCGATCATGGCGATCGCGAACGAGCGCTTCCTCGGGACGCTCTCACCGCTGCTCGCCACGCCCGCCAACCGGCTCGCGCTGTTCGCGGGCCGGGCGCTCCCCTACATCGCGAACGGGATCCTCGTGTCCGCCTTCGGGTTCGCGATGGGATGGCTCTGGCTCGACTTCGACCCGCCGGTCTCCTCGCTCGGGCCGCTTGCGCTCGTGGTCACGGTCGGCGTCGTCTCCTGCACGGCGTTCGGGATGCTCCTCGGCTCGATCGGCCTGCGAGCCCGCGACGTGTTCTTCATCGGGAACCTCGCCACCTACGTCCTGCTGCTCTTCACGGGCGCGAACGTGCCCCTCGACGTCCTGCCCGGCTGGATGCAGGCGATCTCGGACGTCCTCCCGCTGACGCACGCGATCGCCGCAGCGAGGGAGGTGGTGGCCGGCGCTTCGTTCGCCTCGGTCATCGGGCTCGTCGGCACCGAGCTCCTGGTCGGCGCCTGCTATGCGGTGGCGGCGTACGCGCTCTTTCGCCTGTTCGAGGCGGAGGCCAGGCGGCGCGCCTCGCTCGAGACGATCTGAGCTCGTCGCCTGCGAAGGCGGTTGCCCCGAGGCGGAGGCCGCGTTCCGCGGCACCGCCTCGGGTCCTCGCCAGGAGGGAGCCAGGCGCGTCCCCCATCTTCTCCAACCGACGCCTGGCATGAGGCTGGGTCATCGCCTCGCGGAGCACGCTACCCCGGTCGCCGGTTGCGATGTGGTGACGGAGCGGAGTACAGGCGGGCGATGGCGCAGCGTTCTCCAGGAGAGTGCGTCGGCGGGCGGTGGCCCCACCACGAGGCCCCCGCCCGCCCGATGCGGGACTGCTCGCCGGGGTCAGCAGCAGTCGTCGCCGTTGCAGCACTCGTCACAGCAGCTGCGGTGCATGATGCCTCCTCTCTGTGTCGGACGGTTTGGGGGCGCGCGGGGGCGAGCCTCCACGGATCGTCTGGTAGGCGAGCGAGCCGAGGAGTGCTCCCGCAACGGGGCCGATGACGTAGATCCAGAAGTCGTGCCAGTCGTTGGCAACGAGAGCGGGGCCGAAGGAGCGGGCCGGGTTCATGGAGGCGCCGGTGACCGGCCCGCCGAAGGCGGCGTCGAGTCCGACGGTGGCGCCGACGGCGACCGCGGCGGCCGCCCCCGTTGCGCGCGTGTCGGTGGCTACGGCCATGATCACGAACATGAGGACGGCGGTGAGCAGAGCCTCGTAGGTGAGCGCGGAGGCGGCACCGACCGTCGGTGCGGTCGTTCCCAGGTTGGCGGGCGTGCCGTCCCACGTCAGGCGCAGAACGGCTGCGCCGAGCACGGCGCCGGCGAGTTGGGCCGGAATGTACGCCGCGGCGTCGCGGATCGGAAAGTGGCGGCCGGCGGCAAAGGCGATCGTCACCGCAGGGTTGATGTGGGCGCCGGAGAGGTGCCCGGTCGCGTAGATCATCGCGAGGATGACCAGGCCGAAGACCGCCGCGATTCCGAGCGCGCCGAGTGCGTGGTCGCGCTGATCGTCGACGACGATCGCGCCGCAGCCCGCGAAGACGAGTGTGAAGGTTGCGATGCCCTCGGCGAGAGCTCGGCGGGCGAGGCCTGGTCTAGCCAAGGAGGTCGTGGACGAGCGTCTGAACGCGGGCGTCGATCTCGTTGCGGATGAGCCGTACGGTCTCGAGGCTCTGGCCGTCGGGATCGTCGAGGTCCCAGTCTTCGTAGCGCTTGCCGGGGTAGATCGGGCATGCGTCGCCGCAACCCATGGTGATGACGACGTCAGCGGCCCGGACGACGTCGTCGGTGAGCGGCTTCGGGAACTCCTCGGACATGTCGACGCCGAGCTCGGCCATGGCGTCGACGACGGCGGGGTTGATCTCGGTTGCGGGCGTGCTCCCGGCGGAGCGAACGTGAATGCGTCCCTCCGAGCGGAGCTCGACGAGCCCGGCGGCCATCTGGCTGCGGCCGGCGTTGTGGACGCAGACGAACAGGACTTCCGGTTGTTCCTTCACGATGGCTCCTTCTGCCTGGGCGAGGGCGCGTAGCCGTTCTCGCGCGAAGCGGTGGGCGAGCACGGGTACGAAGACGGTGACGGATGAGCCGCCGAGGAGGTCGAGGGAGTCTGCGAGATAGCGGGCGATGGTCTCCTCGGAGAACACGCCGGCGAACTCGTCGGCAAGCGCGGCCGCGGCGCTTTGGACATGGCGTTGGGTGACGGGATCGAGTGCCTGGTTCATGGGTCCGCTTCCGATATCGATAGGTGTCGATATGAAGTCTGCCCATCAACATCGATGTATGTCAATATGGATGGGTGAAGACGATCGCGACGATCTCGGCTGCGGCCTCGTGCGCCCCGATCTTCGAGACGGCGCTCGACGCAGATGAAGCGGAGCGCCTCGCGGCTGCCCTGAAGGTGGTCGCCGACCCGACGCGGCTTCGGCTCCTGAGCCTCATTCAGGCGCAACCGGACGGAGAGACGTGCCAATGCAACCTGACCGAGCCCCTCGGGCTGGGTCAGCCGACGGTGAGCCACCACCTGAAGGTCCTGCGGGATGCGGGCCTGATCGAGCGCGAGCAGCGCGGAAACTGGGCCTACTATCGGATCAACCGCGAGTCGCTCGCCGCCCTGTGCTCGGTGCTCTGCTGACTGCTCGGCGCTTCGCGCGCTGGTTGCCGCGGCGGGGCGAGCTTCGACTCGGCGGGCGGGCTCAGCCCGTCTTCGCGGGAGCTCGAGCCGGACGTTCGGGTCAGCGACGCTGAGCCGAACGATACGGGGGTCGTCATGCCGGCGCGACTTCATTGGGTGGTGGGCACACGAACGGCTCCTCCGCGCAATCTGAGCTCCGGGTCGCACACCCCGGCGCTGATCGGATGCTTGGCATTCGTATGGTGATCTGCCAGTGTGCGTTGCGCCTGCGAAGTGTCTCGCCAGAGCGGGCTCGTGCAGGTTGTGTTGGGGGGCGAATCGTCAAACCCCATCTGTCTGAACGGAGGATGTCATGGGGAATCGCGTCAACTTGGCGTTGTCGCTGACTGCGTTGCTGGTAGCGGTGTTCGGAGCTACGCCAGTCGGTGAGGCCGCCTACAACGCGCTTGTGCCACGGAACAGCGTCGGTGCGGCGCAACTCCGCAACGGGGCAGTGACGAACGTGAAGCTGCGTGGTGACGCTGTCACCAGCGGCAAGGTGAAGAACCGCTCCCTCAAAGCGATCGATTTCAAGGCCGGGCAGCTCCCGGCCGGCCCGGCTGGCCCCGCCGGCCCGCAGGGCGGGAAGGGACCGAAGGGTGACAAGGGGGACAAGGGGGCTTCCGGGATCGCCACCATCACCAAGCGCGAGTCCGCGCTGGGCCCAGGCACCACCTTGGGCGATGGCACCCAGGTGCTGACCGAGGCGTGCAACGCGGGGGAGACGCTGCTTTCCGGGGGGCCGGCCAACATCGCCGCTACTACGACTCTCCTCGAGAGCTTCCCGGCCCCGGGTGGGACCAACTCCTGGCAAACAAGAGTCAACAAGAACGGTCAGGCCGACAACTTCAGCGTTGTCGTGTTGTGTGCCGGCCCGTAAGGGCCTGCGTCAGGTATTTGCGCGAAGGGGCGTGCGGGCCATAGCCGCTCGGCGCCTATCCGGATGGGCGGGGCCGAAAGGTCCCGCCCATGCGCGAACCAGTCGGTAGCACCGTCCACATTCGGCTGCGGCACGCGATCTGAGCACGCAACCAACCTTCGGAGCTGCGAGAGAGGAGATCGAGCGAGGAGCGATGGAGATGGTCAGGAACCTTCTCGTACTCAAACTGGACAACGTATCCGTGCGAAAGCCCACCGTTTGCAGGAAGTCCTCGAAGCCGACGCGCGGACTCGAACCGCGGACCCCTTCATTACGAGTGAAGTGCTCTACCAGCTGAGCTACGTCGGCGCGGGGGCCAAGTGTAGCGCCCTGCCGGGCGGGGAACGGCGCGCCGCGCCGACCGCTGCGGCCCACACGAGAGTCCTTCGACTACGCTCGGCGGCGGTTTCGCGGAGACGTCGGCGACCAACTTCGATCCCATGCGGCGCACCCACGACGACGGCACCCGGTTCGCGCTCGACGCGTCGTACTCGCGCGCCGTTCGGCACGGGGCGTACGTCGCCGTGAGCGGCACGGCGCCGATCGCAGCGGACGGAACGCCGCACGGCGACGGCCTCTATCAGCAGACGCTGTTCGCGCTCGGGAAGGCGCTCGAGGCGGCCGAGGCGCTCGGCGCGCACCGGGAGGACGTCCTGCGCACGCGCCTCCTGCTCGCGCCGGGAGCGGACTGGAAGGAGGCCACCCGGGCCCATGGCGAGTTCTTCGCCGGCGTCCGTCCGGCGAACACGACCTACTTCGCCGGAGGGCTGATCCCAGACGTGCTCGTCGAGGTCGAGCTGGACGCGATCGTCGAGGACGCGTCGTAGCTCCGGCCGACCTGCCCGGTTACTCCTCGCGCGCGTAGAACGGCCTGCCGATGCGGATCTCGCACTCGACGTAGCGGTCGAGGCGTACCTCGTCGACGAGCTCGCGCACGGCCTGGCCCATCGCGGCGGCGACATCGAGGTCATCGACCTCGAAGATCAGGTTCCACGCCCAGGGGCTTCGGTTCGACCCGACCTGGAAGATGTCGTCGCAGAACGAGGCGACCACCCGGGCGCCCAGCTCCTCCCACTCGGCGAGCACCTGCTTGAACCGCGGGAAGAACCGCTGCTCCTTCTCCTCCTCCGACGCGGCGAAGAACGTGGTGGTCGCGCAGGCCACCACCATCACGCGGTAGGGGCGGCGCATCGGGACGGGCTCCCAGCCGTTCGGCACCTCTCGGGCTTCGCCCTGCGGTACCCGGAATCCTGCGTGCAAACCCGCATGTAAGCTCGATCGGGTGGACAGCGTCCTCATCTTCGGCGACACCGTTCGCTGCCCCGAGCTGCGGGTCGAGGTGCCGCACGCGGTCGCCGACCCGTTCCTCTACGTCGAGCGAAACGGCGAGCGGCACACGGTGATCCGCTCGCTCGAAGCGCGACGGATGAGCGAGGTCGAGCGGATGGACGTGCTCCCGCTCGAGGCGTTCGGGCTGGACGAGCTCGTCGAGGGCGGGCTCGACTCGGACGCCGCGATGCTGGAGATCGTCGCGAGAGCGTGCGCGAAGCTCGGTGTCCGCCACGCGGCCGTCCCGGCGGGCTTCCCGGTCGAGCTTGCCGACCGCCTCCGGGCGGACGGGATCAGACTCGATGTCGACCGGCGTCTCTTCGAGGCACGTCGGCGCGTGAAGAGCGCCTCGCAGCTCGAGGGCATCCGGCGCGCGCAGCGTGCGGCGGAGGCGGGGATGCGGGCGGCGGCGGACATGCTCCGCGAATCCCAGCCCGTCAACGGGGTGCTGCAGCTGGGCGGCGAGCCGCTGACCTCGGAGCGCCTCAAGCAGGCAGTCGCCGCGGGCTTCCTCGCGAACGGCGCCGTCGCGGAGGACTTCATCGTCGCCCACGGCGAGCAGACGTGCATCGGCCACCACATGGGATCCGGCGCGATCGGCGCCGGCGAGCCGATCACGATCGACATCTGGCCGCGCGACACGGAGTCGGGCTTCTTCACCGACATGACGCGCACGTTCGTCGTCGGGCCAGTCTCGGACGAGCTCGCCGACTACCACCGTCTGTGCCTCGAGGTGCACGAGCAGGTGATCCCCGCGATCGCGCCGGGCATCACGGGCCGTGAGCTCCACACGATCGCCTCGCGCGTCGTCGAGGCGGGCGGATATCCCACCCAGCTCTCGAAGAGGCCGGGCGAGGTGCTGCTCGACGGCTTCTTCCACGGCCTCGGACACGGCGTCGGACTCGAGGTGCACGAGGAGCCGCAGCTCGACCTGTCGGGCGGAGCGCTCGTCGCCGGCGACGTGGTCGCGGTGGAGCCCGGCTGCTACCGCCAGGGTTATGGCGGCGTCCGGCTCGAGGACCTCGTGCTCGTGACCGAGGACGGCGCCGAGGTGCTCACCTCGTATCCGTACTCGCTTGAGCCCTGAAGACGACCAGATCGCAAGGGACGCGGACCGCCTCGTCGGCGAGTGGCGCGACGCCTGCCGTATTCCGTCCGTGAGCGGTAATCGCCCCGCGGTCGAGCGAATGGCCGCGTGGGTGGAGGAGCGCGTCCGCCGGCGCTTCGACCGCGTGGTCGTGGAACGGACCGCCGACGACGTGCCCGTGGTACTTGCCGAGCTCACCGGCGAGACCGCCGCACGCCTCGTCGTCTACAGCCACTACGACGTCCAGCCCGCCGGCGACGCGGCGGACTGGGCCAGCGAGCCGTTCGGCGCCGATCTACGCGACGGGATCGTCTATGCCCGCGGAACCTGCGACGACAAGGCCGACATCACCGCGCGGCTGCAGGCGATCGAGTACTGGCTCGAGGCGCACGGGGGGCGGGCGCCGGTCACCATCCTCTGGGTGTGCGAGGGCGCCGAGGAGGTCGGCAGCCCCGGCCTGCGCGAGGTGCTCGAGGCGAATGCGGGCTGGCTCTCGGCCTCGGACTGCCTCTGGGAGAGCTTCGTTCGTCGTGCCGACGGAAGGCCCGAGATCGCATTCGGCTGCCGCGGCATGGTGGGCGCCGAGCTCCGGGTGCGTTTGCTCGAGGACGACCAGCACGCGGCGTTCTCGCCCGTGCTGCGCTCGTCCGCGTGGCTGCTGACGCAGGCGCTCGCGAGCCTCGTCGACGAGGAAGGCGACGTCGCGATCGCAGGATTCCACGACGACGTCGCCGAGCCCGACGAGGCGTCCGCGGCCGTCGCCCGGCGCCTCGCCCCGCCGGGGGAGGGGCTCGGGCGCGACCATTCCTCCGGCTGGCTGCCCGGGTGGAAGGCTGAGGATCTCGCCCTGCGCCTCTCGTACATCCCGAACGTCAACATCTCGGCGCTCGAGGCGGGCGACGCGAGCTCCGAGGTCGCCGTCGTGCCGGCAGGCGCACGGGCGCGCGTCGACTTCCATCTCGTACCCGACCAGGACCCCGACGACATCGTCAGCAAGCTCCGGCGCCACCTCGATACCCACGGCTTCGTCGACGTCGAGACAAGAGTGAGCACGAGGCTGTGGCCCTCCCCGGGCGTGCTCGGGACGCCGCTCGGCGACGCCGCGCTCGCCGCCGCCGCCGCCGTCTACGGCGAGCCGGTGGTGTACCCGCAGCTTCCCGGAGCCGGGCCCGCACGCGTGATGCTCGACGTCCTCGGCGCGACGACCGTCTCTCCGGCGGGTACGGCGCGGCTCACAAGCGGGCTGCACGGGCCGAACGAGCACGGGCGCGTCGACGACTACCTCGACCACGTCCGCTTCAGCCTGAGGCTCCTCGAGGAGCTGTCTCAACCGGCCGACTGACGCGCCCGCTCGCTGCTCAGCCAGCAGGCGGCGCGCCGGTCGTCGCCGAACGACTCGAGCTGGGGATGCTCGACGGTGCAGCGAGCGAACGCCAGCGGGCATCGCGGGTGGAAGCGGCAGCCGGTCGGCGGCCGCGCCGGATCGGGCACCTCGCCCGAGAGGCTTTCGGGCACGAAGCCCGTGCCGTCGGCGCGAGGAATCGCCCGGATCAGCGCCTCGGTGTACGGGTGCAGGGGCCGGGCCCAGACGTCGTCCGTTTGGCCCTCCTCGACGATCTCGCCCAGGTACATGACGCAGACGCGGTGCGCGACCTGGCGAACGATCGCGAGGTCGTGGGAGATGAGAAGCAGGCCGAGCCCGTCGTGGGCGAGCTCCACGAGCAGGTTCGCGATCTGCGCCTGGGCAGACGCGTCGAGGGAGGAGAGCGGCTCGTCGAGGACGAGCACCGACGGGTTCACCGCGAGCGCGCGCGCAATCGCGATCCGCTGCCGCTGCCCTCCGCTGAATTCGTGCGGAAACCGCGATGCTGCGCCCGCGGGCAATCCGACCCGCTCGAGGAGCTCTCCGACCGTCCGTCGTGGTCCGGACGCCAACGGCTCCGGCGACCGGGCATCGGCGATCTGCCGGCCGACCCGGCGTCTCGGGTTCAGCGACGCGTAGGGGTTCTGGAAGACCATCTGCACGCGCACGTCCCGGCGATCACGCGCCCGACGCGTGAGCGGTTGCAGCTCGTGACCTTCGAACACGACCGCTCCGGCCGTCGGAGCGATCAGGCCGACTGCGGCACGCGCGAGCGTCGACTTGCCGCAGCCGCTCTCGCCGACCAGGCCGACGATCTCGCCGTTCTCGACGGAGAGGCTTGCGTCCACCACCGCCCGCACAGGCTCGTGTCCATGTCGCTCGTAGGCGACGTTGAGTCCTTTGACCTCGAGTGCGCTCATGGGGCGAAGGGGTCGACCGGGCAGGCGACGGCGCGCGCGCCGAAGCGGCGCAGCTTCGGCCTTTCCACCTGGCAGGACGCAATCGCGTACGTGCACCGGGGATGGAAGACGCAGCCCGCCGGAAGACCGCCAGGCTGCGCGGGCATGCCCGGGATGCCGCGCAGGATCGCGCCCCTCGCGAGCTCGGGATGGGGGAGCGCGTCGAGCAGCGCCCGCGTATAGGGGTGTCTCGGAGCCGCCAGGAGCTCGGCGGCCGGCCCGTCCTCCACGATTCTCCCGCCGTAGAAGATCGCGAGGTCGTCAGCCACGGCCGACATGACCCCGAGGTCGTGCGTGATCATGATCACCGACAGGGCGCGGTCGCGGCGCAGCCGGTCGATGAGGCGAAGGATCCCCGCCTGGACCGTGACGTCGAGCGCCGTCGTCGGCTCGTCTGCGATCAGAAGCCGCGGCTCGCACATGAGCGCCCCCGCGATCGCGATCCGCTGGCGCATCCCACCCGAGAACTCGTGCGGATAGCGTTCGAGCGCGGTCTCCGGGTCCGGGATCCGCACCTCTCCCAGCAGCGCGACGGCCCGCTCGCGGGCGTCGGCGCGGCTCGTGCCGAAGTGGTGACGCAGGTGCTCGGTCAATTGCCGCCCGACCGACAGCATCGGATGGAACGACGTCATCGGATCCTGGAAGACGAGACCGATCTCGCGACCGCAGAACCGCCGCAGACGCGCAGGGCTCATCGAGACGAGGTCGTCGCCGGAGAAGACCGCCGAGCCAGATACCGACGCGCCGCGCGGCAGGAGGCCCATCAGCGCGAGAACGGACACCGTCTTGCCGCTGCCGCTCTCGCCGGCGATCCCGAAGATGCGTCCCTCCTCGACCGCATACGAGACCCCGTCGACGATCTCGAGCGGACCGTGGTCGGCGGCAACTGCCACGCAGAGCCCGTCGACGGCGAGAAGCGTCACGCGCCCCCCTGCTGCTTGCCGCGCGAGACGCCGCGCGGGTCGAGCCGGTCGCGCAGGCTGTCGCCCAGGAAGTTGAAGGCCAGCACCGCGCTGAAGATCGCGAGCCCCGGGAACGTGCCCATCCACCAGTACTGGAAGTACTGGGTGCCGACCGCGACCATCGAACCCCATTCGGGGTCGGGCGGCTGCGCGCCGAGACCGAGGAAGGACAGCCCCGCGAGCAACAGGATCGCGTTCGCGAGGTCGAGTGTCGCGAGGACCACGACCGGCCCGGCGACGTTGGGGAGGATGTCGCGCAGCAGCGAGCGCCGCGACGACGAGCCGAGCAGGCGCGACGCCTGCACGAACTCGGCGTCGCTGAGCGAGAGCACGAGCCCTCGCACGACGCGCGCGTAGGCCGGCCAGGCGACGATCACGATCGCGAGCACGGCGTTTCGGATGTTCGGGCCGAGCGACGCGGTCACGACCATCGCGAGGATGATCGCCGGGAACGCGAACACGAGGTCGACCGACCTCATCACGAGCGGGTCCACCCACGATCGGAAATACCCCGCCATCGCCCCAAGAGTGCTGCCGAGGAGGGTGGCGAGGACGACGAGCAACACGGCGAGCGGCAAGGAGAGCCGGGCGCCGTACACGACCCGGCTGAGGACGTCCCTGCCGAGCTCGTCGGTCCCGAACAGGTGCTCCCGCGACGGTGGCAGCGTGAGCCCGAAGTCCTGCGCGAGCGGGTCGTACGGGGCGATCAGCGGCGCGAAGATCGCGACGATGAGCCACCCGATGGCGATCACCGCCCCCACGACCGCGAGGGGCTGCGAGAGCACGCCGCGCGCGATCCGGTGGCGTGTCGCGACGGGTCGCCCGGCGGCGACGGGGGCGGCGCTCACGTGAGCCTCAGGCGTGGGTCGATCACGCCGTACAGCACGTCGACGACGAAGTTGACGGTGACGTAGACGACGGCGACGAAGAGGCTCACGCCCATGATCGCCGGCAGGTCGAGCTCGATCGACGCCTGGTAGGCGTACTGGCCGATCCCGGGCCAGGAGAAGATGTTCTCGACGAGGACGGCTCCGGTCAGCACGTTGGCGAAGACGAGCCCGATCACCGTGACGATGCTCGGCAGGGCCGCCCGGAGCATGTGGCGGACGACGACGACGCGCTCCGGCAGGCCCTTTGCTCGCGCCGCGCGAACGTAGTCGTCGTTGATCACCTCCAGGATCGCCGACCGCGTGTAGCGCATGATCAGGCTGACGTTGAACGCCGCTAGGACGAGCGCGGGCAGCACGAGGTGGTGGAAGGCGTCCCACGCCGTCGCCCATTGCCCGCGCAGCAGCGCGTCGACGCTGTACATGCCGGTGATCTCGTCGGGCGGCAGGACGCCCGGGTCGAGCCTCCCGCCCCCCGGGAACCAGTCGAGGCGGAAGAAGAACACGTAGAGGGCGAGCAGCGCGAGCCAGAATGTCGGCATCGAGATCCCCGCGAGGGATACGACGCGCAGCCCGTGGTCGACCGCGCGGTTCTGACGGATCGCCGCCATGATCCCGAGCGGCACGCCCACGAGAATCGCGATCGTGATCGCCAACAACGCGAGCTCCGCGGTGGCGGGGATCGCCTGCCTCAGGTCATCGAGCACCGGCCGGTGCGAGAGCTGCGACGTTCCGAGGTCGCCGTGGAGCAGGTTCCAGAGGTAGGTCCCGTACTGCACCGGCAGGGGCCGGTCCATTCCCCAGTGCTCGTGATACGCCGCCACGGCGTCCGGGTCGGCCGACGTGACGGGGCCGAGTGCAGAGAGGGCGGGGTCGCCCGGGACGAGCTGCGTGAGGACGAACGCGACGAGCGTGATCCCGAGGGCGAGGACCACGAGGGCTGCGAGGCGTCGCGAGAGAAACCGAAGGAAGGGCCAGGGCGCCCGCGACCGCGGCCGCCCTGGCTCGATCCCTGCTGCGCTACCTGCTTCCAACCGCCCGGACGTCGAGCGGCCAGATGACCCCCAGCGTGGCGTTCGTGAGGTTGCTGCTCGACACGATTGCCTGCGCCGGCTGGAAGAGGGGGAAGAACGGCGCCCGCTGGTTCATGATTCGGCCGATCTGGCGGAAGAGCGCCGCGCGCGCGGTGTCGCTCACCGTCCGCTGCGCCCTCTTGGCCAACGCGGCGAGCTTGGGGTCGTCGTTCGCCCCCCAGTTCACCCGGTTCGCGGCGAGACCCCCGGGGGTGAACACCAGGTAGTCATTGGGATCCGGGTAGTCGGGCCCCCAGTACGACTGGCTCATCGGATGCTTGCCCGCGGCGTACGTCTCGAGGAAGGCGTTCACCGGCTTGCCGACGAGATCGACGTCGATCCCGACCTCGGCGAGGTTTGCCTTCGTCTTCTGCGCGAGCGTTGCGAACGAGATGCCGTTGATCGTCAGCTCGGACGGATACAGCATCTCGATCTTCGGGTCGCTGATCCCCGAGCGCCTGACCTCTGCACGCGCTTTCGCAAGGTTCCGCTTGACGCGCGCCGAGGGCGGCAGGTGGCCGATGAACGTCGTCGGGATCATCCCCGGAGCCTGGACGGCGCCTGGGCCCGAGAGCTTCACGAACGACGGATAGTCGAGGGCGTAGCGGATCGCGGTCTGGATGTGCTTGTTCGCCGTGACCTCGGAGACCTTCGGGTCGGTGTTGATGTCGATGTTGAACAGGTTCGCAGAAGCGTTCGTCACGACCCGGACGCCGCTCTTGCCCCTGAGCGTGCTCGCCTGCTGGGCCGAGAGATCCAGCGCGACCTCGTTCTCGCCCCGTTGCACGTTGAGAAGCTGCGTCGCGGCCGGCAGGTTCCGGATGACGACCGTTTGGAACGCCGGCTTCGGGCCCCAGAAGCTGGGATTGGCCTCGAGGATGATCTGGGTCTTGTTGTCGTAGCTCTTGAGGACATAGGGGCCCGAGCCGGCCGACTGCCCGAGGAGGAACGGCTCCGCCTTGTCCGTCTTGTCGGCGCCGACCGCATCCGTTCCGCCGTTCTCCTTCACGAGCTTCGAGTTGACGATGCCGAGCGAGGGATTCGGCACGATCCGCATCAATGCCGGATTCGGGGTCGACGAGTGCAGGACCACCGTGTACTTGTTCGGTGCCGCGACCCTGACGCCCGCGAGCAGGAACGAGGGCGACCCCTTGAGGTTGATCACGCGTCGATACGTGAACACGACGTCCGCGGACGTCAGCGGGGTCCCGTCCGAGAACCGGACGTCGTGCCGCAGGTTGAACGTGAACGTCTTGGCGTCCTTCGACACCTTCCACGAGCGGGCGAGCCAGGGGAGCGGCTTGGTCGCGCCGCCCCGGAACGTGACCAGCGTGTCGTACATGCCCTTCACCGCGATCTGCGATGTCGGCTCGAACATTCGCTGCGGGTCGATCGTCTGCACGACGAACGAGGTGTCGACGACGAGCGTGCCGTCGGCTGCGGCTCGGTCACCGGTCGCGGGGGCATTCGGCACGGCCACCGCGGCGACCGCGAGCAGGACGACAGCGGCCAGTGCCGCTGGCAAGACACCACGTGGTAGGTGCGGCGCCCTATGCATGTGATCCCTCCTTGATGATGGACATGATCGAGACCTTGGGCCTTTAGACGATCTGCAGCTCGGGAACGAGAGTGCCGCGCCCGAACCGGTCGAGCGCGAAGAAGTCGAGCGCGGGATCGTGGTGCCCCTCGAGCACCGCGTCCGCGACGATGCGCCCGACGGCGGGCGCGATCATGAAGCCGTGGCCGCTGAATCCGGAGGCGACCCAGAGCCCTTCGGCGACGGGGCCAATGAGCGGCTGGTTGTCCGGCGTGACGTCGTAGAAGCCCTCGACCACGATCGGATACGTGACGTACTCGAGGACGGGCAAGAATCGACGGAGGTTCCGCTTGACGTTGGCGCGCCACTCCGCCGCGTTCTCGCCGGGATCGCCCTCGGCGGCCAGGTCGCTCGCCAGAATCCGGCCGTTGCTGAGGTGCTTTGCGGCGAAGTGCAGCTCCGCGGAGACGACGAGCGGCTCGAGCAGGCGGTCGGGGATCGGGTCGCTCAGGAGGAGATACCGAGCCTGCTTCGAGATCGGCAGCTCGACGCCGACCGACGCGAGGAGAGCGGGGGAGTCGTACCCGGCGGCCACGACCACGGCGTCGGCGTGCATCGGTGCCGAGTCGTCGAGCTCAACAGACCAACCGTCGCCCTCCAGCCCGAAACCGACCACGGTCGACTGCTCGATCGAGACCCCGTGCCGGCGGCAAGCGTCCGCGAATGCCTCCACCACCGCCTGCGGCCGGTCGAAGTAGCCGTCCTCGGCGCAATGGGCGGCCGCCGTGACGTCCGACACGTCGAGCCCGGGCACGAGCACAGCGAGCTCGTCGGATGTCAAGAGCTCCGAGGGGACGCCCGCCTCGTTCTGCAGCGCGACGTCGGCCGCGAGGGCGTCGCGGCGCTCCGGCGAGTGTGCGAGGAACACGTACCCGCACTCCTCGAGCGTCGGAGCCGTCCTGGCCTCCAATCGTCTCGCCACGTCCCGGTAGAACCCCACCGACTCACGGGCCAGAAGGCAGTTCACGCGAGTGCTCCATTGCTGCCTGACCCCGCCGGGCTGGACGCCCGAGGCCTCCGCGGCCACGCCGGCCCGCTCGTGGACGACGACGTCTGCTCCACGTTCTGCAAGGTGCAGTGCGACCGAAAGGCCGGTGATCCCGGCCCCTACCACCGCGAGCCTCACCGTTATCGCCTCGCGCAGTCGACTTGAATATTGTGCACGCGCGTCCAGTTTATTAGGTGGCGATGAGAAGTCAAACGGACACCGGAACGGGATAGGGTGCGGGTCGTGGCGACGACCGAGATGCCCGCGGGACTCGGCCTCGCGCTCCGCTCTGCGCGGCGTTCGAGGTCCCTCTCGCTGAGCGAGGTGGCGAGCGCCACAGGAATCTCGGCGTCGTTCCTCTCGCTCGTCGAGAACGGCAAGAGCGACATCACGATCGGCCGCCTCGTGCGGCTCGTCGCGTTCTACGGGATGCATCTCGCCGACCTCGTTCCGATCGAGCCTGCCGCCGATCCCGACCTCGTCAGGAAGTCCGAGCAGCAGACGCTTCCCTCTCCCGCCGAGGGAATCCGGTTCCGGCTGCTTGCGCCGACCACGCGGGCGACGATGATGCCGATGATCGTGGAGTTCGAGCCGAGCGCCCACCTCGCGGAGTTCGGGCGCCACGTGGGGGAGGAGTTCGTCCACGTCCTGCGAGGGAGCATGGAGCTGGAGCTCGAGGGATCCGAGCCCCGCGTCCTCAAGGCAGGCGACAGCGCGTACTACAACGCCGAGCGGCCACACCTGTTTCGGAATGCGAGCAACACGCAGCCGCTCCGGATCATCTGCGTCGACTCGCCACCCAACCTGTAGGCAGCCGGAAGGCGAGCTCGCCGAGCCGGCGGTGGCCCGCGACCGACGGGTGGTTGCCGTCCGGCGTCCAGTCAGCCCTCATCCGGCCCGGCGCAGCCGGATCCTCGAGCGTCTCGTGGAAGCGCAACAGCGGGACATCCTCGGCGACCGAGAGCGCCTCGATCAGCTCGTTGAGCTTTCTGATGGTCGGCTCCGCGTCCGGCCAGCCGTTGTTCCAGGGCAGGACGTTCGCGAGCAGGACGAGGCCGGCGGCTTCCCCGGCCATCCCGACCATCGCCTCGAGGTCGCGTGCTGCAAGCTCGATCGGGCGTCCCTGGACGACGTCGTTGATACCACCCTGCACGACGACGACGTCCGCTCCGGCGACTGCCGTGTCGAGACGGCGCTGGATCTCGTCCGTCCGCTCGCCGCCGACGCCGTGGTTCCTGAACAGCATGCCCGGGTTGGAGCGCGCGGCCCAGTAGAGGTACTGGCTCGTCTCATCGTCGCCCGGATCCTCGAGCTCGCGTCGCTTCGGGTCCGGATCCCACCCTGGGTTGCCCGCCGTGATCGAGTCGCCGAGCCCGACGACCAGGAATTCGTCCACCGCCACCGTGGAAGACTCTACGTGCGGTCGCGCGCCTCGCCGGACGGTTGCCGTGCTCGACCGGCCTCGAGACGTGGGGTCACGAGTACGATCGGTCCGTGGTCACCCTCGGGGTCGAGGAGGAGCTCTTCCTTGTCGGCTCGGAGACGGGAGCGCTCGCCGACGCGGTCGAGCTCCTGCTGCCCGCCGGCGACACCGAACGGGTGAAGCGCGAGCTGTTCGCCTGCATCGTCGAGGTGACGACGCCGGTCTCGACCAGCCTCCCCGACGTTCGTGCGTGGCTCGGTCGCGAGCGGGAGAGGCTCGCCGCCGAGGGCGAACGGCACGGGCTGCGGCTCGTCGCGTGCGGCGCCCATCCGCTCGCGCGCGAGCCGCAGCCTCGGGTCACCGACACGCCCCGGTACCGTCGCATTGCGAGGCTGCTCGGCCCGTCGCTTCCCGCGCAGGTGATCTGCGGGCTCCACGTGCACGTCGGCTTCGCAACACGCGCGCACACGTGGAACGCCCTGGAGGGGGTGATCCCGTGGCTGCCGTCGCTCCTCGCTCTCTCCGTGAACTCGCCGTACGCAGAGGGAATCGAGTCGCCTCTTCGCTCGGTACGTGCCGAGCGTCTCGCCATGATCTCCCGTACGCCTCTTCCCCCCGAGGGGGCCGGCCCCGGCGACCAGCTCGAGCAAGACGGGGCGGACTGGTGGGACATCCGCGTGAACCGCCGCTACGGCACGCTGGAGATGCGCGTGGCCGACCAGTCGACGAGCGTCGAGCGGTCGGTGGCTCTGACGGCGCTCGCACAGGCGCTGGCGGTCGCCGCGGGGGCACGGACGAATGCTCCGGCGGACAGAGCCGCGTATGCCGAGGCGCGCTCAGAGGCGCTCAGGGGGAGGCACTCGGCTGTCGACCTTGCGCGTCATGTGGAGCCGCATGCGACGTCGCTCGGAACGTGGGCGCTCATCGCCGGGCTGCTCGACGCGCAGAGCGAGGCCGAGCGGCAGCTCGAGGTCGGCCGCGCACGCGGCCTCGACGCTGTCGTCCGCGACCTCGCCGACCGGACGGTCGGCTGACGCGCCTCGCCGCGTCAGGCGAACGCGCGTCGGAGGCGGACGAACAGGGCCTCGAGCAGGAGCGGATGGTTGAGGTTGAGCTCGGCGATCTCGCGCCACGCCTGGCGCACGGCGGCGGCGGCGTCCTCTGCGCCGGGCTCGCGTCCCTCTGCATCGGCGCGGAGGTCCTCGAGCCGGTCGGCGTTCACGACCGCCGTCTCGGCGCCCGAGGCGACGGCGACGAGGTCTCGGTACCACGCTCCGAGATCCTCGAGCGCCGCGAGGAGCTCTTCCTTCTCGGCGCCGAACTCCGCCCGCCTGACGCGCTGCTCTGCCTCGCGCGGCGCGAGGTCGAAGCCGTCGACGAGCTCCTGCTCGCGCGCCCGCGCCGCCTCCCCGCGCGCGCGGGCGGATTCGAGGATCGCCTCCGTCGCCCGGGCGGCGTCGAGATTCTCGTCGAGGTATGTTGCGCGCGCCACGTCGAGCAGGCTCGCCCGGCGGCGGCGCGCGTCCTCGTCGAGCAGACGGGCGGCACGGTCGAGACGCCCCCCGGCAACGCGTGCCAGCACAGCGGCGTCGTCGGCACTGACGTCGGCCGTGCGCTCCGCGATCCATGCCAGCACTCCCGCACGCGAAAGCCGCCGGAACGGCACGAGCTGGCAGCGCGAGCGAATCGTCTCCGGCAGCCGGCCGAGCTCGTCCGCGACGAGCACGAGCGTCGCGTAGGCCGGTGGCTCCTCGAGATCCTTGAGAAGCGCGGCCGCCGCGTCGTCGTTCATCAGGTGCGCGTCGAGCAGCAGATACACGCGCCGGTCCCCCTCGAAGGGGCGCATGTGCAGGTCGTGGTGGAGTGCGCGGATCTCGTCGATCCGGATCATCTCGCCGAGGGGCTCGATCGTCCGGAGGTCGGGATGTGTTCCTCCATCGACTCTCCTCGGGTCGCCGAGCAGGACGCCCGCGAATGCGCGGGCGGCCGTCGTCTTGCCGACGCCCGGAGGGCCGTGGAACAGGAACGCGTGAGCCTGTCCATCGCCGAGCGCCGCTTCGAGCAGGCGCTTCGCCTCCGCCTGCTCCGGGACGTCAGCGAACGTGGTCACGAATCTCCCCGGCGAGCTCGGCGATCGGCCGCCGTCCGTCGAGGACGACGTAGCGCTCGGGGTAGCGGGAGCCGAGCTCCCGGTAGGCGGCCTCGATCCGGCCCCAGAGTGCCTCGACGTCCCGCTCGATGCGGTCGCGGCGCGGGCCGATGCGCGAAACGGCGGTCTCGGAGTCGATCTCGACGAGGAACGTCAGGTCGGGAAGCAGGCCCTCGACGGCCACGAGATTCAACTCGAGCACGGCGTCGAGCCCGAGCTCACGTCCCCCGCCCTGATACGCGACCGACGAGTCGAGGTACCGATCGCACACGACCGTTGCCCCGCGCGCGAGCGCAGGACGGATCACTTCCGCGACGTGCTGGGCCCGCGCCGCCGTGTAGAGCGCCGCCTCGGCCCAGGGCGCAACGTGGTCGCCGTGCAGCAGAACCGCGCGGAGCTGCTCCCCGAGCGGCGTGCCGCCCGGCTCGCGGGTCGAGACCACGTCGACGCCGTCCACGGCGAGCGCCTCGGCGAGGAGCTGCGCCTGGGTCGTCTTGCCGCACCCGTCCAGACCCTCGAAGGAGACGAACATGCGCGCGTAGGATACGGCCGTGCGGGCCGTCGTCACGGGAGGCGCCGGGTTCATCGGGTCGACGCTCGTGGACGAGCTGGTTGCGAGGGGCGACGACGTCCACGTTGTCGACGACCTCAGCTCGGGACGCCGCGAGCAGGTCGCGCACGAGGCGATGCTCGAGGTCCGCGACATCCGCGAGGCGCTCGACGAGACGTTCGCCCTCGCCCGGCCCGAGGTCGTCTTCCACCTCGCCGCGCAGATCGACGTTCGCGCGTCGGTCGCCGATCCGGTCGCGGACGCCACCTCGAACGTGATCGGGACGTTGAACGTGCTCGAGGCGGCACGAGCCCACGATGCGCAGGTGATCCTCGCCTCGACCGGCGGCGCGATCTACGGCGAGTGCGTGGGGCCGGCCGACGAGAACGAGCTGCGGCTTCCTCTCTCCCCGTACGGGACCTCGAAGCTCGCAGCCGAGGAGTACCTCGCCACGTGGAACCGGCTCTACGGGACGCGCCACGTCGCTCTTCGTCTCGGGAACGTCTACGGCCCCCGTCAGGACCCGCACGGCGAGGCCGGAGTGGTGGCGATCTTCCTGTCGCGGATCCGGGACGGGAAGCCTGTGACGATCTTCGGCGACGGGAGCCAGACGCGGGACTACGTCGCAGCCGTGGACGTTGCCCGTGCGTTCGTCGCCGCGGTCGGCGCGGACGGTGGAGTGTTCAACGTCGGCACCGGCACGGAGACGTCTGTGCTCGAGCTGTGGGGGGCATGTCGGGAGGCGGCGGGCAAAGAGGAGGCCGGCGCGACTCATGATTCACCTCGTCTCGGAGAGCTCGCGCGAAGCTGTCTCGACCCGGGCCGGGCAGAGCGCGACCTCGGCTGGCGAGCCGAGATCACGCTCCAGGAGGGCCTCCGCAGGACCTGGGAGTGGATTCGGCAGGAATGAGGCCCCGACGGGCGAACCCGTTCGCTCGTGGACCATCCGCTGCGACTCGACCCGGAGCTGGCCGTCAGGCCCTGGCAGCGTGCGACGATGCTGATCGCGGTCGTCGCCGCCGTCGAGCTCGTGCTCCTGATCGTCGCGGGCGGCGCGCTCCTCGCAAAGCCCGGAGCCGCGCGCCACGAGGCAGCCCCCGCGAAGAGCGCCGGTC
The DNA here is from genome assembly GCA_963798725.1 of uncultured Actinomycetes bacterium. Taxonomy (GTDB): domain Bacteria; phylum Actinomycetota; class Thermoleophilia; order Gaiellales; family Gaiellaceae; genus Gaiella. The sequence continues at coordinate 217,195 of CAWCUL010000006.1, forward strand.
ACGCCGCCGTACCCGCGAAACGAACGCAGCACGCGGCAAAGCCGGTGCATCACGCCAAGCCTGCGCCCTCCGAGCTCTCCCGCCGGAAGGTGAAGGTCGTCGTGCTGAACGGCAACGGCCGTCAGGGCGCGGCCGCGTCCGCGGCGGCGCGCGTCCGGGGTCGCGGCTACCGGGTCGGCCTCGTCGCGAACGCCCCGCAGAGCGACTACCCACAGACGATCGTCATGTACCGGCGCGGGTTCGAGGCGGAGGGCCGGCGCCTGGCAACCGACCTCGGCGTGAAGATCGTGAGCCCGCTCGACGGGATGCGCCCGGCCGAGCTCGACGGCTCCCAGACCGTCCTGATCCTCGGCGGCTGAGCGACCGGTCCTCGACCTGGCCTCAGGCGCGACCTTCCTCGCACGCGCCGTTGTTCACCGCGTCCCGCGAAACGTCGAGCGGGCCGCCCGAGACCCAGCGAGTCGACCGGGGATCGAGCGTGTAGGCGCGGTTCAACGCCTGGTAGGCGGCGCACATGTCGCCCGTGTCGATGAAGTGGTAGAGACCCAGGTCGTACCAGAGCTGTGGGTTCTCGGGCTGACGGCGGGTCGCTTCCTCGTACCAGGCGACGGCGGCCCGTGTATCGCCTGCGGCGTCCGCCGCGTAGGCGCGCGCCTGGATCGCGGCCGGTGAGAGCGGGTTCAGCCGGCGCGCCCTGTCGGCCAGGGCCACGGCGTCGGCGATGCGGCCGGCATCGGCCGCCTCGAGCGCCCGGTCGACGTCGCGCTGCGCGAGCGCCGGGAGGGCGACGGCCAGGAGGGCGGCGGCCGCCACGGCGGCCCCCGCAGCGAGGCCCGGAAGACCGGCGTGCACCCTGACGGAGCGTCTGCCCACGGCCAGGAGCACACCGAGCGCGACGAGCGCGGGAGCCGTCACCGACACGAAGTCGAGGTCGTAGTCGACGAGCGCATGGACGCCGTACGCGAGCACGAGCGAGGCAAGGGCGGTTGCGGCCCACCGGTCGTCGTCGGGGCAGAGCCGGAGCCCCCGCCGTATGCCGAAGGCCGCTCCGGCGGCGGCGGCCAGCGCGAGCGCCAGACCGACCGCGCCGAGGTCGCCGAGCAGCTGCAACGGCACGCTGTGGGGCTCGGGAGCGGCCGTCGCATCGTCTCTATAGCGCAGGCGAACGATGGGGTACGTGCCCGCACCCGAGCCGCCGACGGGGTGGTCGCGGGCGATCCTGAGGGACTCCTTCCACCAGGCGAGCCTGTTGTTCGCGCAGAGATCCGCCAGCCGGTCGGGGTCGTTCACGCACTCTCCCCCGGAAACCTGGTCGGACGCCCAGGAATAGGGGTTTCCGACCTTCGCCACGAGCCCCAGCGACCCGCCGACCACCACGGCCGCGCACGTGACGACGAGCACCACGCGCAAAGCCCGCTTGCGCTCGCGCGCGAGGCGATCCAGGCGGATCCGCCAGGCGGCGGTCGCGACGAGCAGAGCGCCGCAGACGACGAGCGCGGCGAAGACGCGGCCGTCGTGGACGCGGTCGGCTCGAACGGCGCCGTCCTCGACGAGGGCGGGCCGAGTGAAGGCCCAGCCGGCGACGAGGAGCCCGGGCACGGCCGCGACGAGCGTCCTGAACGCGTCCGCCAGCCGTTCGTCCGAGCGCACGAGCCACAGGGCCAGCACCGCGAGCGCTCCGACCACACCCGCTCGAGACTGCGTCAGGAGAACGGCGGACACCCCGATGTAGAGGAGCAAGGCGCCGCCGACCGCGACCATCGACCGGCGGTCGCGCCAGAGCCAGAGCCCGAAGGCGATCGCGGCATCCGCGAGCAGCGCGAGCGCGTTCCAGTAGCCGACCGGCTCACGGAGCCTTGCAATCCGGTCCCCGTCCGGGAAGAGCGACGGGACCGCGACGCCGAGCAGAGCCCAGCCGAGTGCCGCAGCAATCACGAGGCTCAGCAGCGCAGCGACCTTGCGCGACCCGCCGGAGACGACGCCCGCGACGAGTGCGAGCCCGAGGAACGCGAGGTAGACGAGCCCGCGCGCGAGCCACTCCCATGACCGGTCGCCCGCGATCGACCACGAGATCGAGACGCCGGCCCAAAGCGTCAGCCCCACGCAGGCGGTGACCGCGACCGCGCCGGCGCGATCGAGTCGCGGCACCGCAAGCCTGCCTCGAAGCACGAGCAAGAGCACAATCCCGGCACAGGCCAGTACGCCGATTCCCACGGTCGAGAGGGAGTCGTCGCGGGAGCCCCGACCGTCGACGACGGCCCATGCGAGGAGCGCGCAGAGGACGACGAGGAGCCCGGTCTCCGCGACGCGTCCCGGTGGGGCCGCGGATCGCGGAGCCGCGTCCATACGCGCGCGAGGCTACCATGGGTCCCCGAGATCACCTCGGGACCCTCCTCTTTGGCGTCGTTCCTCCGAGCGGCGTCTTACACATCGTTTACCCTTCCCTGATCGTCGACCCACGGAGGAAGGGGAGACTCCCGAGCAGCCCTCCCTCCCACGCACTCGTGCCAGACGCCCATCCACGCCGCCTTCCGCTTCTCGTGCTCGCCTTTGTCGTCGGCCTGCTCGCGACGCTGTCGCTCGCGGGACCGGCCGCGGCGGCCACGAAGTCGTGTGCCGATGACGTGGTCGCGGACTGGTACGGCGACGGCCGGGTCGACAAGGTCTTTCCGCTCGAGTGCTACCGGGAGGCCATTCGCTCGCTGCCGGTCGACGTGCTCGACTACTCGAACGCGAAGCAGGACATCCTCCGTGCGCTGGCGTTTGCCCGCAAGGGCACGGCCGACCCCGGCCCCTCCGGCGCTCCACAGCCCACGGCCGGAGGTGGCACGGACGGGACGGCCGAGCCCGGCGAGGCGCAGAACCCTGGCGAGGATCCTGCGGATCCCGGCCAGCCGACGCACCCCGGCGACGAGGGTACGGACACGAACGCCTCGGGGGCGGTCGACACGTCAGGCCCGTCGTCGCTGCCGATCCCGCTCCTGATCCTGGGCGGCCTCGCGCTGCTGCTCCTCGCGGCAGGAGCCGCCGGGTACATCAACCGCCGCGCTCACAGCCGCCGCGACGGCGGTCCTCCGGGCACGGCCTGACATACGCCGCGGCCGACCGACCGCCTGAGGCTCCACGTGGGCTGACCCACGAGGTTTTGACGCGGTCCGTGGCGGGAACCGTTGCTCGATGAAGCGCGTGGGAGTGATCCTCGCGCTGGTCGCCGGCTCGTTCGTGGTGGCGTCCACTCCCGCGATGGCCGGCTCGTCGGGCGACTGCGCGCAACGCATATTCCGAGACTGGCGATCGGACGGGCGGGTGGACCGCGTCTACCGGCTCGATTGCTACGACGCGGCGCTTCGCGGGCTTCCGGAGGACGTCCTGCAGTACTCGAGCGCGGCCGACGACATCTCGCGCGCCCTGCTTCACGCTCGCCGCGGGCAGGCCGACCCGGGCGACGGCCCCGAGGTCCCGGCGGCTTCTGCCGATGGTCGAGCGCGCGATGCGACGGCTCGCCCGACACTCGTCGCGAGCCCTGCCGCCCGAGGAACCGACACGACGGGTCTGCCCTATCCGCTGCTTGCCCTCGCTGTGCTCGCGGCGACCCTGATGCTCAGTGGAGGGGCCGCCGCGATCGGCATTCGCCGGCGACGTCGTGGGCCGCAGCGCAGGTAGAATCAACGGGTGAGAGGGCGCCCGAATTCAAGCAATTTGCAGCAATTTCGGTGCTGTCCGACCGGCGTCCTAGCATGCCCGGTCCGCCCGCAGGACGCGCCTCGCGCGCCACGCGGAGAGTGATACGACATCTCGCCCGGGAGGACAGCATGGCCACCGCCAAGCAGGTGACGCAGACACCGCCAGAGCAGGAGGAGCAGTACGTCAACGCGGTCATCGACGAGGAGGCGAGCGTCACCCCGAAACGGTTCTTCACGATTCCCGGCCGCGACCCGTTCGACGAGATCGACTGGGAGACACGTGATGCGCTGATCCCGGGCAAGGGGGGTCCCGCGTTCGAGCAGCGCGACGTCGAGTTCCCGAAGTTCTGGTCGCAGACTGCGACCAACATCGTCGCGCAGAAGTACTTCAGGGGGCGCATGGCCTCGCCCGAGCGCGAGCGCAGCGTCAAGCAGATGATCGGCCGCGTCGCCGACTCGATCGTCGCGTGGGGCAAGCAGGGCGGCTACTTCGCCACCGACGACGAGGCGGACACGTTCCAGGCCGAGCTGAAGGCGATCCTCGTCAACCAGTACGCGTCGTTCAACTCTCCCGTGTGGTTCAACGTCGGCTTCGAGGAGACACCGCAGTGCTCGGCCTGCTTCATCCTCTCGATCGACGACTCGATGGAGTCGATCCTGGACTGGATCAGGCGCGAGGGCATCATCTTCCGCGGCGGCTCCGGCTCGGGGCTCAACCTCTCACGGCTCCGCTCCTCGAAGGAGCAGCTCTCGAAGGGCGGCTACGCGTCCGGGCCGGTCTCGTTCATGCGAGGCGCGGACGCGTCCGCGGGGACGATCAAGTCGGGCGGCAAGACCCGACGTGCAGCGAAGATGGTCGTGCTCGACGTCGACCATCCCGACATCGACGAGTTCGTCTGGTGCAAGGCGCGGGAGGAGCGCAAGGCGCGCGTTCTCGAGCAGGCCGGCTACGACATGTCGCTCGACTCGGCTGACTGGGCGTCGATCCAGTACCAGAACGCGAACAACTCGGTTCGCGTGACCGACGCTTTCATGGAGGCGGTCACCGAGGGCAAGGAGTGGGCGCTCACCGCCCGTACCGACGGCACGGTCGTCGAGACCATGGATGCACGGCAGCTGCTGCGCGACATGGCGGGAGCGGCCTGGGAGTGCGCTGACCCGGGAGTTCAGTACGACACCACGATCAACGCGTGGCATACGTCGCCGAACACCGGTCGGATCAATGCGTCGAACCCGTGCTTCCCGGGCGACGCACGTGTGCACACTACGCTCGGCCTCCTGCCGTTCGCCGACCTCTACGCGCGCGCTCAGGAGGGCGAGGAGTTCCGCGTGTACACGCATCGCGCGACCGCGGACACGCCGGGGAGCGGAGTGGTCGCGACCGAGCCTCTCGCGGTGATGCGCAACGGCGTCAAGCCGATCGTCCGTCTGCGGTTCTCCGACGGACGCGAGCTGCGTTGCACCGAGAATCACCGTCTCTGGACGATCAACCGCGGGTACGTCGAGGCCGGGAAGCTCACGGATGACGATCTCGTCCAGCTCAACGACACTGCCACACCGGCCGAAGACGCTGCATGGGCGCTGCCGGTCAAGATCGAGGCACTGGCGACCTCCTTCGCGCGCGGCGGCACGAAGACACGACAGGAGCTCCCGGAGCGCTGGAGCGAGGGCCTCGGCGAGCTGCTCGGCCACCTCGTCGGCGACGGCTGGGTCACCGGCGTCCAGTCCGGCTGGGTCTACGGCGGTGACGACGTCGCGGATGGACTCGCCGGGTCTCACGAGGGGATGCTCCGCGAGTTGATCGGCGGCGTCTCCGTGCAGGAGATGCAGAACGGGACACGGCAGTTGCGCGCCGGGAGCAAGGCCGTGCGACAGCTGCTCCATTCGCTCGGTGTGACGACAGCGCGGGCTGCGGAGAAGCGCGTGCCGTGGGCGGTGTTCACGGCGCCGACCGAGGTGCAGGCCGCCTTCCTGCGCGGGCTCTTCGGCGCCGACGGCTGCGTGGCTCGCGTCGAGAACGGTAAGTCCAGCCGGTACGTTGGCCTCGGAAGTCGCAGCGACGCTCTCTTACGCGATGTCCAGCGGCTGCTTGCCACATTCGGTGTCCGCGGCCGGATCTACGCCGTCTCCGGCTCCTCTGCAACGAACTTCTCGTACACGCGCGTCGACGGTTCGTCGATCGAGTACGGATCCGCTCAGGGATACGACCTTCGGATCACCGGATCCGACCTCGACCGCTTTGCGGAGTTGGTCGGATTCTCGACACCGCGGAAGCAGTCAGCGCTCGAGGCGCTCCTTTCCGGCACCCGGAGATACGCGACCAAAGCCGGCGCCACGCTCGTCGCACGGGAGGAAGACGGCCAGGAGCTCGTGTACAACCTCACCGAGCCGCTCCACCACTCGTACATCGTCGACGGGGTGCTCGTTGCCAACTGCAGTGAGTACATGCATATCGACGACTCCGCGTGCAATTTGGCATCGCTGAATTTGATGAAGTTCCGCAAGGAGGACGGCGAGCTCGACGTCGACATGCTCGAGCATGCGGTCGACGTCGTCTTTCTCGCGCAGGAGATCCTCGTCGGCTACTCGTCCTATCCGACGCCCGAGATCGGGCGCAACGCGAAGAAGTTCCGCCAGCTCGGTCTCGGCTACGCCAACCTCGGCGCGCTCCTCATGGCGCGCGGCCTGCCGTACGACTCCGACGAGGGCAGGGCGTACGCCGCGGCGATCACGGCGCTGATGACGGGCCGCGCGTACCGCAAGTCGGCCGAGGTGGCGAAGCGCATGGGCCCGCACGAGGGCTACCAGGAGAACCGCGCGCCGATGGTCGGCGTGATCGCCAAGCATCGTGCTGCGGTCGGCAACATCAACCACTCCGATTCGGTGCCCGACGACCTGCTCGACGGCGCACGCAACGCCTGGGACGAGGCACTCGAGATCGGCGAGGTGCACGGCTTCCGGAACGCGCAGGCCACGGTGCTCGCGCCGACCGGGACGATCAGCTTCATGATGGACTGCGACACGACCGGCGTGGAGCCGGACTTCTCGCTCGTGAAGTCGAAGAAGCTCGTCGGCGGCGGCGAGATCACGATCGTCAACAAGACGGTGCCGATGGCACTCTCGGAGCTCGGGTACGCGCCCCGCGAGGTCGAGGAGATCGTCGCGTACATCGACGAGCGCGGCGGCGTCGTCGGTGCGCCGCACCTGAAGACCGACCATTACCCGGTATTCGACTGCGCCATCGGCGAGCGCGCGATCCATTACATGGGGCACGTGAAGATGATGGGCGCGGTGCAGCCGTTCATCTCCGGGGCCATCTCGAAGACGGTCAACCTGCCCGAGTCGACCACGATCGACGAGGTCGCACAGCTCTTCGTCGAGTCGTGGCAGCTCGGCGTGAAGGCGATCGCGATCTACCGCGACAACTGCAAGGTCGCACAGCCGCTCTCTTCCTCGAAGGATGGGCCGTCAGTCGTGCTCCCGGTCGGAGCGACGGGAGTCCTCCCGCACCCGCAGCGGCGTCGACTGCCCGACGACCGCACCGAGGTCGGCCGGAAGTTCAAGGTCGGCGAGTACGAGGGCTACATCCACGTCGGCTTGTTCGAGGACGGGACGCCCGGCGACATCTTCGTGGACATCGCGAAGGAGGGGACGACGCTTGCGGGCCTCATGAACTCGTTCATGATCTCGGTCTCGCTCGGGCTGCAGTACGGCGTGCCGCTCGAGGTCTACGTCTCGAAGTTCAGCCACATGCGCTTCGAGCCGAGCGGCCTCACGAACGACACGGACATCCGCGTCGCGAAGTCGATCGTCGACTACATCTTCCGCTGGATGGGGAAGAAGTTCCTGACGGCCGACCAGCAGGAGGAGGCGGGGATCCTGACGGCGGAGGTCAAGGCGCGCCTCGCCGCCGCGTACACCGAGGCTCCGGACGCCGGCGCTGCCGCCGCTGCGATCGAGTCGGCCCCACCGGGCCAGACGGCGCTCTTCAACCAGTGGGAGGACGCCGTCGAGTGCGCACGCTGCGGCGGCCGCATGATCAGAACCGGCTCGTGCTACACGTGCCGCGACTGCGGCACGAACACCGGCTGCAGCTGAGGTACTGGCTCATGAATGCAAGGAGAGAGCCGCGGAGCCGCGGCTCTCTCCTTGTCCTCGGCGAGGAAGCTCGTCCGCGCGAGTGTGCGTGAACGTCAGTCGAACGAGAACAGTGGCGGGAGGATGACCACGACCGTGGCGGCCCATAGGGCGAGGACGGGAAGGTAGGTCGTCTGCCAGCGCTCGAGATGGTGGAACGTGGTGCGTCGTGCGAGGAACCGCGCGGCGAGCCGGGCGGCCCAGGCAAGGTTCACGAGCAGGACGAGGTTGAGGCCGAGCGCCGCTGTTCGGTTCGGCGTGAATCCGAGGTCGCCGATCCGAGCGATCATCGTGCCGAGCACCATCAGGTCGAGGACGAGGGCGCTGACGACTGCGACCAACTGGATGCCGTCCATCCACTCGGGCGACGACGTGGACGCGTCACGCGCCGACATCCCGTAGAGGACGAGCGCAAGAACGACCACCAGCAGCGCGTCGAAGACGCTGAGGAGGTCGCGATCGAACGCGTCACCGAACCCGGTGACGGCATACACGACAGCAGCGCAGGCGAGCATGACCGCGAACAGCGGCGTGAAGAGCATCGTGAGGACCGGCGCCATGTTCTCGACGACCCGCTGCTTCGACTCGACGAGCCACGCAGCCACGATGACGGCACCCGCCGCACCCGAAGGCAGCACCCACGCAGCGATCCCCTCGACGTCGACCCCGGTGGGTTTGAAGATCCCCCCGATCAAACCCATGAGCACGCCACCCCCGAGCGCGATCAGGACGTAGTAGATGAACCATTCGCCCGTGAAGCGCACGAAGTCCATGCGCCGCTCGTGCGAGCGGATCGTGCCGCCCATGTACGGGTAGGCGACGACGAACCAGAGCGTGACGGGCAGAGAGAGAATGACGAGGTCCTCGGTGTCCGACTCCGCACCCCATGGATAGAGGTTGACCACGAGCGCCGCGAGTGCGAACGGCGCCGCCATCAGAGCCCAGTGCCGAGAGTCGAGTTGCCGCCGGCGGGCGAAGTACGCCGCGAGAAACGGCAGCACCAACAGAGTGGCGTTCCGCGCCAGCCAGGTCGGCTCCTCGTCCGGGAAGCCCGCAGCGAGGCGTGCGACCTGGATCGCGACGGCCGCACCGACGGCGAAGACGAGTGGCTCGAGCAAGCCGCTGAACGGGCGAGCCGGCTCGTCATCGCTCAGCAGAAGCTGTTTCCAGAGTCGGCCGCTGTGCTCGCGTGCGAACTCTCGGGAGAGTCCGTCCACGGCCCCGAGCCGTTTCACGGCAATCAGAAACCCCTCGTCTGGCGTGAGGCCCGCCGCGGTCAGCTCGGCGATCTGGTGACGAAGGTGATCCTCCAGCTCGTCGACGTCATGGCCGTTGACGCCCGGGGCGTTCGCGGCGTAGGCCCGCCATTCCGCGATCTGTGCTTCGACGCTCTCCATCGCTCACGCCTCGCCGAGAGCCGCCAGCACTGCGCCCGAGCCCGGCCAGACGTCGTTCAGTGCCCGCGTGACGGCCACCCACTGCTGCTGATGCAGTGCGAGCGCTGCCCGTCCCTCGTCGGTGATCGCGTAGTACTTGCGGCGACGCCCTTCCGGCGGCGCTCGCCACTCCGTCGTCACGTACCCGAGTCGACGGAGGCGATGGAGGAGCGGGTAGAGCATCCCGTCGGTCCACTCGAGGTCGCCCCCGGACAGCGCACGTACCCGCTTCAGGATCGCGTAGCCGTAGCTCTCACCCTCCGCGAGGATTGCGAGGACGAGCGGGGTCGCCGAGGCCGCGACGAGGTCCTTGTCGATGTGCATGCCGCCTCCATAGCTCGAAGTACCATGCATAGAAGCACATAGTAAGTCGGAGTCGCAATGCGCTCGTTCGGGGAGGGCTGACACGGATCCCCCAGGCCTCGGGAACAGCCGCTCGGTGCGCTACTGGTCGAGATGTCACGCAACAACGGCTTTGCTTGCCAGCGGTCTTTCGTCGTACTGGAGATGGCGCGTCCGCTCCGCCTGCCTGCATCCGTGAGCGCAACCGTTGAACCGGATCGGGATGGCCGTGCGCGATGCGGGCGCTCCTGACCTGAAGTCTGCGGCTCGCCGCATCAAGAACGAGTTCGACGCGTTGCCCGACCTACGGCAACACTCGATGGCGGATGGCGGTCTGGACGCTCTCATGACATTTGTCGCTGAGCATGACCGACGGGGCTCGTTTGACGGGAGTCCTCACGACGGGTAAGGAGATCGTCGGAGCGCACCTATCACCCCTGGAGGTTGTAATGGGCAGCACCGTCCAAGCCGCCGTCGACATCCGTCCCTTCCACGTCGGTGTTCCCGATGAAGAGCTCGCCGAGCTGCGTCGCCGCATCGAAGCGACCCGCTGGCCCTCCCCGGAGCTGGTCGCCGATCGATCGCAGGGGGTGCAGCTGACGACGCTCCAGGAGCTTGCGCGCTACTGGACGACCGAGTACGACTGGCGCAAGGCTGAGGCGAAGCTCAACGCCGTCCCGCAGTTCACGACCGAGATCGACGGTGTCGATATTCACTTCATCCACGTCAGGTCGGCTCACGAGAACGCGTTGCCGCTGATCATGACCCATGGCTGGCCCGGCTCCGTCGTGGAAATGATCGACTCCGTCGGCCCGCTGACGGACCCGACCGCGCATGGCGGCAACGCGCATGATGCCTTCCATCTCGTTCTGCCCTCCTTGCCTGGTTACGGTTTCTCGGGCGAGCCGCGCGAGGTCGGCTGGGACCTGGCCCGGACCGCACGGGCCTGGGCCGAGCTCATGCGCCGTCTCGGCTACACCCGCTATCTGGCCCAGGGCGGTGACGTGGGCGCCGGCATCACCGACGCGATGGGACGCCAGGCGCCCGAGGGGCTGATCGGCATCCACACGAACCTGCTGGTGCCGGCGCTGAGTGGCAGCATGCCGACTGACAGCGACGAGGAACGCGCCGCGGCCGCTCAGATCGCGACGTTCCAGCAGTCGGGAAACGGCTACTTCGTCGAGATGGCCAGCCGCCCGCAGACGATCGGCTACGCGCTGCTCGACTCCCCGGTCGCCCTGGCCGGCTGGATGGCCGACCATGACACCGACGCCTACTACAAGATCTCCCACGCTTTTGTGGACAGGCAGCCCTCGGGCAATCTCACACGCGACCACATTCTCGACAACATCACGCTGTATTGGCTGACGGGCACTGGAGCGTCGGCGGCCCGGTCATACTGGGAGGCATATGGGCCGGACGCCCCGGCCGCGGGTGCCCTGCCTCTGCCGTCGCCGAAGATCCCGTTCGGCTTCACGACGTTCCCCGGCGAGATCTGGCGGACGCCGCGCAGCTGGGTCGAGGCGAGCTACCAAAACGTCATCTACTTCCACGAGGCCGACAAGGGTGGGCACTTCGCCGCCTGGGAGGAGCCGGAGCTGTTTGCGACCGAGCTCCAGGCCGCGTTCAGCTCACTGCGCTGATCGGTACTGACTCGCTGCTTGTCTTGCAATAGCAACGAACTCGTTGGCTGGGATGGCCGTGCCGGACCAACGTGATCCGAGGCGGATCGAGGGTGTCGCGTCCGCGGATCGCCGGCGAGGACGCGGCGATGATCGTCGACGGGTGTCCCGAACCGGCTCACGCAGCAAGCGCCCGGCTGGTCAGCGCCAGCCGAGCTGGGGTGCGACGTACTTCAGGACGCTCTCGAGGACGTGGGCGTTGTACTCCACGCCGAGCTGGTTCGGGACGGTCAGGAGCAATGTGTCCGCGGCCGCGATCGCCTGGTCCTCGGCGAGCTGCTCGACGAGCGCGTCCGGCTCGGCCGCATAGGTGCGGCCGAAGATCGCCCGGGTGCTCGCGTCGATGTAGCCGACGTGGTCACCGTCTCCGCCGCCCCGGCCGAAGTACGCGCGGTCGAGGTCGTCGACGAGCGCGAAGATGCTGCGGCTGACGGAGACGCGCGGTTGGCGCTCGTGCCCGGCGGATTTCCACGCCTCGCGAAACGCATGGATGTGACGGGCCTGCACGACGTGGAACGGGTCTCCGCTCGCGTCGTCGCCGACCAGCGTCGAGCTCATCAGGTTCATGCCGAGGCCGGCCGCCCAGGCGGCGGTCTCGGCCGACGCCGCGCCCCACCAGATCCGCTCGCGCAGGCCCGGCGAGTGCGGCTCGAGGCGGAGCAGGCCCGGTGGGTTGGGGAACATCGGCCGAGGGTGCGGCTGGGCGAAGCCCTCGCCGTCGAGCATCTGCAGGAAGACCTCGGCATGGCGGCGCGCCATGTCGGCGTCGGTCTCGCCATCGGCCGGTTGGTAGCCGAGGTACCGCCAACCGTCGATCACCTGCTCCGGCGAGCCGCGGCTGATGCCGAGCTGGAGCCGGCCCCCGGCGAGGAGGTCGGCTGCGCCGGCGTCCTCGACCATGTAGAGCGGGTTCTCGTACCGCATGTCGATCACGGCAGTGCCGATCTCGATGCGCGAGGTCCTTGCCCCGACGGCGGCGAGCAGCGGGAACGGCGATCCGAGCTGACGCGCGAAGTGGTGCACCCGGAAATAGGCGCCGTCGGCGCCCACCTCCTCGGCCGCCACTGCCAGCTCCAACGACTGGACGAGCGCGTCCGACGCCGTGATCACCCGGGACCCGGGCGACGGCCCCCAGTGGCCGAACGAGAGGAATCCGATCTTCTTCACCCGCCCATCCTCGCGGACGACGCAGGGCTTTGCGATCAACGACTGGGCTGCGTGTCTCTCAGTAGCCGGCCCCCTGACGCGTAGACGAGCACGTGGTAGAGGATCGACAGCACGGCAAGGGCGATGCCTGCGTCGCGTCGTCCGGCGACGTACCAGGCTGCGGCGGCGAGGAGCGAGACGCCGAGCTCCTGGACGAGTCGCAAGGGCTCCGCGAGGCGCCCCACCTGATGGAAGTCGATGGCCCCCCAGAAGCCGAAGGCGAGGATCGGGGCGCCGGCTCCGAGCAGAAGCTTCCCGCCGACGCTGCCGCCCGTGTGAACGCCCCAGTAGGCGAACCCTGCGACGAGCCCGATCTCCATCGTGACCCTCAGCATCAGCGTGAGCATCTCGACCGGTGTCATCCGTGCGCGCGGCGACGCGACGACACGAGCTGCGGGGAGCCCGGCCACTACGTCGAGATCCGGAAGACCGGATGGTCGGGCGCGATGCGCTCGAGCTCGTCGACAGGCGAGTCGGCGTCGACGCCGTCGAAGAACTGACCCACCTCCCATTTCCAGCGCCGGAGGTAAGCCCGCAGGATCTCCTCCTTCTCCGCGTCCGGGAGCTCGACGGCCGTAAAGTGCTCGCGCCTCCGTCCCAGCAGCAACCAGCCCTCGCCGGCGACACGGAGGTTGCGCACCCATTGCGTGTGGCCGCGCGGGGCAACGAGATAGCGCGTCCCGTCATGATCGAGTGGGTTCACCGGCACGCGACGGGGCTCGCCGCTCTTGCGGCCGCGCACCTCGAGGACGCGCGATCCGAACGCACTCACACCAAGCCTGGTCAGCCCCCCGATCAGCGGGTTGATCAGCGTACGGTCGAACCAGCTCGGCGCGCGATAGTGGCCGGGTGCATGCGCCGCGTGCACGCAACGAATCGTAACACGACCCTTTTTCCGAGGGCTGCACCTCTGCGCCCCTCAGAAGTCCACGTGCTCGACGCCCAGGTGGCGATGCCTTTATCGGTCGCGGCGCCGCGCGTGCCGATGCGCCGGGCTCGATGCATCGAGACTAGCCTCCCGCCGATGGCCGGCCTCGCGGACATCTTCGAACGGAACCGCGCCTGGGCGGCTGCGATGGTCGCCGCCGACCCGGGGTTCTTCTCCGGGCTCGCCCAGCATCAGTCGCCCGAATACCTCTGGATCGGGTGCTCCGACAGCCGTGTTCCGGCGAACCAGATCATGGGGCTCGCCCCGGGTGACGTTTTCGTCCATCGCAACGTCGCAAACCTCGTCGTGCGCACCGACCTCAACTGCCTCTCGGTCATCCAGTACGCGGTCGACGCCCTCGGCGTGAAACACGTGATCGTCTGTGGCCACTACGGCTGCGGCGGTATCAGCGCCGTTCTCGCCGGTGAGCGGCACGGGATCGTCGACAACTGGTTGCGAAACGTCCGCGACGTCGCCGAGCAGCACACGGACGAGCTGTCCTCACTGCCCGCGACGCGACGCCCCGATCGACTCTGCGAGCTCAACGTGACCGAACAGGTGACCAACGTCTGCGAGACGACGATCGTTCGCGACGCGTGGGCACGCGGGCAGAGCCTCACGGTCCACGGGCTCGTCTACGGACTCCGTGACGGGCTGCTGCGCGACCTTGGCCTGAGCACGTCTGAGCCCCGCCGGTAACCCGACCTAGGGGCGAAAGCGCCAGATGTCGCGCCCGTGCCAGCTCGGCACCCATGCCTCCCCACGGATCTCCGTGACCACGAACGGCCCCTGTCCGGCCTTCACCGTTCCGGCGACCGCATTCGACGCGGGCTCGACGATCACGATCCGGTTCGCCCTGACGCGCGGCACCCAGACCTTCCCCGCCACGACCGCCGGATCGCCGAGCGGGCCGGCGATTGCGACGGTGGCCGACACGGCGTTCGTGGTGGGATCGATCCTGGTGAGCCCCGAAGGGGTCGTGACCCAGACCCCGTCGTCTCCGGCGGCGGTCCACCCGGCCGTCGGTACGGGGATCCGGGCCTGAACCGTGTTCGTCTGCGGGTCGATCCTGATCACGCCGTCCGCGCCGGCTGCCCAGATCGAGCCGAACGCGCCGACGACCCCTGTCGCCGACGACAACCGGAAGCGCTTGACGACGCGGTTGGTTGTCGGATCGATCCGCGCCACCGAGCCGGCGCCGTAGAGCGTCACCCAGGCGGCGTCGTACGCGAACGTCGCGTCGTAGGGAAGCGCGCCCACCTTGATCGTCGCGATTCGCTTCGCGCTACGAGCGGACACGCGGCTGACCGTGCCGGAGCTCGTGTCCTCGATCCAGAGCGACCCGGCTCCGAAACCGAGCCCGCAGGAGCCGTTACCGATCGGCGTTCGTCCCACCACGACGTTCTTGAGGGGATCGACCTTCAGGAGGTAGGGAGCGCCGTACAGGCTCACCCAGACGAAGCGCCCGCCGGCCGCAGTGGCACACGGCTGGCTCGCGTCAGGCACGCGGATCTTCGCCGTCACGGTCGGGGAGGTCGCCGCGTCGGCTGCGACGCCGACGGACAGGACGAGGCAGGTGATGCCGAGGAGTGCGCAGACAGATCGCATGCTCCCATATTACTCCGAATACGGAGTAAATGCTACGTCTTCGGAGCAGTGGACGGAGCCCCGGATGCCGAGAGCGCGCGCTCGAAGACGGCGCCGAGCTCCTCGAGTGTGGTGCGGACGGACGGCTCGTCGAGGGCTTCGCCGATCAGCCCGTTGATGCGCCCGAGCGCCGCCCAGCCGCGCCGCCATTCCCGATCGCCGTCGTCGGTGAGCGCGAACAGCACCGAGCGCCCGTCATCCGGATTCGGCAGACGCACCACGCGCTCGCGTGACTCGAGCCGGCGGATGGCGTCCGATGCGGTCGTCAGCGGCATGCCGAGCTCGGCGGCGACGGCCGTGAGGCTGACCGGCCCACGCGCTCCGACGAGGCTCAGGAGCCCGTATCCGTCGCCGTCGACGCCGTCGGCGGCGAGCTCGCGTTCGACGAGCTGGACGACGCGTTGATTCGCGGCCACGATCAACAGCAGAATCGACAGCCGCGGCCGGGACGAGCTCGGTGTTGCGTCCACACCCAATCCGGTCTCATCCTTCCACCGGCTCGACCGCGGCGTCGGGACCTCCGAAACTCGGGTGGAAACGCACCAGCAAGAGGCGTACGCTGCCCGTTGTCGAGGAAAGGTGCCGTGCTCCGTGCGTGGGAGCCGACGAGTCTGGCGGGACGAGTCGGCGGCGGGCGGCGTAACGAGGCTCTGCTCCACAGTCGACTGGGCGCCGCGCCCACGTCGGGCGCGGCAACAGGGGCCCTCCGAGGGGTGGGCCGGTTGCCGGCTCACCCCTACGGAGGAGTTGCGCTCGCCGGCGATCTCGTAGAGGATCGTTGCAACTGACACAGGTAGCCACTGACGGGGTAGCGATGGCACAGGTTTCCGACATCCTCGAAGCGAAGGGTCGCGACGTCCTCACGATCGACGGCTCCGCGACCGTCCTCGACGCGATCAGCCTGATGGTCGAGCAGAACGTCGGCGCGCTGCTCGTCACCGAGGGCGGGCGCCCGACGGGGATCGTGACGGAGCGCGACTACCTGCGCCGCGTCACCCTCGAAGGCCGCGACGAACGGAGTGCAGAGGTGCGGGAGATCGCTACATCGCCCTTCGCCTACGTCTCCGGCGAGACCTCCGTCGACGAGTGCATGGCGGTGATGACCGAGCGGCGCATTCGCCACCTCCCGGTGTTGGACGACGAACGAGAGCTCGTCGGGATCATCTCGATCGGCGACGTCGTGAAGGTGCAGTCCCAGGAGCAGGACGTCCAGATCCGGTTCCTCACCGAGTACATCTCGAGTTAGAGCCTCAACTGTCTCGTCCGGGGCCTGCGACCGGGCGCAAGGACGTCGGGGTACAGTGACCGAGATGTCTCGCTCGTCTACAGCCTTCGTCGGGCTGGTAGCCGCGATAGCGCTTCTCGGCGCAGGATGCGGCGGAGGAGGCTCGTCGTCGACCCCGCCGACCACGACCTCGGAGACGACCACCACGGAGACCGCCACCGACGGCGGGGCGGGGACCGGCGATGCGGCGAACGGGAAGGCGATCTTCGCCTCCGCCGGCTGCGGCGGGTGCCACGCGTTTTCCGCGGCCGGGTCGAGCGGCTCCGTCGGTCCGAACCTCGACGATCTCGCGCCTTCTTTCGACACCGTCGTCCACCAGGTCACGAACGGCGGAGGCGTGATGCCGGCGTTCAAGGATCAGCTCTCCGAGCAAGAGATCCTGGACGTCGCTGCATTCGTGTCGGGCACCAGCTCGTAGCGAACCGGGCGGGCCGACGCGGCGTCGGCCGCGGTGCCTATGCTCCAGGGTTCGTGTCCGAGACGATCCTTCCAGCGCAGACGGCCGCCGATGCGAGGCTCGAGCTCCTGTGGCAGCAGGATGCAACGGCATTCGGGTTCCTGCGCAGCGAGGGAGGCGAAGTCTCCGCGGGCGGTCTCGATGTAGGCCTGCCCGCGATCGCCGACGTCGCACATGCGGGGCACGGCATAGCCGCTCGAAGGATCTCGCTCGTCGAGCTGCTCGAGCTCGAGACGGACGGGATCGAGGTGGGAGATACGGCCCGGATCGTGCTCGCCGTCGTCGATCGCGCGCGGCGCTCGGTTGCCGAAGGGCTGGTTCACCCGCACCTCGAGGCGAGCGACGGTCGCTGGCACGCGCTCTGGGGAGCCACGCTCGACGACGTCGTGAAGGAGGAGCTGGACGAGCTCGCCCGGGCCGCGCCGATCGTCTGCGCCGATCCCTTCCACGGCGAAGCCGAAGCGTTCGTCTACGACCTCTACGGATGCGCGGTCGACGAGCTCGCGCGCAGGGCGGTGCGTGATGCCGGACTCGCGCCGCCGCGGAGCACACGCGAGCCGGGGGCTGCAGAGCGGTTGCTCGAGGGCCTGCTGTCGGACCGGCCGGAGCTCCGACCGCACACCGGTCATGCGGCGCTCGAGCGACGGCTCAGCGCATGGGTAGACGCTGGGCTGACGCGGCGCTCACGCGCGCCTTGGAACGTCGGGCTCCGTCTGTCGGAACGTGCCGGGGTCGATGAGGGCTCGGTGGTGGTCGAGCTGTGGCTCGAGGCAGCCGACGACGCGACGCTTGCCCTGCCCGCAAGCCTTCTCGACGACGGGGAGGAGGTGTTCGCGTTCCTCCGCGACGCGGACCCTCGAGGAGCGATCCGTCGGAGGCTCGCCTCGATCGGCCCGATCCTGGAGCAGGCCGGGTTACCACCGCTCGACGACACTGCCCCGGCGGTCGTGCTCGATCCCGAGCAGGTCGGGGTTCTCCTTCGCACCGTGCTACCCAGGCTCGAGGAGCTCGGCGTGGACGTGCTGCTGCCGCGCGACTGGGTATCGCAGCAGGCACGCGTACGTGTGAACCTCGTCGCGAGCACGCCGGCGCGAACGAGCGGGATGCTGTCGCGCGAGACACTCGCGCGCTTCGACTGGCGGATTGCGATCGGAGACGTCGAGCTGACCGAGGACGAGCTCGCCGAGCTCGCGGCCGCGAAGGAGCCGCTCATCCGGCTGCGGGGCCGCTGGCACGCGCTGAGGGCCTCCGAGGTCGAGCGCGCACTCCGGTTTCTCGGTAGCCGGCGTGGTGGCGCGTCGGTGGTGGATCTCGCCCGGGCGCTGTCCGGCGTGGAGACGGATGACGCGGGCGTCGAGCTCGGCGAGGTCACGCTCGATCACACGCTCTCCGAGCTCGTCGCTGGGGACGAGCTGCGCTACCGGTCACGCCCTACGCCCGCCGGCATGCGCCACGACCTCTTCCCGTTCCAGGAGCGCGGGCACGGCTGGCTGCGTCTCCTCGGTGACCTCGGAGCCGGCGGGATCCTGGCGGACGACATGGGTCTGGGGAAGACCGTGCAGGCGATCGCGACTCTCGTCTCCGAGCGCGAGGACGACCCGGCCATCGGGCCGACCCTCGTCGTCTGCCCCATGAGCGTCGCACGCCAGTGGGCGCGGGAAATCGAGCGGTTCGCGCCGGGTCTCGAGCTGCACGTCCATCACGGGCCGGAGCGGCTCGCCGGTGACGCGTTCGTCTCTCTCGCCGAAAGCTGCGACGTCGTCGTGACGTCCTACGACGTCGCCACGCGCGACGTGGAGATGCTGCAGCGCGTCCACTGGGACCGACTGCTTCTCGACGAGGCCCAGGACGCCAAGAACCCGGCCACGAAACGGCATCGCGCGCTGCGGCGCATACCGAGACGCCGCGCGGTCGCGCTGACCGGAACCCCGATCGAGAACCGCCTTGGGGAGCTCTGGGCGATCATGGACCTCGTCAACCCGGGCCTCCTCGGATCGCGGCAGGCGTTCGACAGGACGTTCGCGCGCCCGATCGAGGCAGGCCGCGACGCGCTGGCCCTCGAGCGCCTGCGGGCGCTCGTCGGGCCGTTCCTCCTTCGAAGGTCGAAGGACGCGCCCGAGGTCGAGCTCGACCTGCCTCCGATCAGCATCGAGAAGCGCCCGTGCACGCTCACGGTCGAGCAGGCAAGTCTGTACCGGGCGACCGTCGATCGCTGGATGCCGCGGATCGAAGAGCACGAGCGCAGCTTCGATCGTCGCGGCGCGGTCCTCGCGATGCTCGGCCAGCTCAAGCAGGTGTGCAACCACCCGGAGCTCGTGCTGCCCTCGAGCCGCCCGCTCGAGGGGCGTTCGGGCAAGCTCGAAACGCTCGTCGACCTTCTGGGAGCCGTGCCGGCGGGCGACAAGTCGCTCGTCTTCACGCAGTACCCGGGCTTCGGGCGGCTCGCGCCGCACCTCGCCGAGCGACTCGGCGTCGAGGTCGGCTTCTTCCACGGAGGTCTGTCCGCGCGGGCGCGCGACGAGTTGCTCGCGCGTTTCGACTCCGGTGCCGGCCCCGCCGTGCTCGTCATCTCACTGCGCGCCGGCGGTCGCGGGCTCAACCTTCCGGCGGCAAACCACGTGATGCACTTCGACCGCTGGTGGAACCCGGCCGTGGAGCAGCAGGCGACCGATCGCGTTCACCGTCTCGGTCAACGAAAGGCCGTGTACGTGACGAGCCTCGTGTGTACCGCGACCGTCGAGGAGCGGATCGACGAGCTGCTCGAGGCAAAGAGGGAGCTTGCAGAGCAGGTCATCTCCGGCCGCGCCGATGACTGGCTCGCCGAGCTCGACCTCGAGACGCTCCGCGCTGCGGTCGCGCTCACGCCGGACGCTATCGGGGAGGCGGCATGACGTCTCGTGTGCTGGAAGACGGCGGGCCGGTCGTCGCCACGGCAGACGGCGAGCGGATCGGAGCCGGTCCGTGGGCGCGCTGGCTCGCGAGCGGCGTGGTTCCCGACGAGGGAACTCCCCGTGCAGAGCGGGGCAGGCGGCTCGCGCGCGCGGGCGCCGTCAGCCGTGTGACCGTCCAGGAAGGCTCGATCGACGCATGCGTCACCGGTACGACGGGCAACGACTACTCGGTGACCCTCTCGGCCGCGCCGGTGCCGCACGAGAGATGGTCCGCGACGCTCCGGGTCGTCCGGGGGCGGCGGGAGCTCGAAGCCGGAGCCGCCGGCGAGGCCCAATCCATCCATCTCGCGCACCTGATGGCGACCCGGTTCGCGACGTCCCTCGCGCCTACCGTCCGTGACGTCCGTCGACGGTGCACGTGCCCGGATGCGGATTACGCAGGCGCGTGCAAGCACGTCGCAGCAGTCGCCTTCGCCGTCGCCGACGCGATCGACCGCGACCCGTCGCTCTTCCTCGTCTGGCGCGGC
This sequence comes from uncultured Actinomycetes bacterium, assembly GCA_963798725.1. Lineage (GTDB taxonomy): Bacteria > Actinomycetota > Thermoleophilia > Gaiellales > Gaiellaceae > Gaiella. Next base: position 237,416 of record CAWCUL010000006.1, read on the forward strand.
TGCCCGCCGCTCGAGCCCTCCGAGCTCGAGCGCGCCCCGTGGCAGGCCGGCGCTCTGCCGGACCCGCATCCGGTTCGGGCGCTTCCACCGGGCGCCGTCCTCAAGCGGCTCGGCCGAAGCGGGATCCGCGCGGGCACGGTCGATCTGACGGATGCGCTCGGTGCCGTCTACGAGGCGTTCGCAGCCACCGGCGCGAAGCGGCAGGATGAGGAGAGATGGAGCAGCGACTGAGCCTCGTCACTCTCGGCGTCGCCGACGTCGCGGCCGCGCGGCGCTTCTACGAAGCGCTCGGCTGGCAGGCCAAGCCGCGCGAGGACGATGACGTCGCCTTCTTCCAGACCGGATCTGCGGTGTTCGCGTTGTGGGGGAGGGGTGAGCTTGCAGCAGACAGCGCCGTCGAGGACGGCGGCGGTTGGGGAGGCGTGACGCTCGCGCACAACGTCGACTCCCCCGAGGAGGTCGACGCCGTCATCGACGAGGCGCGGACGGCGGGCGCCACGATCGGGCGTGAGCCTGCGGCAACGTTCTGGGGCGGGTACTCGGGTGTGTTCGTCGATCCGGACGGGCATCCGTGGGAGGTCGCTCACAATCCCTACTGGACGCTCGGCCCCGACGGCTCAGTCACGCTCTGACCGCTCGTTAGCCGAGCACGTTGATGGCGCGAGCGCCCACGATCAGCACCGTCATCGCGGACACACCGGCCTCGATCGCCATGAACAGCTTGGCGCTGCGCGTGAGGGGCATCGTGTCGGTCGGGCTGAACGCAATCGAGTTCGTCACCGAGACGTACACGTAGTCGACGAGCGCAGGGCCCCAGCCGGGTCGTGCGAGCTCGGAGTTCTCGTCCTGCGGGAACTGAAAGTCCGGATGCTGCCGATGCGTTGCCGATGCTCGGGCGACCGGGCCGCCGTCGTCGAGCTCCCAGAACACGAGCCCGAACGTGATCACGTTCGTGAACAGCACGACCGCCGCGCTCGCGAGGAGCTGGGCGCCGCTCGGCTCCCAGCTCACGAGCGACACGATCACGCACCCGATCGCAGCGATGGTGCCCACGCAGAGCAATGAGAGGAGGCCGATCGCCGCCTCGCGGCGCACCCGATCGAGTCCGATGCGCGCGGGGCCGACGACGAAGATCGCGGCGAGAAGGGCCGACGGGACGCTCAGCAACAGCCACACCCACCAGTCCGACGAGCCGAAGAGCTCCCAGCCCGTCTGTCGGCTCAGAACGGCGAGGCCGACGTTGGCGACGAGGATGGCTGCCGCGAACGGCGCGGCTTCGAGCCTCGCTTCGCGTTGCTCACGGTGGAGGTTCTCAGCGCCCACTGGCCGATGTTCGGCGGCGGCCGCCCGATACCTAGACGATGGAGCGATGTCCGGGACCTATCCGGGCCGCGTGAATCGTCGATCGGGCCGCCGGTGGTGCGGCGAGCGCCAGCGCACATCCGCGTACGATCGGCGGGGTGGAGCAACGCGCACTCGGGCGGAGCGGTGTGGCAATCTCACAGATCGTGCTCGGCTGCGGCAACTTCGGCGGAGTCGGCTCCGCGCCCGCGTTCTTCGGCCAGGGGACATCGCGTGAGGACGCGTTCCGGCTCCTCGACGCCGCATGGGACCTCGGCGTGACCACGCTCGACACGGCCGATGCGTACGGCGGAGGTCGGAGCGAAACGTTCATCGGGGAGTGGCTTCGGACGAAAGAGCACGCCGTGCGCGACAGGGTCGTGGTCGCCACGAAGACGTTCAACCCGATGACGGAGGGCGGCGACCGCGGGCTCTCGGCCGCACGGATCCGGCGGCAGATCGAGACGAGCCTCGACCGCCTTGGAGTCGACCGAGTCCCCCTCTATCTTGCGCATGCCTTCGACCCGGATACCCCACAGGAGGAGACGCTGGCGGCCTTCGACGGGCTCGTGCGCTCGGGAACGGTGGGTGCCGTCGGTGCCTCGAACATCACGGCCGAGCAGCTCGCCGAGGCGCTCGAGCTCTCTGCGCTTGAAGGGCTCACCCGCTACGAATGGGTGCAGAACGCGTTTTCGCTCCTCGAGCAGGGCGACCGTGAGACGATCTTCTCGATCTGCCGCGAGCACGGGCTCGGCTACACGCCGTTCAGCCCCCTTGCCGGTGGATGGCTCACGGGCAAGTACCGGCGGGGCGAGGAGCCGCCGCCGGGCTCGCGGATGACGCTCAGGCCCGAGGGAAGCGAGGGGTACCGGACGGCCGGCACCTTCGACGCGCTCGAGGCGCTCGAGGCGACGGCCGAGGAGCACGGCGTCTCGATGGCGGGGCTCGCGCTCGCCTGGCTTCTGCACCTTCCCGAGCTGACCGCGATCGTGGTGGGCCCCAACACCGTCGATCAGCTCGCGCCCGTGCGCGAGGCTCTCGGGCTCCGGCTCGACGAGGACGCCGTTCGTCGGATCGGCGGGCTGTTCGAATGACTCTTTTCGTGCCGACCTTGGACGTCCGCGCGTTCCTGGGAGCGGCGCCAGTCGGCTGCGAAGCGAATGACACCGTTTCTCTTCGGGCGGGAGCGGACGCCTGCGAGGAGCGCGCATGAGCCTGCTCGTTCTCTCCGAGGCGGACATCCGCGAGGTGCTCGACATGGAGTCGTGCATCGAGGCCATGGAGGACGTGCTCGCGGCGCTCGCGCGCGGAGAGCTGTCGATGCCGCTCCGCTTCGTCGTCCGCCCGCCGGGCGAGCAGCTCCTCGGCCTGATGCCCGCCCATCGGGCGGTCCCCGAGCCCCTCTTCTCGCTCAAGGAGGTCGTGATCGCTCCAGCGAACGGCGCGCGGGGCCTCGACCCGCATCAGGGCGCCGTCCTGCTCCACGACGGCGAGACGGGCGTGCTCCGAGCCGTGCTCAACGCCTCGACGATCACCGAGATCCGAACCGCCGCAGTATCGGCGCTCGCCACGAAGCTGCTCGCCCGGCCCGGGGCCCGACGGGTGGCGATCCTCGGTGCCGGCGTGCAGGCGCGGTCGCATGCGGTCGCGATGCGGACCGTGATCGAGGACGCCGAGCTGCGGGTCTGGAGCCGCACGCCGGCTCATGCCGAGGCGCTCGCCCTCGAGTCGCATGCGACCGTCTGCCGAACGGTCGAGGAGGCGCTCGACGGCGCCGAGGTCGTCTGCACGTGCACCTCGGCGCGTGAGCCGATCGTCCGGCGAGCATGGCTCGGGGAGGGAACACACGTCAACGCGGTCGGCTCGTCGATCCCGACCGCCCGGGAGCTCGAGGCGGACGTCGTCGCCGACTCGTCCCTGTTCGTCGACCGGCGCGAGTCCACCGTCAACGAGTCCGGCGACTACCTCGGTGCGGTGCGGGAGGCAGGCATCGGACCGGAGCACATCGTGGCCGAGCTCGGAGAGATCCTCGTGGGTGCCCGTGCGGGGAGGAACGACGAGACGGAGCTCACGCTGTTCAAGTCCCTGGGCCTCGCCGTCGAGGACCTCGCCGCCGCGGCGCTCTGCGTCGAGCGGGCAGGTGAGCGCAGCGTCGGCACCGAGGCGCCGTTCTGATCGAGCTCGCCGACATCGAGCGCGCCCGCTCGATCACCGCCGACGCGGCCATCCAGACGCCACTCGTCCGGCTCGACGTCGAGGCGCCGTGCGAGGTGTGGCTCAAGCTGGAATGCCTTCAGCCCATCGGCTCGTTCAAGCTACGCGGCGCCGCCAGCGCCATTCGGCAGGCAGGACGGGACGAGTGGGGCGAGGGGGTCTGGACGACCAGTGCCGGAAACATGGCCCAGGGCGTCTGCTGGGTCGCACGAGAGCTCGGTATCCCGGCCACCGTCGTCGCTCCGGACCATGCGCCTCGCGCAAAGCTGGACGCGGTCGCCCGCCTCGGCGGGCGCGTGATCACCGTGCCCTTCGACACCTGGTGGGAGACGATGGAGCAGGGTGCGTACGCTGGCCTCGACGGGCTCTTCGTCCATCCCGTGCTGGACGAGCGGGTGATGGCCGGCAACGGGGTCATCGGTCTCGAGCTCGCGGAGCAGCTCAACGGGATCGACACCGTCCTGGTCCCCTGGGGCGGCGGCGGCCTGACGACGGGCATCGCGAGCGCGCTCGCGTCCGTCTCGCCCGACACGAAGGTGGTCGCCTGCGAGCCGGCGACCGGAGCGCCGCTCACCGCCTCGCTCGCCGCCGGCGAGCCCGTCTCGGTCGAGTACGCGCCGTCGTTCGTCGACGGCGCCGGCTCCAAGGCCCTGTTGCCCGCGATGTGGAGACGGGCGCGTCCGCTGGTCGCCGGAGCGGTGGCGGTTCCGCTCGAGGACGTTGCCTCCTCGGTCGGCCTGCTTGCGACCCGGGCCCACGTAGTCGCCGAGGGAGCCGGCGCGCTCGCGCTTGCCGCCGCGCTCGCCGGTCACGGCGGCGACGGGCGGGTCGTGTGCATCGTCTCCGGGGGGAGCATCGACGCCGAGCTGCTCGCAGAGATTCTCTCCGGCCGCACCCCGTAGCTCTGGTGGCGTCAGCAGCGGCGGCGCACGGTCTCGGAGACCCCGAGCCTGATCCATTCGAGCGGCACGGAGATCACGTTTCGCCACCACGGCTCGTCGACGCCGTGCTCGATGATCCTGGCGTCGACGCAACGCTCGAAGATCCGATCCGCACGAAACAGGCTGTACTGGGGTGCGACGATCACGACCGAGGTCCAGTGGTTCCTCGTCGCCAGCTCGGAGATCACGCGCGCCTCGCCGAGCGTCGCATTTGGGCCCGCCTCGATGCAGATCACGTTCTTCGCGGGCTTCTTGCAGAGCGCCAGGCGACGCTCGTCTCGCCCGCTCCGGTCTGCGGTGACCACGAGCGTCGGCACCACACCGTTCGCGAGGAGCTTCTGAGCAGCTGGGACCGTGTTCTCCGAGCCGGCGAGCGCGACCGCTGCGTCGGCCGACGACGGCAGCGGGTCGTCGTCACGCTGGAGGAACATCGGCACGCCGAAGAGATATGCGAGCCCGAGAAGGATGCCGCAGGTCAGCACGAACCGTCGCACGGGGGAAGGTTGACACCCGGATCGGCCGTTGTCGGGTAGAAACGGGCGATGACCGGGCCAGGAGCGGCATTGGTGTCCGTCCGTCGGCTTGCGATCGACGCTCAGGGGTACGCCCCGCGGCCCCGCCGCGGAACGACGATGGAGGTGGAGACCAGCGTACGCCGCCTGTCCTGCGTGCAGCTCGACTCGATCTCGACCGTGGAGCGCAGCCACCGCATCGCGCTCGGCTGCCGCGTCGGCGCTTACCCCGCCGAGGCCGTCACCCGGCTACTCGGACGGGGACGGCTGATCGAGTACTGGGCACACGAGGCCTGCCTCCTTCCCGTCGAGGACTGGCCCTTGCTGCGCCCGGCCATGGAGGAAGGCGGGCGTCGGTGGTACGGCGAGGTCGATCGCACCCACCCGCATCTGCGCGAGGATGTCCTCGACGAGATACGGGCCCGCGGGCCCCTCGGCTCTCGCCATTTCGACGGTGCGGCCACGCAGGGTGAGATGTGGGGCTGGAAGCCCGCAAAGCGGATGCTCGAGCTCCTCTGGAACCACGGGCAGCTGGTCGTCGCCGGGCGGCAGGGCTTCCAGCGGCTCTACGACCTTCCGGAACGGGTGCTTCCCCGCGCGGTGCTCGAGGCTCCGACCCCGGGGGAGCAGGAGCGGCTCCGCGAGCTCGCGCTCCGCGCCGTGCGGGCGCGAGGCGCCCTCACCGAGCGCGGTATCGTCGAGCACTGGCGCCTCAAGGGCGGCGCCGCTCGTATCGGCCCGGCGGTCGCATCACTCCTATCGGAGGGCGCTCTCGAGCGGCACGACGTGGACGACGGCGGTCCGAGCGTCCTCGTCGCCGCGGGAACGACGCTCGACCGGCCGGCCCCGACCGCCTCGGTGCTTCTCTCGCCGTTCGACAACCTCCTGTGGGACCGGCCGTTCGCGCGGCGTATCTTCGGATTCGACCACCTGATCGAGGTGTACAAGCCGGCCCCCGAGCGGCAGTACGGCTACTACGTGCTTCCCCTCCTCTGGCGTGACCGGATCGTCGGGCGCGCCGACCTGAAGTCGGACCGGGCCGCCGGCGAGCTCGTCGTCAAGGCGTTCCATCTCGAGGACGGGGTCCGCGCCTCCCGTGCGCTGGACGACGCCTTCGACCGCGCGCTCGACCGGTTGCGGCGCGTGGCCGGGCTCGAGCGCGTCCGGCGGTGACGGTCGCGCGCGGCGGCGCGGGTCGTGCAGCGCGCGGGTGTGGGACGTGGGCTGTCCCCGCGTTCCTTAGGCCGCGCGGTTCTTGGGACGCGGCTGAAGCCACGTCCCCGGGGTGGGCTTTCCGCTGGTGGTGGGTGTTTGCGCTGTGGACGCCAGGTGGGGCGTGGGTGCCCGCGTCCTAAGGGACGTGGGCGTGGCTGCCCGCGTCCCTTAGCCCGTACGGTCTTGGGGACGCGGCTGAAGCCACGTCCCGTCCATGCGGGGTGAGGTAGTCGGAGGACGGCCCGGCGGGCCGTCCCCCGACTACCATGCCCGCATGGACTTCGCCACGCGTGCGATCCACGTGGGACAGGAGCCCGATCCCGCGACCGGGGCGGTGATCACGCCGATCTACCAGACCTCGACGTTCGCGCAGGAGGCCGTCGGCGTGCACAAGGGCTACGACTACGCGCGCGGCGCAAACCCGACGCGAACGGCTCTCGAGGAGTGCCTCGCGTCGCTCGAGAACGCCGCGCACGGGCACGCGTTCTCCTCCGGCGTCGGGGCGACCTCTTCGATCGTGCACCTCCTCGACCCGGGCGACCACGTCGTCTGCGTCAACGACGTGTACGGCGGCACATATCGGATGTTCTCGCAGGTGTACGAGCCGAAGGGCTACCGGTTCACGTACGTGACCCCGGCCGAGCTCTCCTCGGAGGCGGGGGCGCACGTGGCGGACGCCCGGCTCGTCTGGGTCGAGACGCCCACGAATCCCTTGCTGAACCTCGTCGACATCGAGGCGGTCGCGGCGGCCACGAAGGCCGCCGGAGCCCTCCTCGTCGTCGACAACACGTTCGCGACGCCGTATCTGCAGAACCCGCTCGATCTGGGCGCGGACATCGTCGTCCACTCGACCACGAAGTACCTCGGTGGACATTCGGACGTCATCGGCGGCTTCGCCGGGACGAACGACCCGACGATCGCCGAGCGCCTCCGCTTTCTCCAGAAGTCGCTCGGTGCCGTTCCGGGCCCGTTCGACTCGTGGCTCGTGCTGCGGGGGCTGAAGACGCTCGCGGTGCGGATGGAACGTCACTGTGCGAACGCGCGCGCGGTCGCCGAGTTCCTCGCCGCTCACCCCCGGGTGGCCCAGGTGCTCTGGCCGGGGCTCCCGGAGCACCCCGGGCACGAGATTGCGAAGCGGCAGATGCGGGACTTCGGCGGCATGGTCTCCTTCCTCGCCGAGACCGAGGCCGAAGCGGTCGCGCTCGTCTCGCGCACGGAGGTCTGGACGTTGGCGGAGAGCCTCGGCGGCGTAGAGAGCCTCGTCGAGCATCCCGCGCGCATGACGCACGCGTCGACCGCGAGCGGGCCGTTCGCCGCGCCCGGCAACCTCGTGCGCCTCTCGGTCGGGATCGAGTCGCCAGACGACCTTCTCGCCGACCTCGACCGCGCCCTCGCGGCGACGCCCGCGCGGACCTGAGCTTCGGCTCCGGGCGCCCGACGAGGCGCGCCCGGAGCGGTCGGATCGGTTCAGGGGCTCGTTACGAGCCGAAATGCCGTCCCGGTCGGGTCGGCGGCGCGCGCCAGGCGACCGTACGGCGTGTCCTCGGCGGCGGCCAGGATCGAGCCGCCTCCTCGCGTGACCTGCTCGAGCGCCGCGTCGACGTCAGCGACCTCGAAGTAGACGTTCCAGCCGGACGGCTCCGCCTTGTCGTCCATGATCCCCGCGAGCGCGTTGTCGCCCTCGCCGAGCGTCGTATAGCGGAACTCGTCGCTGTCGCTCATCACGTGCGTGTCCCACCCGAACACGTCGCGATAGAACGAGACCGCGTCGTCGTACGCACCCGAGTGCAGCTCGAACCATGCGGGAGTGCCGGCCTCGCCGGTCACCTCGAACCCCTTGACGGCGTTCGGCTGCCAGGCACCGATGATCGCGCCCCCCGGATCCTTGATCATCGCGAAGCTTCCGTTCTCGGCAACCTCCATGGGGGGCATCTCGACGGCGCCGCCGTGACGTTCCGCAGCATCGGCGGTCGCCTGGATGTCGTCCGTCATGAGGTGCACGCCCCACCCGTCGGGCTGGCCCGTGGATCCGTCGTTCGCCATGCAGCCGGCGACGTGCCTCCCGTCCTTCGTGAACGTGAAGTAGCCGCCGAAGCGCTCGTCTGCCGGCTCCGCCTTCCAGCCGAGCAGGGCGCCGTAGAAGTCGCTTGCCTTGGCCGTGTCCGAGCTGTACAGGTCGATCCAGCACGGAGCGCCGACGATGAGCGTCGGTGTGGGCATGGGATTCCTCCATTCGTCGGATGACGTCGTCGCACCTGATGACCGGATGGCCGCGACAAAGTCATCGCTTCAAGCCCTCGCTCGAGGGTAGGGCGTCAGCGCGGCGGTGGGGGTACGGGTAACCCGATAGCGTCCGCGGCGTGATCGACGAGCCTCTGGACCTCTTGCATTGCGGCGAGCGGCGGAGGATCGGCGCGTACCTGGTCGAGACGGTCGACGGGCTCGCGTTGTTCGACTGCGGCCCGACGAGCTGCCTTCCGACGCTGCGTGACGCGCTCGACGCACGGGGGGTCGAGCCGCGCGACCTGCGCCACCTGCTGCTCTCGCACATCCATCTCGACCATGCAGGTGCCGCGGGCATGCTCGTGCGCGAGCATCCGGGGCTGATCGTCCACGTCTCGGAGGTCGGCTATCCGCACCTCGTCGATCCGGCGCGCCTCGAGGCGAGCGCCAGGCGCCTGTACGGGGATGCGTTCGACGAGCTATGGGGCGAGCTCGCCCCGGTCCCTGCCGGAAACGTCAGGGTGGTCGGAGACCGCGCCGCCGGGCTCGAGTGCTTCCCGACGCCTGGCCACGCCTGGCATCACGTCTCGTACCTCCACGAGGACGGGACCCTGTACGCGGGCGACGCCGCAGGCGTCCGCATCGACCCCGGCCGCTTCGTCTTCGCGCCGACTCCGCCGCCGGAGATCGATCTGGACGCCTGGGAACGGACGCTCGACGAAATGGAGAGACGGGAGCCGAGACGACTCGCGTTGATCCACTTCGGCATGTTCGACGACGTCGAGCGACACATGACGGCGCTCCGCGCCACGATGCATGCCTGGGGCGAGCGCGTCGCTCACGGCATGGACGAGGCAACATTCGTCGCCGCCGCCAGGGCCGACGTGCTCGCCGCCGAGCCCGACGCGGCCGACGCATACGAGCGCGCGGCGCCCTACTGGCACTGCTATCTGGGGCTCGAGCGCTACTGGCGCAAGCGCGTCGAATCCGTCGCCTGAGCCGGACGACACGTCAGGGGTCGACCGCGTACGTGCGGAGCGCGTCGGTCAATCGGCGCCCGCAGCAATGGTCGTCGGCCGAGTCGGGATCACGGTTGGTTCAGGAGAGCGTGCGCGAATGAGAACGATGCTGATCGCAAGCACCCAGATCAGGAGCGCGAGCTGGGGGAACCACACGACGGCGAACAGCAGGAGGACGGCAGCAACCATGCCGAGCCAGGCAGTCCAGCGAGGCAGTGCCTCGGTGCCGAGGGTGAGGAGCGACGCCGCGAAGATCGTCACCGCCGCGGACAACATCCCGCCGACGAGGATCATTCCGTAGCCGGCACTCTGAACGATGCTGACGACGTCGCCGCTTTGCGGGGCACCGGCGCTCCCGGAAGACTCGAACGAGATCGATGCCGGCACCGCGGCGACGGTCATCGCTCCGGCGATGACGAGGCCGACGAACACGGCTCCGGCCGCGACCATCAGTGTGGCCAAGCCATCCGCCGCACCACGCGCGTCGGAGAGCAACCGCGCACGGACACCGGTGATGAAGTGCAGGAAGAGCAGACCCGCGACCACGAACACGTACGCGGAGACGATCATCCAGATGCGATGCCCGCGGTCCGCGTAGTAGGCAGCGATCTGAGCAGAGGAGTCGCCGTCGTCGGGAGTCTGCGAGAGAAACCAGGCGGCAACGTAGAGAACGACGAACGCGATACCGGAGAGAGCCGCAGTGCGAGAACGCATGTAATCACCCCGTCCGAGACGTAGTAGACAGCCGACGCCGAACAGACCGAGTCGAGGGCGTCACCCGGGCCGTATACCCGCCTGATGCTCCTTCGACACTTCGGCCCCTGCGCCGGGCCTCCCGACACGGCTCGTTCGTGCGACGGCGACCGCGCTCGGCGACTGGCAGCTCGTCGCCGACTCGCCCGTCTCAGTCGATCGCGGCGTGGGCGCGGAGATCGTCGAGCGAGGAAAACTCCAGCGCGAGCGCATGCGTCGACTCCAGCACGACCGGTGGGGCCACGCCCGCCTCGAATGCCTGCTGCCAACGGTCGGCGCAGAGACACCACCGGTCGCCGGCGACGAGGCCCGCGAAGCCGAGCTCGGGTCGCGGCGTCGAGAGGTCGTTCCCCACCGACGCGCTGTACGCGAGGAACGGGTCCGTCATCACGGCGCACACCGCGTGGACGCCCATGTCGTCACCCCCCGTGCGGCAGCTGCCGTCGCGCCAGAAGCCCGTCACCGGGTCGAAGCCGCACGGCTCCAGCGGTCCCCCGAGAACGTTCGCGCCCTCGCTCACAGCAGGAGAGAGTATGCGTGCGCGACCTCAGCCCCGCATCGGGGGAGCATGCGTGCGCGGCTTCAGTCCGGCACCGGGGAGAGCATGAGTGCGCGACCTAAGTCCCGCACCGGGAGAGCATGAGTGCGCGACTTGAGTCCCGCACTCATTCCGTTTCATGCCCAACCGGTGACGAGCCAGCGGCGGCGAGTGAAGCGCACGCCCATCGTCGCGGCCCGCACGACGATCAGCACGGCGAGCGCGATCCAGACGCCGCGGACGCCCCAGTCGTTCGCGCTCGCGACGGCGAGCATCACCGTGCACGCGGCAAACGCGACCACCATCGAGCCGGCGATGTAGGGCCCGTCGCTCGCCCCGATCAGGATTCCGTCGAGGGCGAACACCGCGCCGCTGACCGGCTGTAGCAGCGCGAAGACCGGCCAGAGCGCCGCACACTCGGCGAGCACCCGGGGATCCGACGTGAAGAGCCGCGGCAAGAGGTTCTCGAGCAGCAGCAGGCCGATGGCGAACAGCGCCCCCGCAACCACCGAGAGCGCGATCATGCGGAGGCTCGCGTCGTACGCGCGCGTCGGACGACCGGCGCCGAGCTCTCGCCCGACGATGATCTGCCCGGCGATCGCGATCGCGTCGAGCGCAAGCGCCAGCGCGAGGAACAGCTGGAACGAGATCTGGTAGGCGCCGAGCTCCGCGTCGCCGAAGCGCGCGACGACGGCGCCCGCGAGCAGGAACGCGCTGATGAGCGCCGCCGTTCGCACGAAGATGAACTTCCCGACGTCCAGGAGCCGGCGCGCGAGCGCGGCGACCGGGGCCATGTTCGCGCGGCCCGCCCGCGAGACGATCAGCCACACGAACGCGATGCCCATGCACGACTGCGCAACCGCCGTGCCCCACGCCGATCCCTCGATGCCCCATCCGAGCCCGTACACGAACACGAGCTCGAGCACGAGGTTCAGCACATTGGCGAGCACGATCACGACGAGCGGGGCCGCGAGCTCTGCTCGCCCCCGCAGGAAGCCCTGCCCGGAAAGTGCGAGGAAGAACGACGGGACGCCGATGGCGACGATGCGCAGGTATGTCTCCCCGTAGTCGGCGGTCGGTCCCTCGACGCCGACCAGAGAGACGACCGGCCCGGCAAGCGCCGCGAGGCTCAGCGCGAGCACGACCCCGATCGCGAGCGAGAGCCAGAACGCCTGCGCGCCGAGCCGTCGTGCGACGTCGTCCTCGTGCGCGCCGGTCGCCCGCGCGACCTGCGCGGTCGTCGCGTACTGAAGGAAGTTGAACATGGCGAGCGCGCCGAGCACGGTCGCGGCCGCCCCGAGCGCCGCCAGCTGGGCTCGGCCGAGGTGACCGACGATCGCGGTGTCCACGAGCACGTAGAGCGGCTCCGCGGCGAGAGCGCCGAGCGCAGGAAGCGCGAGCCGGAAGATCTCCCGGTCGTACGCCGAGCGAAGCCGCATGCCCGGTGCAGCGTCAGGTCGACGCGTCGCGGCGGACGACCCGGGCGCCACTCGACTGGGCGAGCGCCTTGATCACGATCTCGTCGAGGTTCACGTGGAGAGGTCGGGTCAACGCGAACAGGACGCAGTCCGCGACCTCGTCGGGGGTGACGGGGTCGAGGCCGTCGTACACCGCGTCCGCCTGGTCGCGATCGCCGCCGAAGCGAACGAGTGAGAACTCCGTCTCGACGAGCCCGGCGTCGACCGTCGTGATGCGGATCGGCCGGCCGAGCAGATCCTCGCGCAGGGCGTACGAAAAGCCGCGGACGGCGAACTTCGAGGCGATGTACGAGGCACCGTTCGGATACGCCTGACGCCCCGCGATCGAGCCCATGAACACGATGTGCCCGCCGTCTCGCACGTGCGGCAGGCAGAGCCGTGTGATCCGGAGCACGCCGTCGACGTTCGTGTGGAGCACGGTCGCCTCGACCTCTTCGCTCGACGCCTCGAACGGCACCCGGCCGAGGGCGAGCCCCGCGTTGTTGAAGAGGATGTCGACTCCCCCGAGCTCGGCCGCCGCTGCCGCGACGAACGCCTCGCTCGACGCCTCGTCGGTCACGTCGAGCGGGAGCGCGACGTCGGCGTCGACCCGCTCGACACGCCGTGCCCCGCCGGCGACGCGGACCCCTGCCTCGCGGAGCTTGCGCACCGTCGACGCGCCGATACCGGACGACGCGCCCGTGACGACCGCCGTCTTGCCTGCAAGGTCCATGGCAACCATCTACTGCGACGCTGTGCCGAACCGGGGGCGGCTACGTCACCTCTATCCGCTCGATGGTGATGGGCTCGGTCGGGCGGTCTCGACCGTCGCGCTCGACGAGCGAGATCCGGTCGACGACCTCCTGACCGGAGGACACGCGTCCGAACACCGTGTGCTTGCCGTCGAGCCAGGGGCACGCCTCGGCGGTGACGATGAAGAACTGCGAGCCGTTCGTGTTCGGGCCCGAGTTCGCCATCGCGAGCGCGCCGCGGTCGACGTGGTGCTCGTTGGCCTCGTCCTCGAATGTGTATCCGGGTCCGCCCGTCCCGTCACCGACGGGGCAGCCGCCCTGGACCATGAAGTCGGGGATCACGCGGTGGAACGCGATCCCGTCGTAGAAGCCGTCCGCCGCGAGCTTCGTGAAGTTCTCGACGGTCTTGGGGGCATCGTCGGGATAGAGCTCGAGCTCGATCGGGCCCTCGCTCGTGTGAAGTGTGGCCTGTGTCATGCGCTCGACGCTACCAGCGCCGGGGAACGCCCTCGAAACCCAGGGGTCTTAACGTTTGGCCAACAACTGCGCGCCGAGTCGGCTGCGTACACTAGGTGCGATGGCGACGGTCGATGCACCGCACGCTTCCACGCTGCAGCCGGAGGGCGCTCAGGATCTCGCACTGAGCTGGCGTCGCCTGACGCGTGCCGCGACGGTCGTGGCAGTCATCACCGCGCCCGCCATCTACGTCTGGCTGACCCAGCGAAGTGGCTGGTCCTGGTGGACGGCTCTTCTCGCCACCGTGGGAATCGTGATCGCCACCCGCGGCATCGTCGACCTCGTCTTCCACCGCTTCATTCCATGGCCGAGCCTGTTCGGCCTCGAGAGCCAGACCCTTCGTGAAGAGGACGTGGTCGGCCGTCGGCGGGCGTGGTTCTGGCGCTTCTGGCTCAAGGTCGGAATCGTCGGCGTGGTGCTCTGGTGGCTTGCCTCGCGGTTCCTGAGCTCGGATCTCCTGATCCAGATCCTGCCGCTGATGGTGATGCTGCCTCTCTTCCTCGTCTTCAACTTCGTGATCCTCTTCGGCCCGCTGCTTCTCATGAACCTCTCCCAGATCCAGTCGTTCGAGCCGGGCGACGCGGAGTGGGGCGTGAAGCTCGAGGACGTGCGCGGCCAGATCGAAGCGAAGGAGGACGTCCGCAGAGTCGTCAACATCTGGCAGTCGGGCGAGACATTCGAGAAGGCGGGCGGGAAACGGGAGCGCGGACTGCTCTTCCTCGGCGCGCCCGGGACCGGCAAGACCATGCTCGCGAAGGCGATCGCGACGGGATTCAACTCGCCGTTCATCTCGATCCCCGGCTCCGGCTTTGCCGCGACGTTCATCGGGATCGACGCGATCATCGTCCGGATCCTCGCGCGACGCGCGAAGAAGCTCGCCCGGAAGTGGGGTGGGCAGTGCATCGTCTTCATCGACGAGATCGACGCGGTCGGGATGCGCCGGCAGGCCCTCGGCCAGGGCGGTGCCGCCGGCGGAGCGGCGGGTGGCTACTCGCCGCCCGATCCCTCCGACTACCTCTTCTTCGGCCCCAACGGCGCGCTCACACCTACCGGTGACCTGGTGCTCGAGACACGCGTGTGGCGCGAGCGGCTCTTCGCCGAGCGGACGCCGACGTATTCGCGGCAGGCCGGCTGGCAGGCGCGGCTCGAGGGCGTCGCCAACTTCATGTTCCCCGGCGGGATGGGCGGGGGAGGCGGGCTCGCCCTGAACCAGCTCCTCGTGGTCATGGACGGAATCGACAACCCGCCGTTCTTCAAGCGCTTCTCGACGAGCAAGATGAACGCGTTCCTCGACGCCAGCTACATCGTTCCGCGGCGTGTCGGACGGTTCTCGCTCCGGCTCCCGGCCGCCCGCCCGCGCCGCGACCAGATCTACTTCATCGGCGCGACCAACGTGCCGATCGAGCGGCTCGACCCTGCGCTGATCCGCCCGGGCAGGATGGGGCGCCACGTCTGGTTCCGGACGCCGACCAAGCACGACAGGCTCGACATTCTCGACCTCTACATCGGCCGAGTGAGCCATTCGCCCGAGCTCGACACCGATCGTCGCCGGGAGGAGATCGCGCGGGTCACGAACGGGTATTCGCCGGCGATGATCGAGCAGGTCACGTCGATGGCGCTCACGATCGCCCACCACGACGGGCGGGCCGCTTTCGTCTGGGACGACCTCGTCGAGGCTATGACGACGCTCGAGACGGGCACGGCCGTCGGGGTCGAGTACGTTCCCAAGGAGTCACGCGCGGTGGCGATCCACGAGGCGGGTCACGCGATCGCCGGGCATGCGTACATGGAGGGCTCGGAGTCCACGCGACTCTCGATCCGGATGCGCGGCGGCTCGCTCGGCCACCATCAGGCGCTCGAGAAGGAGGAGCGGTTCGGGCGGTTCCAGACCGAGATGTTCGCGCGCCTCGTGTGGTCGCTCGGCGCGATGGCCGCGGAGCGCGTGTTCTACGGAGAGAACTCGGTCGGCGTGGGCGGCGACGTCCTCTCCGCCACGGCCCAGGCGGCTTCGATGGTCAGTGCGGCCGCGATGGGCCCCCAGCCGTTCGAGGCACATCCGGTCGAGGGCGAGACGGAGGAGGAGGCGCGTAAGCGCATCCTCGACCGGTTCGAGAGCATCGGCCTTCAGATCATGAACCGGACGGGCGGTGGGCCGTTCACGGAGGACCCGATCGCCGGCGCCCTCGGTGACCCGGCAAAGAGAGCCCTCGCCGCTCAGATCCTCGGCCAGTCGTACGTGGTGGCTCACAACCTCGTGACGCAGAACCAGGAGGCGGTCGACAAGATCGCGGAAACTCTGGTTGCGCGTCAGGAGATCTTCGGCGACGACCTCATCGACCTGCTCGACTCGGTCGGCCTCCGGGTCCCCGACATCGACTTTGGGGACGAGGCCGTCTGGCCCTCCCCGTTCTTTGCGATCGCCGGGGGACGGCAGAAGCCCCGCCTTCCCGAGGCGAACGCGACGTGAGCGGCCACGCCGAGCAACAACCGCTCGTCGAAGCCGAGGTTGCGCGGCCCATTGTCGAGCCCAAGTCTCCGCGCCGCGGCACGTACCGCAGACGGTTCGTGATCTTCAACGTGCTGCTCGCGGTTGCCGCGGGCGTCGGGATCGGCGCTCTGGTCGTGCTCCTGACCCGGCCGGACGCGGTTCCCAATCCTGCCTGGTCGTCGTGGGAGCCGACCGGGAGCTCGAGCGCCCGCGTCAAGCAGATCGCCGACCACGTGGCGAAGGAGTACCGGTTCCAGGGCGACCAGCTCGTGGTTGCGCTCGGAGGCCCGCCGACCGTGACCGCGGGTGGCGACACGACCAGCCCGATTCCGATCAGCGCGATCGCCGTGCGGCCCGATACGTCGACGGGTCAGGCGGAGGATGACGACATTCAGCTGGTCGACGCGTCCAAGAGCATGCAGTTCGTGCTCTGCGGGCTCGGTGACGGCTGCTCGATCCTGGATGGCTCTCCGACCGAGGCTCGTGGCACGCTCCTTCGGCGGCAGGCGCTCGAGCTCGCGCTGTACACGTTCAAGTACGTCGACGACGTCAGCGCGGTCACGGTCTTCCTGCCGCCCCCGAGCGGCGGACAGACGCCCGGCTCGACGGTGTTCCTGGAGAAGGGCGACGTCGGTGGCGAGCTTTCGAAGCCGCTGTCGCAGACGCTCTCTCCCATCACTCCGTCGATCGGGACGATCAAGGGCGGGGAGCTGCAGACGCTCAACCGGATCACCCGCTCGCGGCTCTACCAGTACCAGTACACCCAGGCGCAGGATCTCTCCGCCGTGCTCGTGCTCGACCCCATCGCCTGAGTAGATGGTGTCCGCAAGACCGGAATCCGCAGGGGCGGATCCCGGTCGCGGGGATCCGCGCCTTCGGCGGAGCGGACGCCTGAGGACGGCCGCGGTTTCGCCCGCTGCCGATCCGCGGCTCATGCGCGCAAAGGCGCGTCTCGACCGCCTCGACTGGTGGCCGCATCCCGTGCGCCTGACCGGGGTCCGCATCGTCGTCACACCGTGGCTCTTCCGCCTGCGGCCGTGGCGGCAGTTCGACGGGTTCGCAACCCACTTCGTGATCTTCCTGCGCCGCGCGGACCTCTCCGACGACCTCGTCACCCACGAGCTCTGCCACGTGTGGCAGATGCAGCATCGGCCCTTCCGGATGCCGCTCAGCTATCTCCGCACCGGCTATCGACGTAGCGCCTACGAACGGCAGGCGCGCGAAGCCGCGAGGCGAACCGCCTCCTAGAGCGTGCGCGCTCCGCGCGGGGCCGGGCGGTCAGCCGCGGCGGCCGCGCTCGTGCACCCACGGTGACACAGCCCCGTTCACGCTTGTCTGTGCCGAAGAAAGCGCGCAATACTCCGGTCGCACACCGCTCGTGCACGACCACTTCCCGACGAAGGAGCGCTCATGTCTACGCGAGGTTCCGACAGGCCGTTCGCAATCGTGGGGCGCGGAACGCTGTTCGATGGCGCTGCGTACTGGGCGACGCTTCTCGGCGTCTACCTCATGGTCGGCGGGCTGATGTTCTACTCGGGCAAGGAGAAGCTCTTCGACGACAACGGGCACCCGCCCCAGGGAGTCAAGGACCAGTTCAAGGGGACGTTCATCGACACGGTCCCGGGCACCCATGCCGCGTGGATCATCCTCGGGATCCTCGAGTTCGGCGTCTTCGTGCTCCTCGTTGCCAGCCTGCTGTTCCTCGAGTTCCTGCCGCATCGCGACAAGCTCTTCCTCCAGCTCGGGCTCGCGGTCGCGATGCTGACCTTCGCCTGTCTCGCCTTCGGCCAGACGGCGACCAAGCAGTTCGCGGGCACCGCGTCGCTCTACACGTACTTCGGCTCGACGGTGGTGATCCTGATTCTCGTCAGTCTCATGCCCCCGAATCGGCCAGACCGCTGGCTCGGCGGAAGCCAGGAGGCTCCCTAGGCGCTTCCCGGCGCACTCGCTGCCCGAGCTGCCGATGCCCCGCCGGCCGGCAGGAACGTCGGGTGGCGGTGCGTCCGTCGCCCGCGGGATGCATCCTTCCTGCGATGGCCGAGAGGGATCGAACGTGGACGTGGTTGGCGGCGGTGGGCGCAGCCATCGGCCTCGCCGCCGGGATTCTCGTCAGCGTGACGACAGACATCCCGCTCGCACCAGAGGTCGGGCTCCTGCTCGGCGGGCTGTTGGGCTGGTTCTCGTTCCGCCGTCGCGCTCGCTAGTGACCGCCGCGAAAGGCGGGAACGCGAGCGAGGTTGCGTCCCCTGCGCACCGTCGACGTCGCCTACGATTCCTTTGTGAGAGCCAGGACGAGATGGAACGACCTCGAGCCTCGCACTCGTCGGTTGATCGTCGTCTCCGGCGCGATCGAGGGTTTGCTCAAGATCGCCGCCTTGATCGATCTTGCGCGACGACCCTCGAACGAGGTTCGCGGCTCGAAGGCAGGGTGGGCTGCGGCTGTGTCCTTGATCAACTCGCTTGGCGCGGTGCCGATCGCGTATTTCGCGTGGGGCCGACGCAAGTCGGCCTGAGGCGCTTCCTCGCTGCGGGCGTTGCCCTGGGCTGACGCGCGCAGCGTGATCGGGCCGCGAGATGGGCGGTGCAGGACTCGAACCTGCGGCCACCTGCGTGTAAGGCAGGCGCTCTACCAGCTGAGCTAACCGCCCGGGCGGCACCGATGGTAGCTCCGGGCGCGGGTATCCTCGCTCGGCCGCCCCCATCGACTAGCGGCCCAGGTCGCCACCCTTTCAAGGTGGTAGCGC